>CP054937.1 GCA_013364255.1 Streptomyces seoulensis | reverse complement strand
GCCCGCAGGCGCCCCTTCCCGAACGCGTGGGGCGTCCGGCCGGGAGCTGGGGAAGCGGTAGGCGGGGGTGTCAGCCGCCGGGCGTGGTGGTGGTGACCGTGACGGCGGGGCTGGTGCCGCCGGTGAACGAGCCGGACGCGGTCATCTGGGGGACGTTCGTGCCGTCGTAGACGCCGCCGCCGAAGTTGACCGTGACCGGGGTGCCGGGCAGTGCGCCGCCGGCACAGGTGATGTCGCCGGGCGCGATGTTCGACAGCGCCTCAAGCGCAGCCTGCACGGCCGCCGCGTTGGCGTTGTACGCGATAGCGGACGTCGTCTGGCTGTTGAACGTGAGCGCGAACGTGCCGCCGGTCGGGGTGCCGGTGATGGTGATGGTCTGCACCTCGTCAGTGCCGGCGAGCGGCACGGGCGCACCCTGAAGCGGCCGGGAGGTAATGGAGCAGGTCACCATGAACTTGGCGGCCTCGTTGTCAGCGGTGTACTGCGGCGACTGAGAGGCGACACGGATCGGGAAAACGTCCATGCTGTTGTTGCCGGGGACGTCACCCTTACGGAGGATGACGACGTAGCCGGTGGTGCCCTTGGCGAACGTCTGCTCGAGGTCGGCGTCAACCTCGTCCTCGTAGAAGGTGAAGCTGGAGCTGTCGGCCTTGTCCGAGCCGGGGATCGTCGAGTCGTAGGTGTCCGCCATGTTCGGCGTTTCGATCTCGTTGTTGGTGACGGTCCAGCCGTCCATCGCGGCGATGTACTCGGAGAACTCGGTGCCGGCGTTCAGCTCGGACCGGGTGGGGATCATGGTGGTGGCGGCGATCGTCGGCACGAAGTAGAACTTCGACGTGCCGCGCCGCATGTACTTCTTGACCGGCATTCGTGGGCCCCTAGATTCCCGGGGCCGTACGTCCTGCTGGGACCTGGCCCCTTACACGTGGTGTATGGGTGGCGGCCACTGTGGTGTGGCGTCCGCGTGGGGTCCCGCCGCGGTGCGGTCTGTGCCGTGACCAGCGTCAGGGGCTGGTCAGCCGGAGTGTGTACCGGCTGGCACTGCTCATGATTCCATCCGATGGGTCCGGTGTTCCCCCCGCTTCCGTGTCGGGCTCGCGGCTGATGATGCGGGCGCCGGGCACGGTCAGGGTGTGCAGCCACAGTCCGGTGGTCGGGTCGCGGCCGAGGATGACGTCGCGGGCCTTGTCCTCGAGCCACTCCAGCTGGTCCTGCGTGCCGAAGGAGTCGGGGTTTCGGGGGTCGGGGGCGGACACGCTGGTGACCTGGTAGACGAGGGTCGCGTCCTCGTTGCGGTCGGAATACGGGGCGCCGTACGTCTGCCGGTCGATGCGCCACAGAATGTAGTAGGCGGCCGGGTTCCCAGCAGGCTGGCGTCCCTTCCCGACGGGCTTTCCGCTGCCGGTGGCGAGCATGGCGGCGACCGCGTCGGTGACGGTTCGGCTGCTGATCATGCGAGGATCTCCGCGACAGCGAACCGCATCTGCGCCATCAGCGTGGCCTCGATGAACGGCAGCGCAGGTTGAACGTGCGGAAACGGCGGCTGCGCGTAGGTGCGACCGATACTGTCCGTTCCGACGAACCCGGCTTCAAGCCGCCATGCCTGCGGAGCGTTCGTGCCGAGAGTACACATCGCGCCGTGTGGCAGACGCCGCGTCTCCCTCTGCCATGAGTTGCGGTAGGCGCCGGTTATGACGTTCGGGCCGGGCCGGCCGGACGCGTTGCCGCGGATCCGGGCCTGGCCGAGGGTGCCGGTGTGCTCGACACCGCGGGCGATAGCCGGTCCGACGCGCTTCGCGGACGCCTCCAGACGGACGGCCAACTGTTCGGGCGTCATTCGGTGTCCCCGCGGTCCTGGAGCATGTCCAGCGGCGTCACGCGGACGACTTCGATGGTGGCGGCGCGGCCGGGGTCCTGGCACACCCAGGACCGGCCGATGAGTGCCGTGTTGGCTGGGTTGTGGACCTGCACGACGGTGATGAGGGCGTCCTTGGGTGGGATGGGAGCCGTGAGCGGGGTGAGGAGTTGGAAGCGGCTGGTGGTTTCCAGCGTCCACGGCTGCAATGCGGCGGGGCTGGAGGACAGGGCGGTCTGCGCGGTGCTCTGCACGGCCCCCGGCCCCTCGTAGAGGACCTCGCCAGCGGGCCGGGTCAGTTCACCGGTGTCCGGGTTGAGGACGGGCTCCTCGGTGGTGGGGAGTTGGATGCGGATGGTGTCGATCAGCAGGTTGTCGCCGATCCACGCGATGACCCCAGTAAGGGCAGCGTCCAGTCCTGGCATGGTCAGGCCTTCCCTTCCGCCCACTCTGCGAGCTGCCGCAGGATGGCCTCGGTGACGCCGTGCTTCCCGCCATCCAGGTCAGGGCGGTCCAGGGCAGCGCGTTGCAGGGCGGCTGGGTCGATGCCGCGCAGAAAGGCTGCGGTCGCCTCCCCGGGGTCCCGCTGCACGGCGACCGCGACGCGGGCAAGGCCTTCCCAGACGGCACCTTCGGCCTGCCGGGTGTGGAGCAGCAGCATGGGCAGGGCGTCGGCGATGGAGTGCTCGATCTGGTAGCCGATGACGTGGCCGGAGGGGATCAGGGTGCCGCCGATGCGGATGTCGGCTTGGCCGGGCTGCGCGTCGATGCGGACGCCGTGTGCGGTCGGATCGCTGGGGACGTTCACGCGTCATCCCCTCGCCGTCCGATGGTGGTCTGGTTCATGATCTGCTGCGCGGATGCCAACAAGCCGTTCTGCTCCACCCACGACAGGCCTTCACTGAGACAGAAGGACAGCGACACGTCACCATTGGGTTCGATCACCTTGGCGATGACCATGGCCGACGCGACCAGGTCGCCTTCGTCGAGATCGATGGTGGTGCCAAGCCCGTCGAGGATTGGGCCGATGGGTTGCTCGGTCATGCGGGATCTCCGGAGACGAGGTCGGTTCGGCCGTTCAGGTCGGGGCGGGGGATCCAGAAGCGGATACAGCCGTGGTGGGCCACGGGATACGCCTCAGCGTCCTCAGCGGACCGGATCGTGCCGTCGGCGTGATCGGTATCGGGGTGGCTGACGAATCCACACTCGGGCCCATCGACGCACTGGAACCAGGAAGCATCGAGGTCGTAGCGGCCGGTGTTGATCGCGCCGTGGTTCGCCGTGACGACGCCCTGGTAGGTGAGCGCGGAAGTCGCCCAGTCCTTCACGGGGTGCCGTGAGCTGTCCCGGTACACGATCGTCGACAGCGGATGAGTGCGGACGAGGGATGCGGAGTCGATGCCAGCGTGGGCGCGGCCGAGGGTGACGTCGCGGGTAGCGTCCTGCGCGGCTCGGGCGAAGGCCTGCGCGCGACGGACGGCCTCGGTGATCCGGCCGATCAGGTCTGTGTAGAAGGTCGCGGTGAGCGCGGTGAGCGCGGCCTGATGGTCGGCGGTCCACTGGAATCGGGTGATGTCCGTGTGCGCGCGGCGGAGGGCTTGGAGGGCACCATCACGGTAGGCGACGGGAAGGTCCTGGGCAGCCCAGCGAGTGGCCAGGGCGCGAGTGAGGCGGTCGAACTCGCCGACCTCCTGCTGGAATGCGAGGACGAGCGGGCGGATCTTGGTGGTGGCGCCGCGGCCGGGCCGGAGCCGTTCGAGGGAGCGCAGCAGCTTGTCCTGAGCGATGGTGAGGCGCTGCCACTGCCGGGTCAGGTCGCCGCCCATGGCAGCAATGAGGGCGAGGAGGGCGGCACGATCGTCGTCGGTGCGCTGGCGGGTGGGCGTAGTCATCGGCGAGGCCGTGCCTTCAGCAGGATGTAACCGATGGTCGGGTCATCCGTTGCCGGGGCTGTTTCGTCGGGCGCGGGCGGGTCGCCGGCCTCGAGGGCGGCGATCTGTCGTTCGTACGCGGCGAGGTTGGCTGTGGTGTTGATGGCGACGACGTTGGACACGGTGACGCCGGTGGGGTTCACGAGGAGGTCGGCGTAGCGCTCGCGGAGAACTTCGAGTGCGACCGCGCGTGCGGTGCCTAGCCGCGTGTAGCGGGCGGTCAGGTCGGCGAGGTCAGTGGTCTTGCCGAGCTGGGCGAACAGCCAGTGCTGCACTGCGGCGTCCACGGATCCTCCAGGCGGGGTCGATGCGGGGGGGAAGGGGGTGTGCGGGTGCGGGCCCGTCGGGTGGCGCCCCCACCACTGTGGGCGGGCCCGCACTCCGCTAGTCGCCGCCGTTGCCCTCGCCGGCGGCGTCCCGGCCCCGTGACCGGTTGGTGGCCCGCTTGGGGGCCGTCTTCTTGGCCGCGGGTGCGGCCTGCTTGTCGTCCCCGTCGCTGTCCTTGTCGGAGTCGTCGTCGGCGGACTCCTCTTCGGCGTTGGGCAGCTTGCCGTCCTCCCAGGCGTCCGGGTTGGTGATCAGGGCCGCGAGGCGCGGCTCCGGTTCCTCACCGGGTAGGAGGAGGACGGTGCGGGAGCGGTCAGGGTCCTTGACGTGCACGGCCTTGACGAGCTTGGCCATGTCGATCAGCTCCCGGCGAGGACGGTCGCGGAGATGTGGATGTCCGGCACGTACAGCACCGGCATGCCGATCGCGGCGCCGCGGGTGTAGATCTGCACCGGGTCGTCTTCGACCTTGGTGACGACGACGATGCCCGGGGCTTCCTCGCGGGTGAGGGCCGGGTTGGTGCCGGAGGTGAACTTGGCGGCCTCGCGGGTGACGCCGTACTGGGTCTCGGCCCACTCCGACGCGGGGACGTCGGGGATGAGGATCCACTTGTTGTCCGGGAGGACCCGCTGGTACTTGTCGTCGTTCCAGACCTGCACGTCGTACTCGACGATCGGGGGGAGTCCGTAGCGGGCGCGGACGGCGTTGACCTCGTTCGGGGCGAGCGTGGCCGTGGGGGTGGTGGACGTAGAGTAGGAGCCGTAGAACGCGCCGCGGTACTCGGCGTTCGCGGCCAGCAGGCGGGCGGCCCGGCGGGAGGTGATGACTTCCTTCGGTGCGGGGGCGCCGCCGTCGACGAGGAAGTCGATCCAGGCTCGCTCGTCGGACAGGGGAGTGGCGTCCGGGTCGTCCCACAGGGTGGCCGCGGTGGGCATGTTGACCGAGGGGACGTTCCAGTTGACGTCCAGGCCGATGCCTGGCAGGTCGACGGTGCCGGTGGCGAGGAGCTGGCCGGCGGCGATCTCCTGCGCGGTCTTGATGGACTCGACGTGCCGTTCGACGTCCGAGTAGAGGAGGTCGATGTAGGCCTGGGTGTCGGCGCCGCGGCCGACGTCCAGGAGGATCTGGTCCATCTCGGTGACCGGGAGGGTCTGGCCGAGGGCAGGCAGCATGCCCTCGTTGACGACTCGCTCTGCCTGCCGCTTGGCCAGTGCGGTCGGCGCGTCGTAGGCGCGGAACTTCGCGGCGTTGACGCGGCGCTTGGAGGACGTGGTGCGGAACCGGACTCCCTGGATGCTGCGCTCGGGAAGAACCTCGCGGGTGAGGCGGTACTTCGCGGGGGTGTCCATCTGGCGGGCGAACACCGTGAGGTCGGTGTCGTTGGTGTCCTGGAGAAGAAGCTCGAGCGCTTCCATCTTCGATCAGCTCCTTCTACCGGTAGTGGATGTTGACGCCGGGCGCAGTGGACGCGACGTCGGTCGGGTCGAACGGGACCGGGCACTGGTCGGCGAAGACTTCGCCGTGCCACAGCAGGGCACCGGCCGCCTTGGTGGAGGTCGGGTTGAAGCTGAAGCCGTCGACAAGGAATCCGGCGAGGACTTCGGTGCCGTCGGAGGCGGAGGCACCACCGCCCGCGGTGGTGGTGGCGACCGACACGGCGGGGCTGGATCCGCCGGTCAGGGAGCCGGTGGCGGTCATCTGCGCGACATCGTCGGACAGGTACTGGCCGCCGAACGTAACGACGATGGCGGTGCCGGGGTGGGGCCCGCCGGAGACGGCGACGTCGCCCGGGTTGATGTTGGAAAGGTTCTCCAGGGCTGTCTTCACCTGGGCAGCGGTCGCGTTGTAGGGGATCGCCGCGGTGGTCTGCCCGGAGAACGTGAGCGTGTACGTGCCGCCGGTGGGTCCGCCGGTGACGGTGATGGTCTGCACCTCGGAGCGAGGTCCGGAGTAGGGGGCGTACAGGCCGGACGCGGTGACCTTGCCGAGGGGGATCCCGGACTTCATGACGTTGCGGCCCTGGAGCATCGGGTTCGCGGACACCACGTAGTGGGTGCCGGAGGTGAACTTGGTCAGGTCGAGGGTGATGGTGTTGGTGTCCTGGACTCCTACCAGGGACGCGAGCCAGGGCCGGTCGGCCGTGACGCTGTCCGTGTAGGAGTAGGGCTGGAAGTCGTTCACGACTGCCTCTCCTCATAAAACGGCGTGCGGTGACAGCTGCGCCGCTCGGCGCGCGTCCACGAGGAGAGGGCGTGGTCCCGTTGTCCCCAGCCCGGTGGCTGGGGTGGCTTTTTAGGCGGCGTTGTCGCGGAGGTGTCCGCGGAGGCGGGCCATCTCGCGGCCGCGGTCGCCGGGCTTTCCTGCGGGTGCTTGGCGGGGCGGGGGTCCGCCGGCCGGGGCTCCGCCGGGAGCGGGCGGCATCGGGTTCTGCTGTGGCGGTGCCTGGGTGCCGAACAGTTCGGGCCGGCGCGCCTTGAGTCGGGCGGCGGCTTCGGCGATGGTCTGCTCGTCGGCGTCGGGGGTGGCGGCCAGGTCGCGGTCGAGCATGGCCAGCGCGTCCTGGAGGTTCGGGATGCCGTTGCCGTGGTCGTCCTTGGTGTCGAACGCGCCGAGGCGGGTGAGAGCCTGCTCGCGGCGTACGGCGCGCTCGCGGGCGGCGGCGGCCTGTTCGCGGGCTTCCGCCTTGGCTTCGCGGTCGGCGAGTTCCTTCTCCCGCTTCTCCTGCTCGGAGAGGGCGTCCTCCTGAGCCTGGCGGGCGGCGGCGATGAACGCCTTCGCGTCGTCGACGTTGGTGAAGCCGTGCTCGGCGGCGAACTCCTCGAGGGCCTGGCGGGCGCCGGCGCGCTGCCCCTGGGCCTTCTCCTTCGCGGCGATGCGGTCCAGGTCTTCCTGGGTGAACTGCGGCGTCGGGGCTGGGGCGGGCGGCGGGCCGGGCTTCGGCGGGTCCTGGGGGGATGCAGCGGGAGGGGTGCCGCCGTCGTTGTAGAACACGGCGCGGCTGGCCAAGCCGGTGTAGGGGTGGGCCCAGCCGGGGGCGGCGGCGAGTCCGGGACGCTGCGTGGGGCGACGCATTGGTGACAGTCCTCCCTGGGACAGTTCGTCAGGCCCCGCGCCTAGATCCAAGTGCAGCACAGATCTCACGGTGTGTTCCCCCCGTTCCCCTGCGGCTGCTGCTGTGCGGGGTCGGCGGCCGCGGGCTGGGCCGGCTGGCTGACGTTCACCGGCGGAAGGTTGGGGGTGGGCGCCGGGTCGGGTTCGGTGACCTTCACACCGAGGAAGGCACCGACGAGCTGGGTGTCGCCGGTGGCGTCGGCGAGCTTGACGGCCTGGTCGAACTGGCGGGACTGGATGCGTTCGATCTCTTCGGCGGCGTCGTCGATGGGGAAGCCGGCCTCAATGAGCATCTTCAGGCCGGTCTCCAGGGAGAGGACTCCCCCGCTGACGCCGTCGGTGACGAGGGTGAGGACGCCTTGCTTGTCGGTGGGCTTGTACGAGCCGAACGCCAGCTTGGCGGGCATCGGGGTGACGCCGGACCAGTCGGGGTGCTGACCGGCCAGGTACAGGCGCTGCACCATCTTCAGCAGCAGCGCGTACTTGTGGTCGCGGGCCAGGCGCATGGACGCGATGAGCGCGTCGAGGGGGCCGAGGGAGACGTCCATGGCGTATCCGGACGGCGCCTGGGACGGGTCGAGGGTGCCGAGGGCGACGGCGGGGAGCCGGGCTATTTTCGCGGCGCGGTCTTCGAGGTCGTGGATGTGGTCGCGGAGTTCGGCGAGGTTCTTGCTGGTGTCCAGGGCGGTCATGCCGCCGCCTTCGCCGAGCTTGACCATGAGGCCGGGCGTGACTTCCTGCACGTCCATGCCGGCGCCGGCGGTGGCTTTGCCCCACAGGCCGATCATCGGGGAGCCGGTCGTCGCGGACGCTTTCGCCGAGTCGGTGTCGGACGAGGCGAGTTCGTCGAACACCTGCAACACCTTCGCCAGGGACGACTGCCCCCAGTGCTCCTCTGCCGGAGGGACGGTGTTGGGGACGTGGATCACCGGGAGGAAGTCGATGAGGAGGTCGAGGTGGTCGAGGACTTCGCCGTCGCCGCGGGTCGCGAACGTCGCCGTCTCCAGGGGGAGGGAGTCGACGTCGGGGGTGCCTTTGATGTCCTCGAGGAGCCAGGTGGCGTCGGTGAGGTAGCAGGTGACGTAGGCCGGCTGGTCGTTCCACGGGTACTGGCGGGAGATGCCGCCGTTCTCCGGGTGGTAGACGTCGCCAGGCGTGAGGGGCGGTGGGACTTCAGCGTCGGGGTTGGCCGGGTCGGGTTCGGCGGGGGGAAGCGGCGCGCGGACTGCTCGGCGCCCGCTTTCGTCGACACCGGAGCCGGTGGCGGGACGGATCCAGTCGAGTTCGTAGGTGATGCGGCGGATGCGGGCCTTGGTGCCGCGGCGTTCGTCGGCGGGGAGTTCCCACGCGAAGTGGACGCGGGTGGGGTAGTCGCCGGCGTCGCCGTCTTCGGGCAGGCAGGGGAAGTAGAAGCCGGGGTCGTGGACGCGGAGGGTGGGCCGCATCCGTTTGGGGTCCCAGGCGAGCCGGTATACGCCGTCGCCGAGGCTGACGGACTTGCGTTCGCACTGCTGGATCCGCATGGGCAGCTGCTCGGCTTCAGCCCAGTCCCGCAGAAGTTCCTGGATGCGGGCGGCCGCGGCCTGTTCGGGGGTGGGCTGGTCGGTGTCGTGTTCGGCGCCATCGACGGTGATGGTCTGCTCGCGGCCCAGGACGTGGGACATGACGGTCTCGACGAACATGCTGGGGTCGCCGAACTCGCGTTTCTCGCGGGCGTGGACGTCGCCGGCGGCTTCGGCGAGTTCGAAGGCCTGGTTCTGGTCGTAGGCGGTGAGGAGCTTGTACGCGGCGAGGCGTTTCTGGTCCTCTTCGGGCACCCACATGGCGTTGGCTTCAGGGAAGGCGCGCCGGTTGGGCATGCCGGTGCCGTCGCCGTGGTGGCCGGAGTAGACGGGTTTGTAGTTCAGCCACGACCAGGCGTGGATCACGACCTCGCGCAGGCCCACCGCTGCTCCTTCGTACGACGACATCCAGGCCCCGCGCCTGTGATCAGGGTACGGGGCGCGGGCCGGCAGGTTCCCTCGGCTGGCAGAGCGCGCGGGGCGCAGGGTCGGTGGGCCGTGTGGATTGTCGGATCGCTGATTCATCCGAACGGGTGACAGTGCGGGCGTACGTCGCCCATCTTCGGCCCTGGTGGGCGGGGTTGGCGGGGTTCCGGGGCCTTGGAGGGTCGGGAGGGGTCCTGGGAGGACGTAGACTCTGCCTCGGGTGTTCGTTATCGACCAGTCACAGCGTGTTCCCCCGGTGCCGCGGCCCGGAGGAAGCGGCCCGCTCCGGACCCTGAGTCCCGTGGCCGCACGTGAGGTGACGCATGAACGACAACGAACAACCGGACTGAAACTTCTGGTGCTTTGTTACCAGCTTCCTGGATCTGCTCAACCAGTTGGCTGCGCACAAGTAGTCCACAGTCCGGCGCCCGGCGAAGGACCGCCTCCCATCCAGGGGGGCGGTTCTTTTTTGCTGGCCTTGCACGCATCTGGAGATGCGTGAAGTCCTCAGTCAATGTACCCCGAGTTTGGAACTTTTCCGAACCAGCAGACGTCGTGCGAGGGACGTGGAACGCATGTCTGCTCGCAGCCTCAGCGTCACAGCAGCAGTGATCGATTGCCGCTCCATAAAGCGTGTGACCTGCTGTTATGCAACATTGATTGCATCTTGTGGATCGCTGGTGGCACTCAGGGTTAAGCGCCTCTTTCTGTGAGGGCTATGCGGTCAACTGCGTCGGTGAGCTTGCCCGCTGTGAGCGACTGCCTAACCAACTGACTGATCGTCACCTCACTACCTCCGTCCACGCAGTCGCTGGTCGCTGTAGTTGGTAGAGCCGACAGCAGCGGACGCAGGATCGGCCAGTTCGGTGATGAGGTGCACTGCCGCGTCCAGGCGGTCGGGACTGTCCATGCCGGGGATCCAGGAGACGTACTGGACTTCGAGGCCGGGGAACTCTCCGACGTGGTGGACGTGCCCGTTCTCGTAGAGCTGGGCGACAGGTTCGGCGCGCAGGCGCTTGCCGACCTTGGCAGTGACTTCGATGATGCGAGGCATCAGCATGCCGCCGGTGGCGCCCTCACGTTCCAGTTCCTGCCAGGCCTGGCGGAGGATCTGGGCCGCCATGTCGCCGCCGAAGTTGGATTCGACGACGAACGCGTCTGCCTGAAGTTCGATGGCGAGGAGGCATGCGGCGCGGCCCCACTCGGCTGCGCCCATCTTCCGGGAGTGGTCGGCGAGGAGGTACATCTCCCCGGATGCGTCGCGGCCGCCGCCGATGATGCCGACTTCGTCGCTGTCTTCACGTCCGCCGGCGGTGTCGATGGCGACGAGTGTGCGGGTGAGGTCGATGCCGCGGAAGGCTTGGGCGGTGATGCGGTTGTCGGTGATCCACGGCCACTTCCACACGCCGCCCTCAAGCGGTCTGGGCTCCTGCTGGTAGAGGGCCCACCAGCCGCGTTCACCGACGTCCTTCTTGAAGCGGTTGAGGTGGGTAAGCCGGAACCGTTCGGGCCAGAGAGGTTCGCCGACCTTCCTGCCGAGGGGGTCGCCTTCGGTCATGGCGATGGCGGGGAGGTTGAGGACGGTCCAGCCGTCGGCGCCGCTTTGGAGGATGCGGCCGGCGAGGTCGTTCTGGGACCAGCGTGTCTGGATGACGATGATGGAGCCGTTGGGTTCCATGCGAGTGTTGATGACTTGCTGCCACCAGTCCCAGAGGGTGGCGAGCTTGACGGGACTGTCGGCGTCTTTGGCGTCTTTCAGGGGGTCATCGACTATGGCGACGTTTGCGCCCATGCCGGTCAGGGATCCGCCGACGCCTGCGGTGACGAGGCCGCCCTCGGTTCCTTCGAGGTCGAAGCGGTTGGCTGCCTGAGAGCCGTATCGAAGGTTGATGCCGATGTCGTTGCCGTGTTCGCGGATGCTGTCGCGGATCCACCTGCCGTGTCCTTCGGCGAGCTTGGCGGCGTAGGAGGCGATCATGATGCGGTGGTCGGGGTGCCGGGCCAGGTACCAGAGGGGGGCCCACCGCGCGGCACGAGCGCTCTTTCCGTGGCGTGGCGGCATGTTCAGCAGGACTCGCATCCGTTCACCGTTGGCGATGCGGACGAAGGCCTGGTCGATGAGGTCCAGGTGTCGGGCCTGCCACTCGCGGCCGCCGGTCAGGGCTGCGGCCATGGCACCTGGGGAGCGTTCGATGGCCATCTGCTTCTCAGCCCATGTCAGAGCGGCCCGTGTCTCGGTGTCGGCGAGACGGGCGATCTGCTGGCGCTGGTCGGCGGGGAGGGTGCGGTAGACCGCGACCTGCTCCTCGATGGCGGTGCTCACCCTGGCAGTGCCTGACGGGTGAGCCACTGCTCGTAGTACGTGAAGGCGAGCCGGTCGGCTGTGCCGCCTGGCACAGTGCCGCCGAGAACGATTCCGAGCGCGCTGCGGAGGCCGATGACCTCGCCCCGCACGTGGTTGATGCGGTCGCTGTTGGCAACGAGATCGGCGCGTAGCTCGTGAAGGCGGCAGGCGCGGCGGTGGAGTTCCGTTGCGAGCTTGTCAGCGTAGGCGTACTGGCTGCTCATGGGGCCGCCTCTTCGTCTTCGGTCGGGGTGGAGGTGGCGGTGTTGGCCGGGGTCGCGGTGTCGAGCCGGCTGGTGGCGGCGATGAGCGCTGCCAGTTTGTCGGGGTCGGCGGTGGAGAGGGCGAGGGGGCCGCCGTCTGCTCCGGTGACTTCGGCCTTGGCGGGCATGTCGAGGCCGTTGAGTTTGGCGCGGCGGTCCATGAGGCGGAGGACGGTGTCGACGGCCCGCATGTCGAGTTCCTCGCCGACGACGTTGCCTTCCTTGTCTCGGATCGGGGTGGGCTGGGTGGCCTGTGGCCAGGCGGCTTCGAGGAGGGTGTCGAGGCGTTCGTTCTCTTGCTGCCGGTAGACGCCGATCTCTGCCTTTTCCTCTTTGCGGTGGGCTTCGAGGGCGCGGGTCAGGTCTTTGCGGGCGGCGTTGGGGCTGCTGTAGCCGAGGGCTTCGACGCGGGGGTCGTCGAAGCGGACTCCTTGCCGGCGTAGTTTGAGGAGTTCGGTGCGGCGGACGGTGACTTCGTCCGTCTTGAGTTTTGACCAGGGCATGGCGGTGGGGCTCCCGCTGTGTGGTTGTCAGGCCCCGCGCCTATCACGGATGATCGCCGATTTTGGTTGGTGTGTTCCCTCGGGTGGCTGGGTGGGGGCATGCTGCGCGGCATGAGGAGATCGCGCAGGGTGGGGATGGTGGCTGCTGTGGTGGCCGTGGTGTTGGTGCTGGCCGGCTGCGGGGACGGCGGTTCCGGTGAGGGTGGCGGGAAGGCGTCGGCTTCGGTGTCTGCGTCGCCGTCGGTGCCGTCTGTGATGCCGCGGGATGCGTTGGAGGCGTACGAGGAGGAGACGGCGTCGGGGTGCACGGACGCGGACGACTGTCAGGAGTTCATGACGCGGAAGCTCGCGGCCGCGGTGCGGGTGCGGGATGCGATGCGGGCGAAGGACCCCAGCCTGTATGCGGTGCCGATCGGGTTCGTGGATGAGGCGGAGCGGCAGGCCGACAACTACGGGCGGGACAATCTAGCGGCACGAGGGAACATGCTGGCCGTGAGCACGCCGATCCAGCGGATGGTGGCGTGGTTCCGGGAGCATCCGGAAGGCTGAGACAGGGGGCGGCCCCCGCTCGCGCCAGGGGATGGGCGGGGGCGGGGGCCGTTGTGTGCCCGGGGCCGGAGGGGGAAGCGGCCTGGGCTGGCTGTGTGTGCACGGCCCGGCCTATGAGTTGGGCGCGGGGACACCGTGACTCTAGGAGAGCCGGGCCGTGCAGTTCTGATGCTGCCCTACCGGGCGGGGTTTGTCTGAGCTGCTATCCCCCCGGCTGCTACTGGCTGCCGCGGGGCAGTTGGTTGCGGGTGCTGGCCCAGACGCCGCGGGTCTGGCTGTTCACGGTGCGGGCGTCCACGTGGACGATGCCGTCGTAGTGGTTGTGCACGACGGGCGGCGCGGCCGCCACGACGTTCTTGGCGCGCTTGACGAGGCGGGACAGGGCGAGGATCGGGATGGCGAGGCCGGCGGGGGCGGCTGCCATGACGCCGATGGTGGTGGGGTCGGCGTGGCCGGAGGCCCAGAGGATGCTGGAGATGGCGCCGCCGCCGCAGAGGGTGAGGAAGCCGGCGGAGAGCATGCGGACGCTGTCGTCGGTGGCTTTGCTGCTCATGGGGGGGCGTCCGGGCTGGGGTACGGGCGGGGTGGGGCCGATGGTGGGGATGGGTGTGGGGTCGCGGAATGCGGTGGGGGCTGGGTTGTCGGTGCGGGTGGCTTGGGCGAGGGCGGTTTCGATCTCGGCGAGGAAGGCGTGGGCGGCGGTGTCGGGGGTGGGCTGCCCGGCCTGGGTGGGGTGGGGCTGCCGCGCGATGGGCTCGGGCAGGCGGTTCACGGTAGTTGGTCTCCTTCAGCGGTGGGTGGGGATGCAGGAAGCCCCCGGGTACGACCCGGGGGCTTCCTGGCCGTGTGATGTGATCAGTCGATATCCGAGTCGTCGACGTTGCCCGACTGCTCGTTGAAGTAGATGGCGGCGAAGCGCACTGCGCTGGCCTCGCTGAGGCCAGCCTTCTTCAGGCCGTCGATCAGCTCAGCCATGTGGAGCATCGCTGCTTCCATCGGGGTCATCTTCAGGTCCGGGAACTCGTCCTGCATTGGAATCCTCACCGCACTCGACTGCCGCGTAGGTTCCATCATGACGCTTGGTCAGCTTGTCTTGCAGGCCGAGTTTTGCGACCAGGTCGCGGAAGGTGCGCTCGGACTTCTCGTAGCCGGCCTTCACCATGAGCGGGTAGATCTCGCTGGGCTTGGCGGGCCGGCCCATGGAGGTGAACAGTTCGACGGCGAGGTCGTCATCGGTCTTGGGCTTGGCCGAGGTTTTGGCGAGTTCGATGGCTGCTTCTTGGGCGGCGATCCGGTCGAGTTCGTCGTCGTCGAGCATCGTCTCGGACAGGCGGGGAATCTCGGCCGCGGCGGCGTTCAACGGCGTGGCAAGGGTATAGCCGTCATCGTCGGCGGCTCGGCCGAGGAGTAGGTCGTAGGAGACAGGCTTCTCCCAGGACTGGTACAGCTCCCATACGGATTCGTGCATACGGTCGGCGGTAACGTTGCCGTGGGCGTCGCCGCGAAGGTTGGGGATGATGCGAGCCCAGCGCTGGGACCAGGCCAGACCCATGGCCTTGGCGGTGATGGGGTCCATGTCGGGTCGGATGTCCGAGAGTTCCCGGGCGGCGTCCATGAACAGGGTCTGCATGCGCTGGTAGTCGTCGCTGCCCTGGGTGAAGGCTTCGGCCATGGTGGCGTAGGCCTTGGCGGGGGTGGGCTGGAAGGGTCCCTTGGTGGTGGACATGTAGGCGACGGTGCCGGGGTCGGTGAAGATGGCCATGTCGGGGGCGCCTGTGTCGGGGAACAGCATCTGGAGTTCGGAGCTGTTGTTGGTGCGCAGGCCGATGCGGCCGGGGGTGAGTTCGTCCATGGTGCCGGTGATGTATTCGCGGGTGGCGCGCAGGCCGGTGTTGGAGACGCGTACGTTGACGGAGCGTCCTTCTTCGATGATGAAGTCAATGCCGTCGAGTACGTCGTCGGGCATGCTCTTGGTCTCGTCGACGCGGATGTGGATGGCGGGGATGTCGGGTCGGGCGGGCAGGTTGTCGACGTCTTCGTCTTCGAGGAGGTCGGCGTACTCGGTTTTGCGTGCGGCGATCGCTGCTTTGGCGGCTTGGATGACGAGGCGGCATTCGTCTTCGGTGGTGGCGGGCCAGTCGATGAGGGGCCGGCCGATGCCGTACCGCAGGTAGGGGTTGACGAAGACGGCGCTCATCTTGGCTGAGGTGTCGAGGTCGATGACGATGGCGTCGACGCAGCGGACCAGGCCGAGGCCGAGGGTCTTCATGAGGGCGGTCTTGCCGGAGCCCTGGGCTCCGATGGCGATGAAGCCCTCGTCCTTGAGGTTGAGGCCTGCTTCGGCGCCGTTGCCGACGACTCCGAAGCCGACGGGCTTGTTGATGGTGGTCGGGGTGAGCTTGGGGTAGGGGATGGCGCCGCTCATCATGTTTTTTTCGGTGACGGCGATGTAGACGACGTGGCGGGGGGTGTTGGGGCCACCGGCGTTGAAGCTGACGCCGCCGCCCTTGGGGAGGTGGAGGGCTCCTGCGAGGGGGGCCTCGTAGCCGCGGAGGGCGTCGATGTTCAGGTGGGCGGGCAGGGTGATTTTCACGGTGTAGCCGGCTCCGCTGGTCCAGCGGTCGATGACGGGGTCGGCGACTGCGTTTTCGATGCCGCAGATGTCCTCGAGGAGGCGGGCCCATCCGTCCTGCGCTGCTTTGATGGTTTCGCCGGTCTCGAGGCGGCGGTCGAGTTCCTTCTCGGCGGCGCGGGTTTCCTCGCCCCATTTGTCCATGCCGATGTTGACGGCGGCGCCGGTCGCCCAGATGGCCCCGCCGAATGCCATCTTCAGCAGGGTGGGGCCTTCGGCGAGCGTGTATGACAGCCATCCGGTGGTGGCGAGCCAGGAGGTGGCCCGGGCGGCGAGGACGCGCCGCCAGGAGCCGCGGGCCCGTTCGTAGAGGACGGCGGTTCCGGTGCAGAGGATGCCGGCGCCTGCTCCGGCTTCCCAGGGGATGTCGGCGAGTGGGGCGACCAGGGCGGTGGCGACTCCAAGTTCGCTGCCCCACGCGACGAGCCGTCCGTGGGTGACGGCATCGCGCGAGAAGTCCCATCGTTTCGGCTTGTCGGTGAGTGTCACCGGCAGTTCTGCACTGGACATGACGTGTTCTCTCCCTTCGGTTAGTTGGCCGGGCCGCGACCGACGACGTCCCACTTCTTCTCAGCGCGTGCGCCCTTTCGGGGCTTCTCGTTCAGGCGCAGCTCCCGCTGGTGGGCTCGTTGTGCTGCCTTGATCGCCTTGCGGAGTTCGGTGGAGATGGTGCGGACCTTCGACGCGGTCGCGCGGACCGTGTCGTCGACGACTCCCTCGGTCGGCCAGGTCTTGACCATGCGCCGGTACAGCTTGGTGACGGAGTCGGCGACGACTTCGACTCCTGCGGCGGAGCCGGCTACTTCGGACAGGACGTTGACCATGTGTCCGCGGGTGAAGCCTTTCATCAGGGTGATGAGCTTCTTGGTGCTGCCGTCTGAAGCGGGGACGAGCTTGCTGCCGCCGCTGGGCGTGTCGCCGGCCGGGGAGGCTCCTGAAGGAAGGGTGAGGCGCGCGGAGTGCGCGGAGGCGATGGCGGCGCGCAGCTTGGCCGCGTCGAGGGTTCCGGGTCCGTTGCGTAGGTTCCAGCGTTCCTCGCCGATGCGGGGGTCGAGGACGCGGATGATGTCTTCGCGGTGGGCCTGGACGAAGACCACCATGATCTGGTCGGCCATGACGCCGGCGCTGCGGGCTGCGATCGCTGCGTTGTTCAGGTGCTTGATAACGGACGGGTGCAGGGGTGCTGTCCGGGCGAGTGCGCGGGCCGCTTCCTGGACGGCGAGGGAGAGGTTCTTGCACATGTTCGGGATGCCGGTGAGTTCGACGATGTGGTCGGCCATGTCGGCGGCGTCGTCGTTGTACAGGCCGTGGGCGAGCTGGTCGGCCATGGCGTGGAGGAGGGCGTAGGCGGTGGAGCCGCGGAAGTCGATCTGCCGGGCCATGACGGTGCCAGCGGTGCGGGTGGGGGTGGCCTGGATCGCGGGGTAGTTCACGGGGGTGCTCCTTGGCTTCTCGGCTGCCGCGGTCAAAGCGAGCCGCTCGTTCTCGTGGTGCAGTTCGAGGTCGATGCGCCGGTTGTATTCGCGGATTACATCGGCCTTGACCTGGTGCGGGTCGCCCATGTCGCCGTCTCGGGCGGCCCGCTGGGCGGCCTCCTTGCCTGCGGTGATGGCTTGGCGGCGCTGGGCTCGTTCCCGCTTGGTACGTACGAGGGCGATGCGGTCTTCGTCGATGACCTCACCATCGATGACGTCACCGGGTGCCTTGTCGGGCTTGGGGGGCAGCCCATCGTCGACGATCTCCGCGTCGAAGACTTCTTCTTCGGCGCCTCCTCCGCCGTTCGGTTTCTTCGGTTCGAGGCCGTCTCGTGCTGTGGCCGAGGTGGTGTCGTCGCCGAGGGTGTTCTTGCCGCGCTTGTCCTTGCGTGGCTTTTCAGGCTTGCCTTTGGGACCACGGCTTCGCCAGGGGCGGTCGCTGTCGGACTGGGGGCCGCGGTCCTTCAGCCACTTGCGGTCCTTGCCTGTGCCGCCCTTCAGGTCAGTGGCGTTTTTCGGGGCGGTGTGGTTCTTCCCTGCCCCCTTACTGTCGTGGCTGCCGCTCCCGGGCGGCTTACCTGCGCCGTCGTGCTTGCCGTTCTTCGGGGTCTTGTCGCGCTGGTTGCGATCCTTGAGCTTGTTGTGGAGTTCCTTGCCGAGCTTGCTGAGCTTGTCGGCGACCGGGTCCTTCACCTTGGGCTTGCGGTGGTTCCCGGTCCTGTCGGTGCCGTGGCCGTTCGGTGTCCGGTGACGCCCGCCTCCCGGGCTGTTGTGGTGCGGTCCGTTGCGGCGGCCTCCATTGCTGTTCCGCCCGCCGTTTCCTGCCCCTGATCCGGACGAGTCGCGGCTGGTGTTGCCGACATTGTTCTTGTTGGTGTCGTTGTCGTGTTCGGCGCGCCTGCTGCGCCACATCACGGCGGCGAGGACGGCTGGTGCTGCGACGCCTCCGATGATGGCGCCGATGGGGCCGGCGGCAAGGAATCCGAGGCCGATCGCTGCGGTTTCGCCGCTCACACTGTGTGAGATTGCGGCGTATCCGTTTCGCAGTGAGTTGTCTTCGTTGTCCCGAGATCGTCGCGGGGCGGGGCGGGGCGGGGCGGCGCTGCGGGGCTGTTGGACGACCACCAGGGGCCCCTGGCTGCTGTTCTGGCTTCCGCCCCGCCCCGCCCCGCCGCCCGCACCGTCACCCAACGTGATGGCCTGTGGGTTCGTGGAGCCCGAGTCGAGCATGGAAATGGTCTCTGCGCTCACCTCCTTCACTTCCTTTCGCTGTTGCTGATGGTGGATGCGGGCTGGGCCCACTGGTAGGCGGCCGGATGAGTGCGGGACGCGTTCACGCGGACTCTCCCCTGGGGCCCTTTCGGGCGTTCTCGAAGGCGGCGTGCATCTCGTTGTAAAGCTCGCGGACGGTCTGGTCCGACTCGCCGTATCCGCGCTCGCGCCAGAGCTTGATGAAGGCGCGCTGGGAGGGCTGCCCAAGGTCGGCGTAGACCCGGAACGCGCGGGCCTTGCGCTCGGCATCAGCCGTGGCGGGTTTCGAACGCGGCTGCGGCTTGTCGGCATGCGGCTCGGGTGCGTCTGTTGCGTGACTGGGGGGTGCGGCTTCGAGAGCCGCGCTGGTCAGCGGGATGAACCCAGCCGGAGGAGCCGCGTCCGCATTGAGCGGGCCGGTGTTCGACCGCACGCCTCGCATGAGGGCGGTCTCGAAGTGGTCGCCGCCGATCTGCATGCCCTTCTCGTACGCGATCCGGTCGACGAGATGGGCTTCTGTCATCTGCCGCTCGATGCCCTCTAGGCCGTGAAGGGCGGCCCGGCCGGCCTTCACCAGGGCCCGCCGGTACATGCGGTCGGTCATCCGCCGAGGCTTGCCGACCGAGTTGAGGTGGACGAACTTGTCGGCGGCGTTGCTGCGGGAGATGGCTTCGGCGTCGGCGCCGCGGGCTCCGATACCGAGGCGGCTCTCGATCCGGTTCTTCTGGTCGGTCCAGAGCCGGGCCAGCATGCCGTCGGACCGGATCTCGATCTTTCCGAGCTTCGCTTCGAGGCCGAGGAGCTTGTGCAGTCCGTAGGCGAGCATGACCGGACCGACGATCCGGACGGCTGCCGTGCCGATGTCCTCGCCTTCGAACCGGGTGACTTCGAAGGCGCCGATCGCCTGGGCGAAGACGAGGGCGTAGGCGGCGCGAGTGGCTCCCTTGTCGTTGAACGCCCAGGCGTAGAGGGAGAGGCCGATGACGATGGCTTCGAGGACTAGGCCGACCGTCATGTTGAGGGGCGATTCCATGTGGAGTCGCTTCTCGGCAAATCGGGCGGAGGTGTTGGTGGAGAGGGCGAGGCCGGCGACGACGACGAGGCCCATACCGAGGAACCCGGTGACGGTTCGGCGCTTCTGCTTGTCGCGCGTCTTGCGAGGGGTCGTGCGGGGCTGGTGCCTGGTGGCGATGCGGTAGCCGAAGGTGAGTGTGGTGAGGGCGAGAAGGGCGGCCCATGCGTACACGGGCACCCGTTCGACCGCGTTGAGCGCTTCGGTGAGCATGGGCGTTGGTCCTTTCGGTGTCGGTGGGGTGGTGGTCAGGCGTTGTTCGTGGAGAATTCGCCGCGGGCGACCCGAGCGGCGTCGAGGAACTTCTGGGCCTCATCGAGGTCCAGTTCGATCTGGTGGCGGCCGAAGGCGTGGGCGGCGACGTCCTCAGCGGTGACGTTGGCAGGGTTCTGGGTGACGCTGATGTAGGCGTTGTAGAGGAGGCTGTGGGCGACCTTCATGAGCTTGTTGTGCCGGCGGTTGCTCTTGTAGGCGGCGAGCATCGGGCGCGGCCCCTCTCTGGGGTTAGGCGGCGAGGTCGTGGTCGTCGGTGGTGGTGGGGAGCTGGTCGATCTCGGCGAGGTTGAGTTCGGTCTCGAAGTCGGCGGCGCTCCAGGTGCTGCTGTCGTTGCCGTGGGCGGTGGCGAACTCGGGTCCGGTCATCGGGGGTTCCCTTCGAGGTAGCGGGCGACGATGTCCACGAAGTGGTCGTGGGCGGTCATGGCGGCGGCGCGGGCGGTGGTGAGGTCGCTGGTGCTGGTGTAGGCGTCGCGCATGGCGTAGGTGGCGGTGACCATGGCGTCGGCGGCCTGCCGGACGGACGGGTCGGTGATGAGGAGGCGGAGGGCGATCCGGGGTCGTGTCACGGCGGATCGGGTGGCGTGGCTGTGGGTCTGGAGTTCTCGTACGCGGTCTTCGGGGTCGCCTTTCAGCCGGGCGTCGCCGCGACCCCACATCGCGGCTCGGTGGTCGGAGATGGCGACAGCGAGCGCGGTGACGGCTTCGAGTTGGTCGCGGCGGTGCTGCTCGCGTCGTGTGGTCTTCTCGGTGCGGCCGGCGGCGGCGTGTTGGAAGAGGCCGGTGACGGTGGCGCCGAGGAGGGTGCCGGTGATGGCTAAGACGGTGGCGAGCATGGGCTTCCTCTCTGGGCGTGTGGTGCGGGGTGCTGGTCGTGCTGGGGGGCCGTCCCGCCTGGGGGCGGTGGCGGGGCGACCTCCGGCAGGGCCAGAGGCGGGGTCCGGCCGTGGCTGTGTCGGCTTCAGCTGGCGGCCGGGCCCCCGAAGGCGGATGGTCAGTCGCCGACCATGCCGCGGTACTCGGCGACCATGTCCGGCAAGTCCTTCAGGTAGCCGATGGCCCGCTTGAGCAGGACCTTCCGCTCCTCGCCGGTGGCGTCGTTGGCCTCGGTGAGGAGGATGCTGGCGGTCTCCAGGTCCTCGGCGCCGTTGATGCGGGCAAGGGCGCCAAGGTTGTAGGCGGCCTTGTCGAGCTGGGTGACGAACTCGGCGGGGGTCTGGGCGGGGCTGGTCTCGGCGGCGAAAGCAAGGTCGTCGGTGTACTTGGCGAGGATGCTGGGGGCGATGGTCACTGTGATCGAGTCCTTCCGGGTTAGATGTCGGTGCCGACGATGTGCTCAGACGGGTGCGGGTAGTCGCCGACGCGGGCGGCTTCCGCGAGGGAGTCGTGGTCGCGGGCAGCGGCCAGGCACTGGCGGGCTCCGGGCGTGCCGGATGCGGTTGCGGCGGTGACACGGAGGGCGGCGGCTTCCTCAGTGTGGAACTGAATACGTTCGGATCGCTTCACGGTGGTTCCTTCCGGGCTGTGCCTTTTTGTCCGCTGGCCGTGCTGGGCGCCGTCCCCGCTCGGGGTGGTAGCGGGGGCGGCCTCCGGCAGGGCCAGAAGGGGGTGGGGTCCGGCCGGTCGTTGTCGGCGTCGGCCGGCCGGACCCCAGTTGGGGTTGGTCAGGTGGGTCGGTTGCGGGACCACCGGTTGGTGGCGTCGAGCCGGTCGTGGAGGTGCTGCCGCTGCTCCGGGCTTATCGCCGGCGGCTGGACGGTGGGCGGGTGCGGAACGTCGAGGGCGGCGTTCGCGTTGGATGCCGGCTCGCGGAGGTAGTGGTCGGTCAGGCGGAACGCGGCTTCCTGCCCGGCACGGATGGCCTCCTTGCGGGCCTCGTCGGTCAGGGCGGTGAGGGCCGGGTTGTGCTCGGTGATCTCGGCGACCGTGAACGCGCAGGCTCCGACCAAGTCCGCACTGTCAGGTGATGCGGCGACCGCGGCGAGGAGGACCTGGGTAGTGTTCAGGTCCAGGTGGCCGGTCCGGGCGCGGCGGGCCAGGTTGCGGAAGCCGGTGATGATGCGGTCGATGTCGTCGTCGCCGAGTTCGGCGAGGGTGTCGAGGACATCGTCCAGGTCGCTGGTGTGGTGCGGGCCGTTCACTGGTCGCCGCCGTTCGCCAAGTTCTCCAGCGCGGCGAGCGCCGCGGTCATGTCCACGGTGTCCGCGTCAGGGAGCCTGGTGGCGTCGTCGTAGTCGCGGACGGCGGCCAGTCCGACGCTGGCGTCGGCGAGGTCCTGGACGTCCTGGGTGGACAGCCAGATGTCGCCGACGTAGCGGCCGTTGGGAAGGCGGAGGGTGACCATGAGGGCGCGGTCGCCGTTGTCGGGGCTGAGGTTGGCGAGCTGGTGGTACAGCTCCAGCGCGGCGAGTTCCTCGGGCGTGTTCTGGTGGCGGTCCATGTCACGCCACCGCCTTGAGGACGCGGTCGCTGCCGGTCCAGGTGGCTCCGGTGTAGTGCTCGGTGCCGGCGTGGAGGTCGCGGACGAGGATCGCGAAGCGGGCGGCGCGTCGGCGGAGGATGCGGCGGGCTTCGGACGGGTTGGTGATGACGGCGAGGACGCGGTAGGCGCTGGTCGCGTTGTCGTAGACGACGCCCGGCTCGCGCGGGCCGATCTGGGCGGTAGTGACACGCCGCAGCGCCTCATCGGCCTGAGCGGTGTCTGCGGCCACGCTGGCCGGTGATGCCTGTACGATCCGGTTCATGGATCGGCCTCCTGTTTGGGCAGGTGGGCGGTTCTGCGCCAGGTGTTGGAGCACCTGGCTGGCGGCCTCTGGGTATAACCCGGGGGCCGTTTTGCGTACTGCTTTGACGCTGAGACCATTTACTCACCACGGAACCTAACTGTCAAGGCAATCTCCTGATATGGTGAATGTGCCGTGACAGTGAGAGAGGAGAGGAGGGCCCATGAACCAAGCCGAGATCATCAAGGAACTCACCGCGCGCATCGACCGCGGCGAGGAGAAGTACAAGTACGGCGAACGCCTGCCGTCCACCAGGGACCTGGCCCAAGAGTTCGAGAGCACTCAGCAGACCGTCGCCGGCGCGTTCTCTGTCATGGCCGGTATGGGCTTGGTGAGCGTGCGGCGTGGCTCCGGCGCGACCGTCATCACTGGGCGGCCGGGCCGGATCAAGCTCGGCACGTACCGTTCGGCAAACCGGGAGATCGCCACCAGCGCCACGGCCTGGAAGCGGGACCACGGTAACGGGGCCGATGAGGGGCCGACCCAGGTCAACCACATCGTCATCACAGAGGCCGACGCCGACACGGGCATCCCGGTTGGCGCCGAGGTGGTGGAGCGGATAAGGACCCGGTTCGACGGGGACGGCGCCCCGTGCCAGCACAAGCGGACGCTGGTGACTGCTGAGGCCGCGACGCTCACCCCTGCGGGGTGGACGGGTCTACCGCCGATGATGCGAGCCGGAGACGTAAAGCCTCCGGAGAGGATGACGATCTCCAAGTGGCTCGGCATGGGCATCACGAAGGTCACGTACGACATGTGCGTTGCAATGGCATCTGGTCCGGCCGCTGAGGCCTTGACCCTCCCAGAGGGAACGCCGGCGCTGCGGATCGTGTCACGCGGGATGCGTGAGGACGGAACAGTGGCGTTCGCGACAGTCACGACGGCACCGATGCGCAGCACGGTGTCGCTGGAGATTGAGGAGAGTGACGCCTGAACTAAGAACGGCCGACCGGTGTTGAGACCGGCCGACCGCCCTACGGGCCGCTGCCCTGCGAAGACGTGCGGCCCAGCAGATCATCACCTCGAGAGCGATTGGACCTGCGATGTCGCAGCCTAGCGAAGTCTTCGGCTCGGCCGAAGTTTCGGGGGCGGTGGAAGAAAACCTGCCCCCTTTTGTCACCTTCACGACCGGTGCCAAGCTCCTCGCGGAACGAGGACTCGTGCAGAGCATCACACCCGATGGCCTTCGGTACATCGCGCGAACGGCGAACGACTGGCCTTTCGGTGACGCGCCAGGCCAGCTCCCGTACGTCATGGCGGGCAGAACCCGGACCATGCCGGTGAAGGAGTTCCTGGCTTACTTCCGCCAGGGACCTCCCCGCGGCGGCCGAGGTCTCAAGCCGAGATCGAAGAAGTAGTCATGAGCGCGCCGACAGATGGCGGTCGCAGCCACCGGTCCCAGATAGCGCGAACGCCCGGATCAACGAGGCCGCAGCAGCCTCTACCCGGGCGTCCTGGCAAGTCACAGCGGGGTGCAACCCGCTGGTTCTTCGAGTCCCACCTATCAGAAGGGTCCTCAACAGTGAGGGTACCCGTAGTTGGCGTACTGCCAAGTAGTGCCCCCCGGTCAATCCTCCGCACGGCGGAGGGAATGGCGTGAACATCGAACGAGGTCCGAGGAAGGACCGCGGCTTCGTCATCATCGACAACGCACTCGCTCAGAACAACCGGCTGTCCTTTGGGGCTCGAGGTCTGGCCGAGTACCTGCTGAGCCTGCCGCCTGGGTCCAAAGTCGACATTCGCTCGCTGGCCGCTGACAACCCAGAAGGCCGGGATGCGATCGCCGGCTACATGAACGAGCTGGAGACCGAGCGGTACCTGGTACGCACGCGGACCCAGGGGGAGCGTGGTCGGTTCGAGACGAAGACGACCATGTTCGAGGAGCCGCAGGATCAGGCGTCGCTGCCGGTGAGCCTTCCGAAGCCGTGGAGCAAGGCGAAGAAGGGCGACCGCAGACGTCTGGAAGCCGTCGCGGATACTTCGAAATCTCCGGAGTTTTCGCAGGTGGGACCGAATCCCGTGTCACCGGACTTCGGTGGACCGAACTTCGGTCGACCGGCTCCCGGTGGACCGGATGTCGGTGAGGCGGGAGTTAACCCCTACGGGGTTAAAGAACTGGGGGGAAGTACCTCCTCCTCCCCCGCGCGCGAGGATGAGCAGGCGGCCGTCGATGTTCAGGACCAGAAGGGAGGAGGGGGTGGAGATGCTCCGCGGCAGGAAGAGCAGAACCGAGTGGCGGCTGCATTCGTGGAGTGCTTGCCCTACCGAGGTCGAATTCTTGGGCCGAAGCAGCGGGAGTACCTGATTAAGCGGGTAGGCGAGGCTCTGGCGGCCGGTTGGAGTGAGAACAAGCTGCGTGTGCAGCTGACCGAGGAGACTGACTCCGCGAAGTCTCTGGCGGCCGTCTACCGGCATCGTCTGGCCCCGGAGAACCTTCCTGCGGCTCCGCCCCTGCCACAGCCTCGTACGGGCAACGAGGAGATCGCGCGGGTTCAGCGGGCTAAGTGCCCTGAGTGTCACAGGCCGCTGCGAAACTGCACCGAGGATGCCCTGTGCACCGACTGCCGAGAGGACGCCAGCGCATGAGCCACCGCCCTACCGATGAGCCGACTGCGCTCTACCGGCTGTACGACGTCAACAACGTCTTGCTGTACCTCGGCGTCTCCTTCGACCCGGATGTGCGATGGACGCAGCACCAGGACGACAAACACTGGGCTCACCAAGTGGTCCGCCGGACTGTCGAGTGGTATCCGAACCGAATAGCAGCGCTGACGGCAGAAGAGGAAGCGACCGCAGTGGAGAAGCCGCTGCACGACAGCTCCTGGCGGAAGACACAGATCGGCGACAGGCCTGCATGGCTCAACCCCGAGGGACAGCAGGCCGTCGTGGACGGACTCTCGGAGGAGATCGAGCAGGGCCGACACTGGGTCGGGCGAGTGCTCATGTCGGGGGAAGTGGCGAAGCGCTACAACGTGTCTCGACCTACCGCAGCGAACGCCATGAAGATCGTCGCAGCCAGCGGCTTGCTTGAGTACCGCCACTTCGGCCGGTTCACCGTCATGAAGGGGCCGACCAAGGAGGAGTTCGACAAGCAGTGCGAGCCGCTTCGTGAGGACCGAAAGCTTCAGCGGATCTATCGGTTCTGGACCGTGGCAGAACTACGGGAAGCGATGAAGGACCTCCCCGACGACGCCCTGATCAGCGCGCGCCTGGCGGGCCGTCCGCCGACACTGTCCGAACGGCGTACATCGGGGCAGTAGCCCCATCCCACGTCGCCGCTGCGCCCCTCGACTCGCTCGGGTCTGGGGGCGTTGTCGTCTTCCATCCCGCGCTATGCATTGCATAGCCATGCCTTACGGGATACGGTGGGAGTACCGCACCAGGGGCAGTCCCACCAAGAACCGTAAGTCCCCCGGTGCGGTCCCAGCAACGAGCCCCTAAACGCCGGCTCGGCGTGCGAAGTCTTCACGATCAACCACGCCAACCTGCCCACGGGGGTGCCACATGACTGAGAACAACCTCAACAACGGCCGAAACCACGACCCGGTCCTCATTGCCTTCCTCACCGCCACAGCTGTCTGGCTCGCCGGCCAGCTCACCCACAACCCCGACTCTGCCAACCAGTTCGCCGCGATCGTCCTGCCGTACGTTCCGCCTTTGCTCGAGAGGAGGTAGTGCACCACCAAGCTCGGCCGCACCACCCGGAAGCTTCACCAGACCCATCCACACCCAGGAGGCATTCGATGACCACCAGCGCTGTGGTCCTCTGGTCCTACACCGACAACGCCCAGACGGCCCTCGACCTCCTCGCCACGCCATACCGTGACCAGGTCACCCTCCGCATCCAGGCCCTCGGCCAATTCTTCGACGCCACCATCACGATCCCTGCCCCACAGATCACCGACCTCGCTACGGCACTCATCACCAACACCGACTGGGCCTACGACTCGATCACAGACCGGATCGCCATCCTCACCCCGGCCCGCGCCGGCGGAACCCTCCTGGAACTGGCGGAGGACGAACTGGACGTGGACACCCCACCGAAGATCCTCATCCCGGACAACTCGCGGCAGTCCCTGACCGACGCGCTGGTCCGTTCCGTCAGTCTGATGAGCTGACCGCTTGATGTCCTGGCCCGGCCGCACCCCTCCGCGGCCGGGCTTTGACGTTCCTCCCCGCGCTGCCGGACCCCGACTGGAAGACTGCTCCCTATCACCACCGATTACCCAGGAGACTGCATGACCGAGCAGAGTATCTACACGCCACCGCCGCCCTTCACACAGCAGGAAATCGACGACCTCGTCTCCTTCATTCACGACCGGGTCGCCCCCCTGCGCAACGTGGCCGGCCACAGGACCGAAGAGTTCGCACAGCGACTGAATACGGGCGTCGTTGCCAGAATGGCTGCCTACGCCAACAACGTCTTGGAGGAGCTTCACATGGACGTCACCCGAAACCCCGATGGAAGCCACAACCCGCCCTACAACGAGAACTGGCCGCCGCACCTGGAAGTGCAGTGGGTGGCAGGTGTCGCGGCCTGCGAGAGCGGACTGCGCATCCACGTCACCGAGCTGGGCGAGGACCGGTACGCAGTGCGGGTCGGCGGCAGCGGACAGAGTCCGATCGACCGCGCCGGCGTGTACGCGTTCTTGGACGGTGTGCAGGCCGGCGCGAGGGAAGCCCGGAGGGCGTCCTCTGCTGAAAAGCTGACCGCATGAGCGAGCGCCCTGCCCAGCCCGGTGACTTGTGCACGTGCGGTCGGCAAGCCATTACCGTTTTCAGCTCGGAGGGATGGGGCGATGTCGGCTACTGCGGTATCGAGGGGTCGATGTCCAACCCTGTCCTGCCGTGCCCTTGGTGCGGGGCCAGCGAGCCGCACAGGGAGTCGTGGGGAGACCCAGCCCGCTGCTCCCAGTACCAGCTTCGCGTACCAGCCGGTGGCCCCGGCCCGGATGGCGGCCGATGAGACGTAGCCGCGGACCGCGCTGGCAGTCGCAGCCGCGCGGCAACCACGGCCGATGGACCCGCGCCCCGAAGCCGGCACCGCCGTGGTGGTTCGTCGCCGGCTTCGTCGTCCTGGGCCTCATCCTCATCTACCGGTAGCCGGGGCAACGCGGCCGCGAGTCGGGGTGAGACTTGTGGTGGTTCCCCTGTGCGGGGAGTCTCCGAAGCGCCCCCATGACCCGCTACCGATCCGGCGAGGGGAAGCGCTGGCAGTGCCCCCGGGCGTGACGCTCGGGGGCACTCTCGCGTCTGGGAGCGTTGTGCGGGTCAGTCGAGCCCGAGACCTGCCGCCTTCAGCACGGCCTCACGGTCGGCCGGATCGGGGGCAAGCAGCGAAAGGTGAGCGATCTCTTCGCGGTACCGCTCAGTGGCAATGCCGCCACATGTTGCGATCGCCGTGCCCGCTTCCCTCAGCAGTCGCGAGGCCCGAACGAGTGCTGACCGGAGGTCATCCTCCGCATCGGGCAGCGGGGGAACGACGGCGTCCAACGTGTCGGCTCCATCGATGTAGCGGTGCGGGTCCAAGTCGTGCAGGCGCGGACCGGGGCCGTATGTCACGGAGGCCACCACTTGCGACAGCAGCGGTACGGCGACGGAGCGGACCGCCTCGCCCATCCGGCGCCGCTCTTCCACCTGCGCCATCACTCCCGAGATATGGCGCTCAGCCTCCCGCCGGTCGGCGGCTTCCACGCGACGCTGGACGGAGCTTCGGGTCGGCGGGTCCTCCGGGTTGATCAGGGCCGCCAGCTCACTCCATGACGCGCCGTTGCCCCGGAGCTTCACTAGTAGATGATCCGCGTGGACGGTCAGCTCCTTGATGAGGGCAAATGTCTGGGTGACTTCGCGTTCAAGTGACATGGCGTCTCCGGGGTGGTGTCGCATTTGCGCGCTACTGACTAACTCGACTGTACGCAATTGCGTACAGGGTCGCAAGGGGTGAGCCGCCAAGGGCTGCCGATGCGACGAGGGGACGCACTGACAGCACCCTTGGCCATCAGGTCGAGGGCACTCTCGCGTCTCGGTCGGGCACCCTCGCGGAACGTGTCATGCATTGCAGTGCCATGCCTACATGGATACACTGGACCATCAGTTCATCACCCTCCCCGCATCCCCACACCGTTCGGAGGGAACAGCGAAGCCCACACACGGCACCATCGCCATACGCGCCCACAACCACCCGGGAGCCACTCCATGCGCTACGCCTTCCAGCAATCGAAGATCTGGGAAGCCGGCAACCCTGTCGACCCCAACGCAGCCAAGGTCACCATCAAGGTCCCCGCCAACAAGGGTGAGGCTGCGGCCAGGCGAAAGCTGCCGCTCGCCGAGATGGGCCGAGTGTGGGTGCTGATCAGCACATCGGGAGCACGAGCATGACGCCTTACGGCTGCCTCATCTGCGGCGAACCCCACGCCAACCACGGCTGGCAGTTCGACTCCGAAGCCGGGCTCCACCAGTGGATGCGCCCCACCCAGAAGCAGATCAAGCAGCGTATGCAGGCCCGCCGTACCGCCCGCCTCACCACCGAACCGACCAAGTACCACGCCACCACCGGCTGGGCCCCCGACCACACCGGGGAAAGCGCGGAACCCTACTGCGCCGACTGCAAGACCGACGGCTGTCACCGCTGGGCACGCATCCAGACCCGCCTCGACCAGCAGCGCTGGGGCACCCCCATCCGCACCAAGCACCCCCTGCACGTCCCGTACAGCGTTTGGGGCGGCCACGCCTCCGACCTTCCCTTCTAAGGAGACCCGATGAGCTACCCGCAGACCCTCACGGCCGAAGAACAGCTCGCCGCCGCCAAGCAGAAGCTGAACATCCCCCAGATCATCGCCATCTGCGGCAGCACCCGCTTCATGCAGGAGATGACCAACACCGACCGCGACCTGACCTGGGACGGGTTCATCGTCGTCAAGCCCGGCTGCAACATGAAGGAGCCCAACCAGCTGTGGGCGGACCCGGCGGCCGCCGACGCCGGCAAGCAGCGCCTGGACGACCTACACCGGGCGAAGATCCGTCTGGCCGATGTGGTCCTCGTCGTCGGCGACTACATCGGCGACTCCACCCGCGCAGAGATCGCCTACGCCCGCAGCCTGGGCAAGCCCGTCCAATTCACCCACCCCGAGATCGACCCGGGTGAGCCCGACGGCGATCTCGCCGCCATGGAGGCATGATGCCGCAGCGAATCCAGCGCCAGCGCAAGAAGGGATGGCGCGCCGCCGAAGCCTCCGCCAACCCCAACGGATACGTCTTCGTCGGCCGCGGCAGCGGATACGGCAACAACTGGAAAATCGGCTCCACCGGATGGACCGTCCTCCCCGGAGGATGGATCGACAAGCGCCCCCACGAGCCACTCACCCGCCAGCAGGCCATCGACAGCTTCATCAACGCCCGCACCTACGACATCACATTCCTCCGACGGATCCGCAAGGATCTCGCTGGCAAGGACCTGGTGTGCTGGTGCCGACTGGACCAGGCCTGCCACGCGGACTGGCTACTTGAGGTCGCGAACAGCGAGAAGCCGTTGGAGGAGTTCGTCGACCACAGCCCGAAGCCCGCGTTCCTGGAGGCGGCAGCGTGAGCCCCCTGACCACCACGGGCGCAGCCCTGGCCCTCCTTGCCGCCGGCTACGGCCTCGGCCGGCTCCAGCCGTACGCCCGGCTCGCCCACTGGGCCAACTGGCAACTCCGCTTCCACCTTGACCGCTGGACGAGCAAGCCCCGCCAAGCCGTCCTCCTCGCCCTACTTCTGGTCACCGACCCGGTCAACACCGTCTACGCCTGGCGGCACCGCCACGACCCGCCGCCGCGTCGCAGTCCCGCCGTCAAGGTCAGCCGTGTCAACGACGACCCGGAGGCCGCTGGGTGACCGAGCAGACACACCGGCACATCGAGGCGGCAGAATCCGCCAACGCCAAAGCCGCCGCACTGCCCCAGGACGAGCGCCTACGATCCGAGGCCGCCAACGCCCCCTACCTACGCATCCAGCTCGCCTACGCCCTCCGGCGCGCCGAGACCGCCGAGGCGAAGACAGGTCCCACCGACGCCCTGGAACAACGCCTTGCCGCCATGGAGAAGCTCGCTGCGGCGTGGCAGAAGGAAGCCGAACGCGCCCGCAAGGACCTCGCCAATCAGGCATTCCCGGACGACCACACCGAGTTCATCATCTGGTCCGCCCTGGACCGGCCGATGGACCAGTTCGATGTAACGACAGTCATCAAGACGTTTCGCCAGGCCCGCTTCCTCGCGGCCGAGGCACTGAACGTCATCCCGGACTCCTGGAACGACCTCAAGAAGCGCGTCACGGCCCTCCATGCGCCCGTTCAGAACCTCGGGAAGACCTGGTGCGCCGAATGCTCGGTACGCCGCTCCACGGGCCCGAGGACAGACGAGTGGATCGCGTTCATCCCGCACCCCTGCCCGACACTCGAAGCCCTTGAGGGAAAGGCCCCCACCGCGTGACCGAGAAGCCGCCGCTCCCCTCCCGCATCCTCGACCCGTGGCCCCGCATTCCCATCGACACAAGCCCCGACAGCGACTTCCACCGCCTCGATCGGATCGCCGGCCACGCAGCCAGCCACTGGGCCATCGGCCCCGACGGTGCCTACGCGCAAGGCCGCACCCTTGCCGACGTCGTCGGCAACGCCGTTCGCGAAGCTCTGCTACACCTGCTGGAGCTGGGCCTCATCGACATCGACAGCGAGCGTATGAACGCCGCGCCGGGCTGGCCCATGCGCCGCGAGACGAGAAAGCCTCTGTGAGCCGTCTGGCGGCCCGGTGGGCGGACTTGGAGCGGCGCCTCGCCCAGCCCACGCCAGTGCCGCTCGCCGGGCAGGAGACCATCCCCGTCGCCACCATCGCCCACCACGTCTACGAAGGCCCCGGACCATGCCAGGCAGAGTGGTTCGGGCGAGTCTGCGGCCAGCACCGCGACGCCCACCAGTACGTGGGGCCGTGAGCGGGCTTTGGTCATGCCAGCGGCCGGTGCCGGGGCCCCTGGGGGAGGCGGTCAGGCACCGGCCGCAGTCTGGCAGCCGGGACGGCGGCCGGTTCTGCCCGTTTTCGGGTGCCGCGCTGCGATTCCCGCTAGGGGAAACGGCGCCCGAAACCGGCATTCCCGGTGTTCCCGGAGTTCCCTCCTCCTGACGCTGTCCGATCGTGTTCGGTTGATCGAACGGCGCCTGTCCGAGGTGGTGTATCCACATGATCACCAACAATCATCCTGGCAGGTCGGCGGCCATGCAGATCTGAGCATGCATCACACATGCACCACATATCTACAGACGATCTTTAGCGCTAAAACACAACACGCTAATTACACTGACTTCCAGTCAACAACACCCGGGGGACCCACACAGTGAACAAGCAAGCCCTCAAACACCTCCTCCAACACAACCGCTCCCGCATCAACCCCGAAACCCACGGCCTCTCCACCCCCACCGGCCCCGGCCGGCGAGCCCCCGGACTCTCCCAACACCAGATAGACCAACTCACCAACCGCTCCCTCGGCACCTACCGCCGCCTCGAATCCGGCAACTACCCCCACCCCCCAGTCGACCTCCTCACCGACATCGCCCGCCTCTTCACCCTCAACGAACAAGAATGGATCAGCCTCTGCCGGTACGCCCGCGGCGAAGACCCACCAGGCCCCCTATACGAGACGTCCGGATACGCCGTACCCGCAGCATGGGCCGACGCCGTCAACGGCATACAACACCCCGCCTACGTCACCGACGCATCCTGGAACCTCATCACCTGCAACCCCCAGTTCCACCAACTGTTCGACGAAGGCCAGGCGCCCGAGAACACGATGCGGTGGATGCTGATCGACGGCCGCGACCAGCTCACCGACTGGGCGACCGCGTGGGCGCCCCTCGTCATACCCCAGCTCGACGCGACCCTCGCGCAGCGCCCCGAAGACGAAACCCTCAGCCGCATCCGCGAGACACTCAACACCGACCCGGCCGTCCGAGCACTTCACGACGCAAGCCGGGCGTCCATCCATCCCGACGGCGACGAACGGCCCATTCGCCACGCCGTGCTGGGGCCTGGGTGGGTGACCATGTGCGTGGCGCAGCCCCTGTCCGCGCACGGAGCCCGCCTGATGATCCTCCTCTACCGGGCCGGCCCGCGCAGGACAGGACCGCGGCCGGGAATGCTGAAAGCCCTCTGAGCGAGGTAACAATCACGGGCCACCGGCCCCTCCCCGGGGTGCGGCGAGGCACTATGCCAGGTAGGCGAGGGAAACAAACCAGCCACTTTGCTCTACCTTGACCTGACTCGACCACGCACCCCCGGGGGGACTACCCATGCCCGTCCACATCACCAAGCCCGCCACCATCCTCGCCCCACACAAAATCACCACCGCGGAAATAGCCGACGACATCCGCACCCACCACCCCCACCACCCCCGACTCGCAGCCATCCTCCGCGTCATCAACAACTGCGGCGTCAGTACGAGGTACTTCACCCAACCCATCGGCTCCCCCACCATCAACGGCACCGCTGACGTCCACGCCCGCACCCAGCAAGCCTTCACCGACGCACTCACCATGGCCGAGACCGCGGCCCGCACCACCCTCACCCAGCACAGCCTCACCCCCGCGGACATCACCGGCATCATCACCACCCACGCCACCGGCTGGTCCGTCCCCAACCTCGACGTCCACCTCGTCCACCACCTCGGCCTCAACCCGGACATCCACCGCACCGCCCTCACCACCACAGCCTGCGCCGGCGGCGCCCACGCCCTCATCCGCGCCACCGAACAGGCCCTCCTCCGACCCGGATCACGCATCCTCGTGGTCGCCGCCGAAGTCCTCTCCACCTCCTACCAGCACGGCGACACCGCCATCGAGCACATGATCTACAAAGCCCTCTTCGGAGACTCCGCGGCCGCAACGATCGTGTCCACCGAACCTCTCAGTCCCGGCCTCACCATCCACAGCCCCGACAGCCTGTACGAGTACGTCCTCCCCAACTCCCTCGACTACTACTGGGGACGCATCGACACCGCCGGCCTCCACTTCGACTCCACCAAGAAGTCCTCTGGTGGCGCCCGCAACGCGATGCCCGCCGTCGTCGACTGGCTGGCCGGCCGGCCGGTCACCGTGCCCGTCATCCACCCCGGATCGCGGCCCATCATCCTCGACACCGCGGCCGCCCTCGGCCTCACCGAAGACGATGCCCGCCACTCCCTGGACACGCTCGCCGAGGAAGGCAATCTTGGTGGCGTATCGGTTCTGCGGGTCCTCGAACGCACGCATGACACCCCGCCCGACGACGGCGCCAGCATGCTGATGGTGGCCTACGGGCCGGGGTTCACGGTGTCCGCGCTGCACGGAACCTGGACCGTGTGAGCCCGGCCCGGCAGCATGCCCCCAGCACGCTGCCGGGCCTCACCCATGAGCCGGGGGAACAGCGGGCCGGATCCGCGAGACCGTAGGGACATGCCCTCCGACACGCCCCAGTCCCAGGCCGTCGACTACAGCGGCCGTCCTCTGCACGAAGGCGACACCGTCGCGTTCATCACCGTCGACCCCATCGGCCTCCGCGAAGGCCGCATCCGCATCATCGGCCCGAACGACGTGTGCATCGACACCGGCGACCACCTCGTCACCTTCCCTTCGGCCACCCGCCCCCTGCTAGGCCCGGCATTCCGGCCTCTGGGAGGAACCGTCAAGCCCCGGCCTGTCCCGGAAGGCGCCCAGCAGTACCCGCAGGTCGCCCTCCAACCCACCGAGGACGGTGTCTGATGCCGCCGGAACCGTCCGAGACGCTACTGACGACGGCAGAGACGTGGCCGTACATCTGCGGCACGCCCCGTCGCATCGCGCTGAACGCCTGGCTCACCACCAACGGCATCAGCCCCCACGACATCCCCGTCACAACAGACCTCAAGGTCGTAGAATCCGCCGACGGGCCGGTCGTCGACCACTACGCATTCCTGCGGAACGCTGACGGATTCCGGTACGTCGACCCGAACGACCCCGACCAGGTAGCCATGGAGCACCGTCAACTCCCCTGCGAGACGCTCCCGCCCAAGAGCAAGCGATCCGACATCACGACCCTGGCGCTCTTGCAATGCATCACCGACCGGACCGCCCTCCGCCAGGCCATGCCCCTCGAGGACGCCATCCGTACCCCCACAGCATGGGAACTGCTCTGCACGGTGTACCCGGACAAGGTGGTAACGGCCGCCTTGTTTCGCGAGGTCGACCGGGATCTTCTGGACTACGGCATCAACGTGACCTACTCGTTCCTCACTGCGGAGGGCGTAACACGCTTCCTGGAACTCGGCGGCATCCTCCACCCGCAGCGAGCCCGCACAAGCTTCAAGGAAGGTGCCTGATGAGCTTTCTCCGATTCTGGGAGCGGCGCCCCACAAGACAGCCTGCGCCTGACCACCGAGCCGATCCCGACCGCATCGCCGTCCTGGAGAACGAACTCCTCGGCATCATTCCCGATCCGGGTACCGCTGCCGCTCGCGCGGTTGCTCTGGCCAAGCCGGTCGACCAAGGCCGATGCTCACACGATGATGTCGTCGACATCACGGAGTTTGCCCAGCCTAGGCGAACAGGTCTGTGCCGACCTTGCGGAGCTGCCATGGTGGCCAATGACGAAGGCGACTGGGAGCGCCCCTAAGGTGTGGGCCCTTCCCCTTGGGAGCAAGGCAAGAGTTGAGCGGAGGGAACGCGCCGCCCGGGTGTGCCCAGACTGAAGGGCATGCCGAAACCGTCACGAACCCGAAGGACCCTCACCCTCCTCGGAATGCTCGGCGCCGCGCTCACCACCATCGCCGCGACCACACCACAGCCCCTCTACCAAGCCACCGGATGGAAAGCCGAGACCAACCTCGGCGTCTACAGCCTCGCCCCCGACCCCTACCAGATCGTGTTCGCCGACACCACGACCCGAGACCAGCTCACCCCCTACCTGAAAATGCCCGCCCTCCAGGTCACCCGCCAGGTCGGCGTCACCCTCACCGTCGCCAACCAGATCGACACCACCCCGATCGGCACGTGCCCGGACCGGCATCAGATCGTCGTCCACCTGGCATACCGGCCCACCGGGAAGCCGGGCATGTCCATCGCCTACCCCTGCCACGCGATCGCGGACGGCTCCGCGTGGGGCGGGCACATGGTCATCGACACCGAATACTGGACCACCACGTCCTGGTTCTCGTCGGATGCCGGGGTGAACGAGGCGCGCCGGCGGGACACAGTCACCCACGAACTCGGGCACATCCTCGGCCTTGCCCACCCCAACCAGGACCTGAACGGGGACGGGACCGTCGCCGACGGGGAGTGCGTGCACACGGCGACCGGGCTACGGCCGGTCATGTGCGGGCCTAACCGCGGCAATCCTGTCCAGGTGTCGGCGGGCACAGGCCGTACCGCGGTGTCGGGGATGGAAGCCGGCCGGTTCTCCACCGAGTACGACCTGCCCGGCCTGCGTCAGCTCCTCGCGAACTACACCCTCCGCCAGAACTGAGACGCGTTCCGGGAACCGTTGTCAGTGGGGCGTGCCATGCTGAGGATGCGGTATCCGGGTGAGAGACCCGGCGCTCACGCTTCGCGCTGCTTGAGAGGTGGCCCGACTGCCCTTGTGGAGTCGGAGGACCCCTGTACCGTTGCCTTCCGCCCGCCTCGCAATCCCCCGTCGAGGCGGGCGGTCGTGCGTCATCGGCGCAGCACGTGCACCAGCTTGTCCGGGTCCAGCAGCGGCGCCCCATCCGGACCCTTTACATGAGCGTCAATCCAGATCGGCCGGTGCGCCTGACGTGACGGATACCAGTGGTTCCTCCAGTGTCCGCGGACGATCCACCGGTGCTGATACGGCCGGCCCGTCCCCTCGCCGCGGTCGCCGTTGCTGAGCATGCTGGCGTGCCGCAGCTGCACGTACCGGACACTCGCCAGCAGGTCCGGATCCATTCGGCGCAGGTGCTTCGCCGACGACTTGGACGGTGCCGTCTCCTCCTCACGGGCCAGGGTCTGCCCCATCAGCAGCCACGTGACGATCAGCGCCCGCTCAGCCTGCTCATGCAGGCCCTCGGACTTCGTGCGGCTCTCCAGCTCCGTCATCGTCATTCCGGAGGTGTCGCCAGGCGCCCACGACAGCCAGCCCGGGACCTTCCCGAACGGCAGGAACCCAGACGTCATGCACACGATCTGCTGCGGACATTCGATCCGCAGCCGGCGCACCTCGTCAGCCGTCAGGTCCCTCAGGCCAGCCTTCACGTCGCCCTTCGCCTGGAAGGCAATCCAGTCCTCACGCAGACACCACGTGCGGAAGTGGACCCCGCCGCCCTGCTGCGCCCAAGACACTCCGATGATCGGGCAGCCGGTGTACTCGCCGCCGTCGTAGGAGTCGGTGGCGTACTCCTCCCACACCAGCAGCCCGTGCGTGGCCGGCAGGTCCTCGGGATGAAGTTGGTAGGACGGTAGGGCCAGGCCTGCGGATACGGCCATGCGGGTCATGTCTTTGGCGACGTAGAACAGCTCAGCGGCCCGCAAGCCGGTGGCCCAGTCCGCGGCAGCCTGACGCTCCTCGCGCGCGGTACGCGGATCGAGGCCCTTCGCCCACCGTGCCTGCCCGCCGGCCGGGCCCGGGTCGGACAGCCACTGCACCAGCTCGGCGCGAATGTCGGGGATCTGCCTCGCGTTCAGGGCCTGAGAAGCACGCCTGGTCACAGGGCGCCTGCTGGAGCCGTGCGACGTACACTGCGGAACTGTCGTGCCCACTTCCGCAGGCGCCGCCTGGCGCCGTCGCCCCCGCCACTGTTCCACCACTTCCATGCCGCCCACGTCACGCCGGCGGTGTGAATGCCCGCCGCGATGGTGTGGCCCACCAGGACGTGCCGCAGGAAAAGCACCACCATGCTGATGGCGAGGTACCCGTAGTAACTCCGCTCAGCTAAGACGCCGGTGAAGATGCCCGCGATCGCGACGGCAAGGACGGTCCATCCCACAGCGTCCAGAGCCAGGTTGAACATTCGGATGCCTCTCGTGATCAGGCGTTGGACAGGTCGGTGCGCTTTCCGCGGCCGGGCCGGGCGGCGTGCGCCGCCTTCACCTCGGCCACCCGGTACAGGGACTTCCCGGCCCTCCCCGGCTGACGAGCCGCAGCTGCCACACCGAGCCGGGACAGCGTCTTACGGGCACTCCCGGTCGCTGATGCGCCCTCGTACTCGAAGAAGGCGGCTACCTCGTCGATGGTCCACAGCTGCTCTATGTCGTTGGTCATGGTGCGGGCTCCTTCCGTGCCGCTGCGGCCCGCCACTGCCTTCTTCAGTGGCGGGCCGCGCTGGATTGGGGCTGGTCAGTCCTCGTCAGTGTCGTCTTCGGCCAGCCCGTCACGCAGGTTGCGCAGGTAGTCGTTCAGGCCGTGGCAGACCACCACCGAGCCCTCACCGCAGGCGGCGAGGTCCGACAGGATCTCCTTCTCGATCTCCTCCAGGCGCTCGTCGGTCGTCTCTGCGATGATGTCGTAGTCCTCGGCCTCGCAGCCGTTCACGGCGCCGTCGATGTCCCACGCGGTGACCAGGTCGTCCGGGGCGAAGGGGTGCTCACGGTCGTAGGATCCGAGACCGTTACCGAGCATCTTCTCGATCTCCTCCTCGGCTGCAAGGGCATCCCCGCCGAGGCGGGCAACCATGTTGTTGCCGTCCCACTCCTCAACCCAGTCAGCAAGGATCCGCTCGGCGAGCGGGGCGATCTCCTGCATCACCCGGTTCGCGGCCTCGCCGGTCAGGACGGGGATGCTGTAGCGCCGCTCGAAGCCGTGGTAGGTGGAAAACGGAATGGCGCCGCCGACCTCGGCGTCGTAGTCGGCGAGGAGAGTACCCTCGCGCAGGTCCAGCTCGATGTACGCCGGCTGGGCTTCGGACTGGCCGTCGTAGTGGCGGAACAGCTTGGTGGGGTCGGTGCACTTGATGATGCGGACGGTCGTGGTGGTGGCCATGGGAGGCTCCTTCTCCTGTTGGCGGTGCACATTCTATGCCTCACGGTGAGGCGCAGCGGTGATTTCGTGAACTTGTTCAGAGAGAGGCGACGGCGGCCTTGATGCCGTCGAAGGTGGCGCCGACTAGGTCGAAGGTGTCGCGAACGCCGTTCCAGAAGCGGATCTCATAGGTGCGGGCGCCGTCGTAGTAGCTGGCGTGGAGCTTGCCGTCCGCGGCGTCGAACCAGACCTTGTCGATCGCGCCCATGATCCCGGCGACGCGACCGTTGGCGATGGACCGGCCCTGGAAGGAGGCGCTGGAAACGTTGCCGGTCTTGTAGTAGCTGGCCTCCAGGCCGGCGAACTCGTGCCAGTTGTTGATGTAGACGCGGTCCATGCCGTTCTTCTGCCAGCGTCGGCCACCGATCGCGATGAGCGTTTCGGTGGTGAGGACGGCGGGCTTGGTGGGGCGCTTCATCTTGCCGATGGCGATGCGGGCGGCGAGGGAGGCAGTGTCGATGATCCACCGGCCGGCCCGCTTGGTGGCGGTGACGACGCCGTGGCGGCACCAGGTGCGGATGGTGGCAACGGTGACGTTGGCCTGGGTGGCGGCATCGGTGGTGTTCATCGTGGGCTCCTCCCCCTTGCGATGCCTTAACTATGCCTCACAGTGAGGCGATGTCGCAAGGAGGTTCACTCAACTCCTTCAAAGATGCAGGTCACCCTTCCAGGAATCCCAGATCCGCATCGGGCCGGCAGTGCGTGCATGCCACCACACCACCCGCCAGCCACCGCAGCGCCTCCCCACGCTCGATGCCCCGCACCCGCTTCCCCGCCATATGGCAGCCCCCGACATGCACGCCCACCGGCAGGGCATCCCGATTCAGGCCCAGCTCGAGCAGCCAGTCCGGGGCGGGCGGCCGCGCCTCGATCCCGCGCTGCTTCTCCACCTGCCGGCGTTCCTCGTCGGCGATCCACCGCCGTGTCCGCTCCAGGTCCGCGACCTGCACGCGCTCGAGAAAGCGGAGCATGTCGAGTCGGGACGGGGTCGTGCGGTCGTTCATGTGTTCGAGTGTACGAACGGTACACGGGAGCCCGCCACCCAGGTCAACCCGAGGTGACGGGCTTCCGTGTGCCGGATCAGGACAGGCCCCGACGGGCGTCCTGACGGAGCTGCGCAGCCCAGCGTTCCGCCGACGATCCAGCAGCACTCATCGGTCACCCCCAGCCGCCACAGTCGCAGCGACCGCGATCCAGCCCTTGTGCCATGACTGATCCATCAGATAGCCGGCGTTCGGGTCCCGCTGGAGCCAACCGGCGTGCCCGGTCTTGGCGGCGAGGCGGACAATGCCGCGCGGGTGGTCGTCGCGCCAGTGCCCGCCCTGCCGGTCCGCGATGTAGTGCGTGACTGCGGACACAGCGAGACCGAGAGCGGCCCGCTTCCACGACAGGCGCGCCCCGGTAACCCGGTTGACGGCAGCCAGGGCGAGAGCCTGGGTGGCGGTGTAGGCGAGGACGTGTTCAGCACAGGCGATCACGCCGTCACGGTCGGGGCGGCCCTTGTTGACAGCTTGGTCGTCGATCTGGACCCAGTGGTCGGCGACTTCGTGCGCGGCGGTGAGTGCGGCGTAGGCGGCGGCGAACTGGGCTGCTCGGCTGGTCATCGGGTGTCCTCTCGTCGTGTGTTCGTGTCGCGGTCTTCGGAGTGCATGGCCTGCATGTGGCGGTTGTAGGCGTCGAGGAGCGCTTCGGGCGTGGGGTAGCGGCGGCCATCAGAGAGCCGTCCTGCGATGCCGAGCCTCGCCCGTCCGGCAGCGGTGGTGGCGGAGTGTCTGCTCGGCCAGGTCGGATATCAGCGCGGCCGCGGCGACCAGGAGGACGGCCAGCCACCACGGCATGTCCGTCCGGCCAGTCGCACCCCACCAGGTGAGGCCGAGGATTATGCCGAGGGCGATGAAGAGGAGGCTGGAGATGATGGCGGGGAGGTATCTGCGCAGCATGGGGTGCCTTTCTGGGGGTGGTGATCGGTGTTGCCCGCCGGTGACGGTGTCTAAGATGTCCGGTTTCTTCGGGCGGTCAGGCCCGTCCGATTCGACTCGTACTGCCACCGCGGCGCCCGCAACGTCACCTCGTCCGGTCGGATCAAGCCCCGCACAAGAGCCATCGCGACCGCGTTCTCCCGGTTCTTCGCACCGAGCCGGCGGTAGATCTCCCGCCAGTAGTCGTTCACCGTGTGCGGGCTCATGACGAGCTGCTCGGCTATCTCCCGGCTGGAGTAGCCGTTCGCGGACATGCGGAGGAGTTGGAGGTGCTGGGGGTAGAGGTGGAGTGCGGGAGACGGGTCGGGCCCGCCATCAGACGGCGGCGGGCCCACCTGGACCGGGGCGGTCACTCGCCACCACCCTGCTGCTGCGCCCCGTCCTGCCGCGCCTTGGTGGCTCGATAGCACGCACTGCGCCACGCGTCCCGATAGCGGTCCCGCTGCCGTTGCAGCTCACGCACCTCACTCGCGAGAGCGGCAGCCTCCTGCTGCGCCTCCGTCGGCCCTCCCACGACAGCGAGGGTGGCGCGGGCAAGGTCTCGATAATCCCTCCGGAGATCGGCGGGCGTGCGTTCCCAGTCGTCGTCGCCCATGAGGTGGCCGTGGTCGTGGGCCAGGCGGCGGGCGAGGTGTTCCTCGGCGGTGCTCATCGCTGCACCCCGTCCTGCCGCGCCCCGGCGGCGGGCGGGCGCTTGCCCTGGGCGAGGAAGGTGCGGAAGTCCTCGATTGCCTCTCGGTCGCCGTCCGTCATCTGCGCGTTCGGGTCGTTGCCGCACACGAACCCGCCCGACACCCGGTCACGCTCACGGCGACGGTGATCCATCAGCCGGGCGATGAACCCGTGATCGACCTCGCGCGCGCCGAGGCGCACCGCCTGAGCCCGCTTGGACGGAACGATGTCGTAATGCCAGCCGACGTCGTTCGGGCCCTTCCGCTGGTACCAGGAGCGGCGCAAGCCCAGCCGGGCAGCGAACGCGTGGAGTTCCTGTTCAGTGTCGGCGGTCAGGTGGCACCAGTGCGTGTGCCGCAGGCCTCGGGCGTGGGCGATGAGCGTCCAGTCGAGGACTTCGTCTACGTAGACGGCCATGTCAGGCTCCCGCCTCGATCTCGGGCTGCTGCGCCCCGGCGGCGGGGCAGTCGGCGTAGTGCCCCGCCGGGGCGAAGCAGGCGCCGGAGTCCGCGCACGTGCGCGTCGGCTTGGCGGGCTGCTCCAGGCATTCGCAGTCGCCGACGACCTGGCCCTCGCAGACGTGCTCGCCGAGCGGGGTGCCGGTGTCGGCGTGCAGCCGGTACCGGTCCAAGAGACCGTCGACGGCTGCCCACGACGACGCATGACCGAAGCAGGAGTCCCGCTGCGCCTTCAGCCACCGCTCGAACTCGTCGCCACGCTGCGGCCGGTAGGCGACCCGCTCGCTCTGCTGCGCCTCGTCGGCCAGGCGGCGCAGGCGGATAGCGACGGTCGTGCGGGCGCTGCACTGCTGGCACGGGCCGACCGCGTTGCACTGAGCGTTCTCGGCCTCGGCCTCGGCCTCGTCGGCGGCTTCGCGGAGGGCGGCGGCCCGGTCGGCGGGCTCGGGCAGCACGGCGGCGGCGAGTTCGGCATCCGCCACCGCCATCGCGGCATCCGCCCGGCGCAGATAGTCCCTCTCGTCATCCTCGAACTCGGTCGGCCACGACGGATGGCCGTCACGCTGCGCCATGGCAGCGGCGTACCGCTGGCGGAGCGCGGCCCGGTCCACGGGCGGCTGCTGCACGGCAGGGGCAGGACCCTTCGTCGGGTCGATCAAGTCAGCAGCGGCCAGGATGTGCTTCCCGGCAGCCGTGTCGACGCCCCACACGGCGGCTTCCCGGCGCTGCACGGCGGCCAGCTCCTGCGCGTGCAGGGCGAGCGCGCCGTCGATGACGTCCTCGGGCAGCCCGTGCCGGTACAGCAGGGCGCGGGCGGTCTCGGTGGTCTGGTCGGTCATCAGATGCTCCAGAGGGTTGGTTGCAGGGGACGGAGTTCGATCTCGGTCTGGCCCGGAATCACAGGCACGGGCGCGGTGGATGCGGATGGTGGGCTGGCGGTTCGCGGGACGGGGCCGCGACGCCGCCGCCAGCAGACGGGGCCGTAACCGGTCGGGGACGGGCGGCGGAGACGACGACCAAAGCCGACGCAACGGGCGGTCACGAAACGGACTCCGGGACGGAACGGCCACAAGGTGGCTCAGACGGCCCAGGAAGACGTTCGACCACCCTTGGGACCCGGAACGCCCCCCAAGCCGCCACACGGCCACACAGGCCCCGCCGCGCCCCATCCAGCAGGCAGGCACGCGACCCCGCCACACACCGGTCACCCCTCACGCGGAGCTCCCAGACGGCTTGTTGGCGAGCAGCAGCCAGGTGTCCCCGTGGCACGGCAAGGTCTCGGCGCACCAGCACATGACGGTCCGGCCCGCGAGTTCCCGCTGCGCCCGCTCAAGGAGTTGCGGGTGGGCGCAGGCCCACATCTCGTGCAGCTCGACCGCAAGCGCGTGCGCGTCGCGTTGGTCGTTGGCCGGGATGAAGTCGTTGATGCCGAGCGGCTTGTGCTGGTCTCGGTGTCCGGCCCACTGGACGGCCCAACCGGTGCCGGTATTCGTGCGGACAACGGCCCACGGGTTGCCCCAGCGGGTGCCGCGGCCGACGTACACGGCACCCTCAGGCGCCCGCCAGCCTTTCGTTCGGCGGCGTTGGATTCGGGTGGGGCTGCTCACGGTGTCCTCCAGGCTGTCGGTAGGGTCGGGGCCAGACCCGGGCGTGTTACGAACACGCCCGGGTCGCCGCGTTCACGGGGTGGGGGTGGACTCGTCGGCGAACAGGTCGAGCTGGTCGCCAAGCCGGACGTTGGACCACAGCACTTCGGTGCGGCCCTTGTCGCTGATCGCGTTGCCGGTCATCGTCGACTGCTCGTACCTGTGCCAGCCGTCGAACAGCTCGGCGTAGAGCGGCGAGTTGTAGCCGGACAGGACGACTGCGGCCCTGCAGTCGGCGAGGGCGGCCGCAAGTTCACGGTGGGCGTCTTCGCCGGTCATTTCGTGCCGGTAGTTGGCGCCGCGGGTGCTGCCGAGGTACGGCGGGTCCACGTAGAGCAGGACGCCGGGCTGCCTGCCATACTTGGTGATCAGATCGATGGCAGGCAGGCACTCCAGCGACACGGCGTGCAGCCGCTCGGCGACCGCGGACATGCGGTCGACGTAGGCGTCCAGGTAGCCGGGCATCCCGAGGTGGCTGCCGGCCGGGTTGATGTAGTGCCGCCAGCCGGTGGTGCGCAGCGTCGCGGACCGGCCTTGTGACAGGCGGACCCAGACGCGGCGGGCCGTCTCCAACTCGTCGGCGGTGGGCTCAAACGCGGCTGCGTGCTCGGCTCGGGAGTGCGGGGTGAGTGCACATGCCCGGATCAGGTCGGCGGGCCGTTCGCGCAGCATCCGCCAGAACGTCATCAGCTGCCCGTCGAGGTCGTTGACGGTCTCCATCCGGGACGGCCGCTTGGCCAGCAGGACGGACAGGCCGCCGGCGAACGGTTCGACGTAGTGCTCGTGGGCGGGGAGCAGGGAGACGATCCACGGCGCGATGCGCTGCTTCGACCCGAAGTATGGGGCGGGCGATTTCATGTGGTGTCTCCGGTCTGCGGGGTCTGGGTGGTGGCCCAGGCGTGGAGTCGGGCGTCGTGGCTGGGGATGGCGATGGGGCGGCCGGTGGGGGTGGTGGGCCAGGGGGGGACTGAAGGGGCCGAAACCAGCACAGACACTGGCGAGTTGTACTGCCGCCCCACTGGGCATCGCTGCGGGTGGGGCGGCAGTGCTGCGGCGGGCGTGATCAGAGTCGGTAGTGGTCGGAGGGGTTGTCGGTGGGGCTGTCGTGGCTGGCGCAGTCGGGGCCGTGGATGCCGGCCTTGGCCTCTTCGCGGGTGGCGCCGCAGTCACAGGTGGGCGTCAGAACGGGGTGACCTGGACGCGGTAGTCGGAGACGTGTGCGCCCCACAACCTCGCGTGCTTCGGGGCGTCCACCGTCAGCAGGTGCTGCTTGGCGCTTTCGATACGGCTGGCGGGCAGGTTGGTTCGCACGGTGTCCGGCACGGTGTACCCGTTGTCGTCGAGGAGCCGCACCTCGTACATGGCCTCGACGGGCAGTGCGGCCGGCCCGAAGACGATGTAGGCGATAAACCCGAGGTGGATGTCGCCGACGGCGCGGATGGCGGTCTCCAGGCGGTTGAGGCGCTGGTTCTCCATGGCGGTCTCGCGGAGGAGGTTCTTCTCCTGGGCGTGGAGGTTGTGGAGGTGGCTCCAGGTGTTGTGGTGGGCTTCCCAGTTGTGGAAGTTGCCGATGTTGATTCGGCTGGTGAGGGAGCGGATCTCGGTCTGGATGGTGGTGAGTTCGGTGGTGTAGTCGGGGTGGGTGTGGAAGCCGAGGTTGTCGATCACGGGAGCCTCCGCGGGTGGGTGGGGGGGTGGATCGAGGATGGCTCCACAGTATCCCGTCAAGCATGGCATTGCAATGCATAGAGCGTCCGGGCGTGAAAAGGGGCCCGACCCGAAGGCCAGACCCCTCACACCGAACCCGCCAACTCAGAAAGGCGGCTGATCCCAAGCCCCGTCCTGCTGCCCGCCAGCCGCCGCCGACGACCCCCACGGGTCATCCTGACCACCACCCTGCTGGCCCTGCTGCCGGCCACCAGAACCCCAACTGCCACCACCCTGACCCTGCTGGCCGCCGCCCTGGCCACCACGGACGCCACCCGACGCCTTCGTCACCTTCGCCGTCGCGCTACGCAGGCTGGGCCCGACTTCCTCGACGTCCAGCTCGTACACCGTGCGCCGGACTCCCTGATTGTCCTCGTACAAGCGCTGCTTCAGCCGGCCCTGCACAATCACCCGCATGCCTTTCTGCAAGCTCTCCGCACAGTTTTCTGCCGCCTGGCGCCACACCGAGCAGGCCAGGAACAGACTTTCCCCGTCCTTCCACTCGTTCGTCTGACGGTCGAACGTCCGCGGTGTCGACGCCACCCGGAACTTCGCCACCGCCGCGCCGCCGTTTGTCCAACGCAGTTCTGGATCATCCACGAGATTCCCGATGACGGTGATGATCGTCTCGCCGCTCATGCTGCTACCTTCTTCCTTCTGTTCTTGCGATGCGGCTGCCGATCACGCTCGCGAGCGCAGGCCCGACAGATCCGTATGTTCCTGGTGGGGTTGATGTACGTGTTCTCGGCGCTGTACGGGTGGCCTGCCGGACAGTGGGTCTTGAGCCGGTTCCACGTGCTGATCCCGAATCCGCGACGCGTGTTCTCTGCGATGGTGACGACCTCAAGGTGATCTGGGTTTACGCACCGGCGGTTTCTGCACAGGTGGTCTATGACCAGGCCATCAGGGATCGGGCTCCTCAACATCTCCCACGAATACCGATGCGCGAGGACCATCTGAGTCTTTGTCGGATGAAACCCGCCGTACCCCTGCTTCGTAACCCCAGCGGTCCACTGCCAGCACGGCCCTCGCACTACCCCCTGAGCTGGCATCGGACCCGCCTTGTTCACCTTCTCCCAGAACCGAACCGAGGGAGGGCGTACCGAACGAGATCGACCGGCCATCATGCTGCTTCCTCCATCTCGTTCTGCTTCAGGGTTCGTTCATGCGGCACGTACGCGCGCCGCCACACACGCCGGCCGTCAGCCGCCGCCTTCTCCTTGATCCGCTCCCACGCCCTGGACGCAGCGTCCGACGTCATGTCCAGCCGGGCTGCGATGTCCTCCGGGGTATCGTTGGTCCACTCGAACAGGTACCGCAGGACCTCACGCCGGCTGTCCCGGTCAAGGATCACCGCCTCGCCCATCAGCCAGCGGTCCGCAACGTTGGGCCCCTTCGTCGCCACCGGCTCGAACGCGTCCGTCTGCGGGAAAGCACTCGGGTCGTCGATCGTGTCGTCATCCCACGCCAGCGGGCCATTCCAGCCGTCCTCTTCAGCGCAGCACCGGACACGCTCGGCGATCCACCCGTCGACACCGTGGTCCTCTGGACGCTCGTCCCACAGTCGGTCATACAGGCCAGCCACCGCTCGAGCGAACCGTGCCGACACCCGGCCCCCACGCAGACGCCCCTTGAAGTTCGGCACGGTCATGCCCAACTCCGCGGCTTGCTGAGCCTTGGACCAGCCCCGAGTAGCCAACGCCTGCACACGCCGGCGGGTACCAGTGGCATCAATCGACGAGATGTCCGGGAAGTCTGCGAGAGTCGGCCAATAGGACAGCACCAACTCGGCAGTCTCCTGCCGAACCTTCGATCCGGGCGGGAGTCCGTTGGTTCCGCGCATCAGGTTCGCGAACGTTCCCTCCGGCAGCCCCAACCGCCGAGCCACCGCCTTCTCAGGCATTCCCGCAGCCTGGAGAGCCCGCATGTGGGCCCGTACCGGCTCAGCGTCCACGAACGGTTGCCACTGACCGAACGCCTTCAACCGGCGTCGCCGGACGGCCCAACGCGCGTGTGCGTCCCGCTCTGCCTGCGTCATCCTGCTGTGGGCGCTCATGCCGCGTTCACCGCCGTCGCCTCATGCGCGTTCGTGGTGTTCCGGCTGGCTAGGATTTGCCGTCGGTGGAGGTTCCTGAGCTCCTGCTCGGACAGGCCGCCCCATACGCCGATGGTCTGCCCGGTTGTGACGGCCCATTCGAGGCAGCCGGATCGGAGGGGGCAGTCGGCGCAGAGCTTCTTGGCCTGGTTGACGGCCTGGACGATTTGCTGGCCGTGGCCTTCGGGGAAGAACAGGTCGGGGTCGGTTTGGGCGCAGAGGGCGCTGGTCCAGTCGGGCGCGGCGGGAATCGTGGGGCGGCGGGTGGTGGTGGTCATCGGGTGGCTCCGGTGAGGGTGTAGACACGGATGATCGCGCCAGGCTCGGGGAGGGCTTCGGGGTGCTCGCCGGGGAAGGTCTTGGTGGCGGTGACGCTGACTATCCGGGAGTCGTCGACGATTGCTCGGGCGTCTGCGATGCCATCGAAAGTTGAGCGAATCAGCTTGTCGATGTCGCCGGAGTGCCGTGTGGTGGGCCAGGTTCGGCGTCGTTTGGGGGCGGAGGCAGGCTTGAGGACGGTGAACACGATCTCGGCTTCGAGGGGTCCGGCCAGGGGGAGGGTTCCGCCTGCTGGGTAGCCGCCGTATTGCTGTATGTGGGCGGTGGTCATGGCGGTTGTGGTGGCGGCGGTGACGAGGTCCCGCCAGGGCTTGACGCGTTTGGACTGTTCGACGAGGACGGCGCTGATCCGGCCGGAGGCGCTATTGCGGCGATGTCCGGCGTACTTCTTGCTGCCCTGGGGTGCGGGGCGGCCGTGGACGACGATGGTGAGGCGGAGTTGGCGTTCTGTGGCGGGCACGTCCAGGTCGCGGATCGGACGCGTCACCGAACCTCACCGCCGTCCTGCTTGAAGCCACCTCGGGCTACTGCACGCCGCACCGCTCGGGCCTGGTGCTCCCAGTACGTGCGCGAGTCGTCGTCGAGGTTGTCCCAGGTGGGCATATCCAGCAGTCGGGCTTTGGAGAAGCGCTGGTACAGCCAGGCGGGCATGGTGTCGAGCTCTGCGGTCGCCTTCTCCGGATCGGCGACGCGGGCCCGTGCCTTACGCCGTCCGCGCTGCGCGGACTTCAGGGCGAGCCGGAGCCGGGCGTTGTCCTGCTCCTCTTCCCAACGGGCCAGGTTCACGCCGGTCAGGTCTTCGAGCGCCTGGTCGCGTTCGGCGCGGACCGCGGCCAGCTCGGCGCGCAGTGCGGCCTTCTCGTTGACCAGTTCGTCGGCCCGAGCGACAAGTGCCTTGGTTGCCACGGGAGCCGATCCGTAGATTCCGAAGCGGGCAATCTCGGTGGTGATCTCCGCGCGGACCGCAGCCAGCTCGGCGAGGAGGGCGGGCACAGCGTCGGCTACCGGGTGCGCGGAACAGCAGGCGAACCCCAGGTCCGGGTGGGCCGCGTAGGCGGCGACGGCAGCGGCGATCTCGGCTTCGCGCTCCGGCGACAGAGGGTCGGTGGTGTCAGGCATGGGGTGTCTCCGTGGGTTCGGGGAGTCCGAGGTCGCGGGCGAGGCTTGCGCGGATGTCGTGGGCGATGGCGGGGTTGTGGATGAAGCGGGTGACGGTGGCGAGGCGGCCGCGTAAGGCTTGGAGTTCGTTCTCGGCGGCTTGGAGGAGGTCGGGATGGCGGGTGCGGAGTTGGCCGGCGAGCGTGTCGACGTAGCCGGGATCGGTGTCAGGCATCGCGTGCCGCCCGTTGTGCTCGCATGGCGAGGGCGTCGGTCACGGTGTGGCCGTTGACGGTGACGAGTGGAGCCTGTTCCTGTGCGAGGCAGAGCGCGGTGTAGAGGTCGAAGCGGTGGTTGTCCAGCCACTTCTGGCCGCGGTCGTACTCCTTGATGCCCTGGTCCCATGTTCCGTCGATGCCGAGGCAGCTGCCGTTGCGGATGACGGCGTATCGTCCGGCACCGCGGTACTGGACGCGGATCTCGAAGAGGTGGGAGTCGAGGTCGTCGTCGGGGAGGCAGTTGATGGTGTACTCGACTGCCTTGATGTTGGCTGCGGGGGCGGTGGGGGCTTCCCTGCGGGCGCGTTCGGTGAGGGCGAGGTAGCGGGCGGGTGGCTGGTCAGTCATGGCTGGGGGTGCTCCTTCGGCTGCTCCTGGTCGGCGCGGGCGGTGGGGTTGTCGCTGAGTCGGCGGATGGCCGGGTTGGGGACGGGGGTGGCGGGTGCGGGGAGGGTGGTCTGCCGACATTCGGCGGTGCGTGTGCGTGCGTGGTCGAGGTCTGCGGCGGTGCGGATGGTGTAGGCGTGTATGGCGCCGTTGGGGCAGCGGATCGCGGCGTGGAATGCGGGGGGCTGGTTGGTGGTGGTGTGGGCGGGAGTGTGGGTGATGGTGGTGCCGTCGGCCAATCGGGCGGTGGGGCCGTTCCAGGCGCGGACGGGGATGGGGAGTTGGGCGGCTGCGGCGGCGAGTGCGGCGCGTATGGCGGCCTGCTCGACGGCGCCGAGGGGGCCGACGATGGCGCGTCGGCGGACGGGGAGGGGGTGGCGGAGGTCGACGATGGTGGTGTTGACCGGGCTGGTCTTGGGGGTGGCCTGCTTGGTGGTCTTGCGGGTGGCTGGCTTCTTCGCGGTGCTGGTCTTGCTGCTGCTGGTTCTGGTGGCCATGGGTGGCTTCCGTCCTGTGGTGTGCCTGGATGGTGCTCCGTTGCTGGTGCTGGTGGGGGGTGGAGTCAGGCTGTGCGGTCCTGCCTGGTACGTGCTTCCTTGTCGGCCTGGTGGTGCTGCTCCACGAGCTGCTGCACGGACGGCAGGTCTCCTTGCCGTGCCCGGAGGCGGACGTTCATGGCGAGAGCGCGGAGGAGTTCGAGTTCGCCGGGGTATGCCTCGTCGTCGGGCTTCTGGTAGTCGGCGATCTCTTCGAGCTGGGTGATGGCCTCGTTCCATCCGGTGCCGTACCAGATGGGTCCGGTGAGGGCGGTGCATTGGACGGGTATGGCGCGGAGGCGGCCGACAGCCTTGAGGATGACCTCGTTGCGGTAGGCGTCCAGGGCGTCACGTACCTCGGCCGGGGACCAGACAGTCATACTGCCTCGGGTGGTACGGACCATGGTCTCCAGGCGCTCTCGGGCGTTCATGCTGTGGGCCGGTTCTGGGTGAGGGCGTGGGTGACCTGGCTCTGGTGGAGGTAGCCGTCGATGTAGCCCTGCGCCCAGAGGGGGTCGTAATCGTCGGCCATGTTGGCGCGGGCGTGGGCGCGGCGGGCGGGGAGTTGGGTGATGGCGGCGAGTTCGCCGTCGGTGTATCCGTCGTCGTACGAGTTGCTGTCGGGGCTGCTGGTCTGAGTCTCGGGGATCTGCGCGGTCATGGGGGGCTCCGTTTCAGGCGGCGGTGGTGTGGGTGGCGGCGTGTTGGGCGGCGCGGAGGATGCGGCCGATGACCTCGCTGATGGTGGGGGGCGCGGTCGCGAAGGGGGCGGGGATGGCGGTCCAGTTAGAAACGTGCTCGATGTAGTCGGGCTGGCCGTTGGTCTCGCAGGGTTCGGTGTCCAGGGAGGCGCTGATGGCGCGGATGGCGGCCATGGTGGGCTCGCTGGCCTCGATGAGGGCGAGGGAGGCGCACTCGTCGGTGAAGAACACAGCGGGTGCCAGGGTGTCTTCGGCGATGGTGTAGGCGATGGCGCAGATGTCGAGCTTGTCCATGGGACCGTGGGCGGCGAACTGGTGGCCGGTGTGGAGGCCTTGGGTGTTGATGACGGTGGCCAGCTTGCGGAGGATGTGGGCGGTGCGCATGGGGTCTCCCTGGGTTGGCGTCCCCGGCCGCGCAGTGTGGTCATGCGCGGCCGGGGAGGTTTGTGGCAGGTCAGGCGACGAAGCAGGCGTCGCAGGTCTCCGGGGCGCTCTTCCACTCCTTGGCCTGCTGGGACAGCTCCGCCTGGATCTGCTGCGAGGTCTTGGGGCGGCCCTCGGCGTCCTTGTTGAAGGGGTTGAGGGTCTGCGCGAACTTCCGCTGGCGTCGCAGCTTCTTGCCGCACCCTCCGGCGCACGGGACGGTCTTGTTCGCGTAGAGGGGGACTTCCTGGAAGCGGTAGGTCGGCATGGTCGGGTTCCTTCGGGGTCAGTCGGTAATGGGCCGGGGGTGGTCGTGGCCGCAGAGCTGGCACTGGAGGCGGCTGAGGTTGTGGTCGGGGTCCGAGTTGGCGGTGATGACCAGGCCGGGGAGGGCAGTGTCGAAGATGGTGCCGCAGCCGCAGCCGTGGTTCAGGCAGTCGCAGATGGCGAGGTCGCGGCTGGCGGGGAGGGGTATGCCAGCCGCGAGGGCGACGTACTCCATGGCGTCGAAGTAGGTGTCGCCGGGAGGAGCGTTGTCGGCATCTTTCAGGGCCTTGTCGATGGCGGCTTGCATGGTGGCGGTGAGGTCGCGGTAGTCGGCGGTGGGGCGTGCGGGGGCGTGCGTCATCACGGCCACGGTGGCTCCAGGGGTGCGGGTAGGCGGGAACTAGCCCTGTTTGGGGGGCTGTTGCCTTATCGGTGTCCCCACAGTATCCCGCTGGGCATGGCATTGCAATGCATAGTGCGGAGGTTCCTGGATCCGGGCATGAAAAATGCCCTGACGCGGGCAGACGTCAGGGCGGGACGGCAATCATGGGGTGGGGTCAGGGTCTCCTGGGGGCCGGGAAGCGGCGCGTGTACGACTCCAGCAGATCCGAGTACGACACGTAGTGCACCCGCCCGATTGGCTGCGTGGGGTGACCGTCCTCCGCGGCCCACCGGGCCAGCTTGCGGGCCGCGGCCTTCACGGAGCACTGGAACGCGGGGTGGCCGGTCTCCATGAACGAGAGGGCGGCCTCTTCGTAGGACACGGGGTCTTCGATGGGGGTGGCGTCGTGGGCGGCTGGGGTGAGGGTTGCGATGGCCATGGGTGGCCTCCCATGATCGACGGCCACAGTTCGCAGCTACGGCGGCCGATGACGGGTGGACTGGTGGGTCCTGAGGGTTGTGGTGATGTCGGATCGGTTCGGGTTGCTGGGTACGACTCGGTTACCCCGGGTACGGTTGCCTATCCTGCCGAAGATTTTTTGGCGTTCTTCGTGGCGACGTGTTCGTAGGCGAGTTCGGCGAGGCTGTACTGCTGGTGCCTGCCGTGGTTGCGGCGGGCGCAGTGCCGGTTGACGCACATTGCTGCCTGGAGGTGGCGTTGCCAGAACAGGCCGGGGGCGCCGCAGGAGGGGCAGCGGTGGGGGCGGATGACGCTGTGGTCGCCGGCGCGGATGGCGTGCTCCAGGCCCTGCCGGTAGATGAGGGCTTCGCGTTGCTGTTCCTGGTCGGCGTCGGCGGCCGCGGTGTTGGCGCGGCACCACTCGTACACGTTGGCGACGTGGACGGGGACGGGTTCGGCGTCGGGGTTGATGGCGCGGGTGTGGTTGACGACTTCGGTGATGGAGCGGGTGATGTGGTCGTCTGTGCCGGTGTCCCAGGGGAGGCCGGGGGCGGTCTGGGTGGCGCGGGGTTCGGAGCTGATGTAGGAGTGGCCGGCGGGTCCTTTGACGGGGTGTTGCCGGTAGTAGGTGGCGAGTGCGGCGAGGCGGTGCGCTGCGTCGTCCTCGTGGCTCATAGGCGTCCCCGTCCCCTAGTGGCCGCCGGGGGCGCGGATCGTCCGTACACGTGGTGCGTGGGGCGCGCGCCGGCGGCCGGATGTTGTTCTTCCGGGTGTTCCGGACGCCCTCATCATGGCACGGGTGGGCCGGTAGTTGAACTCTGTGCAACTAGATGATCTACATTCTGTTGCACTCTCTGTCGGTGAATGCAACGTGAAGTAGATGTAGAGGCGGCGTGAAGGCAGTTCAGAGGTGTCGAGGAGCGTTTTCCAGTGCGGCCAGCAGGTCGGCGAGCTTCACCCGCTGCTCCTCGCTGATCAGGCCCTGTGCGACAGCACCACGCAAGGTCTGTCCGGCCAGGGCGAGGGTGGCGGTGTAGGCGGCCGCGGTGGCCGGGTTGGTGAGGGACTGCCCGCGGGCGTTCATGGACGCTTCGGCGTAGTCGGCGATGTTCTCCTCGGCCGACCGGCCCGCCGGCTGGACCGTGTGGTCGGCTGCCTCGGTGGGGGTGTCGGGCGAGGGGGCTGGCATGCTGGTCCACCGTCCCGATGCCGTGTGCCGTGCGGTCCGCGGTGCGCGGTGCCTGTCGAGGCTGTATACGGCTGCGTCGGTGTCCCTGTTCAGGTGGTGGGGGGCGGGGGCGGGCTCTGCTGCGGACATGGCGGTGGTCTCCGCTTCTCCGGCAGATGGGGGAAGGGCGCCGGCCGTGATGATGCCGTTGTCTGGGCAGGCGGGCTCACGGGGCGGCTGCCAGTCCGAACCGCGATGTTGCCACTGTGGCACCGATTTCATGGGGTGGGTAATGGTCGGAGGAATTTTCACGCCGCTGTGACCGGATTCCTAACGTCTGTGGCGCGTTCCGTCACGTCGGGGTTGCGCTGTGTGCCGTCGAATGTTGCCTGTGAGGCAATAAGTAACCCCCGGACGGAGCGGGGCGGTGTTGCCGACAACGCCCTGGTTTCCGTCGCGGGGGTGCGAGACCTCACGGTGCCCGTGGTGGGCATGCCCGTCAGATGACGCGAGTCTAGCTGCGGATCTCGACACAGGGGTAGGGGCATGCCTGGCCTGGTTCGGCTGGGCTTGCGTGGGGTCGCCCGTGGGGCCGAGGGGGAGGTGCCTGAAGGGCTGCGAAACGAGCGTGGCTCGTCCCTCTGGGCGTCCTCGGCCGGGCGGCCGGCCACCCATAGGTGGCTGACGTGTTCCAGCCAACACGGCGATGCGTGCAGTGTGAAGACAGCGGACAGGACCGTCACCCGTTAGAGCGATGACAAGCCAGGACGAAGCACCGCGAACTGACAGAAGTTCAATACCTGGCCTTGAACATGAAAAGAGGGCCCCACCCTCGCCTGGTGGCGGAGGACGGGGCCCGGTATTCCCTGCGGTCAGACCGCGGTGGCGGACTGCTTCGACCGGTGCTCGAGGCACATGTCGATCATCTTGTTGAACTCTCCATCCGGCATCTTCCTGATCAGGTGCTGGGCCGCCAGCGTGCCGTCTTCGTAGGGGAACCGCTTCGGCGTGGAGGGGTCCACTGGATCTGTGGCCGCGGGTGCCGGGGCTTCCCGGGGTTCGGGGATTCCATCCCGGTACTCAGGGTCGGAAGGCGCGGACGGGCGGGACTTCAAAACCCGGTTTTGGACCTGAGGCAGCCCGGCGGCGGCCGACTCCCGCGTCGCGGTGTCTGGCCGCGTGGCTACCGACTCCGGGAACGGCTTCAAAACCGGGTTTTGGGCCGGCCCCTCTTCACGCGCCTGCGGCGGCTTCGACTGGACGGACTTCACCCGCAGCTCGGCGACCCGGGCGCGCTGCTCGTCATGGTCGGTCGTCTGCCCGGCAAGCCGCCGCGCTTCCTTGATCTTCAAGGTGCCCGCGTCGACTTCCTGCTGAATGTCAGGGGCGAGCTTCAACAGGGCGAGCCGCTGGGACACGTACACCTGGGACTTTCCGATCCGTGCGGCGACCTTCTCCTGCGAGCCGTGCCGCTCGAGCATTCCCGCAAGGTACTCGGCTTCCTTGATGGGGGCGAGGTTCTTGCGGTGAATGTTCTCGATGATGACGGCTTCGTCGATGCGGCCGTCTTCGTCGCCGAGTTGGTCCTGGACGCGGATGTCGATGCGGGTCCAGCCGAGTTGCCGGGCGGCGGCCAAGCGCCGGTTGCCGGTGACGACGACCCAGTCCGCTTCGTGGATGAGCTGCCGGGTTTTGGCGGGGGCCTGGGCGAGGCTGTCGGCCTTCGCTTGCTCGAAGACGTGCCGGGAGACAACGGCAAGAGGCTGGAGCTGTCCGATCTCCTTCATGGAGGCTTTCAGCTCGCGGAACTCTGGGTCGTCGTCGGTGTAGTCCTCTTCGGGCCGCGGGTTGGCGGGGTTCCCGACGATAGTGTGCATGTAGACCGTGGTGGGCGGCTCAGCCGGGGCATCGGGTTCCTGTGCGCCCGAATCGCTGGTGGGGCCAGCGGCGCCGAGAAGATCCGTCCACGCCTTCTTCTTCGTGGCTGCCATCAGCGCTGGCCCTTCTTGCCGGCGCCGATCTCAAGGGCGAGCTGGTAGAAGTCCTCCCTGGCTTCCATGGCGACCCTGTTCTTCTTGTACTGGGTAACGACCATGCCTTCGAGGGCGGCCCGGGTGTGGACCTTGTAGTGGCGGATGACGGTGTTTGCGAGCTTCCAACCCTGGGAGCTGACGTAGTCCTTGGTCTGCTCGAGGTCGGCTTCGCCGTCGCGGGGGTCCCAGTTGTTGATGACGACGAGGTACGGGAGGCCGAGCGGTTTGACGACCTCTTCGATGGTGTCGCGGGTAGGCATGAAGCCGAGGGGTTCGGGTTCGATGGGGACGATGATGTCGTCGGCGACGGCGAGGACGGCGCGCATGGCGTCGGCTGCTGCGCTGGCACCGAAGGGGTCGCCGGCGTGCTGCTTCTCGTCTTCGGGGAGGTCCATCCAGCCGGGGGTGTCGATGAAGGCGTGTTTGACCTTGCGGGACTTCTTCAGTTCGGGGAAGAACTCGATGTCTGCGCGGGTCTTGGTCTGGATGAAGGAGAAGGGGAGCCCGTCGCCGACGCGTTCGGACCACCAGGTGGTGGAGCCTTGGGGGTCGGCGGAGACGGCGGCGACGTAGTCGGGTTCGCCGTGGGGGGATTCGCCCAGGACGTGGGCAGTGATGGCCGCAGTGTTGACGGTGAGAGTCGATTTGCCGACTCCACCCTTGCGGTTGATGAGCGCGGTGATCCGTGCCATGTGGTGGTGCTCCTGGTTCCGTGTGCTTCCCAGCCCCGGGTGGGGCTGGTACTGGCGGACCGGGACAGCATGGCATGGCTGAGTTGTGGGGTGAGGCTGCGGACGGCGGGTCGGCGCGTCAAAACCGGGTTTTAGCCGTCCAAGTAGAGCCGAAGCAGTGGGTCCTGTGCGTAGGCGTCCGTTACCAGCCAACGCAGTCCTTCGAGGCTGAAGTGTCCCTCACGCGCGTGGACCTTCTTTGCCAGCGAGATCATGCCAGCTGCGGCCTCGACATCAAGGCCGAAGTCGGCCATCAGTTCCAGGGTGAGGGTCTGCTCGTCGTTGCTGTCCACGTACGGACAACGACAGGGGAGGCAGTTGGAGCCGGGTTGGGGCTAAAACCGGGTTTTAGAGATCGGGATGCTCGCTCTCATCCTCGTCCTGGTCGTCGGCGTAGGGCTGCCCGTCGGGGTAGGCCGGCTCGATGAACAGGCTGGTGTGGTCGTGGATGAGGTGGGGCCGCGGGTAGGAGTCGCGGGGCACGGTGATGGTGGCAGGCATGGTCAGCTTCCGGTGGCGGTTCGGGCGGCCCGCAGGAATGACGTCCAGTCGCCCATGACGTCCCAGTCGGGGCGTGCCCACGGGCATTCGGGGGTTCGTTCGGCGCGGGCCCAGTGGTCGAGCCAGGCCCGTTCGTCGGCTTCCTCAAGGGCGTGCCAGGTGGGGGTGCGGGTGAGGGCCTGGGTCATGGGTGGCTCCGATCCGTGCGGTTGATCGCTGCCACGATGCACCGGATCCGCTCCGGCGTTCCCCCGGATCAGGCGGCACCGAACAACCGGCGCGGAGTGTCGCCGGCGGCGCGTTCGTGGCGGGCTCGGGCGATGGCGGCCCGGCGGACCGTCTCGGCCTGGTCGGTGTGGGCGGTAGTGAGCCGGTCGATCTCCCACACCGCGTCGCGGTGCTCGTCCTCCGCCTGCCGGTTGGCACGCAGTGCAACCTCCTGCCGGGCGATGGCTTCGGCGACGTACGGATTGGTGGGGGCGCGGTCGGGCCGGTGGGTGAGGGCGGCGTCGAGGGCGGCCCGGTAGCCGGCCGAAGCGGTCTCGCGTGTCTTCACCGGCTCCTCGGGCTCGGGCCGCGGTGCAGGCATGTCCGTGTCGGTGCTGACGTGCCCGGCGGACAGGACACGGATGGCGCGGACCGCGGGCCGGCCGAGTTGCCGGTTCAGGTGCTGGACCAGCTGGTGTTGGAACAGGCGGATCTGGGTGGCGTAGGCGGGGCTGGAGGGGCGGACCTCGAGGACGCCGCGGTCGGCGTCGTAGGAGACGGGCTGGACGGTGGTGGCGAGTTCGGTGGGGGCGATCGTCGTCCACTGGTCGATGAGGTTGCCGCCGTTGAGGTTGTCTTCCCAGCCCTGTTCGGCGGTGAGCCGCTGGAGGACTCCTGCAAGCCCCTGCGGGTCGCCGTAGATGCCGCGGGTTGGACGGGTGGCGCGGCGCGTCTTCTTCGGGCCGGGGGCGGGTCGGGTTTTGGCGTTGGCTCGGGCTGCGGCGAGGGCCTGCCTGGCGAGGTCGGCTCCGGACGCGGGAGAGATGTCAGACATGGCTACTCCTCGAAGCGAATGGTCGGGATGGCGTTCGCCTCGGCAAGGTTCGCCGTGTGCATGGCGCCGGATGAGCCGTCCTTGATGAAGGCCAGGCAGAGATCGGCTCCGCACTGGACCATCTCTGCGTTGCGTCGGAAGCCGGCCCCGCGACCGTGGTTCTTCCAGTCGGCTGCATGGGGTTCGACAGACACGTACTGGCGGTCCTGGCGGGTTGCCCATGCGTCGGCGTACGCGTCGGCTCCGTGGGGGCAGGCTCCGTGTACGACGACGATGGCGGTACCCAGCCCGTAGACCTGTGTGGCGTCGTGCCAGGCGTTCAGGAGGGCGTCGTCCACGGTGCGGGTTCTGGTCCAGGTGCGGGAGCCGGTGACGAGGATCCGGATCGGGTCCAGGCGGACGCGGACGGTGTTGATGATGGGGGCGGGCAGGACGGCGTTCAGTTTGGCGGCCAGGTTGTGGCCGATGAGCCTGAGCTGGGTGTGCCAGACCCGGCTGACGGTCGCCACGGTAAGCGTCCCGTCGGCGTATCCCTGAGGGATGACCGGAGCGTCGTGGAAGACCTCTTCCCATACGCCCTGGAATGCCGCCATGACCTCGTCGGCCGACAGCTGCTCACTCATGCCCATGCTCCCTGGCGGTCGAGTCGGGCGCCCTGCTCAATGGCGAAGTCGACGAGGGACTTGCCGTACAGGTCGAGGGCGTCCAGCTCGTCTTCGGCGAGGTGGTCGAGGATCTTGGGCCAAATGTTCCAGTCCATGCGGGCGCGCAGCCGGTCCTCATCGGTGCGCACGGGTTCCGGCTCGGCGGCCGGGGCGGTGCCGAACAGGGCGGCGAGGGAGCGGAGGTTCTTGGCTGCGGTGGAGTCCTCCCAGGCGACGGCCTGCGCGAGGTTTTCCTGCATCTGCCGGTCGGCCTGCTGCTGCTCCTGGTGGGCGCGGAGTTCCGCGGCAATCAGGCGGTGCGGGTTTGAGGGCTCCCACGCGAAACCGGCGCGGTGCTTGAACCCGGCTTCGACAACGAAACGGACGGCCTGGTCTTCGGTCCACTGCTGCTCGCCCATGTCGGCACACACCCAGCGGAGTTGGTCGTGGCTGGCTCGGTGGACCCAGGAGACGCGGCGGCGGATAGCGGCGGCGAGTTTGGCGCCGTGCTGCATGCCGCGGGCGGTGACGGTGTTGCCGAGGATCGTGGCCCGCCGTTTCCTGCTGCTGGTGTTGGGCGTGGAGTCGGTTCGCTGCCGCTGCGCGGTAGTAGTTACACCACCCTCTACCTGAACCTGACCACTCTTCTTAACCACCGTTAGGGAAGGGGTCTCACGGGCCTTCGGAGCGGAGTTATCCACAGGCGGGTTATCCACAGGCTCCGAGCGGGGCGCGGGGATGGTGGGCTGCTGACCGCGCTGGTCGATGATGATGCGTGCCTCGTAGCCGGAGCCGACGATCGTGTGGCCCATGGCGTGGTCGTAGACGGCCGGCATGACCGCGGCGTAGATGGTGGCGGTGCCTGCGTAGCCCTTGAGACCCAGTGCGCGGTATCGGTTGGTGCGGGTGCCGTGCTGGGCCCAGGCGAGCGCGCCGAGTTCGCGGAGGTAGCCGATGTGGCGGGCGATGGAGGCGCGGGAGATGCCGAGGCGGGCGACCATCTCGTCCAGGCCGTACAGGACGTGTCCGGTGTCGTAGTTCATGCGCTGGGCGAGGTCTTCGGCGATGCGCTGCGTGGTGGCGTTCGCGCGGCTGTGGAGGCCGGCTGCGATCAGCCACCGGACCGCGCGAAGCCACCTACGCGGGCCGCTTCGTCGGGATGCGGTGTGGGTGACCTCTTGGTCGGTACCGCGGACGAGAGCGAACCGGGGTCCACTGTAATCGTTCGGGTGTTCGATTGTGGTGTTGGGGGTGTGCGTGTTGTGGGTGGGGTGGGGGCACTGGGTGCCGTCCGTGTGGGCGGACATAGGGTGCGAATCGCCCGTGGTTGGGGCGGGAAGTCGACATGCGGGGGTGTGCTGAGGCACTATGTATCTGCCGTCCTGCGGACATGAAAAAGCCCGCTCGGTGGTGAGTGGTTCGGTCAGAACCTGATGGACGCTCCGGGAGACCGGAGCCTTAGCTCGAAGCGCCAACTTCGAGCCGTGGAAGTAGGCCGCGCACGGTGCGCCAACACCAGCGGCCAGGCGGTAGAGGATGAAGCCCCCGCCAAGGGGCCCAGGGACCTCCCGCCTCAGCTACTTGCTACGTCACTCGATCTCCCTCAGTGGGTGGGGTCTGCCGTGGCATGGCCACCACGGAAAACTTGGAGCGCTGCTGGCCCGCGTGGAGGTTGGAACGGAACGACTTTGCCCGAGCTGATGTGGTGACCAACTCCGGGGCGCGTTCGGCCTTGATCTCGCCCTCGGATGCGATCAGCCGTAGCTTCGGGAACGCCTTCGGTTTCTCCTGGCCGGGCACCTCGGGCCACTCGTCGGCGGATAGGCCATACGACGGAGGCTTCCAACCGTGGATCGTGTGGATCAACTCGGCAGCCTTGAGGTACTTCGCCTCCCAGCCCCAGGTGAAGAACAGGGGCAGCAGTCCGCCAGCGTTCGGGATCGGCTCCGGCCGCTTAGTGGCACTGTGCCGTGCGCGCTCCCAAATCGGCTTGGCGTACTCGCGGCAGCGCGGCCTGTTGCAGAACCCCCAGTAGCGCGACCAGCCGGTTGCAGGGTCGAACTCAGAGAAGCCGTGCATGGTGCTGCGGCCGCAGAGGCGATCGACGCGGATCATCGGGGCCTGGCAGCCACTCAGGGTGTTGGCCTCCGTCAGTCGGACGTCGTAGCGGGGGGCGTCCTCGGCGATGAGCTGCCAGATCCGCTTGTTGTCCGCGTTCAGCACATCTCGCGTCCGCTCCCAGATCGAACGAGTGGGGTCGTGGCGGCGGGGGTCCCGCAGGGTTACCCAGCCGAGGGCCAGGATCAGGTCCCTCGTGCCGCTGGGCATGCGGGTCTCTCCGTAGACGCGGGAAGCGAGCTGGTCGTAGCGGACCAACGCGTCCCGGTCGTCGGGGGTCACGCGAGGGAGAAGGTAGAAGGGACAGGGCCCGGCTGCGTCGGCGGTGTGATCTTCACGCCGGAACCGCAGAAACTTCGGGCCGCCCTGTCATGAGGGGAAGTACCCCGGGTACGCTTAGCCATCGTCGGCACCTTCGTAGGAGTTGAGTGTCGGCCCGGCCCCGCACCGAGTGTTGGTAGCACTCGGACCACTGCGGGGCCGTTCCTTATTGTCTTGTGGCCAGCGACCACATCTGAGTGGTCATCTGACGTGTACCACATGCTACCCGTTGACACCGCCACTGTCTGCCGCCCTTCCCCTGTGTCTCAAGTACGACTTGTCATACCGGCCCTGACCGCCTATCAGTGCCCGCGCCCTTCCTCACCGTCCGCCGGATGCGACTCCGGTGCCACCAGCCGCCGCGACCGCGACACCAGACCCGCCATCGCAACGAACCCCGCCTCCGCCAACAGGCCCGCCACACGATCCAACTCATCCCGATAGAACCGAGCCGCCCCCGCACGCCTCCCCGCATGCAACCCCACCGCCAGCGCCCGATCCCAAATCTCCTGCACCACCACCGGATCCACCCCCGGGAACAAGTCCACCGCCAACCGGTCCGGCCGGCCCACCGTCTCCAACTCGGCGTGCGCAATCAGACCCGCCAAGAACTCGCCCGACGACATCGCCCGCCCCGCCAACACCGCATCCGTACGCATCACCTCGAACTCCTGCTGCTCCTCGGCGGACACGGCGACAGGGGTGGTGTCGAGTTCGGTCATGCTGCGGCCTCCATACGGCGAGACGGGTACAAGGGAACGACCGGCGCCACAACGGCCTCGGCCGGGAAGAACTCGAGCTGGCCCGGGATGTAGGCAGGCCTCTGCTTGTGCTTGAAGACCCTGCCGCCCGGGATGACAGGGCTGGCGACCAGCGGCTCCGACACAGGGACGTCAGCCGCAGGGGCAGGCCCGGTCGCCGGCGGCACCGCAGGCACCAGCCCGTCATCCGCCACCACCACCGACCCATCGAGCAGACCCCGCTCCACCGCCACCCGCAGCAACTCAGCCCGCGTCGCCGACTGCCGGTCCAGGTTGAGCTGCGTCGTGAGCCGGCTGCGCTGCCAGTTCGCGGTCCGCACATCCACCCCAGCCGCCGCCGCCACCGCCTCCGCATCCGAATGCCGAGCCAGAGCGTGCAGCACCCGCAACCGCTGCTTCGTCGCGATCAACCGCACCGGCGCCGCCGCAGCCACCTCATGCCGGCGCGCAATGAACGCCCGATGCCGCTCCAGACCCAACTGGCCACCCCAAATCCCCTCAGGCTCCGCCAGCCGCGCCCTCCCCTCATCCATCACGACCGAGTTCGCATACTGGCCGCACAGCACCATCACCGGGCAGCCCAAGCACACCTCCACCGCGGCCCGCTCCCGGGCGATGCGGTCCTTCTGCGGCTCCCCACCATCCCGGTCCTCACCCGACCACGCATCCAACGACAGGTCCGGATTCCCCGCAGCCACGCGCGGATTGTCGACGTCCGGAGCACACCCCCGATACCGGTAGTGCCGGTGCGTCGTCCACGCCTCATACGCGGCCAGCGAGTCAGTCACGCCAGTCATTCCGAGCCTCCCTCCACCGTCGGATCTATCCGCATCCCGCCCACGGCGAGAGCGTCCTCGAGGACCGCGTCCGCCGACGCCAGCACCGCTTCCTGCGCCAGCAACGGCATCAGCCGCCGCCGGAACGCCTCCACATCAGCCAGCAGCACCGACTGGTCCCGCAGCACACAGCCGGCCATCAGCCGCTCCGCCACAGCCTCACGACGAGCCCGACGACACCGCGCCTCCTGCACCAGCCCACAAACAGCAACCGCCGCGGCGAGCACCGCGGCGGCCTGAACGGTTCGAGCCGTCACCGGCACTCACCTCCTACTCAAGGGAAGGGAACGGTCACTTCTCTGCGATCACTCGCGCCCACTCGGCGGTCACAATCAGCTCCGCCGACAGCACCACCGACTGCTGGCGCGCCACCCGCTCCTCCACCACCGGGTCCCGCACATACGGCGGCAGAAAGCCCGACGGCCGGCCCGCACGGCGCCGATACCGTGCCCGGACCGCGAACACCGCGCTGTACACCACCGACACCAGCATCACGCCCACCAGCACACCGGCCGGAAGACATACAGGCAGCAACGACGACACAACGAACACCCCAATCGGCAGACGGTGATGAGCGGACGCCCCAGACCAGGGACTGCACAGGGAACGACAGCGGCCCGCACCAGAGAGGGAGCGGGCCGCAGCGAAGTGGTTCAGGCAGCGACCGCGTACGGCTCGCCGGAGTACCGCTCTATCTCCTGACCCGTGATGGCCTCCACCAGCGCGCACACCAGCACCTCGGCGGCGTTCGGGGTGACGGCGTTGCCGTACCAACTCCCCCTCTGTGCAGGTAGAATCGGGCAATGAGAATTCCGCGCACGAACTGTGCCCGATGTGACGTCGTCCTCACCGAGGAGAACGGATACCGCCGGTCGGACTCGTTCACATTCCGCTCGCTCTGCCGCATCTGCTTCGCCCTTGAGCGCCGGCGCCGACATGACGCCAAGGAAGAGAAGCGCCGGGAGGCCCTGGGGCTCGTGACCCCCCACTGCGCGATCTGCGGCTCGACCGAGACCGTCACGCGTTCGGGGCGTGTCCGGCGACCATCGATCGACCACTGCCATCGCACCGGCGTGATACGCGGCGTGCTGTGCAGCGGATGCAACTCCGGCCTCGGGCTGTTCAGCGACGACCCTGCTCGACTCCGGGCGGCGGCTGAGTACCTGGAGCGGTACGCCGCACCTGCTGAAGCCTGATTCGAGAACGCTCGTCACGCCGCCACCCCCAGCAGCAGGACGGTCCCGCAGAACCAGTCCATGAGGGTCAGTTCGTCGTCGTGGCGGTACGTCATGCGGCGGCCCTCCCGTCCCGCTCGGCTTCCAGCTCGGCGATATGGTCCGCGAGGAGCTTGTCGAACGTCGTCCACGCAGACTCCGGCGGCGGACCCTGCACCCGCTGCTCCGACAGTCCGAGCTTCTTGCCCTCCAACCGGATCTGCGACAGCGCCAGCTGGTTGCCCCAGCAGTTCCGGTACTGCTCCGTCAGCCGCGCCAACGCCTGCTCCCGAGACTCCTCCTGCCCCGACCGGGGCTCAGACGCTGGACCCTGTTCCGCCTCAGCATCAGCCGCAGCTTTCGCGCCAGGCTCCGGCTTCACTGGCGGGTCCTCCGGCTCAGGCTGCGGCGGCGCCGCCTGCTTCCACTCCTGCGGCGGATGCGCAGCCGAGAAGCAGACCACCGCATCCCGCGACCCGTCGTTGTACAGCGACAGCCCGAACTGGTCGCCCAGGTTCACTGCGCACCGCTTCAAGGCCTGGGAGAACGCCGTCTTCATCGCCATGTCGTGCGCGTCGCCTACCGACGGCTGATTCACTGCGTCGCCGGCCGCGCCGTCTTCCCAGTGGGAGACTTCCCGGCCGTTGACGTCGAACACGGTCAGGCGGACCTGCGCGCGATAGACCACGGTCCACGCCGTGAACGGGTCGCCGTACGGATCTCCCTGCTTGTTCTTCCTTCGGAACCCCTCCTGACCGTGGTTGTGGACCAGGTCTAGGGACAGTGTCTCGATTGAGAAGCCGCCGAAGCCGAAGACGCGGATGAGCTGACGTCGGACGTCCCACGCTTCCAGGTGGGCCAGCCCGCGCAGGTTGCGGACGCGGTTGGGGTTGATGCCTCCGTGGAGCATCCGCAGCTGATAGGCGCTCAGCCGGGCGGCCTGGTTTTGGGTGTGCTGAGTGGGGCCCTCCGCCTGCATGGCGGCGGGGGCCTCGATGCCCTGCGGCATGTGAGGTCTCCTATGAGATTGTGCAGATGATGAGGGGCGTCGGCCGGCTGGTTGTCGGCATCCAGACCGGCCCCACCCGAACGCACTACACGGCCGGCGTACCCAACCGCTCAGTCAACAGCGCGCGCATGACCAGCCCCGGATGCACCAGGAACCCGGCCCGCTCCGACAACTCGTCCTGGCGGGACCGCAACTCCGCGAGGAGCGTCTTGTCCACCCGGACCCGCAGGTTGTCCCGATCCGACTCCGACATCGGCCCCTTACGCTTCCCCCGCTTCTCCGCAGTGAAGTAAGGGTGCCGCTCCGGCAGCCAAGACCCGTCCAGCAGAGCCCTCATGCCGTCCTCCAGGATCTGCCGAAGCTCAAGCCCCTGCCGGGCCGCCTCCGTCTGGAAGTGCTGCAAGAGCGTCTTCGGGACCCGCGTGTACAGCATGTCCTCGTCGGCCGTGTTCGGACGCTCGATGCCCACCTCGTCGCAGATGTGCGTCAGAACGATGTTGCCTTCCGACACACTGAAGCCGGCCTCCTGGCTCAGCCGGGGCAGCATGTCCCGCACCTCACGACGCAGCTCATCGTCGACGCTCACGTTCAGCACGGCCTTCGGGCCGCCCGGGCCACGCACAGGACCCGAGGGAACCCATTCCTCATCCCGCACCTTCCGGTATGCCTCCTCGGCCAGAGCGCTGAACACGACGCCGAACTCCTCCCCGGCATCCGCCAGGGCCTGCCGGAGATCCTTCGTGATGGTGATGGTCAGCGTGCTCGCCGAAGAACGCGTCTGCTTCAGTAGCAGGTAGCCGCGGGGAGCAAGCACCGACTCGACAGCGGCGGCGGAGTCGTAGTCGCCGGCCTCCTTGAGCGTGCCTACAGCGGTCGTCAGTCGGTCGCGGATCGAACCGGCCACAGTGCGGCGTCCTTTCACGGTGCGCCGCTGTACCGGATAGTTCCGAGGGCGGCGCGCGGGGGCGTTTACCACCTCAGTTTCCTCCACTAAGCATTGCGACGCCATGCCCAGGGGCGTAGCGGCCGGGGTGGCTCCCCGACATCTCTAACAGTACCCACCCAAGCATTGCGTCGCAATGCCTGAAGAGATACTGTTGAGTCATCGCCGCACAGCAGGGGGACACCGATGAACGCCAGCAGCCGCCAGGCCCGCCAGAGCATCCGCAACCGGACCCGCACCCAACGCGCCGCCGCCCGCATCACCCGCCGCGGAACCGGCACCCTCACCACCCACGCCATCGCCGCCGGCCTTACCCCCCGCCAGGCCAGCTCCGTCGCCAGCAGCCTCCGCAAGGCCGCCACCAAGCTCGGCATCACCGGCCAGGCCGGCATCGCCTACCGCAAGGGCCGCGCCCGCGCCTGCACCCGCTACACGCGAGCCCAGGTCGCCGCCCTCACCGTTGTCTACCGGCCACGCCGGGCCGACTACCAGGCCTGCGCGGCCCGCCTCGCCCTCGCCGCTTAGGAGGACCTCATGGCCCGCATGATCGGACGCAACTGCCCGGACGGCCCCGGCGGCCGTGACTGCACCTGCTGCGGACAGGACCCTGGCCGGGGCCGTAAGACCGCCCGCCGGCGCGTCAAGCGCAGCGAGCGGCAGGCCTGGAAGCGCGCACTGCGCAGCTGACTCAAGAAACAACGAAGGCCACCCAGTCCCGGACGGGACCCGGCGGCCTAGACAGTGATCGCGTAAGCGCATGCTACTTCAGGATCTCGACACAACGCCAGCCCCCTCACGGACCACACTGGACTCATGGACCGCAGACGGCAGAACACCCTGCTCATCGACCCGGGCGCCCGAGCCCGGGTGTGGTGCAAGCGGTGCGGAGCGGAACTGAAAGACACCGTCAGCCGGCAGCGGCAGCTAGGGGCGGAATGCGATCCCGAGCCGCGGACCGGAGACGGTAGCCGGCACGACGTCGACCAAGACCCCATACCCGGCCTGTAGGAGAGCGGGATGACGCAGAAGCGCTACGAGGTTCAGGGCACGCAGATCTCCTACCCCCTGGAGGATCACTGGGAGACGATCCTGCGCACCGACGATCCGGTGGAGGCGACGCGGGTGGTGCACGAGTCGGAGGGGACGTTCTGGCGCCGGCTTCTGGAGGACGGGCACGTGGTGCTGCCCCGCGTCTGACGCGCCGCACACGGCCGGGGAGAACCCGTCACCGTTCCGGCCGTAGCGTGGTCGCAGCGCCGAGGGATCACCCGCGCAGCCCCCGTTCATCCATCCACCTGCACTTCTTACGAAACCTCTGAAGCCCCCACCCCCTGGCCGCGGGTTCCGGTACACGGGAAGACGCGAGGGGGATTGCGCGCGCGACCTCCCCTAGTGGGTGGGGGTCCCCGAGGTTTCGTAAGAACTTGATCCACAGTGCTGAGCGGGCAAGATAAGGGGCATGGACCCCCGCGCGCTGCTCGACGCCTGGCTGGCCGGCGGCACCCTCCGCCCCTCCACCCAAGCCGCCTACCGCCAAGAAGTCACCTCATGGCTCGACTGGTGCGACCACACCTGGCCCCACGACGGCCCGCACGTCGACCCGTTCGCCTTCGGCATCGAGCACGTCGCCGCCTGGTCCTACGACCGCTACCTCCACGACTGCCTCGGCACCCGCCCCTTCGACGGGCCGGCAGCCCTCGCCTTCATCGCCCAGGAACACCCCCACGTCGCCAAGTCCCACGACCGGCGCATCACCGCCCTCACCCAGTTCTACGAAGCAGCCAAAACTTATGGCGTCATCCGCATCGCCCCCGACCTCACCGAACTCCGCTCCGGCGTCGACCGCGATGACACCCCGCCCCGCCGCCTCACCCCATCCGAACGCGTCACCCTCTTCTCCGCCATCGGCGGCTGGGGCCCCACCCACGCCCGCCACTACCTCCGCGACCGCCTCATCGCCTACCTTCTCCTCGAAGGCCTGCGGCCCGGCGAAGTCGTCCGTCTCGACGTCCGCCACCTCTACCCCTCGCCCGACGGCACCTACGAGGTACGCGCCCCCGACGATTTCGAAGCCGTCGGCCCCAAGTTCACCCTCGAACCCCTGACATCCGCCGCGTTGAAGCTGTACCTGCCCAAACGCATCAAGCCCGCCGACGGCGTCCACACCCTGATCATCGGCCAGGGCGGGCAGCCCATCGTCCGCGAGTACGTCAACCAGATCGTGCAGAGCATCGCCGCCACCTACCCCCTCCTCGCCCAACGCGTCCCCCAGGTCACCGCGGACGTCATCGCGCACACCGGATTCTGGGACACGCCCCCACCCGGGTAGCAGCACCCCCGAACCGGCAGACATGCAATTGCACGCCCGGCACAATGCTCACCATGACCTGCGAAGACACCACCACCGCCATGCGTCTGTCCTGGGAGATCCAGGCATATGAGCCCTACAGCCAAGTCTGGATCTGCCATAGCTACGGCCGCACCACCACCACCGCAGCCCCAGCTGACGTCGCCCGCGCCGCATTAACCGCCCACCTCGTCACACAGCCGGCCCGCGGCAGAGACACCTACCGGGCCGTCGCCCACACCGACACCTGCCAGCCCGTCATCGTCACCGCCAACGACTGCAAGGACAGCGACGGCTGGAAGGTAGGGCCCGAGGTATACGAGGCACTGCCCCACTACCTCCGCGAAGCGCTCCCCGCCAGCAGCTGGCATCCGGCATCCTGAGACCATGCCTGAACCCCAGCCGTGCGGCGCCTGCAACGGAACAGGGCTGACCGAACACACCGAGCACAGCGTCGAAACGGACCAGGACGGCAACCAGAAGCCTGTCACCAGCTCTTGGACCGGCGCCTGCTCCCAATGCCACGGCAGCGGTACCAGCTAGCAGAGGAGACCCGTCATGCGAACGATCTATGTGTGCATCGGATGCGGAGCCATCTACCTGCCGCCCGAAACCCCGGCGTCCGGGCCTGCCGTGTCGCCGGCGCACTGCTCACGGCCCGGGTGCGCGGCGGCCGTCCGTGAGGCGGTGAAGTGGTCGGGGCTGACGGAGGAGAAGCTGGGTGAGCTGGCGCGGCGGGCGGCCGGTGTGGAGGGTGAGCCGCGCCGACCGCAGTTGGGACGCAGGGCGGCGGCTGGACGGCGTGCCGCGGCAGCGCCGGGCGGCGGCCGCGGCAAGCTCCGGTGATCAGGTGAGGCCAGCGGTGGAGTTGTCGTCCCATCCGTCTTCGATCTGGAAGTAGCCGTTCATGGAGCGGGAGTGCCGGGCCCAGCCGCCCTGGTCGGCGATGACGATGGCGTCCCTGCCGTTCTTGCGGGCGGTGGTGGCGTGGCCGATGCGGAGGCTGTGGCCGGTCCAGGCGAGCTGGACGCCGGCGCGCACCGAGATGCGCTTGATGGCCCGGGTCACGGAGTCTGGCACCATGCCGCCGGTGACCGTGCCGGAGCGGTGGATGCCGACGAACGCGGGCGCGTCCGGCAGGGACCACTTCGGGTCGGCCTCGGCAGCGAGCCGCTCCCGGTACGCCTTCCACGCTTCGACGGGACAGATCTCGGGGTCCTTCTGGTAGAGGATCTTCGCGTCGCGGACGGAGTGCTTGGTCTTCCCGGTGAGGATGGAGACGACCAGGCCGCGTGGGTGCAGGGTGACGTCTCGGGCGAGGAGGCCCGCGGGGTCCTGGGCGCGGGCGGCGTAGTGGAAGCCGGTCAGGATGAGCGCCTTGTCGCGGGCGCCGGCGAGGGTGTCGGGGCAGGCGCGCACTACCCGGTAGAGGTCGGGGACTTGGGCGGTGTTGGCTTTGCCGCGCCCGCGGCGGCGCTCGTTCTTGTCCTGGAGGAGCTTGACGGCCAGGCCCTCAAGGTCGCGTCGTGCCTCGGCCTGGTCGTCGCGGGAGACGGTGACGCCACGGCGTCGGAGTTCGACTACGGTTCCGGCGAGGACGGTGGATGCGGAGGACGGGGCGTAGCCGGTCCCGTTGGTCTGGCCTTCGCGGAGCAGCCAGGCGACGTAGGTGACGAGTGCGCCGCGGGAGCCTTCGAGGAGCGGCAGTCTTTGCGTGGTGGTGAAGCGTTCCCAGACGCGCCAGGCTTTGGTGTAGGTGTCGGTGGTGTTGGCGGGGGTGATGGCTTTGGCGACGGCGTCGGCGAGGTCTTCGGCTTGGGCGAGGCGGTGGGCGGCGTCGATGCCGTGCCGGTCAGCCCACTTGGCAATGAGCGCGGCCCGATCGGACTGTCCGGCGGGTACGGGTAGGCTCATGCCTGTTCGCCTTCTGGGGTGCCGTACACCATGCGGTTGACCACGCGCTGAATCTTTTCCTCGCTCAGCCCCTCCTCGCGCATCGCCTGCTCCGCGTGCCGCGCGCGTCCCTTCGCCTTCGTCAGTTCCCGGGCATGCTGCTCCGCTTCGTGGGCAGCTCGGATCTGTGCGAACAGGGCGTCTCCTTCCTCCTTCGAGACGGGCTCGCCGTCGATCAGGTAGGAAGTGGGGCCCGCGATGTACTGGGGCGAGGTGTCGACGTACGTGCCGGGTTCGACCTGGATTTCCAGCGTGCGTCCCTCGAACTGCATGACCGTCGCCATGTCGTCTCTCCTGTGTGATCGGATAAGGAGAGGTTATCCGACGCCACCATCCGTGATCCCTGCCAAGCCACCGCACACACGTCATGCTCTTCTACCGGAGCGGTCCTGCCGCAGGAGCACCACGGCCGTGACCGTGACCAGCAGAGCCGGAGGCAGCACCCCGACCACCGCGGCGAGTGCCCCAGACGATCCAAGAGCCACCGCCGCCACAGCGGCAGCGACCAGGAGCCACAGGAAGACAGCGAACCAGGCGAAGAAGACGCCGGCTCCGTCGATGCGATGCCTCATGTGCACTTCCCATTCTGCCGGTCGGCCTAAGGAAGGAACATTACTGCGAGCCAGCAGGTCAGTTGCCTCGAATGACCCGCCACCCCACGGGTGCAAGCTTCCAGAGGATTTGAGCAAGCAACACGGGCCAAGCCAGCAACAGCAGCACAACCACCAAGGGAAGCTGGTCCTCGAGATCCCACAGCCATCCGTCATCGCCGGGAGCGTTCTTGACGATGTAGACCGCTACGGCCGACACGGTCAGCCATCCAAGGAGCCAAGGCAGGAGCAGCAGGGTCGCAGGCCTCATCCCCTGACCATGCCATGGGTTCCGAACCCCGATCCCTCAGTCGGTGGACGCCGGGCCTCGAACCCCGGGCTCAGCGATTGGCTCTCTGGCATCCACTGACGGCGCCCGCCCCCAGCAAGGAGGGATCCCGCCCACCGCGTGAGCTTATCGCGTATGACGGCATGTCAGATTCCTCGTCAGGAGCGATTGTGCGCTCGGGCCCTTGCCGGGTGGCGTCGACCGTCCCACGTTCTCAATTCAAAGCATCCAAGGGTTGCCAAGGATTCCAAGAGTGGCTAGTCTGACGGAATGACAACATCCAATGAGCCGCAGGGCACCCACTTCTGGCACATGTCGTTTCTCGCTCGCAACGAGCTGGGCATCGCCGCGATCGAACGCAACGGGCATCTGACGCCGCCGCCTGGGGTGACTCGCTTTGACGCTATGAACCTGATTCGTCAGGAGGTGGTGGCGGCCAGCCCGTACCTGGCCGACGCCGCAATGCTCAGCTTCGACATCCAGCCCAACGAGATCTGAGAGCACCGTGAGTGAGAAGACCGCCCAGCCCACCGGGTACTGCTACTGCGGCTGCGGCAAGGAGATCGGCTACGGCCGATACTTCGCCGCCGGCCATGACAAGACCGCCGAAGCCGCGTTCCTCGCCATCCACCACGACGCCTCCGTCGCCCAGATGCTCCACGCTCACGGCTACGGTCCCGACGCCGAGCACTCGGTGACGAAGGCCGCCGTGGACAAGGGACTCTGGCTGGAGTGCCCGCGCGGCTGCGGCTACCGAGGAGCCCGCGAAAGCATCAACAACCACGTCAACCGCTACCACGCCGAGAAGAGTGAGGACTGAGTGATGAACGAGACCAAGAACGAGTGCCAGAGCAGGAACGGAAGTCACCCGGACCATGACTTCTGGGAGGACGGCTACGGGTCCAGTGCCGCCGCTGTGGTGTCTTCCTCGCTGACCTGGATGACCAGGAACAGCAGGCCGCCGACCCCACCACCGAGAAGTGAGGACAACGACCATGTGGACCTGTGAGACGTGCGGGACCGAGAACCAGGAAGACGACGAGCACTGCCAGACGTGCGACACCTGGCGCAGCGAGCAGGAAGACGAGGAGGAGCCCGTCCTGTGCGAGTGCGGCTCCACGACGGATCTCCTGCACGACTGCGACGCCGCCGACCGCACCACCGAGAAGTAGTCACCTGCATGTGACTGCGCCCCCGGCTAGTGAAAGTAGCCGGGGGCGCAGTCATGCACGTTACCTGGGCAGTGCGGTGCGGTGGAAGTTCTGCCAGGACCTGGAGGCGGTCGGCCCCCGCTGTCCCTGGTACCGAGACCCGCGCACCGCGCTCCCATACGGATGCTCCGCCGGTCCGCTCATCTCGAAGACACACAGCTGGCCCACCTTCATGCCCGGCCACAGCACCACGGGCAGAGGCGCTAGGTTCGACAGCTCCAACGTGATGTGCCCGGCGAACCCGGGGTCGATGAACCCGGCCGTGGAGTGCGTCATCAGCCCCAGCCGCCCGAGCGAAGACTTCCCCTCCAGGCGTCCGGCGAGGTCATCGGCCAGAACCACCCGCTCGTACGTGGACGCCAGCACGAACTCGCCCGGGTGCAGAACGAACGCCTCCCCATCCGCAGGCTCCACCAGCCGGGTCAGGTCCGGCTGCTCGATCGCCGGGTCGATGTGGCCATAGCGGTGGCCCTCGAAGACGAGGAACTGCCGGTCGAGGCGGACGTCGATGGATGCCGGCTGGAGCATCGCCTCATCGAACGGAGACACGGTCAGACGGCCGTCGGCTATCGCCTGGCGCAGGTGACGATCAGATAGCAGCACCACCGCAGGCTACGACCGGACCGCAACCACCATTCCCGCGCTCTGGCGGCGGCTACCGTCCCGCCCGGCGCGTACCCACCCGCTCAGTTCAGCTCACCGCGACCCACAGATTGTTCGCGTCCGGAGTGAACGACGACAAGGTGACACTGGCTGGCAGGCTCGTCTGCGACGGGCCGAACCGGCAGAACCGATACCCACCAGCGTTCAGGTTGGCGTTGCCCGGCGTAAACGTGTTGCCGAGCGTCGACCCGCAGGCGAACGTCGGTGACGTCGTCCCCGCAAACAGCAGCGCCACGTAGTACCGGCCGGCCGCCGCGCTGTACGCCGCCGTCAACGCCATCGTCTTGTGCCCGGTACTGTTCCACACCGCCGACTGGTCGCCGGTCACGCCCACCCGTGCCCCCGTGGTGTCGTACAGGCCGGCCAGACACTGCCCAGAGGTCAGGCCAGACCCCGCAGTCCCGACGACCACATGCAGCCGGTTGATCGTGGCCGCCTGCCGCAGCACCAACTGCACCAGGTACACGTAGCCGCCGGTCAGGGTGGTCCCGGTCGTGGATGAGGCGGCCGGGTCGAATGCCCACGAGATGTAGCCGTGGTCGGCGGCCGTCCACGCGTTGCCGTACGCGCTGAGACTGAGCGCGCCGATCGCGGTGGGCGTGACCGGGTCGGAGCCGCCGGAGGCGTGGCTGGCTGCGTGCGTGGTGGGGGTGCGGGCGTTGGTCAGCCGGGAGTCGTCACCCGCGGCCACCGTGCCCGTGGTGGTGCCGACGTTGCGGGTGGCCGCGACACCGAGGCCGAGGCTGGTTCGGGCCGCAGCCGCATCTGGCAGGTCGGCGAGATTCTGTGACTTGACCAAGCGGGACCCCTCCAGCGCGGTCGTCCGGTTCTCGAGGCCGAACGTTCCGCCGACCCGGTTCTGTAGGTCGGTGACGTACCCGTTCAGGGTGTTGCCGTCGGCGGCCGGGTAGGCGCCGATGGAGGCCGGGCTAACCAAGTCCGTGCCGCCAGTGGCGTGGCTCGCAGCGTGCGGGAGTGGGGTCCGGGCGTCGCTGGTCGTCGGGTCGGTGCTGCGCAGGGCCACGTCCGCGCCGGCGCCTGCCGCCCCGAGCGGGGGTTGCGGACCCGCCGGGCCGGTATCGCCCTTGTCGCCTTTGAGACCCTGCGGCCCCTGATCACCCTGGTCGCCCTTCGGGCCTTGGATACCCTGGGCTCCCGGCTCGCCCTGCGGCCCCGGATCCCCCTTCGGGCCGGTAGCGCCGGGCGCGCCGTCGGTACCCGCCGAGCCGGCGGGTCCTTGCTCACCCGGATCGCCTTTCGGGCCTTGCGGACCGGGGTCGCCCTTCGCTCCCGGCGCTCCGTCGGCACCTGCTGGACCCATCGGTCCTTGGTCGCCTGGATCACCCTTCGGGCCTTGCGCGCCGGTAGGACCGGCCTGGCCCTGTGCGCCGCCCGCTCCCGCCGGGCCGGTCGCACCAGGGACACCCTGGGGACCTTGCGGACCGGGCATGTAGACGACCGTACTCGCCCCAGTCTGCGTGCTCGACAGGTCCGCCCGCAGATCCCCCACCCACCACGAGTCCGTACCATCCGGGACGGCGATATAGGTGACGATCGGCGTGCCGTCCCGCTGCCGGCCCTCCTGCACCGCCCACAGCGTGTCACCCGCTGGCGATTCCACCAAGCCGTTGGGGACCAGGTCCACCGACCACGTCCCGTCCTCCCCCGTAACGACGGACACGGCCTTGACCAGCTCACCCGACTGGGACGGCACGTAGCCGACCACGGGATCCCCCATTACGTCGACAAGCGTCGCCCGCATCTCCACCCGCTGCGGAGTCGAAGCACCCAGCAGCTTCCCAGTCACCGTGGTCATGGCGGACTCCAGTTCATACAGAGGGTCGCTCAGGATCCCGCTCCACATCGAGCGGAATGCGCCGATGCTGGGCGCGGATCACTAGATGAATGCGCTGCAAAACCAGCGCAGCCGTCACAAGAAGCAGGCACGTGCGGATCACTTGAAGCACACTCGCGACCAAGCCATGCGGCCAGAATGTGATCGCGACCGTGTAAGCGGTGAGCGCGCCGATCGTCAGCGTGAAACCCATGACATGCCGGCCCACCGGGGTCGACCGCCACGGGGCGTTCAGGTGATAGACGATGGCGAAGACCAGGCAGCACAGGGCGACCAGGCCAGATGCTGCGGTGTTAGCCAGCTGCGTGCAGGTCATCGGGTGGCCCTCCCTCCAGAGCGACTCGAAAGAGTTCAGCGAAGTGGTTCTGCTTCCGCTGCCGCGCCAAGCGCGATGAGCGGCGGGTTACGTCCGGCCAGAGTTCTTCGATCTGCTTCCGGGCGTGCCGGGCGCGGGACAGGGCCGCTTCGGCCTCCTGCCGCCCGGGGGTCGTATCCGGTCGCGGGGCAGGCTCAGGACGGCGGCGCAGCAACCGACTGATCCATGGCATCCCCGGACACCTCCCCCCGTAGTGAGCGCAGCACATGGTCAGCAACCCGGGACAACTCCAGCAGCTCCTTGACCTGTGCCTGCGCTTCGATTCGTGCGGCGTCGCTCTGCCGGTACGCCTCTCGCCATGCGTCCCTTTCCGCGGCGAGTTCAGCTATGCGGGCGTCGCGGTCCTTACGGACGTCCTCCAGGACAGCGCGGGACACGATGCTTCCGCGGAGAATGAGCAGCACGATCAAAGTGACGATGGCCGCGGCGCCGCCCTGCACGAGCAGGTTGATGCCAGACAGCTCATTCACCGGTGCCGCTCCTGTCTGTAATGGGGCACGTCAGTGCCGCTGCCAGTCGGCGACTGACGTGCCGTAATCCCATGGGTCAGGCGACACGCTTCGGGCCGTTGACGGACGCTGCCGGTACGGGTGCGGTGACCTGAGTGCGGTCCCACATGCCGACGACGACGGTCACTGCGGCCATGACGACGGCCTGCCGGTCCGCGGACCAGTCCAGGCCATAGCCGATCGCGAGGGCGAGACCGGCCTGGGCGAAGGAGATGAGGGCGGCGCCTACTCCGTCGTGGACGAGGGCGGCGACGAGGACACCCATGACGGCGGCGGCGACGGCGTTGATGGCGGCCTGCTGGTCGGCGCTGACGTCCAGGCCGAACGCGGCGAGCAGCTTCACGGCGACGGCTATGACCGTCAGCCATGCCGCCGGTTCCCGGCCGAAGATTCTGGTGGTGGAGTACACGGTGTCTCCTAAGTAGAGGGGATGGTGGTGGGGGTTAGGACTTCGGCACGTGCAGCGCGTCCCAGGACTGCTTTCCGGGGATGCCGTCGCAGTCGGAGTTGGACCAGCCCAGGTTGTGCGCCTTGCTGTACTTGCGCTGCCAGGCGGCGAAGCTGGCACGGTCGGCGTTCGTCCAGTTCGGGCCCGGGCCCTCGGCGTATCGGCCGCAGCCCTCGGCGACCAGGCGCCGGCCCATCGCCGTGACGATCGGCGAGTGGCGGCCGCCGTGGAAGAAGGAGGCACCGGGGAACGGCTCGTACTGCACGGCCGGAGCCGGCTTCGGAGCAGGCGCCGGCTTCGCGGTCGGCTTCGTCGGCAGCTTGCCCAGCAGCTTCGTCAGCGTGGAAGCGCCCGGGACACCGTCCGCGTCCTGGCCGGCCTTCGTGCCCTTCAGCCCGAGGGACAACTGGTAGTCGGAGTAGTTCTTCGTGTCCGCGTCCGACCAGGTCGGGCCAGGGCCCTCCGTGTAGTGCTTGCCGAAGCCGTGCGCGACGAGCGCCTTACCGACCTCGGTGATGTGGTCGCCGTGCGCGCCGTACCCGTAGGCGAGACCGTTGATGGTGACCTGGTAGCGGGCCGGCGTGGTCGCCTTCGTGTCCGGGGCGGCCGTGTACTGGGGTCGTCCGTAGCCGGCGATGTCGTGGACGACGCGGACTCGGCGTGCGCAGACGTTCGCCGTGTTGGCTTCGATCGTGTACACGTACTGGCCGTCGCTGGAGACGGAGGTGACGGTGCCAACGTGGTCAATGGCGGCGATGTTGGAGGAGCCGTCCCAGTCGAAGAAGATGGCGTCGCCACGGCGGATCCCCGACTTGAGGATGCCGTTGGTCATCGGCGTCCACAGGCCAGCGTCCTTGAACCGCTGGGCGTGGGCGACGGTGTAGGCCCAGTCCTTGCCGAAGCAGACGGCCTGGTAGTTGTCGGAGTCGTAGGCGGCGCGCGTCTCGGTCGCATCGCACCACGGGAAGTTCCCCGAGTAGTCGGCGCCGTTCCGCTCCCGGTACCAGGCCTGGATGGCGTTCGGTTCACCGGTGCCGAGCCATGACTCCATTGCCCTGATCATGGCCTCGAGTCCGCCGGTGTTTCCGCCGAGCTGGCGCGGACTGGCACCGTCCTCACCGTCGGGGGCGGGCGCGCCGTAGACGCCGCGGTCGTCAGCCGGACCGAACTCCGCGGCGAGGAGCTGCTCCTCGTTGTCGACGGTGGGGCCGTTGCCGGTGCTGGTGAGGAGCTGGGCCTGCCGTGCCTGGCTGATGTCCTCTTCGATGGGGCGGGGCTCGCCCATGACAGTTCTCCTTCGGGGCGGGGAGGATGGGTGCTAGTGACGGATGGTGGCGTCGAGGCGCGGCTGCACCAGGTCGATCTGGGAGCGCAGGGCCTGGTAGACGGCGAGGGACATGCGCAAGCAGCCGGCGTCACCCCAGGACGCGGACCAGCTGTTCCGGATGCGGAGGACGGTGCGCTGGTAGTCGAGGCCGCCGTCGGGCCGGTAGGCGACGTGCTCCAAGGCGACGACGCAGACTTCGTGCCCGCCAGCGACCGGGGAGGACTGCCAGTCGGTGATGTCGTCGATGAGGGCGTGCCGACCGACCGGCTCGAACCAGGCCTGATACCAGGGGGTGCCCATGAGGACAGGACCGTTCTGGAGGTCGCGGCACAGTTCCTCGGCCGTGGTGGCATGCCCGTACTGGTCGACCAGGCCACGGGCCTTCAGTGCCTTGGCGACGCCGAGCCCGGACGATCCGCAGTCGTCTGACGGCCATGCCTGGTCGTGCCACTCGTCGCGGTGGGTGGCGTCCGAGTACAGGCCGATCGCCCACTCCTCCGCAGCGACCGCGCTGGTGACGTCCAGGCCCGCGGCCTTCAGGTCGTCGGTGCTTCGGAGGATGGAGATGAGGGCGGTCGCGGAGTTGGCTGTGCAGGACCCGAGTGCGTCAACGTCGTCGGCGCCTCCGCAGAGCTGGCTGGTGCGGATGCCCTGGGCGAGTAGGTCCTGCTGGTCGAGGACGGGAATCTTGGGCGCCCACTCGGTGGGGTGGATGCGCTCGCCGTCGTACGGCCTGCGGTAGGCGAGGCTGCGCGGGTCCAGCACCATGTGCCGGCCGAGCGCACCGGTGACGTCGTACTGCGTGATGTTGAGGTCGGGCACCTTCCCGTGCTCCTGCACTCCCCGCGCCCAGAGCTGGTGATGTGGCGGACCGCTGTGGTGCGGTCGTCCCTCGGGGAGTGGAGCCGCGGGCGGAGGGTCGCCCTACTGATCAGGCTACGGGCTGCACGGGCTGGCGTTGCCCCCGCTTGCCCAGGCGGCGGGAGGTCAGGCTTCGCGGTACCAGCCGTTGATGGCGATGGTGGCGGTGGCTGAGAGGTTCTCGCCGCGGACGAGGATGTCGGTGGGTCCACGCATCTGGTCGATGAGTGCTCCGCTGCCGGTGGGCTGGATGAGTCCGGCGCCATGGCCGCTGGTGCTGGAGTTGGTGCCGGCCGCTAGTCCGCCGAAGTAGGTGCTCAGGTGCTGGCGGCGGTTCGCGGACGGCCCGCGGTAGGGGGTGGAGGGGAGCACGACGGTGACGGTGCCTGTGCCGGATCCGGCAGCGGAGCAGGTGATGTACGCCTGGACGAAGACGAGCTTGCCGAGCTTGTAGTACCAGCCGTCGGTGATGGAAAACGTGGCAGTTCCGGCGCCGCTGACTGTGGGTGTCCATGATGTCCAGGTGGTGCTGGTGACGGACAGTGTCCCGGTGACCGTGGTGGCGCCGGCGGAAAGGGTGCCGCCGACTGCGGTGTTTCCGGCGGTGTCGACGGTGAACCGGTCGACGCTTCCCGAGTCGGTGTACCGGACGGCGAGGGCGGTGTGCCCGGACGGCTGGAGCAGGGTGAGGAGGGGGGCGGTAGTGCTCGCCTGGACTGGCTGGACTACCGCTCTGGCTCGGTGGGTGGCGGTGCCGGGCGTGTAGCTGGTGTATCCGGGTTCCTGGACGGTGTTGGCGTCCTGATAGCCGACTTCGGCCAGATCGGGGCGGAGGTTGAGGCGGCCGCCGCGGTTGTTCGTGGAGGAGGAGCGGCGGATCCTTTCGATGACGGCGAAGTCGTTGCCCATGTACTGGCGCCAGACGCGGTCTGTGTATCCGTCGGCGCTGAAGGGGCCGGTTACGAACTGGAGGTTGGCGTCGCCGGGGTTGACCTCTGCCATTTGTAGGTAGGCGCTGGCGGTGCCGCTGGCGTTGTCGAAACGGATCTGAGGCAGTGGGGCGCTGGGGTCCACCCACAGTGTGGCGCCGGCGGTGCCTTTCACGTGGAGTCCGCTGCCGGAGAACTCGCCGATCACCGCGTTGGTGGCGTCGTAGACGTAGATGCGGTTATTGCTGCTCTCGTTGATGGTGATGCGCTGCCCGGTGGAGGCGGTCTGGATGAGGCTGCCGGTGACGGTTCCGCCGGTGATGGTCTTTCCGGTGATGGCGGTCGCAGATAGGGCGGTCGCGTCCACGGCTCCGACGGCGAGTTTGCCTACGGTGATGGCGTTGGCGGCGATCTTGTCGGCGGTGACTGCGAGGGCGTCCAGCTTGGCTGTCGTTACCGCTCCCGAGGCGATCTTGTCGGCATTTACCGAGCCCGTGTCCAACTGGGCTGTCTGGATCGCCCCCGCGACCACCTTGGCCGTGGTGATCGCGCCGTCCTGGATTTGCGTGCCGGCGACTACTGGGCGGACGGCGGCGTTGTCCCACCACACGGTCCCCGCAGTCGCGTTGCCCGACTCCACCCATATACGCGCCTTGGTCGCCGACGCCGGCGCAGTGAACGTGCCGCTCAGGCGCGTCCATGCTTCCCGGACCGGGCCGGTGGTGGTGGCTTTGCCGTAGGAGAGGATCGTGCCGGTGTCGGTCTCCCACCGCACTTGGAAGTCGACCTCGGTTCCTGCCCAGTCAGCGGACACGTAGTAGTCAGCGGCGAGGTACAGCTGCTCACCGGGCAAGGTCGGCAGCAGTGTGAGCTGCACGGACCGGGAAGCGGCCGGACTCGATACAGCGTTGATCTTCAGTGAGGTGGGGGAACCGTTGCCCTTCGTGGTGTCCTGGCTGGCGTAGCTCAGCCCGGCGATCAGCGCTGCTGTGTAGGCGCCCTCAAAAGACGGGTCGGTCAGCAGGTTCGCGCCGCCGGTCACGGTCAGCTTGTCCGTCGTGATCGCCCCAGCGGCGACGGCCGCCGCCGTCACGCTGTTCGCGGCGATCTCGGATGCGGTCACGCTGTTCGCGGCAAGCTCGCGCGCAGTGATCGCGTCCGCTGCGATCTTCCCCGCGGCGACGGCATCCGCTGCCAGCGCGGCCGTCTGCACTTGTCCGGCTGCGATCGTGGTCGCCGTCACCGCATTCGCTGCTATCTTCCCGGCGACCACCGCGTTCGCCGCCAGCTCGTTCGCTGTCACCGCGCCCGCGGCCAGCTTCGCGGTGGTGACCGCGCCGGATGTGATCTCTGTTGCGGTCACCGCGTTCGCAGCGATCGTGCCTGCGGTGACTGCCTGCGAGGCCAGCTTCCCCGCGATGACCGCCTGGTCACCGATCTTCTGCGCGGTGATCGCACTGTCAGCGATAGCAGCCGAGTTGATAGCCGCTACCGCGACCTTCGCGCCTGTCACCGCCTGATCAGCCAGTTTCAGGCCGGTGATCGTGGCGTCAGCAAGCTTGCTGGTCGTAACCGCGTTCGCCGCTAGTTTCTCCTCGAGGACGGCGCCTGCGCCGATCTCGGTGGAGCCGACCGCAGCGGCCGCTATCTTCGCCTGCGTGACAGCGTCGTCGGCGAGTTTCACGGTGGTGATGATGCCGTCCACGACGTCGGAGGCGACCACCGGGGAGGGCCCGACCGGGCCGACCGTGGCGGACGCCGACGATGCGGTGCCGGAGGTGCTGCGGGCCAGCAGGAGCACGTACACAGGGTTGGTGCAGGGCACGACGACGGTGGCGCCCTGCGCGGTTTCGATCGTGCCGTGCAGCGTGTCCTGGGTGGGCGTATAGACGGCGGTCGCGGACGCGTGGACCTCCACCCGCGCCCAGTCCAGTGGCACCGGGGAGCCGTCGGCGAACGTCCCGTCCCAGGACGCGGTGACTCCGCCGAGGACGGACGCGACGATCGGCGGGGACGGCTGCTGCGGCGGCGGCCCGTTCACTATGTTCACCGCGGTGGTGCCGTCGGCCTGCATCCCGACGAGGCCGCGCAGGCTGCCGTTCCCGTCACGGACCTGCACAGACGTGTTGTCGATGGAGGCGTGCGACAGGCGCGCGGACCGTTCGACTGCGGCGAGCCGGTTCTTGATCTGCTGGATCGTGCGGCCGATGTCCACGCTAGACGCCTCCGTACTGGTACATGGCTGATGGCTTGAGGTCGATAACGGCCTGGGGGCCGCCGGCCGCGGCGGGTTTCATGGTCCAGCCGGTGATGCGGCACCAGCCGGTGTAGTCGGTCCACGCGTTGTGGACGCGGGTGTAGACGTCGTCTCCGACCTGCCATGATCCGAATGGGGCGGCACTGGTGTTGCGGATGGTGATCTGGTCGATGGAGCCGAGGACCTGCCGCCATGTCCGCTCCGCGTTAGCGCGTGCCTTGAGGGTGTCGTTGCCGTTCAGCTCGGGGGCGTCGACCGCTGCCTCAAGGCGGAGGCGGCCGTTGCGGACGGCGGAGATCTGCCGCAGTTTCGCGGAGCCGTCTCCGGCGCCGGCGGCGATGACGACCTGCGCGTAGTCGTCGCCGGCGAGCGCTACCTCCGGGTCCTCGATGATGTTGACGCCGGAGCTGAAGGAGATGTCGGTGCGGCGGGCCCCCAGGCGGGGCCAGCCCAGCCTGACCCGTTTCACCACGCCCGTCTGGTCGGCGTTCCAGGACGTGGTGCACGTGTAGTCGGGGGTGGCGTCACCACTGACCAGGTCGTCCATCTTGTCGCCGAGGGCGTTGGTGTCCCACGAGTCCGATGTGTACGGCTCCTGCGGAGTACCGACAGTGGACTTGGAGGTGGTGGAGTCGACGGTGACGCCGAGGTCGCCGTCGAGGATGGACTGTGCGTACGTCCACATGTCGCGGATGATCTGGCAGCGGTCGGCGTACGAGTAGGGGCCGCGGCCGCCGAAGTTCCCGTCGAGGTCGAAGCGGTGCTGAAGGTAGGAGGACCAGCCGGCGGCCTCGAGGGTGTAGTCCTGGCCGGTGGAGCGGACGTCCCACACGATGCCGCCCCACCGCAGCTGGCCCGCAGACTCCACGTAAATGAACGTGTTGCCGGGGTCGGCCAAAGCCGGGTTCTCCGACAGCAGCCGCGGTGACAGCTTTCCCGAAAGACTGCCGGGACCGTTCAGCTCGTCCCCATACTCCAGATCGCCCATCGGGAGAGCTGTCGAAAGCCAGGCACCAGTGAGTGCGTTCTGCGTGAGGACGCGGTCCGGGACGGCTGTCACCGGGGGGCCTCCTCGAATTCGACGTCCGCGATGAAAGTGGTGGAGGAGTCGACGCTGGCTGAGCCCGTGTTGTAGGTGCCGCCGGCAAACTCGGCCCGCAAGAGTTGTGTGGTGCCGCGGAAGAGGGACGGGATGGTGAGAGTGTCAGCGACGACGGCGGTCATGCGGCGGGTGGATGTTCCCTGGTCGTCGTCGATGGTGACGGGCTGCATCGTCAGCAGCGGCCCGACCTTTCCCCGAAGGCCACCGAAGATGTAGCCACCGCTCATCCGGAACCCGGCGATGTCTATCTTGATTTTGGCGCTGGTGGCCCAGTCGGGGATGGCGATGTTCCAGCCGGGGGCAGTGGTGAAGGCGGTGTACAAGCTGGACACGCCAGTGATGAGGTTGGAAAGCGATGCTGGGGACTGGGTGTAAAGGGTGCGGTCACGGCGTGGGTTCGCGATTTTCCGAATGTCGGTGATCATCGCGTTGGTGACCACGCTCGTGTTTGCGGGCAGATCGATCCTGGCGAGCGGGATGCCAGTGCTCCCGTCGGGGATGACTGTGGCAGACGAGGACACGTTCGAGATCACGTCGAAGTAGTCGATCTGGGCCGTAGCCGGGTTGAGGGAGCCCTCATAGTCGGGGTCCTTGACGCGGAGGATCACCATGTCGGAGCGGGCTGTGCCGCCCGTGGACGCGATCGGTACGTCCGCGGTGCCGATGTTGCATGCCGCATAGTGCCCTTGCCACGCGTTCGCGCGGCCCTTGATGACGGCGGACCCGTCGGACACTGATACGCCGGCGCCGGGCGTGGACCGCTGGGTGACCTTCATGTCGTCGCCCTGGGTGATGCCCTCGGAGCCGCGGGCCAGGTCTCTCACGAGCATGCGGAATTGCTGCGCAGGATGAGTTGCCCCGTTGGTGAGGATGGGCGCTTGGAACAAAGCCATGATCGGGGCTCCTAGAGGGCGACGTAGGCGTTGCGCCAGGTGATGCGCAGCCGGGCGGTGTTGGTGTTGTCGACGGCGGTCCACCGCATCTCGGACTGTCCGGGCGGCAGAGAGAAGAGGTCGAGTCGGGAGGCCGGTGACAGGTAGACGCCGGCGTTGCCGCCGTTGTCCCAGGTGACGGTCCGGTATCCAGGCCGAGTGTCGATTTCGACCCAGCGGCCGGCGGCCAGGGTGAGGGTGGGCAGTGCGAGGGTGCGGCCGGAGTCGGCGTGCAGGATGCTCACGTTGGAGCAGGGGCCGGTGATGCGGATGACGGGCCAGGCATCGGTGTCCCCGGCGTTGGTGACCCAGCCGGGCCTGGTCGCGGCTGTCGTGCCGGATTGCACGTAGATCGGCGCCGTCACGGGTGCGGTGAAGCCGCCGCCGGACAGCCATCCGAGGGGTAGTTCGGTGGTGGAGTCGGTGTCGGCGTAGAAGGTCGGGTCGTGGGCGACGAACTCCAGGTCGAGGGGCACGTAGCCGTGGATGACCTGCTTGTACTCGGGGTCCAGCTTCCGCAGACGGCCGGTGAGCTGCTTGACCGGTCGGCCGGGCCGTTTGATCCGCAGGACCATGCCCTGCCCGCCGACGAGCCGTACCGCGGCCGTGTCCGAAGCCTGCTGTATCGCGGCGATCACGTCGTGGCAGGCGTCCGGCTGACCGGGCATCTTGATCGCGGCGTCGATCTGGACTGTGCGGGCTGACCAGTAGTCCGGGCCTGCCCACTGCCCGTCCATGCTGGGCTGGTCGACGTCGTTGTCCCGCACTGGAGGCCGTCCCAGGCCCGCGGTCTCGATGACATCGACGCTGGTGCCAGCGCCGATGACGACGCCTCCCAGGTCGTACTGCCAGTCGGTCAGGTCAAGCGGCACGGGCTGCCACCCCTCCCCTGCGGGCGCGACGGACGGACCGTCCGACCTGGGCGCCGATGTCGGATGCGGTGGCGCCGGTGCGGACCGCAGTCACGGAGACGTTGGTGGTGTCGCCGTCGCGGACGATGACGATGGGACGGGTTGCGGATGCGTCCTGCAAGCCGACACCGAAGCGGTGCGCGACGTCCGCGAGGACCGGCAGCGCCTTGCGGCGCTTGCTGGGGCTGAGCGGCAGATAGGCCTCGCCGTGCGTCTCCGGCTCCGCAAACCGGATAATGCCGCCGCTGGTGGCGTACATGCCTGCGCGAATGCCGCCATCCGCGTAGGCGAGGTGCTTGTTGGCCTTGCCGAGGTCGGCGAGGAAGCGGGTGGCGCGAGATCCGAGCACCTTGGAGATCTGCGACTTGGCGAGGTTCGCGACGGTGATGATCTCGTCCTCGCCCAGCCCGGTCTTCCCGGCCACGTCGTGGATGCCCGTCTTGCTTGAGCTGATCGCGGCGATGATCTGCACCAGCTCACCCGTCTGCTCCTGACTGAGCGTGTTCTTGGCCTTCTTCGCCGCGTCGTTGGCCTTTTTCGCGTCCGCCTTGCTCTTGACGGCGTCCGCTGCCAGCTTCTCCGCAGCATCGTCACCCTGTGCTGCAAGCTGGCTGGCGAGGGCGCCGTAGCCCATCGCTGCCAGCTTCGCGAGGTTGGCCTGGAACGTCGCCGAGCCCTTCGTCGCCGCGGTGAGCTGCTTCGTGTAGTCCGAGAGGGTGGCCTTCGCGAGGGGGCCCAGCTTCTTCAAGTTGCTGACGATGTCGTTGAACTGCTTGTTCGATGCCTTGGCGAGCGCGGCGACCATCGTGGCGCCCTCAGCTCCCATGTCGCGGAGCTGGTCGATGACGTCCGCGCCGCCACGTGACGCGATCTTGTTGAGGTTGGCCTCGTACGCCTTGTTCGACTTCACCGCAGACGTGAGCGTCTTGCCCCAGTCGCTGAGGGAGAACTTCTTCTTGTACCGGGCCTCTGCGGCGGCCGCGGCGTCGGTGGCGGTGGCCAGGGAGCGTCGCGCCTTGGCCACCGCGGTCTCGGCGGCCACGAGCTGGGCGTGGGTGTGCTTGCCCCTGCGGACCTTCGCCAGCCGGGCCTCCGCAGCGCGCAGCGTGTCGACGGCGTTCGCGCGGGCCCGGATCTTCTTGTTGTAGTCGTCCTTGTCGATCGGCTGATGCGCGTCCGAGTAAGACGACTGCACATCGCTGGTCGACTTCATCCCGCCAGTCGGCGTGTACGTGAAGTCTGCGGCGCCACCGGAAGCGAAGTGGAGGACGTTGCCGTCGGCGTTCCAGACGATGCCGCCGGGGTCACCGCCGAGCCGGCGCACGATCTCCTCGGTGATGGCGCGGGACCGTGGGCGCTTCGAGCTGGCGAAGGGCACGTAGCCCTCGCCCTGAGTCTCCGGCTCCCCCCACACCCGCCACGAGCCTGCGGGCGCGATCTGCGCGACGTGGTTCTCAGAGCCACCGGCGAAATGACGGACGCCGCCGCGCTGGATACCGCCGTCGGCGTAGTAGTCGACGACGCCGCCGTCGGCGTAGTCGCGCTTGGCGACGGTCTGGCCGCCTTGGACACTGGTGAACTTGGTGACCTTGGTTGTGGTGATGTAGGTGTTGGCGTTCTTTCCATCGAGGTTGTTGAGGGCTGATGCAACGGCTCCGATAGCGCCGAGGGCTTGCCCGTTCGCCGCAGTGACCTTGACCTTGCCGTTTGGCAGGGTCGTCGCCTTCAGCCCGACTGCTCTGAGTGCCGAGATGGCCTCTGCGGAGAGTGCCTTGACGGTGATGCTCTTGGCGTTCGGCGTCTTCTTGATCGCGCTGTTCAGCCCGTTGAGTTCCCCGATCGCCACAGCCGTCTTCGCGTCGACATCGACGTCCTTGCCGTCAGGAACGTTTGAGAGGGCGGACACGAGGAGGTCGAGTTGGGTGCGGGCGTCCTTTGTCGGTGCCGTGATCTTGTATTCGCGGGTGCCGGGGATCAGCTCGATCTTGTAGCCGAGGTCTTCCAGATCCTTCTTCGCTTCTGTGCTGAGCGAGTTGACCTTGATGGTCTTCGATTTGGGGACCTTCTGGAACTCGGCCTGTACCGCCAGGAGGTCGGCGAGGGTGGAGTCGACGCCGTGCGTGGACAGCAGGATGGCCACCTGGCCGGGAATCAGTCCAAGGGAGTCGGCGACCTTCCCGGCTTCCTTCGCGCTGAGCCCGTACCCTTCCGCTAGCTTGACCGCGGAATCGCGGGCCGACTTCATCTGCTTCTTAGCCGCCCCGAGCGACTCCGGCAGGCCCTTCCCCTGCGACTGGGCGAAGTCATAAGCGGCCACCGCGGCGGAGGAAGCGCCATCGGCGATCGTGTTGAACGTCGCGAACAGGCTCTGCCCGTTCTTCGTGGCAGTGTTGATCGTTCCGTTCGCGTTCAGCAGTGCCTTGCCGTAGCCGTCGGCGCGCTTGGCACCGCCTTCCAGCGCCTCGTTGGCCTGGGTGATCGCCTCATTGACGCGGGCCTGCGCGGCCTGCAAGGACACCGATCCACCGGACAGCAGGTCCAGGGCGTCGCGTAGTCCCCGAGTACGGGTGTCGGCGTCGCCGGTCCGGTCCGCGAGTTCCCCCACCGCGGTCTTCAGCCGGTCGTACGCGGTCACCCCGTCCCCGGTGCCGTTGACGGCTTGGTTGTATGCCTTGGCGTCGGCAAGGGCCTTCTTGAAGTCGCCCGACACGCCGCTCAAGCCGTCGCTGAGTGCCTGTGCTGCCTGCCCCTGGAGGTCCAGGCCCTCACTGCCCACGCCGGACTCGGCGTCCAGCGACCACACCTTGTGAGTCTTGATTACGTCGGCGAGGCGTGTCTGGAGTTCCTTGAGGGACGATCCCTGGTTCGTGTATGCGTCGACTAGGTCGGACATGGGGACCTTGGCTTTGGTGGCGAGGTCGACCAGGCGCTGCTGGGTGCCGTACCAGTCCTTCGCTTTGGACTGCATGATGTTCTGTGCGGCGACGGCGCGCACCGACTTGTCCACGACGCCGTTGGACTCGCGCAGCGCTTCAGACAGGCTGCTGATGCGCTCGCGGTGTTCCGCGGCCGCCTGTGCGGCTTCCTGCTGCTTCTTCGCGAGGAAGCCGAGCCCCACGGTCGCCGCCGTGATCGCGACTCCCCATCCGCCGCCCAGCGCACCGATGAGTCCGGAGCCGAGCGAACGCGTGACCACACCGGAAGCAGCACCTATGCCGCGCAGCGTCCCAGTGAAGCCGGTGCCCTGTGCCGACGCCGTACGGAACGCGGTGCCCATGCGGGAGACGACAGCGCTGCGGGACTCCAGCATCGCGAACGACGCACCGAGGCGGGTCATTGTGGCGCCGGTCGTGCCGGCCGCGGACCGCCACGCCTGCCATTCGCCCGTCAGGGAGCGCACCGACCCGACTGTGCCGCGGATGCGGGTGTTCAGGCCGCCGAAGATGGGTGCGATCCTGCGGGCGAGGAGCGCGGCGAGGACGAACTGCTGGACCGGTCCTGGGAGGTCTCCGAAGGTGGAGACCAGGGTGCCGACGATGTGCCCGATCGGTACGAGTACCTGCGTCAGGAAACTCGCCGCACGGGAGGCGTAGTCGATAGCGGTCGCTGCTGTGTCCAGCATGGAGGCGGCAGCGCCGGACTTGCCTGACAGGTCACCGAAGGCGTGGACGACGGGCTCGATTCCGCCGACCAGGTTCTTGAGGGCGCTGACCCCGGCCTGTCCGATACTCAGGAGGATGTGCAGGAAGTCGGCTAGCGCCTGTCCGCCGAGGTGCTTGAACGGTTTGGACAGTCCCTTGGCCTCGTTGGTGATGCTGGACAGTTCGCGGTGTACGGCTGCGGAGATGTCCGGTCCGAACAGGGAGGCGGCGCTGTTGAAGTAGTCGAAGAAGTGTTGGATCTTCGGTGTGGCTTTGGAAAGTCCGCTGGTCAGTCCGCGGGTCAGCCATTCCAGGCTGGGTGCCATGCCGTTATAGATCGTCAGCCCGGTCTGCTTGGCCTGTGTCCGGAGCTGGAGCATGGCGCCGGCGAGGCCCTTGCCCTTGGCGGCCGCGATGTCGGTTGCGGCGCCGGACCGGTTGACGGCCATCATCAGGTTGTCGAAGGAGTCGACGCCCTGGTGGGCCATGGCGATGGCGCCGGACATGGCTGGCTTGCCCATCGACTTCTTCACCGCGGCGGCGAAGTCTTTCTGCGACATGCGGTGCTCGGCCTTCGCCAGGCCGTCGATGACGACGCGCAGGCCCTTGAAGTTGCCCTGGGCGTCCCATGCCTCGATGCCGAGGTCGGACAGGCCTTCCTTCATTTGCTTGGTCGGCGCCGCGAGGTTGGCGAGCATGCCGCGCAGGGTGGTGCCGGCGGTCTGGCCGAGGATGCCTGCCTTGCCCAGCATGCCGACGGCGGACGCCGTCTCTTGCATGCTGACGCCGAGGCCGTGAGCAACCGGGCCGGCGTACTTCATGGCGTAGTAGATGTCGGTGATGTTGCCGCTGGCGCTGTTTGAGGTGGCGGCGAGGATGTCGGCGGCCTTGCCGGCAGAGTCGGCTCCCATGCCGAACTGGTCCATGATGTCGCCCAAGTATTTGGCGCTGTTCGCGGCGCTGACCTGGGCGGCTGAGGCGAGGACAAGGCTCGCCCGGGTGGATGAGATGGCCTGGTTGGTGCGGAAGCCGGCTTTGGCGAGTTCGACCATGGCTTCGGCAGCATCACCGGCAGTCGCGGCGGGCAGCTTGAGGTCGTTGCCGAGCTGGTTCGCGGTCGCTGAAGCGAGCTGCATTTGGGCCTTGCTGGCGCCGGTAACCGCACCGAAAGCGTTCATCTCCTGCTGGTACTCGTTGCCCTCTTTGAGGACCTCGTGGAGACCCAGGGTGAGGCCGAGGGTGGCACCAAGGCCGACCAGCGACTTCAGACTGTCCTTGAGGCGACTGGTCTCCTCGCTCACCCGGCGCAGTCCGGACGTGTTGCCGACGCGGTTGAGACGCGCGTCGGCGGTGCGGGCCGCGGCGGCGAGACGGGTGAGGTCCCGGACCGCGGTGGTGACCTGCCCGGACATGCGGGCCAGGTCCCGGCCGGCGGTGCGGGAGTGCCCGCCGAGCGAGTTGAGTTGCTGGTTCGCGGTGCGGGCGGAGCTGCCGTAGCGGGTCAGGTTGCGGGAGACGGTCGCGGCGTGCTGGCCGAGGGTGCCGAGGTGCCGGCCTGCTGTCTGTGCTTCCCGGCCCAGCGTGCGAATGTGCTTGCCTGCGGCTTCGGCGGCGACGCCGAGTCCTTTGACCTCGGTCTTGGCGGTCTTACTGGCGGTGCCGAGAGTCCGGGCGTGCTTGGCCGCCGATTCGAGGTCCGTGGCGAGGCTGTTGCCGGTGCCGCGGATGTCGACCGACAGGTTCCAGTTGGCCACCGGCCCGCCCTCCCTCTTCGCTCGCTAGTTGCTGGTCAGTTCCTCGGCGATCTGCTGGGCCGCGTAGACGTGCGCGGGCATCAGCAGAACCTTCATGCCGTCGCCGGCTCGCCCCTCAGGGATCTCGCGCTGCTTCGTCGCGATCTCCTCGCAGCCCAGGCATTTGTGGGAGACGGCGACATAGGCGTCCTGGTAGGCGCCGGTGTCGTCCTCCCACTCGCTGTCGCGGGTGCCGCAGTGCGGGCACACGGCGCGCTGGTAGTCGTAGTAGGCGTGGGCTTTGGCGCGATCGCCCGCGGTCCATGTGCCGTCGCCGATGCCACGGAACTGGGAGTGAGGGATGCCCCACTGATGGCACAGGGCGAGTTCGGCGCGGAACCGTTCATCCTCGATCAGCCTTTTCCCAGGTCCGCGCGCGTCGTGTTCTGGACGCCGTAGGCGGCGTTGAACAGGGCATTCGCCTCCGACAGGGACCAGGTGTCGAGGAGTTCCTGCGCGTCGGCCTCGGTCATGTCGTCGACAGACGATGCGGCGATGAGCGCGGCATGGAAGGTCTCGTCCCACTCCTTGCCGTCGTCCGCTTCGGCTTCGGACGGCTTGTGCTCCGTGTAGAGCTGTTCGAGGGCCTTGCGTGGCAGGGCCCGGAAGACGAGAGGGATGGCGATGCCGTCGTAGGCGGACTTCGCCTCGTCCCACTCCGTGCTGGCCCGGGCGGCTTGGATGGCGGCCTCTGTGTCGTCGGGGTGGTCCTTGACGTACGTCTGCGCCATCTCGAGGGCGCGCTGGGCGCGCTGGTAGCGGGTGCGGACGTCTTGGTCGTCGCAGATGACGAATGTGGTCTCCGCGAGCTGCCGGCCGCGGAGGCGTTCCATCTTCGCGGCCCAGTGGGCGTCGGCTGCCACGGCTGCGGCGGGCGGTTCGGGCTGCTTGGCGGTGCGGGTGCTGGTCATGGTGGTGGTCCTCCGTCAGGGGAAGGGGACCCGGCCGGAC
>CP054936.1:5536352-8255570 GCA_013364255.1 Streptomyces seoulensis | reverse complement strand
GCGCGCGGTCTGCTCCGCAGACACGACGCGCCGCCGCTACGCGGCGGAAGAGCCGCGCTCCGCGCGGCTGATCGGCCACTCCGTGGCCGGTGCGGCCAACTCCGTTGTCCGCGGCTCGGATCGCTCCGCGCTCCGGCCTGACGGAATCCGCTCCGCGGATTCCTCAACTAGGCAGCAGAGACGGGGTACTGGTGCGGCGAACTGACTGTACGCCGGGTTCTGTTCCCCCCGGCTGCTCGCGTCATACGGCCCCGGTGGTCACTGTCTCCTGCCTTTCGGCCCGATGGAGGCTTGATGCTTCTACCCTAGTTGCTCCGGAGAGCTGTGTGCCCTTATGGAAGCGAAAAACTATGGGATCTCCGAGAGTTGGTCGGCCTCCTCTTCGGAGGGTTCGCGGTCCGTTGTGCCCCACTCGTCCTTGAGGATCTCTGCCATCAACTGGCTTTGTTCGTAGGTAAGTTGGTGCGAATTCTGCTTGGTGCGCACCTTGCAGAGCCACGGGCCGATCATGACGCGCTCGCCGTCAACTTCCATCCACTCCCGGGCGTTGGGCGGGCGGCTCCAGCGCTGTACGAACAGACGCAGGAGCTCGGCTGTCTGTTGGAAGGAGCGGCGGGTCCGTGTACCAGGCGTGGTGTTCGTTTTCTGTGCGGGAAGCGGGACTTGGTCGGGGGTCAGGCCGAGGTGGGTGAGGAGGGCGCGTTGGTCGTCGTCGAGTCGGGTCCATGCGGTGAGCTGGCGGTGGAGCCAGCCGCCGGCTTTCACACCGTCGATCGTCAGATCCCGGTGCCAGGTGGCGGGGTCGTGGCCGGCTTCGATGTGGCGGCGCAGCAGGTGGTATTTGCGGTGCCAGTCGGGCCCGTGGGGGAGCGTCCAGTGGGGATCGAGGGCGGTGAGTTGGGCTTCGCGAGTGGGGTGGAGGTGGCCTTTGCGGGCCAGGGCGCGCTGGTCGGCGAGGAATTGGCCGCCAGGTTCGGTGGTGGGGATGGCAAGGTGGCCGTGGGTGGCGTGGAATGCCTCGATGGTGGCTAGGTGGCCGGCCCAAGCGGCTTCGTGGGCGTCCCAGACCATGCCGAGGTCTTCGAGCTCGGTGATCCATTCTGCGGTGAGGGTGCTTTGGTGGTAGGCGGTGCGCTGGCCGTCGATGAACTGGCCGAGGCGGTAGCCGTAGGCGTCTGCGTAGTCGGTCGGGACTCGGAGGTGGCCGTATTCGGCGTGGTAGCGGACGGCGGCGGCGAGGCCGGCGCGGCGGGGCGCGGACAAGGTCGTGCCAGCTGCGGGCCAGGCGATCAGGTCCATCGCGCGGGCGATGTGGTCGGCGCCCAGGGTGAAGTCGAAGCGGAAGCGGCGTGCGATGAGTCGGTGGGTGTCGCGGTCCAGACGTCGGGGGGTGGTGTTGCGTGGGGCGCGGGCGGCGATCGATTGGTCGTGGTGGCGCAGTGCGGCGGTGACTAGCCAGAGCGCCTCGTAGGGGGTGCCGAGCAGGTCGGTGGGGTCAGCGCCGGGTGGGACGTAGGCGGGGATGATGAGGCTGGCGGTCTTGGTGTGGAGGGTGGGGGGTTTGCGTAGTGCCCGGCCGAGGGCTTGGACGATCTTGCGTACGCTGGCTGTGCGGTCCGCGAAGACCACGGCGTCGACGGCTGGCAGGTCGACGCCTTCGCCGAGGACTTGGGCGTTGGTGATCACGCTGCGGTCGGCTCGGGCGAAGCGGGCCAGGGTGCGGGAGCGTTGGTTGGGGGTGTGGGTGCCGTTGATCGACTGCACGAGGAGGTCTTGTGTCCAGGCGGGGCGCTGCTGGGTGGGCAGCGTGCGCAGGGTGTGGCCGAATTGGTGGGCGAAGTCGGTGGCGTCTGCGATCTGCTGGAAGTAGACGATGACGTGCTTGAGGTCGTGTTCGGTCATGGCTTTGAGGACGGCCAGGTGCAGGGCGGTCGTGCGGCGCGCTGTGGCGGTATGCGTGTCGGGGTTGGTGAGGTGGGCGCGCAGGTCGGTGTCGGTGATTGTGGGCACCAGCAGCTGGTAGTCGGCCAGGACACCGTCGTCGATCGCGTCCGCGTGGGAGTAGGTGTGCAGGCGCGGGCCGAACACCTTCGGGTCGTCCATCGATGCGATCAGAGAGGGTGCTTCCCACTGCGGTGCGGTGGCCGCGGTCCGCTTGGGCAGCGGGCGCCTGTCGGGGGGCTCGGTCAGGCGGGGTGCTTCCCATTCATACGGTGTTGCGGTCAGGTATAGGCGCCGGGCGGCCCGGATACGGGCCTGGTCGTGGAGCATCGTCCATGCCTTGTCCCAGCTGCCCGCTGTTCGGTGCGCCTCGTCCACTACCAGGAGGTCGAAGAGAGGCGCGGTGAAGACGGAGTGCTGTGTCTCCTCGATCCGGGGCAGGGAATCGAGGGTGACGAACACGGTCGCCTTCTTGTGGCGGGACAGCCAATAGGCCAGGTACTCCCCCGACCCCGTACTCTGCACGCCTGCGGCGGCGAGCTGCGGGTGCTTGTCTGCCTTTAGTGAAGAGACGGCCATCAGCGGCTCTGTGTGGTCGTCTGCGCGGGTTGCGGCCGCCCACTGGGCGATCAGGTCCAGCGACGGAACAGCGACCAGGAGATGGCGGGCGTGCAGGGCCTCGGCGATGCGCAGCGCGGTCAGGGTCTTGCCCGTCCCGCACGCGGAGACGATGTGGCCGCGGGAGCGCGGGCTCTTCAGATGCCGCACCGCCGCATCCACCGCGTGCTGCTGATCGGCGCGCGGCGTGCGGCGGGCAACGGACGTCGCGGGGTCAGAGCGGGTGGGCATCGCGTACACCTCGGACTCACGGCGACATGGTCATCCGCCATCCTCTCGCACGGAATGGGGTGGTGGGGGTGGTCTGAGTGGGATGCCTCAGGGCGATATAGGGTTGGGTTGAGGCTGGGCTGGCACCGGTTGGCCGGCAGTGGGAAGGGTGGTTTGCTCGGCGAGCTTGCGGTAGCCGGTCACGGTGAGAGTGCGCCAGGCGCGGTAGAAGCCGAAAGCGGTCGCTATCCCGAGGGCGCTGGTGGCGCCGAGGATGAACGGGCGGTGCTCGATGGAGTAGCGCAGCATGGCCAGGTCTGCGGTGAGGGCCAGGGCCAGGGTGTTGAGAGTCCATCCGCGGCAGATCCGCATGCGGGAGCGTGCGTAGTCCGCGCGGGCGGCCAGGACCGGCATGTCGGCCAGGCGCAGACGGGCTTGAGCGTAGGCGGTGTTGGAGGGGAAGTAGCGGGTTCGCAGCCGTCGGCGGTGGGGCGTGAGGATGGTGTCAGCTGCCCGGTCGACGAGGATGCCCACGGCGTAGGCGGCGGCGAGCCCTACTGCGGCGGCCGCCGAGGAGCCCGCTAGGGGAGCGAGTTTGGTCGTGGGGGCAGGGCCGATGAGGGCGATGAGGAGCAGCACGGCTGCGGTGAGCGCGCCGATGCCGACGACGAGGACTTCGATGAACATTGCGGTAGCGGCTGCGAGGGTCGGAGGTTCCGGCTGTGCTGGGTTGGTCATAGTCCGATCCCCCAGATGTGTGCCATGTCGGTGAGCATCGTTTCCGGTAGTTCGCTGTGCTTCCAGGCGATGTGGAGCTCGAATCGGGAGCGGACGTTGGAGAGCCGTTCGAAGATGATCAAGCTCTCGGGCTGGCTGGCCAGCAGGTAGCGCCCGCGGTCGAGGAAGAGAGCGCTGGTGGGGCCGTAGTGGGTGTAGTTCCGTTCGAGTCGCTCACGGAAGCGTTCGGTGAACTGAGTCAGCTGCTCGCTGTAGGTGGCGGTGTCGTCGATGGTCTGGGCCAGTACGTTGATGACGTCGTGGGAGAGCTCTGTGCTGTAGGGGTGGTCGGTGAAGGTGCGGTAGAGCTGTTCGGCCGTGTCGAGGAGCTGGTTACTGCGGGCAAGTTCGGGGTGCTTGGCCATGGCTTCTACCCCCCGTTCGACCTCGAGGTCGAATAGTTCGACCAGGGCAATCAGACGGTACAGCGAGCGTCTGACATCGGGGGATACCTCGGTGCCGGGCTTGTAGAGGAGCTTGTGGGACATGCGTGACCACAGGTCGACTGCCTCGGTGCGCAGCTGGATCTCGCAGTCGTACGGGACGCCATCGGGGTCTTCTTGCCCGCCGACCATGAAGGCTTGGATGTGCAAGCGGGGGTAGCGCAGGCGGTCCTCGTCGCCGGGGGTGTCCCGGTCGTCCTCTACCCACCGGACGTCGAGGCACTCTTTGATCAGTTTCAGTGCAGGGTCGAGCAGTCCTCTGTGGGGCACGATGACGCGTAGGCCGGCCTTGTCGGTGATTTCCTTCCAGGGGTCGGTGTAGCCCTTGCGGTACATCTTCGTGTTGAAGCTGCTGACCTCCTTGGCTCGGGAAGTCACCTCGCAGGGGATTCCGTGGAGGGCGGTGTGGTGCTCAAGGTGCGCTTTGGTTGCCTCGGCCGCCTTTTGGATGCGGGGTCGTTCGTGTTGATAGCGCTGGAAGGCCTCATCGGCGCTCAGGGGCATGGCTGACCCAGCCCAGCTTTGACGAGGGTGCCGCGGAGCGTCACGTCTGGACCGGTGGGAGCGTGTGTCCGTTGTGAGTAGGCATGACCTGCTTGGGGAGGGCGCTGATTGTCTCGAATCCAGGAAGTGTCTCGGCCTGGCTGGGCAGTTCAGGGCGCTGCGCAGGTGGCTTGGGAGGGCGGCCCGCTGCGGCTCCGCTGCTGGTCTTGGTGACCTTGGAGGTGACTGTCACCGTCGTCCGGCCGTCCCCGAGGTCCTCTACTTGGATGGTTCCGTCCTGCATGGCTTCGACCGGGGCAACGAGGAAAGCACCGTTGGACAGGTCTACTCGCATCTTCTGGAGCCTGTTGCTGATCAACTCGGTGTTCTTCTCGAAGGTGCCGATAGGGACGTCGTTCTCGGCGAGGTATGCGGCGAGGTCAGCCTGGTGGGTGTCGCGCAGGTGGGTGCGGATGAACTCGGTGGGGTCCAGGGTCGGGGCGGGACTCTGGAGTTCGACCATGGTCGCCAGGACGTAGTTCATACGGGTGTCTGAGTCCGTGCGGAGGCTGTTGACCCAGTCCATCGCGGTGTCGTGAAAGCGGCGGGTCAGTTCCCTGGGGTCGTTTTGGTGCCGGCAGCCCAGGAACTTCTCGAGGAAGAAGCGGGCGACGTCCTTGCCCGATGTCTGGGGGTCTGCAGCCCATCCCTGAAGCCCTGCTTCGGACAGCCCCTCCTCGGAGAAGAGGGCCACTTTGTACACCTTGGATTTCTGGGTGAGCAGGAGGTCATCGAGGTACTGCATGGCGAAGGTGCGCAGGCCATCGGTGACGATCTCGTTGGTCTGCATGCCGGTCTCGTGCTCGAGTTTGACCATCAGCAGCGCCTGCTGGCCGTCCAGGCGGGCGGAGGCGACCAGGAGGAGCCCGGCCGGGCTGTTTCCTCCTTGGCTGTCGCGCAGTGCGTGTGCCAGCTCTCCGGAGACCTGGACGAGGTTTTGCTGGTCGCCGAGGAAGGCGCGGACCGCGTCGGGCAGGGAGGACTTGAGCTCCGGGTCCTCGATGACCTCGCGCCCCAGGCGGGCGAAGACGTCACGCAGTTTGCCCTGGAGTTCGAAGCGCACGTCCTCTTCCAGGCGGCAGAACGTCTGGCTGAGCTGGAGCGGAGGGAGTTCCTCGCCCGGGGCACGCCTGGGCACTACATGGACGATGGCCTGGTCCACGACGAGGTCCCCGAAGTCGGTCCGCACTGCCCCACCTCACGCATCCCGCCCGCACCCCGTAGGCCGGACGCATTCTCGCCAGACGCAGTCGGGTCGGAGCCGGTCCGTCCCGTGGCGTACGCCTGGCGCGTGGCAGGGCGGGCACCGGTTCCTGGCCTGTCCGTCTCACGTGCCGACACTTGCCTGCTCATCGTAACGGAGCGTGCAGGGGGTCCGGCTGGGACAGCGGGGACGGTGGCTGAAGTTCGATGGTGCGGGAGCTGCCGAGGGCCTCACCCAGGCCTCTTGTGCCAACAAGGGCGCGGCGGGACGTGCTGTCAGGGCACGCTTGTTCCGTCGCCGGGCGAGCAAGATCGCAGGGATCGTCCTCACCGGCCGACCCCTGTGAAGGGACGGTGGAGGTGAGGACGCGGGACTCGTCGGCGGTCCTTGCTCGCGTCGTGGGCAGGGCGGTACGGGGCGCTGGGCATCGTGCGCAGGCCACCGGGCCTGGGTGCCGCCCTTGCCCTCTCTCCTGGGTGTGGCCTGCCAGTTGCCGGACCTTTAGTGCCCGCAAGGCATGCGGCGGGTCCGCCCCGGCGGGACGCTGACATTCGTCGATCGCCCTCGCAGTCGGCTGTTGCTGTGAGGGAAGGGGCTGCCGTTGTTCTACTGCGGCTCGACGGGCGCCCTGCTGATGATCGTGGCCAGGGTCCCGAATAGGTGGTTCCCAGCTCGGTCACCGTCCCCGTAAAAGGTCCCGGCCCGCGGCGCAGAGCGCTGACGTAGTTCTCGGGTAGGAGCACCCGGTCGCCGACTGCGAGTGTGTCCGGTCCCCTCCATTGGTATCCGTAGCCGTCGACGGTCACCGCCTGGGCGCCGTCGACCTGGAAGCGGCGGCTCTTGGAGTCGAGTTCCTCTCGCAGCGTCCGTATCTGGCTCTCCAGTTGTTCGATCCGGGAGGTCGGTGCCTGTCTTGCGTACTTCCTCTCCTGGGCGCGGCCGGTCTCAACGCCCTCGCGATAGGCCGCGAGCAGAGCTTGTTCGTGGTTGGTGGTGTGCAGTTGGCAGGCGAAGCCAGGCCCGGAGAACTGTGCACGGCACGGGGTGCCGGACTTGGTCGGCCGGCCGCAGGGGCGGTGATGCGCTTCTTCGAACACGGAGACTCCTTTCGCAGGCGGCTCCTCGTGATCCTGGTACACCGGGCCCTGGTGCAAGTGTTGGACGGGACGGCTGCCGATGCTGCGTGCCGTGGAGTTCAGGAGTGGGGGTCAGGGGACCAGCGGATTCTCCCGGGTGAGCTCAATGGTGTGCATGCGCCGTCGCAGTTGGGCAGGCAGGGAGGGGAGGTCGTTGTCGACGATGATGACCTGGTGGGCGCGCGAGGTGGAGATGTGCTCGAGGAAGTGTGTGTACAGTCGGCCGATGAGCTGCTGATCTTGGTGCCCGTATCCGACGTTCTTGCGGGGTGAGTCGATGATCAGCAGTGCGGGAAGCTCTGTGGCTCCGGTGAGCAGGGCATAACTGAGGAACGTCATCCTGTAGGTGACATTGATGGCGGTGCGTACCCCGTGACCCACCTTCGTCAGCTTGCCCGACCTCACCTTGGGCAGCAGCGAGCTGGCGTCGATTCGGGCGCCGGGTTCACCGGGGGAGGTTCAGCCCATCGATGATCGCCCGGAACTGCTCTTCGATCTCGCCCAGCGTCACCTGCCGTCCTGCCAGAAGCCTTTTGCGTGTCTTGATGTCCTCCCGTACTCCGCGCAGTTCCTCCTGTGCCGTGCGCAGCGCCTGCCGCAGTTCCGCCAGGCGCTGGTGCGGTTCCAGCTGGCGCTCCAGCATGCTGCTGCGGGTGCGGGCGCTGGCGTGAGTGGCCGAGAGCTGCTCGATCTGCCCGGCCAGGGGGCTGATTTCCTGGCGGGTTTGCTCTTCGAGCTCTGAACGGGCTTGGGCCAGCGCGTTCTGGGCTTCGCCCAGTGTCTTGGCAGCTTCGACCGAGCGCAGCTCAGCCGTGATCAGGGCTGCTTCGGCGGCCCGCAGCGCCTCGATGCGGACGGCCGGGTCGAGTACCTCCTGGCACAGCCAGCAGCATCCCTCGGGAGTGGGCCGGCCGGTCAGGGTGTGGGAGCAGGCCGGGCAGCGTTCACCGGGCGTTGCGGAGACAGGCTGCTGGGCACGGGTGAGTTTGTGTTGGGCTGCGGTGAGCTCGTGGGCTGCGGTCCTGTCCGCTTCACGGGCCTTGGACAGGCAGCTCTCGAGTGCTGCCACGCGCTGACGCAGCGGGTCAAGGTGGGACGTGGCGGCCCGCTTGCGGCCTTTGACCTCTTCCAGGGCGGTGAGTGCTTCCTTTTCCTCGCGCTGTGCGCGGGTGAGTTCTTCTTGCAGTTCCGCCGCGCTGCCGGTGAGGAACTCGGTGATCGTCTCGGTGCGTTGCTTGAGCTGGCCCACGGTCTGGGTCAGGTCATCCCGGCGGGCTTCGAGCACGCGCATTTCCGCGTCGGTGAGGCCGAGGATCAGTTCGACGACGGTCTTGTAGGACTGGGCGCTGTTGGCCTTGCCCCGCACGCTCTCTGTTCCGTCGACGGTGTCCTGCGAGAGGTAGCACAGGGCATACAGCTGCGCGAACGTCAGGCGGGCGCCATGGCCCAGCAGGGCCACCGCGGTGGGCGGGGCGAACAACTCCGACAGTCCGAGAAGGTCCAGGACAACCTCGCCGACCACCCGTCGCGAGCTGCCCTCTTGCGGTACTGCGTCCAGGAGTTCGTCCACCTGGCCGTCGAAGGGGTTCACTAGCTCGACTGAGGTTGATCCCCGGGAGCGGACACCGGGTTTCATGCGACGAGTGACAGCGTACGTGACGTGATCAGTTGCTGTTCGAACTCGGCTGGTGTGAGGTAGCCGAGCGCGGAGTGCCGACGGCGCCGGTTGTAGTACGACAGCCAGCGGAACAACTCCAGCCGAGTCTGTGCCTTCGAGGTCCAGCGGCGACCATGGAGCAATTCGCGCTTGAGGCCCTGGAAGAACGACTCGGCGAGAGCATTGTCATAGCTTGAACCGACCCGGCCCATGCTGCGGCGGATGCCATGCCGGTGGCAGACCTCGGCGAAGGCGGCCGCGCTGTACTGGGCGCCCCTGTCGGTGTGGAAAACGACACCGTGGACCCGGCCGCCGCGGGCAGCCACGGCCATCTCGATCGCGTCGGTGACCAGGGAAGCGCGCATGTGGTCGGCGATCGACCAGCCCACCACCCTCCTCGAGCAGATGTCGATCACCGTGGCGAGGTACAGCCACGTCGTACCGACGGCTATGTACGTGATGTCGCCGCACCATCTGGTGTTCAGCGTGTCCGCGGTGAAGTCGCGCATCACCAGGTCCGGCGCGGGTGACGCGGCCCTGTCCGCGATCGTCGTCCGCTTCGTCTTGCGCAGATGCCGGCCGACGATGTGGTTGATCCGCATCAGCCGGGTGACGCGCTTGCGGTTGATCCTGCGTCCTCTCGCACGCAGCTCGGCATGGACGCGCGGAGCGCCGTAGGCACCCTGGTGTTCGGCGTGGATGGCGCGGATCTCGCTCACGGTCCGCTTCTCCTCGGCCCGGCGCTCGGCGCGGGCCTGTGCTGTGGCCAGGTGCCGGTAGTAGCCCGAGCGGGAGACTCCGAGCACACGGCAGATCCGCTTGACGCCGAAGTCGGCTCGGTTCTCGGAGATGAAGTCCCAGCGGCGAGGGCTCACTTCACCTCCCGGGCGAAATAGGCGGCTGCCCGGCGCAGGATCTCGCGCTCCAGCTGCCACTCCTTCTCCGCCTTCAACAGCCGGGCATTCTCTGCCCGCAGCCGGACCAGTTCCTCCGCCTCGCTCCCGCCCGCGTCACGGCCTCCCGGCACGGCCTGGGCCTCGGCCTTGCGCACCCACGTCCGCAACGACTCCGCGGTGATACCGAGATCCGCGGCCACCGCCACGTACGTCCGCTTCCCGCCCGCAGCGCGGTAGAGCGCGACGGCGTCCTTCCTGAACTCCTCCGGATACGGAGACTTACGTCCCACCTGGACATCCCTCCCTGGACCATCGGGATCCATTGTCAGGGTGTCCACTCCAAGGGATCAGCCTCACACTGCTCCTTTGATGGGCCTGCTCAGGTGGTCCCACAAGTCATCGTCGCGCGTTCCCGTGTGCGGGTGTCTGTCTGTTCGCAGCCGGAGGCTTCTTGGAGGGCGAGGGTGCGCCGTGCGGTTCCGCGGCCGTTCCGAGGAGGAGCATGCCGTCTTGGCCTGCTGGGAGGAGGCGGGCTTGGTGGTGCCAGGCAGAGCCTGGGTGCGGGTGGTCGAGCGTGGGGATGGGGTGCCCGGCGTCCTTGAGGAGGGCTTTAAGGCGGTGGCCGAAGGATTTGCTGAACAGGTGGAAGTGGCCGGGTGCGTCTTCGAGGCGGCGGAAGAGGCGGGCGGCGTGGAGGTAGGGGCGGGCGTGAGGCGGGATTGCGTACCAGACGCGGGGTGGCGGGTGGTCTTGGTCGTGTTCACTGCTGAAGGGCTCGGGCAGGCTGAGCTGGGAGCCGCCGTGATGCACGTCGTCGACGGTGGCGTGGACGAGACGGTCCACAGCGGCGCCGGTGCACAGCAAAGCGGTCAGGGCAGCGACTTGGGCCGGGCCGGGTACAGCCCGGCTGATGAGGTGCGCGACCTGGGCGGTGAACGGGACCGTGCAGATCCCCGGTCCCCCGGCGGCGGCGAGATCAGCGGGGACGGCCAGGCTGAGGCCGGATCGGGCGAAGCCTTCCTGGGCGCCGCGGACGCGGACGATGGTGTGCTCGTGGGTGGGGCTGAGTGCGGTCAGCCGCGACAGGAAGAGCTCCACGTGGCGTCGCTCGGGTAGCGCTGGCGATGTGGTGCGGCGTCGGGCCAGCCAGTTTCGGGCGGCGAGCAGCCCTGCACGGTGTTGGCCGGAGAACTCGGGCGACTGTCCTGTGGATGGGGCTCCGTGCGCCGGGGCTGCGGTAGAGGATCTTGTTGTCGATGGCCGTGTGGAGCGGGGGCGTGGGAGGTTCGGCCGTGGCGTGCCGCTCTGGGTGAACAGGCGCAGTGCGGCGGGGGCGTCGAGGTGTTCGAGTTCACCGGCCAGTCCGGCGTGGGCGAGGTGCGTCTGAAGGCGGGTGGCCTCGCCGGTGGTGGCTCCGCTGGCCATCAGCATCAGGCGGATGCCGGTCAACTCGCGCAGCGCGGAGAGCTGTTCAGCACGTTCGGGGGTGAGCAGGTGCGCGCGCAGGACGGCCAGCTGGCGGATATTGTCAACGACGGTCCAGCAGGCAACGGTCCGCCAGGCGGGCGCCGCGGTGATGACCGGGCCATGAATGGGCACGTAGGCGGTGCGGCCGAGGGCGGCCAGGATGTCGCGGGCCAGGAACGTGGAGGTGCTCGTGGCGGGGGTGGGATCGATCGTGATCCGGCCGGCGCGCGGGTTCGACCAGCGGCGGGCTGCGCGGGCCAGCGCTACATCGTCCGCTGCGTCGGTGATGAGAGCGACTGGTGGGATGGGGCCGGGCCTGAGCATCGTCGGCGTCACCGGATGCTCCCCTCGTCCACGCGTGCGGCAAGGTGCTCGACCCATCCGTAGGAGGCGGCGGGCGCGGTTGATCGGATGCGGCGGGCCTGGTGGGTGAGCAGGGCCCATCGGCGCAGCCGGCCGTGAGCGAAGCGGCCGTCCAGACAGTACAGTTGAGCACAGGTGGCCTGCTGCCACAGCGGATGCAGGCGGCGGACGGCGAGCGGCACCAGGTCCGTGTCCAGCGGGCGGATTTCGCGCCAGACCGCGGCTCGAGAGTCCAGCATGGGCACCTCGCGTAGTACGTGGTCGCCGTCCTCGCCAGCGATCAGCACGGTGCACAGGCCGCCGGGCAGGCTGTCGTAGAGGTAGCGCAGGTACTCGAAGGCGGCGGGGGAAAGCTGGTGTGCTTCGTCGAGGGTTACGATCCGCGGCCGGGCGGCCAGCGCGTCGAGGATGGCGGCGTCGCACACGCCGGAATCGTCGGGAGGCGACCCGAGAAGGTCAAGGGCGTGGTGGAGAGCCGTGCGCAGATCGGCCGGGGTCGGGCGGGACGGCAGGCTGAGCACGCAGGCCCGGTGGGCTGGGTGGCCGGCGAGCACGGCGTGGGTAGCGAAGGTCTTGCCCACACCGGAGGCGCCGGTCAGGCAGAGCATCGCGCGCCGGGCGAAACAGTCCTTGACCGCGGACTGGACGTCGAGGAGGCCGGGGGTGCGCAGCCCTTGAAGGCCTGGACCGTTCAGGAAGTGCGCTGCGCGGTCAACAGGGATCAGCGCGGGGGCGAGCAGCGGCCCTGGGCCGTCCGCCCGGGCAGCCGTCAGCACTGGGCCAGGGCCCAGTCGACCACCTGCCGGTCGACCGTGTCCGTCTTGAAGTGCTTCAGGCCCTTCAGAACGTGGTGGGTGGCGCGGGCCCACTCGCGCATCGATCCGTCGGCGTGCACCCGGTCGATGTGCTGCAGCAGCTCGGCACCCGCGCTCATCCACACCGGATGGATGTCGGGAACGACGCTGAGCGCCTCGTCCTCGGACATCGCCAGAACCTCGGTGCGCGTGCAGATTCTCGAGCCGAGCGCCGGATCGCTCTGCAGCGTGTCGTCGGCCTCCCGGCCACCCACGAAGATCACCGCGGGCCGGTTCTTGCGGGTGTTGTCCCACAAGTTCCGGATGAACTCAAAACACTGGCGGCTGTACTGCTGCGCCTCGTCACACACGATCACATACGGGCGGCGCGGCAGTGCAGCCAGCAGCATCCGGTACAACGGCGTCGCGGTACGGGGCATCTTGCCGGGCAGGTGCATCTGCGCGAACAACTCCTCGCGCAGATCTTTCGGGCCTGGGCGTGAGCGCGCGAACTCCAGCGACAGCAGCAGGTCCGGAGCCACCTGCTGCAGCGCTGCCCGGGTCGCGAACGTCTTGCCCAGGCCCGCGTCCCCGTAGATCAGCGACATCGCGCGGACCTCGATGGCCTCCAGGATCGTGTCCTGGATCTGCAGCAGCTCGTCCGTCGTCACGACCGACGAGCCTGGTACGTCCAAAAAGAACTGCGGCAGAAGCACCCGCTGGCCCTCTGGCTCGATTGCTTCGCTACTCAACGGTCCTTCTCCTCGTTTGAGTCGGCATCCGCCTGCCGTCTGCGGGCGGGCACGACCCAGCCCGGGGCCGGGGCGTTGCGCGGCTAATATGCCGCTCCCGTAGCCCGCCTGAGCCGCGAGCGCGGCTGGATCTCCTCCAGTTCCGCCACCGCCTCCCGGCGGGTCATCGCCGTCGCCGGCTTGGGCGGGGCCGCCTGGGTGGATGCCTCGTACTTCGTGCGCCGGCGCACCGCCGAGCGCTGCAAGGCCCGGCGCAGCACCCGGTCCCGCTCGTCGCGGGCGGCAAGCACCTTGCGGCGCTCGGCCTCGCTCGCCTGATCCGAGAGCACCGCCCGGCCCAGATAGCGGCCCTGGCGCACGGTGTAGAGAGCGACCTCGTGCGCGTGGTGCGGCATCCACCGCACATAGACCTGCATGCCGATGCGTCCCACCCCGTCCATGGGCATGTAGGAACGGCCGTGGAAATCCACCCCACGGCTGGTGATCCTGCGTGGCTTGCCGTCGCTCTCCAGCATGTAGGCACGCAAATCCTCGGCATCCACTTCACGCAGCGGCCTCGCGTCGGCCTCCCACGCCTGAAGCGGTGTCACGCCGGTGCGCGCCACGACGTACTCGGTGTTGTGCCACGCGACCCAGTCGCGCAGCAGGCCCACGAACGCCTCGAACGTGAGCGCCGGATCGTCCTGCCCCACACGCGTCTTGTGGTCCAGCAGCGGGGCCTTTGTAGAGCGGGGAAGGTCCGCGAAGAACCGGGTGACCGCAGTACGGTTCAGCCGCTCCACGCCGCCCTTCAACCGTGCAGCCGTAACCACATGGACCGGCACGTCCAGCGCCCCGAACGCGGCGCGGACCGTCTTCGACACGAAGTCCGCTCCCCCGTCGATACGGACCAAATCGGGCAGCCCGCCCGCCGGACCATACAGGTCCTCACGCAGCACCGAAGAGCGCAGCGCTGCCAGCACCGAACCCCGGTGCGCCGAGGCCGCGGTCACCGCCCACCCCATCACCATCTGCGTAGCACGGTCCTCGAACCACGTCACCCACACCTTCGCCAGCGACCCATCCGGCATCCCCACCCTTGTCGGGGCCTGCTTGTGATCCCCCTCCCACACCTCATTACGACGTACCGCAGGCCGCTTGAACGCCGGATCATGGCCACGTGCCGCTGGGATTCCCTCCCGCAGCCCTGCCATGAACCCCGGGGTGAGATCACGACGGATCGCATCATGCAAAGTCGTCAGCCCCGGCGGCTCTTCCCCTGCCGCCCGCGCACGACGCGCCAGTTCCTCGTGCGCCCGCTTCACATTCCCGCACACATCCGCGAGTACGTCCACGACCTCGCCCGTAACCTCAAGACGCGTCCGCGGCACCGGAGAAGCCGACCCTGTCGCCTCGGCCCGAGCCAGCCACCGCCACACCGTCCGCACGCTCACATCCAGCGACGACGCCACCAACCGCACATGCGCTGTCGACAACTCCCCCGCCGCACGCCGCTGTTGGAGCCTCTTTACCGCAGCGGCGCGCAGCAGCCGGCTCTGCCCGCCCATCGACACGTCCGCCCCGCAACCGGGATCCTCACCCTCCATGACCCGGCACGCTAAAGAGCCCCAGCCGGCCCGCCAAAACGCAAAAACGCTTCCCCACCACGAGATGATGAATCACCCCGAAAACCACTCCCCCACCCAGACCCCGCCTGCTACACGCCAGCACGGAGAAGGACGTACGGACCAGGCGACACCGCCCAAAACGGCCACCCGACACCGCGAGATACGGACTCTTGTCACCAGCCGCCACAACAAAAAGAAGGCCCTACCAGGCCCTCAACCACAGTGACAACCACCCGTATCAATCAGTGACACCCACCCCAGACCTCACACAACTCCCTTCACCCATGCTTCATATGGAAGGAACCGGAACTCCGTTGTCGGGTAGAGGACTTCGGTTCTGCCGGATTCCTCCCCCTTCTGAGCCTGCTCCGCAGTCCCGTACGGGACGTTGGCGGGCACTCCGCGCACGCCAACTGTCAGCAGTAGTCAAAGGCGGGGGGTGGAGCGGGAGTCCGGGTGAGAATTGCTCCTGGCGGCCAGTCCGTTCTTCTTGAGCTGGTGGTTTACTGACAGGAGATTGAGCAGGAAGACAACGGAGCCTCCCCCTGTCGCCCATACATGCCATGACGTGGCATCCGGGTCCATCAGCGCCAGAACACAAGCGACGAGTTCAGCGGCAGTGACTGCCGCGAACGCCCACCTGAAGCACCGCAGCCTCTTCACCGTGCGCTCAGGTAACGGATAACGAGCTCTTGCCTGCATCTCCATGCTCAGCGCTTGCCCACTCGCCCCTGCCCCACGCCCGGTCGCGAGAGACTATCTTCCCTACGATCCGAGTCGTGCCCACTCGACTCCCTGAGCCAACTGAGCAACCAGCCTGTGCGTCACTTTTCTAGCCCGCTAGCTATAGAGGCCTCGATAGTACCCCTCCGGCTGGCGAAGCAATTCTTTCCGAAGATTCGCACAACTGAGGTGCGTTTCTTCCGGGCAATGAGAATTTCTGCGATCACGGCACAGACGGCGATAAAGACAAGACTTCCGTTTTGCGGTCCTCCTCGAACGCCGCGCCGATCTGCTCGGGAGTGTCTCCAAGGCGGATCTGCTGATTAAGGACCCGACGGGGAAGGGCCGCAAGCGGTGGACCATGCGCTGGAAGGCGCCCCTGACGCGTTCCAGATCACTCCCGAGGACCGCCTGACCCCGAGCAACAACTGACCACTCAACAACCAAGATCAGCCGTTGAATTGACACACCCGCACCTGCATGGCTTTGTGGTTTCCCCAGGACAGCGCGCACCTTGCCATACCCTCGCCGGCGGGCGGGCCGGGTTGCGGGACCCAACCTCAGTCGGCGTGGCGCACCACGTAGGCGGTGGCGACCGTTTCGGGTGTGTCGGAGTCCGCCAGGACCGCGAGGCGTGGCGCTGTCGTGGTGAGGCGGAACGCCTTCGTCACTGGCTGCGCGCAGTCGAGGCGCCTGACGGCCCTGGCGGTGCCGGATACGGCCGTGAACGTGACCGTTCCCTCTCCTGCGCAGGCCACCTCCACACGCAGCGCGGTGCCGGACTCGATGGTCTCGTCCAGGTTCTGTCCGGGGATCGCGAGTGTCCCGGACGCTATGAAGCCGTCGCCGTCCGTACTGAGACGGCCGGTGGTGCCGAGCAGGCGGCGGGCCTTGTCGTCGAGCCGCTCATGGTCGGGCCGGGACACCCTCTGTGCAGGGGATGCGGCCGGAGCGCTGGCGGACGTCTTCTTCGACGAGGAAGCCCTTGGCGTCTCGGCCGAGCCGGAGCAGCCCGGAGTCACGGCCGTCAGGAGTGCGACGGCAGCCAGAGCCGTGGTGGTACGGCGGGTGCGCCGGTACATGGGGTCCCCCGATGAACGCGAGCCGGACCGGGCGGGTGCACGGGCCCCCGTGATCATCCCTTGCAGATCTCCGAACCGGAAGTACCTGCCCACACCAGTGGCACCGATCGAGCGCTCCATACCCTCCCCGGCGCAGGGTGTCGCAGGGTTCTGGCTCAGCTTTCGTGCAGTGGCCACAGTGAGTGACGGCTGAGCGCCTCAGGACGGTATGCCAAGTGGCCCGAAAACAGGCGTCGTCTGCCCGGGATGCGGAGCCTGCTCGACCCGGGTTCGCAACTCTTACTCGCGGTTTCTCGCTGATGTCCTGTGCGCCGGACGAAGTGTCTTAGTCGCGATCCGCTCCCGCGGGCGCCTGCTGGCGGGTGGGGGGCCAGTTGGTCAGTGCGGTGTCGGCCACTTGTTGGAGTTCGTTGCGGGTGGCGCCGCCGGCGGCCTGGACGGCGATGCCGTTCGCCACGGTCATGAGGTATCGGGCGAGTAGGTCCGGGTCGGTGTCAGGGGGCAGGTCGCCCTCGTCGACTGCTCGCTGGAACCGGTGGCGGAGGCGTGTGCGGCCTTCGTCGCGCCAGGCGATCAGCGCGTCCTGGGCGACCCGTCCGGAGTCGCCGGCGGCCAGCGAGCCCTGCACTCCCAGGCACCCGGCGGGGCAGCCGGGGCGGGTGGTGGCGCCGACCGAGCCGGTCAGGAACTCCGTGGCCACCTCCCGGGCGGTCGGCTTCTCCAGTGCGCGGGCCGCATAGGCGGCGGGACCTTCGGTGTAGCGCTCCAGGGCCTTGCGGAACAGTTCTTCCTTGTTGCCGAAGGCCGCGTACATGCTCTTGCGGGTGATGCCCATGGCGCTGGTGAGGTCGGTCAGGCTGGCGCCTTCGTAGCCCTGCTCCCAGAAGACCTTCATGGCCTGTTCCAGGGCCTCGTCGGCGTCGAAGCCTCTGGGGCGGCCGATCGGCGCTTTCCGGGTGGTCTCCACGGGTCCCATCCTAACGCCTCGATACCGATCGGTGCAGAAGTGCTACGGTTGAGTTCTACACCGATCGGTATCTAAGTTTCTGGAGTTCAGGAAATGGGACAGCTGGAAGGCAAGACCGCCGTCGTCACCGGCGGCAGCACGGGGATCGGCCTGGCCACCGCCGTGCGACTGGCGTCCGAGGGCGCCCATGTGTTCATCACCGGCCGCCGCCAGGACGTGCTCGACCGGGCCGTCGAGTCGATCGGCCCCGCGGTGACGGCGGTGCGGGGCGACATCGCGGAGCCGGCCGACCTCGACCGGCTGTACGACGCGGTCCGTGACCGCGGTCGGGGTCTGGACGTGCTGTTCGCCAACGCGGGCCTGGCCACACTCGCAACGCTGGCGCAGGCCACCCATGAACAGTTCGACCAGATCTTCGGCGTCAACGTCCGGGGCACGCTGCTCACCGTGCAGAAGGCGCTGCCGCTGCTCAACGACGGCGCCTCGGTGATCCTGAACGACTCCGTCCGCGCCGACGACGGCCGGGAGGCCTTCGGCCTGTACGCGGCGTCGAAGGCCGCGGTCCGGTCTCTCGCCCGGACCTGGGCCAACGAGCTGAGGAGCAAGGGCATCCGGGTCAACACGGTCGCGCCGGGCGCGATCGACACCCCCGGAGTCGACCTCGCCGTCGGTGAGGAGAACGCGGCCGCCGTCAAGGCCGAACTCGCCGCGGGAGTGCCGATCGGCCGCAGGGGGCGACCGGAGGAGGTCGCCGCCGCCGTGGCGTTCCTCGCCTCCGCGGACAGCAGCTTCGTGCTCGGCACCACCCTGCACGTGAACGGCGGCGAGAACCAGTTCTGACCCCCGCCGTGCCAGGGCCGGCCGCTTCGGCTTCCGCGGCGGGTGCTGTGCCCCGGGCAGTGGCTGGACGGTCAGGTGGTAGTGAGTGCTCCCTGGTCGGAGTCAGGCCGGCAGGGGTGGTGCGGAGTCCGTCGTGGGGGGCGTGGCCGGAGTCGTCGAGGGCGTTGTGGGGATGATCAGGAGTTTGGTGACGGAGCCGTCATCGCCGACGACGTCGCGCAGTTCGCGGAAGCCGAGCCTGCGGCACATGGACAGGCTGGCGGTGTTCTCCGCGCCGACCATGCCGTAGGCCTCCTTCAGGCCCAGTTCGTCGGCGGCGTACCGGAGCAGGCCGCTGACCACCTCGCCGCCCAGGCCGCGGCCCCAGTGTCCGGGGACGAGGGCGGTGACGAGTTCGTGTCCGTCGACGTTGCCGGTCTTCTTGACCTCCGCGTGGCCGACGTAGGCGCCGTCCAGCCACAGTCCCCACACGTCGAAGAGGTGCTGCGGGTACACGTCGTCGAGGATGGCGCGGAACAGTTCGCGGATCTGCGGTTCGGGCACGAGGTCCTGGCCCATCCAGCGGCACACCTCCTCGTTGCGCAGCAGGGCGACGAAGTGGTCCTCGTCCTGTGGGCGGTAGGGCAGGAACTCCAGGCGTTCGGTGCGCAGGGGCGGGGTCATGACGGTCTCCTCGGTTCGGGTGGTGCGCGGGGTGGCGGGCGGGGTGGTGGGGCACCGAGGGCGCCGGGGACCGTGGGGGGGCGCCGGGCCGGCGCGGTGCGCGCGGCCCGGCGTGCCGGTGGTGCGGCGGGCGGGTCAGGCTCCGGTGGGGCTGTCCATGCGCTCGCGCAGGCTGCGCGGCCGCATGTCGGTCCACACCTCGTCGACGTAGTCGGAGCACTCCGCCTCGGTGCCCTCCTTGCCGACGGGCTGCCAGCCGGCGGGCACCTCCACGTCGACGGGCCACAGGGAGTACTGCTCCTCGTCGTTGCGCAGCACCTGGTAGCGGGTGTTCTCGTCCATGTCGTCTCCTCGGGTCGTCATCGTGCGTCGTCGGGGGGTTGGGATCGTGTGCGTCCGGTCGGGGCCGGGGGTGCGCGGGACCGGCCGGGGCGATCGGGGTGGTCCGTCACCGGCCTCCCCTGGCGTGCCGGGCGAGGCGGCGCAGGGCTTCGGCGAAGTCCTCGGCCGCGCGGCGCACGCTCGGTGTGTCGTGGATGGCGGGCCGGTGGTGCCAGGTGAAGGCGAGCCGGCCGTTCTGGACCGCGCCCACCACCTCCACCAGGTGTGAGCCGGGGTCGCGGGGGTCGTGGTCCTGGCCGAAGGATCCGTGCTCGGTGCGGACCAGGCCGCCGTGCGCGGTCTCGGGGCGGGCGTCCCACTGGCCCAGGTAGTTGAAGACGACCTGGCTGTGGGCGCCGTCGCCGAGCCGTCGGCGCACCTCGGGCGGGCCGAAGGTGCGCAGGGCGCCGTAGCCGAGCCCGTTGCCGGGCACGGCGCGCAGCTGGCGGCGCACCGATTTGACCAGGCCGCGCCAGTCCCGGTCGGGGCCGAGGTCGTCGGGGGCGGTGACCTGGAGGGCGACGGGGTGGACGGTGGTGAACCAGCCGACGGTGCGCGAGAGGTCGACGCCGTCGAGCAGGTCCTCGCGGCCGTGGCCCTCGAGGTCGAGGCGGACCCGGTCGTGGCCGCTCCAGCGGGCCAGGGCCAGGGCGAGCGCGGCGAGCAGGACGTCGTTGACGCGGGTGCGGTAGGCGGTGGGGGCGTGGCGCAGCAGGGCGGCGGTCTCGTCCTCGTCGAGTTCGACGGCGACCACGGCGGTGGTGGCGGTGTCGGCGTCGGCCGGTGGGTCGGCGGGGGCCGGTTCGGCCTGTACGGCTTCTTCCCAGTGGGGCAGTTCGTGGTCGAGGCCGCCTTCGGCGACGTGGGCGGCCAGGCCGCGCGACCAGTCGCGGAAGCTGGTGCCGCGCTCCCCCAGGTCGATGTCCTGGCCCTGGACGGCCTGGTGGTAGGCGGTTTCCAGGTCGTCACGCAGGATACGCCAGGAGACGGCGTCGACGACCAGGTGGTGGGCGATCAGGAGGAGGTACGCCGGCCGGCCGGTCCCGGTGAACAGGGCGGCGCGCAGGTGCGGTCCGTGGGCGAGGTCGAAGGAGACGTGCAGGTCGTCGGCGGCCGCGGTCATGGCGGCGTCGGCTTCCCGCTCGTCCAGGCCGGTGAGGTCGTGGCGGGTGAGGACGTCGTAGGCGCCGGCGGGCGGCGGGTCGAACTGCCGCCAGCCGTCGGCCTCGTGGGTGAAGCGCATCCTGAGGGCGTCGTGGTGGTCGAGCAGCGCGTCGAGTGCGCGGCGCAGTGCCTCGGGGTCGGGGGCCGCGCCGAGTTCGAGCAGTGCGGACTGGTTGAAGTGGTGGTGTGCGGCGCGCGGGGTGGTCAGGAACCAGTTCTGGATGGGGGTGAGGGGGACTTCGCCGGTGGCGGGGCCGGTGTCGGCGCGGCGGGGGGCGTCGGTGACGACGGTGGCGAGTTCGGCGACGGTCTGGTGGGTGAACAGGTCGCGGGTAGCCAGGTGCAGGCCGTCGCGGCGCAGTCGGGAGACCACCTGCATGCTGAGGATGGAGTCGCCGCCGAGGGCGAAGAAGTTGTCGTGGGCGCCGATGCCCTCGACGCCCAGGACGTCGGACCAGATGCGGGCGATGCGCTGTTCGGTGGGGGTGCGCGGGGCGGTGCCCGTCTCGCCGGCCGTCTGGGCGGGGCCGGGGGCGGGCAGGGCGCGCCGGTCGGTCTTGCCGTTCGGGGTGAGCGGCAGGCGCGGCAGCGGGACGAACAAGGAGGGCACCATGTGCGGGGGCAGTTGCTCGGCCAGGTGCTGGCGCAGTTCGGTGACGGGTACGGCGGTCGCGGCCGGGTCGGTGGGCACGACGTAGGCGACGAGGCGGGCGGGGCCTTGGGCGCCGTCGGGTGCCGGGTCGGTGCGGACGACGACCACCGCGTCGCGTACGAGTGCGCTGCGGCGCAGGGCGCTTTCTATCTCGCCGGGTTCGATGCGGAAGCCGCGCAGTTTGACCTGGCCGTCGGCGCGTCCGGCGAACCGGAGTCGGCCGTCGGCGCTCCAGCGCACCAGGTCGCCGGTGCGGTACATGCGCTCCCCCGGCGCGCCGAACGGGTCGGGGACGAAGCGGGCGGCGGTCAGTGCGGGGCGGTGCAGGTAGCCGCGGGCGAGGCCGGCGCCGGCGACGTACAGCTCTCCGGTGACACCGAGCGGGACGGGGTTGAGGGCGGCGTCCAGGACGTAGAGGCGGGTGGCGCCGGAGGGGCGGCCGATGGGCGGGGCGCCGGCACCGGGGGTGAGCGGGCCGGTCCAGGTGGCGACGACGGTGGCCTCGGTGGGGCCGTAGGAGTTGATCATGCGGCGGCCGGGGGCCCAGGTGTCGACCAGGTCGGCCGGGCAGCTCTCGGCGCCGACGATCAGGGTGCGCAGGTCGGGCAGGTTCTCGGCGGTGCCGGGCGGGACGGTGGCGAGCGCGGCGGGCGGGATCAGGGTGTGGCTGATGCGCCGATGGGCGAGGACCTCGGCCAGCCGCTCCCCGACCAGGGGGCCTTCTTCGCCGGTGACCAGGGTGGCGCCGCTGAGCAGGGAGGTGCACAGCTCCAGTACGGAGGCGTCGAAGCTGGGTGAGGCGAATTGCAGGACGCGGTCGCCTGGTCCTGCGGCGTACCGCTCGGCGGCGGCCGCGGCGAAGGAGGCGAGGCCGCGGTGGGTGACCGCGACGCCCTTGGGGGTTCCGGTGGAGCCGGAGGTGTAGATGACGTAGGCGGGGTGGTCGCAGGTGAGTGCGGTGGTGCGTTCGGTGTCGGTGGGCGCGGTGTCGGGTCCTTCGGCGCTCCACACCTGGGCCGGGTCGTCGAGGACGAGGTGGGCGCCCGCGTCGCGGATCATGAACGCGCGTCGCTGGGCGGGGTAGTCGGGGTCGACGGGCAGGAAGGCGGCGCCGGCCTTGGCGACGGCGAGCTGGGCCACGACGGTCGCGGCGGAGCGGGGCAGGGCGAGGGCGATGACGTGCTCGGGTCCGGCGCCGTCGCGGATGAGCCGGTGGGCGAGCCGGTTGGCGGCCCTGTCCACGTCCGCGTAGGTGAGCCGTCGTTCGCCGTCGGCGAGCGCCACCGCGTCGGGGGTGCGGGCCGCCTGGCGCTGGAAGAGGTCGGCGAGGGTCGCCTCGGGGACCGGGCGGAAGGCGCCGACTCCTTGTTCCAGCAGGGCTTTGGTCTCGTCGGGGCCGGTCAGCGGGAGGGCGCCCAGGGGGCGGTCGGGGTCGTCGGCGACGGCGGCGAGCAGGGTGGCGAGCTGGTCGGCCATCCGCTCGGCGGTGGCGGCGTCGAACAGGTCGGTGCTGTAGGTGATGAGGCCGTGGAGGGTGCCGGACGGCGTCTCGGCGAACTCCAGGGTGAGGTCGAACGCCGCGTGCTCGGAGTCGGGTTCGAGGTCGGTGACCTCCAGGCCGGGCAGGTCGAGTCCGGCGCCGGGGGTGTTCTGGAGGACGACCATCACCTGGAACAGGGGGCTGCGGCTGGTGTCGCGGGCGGGCCGTACCTCGTCCACGACTCGTTCGAAGGGCACGTCCTGGTGGGCGAAGGCGTCCAGGACGGTCTGCCGTACGTCGGTGAGGAACGCGCCGAAGGGCTGGGCGGCCTCGACGCGGGAGCGCAGGACCAGGGTGTTGACGAAGAAGCCGACGAGGCCCTGTGTCTCGGTCCGGTCACGGCCGGAGGTGACGGTGCCGACGGCGATGTCCTCGCCGCCGGTGAGCCGGGCCAGGTAGCTCTGGGCGACGGCGACGAGCGCGGTGAACAGGGTGGTGTTGCGGTCGCGGGCGATCCGGGTCAGCGCGCGGGCGGTGCGGGCGGGCACCACCAGGCGGGTGGTCGCGCCGCCGCCGGTGCGCACCGGGGGCCGGGGCCGGTCGGTGGGCAGTTCCAGGGTCTCGATGCCGGTCAGGCGCTCCTTCCAGTGGGCGAGCTGCTCGTCGGTGCCGGTGGCGCCGGTGGTGGTGCGCTGCCAGTGCGCGTAGTCGGCGTACTGCACGGGAAGGGGCGGCAACTCGTCCTTTTCCTGGCCGAGTTCGGTGCGGTAGAGGTGGGCGAGGTCGCCGAGCAGGACGGAGGTCGACCAGCCGTCGGTGACGATGTGGTGCAGGGCGAGGGCGAGGACGTGCTCGTCCTCGGCGGTCCGGAACAGGGTGGTGCGCAGCAGCGGGCCGCGGCGCAGGTCGAAGGGGCGGGTGCGCTCCTGGGCGAGGTGCCCGCGCAGCGCCGCTTCGCGGTCGGCGGCCGGCAGGTGGGTGAGGTCGTGCAGCGGCAGGTGTGCCGCCCGCGGCGGGTGGACGATCTGTACGCCGTGGCCGTCGGCGCTGTCGAAGGTGGTGCGCAGGGATTCGTGGCGGGCGGTGAGGGCGTCGAGGGCGGCGCGCAGGGCGCCGGTGTCGAGGGCGCCGCGCAGGCGCAGGGCGAGCGCGGTGACGTATTCGGCGCCGCCCGGGGCGAACTCCTCCAGGAACCAGAGGCGTTGCTGGGCGTAGGACATGGGCGCCAGCGCTTCGCGGGCGACCGGGACGATGGGCGGCCGGACGTTGTCGTGCCGTGCGCCGATGAGTTCGGCGAGGGCGGCGGGGGTGGGGTGGGTGAAGACGGCGCGGGGGGTGAGGTCGGCGCCGAACTCCTCGGCGAGGCGGGAGGCGAGGCGGATGCTGAGGATGGAGTCGCCGCCGAGCTGGAAGAAGTCGTCCTCCACTCCGGGGGGCTGGATGCCGAGGACGTCGGCGAAGACGGCCGCGGTGCGGCGTTCGGCGTCGGTGCGGGGGGCGACGCGTGCGGGCCGGGGGGTGGCCTCGGGGACCGGGAGTGCGGCGCGGTCGACCTTGCCGTTGCCGCTGAGCGGGAGGGCGTCGAGGGGGACGAAGGCGGTGGGGACGAGGTAGTCGGGCAGGGTGCGGGCGGCGAAGTCGCGCAGCGCGCCGGTGTCCACGGTGGTGCCGCTCGCGCCGACCACGTAGGCGACGAGCCGTTTGGCGCCGGGCCGGTCCTCGCGGGCGAGCACGGCGACGTCGGCGACGTCCGGGTGCGCGGCGAGCGCGGCCTCGACCTCGCCGGGTTCGATGCGGAAGCCGCGGATCTTCACCTGGTCGTCGACGCGGCCGAGGAACTCCACGGCGCCGTCCGGCCGGCGGCGGGCGAGGTCGCCGGTGCGGTACATGCGGGCGCCGGGCGGGCCGAGGGGGTCGGCGAGGAAGCGGGCGGCGCTCTCGCCGGGGCGGCCGAGGTAGCCGCGGGCGACGCCTTCGCCGGCGAGGTACAGCTCGCCGGCGCAGCCGGGCGGGACGGGGCGCAGCCTGGCGTCCAGGACGTGGACGCGCATGTCGTCCAGGGGGTGTCCGATGGGCACGGTGGCGGGCACCGCGGCCGGGTCGGCGAGGGCGTAGGAGGTGGCGAAGGTGGTGGTCTCGGTGGGGCCGTAGCCGTCCACCACGGTCAGGCCGGGGCAGGCGGCGAGGACGTCGCGGACGGCCTGGGCGGGCACCACGTCGCCGCCGGTCCACACCTGGGCGAGGCCGCGGAAACAGTCCGGGGCGTCCTGGGCGAGCAGCCGGAACAGGCCGGCGGTCAGCCACAGCGCGGTCAGCCGGCCGTCGGCGGCCAGGCGCCGCACCACGGCGGCGTCGACGTCGCCCGCGGGCGCGACGACCACGCGGCCGCCGTTGAGCAGTGGCGCCCACACCTCGAAGGTGGCGGCGTCGAAGGCGGCCGGCGAGTGCAGCAGCACGCGTTCGCAGGCGCCGCCGGCGAAGCGGCTGTCGGTGGCCAGCGCCGCGATGTCGCGGTGGCGTACCGCGACCGGCTTGGGCCGGCCGGTGGAGCCGGAGGTGAACATGATGTAGGCGAGCCGGTCGGGGTCGACGGCCGGGAGCGCCTGGCCGGGCGGTGCGGTGCGGGCGGCGGTGACGTCGGCCGCGGTGAGGCGGACGGCGGCGCCGGCCTGGGCGAGCAGGGCGTGGCGGCGTTCTTCGGGGGCGCGGGTGTCGACGGGGACGTAGGCGCCGCCGGCGAGGAGGACGGCGAGCTGGGCGACGACCAGTTCGGCCGAGCGGTCGAGGGTGAGCGCGACGCGTTCCTCGGCGGCCAGTCCGTCGGCCAGCAGCCGGGCGGCGAGCCGGCCGGCCCAGTCGGCGAGGTCGGCGTAGGTCAGGTCGCGTTCGCCGTCGGAGATCGCGACGGCGTCGGGGGTGCGCCGGGCCTGTGCGGTGAACACGTGCGCCGGACCGGTCCGGGCGGGCGGGCGAGCGGTGGTGTTCCAGGTGGTCAGCAGTTCGCGGTCGGCGTCGGTGAGCAGGTCGAGCCGGGCGAGGTCGCCGTCGAGGCCGTCGGCGAGGGCGGTGAGCAGGGCGGCCAGCCGGTCGGCGGCGCGTTCGGCGGTGCCGTGGTCGAACAGGGCGGGGTCGTAGGCCAGGTCGAAGCCGAGCCGTTCGGTCAGGTGGGCGCGCAGGCACCAGGGGAAGGTGGTGGCGTCGTCGGCGCGGACCTCCTCGACGCGTACGCCGGTGCGGGCCGTCGCGGACTCGTCCACGGGGTAGTTCTCGAAGACCACCATGCTGTCGAACAGCGCTTCGCCGGGCGGGACTTCGCTGACGGCCTGGATGCGGGACAGGGCGAGGTGGTCGTGGCGGCGGGACTCGATCTGGTCGTCCTGGAGGCCGCGCAGCCAGGGCAGCACCGCGCCAAAGGGGACGCGGACCCGGGTCGGCACGGTGTTGATGAACATGCCGATCATGGTCTCGACGCCGGGCAGTTCGGCCGGGCGGCCGGAGACGGTGGTGCCGAAGACGACGTCGTCGCGGCCCGCGTGCCGGGCCAGGAGCAGCCCCCAGGCGCCTTCGACCAGGGTGTTGACGGTGAGCGAGGCGCGGGCGGCGGCCTCCCGCAGGCGTCGTGAGACGTCCTCGTCCAGTGCGCGGTGGACGGCGGCGCCGGAGCGGGCGCGGTGCGCCTCGGTGGGGACGCGGTCGTAGGGCAGCGGGGTGCGGGCGGTGAAGCCGGCGAGCGCATCGGTCCAGTGCGCTTCGGCGGCGGCCGGGTCCTGTGCGGCGATCCAGTGCAGGTAGTCCGAGAAGGGGCGGCGCAGCGGCGGTGCGGTGTCGGGGCCGCCGGTGAGGGCGGCGTAGCGTTCGCAGACCTCGGTGAGCAGTTGTCCGGTGCTCCAGCCGTCGAGGGCGATGTGGTGGGTGGACCACACCAGGAGTACTTCGTCGGCGGGCAGGGCGGCCAGGGTGAGGCGGGTCAGCGGTGCGGTGGTGAGGTCCATGCCGGCCGCGCGGTCGTCGGCGAGCAGCCGTTCGGTGCGCTCCGCCCGCTCGGCGGGGCTGAGTTCGCGCCAGTCGAGGTGGGTGACGGGCAGTTCGGCGCGGTGGTGGACGAGCTGCACGGGGTGCGGCAGGGCCGTCCAGTGGACGCTGGTGCGCAGGGCGGGGGTGCGGTCTGCGACCTGCTGCCACGCGGCGGCGAAGGCGTACGGGTCGGTGACGCCGGAGAGCCGGACGGCGGTGCGGTCGGCGTAGGCGCTGACGGTGTCGACCAGGCCGTGGAAGAGCATGCCGGACTGGAGCGGGGTGAGCGGCAGGACGTCCTCGGTGGCGCGGCCGTCGCCGACGAGCCGGTCCAGCTGGTCCTGGGTGAGGCGGGCCAGCGGGAAGTCGGAGGGGGTGCGGCCGCCGGCGCCGGGGCGGGCGCAGTGCGCGGCGATGTCGGCGAGGGCGGCCGCCGTCTCCTCGGCCAGGCGGCGCACGGTGGCCTCGTCGTAGACGGCCGGCGGGTAGGTCCAGCCGAGTTCGAGGCGGCCGTGCTGGACGACGCCGGTGACGTCGAGCAGGTAGGGGCGGTCCTCGTCGGGGTCGGTGTCGCGGCCGGCCGGGGGCAGGGAGCCGCGGATCAGGCCGTCGGCGGCGGGGCCGCCGGTGTCCCACTGTCCGTGGTAGTTGAAGCCGATCTGCGGGGCGGGGGCGGCGTCGAGCGGGCCGCCGGGCGTCAGGTGGCGCAGGGCGCCGTGGCTGAGGCCGTGGCGGGGCACGGCGCGCAGCTGTTCCTTGACCGAGCGGAGGGTGTCGTGCCAGCCGGCGTCGGCGTCGACGCGCAGGGCGAGCGGGAACTCGGCGGTGAACCAGCCCACGGTGCGCGAGAGGTCCACGTCGTCGAAGAGGTCCTCGCGGCCGTGTCCCTCCACCCCGAGCAGGACGCTGTCGCGTCCGCACCAGCGGGCGAGGGTGCGGCCGAGGGCGCTGAGCAGGACGTCGCCCACCTGGGTGCGGTAGACCTCGGGGACCTGCCGCAGCAGGGCGTCGGTCGTCGTCTCGTCCAGTGCGACGGTGACGGTGTCGGCGGCGCCGTGGGTGCGGGGGCCGGGCCGTCCGGGCGGCAGGGCGGCGGGTGTGTCGGCGGCGCGGGTCCAGTAGGAAAGGTCGGCGTCGAGTGCGCCGGAGCGGGTGTGCTGCTCCAGCCGGGCGGCCCAGTGGCCGAAGGGTGTTCCGTTGGGCGGGAGTTGGACCGGTTCGCCGGCCGCGGCGGTGCGGTGCGCGGCCTCCAGGTCGGCGAGCAGGATGCGCCAGGAGACGCCGTCGATCACCAAGTGGTGTGCGGTGAGGACGAGTTGGCCTGGGCGTCCTGGGCCACGGTCGAGGAACAGGGCGCGGACGACGCGGCCTTCGGTGGGGTCGAGGGTGCGCTGCGCCTCGTCGGTGAGTCGCTGGGCCTGCGCCTCCAGGGCGGTGTCGTCGAGCGTGCTCGTGTCGTGCCGGGTGAGGACGGGGTGCGGCGGCTCGGGCAGGGCTTCCTGCCGCCAGCCGTCGGGGGTGCGGCGAAAGCGGGTGCGCAGGGCCGGGTGGTGGCGTACGACGGCGTCCACGGCCTGGCGCAGGGCGGCCGGGTCGGTGTCCGGGGCCAGTTCCAGGCGCTGGGTCATGGTGAAGCGCAGCGGGTCGCCCGGGTCGCGGCCGTCGAGGTACCAGCGCTGGATCGGGGTGAGCGGCGCCTCGCCGGTCTCCGGCAGCGCGCTCGCCGCGGTGGGCGGGGCGGACTCGGCGGTGCGCAGGGCGAGTTCGGCGATCGTCTGGTGGCGGAAGACGTCCTTGGTGGTGAGGGCGAGGCCGGCCTGCCGGGCGCGGGAGACGATCTGGATGCTGAGGATGGAGTCGCCGCCGAGCGAGAAGAAGTTGTCGCGGGCGCCGACCCGTTCGACGCCGAGCACCTCGGCCCAGATCGCGGCGAGGCGTTCCTCGGCGCCGGGGCGCGGGGCGACGTAGGCGGTGCTGCTGTCGGGCTGGGCGGGCGGGGCGGGCAGCGCCCGCCGGTCGGTCTTGCCGCCGGTGGTGCGCGGGATGCGGGCCAGCGGCACGAACGCGGCGGGCACCATGTGGTCGGGCAGGGTGCGGCGCAGCTCCATCCGCAGCGCGTCGGCCGAGGGCACGCGCTCGCCGGCGGGCACGACGTAGGCGACCAGCATCAGGCGGCCGGCGTGTTCGCGGGCGGCGACCGCGGCGTCGGCGACATCCGGGTGGGCGAGCAGGGCCGCCTCCACCTCGCCGGGCTCGATGCGGAAGCCGCGGATCTTGACCTGTTCGTCGACGCGGCCCAGGAACTGGAGCAGTCCGTCCCGGTCCCAGCGGGCGCGGTCGCCGGTGCGGTACATCCGCTCCCCCGGCGCGCCGAACGGGTCGGCGACGAAGCGCGCGGCGGTCAGGCCGGGCCGGTCCAGGTAGCCGCGGGCCACCTGCGCCCCGGCCAGGTACAGCTCGCCGGGCACTCCGGGCGGCGCCGGGCGCAGCCGGCCGTCGAGGACGTAGGCGCGCACGCCTCCGCCGGGGCGGCCGATGACGGGCCGCTCGGGGCTGTCCTGGACGCGGCCGTAGACGGCGTCGACGGTGGTCTCGGTGGGGCCGTACATGTTGAGGACGGTCACGCCGTGGTCGCGTTCGGCGGCGGCGAGGTCGCGCCACAGGGCGGCGGGGACTGCCTCGCCGCCGACGAGGAGCAGGTCCGGGTGGTGGCGGCCGGGCGCGAGCAGGCCGGCGGCGAGCAGTTCGCGCAGGAAGGACGGGGTGACGTTCACCCAGTCGAGGCGTTCGCTGTCGATCCGGTCGCAGAACGCCTCCGGGTCCAGGCGTACGTCCTCGTCCACGAGGTGCACCTGGTGGCCGAGGGCGAGCAGCAGCGGGCCCTCCCAGGAGGTGTCGAAGGAGAAGGAGGCGCTGAGCGCGGCGCGCAGCCGGCGTCCGCCCCGGGTGTGCGCGGCGAGCAGTCCGTCGCGGTGGTCGTGGCAGAGGTTGACCAGCTGGCGGTGTTCGACCAGGACGCCCTTGGGGCGGCCGGTGGAGCCGGAGGTGTAGACGATGTAGGCGGCGTTCTCGGGTGTCAGCGGCCGGGCGCGGTCGGCGTCGGTGGGGTCGTGGGCGGGCAGCCGGTCCCAGGGCACGTCGTCCAGGGAGGTCAGCAGGGTGTGCGGGCGGGCGTCGGCGAGCAGCAGTCGCCGTCGTTCGGCGGGCAGTGCGGGTTCGAGGCAGAGCAGGATGGCGCCCGCCTTGAGGACGGCGAGCACGGCGGCCACCAGGTCGGCGGTGCGCGGCAGTTGGACGGCGACGACCTGTTCGGGGCCGGCTCCCAGGGCGATGAGGTGGTGGGCGAGGCGGTTGGCGCGCTCGTTCAGCGCGGTGAAGTCGTAGGTCGTGTCGCGGGCCGTCAGGGCGGTGGCGTGCGGGGTGCGGGCGGCCTGCGCCTCGAACAGGGCGGGGAAGACGGTGGCGGGTGCGGGCAGCGGGATGCCGCGGCCCTGGCGCAGCACCTGTTCCTCTTCGGCGGCGGTCATCAGCGCCAGCGCGCCCACGGCCCGGCCGGGGTCGTCGGCCGCGGCCCGCAGCAGGGTGGTCAGGCGGGCGGCGAGGAGGTCGGCGGTCTCGGCGTCGAACAGGCCGGTGTCGTACTCCAGGTAGCCGGTGAGGCCGCCGTCGCGCTCGACGAAGTCGAAGGCGAGGTCGAAGGTGGCGGTGCGCACCGGCGGGGTGACCGCGCTCGCCTCGACGCCGGGCAGCCGGGGCGCCTCGGCGCCCAGGTTGTGCAGGGCGACCATGACCTGGAAGAGCGGGGTGCGGCTGGTGTCGCGTTCGGGCTGTACGGCGTCCACGACGCGTTCGAAGGGCGCCTCCTGGTGGGCGAAGGCGTCCAGGACGGTGCCGCGCACCTCGCCCAGCAGTTCGTGGAAGGACTTCTCCTCGCGCACCTGGGAGCGCAGCACCAGGGTGTTGACGAACATGCCGACGACGTCGTGCAGTTCGGGCCGGTCGCGGCCGGCGGTGACGGTGCCGACCGTGATGTCCCGCTGGCCGGACCAGCGGGCCAGCAGGATCTGGCAGGCGGTCACCAGCGTCATGTACAGGGTGGCGTCGGCGGCCCGGCCGCGTTCGCGCAGCCGTTCGGTGAGGTCGGCGGGCAGGGTGAAGGTCGTCAGGGCGCCGGTGCGGCCGCGGGTGGCCGGGCGCGGCCGGTCGGTGGGCAGTTCCAGCGGGGTGACGCCGTCCAGGACGCGGCGCCAGTGGTCGAGGTGGGCCTCGACGCGGTCGGCGCGGGCGCGCTGCCAGGCGGCGAAGTCGGCGTAGCGCACGGGCAGGTCGGGCAGGTCGGCCGGGCGGTCCTGGAGGGCGGCGGCGTACAGCTCGCCCAGGTCGCGGCCGATCACGCCGAGGGACCAGCCGTCGGTGACGATGTGGTGCACGGCCAGGACGAGGACGTGTACGTCGGTGTCGACCTCGGCGAGGCGGGCCCGCAGCAGCGGTCCGGCGGCCAGGTCGAAGGGGGTGCTCGCCTCGTGGTGCAGCAGGGCGTCCAGTGCGGTGTCGTCCGGGCAGTGCGGGCGGGCGAGCTCGACCGGGGCGGGCGGGTGGACGATCTGCCGGGCGGCGCCGTCGTGTTCGGCGAAGGTGGTGCGCAGCGCCTCGTGCCGGGCGACCAGGCCGTCCAGGGCGCGGCGCAGCGCGCCGGTGTCGAGCGGGCCGCGCAGCCGCAGCACGGACAGGGTGGTGTACTCGGCGCCGCCCGGTTCGAACCGGTCGAGGAACCACAGGCGTTGCTGGGCGTGCGACAGGGGCGCCGGGGTGTGCGGGTCGGCGGCGGGGATGGTGTCGGCGGCGTCCGGGGCCGTGCCGTCGCCGAGGGCGGCGGCGAGGTCGGCGAGGACGGGGTGGGTGAACAGCAGCCGCGGGGACACGTCGGCGCCGAAGGCGGTGCGCAGCCGGGAGACGACGCGGACGGCGAGCAGGGAGTCGCCGCCCAGGGCGAAGAAGTTGTCGTGCGCGCCGACCTCGTCGGTGTCCAGGACGTCGGTCCAGGCGGCGGCGACCAGGTGTTCGGCGGGGGTGCGCGGGGCGACGCGTTCGCCGTCGGCGGCGAAGCCGTCGGGTCCGGGTGCGGGCAGGGCGCGCCGGTCGAGTTTGCCGTTGACGGTGAGCGGCAGCGCGGCCATCGGCACGTAGGCGGCGGGCACCATGTGCGCGGGCAGCGAGCGTTCCAGGTGGGCGCGGAGTGCGGCTGCGGGCGGGGGCGGCGCGGCCTGGTCGCCGGCGCCCGTGCCGACGACGTGGGCGACGAGGCGGCGGGTGCCGGCGGCGTCCTCGTAGACACCGACGGCGGCCGCCGCGACGCCGGGGTGGGTGTGCAGGGCGGCCTCGATCTCGCCGGGTTCGATGCGGTAGCCGCGTATCTTGACCTGCTGGTCGGCGCGGCCGAGGTAGTCCAGGGCGCCGTCCGGGCGCAGCCGGGCGCGGTCGCCGGTGCGGTACATGCGCTCGCCGGGCCGGCCGAAGGGGTCGGCGAGGAAGCGGGTGGCGGTCAGGCCGGGCCGGTTGAGGTAGCCGCGGGCCAGGCCCTGTCCGGCGACGTACATCTCGCCCACGGCGCCCGGCGGGACGGGGTGCAGGGTGTCGTCCAGGACGTGGACGCGCAGGTCGGGTATGGCGGCGCCGATCGGGCTGCCCGCTCCCGCGCCGGGGGTGGTGCGCTCCAGCGGGGCGTAGGTGACGTGCACGGTGGTCTCGGTGATGCCGTACATGTTGACCAGGCGGGGCGCGGTGTCCGGGTGGCGGGTGTACCAGTCGGCGAGGCGGGTGACGTCCAGTGCCTCGCCGCCGAAGATCACCGTGCGCAGCGCGAGCCGGGCGCCGGTGTCGGGGTGTTCGGCGTCGGCGCGGATGAGCGGGTAGAACGCGGACGGGGTCTGGTTGAGGACGGTGACCCGTTCGTCGGCGAGCAGGCGCAGGAAGTCCTCCGGGGAGCGGGCGGTGTCGTCGGGGACGACGACGAGCCGGCCGCCGTGCAGCAGCGGCCCCCACAGTTCCCATACGGAGAAGTCGAAGGCGTAGGAGTGGAACAGCGTCCACACGTCGTCGGGACCGAAGCCGAACCACTGCCGGGTGCGGGTGAACAGCCGGACGACGTTGGCGTGCGGGATGACGACGCCCTTGGGGCGGCCGGTGGAGCCGGAGGTGTAGATGGCGTAGGCGGGGCTCTCGGGCAGCGGGCGGCGGGCCGGGTCGGCGGGGCCCGCGGCGGGGCGGCGGGCCAGGTCGGCGCGGACGTCCGGGTCGTCGAGGGCCAGCACAGCGACGGCGGTGTCGGCGGCGTCGGCGGTGTCCACGGCGGCCGCCGTGGTGGTGACCAGGGCCACCGGGGCGGTGTCGGCCAGGAGGTGGGCGACGCGTTCGGCGGGGAGCCGCGGGTCCACGGGCAGATAGGCGGCGCCGGTCTTCAGGACGGCGAGGACGGCGGTGACGAGGTCGGCGCCGCGGGGCAGGGCGAGGGCGACGTACCGCTCGGGTCCGGCGCCGAGTTCGGCGAGCCGGTGGGCGAGGCGGCCGGCGCGGGCGTCCAGGGTGGCGTAGTCGACGCGCTCCTCGCCGCAGGTGACGGCCTCGGCGGCCGGGGTGCGGGCGGCCTGCGCCTCGAAGAGGTCCACCAGGGTCAGTTCGGGGCGGTCCGCGGTGTCCGCGGCGTCCGGCGCCGGGCGGAGTTCCTCGGCGGGGGTGCGGGCGAGGGCGCGCAGGGGGCGGTCGGGGTCGTCGGCGAGCTGGGTGAGCAGCAGGCACAGCCGGTCGGCGAGGGAGCGTACGGTCGTGGCGTCGAACAGGCCGGGGTCGTAGGCGAGGTCGAAGCCGAACCGTTCGCCCTGGTGGGCGCGCAGGAGGAGCGGGTAGTTGGTGGCGTCGCGGCCCGAGACGTCCGCGAGGCGGATCCCGGAGGCCGCCGAACGGGCCTGGTCGAAGGGGTAGTTCTCGAAGGCGACCATGCTGTGGAACAGCGGGCTGCCGGACGGCACGTCGCTCAGGCCGGTGAGTTCGGCCAGGGAGACGGCGGCGTGCCGGCGGGCCTCGGCCTGGGCCTCCTGGAGGTCGCGCAGCCAGGCGGCGGCGGTGCGGGCGCCGTCCACGCGCACCCGGGTAGGGAGGGTGTTGATGAACATGCCGACCATCGACTCGACGCCGGGCAGGTCGTCGGGGCGGCCGGAGACGGTGGTGCCGAACAGCACGTCCGGCTCGGCGCTGTAGCGGGACAGCAGCAGCGCCCAGGCGCCCTGGACGACGGTGCCGAGGGTGAGTCCCGCGCCGCGGGCGGTGCGGGCGAGCCGGGCGGAGGTCTCCTCGGACAGGGCGCCGGTGTGCACGGCCGCCGAACGGGTCTCGTGCCCGGGGCGCGGGGCGCGGTCGGCGGGCAGCGGGGTGGGGGCGGCGAAACCGCCGAGTACGCCGCTCCAGTGGGCGCGGGCCGTCTCGGCGTCCTGTCCGGCCAGCCAGCGCACGTAGTCGCCGAAGGGGCGGCGCACCGGCGGCGGCGCGCCGGCGCCGGTGGTGAGCGAGGCGTACTCCTCGAAGACCTCGGTGAGGACCTGGGCCAGGCTCCAGCCGTCGAGGATCAGGTGGTGGGAGGTCCACAGCAGGTGCAGCCGGGCGTCGGGCAGGCGGATCAGGGTCAGCCGCATCAGGGGCGCGGTGGCGAGGTCGAGTCCCCGGGCGAGGTCGTCGGAGCGCAGCCGGTCCAGGCGTACGGCGCGCTCGTCGGCGTCGAGGCCGCGCCAGTCGAGGACGGTGAGGGGCACGGGCACGTCGCGGTGCACGACCTGGAGCGGGACGGGGACGTCCTCCCACACCACCGAGGTGCGCAGGGCGGGGGTGCGGTCGGTCACCCGCTGCCAGGCGGCGGCCAGGGCGTCCGGGTCGTTCACGCCCTCCAGCAGCAGCGCGGCCTGGTCGACGTAGACGTCGTCGGGGCCGCCGACCAGGCGGTGGAAGAGCATGCCCTCCTGGAGCGGGGTGAGCGGGAGCAGGTCCTCGATCCGGCGGCCGTCGCCGGCCAGGCGGTCCACGCGGGCCTGGTCGAGGCGGGCCAGCGGGAAGTCGGAGGGGGTGCGGCCGCCCGCGCCGGGCCGGGCGCAGTGCTCGGCGACGGCCGTGAGGGCGCGGACCATGCCGTCGGCCAGTTCCTCCACCGTCGCGGCCCGGTGCACCTGGTCGCTGTAGTGCCAGGTGATCTCCAGTTCGCCGTCGGCGACCAGGGCGGAGACGTCGAGGAGGTGGTCCAGCGGCTCGTCCGGCTCCGTCTCGCGGCCGGGCGTCTGGCCGGCGGGCGCGAAGTCGCCGCCGCCGGGGGCCTCCCACTGGCCGTGGTAGGTGAAGCAGACCCGGGGCAGCGGCACCTCGCGCAGGGCGCGGGCGTCCGGGTGCGGCGAGCCGAGGTGGGCGAGGGCCTGGTAGCCGAGGCCGCGGCGGGGCACGGCCCGCAGCTGCTCCTTGACGGCCTTGAGCGTGGCGCCCCAGTCGCCCCGGGGTCCGGGGGTGAGCGTGACGGGGTACTGGGTGGTGAACCAGCCGACGGTGCGCGACAGGTCGGCGCCCTCGACGAGGTCCTCCTCGCGGCCGTGGCCCTCCAGGGCGACGGTGACGCGTTCGGCGCCCGTCCAGTCGGCGAGCACCCGGCCCAGGGCGCTCAGCAGCACGTCGTTGACCTGGGTGCGGTACGCGCCCGGCACCCGGCGCAGCAGCGCGTCGGTGGTGGCGCGGTCCACCCGGGTCCGCACGGTGCGCACGGTGCCGGCGAGCGGGGCGCCGGGCAGGTCGGTGGGCAGCGGGGCGGGGGCGGTGGCGACCTGGGCCGTCCAGTACGGCAGGTCGTCGTCGAAGGCGCCGGCGCGCACCTGTTCGGCCAGGCTGCGGGCCCAGTCGGCGAAGGCGGTCTGCTCCGGCTCCGGTCGGGGTTCCTGTCCCGCCGCGGCCCGGCGGTAGGCGTGTTCCAGGTCGGCGAGCAGCACCCGCCAGGAGACGCTGTCGACGGCGAGGTGGTGGGCGGTCAGGAACAGGCGCGGGCGGGGGTGGTCGCGGCCCGGGAGCAGGACGGCGCGCAGCAGCGCTCCGGTGGCCGGGTCCAGTGCGGCGCGGGCGGCGTCCGCGGCTTCGGCGTCCGCCGCCTCGGTGGGTGTGGCGGGCGCGGTGGGGCGGGTGAGGAGGCCGGCGGCCGGGCCGGTACCGGGTTCCTGGCGCCAGCCGTCCTCGGTGCGGGTGAAGCGGGCGCGCAGCGCGGGGTGCCGGGTCACGACGGCTTCCAGCGCGCGTTCCAGCGCCCGGTCGTCCAGGTCGGCGGGCAGGTCGAGCAGCATCGACATGCTGAGGCGGCGCGGGCCGTGGGTGGCGAGGAACCACTCCTGGACCGGGGTGAGCGGGGCGGGTCCTTCGTCGTGCCGCGGGCGCCGGGGTGCGGGCAGGGCCGAGCTCCGGCCGGACGCGGCGGCGGCGAGGTCGGCGACCGTCTGGTGGCGGAAGACGTCCTGGGAGCCGATCCGCAGCCCCGCGGCGCGGGCGCGCGAGACGGCCTGGATGCTCAGGATGGAGTCGCCGCCCAGCTCGAAGAAGTTGTCCGTGACGCCGACCCGGCCGACGCCGAGCACCTCGGCCCAGATGCCGGCCAGGGTTTCCTCGGCGGGGGTGCGCGGGGCGACGTACTCGTGCCGCCGCTCGGCGTCCTCGACGTCGGGGGCGGGCAGGGCGCGGCGGTCCAGCTTGCCGCTGGTGGTCAGGGGCAGCGCGGGCAGCGCGGTGAAGGAGGACGGCACCATGTGGTCGGGCAGCACCCGGCGCAGGGCGGCGCGCAGATCGGCCGGCGCGGGCGCCGGGTGGCCGGGCGCAGGGACGACGTAGGCGGCGAGCCGGGTGTGGCCGCCGGGGTCGGTCAGGCCGACGACCGCCGCCGCGGCGACCTGTTCCAGGTCCAGCAGGGCGGCCTCGATCTCGCCGGGTTCGATGCGGTGGCCGCGCACCTTGACCTGGTCGTCGGCGCGGCCGAGGTAGTCCAGGCGCCCGTCGGCGGTCCAGCGGGCCAGGTCGCCGGTGCGGTACATGCGGGCGCCGGGCGGGCCGTAGGGGTCGGCGAGGAAGCGGGCCGCGGTCAGGGCGGGGCGTCCGGCGTAGCCGCGGGCCAGCTGTTCGCCGGCGAGGTACAGCTCGCCGCCGACGCCGGGCGGCACCGGGCGCAGCCGGTCGTCCAGGACGTACGCGTTCACGCCGGGCAGCGGGCGGCCCACCAGCGGGCGGTCGGCGGCCTCGATACGGCAGGCCAGCGCGTCGACGGTGCACTCGGTGGGGCCGTAGAAGTTGTAGGCGGCCACGTCCGGCAGCGCGGCCAGCTCGCGCCACAGGGCGGGGCCGAGGGCCTCGCCGCCGAGCATCAGCACGCGGGGGTGGTGGCGGGGGTCGGTGAGCAGGCCGGCGGGCAGCAGTTGCCGCAGGTAGGAGGGGGTGACGTCGAGGAAGTCGACGCGGTGTTCGACCACGTACTCCACCAGGGCGGCCGGGTCCCTGCGGGTCTCCTCGTCCACGAGGTGCAGCGGGTGGCCGTCGGCCATCAGCAGCACGCCTTCGAGGGAGGTGTCGAAGGAGAACGACGCGGTCAGCGCCACCCGCAGCGGGCCGCCGCCGGCGTCCGCGACGAAGCCGGCCCGGTGGGCGGCGAGCAGGCGCACCGCCGAGCGGTGCGAGACGGCGACGCCCTTGGGCCGGCCGGTGGAGCCGGAGGTGTAGATGACGTACGCGGTGTTCCGCGGATCCAGGCCGTCGCGGGCGGGCTCGGTGGCCGGGGCGGTGTCGGGTACGGCGCGCAGCGCCTCCTCGTCCAGGACCAGGGCGGGGCGGGCGTCGTCCAGCAGGTAGGCGACGCGTTCCTCGGGCAGGGCGGGGTCCAGGGGCAGATAGCCGGCGCCGGACTTCCAGACGGCGAGGATCGCGGTGATCATGTCGGCGGTGCGCGGCAGTCGGAGCGCGACCAGCCGTTCGGGGCCGGCGCCGAGGGCGGTGAGGTGGTGGGCGAGGCGGTTGGCGCGGGCGTTCAGGGTGGCGTAGTCGAGGCGTTCGCCGCCGGCGACGAGGGCGAGGGCGTCGGGGGTGCGGGCGGCCTGCCGGGCGAACAGGTCGGGGTAGGTGGTGTCCTCGACGGGGACGGGTTCGGTGACGCCGGTGGCGACGGTCCGCAGCGCCTCCTGCTCGGACAGCAGCGGCAGGGCGCCCAGCGGGCGGTCGGGTGCGGCGGCGGCGCCTTCGAGCAGACGCAGCAGCTGCCCGGCCATGCGCTCGGCGGTGGCCGCGTCGAACAGGTCGGTGCGGTACTCCAGCAGGCCGGTCAGCGCCTCGCCGTCGGGGACGAACTCGACGCTGAGGTCGAAGGTGGCCGCCTGCCGGGGCACGGTGACCGGGGTGGTGGCCAGGCCCTCGGGGGCGGTGGCGGCGGGCGGGTCGGGGTGCAGCAGCACCATCACGTCGAACAGCGGGTTGCGGCCCGCCTCCCGGACCGCGCCGACCGCCTCGACGATCCGCTCGAACGGCGTGTCGCCGTGCGCGAAGGCGCTGCCCACGGTGTCGGCGGTGCTGGTCAGCAGGTCGCGGAAGGAGGCGGCGGGCTCGACGCGGGTGCGCAGGACGACCGTGTTGACGTAGAAGCCGACGGCGCGTTCGAGGTCGGTGCGGGTGCGGCCGGGGGTGAGCGAGCCGACGGTGATGTCGTCGCGGCCGGACCAGCGGGCCAGCAGGGCCTGGGTGGCGGCGACCAGGGCGGTGTGCAGGGTGGTGTGCCGCTCCCGGGCCAGTTCGCCGAGCCGGGCGGTGAGCGGTGCGGGGACGGTGAAGGCGTGCACGGCGCCCGCGCCGGCCTCCTCGCCGCGCCGCGGCCGGTCCAGGGGCAGTTCCGGGGCGACCGCGCCGGCCAGGTGCTCGCGCCAGTGCGCGAGGTGGCGCTCCAGGCGCTCTCCGGAGAGCCGGTCGCGCTGCCACACGGCGAAGTCGGGGTACTGGACCGCGACCGGCGGCAGGTGCACGTCGTCGCCCCGGGCCAGGGCGGCGTAGGCGGTGCACAGCTCGTCCAGGACGACACCCATCGACCAGCCGTCGGTGACGATGTGGTGGGCGCTCAGCAGCAGGACGTGGGCGGTGTCCGCCTCGCGCAGCAGCAGGGCGCGCAGCAGGGGGCCGTGGCGCAGGTCGAAGGGGCGGGCGTACTCCGCGAGCAGGTCGGCGTCCAGGTCGGCGGTGTCCCGCAGCGGCAGCGGCACCGGGGCGGCGGGGTGCACGCTCTGCGCGGGCCGGCCGTCGCTCTCGTCGAAGGTGGTGCGCAGCGCCTCGTGCCGCTCGACCACGAGGTCCAGGGCCCGCTGGAGGGCGACGTGGTGCAGCGGGCCGGTCAGACGTACGGCGACCGCGCTGTTGTAGCGGGCGTCGCCGGGGCGCAGCCGGTCCAGGAACCACAGGCGCTGCTGGGCGAAGGACAGCGGCAGCGGACGGTCGCGGTCGGCGCGCGCGATGCCCCGCGCGGCGGCGTCCGGGGCGGCGTTGCGGGCCCGTCCGGCCAGCCGGCGGCGCAGCGCTTCCCGCATCTGTTCGGGCAGGGCCTCGGCGCGGTCTCGCTTCGAAGGGTTCGAAGACGTCATGGTCGTCGGTTCCTCACCGTTCGTCGTGGTCGTGGCCGCCGTACGCGGCGTCTTCGAGTTCGCTGAGCACCTGTTCCTCCACCAGTTCCGCCAGGGCGGCGACGGTGGCGGAGGTCAGGACGTCGCGCGGGGTCAGCTCGGTGCCGAAGGCGTCGTTGGCCCGGGAGGCGATGAGCAGGGCGCGCAGGGAGTCGCCGCCGAGCAGGAAGTAGTCGTCCTCGGCGCCCACGGTCCGGCCGAGCGCCTCCTCCCAGATCTCGGCCAGCACCTCCTCGGTGGGCGTGCGGGGCGGCACGTGTCCGGCCGTTTCCTCCTCGGCGGCCGGCGCCGGGGCGGGCAGCGCGGCCCGGTCGGTCTTGCCGTTCTCGGTGAGCGGGAAGCGTTCCAGCGCCACGAAGGCCGAGGGGACCATGTAGCCGGGCAAGGTGCGGGCGGCCAGGGCGCGCAGGTCGGCCGGGGCGGGCGCCTCGTGGCCGGGCGCGGTGAGCAGGTGGGCGACCAGGCGCGGCAGGCCCGGTTCGTCCTCGCGGACGCTCACCACCGCGTCCAGTACGGCCGGGTGGGCCGTGAGCGCGGCCTCGACCTCGCCGGCCTCGATGCGGTGGCCGCGCAGCTTGAGCTGGTGGTCGGTGCGCCCCAGGTAGTGGGCCTCGCCGCGGGCGTCGCGGCGCACCAGGTCGCCGGTGCGATACATCCGGGCGCCGGGCGGGCCGTAGGGGTCGGCGACGAAGCGGGCCGCGGTGAGCCCGGGCCGGCCGAGGTAGCCGCGGGCCAGGGTGGGGCCGCTGAGCCACAGTTCGCCGGGTACGCCGTCGGGCACCGGCCGCAGCCTGGCGTCCAGCACATAGGCGCCGGTGGCGGGCAGCGGGCGGCCGATGGGCGGGGCGGCACCGTCGGGCCGCAGGGGCGCGGACCACAGGGCGACGACGGTGGCCTCGGTGGGGCCGTAGGAGTTGACCATGCGGTGGTGCGGGGCCCAGCGGGCGACGAGGTCGGCGCCGCAGGCGTCGGCGCCGACGATGAGCGTCTTGAGGTCCGGGAGATGGCCGGGGACGTCGGCGGGCACGGTGGCGAGCGCGGCCGGCGGCAGCAGGGTGTGCGTGATCCGCTCGGCCCGCAGCACCTCGGCGAGTTCCGCGCCGAGCAGCGGTCCCGGGCGGGGCACGACCAGGCGGGCGCCGTGCGGCAGGGACATGCACAGTTCCAGTACGGAGGCGTCGAAGCTGGGGGTGGCGAAGGCGAGGACGCGGTCGCCATCGGCCACCTGGTAGTGGGCGGCCTCGGCGGCGGAGAACGCGGCGAGGCCGCGGTGGGTGACGACGACGCCCTTGGGGGTTCCGGTGGAGCCGGAGGTGTAGATGACGTAGGCGGGGTCGTCCAGGTGGAGGGGGCGGGCGCGGTCGGCGTCGGTGGGCCGGTGGGCGGGCGCCCGGTCCGCGTCCTCGAGCGCGGTCAGGAGGTCCGCGACCTCCTTGGCGTCCAGGGTGAGGGCGGGGGCCGCGTCGCGCAGCATCAGCGCGATCCGCTCCTCCGGGTAGCCGGGGTCCACGGGCAGGAACGCGGCGCCCGTCTTGGTCACGGCGAGCTGGGCGAGCACCATGTCCGCCGAGCGCGGCAGGAGCAGTGCGACGAGGCCGCCGGGGCCCGCGCCGCGGGCGATGAGCCGGTGGGCGAGGCGGTTGGCGTGGGCGTCGGTCTCGGCGTAGGTGAGCAGCCGTCCGGGTTCGGCGAGCGCGGGCGCGTGCGGAGTGCGGTCGGCGGCCGCCTCGATCAGGTCGGGCAGCAGGGCCGGGGACGCCAGGTCGAGGGCCGGGCGGGCCGGGCCGTGCAGGAGCCGGGCGCGCAGCGCGGGCGGCAGGACGTCGAGGTCGTCCAGGCGTGCGGTGTCGTCGCCGTCGGCCAGGGCGCGCAGGGTGTGCAGCAGCTGTTCGGCGAGCGAGCCGGCGGTGGCCGCGTCGAAGCACCGTTCGTCGTAGCCGAGTTCGACGGCGAGCCGGTCGCCGGGCGAGATGACGACGGTGAGGGGGTAGTTGGTGGCCTCCCGGGCGTCCAGGTCGCGGACGGTGAGGCCGTGGGCGCCGGCGGTGGCGTCGCCCACCGGGTAGTTCTCGAAGACCACCAGGGAGTCGAACATGCCGGTGCCGTGCGGAAGTTGTGTCAGGCCGTGCAGTTCGCCGAGCGGCATGTGGTCGAAGCGGCGGTCCTCGGCCCGGGCCTCCTGCACGGTGCGCAGCCAGGCCCCGCAGCGGGCGGAGCCGTCGACGGCGATGCGGGCGGGCAGGGTGGTGATGAACAGGCCGGTGACGGTGTCGGCGCCGGGCAGGTCGGCGGGGCGCCCGGAGACGGTGGCGCCGAAGCACACCTGGCGCTCCCCGCTCCAGCGCGCCAGCAGCAGCGCCCAGGCGCCCTGTACGACGGTGTTGAGGGTGAGCCGGTGGCGGCGGGCGAACTCCTGGAGCCGGCCGGTGTCCTCTGCGGCCAGCCGGTGCGAGAGCCAGGCGCCGGAGCGGGCCGGGTGTCCGGGGGCGGCCCTGCGGTCGTAGGGCAGCGGGGTGGGGGCGGCGAGGTCGGCGAGGACGCCGCTCCAGTGCGCACGGGCGTGGGCGGTGTCGCGGCCGGCCAGCCAGGCGGCGTAGTCGGCGAACGGCCTGCGCTCGGGCAGCCGGGGCGCCTCGCCGCGGGCGAGGGCGGCGTGCGCGGCCATGACGTCGGACAGGACGTGGAAGACGCTCCAGCCGTCCAGCAGGACGTGGTGGAAGGTCCACACCACCCGTACGGCGTCCGGGCCGAGCCGGATCAGGGTGACGCGCAGCAGCGGCGCCCGGTCCAGGTCGAGGCCGCGGGCGCGTTCGCCGGCGAGCAGCCGCTCCAGTTCCGCCGTGCGCCGCTCCTCGGGCAGCTCGCTCCAGTCGAGTTCGGCGACGGGCAGGGTGACGTCGCGGTGGACGATCTGGAGCGGCACGGGTACGTCGCGCAGGGCCACGGAGGTGCGCAGCACGGGGGTGCGCTCGACGACGTGCCGCCAGGCGTCGGCCAGGACGCGCACGTCGCGGGCGCCGTCGGCGACGAAGGTGATCTGCTCGACGTACAGGCCGTGTTCGGCGTCGTCCAGGCCGTGCACGACCATGCCGGTCTGGGTGGGGGTGAGCGGGTAGACGTCGGCGACGCCGGCGCCGGTGCCGACGAGCCGGTCGACGGCGGCCTGGTCCAGGGGGGCGAGCGGGTAGTCGGAGGGGGTGCGGCCGCCGGCGCCGGGCCGGGCGCAGTGCCGGATCACGGCGCGCAGTTCGTCGGCCAGTTCGCCGGCGAGGCGGGCGACGGTCTCGCGGTGGTGCACCTGGTCGGAGTAGGACCAGGTGAACTCCAGTCGTCCGCCGCTGACTTGGCCGAGCACGTCCAGCAGGTGGGGTCGCTCGGCCGTACGGTCCATGCCGCCGGTGAGGCCGCCGTGCGGGGCGTGCAGCAGGCCGCCCGGGGGTGTGCCGGCGTCCTGCTGGCCGAGGTAGTTGAAGCAGATGCGCGGCAGGTCGGGCAGGCCGGCGCCGGCCGTGGGGTGCAGGAAGCGCAGGGCGCCGTGGCCCAGGCCGCCGTGCGGCACGGCCCGCAGGCTCTCCTTGACGGCCTTGAGGGCGGCGCCGGTGTCCGCGTCGCGGGGCACGTCGAGGGCGACCGGGTACAGGGTGGTGAACCAGCCGACGGTGCGGGCGAGGTCGACGTCCGCGAACAGTTCCTCGCGGCCGTGTCCCTCCAGCGTCACCGCGACCCGGTCGCGGCCGGTCCAGCGGGCCAGGACGCGGCCGAGCGCGCACAGCAGGACGTCGTTGATCCGGGTGCGGTAGACCTCCGGCACGTCCTGGAGCAGCCGGCGGGTGTCGGCCTCGTCCAGGCCGGCGGTGACGGTGCGCTCCTCGGCGGCGGTGTTGCGGCCGGCGCGGTCGGTGGGCAGGGAGGTGTCGGCGTCCAGGGCGCGCCAGTGGGCGAGTTCGGCGTCGAAGCCGCCGGCGGCGGTGTGCGCGGCCAGCCGCCGGGCCCAGGCCGGGAAGGAGGTGCTCTTGGCGCCCAGGCCGGGCCGTTCGCCCGCGGCCAGGGCGCGGTAGGCGCTGTCCAGGTCCTCCAGCAGGATCCGCCAGGACACCGCGTCCACGACGAGGTGGTGCGCGGCCAGCAGCAGCACCGGGCGCCCGCCGTCCTCGGGCCGGTGCAGCGCGGCCCGCAGCAGCGGTCCGGCGGCCAGGTCGAATCCGGTGGCGAGCGCGTCGGCCGCGCCGGGGGCCGGGGCGGTGTCGTGGACCTCCAGGTGCGGGGCGGCGCCGGGCGCGTCGGCGTGCTGGCGCCATCCCGCGTCGCCGTCCGGCGTGAAGCGCAGCCGCAGCGCGTCGTGGTGCTCCAGCAGGGCGGCCAGGGCGCCGCGCAGCAGCGTCTCGTCGGCGTCGTGGGCGAGTTCCCAGGAGACGGCCTGGGTGAAGTGGGCGGGGTCGCCGGGCAGGGTGTCGAGCAGCCAGTGCTGTACGGGGGTGAGCGGGGCGTCGCCGGTCACCGGGCCCTGTTCGGCGGTGGCCGCCTGGGCCGGCAGCCGTTCGGCGGCGGCGGCGAGTTCGGCGAGGCTCTGGTGGGTGAACAGGTGGCGCGGGGTGAGGGCGAGGCCCGCCCGGCGGGCGGCGGAGACGATCTGGATGCCCAGGATGGAGTCGCCGCCGAGGGTGAAGTAGTTGTCGTCGGCGCCGACCTCGGGCACCCCGAGGACGTCGGCCCAGATGGCGGCGAGGGCCTGTTCCGCCGGGGTGCTCGGCGCGCGCCGGACACCCTGGGCTGCGGCCGCCCACCGCGGGTCGGGCAGCGCCCTGCGGTCGAGCTTGCCGGTGGCGCCCAGCGGCAGCCGCTCCAGCGGGACCACGAGAGCGGGGACGAGGTGGTCGGGCAGGCTGCGGGCGAGGAAGGCGCGCAGCTCGGCGAAGTCCGGCAGGCCGGTCTCGCGGGGCACCGCGTAGCCGACGAGGCGGCGGTGGCCGTCGTGCTCGACGACCCGGGCCGCCGCCTGGGCGACGGCCGGGTGGCGGGCCAGCGCCGCCTCCACCTCGCCGAGTTCGATGCGGAAGCCGCGCACCTTGACCTGGTCGTCGCCGCGGCCGAGGTAGACGAGGTCGCCGTCGGCGCTCCAGCGCACCAGGTCGCCGGTGCGGTACATGCGGCTGCCGGGCGGGCCGTAGGGGTCGGGCAGCAGCCGGGCGGCGGTCAGGCCGGGGCGGCGCAGATAGCCGCGGGCCACGCCGTCGCCGGCGAGGAACAGCTCGCCGGGGGCGCCGACGGGCACCGGGCGCATCCGCTCGTCCAGGACGTAGGCGCGGGCGGCGCCGACGGGGCGGCCGATCGGCGGGTCGCGGTCGGGGTCGGCGGGGTCGCAGGTGAAGGCGGTGGCGTAGACGGTGGCCTCGGTGGGGCCGTAGATGTTGCGCACCTGGCAGCCGGGGATCCCCTCGCGCACCCGGCGCACCGTGCGGGCGGGCAGCCCCTCCCCCGCCAGCACCACGGTGTCCGCGCCGACCTGGATGGCGCCCTCGGCGAGCAGCCGGTCCAGGGCGGAGGGGACGGCGCTGATCAGTCCGGCGCGCCAGGGGCCGGGGCGTTCGGCGAGGGCGAGCAGGTCGCGCACCACCTCCACGCAGCCGCCGGACAGCAGCGGCGAGAAGATCTCGAAGACGGACACGTCGAAGTTGAGCGAGGTGGACGCCACCACGTGCGCCAGGCCGCGGCCGGTGAACTCGGCGGCGGCCCAGTCGGTCAGCGCCAGCACCGAGGCGTGGGCGACGACGACGCCCTTGGGGCGGCCGGTGGAGCCGGAGGTGTGGATGACGTAGGCGGGGTGGGCGGGCAGCAGGGGGGCGCGGCGGTCGCCGTCGCCGACGGGGGCGGCGGACAGGGCGTCGTCCGCGGCCGGTGCGGCGGCGGTGCTGGGTACGGCCGGTGCGGTGTCGGGGTCCGTCTCGTCCAGCAGGATGCGGGTGTACGGGCCTTCCGGCAGGCGTCCGGCGGTGCTCGGAGCGGCGATCGCCGCGTCGGGCCGTACGTCGTCGAAGAGGAACGCGACGCGCTCGGCCGGGTACTGCGGGTCCACCGGCAGGTAGGCGGCGCCGCTCTTGAGGACGGCCAGCAGCGCCACCACCAGCTCCGCGGTGCGCGGCAGGCACAGGGCGACGAACCGCTCGGGGCCCGCGCCGGCGGCGATGAGGCGGCGGGCCAGCCGGTTGGAGCGCTCGTCGAGTTCGCGGTAGGTGAGGAGCCGGTCGCCGCCGCGCACGGCGAGGGCGTCGGGGGTGCGCGCCGCCTGCCGTGCGAACGCCTCGGGGAGGGTGGCGTGCGGGGCGCGCGCGGGCGTCCCGCCGAACCGGGTGAGCAGGTCGAGGCCGCGTCCGGCGTCCAGCAGCGGCAGGTCGCCCAGGCGGCCGTCCAGGTCGGCGGCCATAGCGGTCAGCAGGGTGCGCAGGCTCTCGCCCAGTCCTTCGACGGTGGCGGCGTCGAAGGCGGCGGGGTCGTAGTCGAGGTTGACGGACAGGGTGCGGCCGGGGGCGACGACCACGCTGAGCGCGTAGTTGGTCGGCTCCAGGTCGCGTTCCTGCTCCATGGCCAGGCCGTGCCGGGCCAGCGCGTTCTCGTCGAAGGGGTAGTTCTCGAAGACCACGATGGAGTCGAACAGGCCGGTGCCGCCGGGGATCTCGCTCCACGCCTGCAACTGGGCCAGCGACACGAAGTCGTGGCGGCGCGCCTCGGACTGGGCGGTCTGGAGTTCGCGCAGCCACTCCAGCAGCGGCCGGCGGCCGTCCACCCGGGCCCGGGTGGGCAGGGTGTTGATGAACAGGCCCACCATCGAGGTGACGCCGGGCAGTTCGGCGGGGCGGCCGGAGACGGTGGTGCCGAACACCACGTCGTCTCCGCCGCCGTAGCGGGACAGCAGCAGCGCCCAGGCGCCCTGGAGGACGGTGTTGACGGTCAGGCCCGCCTGCTGGGCGGTCTCCCGCAGCCGGGCCGAGATCCCGGCGTCCAGGGTGACGCGCACCGTGCCCGAGGAGGAGTCGCGGTGGGCGCCGGCGGGCCGCCGGTCGCGGGGCAGTTCGGTGGGGGCGGCGAAGCCGGCGAGGACGCCGCGCCAGTGGCGTTCGGCGCGGCCGGCGTCCTGCGCGGCCAGCCAGCGCAGATAGGCGGCGAAGGGCCTGCGGTCGGGCACCTCGGGGCCGCGGCCGGCGGCGAGGGCGGCGTAGCGTTCGCAGACCTCGTCGAAGACCTGGGCGGCGCTCCAGCCGTCGAGCAGGACGTGGTGGAAGGTCCACACCATCCGTACCCGGTCCGCCGCGAGCCGGATCAGGGTCAGCCGCATCAGGGGCGCGGCGGCGAGGTCGACGCCGGCGTCGCGGTCCTCGGCGAGCAGCCGCTCGAGTTCGGGTGCGCGGCGCTCGTCGGGGAGCGCGCTCCAGTCGTGGTGGGCGACGGGCACGGTGGCGCGGTGCTGGACGACCTGGAGCGGTTCGGGGGTGTCCTGCCACACCAGGCGGGTGCGCAGGGCCGGGTTGGCGTCGGCGGTGCGCTGCCACGCCTCGGCGAGCAGCCGCGGGTCCCTGACGCCGTGCAGGACCAGCTGCACCTGGTTGACGTAGGTGCGGCCGTCCGGGTCGAGCAGGCTGTGGAAGAGCATGCCCGCCTGCATCGGCGTCAGCGGGTACACGTCGGCGACGGCGCGCCCGTCCCCGCACATCCGGTCCACCGCCGTCTGGTCCAGGCGGGCCAGCGGGAAGTCGGAGGGGGTGCGGCCGCCCGCGCCGGGGCGGGCGCAGTGGGCGACGATGTCCTCGACGGCGTCCAGCATGGCCTCGGCGAGCCGGGTGACCGTGGCCCCGTGGTGGCGTTCCCGACTGTGGTACCAGGTGATCTCCAGTCGCCCGTCCTCCACGCGGGCCACCACGTCCAGCAGGTGGGCGCGTTCGGTGCCGGGCGCCTCGGCGCCGCCGAGTCCGCCGGGCACCGCGCCGACCAGGGCGGCGCCGTCGGCGGTCCAGTCGAAGCGGCCCAGGTAGTTGAAGCTGACGGCGGGCTCGGGGGCGCCGGTGAGCCGGGGGTCGCGGGCGAGGTGGCGCAGGACGCCGTAGCCGAGGCCGCGTTCGGGTACGGCGCGCAGCTGTTCCTTGACCGCCTTCAGCGCGCTGCCCCAGTCGGCGGCGGGGACGGCGAGGGCGACGGGGTAGAGGGAGGTGAACCAGCCGACGGTGCGGGACAGGTCGACGTCCTCGAACAGCCGGTCCTCGCGGCCGTGGCCCTCCAGGCCGACGGCGACGGTGTCGTGGCCGCTCCAGTCGGACAGCACCCGGCCGAGCGCGGTGAGCAGGACGTCGTCGACGCGGGTGCGGTAGACGCCGGGGACCTCGCGCAGCAGGGCGGTGGTGCGGGCGGCGTCCAGGCGTACGGTCACCTCGCCGACGTCGGCGGCGGTGTTGGGGCCGTCGCCGTCCACGGGCAGCGGTGCGGCGCAGTGCCGGGCGGTGCGCTCCCAGTGGTCGAGCTGGGCGGCGAACCGGTCGGTGCGGGCGCGCAGCCGGTCGGCCCACTCCTTGACGGAGGTGGTGCGGGCGGGCAGCCGTACGGGCTCGCCGGCCGCGGCCTGCCGGTAGGCGGTCTCCAGGTCCTCCAGCAGGACGCGCCAGGAGACGCCGTCCACGACCAGGTGGTGCACGGCCAGCAGCAGCCGGTCCGGGCGGGCGCCGCCGGTCGTGAACAGGCGGGCGGTGAGCAGCGGGCCGCCGTCCAGGCGGAATCCGGCGTGCGCGGCGGCGGTGAGGTCGGCCTCGGCCCGGTCGGCGTGGTGCGGGTCGAGCGGGCAGACCTCCAGCAGGTCGGGTACGGGGGCGTCGGCGGGGCTGACGTGCTGGCGCCAGACGCCCTCGCCGCCGGGGCCGTCGGGGGTGAACCGGGCGCGCAGGGCGTCGTGGTGCGTCCACAGGGCGGCCAGGGCGCGGCGCAGGGCGTCCTGGTCGACGGGGGCGGGCGCCGCCACGACGACGGACTGGTTGAAGAACTCGGCGTGGGCGGGGCGCGGGTCCAGGAACCAGTGCTGGATCGGCGTCAGCGCGGCCTCGCCCTCGACCGGTTCGGCGCCGGCGACCTGGGTGGCCGTACCGGTGACGGCGGCCAGTTCGGCCACCGTCGGGTGCCGGAACACCTCGCGCGGGGTGAGGGCCAGGCCCGCCGCGCGGGCGCGGGAGACGACCTGGATGCTGAGGATGGAGTCGCCGCCGAGCATGAAGAAGTTGTCGTCGGCGCCGACCCGCTCCACGCCGAGCAGTTCGGCCCAGATGCCGGCCAGCAGGCGTTCGGCCTCGGTGCGCGGGGCGCGGTAGGCCCGGTCGGCGCCGGCCGACCAGTCGGGGGCGGGCAGCCGCCGCCGGTCGACCTTGCCGTTGGCGGTCAGCGGCAGTTCGGGCACGGTGACGAACGCGGCGGGCACCATGTAGTCGGGCAGGCCGTCCGCGAGGTGGGCGCGCAGCTGCGCGGCGCTCGGCGCGCTCGCTCCGGCGGCGGTAACGACGTAGGCGGCCAGGCGCTTGCGTCCGCCGTCCTGGTGGAGGCTGACGACGGCTTCGGCGAGGTCGGGGTGGGCGGTGATCCGGGCCTCGATCTCGGCGGGCTCCACGCGGAAGCCGCGGATCTTGATCTGGTCGTCGGCGCGGCCGACGAAGTGCAGCTCCCCCTCGGCGCTCCAGCGCACCACGTCGCCGGTGCGGTACATGCGGGTGCCGGGCGGGCCGTACGGGTCGGCGAGGTAGCGGGCGGCGGTCGCGCCGGGGCGCCGCGCGTAGCCGCGGGCCAGGCCCGCGCCCGCGATGTACAGCTCGCCGGGGATGCCCGGGGGCTGCGGCTGGAGGGCGGCGTCCAGGACGTAGACGCGGGTGTTGTCCAGGGGGCGGCCGATGGGCAGGACGGCGGGCAGCGGGTCGCCGGCGCGGAAGGGGCGGCGGGTGGCGAAGGTGGTGGTCTCCGTGGGGCCGTAGCCGTCGACCACGGTCAGCCCGGGGCAGGCGTCCAGGACGCGGCGGACGGCCGCGCCGGGCACGGCCTCGCCGCCGGTCCACACCTGGCGGGCGCCGCGCAGGCAGGCGGGGTCCTCCTGGGCGAGCAGGCGGAAGAGTCCGGCGGTCAGCCACAGGTGGCCGACTCCCTGTTCGCGCACGGCGTGGCGGACCGCCGCCGCGTCGAGGTCGGCCGGCGGGGCGAGGACGGCCGTGCCGCCGCGCAGCAGCGGCACCCACACCTCGTAGGTGGCGGCGTCGAAGGCGTGCGGGGAGTGCACGAGGACCCGGTCGTGGCCGTCGAAGGCCCGGTCGAGGGCGAGGGCGGCGACGTCCCGCTGGCGCACCGCCACGCCCTTGGGGACGCCGGTGGAGCCGGAGGTGAACATCACGTACTGGACGTGGTCGGGGTGCACGGGGAGCGGGGTGGGCGCGGGCGGGGCGGCGGGAGGCGGCGCCGGTGTGTCGATCCGTACGACCTCGCCGTCGGGCAGCGCCTCGCGCGCGGTGCGCTCCCAGGCGGCGTCGGTGAGCAGGAGGTCCGCTCCCGCCTCGGCGAGGGTGCGGCGCAGCCGGTCGGCGGGCGCGCGGCCGTCCAGCGGGACGCACACGCCGCCGGTGCGCACCAGGGCGAGCTGGGCGACGATCAGGTGGACGGAGCGGTCCATCAGGACGCCGACCGGGCGCTCGGCGCACACGCCGAGTCCGGCCAGCTGGGCGGCCGCGGCGGCGGCGCGCTCGTCGAGTTCGCGGTAGGTGAGGCGGTCGTCCCCGGCTTCCAGGGCGACGGAGTCGGGGGTGCGGGCGGCCTGGGCGGCGAAGAGGGCGGCGACCGTGGCCTCGGGCAGGTCGGTCGCGGTGTCGTTCCACTCGCGCAGCACCTGTGTCCGGCGCTCGGGGGTGAGCAGCGGCAGCCGGGCGGGCGGCAGCGCGGTCGCGGCGGGCATGCCGGTCAGCAGCACCGAGAGGTACTCGGCCGTGCGGCGCACGGTGGCGGCGTCGAACAGCCGCGGGTCGTAGCCGAGGCGCAGGGTCAGTTCGGCGCCCGGGTAGGCGACCAGGCTCAGCGGGTAGTTGGTGGTCTCCACGCCCGTCAGGTCGGTCAGCCGCAGGCCGTGGGCGGCGGCGAGTCCGTCGTCCACCGGGTAGTTCTCGAAGACGACGATGGACTCGAACAGGTGGGCCCGCTCGGGCAGTTCGGTCAGGGCGCGCATCCGGGTGAGCGGCAGGTGGTCGAAGCGGCGGTCCTCGCTCTGGTCGCTCTGGAGCAGGCGCAGCCAGTCCAGCAGCGTCCCTTCGGCGGGGACGGTCGCGCGGGTGGGCAGGGTGGTGATGAACAGGCCGGTCATGGCGTCGGCGCCGGGCAGCTCGGGCGGCCGGCCGGAGACGGTGGTGCCGAAGACGACCTCCTCGCGGCCCGACTGGCGGGCCAGCAGCACCGCCCAGGCGCCCTGGACGAGGGTGTTGAGGGTGAGGCCGGAGCTCCGGGCGAGGTTCTCCAGCGCGCGGGTGGCGTCGGCGGGCAGCGTCAGGCGCACCTCGCGGGTGGACTCGGCGCGGTGGCTCTCGTGCGGCTCGCGGTCGTAGGGCAGGGCGGTGGTCTCGTCGAGCCCGGCCAGGCGGCCCCGCCAGTGCCGTTCGGCCTCCTCGGCGTCGCGGGTGGCGAGCCAGGCGAGGTAGTCGCGGTAGGGGGGACGCTCGGGGAGGGCGTCCGGCGCGGCCCCGGCGTGGTGCGCGAACACGTCGGTGAGCACCTGGAACAGGCTCCAGCCGTCCAGGACCAGGTGGTGGAAGGTCCACACGACGCGGACCGCGGTGTCGGAGACGCGGGCGAGCACCAGCCGCTGGAGCGGGGCGCGGGTCAGCTCGATGCCGTCCTCGCGGTCGCGGGCCAGCAGCGCCCGCAGCCGGTCGTCGCGCTCGTCGGGCGTCAGGGTGCGCCAGTCCAGGTGGGTGACGGGCACGGCGGCGTGGCGCTGGACGACGAGCAGGGGCGTGGGCACGTCCTGCCAGACGGCGCGGCCGCGCAGCACCTCGGTGCGGTCGGTCACGTGCTGCCAGGCGTCGGCCAGGGCTTGTGGCTCGGGGACGCCGTCCAGGACGAAGGTGAGCTGCTGGAGGTAGACGCCGCGGTCGTCCTGGGAGACGCCGTGGAAGAGCATGCCGCTCTGGGTCGGCGTCAGGGGCAGGATGTCCTGGACGGCGGCCGGGTCGTCGCCGGTGACGCGGTCCACGGCCGCCTGGTCGAGCCGGGCCAGCGGGAAGTCGGAGGGGGTGCGTCCGGCGGCCCCGGGCCCGCGGGCGTGGCGGGCGAGGTCGGCGAGGGCGTCGGCGTGGCGGTGCGCCAGGGCCTCGACGGTGTCCCGCCGGTGCAGCCGGTCGGAGTAGAACCAGGTGAACTCCAGTGCGTCGCCGTCCAGTCGGCCGACGACCTCCAGGGGGTGCGGGCGGGGGGCGTCCGGGTCGGCGTCCAGCTCCAGCGGCCGCAGCACCGACCGGTACAGGCCGTCGGCGCCGTCCGCGAGGCCCATCCGGCCGAGGTAGTTGAAGCTGACCTGGGCGGCGGGGGTGTGCGGCGCGCCGGGGCCGGCCAGGCGGCGCAGGACGTCGTGGCCGAGGCCGTGCCGGGGGACGGCCCGCAGCTGCTCCTTGACCTGTTTGAGCACGGTGTCCCAGCCGGTGTCCCCGGGCACGGCGAGGGCGACGGGGTGGCGGGTGGTGAACCAGCCGAGGGTGCGGCTGATGTCCAGGTCGGGGAAGAGCTCCTCGCGGCCGTGCCCCTCCACGTCGACCAGCACCCGTTCGTGCCCGCTCCAGGCGCACAGCGCCCGGCCCAGCGCGCTCAGGAGCACGTCGTTGGCCTGGGTGCGGTAGGTGTCCGGCAGGGTGCGCAGCAGGGCCGCGGTGTCCTCGGCGTCCAGGCGTACGGTGACGGCGCGGGCGGAGGCGTAGGTGTCGGCGCCGCTCAGGTCGGCGGGCAGGTCGCCGTGGGCGCCGGCGACGGCTCCGGCCCAGTACGCGGTCTCGTCGGCGAAGCCGCCGGCGGCGGCGTGCGCGTCGAGCCGGCGGGCCCACTGGCGCAGCGGCGAGGACGGGGCGGGCAGCGCCGCGGCGCCGTCCCGGCCCTCGCGGCGGGCGCGGTAGGCGCGGTCGAGGTCTTCGAGGAGCAGCCGCCAGGAGACGCCGTCGACGACCAGGTGGTGCACGGCGAGGTGCAGGGCCGGGGCCCGGCCGGGGCCGCGCCGGTGCAGCACGGCCCGCAGCAGCGGCCCGCGGGCGAGGTCGAACGGGCCGAAGTGCGGAGTGTCGCTCTCGGGTCCGGTGTGGCGGGCCAGTTCCAGGCGGGGGGCCCGCTCGGCTATGTGCCAGCGGACACCCGCGGGGTTGCCCGCGGCGTCCTCGTCCGGGGTGAAGCGGGAGCGCAGGGCGTCGTGGTGGGCGACCAGGTCGTTGAGCGCGTCCTCCAGCGCCGCCTCGTCCAGGTCGTCGGGCAGTCGGACGGTCAGCGCCTGGGCGTAGTGGCCGGCGCGTTCGCCGAGCGCCTCGAACAGCCAGTGCTGGATGGGGGTGAGGGGTGCGGCGCCCGCGGCGGCCTCCGGTACGGGGGCGGCGGCCGGTACGGGCGTGGCGGCGTCCGCGCAGCGGGCGAGGGCGGCGACGGTCTGGTGCCGGTAGACGTCGCGGGAGGTGATCGCGAGGCCCTCGGCGCGGGCGCGGGCGACGACCTGGATGCTGACGATGGAGTCGCCGCCGAGTTCGAAGAAGTTGTCGTCGACGCCGACCCGTTCCACGTTCAGCACGTCCGCCAGGATCGCGGCGAGGGCGCGCTCGGTGGGGGTGCGCGGGGCGACGTGCCGCACCGCGCGCACGGCGGGGCCCGGGTCGGGCAGCCGGCCCCGGTCGACTTTGCCGTTGGGGTTGAGCGGCAGCTCGGCCAGCACGACGACGGTCGAGGGCACCATGTAATCGGGCAGCGTGCGGCCCAGTTCGCGGCGTACGGTCTCGGGCTCGACCCGCTCCCCCGGCGCCGGGACGACGTAGCCGACCAGGCGGCGGTGGCCGTCGGCGGCGACGGCAGCGGCCTCGGCCACGCCGGTGCAGCCGCGCAGCGCCTCCTCGACCTCGCCCAGTTCGATGCGGAAGCCGCGCACCTTGACCTGCTGGTCGATGCGGCCGACGTACTCCAGCTCGCCGTCGGCGCGCCGGCGCACCAGGTCGCCGGTGCGGTACATGCGCTCCCCCGGCGCGCCGAACGGGTCGGCGACGAAGCGGGCGGCGGTCAGTCCGGGGCGGCCCAGGTAGCCGCGGGCGAGGCCGGGGCCGCCGAGGTACAGCTCGCCGGTGACCCCGACCGGCTGCGGGCGCAGGGAGCGGTCCAGGACGTAGGCGCGGGTGCGGGCCACCGCCCGGCCGATGGGCGGGGCCTGGTCGGGCAGCCGTTCGCCGCCGAACCAGGCCGTGGCGTACACGGTGGCCTCGGTGGGGCCGTAGATGTTGGCGATCTCGCAGCCGGGCATGGCGGCGCGCACCTCGTGCGCCGTCTGCGCGGACAGGGCCTCGCCGGCCAGGACGACGGTGTCGGCGGTGACCGGCGGCGTGCCGCCCGCGAGCAGGCGGGACACCACGGACGGCACGCCGCTGAGGAGTCCGGCGCGGCGGGCGGCCGGCTCGTCGGCGAGCGCGGGCAGGTCGGCGACGACCTCGACGGTGCCGCCGGCGGTCAGCGGGCACAGCAGCTCGAAGACCGAGACGTCGAAGTTGAGGGAGGTGGCGGCGATGACGTGGCCCAGGCGGTCGGCGCCGAACCGTTCGCGCACCCAGGCGGCCAGTTCAACAACGCTGCGGTGGGTGACGACGACGCCCTTGGGGCGGCCGGTGGAGCCGGAGGTGTAGATGACGTAGGCGGGGTGGTCCGGCAGCGGGGGGCGGGCCGGGGCGACGGCGTCCGGGCGGGCGCCGTCGTCCTCCCGCGCGCAGTCCTCCAGCAGGAGCGGCGCGTGGTCCTCGGGCAGGGCGTGCGCAGTCTCGCGGGTGGCGACGACGAGGGCGGGCCGGGCGTCGGCGAGCATGAAGCGGACGCGCTCGGCCGGGTAGGCGGGGTCGACGGGGAGATAGCCCGCGCCGCATTTGAGGACCGCCCACAGGACGGTGACCAGGTCCGCGGTGCGCGGCAGGCACAGCGCGACCAGGGACTCCGGGCCGGCGCCGCGGGCGGCGAACAGCCGGGCCAGGCGGTCGGAGCGCCGGTCGACCTCGGCGTAGTCCAGCCGGTCGGGGCCGCAGACGACGGCGGTCCGGTCGGGGGTCAGGGCGGCCTGGGCCCGCAGCAGTTCGGGGAGCGTCGCGCCGCCGGTCTCGCGGGCGGGCAGCGCGGGCGGGTTCCAGGCGTCCACCAGGGTGCGCTGCTCGTCGTCGGCGAGCATGGGCAGCTCGGCCAGGGTGCGGCCGGGCCCGTCGGCCATGCCCTCCAGCAGGCGGTGCAGGTGGCGGGTCAGCCGGGCGACGGTCGCGGCGTCGAACAGGTCGGTGTTGTACTCGACGGTGAGGGCGCAGCCCCCGTCGGCGCCGGCCTGCGGGGCGAACTCCAGGACCAGGTCGAAGCGGGCGGCCGGGCGGGGCAGCGGATGGTCCGCGAAGCGCACGCCGCCGGAGCGCGGCGGGAGCACGGGCGCGCTCTGCTGGACGACGAGGGCCTGCACCAGCGGGGTGCGGCTGGCGTCGCGGGGCGGGGCCAGTTCCTCGACGACCCGGTCGAAGGGCACCGCGTCGTGGGCGAAGGCGTCCAGCACCGTGGCGCGCATGCGCTCCACGAAGCCGTCCACGGTCGTCTTCTCGTCCACGTCGCCGCGCAGCACCACGGTGTTGGCGAAGAAGCCGGGCACGTCCTCCAGTTCGCGGTGGGCGCGGCCGTTGGTGACGGTCCCGAAGGCCACGTCGCGCTGGCCGGAGTAGCGGGAGAACAGCAGGGCGGCGGCCGCGGCGTACAGGGTGAACGGGGTGGTGCCCCGGCCCTGGGCCAGGCGGCGCAGCCGGGCCACCAGGTCGGCGGAGAGGCGGTGGCGGTGGGCGGCGCCGGCGGTGGTGCGCTCGGGCGGGCGGGGCCGGTCGGTGGGCAGCTCCAGGTGCTGGAGGCCCGACAGGTGCCGCTTCCAGTAGGCGAGGTCGGCGGTGTGCGTGCCGGTGGCGCGCTGCCGCTGCTCCCACACGGCGAAGTCCGGGTACTGGAGGGCGGGTTCGGCCAGGCCGTCGCTCTCGCCGGTGGCCTCCGCGTGGTAGAGCGCGGCCAGTTCGCGGGTGAGGACGCCCACCGACCAGCCGTCGGTGACGATGTGGTGCTGGGCCAGCAGCAGCAGGTGGTCGTCGGCGGCCAGGCGCAGCAGCAGCGCCCGGGTGAGCGGGCCGGCGGCCAGGTCGTAGGGGCGGCTCAGCTCCTCGGTGAGCGCCTGCTCGGCCGCCTCGGCGCGGCCGTCCTCGGGTACGGCGGTGAGGTCGGCGGTGCGCAGCGGCAGGTCGGGCTCGGGCGCGATGTGCTGGACGGCCTGGCCGTCCACCGAGGCGAAGGTGGTCCGCAGGGAGTCGTGGCGGGCGGCGAGGCGGTGCAGGGAGCGGCGCAGCGCGTCGGCGTCGAGCGGGCCGCGCAGCCGCAGGGAGAGTCCGGTGTTGTACTCGGCGCCGCCGGCGGCCAGGTCGTCCAGGAACCACAGCCGGCGCTGTGCGCTGGACAGCGGCAGCGCGCCCTCGCGCGGGGCGGGGCGCACCGGTTCGCGCGGCGCGGTGGCGCCGCCCTCGGCCAGCGGGGCCAGGGCGGCGACGGTCCGGGCGGTGAAGACGTCCCGCACGGTGAGCCGGACGCCCAGTTCCTCGCGGATCCGGGCCAGGACGCGGGCGGCGAGGATCGAGTCGCCTCCCAGGTCGAGGAAGTCCTCGTGCACGCCCACCTCGTCCTCGCCCAGGACCTCGGCCCAGACGTCGGCCAGGGCGCGTTCGGCGGGGGTGCGCGGTGCGGTGTGGCCGGCGGTGGCGGTGCGGCCGGGGGCGGGCAGGGCGCGCAGGTCGATCTTGTTCTGCGCGGTGAGCGGCAGCCGGTCCAGGACGACGACGGCGGCGGGCACCATGTGGGCGGGCAGCGCGCCGGCCGCGGCCGCGCGCAGGGCCGCCGGGTCGGGGCGGCGGCCCTGGGCGGCCGGGGTGACGTAGCCGACCAGGCGCCGGCGGCCCGGTTCGTCCTCGCGGACCACGACCACGGCCTCTTCGACGCTGTCGTCGCGGCGCAGCGCCGCCTCGATCTCCCCGGGTTCGACGCGGAAGCCGCGGATCTTGATCTGCCGGTCGAGGCGGCCGAGGAACTCCAGTTCCCCGGCGGCGTCGCGGCGGACCCGGTCGCCGGTGCGGTACATGCGCGCGCCGGGCGGGCCGGCGGGGTCGGCGAGGAACCGGGCGGCGGTCAGGCCCGGGCGGCCCAGATAGCCGCGGGCCACCGCGTCGCCGCCGATGAACAGCTCGCCCGCGGTGCCGTCGGGCACCGGGCGCAGCGCGGCGTCCAGCACGTGGACGCGGGTGTGCGGCAGGGCCCGGCCGATGGCGGGCGTGCCCGAGCCGGCGGTGAGCGGGCCGGTCCAGGTGGCGACGATGGTGGCCTCGGTCGGGCCGTAGGAATTGATCATGCGGCGGCCGGGCGCCCACCGGTCGACGAGTCCGGCCGGGCAGGCCTCGGCGCCCACGATCAGGGTGCTGAGCGAGCGTGCGGCGCCGTCCGCCGGGTCGGGCAGGGTGGCCAGGGCGGCCGGCGGGATCAGGGCGTGGGTGATGCGGTGCCGGTCCAGTACGGCGGCGAGTTCGTCGCCGAGCCAGGGGCCCTCGGGCGGGACGACGAGGGTGGCGCCGGACAGGACGGAGATGAACAGCTCCAGGACGGAGGCGTCGAAGCTGGGCGAGGAGAACTGGAGGACCCGGTCGCCGGGGCCGACCGCGTACTGGGCGGCGGCGGCGGAGACGAAGCCGCCGATGCCGCGGTGGGCGACGGTGACGCCCTTGGGGGTTCCGGTGGAGCCGGAGGTGTAGATGACGTAGGCGGCGTGGTCGGGGCCGGCGTCGGCCGGGCCGTCCGCGCGGTCGGCCGTGCCGTCCTGCGGCACGGCGGGCTCTTGGTCGAGTAACTCCGCCGCCCGCCGGGGGTCGTCCAGGACCACCGCGGGCGCGGCGTCGGCGAGCATCAGGGCGCGGCGCTCGGCCGGGTAGGCGGGGTCCACCGGCAGGAAGGCGGCGCCGCAGCGGGCGACGGCCAGTTCGGCGGCGATCAGCTCCATGGACCGCGGCAGGACCAGGGCGACCACCCGGTCCGGTCCGGCGCCGAGCCCGCGCAGGTGGCCGGCCATCCGGTCGGCCCGCGCCGACAGTTCCCGGTAGCTCCAGGTCCGCCGGCCGTCGGTGAGGGCCGGCGCGTCCGGGGTACGGGTCACCCATGCGGCGAACAGCTCGCCGAGCGTCGGGAAGGGCCGCGTCGCCGGGGACACGGCGCCGTCCGGCGCTTCGGCGGCGGGGCCGTCCTGCGGCGCGTGGGCCGCTGGTGCGGGCTTGTCGTGCAGGTCCGTCATGGGAGAAGTCCTTCGCGGGGCGGGGCGACACGGCGCGGGCGGTGGCGGGCGGCGCACGGGCCCGCCGGAGCGGTGCGGGCGGCGCGGGCGGCGCGGTCAGGCGGTGGGACGCGGTGCGGGGCGGGGCTGCGGGTGGGAATCGGTGCGGGGCGGGCGGCTCGGGCAGGCGGATGGGACGTGGTGCGGCGCGGGGCTGCGGGTGGGACGCGGTGCGGGGCGGTACGGGCGGGTGGGGACACGCGGTGCGGGGCGGTACGGGCGGGTGGGGACAGTGGGACGCTGTGCGGTGTGCGGGCACGGAGGGCCGCCCCCCGGGGCCCGGGACGCCGGTGGGCGGGGGCCGGGAAGGGCCTGGCACGGCGTCGGCCGGCCGGTGTCGGCGGCGCCCGGTCAGAGGCGCGCCGGGGCCCGGCCGCGGCGCCGGGCGGGCGTGCGGGTGGGCCGTCGCGCCGTGGGCCGTGGTGCCGTGGGCCTTGGTGCCCTGGGCCGTGGTGCCGTGGGATCAGCCGTCGTCGGTGCGGCGCGCGGTGCGCCCGGATATCTGTATCCGGTCGATCGTGCCGGTGGCGGGGTCGCGGTGGAAGCGTCCGCCGGGTTCCAGGCGGCCGCTGGCCGGGTCGACGAGATCGCAGGTCAGATCGGCGTAGCAGACCAGGGGCAGGGCGAGGTCGCCGTCTATGGACAGGGCCGGTGAGCCGTCCGGGCCGGGCGCCACGCGGTAGTGGGCGGCGCCGTTGCGGTAGGCGCCGGTGCAGTCGGGCACGGCGACGGGGCGGCCGCGGTGGACCGGGCGGGCGACGGCGGGCACGCGGACGCCGGTGAGGGCGGCGAGTTCGTCGGCGAGGTCGCGCCACAGGGCGGTGGCGCCGCCGGAGTTCCCGGTGAAGGCGACCACCACGCCGTTCTCGGGGTCGACGCGCAGGTGGCAGGAGGTGCCCTGGGCGTTGCCGTCGTGGCCGCACCACACGCGGTCGTCCTGCCGGTACAGGGCCAGTCCGGGCGCCCAGCCGTCGGCGAGTCCGGCGGGCCGGGCCGCGGGGTCGGCGCGGCGCATCTCCTTGGCGACGGCGGGCGGCAGGACGTCGGTGCGGCCGGCCAGGGCGTTGCCGAACGCGACCAGGTCCTGGGCGGAGGCCAGCAGCGCGCCGGCCGGGGCCTCCAGCGGGGCCAGGTTCTGGCGGGCCGGGCGGGCCAGGCCGGTAGCGGTGTTGACGGCGTGTCCGGCGGCGGCCGGCCGGCCGGGCACGCTGTCGCCGATGAAGGCGGGGCGGGCGCCGAGGGGTTCGAGGAGCAGCGCACGGACGGCCTCGTGCCACGGCATGCCGGTCACCTCCTCGACGAGCCGGCCCGCGGCGACGTATCCGGCGTTGGAGTAGGAGAAGTCCGTGCCGGGGGTGAACAGCGCGTCGCGGGCGGTGCAGACGGCGGCGAGGTAGCGGGCGGTGGTGGTCGCGGCCGCGGTGTCGGAGTCGGGACCGGTGGGCAGTCCGCCGGTGTGGCTGAGCAGGTGGCGTACCGTCACCTGGGGCATCTGCCGCAGCTCGGGCAGGTGTTCGGCGGCGGGTTCGTCCAGGTCGAGGTCGCCGTCGTCGACGAGGAGCATGACGAGCGCCGCGGTGTAGGGCTTGGTGAGCGATCCGAGCGGTACGGCCGTGTCGGCGGTGAACGGCGCGCCGGTCGCGGTGTCGGCCGTGCCGGTGTGCAGCACGAGCACGTCCGTGCCCGTGTCCAGGGCGAGCTGGGCGCCGGGCACGTGATGGGTGCGGGCGAGTGCGTCGAGGCGGTCCTGGAGTTCCCGGTGTAACGGGGACGGGGCCCAGGAGGCGGTCGTGGTGAGGGGGACGGTGTACGGCATGAGAAGGGGACTCCCGTTGGATGGGTCTCATGTGCGGGTGTGACGGCGGGCCCGATCGAGCGGTGAGGGTGCCGGCCGGTGTGTGTGCGGCTCGCCGGAGGGGCGGCGCTAGGTCCTGCTGACCTGGACGGGCAGATGCCGTACGCCCACGATGACGGCCGGGTTCTGGAAGGTGACGTCCTCGTAGGAGGGCACCGCCAGGGTGCGGAACCGTTCGCTCAGCAGCCGCAGGGCGATACGTGCTTCCAGGCGGGCCAGCGGCGCGCCGAAACAGAAGTGGATGCCCTGGCCGAAGGTGAGGTGCGGGTTGGGGTTGCGGCCGACGTCGAACGTGTCGGGCGCGGCGAAGCGGGCGGGGTCCCGGTTGGCGGCGCCCAGGTGTGCCATCACCAGGCTGTCGACGGGCAGTTCACTGCCGTGCAGGACCACGGGCCGGGCGACGCGGCGCCCGAGTTCGGGGAAGGGGGGCAGCCAGCGCAGCACCTCCTCGATGGCCTGCGGCAGCCGGGAGGGGTCGGCGCGCAGCGCGTCGGCCGTGCCGGGGTGCCGGTCGAACATGACGGTGGCGTTGCCGAGCAGGGCGGTGGTGGTGATGTGTCCGGCGACCAGCAGCAGGGCGACGAAGCCGACCATCTCCTCGTCGGTGAGGCGGACGCCGTCCACCTCCGCGGCGATGAGGCGGCTGGTGAGGTCGTCGCCGGGGTCGGCCCTGCGGCTGCGGATGTGGTCCAGCATGTAGCTGTTCATGGCGCGGACCGTGGGGGCGATGGCCTCCAGCGCCCGTTCCAGGTCGTCCATGTCGGGCGTCTCGCCGAGCTGGTCGCCGCCGAACAGGACGGCGGCCCAGTCCTGGAAGAGGCGGTGCTCCTCGGCCGGGATGCCGAGCAGTTCGGCGATGACGATGATGGGGAGCGGGTAGGCGAGCGCGTCGACGAGGTCGAAACGGTCACGGTCTCCGACGGCGTCGAGCAGCCGCTCGCAGACGGCCTCGATGCGGGGGCCGAGCCCCTGGACGACGCGGGGGGTGAACGCCTGGCTGACCAGGGTGCGGTACTTGCGGTGCTTGGGCGGGTCCATGGCGACGAAGTTGCCCTGGCGCAGGGCGTCGAAGTCGGGCTGGGCGGGGGCCAGGGCGGAGAGGTCCGAGGAGAAGGTCGCCGGATCGCCGAGCACCGTGGCGACTGTCTCGTGGTCGAGTACCTGCCACACACCCTGCGTCTCGTCGAACCGCACCGGTCCGGCCTTGTGTAAGTCCCGCCAGCGGTCGGGTAACGCCTCCAGGAGATGGGGTTCACCCGACACTCTGTTGCTTATCACCTTTACTCCTTGGTAACACGTGGGTACGGCGACCGGGCAGGCCGGATCGTCGTCGGCCGGCGGGGAACTCGGGCACGGCTGCGCCGTCGTGGGAACCGGTGCGGGGCGGTCGGCGGCGCGCGCGGCGCCCGGACGCCATCCGGCATTCAGCGGCGGGGTGTGTCGTGTCTCAACACATCAGGTACGACGCGCTACGGCTCCGCGACCGGCCAAGACCCCCGGTCGGGCACTGTCGTACGGCACAGCGGTCCGGCATGGCACTTCCCCTCGACGCCACCTCCCGCGCGGCGACCGCGCGGGTTCCCCCCGGCTCGTGAACGGAGGACCGGGTCCGGGTGCCCCGCGTGCGGAAACGCGCGGGTCGATCCGCGCCATTCCACGCTCGCATGAAGCGCACCCCCGATACACCTTTGCTCCGTCGCAACTCGGCCACAGTCTTCACTGTGCGTCATTCGTAAGCAACCCCCTGAAGTTAAACGCAGAGTATGCACCCGGTGTACCGGCGTCACTCCGTGGCGATCCCGGCGGACATGTGGCCGATTGCACACCCCACCCGCATCACCGCCCCGGCGTGTGCCCCGCGACTCGTATGTCAAACCGGCGAATGTCACGGCGGTTTCGGCCAGGTGTCGACGACCTCGGCACACACGCTTTCCGGAAGGGCGATTCCGCTCGCTCCGGCGGACGCGCCGGCGGACATGTGTCGCCCGGCGCGCGCCGAAGGTGTGCCCGGGTGTGCCCGAACGCGCCCGCGCAGGTGTGGAATGGGGTTGCCACTGGCATGTGCCGACGCCGCGAACCGCCCCGGAAAAAGTTGGAGCGGCGCCTCGCGGCCCGTGGACGGCGTGCTGCGCACCGGCTGACGGCCGTACGGCAGGTGCGCCGGCGGCGTCCTCCGCTCCGGCATCGGCCGGGCCGTCTACGCGCTCTCCGCTGAACAACTCAGGCGACTCGCACCGAAGTCGGGCCGGGGGCCGACGGTGACGCAGGAGGGACCGGCCCTGTTCGAGGAGGCGCGTCTGCTCCTCGACGCCGGTGGCCGGACGAGTCGAGGGCCCCGCTCGTCAAGGAGCGCGCGCGACGCGCACGACGGGGCCCGCGTGCAGCGTGCCCCGTCGTCATGCCGGGCAGGACGGCGGACGCGCGGGAGGGCGGTCTCACACCTCGCACCGACAGCGGGCGCCCCGTGGCCGGTCACGGTCACGGGGGCGTCGGGCCGGGAAGGTGTTCCTCGGGGCGTCAGAAGGGCGGGCAGCCGAACCAGTTGACCGTGCCTTTGTGGGGGTCGGAGGTGTAACCCAGGCATCTGATGGTCCTGTCGTGCAGGGTCCTGGTCCGGTCCACTCCTCCGTCCAGGGTGTCGCCCTTGTAGCGGGTCTGCACGAGGGTGTCGATCTCGACGGTGTACCAGCGATTCCGGTGGGACGGGATGTCGCAGCGGAGGGCGGTCACGTTGCGGCTGGGGCCGTTGTCCCACATGTCCTGCTGGGCGCGGTCGCAGTGAGCGCCCGCGGCGGCGACGGCGGGGGAAGCGGCGGTGCCGAGCAGGGCCGGCGCGGCTATGGTGATCGCCGCGGCGACGCCGAGAAGGTGCTTCGCGGTCGGGTTCATCGGTGGGTCCTCCTGCCGGTGGGGTGATGGCACGGAGACGTCGCGTCCCCGCTGGGTGATCATCACTCCCGGCCGGGTGTCCGGCCCGGCGGCAGGTGGTCCGTTCCCCCGCCCCGGTGACCTCGGTGGTGCCAATGCAGCAGGCCGCCGGCCCGGCGGGCGGGGCTCCCGGACGCGAGATACGTGTGCGTCGCGCCGTACCGCGGCGGCCACCGTGCGGCGGCCGGGGGTGACGGCGGCCGCCGGGACGCCCGTCGCGGAGCTGGGCCTGACCCCGCGGGTGCGTTCGGTGCTGCGGACGCCGGCCGCGGGGCGGGCGGTGATGGCCGTCGTCCAGGAGCGCGTGCTGGTGGTGTCGGCGCGGACCGTGCGGCGCGAGGGACGGCGGCTCGGCACGCTGCTCACGGTCCGGGACCGTACGGCGGTGGAGTCGCTGACCCGGCAGCTCGACGCGGTGCGCACCATGAGCGGTGCGCTGCGCGCGCAGCGGCACGAGTTCGCCAACCGCCTGCACGTGCTCTTCGGACTGCTGTGCTCCGGGCAGCCGGCCGAGGCGACCGGCTATCTTCAGGCCCTGCTCGGTGCGGGCCCGCTGGGTGAGACCCTGCCGGACTTCGACGCCGAGGCCCTGCGGGACTCCTCGCTGCGCGCCTTCCTGTCCGCCACGGCGGCGGCGGCGCGGGAGCGCGGGGTGACGCTGGTGCTGGGCGGGGGCACCTGGGTGCGCCGGACGGTCACCTCGCCCGTCGACGTGACCACGGTGCTCGGCAACCTGGTGGACAACGCCGTCGACGCGGCGTGGTCGGGACGGCGTACGCCGCGCCGGGTGGAGGTCGAACTCATCGGCGTGGGCGACGAGTTGCTGATCACGGTGGCCGACAGCGGCGACGGTGTGGCCCCGGCGCGGCTGACGGACCTGTTCGACGAGGGGGTCTCCACCAAGGAGGCGGACTCCGACGCCCTGGTCGGGCGCGGCGTCGGGCTCCCCCTCGCCCGCCAGGTCGCCCGCGCCCGCGGCGGCGACCTCCGGCTCACGGAACCGGGCGCGCCTCACGATTCCCCGGCGTGCGGCACGGCGGCGGGCCGTCCCGGCGCGGCGGCCGCCGGAGCCGCCGGCGAGCCGGTCGACCGGGTGGCCGGCGGGGCCGTCTTCGTGGCCCGTCTGCCCGGGGTACTGGCCGACGACGAGACCGTTCCCGACCCGGACGACGAGGACGGGCGGCGATCGCCGGACGACGAGGACGGCCACCGGCGGCCGGACGACGAGGACGGCCACCGGCCGCCGGACGAGCCCGGCACGGCGCCTTCCGGTGGGCAGGCCGGGTCCGGTACGAGGCGCGCGGGCGTCCCGGTCCCGCGACCCGGCGGCGGGGGCGGGTCCGGCCGTAGCTCCTCCCCCGTCCGTACCGATGCCCCCACCGGTGCCGACGCCCCCACCCGTACCGACGTCCCTCCGGAGCGCGCCACGTGACCACCAGCCCCGCGTCCGCCGATCCGCGGCGGCCGCTGTCCGTCCTGGTCGTCGACGACGACTTCCGGGTCGCCGCCCTGCACGGCGACGTGGTGGCGGAGACGCCGGGTTGCGTGGTCGCCGGCACGGCCCACTCGGCCGGTGCGGCGCTGCGCTTCCTGGAACAGGACGATGCGCCGGTCGATCTCGCGCTGGTGGACCTGTACCTGCCGGACGGGCCGGGCCTGGAGCTGCTGCGCGCGCTGCCCTGCGACGCGTTCGTGCTCAGTGCGGCGTCCGAGGGGCGCACGGTGCGTACGGCGCTGGCGGCGGGCGCGCTCGCGTATCTGATCAAACCGTTCCCGCCGGACGCGCTGGGGCGGCGGCTGCGCGGCTATGTGCGCTACCGGCAGCTGACCGACGCGGACACCCTGGACCAGCGGGCCCTGGACGACGCGCTCGCCGCCCTGCGCGGGGCCGGCGACGGCGGCCGCCGGGCCGCCACCGCCGCACACACCGTGACCCGGGAGCTGGTGCTCGGCGCGCTCCGGGAGGCCGCCGGTCCGCTGTCCGCCGGTGAGGTCACCGCGATGATCGGCGTCTCCCGCGCCACCGCGCAGCGCTACCTGGCCGACATGGTCGGCCGCGGCGCGCTCCGGATGCGGCTGCGCTACGGGGTGGCGGGGCGGCCGGAGCAGGAGTACCGCGAGCCGTAGGGCCGGTGTCGGGGCCGGGGCCGGATGCGGGTGCGGGATCAGGCCGCGGAGCGCTCCGCGAGCCGCTCGGCCTTCCTGGCGGCCTCCTCCAGGGCGCGGTCGCGGGATGCCTCGAACAGCGGGACCAGTTCGGCCATCGCCGGGTTGTGCGGGGCCATGGTCAGCTCCGGGACGATGAAGTCCACGTCCAGACCGAGACCGCCGCCGAGGACGGCCGCGAGGTAGTTCTGCACGTACTCGAACGACTCGCGCGGGGTGCCCGGCGCGTAGGAGCCGCCCCGGCTGGCCACGACGGTCACCGGGGTGCCCTGGGCGGACGGGCTCTCGCCGGCGGTGCGGCCCATGAGGATCACGTTGTCGAGCCAGGCCTTGAGGGTCGAGGGGATCGAGTAGTTGTACATCGGGGCGCCGATCAGCACCGCGTCGGCCTGCTCCAGCTCCTCGATGAGGCGTACCCGCTCGGCGAAGGCGGCGGCCTGCCCGGGGGTGTGCGAGGCCGGGTCGGCGAAGCCGGCGGTGTGCGACTCGGCGGTGATGTGGGGAACGGGCCGCGCCGCGAGGTCGTGGTAGACGACGGTGCCGTCGGGGTGCCGCTTCTGCCAGTGCGTGCGGAACACCTCGGTGACGGCGCGCGAGGCCGATGCCTCGCCCGGGAACACGGAGGAGTCGATGTGCAGCAGGGTGGCCATGTCTGTCTCCAGAAATGAGGACGGGCAGCCCGCCGGGGAGACGAGCCGCTAAAGAATCGTACTCGACTATATTTAACATAGGGACTTACTTTTTTTCACCGCTCCACGTTGGGGTAGTACCCTGCTCCCATGGCGGCGGCGGAGCGGAATCACGACAGCGCGGCGTGCACGCAGGTGGACGACGGCATCACCCGGGTCTTCCAGCTGCTCGGCAAGCGGTGGAGCGGCCCGATCGTGGCCGTACTGGTGGGCCGGCCCGCGCACTTCACCGATCTGCGCCGGGCGATCCCCGGCATCAGCGAGCGCATGCTCTCCGACCGGCTCACCGAACTCGGCGCCGCCGGTCTGGTCCTGCGCGAGGTCGACGAGGGGCCTCCGCTCCGCGTCTCCTACCGGCTGACCGAGGCCGGGTCCGCCCTGGAGCCCGCCCTCAGGGAACTGGCGCAGTGGGCGAAGACCCATCTGCCGGACACCGGGCCGTGCGCGGGGGCGCTCCCGGAGCGACCTGCCGACGCGCGGATCTGAGGCGCTCCTCGGACGGGGGGACCGGGCCGTCCGGGCCGCGGCGCGTCCCGCCCCCGGGGTGGGCGCCGTGCCGCCACCGGGTCATGGGCGTGCCAAGTCTTCTTCATCTTCGCCTGGTTGACCGTACTTTCCGGGCGGACGACGGGTGATGTTCACGAGCCCGTCATCGCGGCCGGGGACCGGCGTCACCGCCTGCCCCGAAGGTGACCACGCATCCCCCGCCCCGACCGGAGGTCGTCGTGTCACCCATCAACCGCCGTACATTCCTCGGATCCGCCGGCGCCCTCGGCGCCGCCGTGGGTCTGGACGCGCTGCCCGCCGTTCTGCGCGAGGCGAGCGCGGCCGCCGCGGGCGGCACCCTCGACTCCGTCGAACACGTCGTCATCCTCATGCAGGAGAACCGCTCCTTCGACCACTACTTCGGCACGCTCAGAGGCGTCCGCGGCTTCGCCGACACCTCCCGGCTGCGCTTCCCCGCCAACGCCCACGTCTTCCAGCAGAAGACCTCGGGGCCCGCCGGCGGCTCCGTGCTCCAGCCCTGGCACCTGGACACCGCCACCACCGACGCGCAGCGGGTGAGCGACCTCGACCACTCCTGGTCCGGCACGCACAGCGCGTGGAACAACGGCCTGTACAACAACTGGATCCCGGCGAAGACCGCGAAGTCGATGGGCTACTACACCCGCGCCGACATCCCCTGGCAGTTCGCGCTCGCCGACGCCTTCACCCTGTGCGACCAGTACTTCTGCTCGGTCCAGGGGCCGACCAATCCCAACCGCCTCTACCAGTGGTCGGGTTGGGTCGACCCCAACGGCACCGCCGGCGGCCCCGTCACCGACAACAGCGAGAAGGGCTACACCTGGACTACCTACCCCGAGCGCCTGGAGGCGGCCGGCGTGGCGTGGCGGGTGTACCAGGAGACGGACAACTACGACGACAACCCCCTCGCCTGGTTCACCCGGTTCAAGAGCGCCGCCACCTCCTCCTCGCTGTACCAGCGCGGGATGCTCAAGACCACCGACTCCATCGCCGCGTTCGCCGCCGACGTCGCCGCCGGCAAGCTCCCGCAGGTCTCCTGGGTCGTCGCCCCCGCCGCCAAGTCCGAGCACCCGTCCTACCCGCCGGCCTACGGCGCCGACTACTCCGCCGGGATCCTCGCCGCGCTCGCCGCGCACCCGGACGTGTGGGCCAAGACGGTGGTCTTCCTCAACTTCGACGAGAACGACGGCTTCTTCGACCACGTGGTGCCGCCCGTCGCGCCGTCCGGCACCGCGGACGAGTTCATCGGCGGCAAGCCCATCGGCCTGGGGCCGCGCGTCCCCATGACCGTCATCTCGCCCTGGAGCACCGGCGGCAAGGTCTGCTCCGAGACCTTCGACCACGGTTCGGTGCTGCGGTTCGTCGAGGCGTGGACCGGGGTGAGGGAGACGAACGTCTCCGCCTGGCGGCGCACCGTCTGCGGCGACCTCACCTCCGCCTTCGCCTTCGCGTCCACCCCGTCGGTCTTCCCCGGAACCCTCCCCGACACCAAGGCGCTGGTCGCCAAGGCGAACGCGCAGGACTCGCTGCCCGACGCCACGGCCCCCGCCAGTTCCACCCTGCCGCCCCAGGAGACCGGCGACCGCCCGGCGCTCCCGCTCGGCTACCGCTTCGACACCACTTCCTGGACCGACGCCGCCACCGGCCGGATCTGGTTCAAGACCACCGGCAAGGGCCGCCTGGGCGGCGGCTTCGCGGCGTACACCGTCAACCACCGCACGTTCCAGCAGTGGCGTTACACGTGTGCGCCCGGCGGCTCGGTCTCCGACTACTTCAGCGCCCAGACCTACGGCGGCGGCCTCTACGACGTCGACCTCATGGGACCCGACGGGTATGTGCGCGGCTTCCAGGGCGACGTGCGCACCTGGAGCGACGCCGCCAAGGCCCACCCGGAGGCCCAGGTCACCGACAACGGCGACGGCGCCACCCTCACCGTCCAGCTCACCAACGCCGGTGGCGCGTCCGCCGTCTTCACCGTCGGCGCCAACACGGCGCAGGGCGCCTCCGGGGGCGCCGCGCAGACGGTCACCGTGGCGGCGGGCGGCAGCTGGACGGGCACCCTGCGCACGGCCGCCGGCCGGTACGACGTGACGGTCACGGCGAACACCGGGGACGGATTCGCGCGGCGGTTCGCCGGGCGGGTGTACCCGGCCTGATCCCGCGCGGGCGCGCACCGGCCGCGCGCGGCGGCACCGGAGCGGGGACGCTCCGGTGCCGCGACGGGTGCGGACTTCGCTCAGATGCGGGTGGCCAGCGGCACCGTGACCTGCTTGAGCCACGTGCCGGTGGCGAAGTCGCGCGCCTTGAGGACCACGCGGTCGCGGTGCACCTCGACCTGGAGCCCCTGGTTGAAGGCGCCGTCGACCGCGTTCTCGCCGCCCTGTCCGTTGTCCGTGAAACCGGTCTGCACGGCACCGGTGTTGACGACCGAGAAGCCGTCGAGATTGGCCGTGCCGGGCACCACGCGGCGCACGTACCAGTCGGACAGTCCCAGGTCCCAGTGGGTGTGCCCGCTGAAGAGGAACACGTCACGGTGGCGGCCGAGGAGACCGAGCAGGCGGTCGGCCTGGAGGTAGTCGCTCAGGTACAGCTTGTTGCGGGTGCCCGAGACCGTATTGGGCAGCGGGTGGTGGGTGATCACCATGACGGGCCGGCGCCGGCGCGCCCAGTGGTCCAGCCGGTCCGCCAGCCACTGGAACTGCGCCTCGCTCAGCCACACCTCGTCCCACAGCTTCGGGTCGTGGTAGTGCATGTAGCGCTCGGTTCCGATGGTGAGGACGGGGATGCCGCCGAACGTCGTCTCCGCGTAGACCCTGCCGCGTTCCGCGAACCGGTGGAAGCTGCTGAACAGCGAGTCCTCGGTGGCGCCGTTGGGCCAGGTGGCCTGGGCCAGGGTGTCGGGGTCGGCCCACTTCGGCACGTAGAACTCGTGGTTGCCGATGGCCCAGGCGATGTCGCGCGGGTGCGGGTTGCGGGCCAGGACCCGGCGCACCTCGGCGTACTCGGCGTCGTAGCCGCGCGGGGTGATGTCCCCGGCCACGGCGAGTCCCGAGCTGTGCGGGTTGGTGGCGTGCATGTCGTTGAGCGCGGTGGCCAGGTCGCCGAGGTCGCCCTGGATGTCGCTGATGACGTTGAAGGCGGTCAGCGGGCCGTCGCCGCGCTGTGTGCGGGCCTCGGCGGATGCGGGGGCGAGCGCTCCGAGGGCGACGGCGCCGGCCGTCGTGGCGATCAGGGCTCTGCGTTGCACGGGAGGGTCCTTCCGGTCTCGGCGCCCGGCGGGGACGCCGGGCGCCTGGTGCACAAGGGTCCAGACCCGTTATCGATACGCGACCCACGTCGCCGTCGAGTGAACACCGAACGACAGGTGGCGCGGTATCCGGCTACCTGAGTACTCGCTGAGTACGCGCGCTCATGCCGTACGACGTGGCGCGGCCCAGACTGCGAACCATGACACACGTTCCGTCACCGGCCGAGGAGCTGCGGCTCATCGACGCCGAGCTGTGGCGACTGGACGCCCGCCGCGCGCAGTTGCGGGCGCGCCGGGCCTGGCTGGTAGCCCGACTGCCCGCGCCCACGCCCACGCCTGCGCGACCCGGTCTCGTGCCGCCTGCGGCCATGCCCGCCTCGCCCCGCCCCGAGACCACCGCGCCGCGCGTGCAGAACACGCTGCTGCTCCTGGGCGGCCTGCTGCTGACCATCGCGGCGGTCGCCTTCACCCTGGTCAGCTGGGGACACCTGGGGATCGCCGGACGTTCGCTGGTGCTGGGCGCGGTGACGGCGGCCGCCCTGGCCGCTCCGCTGCCGCTGCTGGGGCGCGGCCTGCGCTCGACGGCCGAGGCGGTGGCCGGGCTCGCGCTGGCGCTCACCGTGCTCGACGCCTACGCGCTGCACGCGGTGGCCCTCACCGGGGTGGACGGCACGGCGTACGCGGCCGCGGCGTCGGCGGTGCTGGCGGCCGGCTGGTCGGGTTACGGGCTGCTGCCGCGCACCGCGGCGCTGCGACTGCCGCTCCCGGCCGCGCTGGCCGCAGCCCAACTCCCGCTGCTGCTGGCGGCGGTGGCGGCCGACGCGGGGCGCTACGGGATCACCGCCGCGCTGCTCGTGACGGCGGCGTGCGACACGGCGGTGGCGCTGCGCGCCCCGGCCGCGGTGCCGCGGATCGGCGCCGCGGTGGGCGCGTACGGCATGGGGGCGTGGGGCGTGCTGGGCGCGGCCTGGCTGTCGTGGACGGCCGGTGGTCCGGGCGCCGGGGCGGCCGCGGCGGCGCTGCTGCTGTTCGCGGCCGGTGTCGCGCTGGCGGCGGTCCGGCGGGAGCGTGCCGCGGGGCACGCCGTCGGGTTGTCCGTCGCGGCCGGTCTGCTGGTCGTCACCGCGCTCGGCGGGACCGTCCGTCCGACGCTGCCGGCCTCTTGGACGGTGCCCGTCCATCTCGCCCTGGGGATCGCCCTGGTGGCGGTGGTACGGGCCGGGCGGGTGCCGGAGCCGGTGCGGCGCGGTCTCGTCCTGGCCTCGGCCGCCGTGCAGGGTCTGGCGGTGCTGTGGGCGCTGCCCGTGCTCGCCGTGGTGCTGCTGGGGCCGGCCGGCTGGGCGCCCCGGGTCTGGTCGGGCGTGCCGGCCGGTGCCCGGGAGGCCGTGACGGTCGGCGCGCCGTGGCCGCCGCAGCCGGCGGCGGCGCCGCTGGTGCTGGCGGCCGTCGCCGTCGTCCTCGCGGTCGTGGTGCGCGATTCGGCGTGGCGGCCCAGGGCCCTGGCGGGTGTGCTGGTCCTCGGATGGTCCGCGCTGCTGGTGGCCCCGGCGGTGCTGGCCGCGCCCTACCCGGCAGCGCTCGTCGTGGAGGCGCTGCTGACGGCGGCGCTGCTCGCGGTGGCGGCGCGGTGGCGGGCGACGGAGGGCGCCGGCCCGGCCGTGTCGCTGCTCGCCCTCGTCACGTCCGTCTCGCTCGCGCTGCTCGCGCTGCCGGCGCGGTCCGCGACGCTGGGGGTGCTCACCGTCCTCGCGGCGCTGTTCGCGGCGGCGTCGGTCACCCGGCGCACGTCGGCGCTGACGGCGCCGGCCGCGCTCGGGTACGGCGCCGCGCTGGCCTGCGCGGTGGGCGCGGCGGCGGGCTGGAGCGCGCAGCACACCGCGCTGCTCGTGCTGGTGGTCCCGGCGGTGGCGGCGCTGCTCGCCGCGCGGATCTCCGACGCGCGCACGACGGTGGCGGTCGAGGCCGCGGGTGCGGCCGCCGTCCTCCTGGCGATCGGGCTGGCGGCCGGCGATCCGGCGATGCTGGCCCTGGTGCTGGCCCTGGCCGCGGTGCTCGCCGCCGGGACGGCCGTGCGCGCCGACCGCCGTCCCGCCGCCCAGGCGGCCACCGCGCTGTTCGCCCTGGCCGCCTGGGTGCGGCTGGCGGCCTGGGGCGTCACGGCGCCGGAGGCGTACACGGTGCCGGTGTCCGTCCCGGCGCTCGTGCTGGGCGCGCTGCGCCGGCGCCGCGATCCGCGGGCGTCGTCGTGGGTGGCGTACGGACCCGGTCTCACCGTCACGCTGCTGCCGAGCCTCGCGGCCGCCTGGGCCGACGCGCACGCCGTCCGGCCGTGGCTGCTGGGCGTGACGGCGCTGCTGGTGACCCTGGTGGGCGCCCGGCACCGGCTGCGGGCGCCGCTGCTGCTGGGCGGCGCGGTGCTCGTGCTGGACGCGCTGCACGCGTGGGCCCCCTACCTGGTGCGGGTCGCCGACGCCCTGCCCCACTGGGTGCTCCCCGCGCTGGCCGGACTGCTGCTGCTCGCCGTCGGCGCGACGTACGAACGGCGGCTGCGGGACGTACGGCGGGTGCGGGAGGTGCTGGGGCGGATGAACTAGCCGCGCCGCGCGATCCCGTCGGCGAAAACCCGCTCGATCCGGTCGCCGTCGCGGAGAGATCCTTCGGGCATGGAGTTCCTCTGCTACCACCGTGACCGGTCCGGCTCCCTGGCGCTGCGCGAGGAGTTGACGGAAGAGCACTGGTCCTACATGGACCGGTTCGCGAAGGAGTTGATCGCCCGGGGCCCGACGTTCGCCGACGACGGCGACACGCCCACCGGCAGCGTGCACATCGTCGACCTGCCCGGTCCCGCGGCCGCCCGCGCGTTCGCCTTCGACGAGCCGAACTACCAGGCGGGGGTCTACCGTGACGTGCTGCTGCGGCGGTGGCGCAACACGCTGGGGCGCACCATGTGGGAGTTTCCCGGCGGTCGCGACGGCGGCCGCCGCTACCTGGTGCTCGGCCTGGGCGCGGGCCCGGCCGCCGACCTGGAGGTGCCGCCCGGCCGGGACGAGCTGATCGCGTACGGGCCGCTGCTGTCCGACGACGGCGCGGCCTGGCTGGGCACGGCGGCGCTGCTGCGGGCGCCGGACGCGGCGAGCGCACGCGCCGTGCTGACGCCGGACCGGTACGCCGACATCGAGGTGCGCGACTGGGAGTTCGGCGGGCGCCGGTAGCGACCGGAGCCGGCCCGCCGGGTTCCTGACGTCGCGCTCAGGACCGGGCGGCGTCCGCCGCTCTCAGGTGTGCCGCCCGGCGCGCGGGCCCGCGCCGCGCGCGGTCCGCGGGCGGGACCGGCCGCGGTCACCGGTCCCGTCCGCGGACCCGTGTCACGAGGTGAAGCGCTGGCTCGCCGAGCCGTCGCAGTTCTGCAGGCGCAGCGGCTGGCGGACGGCGGTCTGGGTCAGGCAGAGCCCGGTCGCTGCGGCCGGCCGGACCGTGCCGCCGTCGCGGAGGAACTTCTGGTTCGCCGCGCCGGAGCAGTTCCAGATGATCAGCGCGGCGCCGGCCTGGTACTTGGCGCCCGGCACGTCCAGGCACCGGTCCTGGGTCAGTCCGGTGTGGAGGGTCTGCCGGGCGGCGTCGTACCACCAGTCCTGGTTGCGGGTGCCGCCGCAGGTCCAGCCGAGCACCGCGGTGCCGTTGGCGCTCTGCGAGGAGTCGACGTCGACGCAGTCGCCGGTGGCCTGGTTGCGCACCGGCCGGTAGGCGTCGTCCCAGGCCTGCGGGAAGAGCGTGGGGGTGCCGGAGGAGTTGACGTCCGCGCACGCGCCCTCGCGCAGCCCGGAGTCGTAGAAGCGGGTCAGGCAGGTCGCGAAGGCCGCGTGGCCGCGGGCGTTGGGGTGGAAGGACTGGCGTACGGAGTTCTCGTCGGGCAGGCCGGGCTTGGACAGGTCGATGTAGAGGCCGCGCGCCCAGGTGTCCTCCGTGCACACCTCGTGGCCGTTGAACAGGCGCGAGTCGTCGAGGTAGAGCGCCCCGGCGTCGGCCGCGGCCTCGCGGATGCCCCGTTCGAAGGCGGGCACCGCCACGTTGCGTCCCCAGGCGGTGTCCGAGTCGTAGCCGAGGCCGCCGCAGGCGAGCTTGCCGGGGAAGTTCGGGTTGTCGCGGAAGTCCGGTCCGATGGGGCTCGGGTAGCTCATGACGACGAGTTTGTAGTCCCCGTCGGCGTAACCGGCGTCGCGCATCACGGTCTTGAGGTCGCGCACGGTCTGTTCGACCTTGGGGACCAGGGCGTCGACGCGGGCCTGCCAGCCGGGTGCGTACTTGGACTCGCAGGGGCCCTGGGAGAGCAGGTAGCGCTCGACGCAGTCGGTCATGACGGGACCGAACTGGAGGTCGTCGTTGGCGCCGGCCACCAACAGCACCATCTTGATGCGGGTGTTGCGCGCCTTGACGGCCAGGCTGTCGCTCTGCACCAGCTCGTCGGCGTACTGCTTGGCGCCGCCGATGCGGATGTTGCCGGTGTAGGCGCCGGAGCAGGCCACGTTGTAGGTGAGGTCCGCGGGGATCCCGGTGCGGTGGATGGCGGCGTCGCCGGAGCGGTGGCACCAGTTGGCGGGGCCGTTGGTCGGCGCCTCGTAGGAGCCGACTCCCTCCCCCGAGATCTCGCTGTCGCCGAGCGAGATCAGCGCGGTCTTGCGGTCGGCGAGCGGACGCACCGCCGCGTCGCCGTAGAGCGCGGTGGCCTCGGCGGCCCGGATGCTCTCCAGGTCGGGCGGGAGCGCGGTGGCGGACACCGGCGCGGCGGTGTCCGGGCCCGCCGCCGCGGGGGCGGCTGCCGCGGGTGTGCCGAGCAGGGCGGCGGACGCGGCCACGGTGGCGAGCGTCCACCTGAGTCTGTACCGGGAGCGTCTCATGGGCACCTCCTGGTCGTATCGGGTTACCCACGGTTCTTACTGGTCGGTAGGGGTTTTGGGAATACCTCCGGCGAGAACTGCCGCAGGATGTGCCGCACGACGTCTTGAAGGCACGCCCCGGCGGCTGATGGGATGCGCGGCACCGTGCACACCGACGAGCCGGAGGTCCCTCGTGCTGCGAACCACCTTGACGGCAGGCGCGGTCGTCGCCGCGCTGCTCGCCCCCGCTGCCCCGCACGCCCGCCCGGCCGGCCGGGACTCCCCCGCGACCGCCACCGCCCGCCCGGCCGGGCAGCGGATCCCCCGCCTCACCGACCGGGACGGGCGCACCCTGACGCTGCGCGGCTGGAACGTCGAGGACAAGGCGCACCGCGGCGACCAGGCGCTGACCGCCGTCACCGAGCGCGACTTCAGGGATCTGCGGGCCAAGGGCTTCGACTTCGCGCGGCTGCTGGTCTTCTGGGACGACCTGGAGCCGCGGCCCGGCCGGTACAGCCAGGAGTACCTGCGGCGCATCGGGCGCGTCCTCGACTGGGCCGCGCGCTACGACGTGCGGGTCGTCATCGACATGCACCAGGACGTGTTCGGACCCGCGTTCGGCCACCGCGGCGTCCCCGCGTGGGCGACCCGGACCGACTCGCTGCCCTTCACGGCACACCCGGACGACTGGTTCGCCGAGTACTTCGAGCCGGCCGTCCAGCGCGCCTTCACCCACCTGTACGAGGACGCGGACCTGCGCCGCGCCCAGGTGCGGGCCTGGCAGGTGCTCGCCGCCCGCTTCGCCCGCCACCCGGCCGTCCTCGGCTACGACCTGATCAACGAGCCGATGGGAGAGGTGCGCGGGGACGAGGACCTGGCGACGGCGGCCCGCCGGATCGAGCGCGATCAACTCACTCCGATGTACAACCGCCTCGCCTACGCGATCCGTTCGGCCGACCCGCACGCGTGGCTGTTCGTCGAACCCACCCCGATCGTGGGCGAGGGCGTGCCGACCGGGCTCGGACGGATCGACGACCCGAAGGTGGTGTACGCGCCGCACTTCTACAACACGGCCATGGAGGCGGGCGCGGACTACGATCCCGCGGCCGGCTGGATCCCGGCGTACGAGGCGGCCGTCACCCGGTACCCGAAGGAGTACGGGGTGCCGGTGGTGGTCGGCGAGTGGGGGCCGCTCAACAGCGGCCTGCCGAACATGAACCGCTTCTACCGGGAGGCGATGGCCTCGCTCGGCCGCTACAGCTCGGGCTGGGCGGGCTACGTGTGGTGCCGCGGCGGCGGGTACTGCGCCCTCGACGACACCGGCGCCTTGCGCCCCAACAAGGAGCTGACCGCCGAGCCGTACGCCGAGGCGGTGGCGGGTACGGTGCGCTCCGCGTCGTACGACGCCGCGCGCGGCGTGTACCGGCTGACGTACACCGCGGCGCGGCGCGGTTCCCGCACCACCGAGCTGTCCCTGCCGCCCGGGCGGTGGCGGATCTCGGTCGGCGGCAGGGCGACCGTACGGCGCGAGGCGGCGGGCCGGGCACGGGTGCTGGCCGCCGCGGGCGGCCGGATCTCGGTCACCGTGACGCGCGGCTAGACGGGGAGACCCGGGCCGCCGCGGGTCCTGGGCCGGTGGGCGGCAGGTCGTGGCGCAGGTGTTTGCGCGGCAGCCCGGCGTGGACGAGGGCGGCCGCCAGGGCGTGCACGACGGCCGGTGGTCCGGCCATCAGGGTCCGTCCGGCCGCCGGGGCCGGGCCCCGGGTCAGGGCCTCGGCCGTCCGGTCGCGGGCACGCTCGGGCGAGGTGTCCACGACCGGCACCACGGTGAGCCACGGGTGGCGGCGTTCCAGTTCGGTGAGGTGGTCGGTGTCGTAGAGGTCGGCGGGCGTCTCGGCGCCGAGGTGGCGCCGTACCGGGCGCGCCTGGTGCCGCGGGGCCGACCGGAGGCGGTGGTCCAGTTCCTGGAATAGCGCCTTCATCGCGGCCCAGCCGGTGTCCCAGGCCACCAGCCGCAGTTCGCCGTCCGCCGCGTCGTCCAGCGCCAGGTTTCCCCGCGGCGGGCCGACGCGCACCTCGTCCCCGGCCGCCGTGCCGCTCACCAGGGCGTCGCTGACTCCCCCGGGTCCGGTGCGGCGGACGTGGAACTCGATGTCCGCGGTGGTCGCGGCCGAGCCGGGTGAAGGTTTCGACGATGGCGTCGGGCTGGTCCAGGTGCTCGATCAGGTACCGCAACGCCCGTGCGAGATGCGCTCGTTGGAACTCCATCGAGGCCGGGAAGAGTGAGCGCGGCGAGGGGTGCCGGGCGAAGAGTGCCCGGTAGAGGTGGCCGATCAGCTCGTCGAAGCTCATCGTCGGCGTCCCCTCGGCGTCGGTGACGGGTGGCCGCGCCTGGCGCAGGGGTGATCCACCCGTGGAAACGCCGGTCAGTACGGCATCGGGGGCATCTGCCCCGACGTCCCACCTGACCAGGGACTTCGGGCCCTTGACAGGGGTCGGCGGAGAGGCTCGCGGCGTCGGTGCGCGCGGGGTCACACGGGACGCAGGCGGGTGCGCAGGAGGCAGAACTCGTTGCCCTCGGGATCTGCCAGGACGTGCCAGTCCTCGGTTCCGCTCTGCCCGACGTCGGCGGGCCGGGCGCCCAGGGCGAGCAGTCGCTCCAGCTCGGCGTCCTGGTCGCGGTCGGTGGCGTTGACGTCGAGGTGCAGGGGCAGTTTCCCGGCCCGGGGGTGCTCGCCGGGGCTGAGGATCAGGGTGGGCTGCGGGCCGCCGAAGCCGACGCCGGGCGGGCCGATCTCGATGCTTCCGTCGTCCTCGCGGCCCACTTCGACATACCCGAGCACCTCGCACCAGAACACGGCGAGCCGTTCCGGATCGGCGCAGTCGAGGACCAGCTCACTGATGCGGCATGCCATGCCGGTCAGTCTACGCGTACGGGCCGATCGGGGCCGTGTGTACGGGAGTTGTCCGCCGCGGCCCGGGTCTTCCCTCTCGCCCTGTCTCCGGTGGGCGGTGGCGTGGTGGCCCTTGGCGGGAGGGACGGGTCCGGAAGCGCTCTGTCGGGGCGGGAGGACGTGTGCCGCGACGGGTCCGGAGGAGAGCGCGCCGAGGAGGACCAGGGTGGTCGCCACCGCGCCGTCGGGGGGCGCGCACTGCCCGGCCGGTGCGGGCCGGGTGTGCGGGGCCGGGTGTGCGGGGCCGGGTGTGCGGGCCGGCCGGCGAAGGCCGGGCAGGTGGCCGGCGCCCCGTCGGCCACGTGTTTCGCCTCCGGTCGGTCCGGCGGTGTGTGGGATGGCCGGCGGCGTGAGGTGGGCGGCGGTCTCGCCGAACCCGGCGTGCGGGCAGCGCCGTTGGTCGGCGGTATACGAACGCCCGGGCCGTGGCGTGTGGGCGGCCTTCGTCCCGTACGGCCGGTGCTCGCTCGCCGTCGGGCTACGTGCCCCCGCGCCCGGGAGCCACCTGAGGGCTCGTCCTGTGGGCCGGCGCCGAATCCGACGGTTCGTCCGCGCGCCGGGTTTCTCGTCGTCACCCGGGTGTGTGGATGCGAGGGTTTCAGCTCATGATCATGACAGGCGGGTGTGAGCCTGACGGGGTGTGGGCGGCCGGGTGTGTCGCGTCGCGGGTCGGCTCCCTTGGCAGGTGCTTCACGAAGAGTGGCCCGGTGTCCCCCTGGTGGAGCAGGAAAAGGCCGTCGGATGCCGTCGCGTGCTCCGAATGCGGCTCTCAAGTGGTGCGCCGACGCCAGCCCGCACAAGGTGATCACGTCACGACTGTGATCCCGAAGAGCGGGAGTCGTGATGACTCACGAATGGCGAAGGGAACACCCATGCGTATCACTCGTACCCTGTTCACCTCTGCTGCGGTCGCCACCGCCGTGGCCCTCTCCGCTCCGGGAGCGGGTGCCATGACCGCGGCCACCCTCTCCGGCGCCGTCTCCCACACGGCCGGTGTCACGGCCAAGGGTGACTCCGGCGACAACGGCGACGACCACGGCTCGGACCGCGGCGGCGACGAAGGCGGCCACGGCGGCGACAAGGGCGGCCGTGGCGGCGACAAGGGCGGCCGTGGCGGCGACGAAGGCGGTTCGGGCAAGGGCGGCCGCGGCGGCGACGAGGGCGGTCGTGGCGGTGGCCGCGGCGGCGACGAGGGCGGCCACGGCAAGGACAAGCCTCGCGGCGGCGTCCACGCCGGCGGCGGCTTCCTCGCCATGGCCCCCACCGGCGACAACGGCGGCGACGACCACGGCTCCGACGAAGGCGGCCGCGGCGGCGACGAAGGCGGCTCCGGCAAGGGCGACCGCGGCGGCGACGAAGGCGGCTCCGGCAAGGGCGACGAAGGCGGGCGCGGCGGCGACCGCGGCGGCGACCGCGGCGGCGACGAGGGCGGCCACGGCAAGGACAAGCCTCGCGGCGGCGTCCACGCCGGCGGCGGCTTCCTCGCCATGGCCACCACCGGCGACAACGGCGGCGACGACCACGGCTCCGACGAAGGCGGCCGCGGCGGCGACGAAGGCGGCTCCGGCAAGGGCGACCGCGGCGGCGACGACCACGGCGGCGACAAGGGCGGCCGCGGCGGCGACGAAGGCGGACGTGGTGGCGACCGCGGCGGCGACGAGGGCGGTCGTGGCGGTGACCGCGGCGGCGACGAGGGCGGCCACGGCAAGGACAAGCCTCGCGGCGGCGTCCACGCCGGTGGCGGCGGCCTCGCGCAGAACGCGAACGGCATGGGCGCGGGCGCCGCGCTGGTGCTCGGCGGTCTGGGCGTCGGCGCCTACATGCTGCGTCGCCGGCGTGCCGCGGACGGCTCTGTCGCCTGACCGGATTCCGGTCGGCCACGCTCCGCTGTCGCGGGTTCGGTAGCCCCGCGCGCTCCGGGCGACACGCCCGGAGCGTGGCAGGGGCCGAGGCGACAGAGTGTCCGCCGGCCCGCAGCCTCCTCACCACCACCGGTTCATGAAAGGCACCGAGCATGTCCGTGCAGCAGCCGTCCCAGAACGAGCAGTCCGGGACCAGGCACAGGGGTCCTCACCGACGTCGGCTGCTGTGGCCCGCGGCGGCGGTCGGACTGGGTCTCGTGCTGATCCACAACTCACTCGGCACCACACAGGCGAGCCTGCCGTATCCGGCCCGCCCCAAGACGGCCGTCTCGGCGGCCCCGCACCCGAAGACCTCCGCGAGCCCCGACGGCGAGGAACTGCCGCGGTCGCAGCCGAAGCGGATCTCGATCCCGGACATCGGCGTGGACGCGCCGTTCACCAACCTGTCGATCGGCGCCTCCGGTCAGCTCGACGCACCGCCGGCCGACGACACCAATCTGGTCGGCTGGTTCCAGGGCGGGGTGTCGCCCGGTGAGCGCGGCGCGGCGATCGTCGTGGGCCACGTGGACACGAAGACCGGCCCAGCGGTCTTCGCCAACCTGTCGACGCTGGAGCCCGGCAGCCTCATCGACATCACGCGGTCGGACGGCGTCGTCGCGAGCTTCAAGATCGACACCGTGGACACCTTCAGCAAGGCGGACTTCCCCAACGACGAGGTCTACGCCGACACCTCGGACCCGGAACTGCGTCTGATCACCTGCGGCGGCAGCTACAACCGCACCGCCCAGGACTACGAGTCGAACGTGGTGGTGTTCGCCCACCTCGACTCGACCAGTCCCGCTGAGTGAACCTTCCCGGCGACAAGGAGCGCGGCATGCCGACGGACCCGGTCGAACGATTCCTGGCGGCGCTGGACCCGGAGCACCGGGAGGCGGTCGGCGCCGGGCCGCGCGAGGAGCAGGAGCGGCTCGCGGCGGCCTGGGAACGGGAACTCGAGGCGGACGACGAACTCGACACCCTGGACGAGCTGTCCCCGCCGGCGGCGGAGGCCGAGGCGGCCCGGCGCGTCTTGGAGCGGGAAGCCGGGTAGCGCTCCGTCAGGGTCCCCGCGGCGGCGCGGCCGTCCGGAGGCGGGGCCGCTCGGCCGAGTTTTCGGTGTCGCGCCACTCGGCCGGCCGCTCCGACCGGCGAGCCCGACATGACCGACATGCCCGGCGCTACCCGGCTGTGCCCGGAAATGGTTGCGCCCCACATGTTGCGCTTGCGTCCCACTTCTGTAGCACTTTCGTGCCAGCGCCAAATCTGGTTGACGTGTGAAGGAGACGTGTAAAAGATCATTGGGTAACCCGGGTCCCCCGGGCCGCACGCCGGCCCGGGGGACCCGTTCCTCACAACAACTGGAGGACCCACGTGGTCAAAGGTTCCGGCGTGAACACGCGCCGCAAGGTGACGCGTGTCGCGGCTGCGGCGCTCACCGCCGCTCTCGTGGCGACCGGCACGAGTGCCGCTTTCGCCGCCGACGCGTCCGGGAGCCGTTCCGCCGCGAAGGTCGCCGCCGACGCGAAGCCGGCGGCCGGCTCGAAGTTCGGCGTCCGGGCCCAGCCCGGCGACGCTCCGGTCAACGCGCTGTACGGCGTGGACGGCAAGGGCGACCTGTACGGCTACCCGCCCACCGGCGAGGGCGGCCTCGACTCCCGCATATGGTCGGGTGACAACTGGCAGAACACCAGCTTCGTGACGCAGGTGGACCAGAACGCCGACGGTTCCTCCGACGGCATCTGGGACGTCACCGGCGGCAAGCTGTACTACACATCCTGGGGCGCCGCCACCAACACGGTGGTCGGCAGCGGCTGGAACATCTACAACCGGGTGTTCTCGGCCGGCAACCTCGGCGGCGCCGGCGCCGACGACCTGCTCGCGCGGGACGGCTCCGGTGTGCTGTGGCTGTACCTCGGCTACGGCAACGGCAAGCTGACCACGCGCTACAAGGTCGGCTCCGGGTGGAACGCCTACACCGAGATCACCGGCAAGGGCGACCTGTCCGGTGACGGCAAGGACGACATCGTCGCCCGGGACAGCTCCGGCGTGCTGTGGCTCTACAAGGGCACCGGCAACTACAAGGCGCCCTTCGCGTCCCGCGTGAAGATCGGCTCCGGCTGGAACACGTACAACAAGCTGGTCTCCGTCGGTGACATCGACATCGACGGCATCACCGACCTTGTCGCCCGCGACAAGAGCGGCGCGCTGTACCTGTACAAGGGCACCGGCAACGCCGCCGCCCCGTACGCGTCCCGCGTGAAGATCGGCGCCGGCGGCTGGAACACCTACCGCCTCCTGTTCTGACCGGGATCCGTCGCCTTCCCTGAAGGCGTCTGAACGGGCCGCTCCCTCCGGGGGCGGCCCGTTTCGCTCGTCCGGTCCCGCCGGCCGACACACGCTGTTCATGTCCGAGGCGGAATCCCCCGGCGGCGCGAGGGCGTTGGCACCGGCATGACTGTGGGAGCGACGATCGACACGACCGGATCCGCCTTGCCCGTCGACGAGGTGGTGCGTCAAGCGCACGAGGCGCGGGCGGCCGGCCTCACCAGCCTCTGGTTCGGCCAGACCTTCGGCTACGACTCGCCGACCATCGCCGCGATCGTCGGCCGCGAGGTGCCCGACATCCACCTCGGCACCTCGGCGCTCCCGGTCTTCGGCCGGCATCCGCTGCTCGTCTCCAGCCAGGCGCAGACCGTCCAGGCGGCCACCGGCGGCCGCTACCACCTCGGACTCGCGCTCGGCACCAAGCTGTTCACCGAGGGCGCGTTCGGGCTGCCCTTCGAGCGGCCGGTGGCCCGGCTGAAGGAGTTCCTCACCGCGCTGCGACAACTGACCACGACCGGCCGGGCACAGTTCGAGGGGGAACTGCTCACCGCGCGCACTCCGCTGCCGGCCTCGGTGCCCGGCGCCGAGCCCGCCGTGCCGCTGCTGGTGGCCGCCATGGGGCCGCAGGCGCTGCGGGTCAGCGGCCGGCTCGCGGACGGCATCCTGCCCTACCTCGCCGGCCCGCGCGCGCTGGAGGAGCACATCGTCCCGGCCCTCACCCGCGCCGCCGAGGAGGCCGGCCGTCCCGCCCCGCGCGTGGTCGCCTTCGTGCCCGGCGTCGTCACCTCCGCACCCGACCGGGTCCGCGCCGCGGCCCATGAGGCGCTCACCTTCTACCAGCAGATCCCCTCCTACGCGCGCGTCCTGGAACAGTCCGGCGTCTCCCACCCGGTGGAACTCGCGGCGATCGGCGACGAGAAGACCCTCGCCGACACGGTCCGCGGCTACCGGGACGCCGGGGCCACCCAGGTCGTCGTCGCCGCCAGTGAACTCGGCGGCCCGGACGACCGGCTGCGCACCTGGGAGGCGCTGGGCGCCCTGGCCTGACCGGCGGCCGGCACGCCGGCTCTGCGACGATGCCGACGACGACCGCGATGATCTCGGTGTTCACGGTGGTCACAGTGACGGCGGTGGCAGCGGTGGCCGCCGGGTGCGCGAGGGCGGGGAGGGCCGGCTGATGGACGGCGGGGCGCGGTGCGCCGAGATCTACGGCGAGGGCACGGGGACGGCGAGTCTGCGGGCCCTGCTCTCCTTCGACGACGGGGAGGCCGTACGGCTGCTGTGCGCGCCGGCCGGCCCGGACACCTCGGTCGCCCGGGTCGCGGTAGGGCTGGACGACCTGGGGGCGGGAGAGCGCGACGCCCTGCTCCTGGCCGTCGGTGCGCCCGCCGTGGCCGGGACGGTCCGGCGGGCCGCCCGGCGCGGCGCCTCGGCGGTCGTGCTGGGCGACGGCGCGCCCGCGGACGACGCGCGAGCGCGGGCGGCGACGGTCGCGGCCGCCGAGGAGACCGGCGTCGCCCTGCTGGCCCGCGCCGAGGGCGCCGACTGGGCGCAGGTGGCCGCGCTGCTGCGCAGCGCCCTGTCCTACGCCCTCGCGGATCGTCCCGTTCACGCCGCCCGCGGACCCGGTTCCGGGGAGGCGTTCTCGCTCGCCGCGCTCGCCGCGCGGGTGGCCGTCCAGGTGAAGGGCTCCATCACCGTCGAGGACACCCGGTTGCGGGTGCTGGCCCACTCCGCCACCGGCGAGGCGGCCGATCCGCTGCGCCGCAGCACGATCCTCGGCGGGCGGGTGCCCGCGTGGCGGGTCGCCGAGCTGCGGCACAGCGGTCTGCTGCGCGCCCTGTGGACCTCGACGGAGGTGATCCACCGGCCCGCCGACGCGGCCGGGCCGGAACGGCTGGTGGTCGCGGTGCGCAGCGGGCGGGAGGTGCTGGGCTCGATCTGGGCGGCCGCCGACGGCGGCGCGCTCGCCCCCGACGCCGCCGCACACCTGCGGGCGGCCGCGGGGCTCGCGGCTCCGCTGCTGGTCGGCGAGCGGCTGCGGGAGAGCGGGACGGCGCGGCGGCGGGAGTCGGCGCTGCGCGGCCTGCTGGAGGGGTCCGGGGACCGGCGGACGCACGCCTGGTCGCTGGGGCTGTCGGCGGACACGGCGTGCGCGGTCGTCGTGGCCGAGCGCCCGCCCGGCGCCGCGGGCGACCGGGTGCTGGACGTGCTGGCCCTGCGGGCCGCGGCGCTGCGTCCGGGCACCGGGATGCTGCGGGACGGGGACCGGCTGACGCTGCTGCTCGTCCGCGACGCGCAGCCGGCCGAGCCGGGCGGCCGGACCGGCCGGGCCGGACGTCGGCGGCCACCGGGCCCGGGCGAGCACGGCGACGGCGATGAGGGCGACGGGGAAGTCCTCGCCTTCCTGCGCGAGTTGGATCTGTTCCTGCGCGAGCAGGACCCGTCGGCCGCGTCGGCGGCGGAGGCCGCCGCGGTGTGGCTGGGCGCCGGGCCCGTCGTCCCCTCGGCGCGGGCCGCGGAGTCCCGTGAGCGGGCCGCGCTCGTCGTACGGGCGCTGCGGGAGCGGGAGGCGCGGGCCCTGGCCGCCGGGCGGCCCCGGCCGCCTCGGCACTCGGGGCCGCGAGGGGTGGACACGACGCTGGAGGTCCTGCGCGCGCTGGACGCCGTGCGGCCGGTGTGGGAGTCGGGTGCGGGACCGGTGCACGCGTTCGTGCGGACGGACGCCGCCGCGGGCGGTGAGCTGCTGCGGACGCTGGCCGCCTACCTCGACGCCGGGGGTGACGTCCCGGCCGCCGCGCGGCGGCTCGTCGTCCACCCCAACACCCTGCGCTACCGGCTCAAGCGGGTCCGGGAGCGCCACGGCGTCGACCTGGCCGACCCGGACACCCGGCTGCTCGTCGCGCTGGCCGCCCGGCTGGCCGCTCCCCCGCCCGGGTGAGCGGACCCGCCGGGGCCGTGCCGCGTCTGCCGGGTGTGTTGTGCGGGTGTACGAAGGAACGGCGCGGCTTTGTGGCACGGTCCGAAGACGCCCGGGCCGGTGGGGCGCGACGCTGGTCACCAGACCCTGAGCCCGGCGTGATCAGAACGAGAGGCCCCAGCGGCCACGCCGCGCCGCCGCCCGAGCGAGGAGACCCGTAGATGCCCGTCCCCGTGGCCCCCGTGGGAGACACACCTGACCGGCTGTCCGTCGAACGTGCCCTGCGGCAGGCCGTGGCCGACGGCCTCCTCGGCCCCGACCACCCGGTGGCCGGGTTCATCGACGTCCAGGGGGTGCGCGAGAGCGTCGACGCGCTGCACGCGGCGTTCACACGTGTGCCGGACGTCCTGCACACCTTCGCGGTGAAGGCCTGCTCCCTGGTGCCCGTGCTGCGTCTGCTGCGCGAGACCGGCATGGGGTGCGAGGTGGCCAGTCCCGGCGAACTGCGGCTGGCGCTGGACGCGGGTTTCCCGCCCGGGCGCATCGTGCTCGACGCGCCCGCCAAGACCCGTGCCGAGATCGCCGAGGCGCTGTCCCGCGGGGTGGCGCTGAACGCCGACAACCTCGACGAGCTGGACCGGATCGACGCGCTGCGGCCGCCCGGCTGCGCCTCCGTGCTGGGGCTGCGGGTGAATCCGCAGGTCGGCGGCGGGACGATCGGGGCCATGAGCACCGCGACGCGGCACTCGAAGTTCGGGGTGGCGCTGGGCGACCCGGGCGTCCGCGAGCGGGTCGTCGAAGCCTTTCTGCGCCGTCCCTGGCTGACCCGGCTGCACGCGCACGTCGGGTCGCAGGGGTGCCCCCTGCCGCTGATCGCCGAGGGGCTGGCCGCCGCGTACCGGCTGGCGGAGGAGATCAACGAGCGGGCCGGGCGCCGGCAGGTCACCAGTCTCGACCTCGGCGGCGGACTGCCGGTGAACTTCGCCGACGAGCGGACGCTGCCCACCTACGCCGACTACGTCGCCGCGCTCGACGCCGCCGAGCCGGGCCTGCTGGCCGGGCGGTACCGGATCGTCACCGAGTTCGGGCGCTCGCTGCTGGCCAAGAACGGCTTCGTCGCCGCGCTGGTCGAGTACGTCAAGGACGCCGGCGGGCGGCGCGTGGCGCTGACCCACGCCGGGGCGCACATCGCCACGCGGACGGTGTTCATGCCCGAGGCGTGGCCGCTGCGGGCGTCGGCGTACGGGCCGGACGGCCGTGCCAAGCGGGCGCCGCTGCTGCGGCAGGACGTGGCCGGGCCCTGCTGCTTCGCCGGTGACGTGGTGGCGCACGCGCGCGAACTGCCCGAGCTGGCCGAGGGCGACCTGGTGGTGCTGCACGACACCGGGGCCTACTACTTCTCGACGCACTGGGCGTACAACAGCCTGCCGCGGCCCGCGGTGTACGGCTGTGCCGAGTCGGACGGCCGGGTGGTGTTCGCGACGGTCCGGCGCGCGCAGACGCTGCGCGAGATCTCCGAGGAGAGCGGTCTGGCGTACGCCGACGCCCTGGTGGAGCCGCCCGCCGGAGAACGGCCGAAGCATGCCGTTCCCAAAGAACAGCTTTGATGTTCTCAAAGTACAAGTGTTAACGTTTCCGCCATGAAGTCAGCAGCCGCGCACCGCGCCGACGCCCCCTGGGGCGCCGGCCGCGTCGTCATGGGCGTCCCGCTCGTGGCGCGCCTGCACGTCGATCTCTGCCGCTGCATGTCCGCGGTCTGTCGCGCCTGATCGCGCTCCCCCGACGCAGCGGCGCCGTCGACGCTTCCTCACGGTCGCCGCTTCCCAGTCGCCGTTTCACCTCACCCCTTTTCCGTGCGTCCCCCAGCTGGAGTGTGTCCGTGTCCGACACCACCGATCCCAAGCCCGCGAAGACCGGCTTCCGGATACCCGTCCCGTTCTGGGCCCAGGTCCTGCTCGGCCTCGTCGTCGGCCTGGCTCTCGGGTTCGTCGCCCGCACCTATGACGTCGCGTGGCTGGCCACCACTCTCGACAAGGTGGGCGGCATCTTCATCCAGCTGCTGAAGCTGGCCGTGGCCCCCCTGGTCTTCTTCGCGATCATGGTGTCGATCACCAACCTGCGGAAGGTCAACAACGCGGCCCGGCTGGCCGGCCGCACGCTTCTGTGGTTCATGATCACCTCGCTGATCGCGGTGGTCATCGGTCTGGTCATCGGCCTGGTCTCCAACCCGGGCTCCGGCTCCCACCTCACCGCGGCCGACGGCGCGAAGCCGGACCACGCCGGCAGCTGGCTCGACTTCCTCACCGGCATCATCCCCACCGACGTCATCACCCCGTTCACCGAGCTGAACGTGCTCCAGATCGTCTTCATGGCGGTCGTCGCGGGTGTCGCCGTGCTGAAGATCGGCGCGAAGGCCCAGCCGATCCTGACTCTGTCCGAGTCGGTCCTGGAGCTGCTCCAGAAGGCCCTGTGGTGGGTGATCCTGCTCGCCCCGATCGGCTCCGCCGGCCTGATCGGCCGCGCGATCGTGCAGTACGGCTGGGACCTGCTCGGCAACTACGCCACCTTCACCGTCGACATCTACGTCGGCTGCGCGCTGGTCCTGTTCGGCGTCTACCCGCTGCTGCTCGCCACCGTCGCCAAGCTGAACCCGCTGCAGTTCTTCAAGGGCGCCTGGCCGGCGATCCAGCTGGCGTTCGTCTCCCGCTCCTCGGTCGGCACCATGCCGGTCACCCAGCAGTCGGCGATCCGGCTGGGCGTTCCGAAGGACTACGCCTCCTTCGCCGTGCCGTTCGGCGCGACGACCAAGATGGACGGCTGCGCGGCGATCTACCCGGCCATCTCGGCGATCTTCGTGGCGGAGATCTTCCACCTGTCGCTGGGCGTCAGGGAGTACCTGCTCATCGCGTTCGTCTCGGTGATCGGCTCGGCGGCCACCGCCGGTCTGACGGGTGCGACGGTCATGCTGACGCTCACCCTGTCCACCCTCGGCCTGCCGATGGAGGGCGTGGGTCTGCTGCTCGCCATCGACCCGATCCTGGACATGATGCGCACCGCCACCAACGTGGCGGGCCAGGCCCTCGTCCCGGTCCTCGTCTCCGCCCGCGAGAAGATCCTGGACCGTGCGAAGTACGACAACGCGTCGGCCTCCGCGATCGACGACCTGGAGAGCGTCTACAGCGAGCCGGAGCCCCAGCCGCAGCCCGCGGCGCCGGCGGCCGCCTGACGCCGGACCGCTCGCCTATGGCGCAGCGTCTCCCGCTCCGCCCCCGCCGGCAACCGCCGGCGGGGGCGGAGGGCTGTGCGGGGGCATTCGGAACGGCGCCCGTGGGTCCGGCCGGGTGGTCGGCGGGAACGCCGGCCGGTGTTTCCCGAGGCGTACCCTGCCCGCATGGACGCTCGTGTGTTGCCCGACCCGCCGGGACGCGGCACCGCGTCACCGCCGTCGGCACCCCTTCGGGGCCGTCACCTCCAGGCGCTCGCGCGGCTGCTCGGCTCGGGGCGGGTGCTCGTGCTCAGCGGGGCCGGCATCTCCACCGAGTCCGGCATTCCCGACTACCGCGGGCCGACGGGCAGCCGCCGCCGGCACACGCCGATGACCTACCAGGAGTTCACCGGCAGCGAGGAGAGCCGCCGGCGCTACTGGGCCCGCAGCCATCTCGGCTGGGAGACGATCCGCCGGGCGCGGCCCAACGCCGGGCACCGCGCGGTGGCCCGCCTGACCGCGGCCGGCCTGGTCCGCGGGGTGATCACGCAGAACGTGGACGGGCTGCACGCGGCGGCGGGCACCCCAGAAGCAGTCGAGCTGCACGGCAGCCTGCACCGGGTGATCTGTCTGAACTGCCGCAACACCGTCTCCCGGGCGCACCTGGACCAGCGGCTGCGGGAGGCCAACCCGGGCTTTCACGATTTCGCCGCCCGGATCAACCCCGACGGCGACGCGGACCTGGCGCCCGAGCAGGAGGCGCACTTCCACACCGTGCCCTGCCAGGTGTGCGGCACCGGCACCCTCAAACCGGACGTCGTCTTCTTCGGCGAGAACGTCCCCAAGCCGCGCGTCGCGCACTGCTACGAGCTGGTCGACGCCGCGTCCGCGCTGCTGGTCGCCGGGTCCTCGCTCACCGTGCTCTCCGGCCTCCGCTTCGTGCGCCGCGCGGCGCGGCAGGGCAAGCCGGTCGCCATCGTCAACCAGGGCCCGACGCGCGGCGACGAACTGGCCGCCGTACGGCTCGACCTGCCCCTGGGCGACACCCTCGCCCGGCTCGCCGACGAGCTCGGCGCGTAGGGGGCGCGGCGGGCTCGGGCTCAGGCCGGCTTGCGGGCGGCCTCGTACAGCTCCTCGGAGGTGGACAGCAGCTCGCGCTGCTCCTCCTCGGACCCGACCATCGGCTGGGAGCCGTGCAGCGGCATCTGCGCGCTCTCCGGCAGGAACTTCACGGTCACCAGGCCGATGACACCGGCCGCCATCAGGTAGTAGGCGGGCATCAGGTCGTTGCCCGTCGCGCCGACCAGGGCGGCGGTGACCAGCGGGGTGGTGCCGCCGAACGCGGCGACGGCGAAGTTGAAGCCGATGCCCATGGCCGCGTACCGCACTGCGGTCGGGAAGAGCGCGGGCAGGGTGGCGGCGCTGGGCGCGGCGAAACCGGCCAGCAGCGTGGCCAGGATCAGCACGCCGAGGACCGGCGGCCAGGTGCCGTGCATCTTGATCAGCAGGAAGGAGGGCACGGCGAGGACGATCATCGCGACCGCCGCGACCGCGTAGACGGGCCGGCGGCCGACGTGGTCGCTGAGCCGGCCGATGAAGGTGATCAGCAGCACGATCCACACCATGCCGATCAGCACCAGCAGATCGGCGGAGCCGCTGGAGCGATGCAGGGTCTCGGTCTGGTACGTGGGCAGATAGCCGGTCACCATGTAGTTGGTGACGTTGTAGAGCAGGACGATGCCCATGCAGATCAGCAGGGCCGGCCAGTGCTTCTTGACGATGGTCTTGAACTCGCTGCCCGCCGACGACTGGGCGAGGGACTTCTCGTGCTCGTCCAGCTGCTGCTGGAAGGCGGGCGACTCCTCCAGTTTGAGCCGCATGTACAGGCCGATCGCGCCAAGCGGTCCGGCGATCAGGAACGGCACCCGCCAGCCCCAGGCGAGCATCTGGGCGTCGGTGAGGGCGAGGTTCAGGACCGTGACCAGCGCCGAGCCGAGCGCGTAGCCGACGAAGGTGCCGAAGTCCAGCCAGCTGGAGAGGAAGCCGCGGCGGCGGTCGGGCGAGTACTCGGCCACGAAGGTGGTCGCGCCGCCGTACTCGCCGCCGGTGGAGAAGCCCTGGACCATACGGGCGAGCAGCAGCAGGACGGGCGCGGCGATGCCGATGGTGGCGTAGCTCGGGATCAGGCCGATGGCGAACGTCCCGATCGCCATCATGATCATGGTGGTGGCGAGCACCTTCTGCCGGCCGAGGCGGTCGCCGAGCGGCCCGAACACCAGGCCGCCGAGCGGTCGTACGACGAACGCTGCCGCGAAGGTGGCGAACGAGGAGATCACCTGGGCGCCCGGTGAGGCGCCGGGGAAGAACACCTTGCCGATGATGGCGGCCAGGTAGCTGTAGACGCCGAAGTCGAACCACTCCATGCAGTTGCCGAGGGCGGAGGCGCCGACCGCGCGCCGCAGCAGGGGCGGCTCGACGACCTGGACGTCCTCCTTGCGCAGGGCGCGTTTGTTCCGCCGGAGTCTGCGGGTCAGCTCCTCGCGTACCTGCCGCGGCATCGTCGCGAGGGCGCTCCGCGGCCGTTCCGCGCCAAGGGGGTCGGTCTGTCCTTCAGGTGTCACATCAGCCACCACACCACCTTGCCCCCGAATTCGCATTCGTAACGTGGCAGTATGCGAAGAAGATCTTCAGATGATGCGCGGGTGTGCGGGGGCGCCCTGCCGGGCGGTGTCTACGAGGGCGCGCAGACAGGCCATGAAGAGGGGGTGTGTGCCGGGTGCGTCGTCGTGCCGCAGGACGGTGCCGAAGTACTGGCTCAGCGCGGCGCCCACGGCGGCGCCGATGACGGCGTGCATCGGGTGGGACTCGGGCAGTCCGGTCGCGGCCGCGAGCGCGGGACCGGTCAGGCGCACCGCTTCGGTCAGCTGGCTGCTGCCGTGCGCCTTGAGCGCGGGGTTGGCCTCGAACATGGCGGTGAGCAGCGCCAGCAGCTCCGGGTCCAGGGCGTCGGCCTCACCGGTGAGCCAGGTGTCGACGACGTCCAGGAAGCCGCTTCCGGGCCGGTCCCGGAAGACGGCGGTGAGCCGGGCCGCGATCTCGTCGGGCACGGACAGGGCGATGTCGTGCTTGGAGGGGAAGTACATCGACACGGTGCGGGGGGCGACCTCGGCCGCCTCGGCGATGTCGGCGACGGTGGTGCCGTCGTAGCCCCGCTCGGCGAACAGGCGCATGCCCGAGCGCCTGATCGCCTCCCGGCGCCGGGCCTTGCTCCGCTCCCGGTGGGACGTTCCGGTCTCGCCAGTCATGGCCCGTAGCGTAGTCGGGCCGGACGGCCTGCGGCCCGGGCCGCCTCAGGTGTGCGCGCGGGCCGGGGCGGTCACACCTCGTCCCAGGCCACGAGCATCTTCGAGAAGCCCTTCACGCCGGAGCCGGTCTTGCGCGCCAGGTCGTCGCCGGTGCCGGCCAGGCGCAGGCCGGGCAGCCGGGTCAGCAGGGTGTGCAGGGTCACCTGGAGTTCCATCCGGGCCAGTTGCGCGCCCAGGCAGTGGTGCGGGCCGTGGCCGAAGCCGACGTGCGTGGCCTCCTGCCGGGTCAGGTCCAGCGCCTCGGGGCAGGTGTAGACGGACCGGTCGCGGTTGGCCGACACGTTGGAGGCGACGACCGGTTCGCCGGCGCGGACCACGCCGCCGCTCAGCTCCACGTCCTCCAGGGCGTAGCGGGCGATCCCCGCGTCGCCGAGGGGCACGAACCGCATGAGTTCCTCCACCGCCCGGGGCACGAGGTCCGGCTCGGCGCGGAGCCGGGCCAGCTGGTCGGGGTGGTCGAGCAGGGTGTGCACGAAGTTCGGGATCTGGCTGGCGGTCGTCTCGTGGCCGGCGACCAGCACGCTGACGCCCATGGCCACGAGTTCGTCCTCGGTGAGCCGGTCCTCCTCGTCGCGCGCGGCGACCATCACGCCGAGCAGGTCGTCCTTGGGCTCCTTGCGCCGTTCGGCGATCAGGGCGGCCATGTAGGCGGACAGCTCGTCGGCGCAGCGCTCCACCTCCTGCGGGGTGAAGCGCGTGGTGGACAGCAGGGCGTCCGACCACACCCGGAAGCGGGTGCGGTCCTCCAGCGGCACGCCGAGCAGTTCGCAGATCACCGTGACCGGCAGCGGCAGGGCGAAGCCGGCGACCAGGTCAGCGGGCGGTCCTTGGGCGATCATGGCGTCGACGAGTCCGTCGGCGATGTCCTGGGCGCGCACCCTCAGTTCCTGCACCCGGCGGACGGTGAAGGCCTTGGCCACCACCCGCCGGAGCCGGGTGTGCTCGGGCGGGTCGAACTCCAGGATGTTGCCGGGCAGGCCGCGGTGGTAGCGGGTGCGGGGCTCGTCCTCGCGCACCGCTCTGGCCCGGCTGAAGCGGGAGTCGCCGAGTACGGTCTTCACGTCCTCGTACCGGGTCACCAGCCAGGCCGGCTCCCCGTGCGGCAGCCGCACCGGGCACAGCGGCTCGCTCTCCCGGAGTTCTTCGAAGCGCGGTTCGACGTACAGCTCGTCGGTGACCTTGAACGGGTAGGGCCGAGGGTTGCCGATCGTCATGAGGTGCCGCCTCTCGTGGGGGGAGAGCCATCCGCACGCGACGGCGCGACGCCGGCCGGTCCGTCGTGCCGGCGGCCGCGTCCGGCGCCCGGACCGTCGCATTTCTCCAGTATTCGGCACCCTAGGCAATCTTGCAGGGGGCGGCAATATTGCTTTCGGCCGCATCTATGTCGGCCGGGTCGGCCGCCCGGCGGGCGGTGCGCGGCGCGGCGGCTCGCACCGGTTGGGCGGCAAATGTTCCGCCCGCGGCGGCCCGGGGCCTCGGGGTGAGCGCCGCCGGGCTCGGCCGAGCGGACGTTTCCGGACTCCGCCGCGCCCGCGGGGCGGGCCGGAACGCGGCGAGGCGGGGGCCGTGGTCCCCGCCTCCTGTCGTCTCCGCGTGCGCCCGGGGGTTCCGGGCCGCTACCTCCTCGTCACGGACCGGTGCAGCCGATCGAGCCGACCGGGTAGTCGTTGCCCGTGGAGGTGGCGGTGAACCCGAAGGTGACACTGCCGTCGGGTGGGACGACCCGGTTGTAGTCCGCGTTCACGACCGTGACCGTGCCGTCGGCGGCCGTGGTCAGGGTGCCGTTCCAGGCGGTGCCGATCCGGGTGCCGGCGCCCGGCTTCCACGCCACCGCCCAGCCGTTGAGCGGCGTGGTGCCGTGGTTCATCACTTCCACGGATCCCTGGAACCCGCCGCTCCAGGAGTTGGTCACGGTGTACACGGCCATGCAGGAGCCGGTGTGCGGGTCGGTCGGGGTGGGCGTGGGAGTGGGCGTCGGGGTCGGGGTGGGCGTCGGGGCGCCCTGGCCGCGGATGCCGGTCACCTCGCCGTGACCGCCGTCGAAGACGACGTCCGAGCAGGAGAAGAAGTTCTCCTGGCTGTCCGAACGCACCCACTGGATGAAGATCAGCGCGTCACCGGAGCGGCCGGAGGGCAGCTTCAGGTCCCAGTAGTAGTGGCCGCCGTCGGTGCCCGGCGAGCCCTGCTGCGGCGGGTTGGTGACCGTCTGGACCAGGTCGAGGTCGGCCCAGCGCAGCGCGGAGGTCGGCGACCAGCCCGCCTTGGTCACGTAGATCCTGAAGTCGCCCGGGTGCGCGGCCCAGTTGCTGTACTGCGCCTGGATGGTCGCCCCGGAGGTCAGGTGCGTCCTCGGCCAGTCGGCGCGGGCGGCGTTGTACGCCGAGAAGTCGTACGGCGACTTGTCGCCCGCGCTGCACAGGGTCCCGTCCGGCACGTAACCGGAGCCCCGGCCGCCGGCGTTGGAGTCGAGCACGGCGAACCAGTTGTACAGCGCGGTCGCGCCGCTCTTGGCCAGCGCGTCCTTGCAGGCGGGGTTGGTCGGGTCGAGGGCGCCGGTGCTGGTCTGGGCGTCCAGATGGCACAGGTAGGTGCGCGATCCGGGGAGCATCGCCACGCCGTGCGCCTCGGCGCGGCCCTGCCCGAGGAGGGTCAGTCCCAGGGCTGCGAGGAGGGTGGCGAAGGCCGCCGCCACCGACAGGAGTCTGCTGCGTCGAGCCACGTCGGGATCCTTCCGTGGAGGAGGGGTGAGCCGGTTCCGTTCTCTTCGTGCCTCTTCATGCCTCTTCGTGCGGGACGTCCGGTGGGCGTCGGCGCTCGGCGCCCACCGGAGTGGGAGCGCTCCCAATACCGGTTGGTCGGGACTGTAGGAGCAACGCATGTCCCTGACAAGACTGCGCGCGCACGCCCGAAAGGTTTCGGTGGAGCGGCCCCCGGACGTCCGCCTCAGGCCGATTCCCTGAGCACCAGCTCCGTGCGCAGCAGCACACGGCGCCGGGCCGCACCCCGCTCCGCGGTCTCTCCCGACCCCTCCCTCTCCCCCGTGTCCCTCATGTCTCCCGTGTCTCGCATCTCCTCCAGCAGCAGGCCGACCAGCGCGCGGCCCATCTGCGCCATCGGCTGGCGGACCGTGGTGAGCTGCGGGACGGTGTCCCGGGCGAGCGGGAAGTCGTCGAAGCCGATCACGGCGACGTCCTCGGGCACCCGGCGGCCCGCCTCGCGCAGGGCGGTCAGCGCACCGGCCGCGGTGGTGTCCGAGGCGGCCAGCACCGCGTCGACGCCCGGGTGCCGGGCCAGGAGCTCCGCCATCGCGCGCCGGCCGCTCGCCTCGGTGAAGTCGCCACCGGCCGTCCAGGAAGGGCCGCCGTCCAGTCCGGCCCGTGCCAGGGCCTCCCGGTAGCCCCGCAGCCGGCACTGGGCGACGTACATGTCCAGCGGTCCGGTGATGGTGGCGATCGCGGTACGCCCCTGGCCGACCAGGTGGTCGACGGCGTCGCGGGCTCCGCCGGCGTTGTCCGCGTCGACGTAGGGAATGCGCTCGTCGCCCGAGCGCCGGCCGAGCAGGACGGTGGGCAGCCGTGCCTCGGCGAGCATGTCGGGCAGCGCGTCGTCGGCGCGCACCGACACCAGCAGCACCCCGTCGACCCGGCCGCCGCGCGCGTACTCCACGAACCGCTTGCGTTCCTCGTCGGTGCGGATGAGGGTGAGCAGGAGCTGCACGCCGGTCTCGGCGAGGGCGTCGCCGACGCCGTGCACGGTCTCGGCGAAGAACGGCTCGCCGAACAGCCGCCAGTCCCGCTCCGTCATGGCGAGCGCTACGGCGTCCGCGCGCCGTCCGGCCAGGGAGCGGGCCGCGAGATTGGGGACGTACCCCAGCTCGGCGATGGCCTCGCGTACGGCGCGGCGGGTCGACTCCTTCACGCCCGCCGCGTTGTTGACGACGCGCGAGACGGTGCCCCGCCCCACACCCGCGCGGGCGGCCACCTCCTCCAGCGTCGGCGTGTCCGGGCGCCGCCTGCCCATGGCCACCTCCCCCAGGGAAGCTCCGATCCTACGGCCCCGGCGCGCCGCGCGCCCGTGCGACCGCTCCCCCGGCGCCCGCAACGGTCACGGTCGCGCGCGATGAGGTGATCGACGGGTTCCGGCGGCCCCGGTCGCCGTGAAAATGCCGGGGGGAGGGGTAGGTGATGTTCCAGCCAGTGAATCGCGCGCAACAGTGGAGGACCCCATGTTCGAGGCACAGGACATCCGCGAGTGGCGGGGGCACGCCGTGCACGGGGGCGACGGCAGCAAGATCGGCGAGCTGGAGGCCGTCTACGTCGACACGATCACGGACCAGCCGTTCTTCGCCACCGTGAAGACGGGCATGCTCGGGCGGCAGCGGCTGGTGTTCGTGCCGCTCGCCGGGGCGACCGTCAGCCCCAGCCGGCTCAACGTCGCCTACGACAAGAAGTACGTCAAGGACGCCCCGTCCATCGACACCGACGGGGAGCTTCCCGTGGGGGACGAGCCGGCGGTGTTCGAGCACTACGGGCTGCCGTACGAGACCGGCGCGGCCGGGCAGCGGCGGCTGGCCCGGCGCTGAGCCGCGGGCCGTCCGCGGCCCCGGACCGGCCGTACCCCCGGCCCACGAGTCCCTGACCACCGCCCTTCCGGCAGTCCTCTGCCGGTGGCCCGAGAAAGCGATCGGACAATGCTGGCCCTCTTCCTGTTCCTCATCCTGGTGGCCGTCGTCCTCGGAGTGATCGGCGTCGCCGCTTCCGGTCTGATGTACCTGCTGATCATCGGCATCGTGGTGTTCGTCGCCGACGTGCTCCTGCTCGGCCTGAGGCTCGGCGGACGACGCGGCAGGCGTCCGGCGCGCTGAGCGCGACGAGGGGGAGCCCGCCGGTGCTCCGGCGGGCTCCCCCTCGTGTCCACGGGCTCCCCCTCGTGTCCACGGGTCCGGCGACCGGTCCGCCCGCCTCAGAACCTGGGGGTCGCCGCCTGGCTCTCGACCAGGCGCGCGGCCTCCTCGGGCGTCGCCACCGACGGCGGGGAGCCCGCCAGCGGGCGGCGCGCCGTCTCCTTCATGCAGGCCACCGAGACCACGCCGACCAGGGCCGCCGCCATCGCGTAGTAGGCGGGCATCAGCTCGCTTCCGGTGGCGGAGATCAGCGCGGTGATCACCAGCGGGGTGGTGCCGCCGAACACGGACGTGGAGAGGTTGTAGCCGATGGACAGGGAGCCGTAGCGCACCTGGGTCGGGAAGAGCGCGGGCAGCGCGGCGGACATCGTGCCGAGCAGGCACACCAGGCACAGTCCGAGGATCAGCATCCCCGCGGACACCGCGACCAGGCCGCCCTGCTGGACCAGCAGGAAGGCCGGCACCGACAGCACGAAGAAGCCCAGCATGCCGGCCATCAGGACCGGCTTGCGGCCGATCCGGTCGGAGAGCCGGCCCACCTGGTTGACCAGCAGCATCAGCACCACCATCGTGGCGATCAGGATGAGCAGGCCGTGGGTCTCGGAGTAGCCCATCTCGTCCGACAGGTACGTCGGCATGTACGACAGGAGCATGTAGTCGGCGATGTTGTAGCCGCCGACCAGGCAGACGCACAGCAGGAGGGTCGGCCAGTAGTCGCGGAAGATCTTCGCCAGGTCGCCCTTGGCGGTGGTCTCGACCGCGGTCGCCGCCTCCGAGGCCCGGTGCGGGGAGGCGTCCTCCAGCTTCCGGAAGGCGGGCGTCTCGTCCAGCTTGAGCCGCAGGTACAGGCCGATCAGTCCGATGGGCCCGGCCACCAGGAACGGCACCCGCCAGCCCCAGGACTCGATGCCGTCGCTGCCGAGCAGCGAGGTCAGGACGGTCACCAGGCCGGCCGCGCCGACGTAGCCGGCCAGCGTGCCCAGTTCAAGGAAGCTGCCGAAGAAGCCGCGGCGCCGGTCGGGCGCGTACTCGGCGATGAACGTGGAGGCGCCGCCGTACTCGCCGCCGGTCGAGAAGCCCTGCACCAGCCGGAAGAGGATCAGCAGCACGGGCGCCCAGAAGCCGATCATGGCGTAGGGCGGGATCAGGCCGATGGCGAAGGTGCCGACGGCCATCATGATCATGGTCAGTGCGAGGACCTTCTTGCGGCCGATCTTGTCGCCCATCGGGCCGAACACCATGCCGCCGAGCGGGCGCACCAGGAAGGACACGGCGAACGTCGCGAACGACGACAGCAACTGCACGGTGTCGTTCCCGGACGGGAAGAACACATGGCCGATGGTGACCGCGAGGTAGCTGTAGATGCCGAAGTCGAACCACTCCATGGCGTTGCCGAGCGAGGCCGCCTTCACGGCCCGGCGCACGGCGGCCTCGTCGGTGACCGTGATGTCGGTCCGCCGCAGGGGCGGGTTCCTGCGGCGCTGGACGGCCCGGAACAGCGTGCGGTGGCGTCTGAGGGCCGCTGGATCGGCGTCGATCTCGTGAAGACCGGCTTCGTTGTCCGCCATGGTGGTTCCTCTCTGCCTTCGCCCGCTCGTGCAGAGACCGCCTGCTCACTCGTGGCACCGGCAAACGGACCGGTCGCCGGGAGCGAGATTCACCACGTCCGGTTGCGGGTGTGACGGGCGGAATTGTGGTGACCGGCCCTCCCCCGCGGTGGCGGCCGGTACTCCCCGCCCGCCGTGTCACGGCTCTTGCCGCCGCGGCGGTTCCCGTGCTGTCATGCCCCTGACCGATCGCTTGACAACGTTGTCCGAGACAGGAGGTCCTGTGCGCGCCGGACCCTTTCCAGACACCCGCGCCCGATGGCCGCGCGGTCTGCGCCTGTGCGTGGCGGGGGCGGTGGCGGCGTCCGCGCTGCTGACCGCGCCCGTCGCCGCGCAGGCCGCCGAGCAGCACGGCGGAGCCCTCACCGACCTGGTCAATCCGTTCATCGGCACCCAGAACGAAGGGAACACCTATCCCGGGGCCGCCGTCCCGTTCGGCATGGTGCAGCTGTCGCCCGACACCGGGCACAACACCGGCTACGACTACGCCGAGGACCACATCCGCGGCTTCTCCCTGGTCCACCTCTCCGGGGTGGGCTGCGGGCTGGGCGGCGATCTGCCGGTGCTGCCGACCACCGGCGACGTCACCCGGACCGACTACGCGAAGTACGCGGCCGGCTTCTCCCACGAGGACGAGTCGGCGAGCCCCGGCTACTACCGGGTCGGCCTGGACTCCGGCATCGGGGCGGAGCTGACCGCGACCGCCCGCACCGGCGTGCAGCGCTACACCTTCCCCGCCACCGACAAGGCCAACGTCCTGCTCGACGCCGGGCAGGCGCTGCACCGGATGGTCTCCACCGAGGTCGAGATCCTCGACAACCGCACCGTGCGCACCGCGATCACCGGCCGCGGTTTCTGCCAGGACACCCTGCCGTACACCGTCTACACGATCACCCGCTTCGACCGGCCGTTCACCGCGTACGGCACCTGGGACGGCTCGACGGTGACACCGGGCTCGGCCACCGGCCACGGCGGCGCCTACGTCCGGTTCGACACCACGAAGGACCGTACCGTCGAGGCGACCACCGCGCTGTCCTACGTCGACGCGGCCGGCGCCGCCGGCAACCTGCGGGCGGAGGGCGGGCGTTCGTTCGACACCGTGCGGACCGCCGCCCGGCGCGCCTGGGAGAAGCGGCTCGACGGCGTCCGGGTGTCCGGCGGCGCCGACACCGCGCGCCGCACCTTCTACTCGGCGCTGTACCGGTCGTTCCTGGCGCCCAACGTCGGCAGCGACGCCGACGGCCGCTACACCGGCTGGGACCGGCGCGTGCACCGCACCGACGGGTTCACGTACTACCAGAACTGGTCGCTGTGGGACACCTACCGCACCCAGACGCAGCTGCTGTCCCTGCTCGCGCCGCGCGAGGCCCGCGACATGGCGGTCTCCGTCGTCCACATCGCCGAGGAGAGCGGCTGGCTGCCCAAATGGGGCTACGGCACGGTCGAGACGAACATCATGACCGGCGACCCGGTCACCCCGTTCCTCACCAACGCCTACCAGCAGGGGCTGCTCAAGGGGTACGAGGAGCGGGCGTACCGGGCGCTCAAGCGGAACGCCGACGCGGTGCCGCCGGCCGCCTCGCCCGCGGTGGGCCGCGAGGGCAACGAGGAGTATCTGAAGAACGGGTTCGTTCCGTACCTCAAGGACCGTCCGCACGCCAAGCCCGGTGACTCGGACTACGACCACGGCGCCTCGGCCACGCTGGAGTACGCCCTGTCGGACGCGATGCTCGCCCAGATGGCCCGGGACCTGGGCCACCGGCAGGACGCCGACCGCTACGCGGCCCGCTCCCGCGACTACCGGACCGTCTTCGACCCGTCGACCGGGTTCTTCCGGGCGCGCGACGCCTCCGGCGCCTTCACCGGGCCGGCGGACCCCGCGCAGAGCGAGGGCTTCCACGAGGGGACGTCCTGGCAGTACCAGTGGCTGGTGCCGCAGGACCTGCCGGGGATGGTCGGCCTCATCGGCGGCACGCGGGCGGCCAACGACCGGCTGGACTCCTTCTTCGCCTACGACCGGCTGCTGAAGGACCCGGCGGGGACGGCGCGCGAGGTGTGGGTCAACGGGCCGTACGACTACTACAACGCCGACAAGTACAACCCGCAGAACGAGCCCGACCTCATCGCCCCGTACACGTATCTGTCGACCGGGCAGCCGTGGAAGACCACCGACGTGGTGCACGCCGCGCTCACCCTGTTCACCGACACCCCGACGGGCATGACCGGCAACGACGACCTGGGCACCATGTCCGCCTGGGTGGTGCTGTCCTCCATCGGGCTGTTCCCGGTGCAGCCCGGGTACGACACCTGGGGGCTGTCCACGCCGGTCTTCGACCGGGTCGATCTGACGCTCGACCGCCGCTACAGCCCGCACGGCCGGCTGACGATCACGGCGCGCGGGACGTCGGACACCGACCGGTACGCGCAGGGGCTGCGCGCCGACGGATCGCGCTACGACCGGACGTATCTCACCACCGGTGCGCTGCGCTCCCTGCGGACCCTGGACTTCACCGTCGGTCCGCGGCCGTCGGCGTGGGCGACGGGGCCGCACGCGGCGCCGCCCGCGCTGAACTGACCGGGCGCCGGCGCCGAGTTCAGTCGCGGCGCCGGCACCGCAGGAAGAGGTGCTCCTCGGGCGGCACGTCGGCGCCGCCCGGGGCGTAGCCGCGGGAGCTCTCCTCTACGACGTCGAAGCCCGCCGCCTCGACCACCCGGCGCAGCTCGGCGCGCGGATGGCCGGAGACCCGGATCCGGCGGCCGAGGAACGGGATCGGGACGTCGTCCACGTCGGCCTCGACCATCGACAGCGCGAACAGCCCTTCCGGCGCCAGCGACTGACGTACCATCAGCAGCGCTCCGGGGATCTCGGCGCGGGGCAGCATGAGCAGGGAGAAGAAGGCCGTGGCCGCGTCGAAGCGGCCCAGGTCGCAGGGGCCGCCGGGGCCGAGGTCCGCGAGGTCGGCCCGGTGGAACTCGGCGCCGGGCACCTGGGCGCGGGCCCGGGCGACCATGCCGGCCGACAGGTCGACGCCGACGACCCGCATCCCCACCTCCGCCAGCCGGCGGGCGGTGGGCACACCGGTGCCGCAGCCGAGGTCCAGCACCCGCGATCCGGCGGGCAGGGACGCGACGAGCCACTCGGTGGCCGAGATCTGCCCCTCCTTGTGCGGGAACGCCTCGTCGTAGCGGTCGCCGATGGCGTCGAACGCCTCGGCCTGGCCGGTGCGGTCGCGCGGCGGGCCCGCACCCTCGCGCTCTCCGAAGACGTTGCTGCTCATCCGCTGTCTCCCCCTCGTCCTCGGCACCTGGCCGTTGCCGACCCTACCGGGCGGGCGGCGGTGGTGGGGAGGCTGCGGGACGGGCGGCGTACCGGGAGGAAACGGTCAACCGTGGACCACTTGTGGGCGTGGGTGCGGCCTCCGTGCAGACTTTGCCGTGACGCGATCTCACCACGGAGGACGATCCACGCATGATTACGCTGACGAAGGAAGACGGCCCGGCGGACCTGGACGGGGTCACCCATCTGTCCATCGGCGTGTCCTGGGACCCGACCGCGGGATCCAGCGGCGGGGTCATGGGGGTGCTCCGCCGCAAGACCGGCACCGACCTGGACCTCATCGCCATCGCGCTCCAGGGCTCGGACCCGGTGCGCCTGGCGGGCCTCGACTCGCTGGACCCCATGGGCAACGGCTCCCTGGTGCACAGCGGTGACAACCAGACCGGCCGCGGGGACGGCGACGACGAGACCGTGACGGTCGAGTTCGCCCGGATACCGCCGAACATCACCGCGATCGTGTTCGTCGCGGCCGCGTTCAAGAAGGGCAGTTCCTTCCAGAAGGCGCGCAACATCAGCTTCAAGGTGTACGACGCGACCGGCGGCAGCTCGCAGCAGGTCGCCGACATCTGGCCCAGCCTGCTGACCCAGGACAACGGCTGCGCCGTGGCCAAGGCGGTCCGGGTCGGCGGCGCCTGGAAGCTGGAAGTGATCAACGCGACCGGGAAGATCAAGCAGGGCGACGAGCACGCCCTGATGCGCTTCGCCGTCAGCAAGTAGCCCCCGCCGGTGGGGTGTCCGGCGGCGGCGAGAACCCTGGTGCGGGGGCGCGGACCGGGTGCGGGGGCTCGGACCCTGGCGAGGGAGCGCGGACCGGGGTGCGAGCCCCGGACCGCGCCCCCGCTGCCGGCGTCGGGTCAGCGCGTCGCGGCGAGCTTGGCGACCGCCTGGGCCAGGCCGTTGGCCCACAGCTGGTTGACCCGGGACCGCTCGGCGGCGTTCGGGTAGCGGTTGGTGCAGGAGGTGCCGGGGCCGCCGCCCGACATCAGCTCGCTGCACGGGCCGCTGTAGTGGTCCGGCAGACCCAGCACATGTCCGGTCTCGTGCGCGGTGACGCGGATCGAGTCGTACTGCCGGTTCTGCGCGTAGTCCAGGAAGATGTAGCCGCTGCCGTGGCCGTTGGTGGAGGCGTAGGAGCCGCGCGAGTCGTTGCCCTCGTAATAGGCGAAGTCGGCGCTGCCCGAGGTGGCCTGGAGCTTGACGTTCGACACCGAGCTGTTCCAGATCGAGGCGGCGCTCGATATCTGCGAGCGGAAGCTCGGCGCCTGGGCGGTGCTGTAGTAGACGGTCACCGACTGAAGGTTCGGCTGGGCGGCCTGCCGCTTGGCGACCGACTGGAGCACGGCGTCGAAGAATGCCTTGTTGGCGGCGCTCTCCTGGGCCGAGCCCGCGTAGTGGGCGTAGCCGGCGACGGCGGTCGTGGCCGGGGCGGCGGCGGGCTGCGCGGCGGCGGGGACCGCCGTGCCGAGCGCGGCCGAGGCCAGGCCGAGGCCGAGCGCGAGGGCCACCAGTCTGCGGCCGGACTTCGGGGAGTTGCTGTGCGTGCGCTGTGACATCACGTGGGGGCTCCTACTCGTTCCTTGTGGGGTGTGAACGATCGGTTGTGCAGGAGTCTCGGGCCGAGCGGCGCCGTCGCGGATGATGGCAAGTGGGGATAGCGCGGGGCTATCGGGGGGCCGACTCGTCCATTTCCATTGGGATTTGAACATCTGGCGGGCGGTCCCGGAGCCGCCCTACGCTGCGCCCATGGAGCTCGAGGTCAGACATCTGCGCGTCCTCTGCGCCATCGCGGACACCGGCAGTCTGCACCGGGCGGCGCGTGAACTCGGCATGGCGCAGCCCTCGTTGAGCACCCAGTTGCGGCGGATCGAGCAGGCGCTGGGCGGGCAGCTCTTCGTCCGGGCGCGCACCGGGTGCCGGGCCACGCCGCTGGGGCACGAGGTGCTCGGCCGGGCCCGGCCGCTGGTCGCCGAACTGGCCGCGCTCGTCACCGAGACCCGGGCGGCGGCCGCGCGGGCGGCCTGCGGGCGGCGGCTGCGCATCGGGTCGACCGCCAGCCGGGCCATCCCGGGCTGGCTGCGCCGGCTACGCGCCCGGGCGCCGCGGACCGAACCGGCGCTCCAGATGGACGTGTCGGCGAACTCCCTGCTGCGCATGGTGGTGTCGGGGCGGCTCGACACGGCCTTCGTGCACGAGGTCGAGGGCACTCCGCTGCGGGTGCCGCCCGGACTGTGCCTGCGGGTGCTGGTGGAGCGGGAGCCGCAGTTCGTCACCCTGGCCGCGGACCATCCGGCGGCCGTCCGGCGCGAGGTCGCGCTCGGGGATCTCGCCGGGGACCGGTGGATGGTGGACTCCACCGTCGACGGCGAATGGGACGCGCTGCGCCGGGTGCTGCGGGCGGCCGGGCAGGAACCCGACATGCTGCACGGCGACTACCTCACGGCGTACTCACTGGCCGCGATCGGTGAGGTGGTCACGGTCAGCCAGCCCACCGCGCATCCGCGCGCCGACCTCGCCCTGCGGCCGCTGCGCGGGGACCCGATCGGGGTACGGCTGCTGCTCGCGGCCCGTACGGAGGAGGAGGTGGACGGCGTCTTCGAGGAGTTGGCCGACGCCTACCGGGAGGCGGCGGCGCAGTCGCCGGTGTACCGCGACTGGCTGGAGCGGTCGGCGGCGGGCGGCGCGGCATGGGCCGCTGACCTGTGCGGGACGGCGGCCGGGGGGTGGGGGCGGGCCCGGGCGGCGGACGGTCCGCTGGTGTCCGTCCTCGACGGCGGCCCGCTCGCCGCCGGGCGGCGGGGAGCGGGCCGGTGAGGGGCGTACGCCCGGGCGGCGGTCACCCGGTCGGCAGCGCCTCGCGGATCGCGCCGGCCGTGCCGGTCGGGTCGTAGTTCTCCGGGACGCCCGGGACCAGGATGATGTCGCCCTCGATGTGGCGGGCGCGCAGGGGGGCGATCTCCCGGTAGGCGGGCGAGTCCCACCAGGCGCGCGCCTCGGTCATCGCGGGGAAGGAGATCATGACGACGTGGCCGGGCCAGGCGCCCTCCTTCACCTCGTGCTGCGCGGCGTGCACCAGGAACCGGCCGCCGTAGGGCTCGAAGGTGCCGCTGATGCGCTCCATGTACTCGGCGATCTCCGGGTGCGGGGCGGCCTCGCGCAGGTGGGCGATGGCGTAGGCGGTCATGGCGTCCTCCGGTCGGTCGGCTTCGTACGGTCGGCTTCGTACGGCGACGAGCTTGGCAGGCGCCGTGGGCCGGGGTCGATGACCTCTCGGGTAAGGCGTCGCTCAGGCGGCGGCGTGGGCGGGGGCGGCGGCCCGGCCGCCGGGGTGACGGTGGCGCCAGAACCAGAACACCGCGCAGGAGACGACGGCCCAGGCGGCCAGCACCAGGAAGGGGAAGGCGTGCTGGTGGCCGGCGAAGTAGACGGCCGTGTGCTGCGCGTTCACCGAGGCTCCCGGCGGCAGCCACTGGCCGATGACGCCGAGCACGGAGGGCAGCAGCGGCCAGGAGACCGCGCCGCCCGAGGACGGGTTGCCGAGCAGGACCATCAGCCCCCAGGTCGGCAGCATGGCCCAGCGGCCGAAGAGGGTGTTGAACATGGTGAAGACCATGCCGGAGGCGAACATCGTCAGCGCGAGGATCATCCACGACTCGACGAACGGCAGGTGGACCGCGCCCAGCAGCCAGTCCACCACCGCCGCGATCACGAACCCGCCGAGCAGGGCGTAGGCCACCGTGAAGAGGATGCGTTCGAACGGGTTGAGCGCGCGGGCGTGCACGCTGAGCTGGATGGCGCCCACGAAGCCGATGATCACGGCCGCGAGCGAGATGTAGAAGATCGCCAGTCCGCGCGGGTCGCCCTTCTGCAGCGGCTTGAGGTCGCGCACCGTGACGGGCGCGCCGGACGCCTTGCCGACCTGCTGTGCCGCCTCCACCAGCACCTGGGCGACCGTCGCCCCCGAGGCGCTGGAGACGTCGAGCACGAAGGCGTCGCCCGCCGCGGGGATCTCCAGCACGGCGAACACCCGCTGGTCGTCCACGTCCGTCTCGGCCGCGGCCCGGTCGTCGTAGGCGTGCAGTTGCAGGGAGGCGGCCAGCGCCTTCTCCATGCCGGCGACGAAGCGCCGCCCCTGCGGCTGATCGTAGGCGCCGACGACCGCGGTGGGGATGGTGTGCGGGGTGGGGTTGGCCATGGCGTAGGTGTAGGAGCCGGCGAAGAGCCCGGCGGCGGCGGCCAGGATCAGCGTCAGCACGGTCGCGGGCAGGAAGGGCGAGGCGCGGAAGGCGGCCCAGCGCTGGGCCGGGGTGGGCGGCCGGCCGTGTTCTCCGTGCGACAACTCGGGCATGTCGCCCACGCTAGATCATCACGCCCGCGCTCCTCCCGCCGAAGACGCCCCCGCCACGCCCGGCGCCCTCGATCACGCCCGGACGCCGGTACCCCCGCCCCGTTCTCCGGCGCCGTGCCGCGGGCTCCCCCGTCCGCAGGATTCCCGGCCCCCGGGGCCCGGTGGCGCACTTCTTCCGGTGCGGCACTCGGCCATACGGGATAAATATGTCTGATTTGGCACTACCTCGGCACATGCCGGACGATGGAGTCCGTCCGGCGATCCTGGACACCAGTTCGATGAGAGGCGCACCACTCCATGCACGTCAACGGGACCGCCGCACAGCCGGCTCCGGCCCCGCGGGACGGCTCCGCGGCCCCCGCCCCTGGCGATCCCGTCCAGGACTCCTCCGCCGGCCGGCACGCCCGCCGTTTCGGGCTGCCCGTCGCCACCGCCCTGGTCATGGGCAACATCATCGGCGGCGGCATCTTCCTGCTGCCCGCCTCCGTCGCCCCGTACGGCACCGTCAGCCTGGTCGCCTTCGGCGTCCTGACCGCCGGGGCCATCGCACTCGCCCTGGTCTTCGGCCGGCTCGCCCAGCGCGACCCGCGCACCGGCGGCCCCTACGTCTACGCCCGCGAGGCGTTCGGCGACTTCGCCGGCTTCCTCGCGGCCTGGGCGTACTGGATCACCACCTGGGTGTCGAACGCCGCCCTCGCCGTCGCCGCCGTCGGCTACCTCGACGTGCTGATCCCGGTCGGCGGCCACCGCTGGACGGCGTGTCTGGCGGCGCTGGTCATCCAGTGGCTGCCCGCGCTCGCCAACTTCGCCGGGACCCGCTACGTGGGCGCCGTGCAGCTGGTCTCCACGGTGCTGAAGTTCCTGCCGCTGCTGCTCGTCGCGGTGGGCGGGCTGTTCTTCTTCGACCCGCGCAACCTCGGCCCGTTCAACGCCAGTGGCCAGAGTCCGATCGGCGCCGTCTCCGCCTCCGCGGCGCTGCTGCTGTTCTCCTACCTCGGGGTGGAGTCGGCCGCCGTGAGCGCGGGCGAGGTCAAGAACCCCCGGCGCAACGTGGGGCGCGCCACCGTGATCGGCACCGCGGGCGCGGCGCTGGTGTATCTGCTGGGCACCCTCTCCGTCTTCGGCACGGTTCCCCACGACCGGCTGGTGACGTCCGCCGCGCCCTTCTCGGACGCCGTGAACGCCATGTTCGGCGGCGGCTGGGGCGGCTGGGCCGTCGCGGCGGCCGCGCTGGTCTCGATGACCGGCTGCCTCAACGGCTGGACGCTGCTGAGCGCCCAGACCCCCTACGCCGCGGCCCGGGACGGGCTGTTCCCGGCCGCGTTCGCGCGCCGGCGCCGGGGCGTGCCGACCGTCGGCGTGGGCGTGACCGTCGTCCTGGCCTCGCTGCTCACCGTCTACAACTACACGTCGGGCTCGGCCAAGGTCTTCCAGGTCCTGGTGCTGGTGACGACGTTCACGGCGACCGTGCCGTATCTGCTGGCCTCGGCCGCGCAGCTCACACACCTGGTGTCGGGGCGGCGCGAGCTGGTGAACCCGGCGCGGCTGGCGCGCGACCTGGTGGTCGCCTCGGTCGCGGCGGGCTTCTCGCTGTGGCTCGTGGCGGGCGCCGGGTACGCGGCCGTGTACCAAGGCGTGCTGTTCCTGTTCGCGGGCGTCGTCGTGTACGCCGTGCTGGCGGGCCGCAGGCGCGGCGCACCGGCTGACGCTCCGGGCGGCGGCCCGCAGTGAGCCGCCGGGCCTGAGCGAACGGCCGGAGCCGGGGCGGACGGGAAGATCGTCCACTGGCTATGTTGGGCGTCGGGCGGCCCGCCCGCGCGGCGGCGCCGCCGGCCCTGATACCGGAAGGTGGCACGATGCCCAGCCCAGCGTCCCCGCACGGCGACCTCGCCGACCTCTACCGCGATCTGCACGCCCATCCCGAGCTGGCCTTCGCGGAGCACCGCACCGCGCGGATCGTGGCCGAGCGGCTGCGGGCCGCCGGGTACGAGACCACCGAGGGGGTCGGCGGCACGGGCGTCGTCGGGGTGCTGCGCAGCGGCGACGGGCCCACAATCGCGCTGCGCGCCGACATGGACGCGCTGCCGGTGGAGGAGCAGACCGCGCTGCCCTACGCCAGCACCGCGCGCACCACGGACGGCGAGGGCCGCCCGGTCCCCGTCATGCACGCCTGCGGCCACGACATGCACGTCGCGTGTCTGCTGGGCGCGGCGGCCGAGCTCGCGGCGGACCGCACCGCGTGGCGGGGAACCCTGCTGGTCGTCTTCCAGCCCGCCGAGGAGATGGGCCGGGGCGCCCAGGCGATGATCGACGACGGGCTGTTCGAGCGGTTCGGGCGGCCCGAGGTCGTCCTCGGCCAGCACGTGGCGCCGCTGCCGGCCGGCTACCTCGGACTGCACCCCGGACCGGCGTTCGCCGCCTCCGACTCGCTGCGCGTGGTCCTGCACGGCCGCGGCGGCCATGGCTCCCGGCCGGAGGCCTGCGTCGATCCGGTGGTCATGGCCGCCGCGACGGTGATGCGGCTCCAGGGCGTGGTCTCCCGCGAGGTGGCCGGCACCTCCACCGCGGTCGTCACCGTGGGGGCGCTGCACGCCGGGACGAAGCCGAACATCATCCCGGACCGCGCCGAGCTGCTGCTGAGCATCCGCACCTTCGAGCCCGGGGTGCGGGAGGGCGTGCTGGCCGCCGTGGAGCGGATCGTGCGGGCCGAGGCCGCCTCCTCGGGCGCGCCGCGCGAGCCGGAGATCGTGCGCACCGAGTCGTTCCCGGCGCTCGTCAACGACCCGGCGGCGTGCGAGCGCACCGGCGCCGCGCTCACCGGGGCGCTGGGCTCCCACCGGCTGGTGGACCCGGGGCCGGCCACCGGCAGCGAGGACATCGGGGTGCTGGCGCAGGCCGCCGGCGCGCCCTGCGTCTACTGGCTGCTGGGCGGCGCGGACCCGGTCGCCTTCGCCTCCGCCCGGTCCTTCGAGGAACTGGCCGACGTGGCGCGCCGGCAGCCCTCCAACCACTCCCCGCACTTCGCCCCGGTGGTGGAGCCGACCCTGAGCACCGGCATCACCGCGCTGGCCGCCGCCGCCCGGGGCTGGCTGGGGCGGGGGGACGACGAGGCCGCCCGGTAGCGGCCCGGCGCGCCCGGCGCGCGGGGTCAGGCCAGGTAGCCGTCGGGGCGGACCAGGAAGGCGTCGCCCGGGGCGGCGGCGTAGGCGGCGTACGCGTGCCCGTCGGCGTCCACGACGAAGCGGGCGCCGTCGGCGGGTCCCGCCGGGGGCTGTTCGCCGGGGCGCAGCACGGTCCAGGTGTGCGGGGCGCCGGCCGCCGCGGGGACACGTGTGTCCGGGGCGGCCGGGGCGGGTGTGCCGCCGCCGAAGACCAGGCGGGTGAAGTGCGGCCCGCGGAAGAGGTCGAAGAGGCGGACCGCTCCGCCGGAGGCGTCGCGCAGGGGGGCGTCGGGGGCGCGGTCGCCGGTGACGAGGGCGCCGGTGGCGTCGGGGGCGCGGTAGGTGATGTCCAGGCCGAAGCCCTCCTCGCCGCGGCGGTGGGCGTCCTCGTGGCCCTCGGCGTACCGGGTGAGCAGTTCGGTGCTGACGCCGAGGACGCGGGCGGCGACGGCGCGCCGCTCGGTCTCGTAGCGGTCGAGGCCGGTCTCGGTGGCCAGCCGCCAGCCGAGGTTGTAGGCGTCCTGGACGCCGGTGTTCATGCCCTGGCCGCCGGTGGGCGGGTGGACGTGGGCGGCGTCGCCGGCGAGGAAGACCCTGCCCCGCCGGTAGCGCTCGGCGAGCCGTACGTTGGGCCGCCACACCGTCGCCCAGCCGTGGCCGGTCAGCCGCACGCCGGCCGAGAACCGGTCCAGGACGGCCTGCATGGTGGCCAGGGAGGCGTCGTCGTCCGCGCCGAGCACCGAGGCGTACTGGAACATGCCGGTGCCGGGCAGCGGAGTCATGACGACGCCGGACATGGGGTCGTCCGCCGCCGCGAACCAGTGGCCGAAGGCGGGATCGAGGCCCGGGGCGCGCACGTCGCCGACCAGGACGCGGAAGGACTCGTCCGTGGTGCCCGGGAAGGGCACGCCGATCGCCTTGCGGACCAGGCTCGCGCCGCCGTCGGCGCCGGCCAGGTAGTCGAAGCGGGCGCTCTCGCCGGTGGACAGGAGCGCGGTCACTCCCTCGTCGTCCTGCTCCAGTCCGACGAGCGCGACGCCGAGCTCGACCCGTACGCCGAACTCGGCGAGCCGGGCGCGCAGGATGCCCTCCAGCTGGGACTGGCCGAGCACCCAGGCGTTCGGGTACGGGACGTCGGGGCGGGGCTCGCGGGGTTCGAACATCCGGCGTTCGCCCGCCGGGCGGCCGTCGAGGCGGACGCGGATCGGGGCGGGCAGCGCGCCCTCCTTCAGGACGGCGTCCAGGACGCCGAGGTCGTCGAAGACCTCCAGGGTGCGCGGCTGGATGCCGTCGCCGCGCGAGCCGTCGAAGAACTTCTCCGCCTTGTCCACGATCCGTACGCGGACGCCCCGGCGGGCCAGGTCGATGGCGAGGGTGAGGCCGGTGGGTCCGGCGCCGGCGATGAGGACGCTCAACATGGTGAATCTCCATTCAGTGAATTTAGATTCATCGTGGAGCCTGCTAGCGTGCGCTGTCAAGAAGGCGAGGGAGGTCCGCGTGAAACGTGCGGCGCAGGCGGCCGACACCAGGGCCGCGTTGCTGGCGGCGGCCAAGCGCCTGTTCGCCTCGCGCGGGTATCTGAACACCAAGATCACCGACATCACGGCGGAGGCGGGCCGGTCGGCGGGGTCGTTCTACACCCACTTCACGGGCAAGGAGGAGCTGCTGGAGGCGCTGCTCGCGGAGGTCTCCGAGGCGGGCGACCGCCAGGCGGAACGCCCCGAGCACAAGGCGGACTTCACCGATCCGCAGGCGATCCGCGACCATGTCGCCGGGTACTCGCGGGTGTACCGGGAGCACGCGGCCACCATGCTCGCGCTCCAGCAGGCAGCGCTGGTCGACGAGAACTTCGCCCGCACCCTGCGGCACTGGCGGCGGACCCAGTTCGAGGACCTGCGCGACCATCTGCGGCACATCCCCGACCTGCCGACCTCCCCGGAGGTCGCCCTCACCCTGCTGGCCTCGATGTTCGACAGCATCGGCCAGCTGTGGCCGGACATCCCCGAGGACGAGGCCGTCGAGGTGATCACCCGGTTCGCCTACCGGGCGCTGAACGGACGGGACGTCCCGGCCGACGGCGCCTGACCGCACGGCACCGGAGCGAGGGCGGTGCCCGGGCGCGCCTACGCGAAAGGGCGCCGGCGGCCGTCTCCGGCAACCGGCGCCCTTGGGCCGGGTTCCACGGGGAGTGCCCCGGTCAGACGATCTCGATCAGCAGGTCGCCGCCCTCCACCTGCTGGATGCGGTTGATGGCGAGCCGGCCCACCCGGCCGTCCTTGGTGGCGGTGATGGCGGCCTCCATCTTCATCGCCTCGATGCTGGCCACGCTCGCCCCGGCCGTCACCTCGTCGCCCTCGGCGACCGCGAGCGTCACCACCCCGGCGAACGGCGCCGCCACATGGCCGGGATTCGCCCGGTCGGCCTTCTCGGTCACCGGGACGTCGGAGGCGGCCGCCCGGTCGCGCACCTGGATGGGGCGCAGCTGACCGTTGAGGGTGGCCATCACGGTGCGCAGGCCGCGCTCGTCGGCCTCGCCCACGGCCTGCACCTCGATCAGCAGCCGCACGCCCGGCTCCAGGTCGACCGCGTACTCCTCGGCGGGCCGCAGCCCGTAGAAGAAGTCCTTGCTGTCCAGGACACCGGTGTCGCCGTAGGTCTGGCGGTGGGTCTCGAACTCCCGAGCGGGGCCGGGGAAGAGCAGCCGGTTCAGGGTGGCGCGGCGGGTCTTGTCCAGGCCGTCGCGGTCCTCCTCGGTCAGTTCCCGCGCGGGCTTGGCCGGTGCGCGGCCCTTCAGCGCCCGGGTGCGGAACGGCTCGGGCCAGCCGCCGGGCGGGGTGCCCAGCTCGCCGCGGAGGAAGCCGATGACGGAGTCGGGGATGTCGAACCGGTCGGGCGAGCGCTCGAAGTCCTCCGGGGCGACCCCGGCGCCCACCAGGTGCAGGGCCAGGTCGCCGACCACCTTGGAGGAGGGGGTGACCTTGACCAGGCGGCCCAGGATGCGGTCGGCGGCGGCGTACATCGCCTCGATGTCCTCGAAGCGGTCGCCGAGGCCGAGCGCGACCGCCTGGGTGCGCAGGTTGGACAGCTGGCCGCCGGGGATCTCGTGGTGGTAGACCCGGCCGGTCGGGGAGGCGAGGCCCGCCTCGAAGGGCGCGTAGATCTTGCGGACGCTCTCCCAGTACGGTTCCAGGTCGCCGACCGCCCTCAGGTCCAGGCCGGTGGGCCGTTCGGAGTGGTCGGTGGCGGCGACCAGCGCGGACAGCGACGGCTGCGAGGTGGTGCCGGCCATGGAGGCGACCGCGCCGTCCACCGCGTCGGCGCCGGCCCGGACCGCGGCGAGGTAGGTGGCGAGCTGGCCGCCGGCGGTGTCGTGGGTGTGCAGGTGGACGGGGAGGTCGAACTCGCGGCGCAGCGCCGACACCAGCGTGGCCGCGGCGGGCGCGCGCAGCAGTCCCGCCATGTCCTTGACGGCCAGCACATGCGCGCCGGCCTCGACGATCTGCTCGGCCAGGCGCAGGTAGTAGTCCAGCGTGTACAGGCGCTCGGCGGGGTCGGACAGGTCCGCGGTATAGCACAGGGCGACCTCGGCGACGGCGGTGCCGGTCTCCCGTACGGCGTCGATGGCGGGCCGCATCTGGCCCACGTCGTTGAGCGCGTCGAAGATGCGGAACACGTCGATGCCGGTGGCTGCGGCCTCCTGGACGAAGGCGTCGGTGACCTCCGTCGGGTACGGCGTGTAGCCGACGGTGTTGCGGCCGCGCAGCAGCATCTGGAGGCAGATGTTGGGCACCGCCTCGCGCAGCGCGGCCAGCCGCTCCCAGGGGTCCTCGGCGAGGAAGCGCAGGGCGACGTCGTAGGTGGCGCCGCCCCAGCACTCCAGGGATAGCAGTTCGGGCAGGGTGCGGGCGACGACCGGGGCGACGGCGAGGAGATCCTTGGTGCGCACCCGGGTGGCCAGCAGGGACTGGTGGGCGTCGCGGAAGGTGGTGTCGGTGACGCCGAGAGTGGGCGACTCGCGCAGCGCGCGGGCGAAGCCCTCGGGGCCGAGTTCGACCAGGCGCTGCCGGGATCCGGCGGGCGCCTCGCCGGCGGGCGGCGTGGGCAGCTTGGTGACCGGGTCGACGGTCTCGGGGCGTTCGCCGTGCGGCCGGTTGACGGTGACGTCGGCGAGGTAGGTGAGCAGCTTGGTGCCGCGGTCGGCGGAGGTGCGGGCGGTGAGCAGGTGCGGGCGCTGCTCGATGAACGAGGTGGTGACCCGCCCGGCCTGGAAGTCGGGGTCGTCCAGGACGGCCTGGAGGAAGGGGATGTTGGTGGCGACGCCGCGGATGCGGAACTCGGCGACCGCGCGCCGGGCGCGGCCGATGGCGGCCTTGAAGTCCCGTCCGCGGCAGGTGAGTTTGACGAGCATGGAGTCGAAGTGGGCGCTGATCTCGGTGCCGGCGTGGGTGGTTCCGCCGTCCAGGCGGATGCCGGAGCCGCCCGGTGAGCGGTAGGCGCTGATCCGGCCGGTGTCGGGGCGGAATCCGTTGGCCGGGTCCTCGGTGGTGATGCGGCACTGCAGGGCCGCGCCGCGCAGCCGCACGGTGTCCTGGGACAGTCCGAGGTCGGCCAGGGTCTCGCCGGCCGCGATGCGCAGCTGGGCCTGGACCAGGTCGACGTCGGTGACCTCCTCGGTCACGGTGTGCTCGACCTGGATGCGCGGGTTCATCTCGATGAAGACGTGGTTGCCGTCGCGGTCGAGCAGGAACTCGACGGTGCCGGCGTTGCGGTAGCCGATCTCGCGGGCGAAGCGGACCGCGTCGGCGCAGATCCGGTCCCGCAGTCCGGGGTCGAGGCCGGGGGCGGGGGCGAGCTCGATCACCTTCTGGTGGCGGCGCTGGAGCGAGCAGTCGCGCTCGAAGAGGTGGATGACCTCGCCCTCGCCGTCGGCGAGGATCTGCACCTCGATGTGGCGGGGTTCGACGACGGCCTTCTCCAGGAAGACGGTCGGGTCGCCGAAGGCGGAGGCCGCCTCGCGGGAGGCGGCCTCGATGGACTCGCGCAGCGCGGCCGGGTCCTCGACCCGGCGCATGCCGCGTCCGCCGCCGCCCGCGACGGCCTTGACGAAGACGGGGAAGCCGATGTCGTCGGCGGCGCGCACCAGTTCGTCCACATCGGTGGAGGGCGGGCAGGAGCCCAGCACCGGGACCCCGGCGGCGCGGGCCGCCGCCACCGCGCGGGCCTTGTTGCCGGTCAGCTCCAGGATGCCGGCGTCGGGTCCGACGAAGGTGATGCCGGCCTCGGCGCAGGCGCGTGCCAGTTCGGGGTTCTCCGACAGGAACCCGTAGCCCGGGTAGACGGCGTCCGCGCCCGCCCGGCGTGCCGCGCGGACGATCTCGTCCACCGAGAGGTAGGCGCGCACCGGGTGTCCGGGCTCGCCGATCTCGTAGGCCTCGTCGGCCTTGAGCCGGTGCAGCGAGTTGCGGTCCTCGTGGGGGAAGACGGCGACGGTGCGCGCTCCCAGCTCGTAGCCGGCGCGGAACGCGCGAATCGCGATCTCGCCGCGGTTGGCGACCAGTACCTTGCGGAACATCCTGGATCCCTTCGGCCTGCCGGTGACGAGGACCATGGTGTCGGCGACACCCTCGTGACGCCATGTGAGCCGGGCCACTCACGCCGGTGTCTCCCCCGGGCGGGGGCGCGGGCGCGGCCGTACCGGGTGCGACGCCCTACCGGATGCGAAGCGGCCGCGACGGCACCGAAGGCGACGCTGTGTCAGGCGGTGGCCGGCCGTTCGGTCCCCGGGCGTCCGCGGAATTGTCAGTGATCGGTAACAGCGGGATCCTCGGGGGGCGTTCCGCCGTCCTCTGTAGTGCGCGGGCTCGGACGGCACGCGGCGGACACGGACCGGCAAGAAGCGGGGCGGGGACATGGTGCGGCATAACGGACGGGGTTGGCACGGTCGGGTGCTGGCGGCGGCGCTCGGGGTGACCGCGGTGGCCACGGCCGCCTCGGTGTGGACCGCGCAGGCCGACCCGTCCGGGGGCGGCCACGCGGGGGCGGGCGCCGCCGCGGGCCCCTCCGCGTCGGCCGCCGGGGCGCCGGGCGCGCAGGGGGGCGCGGCCGCGAAGGTGGCGGTGACCATCGCGCACGCCTCGGACCGGGGCGAGCGGGGCGTCAACATCACCATCGACGACGGCCCGGACCCCACCTGGACCCCGCAGGTGCTCCAGGTGCTGCGGGAGTACGGGGTGAAGGCCACGTTCTGCATGGTGGGCCCGCAGGCCGAGGCGCACCCCGATCTGGTGAAGGCGGTCGTGGCGGCCGGGCACCGGCTGTGCGACCACACGGTGACCCACGACACCGCCATGGACCACAAGTCCGAGGCCTACCAGTCGCAGCAGATCCTCGACGCCGAACGCATGATCACCAAGGCGTCCGGGGGCGTCCGGCCGATGTACTACCGGGCCCCGGGCGGCGCGTTCACCCCGTACAGCCGCTCGCTGGCCGCCTCGCACGGGATGCGTCCGCTGGGCTGGAACGTCGACTCCAAGGACTTCGAGCGGCCCGGCGCCGCCGCGATCGTCGCCACGGTCAAGCGGGAGATCTCCAACGGCCCGACCGTCCTGTTCCACGACGCGGGCGGGGACCGTTCCCAGACGGTGGCCGCGCTGCGCGAGGTGCTGCCCTGGCTGAAGCGGCAGGGGTACTCCTTCGGCTTCCCGGTGCGCTGAGGGCGGGCGGCGCCGTGCCACCGGGCGGGGGTGAGGGGGCGTCAGGCCGGGCAGGGCGTCGGGTCGCGGCGGCCGGCGGCCAGGGCCGCGGCGGTCAGCGCGGCCCAGCCCAAAGCGCCGGCCACCGCGCCGGCCCGGCGGAACCGGCCGGTGACGGTGCGGCCGAACAGTACGGCGTCGCCGACGTCGGAGGCGATGCGCACGGCCGCGGCGGTGACCAGGGCCGGGCCCGCGGGCGCCAAGAGCATCGCCAGGCCGTCGGCGGCGTCGCGCCACGCCAGCGGGCGCAGCGCCATGTCGGTGTGGGGGTGGGTGTCGCCCTGTTCGCCGACCATCCCCACGGGGCGGGCCAGCCAGTCCGGCCGGCAGGCGGCCGCCACTCCGTAGGCGGCCGTCGCGGCCCCGATCACGCGCAGCAGTCCGGTCCGCACCGAAGGCACCTCCGTGAGAGACGACCGCCGGGCGCGCGCCCGGCGCGGTCGCCGGGCCCGTCCGGCGCGGTCGCCGGTTCGCCGGGCGGCGCGTCCGGTGGGTCCGGCGTCGTTCCGGTCAGTGCCTACCCGGTCCGGGGCGGGCGCTACCGGGCCGGTCGGCCGGGCGGGTCGGCGGCGGTTCGGCCACTCGGGCGAACACGGGAGCGATCGTCGCGTGCCCCGGGGGGAGCCTTGTCACCGATTTGGGTGCACAGTGGAAGGAGCACCAACCCCCCAAACGGAGGCGGTCATGATCGTCCTCGGTGTCATTCTGCTGGTGGTCGGGTTCGTCACCGGCATCTCCATCCTCTGGACCATCGGCATCATCCTCGCCGTGGTCGGCGCCATCCTGTGGCTGCTGGGCAGCACGGGCCACGCGGTGGCCGGCCACCGCCACTATTGGTGACCGATCGGACGGCACTCGTTATCCGGCCCGGCACCGGGCACCGTACTCGACTCACTGCGAACGGCTCCGCGCTCCGGCGCGGGGCCGTTCGCGCGGCCCGGACCCCGAGGTCCGGGCGCCCGCCACAGGAGCGGGGCGGCCTAATCCGCGCCGGGCGGGGTAGCCGCACAGACGGAAGAGCAGTAACACACTGTGACACTTTGAGGCAACCACATGGCCGTCCCGCTTAGGCAGAAGGCGTCGGATGAGCCGGAACGGAACAGGAACACGGGTGTCGCGCTGCGCTGGCACGCCCACTGGAACAGTGGAGCGATCAGTGCGGCCGAAGCCCGGGCGGCAGTCGGTAGTTTCCTGGACCGAGCCCGTGCCACCGGCCACATCATCGTCCCCCCTCGCGTGGCACAGGACGCGCAACTGGTGGTCAGTGAGCTGATCACCAACGTCATCCGGCACGCTCCCGGCGCCTGCGGCATGGGCTTGGAGGTGTGGCCCGACGCGGGGCTGGTGCAGATCAGCGTGTGGGACACCTCGCCCCGGCCGCCCCGGCCCCGGCCGCCCGACGGCCGCCGGGTGGGCGGCCACGGCCTGGAGATCGTGCGGGCGGTCAGTCACGCGCTGACGGTCACGGACCGTGCGCGCGGCAAGCAGATCACCGCCCAGCTGCTGCTGTCCCCCGCCCCGCCGGCGGAGTAGCCCCGGCGCCACGAGGACCCGGTACGTCCCGGCCGTGATGACAGCGCGGTGGGACATACCGGGTCTTCGGGGTCTTCGGGGTCTCGTCTTCGGTGTCTTCGGAGCGTGACACTCGCCCCGGTGAACGACGAGAGCGGCGGACCGCCGTCGCGGTCCGCCGCTCTCGTCGTTCGGGTCAGATCCGTCCGCCGGTGAGCCGGGTCAGCGGGCCCTGCGACCGGCGGCCGGCCCGGCGGCCCACCGCGTACGAGGCCGCGGTGAGTCCGGCCAGGCCGCCGCCGAGGCCCGCGGCGACCAGCTTGCGCCGGGCGATCACCGTCCAGGCCGTACGGGCGGTGGCCGCGACCTGCCCGGAGGCGGTGACGACGGCCTTGCGGCCCGCTGCCACGCCCTTGGCGGCGCTGTGCGCCACGCTGCTCGTCGCCTCGGCGGCCTTCGCCGCGCCCGCCTTGGCGGCCGAGGCCGCCTCGTCCGTCTTCGCGGTGGCGGCGTCGGCGGCCCGGGCGGCCGGCACGGTCGCCTTGTCCGCGGCCCGTCGGGCCTTCGCGGCGGTGTTCTTCTGGTCGGTGCTGCCGTTGGATTCCGTCATGTGGACCGCTTTGCCCCTCGCGCCGTCGGCAAACTCGGCCGTCCGCCGCGGGCGGGGACCGGTTCGCGGCCTGCGGGTGCGGGTGCCGGGGCAGTCGGCCATTCTGGGAGGGAACGACGCCGCGAAGGAGTGCACGATGAGCATGATGGACAAGCTCAAGGGCCTGCTGAAGGGGCACGAGGAGCAGGCGGGCAAGGGCATCGACAAGGCCGGTGACTACACCGACGAACGCACCCAGGGCAAGTACCGCAGCCAGGTCGACACGGCCCAGGACAGGATGAAGCAGCAACTGGGCGACCAGGACCGGGGCCCGGACCAGCCGCCGCGGTGACCCGTGCGGGCCGCCGCCCCACCGGCGACGGCCCGTCCACCCGCGCCGGACGCGGCCGGGAGCCGATCGCCGCGTGCGCGCCGGGCGACGGCACGGAGCCGCGCCGATGTTCCCGCTCCCGGACCGAGCAGTTCCCCACCCGCCCGCCGGGCGCGGCCGCCGCGTCAGGCGGGCGGCCGTTCCCCGTGCACGCGAAGCGGTTCGGCGTCCGCCCACTTGACGTCGAGACCGAGGCCCGGGCGGTCGGTGTCCGGGCGCAGGGCGCCGTCGACCGGGGTCGGGACGCCGTCGAACACCCGGTGTTCGAACCGGACGTGGTCGTGGAAGTACTCCAGATGCCGCAGCCGGCGCACCGCGCAGAAGGCGTGCGCGGAGACGGCGGGCGCGCAGTGCGCGGACAGGTCCAGCTGCCGGGCCGCCGCCAGGCCCGCGACCTCCAGCAGAGCGGTGATCCCGCCGCAGCGAGTGACGTCCGCCTGGAGGCAGTCCACCGCGCCGCCGTCGACCAGGTTCACGAAGTCGCGGGTGGTGTACGCGTACTCGCCCGCGGCGATCTCCAGCCGCGCCGGTCCCCGCTCGCTCAGCATGCGCAGGCCCTCGACGTCCGCGGAGCTGACCGGCTCCTCGAACCAGCGCACGTCCCACTCGTCGTGGAACCGGTGCGCCCAGTACAGCGCCTCCTTGCGGCCCAGCGCGCCGTTGGCGTCGGTGAGGATCTCGGTCGCGTCGCCGACCGCCGCGCGGACCGCGCGCAGCCGTTCGGGGTCGCGCTCCGGATCGCGCGAGGTCTTCAGCTTCACCCGGCCGATGCCCTGTTCCGTCCACCCGGCGAGCTGGCCGGTGAGGCGGTCGAGGGGGTAGTTGGTGAAGCCGCCGCTGCCGTAGACGGGGACCCGGTCGTGGTGGGCGGGCAGGAGGTGGACCAGCGGCAGGTCCAGCAGTCTGGCCTTGAGGTCCCACAGGGCGATGTCCGCGGCGGACGCCGCCATCGCCCCGACGCCGGGGCGGCCGGCGTTGCGGATCCGCCGGCCCGTCAGTTCCCACAGCGCGGGCGGTGAGAGGGGGCTTCGCCCCCGCAGCAGCGGGGCGATCGTGCCGGACAGGAAGGCGGCGACGGAGACGTCCCCGTAGGTGTAGCCGACGCCGGTCCGCCCACCGGCGTGCACCCGCAGCAGGATCATGGTGGTGGAGTCCCACTCCAGGGTGCCGTCCTGCTCCTTGCCGTCCGGTCCGTCGGTGGGCAGCCGGAAGGCGTGCACGTCGACGGCGTCGATCCGGCACTCGCGATCGGGCGCCCCTGCCATGCCGTACTCCTTCGCCCTCGCCTGCGACCGTCTCGGACGCCCCCTTGGGTGACCCGTGCGCGGGGCCGTAAACGACGCGGGGCCGTACACGAGGTGTGCCACCGGGCCGTCGCTGCCCCGCCCGGTTCACCCGTGAGACGGAAGGTGCGGCGCAGCCGGGCGAACGTCCGCTTGCGGCGGCGCCGCGAGCGGGGATCGGATCATCACTCGACGCGCCTAGGGCCTCTCGTTTGGATCAGGCCGGATCAGGGAGCGGGGTCTGGTGCCGTGCATCGCAAGGCGGAGGAGGGCGTCATGGCGGAGCCATGGCAACCGACGACAACGCGGCGAGGTGCGGTGCCAGACCCCGCGAGCCCGGCGTGATCCAAACGAGAGGCCCTAGGAGTGCGCTCATGTCGCAGACACACCCCGGCCTGGACGAGCCGCGGCGCACCGCCGAGCCGCCCCGGGGCCGTACCGGGGAGACGATCCGGGACTACCTGACCACGACCGACCACAAGAAGATCGGCCATCTGTACCTGATCACGTCGTTCGCTTTCTTCCTGGCGGCCGGTGTCATGGCGCTGCTGATGCGGGCCGAACTGGCCCGTCCGGGGCTCCAGATCATGGACCAGGAGCAGTACAACCAGCTGTTCACCATCCACGGCACGGTCATGATGCTGCTGTTCGCGACGCCGACGTTCGCCGGGTTCGCCAACGCCGTGATGCCGCTGCAGATCGGCGCCCCCGACGTCGCCTTCCCCCGGCTGAACGCGCTCACCTACTGGTTCTTCCTGTTCGGCGGGCTGACGGTGCTGTCCGGGTTCACGGTCGACGAGGGGGCAGCGCCGTTCGGCTGGTTCGCCTACACACCGCTGAGCCGGGCCGAGCACAGCCCCGGCCACGGCGGCGACCTGTGGGCGATGGGCCTGGTGGTCGCGGGTCTGAGCACCACGCTGGGCGCCGTCAACTTCATCGCCACCATCCTGTGCCTGCGCGCGCCGGGCATGACCATGTTCCGGATGCCGATCTTCACCTGGAACGTGCTGTTCACCTCGATTCTGGTGCTGCTGTCCTTCCCGGTGCTGACCGCCGCGCTGCTGGCCCTGGAGGCGGACCGCAAGTTCGGCTCGCACATCTACGACCCGGCCAACGGCGGCGCGCTGCTGTGGCAGCACCTGTTCTGGTTCTTCGGCCATCCCGAGGTCTACATCGTGGCGCTGCCCTTCTTCGGCGTCGTCACGGAGATCATCCCGGTCTTCAGCCGCAAACCGATCTTCGGCTACGCGGGCATGGTGGGGGCGACCATCGCGATCACCATGCTGTCGGCGACGGTCTGGGCGCACCACATGTTCGCCACCGGCGGCGTCCTGCTGCCGTTCTTCTCCGTGATGTCGTTCCTGATCGCCGTTCCCACCGGGGTGAAGTTCTTCAACTGGATCGGCACCATGTGGCACGGCAGTCTGTCCTTCGAGACGCCGATGCTGTGGTGCATGGGCTTCATGGTCACCTTCCTGCTCGGCGGGCTCAGCGGCGTGCTGATCGCCTCCCCGCCGCTGGACTTCCACCTGACCGACAGCTACTTCATCGTGGCCCACCTGCACTACGTGCTCTTCGGGACGATCGTCTTCGCCACCTTCGGCGGCTTCTACTTCTGGTGGCCGAAGATGACGGGCAAGCTGCTCGACGAGCGGCTGGGCAAGGTGCACTTCTGGTCGCTGTTCGTCGGCTTCCAGACCACGTTCCTGGTGCAGCACTGGCTGGGCGAGATGGGCATGCCGCGCCGTTACGCCGACTATCTGGCGGCCGACGGGTTCACCGCGCTCAACATGATCTCGTCCATCGGCGCGTTCCTGATCGGCCTGTCCACCCTGCCGTTCCTGTACAACCTGTTCAGGACCGCCCGCCACGGGCCCCGGGTGGAGGTGGACGACCCGTGGGGGTACGGCAGGTCGCTGGAGTGGGCGACGTCCTGTCCCCCGCCCCGGCACAACTTCACCGCGCTGCCGCGGGTGCGGTCCGACTCCCCCGCCTTCGACCTGCACCACCCCGCGGTCCTGCGGGAGCTGCCGCGGGGCGAGCACGGCGGCGTGGAGCCCACACCCGACACCCTGGGGAAGCGGAGCGAATGAAGTCCGAGGGGTACCTCTTCGCCGGCGTCGCCGTGTTCTTCCTGCTCACCGACGTGGCCTACGGCTGGTTCGCGCGGGAGCCCGCCGGCGTCGCCGCGCTGACCGTGTCGTGCTTCATGGCGTCGGTCATCGCGTTCTTCTGTCTGATCAACCACCGGCGCAAGGGCGCGCGCCCGGAGGACCGGCACGGCGGGGAGATCCACGAGCGCAGCGGCCGGCTCGACTTCTTCCCGCCGCACAGCCGCCACCCGGTGGTGACCGCGGCCGGGGTCGTCCTCTGCGCCGTCGGCGTCGTCTACGGCCTGTGGCTGTTCCTGATCGGCGCCGGCGTGCTGGCGCTCGGACTGCTCGGCATGGTGCTGGAGTTCGCGGGACGCGACGACGCCTGAGAAATCTACATAAAAGGGGCATAAGTCACCCGGACGGGGGAACCCTTGCACAAGGCAAAGGAACCCTTTCGGGAGAGGAGACGACAGCAATGTCGTATCCACATCGCTCCAGCTCCAGTGACGTGGGCAGCACCACCCACCCGGAGATGATGCACTCGCATCCGGAGATGGCCGAGATGCGCGAGCGGCTCGAACGCACCGCGTCGAGCGGCCCGGCGATCGCCGTCGAAGGTCTGATCCTGCTGACCGGTCTGTACGCCGCGATCTCGCCCTGGGTCGTGCACTTCGCGATCCAGCCGGCCATCACGGTCAACAACCTGATCGTGGGCCTCGCCATCGCCGCGATCGGGCTGGGTCTGGCACTGGCCCCGGAACGCATGTTCCGGCTGTCGTGGGCGCTGGTGCCGCTCGGGGTGTGGCTGTTCATCTCGCCCTGGGTGGTGACCCTCACGCACAGCGCGCGGGCGGGGATCATCTGGAACAACTGCTGGGTGGGCGCGATCACCGCCGCGCTGGGCCTGGCGGCCATGGGGCTGACCATCGGCGTGGCGCGCAAGGGCCACAAGGCGCGCCGGTGACACAAGGGGAGAGCCCGCCGTGCCGGCGCCCCGGGCGCGGGCACGGCGCTGTGCCGGGCCGGCTGCACGCCCTCGGGCGGCGGCGGCCCGGCACAGCGGCGTCCGCTCACTGCCGCGCGGAGTTCCTGCCGCCCGACACCGGGTCGGCCCCGCGGCCGCCGATCTGCAGCCGCTCCTCCGCCGTGGCGGGCGCCTCGACGCGCTCGCCGTAGTACCAGCGGCTCAGCGCGGCCCGCAGCCGGTGCCGCAACGGCGCCCCAGGGCCCGGGTGTTCCAGCGGCAGCGGGACGTCCCTGACCAGGAAGCGGTAGCGCCGGCGCGGATCCACGTCCCGGTGGCCCTCGGACATGCCGCCGGGCAGGTCCTGGTACACCTCGCCGGTCTCCTCGCCCTCTTCGAGCAGCCGCCGCTCGTGCAGTTGCAGCGCCAGGCACACCCGCTTGACGATCAGGAAGGCGAGGACCGGGCCGAGAAAGAACAGCACCCGGAAGATCCAGGTCAGGCCGTTGACGGAGGTGCGGAAGATGTAGGCGCTGACGTCGTTGCCGCCCGCCGCCAGCAGGACGGCGTACCAGACCAGGGCGGCGACGCCGAGTCCGGTGCGCACCGGGCGGTCGCGGGGCCGGTCGCACAGATGGTGTTCGACGAGGTCTCCGGTGATCCACCGCTCGAAGGAGGGGTAGGCGTACAGGACCAGGAACAGCAGCGTCGGCAGGACCACGGCCGGGAGCAGCACGTTCCACATGAAGGTGTGTCCGGCGACGTTCCACTCGATGCCCGGCGTCAGGCGCAGCGCGCCCTCCAGGAACCCGACGTACCAGTCCGGCTGGGCGTCCGTGGACACCTGGTCGGGGACATACGGGCCGAACGCCCAGATGGGGTTGATCTGCGCGAGGGCGCCCAGCACGGCGAGGACGCCGAAGACCATCAGCGACAGCCCGGTCGACTTGGCGGCGAACGCCGGGAACATGGGCGGCCCCACCACGTTGCGGTTGGTCCGGCCCGGCCGCGCCCACTGGGTGTGTTTCAGGTACACCACCATGATCAGGTGCACGGCGATCAGCGCGATGAGCAGCCCGGGCACGAACAGCACGTGCACGATGTAGAGCCGGCCGATGATCCGGTGGCCCGGGAAGGCGCCGCCCCAGGCGAAGTAGGCGAGATACGTGCCGACCACCGGGATGGACTGCACGATGGAGTTGGCGGTGCGCAGACCGGTGCCGGAGAGCAGATCGTCGGGCAGGGAGTAGCCGCAGAAACCCTCCAGCAGCGCCAGCAGGAAGAGGGTGACGCCCACGGACCAGTTGATCTCGCGCGGTCGGCGGAAGGCGCCCGTGAAGAACACCCGCAGCATGTGCACACCGATGGCCGCCACGAACACCAGTGCGGCCCAGTGGTGCATCTGACGCATCAGCAGCCCGCCGCGCACGTCGAAGCTGAGGTACAGGGTGGAGTCGTAGGCCTGGGAGACCAGCAGACCGCGCAGCGGGCCGTACGAGCCGCGGTACGGCGCCTCGGCCGGGCTCGGGTCGAAGAAGAGCGTCAGGAAGGAGCCGGTGAGCACCAGCACGGCGAAGCTGTACAGGGCGATCTCGCCCAGCAGGAAGGACCAGTGGTCGGGGAACGCCTTGCGCAGCAGCTGCCCGGCCAGCTCCGAGACGGGCGCCCGCCGGTCGGCGGCGACGTAGGCCTGGAAGGCGGCCTGCCGGGCTCTGGCCTGGACTCTCGCCTTACGGCGCCGCGTCAGCACGCCCGCATCACGCTCCTCAGGTGTCGTCTCCGGCGCCCGCCGGGTGTGCCGGTCGGCCAGGTGTTGCAATCTTGGGTGAGCGGCCCGCGCGCACGGCGCAGGCGTGCCGGGGGCACCCCCATTGCCACAGCGACGGTGAGGACCTGGTGTGGACGGTCGAAGCGGTGTCGTGGCGCGGTTGACGCAGGACCACGACCGGATCCGGTCGCTGTTCGACCAGATCCGTGCCGCGCGCCCGGACGGCGCCGAACGCCCGGCCCTGGTGGAGCGGGTGACCGGCGCGCTGGTGCGGCACGCGGTGGCGGAGAAGGCGCACCTGTATCCGGCGGTGCGCCGCCATGTGCCGGACGGCGACGTCCGGGTGGAGCGCGAGCTGCGCGCCCACCGCGAGGTCGGGGAACTGCTCGCGGCGCTGGCGGCGGCCGAGCCGGCGGACGAGGAGTTCACGGAGCTGCTGGTGGCGGTGGTCGACCGGGTGACGCGGCAGCTCGTGGAGCAGGAGCAGACGCTGTTCCCGCGGCTGGAGGCCGGGTGCCCGCGGGAGGTCCTGCGCGACCTCGGGGACAAGGTCCGGGCGGCCGAGGCGAGCGCACCGACCCGGCCCCGCCCCGCCGCCCCCGACGCGGCCCCGCTGGTGCGGCTCACCGCCCAGGTGTGGGGCCCGCTGGACCGCCTGCGCGACCGGGCCGCCCGGCGCGGGCGGGGGTGAGCGACGAGGGCTGGACGCGGAGCGGCGAGGGCGGGACGCGGTGCCACGGGTCCGTGATGGCCGGTGCCGGAATTTCCGCGTCGGCCGGCGCCGTCGGGGGTACTGCGGTGCTACGGACCGCATCGGCCCCGGCCGGGCGGCGGTTTCCACCGGGTGTGCGCCGGGCCCCGGTCCGGCACGGCCCGCCGTGGCGGCGCCGCCGTACCCGCCCGGTCGCCGGATCCGCAGGAGCCCTCGGGATCCGAAGGAGCCCTCGTGAACTACGAACGCGAACTCGCGCAGATCGAGAAGCAGTTGGTGACGCAGGACCCCCTCCTGGCCGAGAAGCTGGAGACGTTCGAGCAGATCACCGCCCCGCGACCGCAGAAGACCGGGCCACGGCGCCGGGTCTATCTCCTCGCCGCCATCGTCTTCGTCCTGCTCGCCCTCACCTCCGCGCTGGCCTCCGGCGCGGCCACCGAGCACCCCCGGTCCCCGCAGGTGGTCCCGGAGCAGCCGGCCGGACCCGGATAGGCGGGTGGACCGGCCGGACGGCCCGAGGAGCGGCGGGATGAGCGGTGAGAGCGGCGGGCGGGAGCCCGAGGACGGCAGCCGGCCGCCGGCCACCCGCGCGAACGGCGTGCGCCGCCACTTCCCGCGGGTCCGGCACGCGGTGCTCGCCCTGGAGGACCGGCTCGGCGCGTTCGCCCTGGTCCGGCGGGGCCGGGACCTGGAGCTGATGCACCGGGCGATGGGCTTCGCCACCCTCTCCCTGGTCACCCTGGCGCCCCTGCTGATCGTGGTGGCGGCCGCCGATCCGCTGGGCGAGGGCGGGTTCGCGTACTGGCTGGTCGACGGCATGGGGCTGTCCGGCCGGTCCGCACGGGTGCTCACCGACATCATCAGTCCCCCGGTGAAGGTGATCAGCACCACCAGCGTCTGGGGCGGTGTCCTGCTCGCCGTGTTCGGGGTGTCCTTCGCCGGCAGCGTGCAGAACGGCTACGAGCGGATCTGGGGCCTGCCGCCCGGCCCCTGGCACCGGGTGTGGCGGCAGCTGACCTGGCTGGCCGTCATGACCGCCTACCTGTACCAGGAGGTGCTGAACCGGCAGGAGTTCGAGGGCCTGGAACGGGTGGCGGTGTCCACCAGCACCGGCGCGCTGTTCTTCTGGTGGGGCCAGCGCTTCCTGCTGGGCGGCCAGGTCCCCTGGCGGCGGCTGCTGCCGGGAGCGATCGCGACCATGGTGGGCCTCGGCGGGCTGCGGGTCTTCTCCAACCTGGTCTTCACCCCGCTCATCGTCGACAACGCGGTCAGCTACGGCACGGTCGGCATCGTCCTCGTCGTGGAGTCCTGGCTCACCGGCGTCGGCTTCGTGGTCTACGGCGGTGCGATGTTCGGCCGCTGGTTCTGCGAGCACCACTGGCTGCCCGGCCTGCGGTGACGGCGCGGCCCGCGGTCCGCGGGAGCGGCGCGCGCGGCGGCCGGGGGCGTTTGGCGGCGCTCGTGGCGGGATACTTTGTGACCGCCCAGCCCGTCCGAACGCCGGGGCGGCCGGACCTCCGGCCCTCCCCCGGGCGTTCACCGTCGCAGCCGAGGTGAGGCCACCGTGTCCGACGCCGCCTCCGGATCCCGGCACCGGCCCGCCGCCGTGGCGCACCCGGGCGGTCGCCGGTGAGCGCCCTCACCATCGTGCTCGCGCTGCTCGCGGCGCTGTCGAACGCCTCCGCCTCCGTGCTCCAGCGGCGGGCCGCGACCGACGAGTCCGACGCCGGCACCGGGGCCCGGCAGGCGCTGCGCTGGCTCGTACGGGTGCTGCGCCGCCCGTACTGGCTGGCCGGCGCGGGCCTGCTGGCGCTGTCCACGGTGTTCCAGGCGGCGGCGCTGGCCGTGGGCAGCCTCTCCCTGGTGCAGCCGCTGCTGGCCAGCGAGCTGCTGTTCACCCTGGCCGTCGGCAGCGTCGTCTTCCACCGCCGGCCGGACCCGCGGACCTGGCTGGCGTTCGCCGCGCTCGCGGTCGGCCTCGCGCTGTTCCTGGGCGCCGCCTCGCCCTCCGAGGGCCGACCCACGGCCGAGCCGGGGAGCTGGCTGCCGGTGGGCGTGGCGGTACTGGGCGTGGTGGTCGTGGTGCTGGCCGCCTCCCGCCTGGTCACGGGCCCGCCCCGGGCGGGGTTGCTCGGCCTGGCGTCGGCGGTGTCGTTCGCGGCGACGGCGGCGCTGATCAAGGAGGTCATGGGGCGGCTCGGGCAGGGAGTGGGCGTCCTGCTCACGCAGTGGCCGCCGTACGTCGCGCTGGCCGTCGGGACGCTGAGCTTCCTGCTGCTGCAGAGCGCGTTCCGCGCCGGGAGCCTGACCGCCTCGCAGCCCGCGCTCACCCTGGGGGACGCCCTGACCAGCGTGGCGCTGGGCTGGGTGCTGTTCCAGGAGTACATCGGGCTCGGGGTGCGGGTGCTGCCCGAGGCGATCGGCGTGGCGCTCGTCGGGGCGGGCAGCGTGGGCCTGGCCGGCGCGACGGCCGGCGACCAGTGGGACACGCCGCCCGACGAGCGCGGCGACTCCGGCGCCGACGACGGGCGGCGGGGTGTGGTCTAGGGGACGGTTCGGGGGCGGGTCCAGGGTTCGGTCGGGTCTCGGGTCTAAGGGCCGGACGGTGCGGCCGCCGTCGCCGGTTCGGGGCCCGGGTCCTGTTCCGGTCCCGGTCCCGGCTCCGGATCGGGATCGGGATCGGGATCGGGGGCATGATCGGTGTCCGGGTCCGGGTGCCGGTCCGGCAGTCTGGTGTCCGGGAGGGCTTCGGCCAGGGCGAGGTCGATGCCGCCGACGCAGCGGGCGGACAGGTTGAAGCACAGGGCGCACACCGTCGCGAACACGGTGAACAGGACGACGCCGACGATCGCGAGGCCCAGCTGCCACAGCGGCGGCAGCAGCACGTCCTGGTCCAGCAGGGTGAGCACGATCCACAGCGGCGGCAGGGTGACGGCCGCGCACACCACCAGTCCCGCCGCGAGCAGGAAACTCGTCATCAGCACCGACATCGGATCGGTCCGGGACATGCGCACCCGCAGGCGTACCGGCCGGTCCGGCGCGGCGGACGAGGCCCACAGTCCGTCCAGTCCGGCGGGTATTCGAGTGTCCGGGCCGGCGGGCGCTGTGGGCGCGTCCGGCTCCGGGGCCTCGCCCTCGGGCGGCGGCGGCCCAGCGGCGGCGGGCGGCGCCGGTGCGGGCTCCGCCGGGACGGCGGTCGTGGCATCGGCGCGGTCCGTCTGCGCGGCTGTCGTGGCGGCGGTGCGGTCCGTCTGCGCGCCTGTCGTGTCATCGGCGCGGTCCGTCTGCGCGGCTGTCGTGGCGGCGGTGCGGTCCGTCTGCGCGCCTGTCGTGTCGTCGGCGCGGTCCGTCTGCGCGGCTGTCGTGGCGGCGGTGCGGTCCGTCTGCGCGGCGGTCGTGGTGTCGGCGCGGTCCGCCGGCGCGGCGCGCCCGGCGCGCGCCGCCTCGTCCGTGCGGCGCGGTGCTCGTCCGGTCTTGCGCATGGGTGTCTCCGTGAGTGGTCAGGCGGCTTCGTGCAGGCCGCGGGCGGCCGCGGAGGCGACGTGGTCGCGGGTGACGCGGCCCACCTCGTGCCAGAACGGTTTCGCGGTCAGATAGGCGCCCAGCACGGACATCACACCCAGCGAGACGTCGACGCTGAGCCGCCCCTGCTTCGCCCAGTAGACGTCCTGGAGGTCCAGGAGCAGGGCGAACTCGTCGCAGATCAGCGCGGTTCCGCAGCCGTACGCGGCCGCCACGCGGGGGTGTCCGACGGCCTGCTCGTCACCGCGTACGGCGATCAGGCCCACCGCCGCGAGCGTGGCGATGCCGAGGTTGTAGTGGTGCAGGTGCCGCCCGCCCGCGGAGATGTCGCCCCAGGGCAGCCAGCCGCCCCGGACGCCGTGCGTGATGACCCGTACGGTGCCGAAGGTCGTGCCGAAGGAGATCCACGTCACGAGCAGCGAGCGCTGCACCGGGGTGAGGCGCTGAGCCGCCTCGTGCCACCGGTCCACGAGGCGGGGCCGGGCGCGGTCGCGGCGGCGCGGCTTGCTGGGTCTCATCGTCGGCCGGCCTCCTGCGCCGCGGCCGCGGACGCGCGGACGCCGTCCGGGCCGCCTGGCTCGGTCCCCCACTGGTGTGCGGTTTCGACCGTAGGCGCGCCGTCACCGCCCCGCATCCGCGGTTCACCCGAACGGCTGTAGCGCCCCCGCCGGGACCGGCGGCGACGACCCGGATGCGTCAATGGTGCGTGCGACCAATCCGCGCCCGCCGCGGCCTCGGATCACCCGGGGACGTCCCGCCGTATCGCACCTGGGAGAGAGAAGCACCGTGAAAGAAGCCGTGCACATCGGCAGAAAACCAGCCCCGGAGCCCGATCTGCAGCGGCTGCTGCACGAGGTGGCCCTCGGCGACCAGGAGGCCTTCACCGTGGTCTACGACGCCGTGGTGCGCTCGGTGCTCGGGGTCGTCCGGGCGGTGCTGCGCGACCAGGCGCAGTCCGAGGAGGTGGCGCAGGACGTCCTGGTGGAGGTGTGGCGCACGGCGCCGCGCTACCGGCCCGAACGCGGCACGGCCATCAACTGGATCCTGACCCTGGCCCACCGGCGGGCGGTGGACCGGGTCCGGTCGGTGGAGGCCGCCGCGGCCCGCGACCACAAGGCCGCGCTGCTGGACCGGACACCCGAGTACGACCAGGTGACCGAGCAGGTCGAGACCCGGCTGGAGCAGGAGCAGGTACGGCGCTGTCTGCGCACCCTGACCGAACTCCAGCGCCAGTCGGTCACCCTGGCGTACTACCGCGGCCTGACCTACCGGCAGGTCGCCGAGGCGCTCGCGCTGCCGCTGGGCACCGTCAAGACCCGGCTGCGCGACGGTCTCATCCGGCTCCGTGACTGCCTGGGGGTGACCGCATGACCACCATGGACCTGCACAGCATGACCGGCGCCTACGCGCTGCACGCGCTGCCCGACGACGAACGGGCCGCCTTCGAACGTCATCTGGCGGGCTGCGCCTCGTGCGCGCAGGAGGTCGGGGAGTTCGCGGCCACGGCGGCCCGGCTGGCGCTGGCCTCCTCGGCGCCGGCCCGGCCCGAGATGCGCGAGCGGGTGCTGCACCGCATCGGCACCGTGCGCCAGGTCCCGCCGAGCGCCGCACCGCTTGAGCGGGTACGGCGCGGGGCGGCGCGCGGGCGCGGCGCGGCCCGGTGGGCGCTGGCCGCGTGCGTGGCCGCGGCGACGGCCTTCGGCGGTACGGCGGTGTGGCAGTACGAGCGGGCGCAGGACGCCCGGCACGACGCGGCCCGGGCGGAGCGGCAGGCCGAGCAGGTGGCGGGAGTGCTGGCCGCGCCGGACGCGCGCACCCGCTCGGTGCGGGTGGCCGGCGGCGCGGGCACCCTGGTGGTCTCGGCGGGCCGCGACCGGGCGGTCTTCATGGCCTCCGGGATGCCGGAGCCGCCCAGCGGCAAGGTCTACCAGCTGTGGTTCGACGACGGCGGGACGATGCGCTCGGCGGGCCTGATGGACCCCGGCCGCAGCACGCAGACCGTGCTGATGCGGGGCGCCGTCGACGGCGCTTCCGGGGTCGGGATCACCGTGGAGCCGGCGGGCGGGTCCCGGCGGCCGACGACCGCGCCCATCGCCCTGCTGGGGATGCCCGCCTGACGGCGGGGACGACGAACGAGGGGGCCCGCCGTGACCGGCGGGCCCCCTCCTGCTCCTGGTTCCGTGGGCCGTGCGGCCTTCGGGTGAGGAGCCGTCCGTCATTCGACGGTGACGACGACCGAGTGCCATCCGCTCGCGCCGTCGGGGATGGTGCGGGCGCGCTGCTCGGTCTGGACCCGTCCGGTGCGGTCGGTGGCGCGGACGGTGAGGGTGTGACCGCCCTTGGCGGCCTGCCAGGGGAACGACCACTGGCGCCAGGTGTCGCGGGTGTCCTCGGCGGCCAGGTGCGCCTGCTGCCAGGGGCCGTCGTCGACCCGTACCTCGACCCTGTCGATGCCCCGGTGCTGGGCCCAGGCGACGCCGGCCACCATGACCGTGCCGGTCGCGGGCCGGGCGAACGGCTTGGGGGTGTCGATCCGCGACCCGGTCTTGATGGGCGCCCGCTTCGCCCAGCCGCGCTTGACCCAGTAGGAGTCGTAGGCGGCGAAGGTGGTCAGCTCGATGTCCTCGATCCACTTGCAGGCGGAGACGTAGCCGTACAGGCCGGGGACCACCATCCGGACCGGGAAGCCGTGTGCGAACGGCAGTGGCTCGCCGTTCATGCCGAGCGCGAGCATCGCGTCACGGCCGTCCAGCACCTCTTCCACCGGGGTGCCGAGCGTCATGCCGTCCACCGAGCGGGCCACGAGCTGGTCGGCGGGGCCGCCGGTGGAGGGCGGCCGCACCCCGCACTCGGTGAGCAGATCGGCCAGCCGTACGCCGGTCCAGCGGGCGTTGCCCACGTAGGGGCCGCCGACCTCGTTCGACACGCAGGTCAGGGTGATGTCGCGTTCGATCAGTTCCCGGCGCAGCAGGTCGTCGAAGGAGTAGGTGGCCGGCCGGCGCACTCCCGCGCCGTGGACGCGCAGCCGCCACCGGGTCGCGTCGACCTTGGGCACGACCAGTGCGGTGTCCACGCGGTAGAAGTCGCGGTTCGGGGTGGTGAACGGGCTGACGCCGTCGACGCGCAGCCCGGCCCGCGCGGGCACCGGGCGGGCCGGCGAGCCGGGGCGCGGGAGCGCGATCCGCTCGCGGGAGAGGTCCGCGTCGCGGCCGCGCACGCCGCTCAGCGAGCGCCCCGCGAGCCCCACGGCCGCGGAGGCCGCCGCGGCGGTGGTGGCCTTGAGGACGAAACCCCTGCGGTCCCATCCCTGAGGGGCCTCGGGGTGGGGATCGGGCTCGGGCTGCGGCCCGGATTCGGTTCCGGGGTCGGGCCGGGTGTCCGGTTCGGGGAGCGCCGGGGCGGGGCGGAGCGAGCCGGTCAGGGTGTACAGGAGCAGCGCGCCGGCCAGGGCGCCGGCCACGGACGGGAGTGCGTCGGTGGGGCCGACCGAGTCGGGCCGGCCGGTGGCGGCCAGTGCTCCGATCAGTCCGAAGCTCAGGACTCCCGCGGCCCCCAGCCGCCGGTGCCGCGTCGCCAGCATGCCGAGCGCCACTGCCAGCAGGGCGAGCACGGCCAGGATGCCGAGCCGCAGGACGAGTTTGTCGTCCGTGCCGAAGTGGCGGATCGCCCAGTCCTTCACCGCGGCGGGGGTGCGGTCGATGGCCGCGCCCCCCACCGCGACGACCGGTCCGGCCTGCGGGCGCACTCCCGCGGCCGCCAGTTCGGCCACCGCCAGTGCCGCGCACCCGGCCAGTACCCCGCTCAGCGCACCCAGTGAAAGGCGCGGCGGCGTCCGCGGTGCGCTCCGGTCCTTCTCTTGATCCCTCACGCGGGGAATCCGTCTCCGCCGCCCGGGCGGATTGGTGGCACGTGCGTACGGATCAGGCGTGGCCGGGACGCGGGCGGACGCCGACCATCCGCCAGATCCTGATCTCCCGCACGATGCCGGGCAGTTCCTTGACGAGCACGGCCAGCACCAGCCCGCCGATCACGGCGGCCTCCGCCGTCAGCACCTGTTTGGCTCTCATCCCCGTTCCTTCCTCTCCGCTGTCCGGCCCTGTGCCGAGTCCGCTGTCAGGCGGGCGAGATGTTCGGCATGGTCTTGGAGATCGCGTTGTGCTTCTTCCAGTGGATGCCGGTGGAGCGGCGCGCGTCGGACGTGCCGTCCTTGTGGTGGCCCTGCTGCCGGTGGCTGGGGCCCTTGTTGCCCTCGTGCAGTCCCATGACGTGACTGGGTGTGTCGGGCCGCACGTCGGGGCGGCCGACTCTGATCGTGCCCATGATCCGCTCCTCACGCTCCGTAGGTGGGGGTGTGGGTGGTGGTGAGAGTTTCGCCGTTGCCCCGGCGTCGCGGGGGTCGAGGTGGAGCGGTATGCGAGGTCAGCGCGCTCCGCTCTTGCTCCCGGCGCGCCAGTGCGGGTCGTAGCCGCTCGTCAGCTCGTCCCGGTTGTGGCGCCACCTGGGTTCCTTGTTGACGGCCATGCTGGTGATGCCGCGCATCCGCCGGATGAAGGCGCCGTAGGGCCGGATGAGGACCGAGGACAGGCTGCCGCCGGTGGGCTCGTCCATGAACGGCATGAAGGCGTCGGGGAAGCCCGGCATGGTGCAGCCGATGCAGATGCCGCCGACGTTGGGACAGCCGCCGATGCCGGCCATCCAGCCGCGTTTGGGCACGTTGCAGTTGACGACCGGCCCCCAGCAGCCGATCTTCACCTGGCACTTGGGCGAGTTGTAGTCCCTGCCGAAGTCGCCCTGCTCGTAGTAGGCGGCCCGGTCGCAGCCCTCGTGCACCGTCCTGCCGAACAGCCACTGCGGGCGCAGCATGTGGTCCAGCGGCGGGGGCGGCGCCGAACCCGCGGCGTGGTAGAGCACCCAGGTCAGGGTCTCCATGAAGTTCTCGGGCTGGATCGGGCAGCCGGGCACGTTCACGATCGGCAGCGCGCCCTGCGACCTGAAGTCCCAGCCGAGGTAGTCCGCGAGGCCCATCGAGCCGGTGGGGTTGCCGGCCATCGCGTGGATGCCGCCGTACGTCGCGCAGGTGCCGACCGCGACGACCGCCCACGCCCTGGGCGCGAGCTGGTCGATCCACCAGTTGAGGGTGAGCGGCTCGCCGGTCTCCAGGTCGTTGCCGAAGGAGGTCCAGTAGCCGTCGCCCTCGATGATGTTCTGGTTGGGCACCGAGCCCTCGATGACCAGGATGAACGGGCCCAGCTCACCGCGGGCCGCGGCGCGGAAGGGGACGAGGTAGTCCTCCCCGCCCAGGCTCGGGGAGAGCACCTTGTTGTAGAGGTTGACCTTCGGCAGCCCGGGGATCAGCCCGAGCACGACGTCCTCGATCGACGGCTGGTCCGAGGCCGTCATGGAGACGGTGTCGCCATCGCAGCTCATGCCCTCGGAGATCCACAGGATCGAGATCTCGTCGAAGCCGCTCTTTTCGCCGGCCCCTTCGGACGGCTGGCTGACGCGGGTGGTACCGCTGTCGGTGGTCATGTGCTCGGCCTTCCCTGGAGACGGTCGCGGAATCGGTCGTAGGCGGCGGCCACCGGGCCGAGCACCGTCAGCGCCGGGGGGTGGTCGGGGGCGTTCGGGTGGGGGCGGGTCGGGGCGGCGTGCCTGCCTTGGTCGAGGAGCCGCCCCAGCTCGGCCAGGTTCTGCGGGGAGACGTGCTCGCGCAGCTCGGGCAGCAGTGCGCCCTCCTCCTCGCGCACGTGCGCGTCGAACTCGCGCCCGAGCTGGATCATCAGGTCGCCCTCGCGGTCGTCTCCGGGCGGCAGCCGGTCGAGGGCGAGGAGCAGCTTCTTGACGGCGAGGTGGTCGCTCAGGCATTCGTCGATCTTGCGCGAGCCGTCCGGGAGGACCTTCCGGGCCAGCGGGTAGACCATCATCTCCTCGAGCGCCGCGTGCTGGGACAGCTCGCGGACGGTCAGCTCGATCACCGCGCGCCGCTGGGTCGCGGAGGCCGCGGCGCGGTGGTCGCGGAACAGTTGCTCCGCCCTGCGGTGGTCGTGTTCCAGCAGCTCGATGGCGTCCATCGCACCTTTCCTCGTCCGGGGCGGCGGCCCGGGCCGCGGCTCGTCGGGCGGACGTGGCGAAAGCCGGTGGACCCGCGGGCCGCGCCGCGGCCGGAGGGGTCGTCGACGGGAACGGCGGCCGTGCGGGTCCGCGACGGGCGCCGCCCGGCGCGGGACGGTCCGTCCGTCCCGCACCAGGCTCGCACCGGTCGGCCCGGGCCGCGCGTCGTACGGGGTCAGCGGAGTGACGGCCCAATGGGCCGGCGGGGGGCCGGCCGCGCGGGTCCCGCCGGGCGGCCGGGGCCCAGGGAGCGCGCCGTGGGGCGTTCGGTGCGGCGGCGGTGCGTCGTTCGCGCCGCGGTGCCCGGGCTGCGGCGGTTCGTGTTCCCGGCCCGCCGGCAGCGAGACATGGCGACCGGGCGGGACGAACGGAGGGCCGGCCGACCGGGTGTGGCGAGCAGACAGGACTGCGGTGCGGGGCGGCGGTGCGAAAGCGGGCGGGCGCGGGTGCGGCGTCGCGGGCGGTCCGGTTGAGGGGCGTCGCGGGCGGCCCGGTCGGTTCCTGCGCCGGAGGCGGCGGCGCACCCGGCTGCGGCCGGGCGGTACGTCTCGGCCCGCGTTCGCCCGGACTCCGTTCACGCTCGCGCTCTTCGCCCGCGCTCCCCCGCCGCGGCGGCGGCCGGCCCCCAGTCGGGCCGGCGTCACCTCATACCTCGGTGTCCGGCCAGCCCAGCAGGCGGGCGCCGATCACCGCCGTCTGGAGCCGGTAGCGGTGCACGGGGTCGGCCGGATCGGCGCCGGTCAGCTGGTGGATGCGTTCCAGGCGGTAGGTGAAGGCGCGCACGCTGAGGCTGAGGCGGCGCGCGGCCTCAGCGGCCGTGCAGCCGGCGTCGAAGTAGGCGGTGAGCGTGTCCAGCAGCGGCCGGGGTCCGCCGCGGGCGCCCTTGAGCGGGCCGAGGGTGTCCTGGACGAGGTCGGCCATGGCCTGCCGGTCGCGGGTCAGCACCGGATACACCAGGAGGTCCGCCGCGCGCAGCACGGGCTCGCCGAGTTCGAGGCGGTCGGCGAGTTCGAGGGCGTTGAGCGCCTCCTCGTAGGAGTGGACCACTCCCCCGGCGCCCGGGTGGGAGCGTCCGATGGCGACCCGGCCGCCGTCGGTGGCGGCGTAGGCGTGCTTGGCGAAGAACGCGAGGACGTCGTCCTGGTCGCCCGGGGCCACGCAGACGAGCCGGCCGTCCTTGGTGGTGAGCAGGATGCGGCGGTCGCCGAACCGGCCGAGCAGCGACGTCTCGACGTCCCGGGTGGCCGGGTGGGTGTCGTCGACGGGCCGCGCGCCCTGGGCGACCGCGACCGCGTGGGCGCGGGAGAAGAGCAGGCCGTAGCGTTCGGCGCGCTCCGCCAGCCGGCCGAGGTCGCTGCGTCCGTAGAGGAGGTCGTCGATGAACTCCCGGCGGTCGGCCTCCTCCTGGCGCATGGCGAACTTCTGGGCCCGCTCGTGCCCCTCGGCGAACGCGTCGACGGCCTGTTCGACGGCGGCCAGGACCCGGTCGACGCCGGCGGCCGCCAGGTCGGGCGCGAACGCCCGTGTCTCGGCCAGGTGCCGGCGTATGAGCGTGCGCAGCCCGTGTCCGGCCTCCGCCGCGCGCTCCCCCTGGCCGCGCAGGGCCTCCAGCTCGTCCCGGGTGAGCCGGCGGCCGGTGGCGCACACGTCGGCCAGGATGCGGGTGTACCCCGCCAGAAACTCGTCGGACCCCTCCGGCCGTGTCACAGCCCTTCCCCCCAGCCTTGTCCAGTCGCTGGCGTCTTCTTAACCCACGGTGGTCGGCCGTGCCAAACCCTCGGCCCGAGAGGGCGGCCCGGGCCGCGGAAACCCGCGGGAGCGGACCGTTTCCGCCGCGCGCCCGCGACCCGTGCCCCGGGGCGCGCGACCCGATCCAGGGGCCGGTGTGATGATCGACTCGACAGGGCGTTAGCATATGAGCGCCACCTAGCTCGAAAGAGAAACCTGTGACTGTCAACGACGACTCGTTCACCAACTGGAAGCACCGCGAGGAGATCGCGGAGTCGATGATCCCGATGATCGGCAAGCTGCACCGCGAGCGGGACGTCACCGTCCTGCTGCACAGCCGCTCGCTGGTGAACAAGTCGGTGGTGAGCATCCTCAAGACCCACCGTTTCGCCCGGCAGATCGCCGGCGCGGAGCTGTCGGTGACCGAGACGCTGCCGTTCCTGGAGACCCTCACCACGCTCGACCTGGGCCCCTCGCAGATCGACATCGGCATGCTGGCGGCCACCTACCGGGCCGACGACCGCGGTCTGTCGGTGGCCGAGTTCACCGCCGAGGCCGTCGCCGGCGCCACCGGCGGCAACAAGATCGACCGGCGCGAGGGCCGCGACGTCGTCCTCTACGGCTTCGGCCGCATCGGTCGTCTCGTCGCCCGGCTGCTGATCGAGAAGTCCGGCTCGGGCAACGGGCTGCGGCTGCGCGCGATCGTCGTCCGCGGCGGCGGCGACCGGGACATCGTCAAGCGGGCCTCGCTGCTGCGCCGCGACTCCATCCACGGCCAGTTCCAGGGCACGATCACCGTCGACGAGGACGCCAGCACGATCGTCGCCAACGGCAACGAGATCCGGGTGATCTACGCCGACGACCCGACGTCGGTGGACTACACGGCGTACGGCATCAAGGACGCCATCCTGATCGACAACACGGGCAAGTGGCGCGACCGCGAGGGCCTGTCCAAGCACCTGCGGCCCGGCATCGACAAGGTCGTCCTGACCGCGCCGGGCAAGGGCGACGTCCCCAACATCGTGCACGGCGTCAACCACGACACGATCAAGCCGGACGAGCGGATCATGTCCTGCGCCTCCTGCACCACCAACGCGATCGTGCCGCCGCTGAAGGCGATGGACGACGAGTTCGGCGTGCGGCGCGGCCACGTGGAGACCGTCCACTCGTTCACCAACGACCAGAACCTGCTGGACAATTACCACAAGTCCGAGCGCCGGGGCCGCTCCGCGCCGCTCAACATGGTGATCACCGAGACCGGTGCCGCCTCCGCCGTCGCCAAGGCGCTGCCCGACCTGAAGGCGCGCATCACGGGCAGCTCCATCCGCGTGCCCGTGCCGGACGTCTCGATCGCGATCCTCAACCTCCAGCTGGCCCGCGAGACCACCCGCGAGGAGGTCCTCGACCACCTGCGCGAGGTGTCGCTGACCTCGCCGCTCAAGCGCCAGATCGACTTCATCAGCGCGCCCGACGCGGTCTCCAGCGACTTCATCGGCTCGCGCCACGCCTCGATCGTGGACGCCGGCGCGACCAAGGTGGAGGGCGACAACGCGATCCTCTACCTCTGGTACGACAACGAGTTCGGCTACTCCTGCCAGGTCATCCGCGTCGTGCAGCACGTCTCCGGCGTCGAGTACCCGACCTTCCCGGCCCCGGCGGTCTGATCCCGCCGCCCTGAGCGCCGACGACAGGGCTGCCCAGGGTTCCGCTGAGCACCTGTGGACTGAGCCTGACCGGCGCTCGTGTCTACAGCCGAGGCGCACACTGAGGGCCGCCACCCGCAAGCCGGGTGGCGGTCCTCAGTGATCGACGTCAGGCCCAGGGGGTTCTCACGGGGTTTCCGCGGACGCCGGACGATTCCCTGCCCGAGACTTCAAGCGAAGCCGCCCGAGAGCCTGGTAGGGCCGGACCGCCTCCGGGAACTCACCGTTCAGGTTGAGCGCTTGGAACACCGCGAGCCCGGCCCCTTCACAGTGCGCCTCCACCCATCAGATCCACGACCGCCGGCGCCTTCGGCGTTGTGGCAGGGCGACCTGGTCAAGCATGCCGTCGACCGTCGACTCGGCCGGAACGCGTGAAGCGGCTCTTGAGGCGTCCCTTGATCAGTTGTGTGACCTTGGTTGCGGTATCTCCGATGAAAATGCCGAATGAGATCTCTCCGCCCACTTCCTGCCGTCCTGCTCGTCCGGTACCCGCGGGTCCGGTGGTTGACCGTCCTGGGTTTCCGGGACGGCTCGCCGACACGGGTAGGACTGAGCCCGCCCGCGCCGGCCGCTCTCGGGCCATGCAATGCCTGTCTCATTCCTGGGCTGTCGTTCTCCGATGTCGAATCGTCCGACAGGTCCGCCAACAGGTGTGGGTGTCAGCGCAGAAGATCCCGCGGTGCTCGATCGACAGATGTGACCTCAGCAGACCGTGAGCAGTCCACTACATTCCTTCGCATTTCTGGATTTGGTGCATTTCTCCGCGTCGCCGTCGGCGATGGCACTGGACCGGCAACGCCGGCAGTACCCATGACGCGCTCGGCCCCCACTGCCTTCGGGCGGTGGAGGCCGATTCGTCATGTCCGGTCAGGGCCGGTGGAAGACCTCGGTCGGCCGCCATGGCTCGGGCATCGGCGGCAGCTTGCCGAATACGGGAAGCGTGACCCGCTCGGCCCGGGCCGGGGCGTCCTGGCCGGTCTCACCGGCGGCGGTTGCCAGATCCTCGGCGACTCCGGACGGCGTCCATTCGTGTCCGTCCCACTCCTGGATGGCGCGTGCGGCGTCCGGGTCGACGTGGGCGCCCTGCTCTGGGCGGTCCCCCAGCGGAGTAGCTCGTCGCTCTCCTCGTGCGGGGCGGCGTTCGTCTCGGCGTGCCGCCCACTCCTCGAGGGGTTCGTCGTCCATGAGGTGTCTCGCTTCTTCCGTCTGTTCGCTCGCTTGGGCGTGGGGGTGGTCGTATCGTGGTGGTGCCTCCGGGGTTGCCGACAGCTCCCCCGGAGGCGCTTCCCGTTCAGGCCGCCTTGGCCACCGCAATCTCCTGGATCCGGCTGGCGAGTTCCTGCACTGTCCGGGTCTTGGCGTACGGGGCGAGATCGGTGCGCATCGTGGCGAAGTGATCGTCACCGCGCACGGATGAGACGTGTTCGTACTCGTCCAGGAACCGGCGCCAGGAGTCGCACGAGGCGTCCAGGTGCCCGTACCGCAGTTGGCGTTGGGCGAGAACTGCGTAGGCGTGGGTTCGGCCCTGCCGCTCCTGGGGAAGCTGGGCGCGGATGGACTGCTGCATGGCCTTGATGCTGCCCGCCAGGTCACCCTCCTCCATGAGGACGTGGGAGACGTGGAAGAGGTATGCGGTCTGGTCGTAGCCGCCGATCGCGTCGCGCCGGCTGTCGGCTTTCGACAGGGCGGTCTCGGCTTCGCGGAGCCGGGTGTGGGCGGTGTGCCGGTCGCCGACCATGGACGCGGCGTGAGCCTGCTGGCCGCGTAGGAACGCGACCAGGCGCGGGCCGGCCGAAGGCGCGGCTTCGGCGGCGGAGTCGGCCAGCTCCAGGGCGAGCTGGCCGTGGCCGAGGTTGGATGCCTGCAGCGACATGCCGCGCAGGGTGCGGCAGTAGGTGACGTGGTCGCCTGCCTCGTCGGCGAGCTTGAGTGCCTTGGTGTAGTACGTCTGGCCCAGGCCGTGCGCCTTCTCGTACATGGCCATCCAGCCCGTGAGGTAGGTGAGGTCGGAGGCGGCGGCGAACATGTCCCGCTTGACCGGCTCGGAGGCTTGGGCGCGTAACCAGGGACCGACGGTGTTGACGAGGAACGCGGCCGCCATGGGCCGGGCGTGGCCGGCGCCGAACGCGTCGAGGATGTCCGCGATGCGTTCGGTCATGGACCGGACCGAGGCCACCTGCGAAAATCCGATGCGGGTGGTGGCCTTGCCGGACGTTCCCGCAGTGGGTGCGGCCTGCGCGAATCCCGGCAGGGGCAGGGCTGCCGAGAACAGCGTCGCGGCCAGCACGCCGCGGCGGGATGGGTCCATGTCCGCCCTTCCTAAGTCGATCAGCTCCTCCACAGTGTCGACGCCGGCGGAGCCGTCGGCGCCCGGCGCAGGCTCAAGGCCTGCCTCAGCATGGGTGACGGGCCGGCCGAGACGCGCGGACAGCGCTTCGAGAATCAGCGGCCTGACCTCGGGCTTCGGCGGTGTGCCGGCGATCCAGTGGGCAACTGCTGTGCGGTCGTACGTGAGTTGCAACCCTGCTTGGGGGCCGAGCCGGTTGACGTGCTGCGCCAGTTGCGTACGCGTCCATCGCGCCTGCTCAAGCAGCTTGTCCAGGGCAGGGTTGGGCGTGCGGTTCCTCGTGGCCATGTGATCAACTCCCGACAGCTCCATGGCGTTCACGGTCCCACCTGTCACCCACGGTACCCGCACACGGTGATCAGGCGGTTACCTCTTGCACGGGAAAGCGGACGATCTCAGGAGCGAACGGTGGCCAGTGCATCAGGCGTGTTCGAGACGAGCGCCCGTCGTGGGCGCCGGACGGCTGCGGAGGATTGGCTGCTGCAGTCGGCCGAGGACCGGGACACGGCCGTGAGGGAGTGGACGGCCGAGCTGGGAGTCGCGGTGCTGACCGCCGGGATCACGTGGGACGCCGTGCGGTTGCCGTACGCCGTGCTCGACGGCTCCTTCGGCCGGGACGTCACGCCGGGCGCGCTGCGGCACCGGCTGGAGCAACTGGAACTGGCGGGGGCCGTGTTCTGCGACCCGTTCCGCCCGTGCCTGTACGTGATGGTGCCGGCGGGCACGGACGCCCAGTGGCCGCGGCTCCCGGCGCTGCCGGGCGTGGAGTGCCTGGGCCGGACGGGACCGTGCGTGCAGCACGTGGGAGTGCCGCGCCTGGACCGCACGGATCCGACCGGCCCGTACTGGCTGCGGCCGCCGGACCGTACTTCGGGCCGGTACGCCGACCCGAACCGGCTGCTCGCCTTCCTGCACGCCCGGGCGGCCGAGCCCGGCCCGGAACCGCCCGCGCCGCCGAGCGCCGCGTAGACCGCGTCGGCCGGGCGTGCCTACCCCGTCGCGCCCGGCCGGCGCCCCCAACCCCTCTGCCTCGCCACCGTGAAGAGAGCCATGCCCCCGACACTCCTCAAGCACAAGGGGCGTCCCGTCCCCTACATCGCCCCCTGGTCCAACGAGTACGTGCCGCTACCGCGCCTGATGGCCGTGGCCGGCATGCCACGGCCTCCACAGGGTGCCCGCCGCGCGCCGCTGCCGTTCGCCCGCATTCCGGACTCGACCGGCGCCGCCCGGATCCCGGCGCACGCGTACGACCACGCCCGGCAGGTGAACTTGTCCGACGACGGCGGCCTGCTCACCTGCATGGCCAACACCCACTCGCCGACCGTGCCCGACGGCAGCACGACGAACCCGCCGCCGCTGGACGAGGGGCCGAAGGACTGATGACCTCGCCCGTCCTGATCGTCGCCGCTGCCGACGACTGGCCCACCGACCGGGTCGTCGTCGAGCTGGAGAGCCGCGGGGCGGAGGTGTTCCGCATGGACACCGCCGACTTCCCCCGCCGGCTCGCCCTGACAGGGCTGATCGATCCCGCACGCGGGTGGACGGGCGAACTCGCCACCGATCACCGAATGGTGGAGCTGTCCCGGATCGGCGCGGTGTACTACCGCGCCCCCGGGGCGTTCCAGTTCCCCGAGGGGATGTCCGGCCCGGAGGAAAAGTTCGCCGCCGCCCAGGCCCGCGCCGGTCTCGGCGGTGTCCTGTCCGCGCTGGACTGCCGGTGGGTGAACCACCCCGCCGCCATGGCCCGCGCCGAGTACAAGCCCGTGCAGCTCGCCGCCGCGCGGGCATGCGGCCTGCCCATCCCGGCCACCCTCGTCACCAACCAGCCCAACGACGTGCGGACGTTCGCCCTGCGGATGGGCCGGCCGATCGTGTGCAAGCCGGTGGCCTCACCGGTCCTGATCGAGGACGGGCAGCTCAAGTCCGTCTACACCCGCAAGCTCAGGTCCACCGACCTCACCGACCTGCGCGGCATCGACACCACCGCCCATCTCTTCCAGGCCTGGGTGGACAAGGTGTTCGAGGTGCGGCTGACGGTGGTCGGCGAGCGGATGTTCGCCGTCGCGATCCACGCCGGTAGCGACGCCGCGCACGAGGACTGGCGCAGCGACTACGGGTCACTCAGCTACGAGGTGATCACCGTGCCCGACGGTGTCGCCACCGCGATGCGGCAGATGATGCTGCGGCTTCGGCTGCGCTACGGCGCGGCGGACTTCATCGTCGGCCCCCATGGAAACTGGACGTTCCTTGAGGTCAACCCGTGCGGCCAGTGGGACTGGATCCAGGGTGCGACCGGCCTGCCGATCGCCGCGGCGATCGCCGACGAACTGCAGGGAGTCAGCTGATGGACTGGAAACCGCGCGCGGCCGCCCTCGCGGCCCAGGCCACCCACCCGGTGTCGCCCTGGTGGACACCGGTCGCGGAGACACCGCGGCACCTGCTCGTCCCGCGCTGGTTCACGCCCGGCCCGGACGGGTGGACGGTGCGGGACGGGGCCGCCGACGAGGAGGCGTGGGCGGCGGCCGCCTACGCGGACACCACGCTCGTCACCCGTGTCGGGTCCGTGCACGCCGACCAGGCGGAGCCCGGCCGGGTGACGGTCGGCCGGCCGACCTCGTCATCCACGCTGCCGAGCCTGGTCGTGTCGATGCTGGAACACGGTCGCCTCGCGCCGGGCATGCGGCTGCTGGACGTGGCCACCGGCTCCGGGTACAGCGCTGCTCTGGCCTGCCACCTGCTCGGCGACGAGATGGTCACGACGCTGGACGTGGACGCGTACCTGACGCGGGCGGCGGCCGGCCGACTGGAGCGCGTCGGCTGCCGCCCCGACGTCGTCACCGCGGACGCCAGCGAGCTGCCCGGCGTGTTCGACCGGATCGTGTCCATGGTGTCCATGCCGCGGATCCCGGCCTCGTGGCTGCGTGGCCTGGCCCCGAAGGGCCGCCTCGTGACGACGATCGCCGGTACCGGTTTGATCATCACCGCCGACAAGACCCCCGACGGCGGCGCCGTCGGGCGCGTCGAGTGGGACCGGGCATCGTTCATGGCCACCCGGGCCGGCGGCGACTATCCACCCCTGCTCGATGAGCTGTTCACCGTCGCCACTCAGGAGGACGGCGAGGTACACCAGTCGCCGTTTCCCGTACTCGACATCATGCAGGCGTGGGAGGTGTGGTCGATGCTGTCCCTGACGGCACCGGGGATCGAGCACCGCACCGGCACCGGCGACGACGGCGCGCGCCTGACATGGATGCTGCACCCTGACGGATCGTGGGCCCGGGCCCGCACCGCGCCGGGCGAGCACACAACGACCGTCCACCAGGGCGGTCCGCGCCGCCTGTACGACATCCTCGACGCCATCCGCCGGCACTGGCTGAAGCACGGCGAACTGCCGGTGTACGGCGCCCGGGTCGCCATCACGCCGGACGGTGAAACGACGCTGTCGCGCAGTGGCTGGACGGCAAGGCTATGAGATGACCATGTCACCGAGTGGGATCTCGAACGCGTTGTGCACTGAGGCACTGATCGGGACTCCCCGTCCGGGGTCAGCCAGTCCCGGACGGGGTCGGCGAGCGGGACGTCGAGGACGAAGGCGATGCGCAGGAGCGTGCCGACCTTGGACTCCTCGCCGACTTGGACACGGTGGAGTGTGTATCGGCTCGGAATCGAACGCATGTTCGCTCGAACGAGCGACTGACCTTGGAGGAACGGCGGTCCGACCTCGCCGCCCTGAGCGCCGACGGCGGCGGCCCGGACCCCTGGGACGGGGGTGCCGGGTCGCCGCCGTCATGGCGCCGGGCGGCCGGCGCCCCGGTGCGGGGGACCGGGCCGCCCGGCGGTCCGCTTCCGTCAGCCCTGGCGGGCCTTGAGGCGGGGGTTCTTCTTGTTGACGACGAAGACCACGCCGCGGCGGCGCACCACCTGTGCGCCCGGCTTGGACTTCAGCGAGCGCAGGGACTTGCGTACCTTCATGGTCAGCGCTCCTCACGGAACAGGACGTGCCCGCCGGCCGCCGGGTCGTACTTGCGCAGGACCAGCCGGTCGGGGTCGTTGAGACGGTTCTTGCGGGTCACGTAGGTGACGCCGGTGCCGGCGGTGGACTTCAGCCGGACTACGGGACGCACGGTGCTGCGTGCCATGGGGGGTCCTCCTTTCGGCCGGTCCCGGGATTGACCCAGGCATGCCAGCCATGGTCGTCAACAGCGGGACGGGCCGGTGCATTCCCGCAGGAAACGGCGGCCCGGAAAGCGGATCTTCCGGGCACAGCGGTCGCCCGCCGGACTGGCGCGGTGTTAGAACTGGGAGCATGGTCGGACGTTCCCGCCGGTCCGCTCCCGCAGCGGCGCCGCCGTCCAGCGACCGGCGGGCAGGTGACGCGTCCCGCCGTCCGAAGTCCCGGCGTTCCCCGGGACGCCGCTTCTCGCCGTCCTCCTGGAACCTGGGCACGGTGGCCGCGCAGGTGTTCCTGCTCCAGGTGATCGTCGTCCTGGTGCTCGTCGCCGCGGCGGCCGGCGCCCTGGTGCTCCAGGGCCGCTACGACGGCGAGAACAGCGCCCGGGTGCGCTCGCTGGCCACGGCGGAGGCGTTCGCGCACGCGCCCGGCACGCTGCGCGCGCTCCAGTCGCCGAACCCGACGGCGATGCTCCAGCCGGCCACCGTGCAGGCGCAGGCGGGCTCGGGCGTCGACTTCATCTCGGTGCTGAACAAGGCGGGCGTACGGATCAGCGACACCGACCCGAGACTGATCGGCGCCCACGCGCAGGGCGTGGAGCGGGCGGCGGCGGGCGAGACGTTCACCGAGCGGTTCCACGGCGAGCCGTCGGACGCCGTGCGCGCGGTGGTGCCGGTGCTGGACGGCAGCCGGCGCGTGGTCGGCATGGTCGCCGCCGGGATCCAGGTGGAGAACCTGGGGCATCTGCTCGATCAGCAGGTGCCCATGGTGCTCGGCTCGGCCGCGCTGGCCCTGGCGCTGGCGACGGCGGGCACCGCCCTGGTCACCCGGCGGCTGCGCCGCCAGACCCACGGCCTCGGCCCGGCTGAGATGACCCGGATGTACGAACACCACGACGCGGTGCTGCACGCGGTGCGCGAGGGTGTGCTGATCCTCGACGGCGAGGGCCGGCTGCTGCTCGCCAACGACGAGGCGCGCCGGCTGCTGAACCTCCCGGCCGACGCCGACCAGCGGCACGTCACGGAGCTGGGGGTGGGCCCCGAGCTGACCGGGCTGCTGGCGTCGGGCGAGGCCGTCTCGGACGCGGTGTGCCCGGTCGGGGAACGGCTGCTGGCGGTCAACGCCCGGCGCACCGCGCCCTACGGCGGCGCGCCGGGCCTGGTGGCCAGCTTCCGGGACACCACCGAGCTGCGGGCGCTGACCGGCCGGGCCGAGATGGCGCGGGGCCGGCTGACGCTGCTGTACGAGGCGGGCGTGCGGATCGGCACCACGCTGGACGTACGGCGCACCGCGCAGGAGCTGGCCGAGGTGGCGGTGCCCGGTCTGGCGGACGTGGTGACGGTGGAGCTGCTGGAGGCGGTGCTGCACGGGGAAGAGCCGACGGGCGCCCTGAACCGGATGCGGCGCACCGCGCTGCGCGGCACGGGGGCCGGGCAGCCGCTCCAGCCGGTGGGCGATCTGATCCAGTTCGTGGTGGCCGACACTCCCATGGTGGCGGCGCTCAGCCAGGGCAAGGCGGTGCTGGTGCCGGATCTGGAGCGGGCCCAGGACTGGCGGGCGCAGGACCCCGAGGGCGCCCGGCGGGTGCTGGACTCGGGGGTCCACTCGCTGATCACCGTGCCGCTGCGGGCGCGCGGCGTGGTCCTCGGGATGGTCAACTTCTGGCGGGCCGACGGCTCGCCGCGCTTCGAGGACGAGGACGTGTCGGTCGCCGAGGAGCTGGGGGCGCGGGCGGCCGTGGCGATCGACAACGCGCGCCGGTACACCCGCGAGCACGCGATGGCCGTGACGTTGCAGCGCAGCCTGCTGCCCCGGGACCTGCCGGAGCAGGACGCGCTGGAGGTGGCCTGGCGCTATCTGCCGGCGCAGTCGGGGGTGGGCGGCGACTGGTTCGACGTGATCCCGCTGCCGGGGTTCCGGGTGGCGCTCGTGGTCGGGGACGTGGTGGGCCACGGGCTGCACGCGGCGGTGACGATGGGCCGGCTGCGCACGGCGGTGCTGAACTTCTCCTCGCTGGATCTGCCGCCGGACGAATTGCTGGGCCATCTCGACGAGATGGTGATGCGGCTGGACACCCAGGCCGAGGACGCGGACGGCGAGGGCTCCCTGGTCACCGGGGCCACCTGCCTGTACGCCATCTACGACCCGGTCGGCGGGCGCTGCACCCTCTCGCGGGCCGGGCACGGCGTGCCGGCGGTGGTGGACCCGGGGGGCCGGGTGTCCTTCCCGGAGCTGCCGCTGTCGCCGCCGCTGGGCGTGGGCGGGCATCCGTTCGAGTCGGGGGAGCTGGATCTGCCGGAGGGCAGCCGGCTGGTGCTGTTCACGGACGGTCTGGTCGAGGACCGCAGACGGGACATCGACGAGGGGCTGCGGCTGCTGGCGTCGGCCGTCGCGCACCCCGGCCAGAGTCCGGAGGACACCTGCCGGGCCCTGATGCGGACGATGCTGCCGGAGCACCCGAGCGACGACGTCGCCCTGCTGGTCGCCCGCACCCGGCTGCTGGACCCGTCGCGGGTGGCGGTGTGGGAGGTGCCGTTCGACGCGATGGCGGTCTCCCGGGTGCGCACGGAGGTGAGCGAGCGGCTGGCGCAGTGGGGTCTTGAGGAGTCGTCGTTCGCCATGGAGCTGATCCTCAGCGAGCTGCTGACCAACGCCATCCGGTACGGGGCGCCGCCGGTGCGGGTCCGGCTGCTGCTGGGCCGCACCCTGGTCTGCGAGGTCTCCGACGGCAGCAACACCTCGCCCCGGTTGCGCCGCGCCACCAGCACCGACGAGGGCGGGCGCGGGCTGTTCCTGGTCTCGCAGTTCGCCGAGCGCTGGGGCACGCGCTACGAGAACCGGGGCAAGGTGATCTGGGCGGAGCAGTCCCTGGGCCGCACCCCGGAGCCGGATCCGATGCTGCTGCTGGACGAGATGGCGTGGTGACGACGCCTTATTAGACGTCGAGTAAAATTACTGAACCGTAACCCACCAGGTGCTACCGCCGGTAACCGACTGCTGGGTAACTTCTGGTCAGCTCACTCCCCGGCGATGCGAGGGGGCCGGAGGGACGACCGCGCCGCCTCGCGTCCGACATTGACATGTCCTTGTCCAGGGTGTCCGGTCCGCCGGTCACGCCCCGGGCGAGGGCGCCTCTCCTGCTCGCCGCATCCCAGGAGGTCCCCCATGCCCGCACGCAGACTCCTCATCGCCGCGGCGGTCGCCGCCGCCTCGTGCCTCGGCGTCCAGGCGCTGCCGGCCGCCGCCGCCACGGACTCCGCCCCGGTGGTCTCCCGGGGCGTCACGATCCCCGCGTTCTACACCCCGCCCGCCGAGCTGCCGGCCGCCGACGGCGCCGTGATCCGCAGCGAGCCGCTCCCGCTCGCCCTCAGCGTCTCCGGCCTCGACGGCCCGCTGCCCGGCCGCGCCACCCGGCTGATGTACAAGTCGACCGACGCGAACGGCGGGCCCGTGGCGGTCACCGGCGCCTACATCGAGCCGACCGCGCGCTGGCAGGGCGGCGGGGCCCGTCCGCTGGTCGTCGTCGCGCCGGGCACCATGGGCCAGGGCGACCAGTGCGCGGCCTCGCTGGGCCTGGAACACCCGATCACCCTCAACGGGCAGACGATGTCGGTCGGCTACGAGGACCTGTCGATCTACCGGCTCCTGGCCGCGGGCGCCGCCGTCGTGGTCACCGACTACGCGGGCCTGGGCGCCACGGACCGGCTGCACACCTACGTCAACCGGATCGACGAGGCGCACGCCGTCCTCGACGCGGCCCGCGCCGCCCGCTCCGTGCGGGGCGCCTCCGTCACCGCCGCCTCCCGCGTCGGCCTGTACGGCTACAGCCAGGGCGGCGGCGCCACCGCGGCCGCCGCCGAACTCCAGCCGTCGTACGCCCCCGACGTCACCCTCTCCGGCACCTACGCCGGCGCGCCGCCCGCGAACCTGACCGAGGTCACCAAGGGCATCGACGGCACCGAGCTGGCCGGCGCGCTGGGCTGGTCGCTCAACGGGTTCCTCCAGACCGACCCGGAACTCAAGCCCATCGCGGAGGCCCACCTCAACGCCGCCGGAAAGGCGGCGCTGGCCGACCTGTCCACCATGTGCGTGGGCGACGCGCTGCTGACCTACGGCTACGCGCGCAGCACCAAGTGGACGACCGACGGCAAGTCGCTGAGCGACATCATCGCCGCCACGCCCGCCCTCCAGGACTTCCTGGACACCCAGCGCATCGGCACGCTCAAGCCGTCCGGCCCGGTGCGGGTGGCCACCGGCACCAGCGACAACCTCGTCCCGCACGGCCAGGCCAGGCAGCTCGCCGTCGACTGGTGCCGCAAGGGCGCCGACGTCACCTACCAGCCGATCATCCTGCCGAACGTCATCAGCCCGCTGCTCAACCACTTCGGGCCGCTCCTCACCGACCAGGGCTCGGCCGTCTCCTGGCTGACCGACCGGCTGGCCGGCAAGTCCGCCTCGTCCAACTGCTGGACGCTGCCCTTGCAGCCCTGACCCGCTCCCCCGCCGCGACCGCCCGCGGCGCGGCCGCCCCGTCCGGTGACGGGGCGGCCGTCGCGCGCGCGGCCTTCGCTCAGGGGGCGGCCCGGCCGCGGCGGCGCAGGGCCAGGAAGGCGCCGGCGCCGCCTGCGGCCACTAGGGCTACGGCCACGACCGCCCCCGTCGGGAAGCGGGCGGCGTCGGCGGCCGCCGCGGTGTTCCGCGCGGCGGGACCCGGCACGATCGCGGCGGCGACCGGCGTCACGCGCCGGATCGGGCCCACGGACCTGACCGAGCCGTCGCCGTTCAGCAGCACCTGCCGGTTGTGGGGGTGCCGGAAGTCGAACAGGCCGGCGAGCGAGCCGGCGCGGGCGTCGAAGGAGTGGCCGCCGATGCGGCCGAGACGCCAGTTGTCCTCGATGAACCGGATGATCGAGGTCTGCTCGGTCGGCGTGTGGTCGACCGCGTTGACCTTGCTGTACGGGGAGACGACCAGCAGCGGCTGGCGGGGGCCCGGCCCGCAGCGGTCTTCCTGGCCGCCGGCCGCCCGGGGGCCGGCCTGGCAGGCGGGGCTGTCGGTGGGCTTGCCGTTGGAGCCCGGCGCGGTGTCGGTGGAGCCGTTGCGCAGCGGGGCGTAGACGTGGTCGTACCAGCCGTCGGAGTCGTCGTAGGCGATGACGATCGCGGTCGAGGACCACTGCGGCGCACTCTGGATCGCGTTGACCTGCTCGATCAGGAAGCGCTGCTCGTCCAGCGGGTCGGAGTAGCCGGCGTGGCCGTCCTGGTGGGCGGCGGCCTTGACGAAGCTGACGGACGGGAGGCGGCCCGCCTTCAGCGCGGCGGAGAGGTCGCTCAGGTCGTAGTTGTGGTTGGCCGGGCCCGCGTGGCCGATCTCGGCGACGCTCGCGGGCGCCAGGTGGTGCGGGTTGGCCGTGGAGCGGTAGTAGGCGAACGGGTTGTGGTGCGGGCTGTAGTCGACCACCTCGGCGCCGCCGACGTTGGGGTGCGTCGCGTCGCACCGGGCGTACGCGCCGCGCTCGCCGCTCCACGCGGTGGTCGGCCGGAAGCCGCCCTGGAACCATCCCCAGCTGACGTCCCGGGCGTTCAGCAGGTCGCCGATGGTGCGGCCGCGCAGCACGGCGAGGGCGTCGGAGCCGGTGTGGTTCCGGTTCGAGCAGTCGTCGAAGGCCGGGTCCGGGTCGGTGATCAGCGTGCCGACGCCGTGCGCGTCGGGCGACTTGACGGTGGCGGGATCGGGCGTCGCGGTCTGCTTCGGGTGCTCGGTGCCGGAGGCCGGGTCCACGGAGACGACGCCGTGCGTCTGACCGGAGACCAGATTGACGGCGCCGGGTGTGGAGGGGCCGTAGGTCGAGCTGAAGGAGCGGTCGTTCAGGGCGTAGTGCTGCGCGTAGTTCCACAGCGCGGTGACGGTGTTGCCGTCGTAGTAGTCCATGACCAGACCCGGCCGGCCGAACAGGCCGCCGCTGCACGTGCCGACCTCGGTGTTCTCGACGTACTTGTCGGCCCGGCCGCCGTCGGCCGCGTACTGCTCGGGTCCGTAGGAGTGGTTCTGATCGCAGGTCAGGGCCTGGGCCGGGGTCAGCCGCCGGGGCGTGTACAGGTTGGGGTTGTGCGTCAGCAGCCCGGCGCGGGCGAGGGTGTCGACGTCCTTCGGCGTGCCCTCGGCCGCGGTGAACCGCGTGCCGTCGGTGTTGGCGGCGTGCGGGTAGGTGGCGAAGTAGTGGTCGAAGGAGACGTTCTCGTCGAAGAGGACGACCACGTGTTCGATGGGCGTGGCCGGGGACGGGTGTCCGGGCCGGTCCGCCGCCCGGGCGGGGGCGACCCCGCCCAGGACGGTGAGCGCGACGGCACCGGCCAGCGCGCCGAGCCGCCGCGGGGTCGCGCGTCCTGCGCTGTCGGCCATGCTGCTGCCTCGCTCTCCGGGCGGGCCGCGCGCGGGATCGTTTCCGCGGCGCACGGCGCGGGACGCGCCGCCCGGGTGGGCGGCGCGGTGGCGCAGTCATGATGACGCCGTCGCGCGCGCGGGGCACGAAGGCCGGGCCCGAACTCGACGGTGCGCCGGCCGTTCGGGTGAGCCGGCCCCGCGGCGCGGCGGACGCGGTGGACCGTCAGGTCAGCAGGGCGCGGCCGTACCAGTCCGTCTCGTCCCGTACGCCGGGCAGGGCGAAGAAATAGCCTCCGCCGAACGTCCTGATGTAGTCGGTCAGCGGCTCGCCCGCCAGGCGGCCCTGGATCTTTTCGAACTGGCGGGCGATGTCCTGCTGGTAGCAGCAGAAGAGGAGGCCCATGTCGAGGTTGCCGTTGGCGTCCACGCCCCGGTCGTAGTTGCAGGCCCGGCGCAGCACCCGCTGGTCGGCGGTGGCGGGGGTGCGCGGGTCGGCGCGGCGGATGTGGGCGTCCAGCGGGATGACGTCGCCCGTGGGGTCGTCGGCGTAGTGCGGGCGGTCGGTCTCGGCGTCGCCGTCCAGCGGGGCGCCGGACTCGCGGGCCCTGCCGATCATGCGCTCCTGCTCGGCGAGCGAGACGCGGTCCCAGAACTCCACCAGCAGGCGGATCAGCCGCACCACCTGGTAGCTGCCGCCGACCGCCCACGCGGGCTCGCCGCTCCCCCGCCCCACCCACACCAGGCGGTCCATCTCGCGGGCGTCGGCGGCGTCCGGGTTGGCGGTGCCGTCCTTGAAGCCCAGCAGGTTGCGCGGGGCGCCGGACGGGCGGGGCGGACTGGTGAAGCCGTCCATCCGCCAGCGGACCTGGAGGCCGCCGCGGGTGTGCCGGGCGATGTCGCGCAGCGCGTGCAGGACCGTGTCCGGTTCGTCGGCGTGCAGCTGGAGGCCGAGGTCGCCGTGGCACCAGTCGGGCCGCAGGTCGTCGTCCGGGAAGACCGGCATGGCGCTCAGCCGGCGCGGGCGCAGGCCGCCCAGCCCGAACCGGCCGTCGAAGAGCGCCGCCCCGACGGCGACGGTCACCGCCAGCGCGCCGGGCGGCGGTGCGCCGCCGAGGACGCCGGAGTCGGCGGGCGGGCCGGTGATGCCGACCGGCTCCGGGGTTCCGCCGCAGGTGAGGAACCGGGCGCGGGCGGTGAGCGTGCGCAGCAGCTCGGTGAGTTCGGTCCGGTCGCCCGCGGTGACGTCGAAGGCGACGTACACGGTGGAGCGGCGCGGGGCCGCGAGCAGGGACTGCTGGTGGGGGCCGTGGAAGGGCGGCACCACCGTGACCGCCGTACCGGCCCCGGCGGTGCGGTCGCCGACCCGGGCGCCGTCGCCCGCGACCGCACCGGCGGTCGCGCCGACGGCGGCGGCGCCGGTGAGACCGGCGCCGGCCGCGGCCGCGCCGCGCAGGAAGCACCGCCGCCCCACCGGCGCCCGGACGCCGGCCGTACCGACTTCGGCGGTGACCGTCTCGGGCGTACCGTCTCCGGCTGCGCCCGTCCTGTCCGTACCGGTTTCGGCGGGCGTCGTCGCGTCCGTGCGGGCGGGGTCGGTCACGCGGTTCTCCGGGGGGCGCAGAGGGTGGCCACGGAGGACAGGCGTTCGACCAGGTCGCCGAAGACCGCGTCGGTGCGCTCGCGCCGGGCGCGGCTCAGGCGGGTCAGGGGCGTCCAGCGGGCGCCGTGGCGGAAGCCGTCGAGGAGGACCGCGGCGCGCTCCAGCCGCCGGTCCAGCGCCGGCAGGCCGGGGTAGCGGGTGGTGAGCAGCGGGCGCAGGCGTGCCAGCACGGCCCGGGTGCCGTCGAGGTTGGCGCGGGCGGTGGCGAGGTTGCTGCCGCTGCCGTGGTCGGTGCGCCCGGTCAGCTCGGACTGCACGGTGTTCTCCAGGATCTCGTGGGCCCGCAGGCCGAGCTGGGCCGGATCCATCCGGGCCTGGTCCCAGCTCGTGCGCAGCGCGGCGACGTCGGCGGCCAGCGCGGCGGCCGGCGCGCGCAGGGAGCCGGCCGGGGCGCCGTGCCACAGCCCGTGCTCGACCCGGTGGAACCCGGTGAACGACGGGTCGCCGACCCCGCCGGGCCGCCCGGCCGCGGTGCCGTTGATCCGGGCGTCCGCGTCGCCGAAGGCGTCGTAGGCCGCGCCGAGCCGCTCGTACGCCAGGTGCGCCGGCAGCCAGGCCGTACGGGCGGCGGCCAGGTCGCCCCGGTCGATCGCGTCGCGCAGCCGCCCGGTCAGCCGGACCACCGTGACCAGGCCCCCCGCGACCCACTTCTGGTAGGCGATCGCCGGCGGGATCAGGTCGTGCTCGGTGACGGGCGCGGCGGCCGGACCCGCCCGGCCCCCCTCGAGGCGGACCGTGGGTCCGGTGACCGCGTCGGCGTCCTCGGGCACGCAGCGGAAGGCGTAGGCGCCCTTGCCCAGGCGGACCGTCAGCGTGCGGGTGGTGCCGGGACCGATGCCCTCGGTCTCGCCGAGGACGGCCCCGCTGCCGCGTTCGGTCAGCCGGACCTCTGCGGCCGCGCCCGAGGTGTTGTGCAGGCGGAAGACCTGGAGGCCGGGCGCCGGGCGGTCCCAGCCGCGCCCGCAGCGGCCGGGCGACACCTCGACGGTGGTGTGCGGCAGCCCGCGCGGCGCGGCGGCGGTGGGCGGCGGGGCGTACGGGAGGAGCAGCAGGCCGGCCGCGCCGAGCACCGGCGCCAGTGCCACGGCGGCCCGTCCGCGCGGTGACCGCGCGCCTTCGCCGGGCGTCCGCCGCATGCCGCTCCTCGCCGGGGTCGGGCCGTTCGTGACGGCCTCATGCTAGGCACCGGGGGCGCGGTGCGGGGGTGTCCGGCGGGCGTGGTGTCCGGGAATCGACCCGGTTCCGCGATCGCCGCCCCGGCGGTCGTCGCGGCGCGCTCGCCACGCGAGGGGCCCTCTCCGTGATGCGCGGTGCGGTCGTCGCGGTGCACTGTGGAGAGCGTGGGTTCCTGGCAGGAACGCTTCGTGACGCGGGCGCGGCCATGGCAGTCGGGCCATGCGCTGCCGCTGGTGGCGATCGCGCTCGTCGTCCTCATCACCGTCGTCGACATCGTCTCCCCCTCCGACATCGTCCTGGGGCCGCTGCTGGTGATCGCGCCCGCGATCACCGCGTGGTCCGAGGGTCCCTGGACGACGGGCGGCGTGGGGATCGCGGCCGTGGCCGCGCAGGCGCTGATCGGCTGGCGCTCGGGGGTGCTGTCCTCGCGCAGCCTGCTGGTCCAGGTGATCGCCCTGGCGCTGCTGTCGGCGCTGGTGGTGGCGCTGGCCCTGGTCCGGGACCGGCGGCGGCGGGAGCTGGCGCAGGTGCGGTCGGTCGCCGAGGCGGCCCAGCGGGTGCTGCTGTGGCCGCTGCCGGAACGCATGGGCTCGCTGCAACTGGCCAGCCGCTACGTGGCCGCCGAGGACGAGGCGTCGATCGGGGGCGATCTGTACGCCGCGGCGCGCACCGAGCACGGGGCGCGGGTGCTGATCGGGGACGTGCGGGGCAAGGGGCTGCCGGCCATCGGCGAGGCGGCGCTGCTGCTGGGCGCGTTCCGCGAGGCGGCCCACCACCACACCGGCCTGCCGGCGCTCGCCGCCTCCCTGGAGCGCAGCGTCACCCGCTATCTGGCCGACTTCGAGCCGGAGGAGGAGTCGGGGGAACGGTTCGTGACCGCGCTGCTGCTGGAGATCCCGGACGACGCCCCCATCGTCCGCATGACCAGTTGCGGGCACGTGGCGCCGTTGCTGCTCGGGCCGGAGCGGCGGGTGAGCGTGCCGGAGCTGTCTCCGGCGCCGCCGCTCGGGGTGGGTCTGACGGACCCGGACGGCGGGGTGGTGGACGAGGTGCCCTTCGGCGCCGAGGACACCCTGGTGCTGTACACGGACGGGGTCGTCGAGGCCCGCGACCCCCGCGGCGTGTTCTATCCGTTCGCGCAGCGCACCGCGCGGTGGGCCGGCTGCCCGCCGGGCGCCCTGCTCGACCACGTGCGGCGCGATCTGGTCGCGCACACCGGCGGGCGCCTCGGCGACGACGTCGCCCTGATCGCGATCCGCCGGGCGCCGGCCGGGCGCGAGGCCCGTACCGGCGCCCGTACTCGGGCCGGGCGGCACGGCGGCGCCCCGCCGGGGTGAGTCCGGGCACGGCTCAGGAGGAGCGGCGCACGGCGACCACGCCGGTGGCGGTGCCCTGCCAGAAGGTGCCGTCGGCGGTCGTCGTGCCGGTCATCTGGAGCGGGTTGTAGAGCAGCCCGATGCCCAGGTAGCGGGTGCTGAGCGTGCGGCCGGTGGTGGAGTCGAGGACGGCGTAGTGGTAGGCGGCGAAGGTGTTGGTGCCCACCGCGCTGTCGGTCGGTCCGGTGACCGTGAGCGTGTAGATCCGGCCGTCGGCCACCGACAGGCGGGGCAGGGCGGCGCTCTTGGTGCTGTTGCTCCACACCTGGTGGCAGCCCTGGCCGTCGGCGTCGACGTCCACCCGGGTCAGGCCGCCGGTGAAGGAGGCGGAGGAGGGCCGGGAGGTTCCGGCGTCGTCCGGCAGCGCCGGGTAGGGGTAGCCGTAGGTGGAGGTGACGAAGACGCTGCGGCCGGTGGCGATCACGGCGTCCTCGGTGCCGTCCACGGCGGGCACCGTGCACACCTCGGAGCCGTCGCGCCGGCGCACGACGAGGTTCTCCCGGCCGTCGGCGTTGTCGGTGATCGCGACGTAGTCGGTGCCGTCGCCGGGTCCGAAGTAGACCGGGGTGGCGCCGGTGCCCCAGGACAGCTGGCCCGGCTTGCGGGCGGTGCCGCGGTCGTAGGCGCGCCGCCACCGGATCGTGGGGACGCCGTCCGCGTCGGCGTCGAGGGCGTACAGGGCGTGGCTGGTGGTGACGGCGGTCTGGCCGGGGACGGTGGACAGGGAGTTCGCGATGGTCTCGCCGGCCGGCAGGGCGAGGGTGTGGACGTCGCCGGCCGGGGTGACGACGCCGACCGTGCCGCCGGGGGTGGCGAACCAGACGTTGCCCCGCCAGTCCGGGGACAGGCCCACCACACCGCCCCGGGCGGCGGCGCCGAGCGCGACGGTGGCGTCGGCGCGCAGCTCCCAGCCGCCGTCGGCGGTGCGGTGGTGTCCGATGCGCAGCAGGTTGCCGTCGGGGTCGACGGTGACGAGCCGGTCGTCGTGGTCCAGGTAGGCGTAGACGCCGCCGAAGAGGCTGCCCTTGGGGAGGTCGTAGCTCGCCAGCCGGTCGCCGTCGGCGGGGTCGATGAGCTCGACGACGGGGTTGCGGCCGAAGATGCGGGTGCACAGGGCGACCACGAGTCCGTCGCCGCCCGCCGTGACGGTCGGGCACGCGGACTGGAGGGCGGTGCGGCGGTAGGTGACCTGCGCGGCGCCGGTGCCCGGGTACGGCGTGGTGTCGGAGTTGGCGGTGTCGCCGTGCATGGTGGCGGTGCCGGTGGCGGCGGTGTACGGGTTCGCCGGCGGCAGCGGCCCGAACTCGCCGGCGTCGGCACGGGGCACGGCGACGGCGAGCGCCGTCAGCGCGAGGGCGGCGAGGGTGGTCCGGCTGCGCATGACGAAGCCTTCCGGGGGTCGGGGTCGGGAACACTGCGACGGTAGTGATCGACCGTTGCGGCGGTGTTGCGGCAACGTGGCGGGGTGCGAGGGCGGTGCGCGGGGCGCTCCGCCGGGGCGTCGGGCGGGCGCGGCCGGTCCGTCCGGCGGGGGCGGGCCGGAGGTTCGTACGGTTCCGGCGGGCGCCGTCTTGTGAGGAAGTGACGGGCTCGGGGCGGGTGATACGACCGAGACCTTTTCCATATGATCACCAAGGCTCGTATAGTGACCGTCAGTTGAGCACCACGTGTCACCTGTCACCAGCCAGGCCCTGTCCGAGGAACAGACCGAGGGCCGCCCTTCGACCGAACGGCGGCCGCCCGAGGATCCGATTGATGACCGCGCCCACGCCTCGCGGCGAGCGACCCACCGTCCGCACTCTCGTTCCCCTTCCCGCGCTCACCGCCGTCGTGTCCGTCGCCGCGGTCGCGGGCGCGGTCGCGGCGGCGCCCGCCTCGGTACGCGCCCCGCTCGCCTGGGGCGGCGCCCTGGCGGCCGTCGTCCTGGTGGCCGCCGTCTTCTGGGCCGTCCGCGCGGCGCAGTCGGCGCGGCTGGCCCGGCGCGCGCTGGACACGGCGGCCCAGGACGCCGGACGCCACCTCCAGGAACGCGACCGACTGCTGCGCGAGGCGCAGCGCGAGCGGCAGCACCTGATCGACGAACTCGCCCGCCAGCGCGCGGAGTTCACCGCCGTCCTGGCCGACGAGCAGGCCCGTCTCGAAGGCGCCGGAGCCACCGAGCGCGACCGCCTCGCCGGGGAGAACGCCCGCCTCGCCCGGGAGCTGGAGCGGGCCACCCGGGCCCGGGACGCGGCGGTCTCGGCGACGGCGAACGCGGCCGGCCGGATGCAGGCGCTGACCACCGCCATGCTCGCCGACCTGCGCGCCATGGAGGAGCGGCACACGGACGAGGAGGTCCTCGCCGATCTGCTCCACCTGGACCACCGCACCGCGCAGGCCGGCCGGCTCGCCGACTCGGTGGCCGTGCTCACCGGCTCGCGCTCGGGCCGCCGTTGGGCGCGCCCCATCGCGATGGAGTCCATCCTGCGCGGCGCGATGGGCCGCATCAGCGCCTACCGCCGGGTGCGGGTGCACGCGACGAGCGAGACCGCCGTCGCCGGGCACGCCGCCGAGGGCGTGATGCACGCGCTGGCCGAACTCCTCGACAACGCCGCCAACTTCTCGCCGCCCACCTCCGAAGTGCACGTCTACGTCGAGGAGGTGCCGGCCGGCGTCATCGTGTCCGTGGAGGACAGCGGGCTCGTCATGGGCGAGGTCCAGCTGCGCCGCGCCGAGCAGGCCGTCTCCGGCGACATCTCCGAGCTGGGCGGCCTCACCGGCACCCGGCTCGGACTGGCCGTCGTCGGCCGGCTGTCGGGCAAGTACGGTCTGAAGGTGTCCTTCCGGCCGTCCGCGCGGGGCGGCACGGGCGTCCTGATGCTGATTCCGCAGGAGGTCCTCACCGCGGCGGCCGCCGCCTCGGCGCAGCCCGCCGGACCGCCGCCGAAGGACGACGACCGCGCCGGACGCCGGACGGCTCCCGCCGAGCCCGCGCCGTCCGCCGCCGCGCCCGAGGAGGCCGCGCGGGCCGCGCACCCGGGCACGCCCGACGGCTCGGACGGCGACACGGCCGAGCACCCCGTGGCCGGACTGCCCAAGCGGCGCCGGGGCCGCACCCTCGCCGCGGCCGAGCGGGCCCGGGGCACGGCCCGCACGCCCGAGACCCGGGAACCGGCCGGCGCCGAGGAGGTCAAGGTCCGCGCCGCCCGATTCGGCAGCTTCCGCCAGGCCGTACGGGCCGCCGGCGCCGACCACGCGGCGGCCCCGGACGAGCAGCGCGGCCCCGACCACGCGGCCCCGACCGAGCACGCGGCCCCCGCCGGCCGGGCCGCCCACCGGCCCGCGGCCGAGGGCGCGGGCGACACCCCGGCCGCCCCGGCCGACCCCCAGCCCCACCCGTACGCGCACCCGGAAGGCGACACCACCTCATGACCGGCCAGACCACCGCCGACGACAAGCTCACCTGGCTCCTGGAGAGCCTGCTGGAGCGCACCCCGGGCGCGCGGCACGCGCTCGTGCTGTCCCGTGACGGGCTGAAGCTGTGCCGCACCCCGGAGCTGACCGTCGACCAGGCCGACCAGCTCGCCGCGATCGCCGCCGGCATCCAGTCGCTCTCGCACGGCGCGTCCGCCGAGTTCGGCGACGGCAGCGGCGGGGTGCGCTCGGCGATGACCGAGTTCTACGGCGGCGTGCTGTTCATCGTGGAGGCCGGCCAGGGCGCGCATCTGGCCGTCGTCACCACCGAGGACGCGGACGCCGGGCTCGTCGGGCACAACATGAGCGAGCTGGTGGAACAGCTCGGCGAGTACCTGTCCGCCCAGCCCCGCACCTCATGAGCCGGCCCGGCAGGGACGACTCCCCGGACCGCCTCTACACGCTCACCGGCGGACGCACCGGCACCGGCCCCGACAACCCCTTCGACCTGGTCACCCTGGTCGTGGCGGAGTCGGAGCCGGCGCCGGGCATGCAGTCGGAGCACGCCGCGATCCTGCGGCTGGCCGTGCTGCCCACGGCCGTGGTGGAGCTCGCCGCCGAGCTGCGCCTGCCCGTGAGCATCGTCAAGGTGCTGCTGTGCGACCTGCTCGCGGCCGGCCGGGTCAGCGCCCGGCATCCGCAGAAGGCCGCCGTTTACGACCCCGACATCCTGGAGCAGGTGCTCGTTGGACTCCGCAACCTCTGACGCCCGCACCCCGTTGGGTGCCTCCGCCGACAACGGCCTGAAGATCGTGGTCGTGGGCGGCTTCGGCGTCGGCAAGACCACGCTGGTCCGCTCGGTCAGCGAGATCCGTCCCCTCAACACCGAGGAGACGATGACCCAGGCCGGCGAGAGCGTCGACGACGTCAGCGGCGTGCGCGGCAAGTCCGCGACGACCGTCGCCTTCGACTTCGGCCGCATCACGCTGGACGCGCACAACGTGCTGTACCTGTTCGGCGCGCCGGGGCAGGAGCGGTTCTGGTTCCTGTGGGACCGGCTGTTCTCCGGCACGCTCGGAGCGGTCGTCCTCGTGGACACCCGCCGCATCGGGGACTCCTGGTACGCCATCGACCGGCTGGAGCACCACGGCACGCCGTTCATCGTGGCCTGCAACGACTTCGGCGGCCCGGCGCACACCCACGCCGAGATCCGCGACGCCCTGGACCTGGACCCGCGGGTGCCGCTGGTGGACTGCGACGCCCGCTCGCGCGAGTCCAGCAAGCAGGTCCTGATCACGCTGGTGCGCCACCTCCAGGACCAGTACACCGGCCAGGCCGCCGAGACGGCCGTGCCCCGACAGGAGTTCGTGTGACCACCGACGCGGTCCCGCTCAGCGGCCCCCGGTTCCAGACCGAACCCGCCGTGCTGTACCGGGAGATGCGGCGCGAGCACGGCGCCGTCACCCCGGTGCTGCTGGACGGCGGCATACCGGCCTGGCTGGTGCTGGGCTACCGGGAGCTGCACCAGGTCACGGGCGATCCGGTGCTGTTCAGCCGGGACTCGGAGCTGTGGAACCAGTGGGAGAACATCCCCGACGACTGGCCGCTGCTGCCCATGATCGGCCGCAAGCAGCCGTCCATCCTCTACACGGTCGGCGAACGCCACCGCGAGCGCGCCGCGATGCTCTCGGGCGCCCTGGAGGCGGTCGAGCCGTCCGAACTGCGCCGCCATTCCGAGCGGTTCGCCGACGAGCTGATCGACGCGGTGTGCGGGGAGGGCGCGGCCGACCTGGTCGGCGACTACGCGATGCTGCTGCCGGTGCGGGTCCTGGCCCGGCTGTACGGGTTCCCCGACGAGGAGGGCCCGGCGCTGGTGACCGCCCTCAACGACATGATCGACGGCCGGGAGCGGGCGATCGCCGGCCAGCAGCACCTGGCTTCCTCCATGGCCCGGCTGCTCGCCGAGCGCGGTGCGCGGCCCGCCGACGACGTGGCCTCGCGGATGCTCGCCGACCCGGGCGGGTTCAGCGAGGAGGAGATCGCCCAGGACCTGATGGTGATGCTGGCGGCCGGGCACCAGCCGACCGCCGACTGGATCGGCAACTCGCTGCGTCTGATGCTGACCGACGAGCGGTTCGCGGCCTCCCTGTTCGGCGGCCGCAACAGCGTCGCGGAAGCCATGAACGAGGTGCTGTGGGAGGACACGCCCACGCAGAACGTCGCCGGACGGTGGGCGGCCCGCGACACCCGGCTCGGCGGCCGCCGCATCCGCGCGGGCGACCTGGTGCTGCTGGGCCTGCAGGGCGCCAACTCCGATCCGCAGGTGCGCGTCCACGGCTCGGCCCTCACCGGCGGCAACAACGCCCACTTCTCCTTCGGTCACGGCGAGCACCGCTGCCCCTTCCCCGCGCAGGAGGTCGCCGAGGTGATCGCGCGGACGGGCATTGAGGTGGTGCTCGACCGGCTGCCGGACATCGACCTGGCGGTGCCGGCCGAGTCCCTCGCCCGTCGCCCCTCGCCCTGGCTGCGGGGCCTGACCGGACTGCCCGTCCGGTTCACCCCCGTGCCCGCGCTCTAGAGACTCCGCGCGCCCCCGCGGTCCGGCCCGAGCGGGGTGCCGGGCCGCGGGGGCGCGCCGGCTCGGCCCCGTATCCCGACCCCTGCCCTGGGAGGCACGTCACGATGACGACCGGCATCGAAGAAACGACCGGCACCGAGAGCACCCGTATCGCCCTCGATCCCTTCGTCACCGATCTGGACGGCGAGAGCGCCCGGCTGCGCGCGGCCGGGCCGCTGGCGGCCGTGGAGCTGCCCGGCGGCGTCCCGGTGTGGGCGGTCACCCACCACGCCGAGGCGCGCGCCCTGCTCACCGACCCGCGGCTGGTGAAGGACATCAACGTGTGGGGGGCCTGGCGGCGCGGCGAGATCCCCGCCGACTGGCCGCTGATCGGACTCGCCAACCCGGGCCGTTCGATGCTCACCGTGGACGGCGCCGAGCACCGCCGGCTGCGCACGCTGGTGGCGCAGGCGCTCACCCCGCGCCGGGTGGAGCGGATGCGCGAGCGGATCGAGCGGCTCACCCAGGACCTGCTGGACGGCCTGCCGGCCGACGGCGGCGTGGTCGACCTGAAGGCGGCCTTCGCCTACCCGCTGCCCATGTACGTCGTCGCCGACCTGATGGGCATCGAGACCGGTCTGCTGCCCCGGCTGAAGGTGCTGTTCGAGAAGTTCTTCTCCACCCAGACGCCGCCCGAGGAGGTCCTCGCCACGCTGATGGAGCTGGCGCGGATCATGGGCGAGACGGTGGCCGCCAAGCGGCAGGCCCCCGGCGACGACCTGACCAGCGCGCTGATCCTGGCCTCGCAGGACGGCGACCACCTCACCGACGAGGAGATCGTCTCCACGCTCCAGCTGATGGTGGCCGCCGGCCACGAGACGACGATCTCACTGATCGTCAACGCCGTGGTCAACCTGTCCCGGCACCCCGAGCAGCGGGACCTGGTGCTCTCCGGCGCCGCCGACTGGTCGGCGGTGATCGAGGAGACGCTGCGCTTCTCCACGCCGACCTCGCACGTGCTGATCCGGTTCGCCACCGAGGACGTCCCGGTCGGCGACAAGGTGATCCCGGCGGGCGACGCGCTGATCGTCTCCTACAGCGCGATCGGGCGCGACGAGAGCGCGCACGGCCCGACCGCGGGCGACTTCGACATCACGCGCGAGTCGAAGAACCGGCACATCTCCTTCGGGCACGGCCCGCACGTCTGCCCCGGCGCGGCCCTGTCCCGTCTGGAGGCCGGGGTGGCGCTGCCCGCGCTGTACGCCCGCTTCCCGGGGCTGGACCTGGCGGTGCCGGCCGAGGAGCTGCGCAACAAGCCGGTGGTGACGCAGAACGACCTGTTCGAACTGCCGGTCCGCCTGGGGTCGTAAGGCCCGGACCGATTCAGAAGCGGCGCCGCTGAGTCCGATGGAGGGCGGCGGTTGGACTTCGGGATCACTCCGGAGCAAGGTGGGGGCGTTCCGCCGGACCTGGCGGGACGCCCCCACCGCACCACCCGGAGAACACCCGATGACCTACGTCGCGGACCCCGCGCGCTACGACGGCGCCATGCGCTACCGGCGCACCGGCCGCTCGGGACTCGACCTGCCCGTCCTGTCCCTGGGCTACTGGCACAACTTCGGCGACGACCGCCCCTTCGAGACCCAGCGCGAGATCGCGCTGCGCGCCTTCGACCTCGGCATCACCCATCACGACCTGGCCAACAACTACGGCCCGCCCTACGGCTCGGCGGAGACCAACTTCGGCCGGCTGATGCGCCAGGACCTCGCGCCGTACCGGGACGAGCTGGTGGTCTCCACCAAGGCCGGCTGGGACATGTGGCCGGGCCCCTACGGGCAGGGCGGCGGCTCGCGCAAGTACCTGCTCGCCTCGCTCGATCAGTCGCTGAAGCGGATGGGCCTGGAGTACGTCGACATCTTCTACTCCCACCGGCTGGACGCGAGCACGCCGCTGGAGGAGACGATGGGCGCGCTGGACACGGCCGTCCGCCAGGGCAAGGCCCTGTACGTCGGCATCTCCTCCTACGACGCCGAGCGCACCCGGCAGGCCGCCGCGATCCTGCGCGACCTGGGCACCCCGCTGCTGATCCACCAGCCCTCGTACAGCATGGTCAACCGCTGGATCGAGACCGAGGGCCTGCTGGACGCGGCGCGGGACGAGGGGTTCGGCGTCATCGGGTTCACCGCCCTGGCCCAGGGCCTGCTGACCGGCCGCTACCTCGACGGCGTGCCCGAGGACTCGCGGGCCGCGCGGGGCACCTCGTTCGACGCCTCGTGGCTGACGCCGGACATGCGGGAGCGGCTGCGCGCCCTCAACGGCGTCGCGGAGCGCCGCGGGCAGAGCCTCGCCCAGCTGGCGCTGGCCTGGGCGCTGCGCGACGAGCGCGTCACCTCGCTGGTGATCGGCGCCTCGCGGGTGTCGCAGCTGGAGCAGAACGTGGCCGCGCTGGAGAACCTGGAGTTCACGGCCGAGGAACTGGCCGAGATCGACGCGTACGCCACCGACGGCGGCGTGGACCTGTGGCGCGAGGCGCGCACCGGGAACCTCGGCTGACCTCCGCGTGCCGGACCCGCCTCGGCCCCCACCCGATGCCGGGTGGGGGCCGAGGTGTCGCGAGCGTTGGGCAGGCCTTGCACCTGCATCTCCCCGCGGGAAGCGGGGTGTCTTTCCTTGGACCACCAACGCGCGTTCGCCGTCCGGGAGTTGAGGTCCGGTGCGGCTGCCGTGCCTCCACCGTAGCCCGCGCGCGGCGCGCGCGCCCGGCGAGGCGCGCGCTGTCACCCGAACGCCTCGGCGGCGCGGCTCAGGGCTCCCGGCGGGGCCGGGCGCCGTTCAGCGCCAGGTCGACCAGCCGCTCCACGTAGGCCGGGCCGACGGGGGCGCCGCTGAGCAGGACGCGGGTGAACAGCGGTCCGCTGACCGCCTCCACCAGCAGCCCGGGGTCGGCGCCGGCGGCCAGTTCGCCGCGCTCGACACCGCGCTGGACCATGGCGGCGGCGCGGTCCAGGCGCTCGCTCCAGTAGGGGCCGCGGCGGTCGTCGAGCGTGTCGTCGCGCTCGACGCTCAGCCGCAGCAGGGCCTGGCCCTGGGCGGTGTCCAGCAGGTGCGCCAGCGCGGTGAAGAAGCGCACCAGGTCGTCGCGGACGCCGCCGGTGTCGGGGATCGGCAGGGCGGTGTCGAGGCCGCTGGTCAGCGCGTCCAGGATCAGGTTCTCGCGGCTTCCCCAGCGCCGGTAGACCGACGTCTCGTGCACGCCGGCCGCGCGGGCGACGGCCGCGACGGTCGCGCCGGCCAGCCCCTGGGTGGTCAGCAGGTCCACCGCGGCGGCGAGCACCGCCTGCCGCATCCGCTCGCCCCGGCGGCGCAGGGGCGGCACGGGAGTCCGCGCCGGGTCGGGGTCCGGGGTGGTGTCCGTCATACTCAGATGCTAATGCAAGTCTGCTTGCGTTGTTCGGTGCGTCGTCGTACGGTGCAAAGCAAGGTGACCTGCGATAGGGCCGAGGTCGCCGCCCCATCGAGGAGGTCGCCCCCATGGACCGGATGCTCGCCGCCCGGCTGCACGTCCCCAGCCGCACCCTGCGCCTGGAGCAGGTGCCGAAGCCGCAGCCGGGGCCCGGGGAGGTGCTGGTCAAGGTGGCGGCCGCCGGCGTGTGCCTGTCCGACGTGCACCTGATCGACGGCACCCTGACGCCACTGCTGCTGGAGGGCGACACGGTGACCCTCGGCCACGAGGTGTCGGGCACCGTCGCCGAGGTCGGCGCGGGCGTCACCGCCTGGACCGAGGGGCAGCGGGTGGTGCTGTACGCGGGTGAGACGCGCGGCGGCGTGACCTACACCCGCGGCGTGGACTACGACGGCGGCTGGGCCGAGTACGCGCTGTCCTCGGCCGCCGCCCTGACGGCGCTGCCGGACGCCATCCCGTTCGAGCAGGGCGCGATCATCCCGGACGCCGTGTCGACGCCGTGGGGCGCCGTCACCGGCACCGGCGCGGTGCGGCCCGCCGAGGCGGTCGGCGTGTGGGGCGCGGGCGGACTGGGCGTGCACGCCGTGCAGTTGCTGCGCACGGTGGGCGCCTGCCCGATCGTGGCCGTCGACCCCAACCCGGTGGCCCGTGAACGCGCCCTGGCCGCCGGCGCCGACCTCGCGCTGGACTCGGCCGACCCCGGGCTGCGGGCCCGGATCGGCGCGGTCACCGCGGGGGCCGGGCTCGCGGCGGCGTTCGACTTCGCCGGGGTGCCGGCCGTACGGTCGCAGGCCCTGTCGGTGCTGGCGCCCAAGGGGCGGCTCGTCCTGGTCGGACTGACCGACCAGCCGCTCAGCGTCGCGGACGGCACCCGCTTCAGCTACCTCCAGCAGCAGATCCTCGGCCACTACGGCTCCGACATGCCAGTGGCGCTGCCGCAGTTGCTGCGGCTGATCGAGGGCGGCCGGGTAGACTTCTCCGCCTCCATCAGCGGCGTGCTGCCGCTGGCCGAGGCGGCGCGGGCGGTGGAGCGCCTGGAGAAGAAGGAGGGCGACCCCGTCCGTCTGATCCTGCGCCCCTGACCACCCGCCGGGCCCGGTCCGTCGGCCCTGGTCACCCGCCGCGCGCGGCGCCAGCGCCTGCCGTGCCCGTGGGCGCTATCGCCTGCCGTACCCGTGGCCCACGGTCCGGCCGCCGGGCCGGGTGACGGGCCGGCCGGTCGCGGGCACCAGGACGGGGGCGGCGGGGCCGTGGGCGGCGAGGTCGTGGACCGTGTCCAGGGTCGGGGCGGGGCCGGTGTCGGTTCCTCCCGACGTGCCCGCCTCGGCCGCCTGGGCGGGCAGGACCGGACCCAGCAGGAGACCGCCCCCCAGGGCCAGGACCGCCACTACCTGCCGGCCGCCGACGCGGCCGATCTGCCCGGACAAACGCCCACCTCCCTGATGCCGGCGCACGGTGCGCCGGCATCAGGGAGGCTGGCAGATCCAAGGACCGCCGCGTCGGCGAGTCGGGTACGGCTCCCACGGACGAGCGAGGTCCGGACGGACGGATGACGAACACCCGTTCCAACCCGGCACCGCTCCCGTGCCGAAGCCCGCTCAGCCGGCCTGACAGAGCGCGCCGTTGAGGCTGAAGGACGCGGGCGCTCCAGTGTTCCCGGTGTGGGTGGCCTGGTAGCCGAGGGTGGTGGAGGCCCCGGGGGCCAGGGTCGCGTTGTAGGCCGCGTTGCGCGCGGTGACCGTGCCGCCGGACGACGCGAAGACGGCATTCCAGCCGGAGGTGAGGGTCTGTCCGGCCGGCAGGGTGAAGGTCAGCGCCCAGCCGTCGACCGGTGCGGCGCCGGTGTTGGTGAGGGTGACGGAGGCCGTCAGGCCGGTGTTCCAGGTGCTGGCCGTGTACGTCACCCGGCAGGCGGCCGCGGGCGTGGTGGGCGGGTCGGTCGGCGGCGTGGTGGCGGAGTCCAGTCCGAAGAAGGCGACGGCGCGGGCGGCCATGCCCGCGGCGGGCAGGGTGTGTCCGGCGCCCTGGACGCTGACGGCCTCGACGGGCGCCCGGTCACCGGTGCCGCCGTAGCGGGTGCGGGTCCAGGCGGACTGCGGGTGGTCGGTGGCGGCGGGCGTCCCGCTCACCCCGAGCACGTCGGTCCACTGCTTGATCTCCTCGCCGAGATTCGGGTAGCGCAGCGTGGTGTCCTCGGTGCCGTGCCACAGCTGCATCCGGGGCCGGGGCCCGCTGTAGCCGGGATAGGCGGCGCGCACCAGGTCGCCCCACTGCTGGGGGGACTTGGTCAGGACGCCGTCGGCGCAGGCGCTGTTCCAGCTCGATCCGTCGGTCGTGGCGAAGCAGCCGAAGGGTACGCCCATGAAGGCGGCACCGGCCTTGAAGACGTCGGGGTAGTCGCCGAGCAGGACGTTGGTCATCATCGCGCCGGAGGAGGCGCCGGTGACGTAGACGCGGTCCGGGTCGCCGCCGTAGTGCTGCTCCGCGTAGGTCACCATCGACATGATGCCGACCGGGTCGCTGCCGCCGCCGCGCCGCAGCGCCTGGGGCGAGGACACGTCGAAGCAGCCGCCCTCGCGGGTGGCCGAGGGGTAGACGACGAGGAAGCCGTACCGGTCGGCGAGGGAGGCGAACTCGGTGCCGGAGTAGAAGGCGGGGCCGGAGCCGGTGCAGTAGTGCACCGCCACGACGACCGCCGGGTGGGCCGGGGCGCCGTCGGGGCGGTAGACGTACATGCGCAGGTTGCTGGGGTTGGCGCCGAACCCGGTCACCTCGGTGAGGGCGGCCGCCCGGGCGGCGGGCGCGGCGAGCGTCAGGGCGGCGAGCAGCGGTACTACGCCGGCGAGCAGAGCGGTCAGCAGGGGCCGGAGGACCGGCCTTCTTCGGATCATGACACCGTCCTGAGTTCGAAAGTTTCGGACTGGTTTCGGGAAGGTGCCGGGCCACGCTAGGGGGGTCGCGGAGTCGCGTCAATCGTTCCGCCCTCTCCCGGCGGGCTAGCCCTGTCACGGAGCCGGGCTTTCGGCCAACCGCCGGGAGAGTGCGCGCGAACCGTTGACCGGCCTCGGCTCCCTTCGTAATCTGCGCGTCACATTCGACCTCGTGACCGAAACTTTCGAGACAAGGAGCTGTCATGCTCACGCTTAAACGAGCCCGGCCGGCAGCCCGGGCGCTGACGTCCGTGCTGCTCGCCGCGGCCACCGTCACGGCCCTGTCGCACAGCGCCTCGGCCGCCGACTCGCTGGCCTCGGCGGCGGCCGGGAAGGGCCGCTACTTCGGTACGGCGGTGGCGGCGAACCACCTGGGCGAAGCGGCGTACGCGAACACGCTCGACCAGGAGTTCGGGGCGGTGACGCCGGAGAACGAGATGAAGTGGGACGCCACCGAGTCCACCCGCGGCGCGTTCACCTTCACCGCCGCCGACCAGATCGTCAGCCACGCGCAGAGCAAGGGGATGAAGGTCCGCGGGCACACACTGGTGTGGCACTCGCAGCTGCCCTCCTGGGTCTCCGGACTGGCCGCGAGCGACCTGCGCACGGCGATGAACAACCACATCACCCAGCTCATGCAGCACTACAAGGGCAAGATCTACGCCTGGGACGTGGTCAACGAGGCGTTCCAGGACGGCTCCAGCGGCGCCCGGCGCAGCTCGCCCTTCCAGGACAAGCTGGGCAACGGCTTCATCGAGGAGGCCTTCCGCACCGCCCGGTCCGTCGATCCGGACGCCAAGCTCTGCTACAACGACTACAACACCGACGGCGTCAACGCGAAGAGCAACGCGGTCTACGCCATGGTCAAGGACTTCAAGTCCCGCGGCGTGCCGATCGACTGCGTGGGCTTCCAGTCCCACTTCAACAGCGCCTCCCCGGTCCCCTCCGACTACCAGGCCAACCTCCAGCGCTTCGCCGACCTCGGCGTCGACGTGCAGATCACCGAGCTGGACATCGAGGGCTCCGGCGCCGCGCAGGCCACCAGCTACGGCACCGTCGTCAAGGCCTGCCTCGCCGTCACCCGCTGCACCGGCATGACCGTGTGGGGCGTCACCGACAAGTACTCTTGGCGCTCCAGCGGCACTCCGCTGCTGTTCGACTCCAACTACGCGAAGAAGCCCGCCTACGACGCCGTCCTCGCCGCGCTCGGCGGCACCGGCGGCGGGGGCGGCGGGGGCACCGGCGCCACGTGCACCGTCACCTTCGCCAGGACCGCCGACTGGAGTGACGGCTACAACGGCGAGGTCACCGTGAAGGCGGGCTCCTCCCCCATCACCGGCTGGAGCGTGCCGGTCGCCTTCGCCTCCCCGCAGAAGGTGACCGCACTGTGGAACGGCAGCCCTAGCTGGGACGCCGGCGGCACCGTCGCGACGGTGCGGCCGACCTACAACGGCAGCCTGGCGGCCGGCGCCTCGACCAGTTTCGGCTTCACCGTCGCCAAGAACGGCAGCTCCGCCCTGCCGGCCGTCGGCGCCTGCACGGCCTCCTGACGGCGAGGGGGCGAGGACCGGAGCCGGGCGGCGGAACACATGTCCTTGGGGCATGGGAATGAGGTGCGGCAGGCATTGGACGCATGCGTCGCGGGAGCCGACCATGGGAAGACGTCTTTTTCTTCCCTTCCCAGCCTCCGAGGAGTCGATCCGTCCATGCAGGCATCGCGCGGCGTCCGGCTCACCCCGGTGCCCCTCGCGGCGGCGGCCAGGGGCGCCGTCGCGCTGGCCGTGCCGCTCCTCGTCGGCGTCCTGACCGGCGCCCTGACCCCCGCCGTGCTCGCGGGGATCGGCGCGCTGTGGGCGGTGGGCCAGGACGGCTCCGATCCGTACCGGCTGCGGCTGCGGCGGCTCGGCTGTGTTGGTCTGGCCGCCGCCCTCGGGCTGCTCGCCGGCGCTCTCGCGCTGCGCGGCGGGCAGCCGCTGGCGGTGCCGGGCTGCCTGGTGGCCGCCGCCCTGCTGGCCGGCGCGGTCAGCCTGCGCGGCCCGCTGTCCTCCGTGGCCGGCCTGCATCTGCTGCTCGGTGTCACCGTCGGCGCCGGGATCCCCGTACCGGGACCCTGGTGGCAGCCGCCGCTCGCGCTGCTGAGCGGGGTGACGCTGGTGATCGCGCTGTCCGCGACGCCGTGGCTGTGGCGGCGGCACGCCATCGAGCGCGACGCCGTCCTCGGTGTGTACCGGGCCGCCGCCGAGGCCCTGTCGGCGGCGGGCTCGGCCGAGGCCGAGGCGGCCCGCCGCCGGCTGACCGCCGCACTCGACCACGCCCACCAGGCGATGGGCCGCCACCTGCCCCGGCGGGTCCGGCCCGGCACGGAGCTGGGCGCGCTGCGCGACGCCTTCGACACAGCCGTACGGCTGGGCGAGGTGACCTCCGCGCTGGTGTGGGAGGGCCGCGCGCTGCCCGGGCACGTGCGGGAAACACCCCTGCTGATGGCGGCGCGTCTGCTGCCGCGGGCGGCGGCGCCCGCCGCGCCCGGCGCGCACGCCGCCGGGGCGACACCCGTCGGGACGACGCACGGGACCGCCGTCCGCCCGGCGCCCCGGTCCGCCGTCCGCCCGGCCGCCGGTACCGGTGTCCGGCCGGTGCCCGCGGACGGAGGCGCCCCCGTGCCGTCCGCCGCCGCCGCGGACTCCCCCGCCCTGCGCGCCCTCGCCGCGCTGGCCGAGCGGTCCGGGCCGGCCGGTCCCGACGAGACGGCGGCGCGGCTGCCCGCGCTCCCCTGGCACGGGCGGGCGGCGCAGCTGCGCTACGCCGTGCTGCTGGCGGGCTGTGTGCTGGTCGCGCAGCTCGCCGCCGAGCTGCTGCACGGCCCGCGCGGCTACTGGCTGCCCATGACGGTGGCCTTCGTCTACAAGCCCGACTTCGCTCCCGTGCTGCGCCGGGCCCTGCACCGCTGCGCGGGCACCGTGGCGGGCGTGGCCGCCATCGGCGCGGTCACCCTGCTGACCACCGACGTCTACGTCCTGATCGGCGCGGTCGCCGCCTTCGGCGCGGTGATGGCCGTGGGCGTGCGCCACCACTACGCGCTGGCCACGACGGGCCTCACGGCGGTCGTGTTCGTCCTGGTGGACCTGCTCGGCGACCACCGGGCGCTGTACTCGGCGCGGCTGCTCGACACCGCGCTGGCCGCCGCGATCGTGCTCGTGGCGCACTTCGCGCTGTGGCCCGACTCGGCCGCCGGGCGGGCCGCCGCGCAGACCGAGGCCGCGCTCGCCGCCGCCCGCCGCTACCGGGACCTGTCCCGCGACGCCGCCCCGGCCCAGCGGCACGCGCTGCGCCGGGCCGCCTACCACCGGCTCGCCCGGGCCCGCCGCGCCGTCGCCCACGCCCACGCCGAGCCGGGCCGCCCCGGCCGCGACCTGACGGCGCTGGAGTCGGCGGTCACCGCGGCGGAACGGCTCTGCGACGCGGTCAGCGCGCGCAACCTGGGCGGCGGCGCGGCGGCGCCCTCCTCCGGGCCGGGGTTCCCGGCCGCCCGGTGCGCGGGTGTCCGCGCGGCGGGCGGGTGAGCACGATGGATCTGGAGGTGCTGCGGTCCTTCCGGGCGGTCGCCGAGGGCATGACCGTGACCGAGGCCGCGGCGGAGGCCGGCCTCACCCAGCCCGCCCTGTCGCGGGCGCTGCGCCGGCTGGAGGAGGAGGTGGGCGCGGAGCTGCTCCAGCGGGTCGGCCGGGTGCTGCGCCCCACCCCGGCGGGACGGGTGTTCAAGGAGTACGCGGACGCGGCCCTCGACAGCTGGGACCGCGGGCGGCGGGCGGTCGCGGAGGTGGTCGACCCGGAGGCGGGCGTGGTGTCGCTGGCCTTCCTGCACACGCTGGGCACCTGGCTGGTGCCGAAGCTGGTGACCGGGTTCCGCGAGGCGCACCCCCACGTCCGGTTCGAACTGCGCCAGCACGAGGAGAACGGCCTGGTGCAGCACCTGCTCGACGCCACCGCCGACCTGGTGATCACCAGCGGCGACCCGGGCCATCCGCTGATCACCTGGCGGCGGCTGCTGGTCGAGCCGCTGTGGCTCGCGGTGCCGACCGGGCACCGGCTGGCCGGGCGCGGCCGGGTCCGGCTCGCCGAGGTCGCCGGGGAGCCGTTCATCCTGCTCAAACCGGGCTACGGGCTGCGCAGCGTCACCGAGACGCTGTGCCGGGAGGCCGGGTTCGCCCCGCTGGTCGGCTTCGAGGGCGAGGAGGTGCACACGCTGCGCGGCCTGGTCGCGGCCGGTCTGGGCGTCTCCCTGATCCCGTCGTCGCCGGACACCGCGGCCACCCCCGACTTCCCCATCCGGTACCTGGAGATCACCGATGTGCGCGGCGCCCGGGACATCGGGCTGGCCCGGCTCGCCGGGCGCACCCTGCCGCCGGTGGCCCGGAGCTTCAGCGAGCACGCGCTGCGGGCTACGGCCGGACCGGCGGCGGGACGGGACTGACGACGGCCCACGGCGGCGGGGCGGCGCCGTCGCTCCACGCCTTCAGGGCCTCGCCGTCGACGCAGACGATGCCGCACTGCTCGGCGTACTCGACGGCCGGCGCGGTGAAGTCGCTGGTGGTGACGAAGAGCGCGAGATCGGCCTCGTGCACGGTGTAGCAGGTGCCGCCGAAGCGCTGGAGATCCTCGGAGCCGACCCGGTTGGTGGCGCAGTAGCGCTTGCACTGGACGACCACGCGCCGCCCGTCCGGGGCGACGGCCAGCACGTCGGCGCCCAGGTCCCCGGCCCCGCCCGACACCTCCACGCCCGCGCAGCCGTCCCGCTCGCACAGCGCCGCCACGGCCTGTTCGAACTCGTAGGGGTCGAGCAGGCCGTAGTCGACCACCGGGTCGGCCAGGACCACGGTGTCCTCGGTGAGCGGCGCGCCCCGGCCGCCGGGACCGGCCTGGGCCGGCACGACGACGGCCGGCGCCTGCTCGGGCGGCGTCTCCAGGGCGTCCAGCGCCGTCATCGCGCCCTCCTGGAGCGCGGCGGCGGCGCGGCGCGCGGTCCGCCGCGCGAGGTGTCCGCGCCGCCTGCGGCGGCGTACGGCGAGGGCGGCGGCGGCCGTGCCGATCAGGCACAGCACGACGGCCCAGGCCGGCCGCCGTTCGGCGGCGGCCAGCGCCGCGCGGGCGGTGTAGGCCCCGGCGACCAGCAGGATGGCCGCCAGGGCGAAGAACAGCGCGGTCGCCCGCAGGTCGAAGGCGCGTATGCGGCCGCTGCGGCGTACGCTGCGTTCGGGCACGGTCACGACGGCGGGTCCCCCTCCTCGGTGACTGTCGAAGATCACTCCCGCCGTATGCCCCGGATCGCCCGCTTCACCGGGGCCGCGGACATGCCCTTGCCTGGAGCAATGAAGCGGGCGCGGTGGTGGACCCCAGCAGGCTGGTGGTCTTGGTCAAGCCCGCCGGGAGCTGTTGTGAACAGGCCGCCTGAGTGTTTTCGCGAGGACCGTCCCACCGAGCCGGCCCGCGCGTCCGCGTGTGCCTCCGGCCCGCCGGCCGCGGTGCGCCAGGCCGGGCCCGGGCGCCGCCGGAGCGGGCGATGAGGCGGGCGGGCGGAACCGCGGACGGCAAGCCGCCCGCGGCGTCGGGTGTCCCGCTGCCGCGCGTGCCCGCCCCGCCGAGGTGGCTGCGCTGGCTGCCCTTCCTGTACGTGGCCGGGGTGCTGATCCTGGAGCCGCTGACGCCGGTGGTCTGGCCCGTCAGCTTCCTGCTCATCGCGCTGCCGCTGGTCGCCGCCTACGCCTACGGTCCCCTCGCGGTGGCCGCCTTCACGGTGTTCGCCATCGTGTTCGAGGGAGTGCTGGCGGGCACCCCGTGCTGCGCCGGGCGTTCCGTCGGCTACCTGTGGGACCGCCATTACGTGGCGAACTACGTGTGCACCAGTCTGGTCGGGGTGCTCGGCACGATCCTGGCCGTGCACCGGATCCGCCGGGAGCGCACGCTCGCCACGGTGCGCTCGGTGGCCGAGACCGCGCAGCGGGTTTTACTGCGCCCGGTGCCGCGCCGGCTGGGCCAGGTCTCGGTGGAGACGCTGTACCTGTCCGCCGCCGCCGAGGCCCGCATCGGCGGCGACCTGTACGAGGCGGTGCCGACGGTCTACGGCGTACGGCTGCTGGTCGGCGATGTGCGCGGCAAGGGGCTGGTGGCGGTGGAGACCGCCGCGACGATACTGGGCGCCTTCCGGGAGGCCGCGCACGACGAGCCCGATCTGACGGGCGTGGCGCGCCGCATGGAGCGGAGCATGAGCCGGCACGCCGCGCAGTTGCCCGGCGGCGAGGCGGCGGAGCGGTTCGTCACGGCGGTGTTCGCCGAGATCCCGGACGACGAGCACGCGGTGCGCATCGTCAACTGCGGTCATCCGCCGCCCCTGCTCATCCACTCCGGCCGCGTCACCGAGCTGTACGCGAGCGCCCCCTCGCCGCCGATCAACCTCGGGGCGCTGGCGGGCAACGGCTACCACGTGGACGTGGTGCCCTTCCGGCCGGGCGACCAGCTGCTGCTGTACACCGACGGCGTGACCGAGACCCGGGACACCGACGGGGTCTTCTATCCGCTCGCCGAGCGGGTGGGGCCGTGGGCGGTGCTGGCGCCGCGCGAGCTGCTGGACCGGTTGCACGAGGATCTGCTCGACTACAGCGACGGGCGGCTCGACGACGACATCGCCGCGCTCGCCGCGTACCGGATGCCCGGCCGGCCCGGCGAGCACCGGACCTGACGGGGCGGCCCGCGGGGCCGGTCAGGTGCGGCGGCCCGTGCGGTCGCGACGGGCCAGGGCGCGCTGGGCCCGGGAGAGGCCGGGGGGCAGCCGGCGGCGCAGGGCGGCGCGGGCCGCGTTGGCGCCGGGCGCGCCGTGGACGCCGCCACCGGGGTGGGCGCCCGCCGAGGCCAGGTAGAGGGCGGCCACCGGTGTCTCGGGGCGGCCGGTGCCGGGCAGCGGGCGGAACACGAGCTGCTGGTGGATGGCCGTGGTGCCGCCGTTGATGGACCCGGTGTCGAGGTTGCGGTCCAGCGAGTGGAGCGTGGTCGGGGCGAGGACGCGGCGGGCGCGGATCCTCGCGCGGAAGCCGGGAGCGAACCGTTCGACCTGCCGTTCCATCCGGTCGGCCATGATCTCCTGTTCGCCGGGGCTCCAGGCGCCGGTCAGGCCCTCCTCGCCCGCGTCGCCGGTGATCTCGCGCGGGACGTGGGTGTAGGCCCAGGCGGACTCCGTGCCCAGCGGTGAGCGGGTGGCGTCCGCGGTGGTCATCTGGCCGAACACGGTGAAGGGCCGGTCGGGCACCTGGCGCATGGCGATCTGGGCGGTGAAGCGGGTGAGTTCGTCGAAACCGTCGGCGAGGTGGACGGTGCCCGCGCCGACCGGTCCCTCGGTGTGCCAGGGCACGGGTCCGTCGAGCGCCCAGTCGACCTTGAAGGTGGCGAAGTCCCACTGGAAGCGGCGCAGGTCGGCCAAAAGCTGGCCGGGCAGCTCGGCAGGGTCGAGGAGGCGGCCGTACAGGTCGGGCGCGGAGACGTCCGCGAGGACGGCGCGCCAGGCGGGCACCAGGTCGCCGCCGGCCGTGCGGACGCCGACGGCCCGCCCGTCGCGCACGACGACGTGGTCGACGCGTTCGCCGCAGCGCAGGATGCCGCCGCGGGTGTGCAGCCGCCGGACCAGGGCGGCGGTGAGGGCGCCGGAGCCGCCGAGCGGGACGGGGAAGCCGTGGCTCTGGCCGAGCATGGACATCAGCCAGCCGAAGCCGCCGCTGCCCGCGGACTCGGGTGCGAGGTCGGCGTGCAGGGCGTTGCCGGCCAGCAGGAGCCGGCCGCCCTCGCCGCGGAACTCCTCCTCGCCCATGCGGCGGACCGGCAGCAGCATGGTGCGGGCCACCCGCAGTCCGCCGGCCGCGCGCAGCCGGGCCAGCAGCCGGGCCCCGGCCCTGACCGGCGGGAAGGGGGCGAACAGGGCGTCCATGAGGTCCGGGCCGAGGCGTTCCCACAGCCGGTGCAGCTCGCGCCAGGCCGCTCCGTCGCCGGCCGCGAAGGCGTCGAGCGAGGCGGCGGTGACACCGGGGTCGCGGTCGAGGACGGCGCACCGGCCGTCGGTGAGGGGGTGGGCCAGCACGTGCGGGGCGTGGCTCCAGCGCAGTCCGTGGTCCTGGAGCCGCAGGCCGGCCACGACGGGCGAGGCGGCGGCGAGCGGGTAGAACGAGCTGAACAGGTCGTTGACGTAGTCGGGGTGCACGCCCCGGTCGTGGCGGACCGCGCCGCCCGGTTCGGGCTGCTCCTCCAGGACCTCCACGCTCCAGCCGGCGTTGGCGAGCAGGTTGGCCGCCACCAGGCCGTTGGGGCCGGCGCCGATCACCACGGCGTCAGGCATGTCCGCCTCCCGACCGCGGCAGGCCCGCGCCGTGCCGCGCCCGTCGGCGCGCGTCCTCGGCGTCGCCCTCGCAGACCTTGGCGAGCCGGGCGAGCATGGGGCGGTGACGGAGCTGGATCAGTGCCTCCACGGCCATGTTGTGGACCAAGCCGCCCGCGCCCTGGAGGGGGTGTTCGTCCACGACGACCAGACAGTGCTCGCCCCAGGGGCGCACCTCGATGGCGATGCGCGCGGTGCCGAGGAAGCCCGCGTTGGCCTCGAGTTCGAGGAGCGAGCCCTCCTCGTGGTTGCGCACGATGGTCTGGTTGGTGAGTCGCAGCGGGCCGACGCGGACCTCGTACTCGATGGCCGAGTCCAGTTGCGGCCACTGGCCGCGCAGCGGCCGGGACTGCGCGGTGCCCACCACCCAGTCGGCGTACCGGCTGCCGTCGGCCAGGACGGTCCACACCTCCTCGGGACTGGTCCTGATGAGCCGGTGACGTACTGCCACGCGTGCCTCCGGGGGTCGGTGGTGCGATGCGGGCCGGTACCAGACTCACCGCTCGGCGGGGCGCCTGCAATTCGTGCCCGCGGCCGGCCGGGGCTCAGCGCTCGCGGTCCGGGGCCGGTTCCGGCGCGCCGTCGGGCGCGGGCGGCAGCGCCAGGTGGGCGAGGTCGCCGGGCCGCGGGCTGCTCACCGGCCACAGCGGCGCCGGGGTGCCGTCGGCGACGGCGGCCGGGGCGTCGGTGAGGTTCATGCGCTCGCGCAGCCGGCCGTAGAAGTCCATCGGGCCGAGCCGTACGGCCCGCAGCCGGCGCGGGGCGGCGTAGACGCCGATCCAGTCGCCCGGGTCGAGGACGCCGCGCAACTGGCCGTCGACGCTGACGGCGGCCTGGCCGGAGCGTTCGAGCACGCGCAGGGCGACGGGTTCGTCCGGGGCGGCCACGACCGAGCGGTTGAACGCCATGTGCGGGGCGACCGGGGTGAACACCAGGGCGTCGGCGCGCGGCGAGACGACCGGGCCGCCGGCGGCGAAGCTGTAGGCGGTCGAGCCGGTGGGCGTGGCGACGAGCAGCGCGTCGGCGGAGTAGGACGCGAGGAGCCGGCCGGCGAGGTAGACGCCGGCCGACACCTGCCGGTCCCGGGCGAGTTTCTCGACGGCGATCTCGTTGAGGGCGGTGATGTTGAGGGCCACGCCCCAGTCGCCGCCGGCCTCGCAGTCGGCGCGCACCCGCGGCGGGGGCAGCATGGGGCGGCGGCCGTAGCGCATCAGTTCCTCGATGCCCGCGGGCACCTCCAGGCGGCGCGAGGCGCGCATGGTGAGCAGCATCCGGCTCTCGACCGTGATCCGGTCCTCCCGCAGCGCGTCCAGCGCCAGGCGCACCTGGGTGGCGGGCACTTCGGTGAGGAAGCCGACGCGGCCGAGGTCGACGCCGAGGAGGAGCGCGTCGTGCTCGGCGGCGAGGCGGGCGCCGCGCAGGAAGGTGCCGTCGCCGCCGAGGGTGACGATGAGGTCGGGGTCGCCGGCGGCCTCGACCTCCGCGCCGGCGTTGCGCCGGCCGCCGTCGTGCCACGCGTCGATGTCGGTGCACGGCACGGCGCGCTCGTCGCACCAGGCGTGCACGACCCGCTGAGCGGCCTGGGCCTCGGGGCGTCCGCCGTGGACGACCAGGCCGATCCGGCGCACCGTCACAGCACCGCCGGGTTCCCCCCATAACCTCTTGGAAACATTGAAGAGTGTGCGCGTTTTCCTGGGAATCAAGGGCATTCGGTGGAGCGGAGGTTGATAATCATGGTTCCTTTGCTTCTCGTTCTTCTGCTGGCCCTGATCCTTTTCGGCGCCGGCTTCGCACTGAAGATCCTTTGGTGGGTCGCGATCGTCGTGCTCGTGCTGTGGCTGCTCGGCTTCATCGTGCGGCCGGCCGGCAGCGGCGGCCGCAAGGGCCGCTGGTATCGCTGGTGACGGTCGCCCGCGGGGTGGCGTGAGCCTTCCGCGGTGATCAGGAACGTACGCCCGGCATCATGCCGGGCGTACGTCGTTTTCGGGGTGAATCCGGTTGCCACCAGGGGTTGTTAAGGTAAAGGAATCGTATGGTCTAGTCCAAAGAATCACCTGGTCCAGACCAATCCATTGACGTGCTCGCAACAGGGTCAGGAAGCTGGGGCCACTTCCCCCTCCCCACCCCCTGGAGGCACGCAGTGAGACCTCTTCGCGCATGTCTGGGCGCGGCCGCCGCCGTCGCCCTCGCCGCCGCCGGCACCACCGCCCTGGTCGCGGGCAGCGCCTCGGGCGCGACCAACTCGGCGGAAGCGCTGAGCAACCGCTGGTACGCCGCGGCCCCGTATCTGATGCCGCTCGACAACGACCCGCCGAGCGCCGGCGCCATCATGGACGCCACCGGGCTCAAGGCCTTCCAGCTCGCCTTCGTCCTCGCCCCCAACGGCGGCGGCTGCTCGCCCACCTGGGACGGCACGGCCGCCGTCTCCTCGGACACCGCCGTCAAGTCGGTGATCGACGCCATCCGCGCCAAGGGCGGCGACGTCTCCGTCTCCATCGGCGGCTACGGCGGCACCAAGCTCGGCCAGGCATGCTCCGACGCGGCCTCCACCGCGGCGGCCTACCAGCAGGTCATCACCAAGTACGGCCTGCACGCCATCGACTTCGACCTGGAGGAGCCGGAGTACGAGAACACGGCGGCCATCAAGAACGAGATCGGCGCCGCCAGGATCCTCCAGCAGAACAACCCCGGCCTCTACGTCTCCGTCACCACCGCCGGCACCGCCGACGGCACCGGCTGGTTCGGCAAGCAGATGCTGCTGGAGGCCAAGTCGCAGGGCTTCACGCCGAACAACTTCTCCATCATGCCCTTCGACGGCGGCTTCAACGGAGCGGCCTCGCAGACCGGCGCGCTGACCAACTTCAACAAGATCCTCCAGTCCACCTTCGGCTGGAGCGAGGCCACCGCCTACGCCCACGAGGGCTTCTCCGGCATGAACGGCCGCAGCGACACCGGCGAGATCTTCACCCAGGCCGACTTCCAGACCGTCCTGGACTACGCCACCTCCCACAACATGGACCGCTTCACCTTCTGGTCCCTCAACCGCGACCGCCAGTGCACCCCGGCCGACAACGGCGGCCGTACGTCGGGCACCTGCTCCAGCGTCGCGCAGAACTCCTGGGACTTCGCCAAGTACTCGGTGAAGTTCGCCGGCGTCACCCCGCCCACCACTCCCCCGACCTCCCCGCCGCCCAGCAGCCCCACCCCGCCGCCGAGCACCCAGTGCAAGCCGGCCTGGAGCGGGAGCACCGCGTACACCGGCGGCAGCGAGGTGTCGTACAACAGCCACAACTGGAAGGCCAAGTGGTGGACCCAGAACGAGACCCCCGGGGCCTCGCAGTGGGGTCCGTGGGAGGACGAGGGCTCCTGCTGACGTGAACCGCGACGCGGCCGGGCGGAGCAGCTAGCCCGCGCCGTCGTCCCCGCCGGGCCGGCGCACCACCGTCAGGAGGTCGTCGCGCCCGGCCAGCGCGTCCAGGGACAGGGTGTGGTAGCCGGCCTCGTCGAACAGGACGGTGATGCGGTCGCCGTCCTCGCTGAGCACCGTGCCCGCGCCCCACTGCCCGTGCCGCACCTCGGCGCCCACCGGGTAGCGGCCGGCGGCGGGGTGCGCGGGCCGGCGGCCGGCGGCGGCCGCGTCCGGGTCGGCGGCGGCCGCCTCGCAGCGGTCGCAGTTGCCGCACGGCGGCTCGTAGGCCTCGCCGAAGTAGCCGAGCAGGAAGTGCCGGCGGCAGCCGGTGGTCTCGGCGTAGGCGCGGGCCATCTCCACCCGGGAGCGGTCGGTGCGGCGGTGCGCCTCGGCCGTCCGCTCCGCCCGCGCCGCCGCTTCGTCCGGGTCGGCGCCCGGCGTCGGGCGCACCTCGCCCTCCTCGCCCGTGGTGACGGCGCCGGCCTCCTCCAGCAGGTTCACGGCCGTGGTCACCCGGGGGCGGGACAGACCGGTGTCCTCGCGCAGTGCGGCCAGGTCGGCGGGGTCGTCGCGGTGCTCGTGCACGGCGTCGGCGACCTCGTCCAGCGTGTCCCGGCCCGTCGTGCGGGAGGCGAAGTAGGCCTGCATGCCGGTGTCCTCGGGCCGGTAGTGCAGCACCGCGAGGGCCGGCCCGCCGTCCCGGCCCGCGCGGCCGATCTCCTGGTAGTAGGCGTCCAGCGAGCCGGGCAGCGCCGCGTGCAGCACGAACCGCACGTCCTCCTTGTCGATGCCCATGCCGAAGGCGGAGGTCGCCACCACGACGTCCGCCCGCCCGGACTGGAACGCCTCGTGGATGCGCCGGCGCTCGGCAGCCCGCAGTCCCGCGTGGTACGCCTCGGCGGCGAACCCGAGGTCGGCCAGCTCCCGCGCGTACCGCTCGGTGTCCTTGCGGGTGGCCGCGTAGACGAGGCCCGGCTTCGGTTCGGCGGCGGCCCGCTCGATCAGGGCGCGCCGCCGCTCCTCGTCGTCCCGGAAGCGGCGCGCCTCCAGCCGGATGCCGGGCCGGTCGAACCCGGTGACCAGCACCTTGGGCCGTTCCATGCCGAGCCGTTCGACGATCTCGCGGCGCACCGGCGGGGCCGCGGTGGCGGTCAGCGCCAGCAGCGGCGGCCGGCCCAGACGGCGTACGGCCTGTTCCAGGCGCAGGTAGTCGGGCCGGAAGTCGTGGCCCCAGGAGGAGACGCACTGCGCCTCGTCCACCACGAACAGGGCCGGGTGCGCCTCGGCCAGCCGCTCCACGACCTCGTCCTTGGCCAGTTGCTCGGGGGCGAGGTAGACGAAGCCGGCGGCGCCCTCCTCCACCGCCCGCCAGGCGGCCTGTTCCTCGGCCGCGGTGAGGGCGGAGTTCAGGGCGACGGCGCGCGGCGCCCGCTCGGGGAGCCCGGCGATCTGGTCGCGTTGCAGGGCGAGCAGCGGGGAGACCACCACGACCGGTCCGGGCAGCAGCGGCGCGGGCGCCTGGAAGACGGCGGACTTGCCGGAGCCGGTGGGCATCACCACCAGGGCGTCGTCGCCGGCCAGCACCCACTCCATCGCCGTGAGCTGTCCGGGCCGCAGGGCGTCCCAGCCGAACATCTCGGCGGCCGCGGCCCGCAGTCGCTGTGCCGGCTCGTCCGGCCGGTCCGGTCCGTGCGTCGTGGTCATGTCCGGCTCCTGACCGCTTCCGGCGCGGGTAGTCAGGGTTTCTTGGCGACGGTGAGCAGGGCGGCGGCGCGCGGTCAGTAGCGGACGCCGATACGGCGCCAGCGGCGGCCTCCGGTGCCCGGCTCGGCGGGGTGGGCGGGCACCCGGCGGCGGTAGAGGACGTAGGGGCGCCACAGGTACCACAGCGGCAGGCTCCAGGCGTGGACGAGCCGGGTGAAGGGCCACACGGCGAGGATGGCCCAGGCGGCGGTGGCGTGCACCTGGTAGATGAGCGGCGCGTGGGTGATCGCGGGGACGTCGGGGTTCCCGGCGAACAGGCCCCGGAACCACAGGGAGACGCTGCGCCGGTAGTCGTAGCCCGCGCCGAAGAGGTTGATGCCGAGGGTCGGGATGACGCCCAGCACGATCACGACCGCCAGCAGGATCAGGGCGAGCCAGTCGACCGGGCTGGTGGTGGCGCGCACCCGGGGCACGGTCGTGCGGCGGAAGGCGAGCACGGCGACCCCGGCGAGCACCGCGAGCGCGGCGACGGTGCCGCCGACGGAGGAGAACCAGCGGTAGGTGTTCTCCGGGATGCCGAGCCGGCGGGTGAAGGACTCCGGGACGAGGATGCCGAGCACGTGTCCGGCGATGGCCGCGAAGGCGCCGTAGTGGAAGAGGGGGCCGCCCCATTTGAGCAGGCGGCCCTCCTGGAGCTGGGTGGAGCGGCTGGTCCAGCCGAACTGGTCGTAGCGCCAGCGCCAGATGTGGCCGACGACGAAGGTGACGAGGGCGAGGTAGGGCAGGATGACCCACCACCACAGGTCCCAGGAGTTCATCGGTCCTCCCTGTTCGCGCTCGCCGCGGACGCCGCCGGTGGGGGCGTGTGGGCGGAGGTCAGGTATTCGGGCGGGGCGAAGGGCTCGGTGCCCGCCGGGTGCGCGCCCACGTGTTCGCCCGGGGGTCCCTCGGCGGCCAGCCGCCGCCAGGTGTCGCGGTCGCGGCGGCCCGGCCGGGGCAGGCGTCCGCAGACGGCGTCCAGGACGGGGGTGTACGGGTCGGAGCGCTCGGCCAGTGCCGTGCGCAGGAGTTCGAGTCCGGCCCGGCACTGGAGCAGGACGCGGTGGCCGGGTTCGGGGGCGAGCGCGGCGAACTCCAGGACGAGCGGCAGGTGGTCGGGCAGTTCGTCCTCGGGGGGTTCCTGTCCGGCCTGCCGGTAGGTGTGTTTGAGGGCGAGCAGCGCCATGCCGCGGGCGCGGGTGTCGCCGTGCCGGTAGTAGGTCAGGTGCAGGCAGTGGCGGCGGGTGTGGTCGAAGGTGGCGACGTAGCGCTCGGCGGCCTCGTCAGGCGGCAGGGCGCGCAGGTGTGCGGCGACGGCCGCGAGCCGGGCCCGGTCGGCGGCGATGCGGACGGTCGGGAGCGCCGCGGTCACGTCGTCGAGGCGGGCGAGCACCGTCGGGTCGGGGTAGCGCAGCAGGAAGGCGGCGATGCGGTGCAGGGCGGGGGTGTCGGGAGCCGGGCGGCGGTTCACGGGGCGCTCCCCTCGGTGCCGCCGAAGAGGCCGGGGGCGGGTGCGCTGCCGTTCCAGCCGAGGAGGTTGAAGCGGACCTGTCCGTCGCTGTCGCGGAAGTGGGCGCCGCCGCCGGGCGCGGCGAGTCCGGGCAGTTCGGGCGGGGCGGGGTCCACCTCGTCGTGGGAGGCGAGGTCGGCGACTCCGCCGGGGCGGTCCAGGGAGCAGTGCTGGGCCATCAGGGCGCCGGAGCCTTCGGCGTGCGTCTTGGGGATGACGTAGCGCTCGTCGTACTTGGCGACGGCGAGCAGCCGGTAGAGGTCCTCGACGCCGTCGGCGGTGGCGCCGGCCCGCTCCAGCAGGCGCCGGTCGGCCGGGTCGCCGAGCTGCTTGGCCCGCATGTGGCCGCGCATCGCGGTGAGTTTGCGCAGCACGCCCTCGACGACGGCGGTGTCGCCCGCGGTGAACAGGTTCGCCAGGTATTCCACGGGGATGCGCAGCGCGTCGATGGCGGCGAAGATCCGGTCGGGGTCGTCGTCGTGGTAGCCGGTGGCGTGCACGGCGTCGGCGACCGGGGAGAGCGGCGGCACGTACCAGACCATGGGCATGGTGCGGTACTCGGGGTGCAGGGGCAGCGCCACCCGGTGTTCCTTGATCAGGGCGTACACGGGTGAGCGGCGGGCGGCCTCGATCCAGTCGTGCGCGATGCCGTCGCGGGCGGCGGCCTCGCGCACCCAGTCCTCGTGCGGGTCGAGGAAGACGGACAGCTGGGCCTCGTAGAGGTCCTTGTCGTCCTGGACGGAGGCGGCGTCGAGGACGGCGTCGGCGTCGTAGAGCATGACGCCGAGGTGGCGCAGCCGGCCCACGCAGGTCTCCGCGCAGATGGTGGGCTGGCCGGCCTCGATGCGCGGATAGCAGAAGGTGCACTTCTCGGCCTTGCCGGTGCGGTGGTTGAAGTAGACCTTCTTGTAGGGGCAGCCGGAGACGCAGAACCGCCAGCCGCGGCAGCGGTCCTCGTCGACCAGGACGATGCCGTCCTCCTCGCGCTTGTACATCGCGCCGGAGGGGCAGGAGGCCACGCAGGACGGGTTGAGGCAGTGCTCGCAGATGCGCGGCAGGTAGAACATGAAGGTGTGCTCGAACTCCAGGCGCACCCGTTCGGCCAGGCCCCTCAGGTTGGGGTCGGCGGCGGCGTACTCGGCGGCGCCGGCGAGGTCGTCGTCCCAGTTGGGGCCGTGCACCGGCCGCATGTCCCGGCCGGTGAGCTGCGACTTGGGGCGGGCGCTGGGGAAGGTGTCGGACAGCGGCGCGGTGGTCAGGCTCTGGTAGTCGTACGTCCACGGCTCGTAGAAGTCGTCCAGCGAGGGCATGTCCGGGTTGTGGAAGAGGGTGAGCAGTTTGCGCAGCCGGCCGCCGGCCTTGAGCCGGAGCCGGCCGCGGCGGTCCAGGGTCCAGCCGCCCTTCCACTTCTCCTGATCCTCGTAGCGGCGCGGGTATCCGGCGCCGGGCTTGGTCTCGACGTTGTTGAACCACACGTATTCGGTGCCCGGCCGGTTGGTCCAGGTCTGTTTGCAGGTCACCGAGCAGGTGTGGCAGCCGATGCACTTGTCGAGGTTCATCACCATGGCCACCTGGGCCATCACCTTCACTGGAAGTCGACCTCCTGCGCGCGGCGGCGAATGACGGTGATCTCGTCACGTTGGTTGCCGGTGGGACCGATGTAGTTGAAGGCGTAGCTGAACTGGGCGTAGCCGCCGATGAGATGGGTGGGTTTGATCAGCAGGCGGGTCAGGGAGTTGTCGCCGCCGCCGTGCAGCCCAGAGGTCTCGGTGCGCGGCACGTTCAGGTGCCGGTCCATGGTGTGGTACATGAACACGGTGCCCTCGGGCATGCGGTGGGTGACCACGGCCCGGCAGGCGACGACGCCGTTGCGGTTGTACGCCTCGATCCAGTCGTTGTCGGCGACTTGGATCTTCTCGGCGTCCAGGGGGCTCATCCAGATGCCCGGACCGCCGCGGAACAGGGTGAGCATGTGCAGGTTCTCCTGGTACTCGGAGTGGATGGACCACTTCGAGTGCGGGGTCAGGTAGCGCACCACCAGTTCCGGGTGCCCGGCCGGGTTGCGGCGGGGGTCGCCGACGTGGGCGAGCATGTTCAACGGGGGCCGGTAGACGGGGAGTTGCTCGCCGAACTCGGCCATCCAGTCGTGGTCGAGGAAGAAGTGCTGGCGGCCGGTGAGGGTGTGCCAGGGTTTGAGCCGTTCGACGTTGACGGTGAACGGCGAGTAGCGCCGGCCGCCGGACTCGGTGCCGGACCACTCGGCCGAGGTGATCACGGCGCGGGGCTGGACGCGGGTGTCCTCGAAGGTGATGCGGTCGCCGGAGCGTTCCTCGGCGAGGTCGGCGAGGGGCACTCCGGTGCGTTTCTCCAGGGCGCGCAGCGAGGCGACGGCCAGGCGGCCGTTGGTGGTGCCGGACAGGGCGAGGACGGCCTCGCAGAACTGGTCGTCGCGGGCGATGGAGGGCCGCCCGTCGGCGACGCCGCCGCGCACGACGCCGTTGCGGGCGCGCAGGTCGTCGATCTCCTCGCCGGGGTGCCAGGTGACGCCCTTGGTGGCGGTGCCGAGGGTGTCCAGCAGCGGTCCCACGGCGGCCATCTTCTCGGCGACCTTGGTGTAGTCGCGCTCCACGACGGTCAGTCTGGGCATGGTGCGGCCGGGGACGGGCTCGCACTCGCCTGCCTTCCAGTCGCGCACCACGCCGTGCGGCTGGGCCAGTTCGTCGGGTGTGTCGTGGGCGAGCGGGGCGGCGACGACGTCGCGGCGCACCCCGAGGTGGGTGGCGGCCAGCCGGGAGAACTCGGCGGCCAGGGTGTGGAAGATGTCGAAGTCGCTGCGGGTCTGCCAGGGCGGTGCGATGGCCGGGTTGAAGGCGTGCACGAAGGGGTGCAGGTCGGTGGAGGACAGGTCGAACTTCTCGTACCAGGTGGCGGCGGGCAGCACCACGTCGGAGAACAGGCAGGTGCTGGTCATCCGGAAGTCGACGGCGACCGACAGGTCGAGCTTGCCGACGGGCGCCTCCTCGCGCCAGGTGACGTCCTGGGGCCGCAGTACGGGCGGGGTCTCGGGGGCGGTCATCGCGTCGTCGGTGCCGAGCAGGTGCCGGAGCATGTACTCGTGGCCCTTCATCGACGACGCGAACAGGTTGGCGCGCCAGATCAGCAGCACCCGGGGGAAGTTGGCGGGGTCGTCGGGGTCCTCGGCGGCGAACCGCAGCCGGCCGGCCTTCAGTTCGTCCACGATGTGGTCGGCGACGTCCTTGCCGGCCCGCTGGGCGTCGTCGCAGAGGTCCAGCGGGTTGCGGTCGAAGGTCGGGTGGGAGGGCATCCAGCCGAGGCGGGCGGCGAGCGCGTTGAGGTCGGGCAGGGTGCGCCCGGCCAGCCGGCCCCGGCCCAGCGGGCTGGTGAGCACGTCGGCGGGGAACGCCTCGTAGCGCCACTGGTCGGTGGCGAGCCAGAACAGCGGGGTGCCCACCATGTGCCGGGTGGGGCGCTGCCAGTCCAGGCCGAAGGCGAGGTGGAACCAGCCGGTGAGGGGGCGGACCTTCTCCTGGCCGACGTAGTGCGCCCAGCCGCCGCCGTTGACGCCCTGGCTGCCGGTGAGCATGGTCAGGGAGAGGAAGGCGCGGTAGATCTGGTCGGAGTGGAACCAGTGGTTGGTGCCCGCGCCCATCGCGATCATGGAGCGGCCGCCGGTGCGTTCGGCGTTGCGCGCGAACTCGCGGGCCACCCGGGCCGCGGCCTTGGCCGGCACCGAGGTGACGGCCTCCTGCCAGGCGGGGGTGCAGGGCGTGTCCGCGTCGTCGTAGCCGGTGGGCCACTGGCCGGGCAGTCCCGCGCGGCCCACCGCGTACTGAGCCATGACCAGGTCGAACACCGTCGTCACCAGGTGCCCGCCGACCCGGGTGGCGGGCACGCCGCGCCGTACCGCGCCGCCGGACTCCTCCGGGCCCGCGTCGAAGCGCGGCAGGTCCACCGCCACCGCCTCGCCGCCCGGGCGGCCGTACAGGGTCAGCAGCGGATCGACGTCGTCCAGCCCGAGGTTCCACCGGGGGCCGTCCTCGGGCGAGGTCCAGCGGAAGCCCAGCGAGCCGTTCGGCACGACCGGCTCGCCGGTGGCGGCGTCCAGCAGCACGGTCTTGAACTCGGCCGCCTCCTCGTCGGCGCCGGGCAGGTCGGCGGCGGTGAGGAACTTGTCCGGCACGTACGCGCCGTCGCGCTCGCGCAGCCGGACCAGGAACGGCAGGTCGGTGTAGGTCTTGGCGTACTCGGTGAAGCGGGGCACCCGCCGGTCGCGGTAGAACTCGGTGAGGATGACGTGGCCCATGGCCATGGCCAGCGCGCCGTCGGTGCCGGGGACCGCGGCGAGCCAGTCGTCGGCGAACTTGGTGTGGTCGCCGTAGTCCGGGGAGACCACGACGACCTTCTGCCCCCGGTAGCGGGCCTCGGTCATGAAGTGGGCGTCGGGGGTGCGGGTGATCGGCAGGTTGGTGCCCCACACGATGAGGTACCCGGCGTTCCACCAGTCGCCGGACTCCGGTACGTCCGTCTGGTCGCCGAACACCTGCGGCGAGGCCATCGGCAGGTCGGCGTACCAGTCGTAGAAGGAGGAGATGGTCCCGCCGATCATCGACAGGTAGCGGGTGCCCGCCGAGTACGAGGCGATCGACATCGCCGGGATGGGCGAGAAGCCGACGATGCGGTCGGGACCGTACCGTTTGACGGTGTCCACCTGGGCGGCCGCGACCAGTTCGACGACCTCCCGCCAGGTGGCGCGCACGAAGCCGCCCTTGCCGCGGGCCCGTTTGTAGAGGGCGCGGCGCTCCGGGTCGGAGGTCAGCCACTGCCACGCCTCGACCGGGTCGTCGCTGCGGGCGCGGGCCTGCCGCCACAGCTGGAGCAGGGGACGGCGGACGTAGGGGTAGCGGATGCGGGTGGGCGAGTAGGTGTACCAGGAGAACGCGGCGCCGCGCGGGCAGCCGCGGGGTTCGTACTCGGGCGAGTCGGGGCCCACGCTCGGGTAGTCGGTGGCCTGGGTCTCCCAGGTGATGATGCCGTCCTTGACGAACACCCGCCAGGAGCAGGAGCCGGTGCAGTTCACTCCGTGGGTGGAGCGGACCTCGCGGTCGTGGCGCCACCGCTCGCGGTAGAACTCCTCGGCGGCTCGGCCGCCGTCCCGGTACAGGACGCGCCGGTCGGGCGACTGTTCGCCGGGGAAGAAGTACTGCGCCGAGCGCATCAGCCGGTCCAGCGCCTCACCAGAGCGGTCGCTGCTCACACCCTCGCCTCTCGCCTCGTGTGCGCCCTGCGCGCCCCGCGGGGGCGGGGGCGGAGTCGGCGGCCATGGCAAGTCTTGGCCGCGGCAGGGGCGACCGCAAGCGGCCAATCGTGCGAATCGGCGGACGGCGGGCCGTCGGGGGCTTTCAGGTGTGGGGTTTCGGGTGTGGGGTGTCAGGTGCGGGGGCGGCTGTCGTGGTGGAGCCATTCGGCCAGGACCGCGGCCTGGCTGTGGTCCACGTCCTTGGTCGCGGTGAGCAGGGTGAGCCGGTCCTGATCGGCCAGCTCGCGCAGCCGGCCGACCGCGTCGCGGTGTCCGGCGTCGCGCAGTTCGGCCAGGTAGCGGCGGCGGAACTCGTCGTAGCGGCTCGGCTCGTGGCCGTACCAGTGGCGCAGGTCGGTGGAGGGCGCCACGTCGCGCAGCCACTCGTCCAGGTGGGCGTCCTCCTTGCGCATGCCGCGCGGCCAGACGCGGTCCACGAGCACACGTGTGCCGTCCTGGGGCGAGGTGTCCTCGTAGACGCGTCGGTAGGTGATGTGGGTCGCCATGAGGGTGCCTCCGTTCGTCCGGGCCTTCGGGTGGGGGTGTCAGGGAGGGCAGCCGGGGCCGGCGGGGTCCTGCCCGTCGTCGGCGGCGGGGTCCGGTCCGCCGCCGGGGTCCGCGTGCGGGGGCGGGTCGAAGTGGACGCTGACCTTCTGGAAGCCCTTGAACGCCTCCGTGGCGGCGTAGGAACGGTAGGCCCGCTGGTCGCCGGGGGTGAGGTGGACGCGGTCGGTGAACGGGGTCAGCAGACTGCGGGGCCACAGCCGCATGCACCGCACCGCGCTGATCTCCGCCGTGAACACGTACACCAGCGCCCCCAGGTAGATCCACGCCAGCAGGCCGAGGACGATGCCGAACAGGCCGTACGTCGCGGTGGCGCCCTGCAGGACGTGGTCGACGTAGTACGTGCCGCCCCACAGCAACCCCTGCCAGGCGCACGCGGCACCCAGCGCCGGACCGTACATCAGACGCAGCGGCAGCCGGCGGCGAGTCAGCACGCGGTAGCTGCCGACCAGCAGGGCGGCGTTCAGCAGGACGGACAGCAGCTCGGCCGCGATCCGCACCCCTGTCTGGAGCCGGGCGCCGAACACCCCGGACGCCCACTCGGCGGCGGTGGACAGACCCGTGGTCACGAGCAGTCCGGCCGCGAGCAGCGTGAGGAACTTCAGCCCTTTGAGCCGGGAGCGGAACGGGTCGGGGCGGGCGTGCCGGGGCACCGCGAAGATCTTGTTGAGGGCGTGCTGGGCGGCCTGCGCCACGTTCAGGGCGCCGTAGGCGCTGCCGAGCACACCCACCGTGACGGCGACGGTGTTGCCGTGGAAGGAGTGGATGTTGTGGCCGATCTGGTCGCCGATCACCGGGAACTCGCTCAGGGCCGAGTTGAGCACCGCCTGCTGGAGCTGCGGGTTGCTGCTGAGGACGGCGCTGAGGACCGCGACCAGGAACAGCAGCATCGGGAACAGCGCCAGAAACCCGTAGTACGTCAGCAGCGCGGCCAGGTAGGCGGCCTGGTCGTCGAAGAACTTGTAGACGACGGCCAGCGGCAGCCCCGCCCAGCGGTGCCGCCGCTGGTAGGCATCCAGTCGGGCCAGCACGTCCATGCGCTCTCCCACACTGTCGGCCGTGGCGCCGCTCGCACCGGTCACCACCGGTTCCAGGTGCCCTGGCCAGGGCGTTCCATGCGTGGGGCGGGCCGGGCGCCCGGCCGGGCCGGGTGGTTGGGGACGGCACAGCCGGTTACTCCGTCCCCATGGACGCCAACGACGACAGCAGGCCGCTCGCCCTGGTGACCGGGGCCTCCAGCGGCATCGGGTACGAACTGGCCAGGCAGTTCGCGGAGCACGGCTACGACCTCCTCCTCAACGCCGAGGACGACCGTCTCGACCACGCCGCGCAGCGGCTGCGGGAGACCGGCGCCGAGGTGCGGGCGGTGCGCGCGGACCTGCGGGACCCGGCGGGCGTGGACCACCTGGTGGCCGCCATGACGGGTTCGAAGGTGGACGTGGCCGCGCTGAACGCGGGGGTGGGGATCGGCGGCGCCTTCGTCGACACCGACCTGGCCGACGACCTCTCCGTGATCGACCTGAACGTGACCTCCACGGTCCGCCTCGCCAAGCCGCTGCTGCGGGACATGGTGGCGCGCGGCGAGGGCAGCGTGGTGTTCACGTCCTCCATCGCCGCCACCATGCCGGGCCCCTTCCAGTCGGTCTACAACGCCTCTAAGTCGTTCGTGCAGTCCTTCGCGCAGGCCCTCGCGGACGAGGTGAAGGACACCGGGGTGAGCGTCACCGCGTTCCTGCCGGGGCCGACCGACACGGACTTCTTCCGGCGGGCCGACATGGGCGACACCAGGATCGGGGCGGGCCCCAAGGACGATCCGGCGCAGGTCGCCGAGCAGGCGTACGAGGCGGTGGTGAAGGGCCGGAAGAAGCTGGTCACCGGCTCGCTGAAGACGAAGGCGCAGGGGGCGGCGAACAAGGTGCTGCCGGACTCCGCCAAGGCCGCGGCGCACCGGAAGATGGCCGAGCCGGGGTCGGGGGGCAAGGGCGACGGGGACGGGGGCGGGGACGGTCGGCAGGAGTAGCCGGCGGCTCCCCCGCTCCCTGCCACCCCCTCCCACTCCCCTCCATGACGCGTCGCGGGCGGACCCATGCAGACCTTCCTGCCGTATCCCGGCTTCACCGAATCCGCGCTGGCCCTCGACCGCCGCCGGCTGGGCAAGCAGCGGGTGGAGGCGCTCCAGGTGCTGCGCGGGCTGACCGTTCCCGGCTACGGATGGCGCCGGCATCCGGCGGTGCGGATGTGGGCGGGCTACGAGGAGGCGCTGGTGCGCTACGGCCTCGACGTGTGCCGGGTCTGGCGGGAGCACGGCCACCAGGACAGCTGCGCGGCCACCCTCGTCGCCGACCTCGCCGCCGCCCGCCCCGGCACCGAGGTGCGCGGCCAGCGGGAGCTGGCGGACGCGGGAGAGCTGCCGCCCTGGCTCGGCGACGAGGCCCTGCACCTGAGCCACCGGTCGGCGCTGGTGCGCAAGGACCCGGAGCGGTACACGCCGCTGTTCCCGGGGGTGCCCGACGACCTGCCGTACGTGTGGCCGGCGTCGGACCGCGCGTCGCTCGTTCCCGGCGACTGAGCGGACTTCGCGCGGCCGGGGCGCACGCGTGTGCTCCGGCGTCCGTCCCGGGTGTGCCGTTGCGCCGCCCGGTCGAACCCGCTGGCCCAAGGGGGCGGGGCGCGTGAGCGGTGCGGCGGCGGGGGGAAGGGATGGCGCACACGCCAACCCGAGGAGACCGGATGCCCGAGGCCGTGACCGAGAACGGCGCCGCCGACGCCGACGGCGCCGCCACCGCTGCCGCTGGGGACAGCGCCCTCCCGGCCGGCTCCGGTCCGGACGGCGGCGCCGTCGGCCCGGCGGGATTCGAGCAGCTGGGCGCGATCGCCGACGCGGTCCTCTACGAGGGCTACCTGCTGTATCCCTACCGCCGCTCGTCGCCCAAGAACCGGGTGCGGTGGCAGTTCGGCGTCCTGCTGCCACGCGACTGGGCAGAGCGGGACGGTCCGGTCACGGCCGGGCTGTCCGGTTCCGCCGACTCCTGGTACCAGCGGACCGAGTGCCTGGTGCGCGTGCGGCGGCCGGACGCCGTCGTACGGGTGCGGGTGCGGTACCTCCAGACCCAGCACAAGCAGGTGGAGGCGGCCGGGCCGGACGGCGGCCACCGCCCGGTCGGGTCGCTGCGGGCGGACGACGGGACGACGTGGCTGACCTTCGACGAGGCGGTGCCGTGCGCGAGCGACCTCGTCGTCGCCCTGGCCGACCTGCTCGACGGACGGGAGCACACCTCCTCGGTCGGAGCGCCGGGCGGCGAGGTGACCGAGCCGCTGCCCTCGGGCGCCGGCCGGGTGGTACGGCGGCGCGAGGAAATTAGGGCGAGCACGACGCTCACCGCCGAGCGGCTGGCGGACGACCTGGTCCAGCTCCGGGTGCGCACCGAGAACACGGCACGGTCGACGGACCCCGGCGCGCCGCGTGAGGAGGCGCTGCGGCGGTCGCTGATCGCCACGCACACCCTGGTCGGCGGCGCGGGCGTGGAGTTCGTGTCGCTGATCGACCCGCCCTCGTGGGCGGCGCGGCAGGCGGCCGAGTGCCGCAACGCGTTCACGTTTCCGGTGCTCGGCGGTGCGCCGGCGCCGGGCGGCACGGCGGCGGGCGGCACGGCGGCGAGCCGCGTTACGGACGGCATGGCGTCAGGCCGCACGGTTACGGACGGCACGGTGCCGGACGGCACGGTGGCCGACGGCAGTACGGGGCCGCTGCTCCTGTCCGCGCCGATCATCCTGCCCGACCATCCGCAGATCGCCCCGGAGAGCCCCGGCGACCTGCACGACGCGGGCGAGATCGACGAGATCCTGACGCTGCGCACGATGCTGCTGACCGACGAGGAGAAGGCCGAGGCCCGCGCCACCGACCCGCGTGCCGCCGAGATCATCGACCGCGTCGACAGCATGCCCCCGGAGGTGTTCGCCCGGCTGCACGGCGCGATCCGCTCACTGACCCCGGCGGACCCCGCCGACCAGGCGGCCGCCGTGGACCCGGCAGGGCCCGCCGACCCCTGGGACTTCGACGCCGAGCGGCCCGCCTGGTGGCAGGAGGGCGGCGACGACGGGCTGTCCCCGACCACCGACACGGTGCTCGTGGACGGTGTGCGGGTGGGCGGCGGCAACCGGGTCGTGCTGCGCCCCCGGGGCCGGGGCGCCGACGCCCAGGACATGTTCCTGGCCGGACGCACCGCGCGGGTCGCCGCCGTCTTCCACGACGTGGACGGCAGCACCCACCTGGCCGTCACCCTGGAAGACGACCCGGCGGCCGAACTGCACACCTGGTACGGCCGCTTCCACTACTTCCGCCCCGACGAACTCGAACCGCTCGACACACCTGAGGCACCGGGCACACCCGAGGCGTCGGACACACCCGAACCGCTCGGAGCGCACGAGCCACCCGCGGCGCCCGAGGCTCGCCAGGCGTAGACACCCGCTCCCCGGAGACGGCGAGCACCGCGCACGACCACCCATCCATGACACACCCACAGCAAGGGGCGAGAACCAAGATGACGGCGACCGAGGCGCGTGCGGCGGGACGCAAGCCCGCACAGATCGTGGACATGTCCTGGGATCCGATCACCCGGATCATCGGCAACCTGGGCATCTACACCAAAATCGACTTCGCCAACCAGGAAGTCGTCGAATGCCGCTCCACCTCCTCCCTCTTCCGCGGCTACTCCGTCTTCATGAAAGGCAAAGACCCCCGCGACGCCGGCTTCATCACCTCCCGCATCTGCGGCATCTGCGGCGACAACCACACCACCTGCTCCAACTACGCCCAGCAAATGGCCTACGGCGTCAAACCCCCACCCCTGGCCGAACACATCACCAACCTCGGCGAAGCCGCCGAATACATGTTCGACCACACCATCTTCCAGGACAACCTCGTCTTCGTCGACTTCTGCGAAGCCATGGTCAAAGCCACCAACCCCAGCGTCCTGGCCCGCGCCGAGAACACCTCCGCGCCCAACGGACACATCCACGGCTACCGCACCATCGCCGACATCATGCGCGCCTTCAACCCCTTCGAAGGCGAGGTCTACAAACAGGCGTTGAAAGTCTCCCGGGTGACCCGGGAGATGTTCTGCCTGATGGAGGGCCGCCACGTCCACCCCTCCACCCTCTATCCGGGCGGCGTGGGCACCATGCCCTCGCCCTCCCTGTTCACCGACTACCTGACCCGCCTCATGCACGTCATCGACTTCGTCAAACAAGCCGTCGCCATGAACGACGACGTCTTCGACTTCTTCTACGAAGCCCTCCCCGGCTACGAACAGGTCGGCCTGCGCCGCACCCTCCTCGCCTGCTGGGGCGCCTGGCAGAACCCCGACGTCGTCGACTACCGCTACGACACCATGAACACCTGGGGCAAAGCCATGTACGTCACCCCGGGCATCATCATCGACGGCCGCCTGCGCACCAACAACCTCATCGACATCAACCTCGGCCTCAGAATCCTCCTCGGCTCCTCCTACTACCAGGACTGGACCAACGAAGAGCCCTTCGTCACCCACGACCCCCTCGGCAACCCCGTCGACATCCGCCACCCCTGGAACCAGACCACCCTCCCCCACCCACAGAAACGCGACTTCGACGGCAACTACTCCTGGGTCATGAGCCCCCGCTGGTACGACAACGAAACCGGCGACCACCTCGCCCTCGACACCGGCGGCGGCCCCCTCGCCCGCCTCTGGTCCACCGCCCTGTCCAACATCGTCGACACCCCCTACATCAAGACCACCGGCCACAGCGTCAAAATCACCCTCCCCAAAGGCGAGTCACTGCCGGAAACGACGCTGGAATGGCACATCCCCAAGTGGTCCAACACCATCGAACGCGACCGCGCCCGCCCCTACTTCATCGCCTACGCCGCCGCCATGGCCCTGCAATTCCTCGAAGAGGCCACCACCCTCGTCCGCGCCGGCCACACCCAGGTCTTCACCAACTTCGAAGTCCCCGACGAAGCCATCGGCTGCGGCTTCCACGAAGCCGTCCGCGGTGTCCTCTCCCACCACCTCGTCATCAAGGACAAGAAGATCGCCAACTACCACCCCTACCCACCCACCCCCTGGAACGCCAGCCCCCGCGACCACTACGGCACCCCCGGACCCTACGAAGACGCCGTCCAGGGACAACCCATCTTCGAGGAGAACGGACCCGACACCTTCAAAGGCGTCGACATCATGCGCACCGTCCGCAGCTTCGACCCCTGCCTCCCCTGCGGCGTCCACATGTACCTCGGCAACGGCAAAACCCTCACCACCACCCACACCCCCACCTACGGGAGCCAGCCGTGAGCGAGCCGGAGCACGACTCCCCCGGCGGCCGGCTCGGGGACCCGGAGGTCGAGGCGCGGCTCGCAAGGATCGACGAGTTGCTCGCGGGACTGGAGTCCGCGCCCGGTCCCACCGTGCGCTCCGCGCTGGAGGCGGTGGGGCTGCTCACCGAGGTCTACGGCGAGGCGCTGACCCGGGTGGTGGAGCGCGCGGACGGGCCGTTCGCCGAACAGCTCGCCGAGGACGACCTGGTGGGGCACCTGCTGGTGCTGCACGGGGTCCATCCCGAGCCCCCGGAGCGCCGGGCCGCCCGGGCGGTGGAGCGGCTGCGGCCGGCCGTGCGCGAACGCGGCGGCGATGTGGAATGGGCCGGTCTGGACGGGCAGGTGGCCCGGGTGCGCCTGAGCACGGGCGGCGGGTGCGGCTCGGGGTGCGGCAGCGGCGGCGGCACGGCGGACGTCGCGGAGGCGGTGCGTGAGGCGGTCCTCGCCGCGGCTCCGGAGCTGACGGCGGTGGAGCCGGTGCCGGAGGAGCGGCGGTCGGCGCCGGCGTTCGTACCGCTGGGCACGCTGACGGTCCGGGACGGCGGCGCGGCCCGGACGCGGGAGACGCGGTGACCGAGGGCGGGGCGCTGGCCCGGCTGATCCGGTCCTCGGCCGACCGGACGGCGGCAGCGGCCACGGAGGTGTGCGAGCTGTGCGCCGCCCCGGTGGCCGGGGAACACCCCCATCTGTACGACGTGGAGCGGGCGGAGGTGCGGTGCGCCTGTCGTCCCTGTTCGCTGCTGTTCGCCGGGGACGGGACGGCCGGCGGCCACTTCCGGCCCGTCCCCCGGCGGCGGCTTCGGCTGGACCGGGTGGACACCCAGGCCCTGGGGGTGCCGGTCGGCCTGGTGTTCTTCGTGCCGCATGCCGACGGCTCGGTCACCGCCGAGGGGCCGAGCCCCGCCGGGTCCATGCGGTGGGAGGTGGACGCGGCGGCCTGGCGGCTGGCCGGTGAGCGAAGCCCCGAACTCGCGTCGATGGAACCGGATGTGGAGGCGCTGCTCGTGAACACCGTGCACGGGCTCGACCATCACTGGATCGTCCCCGTCGACGACTGCTTCCGGATGGTGGCCGTCGTGCGCCGGGAGTGGCGCGGTCTGTCGGGCGGCGGCCGGGTGTGGCCCGCCGTCGCGGAGTTCTTCGAGCAGCTGACCGAGCGGTCGTGAGCGGACGTCGCGGACGGCGGGAGCGGGCGCCGGTCCGGCAGGCGGCGTGGGGCGGACGGCGCCGAACATCAGGGAGGTGACGTGCACGAGTTGTCGATCGCGACCGCGATCGTGGAGCGGGCCGGGGAACTCGCCCTGGCGGACGGGACGGAGAGCGTCTCGGCGGTGACGGTGCGGGTGGGCGAGCTGTCCGGAGTGGTGCCCGACGCGCTGGACTTCGCCTTCGAGGCGGCCCGGGAGGGCACCGCGCTGGCGGGCGCCCGGCTCGTGGTGGAACAGGTGGCGGCGCGGGCGTACTGCGATCCGTGCGCGGCCGAGTTCGCGGTGGGCATGCCGCCCTTCTTCTGGTGCCCGCGCTGCGACCACCCCTCACAGGATCTGCGCAGCGGGCGGGAGTTGCAGATCATCCGGATCGAATCGGATACCGCGTCCGTCGAGTGACACGGCGTCACGTGTGAAGCGCCCCGTCGGCGTCCGAGGCGCCGGCGGGGCCGCTGCTTCTGGTGGGGAACGGATCAGCAGATGCGCGGGAGTTGTTCGCCCAGCGGCAGGTCCACCACGCGGGTGCCGCCGAGTCCGGTGGCGACGACGACCATGCCGGGATGCTCGGCGACGCACTCGCCGATCAGCGCGGCGCCGACGCCCTGCGGGTGGGCGTGCAGGGCGTCGAGGACGGCTTCGGCGTCGGCGGGCGGCACGAACGCGACGAGCCGGCCCTCGTTGGCCACGTAGAGCGGGTCGAGGCCGAGGAAGCCGCAGGCGTTGGCGACGGCCTCCGGGACGGGGATCGCGCGCTCGGCCAGCCGCACTCCGGTGCCGGAGGCGCGGGCGATCTCGTTGAGGGAGGCGGCGAGTCCGCCGCGGGTGGGGTCGCGCAGGACGTGCACGTCCGGGGTGACGGCCAGCATGGTCGCCACCAGGTCCGCCAGGGGCGCGGTGTCGCTGGCGATCTCGACACCGAACTCCAGGCCCTCGCGGACGCTCATGACGGCCACGCCGTGCAGTCCGATGGGGCCGCTGACGATGACGGCGTCGCCGGGCCTGGCCCGCTGCGGGCGGATGTCCACCCCTTCGGGGACCAGGCCCACGCCGGCGGTGGTGACGTAGACGCCGTCGCCGTGGCCGGCCTCCACCACCTTGGTGTCGCCGGTGGCCACGGTGACGCCGGCCGCCTCGGCCGCCGCGCCCATGGCCCGGGCGATCCGGTCGACCACGGCCAGTTCCACGCCCTCCTCCAGCACGAAGGCGGCGGAGAGGTAGGCGGGCCGGGCGCCGCTCATCGCCAGGTCGTTGACGGTGCCGTTGACCGCCAGGTCGCCGAGGCTGCCGCCGGGGAAGAACAGCGGCCGTACGACGTAGGAGTCGGTGGAGAAGGCCAGCCGGGCGCCGCCCAGGTGGAGGACGGCGGAGTCGCCCATGGCGGCCAGGACGGGGTTGCCGTAGGCGGGGGCGAAGATGTCCTGGATCAGTTCGGCGGACAGGGCGCCGCCGCCGCCGTGGCCCATGACCACGACCGGCTGGTCGCGCAGCGGGACGGGGCAGGTCCAGTTCACGGGGTCGACGGGGGCCTCGGCCGCCGCGGGAGCCAGTTCAGCCAACGGGGTTCATCTCCTCCTGCGGGCTGCGCGAGCCCTGGGGCGTGCGCACCGGGACGGGGGCGCCCTGGACGGCGGCCGGTGCGCCCATCCGGCGGTACAGGTAGTAGGCGGCGCAGGCGCCCTCGCTGGAGACCATGGTGGCGCCGAGCGGGGTGCGCGGGGTGCACGTCGTGCCGAAGGCGGCGCACTCGGTGGGTTTGACCAGGCCCTGGAGCACCTCGCCGGCGCGGCACACCGCGGGTTCCTCGGTGCGGATGCCGGAGACGTCGAAGCGGTGCTCGGCGTCGTGAACGCGGTAGGCGTCCGAGAGCCGCCAGCCGCTGGCCGGGATGCGTCCGATGCCGCGCCAGGCGCGGTCGGTGACCTCGAAGACTTCCTCCAGCATGCGCAGCGCGGCCGGGTTGCCGCTCTCGCGCACCGCGCGCGGGTAGGCGTTCTCCACCCGGTGCTCGCCGCGTTCGAGCTGGTGGACGGCGCGGCGGATGCCCTCCAGGATGTCCAGCGGCTCGAAGCCGGTGACCACGATGGGGACACGGTGGCGTTCGGCGAGCCGCGGGTACTCGGCGGTGCCCATGACGCTGCACACGTGTCCGGCGGCCAGGAACGCCTGCACCCGGCAGGCGGGGGCGGTCATGACGGCCTCGACGGCCGGGGGGACGCGTACGTGGGAGACGAGCAGGCTGAAGTTGTCCAGGCCCAGGCGGCGGGCCTGGTGGACGGCCATGGCGTTGGCGGGCGCGGTGGTCTCGAAGCCGATGGCGAAGAACACCACCTGCCGGTCGGGGTGCCGGCGGGCCAGCTGGAGGGCGTCGAGCGGTGAGTACACCACCCGTACGTCGCCGCCCTCGCCCTTGACCCGGAACAGGTCCCGGTCGGTGCCCGGCACCCGCAGCATGTCCCCGAAGGAGCAGAAGATCACGTCGGGGCGCGCGGCGATCTCCAGGGCCTTGTCGATCATCTCCAGCGGCGTCACGCACACCGGACAGCCGGGACCGTGGATCAACTCGACCTGTTCAGGCAGGAGTTGGTCGATGCCGTGCCGGATGATGGAGTGGGTCTGGCCGCCGCAGACCTCCATGAGCGCCCACGGCCGGGTGGCCGTCGCGCGGATCTCGTCCAGCAACCGCCGGGCCAGCTCGGGGTCGTTGAACTCGTCGATGTACTTCACCGGGCCTCACTCCCGCTCTCCTCGGCCGCGACGGCGCCCGCCGCCGGCGGCCGCGTGCCTTCGGCCTGCTGCGCCGCCTGCGCCCAGGGGTCGCCGAACTCCTCCTCCAGCAGTCCCAGTTGCTCGAACAGCTCCAGGGACGCGCGGGCCGACTCCTCGTCCAGACGTTGCAGGGCGAAGCCGACGTGGACGATGACGTACTCGCCCACCCGCAGGTCGGGCAGGTACTCCAGGCACGCCTGTTTTCGCACTCCGCCGAAGTCGATCAGTCCGGTGAGCGGGTCGGCGCGGTGGTCGATCGACACGACCTTGCCGGGCACTGCCAAGCACATGGGTCACTCCGTCTCGTCGCTGTCGGTGGTCCGCCGGCCGGGCCGGCTGCCGCGGTCCGGCCGGGCTCGTACGGCGGCTTGGGGCGGCCCGGAGGTGGGCGGCGCGGTCACTCGCGGCGCCGTTCGTGCGCCGCCACGACCAGTTGGCCGAGGGCCAGGCCGCCGTCGTTGGGCGGGACTTCGCCGTGGCGCAGCACGGCGAGGCCGTCCGCCGCGAGCAGCGCGGCGCACTCCTCCTCCAGCAGGCCGTTGGCGAAGACGCCGCCGCTGAGGACGACGGTGGTCAGGCCGGTGGCCGCGCGGGCGCGCCGGCAGATCTCCGCGACCGCCCGCGCCACCCCGCGGTGGAACCGGGCCGCGAGGACGGGCGCCGGTGTGCCGCGCCGCCGGTCGGCGAGGAGGGCGCGCAGCATGGGCGCGGGGTCACAGCGCAGCGGGCCTACCCCGTCGGTGAACCCGAAGGGGTAGGCCGCTCCGTCCGCGTCCCGGGCCTCGGTGGCCGCCGCTTCCAGTTCCAGGGCGGCCTGCGCCTCGTAGCCGGCGCGGTGGCAGACTCCGGCGAGGGAGGAGACGGCGTCGAAGAGGCGCCCCATGCTGGAGGTCGGCACACAGGCGAGCCCGCGCTCCAACTGCCGTCTCAGGAGGCGCAGTTCCTCGGGCGGGCAGGCGGCGACGCTGGGCAGGTCGGGCGCCCAGTCGAGCCCCGCGGCCCACAGCCGGGCGAGCGCGACCCGGCACGGGTTGGCCACCGCGGCGTCGCCGCCGGGCAGCGGTGCGGGGGCGAGGTGGGCGAAGCGGCGGTGGCCGGCGTAGTCGGCGAGCAGCACCTCGCCGCCCCACACGGTGCCGTCGTCGCCGTAGCCGGTGCCGTCGAAGGCGACGCCGATCACCGGGCGGGCGCCGTCGAGCCCGTGTTCGGCCATCGCGGAGGCGATGTGCGCGTGGTGGTGCTGCACGAACACCGGTTCACCGCCGGTCAGTTCGGCGGCCCGTCGGCGGGCCAGGCGGGCCGAGTGGTAGCCGGGGTGCCGGTCGGCGGCGACGAGACGCGGGGTGACCGCGGTCAGCCGCAGCAGGTGCCGCTCGGCCCGGCCGGCCGCCTCCAGGCCGGCCAGGTCGCCCAGGTCGCCGATGTGCGGTCCGAGCCAGGCGTGCTCACCCTCGCCGACGCAGGGCGCGTTCTTCAGGTCGCCGCCCACCGCGAGGGCGGGGCGCACCGGGAGCGGGAGGCCCAGCGGGCGCGGCACGTGGCCGCGGGAGCGGCGCAGCGTCTGTCCGGTGCCGTCGGGACGCACCCGCAGCAGCGAGTCGTCGCACGGTACGGCGATGGGGCGGTCGTGGGCGAGCCAGGCGTCGGCGAGGCCGGCGAGGCGGGTCGGCGCCTCGGCGTCGTCGGTGACGATGGGCTCGCCGGAGCGGTTGCCGCTGGTCATGACGAGCACGCGGGGGCCGGGCGGGTCGCCGGGCAGGCCGAACAGCAGGGTGTGCACGGGGGTGTAGGGCAGCAGGACGCCGATGTGGGGGCTGCCGGGGCACACCTCGGCGCAGACGCGGAGGCCGTCGGGGCGGGTGCGGCGGCGCAGCAGGACGATGGGGCGAGCTGGGCCGGTGAGCGCGGTCCGCTCGCCCTCGGTCAGGTCGGCGATCCGCTCGGCGGTGGCCAGGTCCGCGCACATCACCGCGAACGCCTTGCCGCCGCGTTCCTTGCGCGCGCGCAGGGTGGCGACGGCGCGCGCGTCGGTGGCGTCGCAGGCCAGGTGGTAGCCGCCGACGCCCTTGACGGCGACGACGCGTCCGGCGGCGAGGAGGGCCCGGGCCGCGGTGAGCGCCTCGGCGTCCCGGGCCGGGCGCAGTCCGCTGCCCTCGGCGGGCTCCAGCCGCAGCCGGGGGCCGCAGTCGGGGCAGGCGACGGGCTGGGCGTGGAAGCGCCGGTCGCCGGGGTCGGCGTACTCGCGGGCGCAGGCGGGGCACAGCGGGAAGCCGGCCATGGTGGTGGCGGGGCGGTCGTAGGGCATCGCGGTGGCGATGGTGAAGCGGGGGCCGCAGTGGGTGCAGGTGATGAAGGGGTGCCGGTGCCGGCGGTCGGCGGGGTCGGCCAGTTCGCGCAGGCAGTCGGGGCAGGTGGCGGTGTCGGGCGGGAGGTGGGTGCGCCCGGTGGAGCCCTCGGTGGGGCGGATGGCGAACGGGGCGGTGCCGCCGGTGGCGGGCAGTTCCTCGGCGCCGACGCCGGTGACGGCGGCCAGCGGCGGCGGCCGCCGGGTCAGCCGGTCGCAGAACCGGGCGACGCCGTCCGCCGGTCCCTCGACCTCGATCAGCACACCGCTCGCGGTGTTGCTCACGAACCCGGCCAGCGCCAGGTCGGCGGCGAGGCGGTGCACGTACGGCCGGAAGCCCACGCCCTGCACGGTGCCCCGCACGGTGAGCCGACGGCGCACCGGGCCGGTGGCCGGGGCGGTCATGAGGCGGGGGCGGGGGTGACGGGCGGCGCGGGGTGGGGGTGGCCGGGGGCGCCGTCGTGCGCGGGGTGACCGGGGTGCTCGGGGTGGGGGCGCGCGTCGTCGTGCTCGTGGCCGTGGGTGTGACCGTGCTCGGGGGTGCGGGTGCGACCCTGAGTGTGGGCGTCGTCGTGCGGGGTGTCGTGGGTGTGGCCGTGGTCGTGGGGGCGGGGGGCCAGCGGCGGGCGGTGCGCGGGGGGCGCGTGGCGGGTGGCGAGGGCCCGTTCCAGGACGGTGTCGACGCCGTCGCCGGTGCGGGCGCAGGTCCGTACGATCTCCACCCCGGGGTTGACCCGCCGCACGTTCGCCCGGAAGGCGGCCTCGTCGAAGCCGGCGGGCCCGGCTAGGTCGGTCTTGGTGGTCACGACGAGGTGGGCGGAGCCGAAGGCGGTGGGGTACTTCAGCGGCTTGTCCTCGCCCTCGGTGACCGCCATCAGCACGATCCGCAGCCGCTCGCCGAGGTCGTAGGAGGCCGGGCAGACGAGGTTGCCGACGTTCTCCACGAACAGCACCGCGGTGTGGGCCGGGAGCCAGCCCTCCAGCCGGCTGCGCACCTGACGGGCCTCCAGGTGGCACAGGCCGTCGGTGAGGACCTGCCGCACCGAGGCGCCCGAACGGGCCAGCCGGCGGGCGTCGTTCTCGGTGGCCAGGTCCGCGGTGAGCGCGGCGACCGGCACGCCCCGCTCGACGGCGCGGGCCAGCACCCGGCCGAGCAGTTCGGTCTTGCCGCTGCCGGGGCTGGACAGCAGGTTGACCACCGTGACGCCCCGTCGGGTCAGCTCCTCGCGCAGGGCGTCGGCCAGGCCGTCGTTCTTGGCGAGCACGGCCTGCTGGACGTCGACGGACCGGCACATGGCGCATCTCCTCGGGGTCGGTGCGGAAGGGGACGGTCCGCCGGGCGCGGCGCGGGGACCGGGCCCCTCACCGATCCTGGGCCGCTTCGGCCGCCAGGCGCGGCAGCGCAGCCGTGTGCGGCGGCGCGGATTCGTCCGGGCGGCGCAACGGCGGGGTGGCCGCGGGGTCGGCGAGCAGCACCGGGACCATGGTGTGCAGGGCGGTGACGGCGTGCTCGACGGCCTCACGGACCGGGGTGCTGAGCCCCGGCATGATGTCCTCGTCGCCGCGCGGCACCCTCTCGGGTTCGCAGGCCAGCACGAGGACGCGCGGCAGCGGGCCGTCGCCGAGATGGGCGGCCAGGGCCAGCACCCTGGCCGGGTCCATGCCGTGCGCCTCCGGCGGGGCGCAGGCGGCGCCGGCCGGCGGCTCCGCCTCGATCAGCGACAGGGTGCCGGGCCGGTGGCCGCGCGGGGCGGCGTCGACGAGGACGGCGGTGTCGTACCCGGTGAGCAGTTCGTAGGCGAGGTCCAGTCCGCGGATGCCGAAGTCGCGCACCCGGACCTCGGGCGGCAGCGGACGGTCCTGGAGGGCGCGCAGCACCTCGGGGCCGAAGGCGTCGTCGGCGAGGAAGATGTTGCCGACGCCGGCGACGAGCAGCCGGGCGGGCGGGGCGGTGTCGTCCGTGTCCATGACGCGGAATGTTCGCCCTCTTGTCCGGCCGGGCGAAGGACCGGCGCGGCGTTTCGCGCGGCCGGGCGGGCGCCGTCCGCCATCCGGATCCCGTTCCCGGGGGGCCACGCAGGTGTCCGGGGAGACGACGTGTCGTTGTGATACTTTCCGTTGATGTGATGTAACAGTCTGCGCATGATCTGGCAGCAGAACATCGACAGGTCCCCCGCCCGGCCCGCCGGGGTCGCCGCTCGTCCCCCGCGGCGCGCGCTGCGCGGCGCGCTGCTGGCCGCGGCGACCACCGCCGCGCTGGCCGGCGGGCCCACGGCGGCCGCGGCCCCGGCCGAGGCGCGCACGGCCGACTGGGACGCCATCGCCGCCTGCGAGTCCGGCGGCGACTGGAAGGCCAACACCGGCAACGGGTACTTCGGCGGGCTGCAGTTCAGGCAGTCCAGCTGGATCGCGGCCGGCGGCCTGAAGTACGCGCCGCGGGCCGATCTGGCCACCCGCGAGGAGCAGATCGCCGTGGCCAAGCGGCTGGCGCTCCTCCAGGGGATGTCGGCCTGGGGCTGCGCGTAGCGCCACGGCACCGCGGCCGGGACCCGGGGCGTCCGGAGGCCCCTCGGCACAGCATCGAGTTCAGCACAGCATCGAGAGGGCGCCGGGCAGGACGCGGGCGGTGACGGGCAGGACGGCGTCCACCTCGCCGTCGGCGCCGTACGGTATCTCCCGGTCGGCCGCGACGCTGATCTCCCGGCCGCGCAGCACCCGCACCTCCGGGCGGCCGACGTGGCCGCCCGACTTCAGCTCGTTCATCAGGGTGAAGAAGAGGCGGCGCGGCGCGGCGCGGATCAGCACCACGTCGAGCAGCCCGTCGTCGACGCGGGCGGCGGGCGCGATCATCCGGCCCGAGCCGTAGTAGGCCGAGTTGGCGGCCACCACGGTGTACCCGCGGTGGGTGTGCTCCTCGCCGTCGACGGTGACCCGGTAGGTCGCCGCGCGCCAGGTGGCCACGGCGCGCAGTCCCCCGGCGTAGTACGAGGCGGCGCCGCGCAGCAGTCTGGCGTGGTTGGCGTGCCGGTTGGCGAGCGCGTCCACGCCCGCGTACACGCTGCCGAGGACGACGGTGCGCGGGTGGACCGCGGACTCCACCTCGATGGTGTCGACGGGGCGCGGGGCGTGGTGCAGCAGCACCTGGGCCAGCTCGGCCGGGTCGGCGGGCAGGCCGAGGGCGCGGGCGAAGTCGTTGCCTCGGCCGGCCGGGACGAGGCCGAGGAGGGAGCCGGTGCCGCTGAGCGCGCCGCCGATCCCGCCGGCGATGCCGTCGCCGCCCACCGCGAGGACGACCCGGCCCCGCTCCCCCGCCCGCCGGGCGAGTTCCTGGGCGTGGACGAGGCTGCGGCTGTACTCGGTCTCCACCGAGGCGCCCGCTTCCCGGAGCGGCCGGGCCACCCGCAGCAGCGCCGCGGCGCCCGCGGAGCCGCCCGCGGTGGGGTTGACGATGGCGGTGAACTGTCGCATCGGTGGGCCTCCGTGGGCGCAGAGAGGACGGTGGCGGGAGAGTACTGGGCGGGGTGGCGGGAGATTACGCGACGGGGCGGGAGCCCGGCGCCACGGGGGCCGGGCTCAGTGCTGGGGCAGCAGGACTCCGGGGTTGAGCAGGCCGGCCGGGTCCAGACGCCGTTTGACCGCCCGCAGGGCGTCCGCGCCGAGCGGTCCGGCCTCCCGGAGGTACCAGTCGCGGTGGTCGGTGCCCACGCCGTGGTGGTGGCTGATGGTGCCGCCGGCGGCGAGGATCGCCTCGTTGGCGGCGTGCTTGGCGGGCGTCCAGTGCGCCACCGGGTCCTCGCCCTGGGCGCTCACCACCGTGAAGTAGAGGGAGGCGCCGTTCTCGTAGACGTGCGAGATGTGGCACATCACCAGCGGCGGGGTGCCGGCCTCGGTGAGCGTCGCGGTGAGGGCGTCGCGGACGGCGGCGTACAGCTCGGGCACCCGGGACCAGAAGGCGGCGGTCTCCAGCGTCTCGGCGAACGCCCCCACGTCCAGCAGCGCGTCGCGCAGGTACGGCGCCGAGTAGCGGCCGTGCGCCCAGCGCTCGCCGGGCTCCTCGCCGAGGAGGGTGCCGCCGCACGCGCGCAGGACGGCCGCGGCCCGTTCCCTGCGGTACGCCACCTCCCCGGCCTCCCCCTCGTAGCCCGCGATCGCCTGGCAGCCCGCCGCCTGCGCGTCTCCGGCGCCGATGGCGTCGGGCTGGGCGAGGCCGACCAGCGTCTCGGTCTCGTCGGACAGGCGCAGCACGGTGGGCCGCGGGCCGTCCTGGGCGAGCCGGCGCAGCGCGGCGGCGCCCTCCTCGAAGGAGGCGAAGCGCCAGCCCTCGTACACCCGGGTCTCGGGCAGCGGGCGCAGGCGCACGGTGACGGAGGTGATGACGCCGAACGCGCCCTCGGAGCCGAGGACGAGCTGGCGCAGGTCGGGGCCGGCGGCCGAGCGCGGGGCGCGGCCGGTCTCCAGGGTGCCCTCGGGCGTGGCGAGGGTGAGGGCGAGCACCATCTCGTCGAAGCGGCCGTACCCGGCGGAGGCCTGGCCGCTGGAGCGGGCGGCGGCGAAGCCGCCGATGGTCGCCCACTCGTAGGACTGCGGGAAGTGGCCGAGGGTGAAGCCGTGTTCGGCGAGCAGCGCCTCGGCGTGCGGGGCGCGCAGCCCTGCCTGGAGGGTGGCGGTGCGGGAGACCGGGTCGAGGGCGAGCAGCCGGTCCATGCGGCGCAGGTCCAGGGCGACGAAGGGCCGGGCGCCGGACGGCTCGGGGGCGAGGCCGCCGACGACGGAGGTGCCGCCGCCGAACGGGACGGCGGCGAGGCCGTGGGCGGCGCAGGCGCGCAGCACGGCGAGCACGTCGTCGTGGCTCGCGGGGAGCACCACGGCCGCCGGCAGGTCGCCGAGGTCGCCCTCCCTGATCCGCAGCAGGTCGGGGGTGGACTTGCCGCGGGTGTGCCGGACGCGGGACTCGGCGTCCGTGCGGACGTGCTCCTGGCCGCCGGCCGCGGCGGCCAGGGCGCGGTGGGCGTCGGCGGTCAGCGGCGGTTCGGGGACGGTGAGCTGCGCGAGGGCGACCGGTGCGGCGCCCCGGGGCTTGACGCCGAGCAGGTCGCGCAGGAGCGCGGTGACCGTCTCGGGCAGCGGTGCGGCCTTGGCCGGGTCGCCCCAGCCGCTCCACAGCATGTCCATGGGGTTGTTCCTCACCGGTCGGTTCCAAGGGCGTTACACTGTTACACATGACGCCTATTCGTCACAACGGTTCGACCGACCCCGAGGACGCCGCCGGCGATCCCCTACTGGACGCCGTGCGCGACTGCGTCCTGGCGGTCGGCGTGCGCCGTACGACCCTGACGGACGTGGCCCGGCGCGCCGGGGTCTCCCGGATGACGCTGTACCGGCGCTGGCCGGACGTGCAGTCCCTGGTGGGCGATCTGATGACCAGGGAGTGGATCGGCGTGGCCACCGGGGCGATGCCCGAGCGCCGGCCCGGCGTCGGCACCCGGACGCTGATCGTGGACGGACTGGTGGCCGGGGTGGCCGCCTTCCGCGCGCATCCGCTGTTCCGCAAGATCCTCGACGTCGACCCGGAACTGCTCCTGCCCTACGTGCTGGACCGGCGCGGCGCCAGCCAGGAGGCCCTGCTCGAACTGATCGCCGACGGCCTGCGCGAGGGCCACGCCGACGGGACGGTGCGCCCCGGCCACCCCGCCCTACAGGCGCGGTCCCTGCTGCTGGTCGTGCAGTCCTTCACCCTGTCGCTGCGCACGATGACCGACGCGGACGACCCCGCCCTGGGCGACGAGGCCTTCCTCGCCGAACTGCGGACCATCCTGGAGAGGACCCTGACGCCATGAACTCCAGCAGCAGCCCCCTCGACGCGGGCGCACCCGACGCACCGGCCGGCGCGGCCGCGGGGTCCTCGCTGTCCGCCGCGCGCCGCGCCCGCGAACTGGCCCGCACGGTCGGCGGTCCCGCGGTCGACATGCTGGTCGTCGGGCTGGGCGCGACGGGGGCGGGCGCCGCGCTGGACGCCGCCGCCCGCGGTCTGTCCGTCGCCGCGATCGACGCGCACGACCTGGCCTTCGGCACCTCGCGCTGGAGTTCCAAGCTCATCCACGGCGGGCTGCGCTACCTCGCCTCGGCGCAGCTCGACGTGGCCCACGAGAGCGCGGTCGAACGCGGGGTGCTGATGGAGCGCACCGCGCCGCACCTGGTGGGCGCGCAGCCGTTCGTGCTGCCGCTGACCCCGCTGGTCACCCGGGGGCAGGCCGCGCTGGCCTGGGCGGGTTTCCGCGCGGGCGACGGGCTGCGGCTGGCGGCGCGCACCGCCCGCGCCACGCTGCCCGCGCCACGCCGCCTGTCGGTGGTGGAGACCCGCCATCTCGCGCCGGCGCTGCGCGGCAGCGGGCTGCGCGGCGGCCTGCTGTCCTGGGACGGCCGGCTCACCGACGACGCCCGGCTGGTCACCGCCCTCGCCCGTACGGCGGCGGCGCGCGGCGCGCGGATACTGACCCGGGTCCGCGCGCTGGAACTCACCGCCGGCGGCGCCCGGGTGCGCGACGAACTCACCGGCGAGGAGGGCGAGATCCGGGCCCGCGTCGTGATCAACGCCTGCGGTGTGTGGGCGGGCGGCCTGGTGGAGGGGGTGCGGATCCGGCCCTCGCGCGGCACCCATCTGGTGCTGCGCTCCGAACCGCTGGGGCCGCTGCCCGCCGGGCTGCACATCCCGGTGCCCGGCGAGAGCAACCGCTTCGTGCTGGTGCTGCCGCAGGGCGACGGCCGGGTCTACGTGGGCCTCACCGACGAACCCGTCGACGGTCCGGTGCCCGACGTTCCCGAGGTGCCCGAGACCGACGTCGGCTTCCTGCTGGACGTCCTCGGGTCCGCCCTGGACGTGCCGGTGCGGCGCCAGGACGTGGTGGGCGCGTTCGCCGGGCTGCGCCCGCTGCTGGACGCCACGCCCGAGGGGGCCTTGGGCGGGGCGCCGCGGACCGCGGACATCTCCCGCCGGCACGCGGTGCTCACCTCGACGGACGGTGTGATCACCGTGGTCGGCGGCAAGCTCACCACCTACCGGCGGATGGCCGAGGACGCCGTCGACGCCGCGCTCGCCACCGGCCGGCTGACCGCGGGCCCCTCCCCCACGGCCGCCCTCCCGCTCGTCGGCGCGGCCTCGCCGCGGGTCCTCGCCGCGCTCCAGGCGCCGCGCCGGCTGATCCGCCGCTACGGCACCGAGGCGCCGTACGTCCACGCCCTGGGCGCGCTGGACCCGCGCCTGCGCGAGCCCGTGCTCGACGGGCACCCCGTCACCCGCGCCGAACTGGTGTGGGCCGTACGCCACGAGGGCGCGCTCGACGAGGCCGACCTGCTCGACCGGCGCACCCGCGTGGGCCTGGTGCCGGCCGACCGCGTCACCGCGCTGGACGCGGCCCGGGAGGCGCTGGGCGAGGCGGTGCGGTAGGGCGACCCCCGTCGTGCCACATCGGGCGGTGCGGGCGGTCTGGGTCGTGAGGGCGGTCTGGGTCGTGCGAGCGGTCTGGGCGGTGCGGGCCGTGCGAGCGGTGTGGGCCGTTCGGTTGTCCGGGGTCAGGCCGCCAGGGTCGAGCCGCGCTCCAGGAGGTGGCGCAGCTGGGTCCGGTGCAGGGCGGCGACCGGGGCGAGCAGGTCCGGGTGGCGCAGCAGCGCGGCGGCCCCGCGGTCGGTGTCGTCGGGGGCGAGCAGCCGCCGGAACTCGACCGGCGTCCCCGCCGCCTGACCGCCGCCCTCGGCGAGCGCGGCCACCGCACGGCCGGCCAGGCCGGGGTCGGTGAGCAGGCAAGCGGCCCAGCTGGCGACGACCTCGTCCACCCAGGTCCGCCAGGCGTACGTCTCGGGGCCTGCGGCCCCGGCGCCGTCCGCGCCGGTGATCCAGTCCAGCCGGGCCGAGCCACCGGGCCCCGCCACGACGACCAGGGCGGCGTCCATGGGCGTGGGATAGCGCAGCCAGGCCGCGGCCGTCACGGCCTGGCGCGCCTGCATCTCGCACAGCACGGAGGCCAGCGCGCCGCCGCCGGCCGGCGGATAGGCGCCGGTCAGCCACTGGGTGGTCGCCGCGATGAGGGGAGAGAGGTCTTCGAGGAGCACTGGCGGGCCGTTCGAGCGAGTCGCGGGCACGGGGACGGCGAGAACGCTAGCCCGCGGCTCGGGGACGGCGATATGGCCCGGGCCTCCTTCGGGGCGTGGCTTCAGCCACATCCGTGCGGAGGCCCGGGCCGGTGCTCGGTGCGGGTCGGACCTGCCCGGGTCGGACCCGTACAGGTGGAACCCGTACGGGTTCAGACCTGGGCGGGGAAGCGTTCCCAGACGCGGTGGGCGCCCAGGAGGTGGAGGATCTGCTCCAGGGTGCCGGTGCCGCTGTCGCCGACGATCACGCCGGGCGCGTCGGCGGGCACCCCGGCCGCCTCCAGCGCGGCCTCGGCCCCCTTCCACGCGCCGATCGCCTTGCCGTGCCGGTACGCCTCCGACAGCAGCAGCGCCACCCGCGGGTCGTACGCCGCCCGCTCGACGGAGTCGAGGCCGGACTTGGCGTCCCGGGCGCCGTAGGCGTCGGCGCCGATGCCCGGCGTGCCGGCCAGCAGGACGGCGTCGAACTCCACCGAGCGCGCGGTGGCGTAGGAGCGCTGGACGGTCAGCGCGTTCGCGCCGTCGCCGAGCTTGCCGCCGGTCGGGGCGACGACCAGGGGCACCATGCCCTGGGCGAGCACCGCGTCGCGTACGGCCCGTACGCCCTCCAGGTCGCCGTCGGGGCCGGTGACGATGCCGACGATCCTGCCGTCCGTGGGCCAGGTGTGCCCGACCTGGGAGAGGGCCGGGCTGGGCTCGACGTCCGCGAGCGGCACGGTGGCCGACGGCGCGGGCAGACCGAGTCCGGCGGCGACCTGGGCGCACAGCTCGGGGTCGATGTTGGCCAGCACCTGGAGGCCGCGTTCCTTGATGGCCTGCTCGTAGCACTTGCCGAGTTCGAAGGTGTAGGCGCCGATGATGTGCTCGCGCTCCACGGGGCTCATGCTGAGCCAGAACCGGCGGGGCTGGCTGAAGTGGTCGGCGAAGGACTCGGGCGCCTCGCGGACCTTCTTGCTCTCCGGGACCGTCACCGGCGTCTCGATGTACGCCCCGGTGTCCGCGCCCGCCAGGAACGGGCAGCCGCCGTCGAGGGAGTTGGGCCGGTAGGGCGCCACGCCGCGGTGCACGGCCGTCTGGTGGAAGCTGTCGCGCAGCATGTCGTTGACCGGCGCGTGCGGGCGGTTGATGGGGATCTGCGGGAAGTTGGGGCCGCCCAGCCGGGTGATCTGGGTGTCCAGGTAGGAGAACAGGCGCCCGGCCAGCAGCGGGTCGTCGGTGACGTCGATGCCGGGCACGAGGTGGCCGACGTGGAAGGCGACCTGCTCCGTCTCCGCGAAGAAGTTGGAGGGGTTGCGGTCCAGGACGAGCTTGCCGATCGGCTGCACCGGGGCCAGCTCCTCGGGGACGATGTTCGTCGGGTCCAGCAGGTCGATGCCCTCGAAGGTCTGGTCGGGGGTGTCGGGGAAGGTCTGGATGCCGAACTCCCACTCCGGGTGGGCGCCGGCCTCGATGGCGTCGGCCAGGTCCCGGCGGTGGAAGTCGGGGTCGACGCCGTTGATGATCTGCGCCTCCTCCCACACCAGGGAGTGCACACCCAGCTTCGGCTTCCAGTGGAACTTGACGAGGGTGGTCTCGCCCGCCGCGTTGACCAGGCGGAAGGTGTGGACGCCGAAGCCCTCCATGGTGCGCAGCGAGCGTGGGATGCCCCGGTCGGACATGTTCCACAGGGTGTGGTGGGTGGCCTCGGTGTGCAGGGTGACGAAGTCCCAGAAGGTGTCGTGGGCGCTCTGCGCCTGCGGGATCTCCCGGTCGGGGTGCGGCTTGCCGGCGTGGATCACGTCGGGGAACTTGATGGCGTCCTGGATGAAGAAGACCGGGATGTTGTTGCCGACCAGGTCGAAGACGCCCTCGCTGGTGTAGAACTTGGTGGCGAAACCGCGGGTGTCGCGCACCGTGTCGGCCGAGCCGCGCGAACCGAGCACGGTGGAGAACCGGACGAACACCGGCGTCTCGACGTCCTCGGCGAGGAAGGCGGCCTTGGTCACGGAGGCGGCCGTGCCGTAGCTCGTGAACACGCCGTGCGCCGCGGAGCCGCGGGCGTGGACCACGCGCTCGGGGATGCGCTCGTGGTCGAAGTGCATGACCTTCTCGCGCAGATGGTGGTCCTGGAGGAGCACGGGGCCGCGCGGGCCCGCCTTGAGCGAGTGGTCGGTGTCGTACAGACGGGTGCCCTGCGCGTTGGTCAGGTAGGCGCCGCTCTGCGCCATCCGGGCCTGGTCCGCGCCGGTCGGCTGTCCGGTGGGCGAGACGGTGTCCGGGCCGGTCTGGTCCGGCTTGGGCGGCAGCGGGTCATGGGGCTCGGTCGGCTCCGCGAAGGACGGCGACTCGACGCCCGGCTTGCCGGGGATGCCCTCCTCGGGGCCCGCGCCGTCGCCGCGCAGGGCGTCGGTGACCTTGCGGGCCGCCTGCTTGATGGGGTTGTCCTCGCTCATCGGTACCCGTTCCTCCGCTCCTGGCCGCACCGCTGTGCGTGCCTCGGCCGTGTGCTGTCCGGTCGCCGGTCGCCCCGGCCGCGCAGGCGGTCACCGCCGCGCCGTGCCGAGGAAAAGTAGACAAGGAAATAAGGGGACAAGGGGGTCGAACGCCGCGAACGGGCGTCCACGCCGACAATCTCTCACGGTGTGGCCCACGGCGCGCGGGACGGGCCGACGACGGGGTGAACCCGGGCCGGGGCGGTCGAGCCCCGGGGAACGCGCCTCGGTTACCGTGACCCGCCCGCGCGGACGGAAGGAACGACCGGCCGGCGAAGCGCAGTGCCGTCGCCGTCGCCACCGACGCGGGGCCGGTCGTGCTGCACCTGAGCGGGCTGGACAGCGGCGAGCACGACCAGATGCTCCCGGCCTGCCAACTGGCCAAGCGCACCCTGCGCGCCACCTGACCGCGAAGGCCGGGGCCGCGCGGCGGCGCCGGGGGCCGACCGGCCGTTCCGGCGGAGGCGCCCGCCTTCCCCGGCGGCGCCCCGAGCGGCGCGCGCTCCGTTCACCCCCGTGCCGCACCTCCACGCCCCGTCCGCACCACCGCGCCTTGGCGGCCGCCCCGTCCCGTACCCCCGCGCCGTGTCGATGCGGGCACGCCGGGTACCCGCCGGACACACGCGCGTCCGAGGGTTCAGGACCGGCAGCCGCCGGTACCGGGCCGGCGGACGCGGCCCTGGGTCGGTTCGGTGAAGGGGAGTGGGCATGGCACGCAACGGGGGCGACGCGGCTCCTGCCCGGCAGGCGGGGCCTGGCGGCCTTCGTCTGGCGGAGGGCGGGACGGGCAAGGCATCCTGTCCGGGGGCGTCGCCGCAGGGGCAGCAGCTGCCCCGCGACCGCAACCAGGCGATCCTGGAGGCGGCCAAGCAGGTCGGCGCGCTCCTCAAGCGCAAGGGTCACCCCTTCGCGCTGGCCGGCAGCGTGGCCTCGTACGCGCACGGCGGCAGCGAGAACCTCCAGCACGACGCCGACTTCTGCGTACGCCGCGAGGACGCCGAAGCGGTCGCGGCCACCCTGCGGGAGGGCGGCCTGACCGTCTACACCCCGCCGGAGGACTGGCTGATCAAGGCCAAGTGCTTCGACCAGGACATCGACATCATCTTCGAACTGGCCCACCAGCCGGTGACGCCGGAGATGCTGGACCGGGCCGAGGAGCTGCCGGTGGACTCCGTGCGGATGCCCGTCCTGGCCCCCACCGATCTGCTGTGGGGTCTGATCGCGGCCTTCTCCGAGCACCACTGCGACTTCGGGGCCGTGCTGCCCATCGCCCGCGCGCTGCGCGAGAAGGTCGACTGGGAGCGGGTCCGCGAAGCCAGCGGCGACGAGCCCATGCCCGCCGCGTTCTTCTTCCTCCTCGAACGCCTGAACGTCATCCCTGCGCGGCAGGACCCGCCCGGGGACCAGCGAGAGGGGCAGTCGTCATGAACCACCACGGCCAGGAGCGGACTCCCGGCGCACCGGCCGCCGGGAGCGGGGCGGGCGTCAACCTGGAGTATCGCGTCGCCCATCTGCGCGAGCGGATCGCCGCCGGCCCGCTGGGCGAGCTGGGGGTGCGGCTGGAGGTGCGCGGCGAGGCGGTGCTGCTCACCGGCACGGTGCCCTCGGCGCACTGCCGCGACGACATCTGCGACCTCGTCGGCGGCGAGCTGGCCGGTCACCAGGTCCACTGCGACATCGTCGTCGCCGACGCCACCACGCCCGACCACGCGGAGGACCTCGCATGATCCGGATAGCAGCCGTCGGAGACATCCACATGGCGCCCGAGACCCGGGGAACGCTCCGGCCCGCCTTCGAGACCCTGCCCGAACTCGCCGACGTCCTGCTGCTGGCCGGCGACCTCACCCGGCACGGCACTCCGCAGGAGGCGCGAGTGGTGGCCGACGAGATTCGGGACCTGGGCGTGCCGGTCGTGGCGGTGCTCGGCAACCACGACCACCACGACGACCGGCCCGAGGAGGTCGCCGCCGTCCTGGAGGACGCCGGCGCGCAGGTGCTGGAGGGGCGCGGAGTGGTGGTGCGGTGCGGTGACGCGCGGGTCGGCGTGGCCGGCACGAAGGGGTTCGGCGGCGGCTTCGTGGGACGCTGCGCGGGCGAGTTCGGCGAGCCGCTGATGAAGGAGTTCGTCCGCTACAGCCGCCGCTGCGCCGACGGGCTGCGTACGTCGCTCGAACGGCTGGCCGAGGAGGAGTGCGATGTGCGGATCGCGCTGACCCACTACTCCCCCGTACCCGAGACGCTGGCCGGCGAGCCGCTGGAGATCTATCCGTTCCTCGGCAGCTATCTGCTGGCCGAGGCCGTCGACACGGCCGGCGCCGATCTCGCCGTGCACGGCCACGCGCACGCCGGCACGGAGAACGGCATGACCAACGGCGGGGTGCGGGTGCGCAACGTCGCCCAGCCGGTCATCGGCCGGGCCTTCCACATCTACCACGTGCACGAACGGCAGCCGGTCCCGGCGGCGGCCCCCGGCGGCCGGACCCTGTGAGTCCGCGCCCGCCGCTCAGGCGGAGGGGCGGGCGGCCACGCTTAGTCTGGGGGGCGTGCACATCTGTTTCGTATGCAGCGGGAACATCTGCCGGTCGCCGTCCGGCGCGCTGGTCCTGGCCGAGCGGCTGCGCCGCGCCGGTCTCGACGGGGCGGTGCGGGTCAGCAGCGCCGGCATCGGGCCGTGGCACGTCGGGGAGCCCATCGACGAGCGGGCCGGCGCGGCTCTGGCCCGCCGCGGCTACCCGGTGGAGCACGTGGCCGCGCAGGTCGGCGCCGAGCACCTGGACGCCGACCTGTTCCTGGCGATGGACGAAGGCCACGAGAGGGCGCTGCGCGCTCTGGTGGACGACCCGTCCACGGTGCGGCTGCTGCGCTCCTTCGACCCGGCGGCCACCGGAGACCTGGACGTGCCGGACCCGTACTACGGCGGCCCGGAGGGATTCGACGAGGTGCTGGCCATGATCGAGGACGCGATGCCCGGCCTGCTGGCCTGGGTGCGCGAGCGCCTGCCGTCATGACGGGCGGCGGCGACGGTCGCGGCGGCGGCTTCCCGGACGACGGTCCCGGCGCCGCCGCCGCCCGGCTGACCGGGTGCGCGGTGGTCGGCGAGCGCCGGCTGTCCGGGGCGCTCGCCGAGGTGACGCTCGACGGCGGGCGGGTGGTGATGGTCAAGAACGGCGACGAGCCGGGCGCGGTGCGCGCGGAGGCGGCCGGTCTCGCCTGGCTCGCCGAGGCCGGCGCCGTCCGCCTCCCGGAGGTGCGCGGGCACGACCGGTACCGGCTGGTGACCGACCGCGTCGCCGAGGGAACGCCGGGCGCGGCGGCCGCCCACCGGTTCGGCCGGGAGCTGGCGGCGCTGCACGCGGCGGGGGCGCCGGCGTTCGGCGCGCCGCCGCCCGGCGGCCCCGAGGAGGCGTACATCGGGCGCGCCCCCATGCGCAACGTCCCCGGCGACGACTGGCCCTCCTGGTACGCCGAGCACCGGGTGCTCCCCTATCTGCGGCGCGCGGTGGACGAGGGCGTCCTGCGGCCGGCCGAGGCCGCGGTGATCGAGGGCGCGCTGGAGCGGCTGCCGGACCTCGCCGGCCCCGCCGAGCCGCCCGCCCGGCTGCACGGCGACCTGTGGAACGGCAACGTCCTGTGGGGCGCGGACGGCCGGGTCTGGCTGATCGACCCCGCCGCGCACGGCGGCCACCGGGAGACCGACCTCGCGATGCTCGACCTGTTCGGCTGCCCGCACCTGGACCGGGTGCTGGCCGGCTACGAGGAGGCGGCGCCCCTCGCCGACGGCTGGCGCGAGCGCGTCGGACTGCACCAGCTCTTCCCGCTCCTGGTGCACACGGTGCTGTTCGGACGCGGGTACGCCGGCCAGGCCGTCGCGGCGGCCCGCGGCGCCCGCGCCTGATCCGCGGCGGCCACCCGGCCTGATCCGCGACGGCCGCCCGGCCGGGGCCCGGACGGCGCGTCCCGGCCCGGCCCCGGCCGGCGGCTCACAGGTGCGGCCGGCGGCCCCGCTCCTGGTGCGGGAAGCGCTGGTCGGCGCCGGGCAGCGTCGGCTTGGGCAGCGTCGCCACCTCCTCCTTCGCCTTCCGCAACTGCTCCGCGGTGTCGGCCGGCAGCCGGGGCGCGCGCGGCCGGGTGTGCGAGAAGCGGAACGGGGAGGTGAAGTCGCCGAAGGTCTCCCGCCGCCAGTCGCTGACGTTGGGCTCCTCCACTCCGGTGAACCGCTCCAGGAACTGGAGCGCCGAGGTGTGGTCGAATGCCTCCGTGGCGACCCAGCCGCCCACCGTCCAGGGCGAGACGACGATGGCCGGGACGCGGAAGCCGCCGCCGATCGGCAGGCCCTTGATGAACTCGTCGGGGGTGCCCGCGGGCGGGGTCGGCGGGGCCACGTGGTCGAACAGGCCGTCGTTCTCGTCGTAGTTGAGGATGAACGCGGTCTTGCGCCACACCTTCGGGTTGGCGGCGATCGCCTCGATCTTGGAGGCGACGAAGTCCGCCCCGGCGGCCGGCAGGTAGTCGGGGTGCTCCGACTGGTAGCTGGTCGGCACGATCCAGGAGACGGCCGGCAGGCGGTCGTTGCGGGCGTCGTCCTCGAACGTGCCCTCCGGCTGCGGCCGTACGCCGCGCTCGTACAGGTCGGAGCCCGGCGCGGCGTTCTTGAACGCGGCGAACTGCTCCAGCAGGTTGCAGCCGTAGTCGTCGTCCTGCTGGTAGACCTTCCAGCTGACGCCCGCCGCCTGGAGCCGCTCCGCGTAGGTCGTCCAGCGGTAGGGCGTGGGGGCGGTGTTGTTGGTGATCGGGCCGCCGCGGGTGCCGCCGGGGTCGATGGTGCCGGTCATCCACATCAGGCGGTTGGGCCAGGTCGGGCCGAAGACCGAGCAGAAGTAGTTGTCGCACACGGTGAAGGTCTCGGCCAGCGCGAACTGGAACGGGATGTCCTCGCGCGTGTAGTAGCCCATCACGTAGGGGCCGTTGACGCCGTCCGCCTTGCGGTGCGCGGGCAGCCAGCGGTCCATCTTGCCGCCGTTCCACGCCTCGTGCTGCACCGACCAGGCGTGGCTGGTGGAGGGGATGGCCTGGGCGCTGGACTTGTGGGTGTCCAGGTGGAACGGGAGCAGGTAGCCCTTGGGGTTCTCGGCGTCCGGCTGGTAGAAGACCGAGCGGCCGTCGTCCAGCTTGAGGGCGTGCGGGTCGGCGAAGCCGCGTACGCCCGACAGGGTGCCGAAGTAGTGGTCGAACGACCGGTTCTCCTGCATCAGCAGGACCACGTGCTCGATGTCGCGCAGCGAGCTGCGCCGGGGCGGCTCGGCGGCGACGGCCTTCTGGACGCTCGGCGGCAGCAGGGACAGCGCCGCGGCGCCTCCCAGCGCGCCCGCGGCCGAACCCAGGAGTCTGCGGCGTGTCAACTCGGCCATGAATTCCCCTTCTTGTACGGACGTGTACGGAGGAAGCGCTCGCACGTGCCGGCCGCCCGGAGCGGAGGGGGCCGCCGACCACTCTGCGCCCGGTGCTCCGGCTCCGTCAGGGGTCGCGGCTGAACAAGAACCCAACGAGTGGGGCACAGTTGGCCAACCCGTGACCGGGGTCACCGGGGCGTCACCCGGCCGTCGCCCGGCCGTGGGGAAGCGTGGCCACTACACCCGACTTGGCGGGAAACGGCCGGTGTTGTGTACCGGTTCGGTCACCGAGTGGCACGGGCGCCTCAGACGTCGCCCCGGCCGATCCGTCCCGTGCTAAGAAATACGGCGAAACAGGCAGACCGGCGTACCACGGGGTGCGTCACCGGTCATGCCGCGCCGGCCCCTCGGGGCCGCAGGGGGAAAGGTGTCACCGCAGTGAACCGCACACGTACGACCGCCGCCGTCCTGACCGCCGTCGGGGTCCTCACCGCCGCCCAACTGGGCCTGGCCGGGGCGGCCTCCGCGTCGACCGGCGCGCCGCTGAGCTCGGGCTGCCCGGTCAACATCGTCTACCCGTCCCGGTTCTACGTCGACCACAACGGCTGGGTGACCAACGGGGGCCTGTACTTCGGCGTCAAGAGCAAGACCGCCAAGAGCTTCAAGAAGGTCACCTTCACCGTCACCAACTCCAAGAACGTCCGCTTCAGCACGGCGAAGGCCACGGGCGGCGGCATCAGCCACCGCACCTCGCAGACCGTCTCCGTCTCCACCTCGACTCTCAAGGGCAAGGCGAGCCTCGGTTTCCGGGTCCGCACGCACCTGCTCAACACCCGCAGCTACAAGCTCAAGATCACCCTGCACGGCTCCGGCTGGAACTGCGCGGTGAACCAGGGCACGTGGGGCGCGTGAGCGCGCGGACGCCCGTCCGCTCCTGACCGGCGCGCGCGGTACCGGCGCCCCGGCCCTCCCGGCCGGGGCGCCGGTGCGTCCGGGCCGCGTGCGTCCGGGCGGTGTCTCCGCGCTCCCGCGCCCCCGTGTGCGCGCCCGCGCGCGCTCCGGCGTGCGTGGGCATCATGATCGGCTTACGGGGTATCGCGTGGTGAGGGGGGTACGCTGCGCATGCCGGAGACTGCGGGCGACGTCACCCTTGCAGAGGACTGGGAGAAGGGTGGTGCGGACGGATGGACTGGCGTGAGTTCGCCGAACAGATGGCGCAGCTCGCCCGGCGTCTGCTGGCCAAGGACTCCCCCCAGGCGACCCTCGAGGAGATCGTCTCGGCCGCGGTCGAGCTGATCGACGGCTGCGAGGCCGCGGGCATCCTCGCCGTGCGCAAGGGCCGCGCGGTGAGTCTGGCGGTGAGCGGGGACATGGTCGAGGAGTCGGACCGGTTGCAGGGCGAGCTGGGCGAGGGCCCGTGCTTCGACGCCGCCCGACGGGTGGACGACGACCGGATGTTCCGCATCGGCGACATGACGAAACCGCAGCCCGCCTGGCCGCGGTACGCGCCGGCCGCCCGCGGCCTGGGCATCGGCAGCATGATGGGCTTCCTGCTGTACACCGAGGACGAGGACTTCGGGGCGCTGGACTGCTACTCCACCCGGCCCGGCGCCTTCACCGCGGAGAGCGAGACGGCCGGCTGGCTGCTGGCCTCGCACGCGGCCGTGGCGGTGTCCAGCGCCCGGACCGTCGACCAGCTCGAACACGCCCTGGAGACCCGGCACGCCATCGGCGAGGCCATGGGCATACTGCGCGAACGGCACCGGCTGAGCGAGGACGACGCCTTCGCGGTGCTGCGCCGCATCTCCCAGCACCACAACGTCAAGCTCCGCGACGTCGCCCAGAACATCCGCGAGAAGCGCCCCGAGAAGAAGCCCTGACGGGCCCCGCCGGACCCGCGGCGCCCACCACGGAGACGCCCCGGCGCCCCCGACGGCCCCTGACACCGCCGCCCCGCCCGTCCGGCCGAACGCGGCCTCCCGCGTGCCCGCCCGGCGGTGCCGCGCTCGGGGCGCGGGCGGTCCGGCCCCCGTGCCCCGTGGGCGACCCGCGGTCCACACCGGGCGCGAGCCCGGCCCCCGGACTCCGACCGACACGCGGGCGCCCGGCCAACATCCCGTCAAGAGGGAGTGACGGCCCTCGCCTGACGCGGCCCGGCAGTGTAGACATGGCAGCATGGTCCGACTTCCGGGCCGCACCGGTCCCCGGTCGTCCCATCCGCCCAGCGGCCGGCGCCTGGAGCACGCGCCCGGCCCGGCCCGGCGGGCGCGTGAGCGCGCCGAGCACAGCCGGTCCGCGGCCGGCGGGTCCACGCGGCCGCGCTCCGCGCTGCGCGGGCGCAGCGTCGCCGGCCAGGTCTTCGTGCTCCAGGTCGTCATCGTGCTGCTGCTGGTGGTGGCCGCGGTGGTGGCGCTGGTGCTCCAGGTGCGGCACGACACCACCGCGGAGGCCCGCAACCGCTCCCTGGCGGTCGCCGAGACGTTCGCCAACGCGCCCGGCACCCGTGAGGCCCTCGCCGCGCCGGACCCCACCGCGATCCTGCAACCGCGCGCCGAGGCCGCCCGCGAGGCGACCCACGTCGACTTCGTCGTCGTGATGAACACCGACGGAGTCCGCTACACCCACCCGGTGCCGGACCGCATAGGCAAGAAGTTCGTCGGCGACATCGGACCCGCGGTGCGCGGCGGCACCGTCGTCGAGGAGGTCGACGGGACCATCGGCCGCCTGGTGCAGGCGGTGGTGCCCGTCAAGGCGCCCGACGGCACGGTGGAGGGGCTGGTGGCGGCCGGCATCACCACCCGCAACGTGGGGGGTCTGGCCGACCGGCAGCTGCCCGTCGTCCTGGGCGCGGCCGGGGTGGGCCTGGCCCTGGCCACGGCGGGGACGGCGCTGGTCAGCAGACGGCTGCTGCGGCAGACGCACGGGCTGGGGCCGGGTGAGATGACCCGGATGTACGAGCACCACGACGCGGTGCTGCACTCGGTCCGCGAGGGCGTGATCATCGTCGGCGAGGAGGGCCGGCTGCTGCTCGCCAACGACGAGGCGCACCGCCTGCTCGACCTGCCCGAGGACGCCGAGCGGCACAGCGTGCGCGATCTCGGCCTCGACCCCGCCACCGCCGAGCTGCTGGCCTCCGGGCGGGTCGTCACCGACGAGCTGCACCCGGTGGGCGACCGGCTGCTGGCGGTCAACCAGCGGCCCACCGATCTGGACGGCGGCCCCTCCGGCAGCGTGGCCACCCTGCGCGACTCCACCGAGCTGCGCGCCCTGTCCGGCCGCGCGGAGCTGGCCCGGGAGCGGTTGAGCCTGCTCTACGACGCCGGGGTGAGCGTCGGGACCACGCTGGACGTCACCCGGACCGCCCAGGAGCTGGCCGATGTGGCCATGCCGCGGTTCGCCGACTTCGTCACCGTGGACCTGTACGACGCCGTGCTGCGCGGCGAGGACCCGGAGCCGGGGGCGGCGCTGCGGCGTACGGCGGTGAGCGGCGTCCGGGACGACGCCCCGCTGTACGCGGCGGGCCGGCAGTTCCGGTTCGTGGAGTCGTCCCCGCAGGGCGCCGCGCTGCGCACCCGCAGGGCGGTCCTGGAGCCGCGCCTGGAGACGGCGGCCGGCTGGCGGGCGCAGGATCCCGAGCGCACCGCGCGGATCGTCGCCCACGGCATCCACACGCTGATCACCGTGCCGGTGCGGGCGGGGGCGCTGGTGCTGGGACTGGTCACCTTCTGGCGCTCGGAGGAGCCGGAGCCGTTCGACACCGAGGAACTGGCGCTGGCCGAGGAACTGGTCGCGCGGGCCGCGGTCGCCATCGACAACGCCCGCCGCTACACCCGCGAGCACGGCATGGCGGTCACCCTCCAGCGCAGCCTGCTGCCGCGCACCCTGCCCGAGCAGAGCGCGCTGGACATCGCCTACCGGTATCTGCCGGCGCAGGCGGGCGTGGGCGGGGACTGGTTCGACGTGCTGCCGCTGTCCGGGGCGCGGGTCGCGCTGGTGGTCGGCGACGTGGTGGGCCACGGACTGCACGCGGCGGCGACGATGGGCCGGCTGCGGACCGCGGTGCACAACTTCTCCGCCCTGGACCTGCCGCCGGACGAGCTGCTGGGGCTGCTGGACGAGCTGGTCGGGCGGATCGACCAGGACGAGCCGGCGGACGGGCCCGGCGCCCCGGTGATCGGCGCGACCTGTCTGTACGCGATCTACGATCCGGTCGCGCTGCGGTGCGTCGTCGCCCGGGCCGGTCATCCGCCGCCGGCCGTGATCGCGCCCGACGGCGCGGTGGCGTTCGCGGACGTGCCGGCCGGTCCGCCGCTGGGGCTGGGCGGGCTGCCGTTCGAGACGGCCGAGCTGGAGCTGCCCGAGGGCAGCCGGCTGGTCCTGTACACGGACGGGCTGGTGGAGGACCGGCGGCGGGACATCGACACCGGCCTGGACGAGCTGCGCGCGGCGCTCGCCTCGGCCGGCCCCTCGCCCGAGGAGACGTGCCGCGCGGTCCTGGACGCCCGGCAGCCGTTCCGGCCGGTCGACGACGTGGCGCTGCTGGTCGCCCGGACCCGGGCGCTGGCCGCCGACCGGGTCGCCGAGTGGGACGTGCCGGCCGATCCGGCGGCCGTGGGCGGGGTGCGCGCGGCGGTGACCCGACGGCTGGCGGAGTGGGGTCTTGAGGAGCTGGCGTTCAGCACGGAGCTGATCCTCAGCGAGCTGGTCACCAACGCGATCCGCTACGGCGCGGCGCCCATCGGGGTGCGGATGCTGCGCGACCGGTCCCTGATCTGCGAGGTGTTCGACAGCGGCAGCACCTCCCCGCACCTGCGGTACGCGGCGGCCACCGACGAGGGCGGCCGCGGTCTGTTCCTGGTGGCGCAGCTGGCCGAGCGGTGGGGCACCCGCTACACGGCCGCGGGGAAGGTCATCTGGGCGGAACAGCCGCTGCCCTGACCGCGTTTCGGGCGCTCGCCCCCGTACGTTCCTACGAACTCTCCGCTCGACCGGTGACCACGTGTTCGAGTCTCTGGTAGGAAACCTTCCTAACAGTCACGGCCGTGTCGACGGACGCGGCCGACTGCCCTCCCCCCACTCACCCCTGGAGCCCTCATGGCGCATCCGAACCCCCGCGCGGCCGCCGGACCCGGCACCCCGCGGCGTACCGTCCTCGCCCTGCTCGGCGCCGCCCTGGCCGCCGTCCCCCTGCTGGACGCGGCCGGCGCCGCGGCGGCCCCGGCCGGGGCGCCGAACCTGGACGACCCGGCGAAGAAGGAGATCGCGATGCGGCTGGTGTCGAGCGCGGAGAACTCCTCGCTCGACTGGAAGGCGCAGTACAAGTACATCGAGGACATCGGCGACGGCCGCGGCTACACCGCCGGCATCATCGGCTTCTGCTCCGGCACCGGCGACATGCTCGACCTGGTCCAGCTCTACGCCGGCCGCGAGAGCGGCAACGTCCTGGCCAAGTACCTCCCGGCGCTGCGCAGGGTGAACGGCACCGACTCGCACGCCGGGCTCGACCCCGACTTCCCCAAGGACTGGCACACGGCGGCGAAGGACGCCGTCTTCCAGCAGGCCCAGAACGACGAGCGCGACCGCGTCTACTTCGGCCCGGCCGTCGCCCAGGGCAAGGCGGACGGGCTGCGCGCGCTCGGCCAGTTCGCCTACTACGACGCCATCGTGATGCACGGCGACGGCGACGACGCGACCGGCTTCCGCGGCATCCGCAAGCGGGCGCTGCGCACCGCGAAGCCGCCGGCCCAGGGCGGTGACGAGACGGCGTACCTGAACGCCTTCCTCGACGCGCGGGTGTGGGCCATGAAGCAGGAGGAGGCGCACAGCGACACCAGCAGGGTCGACACCGAGCAGCGCGTCTTCCTGCGCGCCGGCAACCTCGACCTGAACACCCCGCTGGACTGGAAGGTGTACGGCGACCCGTACCACATCGGCTGAGGCGCGCCGGGGCCGCGCGCCCGGGTCAGCCGAGCGCGCGGTCCAGGTTGTAGGCGGCGCTGATCAGGGACAGATGGGTGAAGGCCTGCGGGAAGTTGCCCTGCTGCTCGCCGGTGCGGCCGATCTCCTCGGCGTACAGGCCCAGGTGGTTGCCGTAGGTGAGCATCTTCTCGAAGGCGAGGCGGGCCTCGTCCAGGCGGCCGGCCCGGGTCAGCGCCTCCACGTACCAGAACGAGCAGATGGAGAACGTGCCCTCGTCGCCGCGCAGTCCGTCGGGGCTGCTCCTCGGGTCGTAGCGGTAGACGAGGGAGTCGGAGACCAGGTCCTCGGTGAGCACGTCGAGGGTGGCCAGCCACTTGGGGTCGGTGGGCGCGATGAACTTGGCCAGCGGCATCATCAGCACGGCGGCGTCCAGCACGTCGCCGCCCTCGTACTGGACGAAGGCCCCGCGCTCGGGCGACCAGCCGCGGTCCATGACGCGGCGGTAGATCACGTCCCGGCACTGGCGCCAGCGCAGCAGGTCGGCGGGCAGGCCGCGGCGGTTGGCCAGCCGGATGGCGCGTTCGACGGCCACCCAGCACATCAGCCGCGAGTACAGGAAGTTCCGGCGGCCGCCGCGGGTCTCCCACACGCCCTCGTCGGGCTGGTCCCAGTTCGCGCACACCCAGTCGACCAGCGCGCACACGTCGTCCCACTGGGCGCTGGAGATCGGCTCGGCCCACTTGTCGTAGAGGTAGATGGAGTCGATCAGCGCGCCGTAGATGTCCAGCTGGAGCTGTTCGGCGGCGGCGTTGCCGATCCGGACCGGGGCGGAGCCGCGGTGGCCGGCGAGGTGGCCGAGTTCGCGTTCGGGCAGTTCGGTGCGGCCGTCGATGCCGTACATGACCTGGAGCGGGCCGGTGGCCCTGCCGTCGCCGGGGCTGATGTGCAGGGTGAGGAACCGCATGAAGGCGGCGGCCTCGCCGGAGAAGCCGAGCCGCAGCAGGGCGTAGACGGCGAACGCGGCGTCGCGCACCCACACGTAGCGGTAGTCCCAGTTGCGCTCGCCGCCGAGCCGTTCGGGCAGGCTGGTGGTGGGGGCGGCGACGATGGCGCCGGTCGGGGCGTAGGTGAGGAGTTTGAGGGTGAGCGCGGAGCGGTGCACCATCTCCCGCCAGCGGCCCCGGTAGCGGGACTGCGCCAGCCAGTGCCGCCAGTAGGTCACGGTGGCGGAGAACTGCTCGTCGGCCTCGGCGCAGGCGCAGCGGCGCGGGGCGACGTCGCCGCCGACCTGGTCGAGGGCGAAGACGGCCGACTCGCCCTCGGAGAGCTTGAACTCCGCCGTCACGTCCGCTCCGTCGGCCTCCAGCGGCACGGTGGCGGTGAGGGCCAGGGACAGGGACGCCGACTCGAACAGGACGAGGCGGCCCTCGGCGCGCACCGTGTGCGGGTCGGCGCCGTAGTGGAAGCGGGGCGCGACGCGGGCGCGGAAGGGCAGGGCGCCGCGTACGCACACCACCCGCCGGATCAGCCGGTGCCGTTCGGCCTCGCCCGCCCCGGCGTCGGTCACCGGCATGAAGTCCTGCACCTCCGCGACGCCGTCCTCGCTGAAGAACCGGGTGATCAGCACGTTGGTGTCGGGGAAGTAGAACTGCTTGGTGCGCGCCGTCTGGGCGGCGGCGAGTTCGAAGCGGCCGCCGCGCTCGGCGTCGAGGACGGCGGCGAAGACGCTGGGGGCGTCGAAGGCGGGCGGGCAGTACCAGTCGATGGTGCCGTCGGTGCCGACGAGGGCGACGGTGCGCAGATCGCCGATCAGGCCGTGGTCGGCGATGGGCACGCAGTCGGGAGCGGGCTGCGGACTGGCGGTGTCGGCCATGGCGGCCTCCCTGTCGGGGCGCGCGGGCGGCGCGGTGAGCGTCCCGCCGCCCGGCCTTGCGGGGTCCTTCCAGCTTAGGAGCGGCGGGGCGCGAGCGGAGTCCGGTGGTTTTCCCGGGCCGCGCTCAGGTACCCCTCCTGTTACAGCGGGCCGGGCTTGCCCGGCCCGGCACGCGGGGCCCTTCCGGATGCAGGGCGCGGCGCGGCGGGCAATGGTGGGAGAAGGTCCCGGTCCGCGGCACGGGCGGCGCGCTCCGCACCCGGTCGGGGACCCGGCCGGACCCGAGGAGGACACATGTCGACGTCACAGCCCGAAGCATCCCGTTCGACCGGGAATCCCTGCACGCCGGACGAGCTGCTGCACGCTCGTACCGGCACCGAGGTGTCGGCGGAGGACGTGGTGCTGGCCGCAGGCCGGGACATCACGCCGCGCAACCTGGAGTGGGCCAAGCGCAAGATCGAGGCGGAGGGCCCGGCCGCCCTGGACAAGCTGCTGCCCTAGGACCTGTGGGGCTCGCACGGCGCTGGGGCCGGAACCCGTGGCGGGTTCCGGCCCCCGCGCCGTGCGGATCCTCAGCGGAAGTCGTCGTCGGGCAGAGCGCCGTCGTCCTCGACGACGTGCCCGGCGGCCTCCTCGGCCCCGGCGGCCCCCGCGTCGATGCCCACGTCGGCGGCGACCTCTTCCTTGGTCGTGTCGGTGTGCGCGCCCTCGTCCGGCGCCACCAGCCGGCCGGCCCGCTCGTCGCCCGCCTCGGGGTCGACGGGCTCGCCGTCGCCGCCCGGCAGGTCGCCCACGCCGTCGCCGGCCGCCTCGCCCACGTCCGGCCGCTCCTGGGCGAGGCGCTGGTCGAGGGTCTCGCCGTCGTGCTGCTCGGCGGCCGTGGTGCCGTACTTGTCGACGCCGAGCGGCTTCTCCGGTGGGGAGTAGCCCTCGTCGAGGGTGTCGTCGTAGGTCCGCTCGTCCACCGCGTCCTGCATGTCCAGCGGCGCGGCGTCCTCCTGCTCCTCGTTGCTCCCGGTGGGCTGGTAGGCGTCGTCGGCCATGGGATCGGTGCTCACGGGTCCTCCCTCGCGGCGGTTGATGTGTCGCAATGTCTTGATCCGCGTTTCCCGCCGCGCCCGCTCCAATCACTCCCCGGCCGATTCGGGGGTACCAGGTCGGGGCCGCCGTCCTGCTCCCCCACCGGGTGCCGGACCGGCGCCGGCCGCCCGGTTCACCCGTCGGGGTGGTCACGGGGGCGCCGGGGCGGTCGTTGTGCTCATACGGGCAGGCCACGCTTCGTGGACGGCCCACGGACGGTGCGGGGGCGAAGGAGGCGCGGATGGTTGCGGGACGGGCGGCCGTCGTCGGGCTCGGCGCCTGGGCCGTGTTCGCCGTCGTCGGCGTGGTCGCCGCCGGCGGCGACGGCGCGCCGCTGCCGGTCGACCGGACCCTGCTGTCCTGGTCGCTCGGCCACCGGCCGGAGGTGGCCCTCGCCGTGGCCCGGGGCGTGACCGCGACGGGGACCGGTCCCGTGCCGTACCTGCTCGTCGTGCTGGCCGGTGTCCTGCTCGGCCGCACGGCGCGGCTGCGGGCGCTCGCGGCCGGGCTCGGCGTCGTGTCCCTCGCGGTGGGCCAGATGGTGCGCTACGGCCTGATGGAGCTGGCCGCCCGGCCGCGGCCGCCGCGCCTCGACTGGGCGACGGCCGCCTCCGGCTGGTCGTTCCCGTCCGGGCACACCACCACGTCCGCGCTCACCGCCGGTCTGGTGATCGCCGCCACGCTGCTGCGCGCCCCGCCCGGCCGGACCGCGCTGTGCGTGGTCGCGGGCTGCTGGGGGGTGCTGGTGGGGCTGACCCGGGTGTATCTCGGGGTGCACTGGTTCACCGACGTGATCGGCGGCTGGCTGTACGCCGCCGGCTGGCTCGGGGTGTGTCTGTACGGGGCGCTCAGGTGGCTGCCCCCGGACGTCGTGCGCGGACTGTCGGGGCCGGACGCCGCCGCCGGGGCTCCTGAGGGCGGTGCGGAGCGGTCGTACTCCGGCGGGCGCGACCGCCCGCCGGCCTGACGCCGCGCCCGGCCGCGCCCGCCGGGTTCAGAGCGCCCGCCGGGTTCAGAGCGCCCGCCGGCGGATCAGCGCGCCGAGGACCAGCAGGCCGGGCACCAGGGGCAGCCAGACCGTCAGCAGGCGGTAGCCGAGGACGGTGGAGGCGGCTTCGGCGCCCGGCGCCCCGGCGGCGGTGAGCGCGAAGGCCAGCGCGGCGTCCAGGGAGCCGAGGCCGCCCGGGGTCGGCAGCAGCGCGGCGGCGCTGCTCGCGGCGAGGTACAGCAGCGCCACCCGGGGCGCGTCGAGCGGCAGTTCCACGGCCCGGGCGACCGCGACCACGACCAGGCAGTGCGCCGTGGCGAAGGCGAGCGAGCCGCCCCACAGGGCGGCGGCCCGGTGCGGCCGGCGGTGCACGGCCCGGACATCGGCCAGCACCGCCCCGAGCACCCGCCCGCAGCGGGAGCGCAGCGGACCGCGCAGCAGCACGGTCGACGCCAGGGCGACGGCGAGGACGGCGGCCACGGCCGTGCCGGGCACGCGCGGCAGTGCGAGGACGCCGGGGCAGACGGCGGCGAGCACGGCGATCATGACGGCGCGGGCCAGCGCCCCGGCGGCGGCCTTGACCCCGAGGGCGCTCGCCGAGCGGCAGGCCGGCAGTCCGCAGCGCATCAGGAAGCGCAGGTTGACCGCGCCGGCCCCGAGCCCGGCGGGCAGGACGTGGTTGGCGGCGGAGGCGGCGAACTGCGCGGCCAGCAGCCGCCGGCCCGGCAGCCGTTCGGCGACCGCGCCCTGCTGGGCGAGGGCCGAACAGGCCCAGGTGGCGACGGCGGCCGCCGCGCCCACCAGCAGCCAGCCCTGGTCGGCCGCGGCCAGCCGGTCCACGCCGTCGGCCACCAGGGGCCAGTGCCGTCCGCCGAGGTAGGCGGCGCACAGCAGGACGGCGAGCAGCGCGCCGGTGTGCCACCAGGTGCGGCGGCGGGCGGCGGGAGCGGCGGCGATCGGCGGCGAGGTCATCCGCCGGTGCCCTTTCGCGCCGGCGGCGCGACGTACAGGAGCAGGTCGCCGAAGCGGTGGACGGGCCAGGCGCGGGCGTAGTCGGGGGGCGCGCCGTGCGGGGCGACGAGGGCGGCGACCGGGCTCCTGCGGGCGGTCTCCTCGATGGCCGCCCGGGTGGAGTTGGCGTTGTGGCCGCCGGTCGCGGCCGAGTCGCAGCCGGTGTAGAAGGCGATCGGGAGGGCGTTGTCGCCGGTGAGCAGGCAGGGCGGCCGTACGCCGAGACGGTGCAGTGCGGCGGCGGTGCGGTCCCAGTCGCGGTGGGCGGCGGTGGTGCGTTCGACGGTGCGGGAGAGGACGGCGTACTGCACCGAGAGGTGGGTGGCGAGCCCCAGGGCGACCAGACAGGCGGCCAGCGGGCGCCAGGCGCCGCCCGGCGGCCTGACGAGGTGGACGAGGGCGTGGGCCGCCGGGAGGGCGAGCAGGGCGTAGGCGGGCAGCAGGAAGCGGGGGGCCGCGTAGCCGATGAGGAACAGGTAGGGGGCGGCGGCCGTGGCGGCGCAGGCCGCGGCGACGCGTGCGGGCGCGGCGGCGCCGGACCGCCGGGCGAGGACGAGTCCCAGCACGGCGAGCGCCGGCAGGACGAACCACCAGGCGGTGATCAGCGGGTTGGGCACCGCGCCGGCGCACGGGCGGCACAGGGTCCGCCCGCCCAGGCTGCGCAGCTGGTCGAGGACGGCGAAGTGCGGGCCCAGACGGCCCTGGATGGCGGAGGCGTCGGACAGCCGGCGCAGCAGGCCGCCGTAGCCGGCGTACGCCTCGATCACCCACTCGGCGGACCCGGCGACGAGTCCGCCGAGCAGGGCGGCCAGGGGCCGCCAGTGGCCGCGGAGCACGGCGAGGGCGAGCAGCGGGAGGACGGCCCAGACGGCGTCCATGGGCCGCATCCAGGCCATGAGGGCGGCGCCGCCGAGCAGTCCGTACAGCGCGGCGCGGTCGCCTCCGCCGGTGCGGGCGCGCAGGAAGCAGCCGGCGCAGACGAGGGCGCCGATGGCCACCCAGTAGTTGGGCATGGCCTGCGGGCCGTAGAACAGGGTCACCCACAGTGAGGCGAACAGGGCGCCGGCGAGGGCGAGGACCGGGGCGGGGAGCAGGGTGCGCCACACCCGCAGCGCGAGGTAGAGGGAGAGGCCCGACAGCAGCGCGAGGTAGCCGCGCAGCAGGGCGGTGGAGGAGGACCAGGCGGCGACGGGCGCGACGAGCAGCGGGACGCCGCGGGCGCGCGGGGCGCTGAAGAAGGCGGCCGGGGCGTGCGGGCTGACCTGGCTGACGTAGACGGTCTCGTCCCAGCCCAGGCCCATGCCGGGGCGGACGAGGAGGAGTTGGGCCAGGGTGAAGGCGGCGGCCACCGCCGCGAGGGGCAGGGCGCCGCGCGGGCCCGGGGCGCGGCCGGCGCCGGGCGCCGGTCCGGGTCGCCGGGTGCCGGCGAGTATGGCGTGCGTGCTGTCGGCCATCTCCACCCCTCCCCCTACGCACTGTAGGGTTTCTGACTTCCCACAGTCTGCGGGACGGACGCGGCAGCCGGGTGGGAGGTCGGGTAATCGTCGGAAAAACATCGGGGAAAGGTCGGCGGACTCGGAAGGGACCGGCACAGTCGATGAAACCGCGAAAACCGGGGAAGTCGGGGACGAATCGGCCCGTGTCGCGGTGTTCCGCCGGCCGGGGCAGCGCCGGACTCCCGATATCACTACGCGCTGTAAGGTTGAGGGCATGGCTGGTGCAGGGCCTCACGGCAGGACGGAACGGCGCGGCGCGGGCGAGCTGGAGAGCGAGGTCCTCGCGGCCCTGTGGTCGACGGAACGCCCGCTGACCCCGGCCGAGATCCAGCTGGAGATCGGCGGCGGCCTGGCCTACAACACCGTGCACACCATCCTGAAGCGGCTCTGGGACAAGGGTCTGGTGCTGCGCGAGGTCGACGGCCGCCGGGGCGCCTACCGGCCGGCGAAGGACCCGGCCGAGCTGACCGCCCAGGCGATGCACGACGCCCTCGACCGGGGCCCCGACCCGATCGCCGCGCTGCGCCGGTTCGTGACCGGTCTGAGCCCCGAGGAGGAGCACGTGCTGCGCGAACTGCTCGCCCGGGGTCCGGCGTGAGCCCCGGCCGGAACCGGCCCGGGCTCACGCCGGACGTCCGGACGCCTCAGCGCGCGTTCGGGCGGCGGTGCGGGGGCTGGTCGGGGGCCGGACGGTGCTTCGGGACCGGGACCGGGCGGTCCGCCGAGGGGGCGTCCGGAGCCAGCGGCACCTCGTCGCCGTGGTGGCGGACCGTCAGCGCCGGGCCCGCCAGCAGCGTGTACGTCGCCGTCTCCTGGGTGATCTGCACCCGCAGCCTGCGGCCCCGGAACCGCAGGCTGAACGCCAGCCGGCTGAACTTCTCCGGCAGCCGCGGCGCGAACTCCAGCGCGTCGCCGGCCCGGCGGGTGCCGCCGAAGCCGGCCACCAGCGCCATCCAGGTGCCGGCCAGGGACGCGATGTGCAGCCCGTCGCGGGTGTTGTGCTCCAGGTCCTCCAGGTCCATCAGGGCGGCCTCGGCCGCGTAGTCGTAGGCCAGGCGCAGATGGTCCGCCTGCGCGGCGATGACCGCCTGCACGCACGCCGACAGCGAGGAGTCCCGCACCGTCAGCGGCTCGTAGTAGGCGAAGTTGCGGGCGATGTGCTCCGCGTCGAACTCGGCGCCGCACGTGTACATCGCCAGCACCAGGTCGGCCTGCTTGACCACCTGCTTGCGATACAGGTCGAAGTAGGGGAAGTGCAGCAGCAGCGGGTACTGGTCGGCGCGGGTGCCGGCGAAGTCCCAGCGCTGGTAGCGGGTGAAGCCCGCGTGCTGCTCGTGCACCCGCAGCTCGCTGTTGTACGGGATGTGCATCGCCTCGGCGGCGTCCCGCCACGCGGCGCTCTCCTCGTCGTCGGCGCCGAGCCGCTCCGCCTCCTTCGGGTGGCGCTCCACCACGTCGGCGGCTTCCAGCAGGTTCGCCCGCGCCATCAGGTTGGTGTAGGTGTTGTCGTCGGTGATCGCGCTGTACTCGTCGGGGCCGGTGACGCCGTCGATGTGGAAGGTGCCGCGGTGGTCGTGGTGGCCCAGCGAGCGCCACAGCCGGGCCGTCTCCACCAGCAGTTCCACACCCGTCTCTCGCTCGAACTCCTCGTCGCCGGTGGCCGCGACGTAGCGGACCACGGCGTGCGCGATGTCGGCGTTGACGTGGAAGGCTGCGGTGCCGGCCGGCCAGTAGGCCGACCCCTCCTGGCCCTCGATGGTCCGCCAGGGGAACGCGGCGCCGCTCAGCCCGAGCTGGGCCGCCCGCTCCCGGGCCGCGGGCAGCGTGTGCTGCCGCCAGCGCAGCGCCTCGGCCACGGCGTCCGGCGAGGTGTAGGTGAGCACGGGCAGGACGAACATCTCGGTGTCCCAGAAGGCGTGCCCGTCGTAGCCGGAGCCGGTCAGCCCCTTGGCCGGGATGGCCCGCTCCTCGGCGCGGGCGCCGGCCTGGAGCACGTGGAAGAGCGCGAAGCGGACGGCCTGCTGGATCTCCTCGTCGCCGTCCACCTCCACGTCGGAGCACGCCCAGAAGTCGTCCAGGTACTTCCGCTGCTCCTGCAGCAGCCCGGACCAGCCGCCGTGCGCGGCGGCGGCGAGGGCGGCGTCCACCTGGTCGCTCATGGCGGGCAGCGACCGCGCCCCGGACCAGCCGTGCGCGACGATCTTCTCCACCCGCAGCGCCTCGCCCGGCTCCAGCACGGCGGCGACCGTCAGCCGGGCCAGGTCCGGGTGGCTCTCGCGGCTGGTGGTGGTCCGCTCGGGGCCGGAGACGACGTGGTCGGCGGCGACGGCCACGCGCAGGCCGCTGCGCCGGGTGCGGTGCACCAGCCGCAGCCGGTTGCCGTCGGCGAAGTCCTCCTCCGGCTCCAGCGGCGACTGGAGCGCCATCGCCGCGCGCGGGTCGCCGTCGGCGTCCGGCAGCTGCTCGTTGGCGACCAGTTCGGACTGGATGACCACGCGGGCCCGGCAGTCGACCGGTTCGACCTCGTAGGCCACCGCGCCGATGGAGCGCTGGGTGAGGGAGATCATGCGGGTGGCGCGCACCCGGATGCGGGTGCCGGCCGGCGAGCACCACTCGCAGGTGCGGGTCAGCACGCCCCGGCGCAGGTCGAGGACGCGCTCGTGGGAGACGAGGCGGCCGTAGCGCAGGTCGAACGGCTCGTCGTCCACGAGCAGCCGCAGCACCTTGCCGTTGGTGACGTTGATGACCGTCTGGCCCGACTCGGGGTAGCCGTAGCCGGCCTCCGCGTAGGGCAGCGGGTGCACTTCGTAGACGCCGTTGAGGTAGGAGCCGGGCAGGCCGTGCGGCTCGCCCTCGTCCAGGTTGCCGCGCCAGCCGACGTGGCCGTTGGAGAGCGCGAAGACGGACTCGCTCTGGGCCAGCACGTCCAGGCTGAGTTCCGTCTCGCGCACGCTCCACGGCTCGACGGCGTAGGAACCATGGGTGATCACGCGGCGCCTCCCGGTGCGGTGAGGAGTTCGGCGAGGTCCTTGACGACCACGTCGGCGCCGTGCGCGTACAGCGCGTCGCTCTGGCCGACGCGGTCCACGCCGACGACGTAGCCGAAGTGGCCCGAGCGGCCCGCGTCCATCCCGGCCAGGGCGTCCTCGAACACGGTGGCCTGCTCGGCCGTCACGCCCAGGTCGCGGGCGGCGGCGAGGAAGGTGTCCGGGTGCGGCTTGCCGGGCAGCGCGCGCTCGCGGGCGACCACGCCGTCGATCCGCGTATCGAACAGGTGCTCGGCGTCGATGGAGCGCAGCACGTCCAGGGTGTTGGCGCTGGAGGAGACGATCGCCGTCTTCAGACCCGCCGCCCGGACCGCCTCGATGTAGCGCAGGGTGCCGTCGTAGGGCTGTACGCCCTCGGTGCGGATCTTCTCCAGGACGAGCTGGTTCTTGCGGTTGCCCACGCCGTTGACCGTCTGCGCGTCCGGCGGGTCGTCGGGAGTGCCCTCGGGCAGTTCGATGCCGCGCGAGGCGAGGAAGGTGCGTACGCCGTCGGCGCGGGGCCGGCCGTCCACGTACTCGTCGTAGTCGGCGGCGGAGTCGAAGGGCCGGTAGCCGGCGCCCTCCCTCTCGCGCAGGAACGCGTCGAACGTCTCCTTCCAGGCGGCCGCGTGCACCACGGCCGTCTTGGTGACGACGCCGTCGAGGTCGAAGAGGCAGGCCAGGATTTCCGGGGGCAGACCGAGCTCTTTCATACAGGCACCCTTCCCCGCATCGCGCCGTTGACGAAGTGGCGCGCGCCACATCGGCCGGGCCGTGGGACAACTTTCCGGCCAACGGGCGTCCGGGGCGCCCCCGGAGTTGGTACGGCCGGGTGACACACTGGGCGCGTGCCGCCGACCTTCGCCGACCTCCTCGACCGCGCCCGTGCGCTGACCGGCGGCGGCCGCCGCGCGATCCTGGGCATCGCGGGCAGTCCGGGCGCGGGCAAGTCCACCCTGGCCGGGCAGCTGGTGCGCGCGCTGAACGGCACGGGCGAGCCGTGGGCGGCGCAGGTGCCGATGGACGGCTTCCATCTGGCCGACGCCGAGCTGGACCGGCTGGGCCGCCGGGACCGCAAGGGCGCGCCGGACACCTTCGACGCGGCGGGCTACGCGGCCCTGCTGCGCCGGCTGCGCGCGGAGTACGGCGCGGCGGAGCCGGTGTACGCGCCCGGCTTCGAACGCGTCCTCGAACAGCCCCTCGCGGGCGCCGTGCCGGTGCCGCCGGCGGTGCGGCTGGTGGTGACGGAGGGCAACTACCTGCTGCTGGCGGACGGTCCGTGGGCGCGGGTGCGGGCCGAGCTGGACGAGGTGTGGTTCTGCGAGCTGGACGAGGCCGAGCGCGTCCGGCGCCTGGTCGCCCGGCACGAGGAGTTCGGCAAGGGGCACGACGAGGCGGTCGCCTGGGTGCTCGGCCCGGACGGGCGCAACGCGGCGCTGGTGGCGGCCACCCGGGACCGCGCGGACCTGATCGTGCCCGACACGGCGCTGCCGCCCGCGCGCTGAGCGCGGGTCGCGGACGGGCCGGTCCCGGCGGCGGACGCGGCTCCGGGTGAACCGTGGCCGGGCGCGGGCCGTACCGGTGGGCACGGCGGAGGGTCCGCCGGTACGACTCGTGCAGCGGCGCGGCCCGTGCGGCGGGCGCGCGGCGGGGCGGACGATGACGAGCGAACGGCACACGGCCGCGGCGCCCGGGGCGCCCGGCGCCGAGGCGGTCCCCGGGCCGCCGCCCCGGTCCGCGGAGGCGACGACGGAAGCACCGTCCGGACCGGCGGGCCACGGCGGCGTGGCATGGCCGTGGGGCGTGGGAGCGTGGCGGGGGTGGGCCGACCGCGTGGCGCGGCCGTGGGGTGTGGGGGCGCGGCGGGGGTGGGCCGTTCGCTGTGCCGTGGTGGTGCTGCTGGCGCTGACGGTCGCGGCGGTGCGGGCCGGGCGGCGCGACGGTCCGCCGGGGCGCGGCCGCGCCGCCCGGCTCGGGCCGTCGGCCGTCGCCGCCGGGTGGGCGGCCGTCGCCGCGGGGGTCGCGGTGGCCGTCGTGTGGGCCTCCTACCTGGTGGTCGACCCGCGGCTGCGCAGGCCGTACGCGGGGCCGGTGCCCGCCGTGCACGGGCTGCGCGGGGCGCTGGTCGAGGCGCTGCCGTTCCCGGCGGCGTACCGGGACGGGATGCGGATCCAGTTCGGTCTTGAGGGCCGGCCGTGGCAGGGGTTCCTGTTCGGGCACGTGTACACCGGGGCGCGCTGGTACTACCTGCCGGCCGCGCTGCTGGTGAAGACGCCGCTCGGGATGCTCGCGCTGTGGGCCGCCGGGGCCGCCGTCCTGGCATCGGTGCGGCGGCTGCGGCGCGCGGCGCCGTACGTGCTCGCGCCGCCCGCCGTGCTGCTGGCCGCCGCGACGCACTCCTCGCGCGACTTCGGCACCCGGTACGCGCTGTTCGTGCCGATGTTCCTGGCGGTGGCCGCGGCCGCGGTCGTGACGGCGGGCCGCGGGCGGCGCGCTCTCACGGCGGCGGGGCTGCTGGCGGCGTGCGTCGCGGTCAGCTCGCTGCGGACGTACCCGTTCTATCTGCCGTACGCCAACGAGGCGTTCGGCGGACCGTCCCGGACCCGGCTGTCGCTGCACGACTCCAACGTGGACTGGGGCCAGGACCTGGGCCGGCTCGCCGACCGGCTGCGCACCCGGTACCCGGGCGAGCGGGTCTGGCTGGTCTACAAGGGCGGCGGCGTGCCGTCGTTCTACGGCATCCGCGCCGCCGATCCGCGCGCGGCGCCGCCGGAGGACGTGCACGGGCTGCTGGCGGTGTCGGACTCGGCCGCGGCCAAGGCGACGGGGCGGCTGGCGCGGCTGATCGCGTCGAGCCGTGCCGTGGACGACGTCGGGCACTCGATCACGCTCTACCGGCGCTGACCGCCGGGGAGCGCGGCCGCGCCGGGGAACGGGCGTACGGGGCGTACTCGCTGGGCGCGGGGGGCGTTCAGGCGGGGTTGCGGAATGCCTCCGCGCTGACGTGCGGCATGACCCGGCCGGCCACGCGGTAGCGGCCGTTGGGCACCTCGTCGCAGCGGGCGACGCGCACCGTCAGCGGGCCCGCCCACTCGTAGCCGTGGCGCTCGGCGTGCCGGGCCAGGCTGTCGGTGAGCGCCTGGCCCACGCGGCTGCCGCGGCGCGTCAGCTCCTCGTGCACCGGTTCGGCGAGTTCGACGTCGTAGGCGTTGGGCACGATCACCCGGTCCTCGCTGCACACGACGGCGTTCCCGTCGCACTCACGGTGCAGCGCGTCGAGGAGTTCCACCGGCCCCCGCCCCGCGATCCGGGCCCAGAGCGCGTCCCACCGGTTCTCCAGAGCCTGTTCCAGCGCGCTGAGTGCGCTCATCGGTCACTTCTCCTCGAAGTCGTCGGGGCGGACCTGCGCCTCCTCCAGCGCCTCCCGCAGGGTGCGCCCGGTGCCGCCCTGCTCCTTGGACGCGTCCGCGCGCCCCTTGGCCACCACCTCGTCGGTGGTGTCGGTCTTGGGCCGGTTCTCCTCGGGAACGGTCATGTCGCCTGGGCTCCTCGTGTGTGACGGCGGTCGCGAGCTGTCAGGGGCTGTCGCGGCGGTCCGTGGACCGGGATCGCCCGGAGGTTCTTCCTCCCGACGGCGGGTTCCCGGACGGCGGGCGGGTATCCATCCGCGGGACGGAAATCCGGAGCCGGCCGCTCCGCAGCCCCGGCCGCCGCTCCCGTCCCACCGTCGCCGTCCGGGGTCCGTGCCCGGCCGGATGCGCCCGCACCGCCGCAGGTCATGACGGTGAGTGAGCTATGTTGAACCTCCGTGGGAGACAATGCAGGCGCCTCCGCGCCATCGCCGCAGCAGGCTCGCGCCCAGGCGTCCGCGATCACCTCGGGCAGGACGGCGCCGGAGGCGGAGCCCGCCCCGGCCTCCCAGCTGCGGGCGCTCTTCGACCGGCCGCAGCTGTCTCCCGGCCAGCGGCGCATCGCCCAGTACCTGATCGAGAACATCGCCGAGGCGGCGTTCCTGTCCATCACCGAGCTGGCCGACCGGGTCGGCGTCAGCCAGCCGTCGGTGACCCGGTTCGCCGGCGCGGTCGGCTTCAGCGGCTACCCCGCGCTGCGCGAGCGGCTCCAGTCCATCGCGCTCAGGACGCTCGCCGGCGGACCGGGCCCGGCCGAGGAGGACCGGGCCAACGAACTCCAGGCGGCCGTCGACGCCGAGATCGGCAACCTGGAGAACCTGCGCCGCGACTTCGCCGACCCGGACCGGGTGATCGCCGTCGGCCGCGAGCTGTCGCGCTCTGCCCCGCTGACCGTGCTCGGGCTGCGCATCTCGGTCTCGCTCGCCGAGTACTTCGCCTACGCGGCCCGGCGCGTCCACCCGGATGTGCGGCTGGTGACGCTCGGCGGGAGCGTCGCCTACGACGCGCTGCTCCAGTCCCGCGAGGCGGGCGGCACCTGGGTGCTGGCCTTCTCCATGCCCCGGCACGCGCACGAGACGCTGACCGCCGTGCGGGTCGCGCGCGGCGCCGGCCTCAAGGTGGCCCTGATCACCGATCTGGCGCTGGGTCCGGTGGCCGACGAGGCCGACGTCACCTTCGCGACCGGGACCGGGTCGCGGCTGGTCTTCGACTCCTACGCGGCGCCGGGCGTGATGTGCGCGGCGCTGCTCCAGGCCATGGCGGACGCCGATCCCGAACGCACCCAGGCCCGCCTGGAGGAGTACGAGCAGATCGCCGACCGCCACCAGTTCTTCCTGAAGGACTGACTCCGGGACCGCCCCAGGGGCCGGCGCGCGCGGCGGACGCCCGCGGAGTGGTTGGAACGTATGCGGACCATGGCGGCAAAGCCGACATGAATGTTTTCATACGTCTTGCCAAGCGGATGGCATATATAAATACTGCTCACGGATCGCGGTCGGCCCGCTCCGGGCGGTTCCGCGCCCGCGCGAGCACCCGCGGCGGCCCCGGTCGTCCCCTGGGCCGGGGCCGCCCCCACCCCGTCGGGCCACGCACCCCGACACCGCACCACCGGAAGCGAAGATCATGCCTGTGACGACCACACGCATCAGCTCGGACTGGCCCTGCCAGGTCAAGACCCCCGGCAGCCACGACTGGGAGCGCTCGGCGGCCCGGTGGCTGCGCGAGCTGGTCCCGGCCCGCTACGGCAGCTACCCCGCGCTGGTGCGCCACCCCGTGCTGCTCGCCCGGCACGCGCAGATCCAGGTGCAGCAGGAGATCCGCGTGGCCCGCACCGCCCTGCAGACCGCGCGCGCCGACCTGCCCCGCCTCGGCCTGCACGAAGGCGTCATCGAGCACACGATCAAGCTGTACGCCGCGGAGCTGCTCCAGCTCCAGCACATCGCCCGCAGCGTCCGGGCGGTCAGCCAGGCGCTGGTGGAGCGCGGCGGTCGCTGAGGGGCTCCACCGCCGTCCGCCGGTGCGCCCCGGAACCGGGCCGGCACGACCGCGATCGGAGCCGCCGGCATGTGCGATGCTCGTCGCGTGAGCAGCGAACCCGCCTTTCGCGCCAAGTCCGGCGCCGCCTCCGACAAGGCGGCGCTGGCCAAGGTGGTGGCCAGGCAGCGGGCCGAGCTGGACCGGCTGCGGGACGAGGCGGCGGCCTCGGCCGTGGTGGAGCGGGCCAAGGGCGCGCTGATGGCGCTGACCGGCCGCACCGCCGACGCCGCGCACGAGGAACTGCTGCGCCGCGCCAAGGCCGCGGGCCGCGCCCCGGCGGCGGAGGCGCGGATCACGCTCGACACCCTCGTCCCCCCGCTGAGCCACGCCTGCGGCGCGACGGCGACGGACGGCGGTGCGACGGTCCCCGGCGGCGCCGTCGCCCCCGCCGGGGACGAAGAGGACGAACGGGAGCACGCGGTCGACGCCGCCTCCGCGCCCGCGCCGCACGCCGTCCAGATCCTCTTCGACGCGCTGCCCGGGATGACGCTGCTGCTCAGCCCGCTGCGCTCGGCCGCGGGCGCGGTCGAGGACTTCCGTATCGACGCCGCCACGCCGCAGGCCGCCGATCCCGCCGGGCGCCGGGGACGCGCGCTGGTGGGGCGGCGGGTCCGCGCGTGTCTGCCCACCGTCGCCGCTCAGCCGCTGTGGCAGGGGTGGCTCGGCGCGCTCGACACCGGAGAGCCGTACACGAGTGCGCCGTACGCGGCCCGGGAGCCCGGGGACGGCGGCGGGGAACCGGCCGCCTACGCGGTGCGGGCCGCCCGTCTGGACGGCCGGCTGGTCGTCACCTGGCGGCGGCAGGACGCCTCCGACCGGCAGGAACAACTCCTGGCGGACCTGCAACGGCTCGGCCATCTCGGCTGGGCCACCTGGAACCTCGTCACCGGCGAGGCCGCCTGGTCCGCCCAGGTCTACGCCCTGTGCGAGCGCGACCCCGCGCGGCGCCCGCTCGGCCTGGAGGGGCTGGCGGACCTCGCCGTCCCCGAGGACGGACCGGCGCTCGCCCGCGCCGTGCGCGCGATCCGCGCCGAGGGCGCCCCGCTGGACGTGCCGTTCCGGATCAGGACGGCGGCCGGGGTGAAGCACCTGCGGGCCGTTGCCGAAGCCGTGCCGGACGCGGCCGGCCGGCCCGTCCAGGTGCACGGCTTCGTCCAGGACCTCACCGCGCAGCGCAGCGCGGAACTGGCCCTGCTGGCGAGCGAGCAGGCCATGCTGGCGCAGCACGGGGTGCTCCGGACCGAGCGGATGCTCGCCGGGCGGCTTCAGCACGCGCTGCTGCCGCTGCCGCGCCGGCCCGTGCGGCTGGCCGGGCTGCGGGTCGACCTCGCCTATCTGCCGGCCCAGTCCGGGATCCACGTCGGCGGCGACTGGTTCAGCGCGATCGAGCTGCCGGGCGGCGAGGCGCTGTTCGTGGTCGGCGACGTCGCCGGGCACGGCATCGACGCGGTGGCCACCATGGCCCAGCTCCGCTTCACCGCCAAGGGCATGCTCTTCACCGGTTCGTCGCTGACCGGCGCCCTCTCCCGGCTGAACACGCTGCTGCTGCACTCCGGGGAGACCAGGAGCACGGCCACCCTCGTCCTGGCGCGCTACCACCCCGGCGAGCACCGGCTCGTCTGGGCGCAGGCCGGTCATCTGCCGCCGCTGCTGCTGCGCGGGGGCGAGGCCCGCTTCCTCGACCGGCCGCGCGGTGTGCTCCTGGGCGCCACGGAGAGCCCCGTATTCGAGGAGGCCGAGTGCCGCCTCCGGCCGGGCGACCGTCTGCTGCTCTACACCGACGGCCTGGTGGAGCGGCCCGGTGAGTCCATACAGCTGGGCCTGGAGCGGCTGGCCCGGGCCGCCGCCGCGCACCGCGCGGACGCGCCCGGCTCGCTCGGCCCGCTGCTGGCCGCGCTGCTGGAGGGCGAGCGCCGCGACGACGTGTGCGTACTGGACGTCCGGGTGCCGGCCGAACCGGCTCAGGAGTCCTAGGACGCGCTCCCGCCGGACGGTGGGCTCAGTGGGCCGGGTGGCCCGGTGTGATGTCCAGGGTGTCCGACAGGCGCAGGATCGGCGCGTCCTGAGCGCCCGTGCCGCCCCGTTCGACGGGGTCGAGCAGGAAGCCCACGTGGTCGCCGCCGTCGATGCGCGCCACGATCTCGCCGACGAACCAGGCCGGGGCGTCGTCCAGGACGACGGCCGTGCCGTCCCGCTCCGAGCAGCGCACGGGCGCGAACTTGTCCACCCCGGCGTCGCCGGTGCTGCCGCCGAACAGCTCGGCGAGCGCGTGCTGACGCCGGGTCAGCAGGTGCACGGCGAGCCGGTCGGCGTGTGCGGCCACCCGGAAGGTCCGGTTCTCCTTGGACAGCCACACGACGAACCGCGCCGGGCTGATGGAGCACTGCGAGGCGAACCCGACCAGGCAGCCGTCCCGCTCGCCGCCCGCCACGGCGGTCACCACGCACATGTCGGGGTCCAGCCGGTCGATGACACCCTTGCCGCCCGTCATGCCGCGCCCCTTCGTTCCCGCGGCGCCGGTGCCTGCCGCACCGGTGCGCCGCTCGTCCGCCGGGACCCTCCGCCGGCTCCGGCCCGGCGCGTCCCGGTGGGCGTGTGCCCGCCGCGCGGCGCGTCAACCGCCGCCGCGGGGTCGCTTCCTCACCGCGCCGCAGTGGCGAGGAAGCGGTGCAGGGACGTCTTCAGCGCGGCGACGAAGGAGTCCCGGGCGCGGTCGTCGAGGGCGTCCAGGGAGAGGTACGGGTTCAGGTCCTCCAGTTCGACCAGCAGCAGTTCGCCGTCCGGCGCGCGGCAGGCGTCGACCCGCTGGACGCCGTGGCCGAGGGTGTTCCAGTCGATGAACCGGCGGGCGAACTCCAGGTCGTCCGCGTCGGCCCGGTACGGCCGCAGCTCCCAGCGCCGCTCGGGGTCGGGGGCGTGGAGGGCGTACTGGAAGTCGTGGTCGACGAAGCAGAACGAGATCTCGTGGACGAAGTCGACGCGCGGCTGGACGAGGACGGCGCCGTCGACCAGGGCGGGCAGTTCCCCGGCGCGGACGGTGCGCAGTCCGATGGAGTCGGCGCCCTGCTTGGGCTTGACCACGTAGCGGTCGGCCGCGGGCAGCAGGTGCAGGTCCTCGGCGCGGTCGACCGTGGGGATGACCGGGAAGCCGGCGGCGGTCAGGTCGAGGAGGTACTGCTTGCCCGCCATGTCCGCCCGGCCGGTGAGCGGGTTGTAGACGCGGGTCCCGGCGGCCAGCGCCCGGCTCCGGAAGTCGTCGTAGGCGGCGCGGTAGCCGAGCACGGGGCCGCTGTTGCGGACGACCACGGCGTCGAAGGCGGCCATCAGCGCGGCGGCGTCCCGCGGATGGGCGAGGGCCAGGTCGAAGTCCTCGCGCAGCCGGGCGGTCAGGCCGATGTCCTCGTCGCAGTAGCGGCGCCCGCGCGCCGGATACGCCAGGTCGGTGACGTAGAGGAGGCGGGGGCGGGCGGAGGGCATGGCGGTCTCCTGGTGCGTGACGCGCGGCGGGGGCGGGACGGGAACGGGCAGCGCGGGGCGGGGCGGCAGAGGGTGGGGCGGGGAAAGGTTACTGCGGTCGACTGGTGGTACGCAGTACCTTTACCTGCGGCACTGAGTGCCATACGCTGTCGCCGTGCACGGTGGCACCGCCGCACCGCGCACGGCGTGCGCGGGCTCCGCCGGCACGCGGGATTCCGGACGGGAGCAGGGAGTTGATCAGCGTGTACCACCACTCAGGGAACGCGGTTCATCCGGCGGCCGGCTCCGCCACCGGCCTTCTGGAGCCGGAGGACCGCGACCCGGAGGCGCTGTACTACCAGCGCTGCGCCTGGTGCGGCACCGCGATGTACCACCGGCTGCTGTGTCCGGTGTGCCGGGGCAGCGACCTGCGGACCGAGCGCAGCGAGGGCGTCGGCACGGTCCGCCACTCCACGGTCGTGCACCGCAACACCCCCGCGGCGCGCAACGTGTCGCTGATCGAGATGAACGAGGGCTTCGTCGTGCGGGGCAGGGTGATGGGCCCGCTCATCGGCATCCACGGCGGCGACCGGGTGCGGCTGTCCACCGCGAAGGACCCGGTGCGCGGCGAGCCGGTCTTCCAGCTGCTGGACGAGTCGTTCCGCGCCTGGAGCTGATGGACCGTCAAGTACACCCGCGAAAAGCGTCGTTGACAGGCCCCGGCCGTCCCGCGAGCACCGCGGGTCAGGGCAGCAGCGAACGGTCCGCGTGGTCGCCGGAGCGCTGCCCGCCGGGGATCGCGGCGCGCGCACGGCGCCGGTCGCCTCCGGCGGCGAGCGTGAGGAACGTCAGCACCGCGCAGAGCGCGAAGCCGGTTCCCAGCCAGGCCATCGGCGCCGGGTACGGCCCGCCGTGGACGGTCGCGTCCTCGATCCTGCTCAGCCGCGGCACCAGCCGGCCGGCGGTGACGAGCGCCCACAGCGCGAGCGTGACCCGGGCCGACGGCAGCCGCCGCAGCGGGCCGTGGGCGAGCCAGATCATGGCGGGCACGCACCAGATCCAGTGGTGGCTCCAGGAGATGGGGCACATCAGCAGCCCGTACAGCTGCACGGTCACCAGGACGCCGAGCCGGTCCGCGCGCCGTAACGCGGCGCGCAGCGCCCACGCCGCCGCCAGGGTGACCAGCGCGAGCGCCGCCCACCACAGCGGTGAGGCGGTGGCGTCCGGGCCGAGCAGCCGGGTGAGCGCGCCGCGCAGGGACTGGTTGCGCACCGTCCACACCGGTCCGACGCGGCTGGTGTCCGTCACCAGCGAGGTCCAGTAGCGCCACGACTGGCTCGGGGAGATCCACCAGGCCAGGGCGGTGGCCGCCGCGCCGGTGACGACCGCCCACAGCGCGGCCCGCCACTGCCGGGTCGCCAGCAGGTACAGTCCGCCGACGGCCGGGGTCAGCTTCACCGACGCGGCGAGCCCCACGGCCGCGCCCCGGCCCGCCGCCGTGCGGCACAGGGCGAGGCCGCCGACGACGAGGGCGCCGAGCAGCAGGTTGATCTGCCCCTGGTCGAGCGTGTGGCGCACGGGTTCGAGCCAGAGCCCGGCGGCGGCCCACAGCAGGGCGCGCTCGCGGACGCGCCCTGCGGCGGGCGGGGTCAGCAGGCGCAGGGAGCCGGCCGTGATGACGAGCAGGGCCGCGACCGAGACCGCCCGCCACAGCACCAGCGCCACGTCCCAGGGCAGTTGGGCCAGCGGGGCGAACAGCAGCGCGGCGAACGGCGGGTAGGTGAACGGCAGTACGGGGATGGGCGGTCCGGTGTGCACCGCGAAGTCGTAGAGGCCGCCGGAGAAGAGGTGCGGTGCGCCGCCGCGGTAGACGCGGAGGTCGAGCGGCTGCGACGGACTCCTGAGCGCGGTCAGCGCGTACAGCGCCACCGAGGCGGCCAGACACCGGCCGGCCCGTTCGGACAGCCACCGCCCGACCGCCAGGGCGCGGGCCCGGATCCCCTCCACTGCGCACCAGCTCCGTCATCTCCGCGACGCCCCGACAGCCTCGCGGGCCGCGCCGGTTCGTCGTACCGGGCGGCCCGGTGCGGGGCCCCTCGGCGACGCCCGTCCCGGCTCCGGCGCCCGAGCCTAGCGGCGCGCGCGGGCCCCGTGGCCGCTGCCACGCGGAGCCGCGGGAGGATTGGCGGGATCGTCGGCGGCCGGTCGCACGGGCGTCGGGCGGCCGTCATCAGCCCGTCAGGGACACCCGGATGCCGACCGTTCCCCGCTCGCCCCGGCGCAGCCGGCTGCCGAGGAGGGTGAGGCGGCCGACGATGCCGTACTTGCGGGCGATCAGGCCGCGGTAGCGGGCGGTGGTGGCCGGGTCGCAGATCTCGGCGGTGGCCGGGATCTGGACGCCGGTCGGGTTGCCGCGCACGTCGCACGGGCCGACCAGGACGTCGGCGCGGCGGCGGACCCGCCCCACCTTGTGGGAGTCGGCGGCCGTCCAGACGCCGAGCGCCGTGCCGTCCCGGACCACCCACACGGGAGTGGCGGCCGGGGGTGCCGTTCTTGCGGTAGCTGGTCAGCAGCAGGTACTTGCCGGCTGAGAGCCGTGCCAGGGTCTCCTCGGTGCTCATCGGACCGCCTCCGTCATGCGTCGTACCGCTTCGGTCAGTAGTTCGGGTGAGGTTCCCAGATTCAGGCGCGCGTGTCCCGCCCCGCCCTCGCCGAACGGGGGTCCGGAGCTGAGGGCCACCCGGCCGCGCTCCAGGAAGACCTGGGCGGGATCGTCGCCCAGCCCGAGGGCCCGGCAGTCCAGCCAGGCGAGGTAGGTGGCCCGGCCGGGCCGGCAGCGGATCGCGGGCAGGTGCTCGGCGAGGAGGTCGGCGAGCAGCCGCCGGTTGTCGTCGAGGCCGGCCAGCAGGGCGTCCAGCCAGGGGCCGGCGTCGCGCAGCGCGGCGGTGTGGGCGATGACGCCGAGGTGGCTGGCCCCGTCGGCGGCCTCCGCGGGCAGCCGGGCGAGGTCGGCGGCGGCCCCGGGACCGGCGACGGCGAGGGCGGCCTTGAGGCCGGCCAGGTTCCACCCCTTGCTCGCCGACATGAGCGACAGACCCCGCTCGCCGCCCGGCACGCTCAGATACGGCACGAAGTCGGCGCCGGCCGCGACCAGCGGCGCGTGGATCTCGTCGGCGACGACGCGTACGCCGTGCCGGTCGGCGAGTTCGGCCACGGCGGCGAGTTCGGCGGCGGTGTGCACGGTGCCGGTCGGGTTCTGCGGGCTGCACAGCAGGTACGCGGCGCGCCCGCCGCCGGCCACGGCCCGCCGGAACGCCTCGTCCAGCGCACCGAGGTCCAGGCGCAGGTCGGCGCCGAGCGGCGCCCGCACCACCCGCCGGTCCATATGCGTGACGAACTGGAAGAACGGCGGGTACACCGGCGGGCTGACGATCACCGGGTCGCCGGGCCCGGTCACCAGTTTCAGCATCTCCACCGCGCCCAGCATCACGTCGGGCACCAGCGCGGTGCGCTCCACGGCGAGCCCGTCCCAGCCCCAGCGTTTGGCCGAGAAGGCGGCGAGCGCCTCGGCGTAGGCGGTGCCGACGGGGTAGCCGGTGTCGCCGAGGGCGAGGGCGTCGGTGACCGCCCGGACGACCGGTTCGGGCTGCGGTACGTCCATCTCCGCCACCCACAGCGGCAGGACGTCGGCGGGATGGGTGCGCCACTTCATGCTGGTGCGGCGGCGCAGGTCGGCGGGGCTGAGGACGCGCAGGGGGTTCGGTTCACCGGACGGGGCGTGCGGAGTCCTGTTCATGGGCCCAAGATAGGCCGCCGGGCGCGCGGTTCCGGGGGAGCGCGCACGACCCGGCCGGTGTGCGCCGGACCACCGGCGGACCACCGGCGGACCACCGGCGGGCCTCCGGCGGGCTGAACGCGGGGGCGGTACGGCGCGTATGGATCGGCGGGGCCGGTGTTCGAGGTCCGGGGTCCGGGAGCCGGGTATTTTTTCGGGAGCCAGGTATGAGGCACGCACGACGGCGGGTCGTCCGGAGGGTGGCGCGGCTGACGGCCGTCGCGGGGCTCGTCCTGGGCCCGGCGATGGTCGCCCATGCGGCGCTGGCCGGTGAGCCGTCCGGGACGCGGGAGCCACCGCGCGACGTCGTCCGCTCGGCGGCCGGACCGACCGCTGGACCGGCCGCCGCGCCGGGTTCCACGCCGGGGTCCGCACTGGTGGCACGGCTGGGCACGGCCCGTACGGCGGGCAGCTGGGTCGGCTCCGACGGGCGTACGGTCGTCGCCGTGACCGACGCGGAGGCGGCGGCCGAGGTGCGGCGGGCGGGCGCCGGGGCGAGGCTCGTGCGGCACAGCACGGACGAGCTGAGGTCGGCCGGGGCGGCCCTGCGCGCCGCGCCGCGGGTGCCCGGCACGGCGTGGGCGGTCGACTACCGGACGAACCGGGTGACGGTGGAGGCCGACAGCTCCGTCTCCGCCGCCGACCGGGACCGGCTGGGCCGGGTCGCGAGCGGCATCGGCTCCTTTGCGCGTGGAGCGCGCGCCGGGCAGGTTCACCACGCGGCTCAACGGGGCGCAGCCGATCCTGTCGGCGGGCGGGCGCTGCTCGGCCGGTTTCAACGTGACCGACGGGCGCGACGACTTCATCCTCACCGCCGGGCACTGCGGGCCGAAGGGCTCGGCCTGGTTCGCGTCCGACGCGGGCGACCGGCGGTTGGGCGACACGGTCGCCGCGTCCTTCCCCGGCAGCGACTTCTCGCTGGTGAGGTACGCCGCCGGCCGGGCCGGGCAGGGCGCGGACGTGGTGGCGATCGGCGGCGGCAACGGCGTGCGGATCACGGGGGCGGGGGACGCGGCGGTGGGGCAGCGGGTGTTCCGCAGCGGCAGCACCAGCGGGCTGCACGACGGGGAGGTGACCGGTCTCGACGCGACCGTGAACTATCCCGAGGGCACGGTGAGCGGTCTGATCCGGACCACGGTGTGCGCCGAGCCGGGCGACAGCGGCGGCCCGCTGTTCTCGGAGGGCATCGCCCTCGGGGTGACGTCGGGCGGCAGCGGCGACTGCGCGACGGGCGGTACGACGTTCTTCCAGCCGGTGCCGAAGGCGCTGACCGCGCTGGGTGTGCGGCTGATCGTGTCGGCTCCGGCCAGGGACACGAGCGGGGGCGGCGACGGAGGCGGCAGCGGGGCGGCGTCGGCCGGTGGGGCGTCCGGCGGTGGGTCCGGTGCGTCCGGTTCGTCCGGCGGGTCCGGTGTCGGGTCGGCGGCGGGCGGCGGCACGGCGGGTGCGGCGGGTGCGGCCTCCCCCGGTTCGCCGGCGCGGGTGCCGGGCGGCGGCACGGCCGGGAGCACGCCTGCGGCCCGGCTGACCGACCCGCGTGCCGTCGGCCCGGGTCTGCTGGTGCTGGCGGGCGGTCTGGTCGCGCTGGCGGCGACCCGGTGGCTGCGCACGGAGCGGGACCGCGCGGCCTACCGGCGCCGTTACTCCGCCACCTGGAGCTGACCGGGGCGCGGCGGCCGGCCGGTCGGCCGGGGTGGTGTGAGGAAGGTGACGGCCGACGCGGGGCCGGCCCGGCGGGACGGGGTCCCGCCGGTGAGGTCGACGATGCCGTACGAGGCGGCGGAGGTCGGTGTGAGAAGGGCGCCCGTTCGCAAAGGGGCGCCCCCGTGGGAGGTCCGACGGCCGGAGGCCGGGAGGCGGTCAGGCCGCGTGGTCCGACTGCGGAGCGGCCTGAGCCCACTCCAGGACGAGGCGCTGGTACACCTCGCGCTGCTCGGTGGTCAGTGTCCCGCCCGACCGGCGCCACAGCGCACGGATCTCCTCGTTGACCTCCGCGGCCGATCGCTCGGAGACGGTTTCAACACTGGTGGACATGCTGTGAAGCATATGCCGGACGACGTGAAGGCGCTGTGAGTAAGTATGACCGATACGGACATTTCGGACCGTGTCGCTCATCACGTCGTTCCGGCTCAACCCGCCCGGCCCCGGCTCACGTTCCCGGTTTGCGGCCGTACACGAAGACGTCGTCGCCCTTCTTCAGCAGCGACCAGTACTTCTTGGCGTCCTGGGTGGTCATGTTGACGCAACCGTGCGAGCCCGGCGGGTTCCACATGCTCAGGCCGACGGAGTGGAAGGCCTGCCCGCCGTCGAAGAACTGGCTGTAGGGCATGCGGACGTTGTAGAGGGTCGAGACGTGGTCGATGTCACGCCAGTAGACCTTCTTCAGGCCGGTGCGGGTCTCGTAGCCGTCACGGCCGGTGCGCACGGGCACCGGCCCGTACACGAGTTTCTTGCCGTCCTGGATCCAGCTGAGCTGCAGCGTGAGGTTGACGCAGGCGATACGGCCCTTGTTCGTCGGGCACTTGCCGTCCTTGTTCGGTTTCTTCCCGACGGCCTTCTGCTTGTTCATGAGATCCATCACGCGCCAGGTCACGGGACCCGCGTAGCCGATGGCGGGCGTGATGCCGTGCTTGTTCTGGAAGGCCCGGATCGCCGAGCAGTCGGCGGCCGACTGCCGGCCGTCCACCGGGCGCCCGAGGAACTTCTCGACCTGCTTCTGGTACGGCCCCTTGCTCGCCGTACAGCTCGCCGCCTGCGCCGGCGCTGCGCCGAGCGCGAGTGTGAGCGGCGCCACCAGTGAGGTGGCGCCGAGCACGACGGCTCCCCGTCTGCCTATGTGCCTCATGGGCGCCCTGTCCTTCCCCCTCGATCGGGTTCGCGTCTCTTCGTTCTCGGACACCTAGACAGCCGGGGGCGGCCCGCGGTTGTGGGCGGCCCGGGGTCGAGACGAAACGGTGACATTCGGACGGGTCGGGCGCGGGCGGGTGCGGAGGGGCGCGGGCGAGGTGCGCCGGTGGGCGCGGGGGCGGATACGGTGCGACGCATGTCGGCGTTCGTGCAGCAACTCCCCGCGCTCATCGGTGTGGTGATCGGCGCGCTCGGTTCCTATCTGGCGGTCGTGCGCAGCGACCGGGCCCGCTTCCGCCGGGAACGGGCGGCCCGTTGGGAGGAGCGCCGGCTCGCCGTGTACACCGAGTACGCGCGCACGCTCAAGAAGTCGGTCACGCTGGCCTACCGGGTCGCCTCGCATCTCGGCAACGACCCGCACCCGCATCCGCTGGCCCTGGCGGAGGCCGAGCCCCTGCTGACGGAGGCCGCGCTCGCCCGGGACCCCTCCGGCGAGGCGCTGCTCATGCTGGGCAGCCCGCAGGTCGTGGAGACGGCCCGGGCGTGGGTGGTGGTGGCGATGGAGATGGAACGGTTCCTGCGCGAGGGGCGGCGCGAACCCGACGTCTGGCAGGGGCTGTTGGCGCGGCAGCGGGCCGCGCGGGACGGCTACTACGCCGCCGTGCGGGAGGACTTGACGCTGCCGCCGGGCCATCCGGCGCGCTGGCCGCTGCCGGGCGCGCGCCCGCCCGCGGCGGGCGGGTGACGGACGACGGCGCGGCCCGGCGGTGGGCCGGGGGCGGCGCCCCCGGCCCACCGGTGCGGGTCAGTGGCCGCGGCTGATCCACTCGTCGAGGTGGGGCGCCTCGGCGCCGATGGTGGTGCCGTCGCCGTGGCCGGTGAGGACCTTCGTCTCGGGCGGCAGCGTCAGCAGGCGGTCGCGGATCGAGTCGATGATCGTCGGGAAGTGGGAGTAGGTGCGGCCGGTGGCGCCGGGACCGCCCTGGAAGAGGGTGTCGCCGGTGAAGACGACGCCCAGTCCGGGGTCGTACAGGCAGACGGCGCCCGGAGCGTGGCCGGGGGTGTGCAGGACGGTCAGGTCGGCGCCCGCCGCCTCGATCACCTGGCCGTCGGCGAGGTGCTCGTCGGGCTCCCGGTCCGGGTGGGTCATCCGCCACAGCGGCAGGTCGTCGCGGTGCAGCCAGATCTTCGCGCCGGTGCGGTCGGCGAGGGCGGGCGCGGCGTTCACGTGGTCGTTGTGGGCGTGGGTGCACACGATCGCGGCCAGCCGCCGGTCCCCCACCGCCCGGAGGATCGCCTCGGCGTCGTGGGCGGCGTCGATGACGACGGCCTCGTGGTCGTCGCCGACGATCCACACGTTGTTGTCGACGTCCCAGGAGCCGCCGTCGAGGGTGAACTGCCCGGAGGTGACGAGGCGTTCGATACGGGCGGCCATCACAGCACCACCACCGAGCGCAGCACGTCGCCCTGGTGCATCCGCTCGAACGCCTTCTCCACCTCGTCCAGTTGAATGGTCTCGGTGACGAACTTGTCCAGCGGCAGGCGGCCCTGGAGGTGGAGGTCGATGAGCAGGGGGAAGTCGCGGGAGGGCAGGCAGTCGCCGTACCAGCTCGACTTCAGGGAGCCGCCGCGCCCGAAGACGTCCAGCAGCGGCAGTTCGAGCTTCATCTCCGGCGTCGGCACGCCGACCAGGACGACGGTGCCGGCCAGGTCGCGGGCGTAGAAGGCCTGGCGGTACGTCTCGGGGCGGCCGACCGCCTCGATGACGACGTCGGCGCCGAAGCCGCCGGTCAGCTCGCGGATCGCCTCGACGGGGTCGCTGCTTCGGGAGTTGACGGTGTGGGTGGCGCCCATGGTGCGGGCGGTCTCCAGCTTGCGGTCGTCGATGTCGACGGCGATGACCTTCGCCGCGCCGGCCAGGTACGCGCCGGCGATCGCCGCGTCCCCGACGCCGCCGCAGCCGATGACGGCGACCGAGTCGCCGCGGCCGACGCCGCCGGTGTTGATCGCCGCGCCGATGCCGGCCATCACGCCGCAGCCGAGCAGTCCGGCCACGGCCGGGGAGACGGCCGGGTCGACCTTGGTGCACTGTCCGGCCGCCACGAGCGTCTTCTCGGCGAAGGCGCCGATCCCGAGGGCCGGGGACAGCTCGGTGCCGTCGGTGAGGGTCATCCGCTGCTTCGCGTTGTGGGTGTCGAAGCAGTACCAGGGGCGGCCGCGCAGACAGGCGCGGCACTTTCCGCACACGGCACGCCAGTTGAGGATCACGAAGTCGCCGGGCGCGACGTCGGTGACGCCGTCGCCGACCGACTCCACGACGCCGGCTGCCTCGTGGCCGAGGAGGAAGGGGAAGTCGTCGTTGATGCCGCCCTGCTTGTAGTGCAGGTCGGTGTGGCAGACGCCGCAGGCCTGGACCCGTACCACGGCCTCGCCGGGACCGGGATCCGGCACGACGATCGTCTCGACCCGTACCGGCTCGTTCTTCCCGGGTGCGATCACGCCGCGCACTTCCTGCGCCATGATGATGGTTCCTTCCGTCGACCGGAGATCCGTACCTTCCGACCCTACGCGCCGCTGATCGGCGAGGGCACGAGGACCCGGCCGGTGTCCCCCTCCCCCGGCCCGTCCGGGTCCGCGGCCGCGTTTGCCGAGCCCGGCGGGGCGGAGGACGCTCGGAGGTGAGGCCCGTCGCGGCCCGCCCGGGCCGCGGCCGCGGACCTCGCTGGAGGACACCATGGCAAGCTCCGCGTCCGACACCGGCACACCGCGCCACGGTATCGAGCCGATCATGGCCGGGGCATGGGACGCGTAGGGCGGCGGACCGCGACGTTCCAGGTCAGCTCCCGGCTGACCTGGACCTTCTCGGCCCGCGCGGGCCGGGGCCGGACCCGCGCCCCGGCCCCGCCGGCGCCGCGCCCGATCGCGACGGCGGGCCGCCTCGCCGGCACCGCCCTCCTCCGCTCCCTGCTGCGCGCGGCACTGCCCGGCGCACGGCCCCGGCCCCGGTGCGTACGGCGCGGCCGGCGGCGGTGAGGCGGCCGTACCTGCCCGCTCCTGACCCCTGCCTCCGCCACGAAGCGCCTCCTCCACGGTGCTCCGGTCTCCGGTGAGCCGCCGCCGGGCCCCGGGCCGCCGCACCCGGTCGCGGAACCCGGAGGCGTGCCGCCCCGGGCGGCCCGTAAGCTGGGCCCGGGACCGTGACTGGCGCTGAGGTGGAGTACCACCGGGGAGCGGTCTCCGTCGAGTCACAGCCGCGCGCCTGGGCGATCCGTCGAACGCCCAGGAGTGGACCCATGTCCCAGGCACGCCTCATGGACGGCACCGCGCTCGCCCGCCGCATCGTCGAGCGGACCGCGCGGCGCGCCGCGGAACTCACCGGCCGCACCGGCACCGCGCCCTGTCTGGCGACGGTGCTGGTCGGCGCGGACCCGGCCTCCGTCACCTATGTGCGGATGAAGCAGAACCGGTGCCGCACGGCCGGGATCGTCTCCCGGCACGTGGAGCTGCCCGCCGAGACCAGCACCGGGGAACTGGTCGCCGCGCTGCGGTCGTTGTCGCAGGACCCGGCCGTGCACGGCATCCTGCTCCAGCACCCGGTCGGCGAACACGTCGACGAGCGGGCCGCGTTCGAGGCCATCGCGCCCGAGAAGGACGTCGACGGCGTCACCTTCGCCTCCTTCGCGACGATGAGCTTCGGCGGGCCGGGGTTCGTCTCCTGCACGCCCGGCGGCATCCTGCGGCTGCTGGACGCCTACGACGTCGACCTGGCCGGCAAGCGGGCCGTCGTGGTCGGCCGCAGCGCGATCCTCGGCAAGCCGGTGGGGATGCTGCTGCTCGCCCGGGACGCCACGGTGACGTACTGCCACTCGCGGACCCGGGACCTGGCGTCCGTGGTCCGCGAGGCCGATGTGGTGGTGGCCGCCGTGGGCCGGCCGCGGCTGATCAAGGGCGATGACGTCAAGCCGGGCGCGGTCGTGATCGACGCCGGTTACAACCCGGGCAACGTCGGCGACGTGGACTTCGACTCCGCCGCGCTGCGGGCCTCGCTGATCACGCCGGTGCCGGGCGGGGTCGGCCCGATGACCATCGCCACGCTGCTGGAGCAGACCGTGGACGCCGCCGCCCGGCAGCTCGGCGGGTGAGCGGCGCGGCCGGGCGTCGTCCTCCGTGACGTCCCCGGCCCTGGCGTCCTGCCCGGGCCGGTCGGCGGCGCACGTCGTCTCCAGGCCGAGGACGGCTCCGGTGGCCGGGGCCGGGGCACGTCGTCCGCGTACGCCTGTCCCTGCCGGCCGGGCGCAGCACCTTCCGGCCGGGTGGGGAGAGCCTCGCCAGGGTCTGGTGCACCCGGGCGCCCGACGTCTCCGCCTCGGGGGCGGCCGTCGCGCCGCCGCTGGGCCGGCCGGGCGGTCGCGCGCCACGCCGTACGGCCGGGGCGGCGGCGATGACCTCGCCGCCGCTCACGATCTGTCCGTGTCCGGCATCCGCGCGCACGTCGCACCGGTGCGCGGGAGACTCGTCGCCCCGGCCGGGTGCGGCGTACGGGCGCCGTGGCGGGGTGACGGCGCCGACACCCCACGGGTCGTTCACGGGCCGTGGGCCGCCCCGCCCGCATACTGGCCGACGTGCGCGTAGCGATCATGACGGCGGGATCCCGGGGCGACGTCGCCCCGTTCACCGGGCTGGGGCACGGTCTGGCCCGCGCGGGCCACGAGGTCACCCTGGTCACCCATGGGTGCTTCGAGCCGCTGGTCGCGGGCTCGGGCCTGGGCTTTCGCGCGCTGCCGGTCGATCCGCGGGCCGAGCTGGACTCCTCGCGCGGCCGGGGCCTGCACCGCAGCGCCACCAGCGCGGGGAAGATGGTGCGGGCCGTCGGGCTGGCGCGGGCGGCGCTCGCCCGGATGACCGACGAGCTGGTCGCGGCGGCCGAGAAGAACGACGTGCTGCTGCTGTCCGGCTCGCTCGGGCCGGTCGGGCACGCCATCGCCGAGGCGCTCGGCAAGCCCAGCATGGGCGCGCATCTGCAACCCCTCTCCCCCACCCGCGAGTTCGCGCCTCCGCTGCTGGGCGGCGGACACTGGGGCGCGGCGGCCAACCGGCTGGCCGGGCACGGGGTGAACCTCGCCGTCGACCGGGTCTTCTCCGCGGCGGTGCCCGCCGTGCGGTCCCGGCTCGGGCTGCCCGCCGCCCGCGCCGCGACGCCCTGGTACATCCGCGCGGGGCTGCGCCGGCCCGTGCACCACGGCTTCAGCGAGCTGGTGGTGCCCCGGCCGGGCGACTGGCGGCCCGGGCTGCGGGTGTGCGGCTACTGGTGGCCGTACGACCGTGACGACTCGCTCCCCGCGGAGCTGCTGCGGTTCCTGGACGCCGGGCCGCCGCCGGTCTTCGTGGGGCTCGGCAGCGCCACCGTGCCCGATCCGCGCCGGCTGAGCGGCACCATCGTGCGCGCGCTGCGCCGGGCCGGGCTGCGCGGGGTGGTGCAGCGCGGCTGGGGCGGGCTCGCGGCGGCCGGGGACGACATGCTCACCATCGGCGAGGTCCCGCACTCGGCGCTGTTCCCGCGCATGGCGGCCGTGGTGCACCACGCGGGGGCGGGCACCACGGCGGCGGGACTGCGCGCGGGGGTGCCCGCGGTGCCGCTGCCGGTCCAGTTCGACGAGGGTTTCTGGGCCGAGCGGCTGATCCGGCTGGGGGTGGCCCCGTGCGCCGTCCCGGTGCGCCGGCTGACCGCGGAGTCGCTGGCCGCGGCCCTCGTACGGGCCACCCGCCATCCGGTCCACCGGGAGCGGGCCGAGGCGCTGGGCGTCCGGATCCGCGCGGAGGACGGCTTGGCGCCGGTGCGGGCCGCGGTGGAGGGACTGGCGGGCGCCGTCTGACACCGTGCCATGCGCCGCCACCCCCGGCGTCACCGGTGTCACCGGTTCCGGCGGTGACACCGGTGCCGGCGGTTCCGGCGGTTCCGGAACCGGGCGGCTTTCGGCCGGAGGCCCCGCCGCACCACTCGCCCCGCCCCGGGCTCGGTCATAGAGTGACCTACACCACACCGGTCGCTGGTTTCCCTCATGCACGCCCGGACGGTCCCTGGAGGGCACATGACCCACATCTCGGTCACGGTGGACGGCACGGCCTACGAGGACGAGGTGGAGCCCCGCCTGCTGCTGGTCCACTACCTGCGCGACCGGCTCGGCCTGACCGGCACCCCCGTCGGCTGCGACACCTCCAACTGCGGGGCGTGCACCGTCGAGCTGGACGGCGCGAGCGTCAAGAGCTGCACGGTGCTGGCCGTGCAGGCGGACGGCGGCGAGGTGACCACCGTGCAGGGGCTGGCCCGAGGCGGCGTGTGGACGCCGTTGCAGCGCGCCTTCCACGAGCGGCACGCGCTCCAGTGCGGCTACTGCACCCCCGGCATGATCATGGCCGCCCGCGATCTGCTGCGCGAGAACCCGCACCCCACCTCCGACGAGGTGCGCAAGGCGCTCGAAGGAAACCTGTGCCGGTGCACCGGCTACCAGAACATCGTCCGCGCGGTGCTCGCCGCCGCCGAGGAGGGCGAGGGCGCCGAGGAGAGCCCCGCGCCCGGCCGGCGGACCGCGTCCGGCCAGGAGGTGACGGCATGACCGACCAGGCCGACCGGGCCGACCACGGGGCAGAGAGAACCGAGGGAGCCGAGGGCGAGGTCGGCAGGTCCCGGCTGCGCAAGGAGGACGCCCGGCTGGTCACCGGGCAGACCAACTGGACCGACAACATCTCCGTCACCGGTCTGCTGCACCTGGCCTTCCTGCGCAGTCCGATGGCGCACGCCCGCGTCGAGCGCGTCGACATCTCCGCCGCCCTCGAACGCCCCGGCGTGGTCGCCGCGTTCACCGGCCGCGACCTGGCCGACGCGCTCGGTTCGCTGCCCTGCGCGTGGCCGGTCACCGAGGACATGGTGCTGCCGGACCATCCGCCGCTCGCGCTGGACGAGGTGCGGCACGCCGGCGACCCGGTCGCGGTCGTGGTGGCCCGCGACCGGTACGCCGCCGCCGACGCCCTGGAGGCGATCGAGGTCGACTACGCCCCCCTGCCGCCGGTCCTGGACCTGGAGGCCGCGCTCGCCGAGGACGCGCCGCTGGTCCACGCCGACCAGGGCACCAACCGGGCGTACGACTGGCCGCTGCGGTGCGGCGAGCCCTACGAGCGGGTGCGCGAACGCGCCGACGTGGTCGTCCGGCGGCGCTACGTGCAGCAGCGGCTGATCCCGAACGCGATGGAGCCGCGCGCGGTCGTCGTCACCCCGCTCGCCGCCTCCGGCGAGTACACCGTGTACTCGGCGACGCAGATCCCGCACATCCTGCGGATCATGCTGTCGGTGGTCTGCGGGGTCCCGGAGCACAAGCTGCGGGTGATCGCCCCCGACGTGGGCGGCGGCTTCGGCTCCAAGCTCCAGGTGTACGGCGAGGAGGCGGTCGCGCTGGCGCTCGCGCGCCGGCTCGGCCGGCCGGTGAAGTGGACCGAGTCGCGCTCCGAGGGGTATCTCGCCACCCACCACGGCCGCGGCATGATCCAGGACGTGGAGCTGGCCGCCACCCGCGAGGGCAGGCTGCTCGGCCTCAAGGTGGACCTGCTCGCCGACATGGGCGCGTATCTGATGCTGGTGACGCCCGGCATCCCGGTCCTGGGCGCGTTCATGTACCCGGCGATCTACAAGATGGACTCCTACGAGTTCGACTGCACCGGCGTGTTCACCACCCGCACCCCGACCGACGCGTACCGCGGCGCCGGCCGCCCGGAGGCCACCTTCGCCATCGAGCGGACCATGGACGAACTCGCCGCCGAGCTGGGCCTGGACCCGGTGGAGGTGCGGCGGCGCAACTGGATCCGGCACGAGGAGTTCCCGTACGACTCGATCGCCGGCCTGACCTACGACAGCGGGAACTACGAGGCCGCCACCGACAAGGCGCTCGCCCTGTTCGGGTACGACGAGCTGCGCGCCGAGCAGCGCGAGCGCGCGGAACGCGGCGACTCCGTACGCCTGGGCATCGGCGTGTCGACGTACACGGAGATGTGCGGGCTGGCCCCGAGCCGGGTGCTGCGGGACCTCAGGTACTCGGCGGGCGGCTGGGAGGCGGCGAGCATCCGGGTGCTGCCCACCGGCAAGGTCGAGGTGGTCACCGGCACCAGCCCGCACGGGCAGGGGCACGTGACGTGCTGGAGCCAGATCGCCGCGGACGTGCTCGGCGTGCCGTTCGAGGACGTCGAGGTGGTGCACGGCGACACGCTGGTGGCCCCGCAGGGCATGGACACCTACGGCTCGCGGTCCCTGGTGGTGGGCGGCGCGGCGGTGCACCGGGCGGCCGAGAAGGTGGTGGACCGGGCGCGGAAGGTGGCCGCGCACCTGCTGGAGGCGAGCGAGGACGACGTGGAGTTCAAGGGCGGCGTGTTCTCGGTGAAGGGTTCGCCGGAGGCGCGGCGGACCATCCAGGAGGTCGCCTTCGCGACGTTCACCTCGCACGACGTGCCCGAGGGCATGGAGCCCACCCTGAACGCCGGCCATGTGCTCGACCCGGAGAACTTCTCCTACCCGCACGGCACCCACCTGTGCGCGGTGGAGGTCGACACCGAGACCGGGCAGACCTCGATCCGCTCCTACGTGTGCGTGGACGACGTGGGCCGGGTGATCAACCCGATGATCGTCGAGGGCCAGGTGCACGGCGGTCTCGCCCAGGGCATCGCGCAGGCGCTGTTCGAGGAGGCGGTCTACGACACGGAGGGCAACCTGGTCTCCGGCACGATGGCCGACTACCTGGTGCCGTCGGCGGCGGACCTGCCCGAGTTCACGACCGACCGCACCGAGACGCCCGCCACGTCCAACCCGCTCGGCGCCAAGGGCGTCGGCGAGGCGGGCACGATCGCCTCCACGCCCGCCGTGGTCAACGCGGTCGTGGACGCGCTGCGCCCGCTGGGCGTCACCGACGTACGGATGCCGTGCACACCCGAACGGGTCTGGGAGGCCGTCCGGGCCGCCGGGTCCGGCCGTCCGGAGCCAGAGGAGGCCGCACGGTGATTCCCCCCGCGTTCGACTACGTCCGGCCGGACACCCTGGAGGAGGCCGTGCGCGTCCTCCACGAGGCCGGCGAGGAGGCGAAGGTGCTGGCCGGCGGGCAGAGTCTGCTGCCGTTGCTGCGGCTGCGGCTGGCCTTCCCCGAACTCGTCGTGGACGTGGGCCGGATCCCCGGTCTGCGCGGGGTGCGCGAGGACGGCGACACGCTGGTCGTCGGCGCGCTGACCACGCACCACGACGTGGTCCGCGACCCGCTGGTGCGGCGGTACGCGGGACTGCTGGCGCAGGCGACCGAGACGGTGGCCGACCCGGCCGTACGGCACCGGGGCACCCTCGGCGGCTCGCTCGCGCACGCCGACCCGGCCGGTGACCTGCCCGCGGTGGCGCTGGCGCTGGACGCCGAACTGGTCGCCGTGGGACCGGGCGGGCGGCGTGCCGTCCCGGCCGGTGAGTTCTTCGCCGACTACCTCCAGACCGCGCTGGCCCCCGACGAGCTGCTGGTGGAGGTGCGGGTGCCCAAGCGGGAGGGCTGGGGCCACCGGTACGAGAAGTTCCACCGGGTCTCCCAGTCCTGGGCGATGGTCGCGGTGGCCGCGCTGGTGCGGCGCGAGGACGGGCGGATCGCCGAGGCGCGGATCGGGCTGACCAACATGGGCGCGACGCCGCTGCGGGCCGCGGCGGCCGAAGCGGCGCTGACCGGCGCGGCGGACGCCGGGGCCGTGGCCCGCGCGGCCGCGTCGGCGGCCGAGGGCACCCGCCCGTCCCGGGACGCCTCCGCCTCGCCCGAGTACCGGGCGCATCTGGCGCGGGTGCTGACCAGACGGGCGGTCCTGGCCGCCGCCGGGATGGGGTGAGCGCCGATCGCCGCCGTCGACAGCCCCGAACAGGTGCGCTCCCGCCTGGAGGAGACCGGGTACCTGGTGGACGACGGGCTGGCCGTCGCCTGCTTCCTGGCGCTCCGGCTGCACCGGCCGGTCTTCTGCGAGGGCGACGCGGGCGTGGGCAAGACCGCGCTCGCCGCCGCCCTCGCCGAGGCGCTCGGCGCGCCGCTGATCCGGCTCCAGTGCCACGAGGGCATCGACGCCTCGCAGGCGCTGTACGACTGGGACTTCCCCCGCCAGCTGCTGCATCTGCGCGCCGCCGAGGCGGCCGGGGTCGCGGACGCCGAACGGCTGGAGCGCGAGCTGTACGACCGGCGGTTCCTCATCGCCCGGCCGCTGCTGCGGGCGTTGCAGACTCAGCCGTCGGTGCTGCTGGTGGACGAGATCGACCGAGCGGACGACGAGTTCGAGGCGTTCCTGCTGGAGGTGCTCTCGGAGTTCCAGGTGACGGTCCCGGAGCTGGGCACGCTGCGCGCCGAGGTGCCGCCGGTGGTGGTGCTGACCTCCAACCGCACCCGGGAGGTGCACGACGCGCTGAAGCGGCGCTGTCTGTACCACTGGTTCGACCACCCCGGCTTCGCCCGTGAACTGGCCATCGTGCGGCGGCGGTTGCCGGAGGTGTCGGAGCGGCTCGCGGAGCAGGTGACCGCGCTGGCGCAGGCGCTGCGCGGTCAGGAGCTGCTCAAGCCGCCGGGGGTGGCCGAGACCCTGGACTGGGCGCGCGCCCTGGACGCGCTCGGCGCGGACGAGGCGGACGCCGAGCTGGCGACGGCCACGCTCGGCGCGGTCCTGAAGTACCGCGAGGACATCGACCGGGCCCGGGGCCTGGACTTCGCGGCGATCCTCGCGGGGCGGGAGGCGTGAGGGACGTGCCGCCTTCCGCATCCGCCGACCCCCGCCCCGGCGCCGCTCCGTCGGGGGCCGACGCGGTGCTGGTGGGTTTCGCGCGGGCCCTGCGGGCGGCCGGGGTGGCCGTCAGCTCCGAGCGGGTGCACGCCTTCCTGCGGGCGGTGTCGGTGCTGCGGCCGGGGGTGCGGGCCGACGTGTACTGGGCGGGGCGGCTGACCCTGTGCGCGGACCGGGACGACCTGGAGCGCTACGAGCGGGTGTTCGACGCGTACTTCGGCTCCGGCCGGCCGCCGGTCCGGGCGGTGCGGGCCGCTCCCCGGCCGCGGCTGCGCCCGCTGCCGCGGGAGGCGCCCGACGGGTTGCGCGGCGGCGGCGACGAGGACCGGCCGGGTCCGCCGGTCGCCTCCCGCGCCAGCTCGGCCGAGGTGCTGCGCCACCGTGACATGGCGGGGCTGGACGCCGCCGAGCGGGCGCAGGTGCGGCGGCTGCTGGCCGCGTTCGCGCTGCGCGGCGCGTCGCGGCGCAGCGCGCGGCGGCGGCCGGCGCGGCGCGGGGCCGTCGATCCGCACCGCACCGTGCGGGAGCTGCTGCGGCGCGGCGGCGAGCCCGCGCTGCCGCGCCGGCACGCGCGCAGCGAGCGGCCCCGGCGGGTGGTGCTGCTGGTGGACGTCAGCGGCTCGATGGGGCCGTACGCCGACGCGCTGCTGCGATTCGCGCACGCGGCGGCCCGCGCGCGGCGCACCGAGGTGTTCACCGTCGGCACCCGGCTGACCCGGGTGACGCGTGAGCTGTCCCACCGCGACCCGGACCTGGCGATGGCGGCGGTCGGCGAGGCCGTGCCCGACTGGCGCGGGGGCACCCGGCTCGGAGAACTGCTGCGGGAGTTCCTGGACCGCTGGGGACAGCGGGGCATGGCGCGCGGCGCCGTCGTCGTGCTGCTCTCGGACGGCTGGGAGCGCGGCGATCCGCGGCTGCTCGCCGACCAGATGCGCCGCCTGCACCGGCTCGCGCACCGCGTCGTGTGGGCCAACCCCTTGAAGGCGCGCCCCGGCTACGCCCCCCTGGCCGCCGGAATGGCGGCGGCCCTGCCGAGCGTGGACGCCTTCGTCGAGGGCCACAGCCTGGCCGCACTGGAACGCCTGGCAGCGGTGGTACGGGGCGCGGACACAGGAGGCGGGGGGACGGCGACGGCGGGCGGGGTGAGGGCCGGCGGGACCGGGCCCGGAAGGGGCGGGTCGGTGGTGGAGGGGGCGGGGGGCTCGGGGTGGGGCGAGTGGGAAGGAGTGGAGCGTGCGTGAGATTCTTCCGGCGCTCGGGCGCTGGTACGCGGCGCGGGCGCCCTTCGCGCTGGCCACCGTCGTCACGGTGAGCCGCAGCGCGCCGCGCGACCCCGGGGCGGCGATGGCGGTCGGCCCGGACGACGAGGTCGTGGGCAGCGTGTCCGGCGGCTGCGTGGAGGGGGCCGTCTTCGAGCTGGCGCGGGAGGTGATGGCGAGCGGCCGGGCGGAGCTGGCGTCCTTCGGGTACAGCGACGAGGACGCGTTCGCGGTCGGCCTCACCTGCGGCGGCGAGATCAGTGTGCTGGTCAGGCCCGTGACCCCGGAGAGGGATCCGGCGTTCGGGGCGGTCGCGGCGTCGGTGGCCGCCGGCGAACCGGTCACCGTGGCGACGGTGGTCGACGGGCCCGCGCCGCGCGGCGCGGCCCTCGCGGTGTGGCCCGACACGGTGGCCGGCACCCTGGGCGCGCCCGGACTGGACGTGGCGGTCACCGCCGACGCCCGCGGCGAACTCGCCCTGGGCGCCACCGGGACGCGGCACTACGGGGCGCGCGGCGAGCGCCGGGAGGACGTCGTCGCCGTGTTCCTGCATTCCTTCGCGCCGCCGCCGCGGATGCTGGTGTTCGGCGCGATCGACTACGCGGCGGCCGTCGCCCGGATCGGCGCCTTCCTCGGCTACCGGGTCACGGTGTGCGACGCCCGCCCGGTGTTCGCCACGCCGAAGCGGTTCCCCGACGCGGTGGAGGTCGTCGTGGACTGGCCGCACCGCTACCTGCGCGCCACCGACACCGACGAGCGCACGGTGGTCTGCGTGCTCACCCACGACCCGAAGTTCGACGTGCCGCTGCTGGAGGAGGCGCTGCGCCGCCCGGCCGCGTACATCGGGGCGATGGGCAGCCGCCGTACCCACGACGAGCGGCTGGAGCGGCTGCTCGACGCGGGCCTGACCGAGGCCGAGCTGTCCCGGCTGCGCTCGCCGGTCGGTCTCGACCTGGGCGCCCGCACCCCCGAGGAGGTGGCCGTGTCCGTCGCGGCCGAGATCATCTCGCTGCGCTGGGGCGGCACGGGTACGCCGCTGACCGCGACCGCGGGAGCCATCCACGCGGTGCGTTCCGCCTGACCGCCCGACCACCCGACCACCCGACCATCCGATCGCTTGACCGTCCGATCGCTTGACCGTCCGACCGTCTGCCCGCCCGACCGTCTGATCGTGAAGAGGAAGTCCATGGAACTGCGCCACGAGTTCACCGTTCCCGTCCCGCTCGGCGACGCCTGGCGGGCGCTCCTCGACATCGAACGGGTCGCGCCGTGCCTGCCCGGTGCCACCGTGGAGGACTACGACGGCAGGACCGTGACCGGGGCGGTGAAGGTGCGGCTGGGCCCGATCACCGTGGCGTACAAGGGCACGGCGGTCTTCGAGGAGCAGGACGAGACGGCGCACCGCCTGGTGCTGGCGGCGAACGGGCGGGAGACGCGCGGACAGGGCACGGCGCGGGCGACCGTGACGGCGGACCTGGAGGAACGCGACGGCGTGACGGCCGTGTCGGTGCGCACCGATCTGACGGTGACCGGCCGCCCGGCGCAGTTCGGGCGCGGGGTGCTGGCGGAGGTCGGCGACCGGCTGGTCGGGCAGTTCGCCGACTGCCTGTCCCGCCGGCTGGCCGGCGCCACTCCCCCGGCGGGCCCGGCGGCGGGCCGGGACGCGGCGCCGGCGTCGGCGTCGGCGCCCGAGCCGACTCCCGTGGTGCGGCCCGCGCCGGCTCCCGTCACCGTCCCGGCGGCGAGCGGCGCCGACCGCGGCAGGAGGCCCGGGGACGGCGCGGGGTCCGGGGGCGGCGGCGAGCCGATCGACCTGCTGCGGGTCGCCGGGGTGCCGGTGGCCAGGCGTGCCGCCGCCGCGGCCGGGGCGGCCCTGGCGGCGGCGCTGCTCGTCGTGGGCGTACGTCGGCTGCGGCGCGGCTGAGCCCGGGCCCGGGCCGGTCGTCCCTGCGTCCGATGGGGGCGGAGGGGATTGTGTGACCGATGCGTTCAAAGAGATCCTGATTTTTTCCCGGTTTCCCGTTTTGTGTGGTTGAGGCCCCCCAGGAGGGGTAGGCGGGCCAGCACGGATGAGGCATGCACGCCTCCGCAGCACATGTGCCGCACATCTCCGCTGGAAGGAGGTCCGTGACAGCGCACACTCGCAGCTTCCGGGCTGCTTCCGCGCACGGAGCGGCCCGGATCTCGCCGAGAAGTCGGAATCGAGAAAGGGAAGAGTGACTCCGGGGCGGCCCCAGAGCGGGCCGCCCTCTTCGCTGCCCCCACCGTCCCGCCCCGCCGTTCCGGGCGGCGGCCCCGCCGCCGTCAGCGGGTCCGGCGCCGCGGGAGCCGGTGCAGCCGCACCTCGGCGAGGCGGCCGCCGTCGAGGGCGGCGGTCATGTAGGTGCAGTGCGGCTGACGCCGCCGGTCGGTCGGCGAGCCGGGGTTGAGGAGCCGCAGCCCGGTGGCCGCGGTGGTGTCCCAGGGGATGTGGCTGTGCCCGAAGACCAGCACGTCGAGGTCGGGGAAGCGGGCCGCGCAGCGCGCCTCGCGGCCCTGGGCCGGACCGGTCTCGTGGACGACGCCGAAGCGCAGGCCGTCCAGCTCGGCGCGGGCCACCTCGGGCAGGCGGGCGCGCAGGTCGGGGCCGTCGTTGTTGCCGTGGACGGCGATCAGACGGCGGCTACGGCTCTCCAGCAGGTCCAGGGTGGCGGCGTCGACCCAGTCCCCGGCGTGGAAGACGACGTCGGCGCGCGGGAGTTCGGCGAGCAGCGGCTCCGGCAGTTCCTTGGCCCGCTTGGGCAGGTGGGTGTCGGACACGAGGAGCAGACGCACGGCGTCAGCGTACTGCGGGACGACGTCCGGCGGGCGTACGGAGGCCGTCCGGGCCGCCCGGGGCGAGCGCAGGTATGCAGGTGAGGCTGTTCAGTTCCAACTGGACAGTTTCAGTTGAACGTTCTACGGTGACGGTCATGGACCAGAAGCCCGCCGAGGCGCCCGAGGGCGTCTCCGCCTCCGCCGGCCGCGCCGCGCGCGACCTGCGGGTGGTGTTCAGCCGGCTGCGGCGCCGGATCCGTGAGGTCGCCCGGGAGGACGACCTCACGCCCTCCCAGGTCTCCGCGCTCACCCTGGTCGGCAAGCACGGAGCGGCCACGGCCAGCGCCCTGGCCGCCGCCGAGGGCGTCCGCCCCCAGTCGATGGCCACCACGCTGGCCGCCCTGGAGCAGCACGGGCTGATCCTGCGCAGCCCCGACCCGGCCGACGGCCGGCGTCAGCTGGTCACCCTGACCGAGGACGGCCGGGAGCGCATCGAGGGCAATCGCCAGGTCCGCGCCGAATGGCTGACCCGGGCCCTCGACGACCGGTTCACCGAGGACGAGCGGCAGACGCTGATCGAGGCGCTGGCGCTGATGGAACGGCTGTCCCGCCCGTGACGCGGGCTGTCCCGCCCCTGACTCCGAGTGCCCCGGCACGCTTCGGGTCCCCCGCACACCTCTCCCCCCGAAAGGCCCGAGCCATGGCTCTCACCACCCTCGATCCGCGGACCGCCCTCGTGGTGATCGATCTTCAGGCCGGCATCGCCGGCGCGCCGACCGTCCCCCACCCGGGCACCGAGGTGGTGGCGCGGTCGGCCGAGCTCGCCGACGCCTTCCGCGCCCACGACCTGCCGGTCGTCCTGGTCCGGGTCTCGTTCGGCGCCGACGGCGCGGACGCGGTGCCCGGCCGCACCGAGGCGTCCCGCGCGGGCGGCCACGCCCGCCCCGAGGGCTGGGACGTGATCGTTCCCGAGCTGTCCGGCCACCCGGGCGACATCACCGTCACCAAGCGCAACTGGGGCGCCTTCCACGGCACCGACCTCGATGTGCAGCTGCGCCGCCGCGGGGTGACGCAGATCGTGCTCACCGGCATCGCCACGAGCATCGGCGTGGAGTCCACCGCGCGCGCCGCCCACGAGCACGGCTACCACGTCACGCTGGCCACCGACGCCATGAGCGACATGGCCGAGGAGACCCACCGCAACAGCGTGGAGCGGATCTTCCCGCGTCTGGGCGAGACGGGTACGACCGCCGAGATCCTGGAACTGCTGGCCAAGACCCACGGCTGACAGGGCCGACACGACCTGTGGGGGTGCCCGGCGCGCTCGGCGCCGGCACCCCCACAGGCCGTGCTCGGGGTTTCGGTCTTCGTCGGTCCCCGCCTCGCGCGAAGGTCCGTCAGTCCTCGCCCCGCACGATGTTCCACTCGGGTCCGGTGCGGTCGCGCCGCAGGCCGCCGCGCTGCTCCTCGAGTGCCGGGAGACAGGTGCGTACGCCCTGCTTCCCCTGCCGGCGGGACTGCGCCCAGCCCGTCTCGGGGCTGCCGGCTGCCGGTGTCTCGACGATCTGCGCGGTCACGGCTCCTCATCCACCTTCTGCTTCGGGTGCGGTGCGGGGGCTCGGTCGCGCCCCGCCGTCCTGGCCGGTCGGGTCCCCGGGCACGCCGCGGGCAAACCCCGGGCGCGGCGGCCCGCTCACCTGCCGCCGGAGCCGCCGCTGCCGAAGGAGCCGCCGGAGCCCTGGTCCCAGCGCGGCCGGTCCTGGTCCTCGCTGCGCCGGGTGCCGGGGGACCCCAGTTCGTGCGGGCTCAGCCGGCGGCCGGTCTCCTCGGCGCGGGGCACCTCGTCCGGTTCGCGCCGCTGCCGCGTCTCGTGGACCGGCCCGGAGTCGGGCAGCGTCGGATGCTCGCCGCCCCTGGGGGTCCTGGGCTCGCGCTGCTTGACCTTGATGCCGAACCGGACCGCCCAGAGCAGCAGCCCCACGACGATCAGACCGCCGATGACCACGAGAAGGATGCCGACGGCCGAGCCCGCGCCGGCCGCCATGTCGTACCCGGTTCTGTCCATGCGCCCCGGGTACCCGCCCCCGACGAGCGGATGCGTGCCGGGGCGGGCTCACCCGCCGTCCGGGTGGGCCGCTCTCGTCACGGCGGACTCGATCTCCGGACGGGGTCTGCCCTCGTCGGTCGCGTAGGCGTTCAGGGCGGACTGGAGGTCGCGGGCGAGGTCGCGCCAGGCCCGTACGGCCGTCTCGTACGTCTCGCTCTGCAGCGCGGTCCAGCGCACCTGTGCGGGCGGGCCGTAGTTCTCGCGCAATTGCTGGACCCGGGTGTGCGCCTCGTCGGCCGCCCGCTGCTTCGCCACCAGCTCTTCGAAAGTGTGTGACACAACCCACGACCCTAATCACCGCGGGTGTGAGCGGCGACTCGGAGCGGCCGCGACGGTCGCGCGGCACACCCGGCCGGCGGTCCGCCCGGGTGTGGCTCAGCCCCGCAGCGGCAGCTCGCACCACACCTGCTTGCCGCCGCCCACCGGGAGCGTGCCCCAGGCGGCGGACAGCGCCTCGACGAGGTAGATGCCCCGGCCGCCGGTGGCCTCCCAGCCGATGCTGGGCGGCTTGACCGGGGTACGCGGCGAGCCGTCCGCCACGGCGATTCGCAGCCGGCGGTTGACGAGGGTGAGGTCCAGGCGGACCTGGCCCCCGGTGTGCACGAGGGCGTTGGTGACCAGTTCCGAGACGATGAGCAGCACGGAGTCCACCTCCTCGGTCACCCCCCAGGTGCGCAGGGCGCGCCGGGTGAAGCGGCGGGCGTGCCGGACCGCCTCGGGGACCCGCCACACCGTCCAGCTCTCCCTGAGCGGGCGCACGGCGAGGCCGTCGTAGCGCAGCAGGAGCAGGGCGATGTCGTCGTCGCGGCGGGCGCCGGTCAGCAGCGCGTCGGCGACCAGGCCGAGGTGGCCGGGGTCGGCGCCGGCCAGGCCGCGGGCGAGCCGGTCGAGGCCCACGTCGATGTCGGCGTCCGGCGACTCCACGAGGCCGTCGGTGGCCAGCGCGAGCACGGCTCCGGACCGGAGCCGGACGGGCGTCATCGGGAAGTCGGCCTCGCTCTGCACGCCGAGGGGCGGTCCGCCCTCGGCGTGCACGATCTCGGTACCGCCGTCCGGGTGGCGCAGCACCGGCGGCAGGTGTCCGGCGCGCACGCACCAGGCGGTGCCGGCCTCCATGTCGACGTCGACGTAGGCGCAGGTGGCGAAGAGGTCGGTCTCCATGTCCAGCAGGAGCCGGTTGGCGTGCGAGACGACCACGTCCGGCGGGTGGCCCTCGACGGCGTAGGCGCGCAGCGCGGTGCGCATCTGGCCCATCAGGGTGGCGGCGCCCGCGCTGTGTCCCTGGACGTCGCCGATGACGAGGGCGACGTGGTGGTCGGGCAGCGGGATCACGTCGTACCAGTCGCCGCCGACTTCGAGGCCGGCGGTCGCGGGCAGGTAGCGGGCGACGGCCTCGGCGCCGGGGAGCCGGGGCAGCCGGCGCGGCAGCAGGGTGCGCTGGAGGGTGCCGACGAGTTCGTGCTCGGCGTCGAAGGCGTGGGCGCGCATCAGGGCCTGTCCGGCGAGGCCCGCCGAGGCGGTGAGCAGGGCGCGTTCGTCGGGACCGAAGTCGTGCGGGGTGTCCCAGCCGATCAGGCAGGCGCCGGCCATCCGGCCGCCGGCGGGCAGCGGCAGCACGGCGAGGCCGCCCGGGCCGACCTCGGCGAGGGCGGGTTCGAGGGCGGTCCCGGCGGGCCATATGCCGGCGCGGCCCTCGCGCAGGGCGGCGGCCAGGGTGGGCATGGCCCGCACGGGCGCGTCGGGCCATTCGCCGCGCCACTCCAGGCGCCACAGTTGGGGCCAGGACTCGGGTTCGGGCGGGTCGAGGACGGTGACGACGAGCCGGTCGTTCTCCAGCTCGGCGAGGGCGATCCGGTCGGCGCGCAGCGGTCTGCGCAGGGCGGCCACCACGGCCTGGCTGACGTCGCGGACGGTGCCGGCGGTGGCCAGCGCGGCGGCGAGCCGCTGGACGCGGGCGACGTCGGTGACCCCGGAGCGCAGCGCGGAGGCGTCGGCGAGGGTGCCGACCAGGCGGGCGGGGCGGCCCTCGCCGCCGGGCAGCAGCCGGCCGCGCAGCCGCAGCCACCGGGGCGGGCCCGTGGGCCGCAGGACGCGGAACTCCAGTTCGCGTTCGCCGATGGACAGGTGGTCGGCCTCGACCACGGACATCAGCGAGGGCAGGTCGTCGGGGACGGTCCGGGCGAGCAGGGTCTCCACCTTGCCGTCGAAGCCGGCGCGGTCGATGCCGAACAGGCCGAGGACGTCGTCGTCGACGTCGATCCGCCCGGTGTCCATGGCCAGGGAGAAGCCGCCGGGCGGCAGCTCGCCGCCCCGGGGGGTGCGCGCGGGCGCGGGGCAGGCGACGGCCTCGGCGATCAGGTGGAGGCAGGCGCGGTTCTCGTCGTCGAAGCCGCCGGGGCGCTCGGTGACGGCGAGCAGGCAGCCGCCCGCCTGGCCGGTCAGGGGCAGCGCGGCCACGAAGACGTCGCCCACGGGCATCCGCCGGAAGTCGGCGCAGGCGGCGAGTTCGGCGGGGCCCCGCCACACGGGCCGTCCGGTGCGGCGGGCGTCGGCCGGCGGGGACGGTCCGGTCAGGGGGTAGGCGTCGCGCAGTCCGTACAGGGTGCGCGGCACTCCGGCGGCGTCCGACAGGCACAGCGCGTCACCGCCGTCGCCTGGGGTGTAGACGCCCGCGAACGCGGCGCCGGTGAAGACGAGGGCCTGTTCCAGGATCTGGTGCGTCCGTTCCGGGACGGGCGGGCCCGCGGTCAGCGTCGCGAGGGCGAGTTCGGCGCGCGCGAGCCGTGACGTCCTCGTTCCGCGTGCCGTCGTGCCCTCACTGACCACGTTGGCCATTACAGCGCGTATCGCGGCGGGGCGCAGCCCCTGTGACAGCACGTTCCGCCCGGTCGCACGCCCGGGAGCATCGGCGGCCGGCCGCCGGCCGCGCACCGCGCGTCCCGCGGGGCACTTGGGTCACAGCCATCCCTCGCCGTGCGAGATCCTGATCGCGTCGATGCGGTTGCGCGCCCCGGTCTTGCGGGTGATGGCCGCCATGTAGTTGCGCACGGTCCCGTGGGACAGGTGCAGGCTGCCGGCGATCTCGGCGACGGAGGCACCCTCGGCGGCCAGGGACAGCACGCTCAGTTCGCGCCGGGTGAGCGGCATCTCGGCGGCCTTGCCGAAGCCGAGTCCCAGCGAGTCGTCGACGAAGCGCTCCCCCGCGGCGACGCGCCGGATGCCGTGCACCAGCCGGTCCGGCGAGCCTTTCTTGTCGACGTAGCCGAGCGCGCCCGCCTCCATGGCCCGCCGCAGCAGGGCGGGGCGGTCCGCGCCGGTCAGCACGAGCAGGCGAGGCGGGCGGCGGGCGGCGCCCGGGGGGCTGAGTTCGTTCAGCGGCGGCAGTCCGCGGGCGGCGGTGTGGTCGAGGTCGGCCGCGCAGACGTCCGGCCGGACGGCCCGCACCATGGCCGCCGCGCCGCGCCACGGTGTGTCGTACACCCTCAGGTCGGCCTCCCGGCGCAACCACTCCGCCATGACGGAGCGCACCAGACGCGCGTCGTTCACCAGAAGTACCCGGATCACTGCCGCCCCTTCAGCTCACCTTGCACCGGTTGTCCGCGGATGGTCAGCGCGTGCCCCATTCTTGGGGGCGCGGGCCGTCACCGTGCGCGGAGAACAAGCCATCGGGATGCGCGGGGGCGCACGCGTGGCACTTGTCCGCCGGCGTGCGCCCCATGTGGGGGGCGTGGGCTGCGGCCGCCGGGGTACGGATGCGGCCACGCGCCCCCACCTCGTCGTACGGACCCCACTCCGCCGTACGGTCCAGAGGGCCCTCACCTCGTCGTACGGTCCGTACGACCGCCGGCCGCCGGCCGTGCGCGCGGGGCGTCCCCCGCGCCGCTCGCCGTGCGCGCGGGGCGGTCAGGGGGGAGCCTTGATCCCGGGGGCGTCACGCGGCCGGGCGGGGACGAGGAGGTGGTCGGCGTGTCCGAGGGGCACCGGCCGGGACAGCCGCCGCCGGCCCCCCGTGGTACGGCCGGACGGCCGATGCTGTCCCTCGCCCTGGCCGCCCTGCTGGACGAGGTCCACGCCCACTCCGGCGCGGTCTATCTGCTCGCCCCCGACCAGCCGGTGCTGGAGATGGCGGTGATGGCGGGCATGCCGCGCGACTTCGCCGCGCCCTGGGAGCGGGTCGGGCTCAGCGCCCCCATCCCGGTCGCCCAGGCGGTGCGCGAGCGGCGGCTGATCTGGGTGGGCGGCGAGGAGGAGATGGCGCGCCGCTATCCGCGCATCGCCGTCGTCCTGCCGTACCCGTTCGCCCTGGCGGCGCTGCCGCTGGCGACCGGCGCCGCCGCCTACGGCGCGGTCTTCGTCACCTGGCCCGCCGCGCATCCGCCGGTGCTGTCCGACTGGGAGCGCGATCACCTGACCGCGGCCTGCGACCGGCTGGCCCTGCGGCTGGAGCGGGCAGCGGCCGAGCGCCGGCCGGTGCGGGCCGAGCCGGATCTGCCGGCCGCCGGGACGTCCGGCGGCACGGCCGGCTCGCTCGGCTCGGTCGAGGCGGCCCGGATGGTGGCGCGGCTGCCGTACGGTCTCGCCGCCCTCGACGTGCACGGCCGGGTCTCCTTCGCCAACACCGCGGCGGCCGATCTGCTGGGCCTGCCCGTCGCCGAACTGCTCGGCACCCGGTTGTGGGCGTCGGTGCCGTGGCTGAACGACCCGATGTACGAGGACCGCTACCGGGGCGCGCTGCTCAGCCAGCGGGTCACCGCGTTCGTCGCGCTGCGGCCGCCGAGCGACTGGCTGTCGTTCCGGCTCTACCCGAGCGCGACCGGGCTCAGCGTCCGGATCACCCGGGCCCGCGCGGTGGCGGAACTCGGCCGCGGCACGCCCCGGCCCGGCGACGGCGCCTCCTCCTCCAGCCTGGTGACCATCTCCCGGGTGCTGGGCCTGGCCGGGGCGATGACGGAGGCCGTGGGCGTGCGGGACGTGGTGCAGCTGGTCGCGGACGAGATCGTGCCCGCGGTCGGCAGCCAGGCTCTGATGATCCTGGGCTCCCAGTCGGGGCGGCTCCAGGTGCTCGGGCAGCGCGGCTACCGCGACCGCCGGGCCGTGGAGCAGTTCCACGGCACCCCGCTGTCCGCCCCGACCCCGAGCACCCGGGTGCTCTCCACCGGCGCGCCCGCCTTCTTCGGCTCCCGGCAGGAGCTGGAACGGCTGTATCCGGTGCGGTACCCGGTGCGCGACGACTTCGCGGCCTGGGCGTACCTGCCGCTCATCGCCTCGGGACGGCCGGTGGGCACCTGCGTGCTCGCCTACGCCGAACCGCACCCCTTCCCGGCCGACGAGCGCGCCGTCCTGACCAGCCTGGGCGGCCTGATCGCGCAGGCGCTGGAGCGGGCCCGGCTCTACGACGCCAAGCACCGGCTGGCGCACGGCCTGCAACAGGCGCTGCTGCCGCACTCGTTGCCGCGGGTGCCGGGCTTCGACGCCGCCGCGCGCTATCTGCCGGCCACCCAGGGGATGGAGATCGGCGGCGACTTCTACGACCTGGTGCCCACCCGTCCGGCGGCGGCCGTGATCGGGGACGTGCAGGGCCACAACGTGACCGCCGCGGGGCTGATGGGGCAACTGCGCACCGCCGTGCGCGCGTACACGACGGTCGGGCAGGAGCCGCAGGAGGTCATGCGGAGCACCAACCTGCTGCTGATGGACCTCGGGGTGGAGCTGTTCGCCAGTTGTCTGTACCTGCGGCTCGATCCGGCCGACGGCTCCGCCGTGATGTCCCGGGCCGGGCATCCGCCGCCGCTGCTGAGACGGCCCGACGGGCGGGTACGGGTGCTCGACCTGGCCGGCGGCCCGCTCCTGGGCATCGACCCGGCGGCGACGTACCCGACGACCCGTGTCGGCCTCGCCCCCGGTTCCGTGCTCGTCCTGTACACCGACGGGCTCGTCGAGTCGCCGGGCGTGGACATCGAGGACGCGCTCGCCGAGCTGGGGCAGTTGCTCGGCGCGGCCGGGGAGGTGCCGCTGGGCGTGCTCGCGGACTGTCTGGTGCGGCACAGCGCGGCGGCCCGCGAACGGGCCGACGACGTGGCGCTGTTGCTGCTGCGGGCACGGGGCGACGACTGAGGGAGCGGAACGCTCCCGTTCCAGGGGTGCGCCCCGGCCGCCCCCGGGCTCCCTCGGGCGGAGCCCAGACCTACGGGTCGGCGGCGGGCCGGGCCGGCAGGCGGAGGGCCCGGCCGGTACCTCGGCGGGAGCCCTGACCGGCGGGTCGGCGGGAGTGGGCCGTAGCGGTCGGTGGCTCCGGCCTCGGCTGTACCCGTGGCCGCCGCCCGCCGGAGACGGCGGGGTCCTCGGCCGCGCCCGAGCCTGCGGCGGCACCGGACGAGTCGTCGCCGGGCACAGCCGTGGAGCCGGCACCGGACGGGCCGGCACCCGACCGCCCGTCACCGGGCTGGTCGTCACCGGACCGGCCGTCACCAACTGCCCGCCACCGAGCTGGTCGTCACCGGACCGGCCGTCACCGGCTCGGTCGTCACCGGCTCGGTCGTCCGGTGGCGGTCAGTGGCTCCGGCCCCGGCCCTGCCCGTGACCGCCGCCCGCCGGGGAGCCCCCGGCCGCGGCCGGATCCCCTGCCGCACCCGAACCGACGGCGGCACCGGACGCGTCGTCACCGGGCGCCGCCGCGGAACCGGCGCCCGACTGCCCGTCACCGGACTGATCGTCGCCGGGCTGGTCGCCCGCGCCCTGGTTCCCGGCGTCCGCGCCGCCGTCCCCGGCGCCCGCGCCCGCGCCCTGGTTCCCGGCGTCCGCGCCGCCGTCCCCGGCGCCCGCGCCCGCGCCGCCGTCCCCGCCGAGCGTCGCGCCCGTCGCCTGGAGGGCGGTGGTGACCGGCTGGAAGAAGGTCTCACCGCCCTGGGCGCAGTCGCCGCTGCCGCCCGAGGTGAGGCCGACCGCGCCGCCGTCCTGGGTGAACAGCGAGCCGCCGCTGTCGCCCGGCTCCGCGCAGACGTCGGTCTGGATGAGGCCGGTCACCGTGTCCACGCCGCCGGGGTCGGTCTCGCTCTGGAAGTTGACCGTGGCGTCGAGGCCGGTGACCGTTCCGTCGTGCAGCCCCGTGGTGCTGCCCATGCGGAACACGGTCTCGCCGACGGCGGCCTCCGCGGCCCCGGTGATCCGGACGCTCCGCCCGCCCCCGACGTTCACCTCGCTCGGCGCGGAAGTCGCGGGATCGTCGTACTCGACGAGGGAGAAGTCGTCGCCCGGGAAGGTCGCGCGGTCCACCGTGGCGACGGGCTGCCCGTTCTGCGCGTCCGCCCACCGCTCGGCCGCGACGCCGCAGTGCCCGGCCGTCAGGAAGGCGGGACTGCCGTCGGCGGCCGTGACGTTGAAGCCGAGCGAGCAGCGGACGGTGCCGCCCTGCGCCTGGGCGAAGATCGCGTCGCCGCCGGAGGCGAACGTCCTGAAGGCGCCGGCGGACCTCTTGAGGGTGGCCATGCCCGTGCCGAGGCTTCGCACGGTGGACCGGAGCCTGTCCCAGCCTGCGCCGGTGACCGTGCGGTCGGCGGTGACCACGACCTTGTTCGTCCGTGGGTCCACGGCCCAGGACGTGCCGGGCAGGGTGGCGCTCGCCTTCAGGGTGTGCGCGGCCGCCGCGAGGGCGGCGCTGCTGTTGCCGACCCGGCGGACGGCCGCGCCGGCCCGCTCGGCCCGCGCGACCGCCGCGTCGTCGGCGCCCACGACGTTCACGACGAGCCGCCGCCGGGCGCTGTCGTAGTAGGAGCCGGCGTACGCCTCGCCCAGGGAGCCGGCGAGCCGGGAGGCGGCGTCCGAGGCGTCCTTCGCCTGGAAGGTCCTGGGGGCGGCGGCGCTCGCCGTGCCGTCCTGGGCGGCGTCGGCGTGCGGGAGGAGCACGGCCGCCGCGCCGAGCGCCAGCACACCGCCCGCCGCCATCGCGGCCCTGCGCTTCGGAATTCGCTGGTGACTCAAACTTCTCGACCTCCTGGGGGCGGGTCCGTGCCGCCGTCCGGCAGTGGGTGGGGGCGCGCCTGACTGGCCGTTGGTACGCGCCGGGGGCGTGGAGCGTTCAGTCAGGTGTGTCAACTCGCCCCACGCGGGCGGGGTTCACCCCCCAGACGCACTCACTCACCGCCACCGCTCAACCACTCCGCGTCGACACCCGGGCGGGGCACGGGAGCGGAATCCCTGCTTCAGGGAATCTGCACAGCGCGTGCCCAGCGAGGTCACCGCGCGCGGCGGATCTGCACAACCGCCGCCTCCGTGGCACGTGTTCCACGCGGTGTGCGCCCTCGTCGGCGCGCGGGCAAGGGTGTGCGTGGGCCGATGCCGCGCGACATGTGAAGAAGTGGCCGACGACTCGTGCCCGCACATCCACGCGAGAGGCTCCCGGATCGACAAGTCCGCTGGTGAGAGCCCTGCGTAAGTGGAAGCCGCGGGTGGCGCCGTGCTTTGATCCATCGCACCGCGGGGGCCGGCCGGGACGCTTGGGAATCAGGTGGCCGGCGCCCGTGGCCGGCGGCCGTCCGCACCTGTGCGGCGGGGCCGTTTCCCCCCTTGTAGAAACCCCCACACGAACGAAGGGAAGTTCCCCATGAACTCCACCCCCCGGGTCGAGACCGCCGAGATCTCGGACGCCGAGCTCGACACCATCTCCGGCGGCCTGTCCGTGAACGCCCTCGGCACCGTCACCGGCCTGGTGGACGGCGTCGCCCCGGTGTCCGGCCTGGTCGACACGGCCGTCGGCACCGTCGAGGGTGTGACCGGTCTGAACACCGCCCCGGTCACCAACCTGGTCGCCGGTCTCTGAGCGCACCGCGCCGCCCCCGAGGCCCCGGAGCCGTACGCCGGTTCCGGGGCTCTCGGACGTCCTGAGGAAGCCTCTCCCGATCGTCTCTCTCCAGGTGAGGGAAGTCCCGTGCAGTTCCGTCAACAGGCCCTCGCCAGGCTCCAGTCGCCCGAGGAGCTGGACCTCCCGGTCCGGCTCGCCCGCCCCCGGGGCGCTCTCGTGCTGGCCGTCACGCTGGTCGCCCTGGCCGCCGCCTGCGGATGGGCGGTGACCGGTTCCGTGGCCGGCACGGTCACCGCGCCGGCCGTCCTCACCCACGCTCAGGGCAGTTACGTGCTCCAGAGCCCGGTCGCCGGGCAGGTCACGGCGGTGCTCGCCGAGGAGGGCGAACGGCTGCCCGCGAACGCGCCGGTGCTGAAGGTCCGTACCGCGCGGGGCGAGGCGGTCGTGCGGACGGTCGCCGCCGGCCGGATCACCGCGCTGGCCGCCGCCCTCGGGCAGATCGTCTCGACCGGTTCGGACGTCGCCGCCGTCGAGAAGGTGACCCGCGCCACGGACCCGCTGTACGCGACGGTGTACGTCCCCGAGCGGAGCGGCGCCTCCGTCCCGGTCGGCGCGGCCGTCGACCTGACCGTTGCCTCCGTGCCCGCCGAGCGCTACGGCGTGCTGCGCGGCCGGGTCCGGTCGGTGGACCGCACGGCCCAGTCGGCCCAGCGGATCGGCGCGTTCCTCGGGGACGCCCGGCTGGGCGCGCAGTTCGCCGGCCGGGGGCGGCCCGTCGCCGTCCTGGTGCGGCTGGACGCCTCGGCCGCCACCAAGAGCGGCTACCGGTGGTCGTCGGCGGACGGGCCGCCGTTCCGGCTCGACTCCATGACCCTGGCCGACGCCTCGATCCGGCTGGCCGCCCGGCACCCCGTCGACTGGCTGCTGCCGTGAGCGCCGTCCGGCGGACCCGGGGCCGCCGCCGCGCCGCGCCGCCCCGGCGCACCGTCCCGCGACCGCGCGTCCGGGCCGTGCGCACCCCCACGGTGCTGCAGATGGAGGCCGTGGAGTGCGGCGCCGCCTCGCTGGCCATGGTGCTCGCCCACTACGGCCGCCATGTCCCGCTGGAGGAGCTGCGCATCGCCTGCGGCGTCTCCCGCGACGGCTCGCGGGCGAGCAACCTGCTGAAGGCGGCGCGCGGTTACGGCCTGACCGCCAAGGGCATGCAGATGGACACCGCCGCCCTCGCGGAGGTCAAGGCCCCGGCCATCCTGTTCTGGGAGTTCAACCACTACGTCGTCTACGAGGGCCGGGGCCGCCGCTTCGGCCGGCGCGGCGTGTACGTCAACGACCCCGGCAAGGGGCGCCGGTTCGTGCCCGTGGAGGACTTCGACGCCGCCTTCACCGGTGTGGTGCTGGTGCTGGAGCCGGGCGAGGACTTCACCAGGGGCGGGCGCAGGCCGGGCATCCGGGGCGCGCTGCCGGCCCGGCTGCGCGGCACCGCGGGCGCGCTGCCGGTGGCGGTGCTGGCGAGCCTGCTGCTGGTGGCGGTCGGCGCGGCGGTGCCCGCGCTCAGCCGCGTCTACATCGACACGTATCTCATCGGCGGCCAGTCCTCGCTGCTGGGTGTGCTGTTCGCCGCGATGGCCGCGTGTGTGCTGTTCACGGTCGCGCTGACCTGGTTGCAGCAGGCCAACCTGCTGCACGGGCGGATCGTCTCCTCCACGCTCACCGGCGCCCGCTTCCTGCGCCATCTGCTGCGGCTCCCGGTCACGTTCTACGCCCAGCGCAGCCCGGCCGACCTGGTGCAGCGGCTCCAGTCCAACGACGCGGTCGCCGAGACCCTGGCCCGCGACCTGGCCGCCGCCGGGGTGGACGCGGTGGTCGTGGTGCTGTACGCGGTGCTGCTCTACACCTACGACCCGCAGCTGACCGCCGTCGGCATCGGGGTGGCGCTGCTCAACGTCGTGGCGATGCGGGTGGTGGTGCGGCTGCGCGCGACCCGGACGGCGAAGCTGCGCGCGGACACCGCCCGGCTGACCAACACCGCCTACACCGGCCTGCAGTTGATCGAGACGATGAAGGCGACCGGCGGCGAGGACGGCTACTTCCGCACCTGGGCCGGGCAGCACGCCACCACGCTGGAGGAGCAGCAGCGGCTCGGGGTGCCGAGCGCCTGGCTCGGGGTGGTCGCGCCGACGCTGGCCACGGTCAACAGCGCCCTGATCCTGTGGATCGGCGGGATGCGGGCCGTGGAGGGGCACATCTCGGTGGGTCTGCTGGTCGCCTTCCAGGCGCTGGTGGCCCGTTTCACCGCCCCGCTGACCCGTCTGAACGGCGTCGCGGGCCGCGTCCAGGACTTCGCGGCGGACGTGGCCCGGCTCAAGGACGTGGAGGACTTCCGCACCGATCCGCCGCACACCCGCTCCGGCGCGGGCGACTCGACGCGCCGGCTGCGCGGCCACGTCGAGCTGGAGAACGTGTCCTTCGGCTACAGCCCGCTGGACGAGCCGCTGCTGCGCGGCTTCGACCTGCGGGTGGGGCCGGGGCAGCAGGTGGCGCTGGTCGGCGGCTCGGGCAGCGGCAAGTCGACGGTGTCCCGGCTGATCTCGGGCCTGTACGCGCCGTGGGAGGGGGTGATACGTGTCGACGGGCGGCGGCTGGCGGACATTCCGCGCGGGACGCTGGCGGCGTCGGTGTCCTTCGTCGACCAGGAGGTGTTCCTCTTCGAGGGCACGGTCCGCGACAACGTCGCCCTGTGGGACCCGTCGATCACGGACGAGGCGGTGGTGGAGGCGCTGCGCGACGCCGCCCTGTACGACGACGTCGCCCGCCGTCCGGGCGGCATCCGCGGCAAGGTGGCGCAGGACGGCCGCGACCTCTCCGGCGGGCAGCGCCAACGCCTGGAGATCGCGCGGGCGTTGGTGCGCCGGCCGAGCGTTCTCGTGCTGGACGAGGTGACCAGCGCCCTGGACGCGGAGACCGAGCAGGTGGTGATGGACAACCTGCGGCGGCGCGGCTGCGCCTGCGTGGTGATCGCGCACCGGCTGTCCACGGTGCGCGACAGCGACGAGATCGTGGTGCTGCGGCACGGCACGGTCGTCGAACGCGGGCGACACGAGGAGCTGTTGGCGCGTGGCGGTGCGTACGCCGCGCTGGTCGGGGAGCGGTGAGATGACGGGGACGACACAGGTGCGGGAGAGCGATCCGGTCCTCGGGGCGCTCGGCTCGCTGGGCACGCCCGTGGAGTGCGCAGGACTGAGCCGGCTGGACCTGGCGGGCCCGCAGGCGCTCTGGCTGGTCACGGCGGGCGAGCTGGACCTGTTCGCGGTGGACGCGGAGCAGCAGGGACACTGGCACCACCTGGGCCGGCTCGCGGCGGGCTCGCTGCTGCTGGGGCCGGCGCCGGGTCCGCGGCACACGCTGGTCGCGCGGCCGCTGCGCGACTGCGCGGTGCGCCGGATCGCGCTGCGCGAGCTGTACCGGCCGGCGCCCGCCGAGGCGTGGTCGTGGGACGAGTTCGGCCGGCCGCGGGACGTGCCGCCGCGGAGCGGCCCGGTGGAGTACGCGCTCGCGCTCGGCCTCGGCCGCAGCCTGTCGGTGCTGTTCCAGGCGCCGCTGGCCGGGCAGGGGCCGGCCGCGCCCGCCGACGACGAGGTGTTCTGGATGCAGGTGCCGCCGGGCAGCGTCCAGTACGGGGCGCTGTACGGCGCGGAGGCGGCCGCCGATCTGCTGATGGACCCCGCCGTGTGGCAGTCCGTGGTCGACCAGCAGCACCGGCTGCTGACGGCGCTGGACCGCTGGATCGAGGAGCTGGAGCGGGCTCACGAGACGCGGACGGCCGCCGGGATCGCGGCCGGCGAGGCGGTCCGGGCCCGGGCCGACCGGACGCTGCTGGCGTCGATGGGCCGCTCCCCCGCCGGTCCGGTCACGGCCGCCGACGCGGACGCCGTGTACGCGGCCTGCGAGCTGGTCGCCCGGGACGCCGGGATCACGCTGGCCGGTCCGCCGCGGCCCGGCACGGTCGGCGACCGGCTCGATCCGGTGGAGCAGGTGGCGCTGGCGTCCCGGGTGCGCAGCCGGGCCGTACGGCTGGAGGGCCGCTGGTGGCGGGAGAACACCGGGCCGCTGGTGGGCCGGCGGGCGCTGTCGGGGGCGCCGGTGGCGCTGCTGTGGCGGCGCGGCCGCTACACGGCCGTGCATCCGGCGACCGGGCGCGCGAGCGCGGTCGGGCCGGGCGACGCCGGGCAGTTCGAGCCGCGCGCGGTGATGTTCTACCGGCCGCTGCCCGAGCGCCCGCCCGGTCCGCTCGCCCTGCTGCGGTTCTGTCTGCGCGGCAGCCGGGGCGATCTGCTGAACCTGCTGATCAGCGGGCTGGTGACGGTGGCGCTCGGCGCGCTGGTGCCGGTGGCGACGGGCCGGGTGCTCGGTCAGTACGTGCCGCGGGCCGAGCGCGAGCCGATCGCGCAGGTGTGTCTCGCGGTGCTGGTCAGCGGCGTGGTGGCGGCGGCGTTCCTGCTGCTGGAGAACCTGACCGTGCTGCGCCTCGAGGGCCGGGTCGAGGCCGCGCTCCAGCCGGCCGTCTGGGACCGGCTGCTGCGGCTGCCGACGCGGTTCTTCACCGAGCGGTCCACCGGCGAGCTGGCGAGCGCGGCCATGGGGGTGAGCGCGATCCGCCGGCTGCTGGCCGGGGTCGGCCCGGTGGTGGCGCAGTCGGCGACCGTGGGGGCGATGAACCTGGTGCTGCTGTTCTGGTACAGCGCCTCGATGGCGTGGGCGGCGGTCGGCATGCTGGTGGTGATCGCGGCCGTGTTCTCGGGGCTCGGGCTGTGGCAGGTGCGCTGGCAGCGGCGGCTGGTGGTGCTCACCAACCAGCTGAACGACCAGGCCTTCCAGACCCTGCGCGGGCTGCCGAAGCTGCGGGTGGCCGCCGCCGAGGACTACGCGTACGCCGCCTGGGCCGAGAAGTTCGCCCGGGGCCGCGCGCTGCAGCGGCGGGTGGGCGGGATCAAGAACGTGACGACGGTGCTCGGCGCGGTGTACCTGCCGGTGTGCACGCTGGTGATGTTCATGCTGCTGGCCGGTCCGGCGCGCGGCTCGATGTCGGCGGCCGCCTTCTTGACCTTCAGCACCTCGGTGACGATGCTGCTGACCTCGGTGACGTCGCTGACCGGGGCGTTCGTGTCGGCGGTGGCCGCGCTGCCGCTGCTGGAGGAGATCCGGCCGGTGCTGGAGGCCGCACCGGAGGTGTGCGCGGCGAGCACCCGGCCGGGGCCGCTGTCCGGGGCGGTCGAGGCGCGGCGGCTGTCGTTCCGCTACGGCGACGACGGGCCGCTGGTCCTGGACGACGTGTCGTTCGAGGCGCGGCCGGGCGAGTTCGTGGCGGTCGTCGGGCCGAGCGGCTGCGGCAAGTCGACGCTGCTGCGGCTGCTGATCGGCTTCGACAAGCCGCTGTCCGGGAGTGTGCTCTACGACGGCCAGGACCTGGCGGCGCTGGACCGCTCGGCGGTGCGCCGGCAGTGCGGGGTGGTGTTGCAGCACGCCCAGCCGTTCACGGGCTCGATCCTGGACGTCATCCGGGGCGCCGAGCCGTGTTCGCCGGAGGAGGCGATGGCGGCGGCCGAGCTGGCGGGGCTGGCCGAGGACATCCGGCGGATGCCGATGGGGCTGCACACCCTGGTCGCGGGCGGCGGATCGGTCTCCGGCGGGCAGCGGCAGCGTCTGATGATCGCCCAGGCCCTGGTGCGGCGGCCGCGGCTCCTCTTCCTCGACGAGGCGACCAGCGCCCTGGACAACGCGACGCAGCGGATCGTGATCGACAGCACCCGGGAGCTGAACGCCACCCGGATCGTCATCGCGCACCGCCTGTCGACGGTGCTGGACGCCGACCGGGTCGTGGTGCTGCGGGAGGGCCGCGTCGTGCAGCAGGGGCCGCCGGCCGAACTGCTCGCGCACGAGGGCGGCCCGCTGCGCGAACTGGTGCGGCGGCAACTGGTCTGAGGAACCGGCCGCTTCGGCCGCGGCACCGGACGGGAATGAGCCGTTCCTGCGTCGTTCATCTGCCGTTCGGCCGCCGGTGGTCGTGTCGTCAGGCGTACGGACCGGCAGGGCGGGTACGGACCCGGCCATGCGAATCAGCGTGGTGGACGTGGGGTCGAACACGGTTCGGCTGGTGGTCGCGGACGCGGCGGGCGGGGTCCCGTTGCCGGTCCACACCGCCAAGTGGCGGCTGAGACTCTCCCAGCAGGTCTCCCCCGGGCAGGCCATACCGCCGGACGCGGTGCGGAGTCTGGTCGAGGCGGTCGGGGAGGCGGGCGAGACGGCGGCCCGGTGGGGCGCGGCCGGTCCGCTGGCCTTCGCGACCACCGTCGTGCGCGGCGCCCCGAACCGGCTCCAGGTGCTGCGCGCGGTCCGGGCCGGCACCGGGGTGGAGCTGTGCACGCTGCCCGGGGAGGTCGAGGGCGAGCTGACGTTCCTGGCGGCGCGGCGCTGGGCGGGCTGGCGGTCCGGGCCGCTCGCGCTGCTCGACATCGGCGGCGGCTCGCTGGAGGTGGCCTTCGGGCGGGGCCGGCTGCCCGACTTCGTGGCCTCGCTGCCGCTGGGCGCCGGCCGGCTCACCCACGAGTTCCTCGCGGCCGGGGACCCGCCCTCGCCGGAGCAGCTCAAGGCGCTGCGGCGCAGGGTGCGCCACCAGCTGCGGGACGCGGCCGCCCGGATCCGCTGGGAGGGCCCGCGCACCGCGGTGGTCACCTCGCGTACGTTCCAGCAGCTGGGCCGGCTGTGCGGGGCCGCGCCCGGACGGCAGGGGCCGTTCGTCGAGCGGCGGCTGCGGCGCGGCGAGCTGCGCCGGGCCGTCGACCGGCTGGCCGCCCTGCCCGCCGCCGAGCGCGCCGCGCTGCCCGGCATCTCCGCGCCGCGGGCCGCGCAGAGCCTGGCCGGCGCGGTGGTCGGGCACACGGCGATGAAGCTGACCGGGCTGAAGACCGCCGAGATCTGCCCCTGGGCCATCCGGGAGGGCGTGCTCCTGCGGCACCTGGAGGACGGTCCGTCCTGGTGGGCGGGCGTGTCCCGGCTGGACGAGGACGCGGCGCCGACGGACCCCGTGCCGCTGCGGATCGCGAGCGCCGCGCCTTAGCGCCGGTGCCATAGGGCGCGCGAAGACGGGAAGACGTACCGGACCCGACCCGAGGCAAGGAGCGAGCATCATGGCCGACAACCACGGCAAGCAGCAGCACGACCACCCCGAGACCGCGCTGGGCGAGGTCCTGCGCGAGTTCGAGAAGGCCGAGACGGACGTGGACGAGTCCGGCGACCGGCGGCACCGGGGCGAGGCCGCCGAGGCGATCACCCCGAACACCCGGGCGGAGGAAGAGGCCCAGGAGGAGTCCGGGGGCCGCTGAGCCGGCCGCGATCACCCGGCGGATGGCGGCAGGCGCCCCGGGTACCCGCAACCCATGGACGACGCACACCGAGGACCCCAGCTGCCGCCCGCCCGGGGCCCGCTCTCCGCTGCCGTGACGGCCCACCTGCTCGACACCGGCCCGCTTCCCCGCCCCGCGGACGCCGCCGCCGCCGACCCGTACGGCGACGACCTCCAACTGGCCCTGTACCTGTGCTACGAACTGCACTACCGGGGCTTCGCGGGCGTGGCCGCGGCGCGGGAGTGGGACCCGGACCTGCTGCGGGTGCGGGCGGCGCTGGAGGACCGCTTCCTGACCGCCCTGCGCGCCGACACCCCCGGGCACGCGAGCCTGGACGAGGCGCTGGGCGAGCTGCTGGTCGAACCGGTCGACGGCTCCGGTGTCTCGTACCACCTGCGCGACGAGGGCGAGCTGTGGCAGGTGCGCGAGTACGCCGCACAGCGCTCCCTGTACCACCTCAAGGAGGCGGACCCGCACGCCTGGGTGCTGCCGCGGCTGTGGGGGCGGGCCAAGGCGGCGATGGCGGCGGTGGAGTTCGACGAGTACGGCGGCGGCCGCGCCGCCCGGGTGCACGCCCGGCTGTTCGCGGACCTGATGACGGACCTCGGGCTGGACACCGCGTACGGCCGCTATCTGGACGCTGCCTCGGCGGAGGCCCTGGCCACGGTGAACATGATGTCCCTGTTCGGGCTGCACCGCGCGCTGCGCGGGGCGCTGGTGGGGCACTTCGCCGCGGTGGAGATCACCTCCTCGCCCGGCTCGCGGCGGCTGGCCGAGGCGATGCGCCGCACCGGCGCCGGTAAGGCGGCCGAGTTCTTCTACGACGAGCACGTGGAGGCCGACGCCGTGCACGAGCAGGTCGTGCGCCACGAGGTCATCGCCGGGCTGCTGGAGGAGGAACCGCACCTGGCCGCCGACATCGCCTTCGGCGTCGACGCCACCGGATACCTGGAGGACCGGCTCGGCGGCCGGCTGCTCGGGGACTGGCGGGCGGGCCGCTCCTCGCTGCGCGTTCCGCTCACGGCGGAAGCGGTCGGCGCCTGCTGATATTCGCCGGACCGCGGGGTACTCGCGCGGCGTGAGTGAACTGGTACTTCCGGGCGTCTACGCCCCGCAGGACGACACCGCTCTGCTGACCGAGGTCCTGGGCGACGAGCCGCTGCGGCCCGGCGCGCAGGTCCTGGACGTGGGCACCGGGAGCGGCGCGCTCGCGCTGGCGGCCGCCCGCCGCGGGGTCGAGGTGACGGCGGTCGACGTGTCCCGGCGGGCGGTGTGGAGCACCCGCCTCAACGCCTGGCTGCGGCGGCTCCCGGTGCGGGCCCGCCGCGGCAACCTCTTCGGCCCGGTGCACGGGCAGACGTTCGACCTCATCCTCGCCAATCCGCCCTACGTCCCGGCCCCCGCCGCCCGCCACTCCCCCCGTGGCAGGGCGCGGGCCTGGGACGCGGGCTGCGACGGCCGCGAGCTGCTGGACCGGATCTGCCGGGACGCGCCCGGGCTGCTGCGGCCCGGTGGAGTGCTGCTGATCGTTCACTCGGCGCTCAGCGGCCCCGACCCCACCCTGGACCTGTTGCGCGGGGCCGGACTCAAGGCCGCCGTGGTGCGCCGCCGCTGGATCGCCTTCGGGCCGGTGCTGCGGGCGCGCCGGGACTGGCTGCGCGAGCGGGGTCTGCTGGACTCGGGCGACGAGAAGGAAGAGCTGGTGGTGATCCGTGCCGAACGACCCCTGTGAGAGCCGCGAGGACGCGCGCCCGACTCCGCCGGCGGCCCGGGTCACCATGCAGCGGCAGGGGCCCATCCTGGTGGACGGCCCGGTCGAGGTGGAGCTGGAGGACGGCACCACCGTCTCCTCCGACCGGTTCCGGGTGGCGCTGTGCACCTGCCGCCGCAGCCGCCGCTACCCGTGGTGCGACACCAGTCACCGCAAGCGGGTGTGACGGCGGGCGCGCGGCTCCGTGTGCGACGGGCCGCGCGGGACGACACGAGAGCCGGAGAGCAAGAAGGCGAGAAGCAAGAAGCAAGAGACAAAAAGCAAGATGTCAGGGATCGGCGGGAGGCCCCACTCCGCCCGCCGATCCCTGTCGCGGGATCACCCTCGGTTCCCTCGCCGGGCCACGCACTCCCCAGTCACGTGGCCCATGGTGCCGCGCGGAAACCGTGCGATCCCGGCTCTAGAACGCGAAGACGCTCGTCATGGCGGCGTTCTTCACGCATTCGTTGGCGAAGGTGCGCTCGAAGGTCACCCGCTTGCCCTGCCAGACACCGGCGGCGGTGACCACCACGGGGTTGTACTCCTTGGTGCACAGCACGTCGCCGCCGGCGGTCAGGGCGGCGAAGTCGCCGCCCACGGTGCGCAGTTCGGCGCACGCGTCGGGTGCGGCGGGGTGTGTCCCGGAGGCCGTGGGGGCGCAGGTGAGGGTGACGGCGCGTTCCGGGGTGGCGGTGGCGGCGTCGGGTCCGTGGCCGACGGTGAGCACCAGGGCCGAGGGGGCGTACAGGGAGGCGGGGGCGGCGGACGGGGCGGCGAGGGCGGCCCCGGTCAGGGGTCCGCAGACGGCGGTGGCCGTCAGACCGAGGGTCGCTGCCCAGCGCGCGGTGTTCCGCATTGTGTGCTTCCTTCCGCAGGTTCGATGAGAGATGCCCGTCCGGCGCGATCGGTGCCGGACCCGGCGAGCGGGAGTCTGCCGAGTCCGGCACCGAAACTCACATCGAACCCATGGGTTTCGGTAACCTTGCGTATTGAATCAGTGGCGTGAAGTCACGGAATTCGAACGTGCAAACCCCGGAACCACGGGCCCCCCGGGTGTGAGATCCGGCCTGATGGCGTGTTCTCCCGTGTTCCGCAATCGACTGGAAACACTCCCGTCATACGCGCCGGAACGCGCTCGGCGCGGTCAGATCTCCCAGGAACGCAGCCGGTCCGCCGCCCCGTAGACGTCGGTCTTGCCGGACATCAGGTCGCGGGCGAGGTCGACCAGGGCGCCGTAGGGCGGGTCGATGCCGACGCCGCTGACGTACATGTAGGCGACGGCCGTGGCGCAGGCGAAGCGGGCGTTGGCCGAGGGCAGCGGTTTGAGCAGGGCGAGGGTGTGCAGCAGGGCGGCGGCCCGCCAGGCGGGGTCGGAGTCCACGCCCAGGCGCGGCGGGTCCACGCGGTGGCGGGCGACGGCGGCGACCAGGGCCGAGAAGTCGTTGACCGCGGGCTGGTCCGGGAGTACTTCCTCGTGGCGCTGGAGCAGCCAGGGAACGTCGATGTGGATGACGGGGGTCATCGGTCAGGCGGCTCGTCCCTCGCCCCGGGTGGGCGGTTCGTCGTCGGGGAACGCGGCGGCGAATTCCTCGGCGTGGCCGGCGAAGAACCGGCGGAAGGCCTCGGCGCCCTCCTGGAGGGCCCGGTGCCGGGCTATGTCGGCGGCGGCGGCCTCGCGCACGAGCGCCTTCATCGACGTACCGCGTTCCTTGGCGATCTGCCGCAGGTCCTCTAGCTCGCGGTCGCTGAACTCCACATTGAGCGCTGGCATACTCCAAACGGTACCGCGCGGGCACTTTCACGTAAATAGCCGCAGGTCACAGCGGTGGCACCACGGTACCGGAGAAGGCGTGCACCGGGCCGCCCGGCGCGCGCGGGCGACCGGCACGGCGGAGCGCGCGCCCCGGCGCACCGTCGGGCGTGCGCGCCGGGGCGGACGGCCCGGGCGCGCCGCAGCGCGGTCGCGCGCCGGGAGACCGCCCGGCGCCGGACACCGCGAGGGGGGCCGCCGACCGCGCGGAACGGGTACGCACTAGGCTGGATCGCGAGTGACACACGTCTGATCACTGTGGGTGTGCGCGATGGAGTGGCGACGATGAGCCCGGTGTATCCGTTCGACGATGCCGCCACGGCCCGGGCCGTCGTCGACGAGCGGGGTCTGCTCGCCGAGTGGAACGAGGGCGCGCGCCGGCTGCTCGGCTGGACGCCGCAGGAGGTCGTGGGCGGACCGGCGGCGCGGCTGCTGGCCGGCGACGCGCCGGCCCCCGCCCTGCCCGGGGAGCGCCGCTGGAGCGGCACGCTGCACCTGTGCCACCGCGACGGGCACACCGTGCCCGTGTGGGTGCTGGCGCACCACCGGCGGCCCGCGGACGGCGGCGACTGGCTGCTGGTGACCCCGCTGGAGGGCGGACCGCCGCCCCAACCGGACGACCCGCTGCTGCGGGCCCAGCTGACGCAGTCGCCGTGCGCCGTCGCGGTCTACGACGACCGGCTGCGCCTGCACGCCGCCAACGACGCGATGGCGGAGGTGATCGGCGTCCCCGGGGAACACCTGCGGGGCCTGCGCCACCCCGAGATCGGCGGTCGCTCGCACAGCGAGGACATCGAGGCGCACATGCTCCGGGTGCTCGCCACCGGCCGGGGGCACGACGTGCGGACGTACGTCCCGGTCGGCGGCGACGACCGGCTGAGCGCCTGGCTGGCCCGGGTGTCCCCGGTCAAGGACGCCGACGGCCGGGTGCTCGGGGTGTGCGTCGCCGTGCACGACTTCACCGAGCAGTACCGCTCCCGTGAACGCCTCCAGCTCGTCAACGAGGCGAGCGCGCGCATCGGCACCACGCTCGACGTCACCCGGACGGCGCAGGAACTCGCCGACGTCTGCGTCCCCTCGCTCGCCGACTTCGTCAGCGTCTACCTGGTGGACCCGCCCGAGCACGGCGGCGAACTGCCCAGCGGACCGCTGAAGGTCCCGGTCTCCCTGCGCCGCGTCGCGCACCGCTCGGCCGATCAGGGCGATCCCGAGGCCATGTTCCCGCCCGGCAGGAGCGAGGTGTATCCGGCGGTCTCGCCGCAGGGCGCCGCGCTGCTGGCCGGCCAGCCGATCGTGGTGTCCGAGAAGTCGGGCGACCTGGAGAAGTGGCTCGCCTGGGACCCCGAGCGCGTCCTGCTCGCCCGGCGCCTCGGCGTCCACTCCACGATGTCGGTGCCGATCCTGGCCCGGGGCGTCACGCTGGGCGTCGCCGTCTTCACCCGCTTCCGGCACCCGCACCCGTTCATGCCGGACGACGTGCTGCTGGCCGAGGACGTCACGGCCCGGGCCGCCGTCTGCGTCGACAACGCCCGCCGCTACTCGCGCGAGCGGGAGACCGCGCTCGCCCTCCAGCGCAGCCTGCTGCCGCGCTCGCTGCCGCGCACCGCCGGCGTGCAGGCGGCCTCGCGCTACCTCCCGGCGGCGCGCGCCGACGTGGGCGGCGACTGGTTCGACGTGATCCCGCTGTCCGGGATGCGGGTGGCGCTGGTGGTCGGGGACGTCATCGGGCACGGGGTGCGGGCCTCGGCCGCCATGGGCCGGCTGCGCACCGCCGTGCGCACCCTCGCCGACATCGACCTCGCCCCGGACGAGCTGCTCACCCATCTGGACGACGTGGTGGTGCGGATGTCGGCCGAGGACGGCGGCGACGGTCCCGGCGAGGTGGGCGCGACCTGTCTGTACGCCGTCTACGACCCGATCTCCCGGCGGTGCACGCTCGCCCGCGCCGGGCACCCCTCGCCGGTGCTGGTGCCGCCGGACGGGCCGCCGCACCGGATCGAGCTTCCGGCGGGGCCGCCGCTCGGCCTGGGCGGACTGCCGTTCGAGTCGGCGGTGCTGGAGCTGCGCGAGGGCAGCGTGCTGTCGTTCTACACCGACGGGCTGCTGGAGAGCCGGGAGCGGGACGTGGAGGCCGGACACCGGCTGCTGTGCGCGGCGCTGGCCGGCGAGGCGGACTCCCTGGAGGAGACCTGCGACCGGGTCCTGCACGCCCTGCTGCCCGGCGGCAGCGCCGGCGACGACGTCGCCCTGCTGCTCGCCCGCACCCGGGGCCTGCCCGCCTCCCAGGTGGCGACCTGGGACATCCCCGGCGACCCCGCGCTCGTCGCCCCGATCCGCAAGCAGGTCGTCGAACAGCTCGACGACTGGGGGCTGAGCGTGGCGGCGTTCACCGCCGAACTGGTGGTCAGCGAGCTGGTCACCAACGCCATCCGCTACGGCGCCCCGCCGATCCGGCTGCGGCTGATCCACGACGAGACCCAGCTGATCTGCGAGGTGTCCGACACCAGCAACACCGCCCCGCACCTGCGCCGCGCCAAGACCTGGGACGAGGGCGGCCGCGGCCTGCTCCTGGTCGCCCAGCTCACCCAGCGCTGGGGCAGCAGGCACAGCCTGGAGGGCAAGACCATCTGGGCCGAGCTGAGCCTGCTCGACGGGGAGTGAAAGCGGTTCGCCCGGTCGGCCGCCGTGCGGTGCCGGCCGGTCGGCCGCCGTGCGGTGCCGGCCGGTCAGGCCCCGCCCGCCAGCCAGGGCCGTACCTGGCGGCGGGCCTCGTGCAGCCGGGACTTGAGGGTGCCGAGGGGAATGCCGGCCCGCTCGGCGGCCTCGGCGTACTCCAGCTGGCAGATGTCCCGGTACACCAGCGGCGCCACCAGGTGCGGATGCTCCCGCTCCAGCCGCTCCAGCGCCTCCAGCAGATCGATCCGGGAACCGGCGATGACGCTGGTGGTGCGCGGGTCGACGTGCCGCTCCGGCTCGATGGCGGCCGGGTGCTCGGCGGCCCGCCGCTTCAGCTCGCGGTACTTCTGCCGGCAGCAGTTGGCGACGACCGTGTAGAGCCAGGTGCTGAACCTGCTGCGTCCCTCGAACGTGGTGATCTTCCGGGTGACCTGCCACAGCACGTCCTGCGCCGCCTCCTCCGCGTCCTCGCGGCAGGGCAGGAAACGCCCGCAGCGCCGCAGCAGCTCGGGCCGCAGCTCGGCGAGAAGCTCCTCCAGTGCCGCGCCGTCACCGGCGGCGGCGCGCCGGGCGAGTTCTTCGGTCGGCGCCGCGTCCGGCACGTGGGGCCTCCTTGGAGTCGATCTCAGGGCAGGCATGATAGTCGTATGCACTCCGTCGAGCGGATCGGCCGCTACCGGCTCGAACGGCGCCTCGGCGCCGGCGCCTTCGGCACGGTGTGGCTCGCCCACGACGACGACCTCGAAGCGCCGGTGGCGGTGAAGGTCCTCGCCGAGAACTGGGCGCACCGCCTCGATGTGCGCGAACGGTTCCTGGCCGAGGCACGGCTGCTGCGCAAGGCGGGCTCGCCGCGCGTGGTACAGGTCCACGACATCGGGGAACTGCCCGACGGCAGGCCGTACTTCGTCATGGAGTACGCCGACGCGGGCACCCTCGCCGACCTGCTCGCCGAAGGCGCCCTGCCGGTGCCGGAGGCACTGCGGCTGACCGCGCTGGCGGCCCGCTCCGCGCACGCCCTGCACGAGGCGGGCATCGTGCACCGGGACGTCAAGCCGAGCAACGTCCTGCTGCGCACCGCGCCCGACGGCACGCGGCGGGTGCTGCTCGCCGACCTGGGGCTGGCCAAGAGCCTGGCGCAGGCCTCCGGGCTGACCCTGGCCGCGGGGTCGGAGGGCTACCGGCCGCCGGAGCAGGCCGAGCCCGGGGCGGGGATCGACGCGCGGGCGGACGTGTACAGCCTGGGCGCGGTCGGCTACGAGCTGGTCACCGGCACGGTCCCGGCCGCGCCGGGCAAGGTGGTGCCGCCGGAGCGGCTGCGGCCGGACCTGGCGCCGGACGTGGCGCGCACGCTGATGCGCGCCCTGGAGCCGGACCGCGAGCGGCGCTGGCCCAGCGCCGAGGAGCTGGCCCGGGAGCTGGAGGACTGCGCGGCGACGGCCGCAGCCGTCCGGCCGCGCGGGTGGCGGGCCCCGGGCGCCGGCCGGCCGCGCGGGCGACGGGGGCGGGCCGCCGTCCTGGCCGCCGCCGTGGCCGTGGCGGCCGCCGCGGGCGTGTGGCTCGGCGTGGCGCTGTGGCCCGGCGCGCCGGAAACCTCCGGCGCCTCCGGCGCGGCGTCCGGCGTCCGGGTGGTGGACGCCACCGGCCGGGTCGCGGTGCGGGTGCCGGACGGCTGGGGGCGGCAGCTGCGGGACTCGGGCTGGGACCCGGCGACGCTGGGGCTGCCCGCCGGGCACGAGCCGGGCCTCGCCGTCGCCGACGACCTGACGCACTGGCAGGACCTGGGGGCCGGCGTGGACGGGGTGTTCGTCGGGCTGAGCGAGCACGGCGACGTCACCGCCCGGGTGGCCGCCGTCGCGCACCCCGGCTGCCACGACGACGGCGGCCGCGCCTGGGCCGACGGGCGCTGGCACGGCCGGATCCGCTCCTGGAGCGGCTGCCCCGGCGGCGGACTGCTCACCGAGGCCGCGCTGACCCCGGCCGGGGCCGGCGGACAGCCGCAGGTGTACGTGCAGGTCCGCCGGGAGGGCGGCGTCGATCCGACCGACGGCATACTCCGCTCGCTGCGGGTCACTCAGACCCGGTAGGGGTGAACACGGGTACGGGTGGACACGCCGGGGCTCCGCGCGGGAAGAAGTCCGGGGAAGAAACGCGCGGGAACCGCGAACTTTCCACCCGGACCGCGCATCGGACACTCATGTCGGCGCACGAGGCGCCGGACGCACGCGACGCGGCGTGCGAGGAACCTCCAGGAGCGTGGATCATGACGTACACCTTCCCGTCCCGCCGCCGTACCGCCCTGCTCGCCGGCGCCATCGCCGCGGTGGGCCTGCTGACCGGCTGCGGCAGCGACCACGGCACGGCGGGCGGACCGCAGAAGGTGCCGGGCACCGCCGCGCCCGCGACCGGCGACACGACGAGTGGCGTGGCGTCCGAGAGCACCGCCGCGGGCGGCGGCTCCAGCACCCCGGGCCGTACCGCCTCGCCCCCGGACTCCGCCGCCCCGGCGGACACCGGCCGGGCCACCGGGTCCGGCAGCGGCGCGGACAAGGACACCGCCGCCGCCGCGAGCACCCGCTGCCACACCTCCGAGCTGCGCGCCGCGGTCGGCCGGATGGACCCCGGCGCGGGTCAGGAGAACTTCCCGCTCGTCCTCACCAACGTCTCCGGCCACACCTGCACGGTGCGCGGCTTCCCTGGCGCCGCGTTCCTGGACGCCTCCGGCCGGCAGCTCGGCCCCGACCCGAAGCGCTCGAGCGGCTCCCCGGCGACAATCACGCTCAAGCCGGGCGCCAGCGCCTGGGCCGGCCTGACCTTCTCCAACCCGGGCGTGAGCGGGGCGCGGACCGCGAAGCCGGCCTCGCTGATCGTCACGCCGCCGGACGAGCGCGACCACCTCACGGTCAAGTGGACGGCCGGTCAGGTGCCGGTGGGCGGCAACTCCTCCTCGGTGTTCCTGACCGTGCTCAGCCCCGGCACCGCGCCGTGACGCGCCCCGGTGCCCGCACGTCCGCGCGAACGGGCGGCACGTGTTTGCTTTGATGTGCGGGCACCGTTGATCGCGTCCGGAGGACCGAGCCCTGAACACCCCGCTGGCGGAGACCCTGTCCGTCGTCCTGCTCGTCGCCGTGCTGGCCTGGGCGGTGGTACGCCCCTTCGGTCTGCCCGAGGCGGTCATGGCGGTGCCCGCCGCCGCGGTCGCCGTCGCCACGGGCGCGATCGGCCTGGACCACGCCCGCGCCGAGGTGGCCCGGCTCGGACCGGTGGTCGGGTTCCTCGCCGCGGTGCTGGTCCTCGCCCACTTCTGCGATGTGGAGGGGCTGTTCACGGCGTGCGGGGCGTGGATGGCCCGGTGGGCGCGGGGCCGTCCGGTGCGGCTGCTGACGGCGGTGTTCGCGCTGGCGTCGGCGATCACGGCCGTGCTCAGCCTGGACGCGACCATCGTCCTGCTGACCCCGGTGGTGTTCGCCACCGCCGCCCGCACCGGCGTACGCCCCAAACCGCACGTCTACGCCTGTACGCACCTGTCCAACACGGCGTCGCTGCTGCTGCCGGTCTCCAATCTGACCAACCTGCTGGCGTTCGCGGCGAGCGGGGTGAGCTTCACCCGGTTCGCCGCGCTGATGGCGCTGCCGTGGCTGGCGGCGATCGGCGCGGAGTACCTGGTCTTCCGCCGCTTCTTCGCCCGCGACCTGGCCGCCTCCGCGCCCTCGCCCGGCGTGGGCGAGCCGCCCGCGCTGCCGCTGTTCGCACTGGTGACCGTGGGCTGCACGCTGGCCGGTTTCGTCGTGACCTCCGCGTTCGGCGTCGAACCGGCGTGGGCGGCGCTGGCCGGGGCGCTGGTGCTGGCCGGGCGGGCGCTGGCGCGGCGCGAGGCGAGCGCGCTGAGCGTGGTGCGGGCCGCGGCGCCCGCCTTCCTCGCGTTCGTGCTGGCGCTCGGCGTCGTGGTCCGCGCGGTGGTCGACAACGGGCTCGCCGACGCGCTCGGGCACGTCCTGCCCGGCGGCACCGGACTGCTCGCACTGCTCGGCACGGCCGCGGTGGCCGCCGTGCTGGCCAACCTGATCAACAATCTGCCGGCGGTGCTGGTGCTGCTGCCGCTGACCGCTCCGGCCGGCCCGGGCGCCGTCCTGGCCGTGCTGCTCGGCGTCAACATCGGCCCCAACCTCACCTACGCCGGCTCGCTGGCGACGCTGCTGTGGCGGCGGATCGTGCACCAGCACGAACACGGGGTGGATCTCAAGGAGTTCACCCGGCTGGGGCTGCTCGCGGTGCCTGCGGCGCTGGTGCCCGCGGTGGTGGCACTGTGGGGGGCGCTGCACGTCGTGTGAGTCGCGGGGCGCGGCCGGGGAAGACCGAAGGCTGAGGGAGGCCGCCGTATGCGCGTGATCGCCTGGCTCGTCGAGGGCACCTGGCCCGCCTGTGTGGACGCCGTGCGCGCCCACGCGCCCGAGGACGCCGAGGTGGTGCTGCTGCATGTCAGCGGGGCGGAGGTGTCCGGGGTGGCGCACGGGGCGTTCGCCGGGCTGCTGGGGCGGGCGCACCGCGGCGGGCGGAGCCCCGGCGACGGCTGGGGGCGGGACCCGGGCGACCGGCTCACCGCTCTCGGCGACGCCTCGGCGGCCGCGCTGCTGGAGGCGGCGGCGGCCCGGCTGGGGCGGCCGTGCGCGCTGGTGGAGCGGGCGGGGCGGGTCGAGCGCGAGGTGGTGGAGGCGGCCGACGACGCCGATCTGCTGGTGCTGGCCCGGGACGGCGACCGCGACCGGCTCGGTCCGCACAGCCTGGGGCCCGCCGTGCGGTTCGCCGTCGACCACGCGCCCTGTCCGGTGCTGCTGGTGTGGCCGGAGGCGGCCCCGGACCTCGCGACGCTGCCGCCGCCTCCTCCCCGGGAGCCGCCGCCTCCCCCGCACGGGCCGCCGCCGCGTCCCTGAGACCGGCCGCGTCGTCGGGTCACGGCGGCGGGGAGCCGTGCGCCGCCCAGTTCGCCGCCCGCATCCGCAGGTCGGCCGAGACCGCGTCGATCGTCCAGCGCTGGGTGTCGGTCCTGGACCGCGTCTTGAGGACGAGCGCGCCCGCGCCGTCGGTGGCGGCCGGGGTCAGCGCCAGGTCCTGGTCGAAACGGGGGACGAGAGTGCCCTGAAGGGTGAAGTCGTAGCGGATGTCCCGGCCGCCCGGCGCGGCGGCGGCGACGCACGGGGCGAGCCGCACGGAGTAGGCGAGGTGCGAGTCCAAGCACAGTCCGGGCGCGGCGCCGCTGCGTAGCAGTCCGTCGGTCTCGTACGCCCACTGCTGGCCGGGGCGCGCCGAGCAGGTCGCCAGCTCGGTCTCCGCGCCGGGCACGGCCTTCTCGCCGACGATGCCGACGCACAGCCCGGAGGCCGCGTTGTGCAGTCGCCCGCGCAGGGTCGTCCTTCCCGCGTCGCCCGCGCCGGCCTGGGTGGGCGCGGGAGCGGGGGCCGACGCGCCGGAGGGCGTGGCCGCGCCGCCGCTGGGGCGACCTCCGGCGGCGGGCGCGGCGCCGTCGCCCGGGCCGACGGCCGCCCAGACCGCGAGCGGGAGGACGACCAGGCCGCTCACCGTCGCCACGGCGACGGCCAGGTTCCGGTTCCGCGCGGCCCGCCGAGCCGACCGCCGAGCGGACCGCCGCCCGCCCCCCGCCACCCCACTGACCGCGCCCGCGTCCCGAACGCCGGCAGAAGTCGCTGACGTGTCAGCGGCGCGGTCTTCGGCGGCCACGCCCGGCTCAGCTGTGACTCCTCGGCCTTCGGCCGGCCGGGCGCCGTTCGGAGCGCCGGTGCGCGACTCTTCGCGTCCGGGGCCTACGACCGGTTCGCCGGACGCCCGCGAATCGTCGGTGGAAGGCGCCGCCGGGGCGTCGGTCGCCGTGTGGGGCAGGTGGCCGGTGGGGTTCCAGGGCGGTGCGCTCGGCGGTGCGGAGGGTGACTCGGCGGGGCGTGGCGGTACTTGGGGGGCGGGAGCCGGACCCGGCGGCGAGGCTGCGGGCGCGGTCGGCGCGTCGGGCACCGTACTCGTTGCTGACGGGCCGCCCCCGGCAGGTGCGGTGGACGGTGGGCCGTCGTCACCGGCGGCCGCCTCGGCCGCGGGAGCCGCGGCGGCGAGGCGCAGCACCCGGTACTCCCGGGCGCGCCAGCCGAGCACCCCCTCGGCGAGCGCGGTCCCGAGACCGGCGTCGAACGGGGCCAGTTGGCCGGCGGTGTGCCGGCAGTGCGTGCAGCCGGCCAGGTGCTGCCGCAGATCGGGGTCGACGTCGACACCACCGCGCCGGCAGGTCACGTCGAGCAGCCTGAAGTACCGCAAGCACTCCTGGTCGGGTGCGAGTTCGCGGTGGACCTGGAGGCACTCCTCGCGCAGCCGTTCGCGGGCCCGCCCGAGTTCCACGCGCGCGCCCGCCTCGTCGAGCCCGAGCAGCCGGGCGGGTGCGGCCGCCGGTTCGCCCTCGGCCTCGGCATGCCAGAGCAGGGCGGCGGCGGTCTGGGGCAGCCGCTGGAACGCGCGGGACAGCAGCCGCCGCTCGACCGGCGGCAGCAGCAGCGCGGCGACCGGCTCACCCGCGCCGGCCGCGGCGCTCAGTTCCGGGTGCAGGGTCTCCCGCCGGTGGTCGGTGCTCCACTCCCCCGCGATCCGGCGCACTGTTACCAGCAGTCGGGGACGCCACGCGGCGGTGGGCCCGGAGCGGCGCAGCGACTGTCCGAACAGGCGGGTGAAGGCCTGGGTGGTGAGTATGCCCGCGGTGTTCGGGCCGTCGGTGCACAGCCGTGCGTAGGCGAAGGCCGCTTCCCAGTGCCGGTCGAGGAGTTCGGCGACCGGATGCGTCGCGGGGGTGGCGCCGGTCCACTTCCGCAGTTCCGCGCTCAGTTCCTGGTCCGTGCTGCCGAAAGGGCCGTGCGGCTCGGGCGACGGGGACGGGTCCGGGTATTTCACGGCTGCATTCCTCCGTACTCACCGCGGATCAAGTCCGTACCAAGAGAAGGGACTTCGAACTTTCCGGCCACACCTTTCCACAGGCGAACGGGAGGCAACAAGGGATCACACGGTTTTCCGCATATCCCGGGGAAAAGCGAGCTGTTGACGAATTGTCAATTGTTCGTGGCCAATGGATTCCGGACCGGATTTCCTCCGCGGAGCCGGAGACCGGCCCTTTCGCGACCCCATACGGAGCGGGCCCGTACGGCGTGCGCGCCGTACGGGCCTCGGGTGCGGCGGGCGGGCTCAGTGGCCGCTGACCTCGTGCGGGGTGTAGGGCCGCTCCAGCTCCTCGATCTCCTTCTCGCTCAGCTCCAGTTCGACGGCGGCCACGGCATCCGCCAGGTGCTGCGGCTTGGCGGCGCCGATAATGGGCGCGGTGACCGTGTTCCGGTGCAGCAGCCAGGCGAGGGCCACTTGGGCGCGCGGGACGCCGCGCTCCTCGGCGATGCGGGTGACGGTCTCGACGACGGCGCGGTCGCCCTCCGCGTAGAGGGTGCTGCCGAAGTTGTCGGTGTCGCTGCGGTGGGTGGCGGTGCCCCAGTCCCGGGTGAGGCGGCCCCGGGCGAGCGGACTCCAGGGCAGCACGCCGACGCCCTGGTCCGCGCAGAGCGGCAGCATCTCGCGCTCCTCCTCGCGGTAGAGCAGGTTGTAGTGGTTCTGCATGGAGACGAAGCGGGTCCAGCCGTTGAGCCGCGCGGTGTACTGGGCCTTGGAGAACTGCCACGCGTACATCGAACTGGCCCCGATGTAGCGGGCCTTGCCCGCCTTGACCACGTCGTGCAGCGCCTCCATGGTCTCCTCGACGGGCGTGTGCGGGTCCCAGCGGTGGATCTGGTAGAGGTCGACGTAGTCGGTGCCGAGGCGGCGCAGGCTGGCGTCGATCTCGGTCATGATCGCCTTGCGGGACAGACCGGCGCCGTTGGGGCCGGGCCGCATCCGGCCGTGCACCTTGGTGGCGAGGACGACGTCCTCGCGGCGGGCGAAGTCGCGCAGCGCGCGGCCGACGATCTCCTCGCTGGTGCCGTCGGAGTAGACGTTGGCCGTGTCGAAGAAGGTGATCCCGGCCTCCAGGGCCTGCTGGATCAGGGGCCGCGAGGTCTCCTCGTCGAGGGTCCACTCGTGTGCGCCCCGGTCGGGCACGCCGTAGGTCATGCAGCCCAGACAGATCCGTGACACGTCCAGGCCCGTCGAGCCGAGCTTCACGTACCGCATCGTTGCCGCTCCTGTCTTCGGGTGGTCACCGGCATATCTCCGGGTTACCGGAAAGAGCCTAGCCTCGATCTTTCGTGACGGTCCGCCGACGGAGTCGGTGGACCGTTTGGCTTTGGGTGGCTGATGGCGGGCATTCCGAGGGCCCGAGTGTCGCCTCGGGTGGACGCCGGGTCCCACTGCTCCGGGCTGGTTCCTCTTCTTGTAGGGACAGGCGAATCAGCTGGTCAGGTGGGGTTCGGCAGGAGCGCAAGCCGTTCAAGGGCGGCGGATATCTCGCCGGTCCAGGGCCAGTGGCGGGCGAGGCGGAGGATGCGGCGTCGGCCGGTGGTGACGAGCTGGGCGGCCGCGGAGAACAGGCGGAACCGCAGTCGGCGGGGCTCCCAAAGACGGGCCTGGTCGGTCAGGGCGAGCATGGGCATCCAGGCCAGGAGGTCAAGCGCGACCTGGACGATCTCCAGCCAGACCTTGTTCTGCGCGGTGTGGTGCAGGGGCAGGTTGCGTAGGCCGGTGGACCGGGCGGCCCGGATCCGGTCCTCGGCCCGGGCCCGCAGCCGGTGACGGAGCTCGAGCTCGGCGATCGGCCGGTCAGGAGTGTTGGTGGCGAAACAGGTGATCCGCATGCCGTCCGCGTCCGTGATCCTCAACTGGGCACCGGGGTGCGGCCGTTCCTTGCGGACGATCAGCCGCATCCCCTTCGGCCAGCCGTCCAGCAGGCTGCCGGTGAGCTCGGCGACCCAGGCCCCGTCACGGACCTCACCGTTGGTCTCGACGGCCGCCGTCCAAGTCGGGGCGGGGACCTTCAGCACATGTTCGTGGATCGCTTCGGTGACCGTCATGCCGACCGAGTAGGACAGCCACCGGCCTCGCCTGGCGAGCCAGGACACGAAGTCGTGGGTGCCGCCGGCGGAGTCCGTGCGGATCAGTGTCTGCCGTCCTCGCCGGTAGTGCTTGGGCAGTTGGGCCAGGGCGAGCCGGGCGGTGGTGATGTGGTCGGCGGCCGTGTTCGAGCCCGCGTTCCCCGGCCTGAGCAGGGCCGCGACCGGCTCGCCGGTTCCGCCCGGGCCGTGGTCGACGAAGGCCGTCAAAGGGTGATGGCCGTAGGTCTTCTTCCAGGTCGCGGTCGCGTCCTCCTTGTCGGAATGCGCGACCACGAGGACGCCGTCGAGATCGACGGTGACCTGAGCGTCGGCGTCCGGCGCATTCTCACCAGCCAACGACCAGACACGGCCACGGACTTCGGAGCGTACGGACCGGATTGCCTGCAGGGCTTTCTCGCCGGAGGCCGCGAGGGTGTCGATCAGGCGGGAGACGGTCGGCTCGGAGGCGACCGGACCGAAGACGGCCGGCTCGGCCCGCAGCATCGCAACGTCCGCCAGGCAGTCCCCGCCCAGTGCCACCGCCAGGGCGATGTCCAGGAGGATCTTGCCGGGGTCGTGGACGGCCCGCGGCTTGCGCCACGGCGCCAGAGCTGTCGATATGGCCTGGTCAAGACCGGCCTTGCGGACCGTCTCGACCAGCAGGACCGACCCGGCCTGGGAGACGATCTGGCGGCCGTCGTCCTGGACACGGACACGGGGATAGGACCCGATAGAGTGCTTCACCTGGGAAGTGCCTCCGGCGGTGGCAGGAACAAGGACCTCGACAATCCTCATTCTTGCTGGTCAGAGGCACTTTCTGCTTTCCTGACCGCCTGCCGGACAGCTCGCTTCATGAAAGCGCGAGGCTAGGCGGTCGGCGATCATGACGGCCGGTCGTACCGGATGACGGACGCGGGGCGGGGGCCGGGCGGGAAGGCGTCGAGCAGGTCCAGGGCGCGTTCCCAGGCGAAGGCGGGCCGGCCGCCGTCCTGGGGCTGATCGCCGGTGTGCGGGTCGCCGAAGCGGACGCCCATCGCGCGCAGGCGGGCCAGGCTGTCGCGGTAGGCGGGGTGGACGGCCAGCGCGTCGGCCACGCACGGCAGGGCGACGACCGGGACGCCGAGGCCGTGGGCCTCGCACAGGGTGGCCGCGGCGAGGGTGTCGGCGATGCCGGCGGCCCACTTGTTGATCGTGTTGAAGGTGGCGGGCGCGACGGCCACGGCGTCCGGCGGCGGGAAGGGGCGCGGGTCCGCGGGGGTGCGCCAGGCGGAGCGGACGGGGCGGCCGGTGAGCGTCTGGACGGCGGCGCTGTCGAAGAAGCCGTTCATGGCGAGGGGGGTCGCTATGACGCCGACCTCCCAGCCCCGTACCCGCGCGGCGGCGATCAGCGCGCCGACGCTCTCGGCGACGCCGGCGGCGCAGACGACGACGTAGAGGAAGGGCCTCACGGCGGACGCCCGGGCGGGCGTCCGGGCGGACGTCCGGGCGGACGTCCGGGCGGACGTCCGGGCGGACGTCCGGGCGGACACTTCGGCGGACTCTTGGCCGGGCGCCCCGGCGGACTCCTGAGCGGACGCCCCGGCGGACTCCTGAGCGGACGCCCCGGCGGACGTCCGGCTGGGTGCTCCGGCACGCTTCTGAGCGGACGTCTCGCCGAACCTTTGAGCGGGTGTCTCGGCGGGCTTCTCGGCTGGTTCCGGGGCCTGTTCGGTCATCCCGGCACCCTACTGGCACCCGGCGGGCGGCCCGGCGGGAGCGGTTCCCGGGCGGGCCGGAGGCTCAGGCGGCGGACCGTGCCAGTTCCGTCAGCGCGTCCTCGGCCGCCGCGAGCGAGTCCGCGGCCAGGTGTTCGAGGCCGGCGAGCCGCGGGAGGACGTCGACGCGGGTCAGTTCGGCCGCGATCAGGTGCAGCCGGCCGGGGTCGACGCCCAGGTTGCCGAACCAGGCCCGCAGGTAGGGCGTCTGGAAGTCGAAGGCCGCGCGCGGAGTGCCCGGGCCGTATCCGCCGCCGCGGGCCATGACCGCGATCACGCGGGTGCCGCCCAGCAGGCTCGCGCCCGTGTCCGGGTCGGTGAACGCGCCCGGGAAGGTCACCCGGTCGATCCACGCCTTGAGGGCGGCGGGCATGGAGAAGTTGTACATCGGGACGCCCAGCAGCACCGTGTGCGCGCGGCGCAACTCGGTGACCAGGGGCAGGGTCAGCTCCCACTCGCGCCGCTCGGCCGGGTCCCCGATCAGCGCGGGCACCTCGGCCGGCGGTACGAAGCCCGCGTGCTCCACCCGGCGGCCGAGGGCGGTGTAGGCCGCGGTGAGCGGCGCGACGGGCGTCGCGGACAGGTCACGGTGGCGGTAGCCCGCCGTACCGTGCCGCTCGCGCCAGGCGCGGACGAAGCGGGCGGTCAGCCGGCGGCTCACCGAGTCGGCGGTCGGGTCGGCGCTGGAGTCGATGTGCAGCAGCGTGTCAGTCACCGGAAGGTCACCTCGATCGGGTCGGATACGTCAGTGGGGTGACGGAGCACGACGCGGAAAGGTGACCGACCCATGGACCCCAGGGCGGGCGACGAGGAACTGGCGCGACGGTTCGAGCTGCGGCGCGGGCGCCTGCACGCGGTGGCGTACCGGATGCTGGGCTCGGCGAGCGAGGCGGAGGACGCCGTGCAGGAGACCTGGCTGCGGCTGGTCAGGACCGGCGCGGAGGGCATCGACAACCTGCCGGGCTGGCTGACCACGGTCGTCTCCCGGGTCTGTCTGGACCTGCTGCGCGCGCGGACGGCACGGCGGGAGGACCCCTACGGGCACGACGCGCCGGAGGTGAGCGGCGGCGGCGACGGCGCGCCCGAGGAGGAGGCGGTGCTCGCCGACTCGGTGGGCGTGGCGCTGCTGGCCGTCCTCGACACGTTGAGCCCGCCGGAGCGGGTGGCGTTCGTGCTGCACGACGTGTTCGCGGTGCCCTTCGCGCAGGTCGCCGCCGTGGTGGACCGTTCGCAGCCGGCCGCGAAGAAGCTGGCCAGCCGGGCCCGGCACAAGGTCCGGGGCGTGCCCTCGGTGTCCGCCGCCGAGCTGGAGCGGCACCGCGTGGTCGTCGAACGGTTCCTGGCCGCCGCTCGGGGCGGCGACCTCGGCGCGCTGCTGGACGTGCTCGCCCCGGACGTCGTGCGCCGGGCCGACCCCGCCGCGCTGCCCGCGGGGGCGCCGGCCGAGCTGCGCGGGGCGCGCGCCGTCGCGCGGGGCACCGTCGCCCTGCGCGCCCGCGCCCGGTACGCCGCCGCGGCCCTGGTCGGCGGCCGTGTCGGCGCGGTGGTCGCTCCGGCCGGCCGGCTCCTGTTCGCCCTGGACATCACCGTCCGGGAGGACCGGATCACCGCCTACCAGGTGATCGCCGACCCCGCCGCGCTGTCCCGCCTGCCGCTGTCCGTGCTGGACGCCCCCGAGCCCGCGGAGCCCGCAGAGGCCGGAGCGGCCCCGGGCGACCGGTCGTGGCCGCCCGGGTGAGGACGCGCGGCCCGAGCCCGGCCGGAGATCCCACCGGGCCGGGCGGCGCGGCAGAGCCCCCAAGGGTTCCAGGGCCCGGGGTGTCGGCCTCCCCGGGCTCCGGACTCCGGACTCCGGGCTCCGGGGTATCAGGCGGGCGGCTCCGTGATCGTGATCGCGCCGACGGGGCAGGCCTTCGCGGCGACGCGGGCCATCGGGTCGGCCGCGCCGGTCTCCGGGTCGGTCAGCAGGGTGCTGAAGCCCTCGTCGTCCTGGGTGAACACGTGCGGGGCGGCCAGGGCGCACTGGCCGGCGCCGATGCAGACGTCCTTGTCGATGTCGATGGGCATGACGGCAGCCTCTTACCAGGTCACGGGGAGTTCCAGCATCCCCTGGATCGTGTCGCCGGGTTTGAAGGGGATCTCCTGCGGCGGGGCCGCGAGCCGGAGGCCGGGCAGCCGCCGCACCAGGGCGCCCAGGGCGATCTCCAGTTCGGCGCGGGCGAGGTTCTGGCCCAGGCACTGGTGGATGCCGAAGCCGAAGGAGACGTGGTGGCGGGTCGAGCGGTGGAAGTCCAGCGCGTCGGGAGCCGGGTAGACGTCCTGGTCGCGGTTGATGACGGAGGTCGAGAAGACCACGCCGTCGCCGGCCCGGATCGTGGCGCCGGCCACCTCGATGTCCTCGGTGGCCTGCCGCAGCAGTCCGTCGGCGATGGACAGCAGCCGCATCAGCTCCTCGACCGCGGCGGGCAGCAGCGCCGGATCCGCGCGCAGCTCGGCCAGCCGGCCCGGGTGCTGGAGCAGGGTGTAGGTGCCCAGCGAGATCATGTTGGCGGTGGTCTCGTGCCCGGCGACGAGCAGGATGACCGCCAGCGAGATCACCTCCGCGCGGTCCGGTCCGCCGTCGGCCGGCCGCTGCCGGACCAGCTCGTCCAGCACCCCCTCGCCCGGTTCCTCGCGCTTGCGGTCGATCAGGTCGCCCAGGTACTCCTCCAGCCGGTCGCGCGCGTCCAGCGTGTCGGCGACGTCCGGTCCGCGCAGCAGCCGCCTGGACTGCTCCTCGAAGAACTCGTGGTCGGCGTAGGGCACGCCGAGCAGCTCGCAGATCACCATGGAGGGCACGGGCAGCGCGAACGCGCCGACCAGCTCGGCGGGCGGCCCCTGCGCGATCATCGCGTCGAGCAGGTCGTCGACGATGTGCTGGATGCGCGGCCGGAGCGCGGCGGCCCGCTTGAGGGTGAAGCTGGGCACCATCATGCGCCGCTGGGAGCGGTGCTCGGGATCGTCGACGCCGAGGAGCGCGAGCCGGCGGTCGCGGGCCGCCGCGAAGCGGGGCGTGGTGGTGGGGAAGCCGTCGCGGGTGCGGTCGCTGGACAGGCGCGGGTCGGCCAGCAGGGCGCGGGCCAGGGCGTGCCCGGTGACGAGCCAGGCCGGGCGGCCGTCGTACAGGGTGACGCGGGACAGCGGCCGGTCGGTGCGCAGCGGGTCGTAGCCCGTGGGCGGGTGGTACGGGCAGGAGCGGTCCTGCGGGAACGCGACGGGCTCGGAGGCGTGGGGGGCGGTGGTCGGGTCCGGCATGGAAGACCTCGCAGACGAAGGGTGCGTCGTGCCGATCTTCATTAGATGCCCGGGGCATCTATTAGGCGACGGCAAGTTCGGCCAGATCGCCGTCGTGCGGCATCTGGCCGACAAACGTCTCCTTGGCATCGTAGTCCGGATACCGGGCCGGGGCCCCGTCGGCGGAGACCGGCCACGCCCACGGGCGGTGTTCGGCCACGCCGGGCGGGGCGGAGCGCCGTACGGCGCCGGCGGACGCCCCGGACCGGCCGTCCGCGCCGGTCGTCCGCGCGCCGGCGGGCACCGGCGGCGCGGGGGCTGGCGGGATACGGCCGTCCGGTGGCCGGGGCGCCCATCCGGATCGCGCCGGGTGGTAGGGATGGAGGGGTGCCGGCGCCGACGCCGAACGGCGGCGCCCCGCCGGGCACCCGGATGCGAGGAGAGGACGGACGCCATGCCTCTTGAGGGCGAGTACGAGCCCAGCCCCACCCAGTGGGTGCGGGAGCAGGTGGAGTTGTACGAGAGTTCCGGCGGCACCGAGGGGACCACGCTCAAGGACACCGGACTGCCGGTGATCCTGCTGACCACGCGCGGGGCGCGCAGCGGCCGGATCCGCAAGACGCCGCTGATGCGGGTGGAGCACGACGGGCGCTACGCAGTCGTGGCCTCGCAGGGCGGCGCGCCCACGCACCCGTTCTGGTACTTCAACCTCAAGGCCGACCCGCGGGTCGAGTTGCGGGACGGGCCGGCGCTGCGGGACATGACGGCCCGTGAGGTCACCGGGGCCGAGAAGGCGCAGTGGTGGGAGCGGGCGGTCGCCGCGTTCCCGCCGTACGCCGAGTACCAGGAGAAGACCTCGCGCCCGATCCCGGTGTTCGTGCTGGAGGCGGCCGACGGGCACTGAGCCCGCGGGCACCGAGCCGGCGGGCGCCGAGCCGGCGGGCGCCGGGAAGAAACCCGGCGGGGCCGCGCATGGAGCGGGGCCGGCCCGGGCACCCGTCCTTCAGGCCCCGCCGCGCTCCCCCGTCGCGGCGGGGCTTTCCCGTGCCTCCTCGGCGGGACGGTCGGTGACGTCCAGGAAGATCTGGTCGGCGTCGGGGACGGTGCGGGCGATCGACCGCTTGATGCGCATCGCGACCTCCTCGACGCGCTCGCTGTCCAGACCGGGGGCCAGGTCGATCCGGGCGGCCACCAGCATGGAGTCGAGGCCCATCTTCATGGTGAACAGCGCCTCCACGCTGTCGATCTCGGGCTGCGCCCGCAGCAGGGAGCCGATCCGGCCGCTCAGCTCCGGGTCCGCGGCCTCGCCGATCAGCTGGTCGCGGGCGTCGCAGCCGAGCCGGTAGGCGACGTAGACGAGCAGCGCGCCGATCGCGAGCGAGGCGGACGCCTCCCACACGACCTGCCCGGTGATCCAGTGCAGCGCCATGCCGATCATGGCGAGGGTGACGCCGAGCACCGCGGTGCCGTCCTCGGCGACGACCGTGCGCAGCGCCGGGTCGCGCAGGCCGCTGCTGCCGCCCTGCTTGCGCACCTGGTGCAGCGCCCGCAGCAGGGAGACGCCTTCGGCGACGAGGGAGACGGCGAGGACGATCAGGCCCACGGTGTAGCCGAGGAAGTCCTCGTGCGCGCCGTTGCGCAGGGCCTCGACTCCCTGGAAGACGGAGAAGCAGCCGCCCATGACGAAGATGCCGACGGCGGCGAGCAGCGACCAGAAGAAGCGCTCCTTGCCGTAGCCGAAGGGGTGCTTGCGGTCGGCGGGGCGGCGGCTGCGGCGCAGCGCGGCCAGCAGGAAGATCTCGTTGAAGCTGTCGGCGACCGAGTGCGCCGCCTCCGACAGCAGGGCCGGGGAGTGGGCGATGATCCCGCCGACCGCCTTGGCGACGGCGATGACCAGGTTGGCCATGAGCGCCACCAGTACGGTGACGCGGGTCTTGCTGTCGGCGGACGGCCCGTCGTCCGCGCCCGGGTCCCGACCGGCGCTCCCGTCCGTGCCGGGTCCCGTGTCGTGCCCGGTGTGGTGCGCCGTCTCCGGCCGTGTGCCGTGCTCCGTGGTGCTCCCCCTCCCCCGCCGGTCCGTGCGGTCCGTGTGGTCCGTCGCCTGGGCCTTCTCGTGCTCCTTGGGTGTCCCGCTCACGTTTCGCCGACTGCCCGCGCTCCGTGCCGCTCACACCGTGCCGTCGGCGGATTTCGGGGAACGCGGTCACGGGAGAGCGCTACGGCAGGGAGGACGGGCATGAGTGACGCGGGCGGCGGCAACAGCGCCTACGGCCACAAGGCCTTCAAGCGGTCCAAGAGCCACTTCGCGGACCGGATCACCGCCGACGGACGGGACGGCTGGCCGGTTCGGGCGGGGCGGTACCGGCTGGTGGTCAGCCGCGCCTGCCCGTGGGCCGGCCGGGCGCTGGTGTCACGGCGGCTGCTCGGTCTGGAGGACGCCGTGTCGCTGGCCGTCGCCGACCCGATCCAGGACGACCGCAGCTGGCGCTTCACGCTCGACCCCGACGGCCGGGACCCGGTCCTCGGCATCCGCTACCTGAGCGAGGCGTACGACCGGCGGGAGGCCGGCTACCCGGGCGGGGTGAGCGTGCCGGCGATCGTGGACGTGCCCAGCGGCGCGCTGGTCACCAACGACTACCAGCAAATCACCCTGGACTTCGCCACCGAGTGGGGCGACCTGCACCGGCCGGGGGCGCCGGACCTGTATCCGCGGGCGCGGCGCGACGAGATCGACGCGGTGATGGCCGAGGTGTACGAGGACGTCAACAACGGTGTGTACCGGGCGGGTTTCGCGGCCGGCCAGGCGGAGTACGAGGCGGCGTGCGCGGGGGTGTTCCGGCGGCTGGAGGCGCTGGCGGAGCGGCTGGCCGGGCAGCGCTACCTGGTCGGCGACACGATCACCGAGGCGGACATCCGGCTGTTCACCACACTGGTCCGTTTCGACGCCGTGTATCACGGACACTTCAAGTGCAACCGCTGGAAGCTGGCGGAGAATCCGGTGCTGTGGGCGTACGTCCGCGATCTGTACCAGACGCCCGGATTCGGTGACACGGTCGACTTCGACCACATCAAGCGGCACTACTACCAGGTGCACACGGGCATCAACCCGACCGGCATCGTGCCCCTGGGGCCCGACCTGGGCGGGTGGCTGACGCCGCATCACCGTGCGGAGCTGGGCGGCCGGCCCTTCGGCGAGGGGACGCCGCCCGGACCGGTGCCGCACGGCGAGGAGGTCCCGCCGCGGGGCAGGCCCTGACCTTCCCCGGCCCCTCGCCCGTACGACGTACCCGAACAAGGAGACACAGGTGGCCAAGAAGAAGAAGTTCCCGCTCGCCTACCAGCCCGTCGGCTTCGTGCTGGGCTGGGCCGGCGGCGCCGTGGCCGGGAAGGCGTTCCGCGCGGTGTGGAAGGCGGTCCGGCACGAGGACGACGCCCCCGACGCGCTGGACGCGGACCGCCGCTGGGGCGAGATCCTGCTGGCGGCGGCGGTCCAGGGCGCCATCTTCGCGGTGGTGCGCAGCGCCGTGGACCGCGCGGGCGCCACGGCCATCGAACGCACGACGGGCGTGTGGCCCACGAAGGACGACCACGGCCGCGACTGAGCCCTTCGGCCGCCCGCGCGGCTGAGTCCCTTCAGTAGCCCGCGGCCCGGCCGCGGGGCTCGCCGGACGACGTGTCCGAGGACACGGACCGGCGGGCCCCGCGGCCGTTTCGCGCGCGCTCCCGCTTCGTGCGCGCTCCGTGCCGGGTCCCGTCCGTCCCCGGATCGGCCGGCGCCGGGCGGTCAGCCCTGTTTGGGGGCCGTCTGGCGGGTGCGGCGCAGGGTGAAGGTGTGGCCGGCCGGGTCGGAGCAGCCGCGCTCCTCGTACGGGCCGGGGCCTTCCTTGGCCTCCAGGGGGCGGCCGCCGAGTTCCACCACCTTGCGCTCCGCCGCGTCGAGGTCCTCCACCAGGAAGTCCAGGTGGGCCTGGAGGGAGTTCTCCGGGCGCGGCCAGCTCGGCGGGGTGGCGTTGGCGTCGCGCCGGAAGGCGAGCCGCAGTCCGTCGGCGGACTTGATCTCCACCAGGTTGGCCCCGGCGTCCGTCTCCTCGGCCTGGAGCAACTCCTTGTAGAACACGGCGAGTTTCTCGGGCTCGGCGCAGTCGAGGACGACGACGCCCGCGGTGACCAGTGGCATGTCTTCTCCGGAAGGGTCCGGCGGCGGTACCCGGTTGTCCTGCCGCCCTCCCTTCCTGATGTCCCCGCCCCGTCGTTTCAGTCGGCGCCCCCGCCGCCGCCCGCGCGCCGGGGGGCGGAACTCGGCCAAAGAGACGCGAGGCTCCGCGCGACTCGGCCGCAATGCGATGACATATGTCAACCGAACATGCTGGAATTCACTCGTTCGAGGGTAATTTGCAGGGCGGGGGCGGCAGTTGTGCCGGGTGACGGCCCGTCCCGCCGCCGTATGGGGCCGGTTGGAGGCGAAGTGTCGTGGCGAACGTTCCCGAGCCGCTCGACCGGCAGCTGCGCGTCCGCAGGGTGCGCGGGCACATCGTGCTGGAGTTCCTCGGCGAGATCGACATCGCCGCGGCCGAACGGATCACGCCATTCCTGGACCGGGTGACGGCCCGCCGCGAGGCCCGGGTGGTGATCGACCTGAGCGGGGTGGACTTCTTCGACTGCTCCGGACTGCGCCTGCTCTACCGCGCCCGCACCCGGCTCCTCGACCAGGACGGCGAACTGCGCCTGGTGTGCGCGCACCCGCTGACCCTGCGCGTCCTGAGGGTCACCGGCCTGGCCCGGCTGCTGCCTCCGCGCCCGACGCTGACTGCGGCCCTGGAGCGGCCCGAGGCCCACTCCGGCTGCCGGTGACCCGCCCGGCGGGCCGCTCCTCGCGCGGCGCGTCGAACAGCGCGCTGACCGACTCCCCGTTGTGGATGCGCCGCACCGCCTCGGCGAGCGCGGGCGCGATGGAGAGCACCCGCAGCTTGCCCCGCCCCGGCCCGCGCTCCTCCCCCGCGCCCCCGTTTCGCGCGGGCCCGTCCGCCGCGCCGTCGCCCACCGGCACCGGCACGGTGTTGGTGCACACCACCTCCAGCACGTCCGGCTGCCCGGTCAGCCGCTCCAGCGCGCCCGCCGCGAACAGGCCGTGCGTGCAGGCGACCCGGATGGACCGCGGCCCCGACTCGCGCAGCCGGTCCAGCAGTTCCAGCACCGTGCTGCCCTTGGCGATCTCGTCGTCCAGCACGATCACGTCCCGCCCCGCCACCTCCCCGATGACCGAGCTGATGCTCACCCGGTCGTCCGGATAGCGCTGCTTGGCCCCGGCGGCCACCTGGGCGCCGATCAGCCGGGCGAACGCGGCGGCCTCCTTGGCGTTGCCGAGGTCCGGCGAGACGACGGTGGTGCGGGACAGGTCGAGGCGCGAGAAGTGCGCGGCCAGCTCGCGCAGCGCGTGCAGATGGTCGACGGGGACCGAGAAGAAGCCGTGCACCTGCGGGGAGTGCAGCGTCATCGCCAGCACCCGGCCCGCGCCCGCCGCGACCAGCAGATCGGCCACCAGCCGGCCGCCCAGGGAGATGCGCGGGGCGTCCTTCTTGTCGGAGCGGGCGTAGGAGTAGTGCGGCATCACGACGGTGATCCGGCCGGCGGAGGCGCCGCGCGCCGCGTCGCACATCATCAGCAGCTCGACCAGGTGCTCCTGCACCGGCTTGACCAGCGGCTGGATCAGGAACACGTCCCGCTCGCGGCAGTTGGCCCGCAGCTGCACCTCCAGGCAGTCGTTGGCGAACCGGCTGACCCGCGTCGGGCTGAGCGGCACCCCCAGATGGGCGCAGACCTCGGCCGCGAGGCCCGGGTGGGCGCTGCCGCTGAACACCGCGATGTCTCGCACGATCCGCTCCTCGCCTGATCATTCGGACGGCACCGGGCCGAGTCCCTGTCGCCCCGGGTTCCCCGGCCGGACGGTTCAAGGCACCAACCGGACCGTCTGCGACGGGTTTTGGCGGGCATCCGCTGTGTGGAGATGTGAGGAGAGAGGAGGGTCCCCCATGACGACGTCCACCGAAAGACCGCGTCGGCGCGTCCCCGGCTGGGCGAAGGCGCTGGGCGCGCTGGTGCTGGTGCTGGTCGTGCTGTTCGCCGGCATCCGGCTGGCGGTGCTGCCGGGCATCAAGGACCTGTTCGGCACCGAGACGCACGACCGCTCGGGCCCCGCGCTCCTGAGGTCGGTGCGGGACATGAGCCGCTACGACGCCGCGTCCGGCAACTTCCAGGTCGTCGTGGACCTGGAGAAGGACGCCAAGTACCTGCCCGACGCGATCCGCGGGTCGCGCACCCTGTACGTCGGGGCCGGCACCGTGGACGCCTACGTCGACCTCGGCAAGCTGGGCGACCAGGACGTGACGGTCGACGAGGACCGCACCTCGGCCACGCTCCGCCTGCCGCACGCGCGCCTGGGCACCCCGGCCCTGGACGCGGACCACTCCTACGCCGTCTCCAAGCAGCGCGGGCTGCTGAACCGGCTCGGCGACCTGTTCTCGGACAACCCCAACAGCGAGCAGGCCGTGCAGCGGCTGGCGGTCCAGCACATCGGCGAGGCGGCCAAGGACAGCGGGCTGACCGCGCGGGCCGAGACCAACACCCGGGACATGCTCCAGGGCCTGCTGAAGTCCCTCGGCTTCACCGAGGTGCACATCACCTACGTCACCTGACCGGCGTCGCGGCGTCCGGTCAGCCGAGGACGCCCGGCAGCGCCAGCGCCCCGAGGAGCGCGACGCCGACCAGCAGCCAGGCCACGTAGTCGCCGACGTGCCCGGACTGCAGGCGTCTGAGCGGCAGGGCCCAGCCGGGTGCGGCCAGCAGACGCGGCCGGGCGACGGCGAGGCCCGCAACGGCCACCGCCAGCGCGGTCGACAGCAGGTCCAGCAGGATCCCGGCCGCGGTCCAGTGCACGGCGGAGAACACCCCCCAGGCGCCGGACTCGTCCACGCGCTCCCCCACCGCGTGGGCGAAGCCGGGGACCGCGCCGACGGCGAGCGCCGCGACCAGCAGGACGGCCGGGACCGACCGCATGGTGGCCGGGATCCGGTCCAGGCGCTGACGGGTCTCCGGTTCCTCGCCGGAGCCGGACGTCTCGTCCTCCTCGCGTTCCTCGTCCCGCGGTTCCCCGGGCCGGGGGCCGAGGCCGAGGAAGACGCGGGCGGCGACCCGCAGCACCGCGGCCCCGGTGAGCGCGGAGGCGGCGATGTACAGGGCGGTGAGCGGGCCGCCCACGGCCTCCTCGCTGACGGCCTTGCCGAGGCCGGTCCCGAAGGGCGGCAGCCCGGCCAGGGCGAGGGCGCCGACGCCGAACATGATGCCGACGCCGCGCAGTTCCCGGGCGCGGCCGTGCAGAGAGAACTCGTCGACGCTGCCGTAGCGGTCGAGCAGCATGCCGGCGCAGGCGAACAGGGCGGCCTTCACTCCGGCGTGGGCGAGGACGTACAGGGCGGTGCCCTCGTCGGCCTGGGCCTTGAGGACGCCGACGCCGACGAGGAACAGCCCGGTGTGGGCGATGGTGGAGAAGGCGAGCAGGCGTTTGATGTGCCGCTGGTACCAGCACATCACCGCGCCGACGGCGGCGGTCAGCACGCCGAGCGTCACCAGCGCCCGGGTGGCGTCGGCCGCGGGGATGCCGCCGGGGCCGGAGAAGACCAGCCCGTACACCCGCCAGACGCCGTAGACGCCGAGTTCCACCATGACCCCGGACAGCAGCATGCACACCGGGGTGGGGGCGACGGCGTGCGCGTCGGGCAGCCAGAACTGGAAGGGCACGGCGGCCGCCTTGACCAGCAGGCCGGTCAGGAACAGCACGAAGCCGGCCAGGGTGAGCGCGTCGGGTCCGCGGCCGGCGGCCGCCGCGTCCAGGCCCTGGCCGATCTTCGCCATGCCCAGTTCGCCGGTGCGGGCGTAGAGCAGGGCGATGCCCATGAGCATGAAGTAGGCGCCCAGCGAGTTGACGAGGGCGAAGCCCAGGGCGCCCTGCACGGCCTTGGCCTCGTCGATGCGGTACCCGGTCAGGGCGTAGGCGACGACGCTCATCAGTTCGAAGAAGACGAAGGCGTTGAACAGGTCGCCGGCGAGCGCGAAGCCGCACATGCCGCCCTGGAAGAGCAGCAGCAGCGCGGGGAACGAGCCGGTGTGGCCGCGCGGCGGTTCGTCGAAGTAGTGCCAGGAGTACGCCAGCGCGGCCAGCGTCAGCAGCGAGACCAGCGTGACCATGCCGAGGCTCGCGCCGTCCCCCACCAGGACGATGCCGACGCTCTCGCCGCCCTTCGGGAACCAGCCGCCGACCCATGCGGCCTGCGGCGGGGTGGAGTGCAGCAGGAGCAGCCCTGCCAGCGCGGCGGTGACCGCGGCGACCAGGCAGCCGAAGGTCTCCGCGACCGGCCGGGGCAGCCGGCGGCCGCCCGCGACGAGCAGCGCGGCGCCCAGCAGCGGAACCGCGGGCAGCAGCGGCAGCAGACGGTGCATCAGCCGCGCAGCTCCCTCAGCTCGTCGGGATCGACGGTGCCGTGCCGCTTGGAGATCTGCACGGTCAGCGCGAGCAGCAGCGCGGTCACCGTCGCGCCGACCACGACGTCGGTGAGGGTGAGCGCCTGCACGACGGGGTCCACCACGGGCCGTGAGCCGGGCGCGAGGTCGGAGAAGACCGGGGCGGTGGCGCCGTCGCGGTAGCCGACGGCCAGCAGCAGCACATAGGTCGCCGACTGGCACACGGCCAGGCAGCCCACGGCGTGGATCAGGTTGCGGCTGGTGGCCAGCCCGTAGCAGCCGATCAGGAACACGTACGCGGCGATCAGGTACGGAAGGACGTGCAGGACGGCGCTCACGGCGTTCTCACTCTCCGTTCTCCCCGTTCTCCCCGTTCTTCCCATCCATCCCGTTCGTCCCGTTATCGCCGTTCTTCCCGTTCTCCCGCACGTTCTCCTCCACGATCTCGACGGCCTGGTCCAGGAAGCGGGCGAGCAGCACGACGACGGCGCAGGCGACCTCCATGCCGATGGCCGCGTTCAGCAGCGGGACCGTGCCGCCGGACGACAGCGTGTTGAACGTGCCGAGCGGCAGCAGGGTATTGGCGAGGAACGCGGTGCCGGCCAGCACCCCGGCGAAGCCCAGGACGAGGTAGGCGGCGGCCGACAGCGCGTCCGCGATCTCGTACGCCTCGACGGGCCGGACGCGTTCCAGGGCGGCGTAGTCGGCGCCCAGGTACATCAGGTGCAGCGCGGTCGCGGCGACCACACCGCCCTGGAAGCCGCCGCCGGGGCTGAGCTGGCCGTGGGCGATGACGTAGAGGCCGGTGACCAGCGCGACGGGCAGCGTGCTCAGCGCGTAGCGGCGCACGGGGGCGGCGACCTCGGCCGGCCGGGGCGGATCGCGGTGCTCGTCGCGGGCCTGGCGCAGCAGGACGACGCAGCCGAGGACGGCCGCGAAGAGGATCGACATCTCGCCCATCGTGTCGAAGGCGCGCTGGTCGAAGTTGACGGAGGCGATGGTGTTGGCGGTGCGCCGGGCCAGGGCGGCGGCCACGGCGCGGTCGCCGTAGGGGTGGCGGGCGCCGCCGAAGGCGGGCAGCCGCAGGCACGCGGCGACGAGCAGGGCGGCCAGGCCCGAGCCGCCGAGGAGCACCAGCCACAGGCGTGCGCGCCGGCTCACTCGGGGCCGTCCTTCGGCGCGGCGGAGCGCCGGCGGACCTTGCGCACCGTCAGCATGATCAGCAGCGGGGTCAGGGCCGAGCCGACGGCGAGCTGGGAGAGTCCGACGTCGGGCGCCTGGAGCACGGTGAAGAGCACGGCGAGGACGGTGCCGAGGACCGCCAGCACCAGGGCCTGGCGCGTGGGGTCGCGGTTGAGGACGGCCGAGGTCGCGCAGCCGGCGACGGCCAGCAGGGCCAGGACGATCAGCGCGTCAGCCACGGTCCACCGCCGCGAAGCCGCCGGACAGCGCCCGGGAGGCCATGAGGTTCCCGCCGATCAGCAGCGCGCCGATGAGCAGGAGCTTCACCATGGCCCGGCCGGGCCCGGCGACCGCGCACAGCACGGTGACGACGACCGCGCCGACGGCCGCGGCGGCCCAGGTCAGGCCCCAGGCGCGGGGCGGGTCGTCGGTGAGTTCGTCGGCGAGCAGCCGGGCGAAGACCAGGGTGCCGACCGGGCCGAGCAGCGCCAGCAGCAGCGCCAGGTCGACGTAGGAGGTGCGGCCGTAGCCCTGGGCGAGCAGCAGCAGGCCGGGGCAGACCATGGCGGTGGACAGGTTCTGGGCGGTGACGCGGCGGCCCAGCGGCCCGGTGGACACGCCCCACAGGCCCGCGCCGAGGCCCACGGCCAGGACCGCGGTCGCCGCCAGGAGCCAGCCGTTCACCGGCGGACCACCGCCCGCCGGCCGGCCCGCGCGACCAGCGCGCCCACGCCCGCCGCGCCCGCGCCGACCGCCCGTTCCAGGGGGTACACGGTGCTGATCAGCATCAGCCAGAACACCAGGAGGGCCGCCCACCACAGCGCCACCTCGCCCGCGGCGAGGAGCGCGGAACGTGCCCTCACCCGCCACCTCCGCCGGTCCGGTCGTCGTCCTCGTCGCTGTGCGCCGCAGTGCCGTACGGCGTCTGTCGGCATCCAAACACCGGGCCGGCCGCGGGACGGGCGGCGGCGCGCGGGTCTGGGGCCCGGTTGCCCCGACAGCAGCAACGGAAACCGGGCGGGCGCCCTGGCCGGGAGCGGCGGGGCGGCGGCCGGGCGACGGTATCGCGGCGTGGTTCGCGGGTAACCGGCTTGTCAACCATGGACGTTGACGACTGGAGGATGCCATGGACCGCTGGGCGCTCCGCCCGCGTGGCCGTACGCGCCCGCACACCGCCGCCACCACCGCCGCCGGCCCGGGCGCCGACTCCGGCGGCCTGCCGCGCGGCGGCGGGTTCCTGCGCGGGGGCGGATCCGCGCGCGGGGGCGCGTCCCGCCGGGGCGGGTTCGCGCGCCGCCGGCCGGGACTGGACCGCAAGGAGCCGGTCGCGGCCGAGTCGCGGCGCGCGGCGCCGGCCGAGAGCGTCGAACGCCGGCCCGCGCCCTGGCCGCTGCGGCTGCTGGCGATGGTGTGCGCGTTCGTCTTCATGGTGGCGTTCGCCGTCGTCCTGGCCCGGCTGACCCTGGAGCCGTCGCCCGCCTCCGCGTCGCTGGCGCACACCAATCTGCGGCCGGGCGCTTCGCTGCGGGCCTATCTGGACGCGCCGGCGCTGCGCGAGGCGGTCAAGCAGATCGGCGGGAACGTGCTGCTCGGGGTGCCGTTCGGGGTGCTGGTGCCGGTGGTGGCGCCGCGGGCGCGCGGGATGCTCAAGGTGCTGCTGCTGACCGCGACGGTGATGCTGCTGGTGGAGTTCGCGCAGGGCGCGCTGATCACCGGGCGGGCCTTCGACGTCGACGACGTCATCCTCAACACGGCCGGGGCGCTGCTGGGTTACCTGCTCGTGGGCCGCCGGATGGGACGGGCCGTACACGCCCGCAAGCGGCGCGTGAAGGTGTGAACGAGTCGGCGGGCTGGTCCGGACCAGGGTATTGACGCCCCCTTAGTTCACTCCTTAAATCAAGAGGCGACACTCTTCCCCCATCCCCCACGACTGTCGGCGCGCCCCCGCACGGGCCGCCGTACGGAAGGGAGAGCCGTGGCCCGTCCACGTGTGCTCCGCAGATGTCTCCTCGCCGCCCTGTCCGCCGTCCTGGTCGGTTCCGCCGCGGTCGGCACGGCGCAGGCGGACCCGGCCGCCGCCCCCGCGGCGGCGGCCGCGGCGACGTTCTCCGACACCTTCGACGGCCCGGCCGGTTCGGCCGTCGACTCCGGCAAGTGGCAGCTGGAGACCGGCGACAACGTCAGCAACCACGAACGGCAGTACTACACCTCGGGCACCAAGAATGCCGCCCTGGACGGCCAGGGCCACCTGGTCATCACCGCCCGCCGCGAGAACCCCGCCAACTACCAGTGCTGGTACGGGACATGCCAGTACACCTCGGCGCGGCTGAACACCTCGGGGAAGTTCTCCGCGCAGTACGGGCACGTCGAGGCGCGGATGAAGATACCGCGCGGGCAGGGCATGTGGCCGGCGTTCTGGATGCTCGGCACCGACATCGGGCAGGTCGGCTGGCCCAACTCCGGTGAGATCGACGTGATGGAGAACGTCGGCTTCGAGCCCTCCACGGTCCACGGCACGATCCACGGACCGGGCTACTCGGGCTCGGCCGGCATCGGCGCGCCGTACTCGCTGCCGAACGGGCAGGCGTTCGCGGACGCGTTCCACACCTACGCCGTCGACTGGGCGCCCGACTCGATCACCTGGTCGGTGGACGGCACCGTCTACCAGCGCCGCACGCCCGCCGATCTGGGCGGCAAGACGTGGGTGTTCAACAAGCCGTTCTTCCTCATCCTGAACCTCGCGGTGGGCGGCTACTGGCCGGGCGACCCGGACGGCTCGACCTCCTTCCCGCAGCAGCTGGTGGTCGACTCGGTCTCGGTCACCACGAGCGGCACGCCGAGCGGCGGCAAGGCGATCAAGGGGCTGGCCGGCAAGTGCGCGGACGTGGCCGCCGGCGGCACCGCCAACGGCACCGCGGTCCAGCTCTACGACTGCAACGGCACCGCCGCCCAGCAGTGGACGGTCGGCTCCGACGGCACGCTGCGGGCGCTGGGCAAGTGCCTGGACGTGAAGGACAACGGCACCGCCGACGGCTCCCAGGTCCAGCTGTGGGACTGCACCGGCGGGGCGAACCAGAAGTGGGCGATCTCCTCGGCCAACGACATCGTCAACCCGCAGGCGAACAAGTGCCTGGACGTCCCCAGCGCCAACTCCGCCAACGGCACCCGGCTGCAGATCTGGACCTGCAACGGCACCGCCGCCCAGAAGTGGACGGTGGGCTGACCCACGGCGGACCGGCGAGGGCCGGCGCCGGGCGGCCCGACGGCGGGTGACGCGTGGCGTACGGAGCCGGTGGCGGCGGATGCTAGTGCCGGCTCCAGGTGAACTTGTCGCCCCCGACCCAGCGGACCACGTCCGGGTCGTCCAGGTCGTGGACGCGGATGCCGAACGCGGCGGCGGCCTGGAGGACGTCGGTGACGGTCCTGGCCTCGCCGACGACCTCGCCGTCGATCTCCACGATGCGGAACGGCGGGGTGCCCGGCTGTACCCCGAGCACCATGATCCGCGGCTGCGCTATGTAGGGGCTCGCGCTCTCGGTCATGTCATCCAGCCTAGGTCGCGGCCGCCCGACGTGCCGGTCCCGGGGCCGGCCCCGGTCACGGCCGCCGCCAGTCGTCGCCGGTCAGGTGCGAGCCGGCCATCGGGCCCATCCGGAGCATCCCGCCGTCCACGCTCCAGGAGGCGCCGGTGACGTAGGAGGCGTCGGGGCCGGCCAGGAAGGCGATGACGGCGGCGACCTCACGGGCGTCGCCGGGCCGGCCCAGCGGCACCCCGGGGCGGTGCTCGGTCTGGACGTCGGTGTCCTCCTGGCCGGTCATGGGCGTGGCGATCTCGCCGGGCGCCACCGCGTTCACGGTGATGCCGTGCTCGGCCAGCTCCAGCGCCATCACCTGGGTGAGCAGCCCGAGACCGCCCTTGGCCGCGCAGTACGGGGCGGCGCCCACCCGCGGCTGGTGCTCGTGCACCGAGGTGACGTTGACGATCCGGCCGCCGCCGCCCTGCGCGATCATCCGCCGGGCCGCCTTCTGCCCCAGCAGGAACGGCCCGGCCAGGTCCACGTCCAGCACCCGGCGCAGGTCGTCCAGGCCCAGGTCGAGGTAGGGCGTGGCGGTGCCGGTGCCCGAGCAGTTGACCAGGACGTCGACCCGGCCGCCGAGGTCGTCGGCCAGCTCGTCCAGGGCGTCGGCCGCCTCCGGCAGCCGGGTGAGGTCCATCCGGGTGACGGCCGCCCGGCGGCCCTGGGCGCGGACCTCCTCGGCGGTCCGTTCGGCGCCCTTCTCGTCGCTGTGCCAGGTGATCCCGATGTCAAGACCGGCTTCGGCGAGACGTACGGCGGTGGCGCGGCCGATGCCGGAGTCGGCGCCGGTGATCACGGCCACCCGGGCGGCGGCCGGCGTGGGGTCGGACATGACACGGACCTCCAGGTGAGGGTGACGGCGGGAACGAGGCACCGCAGTACCCGGGCCCGTCCCGGGCAAACCGGGCCGCCGCCGCGCCGCCTCGGCGGGTGCGGGTCCGGGGCGCCGGGGAACCCTGGTGGCGGAGGTGGCGATGGACCCTGTCGAGGCACTGGAGCAGATCGCTTTCCTGCTGGAGCGGTCCGGGGCGCCGACCTACCGCGTGCGCGCCTTCCGCACGGCGGCCGGCGTGCTGGGCGGGCTGCCCGCCGGTGAGACGGCCGAGCGCGCGGCGGCCGGGACCCTGGAGTCGCTCAAGGGCGTCGGCCCGAAGACCGCGCAGGTGGCGCGTGAGGCCCTGGCCGGAGAGACGCCCGGCTATCTGCGCACGCTGGAGCAGGAGGCCGGGCGACCGCTCGCCCGGGGCGGCGAGGCGCTGCGGGCGCTGCTGCGCGGGGACTGCCACCTGCACTCCGACTGGTCCGACGGCGGCAGTCCGATCGCCGCGATGGGCCGGGCCGCGGCGGCGCTCGGACACGAGTGGGCGGTGCTCACCGACCACTCGCCGCGGCTGACGGTGGCCCGCGGGCTGTCCCCGCAGCGGCTGCGCGAGCAGCTCGACGTGGTGGCGGAGCTGAACGAGACCTGGGCGCCGTTCCGGCTGCTGACCGGCATCGAGTGCGACATCCTCGACGACGGCTCGCTCGACCAGGAGCCCGAGCTGCTCGAACGGCTGGACGTCGTGGTGGTGTCGGTCCACTCCAAGCTGCGGATGGACGCCCGTTCGATGACCCGCCGCATGGTGGCCGCCGTCCGCGATCCGCGCTCCGACGTGCTCGGGCACTGCACCGGACGGCTCGTGACCGGGCGGGGGCGGCCCGAGTCGGAGTTCGACGCGGACGCGGTGCTCGCCGCGTGCGCCGAGACCGGGACCGCGCTGGAGATCAACAGCCGCCCCGAGCGGCTCGACCCGCCGCGGCCGCTGCTGCGGCGCGCGGTCGAGGCGGGCGTGCTGTTCGCCGTCGACACCGACGCCCACGCCCCGGGCCAGCTGGACTGGCAGGCGTACGGCTGCGCACGGGCCGAGGAGTGCGGGGTGCCGGCCGGACGGGTGGTGACGACCTGGTCCGCGGACGAGCTGCTGACCTGGACGCGCGAGCGGCGCCCACCGGCCCGGGCGGCGGCCGGCTGAGCCGGTCCGAGTGGTGGCGGGCCGGTGCGGGTACTCGGGCCGGCACCGACAAGCAGCAGTGGGAGGACTCCCGTAATGGACCGTGCCGCCGTGTTCGACGTCGACGGAACCCTCGTCGACACCAACCACCTCCACGTCGTCACCTGGTGGGAGGCCTTCCGGCAGGCGGGCCACCGGGTGCCCATGCACGCCATCCACCGCTCCGTGGGGCTCGGCTCGACCGATCTCATCGCCCGGCTGCTCGGCGAGGACCGCGACAAGGCCCGGGACGAGGAGCTGAACGCCGCCCACACCACGCTCTACGCCCAGTACTTCGACCGGCTGCCCGCGTTCGAGGACGCCGGCCGGCTGCTGCGGCGCCTGCACGAGAACGACTGGGCGGTGGTGCTGGCCACCTCGGCGAGCGGTCCTGAGCTGGACGCGCTGCGCAAGGCGCTCGACGCGGACGACGCCATCACCGCCACGGCCAGCGCCGACGACGTGGAACAGGGCAAGCCCGCGCCCGAGCCCGTCGAGCACGCCCTCGAACTGGCCGGAGTGGACCCCGGGCGGGCGGTGTTCGTCGGCGACACGGTCTGGGACATGCGGGCCGGCAGCCGGGCCGGGGTGCGCTGTGTGGCCGTGCTGTGCGGGGGCATCGCCCGCGCCGATCTGGAGGAGGCGGGCGCGACGGAGGTCTACCGGGACCCCGCCGACCTGCTGGCGTCCCTGGCGGACGGGCCACTGGCCTGAGGTGTGTCGGGGCAGGGCCATCGGCCTGGGGTCTGCCGGGCAGGGCCACCGGCCTGGGGTCCACAGGTCCGGGTGGCGGTCCGCCTGGGAAACCGCCGCCCACCGGGCGAAAAATGTGATGATGATCCCGCTTAGTACCCCGTGGCCTTCGGATACCCGGCCCGCATGACGCGCGCACCGCAGAGCCCAGGGCCGACTTCACCGCCGGACGCGCCACAGGAGCCCCGCGGCCGGCCGGGCGACCGGTGGCGCGCCGCCGTCCGGCTGCTCGCCGTCCGCCCGGTGCACGCCGTCCGCACCGAGGCCGCCCGCGTCGCGCGGGCCGTCCGGGCGGTCGGGCGCGGACCCGGCCGGGAGCGGGACCTGCTGGCGCAGTCGCTGAAGGCGGCCGGCGCGGCCCTGCTGGCCTGGGTCGTGGCGAAGAACCTGATGGGCGACCCGATGGCCCTGATGGCGCCGTGGGTGGCGCTGGTCCTGGTGCAGGCCACGGTGTACAGCTCGCTGCGGCGGGCGGCGCAGCAGTGCACGGCGATCTGCGCCGGGACGCTCCTCGCCTCGGGCGCGGAGGCGGTCACCGGCGACACCCTGGGCGCGCTCGCGATCTGCCTGCCGCTGCTGATGCTGCTGGCGAACTGGTCGCGCTTCGGCGACCAGGGCGTCTACGGCGCCACCACGGCGGTGTTCACGCTGGCGGCGGGCAGCGTCTCGGCCGCCTCGGTCGGGCACCGGCTGGGCCAGACCCTGCTGGGCGCGGTGATCGGGGTGGCCGTCAACGCGCTGATCCTGCCGCCGATCCATCTGCGGGACGTGCGGGACAACCTCGCGGCCGTCGCCCGGGAGACCGGTGACGTGCTGTGCGCGGTCGCCGAGGAGTTGCGCGACGGGGAGTGGGACGCCCGCACCGCGGCCGAGTGGTCGCGCCGCTCGGCCCGGCTGGAGCACCGGCTGGAGACGCTGCACTCGGCCCGCCGCTGGAGCCGGGAGAGCCTGCGGCTGATGGACCGCCCGCTGCGGGCGCTGCACCGGCCCCCCTCGTACGTGCCGCCGGACTCGGAGGACGAGCGCTGGAGCCGGATCACCGGGCACGTACGGGCGCTGACCCGGACGCTCGCGATCGCGGCCGACGAGGACCGCGCGCCGCAGCCGCCGGACCCGGAGGTGCTGGTGACGTACGCGAAGCTGCTGGAGCTGATCGGGCGGGCCTGCCACGCCGAGGGCGACCGGCTGCTCGGCGAGCGCGGTGAGCGGACGGACGCGGACGGGTCCGAGGAGGAGGGCGAGCGGGACCGCCGGGAGCTGCACCACCGGCTGCAGGACGTGCTGCGCGAGCACGCGGGCCGGGAGACGGCCCGGACCACGGTGCTCGGGTCGCTGCTGCTCCAGGCGGAGAGCCTGTGGGCGGAGGCGGTGCCGGCCGCCGTGCGGGCGCCGGAGCGGGAGGCAGCGGCGGCCGGGCGCCCCGCGGCGGAACCGGAGTGACGCGGATCACCACGTCAGCGGGCCGACGCCGGAACACCGACGGGTGGTTCTCCGTTGAACCAACTGTGGGTGCGGATGGGACAGTGTCCCCGGGCCTCACCTATTGCCCATAGGGACGATCGTTCGGCTGAAGCCCTGTGGAGCGTCTCGCCGAGAGGCGACCGCCATGCGCGCCCACGCAAGACCGCCCCGGTCGTGATTCCCCCGTCACGGCCGGGGCTTTCCCCTGTCCGGGTGTCCTGGTGTCCGCGCGGCCGCGTGGCCACGCGGACGATGTCAGCGCGGCGGGTGTCCGGGCGGCCGGGTGGCCCGGGTGCGCGCCGTCGGCGGGGCTTGACTTCGAGAGCGCTCCAATCCGTAGCGTGCCGGTCATGAGCACTTCGGCACAGCACAAGATCGGTTCGGGTTTCGGCGCGACGAGCACCGCCGAGGACGTCCTGCGCGGCATCGACCTCACCGGGAAGCTCGCCCTGGTCACGGGCGGCTATTCGGGTCTGGGACTGGAGACGACGCGCGCGCTGACCGGGGCGGGCGCCCGGGTGGTCGTACCGGCCCGGCGGCCGGACACCGCGCGCGAGGCCCTGGCGGGCGTACCCGGCGTAGAGGTGGACGAGCTGGACCTCGGCGACCTGGAGAGCGTCCGCGCCTTCGCCGAGCGGTTCCTCGGCTCCGGCCGCTCCCTGGACCTCGTCATCGGCAACGCCGGGATCATGGCCTGCCCCGAGACCCGGGTCGGACCCGGCTGGGAGACCCAGTTCGCGACCAACCACCTCGGACACTTCGCCCTGGTCAACCGGCTGTGGCCGGCGATCGAGCCGGGAGGCGCCCGGGTGGTCTCGGTCTCCTCGCGCGGCCACCAGCTCTCCGACGTCCGGTGGGACGACGTCCACTGGCGACGGGGCTACGACAAGTGGCTCGCCTACGGGCAGGCCAAGACCGCCAACTCCCTGTTCGCCGTCGGCCTCGACGCCCGCGCCCGGGACCGCGGCGTACGTGCCTTCGCCCTGCACCCCGGCGGCATCCTCACCCCGCTCCAGCGCCATCTGGAGCAGCGGGAGATGATCGAGCGCGGCTGGATCGACGAGAACGGCACCGTGCTCCACCCCGAGCACTTCAAGACCCCGCAGCAGGGCGCCGCCACTCAGGTGTGGGCGGCCACCTCCCCGCGGCTGGACGGCCTGGGCGGGCTCTACCTGGAGGACTGCGACGTCGCCGAGCCCGCCCGGGAGGGCACGGAGACCCGGGACGGCGGGCTGGGCGACGGCGTGAAGTCCTGGGCCGTCGACCCCGCCGGGGCGACCCGCCTGTGGGATCTCTCGGCGGAGCTGACGGGCGTAAACGCGTTCGCGTGAGGCGCGGGCCGGAGCGGCGCGGGCCGGCGGTCCGCGGCCGGGTTGAGCCGCGGGGACCGCGGTACTCGGGTGCGCGTCGTCAGTCGCCGGCCGAGAGGAGTCCCAGGTGAGCAGCGCTTCGGGCAGCAGGATCGTCGTCACGGGCGCCACCGGCAACGTCGGTACCAGCGTCGTCCGTCTGCTCTCCGAGGACCCGGAGGTGGCCTCGGTCCGGGGCCTGGCTCGCCGGATCCCCGACTGGTCGCCGCCGAAGACGGAGTGGGCGGCCGTGGACGTGGCCTCCGAACAGGCCGGACTGGCCGCCGAGTTCGAGGGCGCGGACGCGGTGATCCACCTCGCCTGGGCGTTCCAGCCGACGCACGACCCGGCCACGACCTGGCGCACCAACGTCCTGGGCAGCATCCGGGTCTTCGAGGCGGTGGCCGCCGCCCGGGTGCCGGCCTTGGTGCACGCCTCCTCGGTCGGCGCGTACTCGCCCGGCCCCAAGGACCGGCCCGTGGACGAGTCCTGGCCGACCCACGGCTGGCCGGACGCGGCGTACACCCGGGAGAAGGCGTACCTGGAACGGACCCTGGACACCTTCGAACGCGACCACCCCGGCGTCCGGGTGGTGCGGATGCGGCCGGCGTTCCTGTTCAAGGCGGAGTCGGCGAGCGAGCAGCGGCGCATCTTCGGCGGCCGGTTCCTGCCCGGGCCGCTGGCCCGGCCGGAGCTGCTGCCGTTCCTGCCGGACATCCCCGGGCTGCGGGTGCAGGCCCTGCACACGGACGACGGCGCGCGCGCCTACCAGCTCGCGCTGCGCCGGGAGGTGCGCGGGGCGTTCAACCTGGCCGCGGACCCGCCGCTGGACGCCAAGGTGCTGGGCGAGCTGCTGGACGCCCGGCCGGTGCGGCTGCCGCGCACCGCGGCGCGCTCGGCGATCGCCGCCGCCTGGGGGCTGCGCCTGCTGCCCGCCTCCCCGCACCTGTTCGACGCGGTGCTCCGCCTGCCCCTGATGGACTGCACCCGGGCCCACACCGAGCTGGGCTGGCGCCCCCGGCGTACGGCCGTCGAGGTGATCCAGGAGTTCCTGGAGGGGCTCCAGCGCGGTGCGGGCGCGGACACCGCACCCATGCGGGGCCGCAAGGTCGGCTGAGCCGGCGCGGCCCCGGGGGCGGCGACCCACGCGAGGGAGCCGCCCGTGGACGCCTGGGGTAAGCGGCGCGGGCGTACGTCAGCCGGACGGCTCCTCCGGCTCGGGCCGCTCCTCGGGGTGCACCGCGCCCGCGGAGGGGGAGCCGCCGCCGGGGCCCGTGCCCGCCTCGTCGGTGTCGGGCACGTCGTCGCCGGCGTCGGGCTCGGAGCGGGCGGCCCTGGCCATCGCGGTCCGGTCGGCCGCCTCCCAGGGATCCTCGTCGCCCTGGGCCTGCTGGTCGGGCATGTCACGCGGGACGGGCGCGCCGTTCTCGCCGGGTGCGGCGCGGTGGTCGTCGGTCACGGGGAACTCCCTTCGCGTCGGTGCGGCCCCCGCGCGTCAGGGGGCGACCCGCGGGTACCTCCGCGATGACCTGCGAAACCTCCCCGCCGGGCGGCGTCGGCGCCCGGCCGCGGGGCTCCGTCGGCCGGGCGGGCACGACGTAGCGGCCGCTCGGCAGGCGGGCCGGGACCCGCGTCGTGGCAGCGCTCGTCCAGGGTCCCGCGCCGCCGTGGGCCGTGGCACACTGTCCGGCGGTCCAGCCGGCGCCCGGACCTCGGCCGAACCGGGCCCGGGCCGCCGGCCGGGCCGCCGCGCGGGACCGCCCGCACGACGCCTCCCGCCGTGCGGGCGGTCCCGCGCCCTTCCGCGCCGTCGGACCGGCGGCCCTCCCTCCCCCGGCTCCCGGATCCGCGCCGAAGGGCGCACCGCCGCCGGCCGCCCCTCCCCGTGCCTACGCCCTGCGCTCCTCCAGCGCGGTCTGCCAGGCCGGCAGCCGGTCCTGGGCGACGGGTTCGGCGCGCCGGCCGCCGCGGGTGAAGAAGTCGGCGAGCGGCAGGATCGCGGCGCCGACGGTGACCGCGTCGGGGCCGAGCCGGCCGAGCTCCACGGTCACGTTCTCGGCCGGGTGGCGCAGCGCGTACGCGGTGGCGTGGCGGCGTACGGCGGGCAGGAAACGGGGGCCGAGCTGGAGGCCGGCCCAGCCGCCGATGAGGATGCGCTCGGGCTGGAAGAGGTTGATCAGGTCGGACAGGCCGGCGCCCAGGTACTCGGCGGTCTCCTCCAGGACGCCGAGCGCGACCGGGTCGGCGTCCTGGCCCTCGGGCGGGTAGGCGGCGGCCAGCATGGCGGTCAGCGCGGTCTCCTCGTCGGCGTCGCGCGGCGGCCGCCCGCCCTCCTCGCGCCAGCGGGCCAGCAGGGACTCCGCACCGGCGTACGCCTCCAGGCAGCCCAGCGCGCCGCACCGGCAGCGCCGCCCCCGCACCCGGACCGTCAGGTGCCCCCACTCCACGGCCCGGCCGCGCTCCACCTCGGGGGTGACCAGGCAGGCGCCGACGCCCGAGCCGAACAGCACCACGACCGCGTTGCCCGCGCCGCGCCCGGCGCCGAACCACATCTCGGCCTGGCCGAGCGTCTTGGCGCCGTTGTCGATGAAGTAGGGGACGCTGTCGGGCAGCCGGGAATCGGTGCGCAGCAGCGCTTCCAGGGGCACCGCGTTCCAGCCGATGGTCTGGCCGTGCACGACGGCGCCCCGGTCGGGGGTGTGCTCGACGATGCCGGGGACGCCGATGCCGACGCCCAAAAGCCGTTCGGGCGCCAGGTGCGCGGCGGCCAGGACCTCGGCGATGCCGTCCCGGACGTGGCCGGTGATCACGTCGACGTCGTAGCGCTGGGGGGTCAGCGGGCGCTCGGCGCGGGCGAGTTCGGTCAGGGCGAGGTCGAACAGCTCGATGCGGACCCGGGTCTCGCCGACGTCCACGCCGATCATGTGGCCGCTGGCCGGGGACACCCGCAGCAGGGTGCGCGGCCGGCCGCCGTCGGAGTCGACGCTGCCGGCCTCCTCGACCAGTCCGTCGGCGACCAGGTCCGCGACGACGTTGCTGATCGATCCGGAGCTGAGCCCGGTCGCCGGGCCCAGTTCGAAGCGGCTGAGGGGCCCGTCGAAGTACAGCCGCTGGAGTACGGCCGTGCGGTTGGCCCGCCTGAGATCGCGCACCGTGCGCCCGTTCCGCCCCGCCGCCATGTGGCTCCCTTGTCCGAACCCTGCCCGACCTGCAACATACCGCCGCGAGCCACCCCGACGCGACTTATTCGACCCCTTAGTCCACGCAATAAATTAAGACGTGTCCGACTCTCGGGCCTGTCGTGGCAAAGGATACGGAACCGCCATCCGCCCGAGGTGACCCGTACCGCCCGAAATTCACTGGCCTCCGGGGCCGCGGCCTGCCTACTCTAGCCGCGTAACTAAAACCCTTAGGCACTTTGCCGTCTTCCGCAGGAGCCCCCGATGAGACCGCTCACCGAGCAGGACATCCGCACCTCGTTCGTCAACTGCTCCAAGGGCGAGGCCAAGCGGCTGGCCGTGCCGCGCGACCTCGGCGAGCTGCCCTGGGACGACCTGGACTTCCTGGGCTGGCGCGATCCGGGCGCGCCCGACCGCAGCCATCTGGTCACCGAGCGGGACGGCCGGCCGGTCGGCATCGCGCTGCGCTTCCCGGCCGTCCGGCGCGGCTTCCTGCACCGCAGCATGTGCTCGCTGTGCCTGACCACGCACCCCGGCGGCGGGGTCTCGCTGATGACGGCCCGCAAGGCCGGCCCGGCGGGCCGCGAGGGCAACTCGGTCGGCCTTTACATGTGCACCGATCTGGCCTGCCCCCTGTACGTGCGCGGCAAGAAGGTCCCCGACTCCGGCGCCCGCTTCGAGGAGAGCCTGACGGTGGCCGAGCAGATCGACCGGATGAAGGGCAATCTGGCGGCCTTCCTGGACAAGCTCCACACCTGACGCCCGGGCCGTTCGCGGCCCCGGGCCGGGCCGGTCGCGGGTCCGTGACCGGCGGCCCCGGACGGTCGCACTCGGCGCCGACCACGTTCGACGCGAAGGCGAACGGGGAACAGCGCAAGGAATGCAAGATGTACGTGAGTGGATCTCGTCCTTCGTCAGGCTGGTGCGGCGGCACCGCGATCCGGTGGTCGTCCAGGCCTTCCGGTCGACGGTCGCGGCGACGGTCGCCTATGTGTTCGCGAAATGGCTGAGCCCCGAGCCGGCCCCGCTGACCGCCCCGCTGACCGCGCTGCTGGTCGTGCAGGTCACCCTCTTCGCGACGCTGACCACCAGTATCCGCCGGGTCAACGCGGTGGTGGCCGGCGTGATCGTCGCCATCGCCTTCTCCCTCCTGGTGGGCCTGACCTGGTGGAGTCTGGCGCTGGTGATCCTGGCCGGGCTGGCCGTCGGCCACCTGGTGCGGGTGGACGAGTTCGTGGCCGAGGTGGCGATCAGCGCGATGCTCGTGCTGGGCGTCACCACGGTCGGCAGCACCGCCTGGGCGCGGATCGTGGAGACGCTGATCGGCGCGGTGGTCGGCATGGCCTGCAATCTGCTGCTCGCTCCCCCGCTGTGGACCGAGCAGGCGGGCGAGTCGATCGAGGGCCTGGCGCGCCGGATGCGCCGGCTGATGCTGCGCATGGGCGACCAGGTGACCGGCGACACCCCGGTGGAGCAGGCCGCCGAGCGGCTGCACGAGGCGCGCCGCCTCGACCACGACATCGCCGACGTGGACGCGGCCCTGCGGCAGGCCGAGGACAGCCTCCGGCTGAACCCGCGGGTCCGGGAGGGGCTGCTGCACCGGGTGGTGCTGCGCACCGGTCTGGACACGCTGGAGATCTGCACGGTGGTGCTGCGGGTGCTGGCGCGCAGCCTGACCGACCTGGCCAAGGAGCGCGAGCCGGAGCCGCTGTTCTCGCCGCAGACGGGGCCCGCGGTGCAGCAGCTGCTGTGCGAGATCTCCGACGCGGTGGTCAGCTACGCGGTGCTGGTGACCACCGACGTGAGCGTGAGCGCGGAGTCGGCCGAGTCCCGGCTCGCCGCCGAGCTGCGGCAGGCCGCGGTCACCCGCGACAAGCTGGCGCAGCTGATGCTGGAGGAGATCCAGCGCGACGCGAGCCAGTGGCAGCTCCAGGGCGCGGTGCTGACCGAGGTGAACCGCATCATCGACGAGATGGACACCGAGCACCGTTCCAAGCGGCTGCTGGAGGAGCTGGACCGGCACACGCGGGCACAGCGCGAGCGCAGGTCGCGGCTGACCCGGTTCGCGGACCGGCTGGGCGCACCGGTCAAGCGGCGCCGGAGCCGGGACGGCGGCCGGTAGGGGCGACGGGCGCGGGGCGGTTGCAGGTGGCCCCGTGCCACATGGGGCGGCGGTGCGTTGCGGTGGGCGCAACGATGGTTGCCGTTCTTGCCGTTCGCGGGCGGTCCGGGCCAAGGTGTGGGGCGGACCGGGACAGTCGACGACCTGAGGTGCGGACATGGACGGTGGGGCAGGAGTGTCGCGCGGCTGGAGCAGGCGCCGCTTCGTGGGGGCGGTGACGGGGGCCGCCGCGGTGGCGGGGCTCCCGGCGCCGGCGGCCCCGCCGGCCGGGCGGGGCGCACCGCCCACCGCGCGGCCGAGCGCGGCCGACGACGGGCCCGCCCGCCACGGCTCTGCCCCGCGGCCGCTGTACCTGGGCGCCTACACATCCGTCGCGGGCGGCGGCCCGGGGATCGGCGTGGCGGCGTACGACCCGGTCTCGGGGGCCGTGACCGGCCGCGGCGCCGTGACCGGCGTGGCCGATCCGTCCTACCTCGCCGCGCATCCCGACGGGCGCACGCTGTACGCGGTCGACGAGCGCCAGGACGGCGCGGTGACCGCCGTACGGCTGGCCGATCTGACGGTGCTGGGCGCCCGGAGCACGGGCGGGGCGGGGCCGTGCCATCTGTCCGTGCACCCGGGCGGGCGCTGGCTGCTGAGCGCGAACTACCAGTCCGGCAGCGTCGCCGTGCACCCCGTCGAGACCTCCGGCGCGCTCGGCGAGCGCACCGATCTGGTGACGCACTCCAGCCCGCCGCCCGGCCCCGGCCAGCAGGGGCCGCACGCCCACCAGATCGTCACCAGTCCGGACGGCGGTCACGTCCTGGCCGTCGATCTCGGCACCGACACGGTCTACACCTACCGTCTCGACACCCGCGCGGGCCGGCTCACCGAGGTGTCCCGGGCGCACGCGCGGCCCGGCGCGGGGCCGCGCCATCTGACCTTCCACCCCGGCGGCCGGTACGCGTACCTCGCCAACGAGGTGGACGACACGGTCACGGTGTGCGCCTACGACCCGCCGACCGGCCGGCTGACCATCGGTGCGCCGCAGAGCACGGGGCCGGGCGAGGGCACGAACTACCCGGCGCAGCTCCTGGTCACGGCCGACGGCCGGTTCGCCTACCTCGCCAACCGGGGCCGCAACACCCTGGCGCGCTACGCCGTCGAGGCCGCCGGGGCCCGGCTCAGGCTCCTGGACGCGGTGCCGGCGGGCGGCGACTTCCCGCGCCAGATCGCCTTCTCGCCCGACGGCGCGCTGCTGTTCGCGGCGAACCAGAAGTCGGGCACGGTCGGCGTCTTCCGCGTCGGCCGCGCCGACGGCGCGCTGCGGCCGGCCGGCGAGCCGTTCGCCTCACCCGTCGCCGTCTGTGCGCTGCCGTTGTAGGGCCCGGCCGCAGGAGGCGCTGCCGGCCTGGGCGAGCAGTACGTGCATGCGTTCGGTGAGCTGGGCGATGTCGTCGGCGGGCGCGTGGAAGGGCAGCCGTACGTCGCCGTCGGTGCGGGCGCGCTCGATGCGCAGGGTCAGCGCGTGCCGGTCCACGGCGAGCGGCCGTACCCGCACCGCGCCGTGCAGGCTGTCGGGTCCGACCAGCCGGGTGAGCCGTTCGACCGCGTCGGGATGGGTGTCGGCGAGGTGGGTGAGCAGCCGGGCCTCGGCCAGGGCGAGCGGGTCGGCCTCGGCGGCGGCGAAGTCGGCGGGGGTGATCACCACCGCGCCGGGCGGCTGGCGCAGCACCACGCGCATCGGCTGGAACAGGAGGGTGTCGCCGGCCCGGGTGAACCGGCCGGCCAGCCGCAGCCGGGCGCGGATCCGGTTGCGCACCGGGACGGGCGCGACGTCGGCGAACTCCAGCAGGGCGGGGAGTTCGCCGCGGGGCGCGAGCAGCGCGGCGGCGGACAGGGCGCTGTCCTCGGGGGCGCGCAGGAGCACCCGTCCGTCACCGGTCACGGAGTGCGCGCCGGTGAACTCCTCCGGGCAGCCCTCGGTGGTCACCGTGCAGGACCACGCGACGGCGAGCACCGACCTGGCCCGCTGCGCCGCGCCGGGCACCGCGGCCCACGTGTGGCTGTCACCCATCCCGAACCTCCTCATTAGGTAAGCCTTGCCTAACCTATAGGAGTGCGCCGCGTACGCCAACCATGGGGGAACGTCGAACAGGGGTGCCCGGGAGCGCCGCCCACACCCGGGCAAGGCCCGGGACGATGGCGCGCCCGGCGCGGCTCAGACGGTCAGTACGCCCAGCAGGGCCCGGGTGCACAGGTCGCGGACCTGCTCCCGGCTCAGCCGCGGGTCGCGCAGCCACTCCAGGCAGACGGCGGTGGTGAACGCCAGCCAGCCGCGGACGGCCAGGTCGAGGTCGGGGCGGCGCGCGGCGAGCGGACCGAACTCGGGGTCCTCGGCGAGCGCGGCCAGGATCTGCCGCTCCTGCGCGGCCAGCGCCCGCCGGTAGACGCGGCGCACCGCCTGGTCGCCGGCCGCGTCGGCGCGGTGGAAGGCGCGGTAGCCGTGCGCGTGCGCCCGGACGTGCTCCAGATACGCGTCGAGTCCGGCCGCGAGCTGCTCGCGCACCGGAACGCCGGGCACCGCCGCGGTCATCCGCAGCATCCGCTCGCTCTCGCGTTCGACCACCGCGGCGAAGAAGTCCCGCTTGGTCGGGAAGTAGTGGTAGAGCAGCCCCCGGGAGACGCCGGCGATCTCGGCGACCTGCTCGATCCACACGTCGTCGTACGGGCTCTCCGAGAACAGCCGGGCCCCGACCGAGAGCAACTGCTCCCTGCGCTCCTCGGTGCTCAGCCGACGGCGCGTGCGCTGCTCCCCCTGGTTCCCGGCCATGTCCGCACCTTACTTGACGCCGGTTCGACGACCGGACCAGACTGAACACGCTATTGAACCCACGTACAACACGTGGGCGACGGACGGCCCGCCGCGCGTGGCGCCGTCCGCCGGATCGACGAAGACCGGGGAGATCGCGGCATGGCACGGACGACGAGCGCAAGCGAAGCCGCAGACGGGCTGCCGAAGGGGTTCCGCAGCGCCGAACTGGGCTGGCCCGAGCTGCACCGCATCCCGCACCCGCCGCACCGGCTCCCCCTCCTCGGCGACGTGCTCGGCGCCGACCGGCGCAGCCCGTTGCAGGACTCGATGCGCTACGCCCGCGCCCTCGGCCCGGTCTACCGCCGCCGGGTGTTCGGCAAGGAGTTCGTGTTCACCTGGGGCGCCCGCCAGGCCGCCGACCTCGCGGACGAGTCGCGCTTCGCCAAGCACGTCGGCCTCGGCGTCGCCAATCTGCGGCCGGTCGCCGGGGACGGGCTGTTCACCGCGTACAACCACGAGTCCAACTGGCAGTTGGCGCACGACGTGCTGGCCCCCGGCTTCAGCCGGGAGGCGATGGCCGCCTACCACGTGATGATGCTGGACGTCGCCGCCCGGCTCACCGGCCACTGGGACCGCGAGCTGGCCGCCGGGCGCACCGTGGACGTGCCCGGCGACATGACCAAGCTGACCCTGGAGACGATCGCGCGCACCGGGTTCGGCCACGACTTCGGCTCGTTCGAACGCGCCCGCCCGCACCCGTTCGTGACGGCGATGGTCGGCACGCTCACCTACGCCCAGCGGCTGAACACCGTCCCGGCCCCGCTGGCGCCGTACCTGCTGCGCGCCGCGACCCGCCGCAACGCCGCCGACATCGACCACCTCAACCGCACCGTCGATGACCTGGTGCGCGCCCGGCGCGAAGCGGGCGCAAGCGGCGCGGGCGACCTGCTGGACCGGATGCTGGAGACCGTCCATCCGGTCACCGGCGAGCGGCTGTCGGCGCGGAACGTGCGCCGGCAGGTCATCACCTTCCTGGTCGCCGGCCACGAGACCACCTCCGGCGCGCTCTCCTTCGCGCTGCACTACCTCGCCCAGCACCCCCGGATCGCCGAGCGCGCCCGCGCGGAGGTGGACCGGGTCTGGGGCGACGCGGCCGCGCCCGGCTACGAGCAGGTGGCCAAACTGCGCTACGTGCGCCGGGTGCTGGACGAGTCGCTGCGGCTGTGGCCCACCGCGCCCGCCTTCGCCCGCGAGGCCCGGCAGGACACCGTGCTGGCCGGCGAGCACCCGATGCGCCGGGGCGCCTGGACCCTGGTGCTCACCCCGATGCTGCACCGCGACCCCGAGGCGTGGGGCCCGGACGCGGAGCGCTTCGACCCGGACCGCTTCGACGCGCCCGCGGTACGGGCCCGCCCGCCGCACGTCTTCAAGCCGTTCGGCACCGGCGCCCGGGCCTGCATCGGCCGCCAGTTCGCCCTGCACGAGGCGACGCTCGTGCTCGGTCTGCTGCTGCGCCGCTACGACCTGCACGCCGAACCGGACTACCGGCTGCGGATCACCGAGCGGCTGACGCTGATGCCCGAGGGCCTGCGGCTGCGGCTGGAGCGGCGCACCGCCCCGGCCGCGCGGGAGCCCGATCCCGTGCCGGCGGGCGGCGACGGCAGCGGCGGCGGCTCAGCCCCGCGCTGTCCAGTGCACCGGGCGGGTGACTGACCGCGGCAGCCGGGTGCCGGCGCCGCCCCGGGCCGCGTTCAGCTGCGGCTGGGTCAGGAAGAACGCGCCGGTCAGATCGGCGTCGGTGAGGTTCGCGTCCCGGAGGTCGGCGCCGATGAGGTCGGCGCCCCGCAGGTCCGCGCCGGTGAGGTCGGCGGCGATCAGCCAGGCGCCGCGCAGACTCGCCCCGCGCAGGTCGGCGCCCTTGAGCCGGGCGCCGACCAGATCCGCGCCCCGGCGGTCCTTCTTCTTGCCGCGCGTCTGTGCCCGGACCAGTTCGCTGGTGCGCAGCAGCAGCACGTTGACCTCCTGCCGGTGCGCGCCGACGTCGAGCGCGGCCAGCTCCCCGGGCGGCAGCAGGGTGAGCTGCTCGGTGCGCTCCAGGGCCCGGCGCAGCTCGGCGCCGACGGGACGGGCGGCGGGCAGGGTCAGCGCCTCGGTCAGGTACCAGAGCAGTTCGTGCAGCTGCCGCACGACGGGGAAGACGTCCATCATCTCGCGGACCCGCGCGCCAGGCTCGGCCCGCCAGTCGCGGCCGCCGAAGGTGACCCGCGAGACCTTCTGCCCGGCGCCGAAGCAGTCGTAGACGGTGCAGCCGGTGAAGCCCTTGTCCCGCAGCTTCGTGTGGATGCCGCACCGATGGTCGTCGCGCAGGTTCGGGCAGGGCGTGCCGGCGGGCTTGTCGAGCGCGAAGTCCGCGGAGCGGGCGAAGGGCAGGGCGACGCAGCACAGCCCGAAGCAGGCGGCGCAGTCGCCGCGCAGTTCGGAGCCGGTGCCCGGTCCGGCACTGTGATCTGACATGCCGTCCACTCTACTGACCTGCGGTGGGAGCGTCGGCCGGCCCCGGGCGCTCCGCCTCGCCGACGGCCGGACCCAGCTGCTTCAGACGGTCGCCGTCGGCCAGGATGTACAGGTGGGTGATCCGGCCGTCGGCCACGGTGACGCCCATGACCGAGGCCGGGCCGTCCGCCGGGGCGTTGGCCAGGCCGATCGCGCCGTTGACCAGGACCAGGCGCGCGGTACCGGCGAACCTGGAGAAGGTGAGCGCCTGGGCGGCCACCGTCCGCGCGCCGCGCACCGCCTTGGAGACGGCGGCGCCCCGGGCGAGGGCGCCGGCGTCGACGCGCAGCACCACGTCGGGGTGGAGGACGGCGACCAGGGCCTCGAAGTCGCCGGCGCGCGAGGCGGCGAGGAAGGCCTCCAGCACCCGCTTCTGCCGGCCGAGGTCGGTGTCGGCGGGCGGGGTCGCGCCCCGCACCCGGCGCCGGGCCCGGCTGGCGAGCTGCCGCGTCGAGGCCGCGGAGCGCTCCAGGACCGGCGCGATGTCGTCGAACGGCACGGCGAACAGGTCGTGCAGCACGAACGCCAGGCGCTCGTCGGGCCGCAGCGTCTCCAGGACGACCAGCAGGGCGATGCCCACCGAGTCGGCCCGGACCACCTCTTCCTCCGGGTCGAGCGGGGTGAGGGGCCGGACGACGGGGTCCGGGACGAAGGTCTCGTCCATGGGCCGCTCGCGGCGCGTGCCGCGGGTGCGCAGCAGGTCGAGGCAGACCCGGCCGGTCACGGTGGTGAGCCAGCCGCCCAGGTTCTCGATGGCGGCGGCGTCCGCGCGCGTCAGCTTCAGCCACGCCTCCTGGACGGCGTCCTCCGCCTCGGCCAGCGAGCCGAGCATCCGGTAGGCCACCGCGCGCAGTTGGCCGCGGTGCTCCTCGAAGCGCCGCGCCAGCGTGTCCTGGTCGTCCGTGCCGGTCATCCGCTTCCCCCCGGGCCATAACCCCGCCGATGTGATCATCCTAGGAGTGAAGGCGTGTCGGCGGCCGGGAATTCCCGGACCGCCCGGCGCTCATGCCTCGCCGCGGGCGAGGGCGAGGAGGCGGTCCAGGACGCGGGGGCCGCCGGCCCGTACGCCGTCGTGCTCGAACTCGTCGGTCACCCAGGTGCGCAGACCGCGGATCGCGCGGGCGGTGGCCAGCGAGTGGGCGGTGTCGACGTACATGTCGTCGTGGTACACGGCGGCGGCGACCGGGACCTCGTTGACGGCGAGCCGGGCGGGGTCGTACAGGGGACGCCAGTCGGTGCGGGCGGCGAGCAGTTCGGCGGTCTCGCGCAGCGGGCGCAGCGCGGGGTCGCAGGCGAACGTCCAGGGGTGCACGGACTCGCCGGTGAACAGCAGGGGCGCCCCGTCCGCGACGGCCCTGGCCGCGTCGAACCGCTCGAACTCGGCGCGCACCCGTTCGGCCGCCCACGCGGTGGGGCGCCGGCCCTGGCCGTAGCAGGCCTCGTGGACCAGGGCGTACAGCGGGTGCGCGGCGTACGACAGCAGGCCCTGGACCTGCTCACGGAAGGCGTCGGAGAGTTCGCGGCCCGCCGGGGTGGGGACGAAGGCGTCCTCCAGGAGGTGGTGCAGGCGGTGGCTGCCGTCGCCGGCGCCGAGCACGATGCCGAGCGACTGGAAGGCCTCGACGGTGAGCCGGTAGCCGTTCGGGAGCGTCACCTCGCGGGTGAGGAGGTGTTCGGCGATGCGGCGGGCGCGTTCGACGTCCATGGGATAGCGGTCGTAGTGGGCGGCGACCTTGCGTTCGACGCGCGGGTAGGCCGCGCGGTAGACGTCGTCGGCGTGGGCGTCCAGGCTCGGCAGGCCGCCGGTGATCAGGACGGTGGCCAGGCCCTCGGGGTGGGTGGAGAGGTAGGCGGTGGCGCAGAAGCCGCCGAAGCTCTGGCCGAGGACGGTCCAGGGGGCGCCGCCGGTCACCTGGGGGCGGATCGCCTCGCAGTCGCGGACGATCGAGTCGGCGCGGAAGAGGGCGAGGTGGTCGGCCTGTGCGGCCGGGCCGCCGCGCAGCGGGAGCGTCTGGCGGTTGGCGGGGGTGGAGCGGCCGGTGCCGCGCTGGTCGAGCAGGAGCACCCGGTACTCCTCCAGCGCCCGCCCGAGCCAGGCCTGCCGGCCGACGAAGCGGTTCGCGCCGAAGCCGGGGCCGCCCTGGAGGTAGAGCAGCCACGGCAGGTCCCGGTCCGCCCTGTCGCTCGCGACGGCCTCGCGGGCGTACAGGTCGATCGTCTCTCCGGCCGGGTCGTCGTGGTCGAGCGGCACGGTGAAGAAGCGGTCGGTGAGGACGACGCCGGGCTGGCGGTAACTGACGGACAAGAGGTCTCCCCGGGCGGAGGGTGGTACGGCCGCGGCCCAGTCCAGCACATGTGCCGCCGGCCGCCGGGCGCGGGGTCGGACGCGGATCGCGGGCGGGGTGCCGTTTCGCTCTGTGCCGGGGCGTGGTCGGGATGCGGCCGGGGGCGGTCGAGCGCGGCCGGGATGTGGCCGGGTGGCGCCGGGGTGAAGCCGGGGCGCGGCCGAGGTGCGGCCAGGGCACGGCCGGGGCGCCGCGCCGCCACGCCGTGTGCCGGCGTCTGCCGCGGTCCGCCCGGCCTGGCTACGCTGCCTTCATCCGATGATCTACGAGGAGGAGCCGCGATGCGTGTCGCCCTGTTCCTGACCTGCGTCAACGACACGCTCTATCCCGACACCGGGCGCGCCGTGGTGCGGCTGCTGCGCAGACTGGGCGTCGACGTGGACTTCCCGATGGCCCAGACGTGCTGCGGGCAGGCCCACTACAACACCGGGTACCGGCACGAGGCCGAGCCGCTGGCCCGCCGCTTCGGCGAGGTCTTCGCGGACTACGAGGCGATCGTCACGCCGTCCGGGTCGTGCGGGGCGATGGTGCGGGAGCTGTACCCGCGGCTGGGCGAACGGGCGCGGGCCGAAGGACGCGGCGACACCCTGGAACGGGTGCTGGCGCCGGTGGTCCCGAAGACGTACGAGCTGACGGAGTTCCTGGTGGACGTGCTGGAGGTGACGGACGTGGGGGCCTACTACCCGCACACGGTGACCTACCATCCCACCTGCCACGGGCTGCGCGGCCTCGGTCTCGGGGACCGGCCCCGGCGGCTGCTCCAGGCGGTGCGGGGGCTGGATCTGGTCGAACTGCCCGGCGCCGACGAGTGCTGCGGCTTCGGCGGCACCTTCGCGGTGAAGAACCCGGACGTGTCGGCGGCGATGGGCGCCGACAAGGTGCGCAACGCCGAGTCGACCGGCGCCGAGGTGCTGTGCGCGGGCGACAACTCCTGTCTGATGCACCTGGGAGGGACCATGAGCCGGCTGCGCACCCGGATGCGGCCGGTGCACATCGCGGAGATCCTGGCGAGCACGGAGGAGGACCCGGCGGCATGAGCACGACCGATCTGGGGATGCCCGGACTTCCCCCGCCGGGGCGGCCGGAGTTCCCGCCCTTCCCCGAGGCGGCGCACGACGCCGTGCGGGACGAGCGGCTGCGCGGCAACCTGCGCCACGCCACGCACACCATCCGCGCCAAGCGGGCCCGGGCGGTGGCGGAGGTGTCCGACTGGGCCGAGCTGCGCGAGGCGGGCCGGCGGATCAAGGACCACGCCCTGCGGCACCTGGACCGCTATCTGGTGCGGGTGGAGGAGGCGGTGACCGCGGCGGGCGGCACCGTGCACTGGGCGGCCGACGCCGAGGAGGCCAACCGGATCGTCGCCGGCCTGGTGAAGGCCACCGGCGAGCGCGAGGTCGTCAAGGTCAAGTCGATGGCCACCCAGGAGATCGGCCTCAACGAGGCGCTGGAGGCCGAGGGCATCCGCGCCTACGAGACCGATCTGGCCGAGCTGATCGTGCAGTTGGGCAAGGACCGGCCCTCGCACATCCTGGTGCCCGCGATCCACCGCAACCGCGGCGAGATCCGGGACATCTTCCGCTCCGAGATGAGCGAGTGGGGCCGCCCCGCCCCCGCGGACCTCACCGACACGCCCGCCGAACTCGCCGAGGCGGCCCGGCTGCACCTGCGCGAGAAGTTCCTGCGCGCCAAGGTCGGCATCTCCGGCGCCAACTTCGTGGTCGCCGAGACCGGCACCCTGGTGGTCGTGGAGTCCGAGGGCAACGGGCGGATGTGCCTGACCCTGCCCGAGACGCTGATCTCCGTCGTCGGCATCGAGAAGATCGTGCCGACCTGGCGGGACCTGGAGGTGTTCCTCCAGACCCTCCCCCGCTCCTCCACCGCCGAGCGCATGAATCCCTACACCTCCATGTGGACCGGCACCACGGACGGCGACGGCCCCCGGGTGTTCCACCTGGTGCTGCTCGACAACGGCCGCACCGACACCCTCGCCGACGAGGTCGGCCGCCAGGCGCTGCGCTGCATCCGCTGCTCGGCCTGCCTGAACGTCTGCCCGGTCTACGAACGCGCCGGCGGGCACGCCTACGGCTCGGTCTACCCCGGCCCCATCGGCGCCATCCTCAGCCCCCAGCTGCGCGGCACGCGCAGCGCGATCGACGCCTCGCTGCCGTACGCCTCCTCGCTGTGCGGCGCCTGCTACGAGGTCTGCCCGGTCGCCATCGACATCCCCGAGGTGCTGGTGCACCTGCGCGAGCGCGTCGCCCAGGGCGGCGAGGTCACCCGCGGAGGCAACAGGGTGGTGCTCAGGCCGGCCCGGGGCCACGGCGCCGAGCGGGTGGCGATGCGCGCGGCCCGCTGGGCGTTCGGTCATCCGGGAGCGCTGCGCGGCGGGCAGCGGCTGGCCGCGCGCGTGCGCCGGTTCCGGCCGCGCACCCTGCCGGGGCCCGGCCGGGCGTGGACGGGGACGCGGGATCTGCCCGCGCTGCCCGCCGAGCCGTTCCGGGACTGGTGGCAGCGCACGCACGGGGGCGAGGAGGAGGAGAAGTGAGCAGCAGGGACCGGATCCTGGGCCGGGTGCGGCGCGCGCTGGCCGGTGTGCCGCGTGACGACACGCCGTACGAGCAGGCGGTGCCGCGTGACTACCAGCGCCGGCACGGCGAGCGGAGCGCGGCAGAGACGGTGGATCTGCTGGCCGAGAACCTGGTGGACTACCGGGCCGTGGTGCACCGCTGCGACGCGGCGGGACTGCCCGCGCTGATCGCCCATCTGCTCGGCGAGCGCGACTCCACGGGCGTCCTGGTGCCGCCGGGACTGGACGAGGCGTGGCTGTCGGCGACGGCGGTCCAGCAGGTCGCGGACCGGGCCGACGCCACGCCGGGCGAACTGGACCGCGTCGACAGCGTGGTCACCGGCTGCGCCGTCGCGATCGCCGAGACCGGCACGATCGTCCTGGACGGCTCCCCCGACCAGGGCCGGCGCCGCGTCACGCTCGTCCCCGACCACCACATCTGCGTCGTCCGGGTGCCCGAGCAGGTGGTGTCCTCGGTGCCCGAGGCCTTGGAGCGGCTCACCCCGGCGCACCCGCTGACCTGGATCTCCGGCCCGTCGGCGACCAGTGACATCGAACTGGACCGGGTGGAGGGGGTGCACGGGCCGCGCTGCCTGGAGGTGGTGCTGGTGAGCGGAGCGCGACCGGCGCGGCTAGCGTGAGGGAATGATCCGGTTCGAGCAGGTCACCAAGCGCTACCCGGACGGGACCACGGCCGTGGACGGCCTGAGCTTCGAGGTGGCGGAGGGCGAACTCGTCACCCTCGTGGGCCCGTCCGGCTGCGGCAAGACCACCACGATGATGATGGTCAACCGCCTGGTCGAACCGACCTCGGGCCGCGTCCTGGTGGGCGGCGAGGACGTCGCCGGACTCGACCCGGTGCGGCTGCGCCGCCGCATCGGGTACGTCATCCAGCAGGTCGGCCTCTTCCCGCACCGCACCGTCCTCGACAACACCGCGACCGTGCCGGCGCTGCTCGGCTGGAAGAGGGCGCGGGCACGGGCGCGCGCCGCCGAGCTGCTGGACCTGGTGGGGCTGGACCCGAAGACGTACGGGCCGCGCTATCCGCGGCAGTTGTCGGGCGGGCAGCGGCAACGGGTCGGGGTGGCGCGGGCGCTGGCCGCCGATCCCGAGGTGCTGCTGATGGACGAGCCGTTCGGGGCGGTGGACCCGGTGGTGCGCGAGCAGTTGCAGGACGAGTTCCTGCGGATGCGGGCGGCGGTGCGCAAGACGGTGCTGCTGGTCACGCACGACATCGAGGAGGCGGTGCGGCTCGGCGACCGGATCGCCGTGTACGGGCGGGGCCGCATCGAGCAGCTGGACACGCCGGGCGCGGTGCTGGGCAGCCCGGCCACCTCCTACGTCGCCGAGTTCGTGGGCGCCGACCGGGGGCTGAAGCGGCTGTCGGTGACGGCGGTGGAGCGGGGCGACCTGGAGCAGCCGCCGGTCGCCCGCCTGGACGAGCCGGCCGAACGGGCCGCCGGGCGGCTGCGGGCCGAGGGGGCGCGCTGGGCGGTGGTGCTGGACGCGGCCGGTGATCTGCACGGCTGGGTGGGGCTCGACGCGCTGGCGGCGGGCGGCTCGGTCGGTGATCTGGCCCACCGGATGAACGCCTGGGTGCCGGTGGGCGCGCCGCTCAAGCAGGCGTTCGGGGTGATGCTCCAGCACGACGCGGGCTGGGTCGCGGTGCTGGACGGTGCCCGGTTCTGCGGGGTGCTGACGCCGGCGAAGCTGCACGAGGCGCTGCGCCGCTCGGTGGACGCGGACGCGCTCGGGGTGCCGCGCGGGCAGGTCGGCTTCGACTCGGTGGCCGACGCGTGAGGCGGCGTCGCGGCCCGGTCACTTCAGCAGGCCCTTGTCCACGAGGTAGGCGCGGGCCACGTCGGCGGGCAGCCGGCGCCAGCTGTCGACCTGTCGGTTCATCGACGCCAGGTCCGCCGTGGTCAGCACCCGGTTCAGCCGGTCCAGGACCCGGGTCACCCCGGGGCCGCCGGCGCGGGCGCGGTTGACGACCGGGACGACGTAGTCGGCGTTCTGGAGGTGCTTGTCGTCGGCGAGGACGACCAGGCCGAAGGCGTCGAGGGTGGCGTCCGTGGTGGTGGTCAGCACCATCTGGTCGCGGCCGCTGCGCACGGCCTGCTTCGCCGGGGTGGTGCCGACGCCCTTGGGGTCGACGCCGGTGACGCGGATGCCGTACGTCTTCTTCAGGCCCGGTGCGCAGTAGGGCCGGCGCACGCACTCGTCCCCGGCGGCGAGCCGGACGCCGAGCCGGGCGGCGCCGAGGTCGCTGAGGGTCTTCAGGCGGTGCTCGCGGGCGTAGGAGGCGCTGACCGCGAAGGCGTTCTGGTCGACGGCCCGGCCGGGGTCGAGGACGGTCAGGCCGCGGGGCGCGGCCAGGCGGCGCAGGGCGCTCAGGGTGGCGGCGAGGTCGGGCGAGCCGGCCGGGGGCGCGTCGGGGCCGTGCGCCTTGGCGTTGAGCCAGTCGGCGAGGGTGGCGGCGTACTCGGGGACGACGTCGATGCGTCCGGACTCCAGGGCGGGTTCGTACAGTTCGCGGTTGGCGACGGTGATCAGCTCGGTCCGGTAGCCGGCCCGGTTCAGCAGCAGGGCGTACATCTGGGCGAGCAGGTCGCTCTCGGTGAAGCCGGCCGATCCGATGGTCAGGCGCCGGCTGTCGCCGGGCGGCGCGGTGACCTGGTCGCGCTGTTCCAGGGCGGGGCCGGCGGCGCAGGCGGCGAGCAGGAGCGGCGGGAGCAGGGCGAGCAGGGCCCGCGCCGGCCGCGCCCCGCCCGGCGGCGTCCTCACCGGCCGCCGCCCCTCGCGCGGGCCGGGGCCAGCCGTTCGACGGCGACGAAGACCGCCTCGACGGCCAGGGCGAAGGCGGCGACGAGGACGGCGCCGGCCACCACCTGCGGGGTGCTCGCCAGGTTGAAGCCCGCCGTGATGATCCGGCCGAGGCCGCCGCCGCCGGCCAGCGCGGCGATGGTGGCGGTGGCGACGAGCTGGACGGCGGCGATCCGCACCCCGGTGAGCACCATCGGCAGGGCGAGGGGCAGTTCGACGCGGCGCAGCAGCTGCCCGCCGGTCATCCCCATGCCGCGCGCGGCCTGGACGACGTCCCGGTCGACCTCGCGCATGCCGACGTAGGCGTTGGTGAGCAGCGGCGGCACGGCGAACAGCACCAGGGCGACGACGGTGGGCCCTTCGCCCCAGCGGCCGACCGGGGTGAGGAGCAGCAGGACGAGGACGGCGAAGGTGGGCACGGCGCGGCCGGCGTTGGAGATGTTGACGGCGAGGGCGCCGCCCTTGCCGAGGTGGCCGAGCAGGAGGCCGACGGGCAGGGCGATCAGGCAGCTGACGGCCAGGCAGACGACGGTGAGCCAGAGGTGCTGGAGCAGGCGGTGCGCGATGCCGTCGTCGCCCGGCCAGTGCGCGGGGTCGGTGAGCCAGGCCCAGGCGTCGGTCAGGGTCGTCATGTGCGGTCCTCCGTGCGGGCGTTCACGCGCGGTCCGGCCGGGTCCAGGGGGTGAGCAGGCGCTGGACGCCGAGCAGCAGCAGGTCGGCGGCGACGGCGATCAGCACGCACAGCACGGAGGCGGTGAGCACCTGGGCCTTGAAGTAGGTGTTCATGCCCGCGTAGATGAGGTTGCCCAGGCCGCCGAAGCCGACGATCGCGCCGACCGTCACCAGGGAGACGGCGGAGACGGCGGCGATGCGCAGTCCGGCCATCGCGGCGGGCAGGGCGAGCGGCAGTTCGACGGTGAGGAGCAGCCGGGCGGGGCCGTAGCCCATGCCGAGGGCGGCCTGTCTGATCTCCTCGGGCACGGCGCGCAGTCCGGCCAGGAGGTTGCGCACCAGCAGGGTCAGCGAGTACAGCACCAGCCCGGCGACGACGAGCGTGGCCGAGAGGCCGTACAGGGGCAGGAGCAGGGAGAACATGGCCAGTGAGGGGATGGTGTAGAGGACGGTCGTGACGGCGAGGACGGGTCCGGCGGCCGCTTTCCAACGGCGGGCGAGCACGGCGAGCGGGACGGCGACGGCGAGGCCGATGAGCACGGACACAGCGGTGAGCTGGAGGTGCTGGAGCACCGCGTCCAGGAGGATGTGGCGGCGCGTGCTCAGGTAGGCGCCGCAGATCCACTCGTTGCGGGCGAGGCAGTCGTCCGGGGGCCCGGTCACCTCTCCATTGCACCGGCGGGCCGCCGGTTCGGCGCGCTGGGGTGGCCCGTCCGGGGGCGGCGGTCACGGCTCGGGGGGCGCGGCGGGGTCCAGGGGGTCGTCGACGATGCCGCGGTCGGCGCGGGCGTCGTCGTGGGCGTCCACCGCGAGCTCGCCCGCGGCGGCCGTCAGGGCGTGCAGGGCGGGGACCAGCACCGCGCGCTGGGCCGCGGGCAGCCGCCGCACCAGGGTGCGGATCTCGGCGCGGCGGTGGGTGAGCACCCGGCCGACCAGGTCGTGGCCGGCCGGGGTCAGGCTGAGGGCGACCTCGCGCCGGTTGGCGGGGTTGGTCCTGCGGTCGACCAGGTCGAGCGCTTCGAGCCGGCCGACCATGCGCAGGGCCGTGGACGGGTTGACGCCGAGGGTGGCGGCGAGGGTGACGAGTTTGACCGGTCCGCAGGTGTCCAGGACGACCAGGGCGCGCAGTTGGGGCAGGGTGAGCGAGTCGTCGGTGCGGGCCAGGGCGCGGGCGGAGATCGCCACGAACAGCCGGGAGGCGGTCATCACGGCGATGCTGAGTTCCTCGGCCTCGTGGTCGAGGCCGTGCCGCGCGGGCCGGGCGCGCGACGGGGTCCGGCCCCGGTCGTCGTGGTGCTGTGCCATGGTGCCCCCTTCCGCGGTCGCGCGCTGCCGCCCGTCGGGCCCGGCCGGCGCCTCAGGCCGCGCTCGTACGGCCGCGCCGGCCCAGCGCCGCGGCGGTGGCGGCGCCGCCCAGGGCGAAGGCGGCGGCGAGGGCGGCGGGGTGGCGGGAAAGGGCGGCCTGCAGGGAGCGGTCGTGCGACGCCTCGTCGAAGATGCCGTGGGCGCCGTGGTCGTGGCCGCGCGGCCCGTCCACGGGGGCGAAGAGGTTGCTCTCGCCGGTCGGGGGCCGCAGGTCGGTCTGCTGGGAGTCGAAGCCGGTGCGGGCCAGGTAGCGGTCGAGCAGGGCCGGGGCGAGGCGGTTGGCCCAGAGGGTCGCGACGGTGGTGGCGCCGATGTAGTACTGCTTGCGGCGCGGGTGGTCGGCGGCGTGCAGGACGCCCCGGGCGGCGACCTCGGGCTGGTAGATCGGCGGGACGGGCTGCGGGTGCCTGGGCAGCCGGGTGGTGACCCAGGAGAACTGCGGGGTGTTGACGGCGGGCATCTGGGCGATCGTGACGTGCACGTTGCTGCCGCGGTGCAGCAGTTCGGTGCGCAGGGAGGAGGTGAAGCCGTTGATGGCGTGCTTGGCGCCGCAGTACACGGACTGGAGGGGCACCGACCGCTCCCCCAGCGCCGAGCCGACCTGCACGATGGTGCCCCGGTCGCGCGGCAGCATCCGCTTGAGCGCGGTCCTGGTGCCGTTGACGAAGCCGAGGTAGGTCACCTCGGTCGCCCGCCGGTACTCCTCGGGCGTGACCTCCTCGAACGGGGCGAACACCGTGCTGAAGGCGCAGTTGATCCAGACGCCGACGGGCCCGAACGCGCGCTCGGCGGCCTCGGCGACGGCCTCCACCTGCTCGGGGTCGGCGACGTCGGCCACTTGGACCAGGGGCCGGCCGCCGAGCGACTCGACCTCCTCGGCGCAGTTGTCCAGGCCGGTACGGCCGCGGGCGACGAGGACGACGCGGGCGCCGCGCCGGGCGTAGAGGCGGGCGGTGGCGCGGCCGATGCCGGCGCTGGCGCCGGTGATGACGACGGTCTGGGACATGGTGGGCTCCTTACTCGGCGGTGGGCGCGGACGGCGTGGCGAGACGGGCCGCGCTCTCCAGCAGCAGGGCGTGGACGAAGGCCTGGGGCAGATTGCCGCGCAGTTGGCGCTGGGCGATGTCGAACTCCTCCGCGTACAGGCCCGACGCCCCGCAGGCCCCGCGGTTGCGTTCGAACCAGCGGTGCGCCGCGACCTCGTCGCCCTGCTGGTGCTCGGCCAGCGCCATGACGAACCCGCACAGCAGGAAGGCGCCCTCGGCCCGCTCCAGGGGCCGGTCGTCGTGGCGGAAGCGGTAGAGGAAGTGGTCCCGGGCCAGCTGGTCGCGGCAGGCGGCGAGGGTGGCCCGGGCGCGCGGGTCGTGGGCGGGCACGGCGCCGCGCAGGGCCGGCATCAGCAGCGCGGCGTCGACCTTCGGGTCGTCGGGGGCGCGCTGCCAGTGCCCGTCGGGGTGGACGGCGCTCGCGCATACCTCGGCGAAGAGGGTGTCGGCCAGGTGCGCGCACGGGTCGGCGAGCGGGTGCCGGGGCGCGGCGCCGGCCAGGGCGCGCAGCCCGGCCACGCAGGTGAGTCTGCTGTGCGTCCACTGCCTGGGCTCCAGCTCCCAGACGCCGGCGTCCGGTTCGCGCCACCGGTCGGCGACGGCCCGGACCGCGAGGTCGGCGGCCTTCCAGCCCGCGCCGTCCAGCCGGCCGGCCCGTTCGGCGGCGGCGAACAGCAGCAACGCCTCGCCGAAGCAGTCCAGTTGGAACTGCTTGCGGACATGGTTTCCGGTCCGGCTGGAGCCGCCGGGGTAGCCGGGCAGGTCCAGCTCGTGCTGCTCGGGCACCGGTCCGCCGTGCAGGGTGTAGGCGGGGGCCAGACGGGGGCCGTCGGACAGCAGGCGCTCGCCGACGAACCGGACGGCGGCGTCGAGGAGTTCGGGTGCCTGCGCGGCCGCGGCGGCCTGTCCCGCGTAGCTCTGGTCGCGGATCCACACGTACCGGTAGTCGTAGTTGCGGCCGGCCTCTGCGCGTTCGGGCAGGCTGGTGGTGGCCGCGGCGATCAGGCCGCCGCCGTGCGTGGTCAGTCCGCGCAGTACGGCGTAGGCGCGGCGGGCGTCGCCCGGGGCGACGGTCCGCTCCAGCGGGGGCACGCTCGCGCGCCAGGCCCGTTCGGTGGCCGCCCAGGCCGCGTCGGGGTCCGGCGGGGTGTGCGGCAGCGGCCCGTCGGAGCACTCCAGGACCAGGTCGCGGCGTTCGCCGGGCCGCAGGAGCAGGTCGGCGCTCAGACCGTCCGCTCCCACGGTCGCCGTCGGCGCGCCCTGCCACCGCAGGCGGTGGTGCCCGGCGTTGACGTACCACACGCCGTCCTCGCCGCGGTGCGGGGCGGCCGGGGCGGTGCGGCCGTAGTCGGCGTACGGGTCGAGCACGGCCCGTACGCGGGCGGTGCCGTCTACGGCGGTCAGCCGCCTGAGCAGCACCAAGCGGCCGGCCTCGCCGGGGAAGGCGAGCGCTTCGCGGCACTCGACGACACCGCCGGTGGTGATCCAGCGGCTGCGCCAGATCAGGGTGCCCTCCTCGTAGTAGCCGCCGGGGACGTAGCGGCCGCGCGGGGTGACGGCGTAGCCGCCCCGGCCGCCGATCAGGGAGGCGAAGACCGCGTCGTCGTGCCAGGCGGGCGCGCACAGCCAGCCGACGGCGCCGTCCGGTCCGATGAGGGCGCCGCGCTCCCCGTCGGCCAGCAGCGCGTAGTCGTGCAGCGCGTGCGGCGGGAAGGGTGCGGTGCTCATGTCGGTGCGGTCCCGCCCTTCGGGTCGGGGTCCCCGGCGGCGGGGGCGCGCGTCGCGGCGCCCGTCCCCGCCGCGGCCGGAGCGTTCGTCACTTGCCGTCCTGCGCGCCCGGCCGGTCCTCGCGGTGCCGGCCGCCGGGCAGGAACTCCTGCACCTTGGCCTTGAAGCCCTGGCGGACCATGGCGGTACGGTCGCTGTCGCCCTTGAGGATCGAGGTCGCGGCGGCCTCGATCTGGTCGAGGGTGGCGTGCGGCGGGATCGGCGGGACGGCGGGGTCGGTGACGAAGTCGAGCACGCAGGGCCGGTCACTGGCGAGGGCGGCCTCCCAGGCGCCCCGCACCTCGCCGGGCTTCTCGACGCGGATGCCGTGCAGGCCCAGGGAGCGGGCGAAGTCGGCGTAGGCGACGTCGGGGAGGGACTGGGAGGGCTCGAACTGGGGGGCGCCGGACATGGCGCGCATCTCCCAGGTGACCTGGTTGAGGTCCTGGTTGTTGAGGACGGCCACGATCAGGCGCGGGTCCTGCCATTCGCGCCAGTACTTGTGGATGGTGATCAGCTCGGCCATGCCGTTCATCTGCATGGCGCCGTCGCCGACCAGCGCGATCGCGGGGCGGTCGCCGTGCGCGAACTTGGCGCCGATCACGTACGGCACGCCCGGTCCCATGGTGGCGAGGGTGCCGGACAGGGAGCCGCGCATGGCGCCGCGCAGCTTGAGGTGGCGGGCGTACCAGTTGGCGGCGGAGCCGGAGTCGGCGGCGACGACGACGTTCTCGGGCAGCAGGTCGCTGAGGGCGTGGGCGACGTACTCGGGGTTGATGGGTTCGGCGTCCACGGCGGCGCGCCGCTGCATCACCTCCCACCAGCGGGACACGTCCTTCTCGATCTTCTTGCGCCAGCTCTTGTTCTTGTGCGCCTTGAGCAGGGGCAGCAGCCGGGTCAGGGTCTCGCGGGCGTCGCCGACCAGGTTCACCTCGAACGGGTAGCGCAGGCCGACCATGTGCGGGTCGATGTCGATCTGCACGGCGCGCGCCTGCCCGAACTCCGGCAGGAACTGCGTGTAGGGGAAGGACGATCCGATGACGAGAAGAGTGTCGCAGTCCATCATCATCTCGTACGACGGCCGGGTGCCGAGCAGGCCGATGGAGCCGGTGACGTAGGGCAGGTCGTCGTCGAGGGCGTCCTTGCCGAGCAGCGCCTTGGCCACGCCCGCGTTGAGGCGGTCGGCGACGCTCATCACCTCGGTGCGGGCCGAGCGCGCGCCCTGTCCGATGAGGATGGCGACCTTCTCGCCCGCGTTGAGGACCTCGGCGGCCCGCGCGAGGTCGTCGTCGGCGGGGACCGGCGCGTAGTGCGGCATGCCCAGGCTGGAGGGCACCATCTTGAAGGCGTGCTCGGGCGGCGAGTAGTCCAGTTCCTGCACGTCGGCGGGGATGATGACGGCGCACACCGAGCGGCGGGCCATGGCGGTGCGCATCGCCCGGTCTAGCACGTTGGGCAGCTGCTCGGGGACGGTGACCATCTCGCAGAAGTCGGAGGCCACGTCCTTGTAGAGGCTCAGCAGGTCGACCTCCTGCTGGTAGGAGCCGCCCATGGCGCTGCGGTTGGTCTGGCCGACGATCGCGACGACGGGGACGTGGTCGAGCTTGGCGTCGTACAGGCCGTTGAGGAGGTGGATCGCGCCGGGTCCCGAGGTGGCGGCGCACACGCCGACCTTGCCGGAGAACTTGGCGTAGCCGACGGCCTCGAAGGCGGCCATCTCCTCGTGCCGGGCCTGGATGAACCGCGGGTTGTCGTCGGCCCGGCCCCAGGCGGCGAGCAGCCCGTTGATGCCGTCGCCCGGGTAGGCGAAGACGTACTCCACCTCCCAGTCGCGCAGGCGCTCGAGGACGTGGTCGGAGACCTTCATCGACATGTTCGACGACCTTTCGGGAGAGTGCTTCTCGTCGGGCGCGGTCAGGGGCGGCCAAGCCGCCCGAGGGCCGCGCGGCCAGCGGCGGTCGCGGCCGCCGCGGTGAGCGCCGCGGCGCCCGCGGTGGCCGCCCAGCGGGCGGCGCGGGAGGGGCCGGCGGGCCGCTCGGCCAGGCGTTCGGGCTGCTCGCTGGGCAGGTTCCCGTCGAGGCCGAGGGCAAGCACCTCGGCCAGGTGCAGGGCCCGGCGGCCGGTGCCGCCCTGTTCGATCTGGGTACGGCAGCTGAAGCCGTCGGCGAGCACGAGCGCGTCGGGGGCGGCGCCCCGTACCGCGGGCAGGACGCCCTGCTCGGCGACGGCCATGGACACCTCGTGGTGGCCGCGTTCGAAGCCGAAGTTGCCGGCCAGGCCGCAGCAGCCCTCGTCCAGCACCTCGGCGTCCAGATGGGCGCGGCGCATGAGTTCGCGGTCCGCGTCGAACTTCATGATCGCGTGCTGGTGGCAGTGGGTCTGCACGGTCGCCCGCCGGGTGACCGCGGGCGGCCGCCAGCCGTCGGGCGCGTGGTGCACCAGCTGTTCGGCGAAGGTGCGCACCTGCCCGGCCAGCCGCCGCACGTCCAGGTCCCCGGAGAGCAGCTCGCCGGCGTCGGAGCGGAACACGGCCGTGCAGGAGGGTTCCAGGCCGATGACCGGGGTACCCGCCTCCAGATAGGGGCGCAGCACGCCGAGGGTGCGCCGCAGCACCTTCTTCGCGGTGTCGAGCTGCCCGGTGGAGATCCAGGTCAGCCCGCAGCACACCGGTTCGGTGGGGACGGCGACCCGGAAGCCGGCGTCCTCCAGGACCCGTACGGCCGCCTTCGCGATGGACGGGTGGAAGTAGGTGCTGAACGTGTCGGGCCACAGCAGCACGGTGCGCGGGTCGGCCGGGTCGGGCCCGGCGGACTGCCCGCCGCGCGCCCGCCACCACTGGAGGAAGGACTCCTCGGCGAAGACGGGCGCCTCACGCTCGGGCGCCACGCCCGCCAGCCGCTTGCCGACGCCGCCCAGCACCGGCGCCCTGAGCAGGGTGTTGACCAGCGCGGGGGCGAGGCGGGACAGCCGCGCCCACAGCGGCAGCCAGCCCAGCGCGTAGTGGGCGGCGGGGCGCAGCCGGCCCTCGTAGTGGTGGGAGAGGAACTCGGCCTTGTAGGTGGCCATGTCGACGTCGACCGGGCAGTCCGACTTGCAGCCCTTGCAGGCCAGGCAGAGGTCGAGGGCGTCCTTGACCTCGGTGGAGCGCCAGCCGTCGGTGATCGTGGAGTCCGCGTGCCCGTCGAGCATCTCGAACAGCAGCCGGGCCCGGCCGCGGGTGGAGTGCTCCTCCTCCTTGGTGGCGCGGTAGGAGGGGCACATCACGCCGCCCTCGTGGCTGCGGCAGTTGCCGATGCCGACGCAGCGCATCACCGCGCGGGTGAAGGAGTGGTCGTCCTGCGGATACCCGAACTGCGTCGTGAGCGGCGTCGGGTGCCAGTCGGCGCCGAGGCGGAGCTGACCGTCGAGCGGGTTGGGGTCGACGACCTTGCCGGGGTTCATCCGGCCGTCCGGGTCGAACAGCCGCTTCAGCTCGCCGAACGCGGTCACCAGCCGCGGCCCGAACATCCGTACCAGCAGCTCGCCGCGGGACTGGCCGTCGCCGTGCTCGCCGGAGAGCGAACCGCCGTAGGAGGTGACGAGGTCGGCGGCGCGCTCCATGAAACGCCGGAAGCGCTCGACGCCCTCGGCCGTCCTCAGTTCGAAGGGGATGCGGGTGTGGATACAGCCCTGCCCGAAGTGCCCGTACAGGGACGGGTGGTCGTAGTCGAACTCCTCGAACAGCTTCTTCAGGTCGCGCAGGTAGTCGCCGAGGTGTTCGGGCGGGACGGCGGAGTCCTCCCAGCCCTCCCAGGTCTCGCGGTCGTCCGGCGGGCGCGCGGTGACGCCGAGTCCCGCCTCGCGGGCCTTGAGCATCCGCTGCTCGCGTTCGGGGTCGTCGGAGAAGGCCACGTCCGGGTCCTTCTCCTCGCGGCCGATCGAGTGCAGCAGGGCGTGCGCCTGCGCGTCCACGTCCTCCTGGCTGTCGCCGCTGTACTGCACCATCAGCCAGCTGTCGCCCTCGGGCAGCACGGCGAGGGACTCCAGGTAGGCGCCCTCCTCACGCATCAGCTGCGCCATCCGGCCGTCCAGCGCCTCCAGTTGGGTGGGGTTGCAGTGCTCCAGCAGACGGGACACGTCGTCGCCGGCGGCGCAGATGTCGGGGTAGCCGAGCACCAGGATGGACTGGTGCTTCGGCACCGGCACCAGGTCGAGTTCGGCGCGCAGCACGGTCACCAGGGTGCCTTCGCTGCCGACCAGGGCGCGGGCGACGTCGAAGCCGTTCTCGGGGAGCAGGGAGTCGAGGTTGTAGCCGGAGACCCGGCGCGGGATCTTCGGGTAGCCGCGGCGGATGTCGGCGAGGTACTCGGTGGCGATGCGTTCCAGGCCGGCGTAGATCTCGGCCCTGCGGCCGCCCTCGGCGGCGATCCTCGCCCGCTCCGCCTCGGAGGTGGGGCCCACCCACATGCGCAGCCCGTCGTAGGTGAGGATCTCCAGCCGCCGTACGTTGTCGACGGTCTTGCCGTAGGCCTGCGCGGAGGCGCCGCAGGAGTTGTTGCCGATCATCCCGCCGAGCGCGCAGTGGCTGTGGGTGGACGGCTTCGGCCCGAACTGGAGCCGGTGGCCCGCCAGCCGCTTGTTCAGCTGGTCCAGGACGATGCCGGGTTCGACCACGCAGGTGCGGGCGTCGGGGTCCACGGCGACCAGGGCGTCGCAGTACTTGGTCCAGTCGATCACCACGGCGGTGTTCGTGGACTGGCCGGCCAGGCTGGTGCCGCCGCCGCGGGAGAGGACCGGGGCGCCGAACCGGGCGCACACCTCGATGGCCTGCGCGCCCGCCTCCACGCTGCGCGGGACCACCACGCCGAGCGGCACCTGACGGTAGTTGGAGCCGTCCGTGACGTAGGCGCCCCGGCTCCCGGCGTCGAACCGGACCTCGGCGTCCACACTCGCGCGCAGCTCCGCCTCCAGGGCAGCCACGTCCACCGCGGGGGCGTCGACGGAACGTGTGCGACTCATCAGGGGCGACCGCCTTCCAGGACCGTGCCGGGCGTGAGCCGTACGGTCCGGTGGGAGCCGGCCGCACGGAGGCGACGGGCCGGGCCGCCGCCGCGCCCCGGGTACCCGCCCTTGCAGTGTGCAAGGGTGCGTATCGCCGCGCGCGGTGGGACGGGCCGTCACGCCGCCGCCCGGGCACGGGGCGCACCGCGACCGCGGACACCGCCCCGACTCACGCCGTACGGGCGGACGACGGCCCGCACCCCGCCCCGCCTACGACGCGCCGCCCGGCCCCACGTCCTGGCCGGTTGCCCCACCGGCGCCTCGGCCCCCGGCCCCCGGACGGCCAGGCGTGCCAACGCCCGCAGCGTCCGGCGCGCCCTGGCCGGCGCGCCGTCGCCCGCAGCGGCAGGCGACGCTCGGCTCGTCCCGGCGCGGACGCCGGGCGGAAGGAACCGCGGCCGACGCGCACCGTGCTGCCGCGCGCCCGCGCCCGGAAGCGGCTCCCCGGGTGCGGACCCGCCTTCGCCCGGGCGGGGTGGGTTGGCCTGGTCGGGTGATGGCGGGGGGCGTGGCATGGCTCAGCCGTGCGGGGCCGACGTGGCGTGCAGGGCAGCGAGGTCCACGTGACCGACGACCTCCGTCACCGGGGGCCGTGCGTGGCGAGCACCCAGCAGGTCGCGCGGGCGCGGCTGACCCTGGTCGGCGACGGCGAGCACCGTATCGCCCGGGCGCCGGCCGGGGCCGGGACGGGGGCGGTGCCGCGGGAGGGCGCGGCCGGGCGCGCGGCCCCGCCCCGTCAGGGGGTGTCGTGGTGGCGGCGGATCCGGCTGGCCACGTCGTTCTGCTCGGTCTCCCACCAGGGCCGTACGCGGTCGGCGGGCGCAGGACCCCCTGACGGCCCCGCGGGGTCCGCGGGCTCGGCGGCGGGCGGGGCGACGCGGGCGAGTTCCGCGTCCAGGCGGCGGTCCAGGGCCGCGTTCTGGACCCGCTCGGCCCGCGCCCACTGCACCAGGATCGCCAGCAGGAACGGCAGGGCGACGAGTTCGGCGATGCTGAGCATGGCGCCGCCGCCGATCTGCTGGTCGTGGCGTACGTCCGGCGACCACGCGGGGGCGTGGTGCAGATACCAGGCGCCCGCGATGAGCGTGCCGTGCGTCATCACCACGACGCCGGGCACCGCGTCGACGATGCCGTCCAGGAACACCAGGGCGGCCCGCACCGGATGCGTGCACCAGGAGGGCAGCGCCTCCTCGTGCGTGAGAACGGGTACGACGAACAGGCAGCCGGCCGCCAGCAGGTGCAGGTACATCAGCTCGTGCAGCCAGCCGACGCGCAGCGCGGTGGCGAAGTACGGCGTGAAGTAGACCACCAGTTCGGTGGTGAGCACCAGGGCGGTACTGACCAGGGGGAAGGTCAGCGCGCGCACCGCCTTGCCGGAGACCGCCCGCCGCACCCGGGCCGCGGCGCCGGCCGGCAGCGCCTCGACGGCGAGCCGCAGCGGGTCGCCGAGCGCCAGGCCGAGCGGCGCGACGAGGTCGAGCAGGACGTTCTGCACCGCGGCCGGCCAGAACAGCACGTGGTCGTAGACGGCCAGCGCCGACATCGTCGCCACCACCAGCGCGCCGAGGCCGAGCACCGTGAAGGCGGCGAGCCGGGCCGGCGGCCAGGCCCCGCCCCGGCGGCGCACCCGCAGCACGCCCCAGCCGTACAGCCCGCCCAGGACGAGCACCAGCACGAGCGCCGGCACGTCGAGCTGCCAGGAGGACAGCAGCCGGGCCACGGTCGGCCGCGCCGGGCTCCCGGCCGGCAGATCGGTCGCCGCCAAGGCGATCACACGCATCGTTCTCCTTCGGCCCACCGCGGGACGAGTCGGGACAGGTCCCCTCCGGGACGCTAGGGACGGTAGCCCCTCGCGGCCCGCCGTCCGGCGGCGGGGTGGACCCGATCGCGCCGAGGCCCGCTGCGCCGTGTGACGCGGCGCGGTCCGCCCCGAGGGGCGTGCCGGTCAGTCGCGGCCGCCGTCCGTGGTGATGCGGGTGACCGCCTCCAGGGTCAGCGCGCGGTCGTGCGGGTCGCCGGCCAGGGCGCGGTGCAGGGTCAGGCCCTCGATCAGGGCGTCGAGCTGGCGGGCCGTGTCCGGGTCGAAGTGCCGCTCCAGATGGGCGCGGCTGCGCCGCATCCATTCCTCGGTGAGTTCCCGGTAGGCGGGCCGCCGTGCGGCGAGGGTGTACAGCTCCTGGGTGAGCACCAGGTCGCGCCGGGCTCCCCCGGACAGCGCGTGGACGAGGTCGGCCACGGCCGCTCTCGCCTCCTCGGGGCCCGTGGCGGCGCCGAGGTGGGCGTCGAAGACCGCGACGACATGGCCGGTGAACCGCCCGAAGGCTTCCCGGAGCATCTGGTCGATGCCGTCGAAGTGATACGTCATCGAGCCCAGCGGCACTCCGGCGCGGGCGGCGACCTTGCGGTGCGAGACGGCCGCCAGTCCCTCCTCGGCGATCAGGTCGAGGGCGGCGTCGATGATCCGGTCGCGGCGGCGCGGATCGGTGTGTCCGGTGGCCATGGCGGGGTGCGCGCCGCCTCAGAGGTCGCGGACCGGGCGGGCCGGGTTGCCCACGGCGACGACGTCGGCGGGGACGTCCTTGGTGACCACCGCGCCGGCGCCGATCACCGCGTTGTCCCCGATGGTCACACCCGGCAGCACGATGGCACCGCCGCCGAGCCACACGTTGTTCCCGATGGTGATGGGGCGCGCGGCTTCGAGCTTGTCGCGGCGGGGCCCCGGCTCCAGCGGGTGGGTGGGGGTGAGCAGCTGCACGTTCGGGCCGATCTGACAGTCCTCGCCGATCACGATGACGGCGACGTCGAGCGCGGTGAGGTGGTAGTTGACGAAGGTGCGCGCGCCGATGGTGATGTTGCTCCCGTAGTCCACGTACAGCGGCGGGCGCACGTGCGCCTCCTCCCCCAGCGCGCCCAGCAGCTGCTCCAGGACCGGGCGGGCGCCGTCGGCGTCCTCGGCGTAGGCGGCCTGGTAGCGGGCGGCCAGCCGCACCGCCCGCTGCTGCCGGCGGGCGATCTCGGGGTCGTCGGCGATGTAGAGGTCGCCCGCGAGCATGCGCTCCAGGTTGGTCCGGGGGTCGTCGGCGAAGTGGTCGGTCGGGTCGGTCGGCATGCGTACGATCGTACACTCGCGGATGTACGACCGTACGCTCCCCCGATCCCGCACCGTGGCGGCCGCGGGCCGGCGGCCTCAGGACAGGGACTTCTCCGAGGCGACGACGACGCCGTAGAGGTCGGCGATCGTGGCGAGCGCGCCGTGGTGGATCTGCTCGGCGGTCAGGTCCGCGTCCACGGACCGCAGCGGCCGCGTCGCGCAGGCGTCGGCGACCACCGTGGGGCGGTTGCCGCGCAGGAACGCGCCCTCCACCGTGAACAGCACGCACATGTGCGTCATGAAGCCGACGACGATCACGTCCTCGTTGCCGGCCGCGTCGACGTGCTCGGCCAGGTCGGTGCCGACGAAGGCGTTCGGGACCTTCTTGACGACGACCGTCTCGCCCTCGGCCGGTGCGACGCTCGGATGGATGCGGCCGATCTCGGCCTCGACGTCGTACGGGGTGCCGGGGCCGCCGTCGTTGACGACGTGGATGACCTTCGCGCCGGCCTCCCGCGCCCGGCCCAGCAGGGCCGCCGCGGAGTCGAGGGCGGCCTGCCAGCCGGTCAGCTCCATCACCCCGCCGACGTAGGTGTTCTGGTAGTCGACCAGGATCAGGGTCGAGTCGGCGAGCACGGCGGGCGTCTCGTCGAAGCCGTTGAGCTCGCGCAGGGTGGTCGTGGCCATGAGTGTGTCCCCCTTGGGATACGTGTGCGTAGGCGTCCGCGCGCGACTGCGCGGGTGTCCGGGTACGCACGTGGGTGTGGACGGGTGTGCCGGGTGGGCGTCGCCCGCCTCCGCGGCGGGCCCCTCCGGAAAACTACGGGCGGTGCGGGAGTGTCGGCAATGACGTCTATCCTGCAGATCCGGACATCGCCTCGGCCCGCCCCCCTGTCCGCCTCGCTCACCCCCTCACCTGACGGAGCGTCATGAACAGCGACGGACGGCTCGTCGTCATCGTCCTCTTCGACGGCGTCGACCTGCTCGACGTCACCGGGCCGCCGGAGGTGTTCTCCCTGCTGCGGCGCGAGACCGACGGCGCCATGGCCTACGAAGTCGCCCTGGTGGCCGAGACGTCGGACCCCGTCACCACCGCTTCGGGGGTGCGTGTCCTGCCCGACGCCACCTTCGACGACGTGGGCGTGCGCGGCATCGACACCCTGCTGGTGCCCGGCTCGGTCGAGATCGACGGGCGGCGCCGTGTCCGCGCTCTCGCCGACCCGGCCGTGGTCGACCGGGTGCGCGACCTCGCCGGCCGGGCCCGGCGGGTGGCGTCCGTCTGCGTGGGGGCGCACATCCTCGCCGCCGCCGGACTGCTCGACGGCAAGCGGGCCACCACCCACTGGTCGACCGCTCGGCAACTGGCCGCGGAGCACCCGGCGATCGAGGTCGACGCCGACCCGATCTTCATCCGCCAGGGCGAGGTCTGGACCGGCGCGGGCATCAGCGCCTGCCTCGACCTCTCGCTGGCCCTGGTCGCCGACGACTTCGGCGAGCAGGTCGCGCTGCGGATCGCCCGCCAGCTGGTGATGTACCTGAAACGGCCCAGCGGACAGAGCCAGTTCAGCGTGCCGCTGGAACCCGTCTCCACCACCCGGCGCGTCGAGGACCTGCGCCACCACGTGGCGGACCACCTCGGCGAACGGCTCGGCGTCGCGGAACTCGCCGCGTACGCGCATGTCGGCGAGCGGCAGCTGACCCGGATCTTCAAGACCGAACTCGGCATGACCCCGGGGGCCTACGTCGAGTCCGCCCGGGTGGAACGGGCGCGCAACCAGCTGGAGTCCACCGACGACACCCTCGAACGCATAGCGTCCGCGTGCGGTTTCGGCACCACGGACACCCTCGTGCGGGCGTTCCGCCGCCGGCTCGGCACCACGCCGACGGAGTACCGGCGCCGCTTCCGGCCGGCTCCCGGCTGACGCGCGTACGGCGCGCGGCCGGCCCCCGGCGGGAGCGGGTCGGCGGTGTCCTCAGGTCGAGGCCTGGTCGCTGTCCTTCAGCGCGCCCCAGCCGTGCCAGCGCTCGACCTCGATCCAGGCGCTGACCCGGGCGCGGACGCGGTCCGGGTAGGGGCCGCCGGTGTAGTGGGCGGCGATCCGGTCGATGTCCGCGAGGCCCTCGTCCTCGGTCAGTTCGGCGACGCGGCCGATGAGGGTGACGTGGGTGTACCAGTCGTCCCCGGCCAGGACGGTGAGGCTCACGCGCGGGTCACGGCGCAGGTGGCGCAGGCGGACCCGGCCCTCGTCCAGGCTGATCAGGACCCGGCCGTCCTGCCACAGGTACCAGGTGGGCGTGGAGACCGGCGCGCCGTCGGAGCGCAGGGTGGCCATCACGCAGGGGTTGGGGCGGCACAGCAGTTCCACGGCCTCGGGCGGCAGCGGCGGTTTGGACATCTCGGTTCCTCCGGTTCTCGGGGCTTCTTGAAGCTTCTCGGGGCTTCTCGGTCGGCGGCGGACCGCCCGGGCACGGCCGGGGCCCCGCGGGTGCCCCACGACCACTCGGCGCCCGGCCGAGTCCTACGGATACCCGTCGACCGCTGGGCACCGGGAGCGGCCCTGCGGCACGTCCGGCGACCGCTCGGTGCCGGGCGGTGCCGGGCGGTGCCGGGCAGCGCCGCACGGCACGCCCGGCCGGTTCGGGACACCGGGCGGGCGTCGGGTCCGATCCTGCCGGACGCGGCCCCGTGGAGCGCGTCCAGCCACGCCCGACGGCGTGGCCGCGACCGTCGTACGGCGGGGCCGGACCGTCTCAGAGGCTGAGCGTGATGGCGGAGCCCACCCCCGCTAGACCGAGGGCGACGGCGCCTTCGGGCCAGCCTCCCCGACCCCAGCGGAAGAACCGGTCGACGGCGAACCGGCCGGGACCGATCAGGGCGACCGCCAGTGCGAGCACGGCGATGCAGACGCTGTACTCCACGCCCCCGTTCGCCTCCCACAGACCGTGTGCGCCGGTCACCGTCGCCATGGCGTTGATCATCACGCCGATCAGCGCCGCGGCGGCCAGCGGCGTGAGGAATCCGATCGCCAGGCCCAGGCCGCCCAGCGACTCCGAGAGTCCGCCGATCACGGCGAAGACCCGGCCCGGACGGTAGCCCAGGGCCTCGAACCCCCTGGCGGTCTCGGTCAGCCCGCCACCCCCGAACAGACCGAACAGCTTCTGCGCGCCGTGCCCCGCCATCAGCAGCCCGAACGTCAGCCGGACGAGGAGGAGACCCCAGTCGGACGCCGACGACCAGCCGGCGGCGGCGCCGCGCGCCGTCGGTTCCGCCGTGTCGGACGGCCGGTACAAGATGTGCTTCACAACCATGGAAAGCTCCGGAAAGGTGAACGCCGGAACGGAAAAGACCCCCAGCTCGGCGGCGAGGCGCCGAGTCACCGGTCGACGGCCGGAGCTCCGCGCCGCGCCGCGCAGCGCGCCGGCCGCCCACGGCCCACGCTTGCGCAGCGACGCCGCCCGCGCATCCCGAACCCCGGCCGCACCGCCCGCGCATCCCGAGCGCCGGCCTCACCGGACCGCGCTCCCCGGCCGCACCAGTCGCACCAGTCGCACCGTGTCGGCCGGCGCGGCGGCCGCGTACCCGGCGTTCACGGGCGGGCGCTCACCGGCGCGCCCCTGCGCCGGGGCGAGCGCGCGGTGGGGAACAGGCGGTAGGAGCCGGCCAGGTCCCGCACCTCGACCGAACAGGTCGCCCCGCCCGCCGGGAGGCGGGCCACGAGCAGGCTCAGGATGTGCTCGGACAGCCGCGCCTTCAACGCCTCGGAGCGTCCGGGCATGAGGCCGACCTCCACGTGCACGAAGCCGCTCCCCCCACTCCCCCCGTCCGCGTCCGCGCCGTCCCCGACGTACGTCTCGGCCCGGCGGAACACGGTCTTGCACACCCCCGTCGACCCCGAGTCCGCCAGGACCAGCGGGTGCAGCTCCTCGATCAGGGCCGCCCGGTCGAGGGCGTCGGCCAGCGGCGCGGAGCAGTCGATGGTGAGGTGCGGCATGGGGAACCCTTCACACGGCCTGGTTTCATAAGGCAACCATTTTCCCCCGAGCCGACGGCTCCCGCCCCACCGGGCGTCCGGGCGTCGTCCGTCACCAGCGAAACCCTCCCACACCGTGGCGTTAGCATGTTCGAACTCGCGACGATCTCCCTGATCGCCACTCTTCACCGGGAAATCATGCCGAACAATATAAAAAGTGACCCGTCCTCCCAAAATCGAGTAAACGAGCCAAACAATTGAAAACCAACCCCACACGAATATCGCCCCGAATCCCGGCACAGAGAGACGGCAGTTCTGATACCGCCTCCGCGCCCCGACGCCGACCGCAGATGGTGCTGTGGACCGCGGCGGGCGCGGCGACGCTCGGATTCATCGTCGCGCTGGAATTCGCCGCCCGGCACTACGGCCTGCCGGGGCCGATCACCAACCAGGCACGTGAGGTGATCTTCACCCCGAGTTCGGGCCCGTTGCTGTACGCCGGTCTCGCGCTGACCATGGTGGTGCTCACCTGGCGGCAGCGGCTCATCGCGATGGGCACGGCGATCGGCATCGACCTCGTCTTCTTCCTGGTGCGGTGGGCCGTCGGCGCTCCCCTGGAATTCGGCAACGGCGCCCTGTGGGTGATCCTGGGCTGTGCCGCCCTCGCGGTCCTCCGCCGCACCGGACAGGAGCGGGCGCTGCTGCTGAAGGGCGTCGGGCTGGGTCTGCTGCTGGTGGCCGGCCACAAGACGGGCGACACCTGGCTGCTCATCACGTCGAAGACGCGTCCCCTGGTGCTCGACCAGTACGTGGCGACGGCCGATCACGCGCTGGGCAACCCATCGTGGCTCGTCGGACAGTTGGTGAACGCCACCGGTTCGTTCGGCTACTACTCCCTGCACCTGGTCTACGGCCAGCTCCCCCTGGCGGCGGCGATCGTCGGGCTGTACCAGCTGCGGAACGTGGCGTTCGAGCGCCGCTTCCCGCAGCACCACCTGGTGCGCACCTTCCTGGTCATCGGCCTGGTCGGACCGGCCATCTACATGATCTTCCCGGTCGTCGGGCCGATCTTCGCCTACGGCGCCGACGGCGGGCGCTGGGCGACGGCCGACCTGTGGCCGAACACGCCGCCACCGCTCGGCGCCCCGCACGCGATGCTGTTCGACGGGATCACTCCGCGCAACTGCATGCCGAGCCTGCACACGGCGTGGGCCACCTCGCTGTTCATCCACTCCCGCGAGGGCTCGCGGCTGATGCGGTTCGCCGGTGCGTTCTGGCTGGTCGCCACGCTCACGGCGACGCTGGGCTTCGGCTACCACTACGGCGCCGACCTGATCGCCGGCGGGGTGTTCGCGCTGACGATCGAAGCGGTGATGCGCGCGTTCGCGCGGGGCTGGGACCGCTCCGCCGTCCGGCTGGTCGTCCACGGCTCGGTGGTGTTCACCGCGCTGCTGGTGGCGTACCGCTGGCTGCCGACGGAGCTGGCCGCCCGCCCGTGGCTGTACGGGCCGCTCCTCCTGCTGGCGCTGGCCTCGGTGATCCACCACTACGTACGGACCACGAAACTGTGGGCGGCGGCTCCGCGGACCGCGCCGCCGGTGCCGCGGCCCGAACCGCAGCCCGAACTCGCCTGATCCCACCCGGGACCGGGCGGCGCGCCGCCCCCGGGGCCGGCGCCGGAACGCTCACCGCGCACCGGCGCCGCCCGAGCGGGGCGTGCGGGCCGCCGCCGGGCCGCCGTACGGAGCGGTCAGCCGCCGAGGCGTACCGCGCGGGCCAGGAAGTGCCGCCGGGCGTCCTCGTAGCACACCGGGTCCCAGCCGGACGTCCGCAGCGCGGGGCGCAGGTTCTCCTCGGCCAGCGGGTCGGCGGGGTCGAGGGGCCGGCCGTGGCGGGCGGCGCGTTCGGCGCGGCCCGAGGGGTGGAACAGGAGCAGGACGCCGCCGGGAGCCGTCACCCTGGCCCATTCGCGCAACGCCGCCGCCGGGTCGGGGACGTGGTCGACCAGGCCCGCGCTGAAGACGCCGTCCACCGCGCCGGAGGGGAGCGGCAGCCGGCAGGCGTCGGCCACCAGCAGCCCGCCGTCCCGGTCGCGGCCCTCGCGCACGGCGGCCGTGAGCATGGCGGGGGTGAGGTCGATGCCCGCGACGACCCCCTCGGCGCCGACCTGGGCGCGCAGCGCGGGAAGCACCCGGCCGGTGCCGCAGCCCAGGTCGAGCACGCGCTGTCCGGGGCGCAGTCCCATCCGCCGGGCCGCCGCGTCGTAGCGGGGGTTGTCGCCGGCGAACCTCTCCTCCCAGGTGGCCGCCCGGCGGGTGAAGAAGGCGCGTGTCGCCGTCTGTTCGGCGCGCTCCGCGACGAAGGCGGCGAAGCGCTTGAACACGCCGTCGCGGTGGCGGGCGAGGGCGGCCAGTTCCGCGGGCGCCTCCGCCGGCAGACCGGGCGCGGTGGCCGCTTCCCGGGGGAACGCGCCGGCGAACGCCCGCACCGCCGTCGCGTCCGCCTCCAGGTGGAACTGGGCGCCCCAGGCCGAGCCGCCGACGCGGAACGCCTGCACCGGGTAGCGGTCGCAGGAGGCGAGGAGCGTGGCACCGGCCGGCAGGTCCATCGTGTCGCTGTGCCAGTGCAGCACCCGCAGCCGTTCGGGTACGGCGGCGAACAGCGGGTCGTCGTGGGCGGCCTCGGCCATCGCCACCTCGCCCCAGCCGATCTGCGCCCCGTCGCCGGGCCGGGCGGCGCCGCCCGCCGCGACCGCCAGCAACTGCGCGCCCAGACCCACGCCCAGCACCGGCACCTCGGCGGCCAGCGCGGCCCGCAGCAGGGCCAGTTCCTCGGCGCGGCCCGGGAAGTCCCGGCAGGCGGACATCGGCCCGCCGAGCACCACCAGCGCCACCATGCCGTCGGTCGTGCGCGGCACCGGCTCGCCGGCCCAGACCCGGCAGACCCGGACCGGCAGGCCGGCCGCCGCCAGCCCGGCGCCGATGGCGTACGACCCCTCCTGCGGTGCGTTCTCCACCACCTGGATCACGGCCCACCACCTCCCGCACGACCGTACCCGGACGGGAGCGGTACAGATAGGCAGATGCCAGGAGAAAATTCGTTCGCGACAGCACTTGCGGCACTTTTCGGCCCAATGGGTCAGCAGATGCGGCCACGACGACGGATGGTGGGCGGTCGGAGGAGCGGGGTCGGCCGGGCGCCCGGAACCGCGGGGCGGTGGCCTCACAGGCGGGCGCGGGCAGGTGTGCGTGAGGCGTAATGCCGGACGTTCCCGGCGCGTGACGGGGCGGAAACGCGATCTTTCTACGGTGCTCGTCGTGGGGCCGTTCGCGGCGGTGAGCGGCGGGCGCCCCGCGACGACACGGCCGTGCGGAGGGAGGCTCGAATGGCAGCCGGCTCGGAGAAGGAGAGCGTGCGCACGGTGTGCTCGTACTGCGGGGTCGGCTGCGGGATGGTGCTGGACGTGGTGCGCGACCCGGCCGACGGCCGGCGCCGGGTGGCGCGGGCCGCCGGGGACCGGGCGCATCCCGCCAACCGCGGCCGGCTGTGCACGAAGGGCGCCACCAGCGCGGACATGATGGCCGCGCCCGGCCGCCTGGACCGGGCGCTGGTCCGCGCCGGACGCGGCGCCCGGCCCGTCCCGACGGACGTGGACGAGGCCGTCGCCACGGTCGCCGGCCGGCTGCGGGCGATCCTGGACGAGCACGGACCGGACGCGCTGTCCTTCTACGTGTCCGGGCAGATGTCCCTGGAGGCCCAGTACCTGGCCAACAAGCTGGCCAAGGGCTTCGTGCGGACCAGCCACATCGAGTCCAACTCCCGCCTGTGCATGGCGTCGGCGGGCTCCGGCTACAAACTGTCGCTGGGCGCGGACGGACCGCCCGGCTCCTACCAGGACTTCGACCACGCGGACGTGTTCCTCGTCATCGGCGCCAACATGGCCGACTGCCACCCCATCCTCTTCCTGCGCATGATGGACCGGGTCAAGTCGGCGGGCGCCCGGCTGATCGTCGTCGACCCGCGGCGCACCGCCACCGCCGACCGGGCCGACCTCTTCCTCCCCGTCCGCCCCGGCACCGATCTCGCGCTGCTCAACGGCCTGCTGCACCTGCTGGTGGCCGACGGCCACACCGACGAGGAGTTCATCGCCGAGTTCACCGAGGGCTGGGAGGAGATGCCCGCCTTCCTCGCGGACTACCCGCCGGCCAAGGTCGCGGAGATCACGGGCGTACCGGAGGCCGACATTCGGCGGGCCGCCCGGTGGATCGGCGAGGCCGGCGCGTGGATGAGCTGCTGGACCATGGGCCTGAACCAGTCCGTCCACGGCACCTGGAACACCAACGCCCTCATCGACCTGCACCTGGCCACCGGCGCCATCTGCCGCCCGGGCGCCGGACCGTTCTCGCTGACCGGCCAGCCCAACGCGATGGGCGGCCGGGAGATGGGCTACATGGGCCCGGGCCTGCCCGGCCAGCGCTCGGTCCTGGTCGACGCCGAGCGCGCCTTCACCGAGAACCTCTGGGGCGTGCCGGCGGGTTCGCTGCGCACCGAGTCCGGGCGCGGCACCGTCGAGATGTTCGAGCGGATGGCGGCCGGCGACATCAAGGCCTGCTGGATCATCTGCACCAACCCGGTCGCCTCGGTGGCCAATCGCAGGACCGTCCTGGCCGGTCTGGCGGCGGCCGAACTCGTGGTCACGCAGGACGTGTTCGCCGAGACGGAGACCAACGCCCACGCCGATGTGGTGCTGCCCGCCACGCTGTGGGCGGAGTCCGACGGCGTCATGGTCAACTCCGAGCGGAACCTGACCCTCGTGCCGGGTGTCGTCGATCCGCCCGGACAGGCCCTGCCCGACTGGGAGTTGATCGCACGGGTGGCCCGGGCGATGGGCTTCGCCGGCGGCTTCTCGCACACCTGCGCCGAGGAGGTGTTCGAGGAGCTGAAGCAGGCGTGGAACCCGGCGACCGGCTGGGACCTGCGGGGAGTCGACTACGCGCGGCTGCGGGCCGCTCCCGTGCAGTGGCCCGCGCCGGCCGCCGACGGCCCGGACCGCAACCCGATCCGCTACCTCAACGACGGCGTCAGCCAGACCCTCCTGGTGCGCGAGGACGGCAGCCGTCCCCGGCTCGCCTTCCCCACCGCGAGCGGCCGTGCGCGGTTCTACGCCCGCCCGCACCTGCCGCCCGCCGAACTCCCCGACGACGACTACCCGTTCGTCCTGAGCACCGGCCGCCTCCCGCACCAGTGGCACACGCTGACCAAGACCGGCAAGGTCGCCCAGCTCAACAAGCTCGCCCCCGGCCCCTTCGTCGAGGTGCACCCCGAGGACGCCGACGGCCTCGGGGTCGCGGACGGCGACTTCCTGGAGGTGGCCTCCCGGCGCGGGCGCGCCGTGCTGCCCGTCGTGGTCACCGACCGGGTCCTGCCCGGCGTCTGTTTCGCGCCCATGCACTGGAACGACCTGTTCGGCGCGTACCTCAGCGTCAACGCCGTCACCCACGACGCCGTCGACCCGATCTCCTTCCAGCCCGGGTTCAAGGCCTGCGCCGTCGCCCTCGCCGGAGCGGCCGCCCCTGCCCCGGCGGCCCGCCCGACTCCCCAGCCGGAGGCCACACCCGTGACACCCGCTGCCCCGCCCCCCGGCTCCCCGTCCCTCTCCTCCGCGTCCCTCTCCTCCGTGCCCCCTGCCGCGGCGCCCGCACCGGCCGCCGCTGCGGCGGCCGCCCCCGCGGACTCGCCCGTCCACGCCCTGGCCGGCCTGTTCGGCGTCACCGACCTCTCCCCCGCCCCTCTCGCCGAGCCGGAGCGCCGTTACCTCGCCGGCTACCTGTCCGGCCTCGCCCTGGCCCCGCCCGACGGGAGCGTCCCCGTCCTGCCGCCGGACGCGCCCTTCGAGCACGGCCGGGCCCGGTGGGTCGAGGGCGTCCTCGCCGGCGTGTTCTCCCGCGCGGCCACCGCCGCCGTACCGGCCGCCGCCGCACCCGCCGGCGTCCGGGCGGACCCGCGGGCCGGCGCACCGCGGGCCGTACCCGCCCGCCGCCTGCTCGTCCTGTGGGCCTCCCAGACGGGCACCGCCGAGCAGTTCGCCACCGGCGCCGCCGCACACCTCGCCCGGGCGGGCCGCGCCGCCGAGGTGCTGCCGATGACCGAGGCGACCTGGGACCGCCTCGGCCCCGGCACCGACGCGCTCCTCGTCACCAGCACCTTCGGCGACGGCGACGCCCCCGACAACGGCACCGTCTTCTGGCAGGCCCTGTCCGCCCCCGACGCCCCGCGGCTGGAGGACGTCCGGTACGCGGTCCTCGCCTTCGGCGACTCCGGCTACGACGACTTCTGCGGCCACGGCCGCCGGCTCGACGAACGCCTCGCCGCCCTCGGCGCCGCCCGCCTCCTGCCCCGGACCGACTGCGAACCCGACTTCGAGGAGACCGCCGGGCAGTGGCTCGACCGGGTGAGCGTCGCCCTGGCCACGACCGCCGGGGAAGCGGCCGTCGCGCGCCCGGACGGGACGCCCGCGCCCGCCCGCACCGCGCCCGCCGTACCGGCCGTCGCCCCCGCCCCCGCCGCTGCCGCTGCCGTCGTGCCGCCGGTGTACAGCAGGTCGTCCCCGTTCGCCACCCTGATGATCGGCAACAGGCTGCTCAGCCTGCCCGGTTCGCACAAGGAGGTACGGCAGTTCGCCTTCGACACCCGGGGCGGTGAACTCGCCTACGAGGCCGGTGACGCCCTCGGCGTCCGGCCCGTCAACGGCAGCGGCCTCGTCGCCGAGTGGCTCGCCCTCACCGGCCTCGACCCCGACGAGCCGGTCGACCTCGCCGACGGCCCGCCCCTGCCGCTGGAGGAGGCGCTGCGCACCCGGCTGGACATCTCCCGCCTCACCACGGACCTGCTCAGGTTCGTCACCGAGCGGACCGGCGACCACGGCCTCAGACGGCTTTTGCGGACGGACAACAAGGACGCGCTCGCGCAGTGGAGCTGGGGACGCCAGGCGGCCGACCTCGTCGCCGAGTTCCCCGTCCGCGCCTCGGCGGCGGAGTGGGCGGGGGTCCTCAAACGCCTCCAGCCCCGCCTGTACTCCATCTCCTCCAGCCCGCTCGTCCGGCCCGGCGAGGTCCGCCTCACCGTCTCCGTCGTCCGTTACTCCGGCGCCCTGGGCCGGGACCGCAAGGGCGTCTGCTCGACCTATCTCGCCGACTGCGCGGACGACGGCCCGGTCCAGGTCCATGTGCGGCGCTCACCGCACTTCAGGCCGCCGGCCGACCCGGCCGCGCCCATGATCATGGTGGGTCCGGGGACCGGCGTGGCGCCGTTCATCGGCTTCCTGGAGGACCGTCTGGCCCGCGGGCACACCGGCCCCAACTGGCTCTTCTTCGGCGAGCAGCGCCGGGCCACCGACTTCTACCACCGCGAGGACCTGGAAGCGTACCGGGCCTCCGGCCACCTCGACCGGCTCGACCTCGCCTTCTCCCGCGACCAGCGCAACAAGGTCTACGTCCAGGACCGGATGCGCGAGCAGGGCGCCCGCCTGTGGCAGTGGCTCCAGGACGGCGCGCACTTCTACGTCTGCGGCGACGCCGGCCGGATGGCCAAGGACGTCGACCGGGCGCTCAGGGACGTCGCCGCGGGCCACGGCGGCATGGACCCCGAGGCGGCCGCCGCCTGGGTACGCCGCCTGGCCGCGGACGGACGCTACGTCCGCGACGTCTACTGACCGGAGGTGACCACCCCTTCGAAGCCGTACTGGGCGTGCGCGTCGGCGATGCCCAGAGCGACACGGGGGCCCACGGGACGCTGGCGGACGATCGGCTCGATGCCGTCGTAGTCGACGACGTCCCACCGGTCGCCGTCCAGGTCCACGAGCGGGCCGGTCAGATCGTAGACGTCGCCGGTGGCCGGGTCGGTCCAGCGCGCCGGCAGCCGGGGGGCGTACCGGTCGGGCACGTCGGCGCCGATCCGGCGGTGCTCCGCCAGATCCCACACCCGCACCCGCTCGTGGCCGTACGCCGCGAGCGCGAGCGGGCGGCCGTCCAGCGTGCCGCAGGCCAGCGAGGTGACGCCGGGGACGTCCCGGCCGTCGAACAGCGGCGGTCCGGCCGGACGGCGACCGCGCAGGTCCCACACCCGCACGTCCTCGCCGCCGCTGACGGCGACCGGCCGGCCGGCCACCGTGGCCAGCGCCACGGCGCCCACCGCGTCGCCATGGCCCTCGATCGGCGTGCCCGCCGGATCGGGCGCCGTGAGGTCCCACAGGCGCAGGGTGCGGTCCCGGCCGCCGGAGACCGCGATCGGCCGCCCGTCGAGCAGGCCGTAGGCCACCGTCGCGACGGGGCCGGTGTGACCGGTGAGCGGCCGGCCGATCGGCTCGCGCCGCTCCAGGTCCCAGATCCGTACGGTCTCGTCCTCGGCCGCGGTCAGGGCGATCGGGCGGCCGTTCAGCTCCCCGCAGGCCACGGATCTGATCACGCCGGTGTGGCCGCACAGCGGTTCGCCCAGCTGCTCCGCGGTGGCGACGTCCCAGATGTGGACAGTTCTGTCGTAGCCGCCGGTCACGGCCACCAGCCGTCCGTCCAGCCGGGTGCAGGCGACGGCCCGGAGCCCGCCGCCCGCCCGTCTGCCGGGCGGGTAGGGGCGCGACTCGGCGCCGCTGATCCGTCGTCGCTCGGCCAGGTCCCACACCCACAGCCCGCCGCCCACCAGGACCGCCACGGACCGTTGTCCGAGCATGCCGTGGGCCACCCCCCACACGGGTGCGGTGCCCGCGGGCGCGAGGGGAGGGCCCGACTGCCGGTGGTCGCCCATGTCCCACACCCGCAGCGCGCGGTCCTGGCCGAGGGTGAGCGCCACGGGCCGCCCCTCCACCGCAGCGCACACCACCTCCGTGACCCCGCCCGCCGCCAGGGGCGGGACGATCTGCGCACCGAAACGCCACGGAATCGGCGGCTCGGCCTCCTGGTGCTCGGGCATCGGCACTCCTCGTCGGTCTCGCCGGGGCCGGCAGCGGCGACGGACCGCCGCGGGACAGGGCGATCCTGCCAAAGCAACCCGCTTCGTTCCACCCCTGCTTCGGGCATCGCCGCCCGGCCGCTCACCGGCCTGGCGCCCGCCCGTCCCCCTCCCCACGGGCGCCGTCGAGACAAACGGCGACGGGACGCCTCAGGGCTAGCCCCGATGTGCGCGCCGGCCGGGGCTCCTAGTTTGGTGCTCACTCCGCAACGGACATCAAGGCGGACATCAACGGACATCAAGGGGGACATCACCATGCATCACGCCAAGCGCTTCAGGTACGCCGTCACCATGGCGGCCGCCGGACTGATCCTGTCCGGCTCGGCCCTCGACGCGGTGGCAGCCGAACCCTCGGCGCCGCTCGCCGCGAAGACGGCCGCCGCCACCGCCGCGCACTCCGGCGGCGGTCAGGTCTCGGCCGCCGCCAAGACCTCCACGTACCTGTGGTTCAAGAAGAACTCCAAGAACCCGTCGAAGTCCCGGCTCAGCCTGGTGTACGTGCAGCAGGGCGGCGACGGCCGCACGCACAGCTTCACGGTCGACAGCTGGCGCGCCGGCTCGGGCAACGGCAGCACCAACACCTGCGCCCGCAACAAGGGCTGGCTGCCGAACGGCACGTACGGCATCAAGGCCTTCTACAGCGCCCACAACGGCGGCTCCCACGGGGTGAACGGCATCTCCTGGCTGCTGAGCAACCACAAGTGCCACAGCGGCACCAACCGCACGGAACTCTTCATCCACAGCGAGATGCGGCCCAACGGCACCCAGGGTCCCCGTACCGGCGGTGACAGCCCGTACCGCTGGGACGGCGACAGCGACTACAAGTCCAACGGCTGCATCAAGCTCAAGCCGTCCGACATCCGCGAGCTCAAGGGGTACCGCTCCAACTACCCCAAGCCGACCAAGCTGTACGTCTCCTGAGGAAGGACCAGGGGGCGCCACGGCCGGCGCCCCCTGGGGCCGTCACGCGCGCAGATACCTCAGCACGGCGAGGACACGGCGGTTCGCCCCGGCGTCCGGTTCGAGCCCCAGCTTGGTGAAGACACTGCGGATGTGGGTCTCCAGCGTCTTCGCGCCGACCCGCAGACGCCGGCTGATCTCGTCGTTCGACCAGCCTTCCGCCATCAGGGCCAGCACTTGCCCCTCCCGGTCGGTGAGCTGGTCCAGCGCGCCCTGGGTGCGGCGTCTGCGCAGCAGCCGGACGACGATGTCCGGATCGAGCGCCGACTCGCCGGCCGCGACCCGTTTCAGGGCGGTGCACAGCTCGTCCGGATCGGCGACCCGGTCCTTGAGGAGGTAGCCGAACCCCTCGGGGCTGCGGGCGAGCACCTGGACGGCCGCGCTCGTCTCGACGTACTGCGTCAACAGCAGCACGCCGGTGCCCGACCGGCGGGCGAGCACCGCCTCCGCCGCGCGCACTCCCTCGTCCGTGTAGGTCGGCGGCATGCGGACGTCGAGCAGCACCGCGTCCGGCCGCTTGGCCTCGACCAGTTCGAGCAGTCCCCGGGCCGTTCCGGTCTCGGCGACCACGTCGATGCCGCGCTCCTCCAGCAGCCGTACCAGTCCCATGCGCAGGAGCACGGAGTCCTCGGCGACGATCACGCGCACGGCAGCTCCACCCGGATCCGGGTGCCCCGCCCCTCGGGACTGTCGACCTCCAGCGAGCCGCACACCGCGGCCACCCGCTCGACGAGGCCGGTCAGTCCGGTGCCGCCGCCGGCGGCCGCACCGGTCGCGGGATCGGCCACGCCGCCGACGCCGTCGTCCGCCACCTCCACGACCAGGCGGGCCCCGCTGCGTCGGGCGCGCACCTCGATGCGCCGGGCGGCGGCGTGCTTGACGGCGTTGGCGAGGGCCTCGCTCACCACGAAGTAGGCGGTGCTCTCGACGAGCGGGGGGTAGCGGCCGGGCTCCGCCTCGACCGTGACGGGCACCGGGCACTGCTCGGCGAGCGACGTCAGCGCCGGTCCGATCCCCGCCCGGCCGAGCACCTCGGGATGGATGCCCCGGGCGAGGTCGCGCAGCTCTTCCAGCGCCTGGCGCAGGCTTCCCTCGACCTCGGTGACGGTGCGCCGCAGGGCCGGGTCGACGCCGCTGGGCAGTCCCGCGTCCAGGCGGCGCAGCGTCATCAGGGTGTACACCAGGCGGGTCTGGGCGCCGTCGTGCAAGTCCCGCTCCAGCCGCCGGCGTTCCTCGTCGACGGTGCGCAGCAGGCGGCCGGGCGCCGTACGGGCCGCGCGGGCCTGCTCCTCGGCCTGGGCGCGCAGCAGCGCGTTGCGTCGCCACAGCCTGACGACGGCGCAGGCCGCGGCCAGCAGTGCGGGGTCCTCGGCGAGCGCGCTGTCGTGGACCAGGACGGCGCCGGCGTCCTGGTCCGTCCCCGCCGGCGTCACGTCCCGGTCCGGTGCGCGGGACGCCGGCAGCGGTCGCCCGTCGGGGTCGGCGTGGCCCGCGCCGGTGCGCAGGCCCAGGACCAGCGTCGGGTCGCCCAGGGTGCGGCGCAGGGTGTCCTGGAGATCGTGTGCCGTGGGCGTCCGGCCGACGGCCACGAGGAGGTCGCCGACGGAGGCGCGCCGGAGCCGCATCCGCAGCAGACTCACCAGGAAGACGACCGGCACGGCCACCTCGGTGAGATCCGAGGGCAGGGCGAGCACGGCGTCGGCCCCGCCCAGGAGCCGGGGCATCAGCAGATACAGCATCTCCCAGCCCACGAAGGCGAGGGACAGTCCGACCGCGACCCAGGACGGCAGGAGGACCCGGCGCCGGGCCGGGCTCGCCGCACGCCACCGCTGGACCATCCTGAGGGCCACCAGGACGGTGAGGGCCACACCGGCCCACCGGTAGACCAGGTCCACGGCGCCGAAGAGGTCCGCGTCGTGCCGTACGAGGAACGCGTTCGGCCCGCAGTCCGTGCAGGTGAGGTAGCTCGCCGAGCTGTCCGCCGCCGGGTCGTACAGCAGCACGCGGATCAGGCCGCCCACGGCCACCAGCAGGTATCCGGCGGCGATGAGGCGGCGCTCGCCCGCGCCGCCGGCCCGCCCGTCGGGGAAGACCAGCAACAGGTGGGCGAGAACAGCCAGGTTGAGGGCTTCGCCCCAGGCGCCGAGGGTGAAGAGCAGGGGGACGGGCGTCCCCTGGAGGTTGCCGAGGAACCAGGTCAGTCCCTCGGCGAGCATGAGGGGGCCGGTGCGGTTCGCCGGGCGCCTGGCCCACGCCACCAGTCCGGAGCCGGCGAAGGCCCACCCCACGCAGAGGTCCCTCGCCAGGTCGGCGGGCTCGGCGCCGATCCGGGCGTACGCCCAGCAGCCGCCCAGCCCCGCGGCCAGCGCGGCGGCGCCCCACCCCGTGAGCGTGGGTAAGGGAACGGTTCCCGGCGGGCGGTCGCCTCGAAGCTTCATGCCGTACCTCTCTCCCCGGATCGCATCGGCCCCGCGCGGCGCACGGACGTGCTCACGACATACTCGTGGAGACGCCCGGATTCCGCCCCCGACTCCGCCCACCGGGCCCCGACCCGCACGGTGTTGGGCCGGGGCCCGCCCCTGACCGATCAGCGGCCGCTCTTCACGTCAGCGCGGTCTCCCCCACGGCTTCGACGCCGCCTTCGGCAGCTCGGCCCCGAACGGGAGCCCCAGGATCGAGTGGGAGATCGACTACAGCAGACTGGCAGACTTCAACGTCCTGCCCGCCGCCCGCGCCTGGATACCCAAGCCATGAGGAGGCTGAGTGCCATGCCCTCGACACTCCATCAGGAGTACGACGTCCGTGTGCTCGCGGTACGGCCCTGGGGGCTGGACGTGGTGCTCCCGGACGGCACCGCGGGCCTGATCGACAACGCGAAGGACCCGCGCTGGCCGGACGGTGACCAGCAGGCGGCCGTCGGAGCGGTGGTCCGCGCCGTGGTCCTGGACGACGAGCGGGACCCCGTCCGGATGAGCGCCCTCGACGACGACCGGGCCGTCGCCCGTGCCCTGCGGGAGGCCGCGGGGCATTAGCCGCGGGGCCGAGGGCCACCGCCGGGGTGACATCGGCCGTGCACAGACGTGCTCCAAGGAGGGCCGGTGACGGTTCGACCCGGGGCGGTCCTACGCGGGGTCGGGCCCCGCCGGCTCAGCAAGCCTTGCCCCGGGGCTTCAGAGGTGTCGGCGGCAGCTCGGGGGCGGGCAGCGGAGCCGCGTCGTACCCCTTCACCTCCCCGAACCGCGACCCCTTCATCCATGGTCCGGCAGCACTGACTGGGCGGCCGACTGGCCAGATCGGGCACCAGGCATCCGGTTGGGCCCGCCACGGACGGTGCGTACCCTGTCCGACTATGTGCTACCACGCGCTCGTCTTCGCCGGCTACGACTTCGCCGCGCCCCGGCGACGCGACACGAAGGCATGGTCCGTAGTTGCGACCGTGCTCGCGGAGGGGCTGACCTACGATCACCGCCCTGGCTGCGGCTGCTCGCCGCTTCCCTCCTTCCGGCCCCGGACTCGAGCTCAGGTGCGTGTCCGGCGCCGTGCAGCCGAGCGCCTGGGCCTGCCTCTGTCGGTGACCCTCGCTCGCCGCGACGCCTTCACCGCGGAGAGCCGCGACGGGCAACAGCCCTCTCCGTCGGGCGCGAAGCGCGATACGACCTGAGCGTCGCGTCGACGCGGCATGCCGCGCTGGTGATGTGAACAATCAGGGCGTGGTTCGCCCTGAGAGGATCCCGCTGTGGCTGGAGTGATCACGGCAGCGGAACGGCGCCGAAGCGGTCGCCGAGGCGTACTGGCTCAAGACCGCGCTCGCCGCAGTGGACGCTCCGGCGGGTGTGCCGGCCGCCTTCCACACCTCCGGCACCGACTTCGCCTCCGAAGTCGCATGGCTTTGCCGGGTTTCCCGCGCGTACCGCGGGGCCGGCTCGCACACCGGGGCGATCCTTGAGGCGCTGGCTCCGGTTCCCGCTTCCACGACCGCAAAGGTATGAGATGACTCTGACCGCTTCCGCTGCCGCCCTTTTCTTCAACCGGGACGGCGAGGTCCTCGTCGTCAACCCGACCTACAAGGAGTACTGGAATCTGCCCGGTGGCGCCGTGGACGTCGACCAGGGCGAGACGCCGCTCGACGCCGCCGTCCGCGAGGTGCACGAGGAACTGGGCATCGCACCGCCCATCGGCCGCCTGCTGGTCCATGCCTGGATCAGCATGGCCGGCCGGGGCGGGCAGGTCCTGTACGTCTTCGACGGCGGCACCCTCAACCCCAGCGACCAGGCTTCGATCGCCTTGCAGGAGAGTGAGCTGAGCGAGTATGCCTTCCACTCCCCCGGCGCCATGCCTGACGGGCTGATTCCGCCGCATCTGGACGAGGTCTGGCGGCAGGCACTCCTCGCACACGCCGACGGACGCACCGCGTACGTGTCCGTACGCCTGTGAGCAATCCCGGCCTGGCCGCCCCTCCCGGGCGGCCAGTGGGCCGCACGACACTCGGCAGAGTGCCGGGGGCCGGCTGGAGGCGGAGTGGTCCCCATCGCCGGCGGCCTCGGCGCGGGCCTTGGCGACCTCCTTGTTGATGAAGGCCAGCAGTTCCGCCGACAGGCCCTGCTCCTCGCCGCCACGGGCCGCGATCTCGGCAACCCGGCCCTTGAGGACCATGGTCTCCGCGATGACCTGCCGCACGCCCGGATCGCTGGACTTGAAGAGGATCGCTGTGGTCTCCAACACCTCCGCGAGGGCATCGAGGACGTCGTCGGAGGCAGTCGCCACCGCGCCCGTCCTCAACTCGCGCACCAGATCCTCCGTGAGGATCTGCGTGCCGGCCCGGTTCCCCCGCTCGGCGATCTCGGCGTCCGACAGGCGGCGCGGCAGCTGCCGCAACAGGTAGGCGATCTTCCCGTCCAGCGTGTCCGGCAGCACCGGCCCGCTCTCCGGGGCGCCCTCTGGGCGCGACGGCTCGTCGGGCTCGGGCCCATCGTCCCGAAGGACCTCTCCTAGTGCTGCTTCGCTGGAGTTCGTGGAGGGGTGTTGGAAGCTGGTCTGGACACGGCGAATGTGTCAGGCGAATGAGAAGTACGCGGCGGCTTCGGCGGGCGTGCTCGCTTGGCGACGTCCGGGGACATCGTGGACGGTAGTTGCGCCCTCGGAGCGGAGCTGGTCGGCACCGGCGTCCCGGGTCATGATGGCGGCGTAGGCGCGGATGTCCGTGGCGGTGAGGTCGGTGCGGCCTCGCTCGGTGTACTGCTGGAGGAGGTCGGTGACGTCCGGGTTGAATCGCAGCATGGTCACTGGGGCGTTGAAGCGCCTGGCGATGGCGATGAGTCGTGCGCGTGCCTGCGGCGTGACGTTCGTCGACTCGGCGACCGCGCTGTGTCCGGTGGCGAGCCGGGCGACGATCCTGCGGTCACGTTCCTCGAAGATCTGTGCATCCGCCGCATCGGATTCCGCTTCGTCGGGTGAGGCGCCGAAAAGCTCCGCGCGGATCTCGTCGCTGGACACCACGGCTTCCACGTCGATCTGCCCGCGCGCGATCAGTGCCCGAACGAAGCTGCTCTTGCCCGAGGCTGGTGGGCCGACGAGGACGACGAGTCCTGCCGGAACCCGGATGGCTGGCGCTGGAGCGTTGAGGTAGAGGTCGCCTGCGCAGTCGAGGGCCTCCTCCGGGGAGCCGGCCGGTAGCCCGCTGGGCAGGAAGTTGTCGCGGTAGCTATCGCTGCTGGCCAGGTAAAGGGCAAATCCCCAGGTGTGTAGTACGCCGGCGAAGCGCAGGCGGCACAGTGGCAGGCTGTGCCCGTCGGGCAACTCGGCGGCGACGTAGGCGAATCCGGTACGGAAGCGGACCGCGATGGCGTCCACCTGCGGCCAGCGTCCGCGGGCGTGGCGGTTCAGGCGCTGGCGCAGGTGGTGCTGCATCGATTCCGGCGGGTTCTTCGGCACGGGCCCATCCTGCCGGGTGCGGCGGTGACCCGCCATGATCGTTGGCCGTGCGTGACGGGCGACGGGCGGGGACGGCGGTTGCGGTGGTGTTGGAGGCGGAGGCGCGCGAGCGGCTGGTGAGAACGGTGGCCTCGGCGAAGTCCGAGGTACGGGCGGTGCTGCGGGCCCGGATCGTGCTCGCGGCGGCGGACGGGCCCGCCAACGGCGCGATCGCCCGGGAGTTGGACGTCGGCGTGAACACGGTGCGCAAGTGGCGCGGGCGGTTCGCCGCCCTGGGACCGGACGGCTTGCGGGACGCCGAACGCTCGGGCCGGCCGAGGGCCTATGGGCCCGAGGTTCGCGTGGCGATCGTGGCCACCGCCCCCAGCATGCCGCCGCATCCGGAGTCGACCTGGTCGCACCGGGCCATCGCCCAGCGGGTGGCCGGCAGGTGCTTCGCGCCGATCTCCGCCTCCCAGGTCGGCCGGATTCTGGCCGACCTGGACCTGAAGCCGCACAAGGTCCGCAGCTGGCTGACCCGCCGGGACACTCCCGACTTCTGGCAGCGGGCCGCCAAGGTGTGTGCCCTCTACCTGGATCCGCCCAAGGGCGCGGTGGTGCTCTCGATCGACGAGAAGACCGCGATCGCCGCCCGCTCACGCCGCCATCCCGGGCATCCCGCGCGTCCCGGCGAACCGGTCAGGCAGGAGTTCGAGTACCGGCGCCACGGCACGGCTTCCCTCGTCGCCGCGCTCGACACTTGCAGCGGTGAGGTTCTCACCGAGGTGATCGCCCGCAACGATGCGGTGACCTTCACCGCCTTCCTGGACCGGCTCGACCAGGCGATCGCACCCGGCAAGGAGATCCACGTCGTGCTCGACAACGGTTCCTCCCACACGGCCAGACACACCAAGGCGTGGCCGGCCGCCCACCCGCGCCGGCACGTCCTCTGGACCCCGCCGCACGCCTCCTGGCTCAACCAGGGCGAGTTGTTCTACTCCGCGCTGACCCGCCGGATCGTGCGGCACGGTGACTTCGCCAGCCGCGACGACCTGATCGACAAGCTGGAGGCATACGTGATCAGGCACAACGAGACCGCCAAGCCCTACCGATGGACCTACGAGGGCACCCCACTCAAGGCCCGCCCGATCAACAACCCTCCACGAACTTCCGCGGAGCAGCACTAGCCCGCCGCAGCGCTTGCACGCTCACCCCGTAGGCATCGGCGAGGACCTGCTCGTACTCCGGCGCCAGGCGGTGCTGCCCCTTCTCCGCCGCAGCCACCGGGCCTTACGTCCTGGGCGCCGTCAGCTGCCGCGTCGCGCTTTGGGAATAGCCGACGTCGGCCCGCAGGTCCGCAAGATGGGGTGACCCTGCCTGGGAAAGATCAGATCAAGGTCCCGGGCTCACCGCCCGGGCCAGCCGCGGCAGCTTCTCCGGGTCCGGCACTGACCGTCCCGTCTCCCAGGCGCTGACCCGGACAGCACTGACGCCGACGTCCTCAGCGACGTCGCTCTGCCTGCGCCCTTCTTCCTGGCGAGCGAGCAGCAGAGCATGACCGTCGAACCGGCGGACCGGCATGCCACACGTCCTTCCTGGCCCACACGGCCCACCCGGAGGACATCCAGCGGCCCCACGTCCCGATCAGCTACACCTGACCGCCGCCGGGCGACGCCCCGAAGAGACGGTCGTACGGCGTGGAGGGCGGCTTCGCCTGGCGCCGGAGTCAGGGCCTCGTGCGGCGCCAGGACGTACTCCGCGGCGGCGCCGGGCCCCGCCATAGGCAGGAAGCCGATGACCGGATCACCCAGCCGGCCGGTCGACTGCGACCGGCCAGGCCACCTAGTGCTGTGACCACTTAGGTTCGCCGGATTGGTGGTCAGAACGGTTGGATGCGCGGTGACGTCCGTTCCGACCGCTGGAGGTGCGATGGCAGAGCCTGTGCGGGTGCGCAGACTGACCGACCAGGGGGGCAGAGGCTGCGGCAGATCGTGCGTCGGGACAGTACCAACTCGGTGCGCTACCGGCGGGCGATGATGCTGCTGACGTCCGCCGGCGGGAACCGGGTGCCAGTGATCGCCCAGCTGGTCCAGGCCGACGAGGGCACGGTGCGGGATGTGATCCACCGCTTCAACGAGATCGGCCTGGCCTGCCTGGACCCTCGGTGGGCGGGAGGCCGTCCCCGCCTACTCAGCGATGACGACGAGGACTTCGTCATCCAGACGGCCACCACACGCCCCACCAAGCTCGGCCAGCCCTTCACCCGCTGGTCGATCCGCAAACTCGCCGCCTATCTGCGCCGCGTGCACGGCCGCGGCATCCGTATCGGCCGTGAGGCCTTACGGTGTCTGCTGCTGCGCCGCGGCGTCACCTTCCAGCGCACCAAGACGTGGAAGGAGTCGCCCGACCCCGAACGCAATACCAAGCTCGACCGCATGGAACAGGTGCTGGATCGCTTCCCGGACCGGGGCTTCGCCTTCGACGAGTTCGGGCCCCTGGGGATCCGGCCCACCCCGGGCTCGTGCTGGGCCGAGCAGAGCTAGCCCAACCGGTTGCCGGCGACCTACCGCCGCACCCACGGTGTCACCTACTTCCACGGCTGCCACTCCGTCGGCGATGACCGACTGTGGGGCATCGGCCGCCGCTGCAAGGGCGCACTGAAATCGATCCGCGCCGCCCGGCCCGACGATGCCCCCATCTGCATCATCTTGGACAATCTCTCCGCCCATACCGGAGTGGACATCCGCCGCTGGGCGAAGAAGAACAAGGTCGAGCTCTGCTTCACTCCGACCTACGCCTCCTGGGCCAACCCGATCGAGGCGCACTTCGGCCCGCTGCGGCAGTTCACCCTGGCCGACTCCCACCACCGCAGCCACCCCGCGCAGACCCGGGCCCTGCACCGCTACCTGTGCTGGCGCAATGCCAACGCCCGTCACCCCGACGTGCTCGCCGCCCAGCGCAAAGAACGCGCTCGCATCCGCAGCGAGAAGGGCATCCGCTGGGGCGGAGAGGCCAGGCAAACCGCAACCCGATGCTGGAGCCGGCTGGCGCCGATAGCGGACGATCAGAGCTCAGGCCCGCAGGCAGACCGGTACTCGTCCGGTAGATGGAAGAACGCCGTCAGGGGGTCTTCTCCATCGGCATGCCGCTCGATGGCATCAGCCCAGCCACAAGACATCGACCAGCCTCGACGAGCGCGCAGCCACTCGGCGAACGGACCACCGGGCGACAGGGTGAAAGGCTCGTCGACCCCGTGAACGGACAAAGCCGTGGCATAGCCGATCAAGATGTTCTGCAAGTCCCGCAGACACCGCTGGCGAACCCACATGGAGGGACGCAGCCGGATCTGGTCCAGGACGTCTTGGACGTCCCGGCACTGGTCGATAGGTCGCGCACTTTGCCCCTGGTCAACTGACACAGACCAGACTCTACGATCAAACCCGGTGAACCTTCCCGGTCACGGCACTTGGCCGGCGGCGCGGATCGTCATGGCCCGCCCCATGTGCTGAAGGCCCGATCAGGCGCCGGACAACGTCGTCGCCAGCGCCCCGAACCAGGCACCGTGGGAGAGCGGCTCGGGCGGACCGACCTCCATGCCGAGTTCGGCGGCGGCCACAGCGTGCTCCCCGTCGTCCAGCGGGAGGGCGAGCAGCTCGTGAAGTTCGCCCACGAGGCGCGCGACCAAGTGGGGGTCGGTGGTGGCGGCGTAGTCGGCGACGGCGGCATCGTGGTCGGGAACTCGTCGACGATGTCCTGTGAGAACCAGCCGCCCAGCAGTTGCGCCGTTTCCGGGAAGCGCGCGTGCCACTCCCAGTGCGTCTGCGGGGACGACGGTTGCGGGACGTCACCTTCCTCGACGCTCTTCCTCAGGTGGTCGGCCACCACCATCAGCCAGTCACAGGTCCCGGACTCGGGCATCCCCGTGTCCGGGATCGCGTAGAACTCGCCCAGCCGCTGTCGGATGCGGCCGGGAGGGCTGCGGCTGTATTCACGCAGCTGACGCTCAAATGACCTGGACAAGAGCTTGCTCACAGGGGATGGGCATCCGGTTCACAGGTCGTTGAAGTTCCAGAACATGCCGACCTCCGTGGCCGAGACGACGACGAGACCGCAATCTTCCGTGAAGACGCTCATGGGGCTGTACCCCAGCGCCTTCCGGGTGAAGTCGAGCGTGCCGGGCGCGCTGCCGCTCTTGCTGACGTTGGTGTGATACGTGGCCTCATCCCCGTACCGCGCGAGAACCGTATGTGCCATCGCCCGCAATTCGTCCGGAGACTCGGCGAAGTACTGGAGATTGGCCAAGGTGCAGCCACCCTCGGTGAGGGCCAGGAGCAAGCTCTCGGCACTGTCCCGGTCGATCTCGTCAAGGCGTGGCGCGATGTACTCGGGGGGGGTGCACGGCGAAGGGCCACGTGGGACTCCCCGCACGCTCGGGATCCTCCCGCGTGTCGTCGACGCTGGCCCAGCCCCTCGGGTCCGGCACGGCACGGGCCATCAGCGCGAGGACATCGAGCGTCCAGTCCTCGTGGCGACGCGGGCCGGTGGCGATGTACGCGGTCGCGTCCCTGTACAGGTGGCGCACCGCGGCGTCCCAGGACACCTGGTCGGCGGGCATGTGGTGCGGGCCTTTCTCGGGTGGGGCTAGTAGGGCTTGGTCAGGTTCGTATCGGTTTGGGTATGTCGCGGTGGCAGGTGGGGCAGGCGCCGGCCCAGGTGGCGAGGAGTGTTTGGAGTTCGCGGATGACTTGGTAGAGGCTCAGGCCCGCGCCGCGTCTTTTGGGTGACGGGCCAGTCGTTGCAGGGTGCAAAAGGCGTGTGCGGCCGAGACGAGGGTGACGTGGTGGTGCCAGCCGGTCCAGGTGCGGCCTTCGAAGTGGGCCAGGCCCAGGGCCTGTTTCATCTCGCGGTAGTCGTGTTCGATGCGCCAGCGGAGTTTGGCCAGCCGCACCAGAGTGGCCAGCGGCATGCCGGAGGGCAGGTTCGACAGCCAGAACTGCACCGGTTCCGGCTCGGTGGCCGGCCACTCGGCCAGCAGCCACCGCTCGGGCAGCTCCGGATCCTCGACGACCTTGCGGATGCCGCGTCCGGCCGGGCGGATGCGGAGAGCGACGAACCGCGAGTACATGCGCTTGAGGCCACTGCGGCCTTTGCCCGGCCGGGACCCCTCCCGCCAGGACACCGGCCGGGCCGCCGCCCGGCCGGCCGCGATGACCAGGTCCTTCACGTTGCGCGCAGGCCCGGGGTACCGCATCTTCGGCGGACGCCCGGTGCCCGCGTAGACCGGTTGGACGGGCCGGGCATCGGCCGGATGCGCGGTATGCCGGCCGCAGACACCGACCGCGTAAGGCAGGTCCCGTTCCTCCAGACCGAGGCGGAAGGCGGCGGCATCGCCGTAGCCGGCGTCCGCGACCACCAGCGGGATGTCGATGCCCCACGAGAGGGTCTCGTCGATCATGTCCAGAGCGAGCTGCCACTTCTCCACGTGCCCGGCCTGGTCGGGCATGCCGCAGCGGGTGCGGCGGGAGACCTTGACCGCATCGGCCTCGGGCGAGGCCGGGTCCCAGGAGGCCGGCACGAACAGGCGCCAGTCGACCGCGGCCGAGGCACGGTCGGTGGCCAGATGCACCGAGACGCCCACCTGGCAGTTGGTGACCTTGCCCGCGGTGCCGGTGTACTGCCGCGACACACACGCCGAGGCGTCCCCGTCCTTGAGGAAACCGGTGTCGTCCACGATCAAGGCTTCCGGGCCGATCACCTCGTGCATCCTCCAGGCCAGCCGGGCCCGCACATGCGCCGCATCCCACGGGCTGGAAGTGATGAAGTGCGCCAGCGCCTGCCGGTTGCCGTCCTCACCCAGCCGGGCCGCCATCGGCTCCACCGACTTGCGTCTGCCGTCCAGCAGCAGCCCGCGCACATACGCCTGTCCCCACCGCCGCTGATCCGCACGAAAGAACCCGTCGAACAACTCCGCCGCGAAAGCCTCCAGGTCCGCACGGACCCCGGCCAACTCCTCAGGTGTCACACCAAGACAACGGCACCGACAGACAAGCAGACACGCCACTCACGAGTGAACCTGACCAAGCCCTACTAGGGCTTGTAGGGCATCGACGTCATGACTGTGAACGGCGGGTTGCGGCTGCTGTCGTACCTGATACGCGTGTCGATGCCGGTGACGTCGTACGCCTTGGCGTTCATCCCACCCTCCTTGTACCCGGACAGCGGGTCGTTCGGATCCACCGGTTGCTTGAACACGCTGCGGCCACTCGTCTCGCCGTTCGGCGCGATCGAGAGGAACTTCTCCACCTTGCCCTCCTCCGGTGGTGGCGGACCCTTGATCCACGCCTCGATAGCGGCCTTGTTCCGGTTGAGGTTGTACGCCGTCAACTCCTCCGCCCGCTGGTAGCTCGGGAAGGACGACGCGGCGCCGGGGTACGGCTTGCCGTGCGGCCAGGCTTGGGTCGGCCCGTTCGTCTGCTGATCGCGCAAGCGCTGCGCCAGCTGCTCGTCCGTCTTGCCGACGTGCTTGTCCAGGGTGTGGCCGTTCTCCAGGTACTCGTTGGCGGCGAGGTCGAGGTTGTATGCGCCGGCTGAGTCGACCTTCAGCCAGACCTGTGAGTCCTTGAACTCCTCCAGCGCCCTCATGCCGAAGCCTTCCGCCCGCGCCTCCTGGGCCTCAAACGTCGGGGCACTCCGGTGCGCCTCGTCCAACGGGCCCACTGCGGGTGGGGCCGGGGAGGCAGACGGTGGGCAGATGCTTCCGGCCGTCTTCTCGCAGGGCGCGCCCTACTCCGCGCGCAGTTGCTCCGCCGGTCGGGGGTGGCCTTCGGTGTCGCCACCGTCATCGCCGGCGCTGTCCCTGCTGTCCCGGCCGTCCTCGGTCGACAGGATCCCGGCGACGATCTCGGTGCCGAGCGCGTAGGCCGGTACGCCCGCCGTGATCAGCGCGGTCTCGGCGACCCCGATCAGGTCGGCGACCCCCGCGCCCGCGTGCAGCGCGCCCCGGGCGTGGATGCGGGCGGGACCGGTCCGGCCCAGCGCCAGGAGCTGGCCGAAGTGGACGAGCTGCTGCACCCGCGCGCCCAGCGGGTTGTCGGTCAGAACGATGTGGCGCAGGGCCGCGATCGCCTCCTCGGTGGGGAGCCGCCCGAAGTCCTGGGCCAGCCGCAACCGGGCCCGCACACCGCCGGGTACGACTCCCAGGGTCCTGCGGTAGCGCTCCCGTACCGCCTCGGCACGCCCGGCCGCCGTGTCGTCCACCGCAGACAGCGCCTCCGGCGCGTCCGTCGCCTCCGCTCCCGTCGTAGCGTCCGTCATGACGCCACCCGCGCGATCGCGGCCCGTACGGCTTCCACCGCGCCTTCGGGGAAGTCGACGGCACCGCCGATCGCCGCGGCGGCGAGTTCCGCCTCGGCGCTCTCCTCGATGGCCACCAGGAGGCGGGCGGTGGCCGCCGAGTCCGGGCCGAACACCAGCAGACCGTGATTGGCGAGCAGCACCGCGGCCGTCGTGGGGCGGCGCTCAAGGATCTCGGCCATGCCGCGGACCGACACGTCCGACCCGCGCGGCCCCCAGGGGACCACGGGGACGTCCTCGGCCTGTCCGAAGCGCAGCATCGGCTCGGTGCGGCACGGCAGCGGCCGGTGGGCCACGGCGAAGGCGGTCGCGGCGGGCGAGTGCGTGTGGATGACCGCCCCCGCCTGCGGGCGGGCGCGGTAGACGGTGCTGTGCATGGCGATGATCTCGGCGCTCACCGAACGGAGTTGTCCGGCGAAGACCTGCCCGTCCAGGCTGACGGCGGCCAGGTGCTCGGGCCGCAGCCCGCGGACGAATCCGGGGGTCAGCAGGAAGCTGTCGTGGTCGAGCCGGGCGCTCAGGTTGGCGTGCCCGGAGTGGGACATCACCTGCGCCGCGAAGAGCTGCTCGGCGGCCTCGACCAGTTGGCCGGCCCGTTCCTTCCTCATCTGTGCGTCGGTCATGGCGTCCTCCTGGAGTCGGTCGGCGACGGCGGCTCGTCCGCCGCTGCCCTCGTGCCGACCACTCTTCAACTTGAACTAAGGTTCAAGTCAAATGCCCGGCCGTGGCCCGGCGGAGAAGGACGAGAGGGCAGGGACATGGCCATGACGATCGGGCAGCTGTCCGAGGCCACCGGGGTGCCCGCGTCGGCCATCCGCTTCTGGGAACGTCACGGCCTGCTGCCCGCGCCCGAACGCCGAAGCGGGCAGCGGCGCTACGCCCCGGAGGCGGTCGAGCGGATCGTGGTGCTGCGCAAGTACCAGCACGCCGGACTGACCCTGAGCGAGGTCAAGGAATTCCAGCGCGCCCAGCCGCACCGGCAGGCGATGATCCGCGCCAAGATCACCGAGATCGAGCAGCGCATGGTCGATCTCCGCCACGCCACCCAGCTCTTGGAGCACGCCCTGCAATGCGGCGCGGAGGACATCGTCACCTGCCCCAAGTTCCGCGAGATCACAGCGGGTTGGCGAGAGGGTCAGTCCTCCCTGTAGTGCTGGGAAACGGCTTCCCAGTCCTTGGCCCACCAGCCGACGAGGCGGTACACCTCGGCAGCTGTGGCGTCAGGTCCCTTCACCGACCGCAGGTGGTCGAGCAGGCCGACGTCACGGCGGCGGGCCGCGATCACATAGGGTCGAGACCCGTTTGAAGACGGACCCCGGTTCCTTGAGCCCCTCACCGCGCGTCGTCTTCGAGGAGGCCCGCGTCGTGGACGAGCAGCGCGATCTGCACGCGGTTGTCCAGGGACAGCTTGGCGAGGATGCGCGAGACGTGGGCCTTGACGGTGGGGACGCTCATGAAGAGGTCCGCCGCTATCTGCGCGTTGGCCAGGCCCCGGCCGACGCCGAGGGCGACCTCGCGCTCCCGCTCGGCCAGCTCCGCGACCCGCTCGCGCGCGCGGGAGCGCCGGTCGCCGGCCGCCGCACCCGCGGCGTGCCGCATCAGCTGGCGGGTGACGGCCGGCGAGAGGACGGGGTCGCCGGCCGCGACCCGGCGCACCGCCTCCACGATCCGGTCGGGCGGGGTGTCCTTGAGGAGGAACCCGGAGGCGCCGGCGCGCAGGGCCCGCAGCACCTGTTCGTCGGCGTGGAAGGTGGTCAGGACCACGATCCGGGGCGGCTCGGGCCGTGCGCGCAGCCGCTGGGTCGCCGCCAGCCCGTCCACGCCGGGCATGCGTACGTCCATCAGGACGACGTCCGGCCGGGTGCGCGCGACCTGGGCCTCCGCCTCGGCGCCGTCGGCCGCCTCGCCGACGATCTCGATGTCGTCGGCGCCGCCCAGCATGAAGGACAGTCCGGCCCTCACGAGCGGGTCGTCGTCCACGAGGAGCAGTCGGATCGCGGTCATGGCCCCCAGCCAACCAAACGGCCCGCGCCCGGACCATACCGGCTCCCCGCCCCGTAGGACGCGCCGGCCGCGTGGACGGCGACCGCGTGGACGGCGACCGTGAGGACGGCGACTGCCGGGCCGACCGTACCGGTGCCGTCCGTCGCTCCCTCCGTCCGGCGGCGTACCGGCTCGTTCACCCCCACGGCAGCAGGGCGCGGACTTCGAAGCCACCGTCGGGTGTCGGGCCGTGGCGCAGGGTGCCGCCGGCGAGAGTGGCCCGCTCGGTGAGGCCGATCAGGCCCTGTCCTGAGCCGGGGACGTGCGGGACCTCGCCGTCGGGCGCCGGGTTGCGCACGCGGACCGCCAGGCCCTCGCCGGGTGCGCCGGTGACGGACACGGTGACCTCCGTGCCGGGGGCGTGCTTGCGGGCGTTGGTCAGGGCCTCCTGGACGATGCGGTACGCGGTGCGGCCGACGGAGGCGGGCACGGTGTCCACGGCGGCGGCCGGACCGGCGGCGGTGACCGCCATCCCGGCCTCCCGGCACTCGGCGACCAGGTCGTCCAGCGCGGCGAGCGTCGGCTGCGGACGTCCCGCGTCGTCGGAGTCGCCCGCGCGCAGTACGCCGATGATCTCCCGCAGGTCCTGTAGCGCTTCGTGCGCGCTCTCCCGGATCACCCCGGCGGCGCGCGCCGTCTGCTCGGGGGGCGCGTCGGGCCGGAACTCCAGTGCGCCGGCGTGCACGCTCAGCAGGGTCAGCCGGTGCGCGAGGACGTCGTGCATCTCCCGGGCGATGGCCTCGCGGGCGAGCCGCTGGGCCTGCTCGGCACGCAGCCGCGCCTCCGTCTCGGCGCGCCGGGCCCGGTCGCGCAGGCTGAGCATGAGCTGCCGCTTGGACCGTACGAACATGCCCCAGCCGATGACCGACAGGTTCAGCATCGTGGTGAAGACGAGGGCGGCGCCGTACGACAGACCGGGGTCCGGGCGCAGCCAGTACAGGACCGGGAGCAGCGCGAGGGTGGCGCCGCCCACCCAGGCGACGTACCGGAAAGGCCGGTGCACGGTGAGGGTGAACAGGGCGAGCAGGGCGGCGCCGGAGGACGTGGTGGACAGGAAGCCGACCGGGACCAGCACGGCGGCCAGCGCCAAGGGGTGCCTGCGGCGCAGCCAGAGCGCGCAGCAGGCGAGGCCGCCGAGCGTCCGGTCGGCGACGACGAGCGCGTGCGGCGTGTGCGGGCCGCGGCTCATGTCGTGGGCGATGACGAGGGCGAGGACTACGGCCAGCAGGAAGCAGAGGACGTCGATGATCCAGTCGCGCGCCGTGCGGCGAGGACGGCGGGGCCGCCGACCGGCGACGGGGTCCGCGTCGGGGTCGAGCTGGTCGGCCAGGGCGGACGGCAGCCACCACCGTCGGCCGGTCGGCGCCGGTCTCTCCCCTGTCGTCCTGTCGTCCTTCACGGTCGACGAATCTACGCGCGCTCCGTGCCCGCCGGCGGCATGGACGGCGGATCGGCGACCGAAGTCGCGGCGGTGACGACTTTCGGCTCGGCCGCCGGGTGCGATCGCATACCTGCGGCGCGCACGACGCGCCATGGGGCCGATGCGGGCGGGCGGGGCGCGGGACGAGAGTCGTGGCCATGAAGAAGGTGCTGGAAGTGGTCGGGTTCCTCGCCCTGACGCAGGGCGTGCTCGGTGTGGTGCACGGCTTCACCCACTGGCGGGCGGGGCTGGTGTGGCGGGTGTCCTTCCTGGACGGCTACGAGATCTGGGCGAGCGTCGGCCTGCTCCTGCTGGCGCTGGTCCTGTTCGCCGTCGCGGACCGCGTGCGATCCGACCGCGCGAAGTCCGAGGAGTGAACCGTCTCCCGTCAGAGGTGCTCGGTCGGGCGGTCGAAGAACTCCCGCATTTCGCGGCGCGCGCCGAGTGCCTGGCGGAGTAGGGAACGTCAGCAATAGGTCAGCAAACGTCCTGCCACACCCGCCCACAGACAGCTGGACCGTGGAGTCATTCAACGCGGCGCATCAGGCCATGAGGTACGCCCCTTTGCAGCATCCAGGAGGCATTGAAGGGCGGCGAATCTGCGCGGAACATGTCACCCACCCCTCGCCGATCAGCCGCTGTTTCGCCGGCTCAGCGAGCCCTGCCCCGGGGCTTCAGAGGTGTCGGCGGCAGCTCGGGGGCGGGCAGTGGATCATCGTCGTATCCCTTCACCTCCCCGAACCGCGCCCCCTTCATCCAGTCCTCGCGGGCCTGCTCGATCTCCTCCTGCGTCCGTCCGATCCAGTTCCAGAACATGATCAGCTCCTCCTCGAACGGTTCGCCGCCCAGGAGCATCAGGGCGGCGTCGGAGTCGGCGCGCAGGGGGAGTTCGGTGCGGCCGCAGCCGAGGTAGAGCATCGAGCCGGGCAGGACGGGGACGTCGTCGACGTGGGCCTCGCCGGACATGGCCAGGACGGCGTACTCGAAGTCCGGTTCCAGCGGCAGGCGTACGTCCGCGCCGCGGGACAGGGAGAGGTCGGCGCCGACGATCGGGGTGTAGGCGGTGCCCGGCGACCTCGTGCCGTCCAGGGCGCCGAGGATCAGCGTGGCGTTCAGACCGGGCGCCGTGACGGTCGGCAGGTCGGCGTGGTGTTCGAAGTGCGGGTCGGTGTGCCGGTGGGCGTCGGGCAGGGCCACCCACAGCTGGGCGCCGTGCAGGAGGCGGGCGTGCGACCTCGGGCTCTCCTCGGAGTGGCTGATGGCGCGGCCGGAGGTCATCAGGCCCAGCTCACGGGGGCGGATCGTCTGGAGGCTGCCGGTCGAGTCGCGGTGCAGCACCTCGCCCTCGTGCAGCCAGCTCACCGTCTGCAGGCCCATGTGCGGGTGCGGGGGCACCTGCATGCCGGGTTCGTCGGCGATGTCGTCGGGGCCGTAGTGGTCGACGAAGCACCAGGCGCCCACCATGCGACGGCCCAGGTTGGGCAGCAGCCGGCGGACCTCGGTGGACTCGCCGAGCTGGACCCGGCGCGGGCTGAGGAGTTCGCGCACGGGCTCCGCCACCACGAATCCGCGGCCGCCGCACACCGCGGGAACCGCCTGGCGATCAAGGTTGCTCATGGGTCCCAACCTAGACCCGCGCGGGCGGTCCCGTCAGCGTGCCCGCCGGGTCACGCACCGTCGCCGGAATCAAGCGATGAACACTCCATCGGACTGGCGCGCAGGCCGGCAGGGGGGCTTCTGCAGGAACCAGTACGGGGAGCGGCGATGTTAGTGGAATATTCAACCAAGCGGGTCGGTTGTGGGCGTCGAAGGAGGTCGCACGTGATGACGACGACGTACTACGACCACGGGAGCGCGGCGGAGCGCTGGGAGCGGGCCCGGATGTTCTTCGACGCCCGCGACTACGCCGGCGCGGCGCGGGTGCTGGACCGGCTCGTCGAGGAGGTGCCGGAGCAGACCGGACCCCGGCTGCTGCTGGCCCGCGCCTACTACCACTCGGCTCAACTGCGCAACGCCGAGGACCAGTTGCGCCTGATCGTGGAGCGCGACCCGGTGGAGCACTACGCCCGGCTGATGCTGGGCCGCACGCTCCAGCGCCAGGGGCGGCACGAGGAGGCGACCGCCCACCTGCGCATCGCCTCCGCGTTCGCGGGCGAGTTCGCGGACGCGTAGGGCCCCGGACGCGCAGGGCCCCGTGCCCGCGTCCGATCGCCTCGGCCCGCTCACAGCCGGTCTCCCGGCCCGGCCGGTTCCGGGGGGTGCGGGCCGCCGCCGTCCTTGACGTCCTGCGCGCAGGTCCGGCCGGGGTGGGACTGGTCGTTGGGGATCAGCAGCACTCCGGCGACCTGCCCGGGGTGCGCGACGGCGAGCCAGTCGTCGCCCGTGAGGCTACCGTCCGGCGCGGGCCTCCCCTCGGACGAGTAGATCGTCCGGCACCCCAGCGCCACGCGCTTCTTGTCGACCGCGCAGGCGTCCACGGCGGGGCCGGACCGCTCGTCGGCGCCGTCGAAGCGGTAGTGGAAGTGCACCCGGTCGCCGTCGGAGGGCGCCTGCGGGTGCGGCTCCAGGCGCCAGTCGACGATCTCGGCGGTGACGCCGGCACGCCGCCCGGAGGCGTCCTCGACGTGTACCTCGACGCCGGCCGCACCGCGCTCCGCCGTCGTGTCGTGGCAGCCCCACGAGGAGGAGCAGCCGGACAGGACGAGAACCGTCAGAGCCAGCGGGGCGCCGGCGAGCGCCCGTGCGGGAAACACCTGGATGACCTCCGGTCGGGTGGGGCGGATCGAGTGGGGCGGATCGGGTCGTTTCGGGGCCGTCGGTCTCGGGAGGGGAGGCGGCCGCGCCGGTGTCCCGGCGGGCTACAGGGGCGTCGCCGCGTAGAGGGTGAGGAACAGGGTGACCGCGGAGTTCGCCGAGGACATCGCGGAGACCGCCGCGCCGGCGGCGGCGCCCCACGCGGCGGCGCCGACCGCCGTGCACACCGGCGGCCAGCGCCGTACGGCGGGCGCGGGCGCCAGCAGGGCCGCGACCCGGCGCGGGACCGGCCCCGCGGCGGCCAGCGCGGGCAGGGTGGGCGCGGGCGCGGCGGGCGCCAGCAGCGCCGCCTTGCCGATCGCCCGGGCGACCGCCCGCCGGTCGCCGACCGCCTGGGCCGCCGCCTCGTCGGCCCACCGCTCGGCGGTGTAGAGGACGGCGGAGCGCAGCGGGCGCAGGAACGGGTTGGCGCGGGCCGCCAGGTGCACGGCGAGCAGATGGCGGTGGTGGCGGGCGGCGAGGTGGGCGCGTTCGTGCGCGAACAGGGCGCGCCGCTCGGCCGGCCCGAGGGCGGCCAGCAGGGCGGTGGTGACCACGACGCGGCCATGGCCGTGGCCGCCGGGCAGCGCGTACGCGTACGGCGCGCTGTCGGGCAGGACGACGACCCGGGGACCGGGCAGCCCGGTCAGCGCCCGGCGGGCCCGCCGGATGACGCGCCGGTGGCGCCACAGGGTGCGCCCGCAGGACGCCGTGACCGCCGCGAGGGCGGGGATCGCCGCGCGCCCGGCGATGCCGTCGCAGGGCACGGCGGCCCGGACCTGGGGGTCGGACCAGCCGTCCGGCAGCGGGTTGCCGGGCAGTTGGGCGGTGCCGACGACCATGAGCAGGGCGAGGCAGAGCGTGCTGCACACGGACATGACCACCGCCACCGCGGTCAGCAGCCGGGTGGCGGTGCGCGGGTGCAGGTGGAGTGCGGCCAGCCGGGCCACCGGCCAGGCGGTCAGCGGCAGCACCAGCGGAAGGAAGACGAAGACACCCATGCCGCGTCAGCCCTTCGCGCCGCCGCCCGGCGCGGGCGGCGCGCCTCGTCCGGTCACCGGTCCTCCCCGCCGCGGTCCGCCGTGTCCTCGGCCGTTTCGAGCAGGGCGCGCAGCACCTGTTCGTCGCCCGGGGGCAGGGCGGTGACGAAGCTGGCGAGGACGGCCTCGCGGTCGCGTTCGCCGTCCAGCAGCCGCCGCATCCGCAGCGCCGCGAGCCGGGCGACGTCCGCGGTCGGCGTCCACGCGAAGGAGCGGCCCCGGCGTTCGCGGGAGACCACGTCCTTGGCGAGCAGCCGGGTGAGGATGGTGACGACGGTGGTGTGGGCGAGGTCGCCGCCGAGCCTGTCCCGCACCCAGGCGGCGGTGACCGGGCCGTCCGCCGCCCGCAGCGCGCCGAGGACCTGGCTCTCCAGTTCGCCCTGTCCGCGCCGGGCCCGCCGGTGCTGCGCCACCATGTCCGTGTCCCCTTCCGGCGTCGGCGTGTCGCACCACGCTACTTCACCCGGCCGGCGCTTCCGCCGGGCGGCGGCGGTCCGTGGCATGCTGGCGCGATGGCTTCTCCCCGTGCGCGTACGCCGCTTGCCGAGCAGGTCACCGAACTCCTCGCCCCGGGCGGTCCGTTGCCCATCGTCGCGGCCGGTGACCCGGTGCTGCGCCGCCCCGCCGAGCCGTACGACGGGCAGTTGGCGCCCGAGCTGCTGGCCCGGTTCGTCCAGGCGCTGCGGGACACCATGCGCGCCGCGCCGGGGGTGGGGCTGGCCGCCGTGCAGGTGGGGGTGGGGCTGCGGATCGCGGTGATCGAGGACCCGGCGCCGGTGTCCGAGGAGGTGCGGATCGCCCGCGAGCGGGTCCCGCAGCCGTTCCGGGTGCTGGTCAACCCGTCGTACGAGGCGGTCGGCGCCCGCCGGGCCGCGTTCTACGAGGGCTGTCTGAGCGTGCCGGGCTGGCAGGCGGTGGTGGCGCGGCACGCCGAGGTGCGGCTGCGGGCGTGGGACGAGCACGGCCGTGCGGTGGACGAGGTGTTCACCGGGTGGCCGGCCCGCATCGTGCAGCACGAGACCGACCACCTCGACGGCGTCCTCTACGTCGACCGCGCCGAGCCGCGCTCGCTCGCCTCCCACGAGGCCATGGCCGCGCGCTGGACGCAGCCGACGCCGGAGGCCGCCGCCCGCGCCCTCGGCTTCGAACTCCCTTGACCTGCAAGGGCGTTCAGCCTCGGTACGCCTCCAGCAGCCGCAGCCACACCTCGCTGATCGTCGGGTAGGACGGGACCGCGTGCCACAGCCGGTCGACCGGGACCCGCCCGGCGACGGCGACGGACGCGGAGTGCAGCAGTTCGCCCACGCCGGGGCCGACGAACGTGACGCCGCGCAGGATGTTCTCGTCCAGGTCGACGACCATGCGGGCGCGGCCCCGGTAGCCCTCCCCGTACAGTCCCGCCCCGGCCACCGAGGACATGTCCACGTCCACCGCGCGGACCCGGTGGCCGGCCTGCTCCGCCTCGGCCAGCGAGAGGCCCACGGCGGCGGCCTCCGGGTCGGTGAAGACGACCTGCGGGACGGCGTGGTGGTCGGCGGTGGCGGCGTGGGCGCCCCACGGCTCCGTGTCCAGGGAGGCGCCGACGGCGCGGGCCCCGATGGCGTCGCCCGCGATCCGCGCCTGGTACTTGCCCTGGTGGGTGAGGAGCGCCCGGTGGTTGACGTCGCCGCACGCGTACAGCCAGTCGCTGCCCTCGACGCGCAGCGTGTCGTCGACCGTCAGCCAGGAGCCCGGTTCCAGGCCGACGGTGTCCAGGCCGATGTCGTCGGTGCGCGGGGCGCGGCCGGTGGCGAAGAGGATCTCGTCGGCCTCGATCCGGTCGCCGGACCCGGTGACGGCCACGACGGCGCCGTTGTCGCGGCGCACCGACTCCACGGACGTGCCGGTGCGGAGGTCGGCGCCCGCCTCGGTGAGGGCGTCGGCGACCAGTTCGCCGGCGAAGGGCTCCATCCGCGCCAGCAGTCCCTTGCCCCGGACCAGGACGGTGACCTGTGAGCCGAGGGCCTGGAAGACGGTGGCCATCTCGGCGGCCACCACACCGCCGCCGACCACGATGAGCCGCCCCGGCACCTCCTTGGCGCTGGTCGCCTCGCGGCTGGTCCACGGCCCGACGTCCTCGATGCCGGGCAGATCGGGCAGCTGGGCGCGGGTGCCGGTGCACACGGCGACGGCGTGCCGGGCGGTCAGCGTCCTGGTCGTGCCGTCCGGTCCGGTGACCGTGACGGTGCGCGGCCCGGCCAGGCGGCCGTGCCCGCGGTACAGGTCGGCGCCGATGCCGTCGAGCCAGCCGACCTGGCCGTCGTCGTGCCAGTGGGAGGTGTACTCGTCCCGGCGGGCGAGGACCGCCGCGGTGTCGAGGGGGCCGCGCACGGCCTCGCTCAGGCCGGGCAGGCGGCGGGCGTCGGCGCGGGCGATGATGGGGCGCAGCAGGGCCTTGCTGGGCATGCACGCCCAGTAGGAGCACTCGCCGCCGACCAGCTCGCTCTCCACGATGGCGGTGGTCAGTCCGGCCGCGCGGGTGCGGTCGGCGACGTTCTCCCCCACGGGTCCGGCGCCGAGCACCACCACGTCGTAGGCGATGTTTTCCGTTTCCGTCATGGGGTCAGTCTGGAGGGTGGTGTGCGCGGAGGCCACACGGGTACGCGCGCGGGACAGCATCGTGCGCGCACGGAATAGTCCGTGGGGTCGGCCGTGTTGTGCCGACGGCTCACCCGACAGCAGGAAGAGGGATCACGCCATGAGCAGCACCAGCAGCACCGTGGAGCTCACCAAGGAGAACTTCGACCAGACGGTCACGGACAACGAGTTCGTGCTCATCGACTTCTGGGCGTCGTGGTGCGGGCCGTGCCGTTCGTTCGCCCCGGTCTACGAGAAGGCCGCCGCGGACAATCCCGACCTGGTGTTCGGCAAGGTCGACACCGAGGCGCAGCCGGAGCTGGCGGCGGCCTTCGGCATCCAGTCCATTCCGACGCTGATGATCGTCCGGGACCAGGTAGCCGTGTTCGCGCAGCCGGGCGCGCTGCCCGAGGCCGCCCTCACGGATGTGATCGGGCAGGCCCGCAAGCTGGACATGGACGAGGTCCGCAAGGCGGTCGCCGAGCAGCAGCAGGCGGAGGCCGAGCAGAACGGCCGGTGAGGCCGCGTCGGCGACGGCGGCACACCGGCGCGATGACGCGAGCAGCGGGCGGCCCAGTGGCGGTAGAGCGGGGTCCCTTCCGAATCCGGGAGGGACCCCGTTTTCGTGTCGGCGCTCCGAGGGTGTGGCCTGGGGCGGGGTGCGTACCGCTCGCGCGGGGCTGTGTAAGGGGTCGCGCGGGGCTGTGTGAGGGGTCGCGCGGGGCTGTGTGAGGGGTCGCGCGGGGCTGTGTGAGGGGTCGCGCGGGGCTGTGTGAGGGGGCAGGGCTTTGGTGGTGGGGGGGCGCGGGGCCGTGTAGGGGGCGGGTGCCTCGTGGGGGGCGGGGCGGTGTGAGAGGTGAGAGTGGGGGCGCGGAGCGCGGGGGTCAGCTGGATTCGCGGTGGACCATCGTGGCGCCCAGCACCGGACGCCGCTCCGGTGCGGCGGCGGGATCGCGTACGGCGCGGTCGACCAGGTCGGCCAGGTCGCGGCCGGCGGGCAGGTCGACGTGCACGGTGCTCAGCCGGGGCCGCAGCAGCCGGCCGAGCATCAGGTCGTCGGCGCCGACCACGGCCGTCTCCTCGGGGATGCGGACGCCCTCGTCCTGGAGGGCGCGCATCAGCAGCATGGCGTACTCGTCGTTGTAGGCGAACACGCCGTCCAGGCCGAGGCCGCGCCAGCGGGCGGCGAGCCGGGCCGCGGACTCCTCGTCGTAGCCGAGGGGCAGTTCCGTGACGGTGCCGTCGACGCCGTCCAGGGCGCGGCGTACGCCGGCCAGGCGGGGCCGGGAGAACGGTTCGAGGCCGCGTTCGGCCGGCATGACCACGCCGATGCGGCGCCGGCCCCGGGCGTACAGGTGGGCGCCGGCCCGGTGGCCGACGCTCTCGTGGTCCATGAGCAGGGCGTGGGCGCCCTCGACGGCCTCGGGGCCGAGGGTGACGACGGCGCGGGCGCCGGAGCGCCGGAGCACCGCGACCCCCTCGGCGCCGATCGCGGAGCCGGGCGCCAGGACCGCGACCGGCCGCAGTTCGGCCCAGGCTCGGGCGGCCTCGACGCCGTGCAGGCCCACGGTGCCGTGCTGGACGACGGTGTAGTCCAGCCGGCCGAGCGCCCACTGGAGATCGTTGATGAACCTGCTGTAGAGCGGGCCCACCGGGACGGCCGGGGCGGGCATCAGGACGATGCGGCTGTGTCCGGCCCGGAGGCTGCGCGCGGCGGCGTGCGGCACATAGCCGAGTTCCCTGGCGGCCTCGCGGACCCGGCGGCGGGTCGGCTCGCTGATGCGTACGGCGTCGGTGTTGTTCAGGACGTAGGAGACGGTCGCGCGCGACACTCCGGCCAGACGGGCCACATCGGCACTCGTGGGGACCGAGTGCGGTGCGCTCGACGCGGGCGCGGCGGGTTTCGGTATCTGCACCATGACGTACCGCATCTTGGCAGAAGCCCCGGCGGGCCGGACGGGCGGGGCGGAACGGGCCGGTCCTGCCGACCGCAGGGCCAACTCCCTTGCCCATACGGGCTGGTGAGCCGACTCGCACGGGCCGGCGAGGGGCTCGGGCCGGCCCGCGGGGCGACCGCCGACGGCTCCGTCAGGTGCGGGTCAGACGGGCGACCAGGTCGCGCCAGCCGGCCTGGAGCCGTTCCATCGGCATGTGGCACTGCCGGGTGAGGTGGTGGATCAGGGCGGGTTCCAGGTAGCCCATCAGCGTCTGGGCGAGGAGTTCGGCGTCCGCGCCCGGGACGGCCTGCCGCAGCAGGAGCACCACGTGACCGTGGCGGACCCGGCGGGCGGGCACGACGAATCGGCGGTCCGGGCACGGCTCGGCGGCGAGCTGGAGCTCCAGGTCGGCGTCGGCGCGGCGCAGCGCGGCGCAGCCGAACGCGCGCAGGCGCTCCACCGCCGGCGCGCCGGGGCCGAGCGGCGGCGGGCCGCTGAGGAAGGACGCCTGGAACTTCTTCTCGGAGTGGTCGAGCAGCGCGGTCAGCAGCCCGGTACGGTCGCCGAAGCGGCGGAAGACGGTGCCCTTGCCCACCTGGGCGGCGGCGGCCACCGCCTCCATGGTGACGGCGGCGGCCCCGTGCTCGGCGACCAGGCGGGCGGCGGCGTCCAGCAGTCGTGCGCGGTTGCGGGCGGCGTCCGCGCGCAGGCAGGGCCCGTCGGCGTCACCGGCCCCGAACTCGACCATCACCGGCGTCTTCGCCGCGGGCCCCTGCGAGGCGGGAAAGGGCGGCAGGGTGCTGGACATGAACACAGCGTAAAGCATCGGGACTAAACTGGACCACGGTCCGGTTGTGATGGTAGAAAATTAAACGGACCTTGGTCCGTATCGTTGGTCCGGCAGCGCTGCCGCGCTGTCATGGTCCTCACGTCCCCCTTTCCACTCTTGGAGTCCCCCAAATGTCTGTTCGCATCCTCGCCCTCGTCGGCAGCCTCCGCGCCGGTTCCCACAACCGCCAGCTCGCCGAGGCCGCGGTGAAGCTCGCCCCCGAGGGCGCCGAGGTGGAGGTGTTCGACGGTCTGGGCGACGTGCCGTTCTACAACGAGGACATCGACGTCGAGGGCAGCGTCCCCGAGGCCGCCGCACAGCTGCGCGCCGCCGCTCAGGCCGCCGACGGCTTCCTCTTCTTCTCGCCCGAGTACAACGGCACCATCCCGGCCGTGCTGAAGAACGCCATCGACTGGCTGTCCCGCCCCTACGGCGCCGGCGCCTTCGGCGGCAAGCCCGTCGCCGTCGTGGGCACCGCCTTCGGCCAGTACGGCGGCGTGTGGGCGCAGGACGACACCCGCAAGGCCGTGGGCATCGCCGGCGGCAAGGTCATCGAGGACATCAAGCTGTCCATCCCCGGTTCCCTGACCCGCTTCGCCGAGACCCACCCGGCCGACGACGCCGAGGTCGCCGCGCAGCTGACCGAGGTCGTCGCCCGTCTGCACGGCCACGCCGGCGAGACCGTCGCCGCCTGATCCTCCGCGGCCGTGCCGCCCCGGCCCGTCCGGGCGTGGGCGGCGCAACGGCCGGCGAAGGGGCCGGAGCCGCCGTGGCTCCGGCCCCTTCGCGCTGCCCGGACCGCTGCCGGACCGGCGCTCGCTCGACGCGGTCACCCGACGCCGCCGCCCGACGCCGTCGCCCGATGGGCCGCAGGCCGGTGGCGTAGGCGGCCGGACCGGGTAGGCGCTTGCATGGCCGTACGCCTCCGCGCACGCGCCGCCGTACGCCGCGAGGCCATGTGAGGGAGACAGCCATGACGCCGGTACCGCCGCCGTTCGACCCGGAGCTCGCCGCGGCGCTGGAGCAGGTCGGGGACCGGACGCGGCCGCGCTTCACCCCCGCCGACATCGAGCCCGCCCGGCACGGTCCGGCCGCCGAGCTGCCCGAGCTGCTGGACCTGACCATGGACGGCGCGTTCGAGGTGACGGACCGCACGGCGCCCGGCCGGCCGGGCGCGCCCGGCGTCCCGCTGCTGGTCTGCCGGCCCACCGCGCCGGACACCGGTGCGCCGCGGCCCGTCCTCTACTACGTGCACGGCGGGGGCATGGTCCTCGGCAGCAACAAGGTCGGGATGAACACGGCCCTGGACTGGGCGCGGGAACTGGACGCGGTCGTGGTGTCGGTGGAGTACCGGCTGGCGCCCGAGCACCCGCATCCCGCGCCGGTCGAGGACGTCTACGCGGGGCTGCTCTGGACGGCGGAGCACGCCGGGGAGTTCGGCGCGGACCCGGAGCGGATCGTGCTGGTCGGCGCGAGCGCGGGGGGCGGTCTGGCCGCGGCGCTGACGCTGCTGCTGCGGGATCGCGAAGGGCCGCGTCCGGTCGGGCAGTTGCTGATGTCCCCGATGCTCGACGACCGCAACGACTCGCTGTCCGCGCGCCAGTTGGCCGGGGTCGACATGTGGGACCGTACGGCCAACGCGACCGGGTGGGGCGCGCTGCTCGGCGACCGGCGCGGCGGCCCCGACGTGTCGCCGTACGCCGCGCCGGCCCGCGCCGAGGACCTCTCCGGCCTGCCCCCGGCCTTCCTCGACGTCGGCTCGGCCGAGACCTTCCGCGACGAGGTCGTCGCCTACGCCTCCCGTATCTGGCAGTGCGGCGGCGTCGCCGAACTCCACGTCTGGCCGGGCGGGTTCCACGGTTTCGACGCTCTCGCCCCGCAGGCGGCGCTGTCGCGGTGCGCGGCCGCCGCCCGTCTGGCCTGGCTGCGCAGGCTGCCGACGGCCGACCCCGCGGGCTGACTCCGCGGACTGACTCCGCGGCGTGCGCGATCGCGGACGGCGGGCGGGGCGGGCCCGTAGGCTGGGGTCATGGGCGATGCGTCGTTGGTCGGGCTCGTGGGTCGGGTCACCGGAACGGTCGGGCCGGGGCTGGTCGGCGAGGTGATCGTCCGGGTGCGCGGCGGCGCCGAGCACTTCCTCGCCCACCCGGCGGACGGCGCGGCCCGCCTCGAGCGCGGCACGGTGGTGCTGGTGGTGGAACACCTGCCGCCGCGCACCGTGTACGTCGAGGCCGTGTACGGCGGTTGAGCACGCCTCCGCGCAGGTGAGGGCCGTGAGCGTCAAGATTGCGGCAAGGACGCGCCGGTGTCTTCACGGTGGGCCGGGCGAGGAGCACACTCCCTTCGTTCGGTGCCGGACGGGCACCAACCCGAAGGGGGCGCATGCCGATGGTCGTCGGCGTCGTGGCGGGAGCGGCGGTCGCCGCCGTTCTCGTCCTGATCGGTCTGTTCAAGATGATGTGGCGGGTCGCCGAGCCCAACGAGGCTCTGGTCATCTCCGGTTCCACGCACCGCACCGAGGGCCTTGAGGAGGGCATGGGGTTCCGGATCGTGACCGGGCGGGGCACGCTGGTGCTGCCCGGGGTGCAGGCGGTGCGCAAGCTCTCGCTCGACCTCAACGAGACCGAACTGCAGGTGGACTGCGTGACCCACCAGGGCATCCCGCTGAAGGTGCGGGGCGTGGTCATCTTCAAGGTGGGCGACGACTTCGTGTCGATCGCCAACGCCGCCCGCCGGTTCCTGGACCAGCAGAAGCTGATGTCGGAGCGGGTGCACAACGTCTTCGCCGGTCATCTGCGTTCCATCGTGGGCGGGTTGACGGTGGAGGACATGATCCGCGACCGGGAGAAGCTGACCGGCCAGACCAGGGCGGCCTGCGGTACGGAGATGGAGAAGCTCGGTCTGATCGTGGACTCGTTGCAGATCCACGAGATCGAGGACCCGACCGGCTACATCCAGAACCTGGCGATGCCGCACGCGGCGGCCGTGCAGCGGGACGCGCGCATCGCGCAGGCGGAGGCCAACCGCCTGGCCACGGAGGCCGAGCAGCAGTCGTTCGCGCGGATGGCCGAGGCCACCCGGGACAGCGAGATCCTCCAGGCCGGCTACCAGGCCGAGCGGGACAAGGCGGCGGCCAAGGCCAGGCAGGCCGGTCCCCTCGCGGACGCGGCGGCCCGGCAGGAGGTCGTCGTCCAGGAGACGCGGGTCGCCGAGCTGGAGGCGCACCGGCGCGAGCAGCAGCTCCAGGCGGACGTGCGCAAGCCGGCCGACGCCACGGCGTACGAGAAGCGCACGCTGGCCGAGGCCGAGCGCGACGCGCGGATCTCGGCCGCCCAGGCGAAGGCCAAGGAGACGGAGCTCGCGGCGGCGGCCGAGGCGACCCGGGTCAAGACCGCGGCGGGCGCGGAGGCGGAGGCCACCAAGACCCGGGGCACGGCGTCGGCGGCGGCGACCCGGGCCACCGGTGAGGCCGAGGCGGCCGCGGCGCAGGCGAAGGGCCTCGCGGACGCCGAGGCGCTGCGGGCGAAGGGACTGGCGGAGGCCGAGGCCATCAAGGCGCGGGCGGCGGCCCTCGCCGAGAACCAGGACGCGGTGGTCGCGCAGCAACTCGCCGAGAACTGGCCCGAGATCGTCCAGGCGGGCGCCTCCGCCTTCAACAACGTGGACAACATGGTGCTGCTCAACGGCGCCGACGGGATGGCCGACCTGTTCGCCAAGGCGCTCACCATGGGCGGCACCGGACTGGGCCTGGCCCGCCAGCTCCTGTCCTCCATGAACCACGACGGCCAAGGGCACGACGGCCCGGCCGGGACGGGGAGTTCGCCCGCGCCGGGCCCGGTCGTCGCCCCGGGCCCGCCCGTCTCACGGAAGGTGCCGGTGGACGAAGGGTGAGGGCCGACCGGCCCGGACGAGGCCCGTCGGCCACCCGGACGGCCCGGGGATGACCGTCTGCCCTGGAAGAATGGCGGGCGAGCCGAGCGAGAGAGGGGTGGACCATGACGTCGCCCTCCGGACACGAGCCAGGACCGACAGAGCCGACGGGAGCGACGGGAGCGACGGGGCCGACGGAGGCCACGGAGCCGACGACAGCCACGGGACCGACGGAGCCGACGGGAGCGACGGGGCCGACGGGAGCGACGGGGCCGACGGGAGCGACGGGGCCGACGGGGCACACCGACCCTCGCGTGAGGCCGGAGCCGGCCCCCGAGCCGCGCGTCCTGTGCGACGCCCGGGCGCTGGCCGCGGACCCGCCGCTGCCCGGCGGTGTGCTGTGGAAGCTCGCCGAGGCCGGACGCCAGCTCGACGCCAACCTCGTCCGGCTCGCCCCGGGCGGGCGCGTCGCCCCGCACGCCGAACCGGACCTGGACGTGCTGCTGTTCGTGGTCAGCGGCGACGGCGTCCTCGGCGCGGGCGCGGCGGACGAGCCCCGGCGCCTGACCGAGGGCGCCACCGTCTGGCTGCCGCACGGCTCCACCCGCAGCATCGCCGCCGGCGCGGACGGCCTCTCCTACCTGACCGTGCACCGTCGCCGCCCCGGCATGCGGATCCGCCCGCACGGAGGGGCCTCCTGACCGTCGCGCGCCGAGGACACGGCGGGCGTACGGCAGTTGGGCGCCGTACGCCCGCCGTACGGCCGTGCGCGCGCACGTTCTAAGGTGCCGGGATGACTGCCTTCACCGATGAGAACGTCCCCGGCCGCTCCGGCCCCGGCGCCACCACCGAGGCCGACCCGCGCGAGGTCGGCCGGGTGCGCACCGAGTACGCGCCCGCCCACGACGGCGACCCGGACCCCGGCGAGATCGTCTGGACCTGGGTGCCGTTCGAGGAGAACGACGGGCGGGGCAAGGACCGTCCGGTGCTGGTGGTGGCCCGGGAGGCCGCCGGCACCTTCCTCGCGGTCCAGCTCTCCAGCAAGGCGCACGCCGGCGAGCGGGAGTGGGTGCCGATCGGGAGCGGTCCCTGGGACCGGTCGGGGCGCGACTCCTGGGTGGCCGTGGACCGGGTGCTGCGGCTGCACGAGGAGGGCATGCGGCGGGAGGCGTGCGCGCTGGACCGGATGCGGTTCGACTCCGTGGTGCACCGGCTGCGCGAGCGGTACGGCTGGCGCTGACCGGCCGGGCCGGACCGCGCCGCTCGACCGCACCCCGCCGCCGGGGGCGGGCGTCGGCCGCATGGGTGACCGGCGTCAGGCGAATGTGCGTTCGAACGCCGAGCGGATCTCGCTCCCCGGGGTGCGGTCCAGCACGCCGAACACCACCTGTTCGAAGGCGTCCGCGAACCGCCCGCCCGGGGCGAGCTGGGTCCGGAAGGCCTCCGCCACCCGCGCCGGGTCGTTGCGGAACACCCCGCAGCCCCACGCCCCGAGCACCAGCCGCCGGTAGCCGTGCGCGGCGGCCGTCTCCAGCACCCGTTCGGCGCGGACCGCGAGCGCGCGCGGCAGTGCGGCGGCGCGCTCCGGCGCGGTGCGCAGGACCACTCCGGCGTTCGGCGCCGCCGCGGTCAGGAAGCCCGCGGTGTACGGCTCGTCCAGCAGCCGGCCGCGGTCGTCGCGGAAGACGGGGACGGCGGGCGAGTGAATCACCCGGTCGGAGTAGAACGGGTCACGGTGGGCGCGGTGGTGGTCGTAGAACCGCCGGGCCCCGAGCAGGCAGGTGTACAGCGCGGAGGCCCGGCACAGGGCCTCTTCCTGGGCCTGCGCGCCGTTGAGGTAGCCGCCGCCGGGATTGCGGGCGGAGGCGAAGTTGAGCACCGCGACCGGGCCGGGGAGCCGGCGGGCCGCCTCCAGGCTGCTCTCCCCCGTGACCTCCACGGACGTGGTGACCGGCGTCCACCGCGGCACGGCCACCGGGTCCGGCCCGTGCAGACGGGTGCCGGCCCGCGCGGCCTCGACGGCCGCGGCGAGCCGCACCGTACGCCCGTCGGCGGCGCGGTAGGAGCCGGCCATGACGATCTGCTCCGTCTGCTGTGCGATGCCGCGCAGGCGAGCGCTCATGGCGCCACCCCCGTGCGCGCCATGAACGCGGCCCACGCCGCCTCCCCCGTGGTGCTCATACCGGCATGGTGATCCATTGCGCCGCCGGGCCGCAACGGGGTTTCCGCGCCCCCGCCGCCGGCCCGGCATCCCGTCGGCCCGCCGACCCGTCCGCCCGTCCGGAACCCCGACCGCCCCCGGTCGGGAACTCTCCGCGACTGTCCCGGCACACCCCGGGTACCCGGGCGCGAGCTGCCCCGGAGCACCGTGAAGCGTCGGGAAACTTCGCGGAAACGGCGATTCCGAGGCAGGATTATCCCGTTCTGCACCCTTGTGCGAATCGGCTGAAGGGTTTTGGGTGGGACGGTGCGCGACACCGGCCGACCGTGGACCCGGGGCCGGTGGCATGGTGGAATCTCAGGAGGATCCCGACATGTCCGATTCGGCAAGTGGCTGTACGGAGCCCCGTACCGCCCTGACGGAAGCCGAGGTCGAGGCTCTGGTCAGCGGCATCTGCTTCAAGACCGGCCCGCCCCGCACCCTCGGCGTCGAAGTGGAATGGCTCGTCCACGAGCTGCGTGATCCGCGGCTCCCCGTCACACCCGAACGTCTCGAAGCGGCCTATGCCGCGCTGCGGACCGTGCCCCTGGAGTCCGCGCTCACCGTCGAACCCGGCGGCCAGCTGGAACTGAGCTCGCCGCCCGCCGCGTCCCTGATGGAGTGCGTCGGTACCGTCTCCGCCGACCTCGCGGCCGTCCGCGCCGTACTGGCCCGGCAGGGTCTGCGGCTCGTCGGCCTCGGCCACGACCCGTGGCACCCGCCCCGCAGGTTCCTGCGCGAGCGGCGCTACGACGCCCTGGAAGCCTCCCTCGACCGGGGCGGCCCGGCCGGCCGGCGCATGATGTGCACCTCGGCCTCGGTACAGGTGTGCGTGGACGCCGGTCACGAGGAACCGGGGCCGCTGGGCCATGTGCGGCGCTGGTGGCTCGCGCACCAGCTGGGCCCGGTGCTGGTGGCCGCCTTCGCCAACTCGCCGCTGCTGGCGGGCCGGCCCACCGGCTGGCTGTCCACCCGGCAGCTGCTGTGGACGGAGATCGGTCCGGGCCGGGCGGGCGCTCCCCCGCTGGACGACGCCCCGCACACCGCCTGGGCCCGGCACGTGCTGGACGCACCCGTGATGTGCGTACGGCGCGCGGACGGACCCTGGGAGGTGCCCGACGGGCTCAGCTTCCGCGAGTGGGTCCGCACGGGCGTGCCCAGGCCGCCGACGAAGGAGGACCTCGACTACCACCTGACCACGCTGTTCCCGCCGGTGCGGCCACGCGGCCACCTGGAGCTGCGCATGATCGACGAGCAGCCCGGCGACGACGGCTGGATCGTGCCGCTGGCGGTGACGGCGGCGCTGTTCGACGACCCGGCCGCGGCGGAGAGCGCGTACCGGGCGGTGAAACCGCTCGCCGAGCGGGACCTGCCCCGGCCCGCGCCGCACAATCCGCTGTGGGTGACGGCCGCCCGCTCCGGGCTCGCCGACCCGGAGCTGCGCGAGGCGGCGATCGCCTGCTTCCTGGCAGCGCTGGAGGCGCTGCCCCGGCTCGGCGCGACCGACGAGGTCACCCGCGCCGTCCAAGGCCATCTGGACCGCTACGTCCTCAAGGGCCGCTGCCCCGCCGACGATCTGCTCGACCGCCTGCGCGGCCCCCAGCCGTCCCGGCCCCGCCCCCGCCCGACGGGTCCGGGCCCCTTCGCCCACGGGAAGGACATCCGCACATGACCGACCCCGCACTCGACACCGCGACCGGTCCCGCCGCCGGCTCCGCGGGCGACACGGAGACCGACGCGGAGGCACTGCGCGCGCGTGCGCTGAGCACGCTCACCGCCGCCCGCGACCGCACCACCCTGCTCACCTCGTGCGTCGAGGGACCCGACCTCACCGCACAGCACTCCCCGCTGATGTCGCCGCTGGTGTGGGACCTGGCGCACATCGGCAACCAGGAGGAGCTGTGGCTGCTGCGGACGGTCGCCGGCCGGGAGGCGATGCGCCCCGAGATCGACAGCCTCTACGACGCCTTCGAACACCCGCGCTCCGCACGGCCGTCGCTGCCGCTGCTGGCCCCCGAGGAGGCCCGCGGGTACGCGGCCGAGGTGCGCGGCCGGGTGATGGACGTACTGGAGTCCACCGCCTTCCACGGGACCCGGCTGACCGAGGCGGGCTTCGCCTTCGGGATGATCGCGCAGCACGAGCAGCAGCACGACGAGACCATGCTGATCACCCACCAGCTGCGCACCGGCCCGCCGGTCCTGACCGCGCCGGACCCGGAGCCGGCGCCCCTGTACACCGGCCCGGCCGAAGTCCTCGTCCCCGGCGGCCCGTTCACCATGGGCACCAGTGACGAACCGTGGGCGCTGGACAACGAGAAGCCCGCACACGTGCGCGACGTGGCGCCGTATTGGATCGACACCACCCCGGTGACGAACGGCGCGTACCAGGCGTTCCTCGCGGACGGCGGCTACGGTGACGCGCGCTGGTGGGCGCCGGAGGGCTGGGCGCACATCCGGCGGCACGGCATCGAGGCGCCGCTGTTCTGGCGGCGGGACGGCGGCCAGTGGCTGCGCCGCCGCTTCGGCGTCACCGAAGTGGTCCCGCCGGACGAACCGGTGCTGCACGTGTGCTGGTACGAGGCCGACGCCTACGCCCGCTGGGCCGGACGGCGGCTGCCCACCGAGGCCGAGTGGGAGAAGGCGGCCCGCCACGACCCGGCGGACGGCCGCTCCCGGCGCTACCCGTGGGGCGACGCCGAACCGTCCCCGTGCCACGCCAACCTCGGCCAGCGGCATCTGCGTCCGGCCCCGGCCGGCAGCTACCCGGCCGGTGAGTCCCCGCTCGGCGTACGGCAGTTGATCGGGGACGTGTGGGAGTGGACGGCGAGCGACCTGCTGCCCTACCCGGGCTTCCGGGCGTTCCCGTACAAGGAGTACTCGGAGGTGTTCTTCGGGCCCGAGTACAAGGTGCTGCGCGGCGGTTCGTTCGCCGTGGACCCGGTCGCCTGCCGGGGCACGTTCCGCAACTGGGACTATCCGATCCGGCGGCAGATCTTCACCGGGTTCCGCACCGCCCGCTCCCAGGCGGCGACCTGATGTGCCGTCACCTCGCCTATCTGGGACCCGCGGAGCCGCTCGGCCGGCTCCTCGTGGAGCCGCCGCACGGCCTGTACCGGCAGTCGTGGGCGCCGCGCCGGCAGCGGCACGGGACGGTCAACGCCGACGGTTTCGGCGTGGGTTGGTACGCCGAGGGCGATCCGGCGCCGGCCCGGTACCGCCGGGCGGGGCCGATCTGGGCGGACCTGTCCTTCGCCGACCTGGCCCGGGTGGTGCGCGCCGACGCGCTGCTCGCGGCGGTACGGGACGCGACGCTGTCGGGCGCGGACGCGGAGGCCGCGGCGGCGCCGTTCGCCGCGGGCCGGTGGCTGTTCAGCCACAACGGCGCCGTGACCGGCTGGCCCGGCTCCCTGTCCGCGCTGTCGCGGACCCTGCCCCCCGAGGACCTGCTCGCTCTGGAGGCCCGCAACGACTCCGCGCTCGTGTGGGCGCTGGCGCTGGCCCGGCTGCGCGGCGGCGACGACGCCGGGCAGGCGCTGGCCGACACGGTGCTGGAGGTGGCCGCGGCCGCCCCCGGCTCCCGGCTCAACCTGCTGCTCACCGACGGCGAGACGATCACCGCGACCGCCTGGGGCGACACCCTGTGGTACCTCGCCGGGCCCGGCCGCCGCACGGTCGTGGCCTCCGAGCCCTACGACGACGATCCGCGCTGGCGGGAGGTCCCCGACCGCACGCTGCTCGCGGCGAGCCGCACGGACGTCCTGCTGACCCCGCTCAAGGACCTCACCGAGGACCTGGCATCCGCACCCTCCAAGGAGCCCCGCCCTTGAGTCCCTTCCGTCTGACCCGCATCCTGCCCGAGGACGCCACGGCCGCCGCGCTGCGCGCCGACGTCCGGCACGGGCTGACCGCCGCTCCCAAGTCGCTGCCGCCGAAGTGGTTCTACGACGCGTACGGCAGCGAACTGTTCGAGCGGATCACCGAGCTGCCCGAGTACTACCCGACGCGCGCCGAACGGGAGATCCTCGCCGACCGGGCCGGCGAGATCGCCGCCGCGCTGCCCGCGCGCACCCTGGTCGAACTGGGCTCCGGCTCCTCGGAGAAGACCCGGTACCTGATCGACGCCCTCGCCGATCTGCACACCTACGTTCCCGTCGACGTCAGCGAGAGCGCGCTGCGGCAGGCCGGGCAGGCGCTGACCGCCGAGCGGCCCGCCCTCGACGTGCACGCGCTGATCGCCGACTTCACGTCCGGGCTGACGCTGCCCGACACGCCCGGCCCGCGGCTGCTGGCGTTCCTCGGCGGCACCATCGGCAACCTGCTGCCGGCCGAGCGCGCCGCGTTCCTGGGCGGGGTGCGCGCCCTGCTCTCCCCCGGCGACGCGCTGCTGCTGGGCACGGACCTGGTCAAGGACGAGGGCGTACTGGTCCGGGCGTACGACGACGCGGCGGAGGTGACGGCCGAGTTCAACAAGAACGTCCTGTCCGTCGTCAACCGCGAACTGGGCGCCGACTTCGACCCGGACGCCTTCGAGCACGTGGCGCTGTGGGACCCGGGGGCGGAGTGGATCGAGATGCGGTTGCGCTCGCGTGCCGCCCAGAGTGTGAAGGTGCCGGCGCTGGACCTCGCGGTCGACTTCGCGGCGGGTGAGGAGCTGCGCACCGAGGTGTCGGCGAAGTTCCGCGAGGAACGGGTGGCGGCGGAACTGTCCACGGCGGGCCTGCACCTCGCCCACTGGTGGACGGACCGCGAGGGCCGCTTCGCGCTGTCGTTGAGCGTGGCGCGGTAGGGGCGACCCCGTGCCCCAGGACGCCTGGCGCGGCCTCCGGGACCCCGGGCAGCTCGGCTGCCCGGGGTCCCGTGCGGTCCCGGACGGTACGTGGTACGGGGCGGTCCCGGGCGGTCCCGGGCGGTCCCAGGCGGTCCCGGGCGGTGCGGGGCGGTCCCAGGGGGTGCGGGGCGGTGCGGGGCGGTCCCGGGCGGTGCGGGGCACCGGCGACCTGCCCTCCGGCCGCCTTCCGCTCTCAGCCCAGGCCGGGGGCCAGTTCCTCGGTGATGCGCTGGGAGGCTCGGCGTGCCGCGGTCTGCGGGTCGTCGCCGGACAGCACCTTCGTCATGTAGGGCTTGATCGGGTTGTCCGCCTCGACGGCCGCCCACAGCGACGTGTTCGGGGTCGCCCGGCCGTGCGCGGCGCCCGCCGCCATGGCCGCCACCCCCTCCTCGTCGGCGACGGCCGAGGCGAGGGTCGTCTTGTTCGGGACGTAGTTCATCGTGCGGGCCAGGTCGGTGTCCCACTTGGCGCCGGTGAGCGCCGCCACGACGGCGACCGCCGCGTCCCGGTCGTCGGTGTTGCGCGGCACGATGAGGTCGGAGCCGCCGGTGAAGACGGAGCCCGGCCGCTCGGCGGTCTTGCCCGGCACCGGGAAGAAGCCCAACTGGTCCTTGAGCGCGGGGTTCTTCTGGATGACGGCCTGGGCCAGTCCGGGCGGCGCCACGATCTGCGCCACCTTCCCGCCGGCGAACACACCGGCCTGCGGCGGGTGTTCCTCGTCGGCGCCGGCCGGTCCGTCGCCGAGCGCCTGCAACCGCCGGTAGAAGTCCATGCCGCGCAGGGCGGCCGGGGTGTCCAGCGTGCCCTTCCAGACGCCGCCGCTCTGCTTGGCCAGTTCGCCGCCCTCGTCCCAGATGAACCCGGAGAGCGTGTACCAGTCCTGCCCGGCCAGGTAGATGCCCTGGTTGCCGTCCGAGTTCAGCTTCTCGGTGGCGGCGAGCCATTCGTCGCGGGTGCGCGGCGGGTTCGTGACGCCCGCCTTCTCGAACAGGTCCTTGCGGTAGATGACGACGCGGTTCGCCGCGTACCAGGGGATGCCGTACTGCGCGGAGTTGTCCTGGCCGGGCTCGGCCAGACCGGGCAGCCAGTCCTGCATCCGCCAGTCCCGCATCGACTCCAGCGTCAGGTTGGTCAGCCGGCCGTCCTGGACGTACTGCGCGACCTGGGTGTTGCCGACCTCGATGACGTCGGGGCCGTCCGCCGCCTTGCCGCTGAGCGCGGCCTGCACCTTGGGGCCGATCCCCGTCCACTGCTGGACGCGGATGTCGAGGCGCAGATCGTCGTGGCTGCTCTCGAAGTCCTTCTTGAAGCGGTCCAGGAAGTCCTGCGAGGCGCTGTTCTGCATCACCCAGACGGTGACGGTGTGCCGTTCGCCGTCGCTGCCCGGCAGCACACCGCACGCGCTGGTCAGGGAGGCGGAGGCACAGACGAGGGCAAGGAGACGACGTCTCACGAGGGGGCCTGCTTTTCTGTCGGGGAACTCAGGGCACAGGGGGAAGGTCCCGACGTGGGGGGCCGAGCAGGGGCTCGTACGGGCGTGCTGGGATTTTGGTATGGACCAATGCCCAGGTCAAGTCACGCAGCGGTCACGGTCCGCACATCTCGCGCCGCGGGCCGGGATACGGCACGGTGGAGTGACGTGTGACACATGTGTCACCGCCGGACGGATGCGACGTCCCCGCCACCGGCGTCACCGGCGCCACCGCCGAGAGGAGCACCCGCATGACCGACCACACCTACCGGGTCACCGAGATCGTCGGCACCTCGCACGAGGGGGTCGACGAGGCGATCCGCAACGCCGTCTCGCGCGCCTCGCGGACCCTGCGCAACCTGGACTGGTTCGAGGTGACCCAGGTCCGGGGCCAGATCGAGAACGGGCAGATCGAGCACTACCAGGTAGGACTGAAGGTCGGCTTCCGCATCGAGGACGCGGACTGAGACACCCGACGGCGGCGCGGCGAGGCCCGTCAGGTCCGCCCCTGCCCCTCCTGCGCGTCCTTCAGCTCGGCGGACGGCGCGGCCCAGCGGGCGCGCAGGACGGGGAAGCCGGCGGCCTCGGCGTCCGCGCACACCAGCTCGTCGTCGTCCACCAGGACGCGGATCTCCCGGTCGCGGGCGAGCCGGCGCAACGTCTCCAGCTTGGTGCGGCGGGCCGGCCGGCGGTCGGCGTCGCGCCGCATGTGCACGTCGCCCGGGGGCAGGCCGTGGGCGGCGAGCCAGTCGAGCGTGTCCCGGCGGCACCGCTCCGGCCGCCCGGTGAGGTAGACGATCTCGCACGCGCGGGCGCGCTCCCGGGCGAGCCGTACGCCCTCCTCGATCGGCGGGTCGGCGGGCGCGGCGGCGAAGAAGGCGTCCCAGTCGCGGGGCCGCCGCCGCAGGAAGCGCTGCCGGTGCGCCGTGTCGGCGAGGGTGTTGTCCAGGTCGAACACGGCAAGGGGCCGTCCGCTGCGCTCCGTCACACCGCACAGCGTAGTCACCCGCACGCACGCGAGCCCCGGTCCGGGCCGCCGTCCGGATGCGCGCCCGGGCGCGCCCCCCGATGCTGGGAACATGTCCGGACCGATGCCCGTGACCGTGCACCCGCCCTCGCCGACGGGCGGGCGGCGCGTCCGTGTGAACGGCGAGATCCTGGGGCTGGCGTACAGCACCGCGGACGTCGCCGAGTTCCTGCGCCGCGCCGGTCTGGAGGTCGACGCCGTGGAGGTCTCCGTCTCCCCGCTCATCGACTGGCGCGGCGGCGGCCCCGAGTACTGGGGCCCGGACCCCGACGACCACGCGCCCTGAGACACCCGCGGCCCGCACGGCGCTCCGGCCACCGGCACCGGCCCCTCCTCCCCCCGCCGCACGCAATCCCGGTCACCCGCACGGCGGCGGGAATCACCGGCGCGCTGCCGCGTTGAACCCGGTGTGAGTTCAGTGATCGCCGCCACCCGCTTCTCCGTGCTCGACCGCTCCCGGACCCGCGAGGGCCGCCCGGCCGCCGAGGCGCTGCGGGACACCGTGGAGCTGGCGCGGGCGGCCGAGGCGCTCGGCTACCACCGCTTCTGGGTGTCCGAGCACCATGGCGTGCCCGGTGTCGCCGGGTCCGCGCCGACCGTGCTGGCCGCGGCCGTGGCCGCCGCGACCGGGACGATCCGGGTGGGCACGGGCGGGGTGATGCTGCCCAACCACCGGCCGCTGGTGGTGGCCGAGCAGTTCGGGGTGCTGGAGTCGCTGTTCCCGGGGCGCGTCGACATGGGGCTGGGCCGCTCGGTCGGCTTCACGGACGGCGTCCGCCGGGCCCTGGGCCACGGCAAGCGGGACGCCGACGACTTCGAGGCCCAACTGGCCGAGTTGCTGGGCTGGTTCGAGGGAACGTCGCCGACGGGTGCGCACGCCCGGCCGGCGGAGGGGCTGCGGGTGCCGCCGTTCGTCCTGGCGATGGGCGAGGGCGCGCTGATCGCGGCCCGCGCGGGCCTGCCCATGGTCATCGGCGACCTGCGCGACCGCGAGAAGCTGCTGCGCGGCGTCGACCGCTACCGCGCCGCGTTCCGCCCCTCCTCCTGGGCGCGCGAGTCGTACGTCGTGCTCTCCGGCACGATCGCGGTGGCGGCCACCCCCGAGGCGGCCCGCCGCCTGCTGCTCCCGGAGGCCTGGTCCATGGCCCACGCCCGCACCCACGGCGCCTTCCCGCCGCTCCCGCCGGCCGAACGCGTCGAGGGGCTGCCGATGACCGCGAAGGAGCGCGTCCTCTACGAGTCCGGCCTCGCCGGCCACCTCGCGGGCACCGAGGAGCAGGTACGGGACGCCTTGGAGACGCTGCTGAAGGAGACGGCCGCCCAGGAGGTCCTGGTCACCACGAGCACGTACGACCGCGAGGCTCTGCTGGACTCGTACCGCCGCCTGGCGGCGCTCTTCACGGGACGAGCCGCGCAACACCGAGGACGCGGCGAAGGCGGGCGGCCGACTTGACCCTCCACCAGGTCGAGGGCGCAGGGTCGCGGATGTGGAGAGCGACATGCACAGCATCGGCGAACTGGCCCGGGACAGCGGGCTGAGCGTCAGCGCCCTGCGCTTCTACGACCGCGCGGGTGTGCTGGTCCCCGCCTGGGTGGACCCGGTGAGCGGCTACCGCTGGTACGGCGCCGCGCAGTGCGCGGAGGCGGAGGTGCTGGCGCGGCTGCGCCGGGCCGGGATGCCGCTCGCCGACATCCGTCTGGTGCTGGCCGGCTGGTCGAGCGCCGACACGGATCTGGTACGCGGCCTGCTCCAAGCGCACCTGCGCCGCCTGGAACGGGACCTGTCCGACGCACGCGAGGAGTTCTCCGCCCTCCGGACCCGACTCGACCACAGGGAGACCCTCGTGACCACGCCCCGCACCGCCGCCGTCCGGCTGACCGTGTCCGCACCGCGACTGGCCGCCGCGCTGGACGCGGTCCGCTTCGCGGCGGGCACCGACCCGGAACTGCCCATGCTCGCCGCCGTCCTGTTCGACGTCGAGGACGGGATCCTCCGCCTCGCGGCCACCGACCGCTACCGCATGGCGGTCGCCCGGACGCCCGTCACGGGCCACGACGGCCCCCGTGCCCAGGCCGTCACGCCCCTTCCGCTGGTGGACGCGATGCGCGCGCTGCTCGACGGTGAGGCGGCCGTCCAACTCGCCTTGGACGGCGACCGCGTGACCCTGGAAGCAGGGGACCGCCAGGCGGCCGGCCGCCGCCTCGACCACGACTTCCCCGACTACCGCCGCCTGGTCGACCTGCCGGCCGGACGCCGCGTCCACGTCGACACGGCGGGCTTCCGCAAGGCGTTGGAGACCGGCCCGGTCCGCCCCGGCGAGCCGCACGAACGGACCGGCACGCCCGGCGTCCTCAGCGTCCTCAGCGTGCTCAGGGTGACGGACGACGGCGAGGTGACCGTGTGCGAGGACACCGACGACACCCCCGACCGCATCGCCTTCGACCGCGACCTCCTACTCGACGCCCTGACCGCGGCGCCCCACCCCCACCTCACCCTGGACTTCGGCACCCCCACCACTCCCCTGGCCATCCGCCACCCCGACGACGAGCACACCTTCTCGATCCTGATGCCGGTGCGGCTGAGCGAGTAGAGAGGCAGCCGAGTAGAGAGGCAGCCGAGCCGAGTGACCGGCTCGGTCGGCGGGCCGGTCGTCCGAGAGGGGGGCCAGTCGGCGGGGAAAGTAGAATAGTGGGGTTTGTCCGCCCCTTCTCCTCCTTCCCTTGTTCGGAGTGTTGCCATGTACAGCGCCCATGATCCGTACGTCCGTGTGCGGGGGGCTCGGGAGCATAATCTGCGGGGGGTGGATGTCGACATTCCGCGGGATGCGCTGGTGGTGTTCACCGGGGTGTCGGGGTCGGGGAAGTCGTCGTTGGCGTTCGGGACGGTGTACGCGGAGGCGCAGCGGAGGTATTTCGAGTCGGTGGCGCCGTACGCCCGGCGGCTGATTCATCAGGTGGGGGCGCCGAAGGTCGGGGAGATCAGCGGGCTGCCGCCGGCCGTGTCGCTGGAGCAGCGGCGGGCCGCGCCGACCTCGCGGTCGTCGGTCGGGACGGTGACCAATCTGTCCAACTCGCTGCGGATGCTGTTCTCGCGGGCCGGGACGTATCCGCCGGGGGCGGAGCGGCTGGACTCGGACGCCTTTTCGCCGAACACCGCCGCCGGGGCCTGTCCGGAGTGCCACGGGCTGGGGCGGGTGCACCGCACGAGTGAGGAACTGCTCGTTCCCGACCCGTCGCTGTCGATCCGCGAGGGGGCGATCGCCGCGTGGCCGGGGGCCTGGCAGGGCAAGAACCTGCGGGACGTCCTGGAGGCGCTCGGTCATGACGTCGACCGGCCCTGGCGCGAGCTGCCCGCCGAGCAGCGCGAGTGGATGCTGTTCACGGACGAGCAGCCGGTGGTGACCGTGCACCCGGTACGGGACGCCGACCGGATTCAACGGCCTTACCAGGGGACGTACATGAGCGCGCGGCGGTACGTCATGAAGACGTTCGCCGATTCGAAGAGTCCGGCGCTCCGGGCCAGGGCCGAGCGGTTCCTCGCCTCGGCGCCCTGCCCGGTGTGCGGCGGCGGCAGGCTGCGGCCCGAGGCGCTGGCCGTGACCTTCGCGGGGCGCACCATCGCCGAGCTGGCGGCGCTGCCGCTGTCCGAGCTGGCCGGGATCCCGCACGGCGGCTCCGAGGCCGCCCGGGTGCTCACCGACGACCTCACGTCCCGTGTCGCGCCCGTCGTGGAGCTGGGCCTCGGCTATCTCAGTCTGGACCGGGCCGCGCCCACCCTGTCGTCGGGCGAGCTGCAACGGCTGCGGCTCGCCACGCAGTTGCGCTCCGGGCTGTTCGGGGTGGTGTACGTGCTGGACGAGCCGTCGGCGGGACTGCATCCGGCGGACACCGAGGCCCTGCTGACCATGTTGCGGCGGCTGAAGGCGGCCGGGAACTCGGTGTTCACGGTGGAGCACGACCTCGACGTCGTGCGGGGCGCCGACTGGGTGGTGGACGTGGGGCCGCGAGCCGGGGAGCACGGCGGGCGGGTGCTGCACAGCGGGCCGGTCGCCGACCTCGCCGGGGTCGCGGAGTCGGCCACCGGACGGTTCCTGTTCGGGCGTACCGCCGGTTCTCCGCGGCAAGTGCGTGACGGACACGGCGCGTTGAAGGTCGGGCCGGTGAGCCGGCACAACCTGCGCGGGGTGACGGCCGAGTTCCCGCTCGGCGCGTTCACCGCGGTCACCGGAGTGTCCGGGTCGGGGAAGTCCACGCTCATCGGGGAGATCGGCGAGGATCTGCCGGGGGTCGGGCGGCTGGTGCGCGTCGACCAGCGGCCGATCGGGCGCACCCCGCGCTCCAACCTGGCCACCTACACCGGTCTGTTCGACACCGTGCGGAAGGTGTTCGCCGCCACCGACGAGGCCCGCGCCCGCGGGTACGGCGTCGGGCGGTTCTCGTTCAACGTGTCCGGCGGGCGGTGCGAGACCTGCCAGGGCGAGGGGTTCGTGAGCGTGGAGCTGCTGTTCCTGCCGAGTACGTACGCGCCGTGCCCGGACTGCGGCGGCGCCCGCTACAACCCCGAGACTCTGGAGGTGACGTACCGGGGGCGGAGCATCGCGCAGGTGCTGGATCTGACGGTGGAGGCGGCGGCGGAGTTCTTCGCCGACCACCCGGCCGTCTCCCGCAGCCTGGGCACGCTCCAGGACGTGGGGCTCGGCTATCTGCGGCTCGGGCAGCCCGCGACCGAGCTGTCCGGCGGCGAGGCGCAGCGGATCAAGCTCGCGAGCGAGTTGCAGCGCGGGCGGCGCGGACACACGCTGTACCTGCTCGACGAGCCGACGACCGGGCTGCATCCCGCCGATGTCGAGGTGCTGATGCGGCAGTTGCACGGGCTGGTCGACGGCGGGCACACCGTGATCGTGGTCGAGCACGACATGGCCGTCGTCGCGGGCGCCGACCATGTGATCGATCTGGGGCCGGGCGGCGGTGAGGCGGGCGGGCGGATCGTGGCGGCGGGGACTCCGGCGGAGGTGGCGCGCGCGGAGGGGAGCGTGACGGCGCCCTATCTGGCGCGGGCGCTGGACGGCACACCCGACAATCCCGGCACGCCTGGCACGCCCGGCGGATCGCGCTGACCCGGCGGAGCCGGCTGCGGCTCCGGGCGGTCCGGTGTGATGGGATCGGCGGGTGGAGAGTGAGAGCGTCCAGGGAGTCGGCGGCGGCGCGCCGTATGTCCGGTCGAGGGCCGAGCGTGATCTCGGCGCGTGCGTCGACGTGCTCGCGCGGGTGCACGAGGACAGCGGCTATCCGGTGAACTGGCCCGAGCGGCCCGCCGACTGGCTGGCGCAGCCGGGGGCGCTCGGGGCCTGGGTCGCGGAGCTGGACGGCCGGATCATCGGTCATGTCGTGCTGTGCCGCGCCGGCGCCGGGGACGTGGCGCCCGGGTTGTGGAGCGCCCGTGCCGGGCGGGGCGCCGACGCGACCGCCGTGGTCGGGCGGCTGTTCGTCGCTCCCTCGGCGCGGGAGCGCGGGGCCGGGGCGTCGCTCATGGCGCGCGCCGTGGCGCACGCCCGCGCGCACGGCCTGCATCCCGTGCTCGACGTGGCCGCCACGGACACGGCCGCGGTGGCCCTGTACGAGCGGCTCGGCTGGCGCTCACTGGGGACGGTGCCGCAGCGGTGGGGCGAGCACGAGGTCGCCGTCCGCTGCTTCGCCGCGGGCGGCGACGCCCCGCTCGGCTGACGGTACGGTCACCGGGCCCGCGGGCGTGGCGGGCGACGGCCGTGCGGGTGGCCCCGCTTGCCTCACCGCCGCTGCCCGCCTCACCGCCGCTGCCGTCCCCACCGCCTCTGTCTGTCTCACCGTCCCCGCCGAGTTCACCGGCTCCGGCGGCCTCACCCGTACCGGTGGCGCCTCCGGCGTCGGGTGTGTCCGCTCCCCCGGCGCCGTACCCGGGCCGTCGCCGTCGTCGGGCTCGGCCGCGCGGGCCAGGGCGCGGCGGTCGGGATGGGCGCCCGGCGGCACGGCCGGGCGCACCTCGACCTCGGCGGTCAGGCCGCGGGCCGTGACCACCCGCCACACGGAGGCGAGCAGGGTGTCGTCCCCGACGAAGGCCGGCGCGGTGCTGGCGCCTCCGCCGGGGCCGCCGTAGCGGACGCGGACCGGCTGGACCGGTACCCGGGCGTCCAGCGCGGCCTGGAACACGGCCCGGTGGAAGCGGCCCCGGGCCCTGCCGCACCAGGTGCTGCCCTCGGGGAACGCCACGACCGCGCGGCCGCCGCGCAGCGCCTCGGCGATCCGCGCGACGGTGTCCGGCAGGGCGCGCAGCCGGTCCCGTTCGATGAACAGGACGCCGCCGCGCGTCGCGAGCGCGCCGGCCACCGGCCAGCCGCGGATCTCCGCCTTGGCGAGCATCCTGGCCGGGCGCACCGCCGCCAGCAGGGGGATGTCGAGCCAGGAGACGTGGTGGGCGACCAGCAGGAGGCCGCCGGTGGGCGCGGCGGCGCCGGTGACGCGGACGCGGACTCCGGCCGCGCGCACGATCGCCCGGCACCACCTCCGGGTCCAGCCGTCCGGGACGCGCCGGCCGAGCGGCGACAGGGCCACTCCGGCCAGCAGCAGCGCCAGGACCGCGGTGAGCCGCAGTACGGCGCGCGGCAGGGCCGCCGCCGAGCCCGCCGCCTGCACGCACGCCCCCGGGGTGCAGGGGGCGCTGGGCAGCCAGGCGCTCATCAGGCCGGGACGAGGGAGAGGAAGTGCCGCAGGTAGCGCGGGTTGACCCGGCGCATCGACAGCAGCACGTACAGGTCGGCGACGCCGAAGTCGGGGTCGTGCGCGGGTTCGCCGCACACCTGGGCGCCCAGGCGGAGGTAGCCGCGCAGCAGAGCGGGCAGTTCGGTGCGGGCCGCCGGTGCGGCCGGGGCGGCGGACTCGGGGCGCGGCAGCCACGGCAGCAGCGGGCGAACGCGGTGCTCCGGCGGCGCCAGGTGTTTGGCGCTGACCCGGTTCCAGGTGGCGGTGGCGAGCGCGCCGCCGTCGGCGAGGGGTATGGAGCAGCAGCCGGCGAGCCATTCGTGGCCGCCGTCGACCATGTAGCGGGCCAGGCCGGCCCAGATCAGGCCGATCACCGTGCCGTCGCGGTGGTCGGGGTGCACGCAGGAGCGGCCGACCTCGACCAGGCCCGGGCGGATGGCGTCGAGGCGGGTGAGGTCGAACTCGCTCTCCGCGTAGAGGCGTCCGGCGACGGCGGCCCGTTCGGGCGGCAGCAGGCGGTAGGTGCCGACGACCTGCCCGGTGTGGGTGTCGCGCACCAGCAGGTGGTCGCAGTACGCGTCGAAGGCGTCGATGTCGTGGCCGGGCCGCGGGGTGGTGAGGAGGGCGCCCATCTCGTCGGCGAAGACGTCGTGGCGCAGCCGCTGCGCGGCCCGTACGTCGGCCTCGTCCCGGGCCAGGCCGACGGTGTAGCGGGTGGGTTCCGTGGGCTGCGGGGGGCTGGCGAGTACGGTGCTGCCGCCGGTCATGGGTGCCTCCTGGTCGCGGTCCGGGTGCGGGGACGGTAGGGGACGGCGGACCGGCGGTGCGGTCCGTCGTCCCTGTTCTCCCGATGCCGGCTGTCCTTCGCGTGACCGTGGCCAAGAGGGCGGGTGTGCGGTTGTTGAATGCCCGGGGTGCTTGGCGGGACCGGGGATGAGCACCACTCCCGGTCCCGCCCGTCCGCACCCTGTCGGCGAACGTTCGTCGGCGGCGGCGCCTACCGCTTGGCCACCTTGCGGGTGGCGCGCAGCCACTCCTTGTTCATGGCGGTGATGGAGACCAGCGGGATGCCCTTGGGGCAGGCGGTGGCGCACTCGCCGGCGAGGGTGCAGCCGCCGAAGCCCTCCTCGTCCATCTGGGCCACCATGTCCAGGACGCGGGTCTCGCGCTCGGGCGCGCCCTGCGGCAGGACGCCCAGGTGGTTGACCTTGGCGGAGGTGAAGAGCATCGCGGCGCCGTTGGGGCAGGCGGCGACGCAGGCGCCGCAGCCGATGCACTCGGCGTGCTCGAAGGCGAAGTCGGCGTCGGGCTTGGGCACGGGTGTGGCGTGCGCCTCGGGCGCGGCCCCGGTGGGGGCGGTGATGTAGCCGCCGGCCTGGATGATGCGGTCGAAGGCGGAGCGGTCGACCACCAGGTCCTTGACCACCGGGAAGGCGGCGGCGCGCCAGGGCTCGATGTCGATGGTGTCGCCGTCCTGGAAGGACCGCATGTGCAGTTGGCAGGCGGTGGTGCGCTCGGGGCCGTGCGCGTCGCCGTTGATGACGAGGCTGCACGCGCCGCAGATGCCCTCGCGGCAGTCGTGGTCGAAGGCGACGGGGTCCTCGCCGGCCAGGATGAGGTGTTCGTTGAGGACGTCCAGCATCTCCAGGAAGGACATGTCGGGCGAGATGTCGTCCACCTCGTAGGTGGACATGGCTCCGTCGGCGCCGGCGTTCTTCTGCCGCCATACGCGCAGGGTGAGCTTCATGCGTAGCTCCGCTGGGTGGGGTGGACGTACTCGAAGACCAGGTCTTCCTTGTGCAGGACGGGAGCCTCGCCGGTGCCGGTGAACTCCCAGGCGGCGGCGTAGCCGAACTCCTCGTCCCGGCGGGCCGCCTCGCCGTCGGGGGTCTGGGACTCCTCGCGGAAGTGGCCGCCGCAGGACTCGGCGCGGTGCAGGGCGTCGAGGCACATCAGCTCGGCCAGTTCCAGGTAGTCGACGACGCGGTTGGCCTTCTCCAGCGACTGGTTGAACTCCTCGCCGGTGCCGGGGACCTTGATGCGCCGCCAGAACTCGTCCCGGATCCGCGGGATGCGTTCCAGGGCCTCGCGCAGTCCGGCGTCGGTGCGGGCCATGCCGCACAACTCCCACATGAGTTCGCCCAGTTCGCGGTGGAAGGAGTCGGGGGTGCGGTCGCCGTCGACGGCCAGCAGCAGGTTGAGGCGGTCCTCGGTCTCGGCCAGGATCTCCTGGACGGCCGGGTGGTCGTCGGTGACGGGGTCCTGGTGCGGGTGGCGGGCCAGGTAGTCGTTGATGGTGGCCGGCAGGACGAAGTAGCCGTCGGCCAGGCCCTGCATCAGCGCGGAGGCGCCGAGGCGGTTGGCGCCGTGGTCGGAGAAGTTGGCCTCGCCGATCGCGAACAGGCCGGGGACGGTGGTCTGGAGGTCGTAGTCGACCCACAGGCCGCCCATCGTGTAGTGCACGGCGGGGTAGATCCGCATCGGCACCCGGTAGGGGTCCTCGTCGGTGATCCGCTGGTACATGTCGAAGAGGTTGCCGTACTTGGCCTCGACGGCCTTGCGGCCCATCCGCTCGATGGCGTCGGCGAAGTCCAGGTAGACGCCCTGGCCGCCGGGGCCCACTCCCCTGCCCTCGTCGCACACGTTCTTCGCGGCGCGGGAGGCGATGTCGCGCGGGACCAGGTTGCCGAAGGAGGGGTAGACGCGCTCCAGGTAGTAGTCGCGCTCGTCCTCGGGGATCTCGTTCGGCGCCCGGGTGTCACCCTTGGCCTTGGGCACCCAGATGCGGCCGTCGTTGCGCAGCGACTCGCTCATCAGCGTCAGCTTGGACTGGTGCTCGCCGGTGCGCGGGATGCAGGTGGGGTGGATCTGGGTGAAGCAGGGGTTGGCGAAGTAGGCGCCGCGCCGGTGCGCCCGCCAGACGGCGGTCGCGTTGGAGTTCATGGCGTTGGTCGACAGGTAGAAGACGTTGCCGTAGCCGCCGGAGGCGAGGACGACCGCGTCCGCGACATACGTGTCGATCTTCCCGGTGATCAGGTCGCGGGCCACGATGCCGCGGGCCCGGCCGTCGACGACGACCAGGTCGAGCATCTCGGTGCGCGGGTGCAGCTCGATGTTGCCGGCGGCGACCTGCCGCGACAGCGCCTGGTAGGCGCCGAGCAGCAGCTGCTGGCCGGTCTGGCCGCGGGCGTAGAAGGTGCGGGAGACCTGGACGCCGCCGAAGGAGCGGGTGTCGAGGAGGCCGCCGTACTCGCGGGCGAACGGCACGCCCTGCGCCACGCACTGGTCGATGATCTCGACGGAGATCTGGGCGAGCCGGTGCACGTTGGACTCGCGGGAGCGGAAGTCGCCGCCCTTGACGGTGTCGTAGAACAGGCGGTGCACCGAGTCGCCGTCGTTGCGGTAGTTCTTGGCCGCGTTGATGCCGCCCTGGGCGGCGATGGAGTGGGCGCGGCGCGGGGAGTCCTGGTAGCAGAACTGGACGACGCGGTAGCCCTGTTCGGCGAGGGTGGCGCCGGCCGAGCCGCCCGCGAGGCCGGTGCCGACGACGATCACCGTCTGCTTGCGCCGGTTGGCGGGGTTGACCAGCTTGGCCTCGAAGCGGCGCTTGTCCCAGCGCTCGGCGACGGGGCCGGTGGGGGCCTTGGTGTCGGAGACCGGGTCGCCGGTCGGGTATGCGGCGTAGGAGGTCATGTCAGCTCACCACTCCGGTCATGACGCCCACCGGTACGGCGATGAAGCCGGCCGTGAGCAGCAGTGCGAGAACGTTGGCGGCGGTCTTCAGGGCGCGGTCGCGGGCGCGGCTGCCGACGCCGAGGGTCTGGGCGGCGCTCCAGAAGCCGTGCCGGATGTGCAGGCCGAGCGCCAGCATGGCGACGATGTAGATCACGTCGCCGTACCAGGTGGAGAAGGTGTCCACGACGTTCTGGTACGGGTGGCCCGCCTGGAAGCCGCCGGAGTGCACGGTGCCGGTGGTCAGGTCGAGCAGGTGCCAGACGATGAACAGGCCGAGGATGATCCCGCCCCAGCGCATGGTGCGGGTCGCGTAGCTCGCCCGGGGCCGCTGGTGCACGTACTTGCTCGGGCGCGCCCGGATGTCGCGGCGGCTGAGCTGGTACGCGCAGACGGCGTGCGCCACCACCGCGACGACGAGGACGACCCTGATCAGCCAGAGCGTCCACTCGTAGTGCATGAACGGCTCGCCCACGGTGCGCAGCCAGTGGGCGTAGTGGTTGAACTCGGTCGGCCCGAAGAAGATCTTCAGGTTGCCGATCATGTGGGCGACCAGGTAGAGCAGCATGATCAGGCCGCTGACCGCCATCACGGTCTTCTTGCCGACGGTCGAGTCCCACACGGTACGCGCCATGGACGGCCGTCGGTCCGTCCGCGTTGCCAGAGCCATGGGAATGACGCTAGGGCCGAAGGACCCGATCGGTCCAAGACATGGTCCGCCTCGTTTCGATAGGGGCGGACTATCATGGCTGGGTGCAGTTCCAGCAGCTCCAGTACTTCGTGGCGGTGGCCGAGACCCGGCACTTCACCCGGGCCGCGGAGTTGGTCCATGTGGCCCAGCCGTCGCTGTCCCAGCAGATCAAGGCGCTGGAGCGGGAGCTGGGCGCGGATCTCTTCCTGCGGGCGCGGGGCAACATCGCGCTGACCGACGCCGGGGAGGCGCTGCTGCCGCTGGCCCGGCGCATCCTCGCCGACGCGGACACCGCCCGGCACGAGGTGCAGGAGCTGGCGCAGCTGCGGCGCGGGCGGGTGCGGCTGGGGGCGACGCCGAGCGTGTGCACCGGGCTGCTGCCGGATGTGCTGCGCGCCTTCCACGACCGCTATCCCGGCGTGCACCTGCTGGTGGAGGAGAGCGGCTCGCACGACCTCGTACGGCACCTGGCGCGCGGGGCGCTCGATCTCGCCCTGGTGGTGCTGCCGCTGCCGACGCCGTCGCCCGCGCTGACCACGGTGGAGCTGCTGCGGGAGGACCTGGTGGTGGTGTCCTCGCCGGAGGCGCCGGCGCCCGGTGGGGCGGGGCGGCGGACGGTGCGGATCGCCGATCTGGAGGGGGAGCGGCTGGTGATGTTCCGGCACGGGTACGACCTGCGGGAGCTGACGGTCGCGGCGTGCCGGGCGGAGGGGTTCGAGCCGGAGTTCGCGGTGGAGGGCGGGGAGATGGACGCGGTGCTGGGGTTCGTGCGGGCGGGGCTGGGGGTCGCGGTGGTGCCGCGGATGGTCGCTGCGCGGGCGGGGCGGGGGGTGCGGGTCACGGCGTTGGCTCGGCCCGGGTTGTTCCGGACCATCGCGTTGGCGCATCGCAGTGACGTGGCGCCGCCTCGGGCGGCTCGGGAGTTGCAGCGGATGTTGTTGGAGCGGTGAGGGGAGCTTTTGGGGGCGTTTCGTCTTCGGGTGCGGGTCGGGTGGGGCTGGGCGCGCAGTTCCCCGCGCCCCTTAGGGGTGGATCGCTACGTGGTCGGGTGCGGGAGCGTTGGGGTTGAGCGCGCAGTTCCCCGCGCCCCTTAGGGGTGGATCGGTACATTGCCGGGTGCGGGAGCGTTGGGGTTGAGCGCGCCGTTCCCCGCGCCCCTGAGAGGGGCCCTTCGGGGCCTCTCCAGGGAATCTCCGGGGGTCAGCCTGTTGCGTCTGCCAGGGCCAGGTGGTGGAGGCGGTCCGGGGGGCCCGGACGGGCGTAGTACCAGCCCTGGGCCGTGTCGCAGCCCAGTATGCGCAGCTGCTCGGCCTGGGCGCCGGTCTCCACGCCCTCGACGGTGACCGCGAGGTCCAGGCTGTGCGCCAGGGCCACGATGCCCTCGACGATCTTGAGGTCGACCGGGTCGGCCGGGAACTGCTGCATGCTCCGGGTGAAGGAACGGTCCAGCTTGAGCACGCTCACCGGCAGCCGGCGCAGATTGGCCAGGTTGGAGTAGCCGGTGCCGAAGTCGTCCAGGGCGATGTCCACGCCCATCTCGGCCAGCCGGTGCAGCGGCTTGAGCACGTCGTCGTCCGCGCCGATCAGCGCCGACTCGGTCACCTCCAGGCACAGCGCGTCGGGCGCCACCCCCGTGCGCTCCAGGATGTCCACGGTGTCCTGGACCAGGCCGGGGTGCTGGAGCTGGCAGGGCGAGAGGTTGACGTTGATGCGCAGCGAACCCTCCGCGCCGTCGCCGTACAGGTCGCGCCACTTGCCGGCCTGGCGGACCGACTGCTCCATCACCCAGCGGCCCAGCGGCACGATCAGCCCGGTGTGCTCGGCGAGCGGGATGAACCGGTCGGGGCCGAGCACCCCGTGCTGCGGGTGCAGCCAGCGCACCAGCGCCTCCGCGCCGCGCACGCTGCCGTCGCCGAGGCGCACCAGCGGCTGGTACTCGATGAAGAACTCGCCCCGGTCCAGCGCGGCGGGCAGCGCCGTGGTCAGTCCGTGCCGGGTGATGGCGCGGGCGTCGGCCTCCGGGTCGGCCAGCTCGAAGCGGTTGCCGCCGGCCGACTTGGCCCGGTACATGGTGATGTCGGCGCTGCGCAGCACCTCCGCCGCGCTGCGCTCCCCCACCGGGCCCTCCACGACGCCGATGCTGCCGCGCACGGTCAGCTCCCGGCCGTCGATGCGGATCGGCGCGACGAGCGCGTTCATGATGCGGGCCGCGAGTTCGTCGACCTCGCGCCGGCTGTCGGGGCCGGTGGTCAGCGCCACGAACTCGTCGCCGCCGAGGCGGGCCACCATCTCCCCCGGCGCGGTCGCGCACGACTGGAGCCGGTCGGCGACCTCGACCAGCAGCCGGTCGCCGGCCGCGTGCCCGAGGCTGTCGTTGATGGTCTTGAAGCCGTCGAGATCGAGGTAGCACAGGCCGAAGCGGCGGCCCTCGCCGGAGTTCAGCGTCTTCTCCAGCCGCTCGAAGAACAGGGTGCGGTTGGGCAGCCCGGTGAGCGCGTCGTGGGTGGCCTCGTAGCGCAGCCGCAGGTTGAGCAGCCGCCGCTCGGTCGTGTCCTCCATCAGGGCCAGCTGGTACTGCGGGTTGCCGTCGGGGTCGCGGAGCAGGGAGACGGTCAGGTTGGTCCACAGGACCGTGCCGTCGGGCCGGTAGAAGGCCTTCTCCACGTGGTAGTGCTCGCGCTCGCCGCGCACCAGCTCCTCGTACAGCCGCCAGATCTGCGGCGCGTCCTCGGCGTGCGTCCACTCCTGTACGTTGCGGCCGCGCACGTTCTGCTCGGAGCCGCCGAACATGCGCAGCAGCGCGCCGTTGACCTGGAGGATGTTGCCCTCCAGATCGGCCATGCCGATGCCTATGGCGGCGCCCTCGAACACCGCCCGGAAGCGGGCCTCGCTGGCGTGCAGCGCCTGGGCGACCACGCCCTGGGCGCGCAGCGCGGCCTGGGCGATGGCCTCCTGCTCGGCGAGGGTGCGCTCGCGCAGCGCCCGGGCGAACCCGGCGGCCATCGCGTGCTGGAGCCGGGAGGAGCGGGCGCGCAGGTCCTCCCGGTCGCCGTCCTCGCCGCAGTAGAGCACCAGGTAGGCGTCGACGCAGTCCAGGGAGCGGCTGAGCGCCTCGGGCGCGGTGCAGTGGGCGCCGATCAGCGCGGCGCCGACCGCCTCGCCCTCGGCCGCGTCGAAGGCTCTGGCCCGCAGCGCGTGACTCAACCGCCGCGCGAGCGGCAGGAGTCGCTCCTCGAACTCCGGGCGGGTCAGCGAGGTGGAGGTGACCGGGAAGACCGCCCGGCTCCAGATCGTCGTGAGCCGGCGCAGTCTGTCCTCCGGCCCGTCCGGCTGCGCGCTCACGCCGTACGTCCCACGCCGGCGAAACCGGAGAAGGCGTAAGGATCCTCGTCCTCCGGCGCCGTCTCGGGCCGCCAGAGCGGCATCGGCACCAGTCCGGGCTCCACCATGTCGTACCCCTCGAAGAACCGCGCGATCCGGTCGCGCGAGCGCATGATCAGCGGGTTGCGGATGTCCTTGTACACGTCGACCGCGCCCTCGCTGCGCTCCGGCGGCAGCGGGATCCCCTCGTAGGAGGCGTGCGTGAGGACGAGCAGGCTGCCGGGCGCGAGCGCGTCGCGCAGCTCGGCGACCGCGGCGTACGGGTCGTCCGTGTCTTCCACGAAGTGAAGTATGGCAACGAGAAGCAGTGCCACTGGCCGATTCAGGTCGATCAGGGCGCGCAGTTGGGGGCTTTCGAGTATGTCCCGGGGCTTGCGCAGGTCGGCCGCGACCACGTCGGTGTCGTCGTCGCCGGCCAGGACGGCCTGGCTGTGGGTGACGGCCACCGGGTCGTGGTCGACGTAGACGACGCGGCTGCCGGGACGGGCCGCCCGGGCGACCTCGTGGACGTTGCCGAAGGTGGGGATGCCGGAGCCGATGTCCAGGAACTGGGTGATGCCCTCGTCCACCGCGAAGCGCACGGCCCGCCGCGTGAACGCCCGGTTCGCCTGCATGATCTTGGGCAGTCCCGGCAGGAACTCCATGGCCTTGCGGGCCGCTTCCCGGTCCACCTCGAAGTTGTGCGAACCGCCCAGGTAGTAGTCGTAGATGCGGGCGACGCTCGGCACCGAGATGTCGATGCTCCGCGGCGCCCAGGCGGGACGCTCCATCTTCTCTCCACAACGTAGGCGATCCGGTGTTCGAGCTGAGGCTACTGATCGCCTGCCAAAGGGGCGAGCCGAAACGGAAATTGACCATCCGTTCCCGGTCACCACCTGCGTGCTCGCGCCCGTCCGGTCCGGCAGCACGGCGGATTGCCGCCGATGTGCGGGCATGGTGCGGCACGCGCCGGTACGTCGCCGAACATGGCGAACCGCCCCCTCCGTGCGGTGCGGAGGGGGCGGTCCGGTCCTTGGCGTGCCGTCGTGCTCGTCCGGTGCTCAGGCGTCCCCGGCGGTCCTGCCCCGGCCGTGCCGGCGCCGGGGGCGGGCGGCCGGTTGCGGGGAGGCGCTCACTTCTTCGGCGCGCCGACCGGCTTGCCGTCCGGGGAGACCGCGTACCACGTGCCGCCGATGCCCTGGCCGTTGGTGTCTCCGGGGATCTTGTCGCCGGAGTAGGTGTAGACGGGCCAGCAGTTGACGGTCATCTGCTTGACTCCGTCGGGCCGGGTGAAGCCCATCAGGCCCTTCTTGCGCACGCCCTTGGTGGCGTCCGCGGGCACGGGCGCCACGGCCGGCCACTTCTCCAGGCAGGCGCCGGTGCAGGCGGAGACCGACGTGGGCCAGGCCTGGTCCTTGAGGAAGCGGTAGACGGTCATGCCGTTCTTGTCGACGACGATGTCGCCGAGTTCGGTCTTCTTGACCGACAGGCCCGGCAGGCTCGCCAGGGTGGCCTTCTTGCCGTCGGGGGCCAGCGCGTACCACTTGCCGCCCACGCCCTGGCCGCTGATCTCGCCGGCCTTGGTGTCCTTGGCGTAGCGGTACGCGGGCCAGCCGCCGATCGTCAGCTGCTTGCTCCCGTCGGCGCGGGTGACCTCGCCCAGCATCGCCTTGTCGACGCCGGCGCCGGCGGTGGCGTCGGCGGCGGGGACCGGCGGCCAGGCGGTGGCGCAGTCGCCGTCGCAGTGGGACCTGGGCGGCTCGGCGGTGTCCTCGTCGAAGCGGTACAGGGTCATGCCGGAGCTGTCCGTCAGCACCTTGCCCAGCTCGGCGCTGTCGGTCACGGCGAGCCGCCCGGCCGGCTCGGCGGCGGAGCCCTGCTGCCCGTCGGCGCCGTACCCGTTGCCCGCGCCGGTCCCGCCGCCGGTCCCGGCGCCCACGCCCGCGCCGCCCAGACCGTCGGCCGCGGCCGTCGCGCCCACGTTCTGGCTGCCCGCCGCGGGGGCGCCGTCCTGACCGCACGCCGTCGTCAGCGCCATAACGGCCGCGGCCGTCGCCACGAGTGAGGCGCTCCGCCAGGAGGTCTTCATCGTCAACTCCCCATGATCACAACGGTGTTGCGACACCCTGCTGCGCCGCCGCACGGCACTGGGTACGGACCGCGGGGGTGGTCGCGTTCAACGGCGGCGGGAATTTCCCCGACACAGAGCGTGGCGTGTTTCGGCCGACTCGGCCGAGCCCGGGCCACGGGGGGCCCGCATACGCCGGGGACAGGGCGTACGCGTGTACGGTTCGGCGGCGGACGCGCGGTCCTCCGGACAAACCCCCGGCCGCCGCATTTCCCCAGTTCGGAGCAATCCTCGGACAGCGTGGCGTACCCCGCGCCCGCAGCGCCCATGATCTCGCTCGTGCATCGACCGAATCCGACCCGATCCGCCCGGACGCTGCGGGCGTTGGCGCCGGTGGCCCTGGCCTGGGCCTGCGTGGGCGTGCCGGCGGCGCCGGCCGTGGCCGACGCCTGCGCCTACGCCGTCACGGGCCCGGACGAGACGGTGGCGGCGGCCGGCGGCGGCCTGTGGCCGTCCTTCCCGCCGTGCCCGAGGCCCACCCCGTCGTCCCCGCCGCCCAGCCCCACGCCGACACCCACCCCCACTCCCACACCGACCCCTTCGCCCTCGCCCACCGAGCCCCGGCCCACTCCCCGGCCCACTCCCCGGCCCACACCGCGGCCGACGCCCTCGCCGACGCCGTCACCGACGCCGAAGCCCACCGCGAGGCCCGAGCCGCGGCCCGCGCGCCCGGCCCCCGCGGCGGCGCGGCCCCGGCGGACACCGCCCCCGTCGCCGAAGCCCTCGCCGACGCCGACCCCCAGGCCCCGCCCCTCGGCGCAGCCGGTGACGTACCCGCGGTACCACGCCCGGCCGCACCGTTCGACGCCGCGGCGCGCGCCGTCGCCGCTCACCTACGTCCTGCTCATCGCGGTGCCCGCGCTGGCCGCCGTGGCCGCGCTCCGCCCGCGCTGACCCTCTGGAGGAATCCGTTGTCGGAATGGCTTGTTCTGCTCCTTGCGATGCTGGCCGCCTGCGCCGTGGTGGTCGTCATCACCCTCCTGCGGCACCGCACGGCGGCCGAGGACGACGATCCCAGCGAGACCCCGGACGTCATCGAGTACATGACGATGTGGATCGGCGTGGTGTACGCCATCGTCCTGGGCCTGGCCATCGCCGGGGTCTGGGAGGCGCGCGTCGCGGCCCAGGACCACGTCCAGGCCGAGGCCCTGGCGCTGCACGAGATCTCCGAACGGGTCCGGGTCTACCCGCCCGACGTGCGCGACGGCATCCGCTCCGACGTCGACGCCTACGTCCAGCACGTCGTGAAGACCGAGTGGAAGACGATGGCCGAGCACGGCCGGGTCACCGCGCAGGGCGACCAGTTGCTGGAGAAGGTCCGCGCGGACGTCACCGACTACCGGCCGAAGTCGGACTTCGAGGCGCAGGCCTACCAGCCGCTGGTGGACCAGGTGACCGCGGCCGACCAGGCCCGCGCCGCGCGCGCCGACTCCACCGGGGCGACGATGCCGGGCGTGGTGTGGTTCGGGCTGATCGCGGGCGCCGTCGTCACCGTCGGCATGGTCTTCGTGCTGCAGATCCGGCGCACGACGCGCGAGCTGGTCCTCGCCGGGCTGTTCTCCGCGCTGATCGCCTTCCTGCTCTTCCTGATCTGGGACTTCGACGCGCCCTACAGCCGGGGCGTCGGGACGTCGGCGAGCGCCTTCCTCGACCTCTTCCCGCACCTCACGGGGTGACCCGGCTGACGCCCCCTCACCGGCGCGGTCGGCACGGCTCCTGACAGCGCCTCATGCCGGCCGCTCCCCCGCCCGCGCGAGCGCCGTCCCCTGTGCGGGGCACACCGTTGCCCCGTTCGCCCGAGAGCGATCGCGCCGCGGCGCACATGTTCCTAGCGTTTCGATCATCGAGGCGCATTTCCGGCGTCCGCGGAAAAGGTCCGCGGCTGCTCCTCGGGGACCGGAGGAACCATCATGCGCGTAATAGGCGTCGTTTCGGCCGCGGTGCTGGGCGTCTGCGCCCTCACCGTCGCCGCGCCCGCCGCCGTGGCGAGCGGCGGTGACGGCCGCTCCTACGGCGGCGACAGCCGCTCCGAGGACGGCGGCGGCCGGTCGGGCGGCGGTGGCGGCGGCGACAGCTCCTGGGGCGGCGGTGGCGGCGGTGGCGGCGGCCGCTCCGAGGAGGGCGGCGACGGCGGCGGCGGCGGTTACGGCGGTGGCGGTGGCGGCAAGCCGGAGCACTTCCAGCACGGGGTCCGTGCGGGCGAGGGCGGCACCATCGCCGGCTTCGACCTGAAGGAGATCGGTCTGGGCACCGCGCTGATCGGCGGCTCGGTGGGCGCGGCGTACTGCCTCTCGCGCCGCCGCACCGGCGAGGAGGGCACCGCCTGACCGCGTTCACCGCCTCGGCACACGGCTTTCGCCCCGGACCTCGTGAGGTCCGGGGCGAAAGCCGTGTGCCGTGCGGTCGCCCCGTCAGACGCGCTTGCCGGCGCGGCGGCGCAGCAGCCAGACCGCGCCGCCGCCGATGGCGCCCGCGGCCAACAGCCCGCCGCCGATGGCCACATCGGCCTTGGTGGCACCGGTGGTGGTACCGCCGCCGACTCCCCCGTTGACGCCGCCGACGACGGTGAACGCCGCCGGGCGGGTCAGGGAGCGGCCGCCGCAGTCGGCGGTGATGTCGTAGTTGCCGGGGCGGGCGTCGAAGCGGATCGTGGCGGTGCCGCGCGCCGTCTCGCCCGCCGCGCCGAAGGGCCTGAGCGGCGTGGGGGCGAAGGCGCGCGAGGACGCGGTGCCGCCGCCGCGGCAGCCGTCGACCGAGATCGTCAGCCGTCCGCCGCGGGCGATCGCGCCGGGCAGGGCGGTGATGTTACGGACGCCGCTCCCGCCGCCGACGCCGCCGCCCGGGCCGCCGCCGGCACCGCCCGCGCCACCGGACCAGCCGCCGCCGTTGCCGAAGCCACCGCCGGGCCCGCCTCCCGGGCCCACCTGACCGTTGCCGAAACCGGACCCCGGACCGGCGCCCTCCGGCCCGTGGCGGAAGCCGTGCCCGTGCCCGCGGCCGTTCTCCACGCCGCCCCGACCGTTGCCGGGGCCGTTCCCGAACCCATTTCCCGGCCCGTTCCCGAACCCGTTCCCCGGCCCGCTCCCGAACCCGTTCCCCGGCCCGCTCCCGAAGCCATTCCCCGGTCCGTTCCCAAACCCGTTCCCCGGTCCGTTCCCGAACCCGTTCCCCGGCCCGTTCCCGGGTCCCGGGCCGACTCCCCAACCACCGCCCGGTCCGACTCCGGGACCACCGCCCGGTCCGCCCCCGGGACCGCCTCCCGGGACGTTCCCCACGCCGCCTCCCGGAACGCTGCCGACGCCGCCCCCGGGGACGACCGCGACGCCACCTCCCGGGACGTTCCCGAAGCCGCCGACCTGTCCGTTGCCGCCGGCGGGCCCGTTGCCGGGGCCGCCTCCCGCGTTGGCGCCCGGGACGTCGCCGCCCTTGGCGACGGCCGCCGGCGCCGCCAGCCCGACCGCCGCGAGGGCCGCGAGCAGGACCGGCAAGGGGGTACGAGTAGTGCGCATGGTTCCTCCGCGGAAGGCGCCCCGGGACCCGTACCCGGACGTTCGGCGAGAAAGCACCTCCCGAAAGGAACCCTCGGACGCCCTGTTGTCGGCCGCATTTCGGAGCTGGTCCGTCCTGGTGAGCCCCTACCCCGGCGGAATTCACCCCGTTGGCCAACGGCGCAGGTCACGAGTTGCGGAATGCACCCGCCCGGCTCGTCCCGGATGGCGCACGGAAAAGGCGCCCGCCACCCGTTCGCCGCCGTCCCGTCGCCGGTTGCGCGTGCGGGACTTAGCGTTCTCATATGCGCGAGCGACGGGGCGACGGCCGCGTCGAGAGGGGATGGCGAATGTCTGTGAGCGAGCTGTCCGACGGTGCCGGCGAGGCGGAGCACGAGGCGCGGCGCACACGTGCTCCGTGGGGTGTGATAGCGCTGGTTCTGCTCACCGGGCTCGCGCTCATCCGCAACGGTTCCGGGGAGTTCGACGTCGGTCCGCCCCAGCCCGCGAAGGCCGTCGCACCCGACCTCACCCACGCGCCGCCCAGCGCGCCGCCCGCGGTGGGGGGACAGGCGCTGGACCGCTCGGCGCCCGAGCGGGTCAGGATCCCCGTCATCCAGGTCGACGCGCCCGTCACACCGGTCGGCGTGGACGCGGACGGCTGGGTCGCCGCGCCGCCCCCGGACGACCCGAACCTGGCCGGCTGGTTCAACGGCGCGGTCACGCCCGGGGAGAAGGGGACGGCGGTCGTCGTCGGCCACGTGGACAACAAAATGGGGCCGGCGGTGTTCTACGGACTCGGCGCCCTGAAAAAGGGAAATCACGTCGAGGTGAGCCGCCAGGACGGAAAGACGGCCGTGTTCGAGGTGTACGGCGTGGAGGTGTTCGAGAAGGACGACTTCCCCGGCGACCGGGTGTACGGCTCGAAAGGAACTCCGGAACTCCGGCTCATCACCTGCGGCGGCGACTACACCAAACAGACCGGATACCAGGGAAACGTCGTCGTCTTCGCCCGTCTGATCCAGACCCGCTGACCGTTCCGGCCCGGCGGGTCAGGTGTACGTGCGGCGCGGCACGGTGAAGCGGAAGCCCTCGTCCAGGAGTTTGGGCAGGTATTTCTTCAGCGCCTTGACGGTCTGCGTGCGGTCGCCCCCGGCGTCGTGGGAGAGCACCACGACGCCGGGGCCCGCGCCGCGTTCGACCCGGCGGACGATCGTGCCGGTGCCCGGGGTGGTCCAGTCGAGGCTGTCGACGCTCCATGCCAGCGGTTCCATGCCCAGCTGGGCGTTGAGCTGGAACACGGTGCGGTTCCAGGCCCCGTAGGGGGCGCGGAACCACAGCGGCCGGGAGCCGTACGCCTTCTCGATGACGTCGCTGGTGCTCTCGATCTCGTCGCGGATCTCGCTGCGGCTGAGCTGGGTGAGCAGCGGGTGGGTCCAGGTGTGGTTGCCGACGACGTGCCCCTCGTCGGCCATCCGGGCCAGCAGGTCGCGGTTCCAGTCGGCCATCTCGCCGCACACCATGAACGTCGCCCGGATGTCGTACTTGGCGAGGGTGTCCAGGATGTGCGGGGTGTACTCGGGGTTGGGTCCGTCGTCGAACGTCAGCAGCATGGTGTTGCCACGGCCCGGGAAGCGCAGGATCGGCGCGGTGCGCACCTTGGTCGGCAGCGGCTGGGCGCGCTGCGGTACGTCTCCGGTCAGGGGACGCAGCCGGTAGGTGGAGGACTTGAGCGGGACGCGCGCCTGGGGGCCGGCGGCGGGAGCGGCGGACCGGGTGTCGGAGGAGCCGGTGAGCAGCAGGCCGGCCGTGCCTGCCGCGCCCGCCCCGAGAGCGGCGGCGCCGGCGAACAGCATCCGGCGCCGTGTGAGCAACTGATCCTTCTGCATGACTCATCAGTGACCGGAGCGTCACTCCCGCACCGGCACGGCGGCACGAAAGCACCCGCCCGGCCCATTCCCGGCGAACCGTTTCGCGAACCGCCCGGCCGGGGCCGTCCCCGCGCCCGCCGGCGCCGCCCCGGACGTCAACGGGAAGGCTTCCTTCCGATAACCTCGCGGCGTGACGGAACAGCACGAGGAGCACGAGCGGCAGGAACACCGTTTCGAGCGGGGCACGGACGGGCCCAAGGTCATCGTCGCCGGGGTGGACGGTTCGGAGTCCTCGATGCGGGCCGCCGCGTACGCCGCCGGACTGGCCCGGCGCCAGGGCGCGTTGCTCGCTGTGGTGTACGTCCAGCCGGTGATGACGGCGGGGGCCGCGCTCGGCGCGCCGGTGGCGGAGACGACCGACGAGATCGCCGAGGACCTGGTCCAGCAGATCCGGGAGTCCGCCGAGCGGCTGAAGGGGATATTCGCCGTGCGCTGGGAGTTCCACACTTTCCGCGGCGACCCGTACAACGGTCTGGTGAAGGCGGCGGACGAACTGACGGCGGACGCGGTGGTGGTCGGCGCCTCGGAGCAGGCCGGCCATCGGATCATCGGCTCGGTGGCGGTCCGCCTGGTGAAGGCGGGACGATGGCCGGTGACGGTGGTGCCGTAGACCGGGGCGTCCGGCCGGGCGCCGGGTACGGCGGTCCGGACGTGCCGGGGTCTTCCGGGTCCTGCGGCCCTGGGCCATCATGATCCGCCGTCAGCCGACTGCCGTCTGCGAAGAGGTGAGGCTCATGGCCCGACTCCGGATGGGTGAGGGAATCCTCCGCCGTAAACCCATCGAACACATCGAGGAGACGGAAGCCGCCGAAGGTCCCAGGCTCGAACGTACGCTCGGCCTGTTCCAGCTGACCGCGATCGGTGTGGGCGGCATCATCGGCGCGGGCATCTTCACCCTGGCGGGCACGGTGGCCAACGGCACGGCCGGTCCCGCCGTGCTGGTGTCCTTCCTCATCGCGGGCGTCGCGAGCGCCGCCGCTGCCCTGTCCTACGCCGAGTTCGCGGGCATGATCCCGAAGGCGGGCTCCGCCTACACCTACGGCTACGCGGTGCTGGGCGAGTTCGCCGGCTGGTTCATCGGCTGGGACCTGCTGCTGGAGTACACGGCGATCGTGGCGGTGGTCGCCATCGGCATCTCCGGCTATTTCAGCTTCCTGGTCCAGGACATGGGCGCGCAGCTGCCCGCCTGGATGCTGGGCGCGCCCGGGACCGGCCCCGGACACAAGGTCGACCTGTTCGCCGCGATCCTGTGTCTGCTCATCGCCTGGCTGCTGACCCTGGGCATCCGCAGCGCCGCCCGCTTCGAGACGGTGGTGGTGGCGCTGAAGGTGATCGTGGTGCTGGTGGTGATCATCGTCGGCGTCTTCCATATCAACACCGCCCACTACCACCCGTTCTTCCCCTACGGGATCGGCGGGGCGTTCACCGGCGCGGCGACCGTGTTCTTCGCGGTGTTCGGCTACGACGCCATGTCGACGGCGGCCGAGGAGTCCAAGGACGCGCAGCGGCACATGCCGAAGGCGATCATCTACTCGCTGGTGATCGCGATGGTGCTGTACGTGGCGGCCTGCCTGGTGCTGACCGGCATGCAGAACTACAAGGACATCGACAAGGAGAGCGGCTTCTCCACCGCGTTCAAGTCGGTGGGGCTGAGCCGGCTGGCGGACGTGATCGCGGTGGGCGCGATCATCGGCATCCTCACGGTGATGTTCACCTTCATGCTGGGCGTGACCCGGGTGTGGTTCGCGATGTCGCGGGACGGGCTGCTGCCCCGGTGGTTCGCCAAGACCCACCCCACCCGGCACGTGCCGACCCGGGTGACCTGGATCGTCGGGGTGGCGTCGGCGGCCATCGCCGGGTTCCTGCCGATCGCGGAGGCGGCGGAGCTGACCAACATCGGCATCCTGCTGGCGTTCGTGGTGGTGTGCGTGGCGGTGATCGTGCTGCGCTACCGGCGGCCCGACCTGCCGCGCGCCTTCCGCACGCCGTGGATGCCGTTCGTGCCGGCGCTGGGTGTGGTGTTCTCCCTCTGGCTGATCACGTTCCTGCAGTGGCAGACGTGGCTGCGGTTCGTGGTGTGGTTCCTGATCGGGTGCGTGATCTATTTCGGGTACTCGTACAAGCGGTCGGCGCTGGCCGGCCCCCGGCGCACCGGCGACTGACCGGCCGCCGCGCCCCGTCCCGAACCGGCCCGCGCACCGCCCCGAACCGGTCCGCGCGCCGCCCCGCCCGGCCGCCCGCTTCACCGTCCCATCAGCAGCCCGTCCTCCGCCGCGCCCCGGGCGAGCACCGCGGTGCGGATACGGTCGCGTACGCCCTCCAGGTCGGCGCCGCGGGCGATGGCCTCGTCGAGGTTCACCACCCGGCCGGCGTCGCTGTCGTACAGCGCGGGGACGAACTCGGCGCGGGTCACCTCCCAGCGGCCGCCCGGCCGGACGGGCGGGGCGAAGGTGAAGCGGGCGAGGGCGCTCTCGCCCGCGCGCGGGTCGGCCGCCCGGGGGTCGTCGGCGCTCGGGCCGGCGATCTGGTCGCCGGTCCCGTAGACCACCCAGGTGCCGCCGACCTTCTCCCAGGGCTGCGGCAGGCGGGCGCCGCCGCCGAGGATCAGGTCGACGGCGGGGCGGTCGCCGGCGCGGGCGGCGGTCAGCCGCCGGGCCAGGTCCAGTTGGCCCGCGTCCGGGGCCTCCTGCCACCGCGGGCCCCACCGCAGGAGGACCACGACCACGTCGGCGCCGGCCTGCCGGGCGGCGCGGGCGTCGGCGACGATCCGGTCGGCGTCGATCAGGTTCAGCGCCCACGGCTGTCCGGGCGGGAACGGCCGGTCCGTGCCGTCGCCGTAGGACAGCGGGGCGACCAGGGCGCGCCCGGCGCGCAGCAGCGTGATGCCGCGCGCCTCGGTCTCGGCGCGCGCTGACCCGGCGTGCCGTACGCCGGCCCCGTCGAGGGCGTCCAGGGTGCCGCGCACGCCGTCCGCGCCGCCGTCCAGGGTGTGTTCGGAGGCGGTCGCGCAGCCGTCGTAGCCGGTCTCCGCCAGGGCCTGCGCCAGCTCGGGCGGCGCGCCGCCGCCCGGCCCGGGGGCGCCGTCGCCGAGGACCGTGTCCAGCTGGCACAGCGCCAGGTCGGCGCGGGCGACCGCGGGCCCCACGCCCGCCAGCATCGGCCGGAAGTCGTGCCCGGCGCCGCCCGCGTCGAAGGCGGCCCGGTCGACGACGGAGCCGTCCGCCAGGATGCCGCCGGAGGCCAGCAGGGTGAACGCGCCTGCGGCCGGGCGCGATCCGGGCGCCGCCGGCGCGGGCCGGGGCGGTGCGGCGTCCCGGTCCAGGAGTTCGGCCCGGCAGGCGGCGCCCGCGGCGAGGAGGGCCGTCACGGTCAGGGCCAGCCGGTGTCTGCGGGCGATCATCGGTTCACCTCACTGCGAGCGTGCGCCGGGGCCCGGGAGGGGGCGCGCGGACGGGCGATGTAGGTCATATGGACAGACAATGGGTACGAAGTCGTCCGCCCTCGCAAACGGTCCGGGCCCCGCCGTTGGCCCGTCCGGGTCAGGGCGCGGTCCTGACGGACCGTTCGTCGTACCGGCTCGTGGCGCCCCGTGCGTCGTACCGGGTGCTGACGGACCGTTCGTCGTACCGTTCGCCGACGCCATCGACCGTCCGTCGCACCGCCGCGTCCGCCCCCTGTCCCCGCGCGGCCGGCTGCGATGCCATACGGCCATGACGGCCGGAACCACCCTCTCCCGGGTCCCCACCACCGCCGAGCACGAGCTCGCCGCGCTCCAGCGCGAGCACGGCAGGCCCCTGTTCGCCCTGCTGCTCAGGCTGTGCGACGGCGACCGGCAGCGCGCGGAGGACCTCGTGCAGGAGACCCTCGTACGGGCCTGGCAGCATCCGGAGGCGCTGCGCGCCGACGCGTTCGACTCGGTGCGGCCCTGGCTGCTGACCGTCGCGCGCCGGCTCGCCATCGACGCGCGCCGGGCCCGGCGGGCGAGGCCGCCGGAGGTCGGCGACGCCGTCCTGGAGAACGCGCGGGTGATCGCCGACCACGCCGAACGGTCGGCCGCGACGCTCGACGTGCGCGAGGCTGTGAAGACACTCACGCCGCGCCACCGTGAAGTCCTGGTGCTGGTGTACTTCCAGGGGGCCAGTGTGGCGGAGGCCGCCGCAACCCTGGGCATTCCGCCCGGTACCGTGAAGTCCCGCGCGTATTACGCGCTGCGCGCCCTGCGCCGGGTGCTGCCGGGTTACGCGGCCGACCTGCGGTGAAACCGGGGACACCGTCAAGCCTTCGCAAAGCGCCTTGCTGTGGACCACGGTTGAGTAATCGGCTGTCCTCAGGCGCGTTCCGGACGGGGTCCCAGGAGCCGGGGCCGGGTGACGCGCACGCACCGGAGGAAGGCGGGAAGGGATGCTGCACAGAGGTCACGAGAAAACGGACGGCGACGGCGACGCGGCCGTCCCGATGGCCTGGTTCTACGCCGAGTACATCGCCGACGAACTGCTGCGCACCGGCGACCTGATGCCGCCGGCGTCGGTGGAGTTCCGCGCGGGGCGGGACGCGCTGGCGCTGACCGTCTTCCTGTCCGACACCGGCGGCGAGCTGCCCGGCATCCGGGTGGTGTCGCAGCTGGAGACCTGGCTGTCGCTGACGGCGTACGACCAGCCGTGGCAGGACTGGGTGGGCGAACGGATGGCCGCGCTGGCGGCCGGCCCGCGCGGCGCCGGGTCGCCGGACCTGGCGCTGGCCGAGGCGGCCTGGCGGTGGCTGGTGGAGACCGAGCTGCTCGCGCCCGACCTGGACGCGGTGCCGGACGGCGCGGGCGCGCTGGGCGAGGACGAGGGCCCGAAGGTGTGGACGCCCGCCTGGCAGCTCGGGCTGCCCCTCGGCCATCTCGCCATCCACCTTTTCTAGTCTCCGCTCCTGGCCTCCGCGGCCCGCTCCGCCGCGAGGTGGAGCACGGGGGCCGGGCCGTGCGTCCGGCTTCGCTCGCGGCCTCGGGGCGCGGCTCGCGGGCCGGTCGAGGCCGGGGCCGGCCCGGGGGCGGGACCGGCGCGCGCCCGCAGGTCACGATTCGGTGCGTGGCTTGAGTGATTCGCCGGTGCGGCGCGTACGGGTGGGAGCAAGGAGTAACCCCGCCCGCACCCACCGCGAGGAATCGGCATGAGGTCCCTGGAACGGCATCGCGACGTCGGCGCGTACGCGCTCGGCGTGCTGGACGAGGCGGACGCCTTCCGCTTCGAGGACCACCTCGCCGAGTGTCCCGGCTGCGCGGCGCATGTCACCGGATTCGGTCCCACGGCGCGGCAGCTGCTCCTGTACCGGCGCGCGACGCCGCGTTTCGTGCACCCGGCGGCGCGGCCCGGTCCCCGGCTGCTGGAGCGGCTGACCGGCGAGGTGGCGCGGCGTCGGCGGGCCGGCCGGCGGCGGCTGCTGTGGGCGCTGGCCGCCTGTGCGGTGCTCGCGGTGGGCGGCCCCGCGGCGACGGCCCTCGCCCGGCACACAGGCGGCGCGGGACCGCTGTCGGCGGCCGCGACCGACGCGCGCACGGGGGTGCGGGCCGAGGTGCGGGCGACGGACGCGGGCTGGGGCAGCGAGGTGTGGCTGCGGGTCGCGGACCGGACGGGACCGCACGTGTGCCGGCTCGTGGCGGTCGGCCGGGACGGATCGGAGCAGACGGTGGCGACCTGGGCCGTCCGTCCGGGTGCGGTGCGGCCGGCCACCATGACGGGGGGCGCGGCGCTGCGGCCCGCGCAGATCGCCCGCTTCGAGGTGCGCACCACGGACGGGCGGCGCCTGGTGACGCTCGGCCCGCCCTGAGCGGCGGCCCGCCCCGCTCCTACTTGAGCAGCCGGGACAGCCGGCGGTCGGCCAGCGGTCTGCCGCCGGTCTGGCAGGTGGGGCAGTACTGGAGCGAGGAGTCGCTGAAGGAGACCTCGCGGACGGTGTCGCCGCACACCGGGCAGGGCTCGCCGGTGCGGCCGTGCACCCGCAGGCCGCTCTTCTTCTCGGCCTTCAGCCGCCTGGCCGCCACGCCCCGCGACCGTTCGACGGCCTCCGTCAGCGTGCGGCGCAGCGCCGCGTACAGGCCCGCGACCTCCTCGGGGGTCAGCGAGGCGGTCAGCTTGAACGGGGACATCCGCGCGGCGTGCAGGATCTCGTCGCTGTAGGCGTTGCCCACGCCCGCGATCAGTCCCTGGTCGCGCAGGGCGCCCTTGATCTGCCGCCGCTCGCCCGCGAGCAGGCCGGCGAAGCGCTCCTCGTCGAAGTCGTCGGCCAGCGGATCGGGGCCGAGCCGGGCCACGCCCGGCACCTCCCGAGGGTCCCGGACGACGTGGACGGCCAGGCGCTTCTGGGTGCCCGCCTCGGTGAGGTCGAAGCCGGCGCCGGTCTCCAGGGCGACGCGCAGCGCCAGGGGGCCCTTGCCAGGGCGGGGCACGCCGTCCGGGAGGCGGTCCTTCCACTGGAGCCAGCCGCCGCGGGCGAGATGGGTGACCAGATGCGGGCCGCCGGCGGTCCCGACGTCCAGGAACTTGCCGTGCCGGCGCACCGCCGTGACCTCGTGGCCCTCCAGGGCGGTGACGGGAGGGTCGTACGTCTTCAGGACGCTGACGGCGACGGGCAGCACCCGTACGATCTCGTGGCCGACCAGGTTGTCGGTCAGGAAGTCCCTGAGCGCTTCCACCTCGGGCAGTTCGGGCATGCCTCCAAGAGTGCCACCCGGCGCCGACGACGGCCCGCCTCTCGTGCGGTCCCGTCCCGCGCCCGGCGCGGCCGGTCAGTCGCGCTCGGGCACCACGAACTCGCACCACAGGCACTTTCCGCCGCCGCGCGCCTCCACGCCCCACACGTCGGTGAGCCGGTCGACCAGGAGCAGGCCGCGGCCGGAGACGCCCTGCTCGCCCGGCTCGCGGCGGCGCGGCAGCGCGCTGGAGGAGTCCTCGACCTCGACGCGCAGCCGCCGGTCGGTGCCGCTGAGCACGCGCAGGGTGACGACGGCCGCGCCCTCGGTGTGCATGAGGGCGTTGGTGATCAGCTCGTCTGCCACGAGTTCGATCTCGTCGGAGCGTTCCCGCGCGCCCCAGGAGCGCACCGCCGCCCCGACCATGTGCCGGGCCTGGGTCAGGGCCTCGGGGTCGCCGGGCGCCACGTGCTGCTGGAGCCGGCCGACGGGCCGGCGCTCGGTCAGCGCCCGGCGGCGCAGCACCAGCAGGGCCACGTCGTCGTCGCCGCCGCGCGCCTCGGCCAGCGCGATCAGCCGGTCGGCGAGCGCGCGCACGTCGTCGGGGCCCGCCGCCACGGACGCGGCCAGCGCCCGCATGCCGTCGTCGAGGTCGGCGCCGGGCTGTTCCACGAGCCCGTCGGTGCACAGGATCAGCGACTGGCCGGGGTCCAGCTCCATGGCGCACACCGGGTACTCCAGGCTGCCGAACTCCGCGGACAGGCCGAGCGGCAGCCCGCCCTCGACCTCGACGCGGCGGCAGGCGCCGTCGCCCGTGCGGACCAGCGGGTCGATGTGCCCGGCGCGGACCACCTGCACGACACCGGTGGACAGGTCGGCCTCCGCGTACAGGCAGGTCGCGAAGCGGTCGGTGTCGAGTTCGCGCAGGAAGATCGAGGCGCGGGCCATCACGGTGGCCGGGGCGTGGCCCTCGGCGGCGTAGGCGCGCAGCACGATGCGCAGCTGGCCCATGACGGCGGCGGCGTGCGTGTCGTGGCCCTGGACGTCGCCGATGACGGCGCCGACCCGGCCGCCGGGCAGCGGGATCAGGTCGTACCAGTCGCCGCCGATGTCCCGGCCGAGCGAGCCGCCCGCGTAGCCGGAGCGGTAGCGCACGGCGACGTCGGCGCCGGGGACGCTCGGGATGGTGCGCGGCAGCATGGCCTGCTGGAGGCCCTGGGCGAGGTCCTTCTCCTGCTCGTAGAGCATGGCCCGTTGCAGGCTCTGCGCGATGCTGCTGCCGAGCGCGACGAGGACGTTGCGCTCCTCGGTGCTGAAGCCGTGCCGACCGCTGTAGAGCAGGCCCATGCCGCCGATGGGGCGGCCCTGGGCGATCAGCGGCAGGTAGGCGGCCGAGGTGATGTCCAGGCCGGTGATGTGCGGCCACAGGATCGGGTAGAGGTCGGCGAAGTCCTGGGCGGACTCGATGAAGCGCGGGCTGAGGGTGCGCACCGCCTCGCTCATCGGGTACGGCTCGTCGATGCGGGTGATCCGGGTGCCGGGCACGGAGGCGCCCTCGGGGCCCTCGGCGACGAGCCGGATCCTGCCCGCCTCGACCAGCCCGAGGACGAGGCTGGTCGAGCCGAGCAGGGGCAGGCCGTGGGTGTCCTTGACGACGTCGATGACGTCCTGGACGGTGTGCGCGTGGGCGAGGGCGGCGGTGGTGATCTGCACGACGTTGGTCTGGTCGCGCCGGGCGGCCTCACGGGCGGCGCGCTCCTCGCGGCCGGCGATGTCGTCGAGTTCCTCGGTGGCGTCCCGGATGATGCCGAAGACCCGGCGGGGCCGGCCGGTCTCGTCGCGGCGGATGTAGCCCTGGGTGTAGACCCAGCGCAGGGTGCCGTCGCGGCGGCGCAGGCGGATGTAGGTGCCGTAGTTCTCGCGGCCCTCCTTGATCGCCCGGGCGACCAGGGCGTCCAGCCGGTGGCCCTCGCCGCCGGGGACGCGGGGGGCCAGGCTCACGGCGTGGCCGTCGTACTCCTCGGGGGTCACGTCGAAGATCTCGTGGGCCTGGGCGTCCATGCTGAGCAGACCGGTGTCCAGGTCCCAGTCGAAGCTGCCCATGCGGTTCAGCGCGAGGATCGGATCCCGGTTCGCGGGCCAGTCGGCCGGGAGTGACAGGGTGGGCGCTCCCCGTTCAGCCATGGGGCCACCTTGCCAGGATTTGTCTGATTCTTCGAGCGGGGAGCGGGGTAACCGGAGCCCGTGGCCGGTGCCCGCCTTCACGCACCGGTCCTCACGCACCGGCGCCCCGCGGGCCGGGCGGCGGGCGCGGACTGCGCGGCCCGCGACCGGCGGCACCGTCGTCACCAGGGAGTGCACAGCGTGGGTTGGTTCACCGCACCCGAGTACTGGCTGAGCCGGCTGGTCTTCCAGCGGGCGCTGGCCGCGGTCTATCTGGTGGCGTTCCTGACGGCGGCGCTGCAGTTTCGGGCGCTGCTGGGCGAGCGCGGGATGCTGCCGATCCCCCGGTTCGTGGCGCGGGTGCCGTTCAGACGGGCGCCGAGCCTGTTCCACCTGCGCTACAGCGACACCCTCTTCGCCGTCGTCGCCTGGACGGGCTGCGCGGTGGCGGCGGCGCTGCTGGCGGGGCTGGACGCGTGGCTGCCGCTGTGGGGCGGCATGCTGCTGTGGCTGGTGCCGTGGGCGCTGTACCTGTCGATCGTGAACGTCGGGCAGACCTGGTACGGCTTCGGCTGGGAGTCGCTGCTGCTGGAGACCGGGTTCCTCGCGGTGTTCCTGGGCAACGACGAGGTGGCGCCGCCCGTCGTCGTGCTGTTCCTGCTGCGCTGGATCCTGTTCCGGGTCGAGTTCGGCGCCGGGCTGATCAAGCTGCGCGGCGACGAGTGCTGGCGCAAGCTGACCTGTCTGCACCACCACCACGAGACCCAGCCGATGCCGGGCCCGCTGAGCTGGTTCTTCCACCGGCTGCCCGGACCGCTGCACAAGGCGGAGGTGGCCGCCAACCACGTCACGCAGCTGCTGGTGCCGTTCCTGCTGTTCGCCCCGCAGCCGGTCGCCACGGCCGGCGCCGCGCTGATGATCCTCACCCAGCTGTGGCTGGTGCTGTCGGGCAACTTCGCCTGGCTGAACTGGCTGACGATCGTGCTCGCGCTGTCCGCGGTGCGCTTCCCGGCGAGCGCACCGCCCCTGCCGGCGGCGCCGCCGTGGTACGAGGCGGTGGTCCTCGCGGTCGCCGCGCTGGTGCTGGTGCTCAGCTACCGGCCCGCGCTGAACCTGGTCTCGCGCCGCCAGGTCATGAACCGCTCCTTCGACCCGCTGCACCTGGTCAACACCTACGGCGCGTTCGGCAGCGTCAGCCGGGTGCGGTACGAGGTGGTGGTGGAGGGCACCCTCGACGACACCCCGCGCCCGGACTCCGACTGGCGGGAGTACGAGTTCAGGGGCAAGCCGGGCGACCCGAGGCGCTGGCCGCGCCAGTTCGCGCCGTACCATCTGCGTCTGGACTGGATGATGTGGTTCGCCGCGCTGTCCCCGGCGTACGCCGGGGCCTGGTTCGGGGCGATGGTGGAACGGCTGCTGGAGAACGACCGCCCCACCCTGCGGCTGCTGCGCCGCTCCCCCTTCCCGCCCGACCGGCCGCCGCGCTACGTGCGGGCCCGCCTGTTCCGCTACCGCTTCACCACCTGGCGGGAACGGCGCGAGAGCGGCGCGTGCTGGCACCGGGAGTACGTCCGCGACTTCCTCCCGCCGACCCGGCTGGACCGGGCGCCGCGGGCGGACTGAGTGGGCGCGGCGGGCGGACCGAGCGGGGGTGGCGGCGGGCGGGCCGAGGCCGGGGCCCGGTCGGGTGGTGGCCGGTGGTGGCCGGGTGGCCGCCGGTGTGCTCGACGTACGGCTCCCGGCCGGGCAGAGTGCTCCTTACCTACTCGCGAGTACGACCCCGGTGCGGGGTCGTACGTCCCGTTCCGAGGAGCACCCGTGACCCGTTGGGCCGGCCGCAGTGCCGCCGAGATCGCCGCCGCCGTCCGCGAGAGGCGGGCCGCGCCCCGCGCGGTGGTGGCCGAGCACCTGGCGCGGATCGAGCGGCTGGACGGCCGGATCGGCGCCTTCCGCACCGTGCGCGCCGAGGCGGCGCTCGCCGAGGCCGACGAGGTCGCGGCCCGGCCCGATCTCGGCGAACTGCCGCTGGCGGGCGTGCCGGTGGCCGTGAAGGACAACCTCGCGGTGCGCGGCGAGGCCACCCGCGTCGGCTCGGCCGCGACACCGGACACGCCCGCCGCCCAGGACCACGTCACCGTGGCCCGGCTGCGGGCGGCGGGCGCGGTGGTCGTCGGGCTGACCAACGTGCCCGAGCTGTGCGTCTTCGGCACCACCGAGGGCGTGTTCGGCGCCGCCCGCAACCCGTGGGACCGCACCCGCACGGCGGGCGGTTCCTCGGGCGGCAGCGCCGCCGCGGTGGCCGCCGGGATGACGCCGGTCGCGCTCGGCAACGACGGCATGGGCTCGCTGCGCATCCCGGCCGCCAACTGCGGCCTGGTCGCGGTCAAACCGGGCTACGGGGTGGTGCCCGCGGGCATCGGCGAGGGCGACTGGTTCGGCATGTCGGAGAACGGTCCGCTGGCCACCACGGTCGAGGACGCGCGGCTGACGCTCTCGGTGCTGGCCGGCGCCGGGTTCGAGCGCGGCGGCGCGGGCGGCGCGCCCGCCGTCGCCGTGTCCGTGCGCAGCCCGCTCGCCGGGACCGCGGTGAGCAGGCCGTACGCGCGCGCCGTGCGGGACGCGGCCCTGCTGCTGGCCGGGTCCGGTCTCCTCGTGCGGCGCGCCGACCCGCCGTACCCGCTCTCACTCGGACTGACCGCGGTGCGGCACTGGACGGCCGGCACCGCCGTCGACGCGGCGGCCCTGGACCCGCGCCGGCTGGCCCGGCGCACCCGGGTGCACGCGGCCGTCGGGCGGCGGTTCGTGGCCGGGGTGCGCACCGGCGGCGCGCGGGAGCGGCTGCGCGAGCGGCTGGAGCCGTTCTTCGCCGAGCACGACGTGCTGCTGACCCCGGCGCTCGCCCGCCGCTCCCCCGCGGCCGGGCCCTGGCACGAGCGGGGCTGGCTGCGCAACGTGCTGGCCAACACCGCCTATTCGCCGCTGACTCCGCCGTGGAACCTGACCGGCTGGCCGGCGATGGCGGTCCCGTTCGGCACGCTGCCCTCGGGCGCGCCCTGCGCGGTGCAGTTGGTGGGGCGCCCCGGTTCGGAGGCGGTGCTGCTGGACGTAGCGGAGCGGATCGAGCGGCTGCGGCCGTGGCGCAGGATCGCCGAACCGGTCGGCGCGTAGGGGGCGTTGCGCACGGCCGGAGCGTCCGGCCGCGCGTTCAGAGGGGTTACAGGGCCTTGTACATGATGTGCAGGCCGACCGGTCCGTGCCGCGGGTGCTCGTAGGCGCGCGGCACGGTGCCGAGGACGGTGAAGCCCAGCGAAGTCCACAGCGCCACGGCCGGGTTGGTCTCCACCACGGCGTTGAAGACCATGCCGCGGTAGCCGTCGGCCGCGGCGGCGGCCAGCACGTGTGCGGCGAGGGCGCGGCCGGCGCCCTCGCCGGTGCGCTCCGGGTCGACCATGAAGCCCGCGTTGGCGATCCGGGCGGCGCGCGACCGGTCGTCGGCCGCGGCTTCCCTGATCGGCATGGGCGTGAGTCTCGTACGGTCACACGCCCACGCCGTCGGCGAGCGGAGGGGTGGCGCCGTTCAGTCCACGCTGGGCAGGATGTGCGGCTCGGCGAGGTCCTCCTCGTAGCCCGCCAGGCGGATGGGGGCGGACCGCGCCCACACGTCGAGGATGCCGAGGTCCGAGGACCGTCGTCCCGGACGCTCCACGCGTTCGCTGGTTCCCTGTTCGAGTTTCGTCTTCTCCGGTGTCACCGCGCACTCCTTATGTGTCGGTCACCCTCGGGGCCTCCCGGCCACCGTGCGCCACGGCGCCTGGGTCCCGCTCGGGTATGGGTCAAGCAGGTCGGACGCGGTGGCGTCGGCAACCGAGGTCCGATCCGGCCGTTGTGCACCGGCTCGCCCCGGGACGGACCGTGGGTGTGGTGGGAACCCTTCGGTGCTGTCCGTCCGCTCCAGATTAACCAAATGAGCGGCCCCCTGCTCGATGGGGCTGCAAAGAGCGGGTAACTATCTGGAGTCAAGCGTGTTGCTTGTGCGGCTTCGCGGCGATTTGTCACCCGGGGCAGTGACCGAAGTTCACCCGTTCGGTCTACGTCCCGCCGTTCAGGTCCCGTTGGCCGCGGCGAAAGCCGGCCATGATCTGCTGAGGCGCCGAACGGCTGTCTCGCGGGAGGACTGACGCATGGAGCTGCGCAGTGTCGAGGAGCTGATGGACCTGCTGTACGCCTGCCGGGGCGCGACCGTCGCACCGGCCGGGCGCGGACGCCCCGCCGATGTGCACGACCACGCCCTGCGCACCGCCGCGCTGCTGCGCCGGCGCCACCCGGCCGACAAGGAACTCCAGGTGGCGGGCCTGGTCCAGGGCATCGGGCGGCTGCTGGGACCGGGCCCGGGGGCCGGGCCGGGCGACCGGGCGGCCGGCGCGGTCCGCCCGCTGCTCGGCGCGCGCGTCGCCCGGCTGGTGCGGGCGGGGGCCGGCGGTGGGGCGGACGAGGACGCGGCCGCCCTGCGCCGGGCCGCCGAGGAGGCCCTGACCGACGAGGGGGACGCGGGCGTCCTGGAGGACTGGCGCACCCTCCTCGCACTGGTCGCCGACCGCGCCTCCCGCCTCAGGGCCGCCGACTGACGGCCCGTCGGGCGGGAGAGGCGCTCACCACTTGCCCGGCGCGTAGTCCTTCATGAAGACGCCGTACAGGTCCTCGCCGGCCTCGCCGCGCACGATCGGGTCGTAGACCCGGGCCGCGCCGTCGACCAGGTCGAGCGGGGCGTGGAAACCGGCCTCGGCGAGACGGACCTTGTCGGGGTGCGGGCGCTCGTCGGTGATCCAGCCGGTGTCGACCGCCGTCATCAGGATGCCGTCCTTGTCGAACATCTCCTGGGCGCTGGTGCGGGTGAGCATGTTCAGGGCGGCCTTGGCCATGTTGGTGTGCGGGTGGCCCGCGCCCTTGTAGCCGCGCTCGAAGACGCCCTCCATGGCGGAGACGTTGACGATGTACGTCCGCCGGGCAGCGGCGGCGGCCATCACCGGGCGCAGCCGGCTGATCAGGATGAACGGCGCCGTCGAGTTGCACAGCTGGACCTCCAGCAGCTCGACCGGCGTGACCTCCTCCACCGTCTGGATCCAGCTGTTGGTGTCGTGCAGGTCCGGAACCAGGCCGCCCGCGTCGATGGCGGTGCCGGCCGCGATCCGCTCCAGGGACGCCGAGCCGGACACCAGGGCCAGGTCGGTGACGTCCTGGGCGGTGAGCGCGCCGGAGCCGGCCTCAGGCAGCGCGGCGACCGCGCCCGAGCCGAAGGTGCCGATCACCTCGGCCGCGGGCAGCTCACCCGCGGGCAGCGGGGCCGACTCGGCGGCGAGCAGCTCGCTGTAGGCCTGCGGGGAGCGCCTGACGGTCTGGGCGGCGTTGTTGATCAGGATGTCCAGCGGGCCCTCGGCCGCGACCGAGTCGGCGAGGGCGACCACCTGGGCGGGGTCGCGCAGGTCGATGCCGACGATCTTCAGCCGGTGGATCCAGTCGGCGCTGTCGGGCTGGGCCTTGAAGCGGCGGACGGCGTCGCTCGGGAAGCGGGTGGTGATCGTGGTGTGGGCGCCGTCGCGCAGCAGCCGCAGCGCGATGTACATGCCGATCTTGGCGCGGCCGCCGGTGAGCAGGGCCCGCTTGCCGGTCAGGTCGGCGCGGGCGTCGCGGCGGGCGCGGTTGTCGGCGGCGCACTTCTGGCAGAGCTGGTGGTAGAAGTAGTCGACCTCGACGAAGCGCTGCTTGCAGACGTAGCAGGAGCGCGGGCGCCGGAGCACGCCGGCGATCGTCCCCTCCTCGGTGCGGGAGGAGGGCAGGATGCCCTCGGTCTCGTCGTCGACGCGCTGGGCGGAGCCGGTGGCCGTAGCCTCGGTGACCGCCTTGTCGTGGGCGGTCTTGGCGGCCCGGCGCTCCTGGCGGCGGCGCTGCTTGACCATGCGGTAGACGTGCGAGGTGGCGCGGCGCACCGCGATGGCGTCGGGGTGGTCGACCTCTATCCGGTCCAGCTCCTGGAGCACGTCGAGGCAGACGGCGAGACGGCCGGGGTCGATGCCGGGGCCGCTGCCGGGGCCGTGCGCCGCCTCGTCGCCCGGCTCGTACGCCTCGGCGCCGCCCGGTGCGTACACCACCTCGTCCGTGGCCGTGGAGCCGTCGTCTGTCACCGTCATCGCGCTGCCGTTTCCCTGGTCGCCACGCGGCGCGTGGAGTCGCGCTCGCTTTCGAACGGGGGATTTTACGGCAGCGGCGCGGCGTACCGCCAAACGCGCGACGATCAAGGCGCGCAGACCGTGAGAAGGGTCTCCACCTCCTCGGACAGGGCGCGGGCCAGCCGGTTGAGATCGGGTACGGCGCGGGCGTCGGCGACCAGGCCGTAGTGGACGTGGCCGCGGTAGGTGGACACGGCGATCGCGAGGGACTGGCCGGGGGCGAGCGGCGCGAAGGGGTAGACGGCGGTGAGCGGGTGGCCGCCGAGCCTCAGGCCGAAGCCGGGCAGCGGGACGCTGGTGACCAGGATGTCGAACCAGAGCCGGGCGGCCTGGGCGACCAGGGGGCCGCCGAGCCGGTGGCCGAGGGCGGGGACGTGGTCGGCCAGCAGGGCGACGGCGCCCGCGCCGCGGTCGGGGCCGGCGTCCTTGTTGCGGTCCATGGCGGTGCGGACCGCGGCGAGCCGGCGCAGCGGGTCGGCGACGCCGACGGGCAGTTCCATCAGGTAGCCGGAGAGCCGGTTGCCCTGCGGGTGGGCGGTGCGCGGGCGGCGCCGGGAGACCGGGATCAGGGCGCGCGGGGCGGCGCCCGCGCTGGAGTCGCCGCGCTCGTCGAGCCAGGTGCGCAGGGCCCCGGCGACGACGGCGATCAGCACGTCGTTGACGGTGCCGCCCACGGCCTTGCGCACCAGGTGCACGTCGTCGATGTCGAGGACGACGCCGGCGGTGCGGCGGGTTCCGGTGGGTTCGGCGGTGAGCGCGGGGACGGGGCGGGTGGTGAGGGTGGAACGGGCGACGGAGGCGCCGATGTCCAGGGCGCGGCCGACGTCGGCGAGCGCGCCGCGCAGCAGCCGGGGCAGCCGGCGCACGTCGGGCAGCGGTCCGCGGGCGGGTGCGGCGGGGCGCGGCCGGCGCTCGGGCAGGTCCATCGGGTCGAGGATCGCGGCGGCCAGGCTCAGGGCGCGCAGGCCGTCGGCGAGGGCGTGGTGGAACTTGAAGAGCACCGCGAAGCGGTCGCCCGCCTCGCCGGGCAGCACATGGGCCTCCCACGGCGGGCGGTTGCGTTCCAGCGGGCGCTGCATGAGCCGGCCGGACGCCGCCTGGAAGTCGCGGGCGGGGGCGTGCAGGCGGACGTGGTGGAGCGGGTCGAAGCAGGGGTCGGGTTCGCGGGCGGCGCCGCCGAGGCCGAGCGGCCGGCGCAGTCCGTCGCGCAGTCCGCGCGGGAGGGGGTGGCGCAGGTCGAGGGGACGCCAGGTGTCGCGGATGCGCATGCGCAGCCCGGGGACGGCGGCGGCGCGGGCGGCGAGCAGGTCGGCGGCGTGCGCGGCGGCGGTGGGCGAGTGCGCCGAGAAGATGCCGAGCGCGCCGAGGTGCATGGGGTGGTCGGCGGACTCGATGTTCCAGAACGCCAGGTCGAGGGGAGCGAGCGGATCGGAAGTCATGGCTTGCCTCGCGTCGGCGGTGAGTGAGTCTCAGTCAAGCGCTCCCGACCGATTACGGTCAAGTACGATCACGCTACGCTCAGTTAATAGCGGATTAAAGTCCCGCCCCGCGATCCCCACCGGGACCGCGGGGCGGAGGGACCGTTGCGGACGGTCACCTCGTCACCTGAGGGCGGGCGGCGCGGCCTGCGCCGACGTCCCCCAGGACGAGGGCCGCGGGCCCACGGTGTAGTGGAGGGTGCGCAGCGAGCGCAGCGCGGCGGTGGTCAGATACGTCCGTTCGTACGTCACTCCGTCGGCGCGCACCGTCTGGACGTACCGCGTGTCGCGGGAGGTGCCGGGCGCGGTGATGGTGAGGGCGCCGCGCGGGTGGTAGCGGCGGTCCAGCCGGAGGTCGACGCGGTCGAAGACCGGCGTGGACAGGCCCCAGGTGGGATAGCCCGGCTGCACCGGGTACAGGCCGATGGACGACAGCACGTTCCAGGCGGACATGGTGCCCAGGTCGTCGTTGCCGGTCAGTCCGGTCGGCCCGTCGGTGAACAGGGTCAGCGCGGCGTGCACCACGTCGGTGGTCTTCCACGGCTGCCCGGTCGACAGATACGTGTAGGGGGCGATGAGGTCGGGTTCGTTCTGCGGGTTGTACTTGTCGGTGTCGTAGTAGGCGTACGGCCCGTTGACCCACACCTCGCGGGCGGTGCGCTCGGGGTCCTTGAGCAGCTGGTCGTAGGCGAAGAACTCGTCCAGCCGCTCGTTGGCGAGGCGTTCGCCGCCGATCAGGCGCACCACGCCGGGCAGGTCCTGCGGCACCAGCCACTGGTACTGCCAGGCGGTGCCCTCGTGGAAGCCGACGGACTGCGCCGGGCTCCACGGTCCGGTGAAGGCGCCGGAGGTGTCGCGGGAGCGGAAGAAGCGGGTCGAGGGGTCGAAGAGGTTGCGGTAATTCAGCGACCGGGCGGCCCAGCGGTCGGCGTCCTCGCGGTGGCCCAGGGCGCGCGCCATCTGGGCGAGCATGGCGTCCGACAGGGCGTACTCCAGGGTGGCCGAGCCGCCGAACGCGTAGTCGGAGTGGCCGGCCTTGGTCGGTTCGTGGCCCTTGAGGTAGGGGGCGTAGCCGCGGGCGAGGTAGTCGGGGACGGCGTCGCGGCCGACCGCGGGCGAGGTGGCCGGCGGCAGCGAGTCGGCGTTGCGCTTGAGCGCCCGGTAGGCCCGCTCCTCGTACCCCTTGAGCAGGCCGTGGTGGAAGGCGTTGGTGAGGAACGGGGTCACCGGGTCGCCGGTCATGATGTTCGTCTCGACCGTGCCGTAGCCCCATTTGGGCAGCCAGCCGCTCTCCTCGGCGATGCGCACCACGGAGATCGCCATGTCGCGGGACTCGTGCGGGGCGAGCAGGGCGAGGAACTGGGCCTGGGTGCGGTAGGTGTCCCACAGCGACCAGTTCTGGTAGTACGTGAACCCGTCGGTGCGGTGCACGCGCCGGTCCCAGCCGGTGTACCGGCCGTCGGCGTCGCTGCCGACGTTGGGCGCGAGGAAGGCCCGGTACAGCGAGGAGTAGAAGGTGCGCCTGAGCGTGTCGCCGCCGCCGTGGGCGCGTACGTCGCCCAGCCGGTCCTCCCAGGCCCGCCGGGCGGCCGCGCGCACGGCGTCGAAGCGGCGGCCGCCCTCGGCGCGCAGGTTGCCGGCCGCGCCGGCCGCGTCGACGTAGGACAGCGCGGTGGTCGCCTCGACGGTGCGGTCCTCGGTGGTGTCGAAGCGCAGGTAGGCGCCGCCGTGCCCGGTGCGCGCCCCGGGGGTGACGGTGGCGCCGTCCCAGGTGCCGTACGCGGTGAAGGGCCGGTCGAAGCGGGTGATCGTGTAGACGGTGTACGGCAGGGTGTCCTTGCAGAAGCCGCGGCCGGTGATCGCGGTGCGCACCGTGTGGTCGTCCAGGATCTCCACCGTGCTCGCGACCATGCGGTGCAGCGCCTGCCCGGCGTCGAGCAGGACGTTGGCCTTGTCGGTGGCGGGGAAGGTGTAGCGCTGCACGCCGGTACGGGCGGTCGCGGTCAGCTCGGCCCGGATGCCGGAGTCCAGGCCGACCCGGTAGTAGCCGGGGCTCGCGCTCTCGTCCTCGTGCCGGAAGCCGGCCGCGTACCTGGCGTTGTCGGTCCGCGTCACCTCGCCCGTCGTCGGCAGCACGGGCAGGTCGCCGCCGAGGCGGCAGCCGACGCCGGAGAGGTGGACCAGGGAGAAGCCGCGGACGTGGTCCTGGGTGTAGTCGTAGCCGGTGCTGTGGCCGGTGTCCGGCGACAGCTGCACCATGCCGAACGGCACGGCCGCGCCGGGGAAGGTGTTGCCTTCGTTCGCCGTTCCGATGAACGGGTTGACCAGGTCGGTGAGGCGGGCGTCGCGCGGTTCGGCGGCCCGTGCGGTGACGGGGGCCGCGGACAGCGCGGACGCTGCCACCGCTCCCGCCAGGCACAGGCGCAGGCGCCGGGTCCATCTCATGCGGGCAGTCCTTAGGAGGAGACGTCGTTGCCTGCATGATCACGTCTGCGGGCCGGTGAGCCGGGCATCCCGCGGGTGTCGCGTGCACGCGTCGCGGAGATCCAAGTGGACCCGCGGCCCGCGGGGCGCGCACCATGGGGACGTCGCTTCCGCGTCGTGCCGGACCTCCGGCGGCGCGCCCGACCCGCGGAAGGGAAGTGGTCCCGATGCCCAAGGTCTCCCGGGACACCGCCACCCAGGGCGGCGACTACGGCCCGGTCGTCGAGCAGTCCGAGGAGCTGGAGCCCTACACGGTGGACTTCCGCAGCTACCGCGAGGACGTCGACCTGACCCCGCTGCTCAGGGAACTGCCGGACGGCCGCTGCCAGTGCCCGCACTGGGGGTACGTCTTCAAGGGCGAGCTGCGGCTGCGCTACCCCGACCGCGACGAGGTGTACACGGCCGGGGAGGCGTTCTACGCCCCGCCCGGGCACGTCCCGGTGCACACCGCGCCGGGCACGGAGTACGTCCAGTTCAGCCCGGCCGACGAGGTGCGCCGGGCCAGCGCGGTCACCCTGAACCACTTCCCGCCGCTGAGCGGCTGAGCGGCCGCCGAGCGGCTGAGGGCTCGGCCCGTGCCCCCCGGCTCCGCCGTCACGGCACGCGCTGTCCCTTGCCCAGGGCGATCACGCCGCCCTTGGAGACGGTGTACAGCTCGGCGTCCCGCTCCGGGTTGACGCCGATGGTCGCGCCCGGCGGCACCTCCACGTTCTTGTCCAGCACCGCCCCGCGCACCACCGCGCCCCGGCCGACGTGGACGTTGTCGTGCAGCACCGAGCCCTGCACCACCGCCCCGGGATCGACCCGGACGCCCGGGGAGAGCACGGAGCGGGTGACCTGGCCGCGGATCAGACAGCCCGCGCTGATGATCGACTCGCCGGCGATGCCGCCCGCGTTGAACCGGGCCGGCGAGAGCTGATTGGAGTGCGTGTAGATGGGCCAGTCGCGGTTGTAGAGGTTGAACGCGGGCCGCTCGGCGATCAGGTCCATGTGGGCGTCGTAGTACGCGTCGAGGGTGCCCACGTCCCGCCAGTAGCCCTGGTCGCGGCTGGTCTCGCCGGGCACGTGGTTGGCGCTGAAGTCGTAGAGCTGGGCCTCGCCGCGCTCGGTGAGCTGGGGCAGGATCGAGCCGCCCATGTCGTGCACCGACTCCGGGTCCTCGGCGTCCCGGTGCAGCGCCTCGATCAGCGCCTTGGTGGTGAAGAGGTAGTTGCCCATGGAGGCGAACACGCAGTCGGGGGCGTCGGGCAGGCCCGGCGGGTCGGCGGGCTTCTCCAGGAAGCGTTCGACGGTCAGCCCGTCGGAGGCCGGGGTGATCACCCCGAAGGAGGAGGACTCGGTGCGCGGCACCCGGATGCCGGCGACCGTCACTCCCGCGCCGCCCTCGATGTGCTGGCGCAGCATCTGCCGCGGGTCCATGCGGTAGACGTGGTCGGCGCCGAACACCGCGACGTACTCGGGCTGTTCGTCGTGGACCAGGTTGAGGGACTGGAGGATCGCGTCGGCGCTGCCCAGGTACCAGCGGGGCCCGAGCCGCTGCTGCGCGGGCACCGGGGTGACGTAGTTGCCGAGCAGGCTGGACATCCGCCAGGTGGTGGTGATGTGCCGGTCCAGCGAGTGCGACTTGTACTGGGTCAGCACGCAGATGCGCAGGATGTCGGCGTTGACGAGGTTGGACAGCACGAAGTCGACGAGCCGGTAGGTGCCGCCGAAGGTGACCGCGGGCTTGGCGCGGTCGGCGGTCAGGGGCATCAGACGTTTGCCCTCTCCGCCCGCAAGGACGATTCCGAGGACCGAAGGCCCACCACGACGCATGGCCGCTCCCCTCACCCGATTGCACCACTACTGCCCTGGCACCCGGCAGACTAAGCCTGCTTGCGGATCTCCTCGTACAACCGCGCGGTGCGCCGCGCGACCGCGTCCCAGCCGAACTCCTCGACCGCCCGCCGCCGCCCGGCCTCGCCCATGCGGCGCGCCGCCGCCGGGTCGGCGAGCACCGCGTCCAGGGCCCGGGTCAGCCCCGCCTCGAAGTCGTCGCCGAGGTCCACGAGCAGCCCGGTGCGGCCGTCCTCGACCACCTCGGGGATGCCGCCCACCCGCGAGGCGACGACGGGGGTGCCGCAGGCCATCGCCTCCAGGTTGACGATGCCGAGCGGCTCGTACACCGAGGGGCACACGAAGACGGCGGCATGGGTGAGCAGCTGGACCACCTCCGGGCGCGGCAGCATCCGCGGGATCCAGTGCACGCCCTCGCGGGCCCCGCTCAGCTCCTCGTACAGTTCGCGGAACTCGCGGTCGATCTCGGGGGTGTCGGGGGCGCCCGCGCACAGCACGACCTGGACCGCCGGGTCGATGCCGCGCACCGCGCGCATCAGGTGCGGCACGCCCTTCTGGCGGGTGATGCGGCCGACGAACAGCACGTAGGGGCGGTCCGGGTCGACGCCGGTCCGGGTGAGGGCGTCGGTGCCGGGGTCGGGCCGGTACAGGCCGGTGTCGATGCCGTTGTGGATGACGTGCACGCGCGCCGGGTCCAGCTCCGGGTAGCAGCCGAGGATGTCCGCGCGCATCGCGCCGGAGACGGCGACCACCGCGTCGGCGGCCTCGAACGCGGTGCGCTCCGCCCAGCTGGAGAGGGCGTAGCCGCCGCCGAGCTGCTCGGCCTTCCAGGGGCGCAGGGGTTCGAGGGAGTGCGCGGTCACCACGTGCGGCACGCCGTACAGGAGCTTGGCGAGGTGGCCGGCGAGGTTGGCGTACCAGGTGTGGGAGTGGACCAGCTCGCGGCCTTGCAGGGCGGCGGTCATGGCGAGGTCGACGGAGAAGGTGCGCAGGGCGTCGTTGGCGCCGTCCAGCGCGCGCCAGGAGCGGTGCCGTACGACGCCGGCGGCGCGGTCGCCGGTGGAGGACTCGCCCCAGCAGTGCACCTCCAGGTCGACGAGGGGTCTCAGTTCCCGCGCGAGGAACTCGACGTGGACGCCGGCGCCGCCGTACACGTCCGGCGGGTACTCCCGGGTCAGCAGTCCCACTCGCACGCGCAACCCCCTGGATCCTCGGGCGGCCGGCCGCCGCGGCCGGTCCCTTTCATGGTCACCCGGACGAGCCGTGTGCGGAAGAGCGCGGGGCTCGTGCGAAACAACAGTCACCGCAGACGCTGCCGCCGGGCACCCGGTAGTAGAGGCAGCAGCTGCGGCGGCGGAAGTCGAGGACTCCGGCGCCGGCGTCGGCGAGCAGGGGGTGGGCGAGGAGGCGTGCGGCCAGGGCGCGGGCGCGGTCGGCGGCGTCGGGCTCGTCGTTCTCCCGCGCCCACCGGGCGAGCTGGCGGGCCGCTCCGGCCAGCGCGGAGGCCGCGTTGCCCCGGAGCAGACCGGCGGCCAGGCGGTGGCGGGCGCGCAGGGCCGCCGCCAGGGGCTCCAGATGGCCGTGCAGGACGGCGTCGGCGAGCGGGACCGGTCCGGCGGGCTCGCGCACCTCGGTCAGCCACAGGTCCTCCGGGGAGCCGCCGGCCGGGTCCCAGCGCAGCAGCCGCGGATCGAGGTCGGGGACGCGCCCGTAGCGTACGGCGCAGCCGAGCGCTACGGACCACAGCCGGGCGGCGAGGGCCTGGTGCGCCACCGAGGCGGCGACCCGGGGTTCGGCGGCGCCGACGCCCGCGGCGACCCGGCGCACGCGGGCGTCCAGCGGGTGCGGGCGTCCGGGGCCGGGCGGGGTACGGTCGTAGGCCTCGGCGAGGGTGGGCAGCGGGCCGTGCGGCGGTTCGCCCGTGCGCAGGGCGAAGAAGCCGCCGAGGGGGGCGAGCGCGGCGAGTCGGGTGTCCAGGTGCACGAGGAGCAGTCCTACCAACACCCGTCGGGCGTACGCCGCGTCGGGGTCCGTCGCGGCGTCGGTCCCCAGGTGGCGGCGGCCCCCTAGGGGATCCCTGGAGGGTTCCGGTCAGGGGCCTCCTCCCCTGTCGCCCACCCAGGGGAGGAGGGGGCGACGAGAGTACTCCGTCGGTAGGAGGACTCATTGGGTGCTCAGGGACGACGACGGAACGGGCCCGGCACGGCAGGCTGTTGAACCATGGAAGCCGACCGTTCGCAGCGCCGGGCCGACCGCCCCCGCCGTCCGCAGAGGAGCAGCCGATGAGCGCCCTGGCGTTGTCCGTGCTGCTGTCGTTCGTGTCCGCCGTCGCCTACGCGGGCGGCGCGATCGTGCAGGAGCGGGTCGCGGTCACCTCCCCGGGCAAGCGGTACGCGCCGCTGCGCCGCCCGGCCTGGTGGGCGGCGGTCGCGCTGAACGGCCTGGGCGCGCTGCTGCACGTGGTGGCGCTGGCCTACGGCCCGCTCAGCCTGGTGCAGCCGCTGGGCGCCCTCACCATCGTGTTCGCGCTGCCCATGGCGGCGCTGTTCGTGGGGCGCCGGGCGGGCGGCGCCGCGTGGCGGGGCGCGATCCTGGCGACGGTGGGCCTGGCGGGCCTGCTGTCGCTGGTGGGCTCCTCCGACGGGCAGTCGCTGAGCGGGGCGCACCGGGTGACCCTCGCGGTGATCACCGGCGGCGCGCTCGCGGCGCTCACGGTCGCGGGCCGGGCGGCCCACCGGCATCCGGCGGTGCGCAGCGTGCTGCTGGCCGTCGGCGCGGGTCTCGCCTTCGGCATGGCCTCGGTGTTCACGAAGACGGTCGCAATGGACTGGACGGACGGGGTCGCGGCCGCGGAGCTGCCGTCGCTGGCGGTGATCGGGGTGCTGGCCACGGCGGGCATGCTGCTGTCGCAGGCCTCCTACCGCGGTGGCGGCCTGGCGGCGCCGCTGGCGACGCTGACCGTGGTGAACCCGGTGGCGGCGGCCGCGGTCGGCGTCACGATGTTCGGCGAGAGCTTCCGGTACGGCGTCACGGGCACCGTGCTGGCACTCGGCTGCGGTGTGCTGGCCGTGGGCGGCCTGATCCTGCTGACCACCGAGCGCATCGAGCGCACGGCGGGGCCGGCGCGGTCCGGACCGGCCGCCGTCCCCGGCGAGGACGCGGCGGACCCGGCGGGCCCCGAGGAGCCGCCGTCCGCCGTGGCGGCGGCGGTGGCCGCGGCCGTGCGGACGCCGGTTCCGGCGGCGCTCGTGGCCTCGGTCCCCGGACAGCTGGGCGGCCCGGCGGGCGCCGTCGCGCTGCCCGAGCGGACCGCCGCCGGGAACGCCGGGCACGGGCCCGGACGTGAGCCGGGCGGACCGCCGCCGGTGCCGGCTTCGCTCCGGGGCGAGGCGGCGGGCGCCGTGCCCTTCCGGATGGTCGCGTACATCCCGATGCCGGCCTCCCGGCCGAAGCGGACGCCGGTCTGACCCGCGGGACCGCTCCGGCCCGCGCGGCTCGTCGCCGGTGTGACCTGGGAGTGCTCCGGCCTGTTCCGGCTCGTCGTCGCCGCTCGGACCGGGGGCGCTCCGGCTTGTCCGGGTCCGCACCGGTCCGCCCTGGGGCCGCTCTCCGGGCTGTCCGGCTCATCACCGGCCCGCCCCTGGGGCGCTCCGGTCGGTCCGACGCTCCTCATCGATCCGCACCGGGGCCGCTCCGGCCTGTTCCGGATCGTCGCCGCCCTGCCGCGGCGGGTCGGCGCCGTGACCGACGCCGTGGTCGGGCGCCGTGGTCCCGTGGGGGCGGAGCGGTGGCCGTCACTCGTACCGGTACTTCAGTGACTCCGCCTCGGCCCGCTCGATGTCGGCGATCGTCAGCTCCGGCATCCGCAGCTGGGCCAGCGTCACCTCGGCCGAGGTCGGCTGCGCGTCCGCCGGGAGCCACTGCTCCGGCTTCCAGGCCCCGCTGCGCAGCAGCGACTTGGGGCAGTGCGGGTAGACCTCCTCGATCCCCAGCACCAGCGCGCTGGCCGGCGGCTTGCCCACGGCGGTCAGCTGCGACAGCAGCTCCGGGCGGGTGGAGACGCAGGCCCGGCCGTTCACCCGGAGCGTCGTGGTGCGCCCCGGAATGACGAACAGCAGCCCGGCCCGTCCGGTGGCGATGACGTTCTGCGCCGTGTCCAGCCGCTTGTTGCCGGTCGCGTCCGGTATCGCCAGCGTGTGGGCGTCCAGGACGGCGACGAACCCGGCGGGGCCGCCGCGCGGGGAGACGTCGCAGTTGCCCTCGGCGTCCGCGCTGGCGACCAGGACCAGCGAGGAGCAGGCGATCAACCGCCGGGTCTGCTCGGTGAGTTCGGTCATCTGCTTGCGCAGCGCCGCGGCACTGGGGACGTCGTAGGCCCGACGCAGCGCCTCCTGGTCGGTCACGGCGTCGAGGCGGAGCGAGTCGAAGGCACTGCCGGCGAGGGTTGGCGTCATGCCCCGACCCTAACGGGCCCCGCTTCGAACGACCTTGGGCGGTGACAGGCCCCGGCACCGCGCCCGCCTCAGAGCCGGATGCCGCCGGCCCGGAGGTAGGCGAGCGGGTCGATGTCCGAGCCGAAACCGGGTCCCGTCCGCACCTCGAAGTGCAGGTGCGGTCCCGTCACGTTGCCCGTGGCGCCCGAGCGGCCTATGCGCTGCCCGGCGCCGACCGTCTGCCCGGCACGCACGGAGATCGCCGACAGATGGGCGTACTGGGTGTAGCGGCCGTCGGCGTGCCGGATGACCACCTGGTAGCCGTAGGCGCCGCCCCAGCCGGCGCTGACCACGTGGCCGGCGGCGGCCGCGTGCACCGAGGTGCCGGTGGGCACCTCGAAGTCGACGCCCGTGTGGTAGCCCTTGGACCAGTGGGAGCCGCTCACCCGGTAGCCGGTGCCGATCGGGGCCTGCACGGGGGCCACCAGGGTGTGCGAGGTGGTGCTGTGGCTCTTCCCGGCCCGCGTCGCCGACTCGGTCTTGGTCTTCGGTCTGGCCTGGGTCGCGGGCTTGGGCTGCGCCTTCGGCTTCGCGGCCGGGTGTGCGGCGGCGGAGCCGCTCTGGTGCGGCGCGGTGTGCGTCGTGCGCAGCGAGAGCCGCTGGCCGGGCAGGATCAGGTCCGGGTCGTCGCCGACGGTGACGCGGTTGGCGGCGTACAACTGGTGCCAGCCGCCGTGGACGTGCCGGTCGTCGGCGATCCCGGAGAGGGTGTCGCCGTGGACCACCGTGTACATCTCGGCGGTGCCGGCCCGCGACTGCGGCGTGGTCTGCGGCCGTACGTCGTGCGCCGAACTCTTCGCCTTCGGGGCGCTCCTGGCGCTCTGCGTGTGCACCGGCCGGCCGGCCGCGCCGTCCGGGTGCACCCCGGGGTCGCCGCCGCCGCGGGTCAGCCCGGCGCGCACCGAGCACACCGGCCAGGCGCCGGGCCCCTGCCCGTCGAGCACCTTCTCGGCGACCGCGATCTGCTGGTCGCGGGTGGCCAGATCGGCGCGCGGCGCGTACCGCGTGCCGCCGTACGCCGCCCAGGTGGACCGGGTGAACTGGAGGCCGCCGTAGAAGCCGTTGCCGGTGTTGACGCTCCAGTTGCCGCTCGACTCGCAGGCCGCCACCTTGTTCCAGGTGGCGGCGTCGGCCGCGTGCGCGACGCCGGCGCCGATGAGCGGGATGGCCATTCCGGCGCCGCCCGCCGTGACGGTGAGGGAGGCGCGGTTGATCCTGTTCGGCTGGTACCGGCGGTGCCGGCCGCGTGCGGCCATGTCTGAAGCCCCTTCGCCCTGCGTCAGGAGCGGCAAAAGTAGGCGCTGCCAACAAGCCGTGACAAGGCGGCTATCGGCCGCTTCACGCCGCAAGTGGCCGATAAGGGGCTTCCGTTGGCCGGTTCGTCCGGTTCGGCCCGTCCGCGCTGAGGCGGCGGGGGCGGGTGGTGCGCAAGGGAGGGCGTCGGGGCACCCGCCCCAGGGCGTGAGCGCCCGCAGGACGCGGGCGTCCGCGGCCGACGGGACCGCGGCGGCCGCCCGCGGCGGGGCGGTACGGATGTGCGGTCGCCGTACCGGCGCGCCAGGATGGTCCAAGACGTCCCAGCTGATGATGATCCACCGGATTCTGGAGGAACAGGCGGTATGAGCACTACAGCCCAGATCGGCGTCACGGGGCTCGCGGTCATGGGCCGCAACCTCGCCCGCAACTTCGCGCGCAACGGCTACACGGTCGCGCTGCACAACCGGACCGCGTCCCGGACGCACGATCTGGTGGCGGAGTTCGGGGAAGAGGGCATCTTCGTCCCGACCGAGGCCGCGAAGGACTTCGTGGCGGCGCTGGAGCGGCCGCGCCGCCTGGTGATCATGGTGAAGGCGGGCGAGCCGACCGACGCGGTGATCCAGGAGTTCGCCCCGCTGCTGGAGCCCGGCGACATGATCATCGACGGCGGCAACGCGCACTTCGCCGACACCCGGCGGCGCGAGCGGGAGCTGCGCGAGCAGGGCATCCACTTCGTCGGCACCGGCATCTCCGGCGGTGAGGAGGGCGCGCTGCACGGGCCGAGCATCATGCCGGGCGGCTCGGCCGAGTCCTACGAGTCGCTGGGCCCGATGCTGGAGAAGATTTCCGCGAAGGCGAAGGACGGGGCGCCGTGCGTGACGCACGTGGGACCGGACGGCGCGGGCCACTTCGTGAAGATGGTGCACAACGGCATCGAGTACGCCGACATGCAGCTGATCGGTGAGGCGTACCAGCTGCTGCGGGACGTGGCCGGCTACTCCCCCGGGCAGATCGCGGAGATCTTCCGCACCTGGAACACCGGGCGGCTGGACTCGTACCTGATCGAGATCACGGCTCAGGTGCTGTCGCACGTGGACGCGGCGAGCGGCGAGCCGTTCGTGGACGTGGTCGTGGACCAGGCCGAGCAGAAGGGCACCGGCCGCTGGACGGTGCAGATCGCGCTCGACCTGGGCGTGCCGGTCTCCGGCATCGCGGAGGCGGTGTTCGCGCGGTCGCTGTCGGGGCACGCGGCGCTGCGGGCGGCCTCGCGTGACCTGGCGGGCCCGAAGGCCGCGCCGCTGTCCGAGTCGGAGGCGGCGGCCTTCGCCGACCGGGTGGAGCAGGCGCTGTACGCCTCGAAGATCGTGTCGTACACGCAGGGCTTCCACGAGATCGCGGCGGGCAGCGAGGAGTACGGCTGGGACATCGACCTCGGTGCGATCGCCGCCATCTGGCGGGACGGCTGCATCATCCGCGCGGCCTTCCTCGACCGTATCCGCGCGGCGTACGACACCCGGCCGGACCTGCCGAGCCTGCTGTCCGACGAGACGTTCGCGCGGGAGATCGCGGCGGCCCAGGACGACTGGCGCGAGGTCCTGGTCGCGGCCACCCGCCAGGGCGTGCCGGCCCCCGGCTTCGCCGCGGCCCTCGCCTACTACGACGCCCTGCGCGCCGAGCGCCTCCCCGCCGCCCTCACCCAGGCCCAGCGGGACTTCTTCGGCGCGCACACCTACCGGCGGGTGGACCGCGAGGGCACGTTCCACACGTTGTGGGGCGGGGACCGGTCGGAGGTGGAGGCGTAGGAGACGGGTGTGGGGGGCACGGCCGGGCGGCCGTGCCCCCACACCCGTCCGGGCCGCTCAGGGGCGTCTCAGGTCAGGGGTGGCCCCGGCTCCGGGCTCGGGGTCGGGTCCGGGCCCGGCGGGATCGGGGACGGGGGCGGTTCGGGGGCCGGGTTCGGGGGCGGCGTCGGGACCGGGCCCGGCGGTGGCACGGGGGCCGGGGGCGGGGTGGGCGCCGGTGGGGTTGGACCGGGCGGTGGCGGCGCGGGCGTAGGCGGCCCCGGCACCGGGGACGGCTCGGGGGCCGGGTGCGGCGCGGGCGTGGGGACCGGCTCCGGGTACGGCTGCGGCGGATCGGGCGTGGGCGCGGGATCCGGGTGCGGCTCCGGCGGCTGCGGGTCAGGGCCCGGGGTGGGGCCCGGGGTGGGCCCGGGCGGTACGGGGTCGGGGTACGGGTTGGTCATTGTCCTCTCCCGCCAGTCGGTCGGCCTCGGCTCTGGACTACTTCCCCCGCCTACCCGACACCCGCACGGCCAGTCACCCGAGGGCGCCCCGCCGAGGACCCGCCCGGCCCCGCCCGGGCGGCCCCGCGGCCGCGGTCAGACCGAGACGGCCTGCGGGCTGCGCCGCTGGTCGGTGCCCGGCACCGGGGCGGACGCGTCGGCGCCCAGCTCCACGACCCGGTTGCCCGCGTCCACGTGCACCACCCGCGGCTCCAGCGCCCGCGCCTCGGCGTCGGTCACCTGGGCGTAGCTGATCAGGATCACCAGGTCGCCGGGGTGCACGAGGTGTGCCGCCGCGCCGTTGATGCCGATGACACCCGAGCCGCGCTCGCCCTCGATGACGTACGTCTCCAGCCGGGCCCCGTTGGTGATGTCCACGATGTGGACCAGCTCGCCGGGCAGCAGGTCGGCGGCGTCCAGCAGATCGGCGTCCACGGTCACCGATCCCACGTAGTGCAGGTCGGCCTGGGTGACGGTGGCGCGGTGGATCTTCGACTTGAGCATGGTGCGCAGCATTCAGTGCTCCTTGAGATAGCTCCCTGCCTGCTTCGTGCAGGTCAAAGGCGTGCGCCCACTCTACTAGGGCGCACCGTCGGAGCCCTGTGGGAGATGCCTCACGCGCGGGGGCGGGCGGGCGCCGGGAAGCGGGCCGGGAATGCGCCGGGCGCGCGACTCGGCAGTGTTCACCATCAGGTCGGCGGCCGTTCATTTACGGGCCATGGAAAACATTGGGAGACGGATAGCATGCGCGGGTTCCTGGAATGAAATCCCCGGGGGGATCCGCGTATGTCCACGCTTTCCGTTGTCGTCCCGTGCCACAATGTCGAGGCCTATGTGGCGGAAACGGTGCGCAGTCTGGCCGTCAACGCGGACCCCGCGTTCGAGTTCCTGCTGATCGACGACTGCTCGACCGACCGCACCGGCCGGATCATCGAGGACATGATCGGCGCGCTGCCGAACGCCCGGCTGATCCGGCACGAGACCAACCAGGGCGTGGCCCAGGCCCGCAACACCGGCCTGGACGAGGCGAGCGGCGACTACGTGACGTTCCTGGACGGGGACGACTGGTACGCGCCCGGCCATCTGCGCGCCATGGTGGACCGCATATCGCGTCTCGGCTGCGACTTCGCCCGTACCGACCATGTGCTGGCCACGGGCCGCAAGCGGCAGATCCGGTACGCCCCGGCCCGGCTGCGGGACGTGGTGATGGACCCGCGCGACGGCATCGCGCCCGCCCACATGGCCACCATGGTGGACTATCCCTTCGTGCCGTTCGGCATCTACAGTTCCCGCCTCTTCGAGAACGGCGAAGGACGGTTCGAGACGCGGCTGCGCACCGCCGAGGACCGCCTGTGGGTGTGGCGGCTGCATCTGCGGGCCCGCAGTTACGCGGCGCTCGGATTGCAGGGCGCCTTTTACCGGCGGGGCGTGGAAACGTCGCTCACCCAGATTTCCGACACCCGCCAGCTGGATTTCATTCCGGCCTATGACACCGTTCTGCGGGAAGTGACCGCCGATCCGGAGGGCGACCGTTTCCTGCCGAAGGCGATCCGCACCTACTGCGCGATGATCGCGTTCCACCTGAACAAGGCCGACCAGTACGAGACCGCGGTGGCCCGGCAGCTCAGGAGCGAGTCGGCCGCCGCGCTGCACCGGATGCCGCAGCAGGTCCTCGACGAGACCCTGGCGACCCTGGACGACGAACGGAGCGCGCTGCTGCGCCGCCTGCGCGACACGGGCGAGGGCCGCCCGGGCCGCCCGGCCGCGACGGTGGTCGGCCCCCCGGTCTTCCGCACGCCCCGCCCCGCCGACGCCCCTGCCGCCCCCACCGCCCCGCGCTCCGCGGACTCCCCCGGCCGCTCCGGAACCGGATCGTCCGCGGTGCGCCCGGAGCCGGTGCAGATCTTCCAGGCCTCCACCCTGTACGGCGCCGCCACCCTGGCCGCGGCCCTGGACGCCGGGCAGTTCGGCCCCGCCGGGCGGGCCCGGCGGGTGCTGCTGCTCACCAACAACGCGGCCGTCCCCGAGGTCACGCCGCTCATGTCCGACATGGCGGGCTACCGGGAGATCGCCGCCCGCTTCGACCAGGTCGAGGACTGGAACGAGGCCATCGCCCCGCACCACCCGGCCGGCTGGCAGCCCCGGCCGGACGACGCGCCCCTGTGGGAGCGGGTCCTGCGCGCCAGGTGGGGGCTCGGCGCCGGAGCGGTGACGCTCGTGGTCGAGTCGATCCAGGTCAGCCCCGCCCGCAGCCTCGCCGCCGTGTTCGCCGCCGCTCCGGTGCACGTCTACGCGGACGGCCTGATGAGCTACGGACCGACCCGTGACGAGCCGCCGCACTCCGTCGCGGTGCGGGTCCGCCGACTGCTCCACCTGGACCTGGTGCCGGGCCTGCGCCCGCTGCTGCTCTCGGAGTTCGGCGTCGAGCCCGAGGTCGTCCCGCACGACGCCTTCCGCGAGGTGCTGTCCGAACTGTCCCTGGCCGCCGCCGACGACCCCGAGATGACACGGGCGGCCGAGGCGGCGCCGACCGCGCTGCTGCTCGGGCAGTACCTGGCCGCGCTGGGCATCCTCACCGACGAGGAGGAAGAGGACCTGCACGTGCGGATGCTGCGCGCCGCCGCCGCTGCCGGTCACCGCTCGGTGGCCTTCAAACCGCACCCCACCGCGCCGGTCCGCTACGGCGAGGCCCTGGAGCGGGAGGCCGCCGCGGCCGGAGTGCGGCTGACGACACTGCGCGGGACGCTGCTCGCCGAGGTCTTCTACGCCCGTCTGCCGCTGAAGCTGGTGGTCGGCTGCTTCTCCACCGCGATGCTCACCGCCACGGCCTACTTCGGCATCCCCACCGCCCGCGTCGGCACCCGGACGGTGCTGCGGCGGCTGACGCCCTACGAGAACAGCAACCGCGTGCCGCTGGTGATCGTCGACCACGTGGTCCCCGACCTCGAAGCCGCGGACGCCACCGCGCCGTCCGAGGCGCCGCCCGCCCTCCAGTCGCTGCTGGCGGCGGTCGGGTACTGCATGCAGTCCGCCCGCTACCCGTGGCTGCGCGCCGAGGCCGAACCGCTGCTGGCGCGGGCCGCGCACGCCTCGGAGGCCGGCCAGGAGGGGGCGTACGCCGCGTACTTCGGCGCCGAGCGGCCGGCCGGGCTGGATCTGCCCGGCGGTCACCGGCGGCGCGGGCCCCTGCTGCGGCAGGCGCTCGCCCGCGGCCGGCGCGAGGCGGCCTCCGGCCGCTGACATGCGGTGCCGGCCGGCCACCGACGACTTCCGGCCCCGCACCCACCGGCCGACGGCGGCCGACCGCAGCGACGTCCCGCAGCCCGTGCCGGAGGCTTCCGCGCGAGGCGGCCCGCACCAGACTCCCGAGGAATCGTGTCCGCTACCGTCAGACCCCCGTCCGGCTCCACGGCGTCCGAGGGCGGCGACACCCCGCCCGGCGGCTCGCGCGCCGGCCGTGTCCTCGCCCGCCTCGCCGCCCTCGCCCCGTCCCGCGCACGCGGCAGCGTGCCGCTGCGCGCGGCCCTCGGCGCCGGCCTCCTGTCGTGCGCGGTGTTCTGCCTGGGGACCCTGCTCGCCGGGAGCCACCCGCTGGGGCCGCACAGCCGGAACATCGTCGACATGGGCACGCAGTACGTGCCCTTCCACGCCTACTGGCGCAAGGAGCTGCTCGGCGGCGCCGACGGCGACCTGTTCCTGAACTGGAACTCCGGATACGGCTCCAACTTCCTCGGCGACCTCGGCACCTACCTGAGCAGCCCCTTCGACCTGCTGGTCGTGCTGTTCCCGGCCGACCGCGTCGAACTCGCCCTCTTCGTCGTCAGCACGGCGAAGATCACCGCGGCCGGGGCGGCGATGGCCGTGCTGCTGCTGCGGCTGCGCCGCGGTCCGTGGCCGGTGGCGGCGGTGCTGGGGTCGGCGTACGCGCTGTGCGGCTGGACCCTCGACAACGGCGCCTACGTGCCGATGTGGCTGGACGGGCTGCTCGCCTTCCCGCTGCTGTGCCTGGTCGGCGAGTGGGCGCTGAGCGGCCGGCGCCCGGTGCTGGGGCCGCTGGTGGTGGCGCTGGCCTGGACGTCCAACTTCTACACCGCCTACATGGCCACCCTCGGCGCGGGCATCGTGCTGCTGGTACGGCTGCTCACCGGCGAGAGCGGCGAGACCGGCGAACGGGGCCGTCAGTGGCCGGCCGGCGTGCTGCGCGCCGCCCGGAGCGTACTGATCGGTGTCGGACTGGCCGCCCCGCTGGTCCTGGTGATCTACGCGGCCACCAAAGTCGCCCATCCCACCCCGCCCGTGGCCTTCGCGCCGGCCGCCTGGCCGGACGTCTTCGCCCGGCTGCTGCCCGCCACCAGCGGCACGGAGTCGCCCGCGCTGTACATCGGCACCCCGGCGCTCGCCCTCGCGCTGGCCATGCCCTTCCACCGCCGCCTGCCGGCCCGCACCCGGTACGGCTGGCCGGCCGCGGTCTGCCTCGTGGCGCTGTCGCTGCACTGGCGGCCCACCCATCTGCTCTGGCACGCGGGCGCCGAGCCCAACGGCGTCACCGACCGGCAGGCGTTCGTGCTGTGCGGCCTGCTGCTGATCGCGGCCTGGCTGTCCACCGCCGACGGACTGCCCCGGCCCCGCGCGCTCGCCGCGGGCCTCGCGGTCCTGGCCGCCCTGGCGCTGGCGGCGCGCGGCACCTACGCCGTCGACCGGTGGTCCTACCCCGTGTTCGCCGTCGCGCTGCTGCTGGGTCTGTCGGCCGCGGCCGCGGTGTTCCTCGCGGCCCGCTCCGGCAGCCGGGCCCGCGTCGCCCGCGTCCTGTCGGTGCTGGCCGTGGCGCTCCTGGTGACCGCCCAGGCGGGCGAGACGGCGGTGGCCGGGATGCGGGTGGCGCGGCTGGAGCGGCAGCACAGGTCCTGGTCGCCGCCGCTGGGCCGGGAGGAGCGGGAGACGGCGGCCGTCGTCGCCGCGAAGGACGACTGGCCGCGGCTGCGCACCGACCCCGGCGCGGAGCCCGGCCGCAACGATCCGATGCTCGTCGGCGGCCAGAGCGGCAACTACTACAGCAGCCTGACCGCCCAGACCACCTACACCACCCTGACCGCGCTGGGCTACGGCTACTTCGCCAAGGGCCGGCGCCTGATGAGCCTCGACCACCCGGTGACCGACGCGATCTTCTCCGTCGGCACCCGCGTCCGCCTGGTCCAGGACCCGGCGGGCGGTCCCGGCAGGGTGCCGCGGGCCGCCACCGGCCCCGTGCCGCCGCTGGTCACCGTCCGTCCCGACGTGCGCCTGCCGGACCCGGCGGCACGCTTCGGCGCGTCCGTCTTCGCCAACCAGGAGCTGCTGCTCGGCGCCCGCGTCTACGATCCGCCGGCCCGGACCACCGAGGTCCGCCACGGCAAGGAGCGGGTCACCCTCGCCACCACGTGCACCCCTGGCAGCAGGGTGTACCTGTCGGCGCTGACGTTCATCGGCTCCGCGGCCATGGACGGCGGCCGGCCGGTGGACTTCAACGGCAAGCTGCCCGCCACGCGGCCCGCGTTGCAGAGCGTCGGCGTGACGCCGGCCTCCGGGAAGGTGCGGGTGGAGCTGCGCCACACCGGGTGGCTGGGCCTGCCGAAGCAGCCGATCGGCTGCCTGGTCGAGAACCGGCTGGAGCGGGCCGTACGGCAGCTGAGCGCCGGCGGCGCCACCGAGGTGCGGGTCGGCGGCCACTCGGTGACCGCGCGGATACCGGCCGGCAGCACCGGCACGGCGCTCCTCGCGGTGCCGCGGATCAAGGGCTGGTCGTGCGCGGCCGGCGCCGGTCCGGCCCGTCCGGCGCGGAGCTACCTCGGCCTGATCGCGGTGCCCCTGGACGGCACGGCCACCTCCGTCAGCTGCCGGTTCCGTCCGCCCGGCCTGTTGCGGGGCGCGGCCGTCGGCGCGGGCGCCCTGGTCTGTCTGGTGGCCACCGCGCTGTGGTGCCGGCGCGGCCGTCGGCGGGCGGCGCGGGCCGCGGCGGAGCCGGTGTGACGGCGCGGCCGTCCCGGCCGGGACGGCCGCGGGGGGGCGGGCCCACGCCCCGGCCGGGGCCGCTACGCCATCGCCTCCTGGGGCGCCGGGGCGGCCGGGGCCTGCTGCGGGCGCGGTGCGAACTGGGTGCGGTACAGCTCGGCGTAGCGGCCGCCGGCCGCCAGCAGCTCGTCGTGGGTGCCGCGTTCGACGATCGTGCCCGCCTCGACGACCAGGATCAGGTCGGCGGTGCGCACCGTGGACAGCCGGTGGGCGATGACCAGCGCGGTGCGGCCGGCCAGGGCCTCGGTGAGGGCTTCCTGGACGGCGGCCTCGGAGGAGTTGTCGAGGTGGGCGGTGGCCTCGTCCAGGATGACGACCCGCTGGCGGGCCAGCAGCAGCCGGGCGATGGTCATGCGCTGGCGCTCCCCGCCGGAGAGGCGGTAGCCGCGCTCGCCGACGACCGTGTCCAGGCCGTCGGGCAGGGCGCGGACCAGGGCGTCGAGGCGGGCCCGGCGCAGCGCGTCCCACAGGTCCGTCTCGCTCGCCTCGGGGCGGGCCAGCAGCAGGTTGGCGCGGACCGAGTCGTGGAAGAGGTGGCCGTCCTGGGTGACCATGCCGACGGTGGCGCGCAGGGCGGCGGCGCTCAGGTCGCGCACGTCGACGCCGCCGACGCGCACGGCGCCCGCGTCGACGTCGTACAGGCGCGGCAGCAGCGCCGCGACGGTGGACTTGCCGGCGCCGGAGGAGCCGACCAGGGCGACGGTGCGGCCGGGTTCGGCGCGGAAGGAGACACCGTGCAGGACCTCGGCGCCGCCGCCGGTGTCGAGGCTCGCCACCTCCTCCAGTGAGGCGAGGGAGACCTTGTCGGCGGCCGGGTAGCCGAAGCGGACGCCGTCGAACTCGACCGCGACCGGTCCGTCCGGGACCTCGCGGGCGTCCGGCTTCTCCTCGATCAGCGGCTTGAGGTCCAGCACCTCGAAGACCCGCTCGAAGCTGACCAGGGCGCTCATCACCTCCACGCGGGCTCCGGCGAGCGCGGTGAGCGGCGCGTACAGGCGGGTCAGCAGGAGGGAGAGGGAGACGACGGCGCCCGGTTCCAGGGAGCCGCGCAGCGCGAGGAAGCCGCCGAGGCCGTAGACGAGGGCGAGCGCGAGGGAGGAGACCAGGGTCAGCGCGGTCAGGAACACCGACTGCGCGGTCGCCGTGCGGACGCCGATGTCGCGGACCCGGCCGGCGCGGGCGGCGAACTGGGCGGACTCCTCCTCGGGGCGGCCGAAGAGTTTGACGAGGGTGGCGCCGGGGGCGGAGAACCGCTCGGTCATCCGGGTGCCCATGGCCGCGTTGAGCGTGGCCGCCTCCCGTTGCATGCGGGCCATCCGGGCGCCCATCCGCCGGGCCGGGAGCACGAACACCGGCAGCAGCGCCAGGGCGAGCAGGGTGATCTGCCAGGACAGGGTGAGCATGACGGCGAGGGTGAGCAGCAGGGTGACCACGTTGCCGACCACGCCGGACAGGGTGGTGCTGAAGGCGCGCTGGGCGCCGATGACGTCGTTGTTGAGCCGGGAGACGAGCGCTCCGGTGCGGGTGCGGGTGAAGAAGGCGACGGGCATGCGCTGGACGTGGTCGAAGACGGCCGTGCGCAGATCGAGGATGAGTCCCTCGCCGAGCGTCGCCGACAGCCGCCGGCCGAGGATGCCGAGCGCGGCCTCGGCCACGGCGATCGCCGCGATCAGCAGGGCCAGGCGTACGACGACGGCGCGGTCGCCGTGCGAGACGATCGCGTCGACGACCCGGCCGGCGAGTACGGGGGTGGCCACCGCGAGCAGCGCGGTGACCACTCCGAGGGCGACGAACCGGACGATGCGGGGGCGGTGGGGGCGGGCGAACGCGCCGATGCGGCGCAGCGTGTCGCGGGCGAAGGGGCGGTGGCCCTGCTGGGCGTCGATGACGCCGCGCAGCTGCGTCCAGGCGGTGGTCTCCATGCTCATGGAAGGAACGTAGGACCTCAATCTTGGTTGAGGTCAACCGTTCGCGGGGCGGCGGGGCGACCGGGGAGTAACCTGCCGTTCCCGTCCCGCCGAAGGAGGCCGCCGCCCATGCCGGTACGTGTCGAACGCCAGGGGTACGTCACCACGGTCGTGCTGTCCCGGCCGGCCGCCCGCAACGCGGTGGACGGTCCCACCGCCGCCGAACTCGCCGCCGCGTTCCGGGCGTTCGAGGACGACGGGACGGCCAGGGTGGCGGTGCTGTGGGGCGAGGGCGGCACGTTCTGCGCGGGCGCGGACCTGAAGGCGGTCGGCACCGAGGGCGGCAACCGGGTCGCCGAGGACGGCGACGGCCCGATGGGCCCGACCCGGATGCGGCTGTCGAAGCCGGTGATCGCGGCGGTGGCCGGGCACGCGGTGGCCGGAGGGCTGGAACTGGCGCTCTGGTGCGATCTGCGGGTGGCCGAGGAGGACGCCGTGTTCGGGGTGTTCTGCCGGCGCTGGGGCGTGCCGCTGATCGACGGCGGCACGGTCCGGCTGCCCCGGCTGATCGGTGCCGGGCGCGCCATGGACATGATCCTCACCGGGCGTCCGGTGCCGGCCCGGGAGGCGTACGGGATGGGGCTCGTGAACCGGGTCGTGCCGACCGGGCGGTCCCGCGCCGAGGCGGAGCTGCTGGCCGCCCGGATCGCCGGGTTCCCGCAGGAGTGCCTGCGCGGCGACCGGGCCTCGGCCCTGGACCAGGAGGGGCTGTCCGAGGAGGAGGCGATGCGCTGTGAACTGCGCCACGGAGTGGCCGTGTTGGCGGCCGGCATCGAGGGCGCGGCCCGGTTCGCGGCGGGGGCGGGACGGCACGGGGCGTTCGGCGAGGAGTGAGGGCCGGAGCGTTGAAGTGCCGCCGGGCGGTGGGCCGTCGAGGGGACGGGCCATCGGGGGCGGGCGCGAGGCGGCCCGGGCGGGCGCGGTGCCGACCGCGCGGTCGGATGCGGCAGGATGAGCGCTCGCGCCGTATCCGGGACACCCGGGTCACCCGGCAACCGGCGGCGCGTTCGCACATCCCGCAATCGAGCAGGTGACCACGTGACGCAACCTCACATCCGGCCGTCGGCGGCCTCGTACGCCGCGGCACGTCCCCGGGGAGGCCGCCGGTGAACCGCGCCATGACCCTGGACGATCTCACCCTGGCCGGCATCGCCGTGGCCGCGGGGCTCGCCGCGGCGTTCCTGTCCCGCTCGCTGCTGCGCTGGCTGGCCAAGCACGCCAAGCGGACCCGATGGAGCGGCGACGACGTCATCGTGGACGCGCTGCGCACGGTGGTGCCGTGGGCGGCGATCGCGGGCGGCGCGGCGGCGGCCGCCGCGATCCTGCCGCTGCACCGGGGCGTGCGGCACCACGTCGACCAGATCCTGACCGTGTGGGTCATCTTCGTGGTCACCCTCTCCGCGGCCCGGGTCGTGGCCGGACTGGTGCGGACGCTCACGCAGTCGCGCTCCGGGGTCGCCGGATCGGCGACGATCTTCGTCAACATCACCCGGATACTGGTGCTGGCGATCGGCTTCCTGGTGGTGCTCCAGACCCTGGGCATCTCGATAGCGCCGCTGCTCACCGCCCTGGGCGTGGGCGGTCTCGCGGTCGCCCTGGCTCTTCAGGACACCCTCGCCAACCTCTTCGCCGGCGTCCACATCCTGGCCTCCAAGACCGTCCAGCCCGGTGACTACATCCGGCTGAGCACGGGCGAGGAGGGCTACGTCGAGGACATCAACTGGCGCCAGACGACGGTACGCCAGCTCTCCAACAACCTGGTCGTCATCCCCAACGGGCAGCTCGCCAAGACGAACATGACCAACTTCACCCGGCCCGAGCAGCGGCTGACCATCCTGGTGCAGGCGGGCGTGGGCTACGACAGCGACCTGGAGCACGTCGAGCGGGTGACGCTGGAGGTGGTCGCCGAGGTGATGCACGAGATCAGCGGCGCGCTGCCGGAGCACGAGCCCGCCATCCGCTTCCACACCTTCGGCGACTCCCGGATCGGCTTCACGGTCATCCTGGGCGTGGGCGAGTTCAGCGACCAGTACCGGATCAAGCACGAGTTCATCAAGCGCCTGCACCGCCGCTACCGCGACGAGGGCATCACCATCCCGGCCCCCACCCGCACGGTCGCCCTGCACCAGGGCACGGTGGCCATACCGCACCAGCGCGGCGGCACGGACGTGGAGGCGGGCACGGGGGTCGCCTGACGGCGCGGGCCGGCGGCGCGGGCCGCGGGGCGCGGACGGTCCTATGCTCGAAGGAGCATGACTTCCTCCTCCGACGCCCCCATCCCGTACGCCGCCCTCGACCAGCGGCTCGACGCCATCGGGCGGCAGCCCTTCCGGGCCAGGTTCCAGCTGCGCGGCCGGGACCTCGTCACGGCCGAGTCGCACGGGCCCGCCACCCTGCGGTGGCACGCGCGCGATCTCGTCGCGAAGCGGCTGGCGCCGGCCGAGCCGTACAAGGACGGCAAGCAGACCCCCTACCGCGGGCACCCGGTCTTCGTCGCCCAGCACGCCACCGCCACCTGCTGCCGCGGCTGCCTCCAGCGCTGGCACCGCATCCCCAAGGGCCACGAGCTGACCCGCGGAGAGCGGGCGTACGTGGTCGACGTGATCTGCCGCTGGATCGAACGCGAGGTGGCGGGCGGATGAACCGGCCCGCCCGGCGGGCGCCCGGCACCGGCCCCGGAGCGGCCCGCGACCGCGCCCCGGCGACATCCGTCGCCCACCCCTGTCGAGCCGGGGCCCATCACGAGATATCTTGATGTCGAGCAATGTTGCAGACGTGGACGTGGAGCGGAGCACCCGGTGACTGACTCGAGCATCATCTACACACACACTGACGAGGCCCCGGCCCTGGCGACGTATTCCTTCCTGCCGGTGGTCAAGGCGTACGCCTCGCAGGCGGGTGTGCCTGTGGAGACCCGCGACATCTCGCTGGCCGGGCGCATCATCGCGGTGTTCCCGGAGTACCTGAACGAGGACCAGCGGATCCCCGACGCGCTCTCCGAGCTGGGCGAGCTGGCCAAGACGCCCGCCGCCAACATCATCAAGCTGCCGAACATCTCGGCCTCCATCCCGCAGCTGAAGGCCGCCGTCGCCGAGCTGCAGGCCCAGGGCTACGCGCTGCCGGACTACCCGGACGACCCGAAGACCGACGAGGAGCGCGAGATCCGCGCCCGCTTCGACAAGGTCAAGGGCTCCGCGGTCAACCCGGTCCTGCGCGAGGGCAACTCCGACCGCCGGGCCCCCGCCTCGGTCAAGAACTACGCCAAGACGCACCCGCACCGCATGGGCGCCTGGTCCTCCGAGTCCAAGACGAACGTGGCCACCATGGGCGTGGACGACTTCCGCTCCACCGAGAAGTCCGTGGTGATCGCCGAGGACGGCGCGCTGCGCATCGAGCTGGTCGGCGACGACGGCACCACCACCGTGCTGCGCGAGTCCGTACCCGTCCTCAAGGGCGAGGTCGTCGACGCCTCCGTGCTGCACGTCGCGCCGCTGCGCGAGTTCCTCACGGCGCAGATCGCCCGCGCCAAGCAGGAGGGCGTGCTGTTCTCCGTGCACCTGAAGGCCACGATGATGAAGGTCTCCGACCCGATCGTCTTCGGCCACGTGGTGCGCGCCTTCTTCCCGAAGACGTTCGCGCGCCACGGCGAGCAGCTCGCCGCGGCCGGCCTGACCCCGAACGACGGTCTGGGCGGCATCTTCAAGGGCCTGGAGAACCTGCCGGAGGGCGCCGGGATCAGGGCCTCCTTCGACGCCGAGCTGGCCGAGGGCCCGGAGCTGGCCATGGTCGACTCCGACAAGGGCATCACCAACCTGCACGTGCCCTCCGACGTGATCGTGGACGCCTCCATGCCGGCCATGATCCGCACCTCCGGCCACATGTGGGGCCCGGACGGCCAGGAGCACGACACCCTCGCGGTCCTCCCGGACTCCTCCTACGCGGGCGTCTACCAGGCCGTCATCGAGGACTGCCGCGCCCACGGCGCCTACGACCCCTCGACCATGGGCTCCGTCCCGAACGTCGGCCTGATGGCGCAGAAGGCCGAGGAGTACGGCAGCCACGACAAGACCTTCGAGGTCGCCACCACCGGCACGGTCCGCCTGGTCGACCAGGCCGGCGACGTGGTGCTGGAGCAGACCGTCTCGGCCGGCGACATCTTCCGCGCCTGCCAGACCAAGGACGCGCCGATCAAGGACTGGGTGAAGCTGGCCGTCACCCGCGCCCGCGCCACCGGCGACCCGGCCGTCTTCTGGCTGGACGAGACCCGCGCCCACGACGCCAACCTGATCGCCAAGGTCCGGGAGTACCTGACCGAGCACGACACCGAGGGCCTGGACATCCGGATCCTCACCCCGGTCGAGGCCACCGAGCTGTCGGTGGAGCGCATCCGCCGCGGCGAGAACACCATCTCCGTCACCGGCAACGTGCTGCGCGACTACCTGACCGACCTGTTCCCGATCCTGGAGCTGGGCACCAGCGCCAAGATGCTGTCGGTCGTCCCGCTGATGGCGGGCGGCGGCCTGTTCGAGACCGGCGCCGGCGGCTCCGCGCCCAAGCACGTGCAGCAGCTGGTCAAGGAGAACTACCTGCGCTGGGACTCCCTCGGCGAGTTCTTCGCCCTGGTGCCGTCGCTGGAGCAGTTCGCCGAGGCCACCGGCAACACCCGCGCCAAGGTCCTCGCGGACACCCTCGACCGCGCCACGGCGACCTTCCTCAACGAGGACAAGTCCCCGACCCGGCGCGTCGGCGGCATCGACAACCGCGGCAGCCACTTCTACCTGTCCCTGTACTGGGCGCAGGAGCTGGCGCGGCAGACGGACGACGCCGACCTGGCCAAGGCGTTCGCGCCGCTCGCCGAGACGCTCGCCGGCGCCGAGCAGAAGATCGTCGAGGAGCTGATCGCCGCCCAGGGCAAGCCGGCCGACATCGGCGGCTACTACCAGCCCGACCCGGCCAAGGCGGCCGAGGTCATGCGCCCGTCGGCCACCTGGAACGAGGCCCTGGCCACCCTGAGCTGACCCGCCCGGCACGCCCCGTCCCCGACGGCGGCGCCGCCCGCGCACCCCGCTCCGCCCCCGCCCGGCGCCCCGCCGGCCGGGGGCGGAGCCGCAACCCGGCGCACCTCGCCGCAGGTCCGAACCGGGCGCCGGCCACTCGTATGGCTCCCCGCCGGAGTGGTTCCGCGCGACAAGCGGGTGACGGGCGGTGAGGGTGGGTGTATGACGCAGGAGATCACCACGCCCTCGCCCGACCGGGTGGCGCCGCGGCCTGCCGCCCCTGCCATTCAGGTCACTCCGCCGGCCCCGCTCCCCGAGGAGACGGCGCCCCCTCCCCCACGCGACTGGCCCGCCCTCGAACTGGCGGGCACGGAATTCGACCCGGTACTCCGGGAGTTGATGCGGGAAGGCCCGCTCACCCGAATACGCCTGCCCCACGGTGAGGGCTGGGCGTGGCTGGCCACCCGCTACGACGACGTGAAGCTCGTCACGAACGATCCGCGCTTCAGCCGCGCGGAGGTCACCCGGCGGCAGGTGACCCGGCTGGCGCCGCACTTCAAGCCGCGCCCCGGCTCGCTCGCCTGGGCCGACCAGCCCGACCACAACCGGCTGCGCAAGCCGGTCTCGGCGGCCTTCACCGTCGGCGCGATGAAGCGGCTGCGGCCCCGCGCCCAGGAGCTGCTGGACGAACTGGTGGACGCGCTGGTCCGGCAGGGTCCGCCCGCCGATCTGGTCGAGCAGGTGCTCGAACCGTTCCCCCTCGCGGTGGTCAGCGAGGTGATGGGGGTGCCGCCCGCCGAACGCGAGCAGGTGCACGCCTGGACCCGGCAGATCATCTCCATGTGCGGTGGCGCCGAGGCCGCCGACCGCGCCAAGGAGGGCATGTACGGCTGGATCCGGCGGACCGTCCGCGCACGCCGGGACAGCCGCGCCAAGGACGTCCTGTCACTGCTCGGCGCCGCCGTGGGCCGCGGCGAGATCAGCGAGGAGGAGGCGGTGGGCCTGGCCGGTCCGCTGCAGATCGGCGGGGAGGCCGTCACCCACAACTGCGGCCAGATGCTGTACCTGCTGCTGACCCGGCCCGAGCTGATGGCGCGGACGCGGGAGCGGCCCGGCGAGCGCGGCCCCGTCCTGGACGAGCTGCTGCGGCACATCCCGCACCGCAGCACCGTGGGGCTGGCCCGGATCGCGCGGGAGGACGTGGAGCTGCACGGGGTGCGCATCGCCGCCGGCGAGCCGGTCTACGTCTCGTACCTGGCCGCCAACCGCGACCCGGCCGTCTTCCCGGACCCGGACCGCATCGACCCCGACCGCGCCGCCGCCCCGCACCTGTCCTTCGGCAACGGCCCGCACTACTGCACCGGCGCGGTCCTCGCCCGGTTGCAGACCGAGCTGCTGGTCGACACGCTGCTGGACCGGCTGCCCGGTCTGCGGCTCGCGGTCCCGGCCGCCCAGGTCGCCTGGCGGCGCAAGACGATGATCCGCGGCCCGCGGACGCTGCCGGTCACCTGGTGAGCGGCGTGCTCAGGCCCGCAGCCACTCGGTGACCACCACCTCCGCGCCGGTGCGCAGCCGCAGCGCGAACGGTCCGGTGGGCGGGGCGTCGCCGGCGAACCTGCCGAGGTCGTCGGCGACGAGCCGGGCTCCCGGACGGGGGCCGTGCAGCACCTCGACCGCGGCCGGCTGCGGCGGCAGCACCTGCCCGAGCAGACCGTCCCCGGTGACCTCCACGTCGACGGTCAGCTCGCCCGCCTGGAAGGTGAGCATGCGCGGCACGTCCAGGGCGCCCCTGACCGGGAGCGCGTCGAGCAGGGAGTCGAAGGTCAGCTCCGCGACCCGCGCGTCGAGATCGTGCAACGCGTACGCCTGCACGGCCAGTTGGCGCAGATGGGCCGGGACGGGGTCGAGGACCGCGGCGGCCCGCCGCAGCTCCTCCTCCAGCACCGCGTCGTCGAACTCCCCCGGCCCGCCGCCGTGTTCGCCCTCGTGGTCGATGTCGTCGCTCACCGTGTCCCCTGTGCGTCCAGTCGTGCGCGCAGCCGTCGCAGACAGCGCTGGCGCAGTGGTCCGATGCTGCCCACGGCGACGCCGAGCGCGGCCGACACCTCCTGGTAGCTGGGCGGCGGCGAGGCGATCAGCACCCGTAGCAACTGGCGGCATCGGTCGCCGAGTTCCTCGAACTCCTGCCACAGTCTGCGCACCCGCTCGCTCTGCTCGGCGGCCTCCTCGGACTCCAGCAGCGACTGCTCCGGAGTGCTCTCCTCGCTGACCCGGTCGAGCAGGTGCGGATCGCTGGTCACCGTGAGCCGGCTCAGGCTCCGGAGCGTCTTCAGGCACTCGTTGCGGGCGGTGCTCGCCAGCCAGGCGCCCGCCTTGTCGGGTTCCCTGATCCGCCCGAGGTGCTGGGCGAAGCGGAGCCACACGGTCTGGTAGACCTCGTGCCCGTCGGCGTCGGAGAGGCGGTGCGCGCGCACCACCGACCAGACCAGCGGACTCAGCCCTTCCACCAGCGCTTTCCAGGCCGCCGCGTCACCGTCGACTGCGGACCGGACGAGCGTGCCGACATCTGCACGGTCCACGGACTCACCCCTCGTGTACGGCAGGCAATCGTACGCCGTGGAAGGGAGGGCTCCGGTCCCCGTGCGGGCGGTGGGGGCGGGACGCGGCGGTGCGGCGGTGCTCATACCGGGGGCGCCGGAGCCGTGACGGCGACCGGGCGCCAGGTCGGCGGGCGCAGCGCGGGCACGTGCGCCCCGCGTACCTCGGCGTACTCCCCGTTCACCCGCAGGAGTTCGCGCCGGGCCGCGCGGGCGTCGCGTTCCTTGTGGGCCGTCATGTGGGCGGCCACCATGCCGGCGGCCACCGGGGTGGCGAAGGAGGTCCCGCTCCACTGCGCGTACCCCTCGAACATCACCTGGTCCGCCTTGGCGGAGCCGCTGCCCGGGCCCTCGCTCAACAGGCCGGTGTGGCGCGGGCTCCGGCAGGTGCAGGCGTAGGTGAAGCCGAACCGGCAGGTGTCGAAGGTGGAGTGCTGGTAGACGTAGGGCACCGGGGCCTCGAAGCCGGTGAGGACGCCGGTGAGCCGTTCACCGGGGGCGTACGCCGTGACCCAGGCGCCGTGGTTGCTGAAGCAGGCGCCGTGTTCGCCGTCGCCGCGCAGCGCGCCCACCGACAGCACGGTGTCGGCGTACTCGGGCAGCCCGGCGTAGGCGGCGGGCCAGAACGGGGTGGCGCTGGCGTTGTTGCCGGCGGCGGCGACCAGCAGGGTTCCCCGCGCGCGCAGTTCGCGCATGAAGGCGTCGACGCCGAGGAGGCCGTCGGTGCGGCCGTTGGAGGTGCCGGCGGAGAGGCTGATGATGTCGGGCCAGCCGTCGGCGTCGACGGCCTCGAAGAGCTTGTGGCCGAAGTCGGACTCCAGGATGGCGCCGGCGTCGTTGAGGGTGCCGCGGACGGTGATGTCGGTGTTGGGGGCGACGGCGGCGACCAGTCCGGCGATGAACGTGCCGTGTCCCACGTACTGTTGCAGGACGCCGTGCTCGTCGGTCTCCTTGAGCTGGGCGTCGCCGCGGGTGTGGGCGAGCAGCGGGACACAGCGGTGGTCGTTCATGAGGCCGGTGTCGATGACGAGGACGCCCACGGCGCCGGCGGCGTCGTAGGGGGTGTCGGCGGGTGCCGGGTTGACGCCCGGGCCGAACGGCGCGGGCACCGGCTCGTCGCCGGGGCAGGCGTTGACCGAGGTGATCGAGACGACGTGGTTGCGGCTGATGAGGCGGCGGCCGGCCCGTCCCTCGTGCGGGCGAAGCGCGCGCAGCGCGTGGGCGACGGCCCGGTCGCCGTCGCGGCCTCCGTCGCCGGGGTCGCCGACCTGGATGCGGGTGACGCCGGTGCGGTCGGCCCGCGGGCCCGCGCGGCGCACCCGGTCGGCGGACAGCCCGGCGGTCTCGGTGAAGTGGCCGCGGACGGCGTCCTCGACCAGGCGGGCCTCCTCGCCGTCGCGGGCGAGGACGACGCCCTTCTCGTAGAGGAACTCGGCGGCGTCGTCGGGGCCCATGGCCAGGGGGACGTCGGGCATCGAGCGCTGGATCTGGTCGTACTGCTCGTGGAATCGCTGGGGCGCCATGGAAGTGTCCTCCCGGTGGGGCGGCGGTCGACAGTCAGAGTCGCGGGCGGCCGGATTGATACAGCGTCGGCCGGTGCGGCGGTGCCGGAGTGAGCACTACCATCCGAGGGGTGACAGCGGGAAGCGGCGATCCGGCCCTCGATCTGCTGCCGATGGTGTTCGCCGCCCCGGGCGAGGCGCTGGAGCGGGCCCGGGATCTGCTGGCGGCCGGCCCGTCGCCGCTGCACGGTTCCGTGGCGCACCAGGTGATCGGCATCTGGCAGCGCGACTTCGGCGACCTGCGGCTGGCGCTGCGGCATCTGCGGCGGGCCCGGGATCTCGCGGCGCGGGCGGACTCGGCCGAGCGGGAGGCCGACGTGCTGGCCACGCTCGGGGTGGCGCTGGTGCACGCGGGGCGGACCCGGCTCGGCCTCGCGGCGTTCGAGCGGGGCGTGGCGCGCGGCACGGGGCACACCCGGGCGCGGGTGCTGTTCCGGCGGGCGTACGTGTGGTGGGTGCTGGGCCGGCACCGCGAGGCGCTGGAGGACGTACGGCGCGCGGTGCCGGTGCTGCGGCAGGCGGACGACGTGATCTGGACGGCGCGGGCGCTGACGCTGCGGGCCACCGTGCACCTGGCGCTGGGGGCGGTGGAGCGGGCGGACGCCGACTTCACGGCGGCCGAGGCGCTGTGGGAGACCACCGACCAGGAGCACGACAAGGCGGACGCGGTGGAGAGCCGGGGGCTCGCGGCCTTCCGGCAGGGTGACATCCCGGCGGCGCTGCGGTTGCTCGACGAGGCCGAGGAGCGGTACGCGAAGCTGGGCACGCCGACGTTCATGCTGAACATCCGGCGCTGCGAGGTGCTGATGGCGGCCGGGCTTGCCCCGGAGGCGCTGGCCGAGGCGGACGCGGCGATCGCCGAACTCGACCGGCTGGGCGGTCAGTCGACCCGCAAGGCGGAACTGCTGCTGGCGGCGGCGCGGGCGGCCAGGCTGGCGGACGACCCGCACACGGCGACGGCGCGGGCGGCGGTGGCGGTGCGGCTGTTCGCGGGGCAGCGGCGGGCCTGGTGGGAGGCGCACGCGCGGCTGGTGCTGATCGAGGCGCGGGCGGCCGCCGGGCGCCGTTCGGGGCGGCTGGTCGCCCAGGCCGCCGCGCTCGCCGAGGAGCTGGCCGCGTTCGGGTCGCCGGCCGCGCCGGAGGCGGCGTTGCTCGCGGGCCGGATCGCGCTCGCGCTGGGCCGGCCCGCGCAGGCGGAACGGCATCTGGCCGAGGCCGCCCGCAGCCGGCACGGCGGGCCGCCGCTGGCCCGCACGACGGGCTGGGCGGCGCAGGCGCTGCGGGCGCGGGCGGCGGGCTCGGGCCGGGGGGTGCTTCAGGCGTGCCGGCGCGGTCTGGACGTGCTGGACGAGCACCGGATGACGCTGGGCGCCTCGGAGCTGCGGGCCCGGGCGGCCGCGCAGGGCGCCGAGCTGGCGGCGCTGGCGCAGGAGGCGGCGGCCGCCTCGGGCCGGCCGCGGCGGCTGCTGGTGTGGAGCGAGCGGTGGCGGGCGACGGTGCTGTCCGCGCCGCCCGCCCGGCCGCCGGCCGATCCCGCGCTGCTGAGCGCGCTGACGGCGTTCCGGGAGATCGCCGCCCGTGCGGAGGCCGCCCGCCGGGACGGGCCGCCGGTGGTGGCGCTGGAGCGCGAACAGCGGCGTCTTGAGCGGGAGATCCGCTCGCGCACGCTGCGGCTGGACGGGGCCGCGCCGGGCGGCGGCGACCGGTTCGAGCCGGGCCGGCTGCTGGACCGGCTCGGCGGATCCCGGCTGGTCGAACTCGCCGTGCTGGAGGGGCGGGTGCAGGTGCTGGTGTGCGGGCGGGGGCGGGTGCGGCGGTTCGCGGCCGGGCGGCTGGCCGACGCGGTGCTGGAGGCCGAGCACGTGCAGGCGGGGCTGCGGCGGCTGGCGCATCCGGGTGCGGCGGCCCGGCTGCCGCTGGTGGAGGCGGCGGGCCGGCGGCTGGAGGAGCTGCTGCTCGGGCCCGCGGTACGGGAGTTGGGCGACGGGCCGGTCGTGGTGGTGCCGCCGGGGTCGCTGCACCGGGTGCCGTGGGCGCTGCTGCCGTCGCTGCGGGAGCGGGTGCTGAGCGTGTCGCCGTCGGCGAGCAGCTGGCTGCGGGCCCGGGAGACCGAACCGCCGCCCTCGGGGCGCCGGGTGCTGGTGCGCGGCCCGGGGCTGGCGACCGGCGGCGCGGAGGTGCCGGAGCTGGCCGGCCGGTACGGCGCCCCGGTCGTCCTGGAGGGAGAGCGCGCTCATGCCGCGCGGGTGCTGCGGGAGCTGGACGGGGCGGCGCTCGCGCACATCGCGGCGCACGGCGTCTTCCGCGCGGACAGTCCGCTGTTCTCGTCGCTGGGCATGGCGGACGGTCCGCTGATCGTGCACGACTTCGAGCGCCTGGCCCGCAGCCCGTACCGGCTCATCCTGTCCTGCTGCGACACCGCCCGGTTCGCGTCGGTGGGCGCGGACGAACTCCTCGGTCTGGTCACGGCGTTGCTGCCGCTGGGCACGGCCGGGGTGGTGGCGTGCAGCGCGCCGGTCAACGACGCGGCGGTGGTGCCGCTGATGCTGGCCCTGCACCGGGGGATCGCCGCGGGGCGGTCGCTGGCCGAGGCGCTGCGCGACGCCCGGGCCGCGCTGCCGGACGACGCGACGCACCGGGCGACGGGCTGGGCCTTCACGGCCTTCGGCGCGGCCTGAACCGTCCGCCGGCGCTCCCGTGCCCCGGCGCCCGGGCGGGCGCGAACGCCGGATCGCGGCCCGCCCGGGGGTCCGTCACCGCTGCCGCCACTCCTTGGCCAGGAGTTCGTAGGACCGCACCCGGGAGGCGTGGTCGTGGGTGATGGTGGTGATGAGGAGTTCGTCGGCGCCGGTCGCGTCGCGCAGTTGCTCCAGCTGGTCGGCGACGCGGCCCGGGGAGCCCACGAACTGGGTGTCGACGCGGTCCTTGACCAGCTCCCGGTCCTCCTGGCTCCACCGGTGGGCGCGCGCCTCCTCGGGCGTCGGGAACGGGATGGCGCCCTCGGCGGTGCGGATGCCGCGCACCCACAGCGCGTAGCCGGTGGCCAGTTCCCGGGCCGTCGCGTCGTCCTCGGCGACGACCACGTCGGCCGAGACGCTGACGTAGGGCTTGTCGAGGTGGTCGGAGGGCCGGAAGTGCGCGCGGTAGCCGTCCACCGCCTCCAGGACGCCGGCCGGGCTGACGTGGTAGTTGGCGGCGAAGCGCAGGCCGCGGCGGCCCGCGACCCGCGCGCTCTGCCCGCCGCTGCTGCCCAGGATCCACACCTCGACCTCGGCGCCCTCGCCGGGGACGGCGTGCGCCTCGACGCCCTCCGGGGAGCGGTAGCCGCCCGCGAGCAGGGCGAGCAGGTCGTCGATCTGTCCGGCGTAGTCCGGGGACTCGGCGCCCGGCAGCTGGAGCAGTGCGCGCTGGAGGGCGATCCGGGGTGAGGCGAGGAGGCGTTCGAAGGAGAACGGGGGCGGGATGAGCAGGCCGTTGGGGGCGCGGCCGTCGACGACCGGGGTGGCGGTCGCCGGGGCCTCCTGCCGCCCGGCCGGGCGGCCGCCCGAGCGGCCGAGTCCCAGGTCGAGGCGGCCCGGGTGCAGCGCGTCGATCAGGCCGAACTCCTCGACCGCGGAGAGCGCGGTGCGGTGGCCGAGCTGTACGGCGCCGGAGCCGAGCCGGATGGTGGAGGTGGCGGCGGCGGTCAGCGCGACCAGGACCGCGGGCGAGGTGCCGGCCACGCCCGGGTTGAGGTGGTGCTCGGCGAACCAGTGGCGGGCGTAGCCGAGGCGTTCGGCCTGCCGGGCGAGGTCGATGGAGTTGCGCAGGGCGTCGCCGGCCGTGGCGCCGGACGGTATCGGCACCAGGTCGAGGATGCCGAGAGGGGTGCGGAAGGACATCGCGAGGCTCCTCAGCGGACGGCGGCGGACAGGGACGCGGGCTCGCCCGCGGGGACCTGGGGGCCGGCGAACACCGGGCCCCAGGCGAACGGCGGGTCGGGGATCGCGGTGCGCAGGGCGGGCGCGACCTCGCTCTGGAACCGCTCCAGCGAGTCCCGGTGCCGGGCGTCGGTCAGTCCGCTCGCGTCCGCCTGCACGTGCTGCACGGTGTGGCCGAACTCCTCGTGGTAGCGGTGCACCTTCTCGATCACCTGCTGCGGGCTGCCGATCAGCGCCGAGCTGCGTTCCGCGAAGTCCTCCAGGGTCTCGAAGACGACGGGCAGGCCGTTGGCGCGCTGGAAGGCCAGGGAGCTCTCGAAGACGGGCCGGTAGTCCTTCAGGGCCTCCTGGGAGGTGCGGGCGACGTAGAGGCCCGCCGAGCCCGCGCCGACGGCGACGGCGGCCGGGTCGTGGCCGTAGTGCTCCCAGCGCTCGCGGTAGTGGCGGATCAGCTCGGCGTAGGGCTCGATGGGATGGGTGACGTTCGCGGAGAACAGCGGGTCGCCGTAGCGGGCGGCGAGGTCGACGCTCTCCTTGCTGGTGGCGCTGCCGTGCCAGACCCGGACGGGCTGCTGGTGGGGGCGGGGCCAGACCTCGGCGTCGGTCAGTTCGGGCCGGAAGCGGGTCTTGGCGGTGACCTTGTCCTGCCGCCACAGCCGCCGGAACACCTCGTAGCTCTCGGCGTTGCGCTCCCACTGGTCCTCGGGCGTGACGTGGAACAGCTCGCGCTGGGCGGTGCCGTTGCCCTTGCCGATGATCAGGTCGAGGCGTCCGCCGGAGAGGTGGTCGAGGGTCGCGTAGTCCTCGTAGGCGCGGACCGGGTCCAGCAGGCTGAGGGTGGTGACGGCGGTGAACAGCCGGATGCGCCGGGTGAGGGCGGCGATGTGGCTGAGCACCACGGTCGGCGAGGAGGAGAGGAAGGGCCGCTCGTGCCGCTCCCCCACGCCGAAGCCGTCGAAGCCGAGTTCCTCGGCGAGCACCGCGTTGTCGAGGACTTCCCGGAAACGGTCGTGGGTGGACTTGAGGACGCCCGTGACGGGGTCCGGGCGGTGCACGATCAGGGTGATGGCGAGGAACTTCACGACGCCACCCGCCGCTGGTCCGCCTCGTCCGGGTGGGCGAGTCCGAGGTGGTCGCGCAGGGTCGTGCCCTCGTAGTCGGTGCGGAAGACGCCCTGTTCCTGGAGGAGCGGGACGACCTTGTCGGCGAACGGGTCGAGGCCGCCGGGGGTGATGTGCGGGACGAGGATGAACCCGTCGGAGACATCGCCCTGGACGAACTCGTTGATGGTCCTGGCGACGGTGGCGGGCGAGCCGACGAAGGTCTGCCGGTTGCCGGTGTGGATGACCAGGTCGCGGATGGACCAGTGGTGGGCGGCGGCCAGTTCGCGCCACTCGCGGGCGGTGGCCAGCCGGTCCCGGTACATGCGGACCTGGGCGCGGCCGCGCGCGATGTGGTCCTCGCCGGTGTCCGGGTCGACGTCGGGCAGCGGGCCCTCCGGGTCGTACGAGGACAGGTCCCGGTTCCAGACGAACTCCAGGTGCTTGATCGCGGTGGCGCCGCTTACCTGCTGCCGGCGCACCTGGCCCGCGAGTTCCTCGGCCTCGGCGTCGGTGTCGCCGAGGACGAAGGTCGCGGCGGGCAGGATGAGCAACTGGTCTTTTCCGCGGCCGTACTTGGCCAGGCGCTTCTTGACGTCGTCGTAGAAGGCGCGGCCGTCGTCCCAGGAGGCGTAGCGGCTGAAGATGGCGTCGGCGCCGGCCGCGGCGAACTCGCGGCCCTCCTCGGAGTCGCCGGCCTGGAAGATCACCGGCCGGCCCTGCGGCGAGCGCGGGACGTCGAACCGGCCGTGGATGTCGAACTGGGGCCCCTGGTGGACGAACGCGCCGGCCTTGGCGTCGCGCAGGAACGTGCCGGTGACGGGGTCGGCGACGATCTCGTCGCCGTGCCAGGAGTCGAAGAGTTCGTGCGCGGTGGCCAGGAACTCCTTGGCGCGCGCGTAGCGCTCCTCCTGCGGCAGGAAGCCGCCGCGCCGGAAGTTCTCGCCGGTGAAGGCGTCCCAGGAGGTGACGACGTTCCAGGCGGAGCGGCCGCCGGAGAGGTGGTCGAGGCTGGCGAACTGGCGGGCCACCTCGTAGGGCTCGTTGAAGGTGGAGTTGATGGTGCCGGTCAGACCGAGGCGGTCGGTGACGGCGGCCAGGGCGGCCAGGACCGTGAAGGTGTCGGGGCGGCCGACCACGTCCAGGTCGTATATCTGGCCGCCCTGTTCGCGCAGGCGCAGGCCCTCGGCGAGGAACAGGAAGTCGAACTTGGCGCGTTCGGCGGTGCGCGCGAAGTGGGCGAAGGAGGCGAACTCGATGTGGCTGCCGGCGGCCGGGTCGCTCCACACCGTGGTGTTGTTGACGCCGGGGAAGTGGGCGGCCAGGTGGATCTGCTTGAGCGGCTTGCTCATGGTGGTGGCTCTCCTGCGGCTCAGACGGTGGCGGCGTAGCGGTTGGCGGGGCGGGCCAGGCCCAGCAGGCCGCGCAGGGTGTCGGCCTCGTAGGCCCGGCGGAAGGCGCCGCGGCGCTGGAGTTCGGGCACCAGGTCGCGGGTGACGGCCGGCAGGTCGTGCCCGGCGACGGCCGGCCGCAGCCTGAACCCGGTCAGTCCGGCCGCCGCGAACTCCTGCAGCCGGTCGGCCAGTTGTGCGGCCGTGCCGGTGAAGACGGGGGCGTCGCCGGTGTAGGGCTCGCCGGCCAGCTCGTCCAGCCGGTCGAGGCGGGCCCGCGCCGCGGCGGCGTCCTGGTCGAGGAGGACGACGAGGTCGCCGAAGACGTGCAGCGGCTCGCCCGCCCGGCCGGCCGTCTCCTGCCCGGCGCGGATCTCGGCGACGATCGAGCGGGCCTCGTCGGCGTCCCGCGGGGTGACGTAGCCGATGTCGGCCTGCCGCGCCACCAGCCGGTAGGGAACGGTGTCGTGGGCCAGGGCGCTGACGGGCGGCTGGCCCTGCGGCGGGCGGGGGGTGATGGAGGGGCCCTTGACGTGGAAGTGGCGGCCCTCGAAGTCGATGTAGTGGAGTTTGCCGCGGTCGATGAAGCGGCCGGTGGCCACGTCGCGGATCTCGGCGTCGTCCTCCCAGCTGTCCCACAGCCGGCGGACGACCTCCACGTAGTCGGCGGCCTCCTCGAACAGTTCGGTCACCGTCTCCCGGGCCGCGGGCAGGTCGTCCGGGTCGATGTGCGCGACGGTGCGGCGGCCGAAGTGCGCGGCCTCGTCCGGGCGGGCGTCGACCCGCACCCGCACTCCGGCGCGGCCGGAGCTGACGTAGTCGAGGGTGGCGATCGCCTTGGAGATGTGGAAGGGCTCGGTGTGGGTGGCGACGACGGTCGGCACCAGGCCGATGTGCCGGGTCAGCGGGGCGACGCGGGCGGCGGTCAGGACGGCGTCGAGGCGGCCGCGGACCTGGTCGGTGCGCTCGTCGGGTGCGAAGGGGTGCGAGGACTGGAGGCCGAGGCCGTCCTCGAAGGTCACGAAGTCGAGCAGGCCGCGCTCGGCCTCGGTGACCAGGTCGGCCCAGTACCCGGCGGTGAACAGCTCGCGGGGGCGCGAGACGGCCTCCCGCCAGGCGGCGGGGTGCCAGCCGGCGCCGTCGAGGGCCACGGCGAGGTGGAGATGCGCGGAAGGGTTCGAGGACACGGGTGGGTTGTTCCTTCCTTCGGGTCCGTACGGGGGCGCCGGCCCGGCCGCTTCGGGTGGCGCGGGCCGGGCGCGGCGGGGCGGCGCGTCCCCGGCCGTGGCGGGGCCGGGGACGCGCACGCCGGGGTCAGGAGTTGTCGAGCGGCAGGCCGGGCGGGTTGACCTCGGACTTGGCGACGGCCTCGTCGGAGAGGTTCCAGGCGGCCAGCCACTTGGCGTACTGCCCGTTGTCGATCAGGTGGTTGAGGGCGTCGGCGACCGGCTTGGCCAGCTTGCTGTCCTTCTTGGCGGTGGCGGCGATCAGGCCCTGGAGCGAGGCGCCGGCGCCGGAGAACTCGCCGGCCGTGCGGGTGGCGCGCGGCGTGGCGGCGACCTGCCGGGTGTGGTAGGCGATGTCGGGGTTGGGGCCGAAGTAGATGTCGATCCTGCCGCCGGCCAGGGCCAGATAGGTGCTGTTCAGGTCCGGGTAGCGCTTGACGGTGAGCTTCTTGCCCTCCTTGGCGAGCTTGGCCTGCCACTCCAGCAGGATCTTCTCCTGGTTGGTGCCCGAGCCGACGGCGACGGTGCGGCCGGCGAGCTTCTCGTAGTCGCCGCCGAAGTTCCAGGTGCTCTTCCTGGCCACCTCGAAGCCGAGGTTGTCCTTGCGGTAGGAGGCGAACTCGTACTTCTTCTTGCGCTCCTCGGTGTCGGTGACGTTGGAGAAGGCGACGTCGACCTTGCCGCTGTCGACGCCGACGAAGAGGTTCTCCCAGGTGGAGTTGCGCAGTTCCGGTTCGAGACCGAGGACGGCGGCGACCAGCCGGCCGAGGTCAGCCTCGGAGCCGGTCAGGGTCTTCTGGTCGCTGCCCACGTACGCCAGCGGCGGCGAGCCGGAGGGCAGCGCGCTGACGCCGATGACGAGCTTGCCTCTCTTGCGTAGCGCGGCGGGCAGTTCGGCGTTGAGGGCCTTGACCTCGGAGACCTTCAACGTGGTCTGCCGGGCGGCGCCGTTGGACAGCCGGCCCACGGTGACCGTGCCGTCCGCCGCGCTGCCCGCGGTGGTGGCCGCGTCGCTGTCACCGCCGCAGGCGGCGAGGGAGAGGGCCAGGGAGGCGACGGCGGCGACGGCGGTGAGGTGGCGCGGGAACCGGCCGGGGAGGCGGGAGGTGGGCATGGCTGTCCTTGTCGGGTGTGGCGGTGGGGCGTGGGGGGCGCGGACCCGGCGGGCCGCGGTGGGGCGGTGGGTGCGGGAAGTGCGGAGGGGGTGGGTCACAGGACCTTGCTCAGGAAGTCCCGGGTGCGCGGGTGGCTCGGGTTGTCCAGCACCTGGGCGGGCGGGCCCTGTTCGACGACGCGGCCGCCGTCGAGGAAGACGATCCGGTCGGCGACCTCGCGGGCGAAGCCGATCTCGTGCGTGACGATGACGAGGGTGGTGCCGCCGGCCGCCAGGTCCTTGATGACGGACAGCACCTCGCCGACGAGTTCGGGGTCGAGGGCGGAGGTCGGCTCGTCGAACAGGATCACGCCGGGGCGCAGCGCGAGGGCGCGGGCGATGGCCACGCGCTGCTGCTGGCCGCCGGACAGCTGCCTCGGGTAGGCGCCGGCGCGGTCGCCGAGACCGACGCGGTCGAGCAGCTCGCGGGCGAGTTCCCGGGCCGCGCCGCGGCTGAGGCGGCCGGTGGCGACGGGCGCGGCGGCGACGTTGTCCAGGGCGGTCAGGTGCGGGAAGAGGTTGAAGTTCTGGAAGACGAAGCCGATGCGGCTGCGCTGGGCGAGGATGGCCCGCTCGCTCAGCTCCTTCAGCCCCTTGCCGTGACGGCGTACGCCGATGGGCTCGCCGCCCACGCTGACGTGGCCGGCCTCGGGCTTCTCCAGGTGGTTGATCACCCGCAGCAGGGTGGACTTGCCGGAGCCGGAGGGGCCGAGGATCACGGTGACCTCGCCGGGCCGGATCGTCAGGTCGATGCCGTCCAGCACTTGGTGGGCGCCGTACCACTTGTGCACGCCGTGCACCTCGACGGCGGCCGGGGCGCTCTGCGCGCCGGGGACGGGGGTGCCAGGGGTGTCGAGTGGGGTGCTCATATCGCGGCCTCGCTGTGCAGGCGGGCGCGCGCCGTGGTGAGGGCGCCGCGCAGTCTCTGAAGGGGGGTGGGCGGCAGCGCCCGGGTGGCGCCGCGGGCGTAGTACCGCTCGACGTAGTACTGGACGACGGAGAAGAGGCTGGTGAGGATCAGGTACCAGACGGTGACCACCAGCAGCAGCGGCACGATGTCGCCGGGGTAGGTGGCGCCCATGGTCTGGGCGGCGCCGAACAGGTCGAGCAGTGAGACGTAGAAGACGAGCGAGGTGCTCTTGACCAGGCCGATGAGCTGGTTGACGTAGTTGGGCACGATGGAGCGCAGGGCCTGCGGCAGGACGATGCGGGTGAAGCGGTAGCCGCGGGGCAGGCCGAGCGCGGCGGCGGCCTCGTGCTGGCCCTGGTCGACGGAGAGGACGCCGCCGCGCACGACCTCGGCGGCGTAGGCGGCCTCGTTGAGGCTGAGTCCGACGACGGCGATGGCCATGTCGGTGGCCAGGCGTGACTCGTCGAAGCGGAAGAAGGCCGGGCCGAAGGGGATGCCGACGCTGAGCGTCTGGTAGAGCGCGGAGAAGTTGTAGAGGAAGATCAGGACGACGATCAGCGGGATGGACCGGAACGCCCACACGTAGAGCCAGCCGGCCGCGCGCAGGACGGGGCTGCGGGAGAGCCGGGCCAGGGCGAGCAGGATGCCGCCGAGCAGGCCCAGTACGGCGCTGAGGGCGGTGACCTCCAGGGTGATGGCGAGGCCGTCCAGGATGGTCGGGCGGGTGAACCAGTAGGCGAAGCGGTCCCATTGGTAGAACTCGTTGGTCGCCAGGCCGTGCACGAACTGGGCGGCCAGCACCAGCACGACGGCGCTGGCGATCCACCGGCCGGGGCGGCGCAGCGGCTGTACGCGCTGGGCCTGCGACGGCGGGGCGGTTCTCGCGGCCTCGGCGGGCCGGGCCTCGACGGCTCCGGCGCCGGGTGCGGCGTCGGCGGGTCCGTCGGAGGACGGGGCGGGGGTCTCGGGGGTCTTGGCTGCGGTGTCGAGGGACGCGACGGTCCCCGGAGGTTCACTCATGGCGGCTCCAGCGGAGTCGGGGACCCGGGACCCGCCGTGGGCGCGGCGGCCCTCGTGACCGCGAGGACGGGGAGCCGTTCTGCGGACGGGGCGGCACGCGAAGGACGTACGGGACCGGGAGCTGGGCGGACAACGGCACACCGCTCGGGCGGTGTTCGTCGGGGAGCCGGGGGCTGCGGTGGGTCGTCAGCCCCGGCTGCGGCCGGACGCCGTACACAGCGCGCTGTTGACCCGGAGCAGGTCGACGGCGCGGTTGGCGACGAGGAGTTGCGCGGCCGGGGGTACGCAGCCCAGGGGGCGGCGGGTCGCCGTCCGGGGAGCTGCGTACATGTCCGTCACCTGTCACCGTTCCGGCCCCGTGGGGCCTTCGCGCTTACCGAAACGTCGTCCGGTCCGGTCGTCACCTGGGGCACCCCACCGCGGCGCGAGGGTTGCCGGTCAGCGAGCCAGGGCTTGTCGCTGACGCTCATGACCGTTCTGGGCGTAAGTAAGTCAGGCGCCCTCATGGAAGTCAACGCTTGTCCATCCAGTGGAACGCCGAATGAGACGATCAGGGCCGGTGGGCGGGTCGGGCGCCGTCGGCGTGGGCGGCCCAGTCCAGGATCTGGACGGCCGAGCCGGCGGCCTCCAGGCCCCGGCAGCCGGCGTGGTGCCGGCGGGCGATGCCGTCGAGGTCGAGGTGGGCGCCGAAGGCGGGGTGCGCGGTGAGCCGGCGGGCGTGCGCCCACAGGGCCGGGTGGTCGGCGACGCGGTGCACGGCGTGGGCGTCGAGGTGGTGGCGGTGCACGGTGTCGAGCTGCACCAGCGCGACCCACAACACCACGTCTGCGGCGCTGAGTTGATCGCCCATCACATGGTCGTGGCCGGTGAGCCGACGGTCCAGTTCGCCCAGTGCGGCGAGCAGCGTCTCCAGTGCCTCGGCGCGCTCCTCCGGTTCGGCGTCGGCCCGGCCGGCCCGCTGGGCGGCCTCGTCGATGTCCCGCGCGCACAGCCGCTCCACGTCCCGGAGCGCAGCCTCGGCGGCACGCGGGTACAGCGCGGCCCGGCCGTCGCCGAAGTGCTCGTCCAGGTCGCGCATGATTTCGGGGGCGTGGGTGCTGACGATCCGTCCGGACCAGTCGTCGCTGAGCACCGGCGCGAGGGCCGGCCCCGGGTAGTGGTGCGCGCTCGCCTCGTACAGCGGACGCAGCGCCGCGTGGCCGCCGGGACAGTCGGGGACGGCGGGCAGGAAGGTCACCGGACAGGTGTCGCCGATGCCCAGGAGGCTGTGCGTGACGGCGATGGCCAGCCCCTGCGGGCAGGCGGTGGACAGGTGGAGGCGGTAGCGGCGCGGCACGGCGTAGTGGCCGCTGCGCCGGTCCCGGCCGATGCGGCCCCGGAAGGCGACGGCGGGCCGGGGGGCCGGGTGGGCGGCGGCCTGCGGTGTGACGGACATGGGTCTCCCCGGGTACGGGCGCGCCGGAGCGCGCGCTGCGGAAGCGATGACGAAGTCGTGACGGCCGCGGTGGCGGGGCGGGCGGCCCCCCGCGCTCAGCCCAGCGGGCCGATGGCGCTGCAGACGCGCTGCAGGTCGATGTGGCGGCGGGAGGTGAGGAGGGGGGAGGTGCGGGGGGACGCGGGCCGCGCCGTGCGGCTGCGGCTCGCACGGCCGGTGACCGGCTCAAGGCGCCCCATGATTCCCTACCTGTTCACTAGGATTCCCTACTGGAGTGTCATGCCGCCCGAAGTCCCCGTCAAGAGGAGGGACGAGGTCTGGTCCGGCGAGACGGCTTGAGCATCAGGGCGGGTGGCACGTCCGGCGGGACGGCTTGAGCATCAGGGCGGGTGGCACGTCCGGCGGGACGGCTTGAGCATCGGGGCGGGTGGCACGTCCGGCGGGGTGTGCGCGGCAAGGACGAGATCCTGCTCGGGCCGGCGGAGCGGCTGCGGGCGGAGGCCCTGGACGGCTTCGCGCCGGCGGTCGCCTGGCGGGAGACCCTTGAGTCGCCGGCGCGCCGGGTGCGCACGGCCTGGCTCGCCCGCCCCCGGATCGCGCTGCTCGTCGCCTCCCGGGGCTCCCGGCGCTCCGCCGAGTTACGCGGCGCGGACGCGGCCATCGGCGCGCCGCGGCAGGCGGGTCTCGGCGGCCGGGACGCGGCGCGCCCGAATACCCAGGCGCCGTGAGCGACGACGGGACCGTGAGCCACGCGACCGCACACGCCGAGAAGCGGGCCGAGGGTCACGGCATGCCAAGTCGGCCTTCTACCGCAGCGAGGGGTGCGATTCCTGGCGTGTGGTCCACAGCTCCGGGTCCAGTATCTTGGCGCCGTTTGCCATCCGTACGCCGGCGACGAGACCTGTGAGCCCTGCGGCCGCGCCCAGGCCGATGCCTACGCCGAAGGGGACCGCTCCGACGAGGTAGGGGATGGTCAGGAGCGCCGCGGCGGCGGCGTAGAGCAGGCTGACGCCGTGTGCCGCTGGGAGGAAACGGGACGGCGAGGGGAGCACCTCGGCGGAGAGGGTGGGGTCGGTTTCGCGTACGGGTGCGAGCTCGCCGCGCAGCCACGTCGTCCAGTCGTCCTGCCGGGTGTGCCCCCCACACGACGTGCCCGGTGTCGGTGACGAAGGCCGCGGCGACATGGCGATCCTTGTCCGTGCCCGCGAGGTCCTTCCAGCGGCTGGGCCAGCACAGCCATCCGCTGTGTCCGGCCAGTTCGGCGGCGGCGTGGGACAGGTGCTTGTCGCCGAGGTTGATCCGGAAGCTGTCGCCGCGCATGGAGGCGAGGCGCACGGTCGGGCGCACTGCGGGCCCGCCGTCCTCACTCTCGGGCGACAGCTCGGCATAGTAGGAGTCGATGGTGCTGATGTCGCCCGTGCCGGTGCCGGTGGGCCGGCGGTACTGCTCACGGACCGCGTCGCCGAACCGGGCCCGCACCGCGTACACGCGGCCTGCCGCGGCGTCGGCCCGCAGAACCTTCTGTCCGGGGCCCAGTCGCGAGGTGACCAGCGCGAGGGCGTAGCAGGAGAGCACAAGGGCGAAGAGGGCGGTCAGCGCACACCAGAGGCCGCCGAGGGACGACCCCGAGCCGTGCTGAGCCGCCGCACCGGCGACGAACGGGGCCCAGATGACGAGATACGCCATCGCGATGTGCCCCCAGTCGCGCCGTATCGAGCCCAGCGCGGCGGGTATCCCGGCACGGGCGGGGACAGCGGGCACACGCGTCACGAGAGGCGCGCTCCGCACCGCCAGAACCCAACAGCCGGCCAGCAGACCGCTCACCGCCAACGGGACGAGAACCTCCCAACGCGCCCCGTCCGCGTCCTTTGGGACGAGTGCGCTCCCGTAGGCGACAGCCATGGCCCCGAGCGCCGCGGCGCCCAAGCCCTTCGAGAGTGAAGTGGAACGGTGCCTCATGCGAACTCCCCCTGCTGACGGCCCACTTGTACACCGCAGACCTTCTTCGTCTCGGGGGAAGACTACGTGTATCACCGTCCGGCGCGGCGCTGCGGTCACTTCACCACCGGCCCGACCCGGCTTTCTCTTTTACCTGGTCATTACGTACGATCACCAGGTCAAAGCCGCGGCAGGAGCCAGGAAGCCGGTGCGAATCCGGCGCGGTCCCGCCACTGTGACCGCGCACACCCTCCCCCGGGAGGGTGTGCGCGGGAGTCAGGTCACTGACCTGCCGCGGGCCCGATCCGAGGAGCGCGGACTCCGCAGGAGGCTTTCCATGTACGACGGTCACAGCCGTCCCCTTCACTCGTTCTCCCCGTCGTCCATGGGCGCACCGGTGTCCACGGCCTCGCGCGGGCACCGGCCGGCGCGTCTTGTCGCGGCCGTCACCGCCGTGTCGGCGCTCCTGCTGACCGCCGGCTGCGGCTCGTCCGGCGCCGCCGCCGGCTCCCCGAAGGCAGGCGCCTCGGCGGTGAGGGGCTTCCCCGTCACCGTCGACAACTGCGGTGTGACGACGACGTACACCAAGCCTCCGTCCCGTGCCGTGACCATTCATCAGCACCCGGCCGAGCTGATGCTCTCGCTGAAGCTGAAGGACCGGATGGTCGGCACGGCGTACCCCGACTCGGCGGTCCTGCCCGGCCTCCGTGAGGACTTCACGTCGATCCCGCAGCTGTCGAAGGAGGCACCGTCGTTCGAGAAGGTCCTCGACACCGATCCCGACTTCGTCTACGGCGGCTACGCCAGCGCGTTCGCGGAGAAGGAGGGCCGCTCGCGCAAGGCGTTCGCCGACTCGGGCATCGACACCTACCTCAACCGGGAGAACTGCGCCGGCGAGAAGGGGGTGACCATGGAGGACACGTATGCCGAGATACGCACGGTCGGCGAGATCTTCGGCGTCTCCGACCGCGCCTCCGCCCTCGTCTCCGAGCTCCGCGAGCGGGTCGACAAGGCGAGTGAGGGCGTGCGGGACGCGCGGGACGTCTCCGTGTTCGTCTACGACAGCGGCGACAAGTCCGCTTTCACGGCGGGCGGCAAGGGCCTGGGCAACGAGCTGATCAAGCTGGCCGGCGGCAGGAACGTCTTCTCCGACCTGGACGAGGTGTTCGGCGACGTCTCGTGGGAGCAGGTCGTCGACCGCAGGCCCGACGTCATCGCCCTCTACGACTACGCGGGCACCAGCGTCGCCCGGAAGAGGGAGTTCCTGCTGTCCCAGCCCGCCCTCGCCGACGTACCGGCGATCAGGAACAAGCGCTTCGTCGTGCTCCCGCTGACCGACACCCTGGTCGGCGTCCGCTCGGCGGACGCGGTGAGCGGCCTGGCGCGCGGGCTGCACCCGGAGAGCTTCAAGTGACACCGCCCGCCACGGACGCCGAGAGCAGTGCCGCGGCGAGGCAAGGCCGGGGAACGTCGAGCCGGACGTCGTTCACCGCCGTCCTGGCCGTGCTCGCCGTGCTCCTGGTCGTCTCGCTGACCGCCGGGCTCTGCCTCGGCTCGGTGCATGTGCCGCCCGGCCAGGTGTGGGGCATCGTCACGCACGCCCTCGGCGCCGACTGGAGCGAGCCCACCTGGACCCGGGCGCGGGAGACGATCGTCCTCGACGTACGCGGACCACGCGTCCTGCTCGGCGCGGTCACCGGCGCGGGCCTCGCCGTCGTGGGTACGGCGCTGCAGGCGCTGGTGCGCAACCCGCTCGCCGAGCCGTACCTTCTCGGGGTGTCCTCCGGGGCCTCGCTCGGCGCGGTCGCGGTCATCGTGTTCGGGGTGAGCGTCTTCGGGGCGGTGTCACTGTCGGCGGCCGCGTTCACGGGCGCGCTGGGCGCGCTGGTGCTCGTGTACGCCGCCGCGCGCACCGGCGGTCGCCTCACCTCGCTGCGCCTGATCCTGGCCGGGGTCGCGGTCGCGTCGGTGCTCAGCGCGCTGCTGAACCTGCTGCTCCTGACGGCGGACAACGGCAACGAGGCGCGCACCGTCCTCGCCTGGACCCTGGGCGGTCTGGGCGGGGTGTCCTGGCGGGCACTGTGGCTGCCGGGTCTGGCGCTGCTGCTCGGCATCGCCGTCCTCATGGCGCAGGCCCCGCACCTGAACCTGCTGCTCTCCGGGGAGGAGGCCGCGGCGACCCTGGGTCTGGACGTGGCACGGTTCCGGGCCCGGATGTTCGTCCTCGTCTCGCTCGTCACCGGGGTGCTGGTGGCGGCGGCGGGGCCGATCGGCTTCGTCGGCCTGATGCTGCCGCACATCGTACGGCTGCTCGTCGGCGGCGATCACCGGCGCGTGCTGCCGGCCGCGGCTCTGGGCGGTGCGGCGTTTCTCGTCCTGGCGGACATCGCCGCGCGGACCGTCGCGGCACCGCAGGAGATCCCGGTCGGCGTCCTCACCGCTCTGTGCGGAGGACCGTTCTTCCTGTGGCTGATGCGGCGCGACGCCCGTCGGAGCGCGGGAGGCGCGGCATGACCGGACTCCACGTCGAGGGCCTCACGCTCACGGCGGGCGCCCGGCGGCTGGTCCACGACGTCACCTTGGCGGCCGGCGAGGGCGAGACGATCGGCCTCGTCGGTCCGAACGGCAGCGGCAAGTCCAGCCTGCTGCGCGCCGTCTACCGCGTGCTGCGGCCGGAGACCGGGAGGGTCCTCGTCGATGGCGCCGACGCCTGGTCGCTGTCCCCGCGCCGACTCGCGCGGACCCTGGCCGCGGTGGTGCAGGACCCCCCGTCCGGGATCGATCTGACGGTGCGTGAGGTGGTCGCGATGGGCCGCACCCCGCACAAGCGCCTGCTGTCCGGCGACACGGCCGAGGACGTCGCGCTGATCGACGCGGCGCTCTCCTCGGTCGACGCCGTCACTCTGGCGGACCGCCTCTTCGAGAGGCTCTCCGGCGGCGAACGGCAACGGGTGCTGATCGCCCGGGCCCTGGCCCAGCAGCCGTCGCTGCTCGTCCTGGACGAACCGACCAATCACCTCGACATCCGGCACCAGTTGGAGATCCTGACCGCGCTGCGCCGGCTGTCCGCGACGGTCCTGGTCGCCCTGCACGACCTCAACCTGGCCGCCTACTACTGCGATCGCCTGTACGTCCTGCGCGACGGCGGTGTCGTCGCGTCCGGACCGCCGCAGGAGGTGCTCACCGCACGCCTGCTGGCGGAGGTCTACGAGGTGAGCGCCGAGGTCGCCGTGCATCCCCGCACAGGCCGTCCGCACGTGACGTTCCTGCCGGCGGACGTGCCGGCGCCCGACGTCGACCGGTGACAGGCGTCGCGCCGCGCATCCCGCCCGTGCGGCCGTCGTCCCGGCAGCCACCTCGGCACGCGGCGAAGTCCCCGCGCCTCGGACCGTTCGGGGCCCGGGGTGCGCTCGCCGATCACGGCGGCGCTAGCCGAGGACGACCTCCTCTCCGCCGATCCACGACTCGGTCACGCCGACCTTGGGCAGCCGTTCGACCGGCACCGTGACGGGGTCCGCGTCGAGGAACACGAGGTCGGCCCTGGCGCCGGGGCGGATGACGCCGATGTCCTGGCGGCCCAGCATCCGCGCCGGAGTGACGGTGACGCCGCGCAGCGCGTTGGCGCGGCCGGCCTGCTGCGCCGCGTCGCCCGAGACGGCGCCGCCGAGGGTCTCACGGGTGACCGCGGCCCACACCGCCTCCAGCGGGTTGGGCATGGTCACCGGCGCGTCGGAGGAGATGACGACCGGGACGCCGGCCCGCTCGAACTCGCCGTACGGGTAGAACCGGCCGCCGAACTCGCCGAACTCGTCCATCAGCGAGTCGCCGTAGAGGCTCACCTGCATCGGCTGCGGCACCGGCACGACGTTCAGGCCGGCCATCCGGCCGATCTGCTCGCCGGTCGGGAAGCCGCAGTGCTCGATGCGGTGCACCAGGCCGGTGCGCGGCCGTTCGGCGCGGGCGTCGGCGACGGCGTCGAGGACCACGCCGATCGGCAGCGGACCCTGGGCGTGGGTGGCCGTGCTCAGGCCGAGGCGGTGGGCCGTGGTGATGAGGGCGGCGAGTTCCTCGGGCTCGTGGTACAGGTAGCCGTCGGGCGAGGGCTTTCCGCAGCAGGCGTGCCCGTTGAGGTACGCCGTACGCGCGATGACCGAGCCGTCGGCGTAGAGCTTGACGCCCCACAGCCGGAGCTGGTCGTCGCCCAGCCGCGAGCTCATGCCGAGCCCGGTGAGGTGTTCGAGGTTGCTCGACAGCGCCAGCATCTCGGTGCGCATCCGCAGCCGGCCCTCGTCCCGCGCCCGCAGGTAGGCGTCCATCTCCAGCTGCGTGACCTGGGCGTCGCACATCGTGGTGATGCCGGCCGCCAGGAGCGAGCGCTGGCCGAGGTCGAAGAGGTGGTCGATCTCGGCGTGCGTCATCGGGAGGTGGAAGTTGGGCCCGTGGTTGCGCACCTTGACGCCCTCGGCGCCGGTCAGCAGGTCGCACGCGGAGTCGAAGAGGACACCCGTCGGCTCTCCGTCGGCGTCGCGGTCGATCCTGCCGCCGAGCGGCGTCGGGGTCGCGGCGGTGATGTTCGCCTGCCGCAGGGCGAGCGTGTTGACCACGTAGCCGTGCCCGCTGGCGTGCTGGATCTGGACCACGCGGTCACGTGTCACCCGGTCGAGGTCGGCCGCCGACGGGTGCCGGCCCTCGACCAGCTTGGACTGGTCGTAGCCATAGCCGCGGACGGCCTCACCGGGGCGCGCGGCGGCACGCTCGGCCAGCAGGCGCACGACGTCGCCGATGCCGCGGGCGCCGGAGAGGTCCACCCAGTCGATCGCCGAGCCGTGCAGGATGGTGTGGGCGTGCGCGTCGACGAAGCCCGGCATCAGGGTGCGGCCGTCGAGGTCGACGATCTCGGGTGTCTCGTACGCCGAGCGGCGCGTCTCGGTGAGGGTGCCGACCGCCCGCACCACGCCGTCGTGGATCAGCACCGCCTCGGGCGTGTGACCGTCGCCGGTCATGGTGCGGACGGGGCCGCCGGTCAGGATGGTCGAGCTCATCGGGTGGAAGCCTCCGGGGTGTCGGCCGCGACGGACGCGGTCCGGGTCATCAACAGGTAGCAGGCGCCGCTGACCACGATGCCGACCAGCCAGGACAGGTCGCCGCCGTCGAGCCTGTGCGCGACGGGCCCGGCCCAGAAGCCGAGGTTGGCGAAGGGCAGCTCGACCACGAAGCCGAGCAGGAAGCTGACGGCGCCGGCGACGTTGACGCGGCCGTACGTGCCGTTCGGGTCGAAGATCGCCTGCACGTCGTAGTGGCCGTCGCGGACGAAGTAGAAGTCGGCGAGGTTGATCGCCGACCACGGGATCAGCAGGATCAGCACCACCCCCAGGGCGTCGGTGAACGCGCTGGTGAAGCTCTTCGAATAGGCGAGGGTCGCGGCCAGGCAGACGAGCGCGAAGGGCACGAGGGACCACAGCCGGGTGCGCAGGCTCGCCTCGACCGGCGCGGCGGTACGGCGCAGCGAGGTGGCGATGCTGAGCGCGGTGTTGCCGCCGGCGTACATCGACAGCGAGCCCTGGAGCACCTGGATGCCCATCACCACGACCACCAGCAGCGCGGTGAAGGCCTTGCCGAAGGAGTCGCCGACCTGGACCACCGAGCCCAGGGTGTCGGCGCCGAAGCCGGTGACGGTGGTCAGGTAGGCGCCGAGCACGAACAGCCAGATGCCCGAGATCACGATGCCGGCGTAGGTCCACCAAGCGGTCGCACGGGTCGACGTCGACTCCGGCAGGTAGCGGGAGTAGTCGGCGATGTAGGGCGCGTAGCCCGCGGCGTAGACGAAGGTCACCGCGATCCCGGTGAGGAACAGGCCGGTCTGGAAGCCGCCGGTGTGCAGGTGGTGCGTGGTGGGGTGGTCGATGCCCGAGTGGCTGAGCACCAGGATCGTCAGGATCCCGAAGACGACCACCGAGGCGACGCTGAGGTATTTCGCCAGCCGATGGCTGAGGTCGTAGCCGAAGAGGGCCACCACGAAGGTGATCGCGGTGACGACCACGGCGACGAGGTAGGCGTTCCAGCCCCACACCGCGTGGGCCAGCAGACCGCAGATCGCCGGTGCGGCGGCGAAGAAGACCAGGTAGTTGATCTCCGCGATGATCATCGGGACGATTCCGCCGACGTACCCGAACTGGGCACGGCTCTGGATCATCTGCGGGATGCCGAGCTGAGGGCCCTGGGCCGAGTGGAAGGCCGCGAGGAATCCGCCGAGCGCGAAGCCGATGACGATGGCCGCGACCGACCAGGCGAACGACATGCCGCCGCCGACCAAGATCGAGGCGGTGACCACGCTGACGATGACGCTGTTCGCCCCGAACCACAGCGTGAACAGGTGCCACGGCTTGCCGCGCCGCTCGGCCGGCGGGATGAAGTCGATGGTGTGGGTCTCGATCCCACCCGGGCGCCCACCTGGGCGGCCGCGCTCGTCTGTCCTCACCGGATCTCCTGCGATTCGTGCCGGAGGCCCCGGCCATTGTCCGAATGGCTCGTTGTGCACGAGCAGACCAAACGATATGGGCGAGATGGCGTACCGTCAACGCCCCATTCGATCGTCGGAACGTCTCGACGCACCCGATTCGCTACCCTGAGCCCGGTGAACCTGACCGAAACCGACCTCGAACTCGTCGAGGCGCTGCGCGAGGACGGCCGCGCCTCCTTCGAGTCGCTCGCCGGGCGGGTGGGCCTGTCCCGCAAGGCCGTCCGCTCGCGTGTGCTGCGGCTCTTCGACGACGGCGTGCTGCGCGTGGTGGCCACCGTCCGACCCGAGTTCGACGGCATCCACGCCACCGCACACCTGTCCGTGGGTGTGACCGGGGCGCGCCGCGACGATGTCGCCCGTATGCTCGCCGACCAGGACGAGACAGTGTTCGTGTCCATCGTCTCAGGACGGGCCGGCGTGGTCGCGGAGATCAGGACCACCGATCTGCGCCGGCTCGGGAACGTCGTCGACCGCCTTCGCGGCGCCGAGGGCGTCACGCGCGTCGAGACGCTCGTCTACACCGATGTGGTCAAGGAGCCGCATCTGCCGCCGCCGAGGGCCGCGGCCGGCACGGATCCGGCCGTCGACCGCCTCGACCGGACGCTGGTCGATCTGCTCCGCGCCGACGGCCGCACCAGCTACGCCGACCTCGCGGCACACGTCGGTCTGTCGGCGGCGGCCACTCGGGCACGGGTGCGCAACCTGCTCGATCTGGGTGTCGTCCGGATCGTCACGCTGGTGAACCCGACCAGGCTCGGCCGCTCCTTCATGACCGGCTTCGCCCTCGACCTCGCGGGGAAGGCGCGGGACGTGCTCCACCGGATCGAGGAGATCGGCGCCGTCGACTTCCTGGCCCTGACGCTCGGCACCGCGGACGCCGTGGGCACCGTCGTGACCACCACGGTCGAGGACACCATCGCCGTGCTCGACCGGATCGGGACGATGGACGGCGTCGTCGGCCTGCGCTCGTGGACGCACCTGCGGCTGGTGCAGGAGCGCTACGGGACCGTCGGCGGCTGAGGAGCCGCGCGGACGGGCGCGGCAGCGGGCGCGGAGGGCGCTCGGACGCGGACGGGTCCCCACAGACGATCAGGGCCGGTTTCGGATTGCTCCGAAACCGGCCCTGATCTGCGACTGTCTCCAGTCGGGGCGACAGGATGTGCACCTGCGCCCCCTTGACCCCCAGGAGTAGGGGGTCAAGGGTATTTCCCCCTGCGACGGGCCCCAGACCGCGCCGCGCTCTCGACAGGCTGGCGCCTACCGCTCGCCCGACCGCTCGCTCACTCACGCAGCAGCCGGGCCTTCGAACTGTCTCGTCCACGGGCCTTCTCGGCCCTGACGCGGTCAGGCTCTACGGCAGGTCGCACGCGGTCATGGTGCAGTTGTCGAATCCCGGTGCCTCCACGAAGTAGGCGTCGTCGTCGTGCAGGCGTACGGCGGTGGTGAAGCGGCCGAGTTCGCCGCCCGCTCCTGTGTTCTGGGAGAGCGGGATGCTGCCGCGCCCGCACAGTTCGTTCCAGGTGGGGAGAGGGGAGGTCGTGTCGTACTTGAGTTGCCAGCGGGCGCCGGCCTTCACGGCGTAGAACTGCGCGCACTGAGCTCCGGAGGTGAGAGAACCCCCGCCGCTTTCCCGGGCCTTGGCGAAGGGGTACTCGTCGCAGGACGGGCCGTCCGACGTCCCCGTCGGGACGGGGTTGAAGGTGCTGTCGCAGATCACCCGGCGGTTCTTGTCGGCGATGGCCTGGTCGGCCTGCCGGTGCAGGGGGCTGTTGTACTTCCTGCTGCCGGGATGGGTCTTGAGCTTCTCCATGAGGAGCCAGTACAGCGCGCTTGCCGCGGGCCGCTGGGCGGTGTTGAGGGTGAGGGTGGGGATGTACTTGCTGAAGACGCAGCCCGGCTTGGTCTCGGGCACCTCCTCCTTGCCCATGATGACGTCGCACCGGACCGGCATGTCACTGTCGGTCCACATCACGGTCGGCGTGTCGGTGGTGACCGGCGAGCGCGCGGTGAAGGTCCAGGAGAGGTCGAGCAGGGACGCTCCGGTGGTGCCGGTCCACCACTGGCCCGCACCGGCCGTCACCGAGTGCTGGTCACCGGGTGTCCAGGTGGGAGTCCCCCGCCACTGCTGGGTCCCGGTCGAACAGGCGCCCTTGCACACGGCGTTCCAGTCGAGGGTCACGCTGGCGAGTGCGGGGTCGATGTTGTTGGGGATGATCGTGATGGTCTGGTCGATGCTGTTCTCGTTCTGGTACAGCTGAATCTTCTGGTAGATGTCCCAGCTCGCGGTGCCGACCGGTGCCCGGTCCTTGTAGAGCACGAGGGTGACGGGCGTGTCGCTGGTGAGGCATCCGACGTAGCGGCTCAGGTTGCTTCTGCTGGCGGCGCAGGACAGTTCCGAACCGGGCGAGGTGGAGGACGCCGAGCCGCTGGAACTCCGACCGCGCGGGTTCACCGCCTTCTTCTTCCCCAGCGTGATGCACATGCCGTTGCCCGGCTTCCGGGCCGCCTCGCACGCCACGGGCGCGGTAGCGGACGGGGCTTTGAGGGCGGTGCGCTTGCCCGCGCCCGCCGAGGTGTTGCCGAGGGAGTAGAAGACGGGTGCGGCCGCCGGGACCATCGGCTGGTTGACGTAGTCGACGTCGGGCGCCTGGGGATTGTCGTCGGGGAAGGAGATGGACGGCATGCCCGAGTAGTCGCCGGGGACGAAGGCGACCGCGTCGAAAGCGATGTCGTCGTCGCTGGTACCGGAGGTGCTGAGGGTGCTGAGCCGGACAGCGGGCACCGAACCGCTGAACTGGTAGGCGCCCAGGGTGATCCATCGGTTGGTTCCCTCGCCGCCTTCCAGGCGCTGGTTGACAGGCGGTGCGGCGACCCAGCCCTGCGGCGTTCTCACCTCGTAGAAGGTGTCCTGGGCGCGTGCTCCGTGGTCGGGCAGGTGGACCATGACCTTGGCGGCCGTCGCGGCGCTGTCGAGGGGCTTGTTCAGGGTCCAGATGCCGGTGGCCTTCAGACGCTGCCCCTTGGCGTCGGGTTTGCGGGTATGCCCGAAGTAGAAGTGGCCGCCGAATCCGCCTCCGAGCTGGTGTACGTCGATCTTGGCGGGCCAGCCGGTGGTCGGGTTGCCGTTCTGGTCCTTCACCGTCTCGCCCTGGCCGAAGTCCATGGTGAAGGAGCCCGCGTTGGTCCAGGTGCGTGTGCAGCCGGGCCGGACCGCCGGTACGTCGTCGGCCACGTCATCGACGATCAGTGCGCCGCCGGGCAGCCCGCTGGTCGAGCAACTGGGCGGGTAGGACGAGCCGTCCGCCTCCTCGGGGTAGGAGCTGTTGAACCGGACCAGTTCGTTGCCGCACGTGTAGTTGCAGTCGTTCTTCCAGGAGACGGACTTGTTCCACCAGCAGTGGAAGTCGGCGAGCGTGCAGGGGCCGCCGCCCAGGGAGTTGGAGGCTCCGGTACCGATCTTGGCGGGCTCGCAGTTGTTGTCAGCGGTGCAGAACGTGGTGATCGGCGGCTTGGCCTGCGCGCGGTTGTACTTGTCGGTGCCGGGGATCTGGGCGGTGCCGACGGTGCCGTTCCACCACGCGGCGCGGAAACCGGCCACGGTGGTCCCGGGGGACTCGACTCCTTCGACCGGGTGTGCCGCGAAGCCGATGACCTTCTCCGGGTAGGGCCAGTTCTGCGGGTGCGCGGCGTCGGCGTAGTGGTTGTTGCCGAGGCTGTCCTCCAGGAAGGGCGTACGGGACTCGTCCCACTCGGGGTTGGCGGGGTTGTTGGCCCAGCCCACTCCCCATTTACCGCCGTGGGTGCCCGCGTCGGCCTGCGGGTAGAAGCCGGAGTTGTAGGCCCACAGGGCGAAGAACCAGTTCTCGATCTTCGCGCTGTTGCCGTTGTTCACGATCATGCCCGCCTGGCGGGTCTCGTTCCACTTGCCGGTGAGGATCTGCATGCCCGCCGCGAGGTTGGCGGTGTAGTCCAGGGCCACGGCACGCTGCTTCTGGTAGTCCCAGGCGGCGCCGCCCTTGTCGCCCTCGCGGCCGGCCATCCGCATGTGGTCCGTGACTTGCGTCATGCCGTACCCGCAGTCGGCTTTAGACCAGTCGATGTCCCAGTCGTTGTTCGGGTCGCTGTCATAGAGTTGAAGGCCGTAGTAGTTCCCGATCAGCGGATTCCCGGTCTCGCCGGGCAACGCGCTGCGCGCCGCCTGCCACATGTTGGACTCCTGGGCCGTGACGCCCAGCATGATCTGAGCAGGGATCTGGCCGCCGCCTTCCAGGCCCGTGGCGGGGAAGAGCGACATGGGCCGGTACGCCGGCATGCCGAGGTTCTTCCAGTTCGCGGGTCGGCTGACGTTCAAGGTTCCCTTGACCGCCTGGTCGACCGCCCATTCCACCTGGCGTGGCTTGGGCTGCATGGCCTGGTTGCGCGGGTCGTTGCGGGGGACGGAACAACTGCGGTCCGACTCGACGACCTCGCCGGGCGAGCCTGGCGAGGTCCCGACGGCCGCCGCCCTTGTCCCTGCTGTGCTGCTTCCGCGCGGCTTCGGCAAGGCAGGCGAAGGGGCGCTGCCGTCTACGGCGGAAGCGGTGGCCGCCGCGCCGGGGGCGACGGTGAACTGGGCGGTGCGGCCGGTGGGGACGACGGAGAGAGCAAGTGCCACGGGCCGGGCGGCGCCGGCAGGCGACTGGACGCGGGAGTCCTTGCCGTCAGCCCACGTGTTCCGGTTCAGCACGGCCTGCCCCTGCGTCGACACGACGGCGTCCTTCGCCGCCGAGGGCAGTCGGCGTACCACGTGCGGAAGCTTCCGTGCGGACAGTCGCGTGTCGCCGGTGAGGTAGACGGTGCCCGCGGCACGTGCGATACCCGTACCGGTCAAGGAGCCTTCCGCCAACACCTCGGGCGTGGTGTGCGCGGCGACGGGCCGGCGCAGCTGGGCCGCCGTGACGCGCTTGACACGGGTGGTCCTCGCGGGGGCCGGTACGGCGGTGGCCGGGCGCGGACCCGCCTGACGACCGGCAGCGGCCGCGTCGAGGAAGACCACGCCTCCCTCACCATCCGGTGTGATCCGGTAGGGCGCGGAGTCGGTGTGGGCGAGCGTGGTGCGGGAACCGGTGTCGGCGACCTCGACCAGGGCGGCGCCCGCCGCCGCCACGATGCTGCCGTCCCCGGCGGGGACGGCCGAGGTGACCTGACCGGCCGTCCGGATCGCCGGGCCGAGCTTTCCCGTCCGCGTATCGAGCCGGAACAGGCGTGTCGCCCGTTTGTCCTCACCGGGAGACTGGGTCAGCACCGCCGTCTCTCCGGCCCCGCAGCCCGGGTTGTAGTACGACAACGACGTCTGCACCCCGAGCTTGGTGACCTTGCCCGTGTCGAGTTCGACGACTGCGGCGAACCCGCCCCGGGCCATGAGCTGAGGCTTGTTGGTGAAGGTCCGGGGCGCGTAGACCACGACAGCTCGCTTGCCCGACCCAGTGACGCACGCGTTGCCGATCCACGCGTCGGTGTCGAATCCGGGCTCCTTCAGGCTCGCCGCGGTCTTCCAGGCGTAGCCGCTGCTCCGGACGGCGGACAGCACATGAAATCCCCGCGCGTCACCGGTGGTCGTCCAGGCGCGGTCGCCCGAGGCGCGCCAGTCCTTCCCGAGGACGTCGGCCCGCTGGGTCACGGGTATCGCGGTGGCGTAGACCGTCGCCTTCGCGGGTGAGGGCGACGCATCGGCGTGCGCTGCGGGCTGGGCGGCAACACCCATGCCCAGCAGCCCCGTCGCCAGGGCGACCGCTGCCGCTCTCGTTCTTCCGGACACTCTCAAGTGCACATTCCTTCACAGCACGTGGTGGCCGGCCCGCGCTTGTTCAGCCGGGTACCCGACCTCTACTCGGATGACCTGTCGATCAGGCGGTCGCGGCGGGACCGCCATCCAGGAGTCCTGTGTGATCCCGTCGCTCGAAGAGCACGCGGGAGGCTCGACGAGCACGCGGCGGACTCGCCGGCACCTCGGGGCCTGTGCACCGAAGTGCGGGGCCCCGGTCGCCCCCGCAGCGCACGACGAGCGGCTCAACGGCCGTCACCGTGTCGCCTTGCGGCCACGCCGTCCCACACCAGTGTCCAGTCGCCCGCGATCCCCGCCGACAACTCCGTGTGCGTCCTGGCGTGTTGCGGAAGGCCCGAGCCGAACTCGGCCACCGCCGGACGCGGCACGGCGTGGACAGCGCAACCCGCCAGGAACCGCGGCGCAGGGTTGCCCCGTCAGGCCCGCCGCGCGCGCTGACCTGCCGTCACTCCCCTGTGGTGACGGCAGACAGCGCGTGGCCGGACGCCTCGACGGGCCCGGCATCCACGTGGTTGTTCTCCGCGCGGGCCCAGCGGGTCGCGGCCCCGCACGAGGATCAGTCCGTCAGCGGTCCAGGCGCCGACGTCAGCTTGAGGCACCGCTGATTGCCGGCGGAGGTCCGCCAGGCCCATTGCAACGCATCACGGGTGTTCGGCCCGTACACACCGTCAGCCGTCAGCCCCAGGCCCGCCTGCACGCGCTTGAGCGCTGCCTCGGTCGCCGCACCGAACTGCCCGTCGAAGCCGTTCGTGTTCTGGCCGTAGCACTGGAACAGCGTGACCTGAAGTTCGTACACGCCGAGGTTGGAGGCCCCGCGCCTCAGCGTGCAGAAGTTCGTTCCGCGCAGCCCCACGGTCGGAATGGCCGTGTAGTACCCAGCCTTGTCGTAGTACGTCGTCCGGTCCGTGCAACCGCCGGACGCGGCCTGCGCCATGGGACCGGCCGTGATCAGGCCGGCCGTGAGCGAGACGAACACTCCCAGGCACGCGAGGGAACGCTTCATCAAAGGATTGCCCTTCAAAAGAAAAAGACACAAGACCGCCAGCGGCGGCGCCCGAAACGTAACAGCGCGTACGGGCGAGGCCGCGTCTCGCACAGCGGCAGGAGACGCATCGCGCAGGGAGTGGAGACGCACAGCCAACGCGCCACGCCCCACCAGCGGGACCTGGAGCCTGGGTCGCCGACACGGCCGCTCCGCCACCGCTAACCGCCACCCCCGGCGTTCAGCAGCTCGCGCATCCGGTACTCGAGAGGGGACAACCCGTAGGCGGCACGGAACGACCGGCTGAAATCGGAGGCTCTGGGAATGCCCCAACGGGCCGCGACGGCGTGAACGGGCAGGGCGCGCAACGTCGGATCCGACAGATCGCGGCGGGCCTTCTCCAGCCGCTGGCCGCGGATCCACGCGGCCACCGTCTCACCTTTCGACTGCTGCCCGAAGACGCGGTGCAGGTAGCTGAGCGATATGTGGTGCGCGGCCGCCACCATGGAGGGCGACAGCTGCGGATCGTGCAAGTTCCGCTGGATGAAACCACGGATACTGGCCGCCAGCGCGCCGAGCCGTGCCTCCTGGGACAACGCCCCCTCCGCGGCCAGTTCTTGCGCCAGCCAGCCCGCCACCAGATCGACAACGGCCGTGCCTACGTGCGGCGCTGCCACGGCTCCCAGCTCCGGGCCGCGCCGGTCCAGTGCGAGAAGGTGCTCGGCGAGCACCCCGGCGACACCCTCACCGCCGGTGAAGCCACGCCCCTGCACCGCACGCAACTGGTCGGGCGACCACGGCAGCAGGGAGACCGGGAAGTCGAGGCCGATGGCGTCGACGCGCTGGTCACTCGGAGGCACGGTGCCGGACGCGAACGCGCGCAGGTCGAACGGAGACGAGTCATCGACGACGTGCAGGTGTCCCGGCGTGAAGACCTGGGTCGGTTCCGCACCTCGCGTGAGAGCGAAGCTTCCTTTGAGGAGGAGCGTCACGTGGTATACTTCAGGGTCCGCCCGGCGTGCCATGGCCGCTGTGCTCGTGATCCGCAACCCGGAGAACGACGATCGCAGCAGCGTCACCGGCCCCAGTTGCAAGCGGCGCATGCTGCCCCGGAAGACGTCCTCGCGGTCCGTGCTCACTTCGCACGCCCGGGATTGCCTGACCGCGTGCCGCCACGCCTCGAAACCATCAGCAGCCCGCATGTCCGCCCTGAGGAACATCGCTCCCATCCCCTCCCATCGGCACCTCCGCCGACGGGGTGCGTAACGGCCCCGACCGGCCGGTGCACACCATTGCGCTGCGCCATCATCGGACGTGGCCACGGACGCTCGATGGCCGGGGGTGCCCTCCAGCGCGACCACCACGTGAACGGGCCACGGGCGGGCCCGAGGGCTGTCATCGACCAGGAAACCGTTGTGCTGGGCGCATCCGTCCTCTTCCTGGATCTTCACCACGGTCGACGCTGCGATCGAGATCCGTGCACCGACCACCGGCCCCCAGAGCTGGTACCCACTGACCTTCGAAGCGTGGTGTCGTAGGGGCTGACTCCTCATGATCCCTGCGGCCTGCCGACCGCATGAGGTATGCGCAAGGGCCAAAAATGATCAAGGGCCGGTTTCGGATGCCTCCGAAACCGGCCGTGACCTGCGACTGTCTCCAGTCGGGACGACAGGATTTGAACCTGCGACCCCTTGACCCCCAGTCAAGTGCGCTACCAAGCTGCGCCACGTCCCGATGCGTCCTGGCGGTGAACCGCGTGAACGCGCAGGTAAACCTTACCGCACACGGACGAGTACCCCCGCGTGGGCCGCGCTCGGCGGGCGCGCCGCCGGGCCGGGCGGGTGCGGTGGTCGTTCAGCGGCCGGTCGGGGCGGGTTCCGCGGCGCCCTCGTGCTCGGGGTCCACGTCCTTGGCGTACGCGACGAAGTCGTCGACCATGCGGTGGAACAGGGTGGCGAGCTGGTGCAGTTCCTCGGCCGACCAGCCGGACAGGGCGACCTCCATGCCGCGGGCGCCGACCTCGCGGATGCGGGCGATGGCGTCCCGGCCCGCCTCGGTGAGCTGGATGCGCTGTGCGCGGCGGTCGTCGGGGTCACGGACCCGGGTGACGTGGCCGGACTTCTCCAGTTGCTGCACCGTCCGGGTGACGTGGGATGCCTCGACGCCGAGGCGGTTGGCCAGCTCGCCGGGCCGCTGCGGCTCGGAGTCGGCGATCTGGCGCAGCAGCGCCACGGCCGCGCGGTCCAGCGGCACGCCGGCCAGGCCCATCAGCTTCTCGTGCTGCCGGGCCCGGGTGCTCAGATAGGTGATCCGGGTCAGCGCGCGCTCGATCTCGGCCACCTCGGGCGAGACGGGGCCGGTCGGCGATGATCCAATGGGCATGCGTCCCAGTTTACCATATCGTTGCGTTACTCAAGTAGTTTGCGGGTGCGCAGCGTGTGAGCAGTGCGCCGCCGGCCGTCCCCCTCGGACGGCCGGCGGCGCGGCCGGTGTGCCGCGCGACGGGTCCGGCTCGACCGGGGCGAAGCCCAACCGGGTTCCGTAGTCCGTCAGTTCGCATCACACCTGCGGCGTCACAGGTACCCCGCAGGCCGCTCCTCGCACCACCGCAACGGCACCGCGTTCACCTGGCCGGTACGTCCCGTCCGCGCCGCCGCTACTTGATGATCGCGTTGGCCACGACCACGAACAGTCCCAGCAGGGCGTCCCCCGCGCCCGTCGCGAGCGCGATCGTCCAGCGGCGGCCCGCCCATCTGGCCGAGAGCAGACCGAGGGCGAACAGCAGGGCGACGTTGAGCGCGAAGGCCGGGTACTCGACGCCGTCGGCCGGCCACCAGCGCCAGCCCGCGCCCGCCAGGAGCAGGACGGTGGGCAGCATGGCCGCCACCAGCGGCCATTCGGCGGCCAGGGCGCGCAGGACCTGACCGCGGCGGTGGGGGCCGCGGTCGGCGATGTAGTGGGCGTAGCCGTGCGCGAGGGCGGAGGCGAACGCCGTCACCAGCAGCCAGGCGGCGTCGTAGCGGCGGCTGGCGGCGGAGTCGTGGCCGTGGAAGGTGAGCGCGGCGACCATGGCGCTGGCGACCACCGCGCCGTAGACCCCGCCGAACAGCAGGAGGGAGCGGGCGTCGTGCGCGGCCCCCTCGGGGACGGCCGCCGTGGGGTCCGCCATGGGCTGCTCTCCTCGCGGGCGTGGCGTGCGGAGACGGTCCCGTCAACGATCACCCGGGCCGGGCGCGGACGCCACTTCGACGCCTGCGCCGGACCGGCCGTGCACACCCGCGTGCGCGCGACGAAGTGTCCGTCCGGGCGGCCCGCTCCCGCACACTCTGTCCAGGCCGGCGGGGCGGTGGGCGCCGTTAGGGTCGGCGTATGACCGACAGCTTCTCGCTTCATGTGCCCGACGCCGACCTCGTGCCCGAACCGCTCGACCCCGACCAGATCGTTTCCGGGTCGCCCGAGGTGACCGGCAAGGTGGTGCACGAGTCGGCGGACGGCCGCCGGATCCGGGGCATCTGGCAGATCACCCCCGGGGTCGTCACCGACACCGAGGCGGACGAGGTGTTCGTGGTGCTGAGCGGATCGGCCACCATCGAGGTCGACGGCGGCCCCACGCTGCGCGTCGGCCCCGGCGACATGGCCGTGCTGCGCGAGGGCGACCGCACGACGTGGACGGTGCACGAGACGCTCCGCAAGGTGTACGCCATCAACCTCTGACGGGACGTCGGCGCACCGTTCCCGGCGCACCCCGGAGCGCTCCGGCGCACCCCGGCACACCCCGGCGCGTGTCGCCGTCGATGGTGCCCCGTGCGACCGGTGGTGCCCCGCTCGGCCGGGCGTGCGCGGCGCGGCCGGAAGCGTCCGGTCCAGCCGGACGTACGCGGCGCGGCCGGGGGTGTCGGGTGCGGCCGGACGTACGCGGTACCGCCTGTGGTGCTCGGCGCGGCCGGGCGTGCGCGAGGCGGCCGCGGCACGCGGCGCGGCCGGGCGTGCGCGACGTGGCGGGCGTGCGGCGAGCGCCAGGTGTGCGTGACGCGCTCCGGGGTGCGCGGCGAGCGCGGTGGTGCGCGGCGAGCGCCGAGGTACGCGGCGCGCGGTCGTCTTCGGTTACGCGCCGCGCCAGACGTTCGCGAACGCCGCGTTCTCGATGGCGCGCCGCTGGCGCACCGCCTCCAGCTCCATCAGCGCGTCGTGGACGGCGGCCAGGACGGTGAGGGCCGTGTCGTCGGTGACCGCCGGCTCCGCCGGGGTCGGTTCGTCGCGGATCCCGACGGCCGCGGCCAGGGCGACCAGCACCGGTTCGTCCGCCGCCCAGCGGAAGCCGGCCCGCCGCCGTGCCTCGGTGTCGCGCAGCACGGTGCGCCCGCCCCGGAAGGGCAGCCAGCGGCTGCGCTCCCAGGTGACCTGCCCCTCCGCCTCCAGCGCGGCCAGATACGCCGACCACAGGCCGCGCCCGCGCCGCCAGAGCCAGTCCGGAAGCGACTCCCCCGGCGCCTCGCGCACGAGCGCGGCGGCGGCCTCGGCCAGCAGCCGGTCCTCCGGTTCGGGGCACGTCCGGGCTGCGAGACGCTCGCCCTCCAGCCGGACCGCCCCGGCCCGGAGCAGGTCGTATGCCTCCGCGCCGGCCAGGGCGAGCGAGAGGTCGCCGCGGTCCAGGAACCGGCCGGGCGCCACGTCCAGGGCGACGATCATCAAATCCCGCGGTGTGCTCATGGGGCTCCCCGTCGACGGGCGTGTCCGACACTGCGCCGCCGGGCCACCGGCGGGGGACTGGCGCTCGGTTCGCTTACCGGGCCGACTGTAGCGCGGCCAGGTCACGGACGTGTGGCGCGTGTGCGTCGGGCGGCGGCACGGGCCGCGGCCTGCGGGCCGGTCTCCTCACGCCCCGCAGGACCGCAGGAAGCGGCGGGTGCGTACGGCGATGGGCAGGGGCCGGTCCGGGGGGCACGGGTACATGTCCTGCTCGACGATCGCGAACAGGTCCACGCCCAGCCGCTGCGCGGCCACCAGCACCGGTTCCAGCTCCGGTACGCCGGACGGCGGTTCGCACATCACTCCGCGCCGGACCGCCGGTCCGAACGGCAGCCCGTCGGCGACGACGTCGGCGAGGACCGCCGGATCGACCTGTTTGAGGTGCAGGTAGCCGATCCGTTCGCCGTAGGTCTCGATCAGCTTGACGCTGTCGCCGCCGCAGTAGGCGTAGTGCCCGGTGTCCAGGCAGAGGTTGACCAGTTCGGAGTCGGTGGAGTCGAGGAAGCGTTCGACGTGGGCCTCGGTGTCGAGGTGGGTGTCGGCGTGCGGGTGGACGACGATGTCGAGGCCGTAGGTCTCCTTGACCTCGTGGCCGAGGCGTTCCATGCCCTTGGTCAGGTGGACCCACTGCTCGGCGGTCAGCTCGGGCGGCTCCAGGATCTCGGCCGTCTTGTCGTCGCGCCAGAAGGAGGGGATGACGACCAGATGCCGTGCGCCCGTCGCCCGGGTGAGGGCGGCGACCCGGGCGACCTGGGCCCAGGTGGACTCCCAGACGGCCGGGCCGTGGTGCAGCGCGGTGAAGACGGTGCCCGCCGAGACCGCGAGGCCCCGCCGGGCGACCTCGTCGGTGAGACGGGCGGGGTCGGTCGGGAGGTAGCCGTAGGGGCCGAGTTCGATCCAGGAGTAGCCGGCCTCGGCGACCTCGTCCAGGAAGCGCCGCCAGGGCACTTGGCGGGGGTCGTCGGCGAACCAGACGCCCCAGGAGTCGGGGGCCGAGCCGACCCGGATGCGGTCGAGGACGGGGGCCATGTCAGCAGTTCCCTTCCGAAGGCGCCGGTACGGGTCCGAGAGCCGCCGCGGCGGCCACGGCGGAGGCGGGCGCACGGGGCGGGAAGAGCGGTCCATCCTTCTCGCGGGCCCGGCGCGCCGTCAAGACATCCTCCCCGCTCAGGTCCGTATGTATGTACAAAGCCAGGCATGGACAGGAGGACGTCTGGGGACCTACACCTGGGAGGCGGCGGCCCCGCGATCCCCCGCCGCCCCGGTTCGATCGAGGAGCGTCGCGCATGACCGAGCCAGTCGAGTCCGCCCGGGTCCTCGACCTGGTCACCATGGGCCGCATCGGGGTCGACCTGTACCCGCTGCAGTCCGGTGTGCCGCTGGCGCGGGTGGAGACCTTCGGCAAGTTCCTGGGCGGTTCGGCGGCCAACGTGGCCGTGGCCGCCGCCCGGCTCGGCCGGTCCGCCGCGGTGATCACCCGCACCGGCGACGACCCCTTCGGCGCCTATCTGCACCAGGCGCTGCGAGAGTTCGGCGTGGACGACCGCTGGGTCACGCCGGTCGGCGGCCTGCCGACCCCGGTCACCTTCTGCGAGATCTTCCCGCCGGACGACTTCCCGCTGTACTTCTACCGCCGCCCCAAGGCCCCCGACCTGGAGATCCACGCCGCCGAGCTGGACCTGGCCGCGATCCGCGCGGCCAGGATCTTCTGGATGACCGGCACCGGTCTGAGCGAGGAGCCCAGCCGCTCCGCCACGCTCGCCGCGCTGCGGGCCCGCGCCCGGGCGGGCACGACGGTCTTCGACCTCGACTGGCGTCCCATGTTCTGGCCCCAGGACAGCGCCGATACCGGCGCCGGCACCGCTCCCGCCGACGGCACTCCCGGCGACGGCACTCGCGGCGGCGCTCCTCCCGGCGGGGCCGAGCAGGCCCGTCCGTACTACGCCGAGGCGCTGCGGTACGCCACCGTGGCGGTCGGCAACCTCGCCGAGTGCGAGGTCGCCACCGGAGAACGCGAACCGGAGGCCTGCGCGCGGGCGCTGCTGGCGGCCGGAGTGGAGCTGGCCGTGGTCAAGCAGGGTCCGGAGGGCGTGCTGGCGGTGCGCCGTGACGGCGCCCGCGCATCGGTCCCGCCGGTGCCGGTGGAGGTGGTCAACGGGCTCGGCGCGGGCGACGCGTTCGGCGGCGCGCTCTGCCACGGGCTGCTGTCCGGCTGGGACCTGACGGCGACCATGCGCTACGCCAACGCGGCCGGCGCGCTGGTCGCCTCCCGCCTCGCCTGCTCGGCCGCGATGCCCACCGGCGCGGAGGTCGACGCCCTCCTCGCCCGCGCCACCGCCGCGGCCGCGCCGTCCCCGCCCTGAGTACGGCCCCCGACACCCCGCCCGCCCGCCGAGGAGGCAGCCGATGACCAGCCCGTACCACCTGCCCGCCGGCCGGGCCGCCCACGGCCCCTACGCCGTGGCCGTCACTCCCGAGTCTGCCGGCTGGGGCCACGCCCACCTGCGCGTGCTGGAGCTGCCCCCCGGCGGTTCGCACGGCTTCGACACCGGCGACAGCGAGTGGATCGTGCTCCCGCTGAGCGGCGGCTGCACGGTGAGCGTGGCCGACGACTTCGGTCACGACGCGTTCCGTCTCACCGGCCGCGACAGCGTGTTCGACGGGGTGAGCGACTTCGCCTACGTGCCGCGCGACGCCCGTACGACCCTCTCGGCACCCGGCGGCGGACGGTTCGCGCTCACCGGCGCCCGCTGCACCCGGCGGCTGCCCGCCCGTCACGGCCCCGCGTCCGGCGTGCCGGTGGAGCTCCGCGGCGGCGGCGCCTGCTCCCGGCAGGTCAACAACTTCGCGGCGGCCGGGGTGTTCGCGTGCGACAAGCTGATCGCGGTCGAGGTGCTCACGCCGGGCGGCAACTGGTCCTCCTTCCCGCCGCACAAGCACGACGAGCACCGCCCGGGCGAGGAGTCGGTGCTGGAGGAGGTCTACTACTTCGAGTTCGCCGCCCACCAGGGCGCTCCGGGCCTCGGCTACCAGCGGGTCACGCCGTCGGGGCGAGGGCGGGGCATGGACGTGCTGGCCGAGGTGCGCGGCGGAGACGTCGTCCTGATCCCGGACGGCTGGCACGGGCCGTCGATGGCCGTGCCCGGCCACCACATGTACTACCTCAACGTCATGGCGGGTCCCGACCCCGAGCGCGCCTGGCTGATCCGCGACCACCCGGACCACGCCTGGGTCCGCGACACCTGGCCCGGCCAGCCCGTCGACCCCCGGCTGCCCCTGTACACGGCCCCCGCCCGGTGAACTCCCCGACCCCAGAGATCCCAGAGAGGTGCCGACCATGACCGAGCCGAGCGGACCGGACGAACCGGGCGGAGCGCATGAGCCGGGCGGGCCGAGCGGACCGGACGAGCCGGGCGCGGCCACGGTCCGGCTGACCGTCGCCCAGGCCCTGGTGCGCTTCCTCGCCGCCCAGCACACCGAGCGCGACGGCGTGCGGCGCCGGCTGATCGCCGGCATGTGGGGCGTCTTCGGGCACGGCAACGTCGCGGGCCTCGGCCAGGCCCTCGTCGACCACGCGGACGTGATGCCGTACCACCAGGGCCGCAACGAGCAGGCGATGGTGCACGCGGCGGTCGGCTACGCCCGGCAGCTCGGCCGGCTCTCCGCCCAGGCGGTCACCACCTCCATCGGGCCGGGCGCCACCAACCTGGTCACGGGCGCGGCGCTGGCCACGATCAACCGCCTGCCGGTGCTGCTGCTCCCCGGCGACTACTTCGCCGGCCACGTCGCCGATCCCCTGCTCCAGCAACTGGAGCACCCCTCGGCGGCGGACGTCTCGGTCAACGACACGCTGCGGCCGGTCTCCCGCTACTTCGACCGGATCACCCGCCCCGAGGCCCTGATCGCCTCCGCGCTCAACGCGGTGCGGGTGCTGACCGATCCGGCCGAGACCGGCGCGGTCACGCTCGCGTTGCCGCAGGACGTGCAGGCGGAGGCCTTCGACTGGCCGGCCCGGTTCTTCGCCGAGCGGGTGTGGCGGGTACGGCGGCCCGCTCCCGACCCGGCCGAACTCGCCGGGGCCGCCGCCGCGATCCGGCGCGCCGCGCGGCCGCTGATCGTGGCCGGCGGCGGCGTCCGGCACAGCGCGGCCGAGGACGCGCTGAGGGCGCTGGCGGACGCCACCGGCGTCCCGGTCGCCGCCACCCAGGCCGGCAAGGGCGCGCTGCGCCACGATCATCCGGCCGACGTGGGCGGGGTCGGGCACACCGGCACCGCGGTCGCCGACGACCTGGCCCGCACCGCCGACCTGGTCGTGGGCGTCGGCACCCGGTACACCGACTTCACCACGGCCTCCGGCACCCTCTTCCAGAACCCGGACGTCCGCTTCGTCAACCTCAACATCACCGCGTTCGACGCCCACAAGCTGGCGGCGGCGACGCTGGTCTGCGACGCCCGCGCCGGGCTGACCGCGCTGGCCGGGGCGCTGGCCGGGCACCGGGTGACCGCCGCCTACGAGGCCGAGTACCGGGCGGGCAAGGAGCGCTGGGAGCGAGTGGTCGAGGCGGCGTACCGCGCGCCGGACGACAGCGCGGTGCCGACCCAGACGCAGGTGCTGGGCGCGCTGGACGCGGTGGTCGACGACACGGACGTGGTGATCAACGCGGCCGGCTCCCTCCCCGGCGACCTGCACAAGCTGTGGCGGGCCCGCTCGCCCCGCCAGTACCACGTGGAGTACGGCTATTCCTGCATGGGCTACGAGATCCCCGCCGCGATCGGCGTGCGGCAGGCCGCGCCGGACGCCCCGGTGTGGGCGCTGGTCGGCGACGGGACGTATCTGATGATGCCGACCGAGATCGTCACCGCCGTCCAGGAGGAACTGCCGATCAAGGTGGTGCTGATCCAGAACCACGGGTACGCGTCCATCGGCGGCCTGTCGGAGTCGGTGGGCGCCGAACGGTTCGGCACGGCGTACCGCCGCCGGGCCCGGGACGGCGCGTTCAGCGGTGCGCCGCTGCCGGTGGACCTGGCCGCCAACGCCGCCAGCCTCGGCATGGACGTCCTGCGCGCCCGGACGGTGGCGGAGCTGCGCGCGGCCCTGCGCACGGCGCGCGCCGCCGACCGGCCGACGTGCGTGTACGTCGAGACGGACCCGGCCGGGGTCGGGCCGGCGGCCGAGGCGTGGTGGGACGTGCCGGTGGCGGAGGTGGCCGCCCGGCCGGCGGCGGTCCGGGCGCGCGCACGCTATGTCCGTGAGGTCGCGCGGCGGCGGCGTCCGCTGTGAGGGCGGCGCGCCGGGCGGGCGGGCGTCACCCGTGCGGCCCGTGACCCGGGGGCCGCGGGCCGGTTGACAGGGAGGCCGGCCCCGGGTCCCCGTCCACGGGAGGCCCGGCCGGGTCCGGGCACCCGCACGGGAGGAGCACGGCATGGACGCCGAGCACGGTTTCGTCAGCAGGCGGCGCTTCCTGGAGGCGTCCGCGGCGGGGGTCGCCGGGGTGCCCCCGGGCGCGGTGCGGGCGCCGGGGGCCGCGGCGGGGCGCTTCCTGACGTTCCGCGAGGCGACCGGCGGCTCGGTCACCGCCCGCGCCGCCGACGACTTCGTGATCGCCGAGGTGCAGGGCGTGCTGTGGCGGGTGCCCCGCGCGGGCGGGGATGCCGTACGGCTCACGGACTGGGACCTGGAGGCGACCCGGCCCGCGCTGTCGCCGGACGGGCGGACCGTGGCCCTGTGCGGGTACCGGGGCGGCGGCTTCCACCTGTGGGTGATGCGGCCGGACGGCGGCGGGCTGCGCCGGCTCAGCGACGGGCCCTGGGACGACCGCGCGGTGGCGTGGTCGCCGGACGGTGCCCGGCTGGCGTTCTCCTCCGAGCGCGGCGGCGACCCGGTGACCGGCGGCTCCTACGCGCTGTGGACCTCGGACCCGGACGGCGGCAGGGCCGAGCGGCTGACCGACGGCGGCCACGAGGACCACGATCCGGCGTGGTTCCCGGACGGGCGGTCCCTGGTGTGCGTGCGCGCCGAACGCACCGCGCACGGCGGTGACGACGGGGGCCGGGCCCTGGTCCGGGTGCCGGTCGCGGGCGGACCGGCGCGGGTGCTGCGGACGGTGTCCGAGGGGCGGCTGCTGTGCCCGGCCGTCTCGCCCGCCGGCCGCGTGGCCTGTCTGCGGCTGACCGGGACGACCGACTCGCCGTCGCTGCCGGCCGCGACGGCGATCCTGATGGTGGACGACCGGGTCGTCGTGGCGGGTGAGGACCTGGCGGCGGCCCCGCCGTGCTGGCTGGACGAGGACCGGCTGCTGTACCTGGCGGACGGCCGCATCCGGGTGCGCACCCTGGGCGCGCACGGTCCCGCGGGCGTGACGGAGATCCCGTTCCGGGCCCGGACGCCGGTGCCCCGGCCGCCGCGCCGGGCCGCGCGGCGCGTCCCCGCCCCGGACCCGCCCGCGCCCGTGCGCGGCATCCACCGGCCGGTGCTCTCCCCCGACGGCCGTGAGGCGGCCTTCGTGGCGCTCAGCGCCCTGTGGCTGATGGCCGTCGGAGACGGCGCGCGGGCGGCCGTTCCGCGCCCTCTGGTGCGGGCCGCCGACGTGCACTGCCTCCAGATGCCGGCCTGGGCCCCGGACGGGCGCAGCCTGCTGTACTGCACCGACCGCGACGGGCTGATGGCGGTACGCAGGGTGCGGACGGCCGACGCGCACGACGAGCCGGTCACCGGCGGCGGGCGGCTGTATCCGGCGCCGTCGCCGGACGGTGCGCTGCTGGCCTGCCAGGACGTCGCCGGGAACCTGCTGGTGCGCGACCTCGCCACCGGCGCGGAGCGGGTGGTGGCCCGCCCGCTGGCCGCCGACGGTCCGCCCGGCGCCCCCACCTGGTCGGCCGACGGCCGCCACCTCGCCTTCTGCGACCGCAACCGGCTCAATCACCGCTTCCGCGAGGGCTACCACCTGATCCGGGTCGTCGACGTGCGCACCGGGGCCGAGCGGCGCCGGCTGCCCGCCGGGCACCAGTCGCTGTCCGACCGGTACGCCGCCGGACCGGTGTGGTCGCCCGACGGCCGCTGGATGGCGTTCGTCGCCGAGTCCGTGCTGTGGCTGCTGCCGGTGGCCGCCGACGGCACGCCCACCGGCCCGGCCCGCCGGCTCACCGACGAACCGGCCGACCACCCGAGCTGGGCGGGCGACGCGCGCACCCTGCTGTACCTGTCCTGCGGAGAGCTTCGGCTGCTCTCCCTGGACGCCGCGCACTCCCCCGTGCGCGAGCGCGCGCTCCCGCTCGCGCTGACCGCCCGCCGCGCCGCGCCCGGAGCCCGGGAGCCGCTGCGCGTCCACGCCGGCCTGCTGTGGGACGGCGCCGGCGGCGAGCCGCGCCAGGACATGGACGTCCTGATCCGGGACGGGCGGATCACCGCCGTGGAGCCGCACCGCGCCCGCCGGCCCGGCCACCGCACCCTGGACGCCTCCGAACGCACCGTCCTGCCCGGCCTGTTCGACAGCCACACCCACCCCTACACCGCCACCTACGGCGCCCGGCAGAGCCTGTCGTACCTCGCCTGGGGCATCACCACCACCGCGTGCCTGGGCGGCCCGCTGTACGAGGCGGTCCGGCTGCGCGAGTCGGCCGCCTCCGGAGACGGCCTTGGACCCCGGTCGCTGGCGTGCGCCGAACTGATCGACGGCGCCCGCACCGCGTACGCCATGGGCCGCGCGCACCGCACCGAGGCGGGGGTGCGGGCCACGCTGCGGCGGGCCGCGGCGCTGGACGTCGACTTCGTGAAGACCTACGTCCGCGCGCCGGGCCGCACGATGGCGCTGGCGGCGCGGACCGCGCACGAACTGGGCGTGCCGTGCGGCAGCCACCTGTGCTCGCCGGGCCGGGCGGCCGGCCAGGACCTGACCACGCATCTCCAGGCCACCCAGCGGCTGCCGTACGGCCACGCCACCACGCCGCTGGGCCATGTCCGCCAGGATCTGGTCGAGTTGTACGCCGACGGCGCCTTCGCGATGGTCGTCACGCCGTTCACGGCGCAGTGCCTGCTCGGCGCGGACCCGGCTCTCGCCGACGATCCTCGGGTGCGCGATCTCATGCCGCCCTGGGACGCGGCGGTCGTCCGCGAGCGCGCGGCGACGGCGCCCACCGCGCGCCAACTGGCCGATCTGGCGACCGAGATGGCCGCCTACCGGCAGCTGGCCGCGCACGGCGCCGTCCTCGCCCTGGGCACCGACGCGCCGCTGGTGCCCGTGGGCCTCTCGCTCCACCTGGCCCTGCGCGCCCTGCACGGGGCCGGTTTCACCGCCGCCGAGGCGCTGCGCAGCGCGACCTCGGTCCCGGCCCGTCTGTTCGGCCTCGACCGGGACCTCGGCACGGTGGAACCCGGCAAGGTCGCGGATCTGACGGTGGTCGACGGCGATCCGTTCGAGGACTTCGGCACGCTCGTCGACACACCTCTGGTGCTGCGCGACGGCGTCCCGCACGAGCGGGCGCGGCTCACCGCCCTCGGCGCGGTGACCGATCCCGCACCCGACGCCGCCGGCTGGCTGGAGGTCGGCCGCCGCTTCGAGCACGGCTCCTGCTGCGGGCCGGGCGGCCGGTAGGCCGCCGCGCTAACGCGCGGCCCCGGGCGCGGTCCGGGCGGCGGCGGGGCCGACGGGGGTGTCGCCGCGCAGGGTGATGCGGTGCATCACGCGGTGCTGGTCGCCGTAGTCGCGGTTGGCGTAGTGGGCCGTGCCGCGGTTGTCCCACAGGGCGACGTCGCCGGACCGCCAGCGGTGGCGCACCACGTGTTCGGGCTTGGTGAGGTGGGCGTAGAGGATGTCCAGCAGGCCCCGGCTCTCGTGCTCGGAGACGCCGACGATGTGCGAGGTGAAGCCCGGGTTGACGAACAGGCCCTTGCGGCCGCTCTCGGGGTGCACCCGCACCACCGGGTGCTCCACCGGCCGCAGTTCGGTGAACACCTCGCCCTCCCAGAGGTTGCCCCGGCCCTTGCGGCGCTGGGCCAGGTAGTAGCCGAACTCGCGGCTGCCGTCGTGGACGGCGGTGAGCGTGTCGATGTGCGCCCGCAGGCCCGGCGACAGCGACTCGTAGGCGAGCTGGCTGTCGGCCCAGTTGGTGTCGCCGCCGGCGGGCGGCAGCAGCACGGCCCGCAGGACGGAGATCGCGGGCGGCCGCTCGACGAACGTCACGTCGGTGTGCCACACGTCGGCGAACCCGTTGTCCTGGCTGTCCAGGGAGTACACCTCGGGCGCCACGTCGCCGGAGTCGTGGACCGGGTGTCCGACGGTCACCTCGCCCAGGCGGCGGCCGAACTCGATCTGCGCGGCGTCGTCCAGGCCGTCCTGGCCGCGGACGAACAGCACCTTGTACCGCACGAGCGCCTCGCGCAGCGCGAGGATCCCGTCGTCGTCGAGGCGGGCGAGGTCGACGCCGTGGATCTCGGCGCCGAAGCCCGGGCCGAGCGGTGTGACCGGCAGCTGCCGCGACGCGGGCGCCCCGGTCGTTTCGGGCCGGTCGCTGACGATGCTCATGTGGGGGTCCCTTCCTCTCTTCGGTTTCTTGCGCGGGACTCTTCGGTTGCTTGCGCGGGCCGCGGTGTTCAGGCGGCCGCCGCGGTCTTCACCGCGTGCGCGACCCGTGTCCGCAGCTCGGCGAACTCCCGCGAGCCGCGCAGTTCCTCGGCGTCGACGTCACCGCGCGGCAGGTCGATCGGCAGGTCCAGGGCCACGGTTCCGGGGCCCTTGGTCAGCACGACGATGCGGGAGCCGAGGAACACCGCCTCCTCGGCCGAGTGGGTCACGAACACGGTGGTGCTGCCGGTCTGCGCGGCCACCCGGCGCACGTCCTCCTGGAGCCGTTCCCGGGTCAGCGCGTCCAGCGCCGCGAACGGCTCGTCCAGCAGGAGCAGCGGATTCTCGGCGGCCAAGGCGCGGGCGATGGCGACGCGCTGCTGCTGGCCGCCGGAGATCTCCCAGACGCGCCGCTCCTCGGTGCCCTCCAGGCCCACCCGGGCCAGCAGCCGCGCCCGGTGCTCGGGCCGGTGGGCGCGCTCGACGCCGGCGTAGCGCAGTGCCAGATCGACGTTGCCGCGCACGGTCCTCCAGGGGAACAGCCGCGGGCTCTGGAAGACGACGCCGGCCGTGGCGCCGGGCCGAGGTGCGGCGCCCGAGACCCGTACGGCGCCCTGGGTGGGCCGTTCGAAACCGGCGATCAGGCGCAGCAGTGTGCTCTTGCCGCAGCCGGAGGCGCCCACCAGGACCAGGAACTCGCCGGCGGGCACGGTCAGGTCGACGGGTCCCACGGCGGTGACGCTCTCGCCGCCCCGGCCGTAGCGGTGGACGACGTTCTCCAGCCGGACGGCGCCGTCGGCTCCGGTCGGCGTGCTCGCGGCGGCCGTCGTCGTCTCACTTGAGGACATCGGGCAGCCCCTTCAGGTAGAAGCCCTTGCGGACGGCGTCGGCGGAGGGCGCGGCGTCGATCTGCTTCTGCTCGGCCAGGAACGCGGCGGTGTCGGCGACGTAGCCCTGGAGCTTGCCGGGCCTGCCGTCGGCGCCGAGCCAGTCGGCGGAGGTGACCTGCTCGGGGGTGAGGAACACGCCCTGGGAGAGCTGGGCCCTGGCGTCCGCCGCGCTGATGCCGAGTTCGGCGGAGACGGCCTTCACCGATCCGTCGGGGTCGGACTTGAGGATGCGCAGCGCCTCGGCCTCGGCCTTGCGCCAGGCGTCGATCGCCGCCGGGTCCTTGGCGATCAGGTCGTCGGAGACCACGGCGAGGTCCAGGGTCGGCTTGCCCGCGGCGCCGATCCGCTTGCTGCTGGTGAGCTGGGTGCCGGTCTTGCGCAGTTCGTCGAGGGTGGGCAGCCAGACGTAGGCGGCGTCGATGTCGCCGCGCTGCCAGGCGGCGAGGATCGCCTGCGGCTGGAGGTCAACGAGCTTGACGTCGGACGCCTTGAGGCCGGCCGTCTCCAGCGCCGCGAGCAGGCTGTAGTGGGAGGTGGAGGCGAAGGGGGTGGCGACGGTCCTGCCCTTGAGTCCGGCGACCGTGCTTACGCCGCTGCCCTTGCGGGCGACGAGTGCCTCGTTGTCACCGGCCACGTCGAGGATCCAGGCGACCTTGTAGGGGATCGGCGAGGAGCCGGACAGTCCGCGGGCGAACGGGCTGGACCCGAGGGCGGCTATGTCGAGGGACTTGCCGAGGAATGCCTGGTTGACGCCGGCCCCGGAGTCGAACTTGATCCAGGTGATCTTGTAGTCGGGCAGGGCCTTCTCCAGCAGTCTCCTGTTCTTGACGATCAGGTCGCCGCTCGGGAAGGCGAAGTAGCCGATGCGCAGGCGCTTGGCGCCGCCGGACGCCCCGTCGCCGTCCGACGAGCAGCCGGCGACGGCCGCGGAGGCGACGGCGAGCGCGCCGGCGAGCAGCAGTCGGCGGGAGGGGCCTTGGGGGACGCGGGGCATGGCGGGACCGTTTCTGTGCAGGGGGCGGGAGGAGAGCGGGCGTTGCCGGGGAGCGGGCGAGCGGTCAGACACGGCCGCGCCAGGGGACGACGGCGCGTTCCAGGCGCAGCAGCAGGCCGTCGATGACCAGTCCGGAGACGCCGATGGCGATGATGCCGACGAGGACGACGGGGGTGTTGTTGTAGTTGGCGGCGTCCTTGACCATGCCGCCGATGCCGGGCAGCCCGTTGACCAGCTCGGCGGCGACGAGGGAGGAGTAGGCGACGCCCACGGCGAGGCGGACGCCGGTGAGCGTCTCGGGCAGCGCGGAGGGGACGACGACGTCCTTGACGACGTCCCAGCGCGACGCCCCGAGAGCGCGGGCCGCCTCGACCAGGCTGCTCGGCACGGCGGCCACGGCGGTCGTGGTGGACACCGCCACCGGCGGGAAGGCGGCCACCGCCAGCAGGGTGATCTTCGGTTCCTCGTTGATGCCCAGCCAGATGATGAGGAGGGAGAAGTACGCCAGCGGCGGCAGCGTCCGCAGGAAGGTGATCCAGGGTTCGAACAGCGAGCGGAGCCAGCCGACGGTGCCCATGAGCAGGCCGAAGACCACTCCGGCGGCGATGCCGATGCCGGCGCCGAACGCGATGCGGCGCAGGCTGATGCCGAGGTGTTCGACGAGGTAGGTGCCGTTGTAGCCGCGTACGCCGTCGTGCGTGGTGGACACGTCGACGAAGGCATCCCACACCTTGGCCGGCGGCGGGACCAGGGTCTGGCTCCACGTCCCGCTCGCGGCCAGCAACTGCCATCCGGCGAGGAACAGCAGGAGCGAGCCGAACGGCAGGGCGGCGCGGCGTGCCCGGGACAGGGCGCGCCGCCGGCGCGGCGCCGGGACCTTGCCGGCGCCGGCCTCTGGTGGACGGGTTGCCGGGGACGCCGAAGACACCGAGGACGTCGAGGTCATGGAGGGGCCTCCAGGGGACGCCGGGGCATGCGGAGCCGCTGCCGGCCGACGTGGGCGGACAGCCCTGGGCGCGGGGGGCTTCGGGGCGCCAGGGCTGCGAGGGGAGAGGGAGCGGCCCCGGCACGGAGGGCGGGGTCAGCGCGTCACCGGCGCGGGCTGGACCGCCGGCCGGTGGTGAGGAGCGTCAGGGACGCGGGTTCAGCGACAACACGGAGCCGCGCGTCGGCACAGGTCGATGACCAGGCGTCGCACCAAGGGCTCGTGATTCATGGGGCCCATTTCTACCGCAGCCGCGGCGCCGCACCAAGAGCCGTCCCACGTTGTGGACGACGTATGAGACGCGGGGGCGTACCCCGCGCCGCGTGCGCCGGGCTCGCCCCGGGGCCCGCCTCGCTGATCTGGCCCTTCTCCCCGCCCGGCTCCCGGGTGGCGGTCCCCCACGTGTCTCACACTCCGAACCGGGCGGCCCCATACGTCGCCCCGTACGCGGGCCCTTACGCCGACCCGTGCGCCGTCTCGCACGGGCCTGCGCGTCAGGCGGTGCGCGACGCGCGCGCTCCCGTCGGAGCGCCGTCGCGCCGCCGTCCGGCTCCCCTGCCCCGGGCGGTCAGCGGCCGCCGCGCAGGGCGCGGCCCAGCGTCTGAAGTGCCCGGTCCCGGGCGGGCACCTCGGGCAGGGCGCGGAAGGCGCACTCCAGGAGGAGGGTGGCCACGGTGAGTTCCAGCTGAAGGCTCGACAGCCTCGGTGCATAGCCCGCCCGGTGGGCGCCGGCGGCCGCCACGGCGAGCAGGGTGCGGGCCCAGTCGACGAGCACCGCCGTCGTCTGCCGTCCGTCGGGGCGCCCGGCCGCGGCGAGGGTCGCGGGCAGGGCGTCGGCCAGCCGGGCGAGGATCTCCTCGCGGTGGTCGCGCAGCAGGGCCGCGTGCGCGGCAGGCAGCGGCTTACGCCGCCCGGGCTGCCCGGGCAGTCCGGGCGCTCGCGGCCCGGCGGCGGCCCAGGGCGGGCTCACCCGGCTGAGGCCCTCCTGAAGGGCCGCCGCGAAGGTACGGCCCACCACTTCCATGACGTCCTCGGGTACGGCGGCCGGTACGGCGGTCTTTGTCACCGTGACTCCTCGATCGTATTCGGAGGCGGCCGGACCACTCCTCAATTGGTCTTTCGCATATGGCGTTCCGGCCAATTCCGGAAAGAAGCTAGCTCTGTCGTCTCCCCTTCGGACCATGACCCGGTAATTGGCGGCTCCCCGCGGTGATCCCGCAGTTCGCGCGCGTGCGAGTACCTCGTCCAACACACTGGCACCAGAGGCGAGTTGGCCGAATCTTTACCCTCGGGGGCGGTCATGACAGTGAGATGAACGACTTTTGGCGACCCATCGGTAGGGATGTTATCTGGGCTAATGTGGCCCCATGCGATTCGGGGTGCTCGGCCCGCTCGAAGTGCGGACCGCTACGGGGCGGACGGTTCGGGTTCCCGAGATCAAGGTCCGCGCCCTGCTGGCCAGTCTGCTCGCCCACCACGGCGAGGTGGTGCCCACGGTCCGCCTCATCGAGGCGCTGTGGGGCGGCACGCCCCCCGCCAATCCCACGGCCTCGCTCCAGGCGAAGGTCTCCCAGCTGCGACGGGCCCTGGAGGACGCCGAGGAGGGCGCCCGGCACCTGGTGATCCACCGCGCGCCGGGCTACACGCTGCGGGCCCCCGAGGACGCGGTCGACGTACGGCGCTTCCGCACCCTGGTGGCCCGCTCGCGCACGCGGGGCGACTCCCGCGCACGGGCGGCGGTCCTCGCCGACGCGCTGGCCCTGTGGCGCGGTCCCGCGTTCGCCGACTTCGCGGACGAACCCTTCGTGAGCCCGGCCATCGCCCGTCTGGAGGAAGAACGGCTGGCCGCGGTCGAGGAGCACTTCGACGCCCGCCTCGAACTCGGCGAGCACAGTCTGCTGGTGGGCGAACTGGCGGCCCTGGTGGCGGCCCACCCGCTGCGCGAACGGCTGCGCATGGCGCAGATGCGGGCGCTGCACCTGGCCGGCCGGTCCTCCGAGGCGCTGGACAGCTACGCCGATCTGCGCCGCCACCTCGACGAGGAACTGGGCCTGGTGCCCGGCGAGGCCGCGAAGGTGCTGCACCAGGCCATCCTGCGGCAGGACCCCACGCTTCGGCAGCGGCCCGCGCCCGTCGCCGTCGCGGCCGCGCCGCGCGCCCGCACCGATCTGCCGGACTTCCCCAACGCGCTCGTCGGCCGGGAGGCGGCGCTGGAGGAGGGGCGGCGGCTGCTGGCGCGCAGCCGCCTCGTCACCTTCGTCGGGCCCGGCGGCGTCGGCAAGACCCGGCTCGCGGTGGCCGTGGCCGCGCGGGCGGGCGCCGACTTCCCCGACGGCGTGCGGCTGGTGGAACTGGCGGGGCTGCAACGCCGCGCCCACGCGGTCCAGCACTGGTGCCTGGCCCAGCAGGTGCTGACCGCGCTCGGCATCCGCGAGGACGTCGAGCAGAGCGGGGCGCGGGCCGGGGAGAGCGTCTGCGGACCGGAGCTGCAACTGCTCCAGTTCGCCGCCTCCCGCCGGCTGCTGCTCGTCCTGGACAACTGCGAGCACCTGCTCGACGAGGTCGCCGCGCTGGTGCGGACGCTGCTGGAGCGCGCCCCCGGCGTCACCGTGCTCGCCACCAGCCGCGAGCCGGTGCGCCTCCAGGGCGAGACGGTGTGGCCCGTGCCGCCGCTGGACCTGCCCCGCTCGACGCAGCCGGACGCGCTCGAACGCGCCAGCGCGGCACGGCTGTTCGTGGAGCGCGCCCGCTCCGCCGACCCCTCCTTCGTGCTCGACGCCGGCACCGCCCCGGCGGTCGCGGCCGTCTGCCGCCGTCTGGACGGCATTCCGCTGGCGCTGGAGCTGGCCGCCACCCGGGTGCGGGCGCTGGGCGTGCACGAACTGCTCGCCCGGCTCGACGACCGCTTCCGCGTCCTCAACTCCGGCTACCGGGGCGCCCCGCACCGGCAGCAGACGCTCCAGGCGACGATCGAGTGGAGCTGGGGCCTGCTCACGCCCCCGGAGCAGACCGTGCTGCGGCGGCTGGCCGTGCACGCCGAGGGCTGCACGCTGGCCGCCGCCGAGGAGGTGTGCGCCGGCGGCGAGATCACGGCCGAGGAGGTCGTCGACATCCTGGCCCGGCTGGTGGACCGGTCCCTGGTGACCCGCGCCGACGGCCCGGCCGGCGCCCGCTACCGGCTGCTGGAGTCGGTGGCGGCGTACGCGCAGGCCCGGCTCGCGGAGGCCGGGGAGAGCGCCGAGGTCGCACGGCGGCACGCCGTCCACTACACGGAGCTGGCCGAGCGGGCCCGGCCGCATCTGCACGGGCCCGAGCAGCACCGCTGGCTGCTGCGGCTGTCGGCGGAGACCGCCAACTTCCGGCGCGCCGCCCGGGAGGCGGCCGCCTGCCCGGCCGGCGATCTGGCGCTGCGGCTGGTGAACGCGCTGGCCTGGTTCTGGATTCTGATGGGCCGGCTCACCGAGGGCCGGCGCTCCCTGGCCGCCGCCCTGGAGGCGGCCCCGTCTCCGCCCGACGACCCGGCCGGGGCCGAGGCCGCCACCTGGTGCGAGGGCATCGGACTGCTCCTCGGCGAGGTGGAACCGGAGGACGAGTGCCGGACGGCGTGGGAGGCGACGGGTCCGGCGCGGAGCACCGGCCTGGCGCGCGCCCGGTGGTTCGTCGGGTACGCCCTGTGGGACGTGGGCGCCCTGTCCGCCGCGGAGAGCCGGCTCAACGAGGTGCTCGCCGACTTCCGGGCGCTGCGCGACGCCTGGGGGGTGGCCGCCGCGCTGAGCAGCCGGGCCGCCCTGGCGATGGCCCGGGGCAGCCTGGACGCGCTGCACGACGACGCGCTGGAGGCCCGCACCCGCTTCACCGGTCTGGGCGACGCGTGGGGCCAGCTGAAGGCGGCGCAGGCGCTGGCCGTGCACGCCGAGATCACCGCCGCGTACGAGGAGGCGGCGCAGCTGCACCGCGAGGGGCTGCGCAGCGCCGAGTCGCTGGAGCTGTGGTCGGAGGTGTCCCGCCAGCTGTCGGGCCTCGGCCGGATCGCGCTGCTGTCCGGGCGCTACGACGAGGCGGACGAGTTCCACCGGCGGGCGCTGCGGCTCGCGGCCGAGCAGGGCAACCGGCCGGCCGAGCAGATGGCCGAGCTGGGTCTCGCGCTCGGCGCCCGCCGCCGGGGCGACCTGACGGCGGCCGGGGAGCACCTGCGCCCGTGGCTGGCGTGGAACCGCACCCGCGGGGCGAGCAACGGCCTGGCGCTGGTCCTGGCCGAGCTGGGCTTCTGCGCGGAGCTGCGCGGGGACGTGGCGGACTGTCTGGGGCGGCACCGGGACGGGCTGGCCGCCGCCGTCGCGTCCGAGGACCCGCGCGCGGTCGCGCTGGCCCTGGAGGGGCTGGCCGGCGGCCACGCGCTGGCGGGCGGCGCGGAGCGGGCGGCCCGGCTGCTCGGCACCGCCGACGCGACCCGGACCCGCTCGGGCGCGCCGCTGCCGGCTGCGGAGCGCGCCGACGTGGAGCGGATCGCGGAGCGGGCGCGCGACGTCCTGGGGCCCCAGGCGTACGCCGCCGCGTTTGGCGCCGGCTGGGAGGTGGACCATCTCGCCGCGGCCGAGGCGGAGTTGCGGGCGGCGCGGTCACCGGCCGACGCGCGGCCGATCGACGCCGATGCCGATATCGACGCTGGTGCCGATGCCGATGCCGGCGTTTCCGCGGCCGCGGCCGCGGTGCGGACCGCCGGGCGGAAGCGGCCGCGCCGCCTGCCCCGGCCGGCGTGACCTGCGGCCGGGGTGGCGGGGCGGGTCGGGAATCCCCCGGGGCGTGTCGGCACTCCCGCGGGGCGGGTCGGGACTCCCCCGGTCGGTCGTGTCGGCTCAGCCTCGGGACGCGTCGGTCCAGATGCGGCTGCTCAGGTCCGAGCCGCGCAGCACCTGGACCCGCCACGGCTCGATCTTGATGACGTGGTACTCCGGGTCGCCGGGGCCGAGTCGCCAGAAGTTGCGCGGGTTGTATCCGACACCGTGCGGACTGCCCTTGGCGTACAGGTCCCAGGCGTACTTCTTGGTCTCCTCGTCGTCCACCCAGGAGGAGACGCTGTCGACGAAGACCGCGTTCTGCCGCGGGTTCCAGTACGCGTACGTGGTGTGCGGGTTGTTCGCCAGGTGTGCCGCCTTGACCGGGGTCTTGTACGCCGCGATCCAGCCGACCGGGCGGCCGTCCACCGTCTCCCAGACGGGCAGCAGCACACGTGCGCGCGGCCGCCCGTTCTTGTCGACGGTGATCATCGTGCAGTACACGATGTCCTGGATATAGCTCACGAAGGCACTCTCGATATCCGAGAACGCAGCCACCTTCACAGCACCCATCGCGGCACCTCAAAAGAAGAGTCGAAAAAGAAGGACACGGGTCATGTGCCACCGGTCGGTCCCAGCGTGCCGCACACCGTTCCCACGGGGAAGAAGGCACTTTCAAGTCACCGACTCACCGCCGGGGAACCCGGCGGTTCCCGGAATAACCCCGGAACGCGGGAATCAGGTGTTCCACACTCCGCTCGCGGCGGCTTCCCGGACGAAATCCGTGAAGTCCCGCGGCGGGCGGCCCAGAACGCGTTCGACGGTGTCCGTGGGCGTGGAGTTGCGGTTCTCCCTGATCTGTCCGACGAGATCGGCGACGAAGGCCGCGTAGTCGGCGGGGACGTCGTAGGAGACGAGTTCCGCCACGTAGTCGTCGTGGGCGACGGGGACGTAGCGCACCGTCCGTCCGGACGCCCGGGAGATCTCCTCGGCGGCCTCGGCGAGGGTCAGGGCGCGGGCGCCGCTCAGGTCGTACACGCGGCCCTGGTGCCCGTCCTCCAGCAGGGCGGTGGCGGCCACCTCGGCGACGTCCGCCACGTCCACGAACGGCTCGCGGCCGTCGCCCGCGGGCAGCCGCAGCTCACCGGCGCGCACGGAGTCCAGCAGCACGCCCTCGTCGAAGTTCTGGCAGAACCAGTTGGGTCGCAGCACCGTCCACTCGGCCCCCGAGTCGCGCACGCCGCGCTCGCCGGCGCCGAGGTCCTTGCCGCCGACCAGGCCGGTGGTACGGGCCTGGAGCAGGACCAGGCGGCGCACGCCGCTGTCCGCGGCGAGCTTGGCCAGGGCGGCGATCTCGGCCGCCGCGTCCCAGGCGCCGGGCTGGTCCTGGCGGTCCACGAGGTAGGCCGCGCGGACGCCGGTGAGGGCCGGCTCCCAGGTGCGGTCGTCGTTCCAGTCGAACCGGACCTCGGCGGACCGCCCGGCGGGGCGCACCGTCGCACCGCGTGCGCGCAGGGCCTCAACGACCCGGCGTCCGGTCTTGCCGGTACTGCCCAGGACCAGGATGTCTGACTGCGTCATGGCTTCGTCTCCCGTGCTGGAGGGGAATCCCGTGCTGGAGGGGAAGGTGAAGGTGCCGAACGGGGCGCGGGGTGGCGGCTCGCCTGATACGGGGCGTACGGGGCGGTGGCACGCGTCGCGTACGGACGCGGCGGCCCCAGGCCGGGGGCGACGTCCGCTTTCGGGTGCCGCTACGGGCGTTCGGGGGCGGGCCGAGGGGGCCTCGTGGTGGTGGCTCGGTCGCCGGAGGAGAGGCGCGGAGTCGCGGCCGGTGGCGGGCTGGCCTGCGCGCTCGCTGGCGGCGTCGGCGTCAGGGGCCGCTGTGAGTGCCGCAGACGGCAGCGGGGCGCGGCCCGCGCGGGCCGCGCCGGCACCAGGCCTCCAGGAGGTCGTGTCAGGGCAGGGGGCCGCGACACGGCGGCGCCTGGGGCGCCGGGACACCGCGGCACCCGCCTCCGGCACCGGCGCCGCCGGCCGAGGCGGGCGCCGGTGCCCTGGTCAGGGATGGTTCACGCGGGCGCCGGTCACAGGAACGGCGTGTCCGGGGCGAGGCCCAGCAGGGCGCGGCCGTGGACCTCCTGGTTGGTGTGGAAGGCGAACAGCGCGTGCAGCGACAGCCCGCGCAGGTCGCGGTGGAAGCGCTGGAACGGAACGTCCCGTAGGATCACCGACGCACCGCTGGCCTCGAACAGCTCGTCGACGGCCTCCTTGGCGAGCTGGATCGCGTACGCCGCCTGCCCGCGCACCGCGGCCCGCTCCGCGACGGACGGCAGCGTGCCCGCGTCGGCGTGCTCCTGGAGCGAGCGCAGCCACGTCTCCTGGAGCGCCTCAGCCGCGGCTATCTTGTTCGCGGCGGTGGCGACCTGGATCTGGGTCAGCGGCGACTGGCTCTGGTCGGTCCAGGAGGTGTAGGTGATGCCGCGTCCCGGCAGCCGCTCCAGGAACAGGTCGAAGGCGCCGCGGGCGATGCCGAGGTAGGCGGCGGCGCCCTGCGCCATGAAGAACGGGATGAAGGGGTAATTGCGGCCCGTGGCCCCCGTGTTGGACCGGTCCCCGGTGGTGCCGGCGAGCACCTCGGGCAGCAGGACCACCCGGTGCGCGGGCACCTTGACGCCGTTCGCGGTGACCGTGGAGCTGCCGGTGCCCGCGGCGGCGGAGGCGTGCCAGTCGTCGGCGATCTCCAGCTCCGCGAAGGGCACCAGCGCGGCGTACGGCACGGGCGTGCCGTCCGGGGCGGTCAGCAGCGCGGCGAGCAGCGCCCAGCCGGCGCCGCGCGAGCCGGAGATCCACTTCCAGCTGCCGCTGAGGGAGTAACCGCCGTCCACCGCGGTGAGGGCGCCGCTGGGGGTGAAGCCGGTGGAGACCCGTACGGCGCCGTCGGCGTACACCTCCTTCTGCGCCTCGTCCGGGAACAGGCTCGGCACCCAGGAGCTGGACACCCAGATCATCGCCACCCAGCCGGTGGCGGTGTCGGCGCGGGCGATCTCGCTCAAGATGCGCACCTGGTCGGCGACCGGGGCCTCCAGACCACCGAAACGGCTCGGCACATTGAGGCGGAAAACGCCGGCCTTTTCGAGGAGTTCGATGTTCTCATCGGGAATCCAGCGACGCTCCTCCGCCTTCGGCCCGGATTCGCGGAACCGGCCGGCCTGTGCTTTCACCTCGTCGAGCACCGCGGCGATCGCACCGTCGTTCATGGTCATTCTTCCTCCTCGGCGGTTTGCTTCCGGTCCCGTTCCGGCCGTGTTCCAGCGCGGCGGACGCGGAACGGATCGGGCAGGGCTGGTGTGCGGAATTCAGTCTGGCGACGGGCGCTCTTACGCCGGTAACCCGAAAGTCTCCGCACCGGTCCGCCGTTCCCCGCCGGGTGTGCGCGCGGTCAGCGGCCGGTAAGTCGGCGGCCCGCACACCCGGCGCGGGACACACGTGTGCGCGGAGCGCGCACACGTGAAGGCCCGGACGGCGTGTGCGCCGTCCGGGCCGCCGCACCGGGGTGCGGGAAAGGGGTTCGCCCCAGGCCCGGGGGAACGAAAACCTGGGGCGAGTCTCAGGGACCCGGCGGGCGGGTCCGGCGGGCGGCCCGGAGTCGCCGGGCCGGCGGGTCAGCGCGTGGTCTCCACCGACTCCAGCAGCGGGCCGCTGGCCAGCGCCGGGTCCTCGGCGCCGATGCCCGAGCGGCTGCGCAGGCCGAAGGCGCTGACGAGGACGGCCGCCGCCGCGGCGACGAGCGGGACGACGAGCGCGGCGCGGTAGCCGTCCAGCATGGCCTGCGCTCCGGTGCCGTCGGTCGCCGCGGTGATGGCCGCGGAGGCCGAGGACAGACCGAGCGCGGCGCCGAACTGGAAGCAGGTGTAGAGCAGACCGCCGGCCACGCCCTGCTCCTCCTCCTCGATGCCCTCGGTGGCGACGATGGTCAGCGGGCCGTAGGCCAGCGAGAAGGACAGGCCGAGCACGATCAGGCTCGGGAACATCATCAGGTACGTCCAGTCCAGGCCCAGGGGCAGCATGAGGGCGTAGGACAGCACGGCCAGCAGCAGACCGCCGAAGATCACCCGGGCGTTGCCGAACTTGTTCACCAGCTTGGGGGTGAGCGTCGGCGACAGGATCGCGTCGATGCCGATGACGATCATCGCGAAGCTGGTCTCCAGGGTCGACCAGCCGCGCAGTTCCTGGAGGTAGAGCACGACGACGAACTGGAAGCCGAAGAACCCGGCGGCGAACAGCAGTCCGGCGAGGTTGGCGCGGACCAGGCTGCCGGCCCGCAGCAGGCCGAGCCGGACCAGCGGGGCGGCCGCCTTGCGCTCGATCAGCGTGAAGGCGAGGAAGAGCACCAGGCTGGCGGCGACGGTGAGCACGGTCTGCACGGCCGGCACGTGGGTGGCGCGCTCGACGGAGAGGACCAGCAGCAGGATCGCGGCGGTGACGCTGAACGCGCCGGCCACGTCCATGCTCTGACCGTTGCGGTCGGGCTTGGCGGACTTGGGGATCAGAGCGGCGCCGGTGGCCAGGATGAGGAAGGAGAGGATCACCGGGGCGAAGAACACCCAGCGCCAGTCGACCGAGGCGAGCAGACCGCCGATCACCAGGCCGATGGAGAAGCCGCCGGCCGCGGTGCCCGAGTACACGAGCAGGGCCTTGTTGCGCTGCGGGCCCTCCGCGAAGCTGGTGGTGATGATCGACAGGCCGGCCGGCGTCATGAACGCGGCCGACACACCGGTGACGAACCGGGCGACGATCAGCATCCAGCCCTCGGTGGCGAGACCGCCGAGCCCGGAGAACAGCAGGAACACGGTCAGCCAGGCCAGGAACATCTGCCGGCGCCCGAAGAGGTCGGCGGCGCGACCGCCGAGCAGCATGAAGCCGCCGTAGCCGAGGACGTAGGCGCTCATCACCCACTGGAGCATGCCGGTGGACAGGTCCAGGTCGGCGCGGATCGACGGCAGGGCGACGTTGAGCATGGCGACGTCGACGCCCTCCAGGAAGATCGCACCACACAGCACGAACAGCACGCCCCAAGCGCGCCCGCTCATGCGATCAGTGCCGCTGTCCGGAGAGGATTGCAGTGCGGACACGGAATTGACTCCTTGCTGAGGAAAAAATGGGTGGCGGAATCGGGGCGACCGCTGAAGTCACCGACTCGCAGGCGAAGCGTTCGCGAGGAGTCGTAGGCGGTTCCCACTTGTAACCACAGGCATCATCGGGCAGGCTCGATGACTATGGAAGAAGGCACTTTGAAGTCACCGACTCACTGCACGGGTACCGACGATTACGAGGTGATGCAGTGGGACACCCGTCAGGGCTGTGAGGTGCGGCAGATCCTGGACCGGGTGGCGGACAAGTGGTCCCTGCTGGTGATAGCGCTGCTGGACCGCCGGGTGCTGCGCTTCAGCGAGCTGCGCCGGCTGATCGAGGGCATCAGCCAGCGCATGCTGACCGTCACACTGCGTCAGCTGGAACGCGATGGCCTGGTCAAACGCACGGTGCACCCGGTGGTGCCGCCGCGGGTGGAGTACGAGTTGACGCCGCTGGGGGCGACGCTGCACGACACGATCCGCAGCCTCGTCATCTGGACCGAGGAGCACCAGAGCGAGATCGCCACGGCCCGCGCCGACTACGACCGGCGGGCCGCGGACCAGGCCGAGCCGGCGTGAGGCGCCGGGCGTTCGAGGGGGATTTCCGCGCCGTTTCCCGCACCTTTTCCCCCTTGGACCGCCCGGGGCCCGGACACGCGGTGATCGCACCCATTGCCTCCTTTTTCCGGCCGGGACCGGCGGCGATTCCCATGCGGTTCCCCAGCGATTACCGGACGATTACCGGCGAGTGACCGTGCGATTCCCGCCGGTCGCCCGCCGAATTACCGCGCACCGCCCCGGAAATCCTTTTCACCGCGGGCGCTCGCGCGAGTGCACACCGGTCTGAAAGCGCGGGACCGGGTCTGCCGGGGTTCGCCCCGGGCACGGACGTCCTCCGGTCGGGACGCGGGCCGCCGTCTCCCGGGAGGCGGCGGCCCGCGAGGGGCTCAGGGGGCCGGCGGGAAGTGGCCTTCCTGGACGAAGAACCCGACGTATCTGCCGAAGAGTTCCTCGGTCAGCGGCGGGCACGCGATGCCCGTGCCGGACAGCGCGGCCTCCGTCTCGCCGGTGTCGAGGACCGGGTAGAAGGCGTCGGTGTCGGAGGTCATCATCTCGAAGGCGTGCAGCAGCGGCAGCAGGGCGTTGTCCCGGTCCGCGCGCAGTGCCGCCCGCCACCGCTCCCCCTCGGCCTCCTCCAGCCGGTAGCCGAGCCGGCGCAGGTACGTCACGCAGTCGGCGAGACCGAGCGAGCTGCGGTTGAACAGGTGGTAGGTGCCGCCGGCGCCCTGGGGCCGCCGGGAGATGCCCAGGATCGCGGCGCTGACGTAGTCCACCGGCAGCAGGTGGAAGCGGCCGCCGGTGCCGGCGGGGACGAGCCCCGCCTGGAGCAGGCCCTTGAGGGCGAGCCAGACGAAGTCGCGGGTCTGGCAGGCGCCGTTGTCCCGGTCGCCGGAGATGACGTCGACCCGGTACACGGACACCGGCAGGCCCCGCTCGCGCGCCAGCTCCACGATCTGCTCGGCGACCCACTTGCTGCGCAGGTAGCCGCTGGGCAGCGCCTCGGCCGGGCCGGTCGGATCGGTCACCCGCAGCGGGACGCCCGGGGTGACGGGCCCGTCGAACACGCCGACGGTGGAGACGTGGTGGACGGGCACGGTGCGGTGCCGGGCCGCGAGCCGCAGCACCTCGCGGGTGCCGTCCACGTTGGCGTCGCGCAGCGCCTGGTAGGGCTTGAGCCAGTGCACGGAGGCGCCCGCGTGGTAGACGGCGTCGACGGTGCGGGCGAGGTCGTCGAACCGTTCCTCGCCGAGCCCCAGCCGCTCCCGGGCGAGGTCGCCGACCACGACGCGCAGGCGCCGCTCGTCGATGTCGTCCCAGACCCGGTACCACCGCAGGCTCTCGTGCAGCCGCTGCTCGGCGGCCCGCTGGTCCGAGCCGCGGACCAGGCAGTGCACGCGAGCCGTGGTGGTGCGCATCAGATCGCGCAGCAGGAAGGCGCCGAGGAAGCCGCTGGCTCCGGTGAGCAGGATCTCCCGCGGGTCGGCGACGGTGCGGACGACCTCGGCGGCCGGGGCGATGTCGGCGGGCAGATGGATGTCGGCCGCGTAGTCGACCTCGTCCGCGGCGGCGGTGTCGGCGGCGCCGGCGTCGAGGGCGCCGAGCAGGTGGCCGGCCAGGGCGTCGGGGGTCGGGTGGTCGAAGACCACGGTGGCGGGCAGGGTCAGTCCGGTGAGCGCGGCGACGCGGTGGCGCAGTTCGACGGAGGTGAGCGAGTCGAGGCCGAGCTGCGGGAAGGAGCGGTCCGGCGCGATGCCGTCCGTGCCGGTACGGCCGAGGACGCGGGCGGTCTCCTCCAGCAGCGCGGCGAGGACGGCGGCGTGCCGCGCCGGGTGTCCGTCGAGCCCGGCGAGCCGGTCGGCGAGCGCGGGCGCGGCGTCGGCCGCGCCGTGGGCGGCGGGCCGGCGCGGGATACGGACCAGGCCGGTGAGCACGGCCGGGACGCGTGGCTGGTCGCGCAGGGCGGTGGTGTCCAGCGGGGTGGCCACCGGGTCGGGCCGGCCGAGCCGCAGCGCGAGGTCGAACAGGGCGAGGCCCTGGGCGGTCTCGACGGGCTTGAAGCCGCTGCGGGCGATGCGCCGCAGGTCGGTCTCGGTGAGGTCGCCGGTCAGTTCGGAGGCCCGCGCCCACAGGCCCCAGGAGAGGGAGGTGGCGGCCAGGCCGTGGGCGGCGCGGTGCCGGGCCAGCGCGTCGAGGAAGGCGTTGGCGGCGGCGTAGGTGGACTGACCGGGCCCGCCGACGAGTGCGGCGATCGACGAGAACAGGACGAAGGCGGTCAGGTCGTGGTCGCGGGTGAGGTCGTGCAGATGCCAGGCCGCGTCCGCCTTCGGCCCGAGGACCCGGGCGAGCCGCTCGGGGCTCTGGGCGCCGATCACGCCGTCGTCGAGGACGCCCGCGGTGTGCACGACGCCGCGCAGCGGGTGCTCGGCGGGGATCGCGGCGAGCACGGCGGCGAGGGCGTCGCGGTCGGACACGTCGCAGGCGGCGACGGCGACGGTGGCGCCGAGCGCGGTCAACTCCTCGCGCAGCGCGCCCGCCCGGGGTGCGTCGGCGCCGCGCCGGCTGACCAGCAGCAGGTGCCGTACGCCGTGCGCGGTGACCAGATGCCGGGCGAACAGCGCGCCGAGCGAGCCGGTGCCGCCGGTGATCAGCACGGTGCCGTCCGGGTCCCAGACCGGAGCGGCGGGTGCACCGGGCCGCCCGGCCCGGACCAGCCGGGGGACGAGCACCCGCGGGTCTGTGGGGGGCCGTACAGCGGCCTGCGGGTCTGCGGCGGACCGCACGACGGCCTGCGGCTCCGCAGGGGGACGCACGGCAACCTGGGGGTCTGGGAAAGGACTTACGGCAACCTGCGGCTCCGCAGCGAGACGCGCAGCGGCCTGCGGCTCTGCAGGGGAAAGCACGGCAACCTGCGGGTCTGGGACAGGACTTACGGCAACCTGCCGATCCGCAGCGGGACTTACGGTGACCTGCGGGTTCACGGCGAAAGGCGCGGCCGCCCGTGGCTCTGTGGCGGGGCGTATGGCGACTTGCGGTTCGCCGGAGGTGACCGCTGCGGACAGGACGGCGTCCAGACCGGGAGCGTCGGGGTCGTGGACGTCGGCGAGGACGAGCCGGCCGGGCGCCTCCGACTGGGCCGAGCGCAGCAGGCCCCAGGCGGCCGCGGCGCCGAGGTCGCGGATGTCCTCGCCGTCGGCGACGGCGACCGCGCCGCTGGTGAGCACGACCAGCGGTACGCCCGCCAGGGCGTCCTCGGCGAGCCACCGCCGGGTCAGCTCCAGTACCCGCGTCAGCGTGTCGTGCACCGCGTGCGGGGACGTGCCGCCGGGCGGCGGGACGAGCCGCAGCCGTACGGCGTCGATCGGGGCGCCCGCGGTGACGGCGGCGGCGAGTTCGGCCGGGCCGGTGCCGCCGCCGTCGGGCGAGAGGTCCGCCCAGCGCAGGGTCGCGGGGGCCGGCGGGCGCGGTGTCCAGTCGACCTGGAACAGCGCGTCGTGGTGCCGGTCGCGGGCGGCGGCGAGCGCTTGGGCGTCGGCCGCCCCGGCGGTGACGGCGTCGGCCTCGGCGACGGGCGCGCCGGCCGGGTCGGCCAGGTGCAGGGCGAGGTCGCCGGTGTCCGGATCGGTGGTGAGCCGGGCGCGCAGTTCCCGGGCGCCGGTGGCGTGCAGGCGGACGCCCGTCCAGCGCCGTGCCACGCGGTCGGGTCCGAGCAGCGGGCGCAGGGCCGCGTCGAGCAGCGCGGGGTGAACGCCGTAGCCGTCCGCCTGGTCGGCGAGGCCGTCCGGCAGCCGTACCTCGGCGAGGAGTTCGCCGTCGCGCCGCCACGCCGCGGTGAGGCAGCGCAGCTCGGGCGCGCTGCCGGTGCCGGCGGCGGCGAACCGCTCGTGCAGTGCGTCCACGTCGACGGCGGTGGCGTCGGCGGGCGGCCACGGCCGCGGGTCCGCGTCGGCCGCCCGCCCGGCCGACGGCGTCAGGCCCAGCGTGCCGTGGGCATGAGCGACCCAGCCGGCCGAGGGGTCCTCGCCGCGGGACCGCACGGTCAGGGTGCGCCGGCCGTCCGCGTCGGCGGCTCCGACGCGCAGTCGCAGGTGCAGTGCGCCGTGCGCGGGCAGGACGAGGGGCTCCTCCAGGGTGAGTTCCTCGACCGTGGTGCAGCCGGTCTCGTCGCCCGCCCGGACGGCGAGTTCGACCAGGACGGCGTCCGGTACGACGGCCTCGCCGGCCACCGTGTGCGCGGCCAGCCACGGGTGGGCGCGGGCCGACAGGCCGGCCGTGAACACCGTCTCGTCGCTGTCGGCGAGGGTGAGAGCCGCGCCGAGCAGCGGGTGCCCGGCCCGGTCGAGGCCGAGCCCGGTGGCGTCGGCGGCGGTCGTCTCCGGCGCCGCCACCCAGTAGCGCTGGTGCTGGAAGGCGTAGGTCGGCAGGGGGAGGAGGCGGGCGCCGGAGCCGGTGAAGTACGCCTCCCAGTCCACTCGGACGCCCTCCAGGTGCAGGTCGGCGAGCGCCTCGACCAGGGTGCGGGCCTCGGGGCGCCCGCGCCGCTGGAGGGCGAGGGCGCGGGGGCCGTCGTCCAGGACGTCTCGGTTGAGTGCGGTGAGGATGCCGTCGGGGCCGATCTCCAGGAAGGTGCTCACACCCGCCTCCCGCATCGCACCGACCGCGTCCGCGTACCGCACCCCCTCCCGCACCTGACGCACCCAGTACTCCGCATGCCGCAGATCCTCACCACCCGCCAACCGACCCGTCAACGTCGACACCACCGCCAACCCCGGCCGCCCGAACTCCACCCCCTTCAACACCGTACGAAACTCCTCCAACATCCCCTCCATCCGCGGCGAATGAAACGCATGCGACACCACCAACCGCCGCACCCGACGCCCCAACCCAGCAAAATGAGCCACCACCTCCCCCACCGCACCCTCATCACCCGACACCACCACCGCACGCGGCCCGTTCACCGCCGCCAAACCCACCTCACCCCCACGACCCACCAGCAAGGGAACCACCTCACCCTCCCCCGCCTCCACCGCCACCATCACACCCCCCGCGGGCAACACCTCCATCAAACCCGCCCGCGCGGCCACCACCCGACACGCATCCCCCAACGACAACACACCCGCCACATACGCCGCCACCAACTCCCCCACCGAATGCCCCGCCACCACACCCGGCACCACACCCCACGACTCCACCAACCGGAACAACGCCACCTCGAACGCGAACAACGCCGGCTGCGTCCACCCCGTCCGATCCAACACACCACCAGAACCCTCGAACATCACCTCCCGCAACGACCCACCCACCAACGGATCCAACACCCCACACACCTCATCCAACACCGCACCGAACACCGGAAACACCGACGCCAACTCCCGCCCCATCCCCACCCACTGCGACCCCTGACCCGAAAACACGAAACCGACCGTGCCGGTGGGCACCGCGCCGGGCAGGACGCGGGCGCGGCCGGGGTCGGCGGCGAGGTCGCGCAGGGCCGCCTCGAGTTCGGCGCGGTCGGCGCCGGTGACGGCGGCCCGGTGGTCGTGCAGGGTGCGGGTGGCGGCCAGGGAGCGGCCGATGTCGGCGGCGGTGGCCGCGGGGTGCTCGGCGAGGTGGGCGAGGAGGCGTTCGGCCTGGGCGGCGAGGGCCCGTTCGCCGCGGGCGGAGAGGAACCAGGGCACCGCGGGCAGCGGCGCGCCGTCGGCCGCCTGCGCCTGTTCGTGTTCGTCCTGCCGCGGGCCGGGGTGTTCCTCCAGGATGACGTGGGCGTTGGTGCCGCTGACTCCGAACGCGGACACGGCGGCCCGGCGCGGCCGGTCCGTGCCCGGCCACGCGCGTTCCTCGGTGAGCAGTTCCACCGCGCCGGCCGACCAGTCGACCATGGGGGTGGGCCGGTCGACGTGCAGCGTGCGCGGCAGGGTGCCGTGCCGCATGGCCTGCACCATCTTGATGACCCCGCCCACACCAGCGGCGGCGACGGTGTGTCCCAGGTTGGACTTCAACGAGCCCAGGTACAGCGGCTGTTCGCGGTCCTGGCCGTACGTCGCCAGTAGCGCCTGTGCCTCGATCGGGTCCCCGAGCCGGGTCCCCGTACCGTGCGCCTCCACCACGTCCACATCCGCCGCCGACAACCGGGCATCAGCCAACGCCTGCCGGATCACCCGCTCCTGCGACGGACCGTTCGGCGCCGTCAACCCATTGCTCGCCCCGTCCTGATTCACCGCACTGCCCCGCACCACCGCCCACACCCGATGGCCATTGCGCAGCGCGTCCGACAACCGCTCCACGACCAGCAGGCCGACGCCTTCGGACCAGATGGTGCCGTCGGCCGCCGCCGCGAACGACTTGATGCGTCCGTCGGGGGCCAGACCGCGCTGGCGGCTGAAGTCGACGAAGCCGCCGGGCGTCGCGGTCACGGTGACGCCGCCGGCCAGCGCGAGCGAGGACTCGCCGCGCCGGACGGATTCCACGGCCAGGTGCAGGGCGACCAGGGACGACGAGCAGGCGGTGTCCACGGAGAGCGCGGGCCCCTCCAGACCGAGGGCGTAGGCGATCCGGCCGGAGGCGACGCTGCCGAGCTTGCCGGTCATCAGATGGCCTTCGAGCTCCTCGGGCCCGGACAGTCCCAGGTAGCTCTGCTCGATCACGCCGGCGAACACACCGGTGCGCGATCCTCTGAGGGCGGCGGGGTCGATGCCGGCGTCCTCCAGCGCCTCCCACGCGGTCTCCAGCAGGACGCGCTGCTGCGGGTCCATGGCGAGGGCCTCGCGCGGTGAGATGCCGAAGAAGTCCGCGTCGAACAGGGCCGCGCCGTCCAGGAACCCGGCCTCGCGGGTGTAGGAGGTGCCGGGGTCGTCGGCGTCGGGGCTGTAGAGGGCGTCCAGGTCCCAGCCCCGGTCGGCGGGGAACGGGCCGATCGCGTCGCGGCCCTCGGCGACCAGCCGCCACAGCTCCTCCGGGGAGGTGACCCCGCCGGGGAAGCGGCAGGCCATGCCGACGATGGCGACGGGTTCGGCGGCGGCGGACTCCAGCTCGGAGATCCGTTCGCGCGCCTTGTGCAGGTCCGTGGTCACCCACTTCAGGTAGTCGACCAGCTTCTGTTCCCGGGTCGGCTCGGGGGCGGCGGCGGGATCGGGGGCGGCGGCGGGATCGGGGGTGGCGGCGGGCGGGACAGCAGACATGCGAAGTGAGCCTCTCGTCGAGTTCCGGGCGGGACACGTGGGTGTGCGGGGCGCCCGGGAGGGGCGGCCCGCACACCCGGGTCAGTCCGCCGCGCGGCCGAGCCGGGTGTCGATGAAGTCGAAGATGTCGTCGGCGGACGCGGCCTCGATCAGCTCCCGCGCGTCCACGGGGCCCGCGGCCGGGGTGGCGGCGGTCACCGTCTGCCCGGTGAGGTCCTCCAGGAGGCGGCGCAGCCGGGTAGCGGCCTCGGTGCGGGCGTCGCCGTGGTCGGGCAGCGCGCCGAGCGAGGTCTCCAGTTCGTCGAGGCGGGTGCGGACGGCGGTGGCGGGGTCGGCCGGTGCGGGGGCCGCCGCGTCGAGCAGGTAGGCGGTGAGCGCGGCCGGGCTGGGGTGGTCGAAGATCACGGTGGCGGGCAGCTTCAGACCGGTGTCCGCCGCGAGCCGGTTGCGCAGCTCGACCCCGGTCAGGGAGTCGAGGCCGAGTTCCTGGAACGGCTTGACCGGTGCGATGTCGGTCGGGTCGGCCAGCTTGAGCACACGTCGCAGCTGCGCGGTGACGGCCTGGAGGACGTAGGTCTCGCGCTGGATCCCGGCGAGGTCCGCGAGCCGTTCGGTCAGCGGTACGGCGCCGGCGGACTCGGCGGCCGGCTCGGCTCGCGGGGCGGTCGGGGGGACCGGTGTGCGGCCCTGGTCGCCGTCGGCCGGGGCGGTCTGGTCGAGCCAGTGCCGACGCCGTTGGAAGGCGTAGGTCGGCAGGGGGACGCGGCGGGCGCCGGAGCCGGCGAAGTACGCCTCCCAGTCCACTCGGACGCCACGGGCGTGCAGTTCGCCCAGGGCGCGCACGACGGACTCGGCCTCGGGCCGGCCGGCGCGTACGGAGGCGAGGGCGGTGACGGCGTCCGGGTCGGGCACGGCCTGGGCGGTGAGTGCGGTGAGGATGCCGTCGGGGCCGATCTCCAGGAAGGTGCTCACACCCGCCTCCCGCATCGCACCGACCGCGTCCGCGTACCGCACCCCCTCCCGCACCTGACGCACCCAGTACTCCGCATGGACCCACCAACAACGGAAGCACCTCACCCTCCCCCGCCTCCACCGCCACCATCACACCCCCCGCAGGCAACACCTCCATCAAACCCGCCCGCGCGGCCACCACCCGACACGCATCCCCCAACGACAACACACCCGCCACATACGCCGCCACCAACTCCCCCACCGAGTGCCCCGCCACCACACCCGGCACCACACCCCACGACTCCACCAACCGGAACAACGCCACCTCGAACGCGAACAACGCCGGCTGCGTCCACCCCGTCCGATCCAACAACCCCCCACCACCCGAGAACATCACCTCCCGCAACGACCCACCCACCAACGGATCCAACACCCCACACACCTCATCCAACACCCCAGCGAACACCGGAAACACCGACGCCAACTCCCGCCCCATCCCCACCCACTGCGACCCCTGACCCGAAAACACGAAACCGAGTGCGCCGTCGGCGGTCGTGCGGGTGTCGAGGGCGCGGAGCCCGGCGAGGAGGCCGTCACGGTCGGCGCCGACGGTCACGGCGCGGTGTGTGAGGGCAGCGCGGCCGGTGGCGAGGGTGTAGGCGATGTCGAGGGGGCGGAGGCCGGGGTGCCGCTCGACGTGCGCGAGCAGCCGTTCGGCCTGGGCCTGGAGCCCTTGGGGGGTGCGGCCGGACAGTACCCAGGGCAGGACGGGCACGGCGGCGGGTTCCCGAGCGGACTCGTCGTCCGGCGTGGCGGGGGCTTCCTCGACGATGACGTGGGCGTTGGTGCCGCCGAAGCCGAACGAGGACACCCCGGCCCGGCGCGGCCGGTCGGTACGCGCCCACTCCCGTTCCTCGGTCAGCAGCTCCACCGCACCGGCCGACCAGTCCACGTGCGGCGACGGCTCGTCCACGTGCAGGGTGCGGGGCAGGACGCCGTGGTGCATGGCCTGCACCATCTTGATGACGCCGCCCACACCGGCAGCAGCCTGCGCATGCCCGATGTTCGACTTCAACGACCCCAGGTACAGCGGCCGTTCGCGGTCCTGTCCGTACGTCGCCAGCAGCGCCTGCGCCTCGATCGGATCCCCCAGCCGGGTCCCCGTACCGTGCGCCTCCACCACGTCCACGTCCGCCGCCGACAACCGGGCATCAGCCAACGCCTGCCGGATCACCCGCTCCTGCGACGGACCGTTCGGCGCCGTCAGACCGTTGCTCGCCCCGTCCTGATTCACCGCACTGCCCCGCACCACCGCCAGCACCCGATGGCCATTGCGCAGCGCGTCCGACAACCGCTCCACGAGGAGCAGTCCGACGCCCTCCGCCCAGCCGACGCCGTCCGCGCCGGCGCCGAAGGACTTGCAGCGTCCGTCGGGGGCGAGGCCCCGCAGCCGGGAGAACTCGACGAAGGCGACCGGTGTGGACATCACCGTGGCCCCGCCGGCCAGGGCGAGATCGCACTCGCCGTTGCGCAGGGCGTTCGCGGCGAGGTGCAGGGCGACCAGGGACGAGGAGCAGGCGGTGTCGACGGAGACGGCGGGCCCCTCGAAGCCGTAGGTGTACGACAGCCGGCCGGCCGCGATGCTGCCCGCGCTGCCGCTGAACAGGTAGCCCTCGGTGTCGTCCGGGGGCAGGTGCGGCCGGGAGCCGTAGTCGCTGTACATGAGGCCGGTGAACACGCCGGTGCGGGAGCCGCGCAGTGCGGTGGGGTCGAGTGCGGCGGACTCGAAGGTCTCCCAGGCGGTCTCCAGCAGCAGGCGTTGCTGCGGGTCGACCGCGTCGGCCTCGCGCGGCGAGAGGCCGAAGAACTCCGGTTCGAACCGGTCGGCGTCGTGCAGGAAGCCGCCCTCGCGGGTGTACGAGGCGCCGGTGCGCTCGGGGTCGGGGTCGTACAGCGCGTCCAGGTCCCAGCCGCGGTTGTCCGGGAACGCGGACACGGCGTCCGTGCCCTCGGCGACCAGCCGCCACAGCTCCTCCGGGGAGGTGACCCCGCCGGGGTAGCGGCAGGCCATGCCGACGATCGCGATCGGTTCGTGGCGCCGGTCCTCGGTCTCCCGCAGTTGCCTGCGCGCCTCGCGGGCGTCGGCGACGGCCTTCTTGAGATAGTCGCGGAGCTTGTCCTCGCCCGCCATGGTCTGTCAACTCCTGTGTAGTGAGGGGGGTTTCGGTGCGGGTGCGGTCGGTCAGTCGAGGTCGTCGACGAGCGCGAACAGTTCCTCGTCGGTGGCCGAGTCCAGGTCGCCGCCCCGGGTGTCCGCGGCGGCGCCGCCGGCCGCCGCGTCGGCGGTGGCGAGCAGTGCGCGCAGCCGCTCGGTGATGCGGCCGTGGGCGTCGCGGTCGCCCGCCGCGGCCTCGATGAGGGTGTGCAGCCGGGACAGTTCGGCGAGGACGGGTGCGTCGGGGGTGGTCTCCTCGACGGTGAGCTGTCCGGCCAGGTGGGCGGCGACGGCTCTCGGGGTGGGGTGGTCGTAGACGAGGGTGGTGGGCAGGCGCAGTCCGGTCTCCTTCGCGAGCTGGTTGCGCAGTTCCACGGCGGTGAGCGAGTCGAAGCCCAGTTCCTGGACCGAGCGTTCGGCGTCGACCGCGCCGGGGTCGCTGTGGCCGAGCACGGCGGAGATCCGGGCGCGTACCAGATCGGTGAGGAGCCGGTCGCGTTCCGCGGCGGACAGCGGCGCGAGCCGTTCGACCAGCGACGGGCCGCGGTCGGCGGCGGTGCCGGTGTCGGCCCGGGGCCTGCGGGCGGGGGTGCGGACCAGGCCGCGCAGTACGGCCGGGACCTGGTCGCCGCTCTGGTCGCGGTTCTGGTCGCGGTTCTGGTCGCGCAGGGCGCGCAGGTCGAGCCGGGTGACGGCGAGGACGCTCTCCCCGGTCGCGGGCGCGGCGTCGAGGAGGGCCAGGGCGTCGTCGGTGGTCAGCGGCAGCAGTCCGGAGCGGGCCAGGCGGCGCAGATCGGTGTCGGCGAGGTGCCCGGTGATGGTGCTGGACTGGTCCCACAGGCCCCAGGCCAGGGAGAGCGCGGGCAGGCCGTGGGCGCGGCGGTGGGCGGCGAGCGCGTCGAGGAAGGTGTTTCCGGCGGCGTAGTTGCCCTGGCCGGCCGTGCCGAGCAGGCCCGCGACGGAGGAGTACAGCACGAACGCGGTCAGACCGAGGTCGCGGGTGAGGTCGTGCAGGTGCCAGGCGGCGTCCGCCTTGGGCCGCAGCACCGCCTCCAGCCGCTCCGGCGTCAGCGACTCCACCGTCGCGTCGTCGAGCACGCCCGCGGTGTGCACCACCGCCGACAGCCGCTGCCCGACCCGGCCGACCAGCGCGGCCACCTGCTCCCGGTCCGCCACGTCGCACGCCTCCACGGTCACAAACGCGCCCGCGGCGGCCAGTTCAGCGGACAGCGCGGCGGCGCCCGGCGCCGCCGCACCGCGCCGGCTCACCAGCACCAGGTCCCGCACCCCGTGCTCGGCCACCAGGTGCCGGGCCAGGACCGCGCCCAGCGTGCCGGTGGCCCCGGTGATCAGCACCGCGCCGTCGCCCCAGCCGGGGGCGGCCGGTCCGGCGGACGGCCGGACGCGGGCGAGGCGGGGTACGCGGAGGGTGTCGTCCCGCAGCGCGCTCTGCGGCTCGCCCGCGGCGATCAGGGCGGGCAGGACGGCGGCGAGGCGGGCAGGGTCGTCGGTGTCGATCAGCTGGAGGCGGCCGGGGTGTTCGGACTGGGCCGAGCGCAGCAGCCCCCACACCGGGGCGTGCACCAGGTCGGTGACGTCCTCGTCGGGTGCGGTGGCGACGGCGTGCCGGGTGACGGCCACCAGGCGGGTGTCGGCGAGCCGGTCGTCGGCCAGCCAGTCCTGGACGTCCGCGAGCGCGGCCCGCAGCGCGGTGCGCGCCCGCAGCGGCAGCGGGTCGGCCGTGTCGGCGTCACCGAGGTACGGCACGAGCAGGACGGACGGGACGGGCGCGCCCTCGTCCAGCGCGCGGCGCAGCGCGGCGGTGTCGGCGTAGGCGGTGGGCGGCCGGCCCTCCGGGGCGAACGCGGCCTGGTCCGGGGCGCCGAGCAGGGCCCAGTCGCCGCCCGCCGGGTTCGCCGGGGTCGCCGGGTCAGCCGGGTCCGCCGCGGGCAGCGGCAGTGGGCTCCAGTCGAGGCGCAGGAGCCCGTCGTTCCGCGAGGTGGCCGCGGTCAGGGCGTCGGCGTCCAGGGGCCGCAGGGCCAGTTCCTCGATCGTGGCGAGCGGGGCGCCGGCGCCGTCGGCGACGGTCAGGGAGACCACCGGGGCCGAGTCGGCGCCGCCGCGGGTGAGCCGTACCCGCAGGGTGTCGGCACCGGTGGCGCGGACGGTCGCGCCGGAGAAGGCGAACGGCAGCAGCGGCGGGCCGTCCGGCCGCGCGACGCCGGGCAGCAGGGTGTGCAGGGCGGCGTCGAGCAGGGCGGGGTGGAGGGTGAACCGGTGTGCCTGGGCGCGCTGTTCGGCGTCGAGCGCCACCTCGGCGAGGAGGTCGTCACCGTCGGTCCACAGTCGGCGCAGGTTGCGGAAGGCGGGGCCGTAGGCGTAGCCCAGCTCGGTGAGGCGGTCGTAGGCGCCGGTCAGGTCGGTCTCGGTGGCGCCGGGCGGCGGCCAGGCCGTGAGGGCGGCGGCGGGGCCGGCGGCCGTGGGGGCCGTGTCGGGGCGCAGGGCGCCGTGCGCGTGCAGGGTCCAGTCGCCCTCGTTCTCGTCCCCGTCTTCGTGCCCGGCGGCGTCCTGTTCGGGGCGGGAGTGGATCCGCAGCGGGCGGACGCCGTCGGCGTCGGCCGCGCCGACGGTCACCTGCACGCGGACGCCGCCGTGCGCGGGCACGGTGAGCGGTGCGGTGAGGGTGAGGTCGTCCACCGTCCGGGCGCCGGTGCGCTCGCCTGCGGCGAGGGCGATCTCCAGCAGGCCGGTGCCGGGCACCAGGACGCGGCCCGCGACGGCGTGATCGGCCAGCCAGGGGTGGGTGTGCGGGGACAGCCGCCCGGTCAGGACGCGCTCGTCGCGCTCGGCGAGGGACACCTCGGCGCCGAGCAGCGGATGGCCCACCGCGCCGAGTCCGAAACCGGCGGCATCGGCGACGGTCGCCGGGGCGGCCAGCCAGTACCGCTGCCGCTGGAAGGGGTAGGCGGGCAGTTCGGCGGGGCGGGCGCCCGGGAACAGGGCGTCCCAGCGCAGGGCCACGCCGCGTGCGGCGAGCAGGCCGAGCGCCGAGGTGAACGTCCGCCCCTCGGGGCGGCCCCGGCGCAGTGCGGCGGCCACGGCACCGCCCCCGCCGTCCAGGGACGCCTGGACCAGGGCGGTGAGCACGGCGTCCGGGCCCAGCTCCAGCCATTCGGTGACGCCGTGCCGCTCCAGCAGCCGGACGCCGTCCAGGAAGCGGACGGTGCCGCGGATGTGCCGCACCCAGTAGTCGGGCGAGGCCAGCTCCTCCGTGGTGGCGAACTCGCCGGTGACGTTGGAGACGACGGGGATGCGCGGGGCGTGGTAGGTGAGGTCGGCGGCGACGACGCGGAACTCGTCGAGCACCTCGTCCATGTGCGGGGAGTGGAAGGCGTGGCTGACCGGCAGGCGCCGGGTGCGCGCGCCGCGCCCGCGGAAGAGCGCGGCGAGTTCGTCGACGGCGTCGGCGTCGCCCGAGACGACCGTGGAGCGGGGCGCGTTGACCGCGGCGACGGCCACCCGGTCGCCGTAGGGGGCGAGGGCGTCGCGGACGTCCTGCTCGGTGGCCTCGACGGCGGCCATCGCGCCGCCTTCCCGGGCGGCCTGCATGAGCCGGCCGCGTTCGGCGACGAGTACGGCGGCGTCGGGCAGGCTCAGCACGCCCGCGAGGTGGGCGGCGGTGACCTCGCCGATGGAGTGGCCGAGCAGGTAGTCGGGGGTGAGACCGTGGTGTTCGGCGAGCCGGAACAGCGCGGTCTCCACGGCGAACAGGGCGGCCTGGGTGAAGACCGTCTGGTCGAGCAGCGCCGAGTCCGCGGAGTCCTCGGGGGCGAACAGCACCTGCTTCAGGGGCCGTACGAGTTCGCGGTCCAGATGGGCGCACACCTCGTCCAGGGCGGCGGCGAACACCGGTGAGGCGGCGTACAGTTCACGGCCCATGCCGAGGCGCTGGGAGCCCTGGCCGGTCAGCAGGAACGCCGTCCTGCCGGGCTGTCCGGCCGGTGCCCGCAGAGCGGTGGGACCGGTCTCGCCCCGGGCCAGCACCCGCAGTCCGTCGAGGAGTTCGGCCCGGTCGGCGGCGACGACGTAGGCCCGCTCGTCGTGCCGGGTCCGGGCGGCCAGGGCGTGGCCCACGTCCACGAGGGCGGCGTCGGGATGCCGGTCCAGGTGGGCCAGGAGGCGTTCGGCCTGGGCGGCGAGGGCCTGCTCGCCGCGGGCGGACAGCAGCCAGGGCGCGCCGACGGCGGGGAGGCGGCCGGGGGTCGGCGCGTTGCCCGGGGCGCCGGGCTTGCGGGTGAGTTCGGGTGCGGGTGTGAGAATGGGTGCGGGTGTGAGTACGGGTCCGGGTTCAGGTGTGGGCTCCTCGACGATGACGTGGGCGTTGGTGCCGCTGATCCCGAAGGACGACACCCCCGCCCGGCGCGGCCGGTCGGTACGCGCCCACTCCCGTTCCTCGGTCAGCAGCTCCACCGCACCGGCCGACCAGTCCACATGCGGCGACGGCTCATCCACGTGCAACGTCCGCGGCATGGTCCCGTGCCGCATCGCCTGCACCATCTTGATGACGCCGCCCACACCGGCCGCCGCCTGCGCATGCCCGATGTTCGACTTCAACGAGCCCAGATACAGCGGCCGTTCACGGTCCTGGCCGTACGTCGCCAACAGCGCCTGTGCCTCGATCGGATCCCCGAGCCGGGTCCCCGTACCGTGCGCCTCCACCACGTCCACGTCCGCCGCGACCAACCCCGCGTCCGCCAACGCCTGCCGGATCACCCGCTCCTGCGACGGACCGTTCGGCGCCGTCAGACCGTTGCTCGCCCCGTCCTGATTCACCGCACTCCCCCGCACCACCGCCCACACCCGATGGCCATTGCGCAGCGCGTCCGACAAGCGCTCCACCACCAGCAACCCCACACCCTCCGACCAGGAGGTGCCGTCGGCCCCCGCCGCGAACGACTTGATCCGCCCGTCGGGCGCCAGACCGCGCTGCCGGGAGAACTCGACGAACACGTGCGGTCCGGCCATCACGGTGACCCCGCCGGCCAGGGCGAGATCGCACTCGCCGTTGCGCAGGGCGTTCGCCGCGAGGTGCAGGGCGACCAGGGACGAGGAGCAGGCCGTGTCGACGGTGACCGCGGGGCCCTCGAAGCCGTAGGTGTACGACAGCCGGCCCGACACGACGCTGGAGAGGTTGCCGGCGAGCAGGAAGCCCTCGTACTCCTCGGGGCTGGCGGGCAGCCGGGACACGTAGTCGTCGTACATCGCGCCGACGAACACGCCGGTGGCGGAGCCGTGCAGCGCGGTCGGGTCGATCCCCGCGCTCTCGATGCTCTCCCACGCGGTCTCCAGCAGCAGCCGGTGCTGGGGGTCCATCGCGGTGGCCTCGCGGGGCGAGATCCCGAAGAACTCGCGGTCGAACAGGTCCGCGTCGTGCAGGAACCCGCCGTGGCGCACGTAGGAGGCGCCGGTGCGCTCGGGGTCGGGGTCGTACAGGGCGTCCAGGTCCCAGCCGCGGTTGTCCGGGAACGCGGACACGCCGTCCGCGCCGTCGGCCACCAATCGCCACAGGTCGTCCGGGGAGGCCACTCCGCCGGGGAAGCGGCAGGCCATGCCGACGATCGCGATCGGCTCGGCGAAGTCCGCGGCGGCGCGGGCCGGGCGGCGCATGGCGGGCGTGGCGGTGGCGGAGGTACCGGGGAGCCGGTTGACCAGCAGGTCCGCGAGGGCCTGGGTGGAGGGGTGGTCGAAGACGACCGTGGCGGGCAGCCGCATCCCGGTGGCCGTGGTGAGCCGGTTGCGCAGTTCCACGGCGGCCAGGGAGTCGAGCCCGATCTCCTTGAGGGCGCGCCGGGGGTCGAGCCGGTGCGGGTCGGTGTGGCCCAGGACGCCGGCGACGGTGCCGCGGACCAGGTCGAGGACGGTCTCGCGGCGCTGGTCGGCGGGGAGCGCGGCCGTGCGCGCGGCCCAGTCGCCGCCGTCACCGGGCGCGGCCGCCGCGGCGGTGCGCCGGGTCCGGGCGCGCACCAGGCCGCGCAACAGGGCCGCCGGTTCGGCGCCGGCGGCCCGCAGGGCGGACAGGTCGACGGCGGCGGGGACTCGCAGGGCGTGGTCCCCGGCGAGCGCGGCGTCGAACAGGGCGAGGCCCTGTTCGGGGCGCAGCGGCGGGAGGCCGGCCCGGGCCCAGCGGGCGAGATCGGCCTCGGTGAGGCCGGCGCCCATGCCGTGGGTGGCGTCCCACAGGCCCCAGGCCAGGGAGAGCGCGGGCAGGCCGTGGGCGCGGCGGTGGGCGGCGAGCGCGTCGAGGAAGGTGTTTCCGGCGGCGTAGTTGCCCTGGCCGGCCGTGCCGAGCAGGCCGGAGACCGAGGAGAAGGCGACGAAGGCGGTCAGGCCGAGGTCGCGGGTGAGGTCGTGCAGGTGCCAGGCGGCGTCCGCCTTGGGCCGCAGCACCGCCTCCAGCCGCTCCGGCGTCAGTGACTCCACCGTCGCGTCGTCGAGCACGCCCGCGGTGTGCACCACCGCCGACAGCCGCTGCCCGACCCGGCCGACCAGCGCGGCCACCTGCTCCCGGTCCGCCACGTCGCACGCCTCCACGGTCACAAACGCGCCCGCGGCGGCCAGTTCAGCGGACAGCGCGGCGGCGCCCGGCGCCGCCGCACCGCGCCGGCTCACCAGCACCAGGTCCCGCACCCCGTGCTCGGCCACCAGGTGCCGGGCGAACAGGGCGCCGAGCCCGCCGGTGCCGCCGGTGACCAGGACCGCGCCGTCGCCGAACGGGCGCTGCGGCACCGCGGTGCCGGGTTCGGCGCGCACCAGGCGCGGTGCGCTCAGCGCCCCGGCGCGCAGGGCGAGTTGGGGTTCGTCCGCGGCGAGAGCCACGGCGGGCCAGGTGGTGTCGCCGGACGGCAGGTCGGTGTCGCTGTCCAGGAGCACGATGCGGCCCGGGTGCTCGGACTGCGCGGAGCGCGCCAGCCCCCATACGGGCGCGGCGGCCAGGGACGGCACGTCCTCGCCCGGTACGGCGGCGACCGCGCCGCGTGTGACGACGAGCAGGCGGGACTCCTCCAGGCGCGGGTCGGCCAGGAACCGCTGGAGCAGGTGCAGGAACGCGGCGGCCGTGCCGTGCGCGGCGGCGGGCAGGGCGGCGTCCTGGGGGCCGTTGGTCGCCTTAGGCTCGGTGGTCGCCTGAGGGCCGGTGGTGGCTCGGGGGTCGGTGGTCGCCTCGGAGTCGGTGGTGGCTCGGGGGTCGGTGGTGGTGAGCCGGTCGGGCCGTACCAGGACGACGTCCGCCTGCGGCAGTTCGCCGCCGTCGGTCGCCTCGGCGATCCTCACAGCGGCGGGCGGCGGCGCGGCGACCGGCGTCCATACCACGTCGTAGGGGGTGTCGGGGCGGCGGGCGGCGGAGGCGAGCCGGTCGGCGGTGATGGGCCGCAGGGACAGGGCCTCCAGCGAGAGCACCGGCCGGCCGGCCGGGTCGACGGCGGTGAGCGCGTAGCCGTCGGCGCCGGTCGCGGTGAGGCGGACGCGCAGCGCGGTGGCGCCGGTGGCGTGCAGGCGGGTGCCGGTCCAGGCGAACGGCAGTCTGATCGCGTCGGCCTCCCGGCCCTCGCCGGCGTGCAGGACGACCGGGTGCAGCAGCGCGTCGAACAGGGCCGGGTGCAGGCCGAAGCGTCCGGCGGCGGCGTGCTGGTCCTCGGGCAGGGCGACCTCGGCGTACAGGTCGTCGCCGGCGCGCCACAGCGCGGTCAGGCCCTGGAACGCCGGGCCGTACGCGTAGCCGAGGTCGGACAGCCGGTCGTAGACGCCGTCGAGGGGCTCGGCGGTCGCGTCGGCGGGCGGCCAGGCGGCCGGTACGGCGGTCTCGGCGTCCGGGGCGGCCGGGGCGCCGCCGAGGACGCCGGAGGCGTGCCGGGTCCACTCCGTCGGGTCGGCCGCGTTCTCGGGGCGGGCGTGGACGGTGAAGGTGCGCTCGCCGGACGGCTCGGGCGCTCCGACGGCGACCTGGACGCGTACCGGGGTGTGCTCGGTGAGCACCAGCGGTGCTTGCAGGGTGAGTTCGCCGACCCGGTCGAGTCCGGCGTGGCCGGCCGCGGCGAGGGCCAGTTCGAGGAAGGCGGTGGCGGGCGCCAGGACGGTGCCGCCGATCGCGTGGTCCGCCAGCCACGGGTGGCTGTCCGTGGAGAACCTGCCGGTCAGCAGCAGGTCCTCGCGCCCGGCCAGGTCGACCACGGTGTGCAGCAGCGGGTGTCCGGCCGGGTCCAGGCCCTGGGCGCGGGCGTTGGCCGGGGCCTCGGGCGCCAGCCAGAAGCGGCTGCGCTGGAAGGGGTAGGTGGGCAGGTCGGCGGGCCGGCCGCCGGGGTGGAAGGAGGCGCCGTCCAGCGGAGCGCCGTGCGCCCAGGCCCGGGCCAGCGCGCCGGTGAGGGTCTCCGGTTCGGGGTGTCCCGCCCGCAGCAGCGGTACGGCCGTCGCCGTGTCGCCGAGCGCGGAGCGGGTGAGGGCGCTCAGCACGGGGTCGGGGCCGGCCTCCACGAACACGGTCGCGCCCTGGCGGGCGAGGGTGCGCACGGCGTCCAGGAAGCGGACCGGCCGGCGGATCTGCTCCGCCCAGTAGCCGGGCGAGGTCAGCTCCTCGGCGGTGGCGAGGTCACCGGTGACGGTGGAGACGAGCGGGACGCGCGGTGCGTGGAGGGTGAGTTCACCGACGACCGACCTGAACTCGTCGAGCACGTCGTCCATGTGCGGCGAGTGGAAGGCGTGGCTGACCTGGAGGACACGGGTGCGGCGGCCCTTCTCCCGCCAGCGGTCGACGAGTTCGCGTACGGCGTCGTCGTCTCCCGAGACGACCACGGAGGCGGGGCCGTTGACCGCGGCGAGCGCCACGCGGCCGTCCAGCGCGACGAGTTCGGCGGCGAGTTCGCTCTCCTCCGCCTCGATGGCGGCCATGGCGCCGCCGTCCCGGGCGGTTTGCATGAGCCGGCCGCGCGCGGCGACCAGCCGGGCGGCGTCGGGCAGGGTCAGCACCCCCGCCAGGTGGGCGGCGGTGATCTCGCCGATCGAGTGGCCGGCCAGCAGGTCGGGCACCAGGCCGTGGTGCTGCGCCAGCCGGGACAGGGCGGTCCCGACGGCGAACAGCGCGGGCTGGGTGTAGGCGGTGCGGTGCAGCAGCTCGGCCAAGGGGCTGTCCTCGGCGGCGAACACCACGTCCCGAAGGGGGTGTTCCAGGTGTGCGTCGAGGGCCGCGCACACCTCGTCCAGGGCGGCGGCGAACACCTCGGAGGCGGCGTACAGTTCGCGGCCCATGCCGAGGCGCTGGGCGCCTTGCCCGGTGAACAGGAACGCGGTGCGGCCTGCCCCCGCGGCGCTGCCGGTGACCACCGAGGGCGCCGGGTCGCCCGCGGCGAGCGCGTCCAGCGCGGTCAGCAGGTCCTCGGGGGTGCTGCCGGTCACGACGGCCCGTTCGGACAGGGCGGTACGGGTGGCGGCGAGGGACCAGCCGATGTCGGCGGACGCGACGTCCGAGGCGTCGGCGAAGGCGCGCAGCCGCGCGGCCTGGGCGGCGAGGGCCTCCGGGCTGTGCGCGGACAGCAGCCACGGTCCGACGGAGGCGGCGGGCGCTCGGCGCGGGCTCGCGGTGCCGGGTGCGGGTTCCTCGCCGGCGGTGTCGGCCTCGGGTGCGGGTGTGCGTAGGGGTGAGGGTTCGGGTGTGGGTTCTTCCACGATGACGTGGGCGTTGGTGCCGCTGATCCCGAAGGACGACACACCCGCCCGGCGCGGCCGGTCCGCACGCGCCCACTCCCGCTCCTCGGTCAGCAGCTCCACCGCGCCGGCCGACCAGTCCACGTGCGGCGACGGCTCGTCCACGTGCAGGGTGCGGGGCAGCACACCATGGTGCATGGCCTGCACCATCTTGATGACGCCGCCCACACCGGCCGCCGCCTGCGCATGTCCGATGTTCGACTTCAACGACCCCAGATACAGCGGACGTTCACGGTCCTGGCCGTACGTCGCCAGCAGCGCCTGTGCCTCGATCGGGTCCCCGAGCCGGGTCCCCGTACCGTGCGCCTCCACCACGTCCACGTCCGCCGCGTCCAACCCCGCGTCCGCCAACGCCTGCCGGATCACCCGCTCCTGCGACGGACCGTTCGGCGCCGTCAGACCGTTGCTCGCCCCGTCCTGATTCACGGCACTCCCCCGCACCACCGCCCACACCCGATGGCCATTGCGCAGCGCGTCCGACAACCGCTCCACCACCAGCAACCCCACACCCTCCGCCCAGGAGGTGCCGTCGGCTCCTGCGGCGAAGGCCTTGATCCGGCCGTCGGGCGCCAGACCGCGCTGCCGGGAGAACTCGGCGAACATGCCGGGCGAGGACATGACGGTCGCGCCGCCCGCCAGGGCGAGGGTGGTCTCGCCCGAGCGCAGCGAACGTATGGCCAGGTGCAGGGCGACCAGGGACGAGGAGCAGGCGGTGTCGACGGTGACGGCGGGGCCGATCAGGCCGAGGTGGTAGGCGATCCGGCCGGACAGCACGCTGGGCGTGGTGCCGGTGAGCACATGGCCCTCGACGGCGTCCTGGGCCTCGTGCATGCGGGGCCCGTACTCCAGGGCGGTGGCGCCGACGAAGACGCCGGTACGGCTGCCCTTGAGCGCGGCGGCGTCCAGACCGGCCCGCTCCACCGCCTCCCAGGCGGTCTCCAGCAGCAGCCGCTGCTGCGGGTCCATGGCGAGGGCCTCGCGGGGCGAGATGCCGAAGAACTCGTGGTCGAAGAGGGGCGCGTCGTGCAGGAATCCGCCCTCGCGCACACTGCCGCGACCGTCCGCCGAGGAGTCCTCGTCGTGCGGCCCGTACTCCCAGCCGCGGTCCGTCGGGAAGCCGGAGACGGCGTCGCCGCCCTCGGCCACCAGCCGCCACAGGTCCTCCGGCGAGCCGATCCCGCCGGGGTAGCGGCAGGCCATGCCGACGATCGCGATCGGCTCGTCGGCGTCCGGTGCGGGGGCGAGGTCGTCGTCCTGCGGGCCGTCCCCGGCCAGCAGGGTGTCGAGGTGGGCGACGAGGGCGGCCGGGGTGGGGTGGTCGAACAGCAGCCCGCCGGGCAGGGGCAGTCCGGTGGCGGTGGACAGCGCGTCGCGCAGCTCGACCGACATCAGCGAGTCGAAGCCCAGATCCTTGAAGGTGCTGTGGATCTCGACGCGGCGGCCCTCGGGATACTCCAGGACGGCGGCGATCCGGTCCAGGACGAGGGCCGTGGCGCCGGCCCCGGCCGGGACCCGCCGGGCCTGCGGGCGGCCCGGGCGGGGCTGGGCGACGGCCGGCCCGACCGGCTCGGGCAGCGCGGCGGCGCGGGCGGTGCCGCCGATCCAGTGGCGCTCGCGCTGGAAGGGGTAGGTGGGCAGGGCGACGCGGCGTCCGCCGGCGCCCGCGTGGATCGCCGCCCAGTCGACGTCCGCGCCGCGTGCGAAGGCGGTGGCGAGCGCCCTGAGCAGGGTCTGCGGCTCGGGCTTTCCGGCCCGCAGCGCGGCCAGCGGCGCGACGGCGTCCGTGTCCGGCAGGCAGTCGGCGGCCATGGTCGCGCAGACGGCGTCGGGGCCGAGTTCCAGCAGGGTGACGGCGCCCTCGGCCGCCAGGGCGCGGACGGCGTCGAGGTAGCGCACCGGGCGGCGGACCTGCCGCACCCAGTACTCGGGGTCGGTCCACTGGCCGGGCGCGACCGGCTCGCCGGTCACGGTGGACACGGCGTCGATGCGCGGCTCGTGCAGGACGAGGTCCCCGACGACCGACCGGAACTCCTCCAGCATGGGCGCCATCAGCGGTGAGTGGAAGGCGTGCGAGACGGTCAGCGCGCGCGTCCTGCGGCCCTCGGCGGCGAGCCGGGCGGCGACCAGGGCGACGTGCTCCTCGGCGCCGGACAGCACCACGGAGCGGGGTCCGTTGACGGCGGCGACGGCGACCTCGTCCGCCAGACCCGCGAGCAGCGGCAGCACCTCGTCCTCGGCGGCCTGCACGGCGACCATGGCGCCGCCGCCGGGCAGGGCCCGCATCAGCCGGCCGCGGGCGGCGACGAGGCGGGCGGCGTCGGCCAGCGACAGGACTCCGGCGACGTGCGCGGCGGCGATCTCGCCGATGGAGTGGCCGGCCACCAGGTCGGCGCGCACCCCCCAGGAGGTCACCAGCCGGTGCAGGGCGACCTCGACGGCGAACAGCGCGGGCTGGGTGTACCCGGTGTCGTCCAGGCCCTCGCCGGAGTCGACGACCTCGGTGAGCGGCCGGTCGAGCAGCGGGTCGAGGGCGGCGCACACCTCGGCGAAGGCGGCGGCGAACACGGGGAAGGCGGCGCGCAGTTCGCGGCCCATGCCGAGGCGCTGTGTGCCCTGGCCGGTGAACAGCAGCGCGGTGCGGCCCGGCCGGGCCACTCCGGTGACGACCTGGGCGGCGGGGTCGCCGGCGGCGAGCGCGTCGAGTGCGGCGGGCAGGGCGGCGCGGTCGTCGGCGAGGACGACGGCGCGGTGCGTGAAGACGGTGCGGGTGGCGGCCAGCGACCAGCCGACGTCCACGGGGTCGGGGGCCGGTGCGCCGCCGAGAACGTCGCGCAGCCGGACGGCCTGCTCCCGCAGGGCCTGGGGTGTACGCGCGGAGAGCACCCAGGGCAGCAGGGACGCACCATGCGCGGCGGGGACGGGGGTGGCGGACGGCTCGGCCGGGGTGTCCGCGACGGCGGGCGCGGTGGGGGCCCCGCCCGGGATGACCGGACGCGGGCCCTCCTGTACGACGACGTGGGCGTTGGTGCCGCCCATGCCGAACGAGGAGACGCCGGCGACCAGCGGCGCTTCGGGGTCCGGCCAGTCGGTGAGCGCGCGCTGGACGGCCAGGCCGAGGTCGGCGAGCGGGACGGCGGGGTGCGGGTGCTGGAAGTTGAGGCTGGGCGGCAGGCTGCGGCGGCTGACCGCGAGCACGGTCTTGACCAGCCCGGCGAGACCGGCCGCGCCCTCCAGGTGGCCGATGTTGGTCTTCACCGAGCCGACCCGCAGGGGCTGTCGGCCGTCGCGGCCCCGGCCGAGGACCGCACCGAGCGCGGCGGCCTCGATCGGGTCGCCGACCGGGGTGCCGGTGCCGTGCAGTTCGACGTACTGCACCTCGGCGGGGTCGACGCCGGCCCGCTCGTACGCCTCGCGCAGCACCCGCTCCTGGGTGGCCCGGCCGGGCACGGTGAGACCGGGGGTCGAGCCGTCGTTGTTGACGGCGCTGCCGCGCAGGACGGCGAGTACGGTGTCGTGGTCGGCGAAGGCGCGGGAGAGCGGCTTGAGGACGACGGCGGCGCCGCCCTCGCCGCGGACGAAGCCGTTGGCGCGGGCGTCGAAGGCGTAGGTGGTGCCGTCCGGGGACAGTCCGCCGAACCGTTCCCCGGTGACGGCTCCCTCGGCGAGGATGTTGAGGTTGACGCCGGCGACGAGCGCGGCGTCGGCCTCGCCGGTGCGCAGCGACTCGCAGGCGAGGTGGACGGCGACCAGGGAGGAGGACTGGGCGGAGTCCACGGTGAGGCTCGGGCCGTGCAGCCCGAGGTGGTAGGAGACCCGGTTGGCGATGACGCCGCGGTTGACCCCGGCCATGGTGTGCTGGGTGACGGCGGCGGCGCCGTGCTGGTAGAGCAGGGCGGCGTAGTCGTCGCGCAGGGTGCCGACGTAGACGGCGGTGCGGCTGCCGCGCAGCGCGGCGGGCACGATGCCGGCGTGCTCCAGCGCCTCCCAGGCGAGTTCGAGCACGAGCCGCTGCTGGGGGTCCATGGTGGCGGCCTCGCGCGGGGCGATGCCGAAGAAGGCGGCGTCGAAGGTGTCGACGCTCTCCAGGAAGCCGCCGCGGCGCATGCCGGGCACGGTCTCCTCGGGGGCGCCCTCGCCGGTGGCGGACTCCCAACGGCCCTCGGGCACCGGGGTGATGGCCTCCGTCCCGGTGCGCAGCAGCTCCCAGAACGCCTCGGGACCGTCGGCGCCCGGCAGCCGGCAGGACAGTCCGACGACCGCGATCGCCTCCTGCTCGCCGCCGCGCGTCACCGGGGATTCGAACTGGTGCTGATTCGTCATCGCTGCTCGACTGCCTTTCCGACCGAATTGCCGAGAACTGCCGGGAGACCAAAGGGTTGGCGCAACTCGCGAGCCGATCGTAGGCAGAGGATTCTCTCCCGGACTTCAGCGATCGACCTCGAAGGAGTAATTCCGTTTCCGCGGTGGCCAGGTGATTACCGGTCGATGGTCGGTTCGCGGAACGGCACCGAATAGTTTCCGTAACGGAAATTCCCGGACGCCGACTACCGAGAAGGCAGGTCGACTCTTCCCATGTCCCAGCTGCTGGAAGACCTCAAAATCCACAACGCGCAATACGTCGAGGCATTCAACGCCGGCGACTTCGAGGCCCTGGACGCGTTCTACACGGACGAGGCGGTCGCCGTCTGGGAGCCGGGGCAGCCGCTCACCGGGCAGGCCCGCCGCGACTACCAGCGGGAGTTCCTCGCGAGCAGCCCGAAGATCAGCACCGAGACCCGGCAGGCCTTCGTCACCGGCGACACGGCGCTGCTGATCGTCGACTGGGTCATCGACACCGTCGACGAGGACGGCGAGCCGGAGCGGCTGACCGGCACCGGCGTGGACGTCCTGCGGCGCGGCGAGGACGGCGTCTGGCGCTACGCCGTCGACGACCCGTACGGCCAGGAGTAGGCGCCGGGCCCGACCGCCGCCGGGCCGTCCCCGCGTTCCCGGCCCGGAGGAGCGCCGCTCGCAGTTTCCCCGCAGTCCCGTTGCAGTCCCTCGCAGTCACGATCACAGAGAGGCGGGCCGGTCCACCATGGCCTTCGACTTCAGCACCGACTTCGATCCCGCGCACCCCGACCTGACCGACGACACCTGGACCCAGAACGAGATCTTCCTCCAGGCGTTCAACTCCGGTGACGGGACGCTGTTCGACAGCCTGTACCGGCAGGACGCGATCTCCAACTTCTCCGGCCGGCCGCTCACCGGCGCCGACCGGCTGGCGTTCTTCAAGGAGTTCCTGGCCGCCAAGCCCGCCCTCAAGGCCGAGGTCACCCACTCCTACGTGGCGGGCGACGTCGCTTTGGTGGGGGTGAAGTACAGCATCGACACCACCGGCGAGAACGGCGAGCCCGTGCACCTGGAGGGTGTGTGCACGGACGTCCTCCGGCGCGGTGCGGACGGCCGGTGGCTGATGGCCATCGACCGCCCGGTGGCCGCCACGGGTCTGGTCGCGGAGCAGTCGGCCTCCTGACGCGCCGTGCCCCCGGACCGCCGGGTCCGGGGGCACGTCGTCGTCCGCCGCCACCCCGGCGCCGGTGTGAGGAGGAGCCGTCCGCCGACCGGCGCGCACAGTTCCTCGTCGAGGGCGGCCCGGTCCCCGGTGCCCACCTCCCGGTCAGCGCCCTGCAATCGCCCGGTAATCGGTGAGGAATCGGCCGGCCCGTGGACCGGTCATCGGCATTTCCGCCGTGCGTGCCGTGCGCGATGACCGGAGAAAGACCAGGTATTTCCCGCCCGGGGAATGCGAACGCCTAGCGTGAACGAGCAGTTTTCCCCAACCCGTGCGACGAGGAGAAAGACACCCATGGCCACCGAAGAAGAACTCGTCTCCGTCCTCGACGGGGTACGCGCCGCCGTGCCGGCCCTGCGACGCAACGGGCAGGAGAGCGAGCAGCGCCGCTGGATCGTCGAGGAGAACGTCCAGCTGCTGGAGAAGGCCGGGGTCTTCCGCGCCGCGGTGCCCAGGAAGTACGGCGGCCTCGACCTGGACGCGGCCCAGCAGGCGCGGGTGGTCTCCGAGGTCGCCCGCGGCTGCCCGTCCACCGGCTGGCTGAGCATGGTGTGGCTGACCAGCACCTGGTGCGTCAGCCTCTACCCCGACCGGGCCCAGGAGGAGGTCTTCGCCTCCGGCTCCACCCGGGTGTCGATCGTGTTCGCGCCCGGCGGGACGCTGCGCCCGGTCGACGGCGGCTACCGGCTGTCCGGCACCTGGCGCTTCAACTCCGGTGTGCGCGGCGCGGACTGGGATCTGCTGGCCGCCGAGGTGGAGCTGCCGGACGGGTCGCACCAGGAACTGGTCGCGCTGGTGCCCACCGCCGAGCTGAGCGTGGCCGACGACTGGCACGTCTCCTCCGGCGCGGGCACCGGCAGCTGCACGGTGAGCGCCGAGGACCTGTTCGTCCCGGCGCACCGCACGGTGCTGCTGGAGGAGGCGATGGTCAGCGCCACCGGGAACCGTTCCAACACCGGGGCGACGGGCCGCAACTACGGTCTGCTCGGCTACATCCTCTCCAGCGTCGCCGCCGCGCTCATCGGCATCTCGCAGGGCGCCTACGACCTGTTCCTGGAGCGGCTGCCCGGCCGCGGCATCACCTACACGGACTGGACCGACCAGCGTCTGCACCCGGTCACCCAGCAGCAGCTGGCCGTGGCGGCGAACAAGATCGAGGCGGCCCGTGCGCTGTCCGAGCGCTGGCTCGAAGTGCTCCAGCGGCGGGCCGACGCGGGCGAGCAGCCCACCGACGAGGAGAAGGCCGTCATCCGCGGCCGCACCGCGTACGCGGGTCAGTTGGCCAAGGAGGCCGTGGAGCTGCTGTACGCGGCCAGCGGCGGCTCGGTGATCCGCACCGACGTGGACCTCCAGCGCTTCCACCGGGACATCCAGGGCTTCTCGCTGCACGCCCTGGTCCAGCTGGGCGCGAACCTGGAGGTGCAGGGCCGGGTGCTGATGGGCCTGGAGCCCGGCACCTACTTCCTCTGACCTGCCCTCCCCTCCCCTTCCGGCCCTTCCGGCCCACCCCCGGGGCCGGAGGGAGGCGGGGCGGGGGCCGGTGCGGCGGCCTCCGCCCGGCGGGCCGGATCGGGCCCGCCGCTCCGCCGTGCCCGGTGCGGGGCACGGCGGAGCGCCTGGACACGGCGACGGGCCCGGACCACCGCCTCGTGGTCCGGGCCCGTCGCCGTGCGCGCGGCTACGGCCGCTCGCGCTCCTTCTCCGGGGTGCGCAGGAGCTCGATCACGCTCGCGTAGCTGTTGCCGCCGAAGCCGGCGGCGATGGTGCGCTCCATCAGACCCTTGACGAAGTGCGGCAGGTCGGCGTTGACGCCCAGCGACTCGCTCTCGTGCACCAGGTGCTGGAGCGCGCCGAAGTGCACCTCCATGGTGGCGTCCCGGGCCGGGTAGGCCCCGTCGCCGGCGTCGATCTGACCGGCGTAGTCCGTGGCGAACAGCTTGACGGCGTCCACCCACTTGGTCGCCCAGGGCAGGAACTCCGACGCCTTGACGTCCGCGGTGGCCAGCAGCGCGGCGCCCTGAAGGAAACTGTTGAGCGTTCCCCACATCACACCGAGCAGCGCCACGTCGTACAGCGGCGCGAGGCCGTGGTCCTCGCCGAGGTGGGTGGTGCCCCCGCCGAGCAGGGACAGCGTCTCCGTGTGCCGCCGGTAGGCCGGACCGGGCCCTGCGTGGAAGATCACCGCGTCGGGCGCGCCGACTCCGGCCGGCACGGTCATGATCGCGCCGTCGAGGTAGTCGAAGCCGGCGTCCCGGGACCAGGCGGCGTTGGCCCGGGCCTGGTCCGAGGAGCCGGAGGTCAGGTTGGCCACGACCCGGCCGGCCAGCCGGTCGGTCTCGGGGTCGAGCACCGCGTGCAGGGCGTCGTCGTCCGACACGCAGACGACGATCAGTTCGGCGGCCGTCACCGCGTCGGCCGGGGTGGCGGCGAGCACCGCGCCCCGCCGGACCAGGTCGTCCGCCTTGCCCGCCGACCGGTTCCACACGGTGGTCGGGTGTCCGCCCTTCAGGAACGCGGCGGCCAGCGCCTGGCCCATCAGCCCGAGGCCGATGACGGTCACCGGTGAACGGTCCTTGTCCGTCATGGAGACTCCGTTTCGGGAACGTTTCGGATGGTGCCGCGCCATCAAAGCAAGGGCGGAGAACGAACGCCTCACGGTCGCGGCATCACCGGGTCACGGGCGGGTCATCGCGCGGTCATCCTCCTCGCGCGCGGCAGCGGGGAAACGCCTTCCGGCCCGCCGGCGTCACGCGGCGCCGGTCTCCGTCCGGGCGAAACGGCCGTCGACGAACAGCAGTCCGCTGCCCTCGGCGATCTGGCCGGCGCCCACCACGGTGCCTATGAAGACGGTGTGGTCGCCGAAGGCGTGCGCGGCCGTCAGTTCGCACTCCAGCCAGGCGAGCGAGCCGCCGAGCAGGGGGGCGTCCGTGTGCCGGCCCGGCGTCCAGGGCACGCCCTCGAACTGGGCGGCGCCCAGCGTCCGGTCCTTGTCGGCGAAGTGCCGGGCCAGCGCCTCCTGACCGGCGCCGAGGATGTTGACGGCGAACCGTCCCGCCGAGGTCAGCGCCCCGTGCATGACCGCGCTGTGGCCCACGCTGCACAGCACCGAGGGCGGTTGGAGCGAGACGGAGCTGAAGGCGTTGGCGGTCATGGCGTGCAGCTGCGTCCCGCCCACCGTGATGACGGTGACGCCGGTGGCGAAGCGCGACATGACCGTGCGCAGCACGGCGGGGGTCACCTCGTCGTGCGCGGGCGGGCAGACGGATCGGGGGTCGAGGTCGGCGGGCGCGGAATTCATTCCGTGTTCTCCATTCTCCGAATTCCCTGATTTCAACCGATTCAACTCATTCAACTGATTTTCTTCGGCGGCTCTGGCGTCTCTGGTTCTTTTTTCGCGGCGCGCTTCGAGGCCCTGCCGTCGGCGCACCAGGGCCCGCGCTCGTCAACGTACCGCCGCTTTCCCGCCGTACCCCCATCCGCCGGTAATCGCGCGTTCCCGGGAGGCGCGTACTCGTGGTAATGGGCGGAGAAGAGCCGCCGATGACCGGACGCTGACCGGACCGGCGCAGTCTGAGGGCATGGACACCAAGAACTCCGTCACCGACGGACCCGAACTGGCCGAGCCGTATCTGCGCCAGGTGCTGGGCATGGCGGGCCTGGCCGTCGAGTACGTGCGCGCCGAGGGCAACACGCTGTACCGGCGCGGCGAGGGGGACGAGGAGATCGCGGTCGCCGACTTCGCCGGCGGTTACGGCTCGGTGCTGCTCGGCCACAACCACCCGGACCTCGTGGCCTGCGCCCAGGAGTTGCTGGCGGCGGGCACGCCCGTGCACGCCCAGTTCTCCCGCCACCCCTACGCCAACCGGCTGGCGGCCGAGCTGAACCGGATCGTGGGGCGCGAACTCGGCACCGAAGAGCCGTACTTCGCGATCTTCGCCAACAGCGGAGCGGAGGCCGTCGAGGCCGCGCTCAAGCACGCGGAGCTGGACCGGGGGCTGCGGATCGCCGCGCTGCGGTCCGCAGCGGAGGGCGCGGCCGAGGCGGCGCGGGACGCCGTCGCACAGGGCCGGGCCCAGGTCCCGGGCCGGGTGCGCCGCCGGTTCGGGATCGACGCCGGCGCCCCGTCCGCCGACGCGCTGGAGCAGCTGACCGCCCGCCTGGCCGCGGAGAACGCCGCCCGCCTGGGCCGGCCGCCGCTGTTCCTGGCCCTGGAGGGCGGCTTCCACGGCAAGCTCGGGCTGAGCGTCCAGCTCACCCACAACGAGTCGTACCGCACCCCGTTCCGGGCGCTGGGCGCGCAGGCCCGGTTCGTGCCGCCGGACCGGCCGGAGGCGCTCAAGGAGATCCACGCGCGGGAACGGGGCGTGCTGCACGTGCTGGAGGTGAGCGGCGACCAGGTGGACGTGGTGGAGCGGGAGTTCCCGGTGTTCTGCGCCTTCCTCGTCGAGCCGATCCAGGGCGAGGGCGGCATCCGGGTGCTGGACGCCGAGTTCGCCGGGGCGATCCAGCGATTCTGCGCGGAGATCGACTGTCCCGTCGTCGTCGACGAGATCCAGAGCGGCATGGGCCGCACCGGCAGGCTGCTCGCGTCCTCGCGGGCGGGGCTGCGCGGCGACTACTACACGCTGGCCAAGACGCTGGGCGGCGGCCTGGCCAAGACGTCGGTGATGCTGGTGCGCCGGGCGCGCTACCGGCAGGAGTTCGAGATCGTGCACAGCTCGACGTTCGCCAAGGACAGCTTCTCCTGCACGATCGCGCTGAAGGTGCTGGAACTGCTGGAGGCGGACGGCGGCGCCGCCTACCGCCGGGCCGAGGAGCGCGGCGCGGCCCTGCGCACGGCGCTGGAGGCCGTCCGCGACGACTTCCCCGACCTGGTCGGTGACGTACGCGGCCAGGGTCTGATGCTCGGTCTGGAGTTCCGCGACCAGGGCGGCTCGGCGTCGGAGTCGGTGCGCGCGCTGGCGGCCGGCGGACTGTTCGGCTACTTCCTGGCCGGGCACCTGCTGCACGCCCACCGGGTGCGCACCTTCCCGACCGCCAGTGCCGTGAACACCCTGCGCTTCGAGCCGTCCGTGCACGTCTCCGACGAGGAGATCGGCCGGCTGGAGGCGGGGCTGCGGGACGTGTGCCGGCTGCTGCGCGAGGGCGCCGGCGACCGGCTGGCGGGAGCCTCGGCCGGCTGACGGCCCCGGCCCCGCGGCGACCCCGTCCGCACCCGCCCGCGTCCGTCCGCGTCCGGCCGCGCCAGGTAATGGTCGTTCACCTATTCGGTACGTTACCGTCCTTTGCCGGTACGTTACCGTCCTTTCCGGGAGCACACCCGTTCGGCACGTTCGACCTGGATCGGACCACGACCGGGTCGCGGAGGAAACTGGGGGGAACGTCATGGAGTTTCGTCTGCTCGGGCCACTCGAGGTGGAGGGCGCGGCGGGTCTGGTGCCGCTCGGGGGCACCAGGCAGCGCGCGGCGCTGGCCTACCTGCTGCTGCACACGGGCGAAGTCGTGCCCACCCGGCGGCTGTTGTCCGCGATGTGGCCGGCCGACCCGGTGCCGGGCACGGCCCGCAAGATCCTCCAGAACGCGATCTGGCGGCTGCGGCGCACCCTCGCCGGTCCGGGCCAGGCGCAGCCCCGCCTGCTGACCCAGGCGCCCGGCTACGTGATGCGGGTGGAGCCGGAGCGGGTGGACCTGATGCGGTTCGAGCGGCTGGCCGACCGGGGCCGGGCCGCCCTCAGGAACCGGGACGCCGCCGGGGCCCGCAGCGCGCTGCGCGAGGCGCTGGGCCTGTGGCGCGGGCCCGCGCTCGCGGATCTCGCCGAGTCCGGCACCGACTGGCCGGAGCTGGCCGCGCTGGAGCAGAAGCGGCTCGATGTCATGGAGGACTGCTCCGAGGTCGAACTCCTCTGCGGCCACCACCAGTCGGTCCTGTCCGACCTCCACGCCTTCGTACGGGCCGAGCCGTTGCGCGAGCGGGCCTCGGGCCAGCTGATGCTGGCCCTGTACCGCTGCGGCCGGCAGGCGGACGCGCTGAACGTCTACGCCCGGATCCGCGCCGCGCTGGTCGAGGGCCTCGGCCTTGAGCCGGGGCGCGAACTCCAGCGGCTGCAACAGGCGATCCTCGCCCAGGACCCCGGCCTCGACCTGCCCGGACCGGTCCCGCGGGAGCCGGAACCGCCGCTGTTCCCGGCCCCGCTGGCGGGCCTGCCGTCGGCGGGCACGGCCGCGGCGCCGGCGCACGGCGGCGGGCCGGGCCCCGGGCCGGGCCGCGAGGCCCCTGCCGCACCGGCCCCCGGCGCCGTGCCCGCGCCCTGGAGCGGGGCGGCGATCCCCGCCCCGCGCTCCGCCGGCTCCCCCGTCTCGGGCTCCCCCGTCTCCGGCGCCGCCCGGGGCCCGGGGGCCGATGCCGTGCCCGGCGGCCACCGCGCCGACGGCTGCCGGGCGGCCAGCGTGCTGATGGTGCGCTTCTGCCTGGGCCCGGAGTTCGACGACCTGGCCGCCGGGGACATCGACCGGGTGCTGGACACGGTGTGCGAGCTGGCGCGCGAGGAGATCAGGAAGGCCGGCGGGTGCGCGCCCTCGTCCATAGGGTCCTCACTGATCGGCCTGTTCGAGGAGGAGGCCGGCCGCGAGGACCACGCGCAGCGGGCCGTCCGGGCGGCCCTCGCGGTCCGGGACAGCCTGAGCGTGTCCGCCTCACCGCTCGCCCCGCCCACCATGGTGATCAAGGGTTTGTCGGTGCACGCCGCGGTGGCGACGGGCACGGCCTTCGTGTGCCGGTGGCCGCCCGCAGCGCCCGGCGGCGGCGAGCCGTGGATCGGCGGGGAACCGGTCGACGTCTGCGAGGCGCTGCTGTGCCCCGCGCCGCCGGGCGAGGTGCACATCTGCGACGAGACCCGCAGACGCACCCGTGAGACGGTCACCTGCGGGCGGCTGTCCGGCCCCGGCGCGGGCTGGCGGGTGCACACGGTGCGGCCGGCCGCCGGGGAGCCGGGCCGCCGCTTCGAACGGGAGCCGGACCTCGATCTGATGACCGGTTTCCTCGGCCGGGCCCGGCAGCTCTCGACGCCGCACCTGATCACGGTCCTCGGGCCCTCCGTCATGGACCGCAGCCGGCTGCTGATGGAGTTCCACCGCCGCCTCGCCCAGGCGCCGGACCCGGTCCGGGTGCTCAACGGCTCGGTCGCCGAGGCGGGTGACGCCCTGTCGGCGCCCGCCGGGATGCTCGCCGCCTACTGCGGCCTGGCCCGCGACACCGACTCCCGCACCGCCGAACGCTGCCTCGCCCACGCGGTGCGGACGGTGGCGGACGCCGCGGACGCCGCGGAGCTGCTGCCGCCCCTGCGCTCCCTGCTCGCCCCGGTCCGCTCCGGGGGCGAGCGGCGTCTGCTGCTGGCCGCCTGGCGCCGCTTCATGGCGCTGGCCGCCCTGCGGGCCCCGCTGGTGCTGGTGTGGGACGCCCTGCACCGGGCCGACGACGCGCTGCTCGACACCGTCGAGCAGTTGTGCGCGGACTGCCCGGACGCACCGCTGCTGGTCGTGGTCGGCGCCCACAACGACCTGCTGACCGGCCGCCCCGGCTGGGCCGCCGGCCTCCAGCACGCGATGACCCTGCGCCTCACCCCCCTGACCGAGGACACCCTGGACCACCTGCTCCGCTCGGTCTTCCTCCCGGACACCGACGCGGCCTGAACGGCCGCAACCCGACGGCGGCCGTATCCCGACGGCGGACGGAACCCGACGGCGGATGGAACCCCGGCGGCGACCGGAACGCGACGGCGGCCCGAAGGCGGCGGTGAGAGTCCGACGGCGGACGTAAGCCAGCGGCGTCCCGAGCCCGACGGCGTCCGGCCCCCCGGCAGCTGCCAGAGCGCGACGGCGGCCGTAACCCAACAGCGGACGGACCCAGTGGCGTCCCGAACCCGACGGCGGACGAACTCCGGCAGCGCACGGGACCCGACCGCGCCCGAACCCCGACCGCGATCCGGACCCGGCGGCGGCCAGAGCCCGGAGGCAGCCGTAACCCAACAGCGACCACAGCCCGACAGCCACCTGAACCCGACGGCGGACGAACCCCGGCAGCGCACGGGACCCAACCCCGACCCCGATCCGGACCCGGCAGCCGCCAGAGCCCGGCAGCGGCCGGAGCCCGACGGCGGCCGTAACCGGGCGGCGACCACGGCCCGACAGCCACCCGAACCCGGCGGCGGACGAACCCTGCGGCGGACGAACCCCGGACGAACGGCCGGCGACCGAGCGGCGACCGCTCCAGCGGATGTCGCCGCCCCCGGCGGTGCCGTCGGCCACGCCCGCGCCGCCTGTCGGGCGGCTGCGCCGCGCCCGCCCGGCGCACGCCCGCGGCAGGCGGCCGGCGCCGGCCGCCGGGGTCAGCCGCCGGGGTCAGCCGCCGGGAGCAGCCGCCGGGGTCAGCCGCGGATGTCCGTCCGGGGAACCGCCGTCGGTTGTTCCTCGTGGGCCGGGGCGCCGAGCCAGCCCGCGTCGAGCGCCGGTTCGGCCGTGGCTCCGGGCAGCCGCTCCAGGGTGAGCGTGACGCTGTGCCGCAGGCCCGTGCCCCAGCGGGGCCGCCGTTCGAGCAGGTCGGCGGGCCGGGCGAGGGCGACGATGAGCAGCGGCACCTCGTGCGGCACCGACGCCAGCCGCTCCACGAGGTCCAGCACCGCGTCCTCGGCGGCGTGCGCGTCGTCCACGCACAGCACCAGCGGCTGTTCCCGCGCCAGCAGCACCAGCAGTTCGCACCAGGCGTCGAACGCCTCGGCCCCCTGGTCCCCGCTCCGGTGCGGCCGCCCCGGGCCGAGTCGCCGCAGCAGCCGCTCGGCGGTCTCGCCCCGTCCCGCCACCCGGCGCACGACGCCGGTCAGCCTGCTGTCGGCGGTGTCGGACACCGGCAGTCCGCAGCAGGCCCGCAGCACGTCGCACACCGTCCAGCCGGCCACATCGCCGCCGCGTACCCGCACCACCCGGACCGCCTCGTCCTGGATGCGCCGGACGAAGTCGGTGAGGAACCGGGTCTTGCCCACGCCCTGTCCGCCCAGCAGGTTCACCAGGTGCGGGGCGTCGAGCCGGCGCGAGCGCGCCAGCAGACCGGTGACCAGGCCGAGTTCGGCCTCGAACCCGCCGGACGGATCGGGCAGCGCCGCGGCCTGTCCGGCCGTGCGCAGTCCGGCCACCGCCCGCACCCCGGCCCGCTCCGTGGGCAGTTGCCGTACCAGGTCGGCGGTGTCACGCACCGCCTCGCCGGTCAGCTGGATCTCGCCGGCCGGCACGCCGGTGAGCAGAGAGCGCGCCTCGTCGACCAGGCGGCCCACGACGCGCACGGGGGCGGACGCGTCGTAGGGGTTGTGGCGCACCAGCGCCTCACCGGCGGACACCGCGGCGTGCCAGGTCGGCCCGGGCACCTGGCTGAGGCGGGCGCGCAGCGCCAGGGCGGCGCGCACGGCGTGCAGCGAGGCGCCGTCCCGGCCGGTGCCCAGGCCGAAGACCGCCACCGTGCTCCCGCCCAGCGACCCGGCGACGGTGCCGCCGAACTCCTCCACGCAGTCGGCGACGGCGGCGACGGCGTCGTACAGCGCGCGCGAGGACCGCGCCTCGGCGCCGGTCTCCTCGGCGGTGCGCACCCCGACCAGCAGCACGGCCACCGAGCGGCGCTCGGTGTGCGGGGCGGCCGGCCCGGCGGCCCGGGGCGCGGCCGGCTCCGGGAGCGCGCGCTGCGGTTCGGGCGGCTCCGGGCGGGTGTGCACGGCCGGCAGTACGGGCGCGACGGTGGCCGGCGCGGCCAGCGCCGGGTCGTGGACGAGGATGTTCTGCTGGAGCAGCTGGAGTTCGCGGGAGGGTTCGAGGCCGTGCTCCTCGACGAGGGAGCGGCGCACCCGGCTGAAGACCTCCAGCGCCTCGGCCTGCCGGCCGCACCGGTACAGGGCGAGCATCAGCTGCCCGCACAGCCGCTCGCGCAGCGGCTCCTCCTCGGCGAGGGAGACGAGTTCGCCGAGCACGGAGTGGTGGTGGCCGCTGCGCAGCTCGGCCTCGAAGCGGTCCTCCATGACGTCCAGCCTCAGCTGGCTCAGCGCGGTCAGCTCCGGCCAGTCGGTGCCGGCCTCGGCGAGGTCGGCGAGGGCCGGTCCGTGCCACTCCTCGAGGCCCGCGCCGAGCAGGGCGGCGGCCTGCGCGGGCTGCCCGGCGGACAGGCGGGCGCGGCCTTCGGCGACCCGGCGGTTGAACCGGTGCAGGTCGACCGTGTCGGGGTCGACGCGCAGGAGGTAGCCCGGCGTCTGGGTGACGAGTTCGGGGCGCGGGCCGCGGACGGCGCCGCCCCCGTCGGCGAACAGGGCCCGCAGGCCCCACACCGCGTTCTGCACGATCTTGCGGGCGGTGGCGGGCCGGCTCTCGTCAGGCCACAGCGCGCCCAGCAGTTCGCTGGTCGCCACCACCCGGTTCGCGCGCAGCAGGAGCAGTCCCAGCACCGCCCGCTGCTTGTGTCCCCCCAGCGCGAGCTTGCGCTCTCCCTCCGACGCCTCCAGCGGGCCCAGAATCCGGAATTCCACTGCTTCCCCCAGTCCGTGTCCGCAAGCGGCCCTCGACGACGGTGGTCACCTCGTCCAGCCGTTCGCTCAGATAGAAATGGCCCCCCGTGAAGACCAGGACCTCGTTGTCCTGCCGGGTCTGCCGTGCCCAGCCGGCCACGGACGCGACCGGTACGACCGGGTCGGCGTCCCCGACGAGCACGGTGAGGGGGGTGTCCAGCGCGGGGCCGGCCTGCCAGCGGTACGAGGCCAGGGCCCCGTAGTCGGCGCGCAGCGCCGGCAGCACCATGTCGACCAGTTCCGGATCGTCCAGGACGGAGGCGTCGGTGCCTCCCAGGTCCCGGACGGCGGTGAGGATGGCCGCGTCGTCCGTGAGTCGGTCGTGCCGGTTCGGTGTCGGGCCGGGCGCGCCGCGCCCGGACAGGAACAGGCGGACCGGAGGCGGCGCGGATCCGGCGTGCAGGATGCGCGCCGTCTCGTAGGCGACGAGCGCGCCCATGCTGTGGCCGAAGAACGCGTACGGCCGGTGCGGTTCCGCGGTGAGCCGGTCGGCTATCCGCGCGGCCAGGCCGAGGACGGAGTCGACCGGCGGCTCGCCGCGCCGGTCCTGACGGCCGGGGTACTGGACGGCCAGCACGTCGAGCGTGCCGGCCAGTTTGCGGGCCAGTGGCGCGTAGGCGCCGGCCGCGCCGCCCGCGTGCGGGAAACAGAGGAGCCGGCAGCCCGTCGGCCGCGGCTCGCCGAACCGGCGGAACCAGGTCGTGTCCATGTGCGTCACTCCTCCGCGCGAGCGGGGTAGGGATGGGTGTACGGCTCGTGGGAGCGCGCCCGGTGCAGGGCCCTGGCCCACCAGCCGAGCCGGTCGAGCAGGGCGACGGCGTCGTCGTGGCGGTCCTCGGTGTCGAGGAACCGGCCCTCGGGGCCCCACCGTTCCCGGTAGTTGTGGAAGCTGACGGTCTCCGGGATGGTCATCGCGTGGGACTCGGCGAAGACCTGGCGCAGTTGGCCGACGGCGCACAGTCCGCCCGAGGGGCCGCCGTAGCAGACGAAGCCGACGGGTTTGGCGTGCCATTCGCTGTCGTACCAGTCGATGGCGTTCTTCAGCGACGCCGGACAGCCGAAGCGGTACTCCTGCGTCACCACGGCGAAGGCGTCGGCGGCGGCGAGCCACGGGGACAGGTCCCGCACGGCGGAGGGCCTCGGCACCGCGGGGTCGGCGGTCATCATGTCCGGCAGCCAGGCCGTGGTCAGGTCGATGACGTCGACCTCGAAGTCGCTGCGCAGCCGGGCGCGGGCGGCGAGCCATTCGGCGGCCGCGAGGCCGAACCGGCCCTCTCGGGCCGCGCCGACGAGAATCACCAGCCTCAGCCGGTCGTCGTCGTCCATGTCCGCCCCTCCAGCCCCGTTCGAGCGCCTGTCAGCACCTGTCCCCACTGTGCGACATATGCCTTCGGAAAGGCTTCGGGTCTCCTTAGGGTCCCTTCGGCCACCCGCACGACGAGGGGACGCCCCGGACCGGACAGCGGCCGGCCCGCGGCCGCCCCACCGGCCCCGGAAACGAATCAGGACGACAGGATGTGAACCTGCGACCCCTTGACCTCCAGGAGTGTGATGTTGATCTCACAGTTACTGCGGGTAAAAACCTGACGTGACTCCGGTAAGGCGTCGACAAGCTCCTTACACAAGCCACACACAGGGTTCACGAATTCTGCGTCCAGTGTGCGGTTGCAGAACGTAACTGGCCCTGGAAATACAGCCCTTGCCTGTCGAATCGCCGACGTGTCTATGGTGGCGTCCGCTCTGGCAGGGCCATGACCAGTCCTGGGCCGGAGCGAGCGGCGTGTCCACGGGGGAGCGCCAACACCGCGTGAGGTCCCGTGCGGGGGCCTCGTCCCTCCTTGGCGCGTGCCGCAGCAGCCGCGAGCAGAGAGGGACACGCGTGTCGTACAGACTGGTGGGGAAGTGGGGCACACGCCCCAGATGGTTGGGCGGTACGGCGACCTTGGTCGCTCCGCTGGCCTCGTTGGCGCTGCTGGCCGGCGTCGCGGTACAGCCGGGGGCTTCGACTGGCGGCGGGGAGCCGCGCGGCGGTCTGGTGGCCGACTCCTACGACGGGTTCGACGCCCAGGCCGCAGAACAGCTCCGCAGTGATCAGTGTGTGGGGGTCGACGGGCTGCGCAAGGGCGGCCCGAACCTGTTCGCCCTGGCGCAGGGCGCCATCGGACTGCCGCCGGATCAGCTGCATCAGAAGCTCAACCGGGACCTCTACGACACCAAGGACCCGCTGCACACGGCCTTCTCCGCCGACGAGGACAACAGCTTCCAGTGGCAGCAGAAGGTCATGGATCAGCAGCACGCGTTCCCCGCCGCTGTCTCGGGTCTGAGCGACTACCCGGGCAGGCCGACGGGAGCTTCCGAGATCTACGACAAGATCGGGCTGCTCCCGTGGATCTACCAGTCGTGGGGCAAGGCGATGGACGTGTTCTCGCCGTTCTACGAGACGTCGCCCACCGCTGACGACGACACGAAGAAGGCAGCGCTCGCGATCGGTGACCAGCTGTACACCTCCGGAGGGACACCGCAGGAGCAGCAGGCGTGGGCACTGTGGAAGAAGAACTCCGGCAAGATCGAACCCAACACGCTGTTCGTTCCGCGGGTGTTCGCGGACGACGCCCGTATCTTCCTGTCCGCCGGCGGTTTCCCGAAGACGGCGCCGGATCCGGACACGCCCGAGTTCCGCATCGCGGTGGAAGACCTGAAGGCCCGTTTCGCCGCCTGCGGATGGCACGATCCGATCGACCCCAACCGGGTGCTCGGCAAGGAAGTGGCGCAGGCGAGCACGGAGTGGCAGCAGGAAATCACCTCGCAGGCGACCCAGCGCCAGCAGATCCTGGGAGCTTCCGCCACCGCCACGAAGGCGTTGCAGGACGGCTCGTTCGCGTTGGGCAAGCTGGTGGGACAGTCGTGGATCGCCGACTACTCCACCCGCTGGCTGGACTACTACACGGAAGGCGGCTTCAACTGGATCGGCGACGGTGACCTGGAGATCCAGGTGCCGGGCGCTGCCGGCAAGTGTCTGGACGTGGCGGGGGGCGGCAAGACCAACGGCACTCCGGTGCAGGTCTACACGTGTAACGGCGGTGCCGCCCAGAAGTGGCAGTTGTGGGCCACGTACGACGGTGGCCGCACCCTGCGCAACCCGAACTCGGGCAAGTGCCTGGAAGTGCTGAACGGCGCCACCGCCGACGGTACGAAGGTCCAGATCCGGGACTGCGGCAGTGCCAAGGCCCAGCAGTGGAAGTTCGACGTGCGCAGCGCCGGCCCGCTGGTGAACGCGGCGTCCGGCAAGTGTCTGCACCTGCCGACGTTCGACAACAGCAAGGACGCCGTGTCGTCGGCGTGCAACGGCTCCGCGGCACAGAAGTTCCGGATCGTCGCCAAGACCCACACCGGCAGCGCGCCGGCGAAGGCCGACGTGGACAAGGCCAAGGCGAACATCACCGCCGCGCAGACCGAGGCGAAGAAGCAGCTCGCCGCGGTCAAGGCGCAGATGGCCATCGCCCAGAAGGCCGCGACGACGTCGGACACCGTGCTCCAGGCCGCTTACGGCATCGCCGATGCCGCGGGTGCCCCGCGAGGCCGGGGCCTGCTGGTGGGTCTGCAGAAGGACCAGGTCACCAAGGGCGCGGCTGCCGCGCTGACGGCGTTGGAGAAGGCCGGCGAGACCGCCGAGGCGGCGACCCGTGCCGCGGCAGGGGACAGCGCGGCCATCACACAGCGCGCGCTCGCGCAGTCGGCGCAGTCGGCAGCCGAGTTCCGCAAGAAGGCCGCCGAGGCAGCGGAGCTGCAGGCCAAGGCCGCTGCGGACGCGGCCAGGATGCACCGGGACAACGCCAAGCAGGACAAGGAGACCGCCGAGGCCAAGCTCGTCGTCGCGGTGAAGGCCGAGGGCGACGCCAAGGCGGCCGCCGCCGACGCCCACGCCAAGCGGCTCGCGGCGGAGGCCGAGGAGAAGACGGCCAAGGCGGAGAAGGATACGGCCGCCGCCAGACGCGCCGAGGCATCCGAGCACCGCCGCAACGCCGAGTCCGAAGCAGCCAAGGCCAAGGACGCCAAGGACAAGGCCGAGGCCGAGGAGAAGACCGCCGGGGAGCGGCGGGACGACGCGGTCGCGGCCAAGGACCACGCCAAGGAGATGCGCGACGACGCGTGGGACGCCGAGCAGAAGGCGGACGCGGCCCGCGCCAAGGCCGACGCCAAGGACGCTTACGCCGACTCCCTCGACTCGGGTGACGCCGCCGACGCGGCCCGCGCCGCGGCGAACGCGGCGGACAAGGCGGCCGGCGACGCCGAAGCGGCGGCGGCCAATGCCCGTTCGGAAGCGGACGCGGCCACGCAGGCGGCGGCGGACGCGGACGCGGCGGCCACCCGTGCGGAAGCCGCGGCCAAGCGGGCGCGCTCCGACGCGGACGCCGCGCAGGCGGCCAAGCTGAAGGCGGACGCGGCCGTGCGGACGGCCACCAGTGCCGCCGCGGACGCCATCAAGGCGTCCCAGGACGCCGCCGCCGAGGCGCAGACCGCGGTGAAGCTCGCCGACGAGGCCGAGCAGCACGCCAAGGACGCCAAGGCCCAGGCGGATGCCGCGAACAAGGAAGCGGGCATCGCGCTCGCGGCCTCCGCGAAGGCGGCCGGGTACGCACACGTCACCGCGCAGGCGGCCGTCGACGCCGGCAAGGCGGCCCAGCAGGTCGCCGCCCCCGCCAACGACGCCGTGGAACTCGGCTCCCCGTACATCGACAGCGACTCCGCCGCCGGTCTGGTCGTACTGACCGGGCAGGGCTCGAAAACGATCGCGGAGCAGCAGCAGGCCGTAGCGGACGCGCACGCCAAGAACGCCGCCGCCGAGGCCGACGCCGCGAAGAACCTCGCCGACCAGGCCAAGGGCGACGCCAAGGAGGCGTACCAGCACGCGGCGAACGCGGCCAAGTACGCGGCCGACGCCCGCACCTATTCCAAGGAGGCCCTCGGCTACGCGGCCGACGCGGCCAAGGCCGCGGCAGCGGCCCAGGCATCACTGGCCCGCACCATCGAGTACGACCAGCAGGCCACCGAGGACGCGGCAGCCGCCGACAGAGCCGCCGGCGGTGCCGAAGGCTACGCCAAGGACGCCCGCGACTCCGCCGACGCCGCCGAACTCGACGCCGAAGCCGCCCGCTCCGCGGCCGGACGGGCCGAACAGGACGCCAAGGACGCACGCGCGGCAGCAGACCGCGCCGACGCCGCCGCGACCGAGGCCGAACAGGCGGCCAAGGACGCCGACAAGTACGCCGAGGAAGCCCAGGCCGCGGCCGACCGCACCGAACGGGAGCAGGCCAACGCGCAGGCGTCCAAGGGATCCGGTACCGGCATCGCCGGTGTGTTCGCCGTCCCGGACGAGTCCACCGTGGAGATCGTCAGCTCCCGGCAGATCGGCGAGTGTCCCCCGATGCCGCAAGCGGCCATCACGGGCTGCGACGCCGCGTACAACCTGGTCGTCACCTACGAGGCCGACTTCTACCTCTGCACGGATGACGAGGCGCAGGCCACCGTGGACGGCTGCCCGAAGGAGTCGTGGCAGTTCCTCCAGCGGTCGACCCTGAAGAACGTCAAGATCGAGAACTGGCAGCACCACTTCTCCGGCAAGGACATCGTCCGCGCCGGGTGGCAGAGCCTCTTCGGCGACGTGGCCGGGGCGATCCTGTTCTCGTTCTTCGCCGAAGACATGCTGGACTGCCTCCACGGCAGCATCAGCGGCTGCGCCTGGGCCTACGCCAGCTACTTCCCGGTGGAAGGCTTGATCGCCGACATCAGCAAGGCGGTCAAGGCGGTCGACGCCTCCATGAGACTGGACATCGGCTTCGTCGACGCCTACAAGGGTCTGCGTGCCGCCGGGCTGTCCGAAGAGGCCATCGCCGGCATCATCAGTAAGGTTTTCCAGAAGCTGCGCGGGCTCTGTCTGAGGGGAAGCCTCCCCGCCGGAGCAGGCGCACTGCTGGCGGGTGGAAAGACCGCTGGCCTGCAGTCTGGCATCACCGGCTCCGCGGTCAGGAGCGGGCCCGGGTGCGGAAGCTTGTGGATTTCGGGCGATAGGCTTCCGCATCACTACATGTCGCTGAACAACGAGGGGGTTATGCACGCTGTCGACTTCGGCATCACGGGCTCTTACAACAAGGTGAATGCCCAAGCGTTCATCGTCACGATCGAACAGTTCGTGAAGAACCCGGGAACACGGCAGATCACGGGCACGTACAGGGGTCAGGCAGCCATCCACTATGTGGACGACACAGGACTGCACGCCTCATTCGCCGCAGACGGCCCGAACGTCGGGGAGTATCTGGGAGGGTGGCGATCCACCGGTGATCAGCTCACCTACCTGCTGCGGGACGGGAAGCTCTAGAGACAGAGCGTCGACACGAAAGCACGATCCGAAGAGAGATCTCCGTGAAGATTGAGTTGACGGACGACCAGGCACTCGTTCTGTCCGACTGGATGAGTCGCGTCATGCATCGGGCAGAATTTTCGGCGGTCGTCGATGACCGTGCCGTCTGGTCCGCTCTGTTCAAGATCAACGGGACGCTGGAAACACAATTGTCATCGATCTTCGATTCCTCCTACTCCGACCAGTTGGCGGCGGCCCGCCGACGGCTGATCAGCGAGCTCGGAGAATTCGGCGAACAATGATGTGACACATGTGCCGCCATGCCCGGGTCTCCGGCATGGCGGCACCGTCCGCGGGAATCCGACCGGCTTGAGTACCATCCTCGCCGTACCGACCTGCGGTGCCGGATGCGGGACTGTGTACGGGGCCTGCTCGCCCCGGTCGGCCGCAAGAACGGCCGGCAGCCGGCCGCGCGTTGGTGGACCGGAAGCTGTATCTGCCCAGGTCGTGGACGGAGACCGTGAGCGCTGCCGGGCGGCGAAGGTTCCCGACGCGCCCGGGTGGTGCCGCCGGCGCCTTGATACACCTTGTCCGCCCAGCACTTCACCTCCGCGTCGCGGAGGCGTAGTCACCGGCAGCACCCGTGTCGTGGCGAGCGCCGGGAACGGTGGGTGAGGCCGACAGCAGTCGACCTGCCGCATCGGCGATGACCTACCACGCCGAGCCGGGCTCGTCGGACATGGCGGCGCCGAGGAGCTACAGGGGAGCTGCGCACCGACCGGTGACCGGTCGGTGCGGGCTCGGTCTACCGGTTCGCGGCTTCGCGCGGGGCGATCCGGTTCGTGCGACCGACCGCGCGGCCCACCGCGTTGCGCACCGCGAGGCCCGGCCGGGTGCGGGGCACCATGAGCCTGGAGAGCAGACCGACGCGTCGCTGCCGCGGACCTACCTCACGGCGGAGCCGCGACTCGTAGGCGGCGAAGGCGCGGGCGTGATCACCGGGATGGGCGGCGAGCTCTTCTGCGAGGGCGTACGCGCCCGCTATCGCCATGCTGGAGCCGTCACCCAGCAGGGCTGTCGCCGCCGCCGCGTCCCCGAGCAGTACGACCCGTCCGCGGGACCACGAGGGCACCCGGACAGTGGTCAGGGGGTCGAAGAACGGAGCCGGGTGGTCGAGGAACGCCGCCACGAGTTCCGGTGCCCGCCACCGCACGTCGGCGTAGGCGTCGGCCACGGTCTGCTTGTGAAGGGCGATGTTCTTGCGGTCGTGGGGCGCCGGCTGTGTGGCCCGGAAGGTGAAGATCGCGAGCGGGGTGGTCCGCGAGGGGTGGAGGACCAGCATCCGGTTCGGCACGGTCAGCATCGTCATCTCACTCGGGTCCTCGATGGCGTCGGGTTCCAGCGGGACGGTCGCGCCGTACAGGCCCAGGTCGCTCGCGAACTGCCGCTCGGGGCCGAACACCAGGCGCCGTACGGTGGAGTGCATCCCGTCGGCACCGACCACCAAGTCGAAGCGCCGTGGCGCGGACCGCCGGAAGGTGACGTCCACCCCGCCTTCATCCTGGTCGAGAGCGGTGACCGTGTCGTCGAACAAGAACTCGGCCTCGGTCTGCGCCGACCGGTGGAGCACCTCGGACAGGTCGGCTCGGGTCACCTCGACCGTCGGCGCCTTGTCCGAGGTGAGCGGGAGTTGCAGGATTCGCCTGCCGCCGGGGTCGAGCAGGGTCAGCGACCGATTGCGGGTGGCGAGCTCGCGGAGCTGCGGGAGGATGCCCATGCGCTCGGCGACCGGGATCGCGGGCCCCTTCACGACGATCGCGCTGCCGCCGGAGCGCAGCTGCCGGGCGTGTTCGACGACCGTCGGCCGACAGCCATTCCGGGAGAGCCAGTACGCGAGTGCGGGCCCTGCGATTCCGGCACCTACTATCAGCACCTCGGGCTTCTTCATGACGATGACCTCTCGGAGTGTCGATGACCAGGTCCCCGGCGAGTACCGGGCCGGGGCTGAGGGAGCGGCGGCACGGGACGGTGCGACCGGACCAAGGTACGATCAATTTCGTACCTCAGGGAAGCACGCCCTTCAGGTACGATGCAAGTCGTACATGAAGGAGGTGCCGCGTGGCCGGGAGGACCCTGGTCGGCCCGGAGGCCGATGCGCTGGATCTGGGTGCGGTGTTTCGTGCCCTCGCCGACGAGCACCGTCGTTCGGTGATGACGGAGTTGGCCGCCGACCGCAGCGACAGCGAGCGGGGCTGCAACTCGTTCGATCTTCCGATCTCGAAGCAGACCCAGACCCACCACTTCCGGGTCCTGCGCGAGGCAGGTCTCATTGCCGAGATCGACTACGGCAACCGCAAGGGCATCCGACTACGACGCGCGGACATCGAGAAAAGATTCCCCGGGCTGCTCACGCTCCTGGGCGCAGAGTCCCCGGGCGGCACTGCTCCTCGCTGAACACAGCTGAACACAGCGGAGGGGAGTCCGAGTCGGCTCTGAGCCGCGAGCTCGGCCGAATCCAGCTCGCAGGTAGCCGAGCACGACGCGGGCACGAATGGATCGGTGTCGCTTCGACCACCGTCCCGCGCTCGCGATCGGCGCCGGACTCTTCCGCGCACTCCCTCACACCCACACCCACTGAGGTTTCCTCAACCTGCGTGCGGAGCAGGGCCATTGGGGGGTGAGGGCGGGGGCCGGGCGTGGAGAAGCTCCTGGTAGACGGGTGCGTGTCGAGTCCAAGCCATCCTGCCAGGAGCTTTCCGCATGCTCGTCTACCCGGCCGGGGCCGATCTGTCCACCGCTCTGCGCTTCCTCGCCCGTGAGTTGACCGCACGTCGTCTTGCGCAAGGGACACGATGGCGCCGGCTGGCCGCCGGACGACAGGCACTGCCCGTGCTGGCTCATCTACGATGCGGCCATACCTACGCCCAGCTCGCCGCCGGATTCGGTGTGGGCGCCACCACCGCCTACCGGTACATCGCCGAGGCCGTCGACATCCTGGCCGCTCTGCCTCCAACCCTCGCCGAGGCGGTGAGGACAGCCTCCGGCAAGGCGTTCGTGATCCTGGACGGCACGTTGCTGCCGATCGACCGGATCGCCGCCGACCGCCCCCACGGCATCATCGGTGCCCTGGCGGGGGCCGGGGTGGATTGCTGGGCCGACAAGGGCTACCGGGGCGCCGGCGGCACCGTGCGAGTTCCCTGCTGGGGGCGCTGGGAGACTCTCTCCCGTGGTCAGCGGGCCGTCAACTGCTCACACGCGAAGATCCGTGCACTCGTCGAACAGGCCATGGCCACCCTCAAAACCTGGCGGCTCAGTGGCAGAAGTCCGCCGGCTCCTGGCGCCTCGCCTCGCCGACAACCACCGAACAGGCCGGTCGCTTCGCGCACACATGATCAGCGTACTGCGCGCCCCGCGCACGCTTCCCGCAACGACTGTCCCCACTCGCTGACGCCAGTCAAGGAACGCTGGTCCCCACCTGGTCCCCAAAAACGATCAAGGGCCGGTTTCGGATTGCTCCGAAACCGGCCCTGATCTGCGACTGTCTCCAGTCGGGACGACAGGATTTGAACCTGCGACCCCTTGACCCCCAGTCAAGTGCGCTACCAAGCTGCGCCACGTCCCGTCGCGTTCACGGCGGGATGAACCGCGTGATCGCGCGAACGTCACTTTACCGCACGTCCGGGGCCGCGCCGAAAGGGGCGCGGAGCCGGGGGGAGAAGCAGGGGGGAGAATCGGGATATGAGCAGCACATCCGCCGAGCGGCCCGACGGCGCCCGGGACCGGGACGGCGCCGGGCGGGCGCGGAACGCCCGGCCGCGCGACGGACTCGGGCGCCCCCTGCCCTACGGCGCCGAGGGCGTGCCCCGGCAGCCCGAGGGAGTGGTCCGCACCCCCGGGGAGACGGTGGCCGAGGCGCAGGCCCTGCTGGACGCCGGGCGGCCGTTCCACGCGCACGAGGTCTTCGAGGACGCCTGGAAGTCGGGTCCGGACGCCGAGCGGACCCTGTGGCGCGGGCTGGCCCAGCTGGCGGTCGGGCTCACCCACGCGGCCCGCGGCAACGCCACCGGAGGCGCCCGGCTGCTGCGGCGCGGAGCGGGCGCGGTGACGCGGTGGACGGCGGAGTCCGGGGTGCGCGACCCGCACGGCATGGACACGGCCGGGCTGGCCGCCTGGGCGCGGGAGCTGGCGGCCGCCGTGGAGGACGGGACGGCCGGCGCCGTGGACGCCGCCGCCCACGCGCCCCGGCTGCGCGGCGGGGCGTAGCGCCCGGTACGGCGGCGTCCGGCGTCCGCCGCGGCACCGGTGCGCGGGCCGTCCGTGCCGTACGGCAGACTCGGGGCGTGCGAAAGATCCATGTCATCGGCATCGGCGCGGGCGACCCCGACCAGCTCACCCTGCAGGCGGTCAGGGCGCTGCGCGACACGGACGTGTTCTTCGTCCTGGACAAGGGCGAGGTGAAGTCGGACCTGGTGCGGCTGCGCCAGGACATCCTGGAGTCGCACGTGCCGGCGGGGACGTACCGCGTGGTGCGGGCGCGGGACCCGGAGCGGGACCGGGCGGCGGACGGCGCCGGCTACTCCCCCGCCGTCGGGGACTGGCGCAACGCCCGCGCGGACGTCTACGAGCGGCTGATCGCCGACGAGCTGGGCGCGGACGGCCGCGGCGCGTTCCTGGTGTGGGGCGATCCGTCGCTGTACGACAGCACGCTCGGCATCCTGGAGGAGGTGCTGGCCCGCGGCTCGGTGGCGTTCGCGTACGACGTGGTTCCCGGCATCAGCAGCGTCTCCGCGCTGGTGGCCCGGCACCGCACGGGTCTGAACCGGGTCGCCCGGCCGGTGCAGATCACCACGGGGCGACGGCTCGCGGAGGGGTTCCCCGAGGACGTGGACGACGTCGTGGTGATGCTCGACGCCCACCAGGTCTTCCGGCGGTACGCCGATCAGGACATCGACATCTACTGGGGCGCGTACATCGGCACCCCGGACGAGATCCTCGTCTCCGGCCCGATCGCGGAGGCGGGGCCGCGCATCGAGCGGCTGCGCGCGCAGGCGCGGGAGCGGAAGGGGTGGGTCATGGACACCTATCTGCTGCGACGCCGGCCGCAGGAGCCAAAGGAGTAGGGGCGCGGTCCGCGGCGAGCCGGAGGGCGGTCGGTCGCGCGGGCCGGTTCCTGCGCACCTCGTGACCGGACAGCGGGCCCACCTCCCAGCCGGCGTCGCGGCAGGCGGCCACCAGGGTGGGCACCGCGCCCAGGGCGGCGTGCCAGCAGCCGGGCGCGGAGGCGCGGTCGGAGTCGTGGAGCAGGATCGTGCCGCCGCCGCGCAGGCCGGCGCCGACGGTGGCGTGCACGGAGGCGGGAGTGGCCTCGGCCGTCCAGTCGCGGCCCCAGGCGGTCCACAGCACCGGGCGCAGCCCGAGCCGTCGGGCCGCCGCCCAGCGGCCGCCGGTGAGGATGCCGTAGGGCGGCCGGTACCAGACCGGGCGCCGGCCGGTGGCCTCGTGCACGGCGCGCACCGCGTGCGCGGTTTCCCCTAGGTCCCGGGCGGGTGCGGGCAGCCAGGGGCGGCTGTGCGTCCAGCCGTGCACGCCGAGTTCATGGCCCCGGGCGGCGATCTCCCGGGTGAGCTGCGGGTGGCGGGCCACGCTCTCGCCGAGGACGAAGAACGTGGCGCGCACGCCGAGCCGGTCGAGTACGTCGAGGAAACGGGGTGTGGAGGCGGGGTCGGGGCCGTCGTCGAAGGTGAGCGCGACGTGGTCGGGGCGGCCGAGGCCGGCCAGGCCCGGAAGACAGGCGGTGCGCAGGCGCGGCAGCCAGGTGGCGGCCGGGACGATGTGCGCGGCGGCGACGGCGGCGAACGGCGCGAGGGCCACGGCGGTCCGCGCTGCGGCGCCGCCCGGTACTACTCCTCCCACGGTCCGCTCCTCTCCCGTCCTCTCCCGCCCTCGCCCGTCCCGCCCATCCCCTCCCGTCTCTCCGCCCCCCTTCCGCTCAGGTCCCCGCCTGCGCGCCCCGTTCAGCCGAAGCGGGAGGCGAGGCGGCGGTACAGGGCGGGGGCCGCGCCGCGCACCCGGCCCGGGACCCGGGTCCAGCCGGGGACGTAGACCTCGTCCCGGCCGCGCGCGACCGCCTCCCACACCGCGTCGGCGACCCGGCTCGCCGGGACGGGCTTGGGCCGGGAGCGCCGGTAGGGCACGCCGCGGCGGTCGAAGAACGGGGTGTCGACGACGCCGGGCACGACATGGCTGATCCCCACCCCGGTGCCCCGCAACTCGTAGCGCACGGCATCGGCGAACGCGCCCAGTGCGGCCTTGGTGGCGGAGTAGACCGCCTCGTCGCGCACCCCGACCGTGCCCGCCAGGGAACCGATCAGGACCACACGGCCGGCGCCCTGGCCGACCATCCGGGGCAGCAGCAGCCGGACCAGGCGCAGGGTGGCGAGCACATTGACGTCGAACACCTCGTCGATGGCGCGCGGCGGCATGGAGTGGAACGGTCCGGCCCAGCCGATGCCCGCGCCGGCCACCAGCAGGTCCACCCGGCCGACGCTGTCCAGCGCGAACTGGGCGAGCCGGTGCTCGGCGTCCGGGGTGCAGAGATCGGCCGGATAGGCGAGCGCCGAGGTGCCCCGGGCGACCTCCTCCAGACGGGTGGGGTCGCGCCCGTTGAGGACCAGGCGCCAGCCGCCCTGTGCGGCGAGCCGGTGGGCGACGGCGGCGCCGATCCCGGAGGAGGCGCCGGTCACCAGCGCGCCTCCGCCCAGCGGTGTGCGGTCGGCGGTGTGGCGGCGCGTGCTGCCCGGCGTCGTCGGGGCCTCGACCGGGGTCCTGGAACCTGATCGGACGCGGGAAGGGGCTGGGGACATCGGAGCGCACCTCTGGGTCGACGGTGACCGAGGGCCGCCGGTGCGGCCCCGGCGGCCCGGGACGGCCGCGCCGGGGAGTGAGGCGTCCCGGCGACCGCGCCCGGACCGTGGGACGGTCGGGGTTGCGGGGGTGTTCGTTTGACTGCGCTGGGTGAGGGTTACTCACTTCCAGTGTCGTCCCAAACGCCCGCGCCGCCACCCCTGCCCGCCGCTCGGGGCCCCCGCACCGAACAGACGCACGGCCGCTCGCCGACGTCCGAGGCCGGCAGGCTGCTGATCCTCAGCGCGAGCATGGGCTCGGGCCATGACACGGTGGCCGCCGAGCTGGCACGGCGGGCCCGCGCCGCCGGCAAGGAGGCGGACGTCGTCGACGTGCTGGCCCTGCTGCCGTACGGCCTGGGGGACGGGCTGCGCGGTTTCTACCAGACCGCCGTCCGGCACTGTCCATGGGTCTACGCCGGTATCTACGACTTCTTCCTGAGGCCGGGCCCCCGTCCCCGGCCGAGCGGTACTCCGCTGGCCCGGCTGGCGGCCGGCCGGCTGCTGCGGCTGGTGCGTGAGCGGCGGGCGGACGTCGTGGTGCCCGTCTTCCATCTGGCGGCCCAGCTCACCGGGCATCTGCGGGCCCGTGGGACGCTGCGGATTCCCAGCGCGGTGGTCGTGGTGGACTTCGCGGTGCACCGGCAGTGGCTCCATCCGGGCAATGACCTGCATCTGTGCGTCACGGATCAGGCCGCCGACGAGGTGCGCCACGCGCTGGGCCGACCGGCGGTGACGACCGGCCCGGTGGTGTCCCCCGGCTTCTTCGACGCGGGGCCGGGGCCGGAGACGGGTTCGGATGCGAGTGCGCGAGCAGGGGCGGGGGCGGCAGGGTGGTCGGGGCGGTTGCAGGGGTTCGGCGGCGGGCGTCCGGCCGTGCTGCTGTCGGCGGGCGCCTGGGGCGCGGGGGCGGATCTGGCGGGCACCGCGCGGCTGCTGACAGGGCACGGTTTCCTGCCGGTCGTGCTGTGCGGGCGCAATGAACGGCTGCGCCGCGCCCTGTCCGCCGTGCCCGGTGTCCTCACCCCCGGCTGGGTGACGGACATGCCGGAACTGCTGCGCGCGTGCGCCGCCCTGGTGGACAACGCGGCCGGGCAGACCGCCGTGCAGGCCCTCGCCGCGTCGCTGCCGGTCGTCGGGTACCGGCCGCTGCCGGGACACGGGGCGGAGGGCGTACGCCGGATGGCTGCTCTCGGGGTGTCCGATCACGCGCCCGACGAGGCGGCCCTGCTGCGCTGCCTGGGCCGCCTGACGGCGGACGGCCCCGAGCGTGAGCGACGGACGGCGTCCGGACGGGCGCTGTTCCGCGAGGACGCGCTGACCCACGTCGTACGGGCCACGGCGGCCGGCGGACCGCCATAGACTCCACGCGCCCGGCCGGCGGACCGCTCTGTCCCCTCCCCCGCAAGCCCTCGGCCGGCGGGTCGCCGCGTATCCCTGGAACGCCGTACGAGCCCTACGCCCCTACGACCGCTGCGTGCAGTCGCCGTCCATGTGGGCGATCCGGGCGACGTTCTCCCGGTCGTCGGCCTCCTTGCTGGGTTCGGCGGCGAACCAGGCGTCGAGTATCTCGGTCAGCAGCGGCTCGGAGGTCAGTCGTAGGCCGAGGGCGAGCACATTGGCGTCGTTCCAGCGGCGCGCGCCGTCGGCCGTGTAGGCGTCGGTGCACAGGGCGGCCCGGATGCCGGGGACCTTGTTCGCGGCGATGGAGGCGCCCGTGCCGGTCCAGCAGCAGACCACGGCCTGGTCCGCCCGGCCGTCGGCGACGTCCTGCGCCGCGGCCCGCGAGCACACCGCCCATTGCGGGTCGGCGCCGGGTCGCAGCGCGCCGTGGGTCATCACCTCGTGGCCGCGTTCGCGCAACCGGGTCACCAGGGCGCGGGCCACGGGTTCGCCCATGTCGGAGGAGACGGAGATTCGCATGTCTCGGAGCGTATCGGCCGACCCCCGAAGTCCGGCACCTGTGACGTCTCAGGGTGCGAAGCCCGGCGGCCCCCGGCCCCCTGCCCCCCGGCCCACCCGCGGCCCGGCAGTCCGGCAGTCCGGCAGTCCGGCAGTCCGGCAGTCCGGCAGTCCGGCAGCCCGCGAATGCCCGGTCTAGAACATGCTCATCCCCAGCAGCAGCGCGCAGACGAACAGGGCCGCGCCGCCGAGGACGGCGAGGACCCGGAAGTGTCGGCGCGCGGAGGTGCGTACGGCCGGGCGGCGCGAGGCGGCCCGGTGCACGCTCGTGCTCCAGCCGGTGTCCTGGGCGGACGGCGAGGACAGGTGGGACGGGCCGGTCGAGGCGGACGAGGCGGCCGGGGCGGGGCCGTGGCCCGCGGTGTTCGGGCGCCGCGCAGGGCCGCCGCCCGGCTGCTGCGCGCCCCGGTGGCGGCCGGGTCCAAAGTCCCACTGGCGATGCGGATCCGGTCCGGCGCCGGGCTCCTCCGGCGGCAGCGGTTCGGGCGCGCCGCGCCAGGCGCCGCTGCGGAACCAGTCGGCGGTCTCCCGTGCCGTGGGACGGTCCTCGGGGCGCTTGGCCAGCAGGCCGAGCAGATAGGTCTCGAAGGCGGGCGGCAGCGCGGCGCCCCGCTGGTGCGGCGGGACGGGCGGGGCGTCGACGTGCTGGTAGAGCAGCGCGGTCGGGCTGTCGGCCTCGAAGGGCGGGTGGCCGACGGACAGCTGGTAGAGGACGCAGCCCAGCGAGTACATGTCGGAGGCGGAGGACGCCGGGGTGCCGATGGCGCGTTCCGGGGCCAGGTAGAGGCCGGTGCCGACGATCTGGCCGGTCGTGGTGAGGCCGGCCGAGGGGTCGTCGACGAAGCGGGCGATGCCGAAGTCGGCTATGCGTATGGTGCCGTGACGGTCGCTCAGCAGGTTGCCGGGCTTGACGTCCCGGTGCACGATGCCCTTTTCGTGCGCCGCGGCGAGTCCTTCGGCCGCCTCCTGCGCCACCTGGGCCAGCCGGTCGGCGCGCAGCGGGCCGCCGCCGGTCAGCTCGGCGGCGAGGCTGCCGCCGTCGACCAGTTCCATGACGAGGAAGCAACGGCCGTCCCAGGTGCCGAAGTCGAGCGTGCCGACGACGTTGGGGTGGTTGAGCCGGGCGGAGGTCTGCGCCTCCAGCCGGAACCGCGCCTCGGCCGAGGCGTCGGCCACGTCGTTCAACAGCACCTTGACCGCGACCGGCCGGCCGAGGACCTCGTCCTGGGCCTGCCAGACCTCGCCCATCCCGCCGCGCCCGATGACCGTGTGCAGCCGGTACCGATCTGCCACCAGCACCCGTAGACCGCCTCAATCCCCGAAGTCCCACCCTCACGACCGCGCCCCCGGTGACGGGCGCGGCGGCCGCCGGACTCCGCATCCGGGTCGCGGCAACCGGCCCATCTTAACGATCACTTGGCGTGCCGCCGACCGTTGCCCCGCCTTCGGTACGACAGCCGGTCCGCCCCACTGAACCCTTATGAGTGAAAAGCAGGAAGTCGCTTCTCGTACAAATATGTAGAACTGATCATGTATGTCATCGTCGCCGTACCCGCTGATCCGCTCGGGAAAAGGGAGGACGATCTTGGATCCTTTGACGTGGCTGCTCATCCCGTTGGCGACCGTGTTCATGGCGAGCGTGTGGAGTTGCTGCGCCGGGCGGTCGCGGCGCACCGACGTCTGGTCGGACGTGCAGCGCTTCGACCAGGTGCGGGCGGCTCTGGAACGCGCCGCGAAGGCCGAGGCGCCGATCTCCTCCGCCTCGCGCGGCTGAGGGCGGCCGCCGTGCGGGCGGTGCGCCGCGCCCCCGCTCGGGGCGCGGGCGCCCGCCTCAGGCGCCGTAGCGCGCCCGCAGCTCCCGCTTGAGGACCTTCATGCTCGGCCCCAGCGGCAGGGCGTCCACGAACTCGACGCGGCGCGGGTACTTGTGCCGGCCCAGCCGCTCCTTGGACCACGCGGTCACCTCGTCCGCGCCGGCCGGCGCGCCCGCCGCGGGGACGATCACCGCGCACACCTCCTCGCCGTGCAGCTCGTCCGGCAGGCCGATGACGGCGACCTGGCCGACGCCGGGGTGGCGCAGCAGCACCTCCTCGACCTCGCGCGGGTAGACGTTGTAGCCGCCGCGGATGATGACGTCCTTCTTGCGGTCGACGATCCTGAGGAAGCCCTCGTCGTCCTTGGTGCCGAGGTCGCCGGTGCGGAACCAGCCGTCGACCAGCGCCTCGGCGGTGGCCTCGGGGCGGCCCAGGTAGCCGGAGAAGACGTTGTGGCCGCGGATGACGACCTCGCCCAGTTCGCCGGCCGGCAGCAGTTCGACGCGGTCCTCGGTCTCGGCGCGGGCGATCTCCACGTCCACGCCCCACAGCGGGTGGCCGATGGTGCCGGCCCTGGTGCCGAACAGGGGCTGGTTCACGGTCGCCGTCGGCGAGGTCTCCGACAGGCCGTAGCCCTCGTAGATCTCGGCCCCGAAGGCCGCCTCGAACCGCTCCAGGACCGCGACCGGCAGCGAGGCGCCGCCGGAGACGCACACCCGCAGCTCGGGCAGCGCGTCGGCGTCGGCCGCCGCGGCGGCCAGCGCGACGAACATGGTCGGCACGCCGTGGAAGGTGTTGACCCCCTCCTTCACCATCAGCTCGATCGCGCGCGCCGCGTCGAAGCGGGGCAGCAGCACGAGCGTCGCCCCGGCCCGCCAGGTGGAGTTCATGGAGACCGTCTGGCCGAAGGCGTGGAAGAGGGGCAGGGCGCCGAGCGCGATGTCGTCGGGGCGGATGTCGTTGGCGTCGAAGGCGTTGACGGTGGCGTTCATCACCAGGTTGAAGTGGCTGAGCACGGCGCCCTTGGGGACGCCCGTGGTGCCGCTGGTGTAGAAGACGACGGCCGGGTCATCGGCGGCCCGGGTGAGGTAGGAGGGCAGCGGCTCGGCGTCGGCGGCGAGCTTCTCCAGCTCCGCGCCGAGGGTGACGACGCGGACCCCGACGGCCTCCGCCGCGGCCGCGCCGGTGGCCTCCTGCGCCGGGTGGCACAGCAGCAGCGTGGCGCCGCTGTCCCTGAGGACGTGCTCGACCTCCGCCGCCGACAGCAGCAGGTGCACCGGGACGACGACCGCGCCGGCGGCGGCGATCGCGTAGTACGCCTGTGGGAACTCGGCGGTGTTGGGGGCCATCAGCGCGACCCGGTCCCCCGGCCGTACGCCGAGACCGACCAGGGCCCCGGCCTGCGCGCGGGCCCGCTGCCACACCTGGTCGAAGGTGAGCCGCAGATCGCCTTCGACGAGGGCGGTGCGGTCGGGGCGGCGCTTGGCGTTCTCGGCGAGGATCGCGGCGACGGAGAGGGTTGCCATGGAGGGGTACTTCCTTTTGGTGCGGCTTCGTTGCGGCTCTTGGTCGTGCTCGTCCTGGTGGGACGCCCCCGTCGGCGTGCGTATGGACTGCGGTCGGTCAGTGGCGTTCGACCAGTACGGCGGTGCCCTGGCCGACCCCGACGCACATCGTGGCCAGGCCGCGGGCCGCGCCGGTGCGGCGCATGCGGTGCAGCAGCGTGGTCAGGATGCGGGCGCCGGAGCAGCCGAGCGGGTGGCCCAGGGCGATGGCGCCGCCGCTCGGGTTGACGAGGTCCTCGGCGATGCCGAGCTGGTCGACGCAGGCCAGGGCCTGGGCGGCGAACGCCTCGTTGAACTCGGCCTCCTCGACGTCCTCCGTGCGCCAGCCCGCGCGGGCGAGCGCCTTGCGGGTGGCGGGGACCGGGCCGAGGCCCATCACGTCGGGGTGGACGCCCGCGGAGGCGCCGGCGACGTAGCGGCCCAGGGATTCGAGGCCGAGGTCGTTCAGGGCCTCCTCGCTGACCAGCAGGAGCCCCGCGGCGCCGTCGTTCATCGGGGAGGCGTTGCCCGCGGTGACGGTGCCGCCGGCGCGGAAGACGGGCTTGAGGCGGGCCAGCTTGTCGTAGGAGGTGTCCTCGCGCACGCACTCGTCGCTGTCCACGACGGTGCCGTCCGGGCGCTCGACGGGCAGCAGCTCGTCGTCGAAGTGGCCGTCCTCGCGGGCCCGGGCGGCCAGCCGGTGGCTGCGCAGCGCGAACTCGTCCTGGCGTTCGCGGGCAATGCCGTGCCGCGCGGCCACCTCCTCGGCGGTCTCGCCCATGGCGAGCACGCCGTGCAGGTCCTTCATGGCCGGGTTGACCAGCCGCCAGCCGAGCCGGGTGTCGTACGTCTCCATCCGGTGCGGCAGGGCCTCGTCGGGGCGGGGCAGCACGAAGGGGGCGCGGCTCATGGACTCGGAGCCGCCGGCGAGTACGACGTCGGCCTCGCCGGCGGCGATGGTGCGGGCGGCGGCGGTGACGGCCTCCAGTCCCGAGGCGCACAGCCGGTTGACCGTGGCGCCCGGCACGGACTCGGGCAGCCCGGCGAGCAGGACGGCCATCCGGGCGACGTTGCGGTTGTCCTCGCCGGCCTGGTTGGCGGCGCCCCAGTAGACGTCGTCGATCCGCGCCGGGTCCAGCGCGGGCACGTCGGCGACCAGGGCGCGGATCACCCGCGCGGCCAGGTCGTCGGGGCGGATGCCGGACAGGGCCCCGCGCAGTTTGCCGATCGGGGTGCGGCGGGCGGCCGCGAAGTGGACGGGGCGCACGGCAGAACTCTCCAGACGGCTCACACGGCCTCGCACGGATCATTAATTAGCACTGCTAGTTTTGGACTATAGACCTCGGACCGGCCCGCTGGGAAGATCCCCCCGACCGGCGCCCCGGGGACAGATCCCTTCCCCGGGCGCCCCGCCCCCGCAGCAGGAGGAGACATGGCCGACGCCCGCTCGCACGTCCTCGCCGGAACCCGGGGCGCGCTCCACGTCCACGCGTGGCCGCACCCCCGCCCGCGCTACGCCGCCCTCCTGGCGCACGGCTACGGCGAGCACGCCGGGCGCTACGCGGGGGTGGCCGGCGTGCTCGGGGCGCACGGGGCGGTGGTGTACGCGCCCGATCACGCGGGCCACGGCAGATCGGCCGGCGAACGGGTGGTGATCGAGGACTTCGAGGACGTGGTGAGCGATCTGCACGCGGTGGCCGGCCTGGTCCGGGCCGCGCACCCGGGGCTCCCGCTGGTGCTGGTCGGCCACTCCATGGGCGGCCTGGTCGCGGCCCGCTACGCCCAGCGCCACGGCGACGGGCTGACCGCGCTGGTGCTGTCCGGGCCGGTCGTCGGCGCCTGGGAACTGCCGGGCCGGCTGCTCGCCCTGGACGAGATCCCGGACACGCCGGTCAGCCCGGCCGCGCTCTCCCGGGACCCGGCGGTCGGCGCGGCGTACGCGGCCGACCCGCTGGTGTGGCACGGGCCGATGAAGCGGCCGACGCTCCAGGCGTTCGCGCGGACGCTGGCGACCGTGGCCGCGGGCGGCGACGTCGGCGCGCTGCCCGTGCTGTGGCTGCACGGCGCGGACGACCGGCTGGTCCCGCTCGCCGGGAGCCGGGTCGGCGTCGAGCGCCTGACCGGGACGGGCGGAGACCTCACCGAGCGGGTGTATCCCGGCGCCCGGCACGAGGTGTTCGAGGAGACGACGCGGGCCGAGGTGTTCGCGGACCTGACCGGATTCCTGGACCGGGTCCTGGCGCGCTGACGGGCGGCGGGCCCGTGTTCGTCCTTGTTTGCGGCGGTCGGCTCCGGGCACCCGCGCGTCCATGGAGTGGTTGCGCAGTGCCGCCTGCGTGGGCGAGGACCCCGAGCTGTTCTTCCCCGTGGGCACCATCGGACCGGCGCGGCGGGACATCGCCGCGGCCAAGCGCGTGTGCGCCCGCTGTCCCGTGATCACCCAGTGTCTGTCCTTCGCACTCGGCAACGGGCAGACGGCGGGTGTGTGGGGTGGCACGTGCGAGGAGGAACGCGTCGCACTGCTCCGTACCACCCAGGACGACGCCGCAAGGAGAACCACCGTATGACTGTCGTGAAGAGCACGATTTCCGACTCCGCCCGCCAGATCACCGGGGACGCGCTGCAGAGCACCCTCGTGGACCTCCTCGGGCTCTCACTGATCGGCAAGCAGGCGCACTGGAACATCGTGGGACCCCGGTTCCGCTCCATCCACCTGCAGCTGGACGAAGTGGTGGCCTCGGCCCGCGAGTTCGCCGACACGGTCGCCGAGCGCGCCGCGGCGCTCGGGGTCTCCCCCGACGGCCGACCCGAGACGATCGCCTCGGCGTTCACGCTGCCCGGCCCCAAGGAGGGCTGGGTGCGCGACTCCGACGTGGTCGGGGTGATGGTCGAGTCCCTGGAGGCCGCCATCGCGCGGCTGCGCGAGCGCATCGAGGCGACCGACAAGCCCGACCCGGTCACCCAGGACCTGCTGATCTCCATCACCGCCGAACTGGAGAAGCAGCGCTGGATGTTCGCGGCCGAGAACGTCGCCCGGGAGAGCTGACCGGCGCGCGCCGACCGCCGATCCGCACCACGAACGAAAGGGGCCGCGATGACCGACGCCCTCGAACTCGACGCGCTGTGGGAGGACTTCCACCGCGTGGTGAACATGACCTCGCAGGAACTGGCCGCCTGGCTCAGGGTCCGGGACGCCGGCGAGGACACCGAGCCGCTGCCCGACGACGCGGGCAGCCCCACCGGGCAGCATGTGCTCGCCATCCTCCAGAAGCGGCGCACCGATCTGACCGACGACGATCTGAGGGTGATGCGCAAGGTCGTCGACAGCGTCACCGACCAGGCGGACCTGGAGAACGAGCCCGAGCCCTCGGACGCCGGGGACACCCGCCGCAGGCACCGGCTGATGACGCTCGGTCACGACCCGCTCAAGGCGAGCCGGTGACCGAGGCCGACGGCGGCGGCCGGGACGGCGGCCGGGTGCTGCACGAGCTGGTCGAGGCGCACGGCGAGACGTTCGCCGAGGAGGCCGGCATCACCCTGAAGGACACCCCGCAGCCGCTGTACCGGCTGCTGGTCCTCGCCGTCCTCCTCAGCGCCCGCATCCGCGGCTCGGTCGCCGTGGCCGCCGCCCGCGAGCTGGCCGGGGCGGGGCTGCGCGATCCGCGCCGCATGGCCGGTGCCGACTGGCAGGAGCGCGTCGACGCGCTGGGCCGCGGCGGCTACCGGCGCTACGACGAACGCACCGCCACTCAGCTCGGCGAGGGCGCCGAGCTGGTGCTGGAGCGCTGGGGCGGCGATCTGCGCCGGATGCACGAGGAGGCCGGCGGCGACGTCGGCACGCTGCGCGACCTGCTCCAGGAGGTGCCGGGCCTGGGACCGGCCGGCGCGGACATCTTCCTGCGCGAGGTCCAGGACGTGTGGCCCGAACCGGCCCCCTACCTGGACGCCAAGGCCCTGTCGGGCGCCGAGCGCCTGGGGCTGCCCAAGGACCCGGACCGGCTCGTCGCCCTGGCCGGCGACACCCCGCCCGCCCATCTCGCGGCGGCGCTGGTGCGCGCGGCCCTGGACAAGAAGCTGGCCGACTCCGTCAGCTCCGGCTGACCGCCCCGTTCCCGCTGACCGCCCCGCGCGGCAGGCCGAGCAGGCGGGCGACGGTGCGCAGGACGCCGTCGTCGTTGTTGGAGGGGGCCAGGTGACGGGCCCGGCGGACGACCTCCGGGTGGGCGTTGGCCATGGCGAACGACCACTCGGCGGCGTCCAGCATCTCCAGGTCGTTGAGGTAGTCGCCGAACACCAGGGTCTGCGCGGGCGTGATGCCCGTCGCCCGCTGGAGCCGGCGCACCGCGGCGCCCTTGTCGGTGGTGCGGTTCATGACGTCGACCCAGTGCTCGCCGGAGACGACGACCTTGTGGGTGGCCGCGAACGGCTCCAGGGCGGGCGCCGTGGTCCGCTCGGCCGAGCCGAAGTCGAAGAGGGCGACCTTGATCACGTCGTCGTCGACCTCCGTCGCGTCCGCCACCGTCCGGTGCTCCACGTAGTACTTGCGGACCTCGCTCAGGAATGCCTCGTCGGTCCGCTCGACGTAGGCGGCCCGCTTGCCGCAGACGACCGCGCCCACGTCGGCGCCGCCGGCCACCAGGTCCCGCACCGCCCGCACCAGGCGCCGGGCGACGGCCGGGTCCATCGGGTCCGAGCTGATCTCCACCCCGTCCCGGACGACGTAGGCGCCGTTCTCGGCGATGAAGACCATGCCCTCGTCGGCGCCGGCGAACTCCTTGGCGAGCGTCGCGTACTGGCGTCCGCTGGCCGGGCTGAAGAGCACACCGCGACGGCGCAGCTCGGCCAGGACGGACCACAGACCTTCCGGCATCTGCTTGGTGTCGTCGAGGAGCGTGCCGTCCATGTCGGTGACGATCAGCCGTATGTCGGCGGGGCCTTCGATTGCGCCGGAGCCGTCCAGCGCGCCGAGGTGAACGGCCGGCTGCGGGCCGGGGACGGTGGCGGCGGCGTGGCCGTTGAGCGGGGGCGGTGGGGTGCTGGGCATGTCCTGATCTCCGTACGGGGCGCGGCGGGGCGCCGGGGGATGAGGCGGCGGGGCGGCCGTCGCCGACCTTCGAGGCAAACACGTCCGGGCGCCCCGGGGCAAACGCGTCCGCCGTGACGGCACCGGCCGGCGGGGTCGAGTCCGCCGATTCCCGGGACACGCTGATCATCGGGCGGCACAATGGGCGGCGTCGGCACGAACGGACACGAGAGCAACCTGGAGCGCGGACGTGACCGAGAGCCACCCTCCGTCGACCGGGCCGCGAGGTGTGCGCACCTCGACGGCGCCCCGAGCGCGCGGACGCAGCGCGGACGGCGGTCCACCGCCCCGCCCTCCGGCGCCCGGGAGGCACGTATGACCGCGTACACCTCGTACACCTCGTCCCCCTCGTATGCCGATCCCGTGCCCGGCGGGCGTCCCGGTGAGGTCGAGCGGGCGACCGCGCTCGCCGGGGAGCTGGCCGGACGGGGCGTGCACGGCGTCGTCCTGGCCTACGTCGACACCGCGGGCGTCACCCGCGTCAAGACGGTCCCGGTGGCGAAGCTCCCCGCGGCGTCCGCCTGGGGCGTGGGCATGTCACCGGTGTTCGACACCTTCCTGGCGAACGACTCGATCGTCACCACCGACGTCCTCGGCTCCCCGGACGGCGACCTGCGCCTCTACCCGGACCTCGACCACCTGGTCCCCCTCGCCGCACAGCCCGGCTGGGCGTGGGCGCCGGTGGACCGGATCACGCAGGACGGCGAACGGCACCCCGGCTGCGCCCGCACCTTCCTGCGCCGGACCGTCGCGGACGCCGAGCGGCGCCACGGCCTCGCCTTCAAGGCGGCCGTCGAGATCGAGTGGTCCGTCGGCACGGACACGGCGCCCGCCGGCCGCTTCGAGCCGGTGGCGACGGGACCGGCCTACGGCGCCGCCCGCCAGGTGGAGCTGAGCGACTTCCTCGCCGACCTCCTGGCGGCCTGCGCGGCGCAGGGCGTGGACGTCGACCAGGTCCATCCGGAGTACGCCGCCGGGCAGTTCGAGATCTCGGTCGGCGCGCTGGACCCGGTGGCGGCGGCCGACCGCAGCGTGCTGGTGCGCCAGACCGTCCGGGCCGTGGCCCAGCGGCATTCCCTGCGGGTCTCCTTCGCTCCGGCGGTCGGCGCCGAGGGCGTCGGCAACGGCGGGCACGTCCACCTGTCCGCCTGGCGCGCGGGGGCCAACCTGTACGCGGGCGGCGAGGGCCGGTACGGGATGACGGCCGACGCCGAGGCGTTCACCGCCGGGGTGCTGGCCCGGCTGCCCGCGCTCACGGCGGTGACCGCGCCGAGCCCGGCCAGCTATCTGAGGCTGAGGCCGTCCCAGTGGGCGGGGGTGTTCACCGCGTGGGGCCTGGAGACCCGCGAGGCGGCGCTGCGCGTCGTCACCGGCACCCGCGGCCTGCGCGACCAGGCCGCCAACCTGGAGGTCAAGCCGGTCGACCTCGCCGCCAACCCCTATCTGGCGCTCGGCTGCCTGATCGCGGCCGGACTGGACGGCATGGCGTCCTCGGCGCCGCTGCCCGAGGAGATCACCGGCGACCCGGCCCGCCTCGACGCGGCGCAGGCCGCGGCGCGGGACGTACGGCGGCTGCCGACCGGACTGCTGGAGGCGGTGGCGGAGTTCCGTAAGGACGCGCTGCTGCGGGAGGCGCTCGGACCGGTGCTGGCCGACGCGGTGACCGCCGTCCGGGAGGGCGAGATCGCGGCCGCGGCCGGGCTGGACGACGCTCAGATCGCGGCGGCCTACCGCTGGAAGTACTGATGGCCCAGCCGGTGGACGAGCTGCTGGCCGGGCTGCCGCTCGTGGACCACCACTGCCACGGAGTGGTCGCCGCCGATCTGGACCGCACCGGGTTCGAGTCGCTGCTCACCGAGGCCGAGGTGTGGCCGGGCAGCGGCGTCTCGCCCTTCGACACGCCGGTCGGGGTGGCGGTGCGCCGGCACTGCGCCCCGCTGCTGGACCTGCCGCGCCACGCCCCGCCCGAGGAGTACCTGGCCCGCCGGGCGGAGCTGGGGGCGCACGAGGTGAACCGGCGCTTCCTCGCCGCCGCCGGCGCCGCCGCCCTGCTCGTCGACACCGGCTACGCCCCCGAGCGCCTGACTGCCCCCGCCGAGCTGGCCGGCCCGGCCGGCGCGGCGGCGTACGAGGTCGTACGGCTGGAGAGCGTCGCGGAGGCGGTGGCCGCCGAGGGCGGGACGACGGCCGCCGGATACGGGGCGGCCGTACGGGCCGCCGCCGAGGACGCGGTGCGACGGCCGGGCGTGGTCGCGGTGAAGTCGGTCGCCGCCTACCGCACCGGCTTCGCCCTGGACCCGGCCCGGCCCTCGGACGCCGAGGTCGCGCGGGCGGCGGCCGGTCTGCTCGCCCGCCCCGGCGCCCGGCTGGCCGACCCGGTCCTGGTACGGCACCTGCTGTGGACCGCCGTCGAGCTGGGGCTGCCGCTGCAACTGCACACCGGGTTCGGCGACGCCGACCTGCGGCTGGACCACGCCGATCCGGCGCTGCTGACCGACTGGCTGCGCCGGACGGCGGGCACCGTCCCGGTCATGCTGCTGCACTGCTGGCCGTACCAGCGGCAGGCCGCCTACCTCGCCGCCGTCTTCGAGCGGGTGTACCTCGACGTCGGCCTCACCCTGCACCACGTCGGCCCGGCGCGGGCGGCCGCCGTCCTGGCGGAGGCGCTGGAGATCACCCCGTTCCGCAAGCTGCTGTACAGCTCCGACGCGTACGGCCTCGCCGAGTTCCACCACCTGGGCGCGGTGGCGTTCCGCCGCGGTCTGGCGGAGCTGCTGGGCGAACGGGTGGCCGCCGACGACCTCAGCCCCGCCGACGCGGAACGGATCGCCCGCTGGACGGGGCGGGACAACGCACTGCGGGTATACGGCATCACGGACCCCGTGGACCACGCCGATCACACCGGTCACACCGATCACACGGAGCGCGCGCCGGCCGGACCGGCCGCATCGGTCCCGCCCATGGAGAACGACTGAAAGTATGATCAAGCAATGTCTGACATGACCGAGACCACGCCCGGTTGGCTGAGCACGGACGAGCTGGAGTCGGCACGCGCCCGGATGCCGATCCTGTACGTCGAGGCGGTTCCCGTGCGCGTCGACGACAGCGGCGAAGTGACCAGCATCGGCCTGCTGCTGCGCATAGGACCGGACGGCACGGTCAGCCGGACCCTGGTCTCCGGCCGGGTGCTGCACCACGAACGGGTGCGCGACGCGCTGCTGCGCCACCTGGAGAAGGACCTCGGTCCGGTGGCGCTGCCCCGCGTGCCCGCCTCGCTGCAGCCGTTCACCGTGGCCGAGTACTTCCCGACGCTCGGCGTCACGCCGTACCACGACCCGCGCCAGCACGCGGTGTCGCTCGCCTACATCGTGCCGGTGACCGGTGACTGCCGGCCCCGGCAGGACGCGCTGGACCTGGTGTGGTTCAGCCCGCAGGAGGCGGTCTCGGAGGCGGTGCGGAGCGAGATGCCGGGCGGGCACGGGGTGCTGCTGAAGCAGGCGCTGGCGCACGTGGGCTGCGTGGGCTGACGGCGGGACCCGCCGGGGCGATACGCCACCGGCGGGTACGGCTGACACGGCGGGCGGTACGGCGGGCGGTGCGGCCGGTACGGCGGGCGCGGTCGTCCCGCGGTGGCGCCGCGCCCGCCGCCGTTCGGCCTCGCGGTCCGCTCAGAGGTGCGCCGCGCGGTGCGTCGGGCGGCCGTCGACCACCGTGAGCAGCACCGGCAGCGCGGCCAGGTCGGCGTCGGCGACGTCGAGCGGGTTGTCGGCGAGCACAGTGAGGTCCGCGCGGTGGCCGACGGCGAGCCGGCCCGCCACCCGCTCCTCCCCCGCGACCCACGCGGGGTTGAGAGTGATGCCCTGGAGCGCCTGGAGCGGCGTCAGCGCCTGCTCGGGACCGTGCGGCGGCCGCGAGAGGTCCCCCGGACGGCGGTGCCGGGCGCCCGCCATCACCCCGAGCGGCGGGAACGGCGCGATCGGCCAGTCGGAGCCGAGCACGACACGGGCGCCGGCCTCCCACAGGTCGCGGCAGCGGAAGGCGTGGGAGGCGCGTTCCTCGCCGAGCCGGCGGGACCAGTTGTCGGTGTGGTCGGCGCGGGTGTACTCGCAGCAGTGGGTGGGCTGCATGGAGGCGGTGACCCCGAGCCGCGCGAACCGCGGCACCGTGTCGTCGGGCACGGTCTCGATGTGCTCCACCCGGTGGCGTACCGGCGCGTCGTTCTGGGCCTGGGCCTTCTCGACCGAGTCGAGGACGTGGCGGACCGCTGCGTCGCCGATGGCGTGGGTGGCGGTGGGGACGCCGGCCCGGTGGAGTTCGGCGACCACCTGGCTGAACCGCTCGGGGTCGGGCCAGAAGGCGTGGGTGGACTCGCCGTGGCAGTCGGGGCGTTCCAGCCAGGCGGTGCCGTTGTCGATGGTGCCGTCCATGAACAGCTTCACTCCGGCGACCCGCCACAGCCGGCCGCCGGTGCCCTGGAGGCGGATCAGCTCGGCGACCGCTCCGGCGTCGGCGCCCGGCTGGCACCAGGGGGCCACCCGGAAGCGGAGCGGGAGGGCGCCGTCGGCCTCCAGCGCGGCCAGGGTGGCGAGGCCGCCGCCGTTGGCGTCCATGGCGTGGCCGCCGGTCAGGCCCGCCGCGGCCATGGTACGCAGCACCTCGGCGGTGCGGGCGCGGACCTCCGCCTCGGTGGGCTTGGGTGCGGCGGCCTCGACCAGTTCGCAGGCGGCGTCCTCCAGGAGGAGCCCGGTGGGGCGGCCCGCGTCGTCGCAGACGATCTCCGCGGCCTGCTCGAAGCGGCGGGGGCCGGTGACGCCGGCCAGTTCCAGGGCGCGGCCGCCGGCCAGGGCGGAGTGGCCGTCGAAGAGGTCGATCAGGAAGGGGACGCCGTCGAGGACCGGGCCGAGGGAGGCGGCGGCGACGGGCCGGTCGCCGAAGGCGTTCGGGTCCAGACCCCAGCCGCGGAGCCAGGCGCCGGGGGCGAGGTGCTCGGCGTGTGCGGCGAGGGCCGCCCGTACGGTGTCCAGGTCGCGGCAGGCGGAGAGGTCGGCGCCCATGGTGCGTTCGGCGCCGGAGACGGGGTGGATGTGGGAGTCGGTGAAGCCGGCGGTGACCACGGCGCCCTTGAGGTCGATGACCGTGGTGGCGGGGGTGGCGAGGCGCCGGATCTCGCTGTCGCTTCCCAGGTGGGTGAGGCGGCCGTCGTGGGAGGCGAGGGCGGTGTGCGGGAGGAGGTGGCCCGTGCCGGGGTCCAGGAGGCGGGCGGAGAGGAGGATCAGGTCGGGGGACACGGGGGCTCCTTGGGGTGTGGTGCGGTGTTCTTTTTCGCGGGTGGGAGGTGGCGGCTGAGTTGTCGACTCGGGTGCGGGTCGGCGGGGGCTGGGCGCGCAGTTCCCCGCGCCCCTCGCGGGGCGCTCAGGGTTCGGTCGCGCGCGGGTTGGTGGAGGGCGAGCACGCGGCTGCCCGCGCCCCTCACGGGGTGCCTCCGGGGGCGTCCCCCTCAGGAGGTGAGGGCGCCCGGGGGGAGGGCCAGTTCCTGTTCCGCCGTGGTGGCCGGCATGCGCAGGAGGGCCGGGGGGCGGGCGGCGGTGGCGTGGGCGCCCAGGCCGTCCAGGACCACCAGGATCTTCATCGCCACCAGCCGCGGGTCCTCCGTGCGGAACTCCCCCGCCGTCACCCCTTCGCGGACGAGGTCCTCCAGACGGCCGCGCCAGGCGGCCTCCTGTTCGGCGACCCGGTCGCGCAGCACGGGGCGGTAGCGGCTCAGATGTCGGGCGTTGATCCACAGGCGGCTGATCGCGTCGTAGTCGTCCCCCGCCGTGCGGGACAGGAAGCCGGCCAGGTGCCGCAGGGGCGTGTCGCCGGACCGTTCGCGCGGGAGCAGGGCGTCCAGTTCGCCGGCGGCCGCGCTGCCGAAGGCCTCCGCCACCAGATCGTCGGCCGAGGGGAAGTAGTGGCTGATCAGTCCCGGGCGGACGTCGAGTTCTTCGCCGATCCGGCGCAGGGTGATGCATTCCAGGCCCTCGGCCAGGGCGATCGCCGCCGCCGCCGTGACGATTTCCGCGCGCCGGGTGGCCGGATCTTTACGAACTCGCTTGCGACTGACGCTTGACGACATACGCCGGATGCTATTGAGTGTGCGACCAATAAGCAAGCGGCCCGCCAGCACGCGGAGGGACCATGGTGTCCACGACCCCCGACCCGAACCCGGACGTCGACGACTGTCCAGGAGCACCGCCGTCCCCGGACCGGACGGCCCGGGTCGAAGCCCACGGCATCGACCACATCCCCGACTCCGAACGCCGGGGCAGGCCCAGGGAGTTGTTCTCCGTGTGGGCGGCCGCCAACGTCAACTACCTCAGCCTCGTGGTCGGCGGCGCACTCGTCCTGATGGGCCTGAACCTGTGGCAGGCGATCGCGGTGATCGTGGTCGGCAACGCCTTCTGGGTGCTCACCGGCGTCCTCGCGGTCTCCGGGCCGGCCGCGGGCACGCCGAGCGAGGTGATCACCCGGGCGATGTACGGGGTGCGCGGCAACCGGGTCAACAACGCGATCGTCGGCTGGCTGATCTCCGTCTGCTACTTCGCCCTGAACCTCGCCGCGGCGGCGAGCGCCGCGTTCTCCCTGGTCGGCGACGCCGGGATACCGGTGAACACCGGCGTGAAGAGCGCCGTGGTCGTCGTCATCGCCGCGCTGACCCTGACCATCAGCGTCTACGGCCACGCCCTGATCATGCGGCTGTACCTCCCGATCACCCTCGCCCTCACCGCCGTCTTCCTCGTCGTCGCGGTCTGCGTGGTCGGGCACACCGACTTCACCTACGTGCCCGACCAGGCCCCGCACGGCACGGATCTGTGGGCGGTCGTCCTCTCCGGGATCGCCCTCGTCGCCTCGGGCCCGCTGTCGTACACCACCAGCGCGGACTTCTCCCGCTATCTGCCCCGGACGACGTCCGCGAGGGCGATCGTGGGCTGGACCGCCCTCGGCGGGTTCCTGCCGGGCACCGTGGTGTGCTCGCTGGGCGCGCTCGCCGCGACCGCGGTGGACATGACCGACCCGCAGAGCGCGCTCCAGAAGATCCTCCCCGGCTGGTTCACCCCCGTGTTCCTGCTCGCCCTGATCCTCGGCACCATCGCCATCAACGCGCTGACCGCCTACAGCGCCGGGCTCGCGCTCCAGGCCGTCGGCGTCCGCATCCGCCGCTCCCTCAGCGTGCTCGTCGACGGGACCGTCTCCGTCTCGCTGACCCTGTACGCGCTGCTGGTGTCGAACTTCCTCGACACCGTGAACAACGTGCTGCAACTGACCGTCGCGCTGCTCGGCCCCAGCATGGCCGTCTACGCCACCGACATCGTGCTGCGCCGCAACCGCTACGACGGCCCCGCCCTGATGGACGAGCGCCCCGGCGGCCCCTTCTGGTACTCCGGCGGCGTCAACCGGGCCGGCGCCATTGCCCTGCTCGGCGGCACCGCCGCGGCCGCGCTGTGCCTGGACACCCCGTACTGCACGGGACCGGTCGCCGCCGCCCTCGGCGGTGTGGACCTCGCCCTCCCGGTGGGCCTCGTGGTCGCCGCCGGTCTGTACGCGGCTCTGACCCGCGGCACCGTTCCCGGCCGGGCCCGCTAGCGTCGGCGCGCCGCTCCCCCGCTCACGGCAGCAGGCGCTGCTCCTTGGCGACGGCGACGGCGCCCGCGCGGGTGTCGACGCCGAGCTTGTCGTAGACGCGCCCCAGGTGTGTCTTGACCGTCGCCTCGCTCAGGAAGAGCGCCTTGGCGATGTCGCGGTTGGTCAGTCCGCGCGAGAGCTGGCCGAGGATGTCGCGCTCGCGGTCGGTGAGGGTGGGGCGCGGGCTGCGCATCCGGGCCATCACCCGGTGGGCGACGGGCGCGGACAGGGCGGTGCGGCCGGCGGCCGCGCTGTGGATCGCCGTGAACAGCTCGTCGGGGCGCTCGGCCTTGAGCAGGTAGCCGGTCGCGCCCGCCTCGATGGCGCGGGTGATGTCGGCGTCGGTGTCGTAGGTGGTCAGGACCAGTACGTGGACCGAGCCGCCGGAGGCGGCGGTGATCCGGCGGGTGGCCTCGACGCCGTCCATGCCCGCGCCCAGTTGCAGGTCCATCAGGACCACGTCCGGGGCGAGTTTCGCGGCGAGCGCGACGGCCTCCGCGCCGCTGTCCGCCTCCCCCACCACCGCCACGCCCGGGTCGCTGCCGAGCAGCGCCCGCAGGCCGGCCCGGACGACGGCGTGGTCGTCGCACAGCACCAGCCGCACCGGCGCGGCGGACACGCCGGACACGCCGGACACGGCGGACACGCCGGACACGGCGGACACGCCGGACACGGCGGACGCGGCGGACGCGGCGGACACGGCGGACGCGGCGGACGCGGCGGACGCGGCAGGCTCGGCGGCGGATGCCGCGGTCGGCCTGGTCGGCCCGGAGGCTTGGATCGGTCCGGTCGGCTTCGTCGGTCCGGTGGGCCCGGTCGGTCCGGTCGGTCCGGTGGGAGTCCCTGCGGGAGTCATGGGGCGGTGGTCTCCGGGGTGCTGGGGGCGGCGGGGTGGAGCGGGACGGCGACGGACAGGACGGTGCCGTCGCCGGGTGCGGACTCGACGGTGAGGGCGCCGCCGAGCTGGCGCACCCGGGCCCGGATCGCGGGCAGACCGTGCCCGCGGACCCCGGCGGCGCGCTCCGGCAGGGCGGCGGGGTCGAGACCCCGGCCGTTGTCGGCGACGTCCAGGCGCACCTGGTCCTCCAGGTAGGTGAGGGTGAGGGCGGCCCGGGTGGCGCCGGAGTGCTCGCGGACGTTGGCGAGGGCGCCCTGCGCGATGCGCAGCAGCGCGGACTGCACCCGGTCGGGCAGGCCGAGCGGGCCGTGGGCGCCGTCGATCAGGCAGGTCACGGCGCGTTCGGCCGTGCTCTCGCGGGAGGCCAGGCCGCGCAGCGCAGCTTCCAGGCCGCCGCCTTCGGCGAGGTCGGCGGGCGCCAGGTCGTGCACGAAGCGGCGGGCCTCGGCGAGGCTGCTCTCGGCGATGGCGGCGGCGGTGCCGACGTGGGCCCGCGCCCGTTCGGGGTCGGTGACCCACACCCGCTCGGCGGCCTGGAGGAGCATGCGCTGACTGGACAGGCTCTGGGCGAGGGTGTCGTGGATCTCCATGGCCAGCCGCTGACGCTCGGCGAGGGTGCCTTCGCGGCGTTCGGTGGCGGCCAGCTCGCGGCGGGTGCGCACCAGGTCGTCGATCAGGGCGGACTGACGGGCGGCCTGCCGGTCCATGTGGGTGAAGACCGCGGTCGCCAGGACGGCGACCGCCGGCGGCCCGACCACCAGGTCCACCTCGACCCGGTCGGCCAGCCGCAGTTGCGCCACGACCACGAAGGCGGTGAACAACGCCACCAGGGTGTAGGCGGCGCGCGTCGGCAGGGTGCGCAGGGCGGTGTAGAAGAGCGGTACGGCGCACCAGGCGAAGCTGGGCGCGAGGGCGACCAGCACCGCCCAGACCGCCACGATCGCGCCCAGCCAGAGCAGCGCGGGCAGGGGCGGCCGTCCCGGACCCGCCTCACGCGTGGTCGCGGACGCGGTCGTCCGGGGCGTGCCCGCCGCGGTGCGCCGGCCGACGACGTACAGCACGGCGAGCGCGCCGGCCAGGGCCAGGACGGCGGGCTCCCGCGGCTGGTCGCCGTGCCGCTGGACGTAGCGGGCCAGGGCGGAGCCGAGCAGCAAGAAGAAGGCGAGGTGGATGACGAGGGCGGGCGGGCCCGCTCCGTCGCCGGGCGGCGACGGGAACACCTGGTGACCGACGGGTCGGCGGGCTTCCTCCTCGGCCCCGTTCGGGGGGTCCGGGGCGGGTCGGCTGGTGGACGGCATGGGCTGCTCCTCCCCGGCCGGGACGTGCGTACGGACATGGCTGCCGCCCGGGAGTGGCCCTCGGCGGGCTCAGCGGCTGCGGTGTGCGCCGTACGGGCCGGGCGTGCCCTACCCGTACGGGCCGGGCATGCTGTACCCGTGCGGGCCGGGCGTGCTCTGCCATTGTCACCCGGGCGGCGGGCCGGGGGGTCAACCGTTCGGATGACCCCGGCCTCACCCGTTCCGCCCGCCGGGACCAGCCGGTACGACGACGGGTGCGCGCCGTGGCCGGGCCGAGGCTGGAGGCACAGCGCAGGAAGCGCTGCGTCCCCGGCGCCCGGCGCACAGGGTCCGCCGGGCGCACCGGCCCCGCACAGGGGCCGCCGGGCGCACCGGCCGGTCCGCGGGAGCGGGGACGCGACACGAATGGGGAGTCGCCCGCGATGCAGCACAAGGCCAGGAAGTTCGCCACCCGATCCAAGGTCGTCGCCACGGCGGCGGCGCTCACGGCGGTCGGCGCCGGAGTGGCGGGCGCGGTCTCCGCCTCCGCCGACACCCCGGCCGCCGCGCCCGTGGCCGCAGTGGCCTCGGTGAAGGCCAAGGCCACGACCACGAGCACCCATCTGACGGTGGACGCCGCCACCGACGCGGCGGAGGCGGCGCTGAAGGCCGCGCGCAAGGAGGGGCAGCGGGTGACCGTCGCGGTGGTGGACCGCGACGGCAACACCGTCGTCACCCTGCGCGGCGACGGCGCCGGTCCGCAGTCCTACGAGTCCGCGATCAAGAAGGCGTACACCGCCGTCTCCTGGAACGCGCCCACCTCCCAGCTGGTCGAGCGCCTGGCGTCGGCGCCCACCCTCAAGGACATCCCGGGCACGCTGTTCCTGGCGGGCGGCGCGCCGGTCGCGTACGGCAGCGCGCCGATCGCGGGCATCGGCGTGGCGGGCGCGCCCTCGGGCGACCTGGACGAGAAGTTCGCCCGGGCCGGTGTCGCGGCGCTCGGCGACGGCCGCTGACCTCGCACCGACGCGGCGTCCTTCTCGCGTGAGGTCGCCGCACCCCGCGCACGAGTGTGTCCCGGCCGCCGCACCCGCAGGCGCGCGGCCGGGACACACTCACCCCCCGCAGTCGGAGGCCGGCCCGTTCGTCACAGGATCTGGATGGCGCGGACCCGGGGCGGGCGGTTCGGGAAGGTGATGTCGTGCCAGCGCTCGATCTTCACCGAGTCGCCGTTGACGTCGTAGTAGATGAGGTCGTTGTTGCCCGTGGAGATCCGGTCGACCCACCACCCGCCGAAGTCGGTCTTCCCGGCGTTGGCGTAGCAGTCGACGCTGTCCCGGCCGTCCAGGTGTGACCAGATCTTCAGGAAGTTCTCCCCGCCGACGCACTGGACGTGGTCGATGGCGAAGGCGTTGCCGCTCGGCATGCCGAGTGTGAAGGCGCTGGCCGCGGCCAGCGCCACGGCCGCCGACCGAACGGCCCTCTTGCTTTTCGAGATCACGGATTTCCCCTCCGGTGTCGCGTCCCTGACGGAACGGTGCGCAATCCACGCTAGGCGCGCAACACACCCATACAGTTCGACATCGTGGGAAACGCATCAAAAGGGTGATGACGGCAAGTGACGACCTGGCGTGGGTCCGAAGGAACATTGCTCAGCCGGGAGGCGAGCTGCTCGCCACCGCCCGTCAACTCACCCCCGTGCAGGGCCAGTCGGTGCCCGCTCGCTCGACGCCGCCGCCAGCCAGCTGCGCCAGACGTGACGTGTATTCGGCAGCTCGGGACGGTTTAGGAGATGGAGGACGTATCCGGCATGGCGGCACGCCCACGGATCGTCCGAACGGGAGGCAGCCTCCAGCCTGCCGCGCAGGTCGTCACCGTCCACGGCGCGGGCCACGCGCACGTATGCGCGGTCCTTGCAGCGGTACGGCCGCTGGACGACGGTCTCGACCAGTTCCACGAGCTTGGTTCTGACCGTCTCGTCGTGGTGAGCGACGGCCATGTCCCGGATGAGGCTCTCCTTCGTGCCCCACTCCTTGGCGTGCCGTGTCCACTCCTGCGGGTATCTCGCCTCCCACTCGAGGTAGAGCAGCGCGTAGGGAAGACCCGGCCACGTGCCGACGTCCGCACCGGCCGGCCGGTCCCGCACCCCACCGGACAGCGAACGCATCGCGGCCTCCTGGTAGTTGCGGAGCGCCGCCCGCCGTCCCGGCCAGAGCCTCCGGCGCCACGTCCTGTGGTACCGGTCCAGGGCGCCCTGGGCGTTCCTCTCGGCGTCGGCCAGGCGGACCAGCGCCGCGGCACGTTCCGCCGGATCGCTCGCCAGCAGACCGAACGCCCATCCCAGCCGCTCGTGCCACGGCTCGGCGCCGTCGACGCCCACGCCCGTCTCCGCTTCCCTCTTCACCCGGTAGATCATGCTCCACCGGGAGCCCGGACTCGAAGCCCTCGTCCCGGTCCCGCACGGCACCCCGCCGGCAGCGGCGAAAACCGAAGAACACCGTGCGCCGAGGAGGCCCCTGGGGTCGGCCCATGACCGTCGACGCCGCAGAGCTGGTCCGCCGTCCGATCGCCCCGGGGGACGCCGCCTCCCTGGCCGAGCTGCTCAACGCGATCGAGGTCGTCGACGTCTTCGGCGAGTACTACTCCGAGGAGGACGCCGCCGACCAGATCAACGCCCCCACGCTCGACCTCGCGCGCGGTACGGTCGGTGTCTTCGACGGTGACCGCATGGCCGGTTACTCCTCCGCCGCGCACAAGAAGCACGTCGAGGACGTGCACCGGGTGACGGTCAGCGGCGGCGTGCATCCGCGGTACCGGCGCCGGGGCCTCGGGGCCGAGCTGCTGGCCGCCGGGATCGCGAGCGCGAAGGCGCTGCACGCGCTCCATCACCCGGGGCTGCCGCTCGCCGTCGACGCCCAGAACAACGCGCTCAACGAGGGCGCACACGCCTGCTACCGAGCCGCCGGTATGACGCCCGTCCGCTGGTACGCGCACCTGCGGCACCCGCTGGGAGCGTCCGTCGCCGACGCTCCGCTGCCGGACGGCCTCGTCGTGGAGGGCTACTCGGCGGACAACGACGCCGACTTCCTCGCCCTCGGCAACGAGACCGTGCTGGACCGCTGGGGCGGGGTGCCGATGCCACCGGAGCAATGGCGGGCGTTCCTCGGCTGGTCCGCCTTCCGTCCGGACCTCAGCTTTCTGCTGCGCGACGCGGACAGCGGCGCGGCCGTCGGCATGCTGCTGACCTGCTCCTGGGACGCGGACACGGCGGCGACCGGCGTCCGTGACGCGCACCTGCCGCGCATCGGAACCCGTCACGCCTGGCGGAGGCGCGGAGTGGCCGGAGATAGCGAGCTGACGCGGAGATCGAAGCCTGGGATCAGTAGCTGATGACGCCGACCGAAGCCCTCACCGCTTTGGACGTGCCGCAGATCGATGAAGGAGCGAAGCGCGAGCGCGTCGAGCACGGTGTCGCTCAAGACCCAGACAGCGACCGATTGCGGCGAACCTGGCGAGGACCTTCACACCACAAGAAGCGACGTCTCACGCAGATCGACTGGCCGCGTCGGACCAGTAGCACGGATCAAGCATCTCGCCCACCCAGGCAGGCTGACGCACAACTCCTCGGGGACCCATCTGCTCGAAGTAGGGCGCCAGGTCGAGCACAGGCGTCCCCTCCACGGCGTCGAGATCGGTGACCACGAGGTCTCGGCCTTCCACCTTCAGCAAGCGCGGGTAGCTGACAGCCAGTTGGTTGGGGCGCCGGTGGTTGCGATGGACGAACGTGCCGGTCGCCGGCCAGTGAGCATTCCCCCGAGGGCTGCGTGCGTGGAGCTGGACGTCTTCCGGCAGCGCCAAGTGGAAGCGCCATGTCACCGTCAGGTGGGAGAAGTCCTCGATTCCCTGGAGTGCTTCGAGAGGGTACGTGCCGTGGAGTCGGATGATCGATTCGACGCCGCCCTGGTAGTCGTCCTGCGCGCGGGTGTGACCCCCGACGACTGTTGCGATCGACTCGACCTCGTATGTCTCCATCGGCGCTCGTTCCTCTCCGGGCGTTGCGGGTGCGGTGTCGGCTCGGTGCCGCCCGCTGCGTGGTCAGCCTATGGTGCGCAGCATGTCTCGTGCCCGGCGATCCAGTTCTGCGATGTGGCGGCCACCACGCTGCCGCACGGGCGAGAGGCCGCTCTGCATGCGGACGATGACGTCGCGTGCGCGGCCGGACTGGACACCGGCCATGGTGTCGAGCGCCTGGTTCCAGGTCGCGCACGCCTCATCGAGGTGGCCCTGCTGCACTTGGACGGCTCCGAGGTAGCCGAGGGTCACGCTGTGAGTCCGGGCGTATTGCTGTCGGCGACGGGTGGCGACGCTGCGCTGGAAGTGGGCCTCTGCCTCCTGCGGCCTGCCCATGTCGCGCAGGGCGCATGCGGTTTCATGGGCCAGGGAGGCTTCCTGGAAGAACTCCACGCGGCTGGGGGCGTCTTGGCTTTCGGCGCGCGCAAGGTCGCGCTCGGCACGGTTGACTGCGGCGAGCGTACCGGTGCGGTCGCCATCGGCTGCGAGAGCTCGGGCGTGAACGATGGCGAGCAGGGCCCTTTCCCGGTGGCTGGCCCGGCCGTAGTGGTCTCGGGACATGGAGGCGTCGGCAAGGGCGCGCGCCCGGCGGGGATGCCCGAGGTCCACTGCTTGGTGTGCCAGGGCGCGCAGGATGTGACCGCCGAGCGGGCCATCACCCGCTTCGGCCGCAATGCGGGCGGCAAGGGTGAGGTAGCGCTGAGCGGTGCGGTGCTCGGAAGCGTCGAAGGCCATCCAGCCGGCCAAGTACGTCATCTCCGCTACGGCCGAGTAGGTGTCGCGGCGATCCTGCTCCGTGCGGAATCCGCTGCCGAGCAGGGGCACCGCTTCGTCGCGCAGGTGGCCTGCCAGTGCCGATCGGCCGGAGGCTCCGCCACGCTGTTGATCGCGCGCGGAGTAGAAGGTCGTCAAGTCCCGGACATCGTTGATGTCGGCCTGTGTGACCAGACGATCAGAAATCGCTGGACGCCGGGCCGCAGCGGCGGGCGCGGCCGCCCACCACGAGGCTGCGGGCAGGGCCAGACCGGCGGCCGAGTATGCCGCGGTCGCCAGTAGCTTGCGTCGGTGCATGTCCAGATCGTCGCTTCCCAGCTCGGCCAGCACGGTCAGAGGGTCGACGCTCCAGTCGGAACCGCTGTCGGTCGTGCCACTCAGCTCTCCCTCCAGCCCGAGGTCGGCCAGGGTGAGGCGTCGGCCGAGTCTGCGGGACAGCGTCTCCCGCAGGATATGGGGTGCCCTGCCGCTCGGTCGTGTGCCTTGAACCCACATGGCGATGTGCGAGCGGGAGATGGCCTCCAGCTCACGCGCCCCGCTTTCCACGGCTACGCGGGCGACTGCGGCGGCGGCTTGCGGCTGGGACCAGCCTGCTTCACGCAGAAGTGCGGCGAGGGCGGTATTTCGCGCACGGGCCATGGGCTGCCCCTCGGATCCGAGATGATCTTTGACGCCTTTGACGGCCTTGGCGGCCACGTAGGCATTTCCCCCGGCGGGGAATCACGGTTCGCTCAACGTAGCGGCTGCGTCACTCAGTTCGCACGCCAGTCGTCGGCTCCGTGCAGCGCCGTTCTCTCCACCTGGCTCGATCCGAACAGGAGTTGTGTCATGCGTCCCTCGCCTGCCCCCGATCAGGAAACCTGCCAGCGCCTCTGGCGGGGCGGGCGGCATCACGTCACCGCCCATTTGAATCCGGAAGGGAACGACGTGGTGGACGCCGTGGAGACAGTAACGCTGCGGAAGCCGTCAATGAGTCCTACCCCGAACGCCGTTGCCACCGCTGCGCGGCAGCGGTCGCCGCTGCCGCGCGACTTCGAGGTGGCCATCGCACCGGACCGGTCGTGCCTCGCGCAGGTACGGCGCATCGCTGCGGCTTACCTGCGGTACTGCTCTGTTCCCGAGCCCCTGGCGGATGACGTGGTGCTCGTCGTGTCAGAGCTGGTCGCCAACGCCGTCGAGCACGGACAGGGCACCGTCGGCCTGAGGCTGCGACACACCCTGGAGGAGGCCCGCGTCGAGGTCACCGACGGCAGCCCCGCCCCGGCCCGGCTCCGCGCCGCATCCCCCGAGGACGAGCACGGACGCGGCCTGCTCCTGGTCTCGGTCCTCGCCAGTGCATGGGGCGTCAGTGACGACGGCCGCACCACCTGGGCCACCTTCCGCGTCGCCGCTGGGAGGCCCTGATGAACGGCGTCAACGCACCGGCCGCGGCTGAGTTACTGAGCTGGCCGGTCACTGACGGGGACGAGGTGAAGCGCAGACCGGCCTACCGGCTGTCCCGTTCTCTGGCTGCCGAGGGGATCGGCGATGAGTTGATCGACGCCCTCAACGAGGTATTGAACCGCCCCACGGTGGTCCCCACACGCAGGAAGCGGAATGCCCTCCTGGCTCGCCTCGGTCTCGCCCTTCCCCAGCCGCAACTCGGCTCGCCTCTACCCCTGCCGGTGGGTGATGCGGCACGAACCGCAGACCTGTTCCGCCGGACCACCCGCCAGCTCCCGCAGGTCGTGCCGCACCGCGTGTCGGTCTGCCCCACCGAAGAACTCCGGCTCCTGCTCGCCTTGCGACGAGCGAACTGCGGCCGCCGAGGCGCTCTCGTACCTGCGCCGGTACGCCTTGGCGATCCTCGCCGTACTCGACCTGACGGGAGACGACGAATGACGCCTCCCGTCACCAGCGTCGGGCTGTGTCCCCCCGCGGCCCGACCCTCCGCCCGGCGCCGGGAGAGCGCGGCTTTCCCCCGCTTCTCCGGAAAGCCGAAGCGCCACGGCGCCGGGCGGAGTCCCTTTCGTATCGGTCTGGCCGTCCTCAGCGAGTTCGCCCGCACGGATCCAGCAGAGGTTCAACGAGGTCATCCACGCCTCCTTCGTGGCCCGCCCGGAGACCGACCCCGTAGGCGTCTGATCCGAAGCCCGCACCGCGCCCCGGTCGCGATCTCCTGGGAACGGCGCCGACGGCTCACGAAGCTTCCCTCGTTCGCCGGATCGAACACGACAGTCGGGCGGCGGGCGAGCACACATCCCGGCAGCCGAACCCGGAACCAACGGCTCGGTGCCGGACCAAGCAGGTGGGGAGGGCCTGCCGCTGGCTTCTCCCCACGCCGATCGTTCCCCAACAACTCGCCCTCCCCTGGAGCGTGCATGCTCACACCCCGTACCTTCCGCAGCGTCGAAGGCGCCTACCTGGCTCTGCTCCGGCAGGTCGCCGGCGACTTCGAACACCGCATCACGGCTCGCGGGAACGACGCCCGCGAGGTGATCGGCGCAGGCTTCCGGCTGCCCGACCCCCGCCAGAGGCTCCCCTACCTGGCGGCGCGCAAGGCCAACCCGGTCTTCCAATTCGCTGAGGCTCTCTGGTACTTGGCCGGGCGCCGCGATCTGGAAATGATCGGCTACTACGCGCCGTCCATGCGAGCCGGCTCCGCCGACGACCTCACCCTCGGCGGCTCCGCCTACGGCCACACCCTCTTCACGCCGGCCGCCGGCGACACGGTCTCGCCGTTCGACCGGGTCCTGGAACTGCTGCGCGGCGAGGCGGACAGCAAGCGGGGCTACCTCCCCGTGTTCTCCCCCGCCGAGCTGGCCGTCAGCGACAACCCCGACATGGCGTGCCTGGCCGGACTCCACCTGCTGCCGCGCAAGGGCCGCCTCCACATGGTGTGCTCCATGCGGGCCAACGACCTGGACTGCGGCCTGCTCTCCGACGTGTTCAGCTTCACGATGATCCAGGAGTACGCGGCCGTGCAGCTCGGCCTGGAACTGGGGACGTACACCCACCTGATCGGGTCGGCGCACGTCAACGACAGGAACAGCGAACGCGTCAAGCAGGTGCTGGCCGAGGCGGACACGCGGCCCCACCCGCACAACTTCCCGTTCCCGGCCATGTCGGAGGAGACCACCCCCGACACCATCACGCGCGTCCTGGAACACGAGGAGCTGCTGCGTACGAACAAGGCCCGGTACCGCGCCGACGATGTCGCGCGCCTGGACGTGGACGCGTACTGGCAGCAGGCCGTTCTCCTGTTCGAGATCTACCGGCAGATCCGGCACGAGAAGACGGACGCGGTGAGCCGGGACGTGCTCGACGCGCTTCATCCGGGTCTGCGCTGGCTCTGCTCGCACCGCTGGTCGGCCTGCGCCGACGCCGGAGGCGAACGGTGAGCCGGAAGCCGTCGAGCGGTCAGGTGGTGGAGGGGATCGACTTCTCCCACTGGTCGGTCGTGCTGTGCAAGCCGGACGCCGTCGAACGCGCCCTGGTGGACCCGGTGCTCGCCCGCATCGCCGAGGCCGGCGTCACCATCACCGGCCGGCGGGACCTGACTGCGCAGGCGTGGCAGGCGCACGTCCACTACTGGGATCTGCTGGTGGACCGCGACTGGTTCCCCGGCAGGGACATCCCGGCCTGCCTGGACGCGATGTACGCCGGACAGCCCGTCACGGTCGCCCTCGCCTCCGGCGAGCCCGGACTCCACCGCCGGCTGCGGGAGCTCCTGGGCGACTTCGATCCGAGCCGGGCGGCGGCCGGCACGATCCGCGGCGACCTGGGAGACGACGACCTCCGGGCCGCTCTCCAGGAACGGCGGCTGGTGCGGAACCTGGTGCACACATCCGACGACGCCGACGCCGCGCGCCGTGACTTCGGCACCTGGTACGGCGCCGCCCGCCGCGCCCTGCTGACCCCGCCCCGCTCGGCATGACCCCTTCCCTGGACTGGAGGACCACATGACCATCCCCATAGCTCCGCCCGGCCGGGCTCTGCCGATCCTGTCTCCCGACAAGATCAGCGCTCTGACGCCGGCGCTCGCCGATGTGATCGAGTACCGCAAGTCGGGCCTGTCGCTGAACTGGATCGTCGGCTGCCCGCTGGAGTGCGGCTACTGCGTCCGGCACCTCTTCGACAACTTCGAGATGAAGGTCCCCAGGCGCCTGATGAGCGACGAGGAAGCGGTGACCGCGCTCGTCGGCCACCCCTACTTCCGCGCCCACCGCACGCCGATCCAGCTGCTCAACCGGGCAACCGACCCCATGCTGCCCGTCGTCAAGCCGCACCTGTTCGACGTGCTGCGGCGCCTGGACGGACAGGGGCTGACCAACCACGTGCTGATCATCACGCGCTGGCGCGTCACCCCCGAGGACTGCGGCGTCCTCAACACCTTCCAGAACCTGCGGCTGACCGTCCTGGTCACCCACTCCGGCATCGACAACGAGAAGATCGAGCCGGTCGACTCGGCCATCGCCGCGGCCAGCCTGCGCACCCTGTTCGAGCATGCCGAGCGGTACCGCACCGTCCTGTACTGGCGGCCGATCGTGCCCGGCCTCAACGACTCCGACGAGCACGTGGAGCGGGCCCGCGAGCTGTCCCTGCACGCGCACGCCACCGTTTTCACGGGCCTGTTCTTCCGCGACGAGATCAAGGCGTACTACGAGAGCCACGGTCTGCCGACGCCGTACGAGGACACGGCCCGACGCAAGATCATGCCCGAACAGGCGGAACAGCGAATCCTGGACGCCTATGAACTGGGCGCCACCGGGGTGCAGGAGTGGGGGAAGCTGTTCCGCAAGACGTCCTGCGGCGTGGCCTACGCCCACGGCGAGGCCGACTACAACGGCCACTTCGGCATCCGCGAGCTGTGTGACATCTGCCCGCCCGAGCAGATCGCCCGGTGCAGGTCGGCGTGGGCCAGGCCGGAGCCGGCCGAGGTCACGAAGCAGGCCAGGGCTCTCGGCGCGACGGGGCCCGTCGAGGTCGACGAGCGCGCCATCATCGTCGAGGGACTGGACGAGCCGCCGCGCTACTTCCTCCAGCACGGTTTCGGCTACCAGTGCCACGACCGCGCCAAGCCCCACCACTACCGCCGGCACGGCCGGGCCCCCATCGGCTGGCAGGCGGAGAACGGAACCATCCGCGCATGAACTTCTCCTCCTGGCCCGAGCTGTTCGTCGTCGACGTCGAAGGCAACGGGGCCAACCCGCCCGACCTGGTCGAGGTCGCCGCCCTGCCCGTCCGCGCGGGTCGGCCGGACACGAGCACGGCGGGAGCGTGGCTGACCCGGCCACGTCGCTCCGTCACATCGTTCGCCGCTCGCGTCCACGGCCTGACCAACGCGGTTCTCGAAGGCGAGCCGGGCTGGGAGGAGATCGCCGGCCAGGTCCACCAACTGCTGGGCACGTCGTGGATCTGCGCGCACAACGCGCATGTCGACTACAGGGTGCTGTCCGCGCACCTGCCGCAGTGGCGGCCGGCCGGAGTGCTCGACACGCTCCGCCTGGCCCGGGCCACCTACCCCGGCCTGCCGAAGTACAGCCTGGACGCCCTGATCGACCACATCGCGCCGGACCTGAGCGCGGCGCCCGCGCAGCGGCACCGCGCCACGTTCGACGCCTTCGCCACGGCGCAGCTCCTGCTCGCCATGGCCTCCCGCTACGCATCCTGGGACCAGCTCGTCGCCGCGGCCGTGCCGCCCGGCCTGCCTGGCGCCCCCGAACCCGAAGAGGACCCGACACTGTGGTGACCACGCCCGTCCGGATCGGGGTGCTCGGCCCCCACTCCACCGGCAAGACCACGCTGCTGAAGCGGAGGGAGAGGGAACTGCGCGGCCACGGCGTCCCCGTGGCCCGGACCGGCCGGCTCGTCAGACGCGCCGCCGGGATCGGCCTGCCCAAGACGCACCAGCACACCGCCGCGTCCACGGAGTGGATCATCGCTCAGGGCATCGCCGACGAGATCGCCGCCGCCGCGCAGGGCGCCCAGGTCGTCCTCGCCGACCGCGCCCCTCTCGACGCCCTCGCCTACCCGCACGCCGCCCTCGAGTACCGCGCAGATCACCTACACCGGCGCGAGACGGAGCGCCTGTGGCTCCTGGTCTCGACGCAGCTGCCCAAGCACCACCTGCTCCTGGCCACCGTGCTCGACCCGGACGTCCCGGTCGATGAGGGCCACGACTACGACCCGCGCTACCGCAAGCTGGTGAACCGGCACGTCCACGAACTCCTGTCCGACGACGCGGTTCCCCACACTCGCGTCACCAGCGACCCCGCGAGCCAGGCCAACGCCATCGAGCAGGCGCTCCGCCTCTGCCTGCGGGAGGCCGCCGTATGAGCATCGCGCCGCCGGCCGGCACCATCACCATCGCGGGCAAGTCCGTCTCCCGGCTCGGGTTCGGCACCATGCGCCTGACCGGCCCCGGCAGCTGGGGCTACCCGGCCGACTACGACACCGCGCTCACCGTGCTCCGCGAAGCCGTGGACACGCACGGCATCTCGCACATCGACACCGCGGACGCCTACGGCCCCCACACCGTGGAACACCTGATCCGCGAGGCGCTCCACCCCTACCCCGAGCACGTACTGATCGCCACGAAGGTCGGCATGGCCCGCCCGGCGCCCGGTCTGTGGGCCCCCCACGGCCACCCCGTCTACCTGCGGTCCTGCGTCGAGGCGAGCCTGCGCCGCCTCGGTGTGGACCGGCTGGAGCTGTGCTACCTCCACCGCATCGACCCCCAGGTTCCCTACGTCGCCTACCGGCCCTTCAACGCCGGCCTCCTGGCGCGCAGGGGCGTACAAGCCCCGCTGGACTGGCTGTTCTCCCGCGGCGAGCACGTCGCAGCGATCCCGGGCACCAGCCGGCCCGAGCACCTTGCCCAGATCGCCGCCGCCGCGGCAGGCCGCGCCTGATGCCGACGATCGCAGCACTCCTTCCCCACGCCGTGCACGCCCCTGCGCCCGCGCAGGCCCCCTACGAGGACTGGCGGCCTCCGATCCATGGTGTTTCCCTGCTCATCCCGGTGGGCGCGGACACGCTCGTCGTCGCCGATCTCCGCGGCCTCATCATGCTGCCCACCGGAACCGTGTCCGACGGCCAGACTCCGGAGCAGGCCGCACGGGACGTCCTGCTCGGCGCCCCAGACGGCCTCTCCGCCTTGCAGCGCGTGGCCTGCGCCCGCAAGCAGCTGCGCCGCCGGAAGATCATCACCCACGTGCTGGCCACCAAACCGATGACCCGCGAAGCAGTCGCCCAGCTCGTCTACCGCGACCCACGGGCCGACCTACGCGTGCTGCCCACCATGCGAGTCCTCGGCGAACTGACGCCGGCGGGACAGCTACGGGTCCTCACCAGCCTCCAAGCCCTCGCCATCGGCGAGACAGCGCACATCGAAGACGGCAAGGTGTGTGCCACCGCACTGTCAGACCCTCGCGCCCCGCGTTCCCTTCCCGGCTCGACGGTCCTCACCCGCTGATCCGGGTCAAAGGAGGCCGGTACCCAAGTGGTCCCCAGAAACGATCAGGGCCGGTTTCGGATTGCTCCGAAACCGGCCCTGATCTGCGACTGTCTCCAGTCGGGACGACAGGATTTGAACCTGCGACCCCTTGACCCCCAGTCAAGTGCGCTACCAAGCTGCGCCACGTCCCGTTGCCCGTCTGACCTGGGGTTTCCCCTGGCTGAACGCGCAGGGAAACAATACCGCACTCGGGTCGGTGGTCGCGCACCCCTTTCCGGCCCGGACGGAGGCCGGGACGGGCCAGAGCGGCGTACCGTACGCCCTTGACCTCAAGTTTGATTGAGGTTGCACGATCGTCCCATGACGATCACCGAGGAATCCGGACGCGTCCACGGATACGCCGACCTGTCCCGTCTCATGGGCCTCATGACGGGCGACGAGAAGCACGGGCCCGCCGCCACGTCCACGCTCGACGTGCTCTGGGTGCTCTACGACCGGGTGCTCAGGGTCCGCCCCGAGCGGCCGGAGGACCCCGAGCGGGACCGTTTCCTGCTGTCGAAGGGGCACGGGCCGATGGCCTACTACGCGGTCCTCGCCGCGAAGGGCTTCGTGCCGGTGGAGTGGCTGGCGCGCTTCGGCGCGTACGACTCGCCGCTCGGTCACCACCCGGACCGTACCCTGGTGCCGGGCGTGGAGATCGGCAGCGGGTCGCTCGGACACGGGCTGCCGATCGCCGTCGGCACCGCCCTGGGACTGCGCGCCCAGGGGCTGCGCCGGCCCCGGGTGTGGACGCTGGTCGGGGACGCCGAGCTGGACGAGGGCAGCAACCACGAGGCCATCGCCTACGCCGGGCCCACGGGGCTGGAGAACCTGCACGCCGTCGTCGTCGACAACTCCTCCGCCAGCCACGCCCGGACCGGCGGCATCGCGGCCCGGTTCGAGGCCGCCGGCTGGTCGGCGGCGACCGTCGACGGCCGCGACCACACGGCGCTGTACGCCGCGTTCACCGCACCGCACCCGGGCCGGCCGCACGTGGTCGTCGCGCGGGTCGAACCCAAGAACTCCTGATCTCCCCCGCCCCAGGAAAAGGACCTCCTCATGGACACCATGCGCGACCGTCTCGCTCCCGTCCTCTCCCGGCTGCTCGACGAGGACCCGCGGGTCGCGGTCGTCCTCGCCGAGATCGGCAAGGACGGCTTCGCCGAGGCCCTGCGCCGCCATCCCGACCGGGTGATCAACGTCGGCATCCGCGAGCAGCTCCTCGTGGGCGCCGGCGCGGGACTCGCCCTGACCGGGATGCGGCCGGTGCTGCACACCTTCGCGAGTTTCCTCGTCGAGCGGCCGTTCGAGCAGGTCAAGCTCGATCTCGGGCATCAGGGCGTAGGCGCGGTGCTGGTCAGCGCCGCCGCCTCCTACGACTGGCCCGCCGGCGGCTACACCCACATGGCCCCCGGCGACGTGACGCTCCTGGACACCCTCGACGGCTGGACGGTGCACGTCCCCGGCCACCCGGACGAGGCCGGCACACTGCTGCGGCACGCCGTCGCCGCCGGCGACGACAAGGTCTACGTACGGCTGTCCCTCCAGTCCAACGCGCAGGGGCGCCCGGTCGACGGCGGGCGCTTCCTGCCGGTGCGCGAGGGCCGTTCGGGAGTGGTGGTCGCCGTCGGGCCGCTGCTCGACACGGTGCTCACCGCGACGGAGGGCCTGGACGTCACCGTGCTGTACGCGACGACGGTACGGCCCTTCGACGCGGCCGCGCTGCGCCGGGCCACGGCGGAGGCGGGAGCGGACGTCGTCCTGGTCGAGCCGTATCTGGCGGGTACGTCGACCGCGGCGGCCAACGACGCGCTCGCCGACGTGCCCCACCGCGTCCTCGGTCTCGGCGTGGGCCGTGCCGAGCTGCGCCGCTACGGGCAGGCGGCCGAGCACACCGCCGCCCACGGCCTGGACGCCCGCTCGCTACGGGAGCGGATCTCCGGGTTCCTCGGCGGCAGTACGGCGGCCTGAGCGGGCGGGAGCGGGGGCAGTGAGCGGCACCGAAGGCGACCGGCGCCGGGCGTCGTCCGGAGCGGCTGCCACCGCGCCGCGCGACCCCGCGCCGCGCATCCCCGCCCCGAGCGCTCCCGCGCCGTCCGCCCGCGCCAGCCCCCGTATCGCCGGCACCGCGAGCAGCGCGACCGGTACGACGAGGCTGACCGCCGCGGACACCAGCAGGACGTGCTCCGCGCCCAGGGCGGAGGCGGCCGGGCCGGACAGGGCCTGGCCGACGGGCATCATGGCGAGGGAGCCCGCCACGTCATAGGCGTGCAGGCGGTTGAGCACGTCGGGCGGGACCTGGGTCTGGACGCTGGTCGCCCACATCACGCCCCAGAACGACATCCCGGCGCCGGCCACGGCCGCGCCCGCCGCCATCGCGCCCACACCGAGGCCCGCCCCGACCGCCGCCGGGAGGCAGAAGAAGGCGAACAGCGCGAACGCGCCCGCCCGCAGCATCCGTCGGGGTCGCAGCCGCAGCGCGAGGAAGCCGCCGACGACGGTGCCCGCGCCGAGCGCGGAGTTGACCAGGCCGTAGGCGCCCGGGCCGTGCTGCTGGACCACCTCCGTGGCCACCAGCGGGACGGTCGGGCCCCACACGGCGATCATGTAGAGGCACCAGACGGCGATGACGGACCACAGCCACGTCCTGGCCCGGAACTCCCGCCAGCCCTCGGCCAGATCGGCCCGGAAGGCGCCCGCGGCGGACGCACCGTGACCGGACGCACCGTGACCGGGCGCACCGTGACCGGGCGCACCGTGACCGGCGGCGCCGTGAGCCCTCGCGCCGCCGCCTCGCGCCGCCGGCGGCAGCCTGAGCACCAGCAGGCACAGCGCGCTGACCGCGTACGTCGCGGCGTGGGCGGCGAAGACGCCGCCGGGCGAGGCGAGGCCGACGAGGACGCCGGCGACGGCGGGGCCCGCGAGCTGGGCGGCCGACTCGGCGATCCGTATCGCCCCGTTGGCGCCCTGGATGTCGGCGGCGAGCCGGGGCACCGTGCTGGCCACGCCGGGCTGGAACACCGCGCCGGCCACGCCGTTGGCGAAGCCGATGACGCAGATCTCCCACAGCACCACATGGCCGGAGAAGAAGAGCACGGCGGCCACGGTCTGGGTGCCGAGCCGCACCAGGTCGGCGCCGATCATCAGCTTGCGGGTGCTGAACCGGTCGGCGATCACCCCGCCGAAGACCACGAGGCCGGCGAAGGCCGCCGCCGTGGAGGCCATGGCGAGGCCGACCGCGCCCGCGCCGTACCCGTGCTGCAACAGGCCCGCCGCGAGCGCGACGGGCAGCATGGTGTCGCCGAGCCGGGCGACGGCCCGTGCGACGAAGAACAGTCCGAAGTCCCGCGACCAGACCGGCCGCCGCCGCCCGCCGTCCTCCAGGTCCTCCGCCCCCGTCCCTGCTCCGGGCAGGGCATCGACTCGGCTCCCGATCCCCGCCCCCGCCCCTGACCCGTCCCCCGCTCCCCTCCCGTCGCCGGTCCCCGTCCCGTCCCCCGCTCCGCCTTCGCTGCCCACCCCTGCCTCACTCCCGTCCCCGCCCGGCGCGTCTGCGACTCCACGACCCCGCGGCAGCGGCCGCGGGCTCAGTCCGAACCATCCGAACCCCGCCTCGGGCCCGGCGCATTCCCGCGGATCGTGCCACGGCCCGCCGACCGCGTCCGAGGGGTTCGTCAGAGCGCGGTGGGCAGGCCCAGCTCCGGGTACGTCTCCAGCAGCCGGCCCGGGGCCGCCTGGCGCCAGGAGTCGGCGAGTATGTCGCGCAGCTCGCCCTCGTCCTCCAGCGCGGCGAGGCGGACCCGCACCCAGGCGAACTGCGCCTCGTGGGCGGCGACCCAGAACTTCTCCGGCTCCGCCAGGACCAGTTCCTCGCGCTCCTCCTTCGGACAGCGCACGGCGATGGAGGTCTCGTCGTCGGGCACGGTGGCGAACATCTTCCCCGCGACCCGGAACGTGGGCATGTTCCAGGCGGTCTTCTCCGTCGTGTCCGGCAGGGACAGGGCGACACGGCGTACGTCTTCTGCGTCCGGCATGCCCCGCACGCTAACCCCTGCCACTGACAACGGCCTCCCCGGACCGCACGCCCCCGACGGCGGCGGCCACGGCGGGCGCGCTACGCCGCCCCGCCCCGCGCCACCTCGTCCAGCGCGTCCAGCACCGGGCGGATCAGCGGATGCTCCTCCGCGCCCCGGCGCACCGCCGCGAACACCCGGCGCGTGGGCGCGACGCCGTCCACGGGGCGCACCACCACACCCGTGAGGTCCATCCCGCGCAGCGCCGAGCGCGGGACGAGGGCCACGCCCACCTCGGCGGCGGCGAGCGCCACCACCGCCCGGAAGTCGTCGGAGGAGTGTTCGAGCCGGGGCTGGAAACCGGCGCTCTCGCAGGCCAGCACGACCACGTCGTGGCACGGGTTGCCGGGGTACGGGCCGATCCACGGGTCCTTGGCCAGCTCGGCGAGCGGCACCTCGGCGGCGCCGGCCGTGCGGTGGGCCACCGGGACGACGGCGTCGAAGGGCTCGGCGTACAGCGGGACGTGGGTCAGGCGCGGGTCGTCGGCGGCCGGCGCGCCCCGGTACTCGACGGCGACCGCGACGTCGACCTGCCGGTCCAGCACCATCGGCAGGCTCGCGTCGCCCTCGGCGTCCTGGACGCGGATGCGGATGCCGGGCGCCGTGCGGGCCAGCCGGGCGACCGCGGGCGCGACGACCTCGGCGATGCCGGTGGCGAAGGCGGCGACGGTGACCGTGCCGGCCTCCCCCGACCCGTAGGCCGCGAGTTCCGCCTCGGCCCGCTCCAGCTGGGCGAGGACCGCGTGGGTGTGGCCGAGCAGGATCTCGCCGGCCGGGGTGAGCCGTACACCCTTGGCACCGCGCTCCACCAGCCGGTGCCCGGTCTCCTGCTCCAGCGCGGTGAGCTGCTGGGAGACCGCCGAGGGCGTCAGGTACAGCGCGGCGGCGGCAGCGGTCACCGTGCGGTGGTCGGCCACCGCCCGGAGGATGTGCAGCCGCCGCGCTTCGATCATGTCAGCGATTATCGCAAGACATCGGCCCTGGTCGGGCCCGCGATCACCGCTCCAGCTCGGCGCGGGCCGCGACGAAGGCGTCCACCGCGCGGTTCACGTCGTCCGTCGAGTGGGCCGCGGAGAGCTGGACGCGGATGCGGGCCTGGCCCTGCGGGACGACCGGGTAGGAGAAGCCGATCACGTACACGCCGCGGTCCAGCAGGAGTTCGGCCATCCGGCCGGCCTCGGCGGCGTCGCCGATCATCACCGGCGCGATGGCGTGGTCGCCGGGGAGGACGTCGAAGCCGGCCTCGGTCATCCGGGACCGGAACAGCGCGGTGTTCTCGGCGAGCCGCACCCGCAGGTCGTCGGCCGACTCCAGCAGGTCGATCACCTTCAGGGAGGCGGCCGCGATCACCGGGGCGAGGGTGTTGGAGAACAGGTACGGCCGGGAGCGCTGGCGCAGCAGGGCGACGATCTCGGCGCGGGCGGCGACGTAGCCGCCGGAGGCGCCGCCGAGCGCCTTGCCCAGGGTGCCGGTGATGATGTCGACGCGGTCCATGACGCCGTGCAGCTCGGGGGTGCCGCGGCCGCCGGGGCCGACGAAGCCGACGGCGTGCGAGTCGTCGACCATGACCATCGCGTCGTAGCGGTCGGCCAGGTCGCAGATCTCGTCCAGCGGGGCCACGTAGCCGTCCATGGAGAAGACGCCGTCGGTGACGACCAGCTTGCGGCGCGCGCCGGCCTCGTCCGCCTCCTTCAGCTGCCGCTCCAGGTCGGCCATGTCGCGGTTGGCGTAGCGGAAGCGGCGGGCCTTGGACAGGCGGATGCCGTCGATGATGGAGGCGTGGTTGAGGGCGTCGGAGATCACCGCGTCCTCGGGGCCGAGCAGGGTCTCGAAGACGCCGCCGTTGGCGTCGAAGCAGGAGGAGTAGAGGATCGTGTCCTCCTGGCCGAGGAAGGCCGACAGGCGCGCCTCCAGCTCCTTGTGCACCTCCTGGGTGCCGCAGATGAAGCGCACGGAGGCCATGCCGTAGCCCCAGCGGTCGAGGGCCGCGTGGGCGGCGGCGACGACCTCGGGGTGGTCGGCCAGGCCCAGGTAGTTGTTGGCGCAGAAGTTGAGGACCTCGCCGGGGCGGCCGCCGGCGGTGACGGCGACGGTCGCGGACTGCGGGGTGCCGATGACGCGCTCGGGCTTGTGCAGGCCGGCGGCGCGGATCTCGTCGAGGGTGGCGCGCAGGTCGTCGCGCACGGAGTCGAACATGTGAATAGCTCCTGGGATGCTTGCGCTGGGGTGGGTCACGCGGTCCAGTCGAGGATGACCTTGCCGCCCTTGCCGCTGGCGGCGTCGTCGAAGGCCGCCTCGAAGTCGGCGTAGCCGTACCGGCCGGTGATGACCGGCGCCAGGTCGAGGCCGCCCTCCAGCAGCACCGACATGGCGTACCAGGTCTCGAACATCTCCCGGCCGTAGATGCCCTTGATGGTGATCATCGAGGTGACGACACGGGCCCAGTCGACGGCGAACTCCTCGGCGGGCAGGCCGAGTACGGCGATGCGGCCGCCGTGCGTCATGTTGGCGATCATGTCGCGCATGGCCTCGGGGCGGCCGGACATCTCCAGGCCGACGTCGAAGCCCTCGCGCAGGCCGAGCACCCGCTGGCCCTCGGCGATGGTGGTGCCGGCGACGTTCAGGGCCAGGCTGACGCCGATCTTGCGGGCGAGCTCCAGGCGCTCCTCGCTCACGTCGGTGATCACGACGTTGCGCGCGCCCGCGTGCCGGGCCACTGCGGCGGCCATCAGCCCGATCGGGCCGGCGCCGGTGATCAGCACGTCCTCGCCGACCAGCGGGAAGGACAGCGCGGTGTGCACCGCGTTGCCGAACGGGTCGAAGATCGCGGCGATGTCGAGGTCGACCGGGACGCGGTGCACCCACACGTTGGCGGCGGGCAGGGCGACGTACTCGGCGAACGCGCCGTCGCGGCCCACGCCGAGGCCCACGGTGGAGCGGCACAGGTGGCGGCGGCCGGCCAGGCAGTTGCGGCACTTGCCGCACACCAGGTGGCCTTCGCCGCTGACCCGGTCGCCGGCCTTGATCTCGGTGACGTCGCGGCCGGTGGCGACGACCTCGCCGACGAACTCGTGGCCGATCACGAGCGGGGTCTCGATGGCCTGCCGCGCCCAGCCGTCCCAGGCCCGGATGTGCAGGTCGGTGCCGCAGATGCCGGTCCGCAGGACCTTGATCAGTACGTCACCGGGTCCGACGGCGGGCTCGGGCACGTCCGCGAGCCACAGCCCGGGTTCCGCCTTCTCCTTGACCAGCGCCTTCAACGCTACGGCTCCTGTGGTTCGGGCCCCGGGTCCAGGCATGCCGAACAGACCCGCATCCGGGGTGGGGGGTGGATTCGATCTGCAATCTGCCGTACACCGGCGCGCTGGTCCATCGAGACTTTCTTAAGCGCGGCCACAGCTTTGCTTCACGCCACCCGACTGGAGTCACGGCGGGTTCAGCGGCGCAGGCCCCCCGGTCCGCGCGGCTCCAGCCGCGGGGCGAGGTCCGCCGCGGCCGTCTTGATGGCGTCCAGGCCCGCGCGGCCCCACGGCCGCGGCTCCATGGCCACCACGCACACCGTGCCCAGCACCATGTGCGTGCTGTCGACGAGGGGCGCGCCGAGGTAGGAGCGGATGCCGTACTCGTCCACGACCGGGTTGCCCGCGAACCGGGGGTAGTCGCGGACGTCCTCCAGCACCAGGGCCTTGCGCCGCGCCAGGACGTACGGGCAGAAGCCGTGACCGCGCTCCAGGCAGCGGCCCACCTCGCGTCTGACCCGCTCGCCCGCGCCGGCGGCGGCCGGGGAGGCGACCGGGGCGGCGGTGTCGACGTTCAGGACGTCGCGCTCGGGCCGGTGCAGACCGGCGAAGAACTGCCGGTTCTCGTCCAGGAAGTTGACCATCGCGTACGGCGCTCCGGTCAGCTCGGCGAGGTGGTCCGCGAAGGCGTCGAGGGCCGGTTCGGGGCGCTCCCCGAGGCCCAGCTCACGCAGTCGCGCGGTGCGGGCGGGGGCCTCGTCGTCCTCGGGGGTGAGCAGCAGGCGACCGGCCGGGCGCGGCGGGTCGTAGCTCATGGCCGGGCTCCGGCGCTGTGCGGGTGTGTCATGTACGGGCTCCGTGGGTGGGTGCGGGGGCGGGGGCCTGGGCGAGGAGGTGCCGTACCAGGGTCAGCAGGGTCTGGACGCCCGAGCTGGAGATCCGGGCGTCGCAGCGCACGACCGGGGTGTCCGGGGCGAGATCGAGGGCGGCGCGGACCTCCTCGGGGTCGTAGCGGTGGGCGCCGTCGAACTCGTTGACGGCGATGATGAAGGAGAGCCCGCGCTGTTCGAAGAAGTCGACGGCGGCGAAGCACTCCGTCAGGCGGCGGGTGTCGGCGAGGATCACCGCGCCGAGGGCGCCCTCGGACAGTTCGTCCCACATGAACCAGAACCGCTCCTGGCCGGGCGTGCCGAACAGGTAGAGCACATGGCGCGGGTCGAGGGTGATGCGGCCGAAGTCCATGGCGACGGTCGTCTCGACCTTGTTCTCGACGCCGTCGAGGTTGTCCGTGTCCGCGCCGGCCGTGGTGAGCAGTTCCTCGGTGCTGAGCGGCGCGATCTCGCTCACGGCGCCGACGAAGGTGGTCTTGCCCACGCCGAACCCGCCCGCCACCAGGATCTTCAGCGCGGTCGGGAAGGGGTCGGAGCGGCCTTGGTGGTCGGAGCGGCCTTGGTGGTCGGGGCCGGCGGCGTAGTCAGAGCTGTCGTCGTAGTCCATCGAGCACTGCCTCCAGAAGGGCCCGGTCGGTGGGGTGGTGGTGGAACTCGGGGGGCTTGGCGGTCAGCGCGCCGCAGTCGACGAGGTCGGACAGCAGCACCTTGGCCACCGCCGCGGGCAGTTTCAGCTGGGCGGCCACCTCGGCCACCGAGACCGGCCCGAGGCACAGGTCGAGCGCCTGGACGTGCTCGGGGCCGAGGTATCCGAGGGGCGTCACGCCGGTGGCCATCACCTGCGTCATGAGGTCGAGCGCGACGGTGGGCCGGGTGCGGCCGTTGCTGACCGTGAAGGGGCGCACCAGCCGTCCGGCCGCGTCGTCGAGCCAGGGCCCGTCGCCGGCCGACGACGCGCTCAAGGCCGCAGCGCCGGGTGGTCGGCGGTGTGCTGGCGGGGGGCGGTCACGAGGTAGGGGCGGACGCTCTTGACCAGCATCGCCATCTCGTAGCCGAGCACCGCGGCGTCGGCCTCACGGCCGGCGAGCACGGCCAGACAGGTGCCGGAGCCCGCGGTGGTGACGAACAGCAGGGTCGAGTCGAGTTCGACGACGACCTGCCGTACGTCGCCGCCGTCGCCGAAGCGGACGCCGGCGCTGCGGCCGAGGGAGTACAGGCCGGAGGCCAGCGCCGCCATGTGGTCGGCGCTGTCGGCGTCCAGGCCGTGCACGGACTTCACCAGTCCGTCGCAGGACAGCAGGACGGCGCTGGTGGTGTGCGGTACGCGCTGCACGAGGCCGCTCATCAGCCAGTCGAGGTCGGAAACATGGCCGGTCGGCGCGTCGCTCGCCATGGTGGATCGACTCCTTGGGGTACGAGGCTCTGCGGGAGCGCGGGTGGGGGTGAGGTCGGGGGTGGGGGCGGGTGTTCGGGTAGGGGCGGGGGGCGGGCTGGTCATCCGGCGGACGCGCTCCCGTCGGGCCGGGGCGCGGGGTCGGGCGCCGCGTGCGGGGTGTCGGGGGCGCTCGGCGGGAACGGCTCGGGCCGGTCGGGGTCGCGGCGGCGCTCGGCGGCCTCGGCGAGCCCGATCCCGCGCTGGAAGGCGGCCATCAGACCGGGGTCGTGGCCGGCGGTGTGCTCGCTGTCCTGGCGGGGCGCGGGGCCGCCGCGCAGTTGCGGGGCGATGTGCTCCTGGGCGCGGCGGCGGGGCAGCAGGGGCCGCTCCATGGTGCCGCGGACGACGGCGGCGCGGGGGGCGGGCACGACGCCCTCGTGCGCGGCGACGGCGGCCCGGTCGCCCGGCCGGATACCGGGCAGCGCCTCCGCCGGGTTCGCCCGGCCCTCCCGGTCCCCGCGCCGGGGCAGCGGCGCGGGCGCGGCACCGGCACGTGCGCCGTCCGGCGGTCGTACGTCGGTCCCGGCCGCACCGTCCGCCGGGTGTACGTCCGTCCCGGCCGCACCGTTTGCCGGGTGTACGTCCGTCCCCGCCGCACCGTCCGCCGGGAGACCGGACGTACCGGTCGGCCCGGACGGGGGTGCGGGGGCGAAGCTCCCGGGGGAGGCGGCCGCGCCGGAGAGACCCGACGGACGTGACGGCTCCGGCGCGGCGGCGGGGCCGGAGGGGCCGGGGAACTGGGCGGGGTACGGCGCCTCGGGCGCGGAGGACGACACTCCGAGCGGCTCGGACGGCTCGGTCCCGTGGACCGGCCCTGACGGCGCGGTCGCGTAGGCCGATCCGGACGGCTCGGTCGCGTAGGCCGGACCCGGCGGCTCGGTCGCGTGGGGTGTCCCGGACGGCTCGGAGGCGTGGGTCGCGGCCGGTGTCCCGGAGGCGTAGGACGTCCCCGGCGGCTGGGCCGCGTAGGACCCTCCGGACAGGTCGGTCACTCGGGCCGGGCTCGGCCGTTCGGTCGCGTAGGGCGGCTGGGGCGGCTCGGGTACGCGGGTCGGGACGGGCGGCTCGGGTAGGCGGGTCGGGGCCGGTGACTCGGGTGGGCGGGGAGCCGCTTGCGTGGGGGTGTGCGGTTCGTGGGCCGGCGGGAGCGCCTGCGCGGGGCGGCGGGCCGGCGCCGTGCCCGGGGCGCTCTCAGGGAACGCCGCCGGCTCGGCGCCCAGCAGTGCCTGCGGCACCACCAGGACGGCCTGCACACCGCCGTAGATGTTCGTCTGGAGGCGGACGGTGATGCCGTGCCGGCGGGCGAGCTGGGAGACCACGAACAGCCCGATCCGGCCGTCGGCGAGCAGGCTGGCGACGTTGACCTGGTCCGGGTCGGCGAGCAGGGCGTTCATCCTGACCTGCTCGCCGACCGGCATGCCCAGGCCCCGGTCCTCGACCTCGACGGCGAGCCCGGAGGTGACGAGGCCGGCGCGCAGCAGGACTTGGGTGTGCGGGGCGGAGAACACCGTGGCGTTCTCGACGAGTTCGGCGAGCAGGTGGATGACGTCGGCGACGGCGTGCCCGCGCAGCCGTCCGTCGACGGGCGGGACGAGTTTGACCCGCGAGTACTGCTCGACCTCGGCGATGGCGGAGCGCAGCACCTCGGTCATGGGGACCGGATTGCTCCACTGGCGGCGGGAGACGGCGCCGCCGAGGACGGCGAGGTTCTCGGCGTGGCGGCGGATCCGGGTGGCGAGGTGGTCGACGTGGAAGAGGCCCTTGAGCAGGTCGGGGTCCTCGATCTCGTTCTCCAGCTCGTCCAGGGTGGAGATCTCCCGGTGCACCAGGGACTGGAGCCGCCGGGCGAGGTTGAGGAAGACCTCGAGTTTCTGTTCGCTGCCGGCCTGGCTGGAGAGCTGGGCGGCCTGGACGACGGCGGCGACGGCCCCGTCGTGGGCGCGGGAGAGGTCGGCGGCGAGGAGTTCGAACTCGTCGGCGTCGTCCGGCGGGCCGCCGCGCGACGTGCGCGGCGGCACTCCCCCGCCGTGCCGCAGCGCGTCGACGAGGGCGTGCAGTGCGGCCTCGCGGCGCGTGGTGGCGTCGCGCAGCGCGTCGAGCCGTACGTGCACGGACCGGGCGGCGCGGCCGGCGGCGACCGCGGCGATGACGATGCCCGCGAACGCCACCGACGCGGCCCCGGCGAGGACCGCGTACAGGGCGGGTCCGGTGCGCGCGCCGGTGGTCCGCACGGTGAACAGCACGGCCGCGACGGCGCAGAGGGCGACCGCAGTGGGCGGCAGCACGGCCAGGCGCAGCAGTTGGGGGCGGAGGCGGGGTTCGGGCAGCGAGGGGGCGGTGCGGGCCACCGGCCGTCCGTGCCGTCCGCCCTCACGGCGGTCTGCGCGGGCGGCCGGTGGGCGGAGGTGAGACATCTGTTCCTCGTACGGGTCCGTCGGGCCTGGGTGCTCGCGCGGGGGCGCGGGCGGGCGTGCGCCATCGCTGGTGCCGGGCCGACCGGCCGCAGGCGATGCGGCGCTACGTCGTCCGACGGACACTCACGGTAGTCAGCGACCCGACGCGGGCGGCGGGCAGTTGACGAAATCCCCCGGGAAGCGTCCCGCTCTGGTATGAGACGCCGTACGACAGACCGATAACGTGCCGGGCCCCGCCGGGGTTACGGGCGGGGCGCGGATCGGCCCGTCCGTGCGCTGTCCCCCTCGGTCCTCCTCCGTCCTCCTCGGCCCTCTTCCGTCCTCCTCGGTCGTCCTCGCGCGCCACTGCCGGACCCCGGTCCCGGGCCGTACGCTCTCCTGCGCGGTGCGGGTGACTCCAGTGAGGAGAACGTGATGACCGACGAACCGGCTTCCGGCGCGCTCCAGGGCTACGGCTACCGGCAGGAACTGCGCCGCTCGCTGACCTTCCGGGACCTGCTGGTCTACGGCCTGGTCTTCATGGTGCCGATCGCGCCGTTCGGCATCTTTGGCAGCGTCTACCAGAGTTCCGGCGGCATGGTCGCGCTGACCTACGCGGTGGGCACGGTGGCCATGATGTTCACGGCGCTGTCGTACGCGCAGATGGCGCGGGCGTTCCCGATGTCCGGCTCGGTCTACGCGTACGCCGGCCGGGGCATCGCCGCTCCGGTCGGGTTCCTGGCCGGCTGGATGATCCTGCTCGACTACGTGCTGGTGCCGGGCCTGTTGTACCTGATCGCCGGGATCGCGATGAACGCGCTGGTGCCGGCGGTGCCCGTGTGGCTGTGGCTGGCCGGTTTCGTGGTGCTCAACACGGCGGTGAACTACTCCGGGATCCGGATGACCGCGCGGGTCAACAAGGTGATGCTGCTCGCCGAACTCGCCGTGCTGGCCGTTTTCCTGGTGGTCGGCGTGATCGCGCTGGCGCGGGGAAAGGGCCGTGGCTTCGACTTCACGCCGGTCTACGACGGCGCCACCTTCTCCTGGTCGCTGGTCTTCGGCGCCGTCTCGGTCGCCGTGCTGAGCTTCCTCGGGTTCGACGGCATCTCGACGCTGGCGGAGGAGAACCGGGACTCCGCACGCGCCATCGGCCGTTCGATGGTGGCCGCGCTGCTGCTGGCCGGCGCCCTGTTCGTCGTCCAGACCTGGCTGGCCTCGCTGCTGGTGCCCGACCCGGACCGGCTCGTCCGGGAGGGAGACCCCGGCGGCACGGCCTTCTACGACGCCGCCCGGGCGGCCTCGGGCGAGTGGCTGGCCACCCTGACCGCGGCGGCCACCGCGGTGGCGTGGGGGTTCGCCAACTCGCTGGTGGCGCAGGCCGCGACGTCCCGGCTGCTGTACGCGATGGCCCGAGACCGTCAACTGCCGAGCTTTTTGGCGCGGGTTCACCCCAGGCACCGGGTGCCGGTCAACGCCACGCTGCTCACCGCCGCCGTCTCGCTCGGGCTGGGGCTGTACATGAACTCCCGTTCCGACGGGGTGACGTTGCTGAGCAGTCTCGTCAACTTCGGTGCGCTGACGACCTTTCTGGTGCTGCACGTGTCGGTGGTCGTGCACTATCTGATTCGTCGGCGCAGCAGGGACTACTGGCGGCATCTGATCGCTCCGGCCATCGGCTTCGCGATCCTGGCGTACGTCGTCGTCAACGCCGACATCGCCGCGCAGCGGCTGGGGTTCGTCTGGCTCGGCGTCGGGCTCGTGGTGCTCGCGGGGCTGCTGCTGACCGGCCGCCGTCCGCACCTGGCCGCGGTGGAGGCCACGGACGAGCCGTCGCCCGCCCGGCCGGCCGACGGCTGACCCGCCGCGCCCCCTCGTCCACACCTTCCCCGCACCACAGCCGTCCCCCAGTCGTCCCGCCGTCGTACTCCAGCCGTCCCGCAGTCGTCCCGCCGAACAGGAGCCCTCCATGACCGCGCCCGTCCAGGTGATCAACGTCCCCGCCGATCCCGCCCGTTACGCCTATGCCTTCGGCGGCGGCACGCCGGTGGTGACGGTGCGGCCCGGCAGCGTCGTGGAGCTGTTCACGGAGGACTGCTTCGGCGGCCGGGTGCGCGGGCCGGCCGATCTGCCGAGCCAGGTGTGCGCGTTCCCATACCTGAACCCGGTCACCGGTCCCATCGCGGTGGCCGGGGCCGAGCCCGGTGACGTGCTCGCGGTGCACTTCGTGGACATCGCACCGGCCCGCGACTGGGGTGTGTCCAGCACGTTCCCGCACTTCGGGGCGTTGACGGCCACGCACACCACGGCGATGCTGCATCCCGCGCTGGAGGAGCGGGTGTGGGTCTACGCCCTCGACGCCGAGGCGGGCACCTGCCGGTTCGAGGCCACCCGCGGCGACTTCGCGGTGGATCTGCCGCTCGACCCGATGCACGGCACGGTGGGAGTGGCCCCGGCCGCGGGCGAGCGGCTGATGTCGATCTCCCCGGGGGTGCACGGCGGCAACATGGACACCCCCGAGCTGCGGGCCGGGACCACCGTGTACTTCCCGGTCAACGTGGCGGGCGCGATGCTCGCGATCGGGGACGGGCACGCCCGGCAGGGCGAGGGCGAGGTGTGCGGGACGGCCGTGGAGACCGCGATGAACACGGTGGTGGCGGTCGATCTCGTCAAGGGCGGCGCGCCCGCCGTGCCGCGCCTGGAGAACGACGACTTCCTGCTGAGCACCGGCCACGCGCGCCCGCTGGAGGACGCGTTCCGGATCAGCCAGCACGATCTGGTGGGCTGGACGGCGGACCTGCTCGGGCTCGACCGGCTGGACGCCTACCAGTTGGTGAGCCAGGCCGGTCTGGCTCCGGCGGCCAACGTGTGCGACACCCAGTACACGATGGTCGCCAAGCTCCCCAAGCGTCTGCTCGGCGCGGCGCGGGCGTACGACGGCGTGCACGAGCGGCTGCAGGCGCTGGGCGCCGCGTTCCTCGCCAGGCGCTGAGCGCGCCGCGCCGAAATTCCTGGCGCGTGGTCCAGTCCAACTCCAGGGCCCTGCGCAGGCCGATGTCCCCCACGAGGCGAAAATTGGTCTAGTCCCTTCTTGGTCCAGACCATTGACCCGCCCGGTGTGCGAGCGCACTATCCCATACGGCTCAACGCCCGCCCTGTGCACGGCAATCGACGTTCCCCCACCTCTCACACCGGGACAGACATGAGACTCATGCGTTCCTTGCGCGCGGCGCTCACCGCGGCCGTCACCACGGCCGCCTCGGTGGGCCTCGCGCTCTCGGCCACCGGCAGCGCCCAGGCGGCGACGCCGCTGCCCGCCCACGTCTTCGCCCCCTACTTCGAGGCCTGGACGGGCGAGAGCCCGGCCGCGCTGGCCGCCCAGTCCGGGGCCAAGCACCTGACGATGGCGTTCCTCCAGACCGCCTCGAAGGGCTCCTGCACCCCGTACTGGAACGGCGACACCGGCATGCCGATCGCCGCGTCGACCTTCGGCAGCGACATCAAGACGATCCAGGCGGGCGGCGGCGACGTGATCCCGTCGTTCGGCGGCTACACGGCCGACACCACCGGCACCGAGATCGCCGACAGCTGCACCGACGTCCAGCAGATCGCCGCCGCGTACGAGAAGGTCATCACGACCTACGACATCTCGCGGCTCGACATGGACATCGAGGTCGACTCGCTGGACAACACCGCGGGCATCGACCGCCGCAACAAGGCCATCAAGCTGGTCCAGGACTGGGCGGCGGCCAACGGACGCACGGTGCAGTTCTCGTACACCCTGCCGACGACCACGCAGGGCCTGGCCGACAACGGCAAGGCGCTGCTGCGCAACGCCGTCAGCAACGGCACCCGGGTCGACGTCGTGAACCTGATGACGTTCGACTACTACGACAACCAGTCCCACGACATGGCGAAGGACACCCAGACCGCCGCCCAGGGCCTGGTCAACACCCTCACCCAGCTCTACCCGAGCAAGACCTCGGCGCAGCTGTGGAACATGGTCGGCGTCACCGAGATGCCCGGCGTCGACGACTTCGGACCGGCCGAGACCTTCACCCTGGCCAACGCCGCCACGGTCTACAACTGGGCCGTCTCCAAGGGCATCAACACCCTGTCCTTCTGGGCGCTCCAGCGCGACAACGGCGGCTGCCCGGGCGGCGCGGCGGCGGACAACTGCTCGGGCATCCAGCAGAACACCTGGGACTTCTCCCACACCTTCGAGCCCTTCACCGGCGGCGGCAGCACCCAGCCGGGCAACGACTTCTCGCTCTCGCTCGGCTCGGCCTCCGGCACGGTGACGGCCGGCCAGTCCGCGACGGCCGCGGTGAAGACCGCCGTGACGTCCGGTTCGGCGCAGACGGTGAACCTCAGCGTGAGCGGCGCACCGGCGGGTGTGACCGCCTCCGTCAGCCCGTCCTCGGTCACGGCGGGCGGCTCCGCGACGCTGACCCTCGCCACCACCTCGGCCGCCGCCTCGGGCACCTACACCGTCACGGTCACCGGCACCAGCGCCTCCGGCAGCCACTCGGCGACGTACGCCCTGACCATCACCGGCGGCTCCGGCAACCAGTGCACCGGCGCCGCGTGGAGCAAGAGCGCGGTCTACACCGGCGGTCAGACGGTGTCCTACAAGGGCCACAACTGGAAGGCCAAGTGGTGGACGACGGGCGAGGAGCCCGGCACCACCGGTGAGTGGGGTGTCTGGCAGGACCTCGGCGCCTGCTGATCCACCGGCCCGCTCCCTGGGGCCCGGCCCCCCACCCGGCCCCCGAGCGGCCCGGACCGCGCCCCGCCCGGCGCGGCCTCCGGGCCGCTCGGCCGTGCGCGGCCGCTACGCCTCCTCCCGCACCCCGAGGACGTCGAGCAGCGCCCGGGTGGCCGGGCTCGGGTTGAAGCGGCTCCAGGCCAGGTACTCGATCCGCCGCGGCCCGTCGACCACCGGGACCAGCGCCAGTGCCGGAGCGGCCTCGGCCAGCGGCCGGACGAACGCCGACGGCAGCAGCGCGACGCCGAGCCCGCGCGCCACCAGCCCGGTCATCAGCTCGACGATGCCCGCCTCGTAGGCGACGTCCCGCGCCAGACCCGCGGCGGCGAACGCCCGGTCGGACTGGGCGCGGGCGGGTGTGCCGTCCACGAAGTCCACGAACGTCTCCCCGGCGATGTCCCGCAGCGCGAGCGGACCGGCGCCAGCGAGCCGGTGCCCGGCCGGCACCACCAGGACGTGCTGGTCGCGGTCGAGCACGAGCGTGCGCACGCCGGACGGGGGCTCGTCCTCGGGCAGGCCGAGGAAGGCGATGTCGAGGTCGCCGTCGCGGATCGCCGCGACCAGGCGGTCGCTGCGGTCGGAGCGCAGGACGACCCGGACGTCCGGGTACCGGGCGCGGTAGCGCCGCAGCAGTTCGGGCACGTCGACGGCGGCCGTCGTCACGATCACGCCGACCGCGAGCCGGCCGCGCACCACGCCCGCTGCGGCGGCCGCGTCGGCGGCGGCGCGGTCGGCGGCGGCCAGGCACTCCCGCGCGCCGGCGAGGAACGCCGCTCCGGCGCCGGTCAGCTCGACCCGTCGGCTGGTGCGGGCGAACAGGCGGACGCCCAGCTCCCGTTCGAGACCGGCGATCCGGTGACTGAGCGAGGACTGCACCACGGAGCAGCGCTCGGCGGCACGGGTGAAGTTGCGGGTCTCGGCGACGGCGACGACGTAACGCATCTGCTGGAGGTCCATCCGGCCATCGTGCGGGTTCATTGCTGCGATGAAAAGCATGCTTTGGATTCATGGCCGGAGCGGACCGAGACTGCGGGACATGCACACCTCGAACCGGCGGTCGCCGGGTCCGCCGCGGACCTCCTCCGCGTCGCGGGCGGCGACCGTCGCCCTGACCGCCCTCGCCCCCGCCTCCTGGGGCACCACCTACGCGGTGACCACCCAGCTGCTGCCGCCCGGCCATCCGCTGTTCGCCTCGCTGACGCGGTCCCTGCCCGCCGGGCTGGTCGCGCTGGCGATCACCCGGGTGCTGCCGCGCGGCCAGTGGTGGTGGAAGGCCGCCGTCCTCGGCGCGCTCAACATCGGCGCCTTCTTCCCGCTGCTGTTCCTCGCGGCCGAACGGCTCCCCGGCGGTGTCGCGGCCACGCTCGGCGCGGCGCAGCCGCTGCTGGTCGCCGCGCTGGCCGTGGCGGTGCTGCACGACCGGCCGACGCTCTGGCGCCTGGCCTGGGGCGTGCTGGGCATGGCGGGCGTCGCTCTCGTCGTGCTCGGGCCGGGCGCCCGGCTGGACGTCACCGGCGTGCTCGCCGGACTCGGCGGAACGGCCACCATGGCCGCCGGGGTCGTCCTCACCAAACGCTGGGGCCGTCCTGAGGGCGTCGGTCCGATGGCCCTGGCCGGCTGGCAACTGACGGCGGGCGGACTGCTGTTGCTCCCGTTCACCCTCACGGTCGAGGGGGTGCCGCACCGGATCGACGGCGCGGCGGCGGGCGGCTACCTGTGGCTCGGCAGCATGGGCGGCCTGATCGCGTACACGGTGTGGTTCCGCGGGATCGGGAAGCTGCCGGTCGGCGCGTCCGCCCCGCTGGTGCTGCTGTCCCCGCTGGTCGCGGCGGTCGTGGGCGTCGCGCTGGGCGAGTCGCTGAGCCTGACGCAGACCCTCGGCTTCGTCCTCGCCCTGGCCGCGCTGCTCGCCGCGCAGCTGACACCCCCCGCCCGGCCCGGCCGCCGGCCCCCGGCGCCGCACCCGCGGACGGCCGCGGCACCCCGCGCGACACCCCGAGAAGCACCCCCCGCGACACCCCGCGCGACACCCGGCGGGACATCCCGAGAAGCACTGCACGAAGGACACCCGCGATGACGACGGACATGACCCGCCGGCCCCTGACCCTCGCCGTGCTCGGCGCCACCGGCATGGTCGGCAGCCGGGTGATCACGGAGGCCGCGGCGCGCGGGCATCGAGTGCTCGCCTTGTCCCGCAGGCCGGCGGACGGCCGCCCGGCCGTGACGCCGCTCGCGGTCGACGCGACCGACCCGCCAGCCGTGCGCCGGGCGCTGGCGGGCCCGGCCGCGCACGGCCCGGCGGACGCCGTGGTGCTGACCGTCCGGACGGAGCCGGTCGACCAGGACTTCCTGGTCGGGGCGACCCGTACGGTGCTGGTCGCCGCCGCACGGCTCGGGGTGCGCGTCCTGGTGGTCGGCGGGGCCGGGGCGCTGCGCAGCCCTGGCGCACCCGGACGGCTGGTCGCCGACGACCCCGCCTACGTGCCCGCCGCGATACGCCCTGTCGCGCTCGCCGGGATCGCCCAGCTGCGGGCCTGCCAGGACCACCCGGACGCAGACTGGGTCTACCTCTGCCCGCCGGCCCTGCTCGCCCCCGGTGAGCGCACCGGCCGCTACCGGCGCGGCGCCGACACCCTGCTCACCGCGCCCGACGGCCGCTCGTGGATCAGCGCCGAGGACCTGGCCGCGGCCGTCCTGGACGAACTGGAGGCCCCGGGCCCCGAACGCCTCATCACGGTCGTCCACGACGGCTGACGCCCGCCCGGCCCGGGACCTCTCAGAAGCACTCGGCTTAGAAGCGCTCGACCGTCTCGCCGTCCGGGACCTTGTAGCAGCCCGACACCACGGTGAGACTCAGCTTCGGCGGGTCGTTCTTCGCCATCTGGACGATATTGACGCCGGCCTTCTTCCCGTCGTTGTCCGCGGTCAGATTGATGTTCTTGTTCTTGCTGGTGTCGGGCCCGTATTCGGTGATCTTCCAGCCGTGCTTCGGCAACTCCGTCTTGAGGCGCGTCATCGCCTCGTCGAGGTCGCTTGCCGAGGCCGGGTAAAAGCTCCACGGGTGGAAGATGCGAAAGTACGTCTTCGTGTCCTTGTCCGGGCAGTCCATGACTCCCGGACGGCTGTCGGACGCCTTGCCCTTGATCCCGATCAGGTCGTAGATGCCGCTGGACACCTTCTGCATCGCGTCGGAGGCGTCCTTCGAAGTGCTCGTACCGACCGAGGAGGTTTCGTCGGCGTCCGAGTCGTCAGTCATGCTGCATCCCGAGAGTGTGATCAGTGCGAGGGGTACGGCGAGCGCGGAGGCGCTCAGCTTGGTCTTCACGTCGGCAAGCCTTACTTCTTCGGGCCGGTCATCACGGCAGTGCCCCGGACATCGCTCCTACTTCACGTGCGCCCACGGGTCGGGCGGCGGCTTCAGCGCCACGTCATCGCCCTTCCCGACTACGACCAGGGCCTGATTCCGCAGGCTCTTGGAATGCTCGTCCCAGTACCCCGACCTGCACGTTCACGCCGTGGTGGCGGTGCTTGTGGGAGAGGTCGGCCCGGCTGCCGGCGGCCCGGTCGCACTCGGTGAGTGTGCCGGCGGGCAGGAACGTGATCAGGATCGGTCTCCCTCAGAATCCGCAGCAGCCCTGGCGCACCCGGACTGCTGGTCGCCGACGACCCCGCCCACGTGCCCGCCGCGATACGGCCCGTCGCGCTCGCCGGGATCGCCCAGTTGCGGACCTGCCGGGACCACCCGGACGCCGACTGGGTCTACCTGTGCCCGCCGGCCCTGCTCGCCCCCGGTGAACGCACCGGCCGCTACCGGCGCGGCGCCGACACCCTGCTCACCGCGGCCGACGGCCGCTCGTGGATCAGCGCCGAGGACCTGGCCACCGCCGTCCTGGACGAACTGGAGGCCCCCGGCCCCGAACGCCTGATCACGGTCGTCCACGCCGACTGACGCCCACCGGGCGCGCGCCCGCCGGCCGTCGTGCTCAGTCCTCGGCGACCAGGTCGAGACCCCGCGTCGTCCGCAACGCCAGGTCCGGCGCCGGCCACTCGCGGCTGAGCGTCTGCGAGACGTCGCGCCACCACGGCCGCGTGGGGATCTCGCCGGCCGGCTCGAACGGCTGGCCGGGGATCGGGCAGGCCACCGTCTGGCCGACCGCCTCGCCGGCGGCCAGCGTCCACTCCCCCGGCTCCGCCCACGGGTGCGGGGCCAGGTTGAAGGTGCCCCAGTGGATCGGCAGCAGGGCGCCGTGCGGTGTGCCGCCCTGGAGGTCGAGATGGGCGCGCACGCCTTCCTCGGGCGTCATGTGAATGTCGGGCCAGAACTCGGAGTACGCGCCGATCTGGATCATCGTGGCGTCGAACGGGCCGTGCGCGGCGCCTATGTCGGTGAAACCGTCGAAGTAGCCGGTGTCCCCGCTGTGGTAGATGCGGTGCTCCTCGCCCGCGACGACCCAGGACGCCCACAGGGTGTGCTGGGTGTTGCGCAGGCCGCGGCCGCAGAAGTGGCGGGCCGGGGTGGCGGTCAGGGTGAGGCCGCCGACCTCGGTGGCCTCGTGCCAGTCCAGCTCGCGCAGCCGGTCGGCGCCGACGCCCCAGCGTTCGAGGTGGGCGCCGACGCCCAGCGGTACGGCGAAGAGGGTGTCGGTGCCGGCCAGCGCCTTGATCGTGGGCATGTCCAGGTGGTCGTAGTGGTCGTGCGAGACGACGACCACGTCGACCGGGCCGAGCGCGGCCAGGGGCAGCGGCACCGGGTGCAGGCGGGCCGGGCCGGCGAACGGGAACGGGGAGCAGCGCGCGCCCCACACCGGGTCGAACAGCACCCGCCGGCCGTCGATCTCCGCGAGCACGCTGGAGTGGCCGAGCCAGGTCAGCCGCAGGCCGGTGGCCGCGGGCCGGGCCAGGTCGGCGTAGGTGGTGGGGTGCACCGGGACGGTGCCCGCGGGAGAGCGGCGGGGGCGCTGCTCCTTGTCGAAGTAGAGCTTGGCGAAGTCGAGCATCGAACCGGAGGGCCGCATGCGCGTGGGTCCTCCGGGGTTCTGGAAGACGCCGTCCTTGAAGTGGGGCGAGCGGCGGATGCGCGCCATACGCGCTCCGTCGGGGTCCGCGCCGAAGGCCTCGGGCCGCAGTGCGCGCGGCCCGGAGCCGGGGAGACGGAAGCCGGACACGGTACCTCCAGTGGGATCGGTCAGGTTTTCCATTATGAAGGGAGCCTCCGGCAACCGGACGGCCCCTCCGGTTCGGTCCGCCGCACCCGGCTCCGGCGCCCCCCGTACGGGGTCTTCCGCACGGGGCGGCAATTCAGATTGCCTCACGGGTAACACCCGTTAGGGTGACGGCGTGGCGAGATTGCGGTTGAGCGTGGCGGAGCGGCGCGAGGAGTTGCTGCGGGCCGCCATCGGGCAGATCGAGGCCCGCGGTGTGGCGGCGCTGCGGATCGCCGACGTGGCCTCGGTGCTCGGGGTGAGCAACGCGCTGGTCCTCTACCACTTCTCCACCAAGGAGAAGCTGGTCGCCGCCACGTTCGCGCACGCGGCCGAGGACGACCTCGCGCGGCTGCGCAAGCTGCTCGCCCGGCGGACGACGGCGCTGCGCCGGCTGCGGGCCGCCGTGCGCTGGTATGCCCCCACCGGCACCGCCAAGGGCTGGCGGCTGTGGATCGAGGGCTGGGCGGCGGCGCTGCGCGAGCCCGCGCTGCGCGAGGTCGCCCGGGATCTCGACCGGGAGTGGAAGGCGGCCCTCACCGAGGTCCTGGCCGAGGGGGTGGCGGCGGGCGAGTTCCGCTGCCCGGACCCGGCCGGCGCCGCCCTGCGGCTGACCGCCCTGCTGGACGGGCTCGCCGTCCAGCTGACCTCGTACGGCGGCACGGTCGCCCGGGCCCGCGCCCAGGAGTGGGTGGACGACGCGCTGCTGCGCGAACTGCACCTGGGGCGCGAGGCGTTGACCGCGGCGCGGTGACGACGGCGGGCCGGGGGGCGCGGGACCGGCCGTCCCGGTCCCGCGCCCCCCGACCCGCCGTAGCTGACACCGCGTCAGGCAACCGCTCGGATACGCGACTTGATGTCGTCCGGCGACAGCGCGCCCTTCGCCGTCACATGGTCGCCCGAGGACTCGCCGCGCAGTCGGCGCCCGATCCACGGCACCAGAAACTCGCGCGCCCAGTGGACGTCGTCGCGGCGCACCTCCAGGGTGCCGCGGGGCGGCAGCGGCGGCCAGGACTGCTCCGGGTCGGCCGGTATCTCCAGCCCGAGGGCCTGTCCGGCGCGCAGCGCGACCCGGGTGTGTCCTTCGGGCGACAGGTGCAGGCGGTCGTGGTCCCAGGCGCGCCGGTCCTGGACGGCGCGCAGCGACCACAGGTCGAGCACCGGGCAGCCGTAGCGGTCGGCGACGGCCCGCACATGTCCGTTGTAGGTCGCGATCTTGCCGCGCAGGTGCTTGAGCAGGGGCACCCCGCGGGTGTCGAAGCCGGTGGTCACCATGACGGTGCCGGACACCGCGGTGAGCTGGGCCACCGCCCGCTCGAACCGCTCGGCCACGTCGTCCGGGTCGGTGCCGGGCCGGATGATGTCGTTGCCGCCCGCGCAGAAGGTGACCAGGTCGGGGGCGAGCTCCACGGCCCGCGGCACCTGGTCCGCCACGATCTGGTCGAGCAGTTTCCCCCGTACGGCCAGGTTGGTGTACCGGAAGTCGCCCTCGGGGCGCCGGTCCGCGAGCAGTACGGCGAACCGGTCGGCCCAGCCGACGAAGGCCCCGTCGGGGCCGGGGTCGCCGACGCCCTCGGTGAAGCTGTCCCCCACCGCCACGTACGACCCGATCACTGCGCTGCTGTCACTCTTCGAATCGTCTGCCACGTCGGACCATGATTCACCTTCGAATGTGACTTACGCGACCGTAGGCAGGGGTTGACGCTCGGTGAGATAAGCCACTCCGAATTCCTGGATCATCCGGGAATACGCCCCTCTCCAGGCGACGACGGTGCAGGTGGGGCCGCTGGTCGCGGACGCCTCGTTGCCCCAGGAATCCATGTCGTATCGTCGTAACGCGCCCGCCGACGAGCCATGGAGCGGGGCCGAAAGCGAGGAGTCCCCGTGACGCAGCAGGTCCCGTCGACCGAGCCGGAGCTGGCCGGAGTGCGCAACTTCCGCGATGTGGGCGGGCTGCCCACCGTGGACGGACGGCGGGTGCGGCACGGAGTGCTGTTCCGCAGCGGCCACCTCGCGCACGCCACCGCCGAGGACGCGGTCTTCCTCGCCTCGCTGGGACTGCACACCATCTTCGACTTCCGCAACGCGGCCGACCGCAGGCTGGAAGGCCCGGACGTCGAGCTGCCCGGTGTGCGCAACGTCAACCTGCCACTGAGCGACCCGGCGGACGGCGCGGAGTTCTGGAAGATGGTCCGCGACGGCGACCTGGACCAGCTGCGGGCGATCCTGGCCGACGGCAAGGGCGCGGACCGGATGATCGCCTCGTACCGCACCATCGTCAAGGAGCGCACCGGCGAGCACGCGCGGGTGCTGCACGCCCTCGCCGAGGACAGCGTCCCGGCGCTGATGCACTGCGCCGCGGGCAAGGACCGCGCGGGGCTGTCGATCGCGGTGACCCTGCTCGCGCTCGGCGTGGAGCGGGACGCGATCGTCGCGGACTACCTGGAGTCCAACGCCAAGCACCGCCGCTACAAGGTGCGCCGCAGCGGCGCCTCGGCCTCGGCGTACTCCCCCGAGGTCATGGAGCTGCTCAGCCCGCTGTTCGACGCGCGCGCCGAGTACCTGACGGCCGCCCTGGAGACCGTCGAGGAGACCTGGGGCGGTGTGGACGCCTATCTGGAGCGGGGTCTCGGGCTCGCCCCGGCGACCCGCGAGCGGCTGCGCGCACGCCTGCTGGACTGACCGGCCGGCTACTGCTTCGCGCCGACCTCGAACAACAGCCAGATGAAGGCGGCGAAGACGTGTCCGACCGCGATGTAGATGATCAGCCGGACCCACAGCGCGCGCGGGAACTTCTCTTCCATGTCGGTCATGGCATGTCTCCGGTGAGGGGGCCCAGGCACAGCGCGGCCGTGGGACTCTGCAACAGGGTGTGGACGAAAAGCAGTTCGAGCCCGTCCGGGTCCTCGGCGGCGATCCGGTGCGGGGTCAGCGAGTCGAAGTGCGCGCTGTCCCCGGGCGCGAGCAGGTAGGCGGTGTCCCCCAGGCGCAGCCGCAGCCGCCCCCTGAGGACGTACAGCCACTCCTCGCCGGGGTGGACGCGGACGATGTCGCCCTGGGAGCCGTACGGGACGCGGACCCGCAGGGACTGCATCCCGCGGCCGGAAGCGCCGGCCTGCCAGTACGTCCAGCCGCCGGCCCGGGTGGGTTCCATGTCCCCGGCGCGCACGATCGCGTCCCGGTCGGCGACCGTCTCGCCGAGCAGTTCGGAGACCGTCGTACCGTAGATGCGGGCGAGCGCGAGCAGCATCGGCAGCGAGGGCTGGCGCTGCCCGGTCTCCAGCCGGGAGAGGTGGGCGGGCGAGAGCCCCGCGGCGCGGGCTGCGGCCTCCAGGGTGAGGGAGGCGCGACGGCGCAACGCGCGCAGCTGGGGCGCGACGGCGGGCAGGGTGTCGGCCGGCCGCGCCGGGGGCTCGGACTCGGAGGAGCTCATGCCTCCATTCAGTCGCACCTTTGCCTCTGCGGCAAATTTCTTGCCTCAGAGGCAAAAGCGCCGGAGGGGTCCGCTCAGCGGTTGGCGACCGCCTGCTTGACCAGGGTCTTCCCGAAGTCCCACATCAGTCCGCCGTTGTGCGCGTCGTCCATCACGGCGGTGAAGGCGTCCACGAACCGGTCCACCTCGCGCTCGCCGACGACCAGCGGCGGGATCAGCTTGATCACCTCCAGGTGGTCGCCGGAGACCTGGGTGAGGATGCGGTGGCGCTGGAGCAGCGGGACGACCACCATCTGCGCGAACAGGCCCTTGCGGGCCGCCTGGAGCATGGTCCACCGGCCGCGCAGCTTCAGCGACTTGGGCCGGCCGAACTCGATGCCGATCATCAGGCCCCGGCCGCGCACGTCGGCGAGCAGTTCGTACTTGTCCGTCAGCCGGGCCAGCCGGGACTTCAGCAGGTCGCCGGTGGCGCGGGCGTTGGCGACGATCTGCTCGTTCTCCATGACCGAGAGCACGGCCAGGCCCGCGGCCATCGCCTGGGCGTTGGACCCGAAGCTCGCCGAGTGCACCAGCACCCGGTCGAGGGAGGAGTAGACCTTCTTGAAGATCCAGTCCTTGCCGAGGGTGGCGCCGACCGGCACATAGCCGCCGGACAGGGCCTTGGCGACGCACACCAGGTCCGGTTCGACGCCGGCCTCGTGCTGGTAGGCGTAGAAGTCGCCGGTGCGGCCGAGCCCGGTCTGCACCTCGTCGGCGATGAGCAGCGCCTTGTGCCGGTGCAGCAGTTCCTGGGCGGCGCGCAGATAGCCGGGCGGGCTCTCGTGCACGCCCTTGCCCTGGATCGGCTCGACGATCAGGGCGGCCACGTCGCCCTTCTTCAGCTCTCGGGCGAGCGCGTCGAGGTCGCCGAGCGGTACGGCGGTGTCGGGCAGCAGCGGGCCGAAGCCGTCCCGGAAGCCCTCCTCGCCGTTGACGGAGAGCGAGCCGGCGGTCAGGCCGTGGAAGGAGTGCTCGCAGTACAGGACGCGCCGTCGGCCGGTGGCACGGCGGGCGAACTTCAGCGCGGTCTCCACCGCCTCGGTGCCGCTGTTGCCGAAGAACACCCGGTCCAGGTGCGGGCTGTGCGCGAGCAGCCGCTCCGCCAGCAGGCCGGGCAGCGGCTGGCAGTCGAACCGGGTCAGGTCGGCGAGCTGGGCGTCCAGGACGTCGTGCAGCGCCTTGCGGACGACCGGGTGGTGACGGCCCAGGCCCATCACCCCGAACCCGGCGAGCATGTCCAGGTAGTCGTCGCCCTCGGCGTCCCAGAAGTACGCGCCCTCGGCCCGCTCGTAGACCTTGTCGAAGCCGATGGTGTGCAGCATGCGCGGCAGTTGGTGGTTGAGGTGCCGGGTGTGCAGCTCGTAGCGCTCGGCTCCGCGCTCGGCCAGCAGGGCGCCGAGGTCGAACTCCGTGGTCATTCCGTCGTCTCCTTGACTGGCATGGGGGTCCCGGCCGCGCCGGCGGGCCGCTGGGCCGGTACGTCCGCGGTGCGCTCCCGGGCGGCGAGGCTCGCGCCGACGCGGCCGGCGATCTCGACCGGCGTCAGACCGATGTCGGCGAGCACCTCGGCGCGCTTGGCGTGCGCGAGGAACTGCTCCGGGACGCCGAACCGCCGTACCGGGACGTCCACTTCGGCGTCTCCCAGGGCCAGGGAGACGGCGGAGCCGACGCCGGCCGCCCGGCTGTTGTCCTCCACCACGGCCACCAGCCGGTGCGCGGCGGCCAGGTCCGGCAGGGCGGGGTCGACGGGTTTGACCCAGCGCGGGTCGACGACCGTGCAGCCGATGCCGCGCGCCTCCAGCAGTTCGGCGGCCCGGAGGCACACCGGCGCCATCACGCCGACGGCGACGAACAGCACCTCGGGCCGCCGCGCCCGGTGCAGGACGTCCATGCCGCCCACCCGGTCGACGGCCTCGATCTCCGGCCCGACGGACTCCTTGGGGAAGCGGACCAGGGTGGGCGCGTCGTCCACGGCGACGGCCTCGCGCAGCTGGGCGCGCAGTTGGGCGGCGTCGCGCGGCGCGGCGATCCTGAGGCCGGGGACGACCTGGAGGACGGACAGGTCCCACATGCCGTTGTGGGAGGCGCCGTCGACGCCGGTCACCCCCGCCCGGTCCAGCACGAAGGTGACGCCGCACCGGTGCAGGGCCACGTCCATGAGCAGTTGGTCGAAGGCGCGGTTGAGGAAGGTGGCGTAGACGGCGACGACGGGGTGCAGTCCGCCGGTGGCGAGGCCGGCCGCGGAGACGGCCGCGTGCTGCTCGGCGATGCCGACGTCCCACACCCGGTCCGGGAAGCGCTCGGCGAACTCCCCGAGGCCCACCGGACGCAGCATGGCCGCGGTGATCGCCACCACGTCCTCGCGCTCCTCGCCGATGCGCGCCATCTCCTCGCCGAACACGGAGGTCCACGACGGGCCGCCCGAGGGGGCGAGCGGGGCGCAGGTGAGCGGGTCCATCGCGCCGACGGTGTGGAAGTGGTCCTCCTCGTTCGCGAGGGCCGGTTCGTAGCCGCGGCCCTTCTCGGTGAGGCAGTGCACGAGGACCGGGCCGTGGAAGCGTTGGGCGCGGCGCAGCGCCGACTCCAGGGCGCGCGGGTCGTGCCCGTCGATCGGGCCGAGGTACTTCAGTCCCAGGTCCTCAAACATGCCCTGGGGGGCGAAGGCGTCCTTGAAGCCCTTCTTCGCTCCGTGCAGCGACTCGTAGAGGGTGCCGCCGACGACGGGGGTGCGCCGTAGCACCTCCTTGCCCCAGGCGAGGAACTTCTCGTAGCCGTCGGTGGTGCGCAGGGTGGCCAGGTGGTTGGCGAGGCCGCCGATGGTGGGCGCGTAGGAGCGCTCGTTGTCGTTGACGACGATGATCAGGGGGCGGTCGCGGGCGGCCGCGATGTTGTTCAGGGCCTCCCAGGCCATGCCGCCGGTCAGCGCGCCGTCGCCGATGACGGCGACCACGTGTCCGCTCCCGCCGCGTACGTCGCGCGCCTTGGCGAGGCCGTCGGCCCAGCCCAGCGCGGTGGAGGCGTGGCTGTTCTCGATGACGTCGTGCTCGGACTCCTCGCGCGAGGGGTAGCCGGACAGGCCGCCCTTGCCGCGCAGCTTCGAGAAGTCCTGACGGCCCGTCAAGAGCTTGTGCACATAGCTCTGGTGGCCGGTGTCCCACAGGATCCGGTCGGTGGGCGAATCGAAGACCCGGTGCAGTGCGACGGTGAGTTCCACCACCCCCAGGTTGGGCCCCAGGTGACCGCCGGTCCTGGCGACCGCCCGCACCAGGAAGTCACGTATCTCGTCGGACAGTTCGCCGAGTTCCGCCTCGGACAGCGCCTTCAGGTCGCGTGGTCCCCGGATGCTCTCCAGAATGGTCACACTGGGCCCCCTCTCGGTCCGTGCCGTACGTCAACTCACCGTCACCGTCGGTGTTCCGGTGGCGGAGGCGTCCGCCGTGACGCCGTCTTCCTCCAGTCGCTCGGCCAGCTTCATGGCCTCCTCGATCAGGGTCTCCACGATCTTCGACTCCGGCACGGTCTTGATGACCTCGCCCTTCACGAAGATCTGCCCCTTGCCGTTGCCCGACGCCACACCCAGGTCCGCCTCGCGCGCCTCACCGGGACCGTTGACCACACAGCCCATCACCGCGACCCGCAGCGGCACCTCCATGCCCGTCAGACCCGCCGTGACCTCCTCGGCCAGCTTGTACACATCCACCTGCGCGCGCCCGCACGACGGACACGACACGATCTCCAGACCCCGCTGACGCAGGTTCAGCGACTCCAGGATCTGGATGCCGACCTTGACCTCCTCGGCCGGCGGCGCCGACAGCGACACCCGGATGGTGTCGCCGATGCCCTGCGAGAGCAGCGCGCCGAACGCCACCGCCGACTTGATCGTCCCCTGGAAGGCCGGACCCGCCTCCGTCACCCCCAGGTGCAGCGGATAGTCGGACTGCTCGGCCAGCTGCCGGTACGCCTCGATCATCACGACCGGGTCGTTGTGCTTCACCGAGATCTTGATGTCCCGGAAGCCGTGCTCCTCGAACAGCGACGCCTCCCACAGCGCCGACTCCACCAGCGCCTCCGGCGTCGCCCTGCCGTACTTCTGGAGCAGCCTGCGGTCCAGCGAGCCCGCGTTCACCCCGATCCGGATCGGCGTGCCGTGGTCCTTGGCCGCCTTCGCGATCTCCCGGACCTGGTCGTCGAACTTCTTGATGTTGCCCGGATTCACCCGCACCGCCGCACACCCCGCCTCGATCGCGGCGAACACGTACTTCGGCTGGAAGTGGATGTCCGCGATCACCGGGATCTGCGACTTGCGCGCGATCGTCGCCAGCGCGTCCGCGTCGTCCTGCGTCGGACACGCCACCCGCACGATCTGGCAGCCCGACGCGGTCAGCTCCGCGATCTGCTGCAACGTCGCACCGATGTCCGACGTACGCGTCGTCGTCATCGACTGCACCGACACCGGCGCCCCGCCCCCGACCGCCACCGGCCCGACGTGGATCTGCCGCGACACGCGCCGCGCGGCGATCGGCCGGGCCGGTACCTCGGGGACACCCAGGGAAACGGCGGTCACGGCCTCAGTCCCTGTTCCCCGAGACGGTCTCGCGCATGGCGCGCAGGGACTCCTTGAGCGACCCCATGGTGGCCAGCACGGCGGTGGGCTCGTAGCCGCAGTGCGCCATGCAGTTGGCGCAGCGCGGGTCCTTGCCGCGGCCGTACTTGTCCCAGTCGGTCTTCTCGATGAGCTCGCGGTAGGTGGGCACGTAGCCGTCGCTCATCAGGTAGCAGGGGCGCTGCCAGCCGAAGAGGGAGTAGTTCGGGATCGCCCACGCGGTGCACGGGAAGTCGACCTTGCCCTCCAGGAAGTCCAGGAAGAGCGGGGAGTGGTTGAGCCGCCACTTGCGCCGGTTGCCGCCCGAGAACGCCTTCTTGAACAGCTCGCGGGTCTGCTCCACGCCGAGGAAGTGCTCCTGGTCGGGCGCCTTCTCGTAGGCGTAGGCGGGCGAGATCATCATCTCGTCCACCTGGAGGTCGTCGTTGAGGAAGTTGAGGACCTCGACGATGGTCTGCGGGGTGTCGGTGTTGAAGAAGGTGGAGTTGGTGGTCACCCGGAAGCCGCGCCGCTTGGCCTCCTTGATGGCCGCCACGGCCTCGTCGAACACGCCTTCCTTGGCCACCGACTCGTCGTGCCGCTCGCGCAGCCCGTCGATGTGCACGGCGAAGGCGAAGTACGGCGAGGGGGTGAACTTGTCCATCTTCTTGCGCAGCAGCATCGCGTTGGTGCACAGGAAGACGTACTTCCGCTTGGCCACCAACTGGCGCACGATCTCGTCGATCTGAGGGTGCATCAGCGGCTCACCGCCGGCGATGGACACCATCGGCGCGCCCGACTCCAGCACCGCGCCCACCGCCTGGGCGACCGGCATGCGCTGCTTGAGCACCCCGGCCGGGTGCTGGATCTTGCCGCACCCCTCGCACTTCAGGTTGCAGGCGAACAGCGGCTCCAGCTCCACGATGAGCGGGAACTTGTCCCGCTTGCGGAGCTTCTGTTCGGCCAGATATGTAGCGACCTTGATGGACTGGCGCAGTGGCATGGCCATCTGGCTCACCTCCTGGGGAGTAGCACATTGCGGTGCCATTCGAAAAAAGTCGGCAGTACGGATCGCAGAACACGGAAGGCTGATATTCCACCGCGCACGGTGCCGATCCGGACGAGTTCGTGTTCCGGGGCGTCCACGACCACCCGGACGGCCGCAACCGGGCGCACGCCCGCGGCCACGGCGCTGAGCAGGGTGGCGGCCGACTCCATGTCGACCGCGATCGCGCCGGTGGCGCGCAGGTCGGACCGCTCCGGGCCGCGGACGACGTGGTCGGAGCCGGTGAGCGGGCCGGTGTGGACGGTTCGGCCGGGCAGCGCGCGGGTGAGTTCCTTGACGAGCAGTTCGGCGCCCACGCAGGCGACGGTGCCGCGGGCGTCGCGGGTCTCCTCGGCGACGACCAGGTCGCCGGGGTGCATGCCGGGGGCGAGTCCGGCGCAGAAGCCGGTGGCCAGCACCGCCGCCCCGGCCAGCTCCGGGCCGGCCAGGGCCCGGGTGACGGAGCGCTCCGCCGCCCGGGGTCCCATGCCGGTGCGCAGGACGGTGACGGGCCCGCCGCCCCACTGGTCCGCTCCGGCGCCGGGGCGGCGCGCGCCGCGCGGGCGCCGCGCGCCCCGCTCGCCCAGGCGCAGGGCGAAGTGCTCGATGCCGAGCGCGCAGGCGACCAGCAGCGGGGGCGGGGCGGGCCGGGTCGCCATCAGCTGCCCTTGGCCTCGGCGAGGGGCCGGCCGGCGGGCGCCTCGGCGGCGAACGGGTCGCCGTGGAGGTACCGGCCGAGCGCGGTCAGCGGGAACACCTGCCGGTACAGGTGGTAGTTGATGGAGAAGTCCCAGGGGAAGCCGGTGCCGGTGAAGTACGGCTCGTCCCAGGAGCCGTCCTCCCGCTGGGTGTCCGCCAGCCACCGCACGCCGCGCTCGACGGCCTCGGAGTCCTTCTCGCCGGCCGCCAGCAGCGCCATCAGCGCCCACGCCGTCTGCGAGGCGGTGGAGGCGCCCTTGCCGCTCCACTTCTTGGTGTCCCGGTAGGAGCGCAGATCCTCGCCCCAGCCGCCGTCGTCGTTCTGCACCCGCTCCAGCCAGGCCACCGCGCGGCGGATCGCCGGGTGCGAGGCGGGCAGGCCCGCGGCGGTCAGCGCGGGGACGACGGAGCCGGTGCCGTAGATGTAGTTGACGCCCCAGCGGCCGAACCACGAGCCGTCCGGCTCCTGTTCCGCCAGCAACCACTGGATGCCGCGCCGGGTGCGCGGATCGTGGGCCAGGCCCTCGACGGCCAGCATCTCCACGACGTGCGCGGTGACGTCGGCGGACGGCGGGTCGATGACCTCGCCGAAGTCGCAGAACGGCAGCCGGTTGGGGAAGGGGCTGGTGTTGTCGACGTCGAAGGCGCCCCAGGCGCCGTTCTTCGACTGCATGCCGAGGTTCCAGCGCACCCCGCGCCCGATCGCCTTGTCCAGCCGCTCCGGGTCGTGGTGGCGGACCCGGCGCAGCGCGAGCGCCACCTCGGCGGTGTCGTCGATGTCGGGGTAGTTGTCGTTGTGGAACTCGAACGCCCAGCCGCCCGGCGGCAGTCCGGGCCGACGCACCGACCAGTCGCCGGGCCGCACGATCTCCTCGCCCAGCATCCAGTCGGCGGCCTTCACCAACTGCGGGTGGTCGGCGGGCAGTCCGGCGTCGGCGAGGGCGATGGTGGCCAGGCAGGTGTCCCAGACGGGCGACTGGCACGCCTCGATCATCCGGGCGCCGTCCTCGCGCCACACGGCGAACCGGTCCAGCGACTTCAGGCCCGCGCGCATCACCGGGTGCTGGAGGTCGTAGCCCATCAGGTGCAGCGCGATGATCGAGTACACGGCAGGCGGCTGGATGCCGCCCCAGCAGCCGTCGTTCTCCTGCCGTTCGATGATCCAGCGGGCGGCGGTGTTCATCGCCGAGCGGCGCAGCCGCCTGGGCGCCACCTTGCGGAACGCGTGCAGGGCCTTGTCCAGGCGCTGGAAGGCGCCGTCCCAACTGGCCGCCCGGGCCGTCGGCTTGACCGGGTTGGGCCGGGCCGGGTCGGTGTGCAGCTCGTCCAGCGGGAACGGCGCCGGGCGCACCGGGCGCTTGGCGGAGACGATGGTGAGCGGCACGATGGTCTGCCGCGCCCAGCAGCCGAAGTCATAGATGTTGAGCGGGAACCAGGTGGGGAAGTAGATCAGCTCGGGCGGGAGTTCGGGCAGGTCCTCCCACTTCCACCAGCCGAACAGGGCGAGCCAGATCCGGGTGAAGACGCGGGCCGCGGCGATGCCGCCCCGCGCGCGGACCCAGGCGGCGGCCTTCGCCATGTGCGGGGCGTCGGGCGCGTCGCCGGCCAGCCGGAGCGCCACGTAGGCCTCGATGGTGGCGGACAGGTCGCCGGGGCCGCCGTAGAAGGTGGCCCAGGTGCCGTCCTCGCGCTGCTCGCCGCGGATGAAGAGCGCGGCGGCGCGGGTGGTCGCCTCGTCCTGGATGCCCAGGAACTGGCGCAGGAGCAGGTCTTCGGCGTCCATCGTGACGTTGGTCTCGAGGTCGCCCTTCCACCAGCCCTCGGCGTCCTGTTTGCTCAGCAGGAAGTCGGTGGCACGCCTGGCGGCGTGTTCCGCGGCTTGGTGTACCCCGGCCGCGACGGGGGTGGTGAGTACGGGTTCGCTGGCCGCGGCAGCGCGGGTCGGCAGTGTCGCCCCGGTGCTTCCGTCGGTCGTCGCTGTCATGGCTTCCCCTTCGTGCAGTCGTGCGAGTCGTGCTGCTGTGGGTCCGCCGTCGGCCGGTGCTCGAGAACTTGCCGCACCGGCCGGCGACTAAGCGAGGGTGGTTCGACCGATAGTGATCATCTCTTTCGTACGACGACGAAGTCGGCGAGCGCCGCGAAGGCGGACCGCACCTGGTCGGGCATGTCCACGGCGTCGAGGGCTTCGATGGCGATGGTGTGCTGACGGCGCGCCTCCCGGGCCGTCCACTCGCGGCCGCCGGCCTCCTCGATGAGGGCGGCACGGGCCGCGAACTCCTCCTCGGAGAAGTTCTCGAAGTCGCTGCTCTTGGCGTCGGCGGCGAGGATCTCGCCGAGCCGTTCGGAGGCGTCGCCGCCCGCCGCGAGCGCGGCCACGACCGGCAGGGACTTCTTGCGCTGGCGCAGGTCGCTCCAGGTCTGCTTGCCGGTGGCGTCCGGGTCGCCCCAGATGCCGAGGAGGTCGTCGACGGCCTGGAAGGCCAGGCCGAGGTGGTAGCCGTACTTCTCCAGGGTGTCGGCGGTGCGGTCGTCGGCGCCGCCGAGCACGGCGCCGATGGAGCAGGCGCAGGCGAGCAGGGCGCCGGTCTTGTTGCCCTCCATCTCCAGGCACTCCTCGACGCTGACCCGGTCGCGGTGCTCGTAGGAGATGTCCTGCGCCTGGCCGTCGATCAGGGCGCGGGTGGCGGTGGTGAGGCGGCGGGCGGCGCGGCCGGCCTCGACCGTGCCGATTTCCAGCAGGACTTCGTTGGCCAGGGCGAACAGGGCGTCGCCGACCAGGATGGCCTGGGCCGGCCCGTGCACCTTCCAGACGGTGTCGCGGTGCCGGCGCTGCTCGTCGCCGTCCATCAGGTCGTCGTGCAGCAGGGAGAAGTTGTGCACGAGTTCCACGGCGACCGCGCCGGGCACGCCGGCCTCGGGCGCGGCGCCGGCGGCCTGGGCGGAGAGCACGGCCAGGGCGGGGCGCACGGCCTTGCCGCCGTCCCCGTGCGCCGGATTGCCCGCGGCGTCGATCCAGCCGAAGTGGTAGGCGGCGACGGTGTCCATCGGCGGGGCCAGGCGGTCGACGGCCGCCTTGAGGACCGGGGTGGCCAGGGTCCGGCCGCGGTCCAGCAGCGCGGTCACGTCCACCGCGGTCCTCCGGTCGGCCGTCGGGGCCGGGGGCACAGTGGGCACAGTCTCTCCTCTTGTCGCGGTGCCGGTGGTGCGGGGCTCCGCCGGCTGCCGTCTCAGCGTCACGCGGCCGCCTCCTCGGGGACGAAGAGACGGGTCGGGCGGGGCCGCCCCAGGGCGTCGAGGGCGGCGTCCGCCGCGCTCACGCCGCTGCGGACCGCGCTCTCCATGGTCGCGGGCCACCCGGTGGCGGTCCACGCTCCGGCCAGGTAGAGGCCGGGTGCCTTGGTGCGGGCGCCGGGCCGCAGCCGGCCGACGCCGGGGGTCGGGGCGAACGTCGCGGTGCGCTCCCGGGTCACGAAGAAGTCGACGACCCCGGCGTCGCGCGTGCGGGGCAGCAGCCGGCGCAGCTCCGGCAGGTAGCGCTCGCGCAGGTCGGCGACGGGCGTGTCGATCTCGTCCTGCGCCACCGACTGGGACAGGGCCAGGTACTGGCCGTGCTCGGCCCCGGCGGCCTCGGTGCGGTCGAAGACCCACTGCACGGGGGTGCCGAGGGCGGCCACGAAGGGGGCGTCGAGCACCTTGCGGTCATAGCGGACGTGGACGTTGAGGATGGGGGCGGTGCCGATGCCGAGCAGTCGGTCGGGGGCGTCCAGGGCGCCGGCGGGCAGCAGGTCGTGGGCCTCGCGCTGCGGTACGGCGAGCACGACGGCGTCGGCGTCGAACCGCTCGCCGGGAACCTGAACGCTCCAGCCCCCGTTCTCGTTGAGGAGGACGGAGGTAACGCGTGTCCGGACCTCGGTACGCACGCCCGCGGAGTCGAGCGCCCTGCGGGCCAGCCGGTCGTGCAGTTCGCCCAGCGGGACACGGGCCCAGCCGATGTCGGCGGCGCCCGGGTCGGACAGCAGACCGGTCTTGAACACCATCGCGGCGAGCCCCAGTGAGGCGTCGGCGGCTCGCGCGTTGAGGGTGGCGACCCCGACGAGGTCCCACAGTGCCTCGACGGCCCGCGCGGACTGACCGTGCGCGGCCAGCCAGCTGCCGAAGTCGGTCTCGTCCAGGGCCGGGTCGGCGAGGTCGAGGGAGCGCAGCGCCAGTGCGGCGCGTCCGACCCGGGCGCGCTCGGCGAGCGAGAGGTGCGGGTAGGCGGCGAGGCTGCGACCCAGGTGCAGGGGGACGGGCAGCGGGTCGCGGCGGAGTCGGCCCAGGCGCCGTCCCTCGGGTCTGGCCAGGTCGATGACGGGCACGTCGAGGCGGCTCTGCAGCGGGGCGAGGGCGGCGCCGCCCACGCGGTCGAGGAACCAGCGGTAGGCGGTGCAGCAGCGCAGGTAGACGTGCTGGCCGTTGTCGACGGTGAGGTCGCCGCGCCGGAAGGAGAAGGCGAGGCCGCCCAGGCGCGGCCGGCTCTCCAGCAGCGTGACGCGGACGCCGGCGTCGGCGAGCGCCAGCGCGGAGGTGAGTCCGGCGAGACCGCCGCCGATCACGACCGCGTGCCGGCCGCCGGCGCGTGCCGTGCCGCCGAGCGGCTGCTGCGGTAGCGTGCCGTCACTCATCGCGCGCCCTCCCCTGTTCGTCCGCGGCGGTACGCGGGTGCTCCGCGGCCGGTCGTCGCCGTCAGTGACGCCGTGCGGCGCCCGGGGGTTGCCCGGCGGGGGCCGCCCGGCGCCGCGCCGGTGACCGGTGCGCCCATCAGGCCCGCCTCCTGACGGCTTGCCTGCTCACATGCCGGGTGTCGAGCCCGGACAGGCCGCGCACGGCGACGTACGCCTTCTCCCGTCCGGGCAGGGAGACCCGGCCGCGCAGCACGGCCTCGGGGTCGCGGGCGATGCGGTCGAGCAGGCGCCGGTAGATGCCGGCCATGGCGGCCACGCACGCGCCGCTGCGCCGGTCGAGCATGGGCAGCAGCTGGTAGCCCTCGGCGAACAGGGCGCGGGCGCGCCGCACTTCGAACTGGACCAGGCCGGCGAAGTCGGAGCCCTCCGGCGGGGTCGGCCCGTGGAAGCCGGCCGAGCAGCCGAACTTGGCGAGGTCGTCGGCGGGCAGGTAGGTGCGGCCGCCCTCGGCGTCCTCGCGGACGTCGCGCAGGATGTTGGTCAGCTGGAGGGCGAGGCCCAGCGTGTCGGCGTACTCGGGGGCGCGCTCGGCGCCGCGCGCGCCGGGTTCGGTGCCGAACACGCCGAGCGAGAGCCGTCCGATGGCGCCGGCCACGCAGCGGCAGTAGACCTTGAGGTCGTCCCAGGTCTCGTAGGTCTCGCCGTGCACGTCGGCCAGGACGCCGTCGATCAGCTCGTCGAGGCCGTCGAGCGGGATCGGGAAGGCGCGGGCGGCGTGGGCGAGGGCGACGGCGACGGGATCGGTGTCGTCGTCCTCGACGGCGCCGTCCCGGACGCGGTCGAGCAGCGTCCGGGTGTCCTTCAGCCGGGCGGCCTTGACGTCGTCGGGCAGCGCGCCGTCGCCGATGTCGTCCACCCGCCGGGAGAACGCGTACAGCGCCGACATCGCGCGCCGCTTGGGCGTCGGCAGCAGCCGGATGCCGTAGGCGAAGTTGCGGGCCTGCTGCCCGGTGACGGCCTCGCAGTAGCTGTAGGCGGCGAGTACCGGCGCGGACGCCTGCTGTTCCGGCTCCACGGCCCGGATCACCCCTCTCCTCGCAGAATCACGCCCACCTCGCGCAGCAACTGGACCTTGCCGGGCTTGGGCGGGCCGGGAAGTACGTCGAATGCGGCGGCGGCGATCGCGTCGACGGCCGCCCTCCCCCCTGCCACGAACCCCGCGAGCAGCAGCTTCAGCCTGCCGTGGACGCTACCCACCAGGGGGGCGCCTTCATTCAGCAGATCGCGGGCGCGTTCCGCTTCGTACGCGACCAGGGCGCGCACCGACGCGCCGGCGCTGGGTGCGGCGAGGTCCGCCTCCTGGACGTGGAAGCGCTTCAGGTCCTCGGCGGGCAGGTAGACGCGGTCGCGGCCGAGGTCCTCCTTGACGTCCTGGAGGTGCTCGACGACCTGGAGGGCGGTGCAGATCGCGTCGGAGCGGCGGATCCGTTCGGGGGTGGAGGTGCCGGTGACGCCGAGGACCAGACGGCCCACGGGGTTGGCGGACAGCTCGCAGTAGGCCAGGAGGTCGTCGTAGGTCTCGTAGCGGGTGACGAGCTGGTCCTGGCGGTTGGCGGCGATCAGGCCGAGGAACGGCTCGACGGGCAGCGCGCGGCGGCGGACGGTGGGCTGGAGCCGGCGCAGCAGGGGGTGGCGGGGCGTGCCGTCGAAGACCCGGCGCAGGTCGGCCTCGAAGGCGTCGAGGAGGACGAGGCGGTCCTGCGCGTCGGTGGCCGACACGCCGAGCAGTCGGGCGTCGGCGCCGCCGGGGGCCAGATCGCCGTCGCCGATGTCGTCGACGAGCCGGGCGAAGCCGTAGACGGCCATGAGGTCGGTGCGCCAGGCACGGGGCAGGAAGAACGGCGCCACGGGGAAGTTCTCGTTCGCGGCCTTGTCGAGGGTGGCGCGTTCCGGGTCGTGCGCCGCGATCGTCGCCGTCATCGTCCGCAGCCCGGCGCGGGGACGGCGCACGCTGCGTTGAGCTGGGGAGTTTCCGTAGCCATTGCCGTCACATCTCCCGTTCTACACTGCCGACCCGACACACACTATTTCGGACACGCCCGCTTGCCGTCCGGGCGGCGGCCCCGGCGCAGGGTGTCGCGCATTATCTCCCCACTTGCCGCTTTCCGGGACCGGTACAGCTTACGTTGTACAACGCAGCGAACCGCATGGGGGTGTCCCGCACATCACAACAACACACCGATCGTTATCAAGATTCCTTGCCGACGCGGGAGTTGACGCTTCCTTTGCACACGCGGGGCCCCGCCGGACGCTTCCGGCGGGGCCCTCGGCGGACGGGATCACTTGCCCGTGAACTTCTCGTACTCCTTGAGCACCTCGTCGGTGGGGCCGTCCATGCGCAGTTCCCCGCGCTCCAGCCACAGCACCCGGTCGCAGGTGTCGCGGATCGACTTGTTGTTGTGGCTCACCAGGAAGACGGTGCCGGCCTCCTTGCGCAGCTCCCTGATCCGCTCCTCGGAGCGGGTCTGGAACTTGCGGTCGCCGGTGGCCAGCGCCTCGTCGATCATGAGGACGTCGTGGTCCTTGGCGGCGGCGATGGAGAACCGGAGCCGGGCCGCCATGCCGGAGGAGTACGTCCGCATCGGCAGCGTGATGAAGTCGCCCTTCTCGTTGATGCCGGAGAAGTCGACGATGTCCTGGTAGCGCTCCTTGATCTCCTCGCGCGACATGCCCATGGCCAGGCCGCCGAGGATGACGTTGCGCTCGCCGGTCAGGTCGTTCATCAGCGCCGCGTTCACGCCCAGCAGCGAGGGCTGGCCGTCGGTGTAGACCTTGCCCCGCTCGGCCGGCAGCAGGCCGGCGATGGCGCGCAGCAGCGTGGACTTGCCGGAGCCGTTGGAGCCGATCAGACCGATGGCCTCGCCCTTGTGGGCGACGAAGGAGACGCCGCGCACGGCGTGCACCTTGCGCACGCCGCGGGCGCTGTCGCCGGAGCCGCGCTTGACGATGCGGCTGAGGGCGGCGGTCGCGCTGCCCTTGCCGGACTTGGCGCCGTTGACGCGGTAGACGATGTGCAGCTCGTCGGCGATGACGGTGGGGACGCGGTCCCCGGCGCCTCGGGCGCCGCCTTGGGCGGGATGGTGCTCAGCCACGGCCGTACCTCTCCTCCGCCTTCCAGAAGAACACGAAACCGCCGGCGAACACGACCACGGCCCAGGCCACCGCGAGGGCCCAGACGTGCGGCGGGAGGTTCGCGGCGCCGTAGCCGTCGATCAGCGCGAACCGGATGAGGTCCATGTAGATCGCGGCGGGGTTGGCCTGCATCAGCCGGGTGACCCACTCGGGCTTGCCGGCCAGCATGCCGCTGATGGAGAACATCACGCCCGAGGCGTACATCCAGGTGCGCAGGACGAACGGCATGAGCTGGGCGAGGTCGGGGGTCTTGGCGCCGAGCCGGGCCAGGATCAGCGCCAGGCCGGAGTTGAACAGGAACTGGAGCGCCAGCGCCGGGACGATCAGCAGCCAGGACAGACTGGGGTAGCTGCCGAAGGCCGTCGTGATGACGAACACCACGATCATCGAGAACAGCAATTGCTGGAGCTGCTGGAGCGCGAAGGAGATGGGCAGCGAGGCGCGCGGGAAGTGCAGCGCGCGCACCAGGCCCAGGTTGCCGGAGATGGCGCGCACGCCCGCCATCACCGAGCTCTGGGTGAAGGTGAACACGAACACCCCGGTGACCAGGAACGGGATGTACGTGTCGTGGCCCAGGCCCTTGTTGGCCTTGAGGATCACGCCGAAGATGAAGTAGTAGACGGCCGCGTTCAGCAGCGGGGTCGCCACCTGCCACACCTGGCCGAGCTTGGCCTGGCTGTACTGGGCGGTCAGCTTGGCCTGGGAGAAGGCGAGGATGAAGTGGCGCCGGCCCCACAGCTGGCGCACGTACTCCCTGAGCGGGGGCCGGGCGCCGCTGACGGACAGCCCGTACTTGGCGGCGAGCCGCGCCGCCGGGAGGCCTTCGTCGGGCGGCGACGCCGCGCCGAGGGCGACGCCGCCGTCGTGCGTTGTCTCACTCACAAGGGTTTACTTTCGTCTTCTGATGCGCAGCGGGTGCGGCGGTACGGGCAGGGCACGGGCCGGGCGGACCGGGTACCGCCGGGAACGGGACTGTCAGATGACCGGCGGCCGGCCCAGCCGGGTGAGCCGCCACACCGTACGCCACTTCATGGGCCGGCGCGGTCCGCACGGGGTGCCCCAGCCCTCCTTGAAGCCGCCGAACCACGCCTTCAGGGCGGGGCCCGAGGGGCGGCGGGCCAGGGTGAGCAGCAGCCACACCCCCAGGTAGACGGGGACCAGCGGGGCGGGCAGGTTGCGGCGGGCCAGCCACACCCGGTTGCGGGCCACCATGCGGTGGTAGACCGCGTGCCGGGACGGCGCGGTGGTCGGGTGGTACAGCACCATGTCGGACCGGTAGTCGATCAGCCAGCCCGCGTCCAGCGCGCGCCAGGCCAGGTCGGTCTCCTCGTGGGCGTAGAAGAACGCGTCGGGCAGGCCGCCGACCTCGGCGAAGACCTGGGTGCGCACGGCGTTCGCGCCGCCGAGGAAGGTGGTGACCCGGGAGGAGCGCATCGGGTCGGAGGCCCGCAGCCGGGGCACGTGGCGGCGCTGGGTGAGGCCGGTGTCCGGGTCGGCGATGCGGAAGCTGACGATGCCCAGCTTCGCGTCGGCCGTGAAGGCCCGCCGGCACAGCTCGGCGGTGTCGGTGCGGGCCAGCAGTCCGTCGTCGTCCAGGAAGAGCAGGACGTCGACGTCCCGGCCGCCGGGGCCGAATGCCTCGATGCCGACGTTGCGGCCGCCGGGGATGCCGAGGTTCTCCGGCAGTTCGATCGTCCGTACGCCCTCGGGGACGTCCGGGACGGGCGAGCCGTTGCCGACGACGACGACCTCGACGCGGTCGCCGTCCTGCTTGGCGACCGAGTCGAGCAGCGCGCGCAGCTCCTCGGGGCGGTTGCCCATGGTGATGACCACCGCGCCGACCTTGAGGGACCTGTCCATGCCGGCGCTCACTTCAGCCTGCTGGAGGCGAGGATGGACACCAGGTGCAGCAGGGTCTGCAGCAGCGCGATGCCGGCGAGGACGGCGGTGCCGAGCCGGGTGAAGAACAGATCGCCCCGCACCTGGTCCACGATCGCCAGGACCAGGATCAGCAGCGACGCCTCGATGCCGAGGATCAGCCGGTGGAACTTGAGCGCACCGGCGGCCCGGCGGGCCAGCGCCATGCCGGAGGAGCGCGGCTCGGAGGCCGACTCCTTGACCGGCGGCAGCCCTCCCTGGTGCCGGGCGACGCCGACGAGGTCGGTCTCCGCCTTGATCAGGATGGCGCCGAGCGCGGCCAGGGTGCCCAGGAAGGCCCACAGCCAGTCGATGCGGCCGCTGCCGAACAGGTCGGCGGCGCGCAGCCCGAGCCCGACCAGGACCGCGGCGTCGGTGAGGTACGCCCCGACCCGGTCCAGGTAGACCCCGCCGAGGGAGAACTGCCGCTTCCAGCGCGCGACCTCGCCGTCGACGCAGTCCAGCAGCAGGTACAGCTGCACCATGACCACGCCGAGCACGGCGCCCCAGATCCCCGGCACCAGCAGGGCCGGGGCCGCCAGGACTCCGAACACGGTCATCAGGTAGGTCAGTTGGTTGGGCGTGACCCGGGTGTTCACCAGGTGCCGGTCGATGCGCAGCGACAGCTCGCGCATGTAGAGCCGGCCGGCCCAGTGCTCACCGCTGCGCCGGTCCTTCACCCCCGCGGGGTGGACGACCGGGCGGAGCTCAGCTACCGATGGCTTTTGCATAGTCGGCGTATGCGTCCCTGATCTGGTCGGTGGAGAGGTCGAGGTGTTCGAGGATGGTGTAGCGCCCGGGCCGGGTCTGCGGGGCGAAGTCGACGGCCTGCACGAACTCGTCCACCTCGAAGCCGATCTCGCCCGGCAGCACGGGCAGCCCGTGGTGGCGCAGTACGTCGGCCATCCGCCCGGCCGTCTCCGTGTCGCCGCGCAGGAACGTGGCGAAGGCGCCGCCCAGGCCGCACTGCTCGCCGTGGAGCGCGCTGCGCTTGGGGAAGCACAGGTCGAACGCGTGGCTGATCTCGTGGCAGGCGCCCGAGGCGGGACGGCTGTCCCCGGCCACCGACATGGAGATGCCGCACAGCACCAGGGCCTCGGACAGCGTCGTCAGGAACTTGTCGTCCCCTATGCCGCCGGGGTGGCGCAGCACCGCCTCGGCGGCCTGGCGGGCCATCGCGGCGGCCAGTCCGTCGACCTTCTCGCCGGTCTCGCGGTGCGACAGCTCCCAGTCGGCCACGGCGGAAATCTTGCAGATCACGTCGCCGACCCCGGCCCGTACGTAGCGCACCGGGGCCTCGCGGATCACGTCGAGGTCGATGACGATGCCGATCGGGTTGGGCACGCCGTAGGAGCCGCGGCCCGCGTCGTTGTCGAGGGTGGCGACCGGCGAGCACAGTCCGTCGTTGGCCAGGTTGGTGGCGACCGCGACCAGCGGCAGGCCCACCCGGGCCGCCGCGTACTTGGCGCAGTCGATGACCTTGCCGCCGCCGACGCCGACCACCGCGTCGTAGCGGCCGGCCCGCTTGATGGAGTCGGCCAGCCGCACGGCGCCGTCGATGGTGCCGTCGGCGTCCGCGAACCAGTCGGCGCCCGGGAAGGCCGGGCCGAACCGCTCCCGCAGCACCCGGCCTGAGCCGTTGCTTATGGCGAAGGCCAGCCGCCCCGAGGGCGAGATCCGCTCGTCGGAGAGGATCGCGGCCAGGTCGTCGAGCGCCCCCGGCCGGATGTCGACGACGATCGGCGAGGGGATGAGCCTCGTCAGTACCGGCACGCGATCTCCCGGCCCTTGGCGAGGTCGTCGTGGTTGTCGATCTCCACCCAGTCGACCTCGCCGATCGGGGCCACGTCGACCTTGAAGCCGCGGTTGACCAGCTCCTGGTAGCCGTCCTCGTAGTACAGCTGCGGGTCGCGCTCGAAGGTGGCCTTCAGGGCGTCGGCCAGCTCCTCGGCCGCCTCGCCCTCGATCAGGGTGACGCCGATGTACTCGCCGGTGGCCTCCGCCGGGTCCATCAGCTTGGTGATCCGCTGGACGCCCTTGTCGGGGTCGACGACGACCTTCATCTCCTCCTCGGCGAGGGACTTCACGGTGTCCAGCGCGAGGATGATCTTCTTGCCGTCGCCCCGGGCGGCCAGCAGGGTCTTCTCCACCGAGACCGGGTGGACGGTGTCGCCGTTGGCGAGGATGACGCCGTCCTTCAGCGCGTCACGGCCGCACCACAGGGAGTAGGCGTTGTTCCACTCCTCGGCCTTGTCGTTGTCGATCAGGGTGATCTTCAGACCGTACTTCTGCTCCAGGGCGGCCCTGCGCTCGTAGACGGCCTCCTTGCGGTAGCCGACGATGATCCCGACCTCGGTCAGGCCCACCTCAGCGAAGTTGCCGAGCGCTATGTCGAGCACGGTGATGCTGTCCTCCGCACCCTCCGGCCCCACCGGCACCAGCGCCTTGGGCAGGGTGTCGGTGTAGGGGCGCAGGCGCCGTCCGGCGCCGGCCGCCAGCACGAGGCCGATCATGCGGGTTCTCCTTCGTCGTGTAGGGCGGGCGCGCCGCCCTGGTGGGCGCGCACCCAGAAGCGGATGCTCTCGGTGAGCACCAGCGCGGCCACGAGCACGGCGAGCACCGTGAGCGCGACCTTGAACTGGACGGCGGTGAGCAGCGCGGCGAGCACGGCGACGAGCAGTGTCCGCCCCTCCTGCCCCCCGATGGCGCGCACCAGGTAGGCCGGTGGCGCTCCGGCGCCGCCGCGAATGCGGTACACCGTGTCGTAGTGATGGTAGGCGACGGCCGCCACCAGCCCGAAAGCCGCCGGCAAGGCTCCGTTCACATCAGCCCGGGCGGCCAGGGCCAGGACCGTGCCGTACTCGGCGGCGCGGAAGAAGGGCGGCACCAGCCAGTCCAGGGGGCCCTTGAGGGGGCGGGCGACGGCGGCCGCGGAGAGCAGGACGTACGCGACGGCGCACACCACGGTCTGCCAGCCGCCGCCCCACAGCACGGCGGAGGCGGTGACCAGGGCGCCGCCGCTCAGGGCCAGGTAGGCCGCCGAGTGGCGCGGCACCCCGCGGGCGAAGCGGACGCACAGCGCGACCAGCGGCCCGGTGTCCGCGAGGTCCGCGAGCGCCTGGGCGGCGCGGTCGGTGCGGGTGGCCCGGCGGGTCACGGAGCGCAGCAGGCGGCCCGCGGTGGTGTAGCACGCGGCGAGGGCGCAGCCGGCGAGCAGCACGTAGAGGGTGACGCGGGGGGTGGTGGCCGCGGTGAGGACGGCGATCATCGCCCAGCGTTCGCCGATCGGCAGGACGATCATCCGGCGCAGCCAGACCGTCCAGCCGACGCTGTCGAGCCGGTCGGAGAGGGCGGCGGTGGGGCTGGTGTTGGCGGTGGCGTCGTGGTTGGCCTCGGTGAAGGAGAAGTCGACCACGTGCCGGCAGGTCTGGAGGACCATGGCGCCGAGCGCGAGGGCCCATACGTCGTCGCCGCCGCGGGCCGCGCCGAGGGCGAGGCCGGCGTAGTAGGCGTACTCCTTGGCCCGGTCGAAGGTGGCGTCCAGCCAGGCGCCGAGGGTGGAGTACTGGAGGGAGTAGCGGGCCAGCTGTCCGTCGGTGCAGTCCAGGACGAACGAGGCGATCAGCAGCACGCCGGCGGCGACGAAGCCGCCGCGGGTGCCGGTGGCGGCGCAGCCGGCCGCTATCAGCGCGGTGAGCAGGGAGGCGGTGGTGACCTGGTTGGGGGTCAGGCCGCGGCGTGCGCACCAGCGGGCGAGGTAGCGCGAGTACGGGCTGATGCAGAAGGTGGTGAAGAAGCCGTCGCGGGCCTTGACGGCCGACTTGAGGCGTACGGCCTCGTCGTCCACGGCGGCGACGGCCTGCCGTGCCTCGTTGCGGGCCTGGGGGTCGGCGGGGACGGCGGCCACCAGGGCGCCCAGCTCGGGGCGGTGCGGCTCGGCGCCGTCGGCGTCCAGGGCGGCGGCGATCCGGTCGGCGAGGCTGTCGACGGCCAGGGACGTGCCTCCGCCGCCGTCGGTGTTCTCCCGGGCCATCGCGCGGGTGAGGGCCTGCCGGCCCGCGGGCTGGGCGGTGACGGCGCCGGGGACGGCGGCCAGCGGGAAGCGCGGGTCGGTCAGTCCCAGGCGCAGTGCGTGCAGGTGGCCGACGAAGGCGGCGTCCACGACGGCGACGCGCCGGTCGGCGGGCACCTGGGCGAGGAGGGTCTCGGCCTCCGGGGTGTCGGCGGCGATCCGGACCTCGAAACCGAGGGACCGCAGATCGCCCTCGATCGACGATCCGGGGACCGGCTGACCGGTGAGGATGGCGGTCGACAACCGAACTCACTCCCTGTGCCGACGCGTCCGCGCCGGTCATGTGCATGGTGGGGCGCCGCCTGCCTGAGGCGCCCGGGCGGCATGTCGGCAGAGGCTATCGGATGCCCGAAGGGCCGTGTTCACCGCCCGTTCACGGGCCGCTCCACGTCGTCTGCTCCAGCCTGCGCCGCGATCATCATGGGCGATCGGAGGGCCGGGCCACAAACTCCGGGGGGCGGAGGGCGGGGTAGAACGGGCATTCGAGGCATAGGGGTGGGCCGGCGCGGGCGGGAGCCTCGCCGGGGAGTGGCGCGGAGTCCGGCGCGCGGTGCGGCGCGGGGCTCCGGACGCGCGGGGGTGCGCCCGGCGTGTCCGGAGGGGCGGGGGCCAGGTGGCCGTACGGTCTGACCTGCGGTTCGTTTGTGCAGGTCAGGGCACATGACAACGGTGTTCAGTGCCGCGTTGCCCGATACCCCCGGGCCGTAGTTCACTGTGGTCCCGGACGGAACACAGGAGGGCGGACAGCTCATGGGGGCCGGTCACGACCACGGGCACGGACACACGCACGGCGCCTCCGGCACAGCGGCGGCCGCGCACGTCGGTACCCTGCGCATCGCTCTGTCGATCACGCTCGCCGTGACGGTGGTGGAGATCGTCGGCGGCATCCTGGCCGACTCGCTGGCGCTGGTGGCGGACGCCGCCCACATGGCCACCGACGCCCTGGGCCTCGGCATGGCGCTGTTCGCCATCCGCATCGCCAACCGCCCGCCGAGCCGCAACCGCACCTTCGGCCTGGCCCGCGCCGAGATCCTCGCCGCGCTCGCCAACTGCCTGCTGCTGCTCGGCGTCGGCGGCTACGTCCTGTTCGAGGCGATCCAGCGGTTCGTCACGCCGGCCGAGACGCACGGCGGGCTCATGATCGTGTTCGGTCTGATCGGCCTGGTGGCGAACTCCGTCTCGCTGTCGCTGCTGATGCGCGGCCAGAAGGAGAGCCTGAACGTGCGCGGCGCGTTCCTGGAGGTCGCCGCCGACGCGCTCGGCTCGCTGGCGGTGATGATCTCGGCGGCGGTGATCCTGCTCACCGGCTGGCGCTCCGCCGACCCGATCGCCTCCCTGGCCATCGGTCTGCTGATCGTGCCGCGCACCGTCAAGCTGCTGCGCGAGACCCTCGACGTACTGCTGGAGGCCGCGCCGAAGAACGTCGACATGGAGGAGGTGCGGGCGCACATCCTGGCCCTGGACGGGGTCGAGGACGTGCACGACCTGCACGCCTGGACGATCACCTCCGGCCTGCCGGTGCTCTCCGCGCACGTGGTGGTCAGCTCCGAGCTGCTGGGCGCGATCGGCCACGAGAAGCTGCTGCACGAGTTGCAGGGCTGCCTCGGGGACCACTTCGACGTGGAGCACTGCACCTTCCAGCTGGAGCCGGGCGGTCACGCCGAGCACGAAGCGGGCCTGTGCCACTGAGCGCACCGGCGCCCACCGGGCGCGCTGGTACCCACTGAGCGCGCCGGTGCGCGCTGATGACCGGTGAGCGCCTCCGTGCCCCTCGAGCGCCCCCGCGCCCGCCGGGGCGCGGTGCTGACGGGCGGTTCCGCGCGCGCCGCGCCGGGCACGATGATCTACCGGGCCCCTCTTCCGGCGCCCCCGGCGGCGGCCGCCGCCCCGCCCCGCGCGGGACATGCGGGCAGCCGGGAAGTGCCGGGAGTGCCGGATTCGTGCGGCAGACTTGGGGCTCGAGGACCGATGTGAAGGATGGGTATGCCGATCACACCTGCCACCGCCGCGCACAGCTCGTCGAACGGCACCGCGGACGCGATCTTGCTGGAACTCGTCGACGAGGACGGTGTGACGATCGGCACCGCGGAGAAGCTCGCCGCGCATCAGCCGCCGGGGCAGCTGCACCGCGCCTTCTCCGTGTTCCTCTTCGACGAGCAGGGCCGGCTGCTGCTCCAGCAGCGGGCGCTCGGCAAGTACCACTCCCCCGGCGTGTGGTCGAACACCTGCTGCGGCCACCCCTACCCGGGCGAGGCGCCCTTCGCGGCGGCGGCCCGGCGGACCTACGAGGAGCTGGGCGTCTCGCCGTCGCTGCTCGCCGCGGCGGGCACCGTCCGCTACAACCACCCGGACCCGGCCTCCGGCCTGGTGGAGCAGGAGTACAACCACCTTTTCGTCGGCCTGGTGCAGTCCCGGCCGCGGCCGGACGCGGACGAGGTCGGCGACACGGCGTTCGTGACGCCCGAGGAGCTGGCCGAGCGGCACGCCCGGGCCCCCTTCTCCTCCTGGTTCATGACCGTGCTGGACGCGGCCCGTCCGGCGATCAGGGAGCTGACCGGCCCCGCGGGCTGGTGAGCCCATCGGGTCAAAGGGGCGGCGTGAGCGGCAGGGCGGCCCAGATCACCTTGCCGCCGCTCGCCGTGTGCGCCACGTCGCAGACCCCGCCCGCCTCCCGGGCGATCTCGCGCACCAGCAGCAGCCCGCGCCCGCCGGTGCGGCCGTGGTCGGTCTCCAGCGCGGTCGGCCGGTAGGGGTGCTGGTCCTCCACGGCGACCCGGACCCACCCGGCGCCGACGGCGACCTCCACGGCGAGCGTCGGGGACAGCACCGCCGCGTGCCGTACGGCGTTGGTGACCAGCTCGGAGACGATCAGCAGCAGCCCGTGGACGAGGTCGGCCGAGGCCGGGACGCCCTGGCGGCGCAGCAGGTCGCGCACCGCGTGCCGGGCCTGCGGGACGGAGGCGTCGGCGGCCGGCGCGGTGAACCGCCACACCCCTTCGTGGGGCAGCGGGTCCGGCGGCTCGGCGCCGCGGGCGGCGAGCGCCTCCGTGCCGCCTGCCGGGCGCGGGCCCTGCCCGTGCCCGTGGTCGTCCATCGTCCGGTCGCCGCCCTCGGTTCTCGCCACACGACGAGTGTTGGCGCCCCGGCGGCCCGCCCCAAGCACTGAACACAAGTCAGCGGCTTCGCGCCGCCTTCCGACCGTTCGCGTCCGACTCCGCACCGGACCCGACCGGGTACGTCCGGTCCGCGCCGGGTTCGTGAACTCTTCGTGTTGTACGGGTTGCGCCGCCCGCCCCCGCCGACCGGGCCGCGGGCCGGGCGGATAGCATCCGGCGCATGGAGCCGCAGCTGCTGCACGAGGTCACCGACGCGGTCGCCACCGTCGTCGTCCACCACCCGGCCAAGCGCAACGCCATGACGGCCGCGATGTGGCGGTCGCTGCCGCCGCTCCTGGACGCCCTGGCGGCCGATCCCCGGGTCCGGGCGCTGGTGCTGACCGGCGAGGGCGGCACCTTCTGCGCCGGCGCCGACATCTCCACGCTGCGCGACTCGCCGGACGAGGCGCAGCGGCTGGCGGTGCTGGCCGAGGAGGCGCTGGCGGCGTTCCCGAAGCCGACGCTGGCGGCGGTGCGCGGCCACTGCGTGGGCGGCGGCGCCCAGCTCGCGGCCGCCTGCGATCTGCGGTTCGCCGAGGCGGGCGCGCTGTTCGGGGTGACCCCGGCGAAGCTGGGCATCGTCTACCCCGCCTCCGCCACCCGGCGGCTGGTCTCCCTGGTGGGACCGGCCACCGCCAAGTTCCTGCTGTTCTCCGGTGAGTTGATCGACACGGAGCGCGCGTTGCGTACGGGTCTGGTGGACGAGGTGCTGCCGGAGGGCGAACTCGACAAGCGCGTCGCCGAGTTCACCCGGACGCTGACCGTCCGCTCCCCGCTGACGCAGGCCGCGGCCAAGGAGTTCGCGAACGGCCGCAGGGACCGTGACGCCCACTGGGCCGAGCAGGCGCGCGGCAGCGGCGACACCGCCGAGGGGGTCGCCGCGTTCCTGGAGCGCAGGGCGCCGCGCTTCGGCCGGCGCCCGTCCGGCGGGGCGGAGGGTGGACCGGCTAGCGGAGGATGAACCGGCTGCGTTCGCGCAGGGCCTCGGCCAGGTGTGCGGGCGCCTTGTCCGGGGAGCCGGCGTCGTAGGGCGGCCGCGGGTCGTACTCCGTGGCCAGCTGGATGGACTGGGCGACCTCGTCGCCGCCGATCCGGCCGGCCAGGGTGAGGGCCATGTCGATCCCGGCGGAGACGCCGGCCCCGGTGACGTACTTGCCGTCGAGGACGACGCGTTCGGCCGTGGGTTCGGCCCCCAGGGCCGTCAGCTGTTCCAGTGCCAGCCAGTGCGAGGTCGCGCGCCGGCCCTTGAGCAGTCCGGCGGCGCCCAGCAGCAGGGAGCCGGTGCACACCGAGGTGGTCCAGGTGCTGGTGGCGTCGGCCGCGCGCAGCCAGTCCAGCAGCGGTGCGTGGTCCATCAGGGCGCTCTGTCCCGGGCCGCCGGGAACGACCACCACGTCCGGGGCGGTCACCTCGGCGAAGGTCTGGTCGGCGACGAGGGCGAGGGCGCCGGTGTCGGTGCGCACGGGGCCGGCCTGTTCGGCGACGAAGACGGTGCGCGCGTCCGGGACGCGGGTGAGGACCTCGTAGGAGCCGACCGCGTCGAGGGCGGTGAAACGGTCGTAGAGGACGATCGCGATCTGCATGTCTGCTCCTTCAGCGGGCGGGTGCGGTGCGGAATCGGCGGCGGTACTCCGCCGGGGACGTGCCGAGCGCCTTGACGAACGCGCGGCGCATGGCCTCGGGCGTGCCGTAGCCGCTGGCGCGGGATATCTCCTCGACGCCGTCGGGGGTGTCCTCCAGCAGCCGGCGGGCGTGTTCGAGGCGGACCCGGTCGACGTAGCGGCCGGGGGTGGCGCCGGTCTCGGCGCGGAAGGCGCGGGCGAAGTGGCGCGGTGAGAGCCGGGCGCGGGCGGCGAGCGCGTCCACGGACAGGTCGGCGCCGGGGTGCTCGGTGATCCACTGCTGTACGTCCCGCAGCGGTTCGCGCCGGGCCGTCTGGGCGGCGAGCTGGGCGCTGAACTGGGCCTGGTTGCCGGGCCGGCGCAGGAAGACGACCAGATGGCGGGCGACGGCGAGCGCGGCGTCGCGGCCGAGGTCGTCCTCGACCAGCGCGAGGGCCAGATCGATGCCGCAGGTGACGCCGGCCGAGGTGGCCACGTGGCCGTCGCGCACGTAGATCGGGTCGGCCTCGACCCGTACGGCGGGGTGGTCGCGGGCGAAGGACTCGCAGTACGCCCAGTGGGTGGTGGCCCGGCGGCCGTCCAGCAGGCCCGCCTCGGCCAGCAGGATCGCGCCGGTGCACACCGAGACCAGGCGCTCGGCCCCCGGTCCGTGCGCGCGCACCCAGTCGACCAGGTGCGGGTCGGGCCGGCGGGTGCCCTGGCCGCCGGGGACGAGCAGGGTGTGCGGGGCCGGGGCGTCGGCGAGCGTCCCGTCCGGTACGACGGTCAGACCGCTGCTGGTGCGTAGGGGCCGGCCGGTCAGGGAGGCGGTGCGGACCCGGTAGGCGCCCGGGGTGTGCTTCTCGGCACCGGCGAAGACCTCCATGGGGCCGGTGACGTCGAGGCTCTGGACGTCGTCGAACAGGACGACGAGAACGGTTCGCTGCGCCATGCGGACGATTCTTCGCGCGCAAGCCGGTGGCGGCAATGACGGGTTTCCCACCTTTCCTGCCACCCGCGGGGACGGCCGGGCGCCTTTCCTGCCACCCGCGAGGACGGCCGGGCGCTCGGGCGCCGCCGGCCGGGGTCCGCTCCTCCCTTCGGGCGCCTCCCCGGGCGCCGCCCCGCCGGGCGCCGCCCTGATCCCCGGTTGACGGCGCCACCTGCCACAATTGCGGCGCAACCCGAAGTGGAGAAGGCGGTACGGGAACGTGACGACACCCCTCACAGGGTCCATCGAAGGCAGGATCGCCGAGGAGCTCGGCGTACGGGAGCGGCAGGTCAAGGCCGCCGTGGAGCTGCTCGACGGCGGTTCGACGGTGCCCTTCATCGCCCGCTACCGCAAGGAAGCGACCGAGATGCTCGACGACGCGCAGCTGCGCACGCTCGAGGAGCGGCTGCGCTATCTGCGGGAGCTGGAGGAGCGGCGCGCCGCCGTCCTGGAGTCGGTGCGCGAGCAGGGCAAGCTCACCGAGGAGCTGGAGGCGCGGATCCGGGGCGCCGAGACCAAGGCGCGGCTGGAGGACATCTACCTGCCGTACAAGCCGAAGCGGCGCACCAAGGCGCAGATCGCGCGCGAGGCGGGTCTGGAGCCGCTGGCCGACGGCCTGCTCGGCGACCCGTCCGTGGACCCGCTCGCCGCGGCGGCGGCCTTCGTGGCCGCGGACAAGGGAGTGGCCGATCCGCAGGCCGCGCTCGACGGGGCGCGCGCGATCCTCACCGAGCGGTTCTCGGAGGACGCCGACCTGATCGGCGAGGTGCGCGAGCGCATGTGGACGCGCGGCCGGCTGGCGGCGAAGGTGCGCGAGGGCAAGGAGGAGGCGGGCGCGAAGTTCGCCGACTACTTCGACTTCACCGAGCCGTTCACGCAGCTGCCCTCGCACCGGATCCTGGCGATGCTGCGCGGCGAGAAGGAGGAGGTCCTCGACCTCGTCCTGGAGCCCGAGGAGCCGACCGAGGGACCGTCCTCCTACGAGGGCATCGTGGCGCACCGGTTCGGCATCGCCGACCGCGGCCGGCCCGGTGACAAGTGGCTGAAGGACACGGTCCGCTGGGCTTGGCGCACCCGTATCCTCGTGCACCTCGGCATCGACCTGCGGCTGCGGCTGCGCACGGCCGCCGAGGACGAGGCGGTGAACGTGTTCGCGGCCAACCTTCGCGACCTGCTGCTGGCCGCCCCGGCCGGCACCCGCGCCACGCTGGGCCTGGACCCGGGCTTCCGCACGGGGGTGAAGGTGGCCGTGGTGGACGCGACGGGCAAGGCCGTGGCCACGGACGTCATCCATCCGCACGTCCCGGCCAACAAGTGGGACGAGGCGATCGCGAAGCTGGCCCGGCTGGCGAAGGAGCACGCGGTCGAGCTGGTCGCCATCGGCAACGGCACCGCGTCCCGCGAGACCGACAAGCTCGCCGGCGAACTCATCGACAGGCACCCGGAGTTGAAGCTCACCAAGGTGATGGTGTCGGAGGCGGGCGCGTCGGTGTACTCGGCCTCCGCGTACGCCTCCCAGGAACTGCCCGGCATGGACGTGTCGCTGCGCGGCGCGGTGTCCATCGCGCGCCGGCTCCAGGACCCGCTGGCCGAGCTGGTGAAGATCGACCCGAAGTCCATCGGGGTCGGGCAGTACCAGCACGACCTGTCCGAGGTGAAGCTGTCCCGCTCGCTGGACGCGGTGGTCGAGGACTGTGTGAACGGCGTCGGCGTGGACGTCAACACGGCGTCGGTGCCGCTGCTTTCGCGGGTCTCCGGAGTCACCGGCTCGCTCGCGGAGAACATCGTCGCGCACCGGGACGCCAACGGGCCGTTCACCTCGCGCGCCCAGCTGAAGAAGGTCTCCCGGCTGGGCCCCAAGGCGTACGAGCAGTGCGCGGGCTTCCTGCGGATCCGCGGCGGCGACGATCCGCTGGACGCCTCCAGCGTGCACCCGGAGGCGTATCCGGTGGTGCGGCGGATGGTGAAGACCACCGGTCAGGAGGTGGCGTCGCTGGTCGGCGACACCGGGGCGCTGCGCTCGCTGCGGCCGGCGGACTTCGTGGACGACACGTTCGGTCTGCCGACAATCACCGACATCCTCAAGGAGCTGGAGAAGCCGGGGCGCGACCCGCGGCCCGCTTTCAAGACGGCCACCTTCAAGGAGGGCGTGGAGAAGATCTCCGACCTGTCCTCCGGGATGGTGCTGGAGGGCGTGGTGACGAACGTGGCGGCCTTCGGCGCGTTCGTGGACGTCGGCGTCCACCAGGACGGTCTGGTGCACGTCTCGGCGATGTCGCGGACGTTCGTGAAGGACCCGCGGGACGTGGTCAAGCCGGGTGACATCGTCAAGGTGAAGGTGCTGGACGTCGACATCCCGCGCAAGCGGATCTCGCTGACGCTGCGGCTGGACGACGAGGCGGCGGCGCAGGAGAAGCAGTCCGGCGGCGGTGGCGAGCGCCGCCAGCGCGGCGGGCGCCCGCCGCAGCAGCGCCAGCCCCGGACCGGCGGAGGCGCCGGGGACGGCGGGGGCAGGGGCGGCGGGGGCGGCGGTTCCCGTCAGGCGCCGCCGCCCGCCAACAGCGCCATGGCCGACGCGCTGCGCCGCGCGGGCCTGCTCAACACGAAGAACGGCCGCGGCTGACCCGCTGGCGCCGTAACTGACCCGGCCGGCGCCGTAGCTGACCCGGCCGGCGCCGTAGCCGTCCCACTAAGCCCGGCACCTGCCGCGCCCGGACCGGCCGGCTCCGCCCGGAGTCGGCCGGCTCCTCAGAGGGCGGCGGGGGCGGGCTCGCCGGGAGCGGCGGGGGCGGGCTCGCCGGGAGCGGCGGGGGCGGGTCCGCCGAAGGCGGCGGGGGCGAGCCTGCCAGGGGCGCGCCGCTCACGCCCGCGCGCCGTCAGCGGGGGTGCTGTCCCGGCGGTAGGGCCGAGTGGGCCCGTGGCGCCGCCGCGCTCCGCGGTGCCGGGCCGGGCAGGAACGCACCCGACGGCCGTCCCGCCCGCATCACTTCCTCCAGCTCCCGAAGTATGCTCGTCGCCGCGTCCCGCACGCGCGCGGGCACGTCGCCCCGCTCGGCGACGAGTTGGTGGTAGATGGGGGCGTCTTGAAACATGGGCAACCATGCCTTTCGGTCCGCGGTCTCTCTGAGCTGGGCAACGGTTGCCGAGTGTAGGCCCCCGCCCCGACGCCGCTCATGGCCGGTACACCCCGAACCCGTCGGCGACCGTTCACCGCGCGCCTACACCTGATGCTCCGTCACCTTGCCGTCCGCCACCTCCAAGTGACGGTTCGTCCGGACCGCGGACAGCATCCGGCGGTCGTGGGTGACCAGCAGCAGCGTCCCCTCGTAGGCGTCCAGCGCCGACTCCAGCTGTTCGATCGCCGGCAGGTCGAGGTGGTTGGTCGGCTCGTCCAGGACCAGCAGGTTGACCCCCCGCCCCTGGAGCAGGGCGAGCGCCGCCCGGGTGCGCTCCCCCGGCGACAGCGTCGCGGCGGGCCGCAGCACGTGCTCGCTCTTCAGCCCGAACTTGGCCAGCAGCGTGCGGACTTCGACCGGTTCGGTGTCCGGGACCGCCGCGCGGAAGGCGTCCAGCAGCGTCTCGTCGCCGTGGAAGAGCCGGCGGGCCTGGTCGACCTCGCCGACCAGAACACCGGAGCCCAGGGCCGCGTGCCCCGCGTCCAGCGGCAGCCGGCCCAGCAGGGCGGCCAGCAGGGTCGACTTCCCGGCGCCGTTCGCACCGGTGACCGCGACCCGGTCCGCCCAGTCGATCTGGAGCGAGACCGGCCCGAGCACGAAGCCGTCGCGCCGCACCTCCGCGTCGCGCAGCGTGGCGACGACCGCGCCGGAACGCGGCGCCGCCGCGATCTCCATGCGCAGTTCCCACTCCTTGCGCGGTTCCTCCACGACCTCCAGGCGTTCGATCATCCGCTGGGTCTGCCGCGCCTTGGCGGCCTGCTTCTCGCTGGCCTCGCTGCGGAACTTGCGGCCGATCTTGTCGTTGTCGTTGCCCGCCTTGCGCCGGGCGTTCTTGACGCCCTTGTCCATCCAGGACCGCTGCGTCTGCGCCCGGTCCTGGAGGGAGGCCCGCTTGTCGGCGTACTCCTCGTAATCGTCGCGGGCGTGCCGGCGGGCCACGTCGCGCTCCTCCAGATAGGCCGCGTAGCCGCCGCCGTAGAGGTTGATCTGCCCCTGGGCGAGGTCGAGTTCGAGGACCTTGGTGACGGTGCGGGTGAGGAACTCGCGGTCGTGGCTGACGACGACCGTCCCGGCCCGCAGCCCGGTCACGAAGCGTTCGAGGCGTTCGAGGCCGTCCAGGTCGAGGTCGTTGGTGGGCTCGTCCAGCAGGAAGACGTCGTAGCGGGAGAGCAGCAGCGAGGCGAGTTGGGCGCGGGCCGCCTGGCCGCCGGACAGGGAGGTCATCGGCTGGTCGAGGTCGACGGCCAGGCCGAGGGAGTCGGCGGTCTCCTCGGCCCGCTCGTCGAGGTCGGCGCCGCCCAGGTCGAGCCAGCGCTCCAGTGCGCCGGCGTAGGCGTCGTCCGCGCCGGGCGCGGAGTCCACGAGTGCCTGGGTCGCCTCGTCCATCGCCCGCTGGGCGGCGGCGACGCCGGTACGGCGGGCCAGGAACTCCCGTACGGTCTCGCCGGGGCGGCGGTCGGGTTCCTGCGGCAGGTGGCCGACGGCGGCGGTGGGCGGGGAGAGGGTCAGTTCGCCCTGTTCGGGTGTGCTGAGCCCGGCGAGCATCCGCAGCAGCGTGGACTTGCCCGCGCCGTTGGCGCCGACCAGCCCGATGACGTCCCCGGGCGCGACGACGAGGTCGAGTCCGGAGAACAGCGCGCGGTCGCCGTGTCCGGCGGCGAGATTCTTGGCGACGAGGGTGGCAGTCATCAGGGGGCCGATCCTAGTGCCCGCCGGCCGGGGCGGGCGCGGGGTGCGGGGGCGGGCGTACCGCTCCAGGGATCGGGCGGATGTGTCCGACGCCGGCCGGGCCCTGCGCCGGCATGCTCACCAGGGTCGTGCCCCCGGATCCTCCCCCACGGGCAAGCACTCGGTGAGCAGGGCGACGACGTCGCGCCAGGCGCGTCGCGCGTGCCGTGGGTGGTGGCCGACGCCGGGGACCGCGGGGTGGTCGACCGGCGGGTGGTGGAAGGCGTGCAGGGCGCCGCCGTAGACCGTGAGGCGCCAGTCGACGCCCGCGGCCTGCAGCTCGGCGGCGAACGCGTCGCGTTGCGCGGCCGGCATGATCGGGTCCTCCGACCCGACCCCGGCCCACACCGGGCAGCGGATGCGCGCCGCCTCGCCCGGTCGGCCCGTGGTCAGCGCGTTGACGGTCCCGATCGCGCGCAGGCTCACGCCGGCCCGCCCGAGTTCCAGGCCGATGGCGCCCCCGGTGCCGTACCCGACGGCGGCGATCCGGTCGGGGTCGGTCCGCGGTTCGGCGCGCAACACGTCGAGCGCCGCACGGCCGATGCCCCGCATCCGGTCGGGATCGGCGAGCAGCGGCATGCACCGGGCCAGCATCTCCTCGGGGTCGCCCAGATAGCGCCCGCCGTGGAGGTCGAAGGCCAGCGCCACGTATCCCAGCTCGGCGAGTGCGTCGGCCCGGCGGCGCTCGACGTCGCTGAGCCCCATGCCCTCCGGTCCGAGCAGCACCGCGGGCCGGCGGTCGGCACCGGCCGGGAGCGCGAGGTGCCCGATCATCGTCAAACCGTCGGCCGGGTACTCGACCGTACGCGTCGTCATCGCCGTCATGAGACCGGACTGTAGTGATCGTCGAGTCCGGTCCGGCCGGTGTTCTGCCATCGGCAGAGCAGCGCTTCGAGAGCATCCCGTTGCCGGGCGTTCTGCCAGTGGGCGGGCGGCGGTGCGGGGCCCGGGGGGAGCGTGGTGGGGGGCCTTCCGTTACGGTCCTGGCGTGGACGTGGGAGTGAGCGGCGAAGTCGTGGTGGTCGGTGGCGGGGTCATCGGGCTGACGACCGCGCTCGTGCTGGCCGAGCGCGGCGCGCGGGTGCGGGTGTGGACGAGCGAGCCGGCCGAGCGGACGACGTCCGCCGTCGCGGGCGCCCTGTGGTGGCCGTACCGGATCGAGCCGGAGTCGCTGGTCGGGGACTGGTCGCTGGAGTCCCTGGCGGTGTACGAGGAGCTGGCCGCACGCCCCGGACAGACGGGTGTGCGGATGGTGGCGGGAGTACACGCCGACACCGGGTTCGACTCGCTCGGGCCGTGGGCGGCGCGGGTGCCGGAACTGCGCGTGGCGACCGCCGACGAGCATCCCGGTCCGGCGCTGTGGGCGCGGCTGCCGCTGATCGACATGCCGGCGCACCTGGCCTGGCTGCGGCAGCGGCTGCTGGCGGCGGGCGGCGGGATCGAGGAGCGTACGGTCACGGAGCTGGCCGCCGTGGACGCCCCGGTGGTCGTGAACTGCACGGGGCTCGGCGCCCGCGACCTGGTGCCGGACCCGGCGGTCCGGCCGGTGCGCGGACAGCTCGTCGTCGTGGAGAACCCCGGCATCACCACCTGGCTGACCTGCGTGGACCACGCCTCGGCGGCCTCCGTCTACTACTTCCCGCAGCCCGGCGGTCTGATCCTCGGCGGGACCGCCGAGGAGGACGACTGGTCGCTGACGCCCGACCCGGCGGTGGCCGAGGCGATCGTCGCGCGCTGCGCGGCCGTACGGCCGGAGATCGCCGGGGCGCGGGTGCTGGAGCACCGGGTCGGGCTGCGTCCGGCCCGGCACGCGGTGCGGCTGGAGCGGGAGGCACTGCCGGACGGGCGGGTCCTGGTGCACAACTACGGGCACGGCGGCGCGGGCGTCACCGTGGCGTGGGGGTGCGCGCGTCAGGCGGCCGGGCTGGTGCGCCCGGCCGCCTGAGCGCCGACCGATGGACCGACGGCCCGCCGTCGTGACCTCGCTGTCATGACCTCGCTGTCGTGGCAGGGGGCCGTCGGGCCGTCAGCGCGTCACTGACCCGGGATCCGGTGCGCGGTGCTCGGGTGCCGGACACCGTGCGGGCTCCGGCCGCCGGAGGCCGCCGCGGACCCGGTCGGCGCGGCCGTGTCGCCCGCCGACGCCCGCCCGTCGCCCGTCGTCGCCCGCGCGAACGCCGCCGCGCCGCCGACCAGCGGCAGCTTCGCCGACGTACGGGACAGGTCCACGGTCAGGGTGGGCGTGCTCGACGGCGGGTCGATGAGGTCCTTGTCGGTGCCCGCCACGATCAGCGCCAGGCGGTGGCCCTTGGGCACCACGTGGTCGGTCGCCGCCAGGTCGAGGGTGATCGTGTACGCCCGGCCCGGGGTGAGCGAGCGGCCCTTGCCGTCGCCCGCCCAGTTCCCGAGGTCGGCCCAGCCGCGGCTGACGACGGTGTGGTCGACGGCCGTCGTCTTCGCCGCGGTCTCCTTGTAGCAGGAGCTGTCGCCCGCGGTGCTCGCGCCCCAGCAGGTGCGGTCGGCGAGGGTGGTGATGCCCTCGTCCACGTCGCCGTAGTCGCGGATGGTGTCCGGGCCGAGGTCGACCAGGACGGCGGAGAGGTGCGCCGTGGCGGTGGTCGGGGTCGCGGTGACGGTCACCTTGGAGGAGCCGGCGAGCCGCAGGTCGTGGCTGAGCGGTCCGGTGACGAAGCCGGCCTTCTCCGGGGTCGGCCGGTCGATCAGCGCGGCCCAGTCGGTCTCGCTCAGCGACGGGTCGTCGGTGAAGGTCTCGCTGCCGCGGGCCGGACGCAGCCCGAGGACGCCGACGCCGGACTGCGCGCCGGGCGCGGGGCGCAGCGTGGTGGCGGCGGTGCCGCGCGGCGGCCAGGAGGCGGAGGTGGTCCACTGGTCGGGGTGGCGTTCGACGTCGGCCACGGGCTCGCGGTCGATGCCGTTGTCGTAGCCGAGGAGTTCGTGGTCGAACCAGCGGTGCAGGGTGTCCACCCAGGCGCCGCGGCGGTAGTCGAACGGATCGACGTGGCCGGTCTGGGAGAGCCAGATCTTGCGCTGCACGCCGTTGGCGGCGAGGGCGTCCCACCACTGGCCGAAGTTCTTGGTGCGGACGTTGAGGTCCTGCATGCCGTGGACGACGAAGACGCTGGCCCGGACCTTGCTCGCGTCCTTGACGTAGTCGCGCTCGGTCCAGAACGGGGTCCAGTCACCGGTGCGCGGGGCGCCGGCGACGATCTTCCGCTGTTCGGCGGCGCAGTGGGCGCGGGCGGTGTCGCTCTCGACGTAGTCGGACAGCCAGTCGGGGCCGGAGTCGTAGAGCGGGGCGCCCTGGGCGAAGTAGTAGTCGTACCAGGAGGAGATGGCGCTGATCGGCACGATGGTCTTCAGGCCCTTGACGCCGGTGGCGGCCACGCCGTTGGCGATGGTGCCGTCCCAGCTCTTGCCGATCATGCCGGTCCTGCCGTTGGTCCAGGTCGCCCTGGCCGGGGTGGAGCCGGTGCGGGTGGTGTAGGCGCGGCCGCGGCCGTTGAGCCAGTCCACCACCGCCTTGGCGGACTGGACGTCGGAGCGGCCGCCGACGTCGACGCAGCCGTCGGAGCGGTCGGTGCCGGCGAGGTCGACGCCGACGAAGGCGTAGCCGCGGGGCACGAAGTAGTTGTCGTAGAACAGGGGCATCTGGACGACGTGGCCGGCCGCGTCGTAGGTCTTGGTCTGGCTCTCGTTGCCGCGCCCGCAGCAGGAGTAGTACGGGCTGGCGTCCATGATGACGGGCACTTTCCGGCCCTGTAGGGCGGGTTCGCGGGGGCGGACGATGTCGGCGGCGACGCGGTCGGTGCGTCCGTCGCCGTCGCCGTCGAGTCCGGTGTCGACCCACACCGACTCGCGGATCGCGTCCGCGTACGAGTAGACGGGTTGGCTCTCGCGCGGGGCCCGGTCGTCGCGCGGGGCGCCGTGCGCCGCCGCGGGGGTGAGGAGGGCGGCCGCCAGGACGGCGGTGACCGTCAGGACCAGCCGTCTCCAGATCGTCATGCGCATGCTGTTCGGCATGAGCGGGACGGTACAGCCGACAACTCCCGTGCAGAAGAGAGCAACTGACGTGTCGCCGGATTCGCCGGGAAGAGGGGGATCCGCGTGCGCGACGCATGTCGGCCGAATGGCGATCGTGTGACAGGGGTGGCCATGGACATGCCTGTGCCCACAGCGACTGAATAGGCTCCGAACAGACTTCACGTTCCTACGACTTGGAGCTGACGTGCACCGCAGAATCCTCGCCCCGGGCGTACTGGCGGCGGCCTCCCTCCTGCTGGCGATCCCGGCATCGGCCGCGAGCTACTCCCCCGGCGCGCCGGGCATCGGCGACCCCTACTACCCCGACTACGGCAACGGCGGCTACGACGTCTCCCACTACGACCTGAGGCTGAAGTACCAGCCGGCGACGGACGAGCTGGAGGGCACCGCGACGCTCTCCGCGCGGACCACGCAGGACCTGTCCAGCTTCGACCTGGACTTCCTGCTGGACGTGAGCGAGGTGCGGGTCAACGGCACGAAGGCCGCCTTCACCACGTCCGGGCAGCACGAGCTGGTGGTCACGCCGAAGACGCCGCTGGCCAAGGGCACGGCGGTCACCGTGGTCGTCCGCTACAGCGGGGTGCCGTCCACGAAGAGCGCGTACGGCTTCACCGCCTGGCACCGCACCCCGGACGGCGCGGTCGCGGCGGACGAGCCCGAGGCGGCGTGGTGGTGGTTCCCGAGCAACGACCACCCCAGCGACAAGGCCACCTACGACGTGTCGGTGGCGGTGCCGGACGGCAACCAGGCGATCTCCAACGGCACCCTCCAGGCGACCGCCTCGCAGCTGGGCTGGACCCGCTACAGCTGGCGGCAGAACAAGCCGCAGGCGACCTACCTGGCCACGCTGGCGCTCGGGAAGTTCGACGTCACCACCGGTGTCTCCGAGGGCGGCGTCCCGGTGATCAACGCCTACAGCAAGGACCTCGGCGACAACGACGGGGCGGCGCGGGCGAGCGTGGAGCGCACCGGGGAGATCGTCGACTGGCTGAGCGGCTACTTCGGGCCGTACCCCTTCAGCGCGGCCGGCGGTTACGTCCCGAACACGACCACCGGGTACGCGCTGGAGACACAGGGCCGCGTCTTCTACAGCCCCAAGCAGTTCGCGAAGGGCGCCAACGTCTCGCTGATCGTGCACGAGCTGGGCCACCAGTGGTACGGCGACGACGTGTCGGTGAAGGGCTGGAAGGACATCTGGCTCAACGAGGGCTTCGCGACGTACGCGCAGTGGCTGTGGTCCGAGCACGAGGGCGAGGGCACGGCGCAGCAGCTCGCCGACTACGTGTATGCCTCGCACCCGGCCGACGACCCGTTCTGGACGGTCAAGCCGGGTGATCCCGGTGCGGACAACCAGTTCGACGACGCCGTCTACGACCGGGGCGCGGCCGCCATCCAGGCGCTGCGCGACGAGGTCGGCGACACCGCGTTCTTCCGCATCCTCAAGGGCTGGCCGACGGCGCACGCGTACGGCAACGCGTCGGTGGCCGACTTCCAGAAGTACGCCGAGCAGATCTCCGGCAAGCCGCTGGCGGCCCTGTTCGACACCTGGCTCTTCCAGCCGACGAAGCCGGCGGCCGCGGCGGCCTCGCGGCCGCTCGCGGCGGCGAAGTCGGGCGCGGCGCTCGCGCGGCCGAAGTCGTGGAAGAAGATCGAGTCCGCCCACGAGGCGCACAGGGGCTGACCTTCGGCCGGGCCGCCCACCCCCGGGCCGGCCCGGCCTCCGCCCTTCCCCACGCCCGAACCGATCAGCACCCGGCCCGACGAACGGCCCCGTCCGGCCACACCACGTCCACCGGCAGCCCGGCGGCACGGGCATCGAGGACGGTGTCCGCGGTGCCGCCGCCCTTGCCGGACGGCGGCTCGCCGTTCCACACGGCGACGAGACGGTCCGCCCGCCGCAGGAGCACGGCGTTGGCGTCCTCGTACGCGGTCCGGTTCGCGGTCTCGTGGCCCAGGACCGTCACTTCGGTCGCGGCCCGCACGAGGCGGTCGAAGGTGTCGGCATGGTCCGGCTTCACCTTGACCGCCCGGTAGTCCTTCGAGGGGATGACGGCGAACAATCGGCCGCCCAGCTCCAGCACGACGTCGGCGAAGACGCTGTCGGCCCCGGCGGCGAGGCACGAGATCCCGTCCAGATCCGCACCGTACGCCTCCAGCGCCCGACGCAGCGCCTCCCGCACGAGGGGCACGCTGGCCTCGGTCAGGTCCATGTGCCCGGTGACGGCGATCGTGGTCACGTCGATCCTCCTAGGTGGACAACAGGTCACGGATCATTGTCCTGGCCTCGACCACCGGCTGAGACGCGGCCTTGCCGACCGTGTACGGGTACAGCTGGGCGAGTTGGGTACGCACGCGAGTGGACTGGGTGAGAGCCGCTGCTTCCACGGCCTGCCGAGTGTGATGCACGGCGCCGGTCACGTCCCCCACGAGGAAGCGGCACTCGGCCAAGCCGATGGCATCGAGTGCGTGGCTCCGGCCGGCCTCCGGGCCACGCTGGGCAACAGCCTGGCGGATGAATTCGGCCGCTGGCTCGGCGTGCTGATGCGGATCTCGACGAGCCATCTCCAACAAACGACCTCCGGTGACACCCGCCAATTCCGCGCTGTCGAAGTAGGCGATCCAGTAGGGTTCTTCGTTACCTACGGCCTCGGACAGAGCATCGGTGGCTTCGTCAGTGGCACGTCGGAAGGCCGCGACACGCCCCATCGCCCCATATGCCCATGCCTCCCTCGTGTACAGCATTGCCCGGAGTCGGGGTCCGGTGGTCCTCCCGATGCCCTTCTGCGCAAGATGCACGAGCTCCAGGGCATCCGAGGGGCGGTCCCGGTACAGCATCTGTCGCGCCATCCCGGCGAGGACGTTGGCACCGAACGCGGTGTCAGCTCCGGCGTGGGCAGCACGCAGCGCGAGCAGGTAGTAGTCCTGCGCCCGCTTCTGCAGTCCGGAGTCCCAAGCGATCGTCGCAGCCGTACCAGCGAGGTGGGCCATCACGCGGAACAGTCCATGCTCGACATCCCGCGTCTGGTGGTCTTCCAGATGACCTGCCACCTCGTTGAGCTGGCCCACGACAGCCTTGCGGCGGAGCCCACCACCGAAACGGTGGTCCCACGCTCGGAAAGCACGGGCGGTGCCTTCGAGTTCCGTGACCTCTCGCATGCCGAGACGCCCTCGCCGCTGTTCCCGGTCGGGGGCCTTGGCGGACTGAAGCCAGCCCTCAAGGGAATCAAGCAGAGCGGCACCAGACAGGGCTGAGCCAGCCAGTGCGCGCGTTGCTGTGCGGCGATCCATCACTAGGTCACTCCTGGTCAAGTCTCCGACCAGATGCACGGTTGTGGTGGAGTTCCAAGAAGTCTCGTCGGCTGACCGTGCAGTCGGGAAGGGAGGCGGAATGGTCTGCTCTGGGACGTCGGGCTGTCTTTCCCAAGGACGATCGGCGAGTCCCACCATGTGCCCTGGGATGCGCAGTCCGTCGGCAATGCGGCAGATCACCTCGAAGGAAGTGACCTGCTGCTGACCGCTGATGATCGTCGAGACCTTGCCCGGAGTAAGCCGGCAAGCCGAGGCGATGCGGTTCTGTGACAGGCCGCCCCACTTCTTGATGAGCGAGAAGGCCGCAGCGAAGTCGTGCTCCGCGAGTGCTCGCTTCACGTCGTCCCGTTCAAGGACATCGGCGGCGAGCGGGCCAGGGGTGATGGCGTTCATAGGGCCGACTTCCCAGGCGATCGTATGCGCTTCATCGCGCCGTACTGAACCAGCAACGAGTGTATGACCGCCTCGGTAACCCCCGCCGGTCATCCCGCGACTCAGCGCCAGGCACGAACCTCCTTACAGCAACACATGAACCCCGGCGACCGAAGCGACGGTCCCGGGGCCATGGCCAACGCTCAACCTGCGAAGGAGCGTCGACGTGACGAACCGTACCGTCCGAGAACCGCAGCGCCCAGGGGGCGCCAAGATGACCATCCGGGTCTACACCGTCCGCCGCGACGGCTCGCGTACCGAGCCGCGGGCCGTCGTGAGTGTGCCGCACGGCGACGGACCCCTGCCCTGGCCGGTGAGTGAGGCGTTGCCATGCGCCTGCCCGGTCCACCGTGCGGCGGAGTCCGGACGGTGAGCGGTGTCGACGCGAAGGCGGACGGCGCCGCGCTCGCCTCCGTCACGGTGCGGGCCGCCGCGGCCTGGTTCCTCGATCAGAGGGCGCTGCTGCGGCACTGCACCGTACGGGCCTTCGAGGACGGCTTCCGCAAGACCCTCGGTGAGCTGATTCCGCGCGTCGAGCAGCTCGCTGCCGCTCTGCCGGCCGACGACGTCCCCGCGCAGGTCGCTCTGGCCGCACTCGCGGAAGCCCGCCGGCGGATCGACGAGGACGAGGCGGCGGGTCTGCGGGGCGAGGTCGAGCGAGTGCGGCGGATCGCCAAGTCGGTCCTCGCCCTGTGCGGACACCACGACGTCTTGACCAGCCTCCGGACGTACGGAAGTGCGGGCCGCCGTCCGAGCGCCGTAGGAGAGGACGCACCGTAACAGTGCGTACGTGCGGGAGCCTGACGGTGGGTGCCAGTGCCTGGCGTCTGCCCGACGGCTCCCGCCGACCCCTGCCCCAGAGCCCCCGCTACTTCGTCAGCGAGGCCGAGGACTCCTCGGTGACCCTGCGGCGCACCCCGTACCAGCCCGCGACCAGCAGGACCGTGAGGACCGGGATGAGGTAGAGGGTCTTGCGGCCCACCTCCGGGTCCTTCCACATCAGGCCCAGGCAGGCCAGCAGGAAGGCGATCGTGGTGATCTCGGTGACCGGGCTGCCGGGGAGGCGGAAGTGCGGGCGGGTCAGCAGGCCCGCCTTGGCGCGGCGGACGAAGACCAGGTGGCAGACCATGATGATCACCCAGGTGCTGACGATGCCGAGCGAGGCGACGTTCAGCACGATCTCGAAGGCCTGGCTGGGCATCAGGTAGTTCAGGACGACGCCGAGCACGCACACCGCGCAGGTCAGCAGGATGCCGCCGTAGGGCACCTGGCTGCGGCTCATCACGCGGGTGAACTTCGGCGCCGAGCCCGCCATCGCCATGGAGCGCAGGATGCGGCCGGTGGAGTACAGGCCGGAGTTCAGGGAGGACATGGCGGCGGTCAGGACCACCAGGTTCATGACGTCGCCGGCCGCGGGCACGCCGATCTTCGACAGGACCGTGACGAAGGGGCTCTCGTCGCCGGAGTAGACCGAGCCCGGCAGCAGCAGCGCGAGCAGGACGACCGAGCCGACGTAGAAGAGGGCGACGCGCCACATGATGGAGTTCACCGCGCGCGGGACGACCTTCTCCGGCTCGGCGGTCTCACCCGCGGCGACGCCGACCAGCTCCAGCGCGGCGTAGGCGAAGATCACGCCCTGCATGACGAGGACGACCGGCATCGCGCCGTGCGGCAGCAGTCCGCCGTGGTCGCTGATCACGCTCCAGCCGGGCGTGGTGCCGTCCACCTGGTGCTGGGTGGTGAGCAGGAAGATGCCGATCAGCATGAAGGCGACCAGGGTGGCCACCTTGACGATCGCGAACCAGAACTCCATCTCGCCGAAGATCTTCACCGAGATCAGGTTGACGGTGAGGACGACAGCGAGGGCGATCAGCGCCAGCACCCACTGCGGGACGGGCGTGAAGAAGCTCCAGTAGTGCGTGTAGAGCGCGATCGCGGTGATGTCGGCGATGCCGGTGGTCGACCAGTTCAGGAAGTACATCCAGCCGGCGACGTAGGCGCCCTTCTCGCCGAGGAACTCGCGCGCGTACGACACGAAGGAGCCGGAGGAGGGCCGGTACAGGACCAGCTCGCCCAGGGCGCGGACCACGAAGAACGCGAAGACGCCGCAGACCAGGTAGGCCAGCGCCAGCGCCGGTCCGGCGTTGTGCAGGCGGCCGCCGGCGCCCAGGAAGAGGCCGGTGCCGATCGCGCCGCCGATGGCGATCATGTTGACGTGGCGGTGCTTGAGGTCCTTGCTGTAACCGGCGTCGCCCGCGTCGGCGGGAGCACCGGTCGCCTGGGGATGGCCGACGACGGGTGCCGTGTGCACGTCCTTGGTCAAGGGGAAGATCCACTCTCTGGTGCCCCGGGCGGGGTGGGCCCGGGTGTCCGTACGTTTCCGGCCCGCCCTGCCCATGGGCGCGGTACAGACCAGGAGACCAGCTTCCCAGCGAGATCACTTTCATGCGATGGCACACGTCACAGAGCGGAACTTCTCACACGACCTGCGCAGATCGGTCATCGGGTTTCACAGTGGTCGGTGTAACAGCGGCACTGATACAGCGATACTGCTTCACATGACGACGACCGACACCGGGGAGCCGGCCCTCACGATCGACGAGCTGGCCGCGCGGGCCGGCGTCACGGTGCGCACCGTCCGCTTCTACAGCGGCCGCGGTCTGCTGCCGCCGCCCGAGATCGGCCCGCGCCGGGTGGGCCGCTACGGCCGCGACCACCTGGCCCGCCTCGCGCTGATCGAGGAGATGCAGCACCAGGGCATGACGCTCGCCGCGATCGAGCGGCATCTGCGCCAGCTCCCGCCGGACCTGTCGCCGCACGACCTGGCCGTGCACCGGGCGGTCGTCGCCTCCTGGGCGCCGGAGAGCGTGGAGACGCTGTCCCGGCGCGAACTGGAGCGGCGGGCCGGGCGGCCGCTGACCGACGAGGACGTGGAGCGGCTGGCGGCGATGAACGTGCTGGCACCTGAGAACGGCGACGGTGCCGCGTACCGCGTCGACGCCGGGCTGTTCCGGCTGGGGGTGCGGCTGCTGGACGTGCCGCTGTCCGAGGAGACGATCCTCGCGGCCCGCACCGCGCTGATCGAGCACGCCCGCGCCGCCGCCCGCGAGCTTTCGGGGCTGCTGCGCGACGCGGTCGCCGAGCGGGACGCCCAGGACGTGAAGTCGCTGTCGGCCCACATGCACCCGCTGGTGGTGCAGGCGCTGCTGACCACCTTCCAGCGGTCGCTGAAGGAGGAGCTGCGGGAGTGGGTCGACACGGCCCGGACGGAGGAGGGGTCATTCGAGGACGAGGACGCCTCCTCCGCCTGAGCGCGGCAGGTCAGCGGCCGTCGGTGAAGGTCTCCCCGCGCTCCGCCTTGGCCACCAGCAGGGCGGGCGGGGTGAACCGCTCGCCGTAGCGCTCGGCCAGTTCCCGCGCGCGGGCGACGAAGCCGGGCAGGCCGCCGTCGTAGCCGTTGACGTACTGGAGCACGCCGCCGGTCCAGCCGGGGAAGCCGATGCCGAAGATGGAGCCGATGTTGGCGTCGGCGACCGAGGTCAGGACGCCTTCCTCCAGCAGCTTGACCGTGTCCAGGGCCTCCGCGAAGAGCATCCGCTCCTGCATGTCCTTGAACGGGATCTCGTGCCCCGGCTTCGTGAAGTGCTCGCGCAGGCCCGGCCACAGGCCCGCCCGCTTGCCGTCCTCGCCGTACTCGTAGAAGCCGGCGCCGCCGCTGCGACCGGTGCGGCCGAACTCGTCCACCATGCGGTCGATGACGGCCTCGGCGGGGTGGGGCGGCCAGGTGCCGCCGGCCTCCTCGACGGCCCGCTTCGACTCGTTGCGGATCTTCCGGGGCAGGGTGAGGGTCAGCTCGTCCATCAGGGACAGCACCTTGGCCGGGTAGCCGGCCTGGGCGGCGGCCTGCTCGACGGAGGCGGGCTCGATGCCCTCGCCGACCATCGCCACGCCCTCGTTGATGAAGTGGCCGATGACGCGGGAGGTGAAGAAGCCGCGCGAGTCGTTGACGACGATGGGCGTCTTGTTGATCTGGCGGACCAGGTCGAAGGCGCGGGCCAGGGCCTCGTCGCCGGTGCGCTCGCCCTTGATGATCTCCACCAGCGGCATCTTGTCGACCGGCGAGAAGAAGTGCAGGCCGATGAAGTCGCCCTGCCGCTCGACGCCCTCCGCCAGGACGGTGATGGGCAGCGTGGAGGTGTTGGAGCACAGCAGCGCGTCCGGCGCGACGACGTGCTCGATCTCCTGGAACACCTTGTGCTTGAGCGAGGGGTCCTCGAAGACGGCCTCGATCACCGCGTCGCAGCCGGCGAGATCGGCCGCGTCGGCGGTGGGCGTGATGCGGGCGAGCAGCGCGTCCGCCTTCTCCTGGCTGGTACGGCCCCGGGAGACGGCCTTGGCGCACAGCTTCTCGGAGTAGCCCTTGCCCTTGACGGCGGACTCCAGCGCGACGTCCTTGAGGACGACCTCGATGCCGGCGCGGGCGCAGCTGTAGGCGATGCCGGCGCCCATCATGCCGGCGCCGAGGACGGCGACCTTCCGGACCGTGCGGGGCTCGATGCCCTGGGGGCGGTTGGCGCCGGAGTTGACGGCCTGGAGGTCGAAGAAGAACGCCTGGATCATGTTCTTCGAGGTCTGCCCGGCGGCCAGCTCCACGAAGTAGCGGGCCTCGATGACCTGCGCGGTCTCGAAGTCGACCTGGGCGCCCTCGACGGCGGCGGCCAGGATGTTGCGCGGCGCCGGGTAGGGGGCGCCTGCCGTCTGCTTGCGCAGGTTGGCCGGGAAGGCGGGCAGGTTGGCGGCGAACTTGGGGTTCGACGGGGTGCCGCCCGGGATGCGGTAGCCGGGCCGGTCCCAGGGCTGGGCCGACTCGGGGTTGGCGTCGATGAAGGCGCGCGCCTTGGCGATCAGCTCCTCCGGGGTGGCGGCCACCTCGTGGACGAGGCCGTTCTCCTGGGCGCGGCGCGCGTTGTACTGGGTGCCCTGGAGGAGCACCTTCAGCAGCGCGTCGGTGATGCCGAGCAGCCGTACGGTGCGCACCACGCCGCCGCCGCCGGGGAGCAGGCCGAGGGTGACCTCCGGGCAGCCGATCTTGGTGCCGGAGGCGTCGAGGGCGACGCGGTGGTGGCAGGCGAGGGCGAGTTCGAAGCCGCCGCCGAGGGCCGCGCCGTTGATGGCGGCGACGACCGGCTTGCCGAGGGTCTCGATGCGGCGCATGTTCCGCTTGATGGCGAGGCCGCCGTCGAGCAGGTCCCGCGCGGTCCCGGGGGTGACGCGGATCAGGTCGCGCAGGTCGCCGCCGGCGAAGAAGGTCTTCTTCGCGGAGGTGAGGATGATGCCGCGGATGGCGTCGGGGTCGGCCTTGAGTTCGGCTTCGAGGCGGTCGGCGACGGCGGCGAAGGAGTCGCGGAACGCCTGGTTCATGGTGTTCGCGGACTGGTTCGGGTCGTCCAGGACGAGGGTGACGACGCCGGTGTCGTCCTGTTCCCAGCGGATGGTGGTGCTCTCGGTCATGTCAGAGGTCTTCCGTTGAGGCCGTTGAGGTCCGGTGCTGAGGACTGCGCTGGGATTCAGAGGCGCTCGACGACGGTGGCGACGCCCATGCCGCCGCCGACGCAGAGCGTGGCGAGGCCGTAGCGCTTGTCCTGGCGCTCCAGCTCGTCCACCAGGGTGCCGAGGATCATCGCGCCGGTCGCGCCGAGCGGGTGGCCGAGCGCGATCGCGCCGCCGTTGACGTTGACCTTGTCCAGGGACAGGCCCATGTCCTTGACGAAGCGGAGCACGACGGCGGCGAACGCCTCGTTGATCTCGACCAGGTCGATGTCGTCGATGGTGAGTCCGGCCTTGGCGAGCGCCTTGCGGGTGGCCGGGGCGGGGCCGGTGAGCATGATGGTGGGCTCGGAGCCGGAGACGGCGGCGGAGACGATCCGGGCGCGCGGGGTGAGGCCGTAGCGCTCGCCGACCTCCTTGGAGCCGATGGCGACGAGCGAGGCGCCGTCCACGATGCCGGAGGAGTTGCCGGCGTGGTGGACGTGGTCGATCTTCTCCACCCAGTGGTACTGCTGGAGAGCGACGGCGTCGAAGCCGCCCAGCTCGCCGATGTCCGCGAAGGACGGCTTGAGCTTGGCCAGGGAGTCGGCGGTGGTGCCGGGGCGCGGGTGCTCGTCGTGGTCGAGGACGACGAGGCCGTTGCGGTCGGTGACCGGGACGACGGAGCGCTCGAAGCGGCCGTCCTTCCAGGCCGCCGCCGCGCGCTCCTGGGACAGTGCCGCGTACTCGTCCACGTCGCGCCGGGTGAAGCCCTCGATGGTGGCGATCAGGTCGGCGCCGATGCCCTGCGGCACGAAGTTGACGGAGAGGTTGGTCATCGGGTCGTTGAACCAGGCGCCGCCGTCGGAGGCCATCGGGACCCGGGACATCGACTCGACGCCGCCCGCCAGGATCAGGTCCTCCCAGCCCGAACGGACCTTCGCGGCGGCCAGGTTGACGGCTTCCAGACCCGAGGCGCAGAAGCGGTTCTCCTGGACGCCGGCCACCGTGTCGGGCAGGCCGGCCGCCAGCGCGGCGACGCGGGCGATGTCGGAGCCCTGGTCGCCGACCGGGCCGACGACGCCGAGCACGACGTCGTCCACGGCCGCCGGGTCCAGGTCGGGGAAGCGGCGGCGGATCTCGTGGATGAGGCCGACGACCAGGTCGATGGGCTTGGTGCCGTGCAGGGCGCCGCTTGCCTTGCCGCGCCCGCGCGGGGTGCGGATCGCGTCGTACACGTACGCTTCGGTGCTCACTGACAGGCCTTTCGATGAGGGTTTCGGTGGCTGTGCGGTGCGTGGCGGCCCGGCGGGCCGCCGCCCGGTTCAGGCGTCCGCCGGCAGGTCCCAGTCACGGGCCACCTCGGCCGCGTGGGCGCCGGGCAGGGCCGGGCCGGTGCGGACGGTGACGGGGGTGGCCGAGAAGCGGGGCGCGGGGGCGGGCTGGGTGCGGCCGTCGTGGTCGGTGAAGGTGCCGCGGGCGGCCAGGTGCGGGTGGTGCGGCGCCTCGCGCAGCGACAGTACGGGGGCCACGCACGCGTCGGAGTCCGCGAAGAGCGCGGTCCACTCCTCGCGGGTACGGGACTTGAAGCGGGCGGCGACGGCCTCGCGCAGCTCGCCCCAGCGGGCGAGATCGGCGTGCGCGTCGGCGAGGTCGGACGGCAGGCCGAGGCGGGCGGCGAACTCGTCGTAGAAGCGCCGCTCCAGGGCGCCGACCGCCATGTGCGCGCCGTCGGCGGTCTCGTAGGCGCCGTAGTACGGGCAGCCGCCGTCCAGGAGGTTGGCGCCGCGCCGGTCCTGCCAGGCGCCGGCGGCGAGCATGCCGTGGATCATCGTGGCCAGGTGGGCGGCGCCGTCCACGATGGCGGCGTCCACGACCTGGCCGGCGCCGGTCGCCCGGGCGTGGTGCAGGGCGGCCAGGACGCCGACGACGAGGTAGAGGGAGCCGCCCGCGTAGTCGCCGAGGAGGTTGGCGGGGACGGCCGGGGGCGCGTCGGGCGCGCCGATCATGCCGAGTGCGCCGGTGACGGCGATGTAGGCGATGTCGTGTCCGGCGCGCGGGGCGAGCGGTCCGTCCTGGCCCCAGCCGGTCATCCGGCCGTAGACGAGCCGGGGGTTGCGGGCGTGGCAGGCGTCGGGGCCGACGCCGAGGCGTTCGGCGACGCCGGGGCGGTAGCCCTCGATGAGGACGTCGGCGCGGGCGGCGAGGTCGAGGACGCGGGTGCGGCCCTCAGGCGACTTCAGGTCGCACAGGACGGAGCGCTTGTTGCGGTTGGTGAGGTCCTGGGCCGGGTCGATGCCGAGGCCGGCGCCGCCGGGGCGGTCCACCCGGACCACGTCGGCGCCCAGGTCGGCCAGCAGCATCGCGGCGAACGGGCCGGGGCCGATGCCGGCCAGTTCCACGACGCGCACGCCGGTCAGCGGGCCGTGCCGCCCCGGCGTCTGTGCCGTTGCCATGTGGTGGGCCCCTTCGTCGCGACCACTGTGACACAACTGATGTAACACCGACGATGTTAAGAACACGTTCCACCCGGCACAAGCCCCACACGAGCAAGCGCTTAGCCAAGCCGGCGTCGGGAGACGTACCCGGTGCGCCGCCGGCCGTACCGCGCGCCGCCCCCGCGCCACTCCCCCGCCGCCCCCGCCGCACCCCCTCGCGGTGATCGGCGCGGGCACGCTAGCCTCGGCCACCGACGGCGGCACAGACGGCGCGACCGCGAGGCAAGGGGTGTCATGAGCAGGCTGAATGGGGCGGAGCGCCCGTACGACATCGTGCTCTTCGGGGCCACCGGTTTCGTGGGGCGGCTGACCGCCGAGTACCTGGCCGCGCACGCGCCGGACGGGCTGCGCTGGGCCGTCGCGGGCCGCAGCGAACGCAAGCTGGAGGAACTGCGCGAGGCACTGCCCGGCGGCGCGTCCGTCGGGCTGGTCACGGCCGACGTGGCCGATCCGGACTCGTTGCGGGAGCTGGCCCGCCGGACCCGCGTGGTGGCCACCACCGTGGGCCCGTACGTGACGTACGGCGAGGAACTGGTCGCCGCCTGCGCGGACAGCGGCACGGACTGCGTGGACCTCACCGGCGAACCCGAGTTCGTCGACCTGGTGTACGTCCGGCACGACGCCCGGGCGCGGGAGACCGGGGCGCGGCTGGTGCACGCCTGCGGGTTCGACTCGGTGCCGCACGACCTGGGCGTGTACTTCACGGTGGGGCAGCTGCCCGAGGGCGTGCCGCTGAGCGTGGACGGGTTCGTGCGCGCGGACGCGGCGTTCTCCGGCGGCACCCTCGCCTCGGCGCTCGGGCAGCTGTCCCGGCCGCTGTCGATGCGGGCCGCGGCGCGGGAGCGCGCCCGGCACGAACCCCGGCTGGTGGGGCGGCGGGCCTCGGCGCCGGCGGCGGCGCCGCGGTTCGCCGGGGAAGTCGGCGCCTGGGCGCTGCCGCTGCCGACCATCGACCCGCGGATCGTGGTCCGCTCGGCGCGGGCGCTGGAGCGCTACGGCCCCGACTTCCGCTACCGCCACTACGCCGCCGTACGGCGGCTGCCGGTGGCCGCCGGCTCGGTGGCCGCCGTGGGCGCCCTGGCCGCCGCGGCCCAGGTGCCGCCGGTGCGGCGCTGGCTGTCCGGCCGGCTCGAACCGGGCGACGGACCGAGCGCCGAGAAGCGGGCCAGGAGCTGGTTCTCGGTGCGGTTCGTCGGCGAGGGCGGCGGCCGACGGGTGTTGACCGAGGTCGCGGGCGGCGACCCCGGCTACGACGAGACGGCGCGGATGTTCGCCGAGTCCGCCCTGTGCCTGGCCCTGGACGAGCTGCCCGAGACGGCCGGGCAGGTGACGACGGCGGTCGCGATGGGCGACGCGCTGCTCGGCCGGCTGCGCGCCTCCGGGCTGACCTTCCGCACGGCGGCGGTCGTTTAGTCGACTGGTCGACCGAACGACTGGTGCGTGCCCGGCTCCGGCTGCCCCGTCGCCTCCCTGAGGGCCCGGCGGCACAGGGCGTCGGCCCGGCGGGTGGTCTCCGGCAGGCGGTAGGCCGGGGTCAGCGCGAGGGTGTGCGCGCAGGCGTTGTCGAGACCGGTGCGGTGGCCCACGGAGACGAAGACCGGCTTCACTCCGTCGCGGGTGCGCAGCGCGCGGCCGACCTCCTCGGTTCCGGCCAGCAGCGGGGCGGCGCTGCCGCGCGGGGTGTCCGGGCCGGCGTGGGCGAAGGTGAAGAGGTTCTTGGCGACGCCGATCGTCGGCAGGCCGGTCAGGACGCCGAGGTGGCTGGCGAGGCCGAACCGGCGCGGATGGGCGAGTCCGTAGCCGTCGCAGACGACCAGGCCGGGCGGGCGGTCCAGGGCGTCGAGGGCGGCGAGCACGGTGGGGATCTCACGGAAGGCGAGCAGTCCGGGGACGTACGGGAAGGAGATCCGGCCGATGGCGGTGGCCTCGGCGACCACCCGCAGCGTGGCCGCGTCCAGGACGACGGCTGCCGCGGCGACGACGTCCCGCTCGTCGTCGTAGGCGACGTCCACGCCGGTGACGTGGCCCGTCCCGGGCGCCGGACCCGCCTCGTCCAGCACGATCCGCGCGCGCAACTCGTCCTGCACGGCCCGCGCCCGCTCCGTGCTCGCGGGCCAGCCCGCGGGTATCCCTACGGTCATCGTCATGGTGACAGGAGCCTACGGGGCCGCCGCGCGGCGCGGGCACGGCGGGCGGCGCCCCGGGGCGCGCGGCCTTCGGGGGCCGGGGGCGGTCAGGTCGCCGCGCCCCGGCCCCCGGCCGGGGCGTGCGCCGGGGCACCGCCCGCGGGCCCCTGGGTCACTTGTCCAGCGCCTGCCGCAGCTGCTGCTTGTTCATGTCCGAGCGGCCGTGGATGTTGCGCCGCTTGGCCTCCTCGTAGAGCTGGTCGTACGTGGGGCCCTGGGAGCCGTGGCCCGAACGCTGGCCGCCCCGCTTGCCGGAGGACATGTCCTGCGTCGAGGTGCGGCCGGCCGTCTTCGACTCGCCCGAGCGGGCGCGCTCCTTGTTCACCGTGCGGGCGGCGATCTCCTCGGCGCGGCCGGCGCTCTCGCCCCGGTCCCGCGCGCTCTCCTTGATGTGCTCGTACTGACGCTCCCGCTTGGCACTGGATCCGCGTGGCATGCCGTTCACTTCCTCTCAGTCAAGGACCGCCTACCCGCATCCTGGGACAGTTCGTCATTTCAGGCGATATTCAATCGCCCGGTCGAGCGAAGCGCCCCTTGTCGCCGGATGCCCGGCGACCTGCGCTCCCACGCGCGCTCCGGCCGCGTAAGACCGGTCACGTCCGCGCATGAAAGGCGGTGACAGAGGTCACTAGCTCCCCATGTGCACGGGGCGGCCGGTTCCGTCGTCTCCTCCAGTGCCGGCCTCGTCCACCCAAGCGTCCGTCCAGCCGTCGTACGTCATACGTCACAAGGGAGCAAGGCGTTGTCCACCGTCATCGAGCAGCCCGTCGAGGCGCGTCTGGTCGCCGCCGCGCCCCGGATGCCCAGCATCCCCGCCACGTTGCACTACGACCGCCGGGACCCGTTCGCCGTCCGGATGTCCTTCCCCGCCCCGGCCACCCTGGAGGGCGTCGAGGTCTGCTGGACCTTCGCCCGCGACCTGCTGACGGCCGGTCTGGAGGAGCCCGAGGGCGACGGCGACGTACGGGTGCGGCCGTACGGGTACGACCGGACCGTCCTGGAGTTCCACGCCCCCGAGGGCACGGCCGTGGTGCACGTGCGCAGCGGTGAGATACGCCGGTTCCTCCAGGCCGCGAGCAAGCTGGTGCCGGTCGGCCGCGAACACCTCCAGCTCGATCTCGACCACGGCCTCGCGGAGTTGATGCGCGACGCCTGCTGAGACAGGCCCTGGCAGCCGGGGCCCGGCGCCGGCCGGCGGCGCGTCGGGGCCGCCGTGGTGCGGGCCGCCCGTCACGGCCCCGCGGGTCAGCCGCCCGCCGGGGCGGCGGTCGCGGTCGCGGCCAGCGCGGTGCGGACCTCGCGCACGATGTGGCGCAGGGCCGGGGCCGTCGCCGTGCCGCGTTCGGTCAGCTCCTCCACGCGCCGCCCCCGCGGTCCGCGCTCGCGGTCGGGCGCCAGGGTGCGCAGCCGCGCCGCGGCGGCCAGGGCGACCGCGGCGGCGGTGTCCTCGGCGACCTCGGCGGCCGGGCGGTCGCCGTCGAGCGCCTGCCGCGCCTCCGCGCACAGCGCGTCCACGGCGGCGACGCGCTCCAGGACGTACTCCACCGACGGGAAGAGGCCGAACACCCGCCGCTTCTCGGCGCGCAGGTATCCCTCGGCGGTCAGCTGCTCCCGCACGGCCGCCAGGGTGTGCCGGGCGTGCAGCGTCACCCAGGTCCGCCAGCGGCGCGGGCAGGACTCCCGGACCAGGTCGAGCAGGCCGTCCAGCACCGGGTCGCCGGTGCGCGCGTCCAGGTCGACGGGGGTGGCGATGCCGTCGTCGTCGACCAGCAGCCCGCGCCGCACCAGCTCGGTCAGCGCGCCGGCCCGCACCAGGTGCGGCAGCTGGGCGGCGCCGGCGACGCGCCGGGCCGAGGTGTCCCAGGCCAGCAGGCAGAGGCGGGCCGGAAGCGAGAGCCGGTGCGGTGGGAGCGGACCGAGGGACACGGGCGGATCTCCTTGGCACGGTGGGCGCGGCGCCCACGCGGATATGTCGTTGACAGGCCGCTCGGGCCGCTCGTACGGTTGCAGCGTTCCTGTTGCCGTCGATTGGAGAAGGACGTTGCTCGTCTGAGGTCCTGAGACACCGCGTCACACCCCACGGGGTGTGTGCGTCGCGTCCGACCTCGGCGTTCGAGCCGTCCTCCCGGAAGTCCGGCCCAGGGCTCTTCTCCTGCCCCGTGCCTCCTCTCCTACACGGCCTCCCCGCTCGCGGTGTCTCGATACGTGTCCGCCCCAGACCGCATCCAGCACCCGCGAGGCGCTCATGTCAGCATCCATCACCTGCACCGCCCTGTCCTTCGCCTGGCCCGACGGCACGTCCGTCTTCACCGGCCTCGACATCGCCTTCGGCCCCGGCCGCACCGGGCTCGTCGGCGTCAACGGCACCGGAAAATCGACCCTGTTGAAGCTGATCGCGGGCGAGCTGCCGCCCGCCGACGGCGTCGTCCGGGTGGCCGGCGAGGTCGGCTACCTCCCGCAGAACGTCACCCTCGGCACCGGCCTGCGGGTCGACGAGGCCCTCGGCATCGCCGGGCGGCGGGCCGCGCTGCACGCCATCGAGGCGGGCGACGCGGCCGAGGAGCACTTCGAGGCCCTCGGCGACGACTGGGACGTCGAGGAACGCGCCCTGGCCACGCTCGGCGAGCTCGGTCTCGGCCACATCGGCCTGGACCGCACCGTCGGCGAGGTGTCCGGCGGCGAGTCGGTGCTGCTGCGGCTGGCGGCGCTGCTGCTGCGCCGCCCGGACGTCCTGCTGCTGGACGAACCGACCAACAACCTCGACCTGTACGCGCGCCGGCGGCTGTACGCGGCCGTCGCGGCCTGGCCCGGCGTGCTGGTCGTGGTCAGCCACGACCGCGAACTGCTGGAGCTGGTGGACCAGATCGCCGATCTGCGCGCCGGCCGGGTCACCTGGTACGGCGGCAACTTCTCGGCGTACGAGGAGGCCCTCGCCGTCGAACAGGACGCCGCCGAGCGGATGGTGCGCGTCGCCGAGGCCGACCTGCGCCGCCAGAAGCGCGAACTGACCGACGCGCAGGTCAAGTTGGCCCGCCGCAAGCGGTACGGGCAGAAGATGTGGGACAGCAAGCGGGAGCCGAAGATCGTGATGGGCGCGCGCAAGCGGGCCGCGCAGGAGTCCGCGGGCAAGCACCGGATCCTGCACGAGGAGAAGCTGTCCGCGGCCAGGGAACGTCTGGACGAGGCGGCGGAGGCGGTGCGCGACGACGACGAGATCCGCGTCGAGCTGCCGTACACGGCGGTGCCGCCCGGCCGTGACGTGCTCACCCTGCGCGATCTGGAATCGGCGTACGGCACGCGGGTGTCCGGCGGGCTCGATCTGCGCGGTCCGGAGCGGGTGGCGCTGGTCGGGCGCAACGGCGCGGGCAAGACGACGCTGCTGCGCACCATCGCCGGTCAGCTGCCGCCGGTGTCCGGGGAGGCGGTGGCGCACGTGCCGCTGCGGTTCCTGCCGCAGCGCCTCGACGTCCTGGACGACGAGCTGAGCGTCGTGGAGAACGTGGCCCGGTTCGCGCCGGACGCCACCGGGAACCACGTCCGGGCCCGGCTGGCCCGCTTCCTGTTCCGGGGCGCGCGGGCCGACCAGAAGGCGGCGACGCTGTCCGGCGGCGAACGCTTCCGGGCCGCGCTGGCCGCGCTGATGCTGGCCGAGCCCGCGCCCCAACTGCTGCTGCTGGACGAGCCGACGAACAACCTCGACATGGCGAGCGTGCGCCGGCTGACCAGCGCGCTGGAGTCCTACGAGGGCGCGCTGATCGTGGCCGGCCACGACCTGCCGTTCCTGCGCTCCGTCGGCATCACCCGCTGGCTGCTGGTGGAGGAGGGGGAACTGAAGGAGACCAGCTGGGAGGAGATCGCGGCCGCCGAGTAGCGTGCGGTCCTCGGGGCATGCGTCCGAACGGGTGATGCCGCGCGTGTCCCGCTTGATCCGGGCGGGACACGGGGTCCGCTCACGGTCCGTCATGCGGCCTGATGGGGCGGCCGGAAGGAGTTTGCCGGGCGGTCTTTACAGCGGTCTTAACCTACGGGTTCGTAACCTACGGTTTCGTAGCCTACGATCCCGTAGGTTGGCCGGCACCGCTCGCCGGCCCGTTCGACCGTCCCCCGCTTGGCTGTGCCGGCTCCCGCCCGGCTCGCACGTCCCCCTGGAGTACCCATGACGATCACCTCCCCCTCTCTCGGCAGCCCGTCCGCCGTCTGGACCGACGCCCGGCTGCTGTACGCGCTGGAGGAAGTGGTCGAGAAGGAGCTGAACCGGCATCTGAAGGTCGCCAAGGACTGGATGCCCCACGAGTACGTCCCGTGGAGCGACGGCCGCAACTTCCCCGGCATCTTCGCCGACGGCGAGGCGTGGGACAAGGAGCAGTCCAAGGTCACCGAGATCGGCCGGACCGCCCTGGTGGTGAATCTGCTGACCGAGGACAACCTGCCCAGCTACCACCACGAGATCGCCAGCCTCTTCGGCCGCGACGGCGCCTGGGGCACCTGGGTGCACCGCTGGACGGCGGAGGAGGGCCGGCACGGCATCGTGATGCGGGACTACCTGCTCGCCTCGCGCGCCGTCGACCCGGACAAGCTGGAGCGGTTCCGGATGGCCCACATGAGCGAGGGCTTCGAGTCCGACAACCGGCACTCGATGCTGCACTCGATCGCCTACGTCGCCTTCCAGGAACTGGCCACCCGCATCTCGCACCGCAACACCGGCCACCAGTCCGGCGACCCGGTCTGCGACCGCATGCTGGCGCGCATCGCGACCGACGAGAACCTGCACATGGTCTTCTACCGCAACCTGCTCGGGGCCGCCTTCGACCTCGCCCCCGACCTGACCATGCGGGCGGTGCGCGACGTGGTGGTCGACTTCCGCATGCCCGGCCACGGGATCCCCGGCTTCGAGCGGGCGGCGGCGCAGATGGCCATCGGCGAGGTCTACAACCTGCGCATCCACCACGACGACGTGCTCCAGCCGGTGCTGCGCTTCCTGAAGGTGCTGGACATCGACGGCCTCGGCCCGGAGGGCCGCCAGGCGCAGGAGGAGCTGGGCCTGTACATGGGCGGCCTGGACGCGGAGGCGGCCAAGTTCGACGAGCGGCTGGCGGCCCGCAAGGCGCGCATGGCGGCCCGCGCCGCCGGCTGAACGCCCCTCCCCCACGGCCGCGTGCCGCCGGGCCCGACGGCTGTCGTGCGGCGGCGCGCCGCCCGTCCCGAGCGGCGCGCCTAGCGCGCGGTCCGGCGCAGGCTCAGCCGTTCCTTCTCGGACAGGCCGCCCCAGACGCCGAAGCGTTCGTCGTTGGCGAGGGCGTACTCCAGGCAGGCCGGGCGCATCTCGCACAGACCGCAGATGCGCTTGGCCTCGCGCACGGAGCTGCCCGGCTCGGGGAAGAAGAAGTCGGCCCCGGTCTGCGCGCACAGCGCCTGGGCCTGCCAGGCGGGGTCGGCCGGGGTGATCGTCTCGATGTGCATGTCCGAAAGCGTCGCAGGCGGCGAAAAACGTTCGATCAACGCCGGATCAACGCGCCGCCCGCGGTCCCCCGGCCGCCTCGATGATGGCCCGGCGGCGACGGCGGCGCACGGCGGCGCGCCCACCCGCGTGCTGCGGCGGCGTTCGTCCGCGGGCGGTGCGAGACTCGGCAGAGCACACGCGGAGCGGACCGCGGGCCCCTGCCGAGGAGGGCGACGATGCTCACCACCCGTTTCGTCGACGGCGCTCCCAGCTGGATCGACGTCGGCGCCCCCGACCTCGACGGCGTCCGCGCCTTCTACGGCGCCCTGTTCGGCTGGGAGTTCCGCCCGGCCGGACCCGAAGGCGGCGACTACGGCTTCTTCCGGCTGGACGGCCGTACCGTGGCCGGCGGCGCGCGGATCCGGCCGGACCAGGGGCCGCCCTCCTGGACCGTGTACTTCCGCACTCCCGACGCACGGGCGACCGCCGTCGCCGCCGAGCAGGCGCACGGCGGTGTGCTGCTCCGGCCGGTCGACGTCATGGACGAGGGCCGTATGGCGCTGCTCGCCGACCGGGCGGGCGTGCGGTTCGGGCTCTGGCAGCCGGGGCGGACCGAGGGCCTGGAGGTGACGGGCGCGCCCGGCGCGCTGTGCTGGGCCGAGCTGTACACGCCGGACATCGCGGCGGCCGCCGCCTTCTACCACCGGGTGCTGGGCCTGGAGACCGCGGCGGCGTCCTTCCCGGACGGCACGTACACCCTCGTCAATCCGGCCGAGGGCGGGGAGGACGCCGCGTTCGGCGGCTTCGTGCCGCTCGCCGAGGACCCGACGGAGGCGGCGGCGGGCGCGTACTGGATGCCGTACTTCGCCGTGCCGGACGTGGACGCCGTGACCGGCCGGACGGCGGAGCTGGGCGGCACGGTCCGGCTGCCCGCCACCGACATCGCGGACGTCGGCCGCGTCGCCCGCCTCGCCGACCCCTGCGGCGCCCGTTTCGCGGTCCTGCGGCCGGCTCCGCGACGACGCGGGTGAGCGCGGCCTACGACGCCTCGGGCGCGGGCCGGTCCTCCCGCTTGGCGCGGCCGGGCCGGTCCGCCCGCTTGGCGCGGCTGGGCTGGACCCGTTTGGGCTCGCCCGGCATCTTCGGGTACTCGGGCGGATAGGGCAGGTCGGCGAGGCCGTGGTCGCGTTCGTCGCGGTCGGCCAGCTCCAGCAGCGCGTCCAGCGCGAAGGCGTGGTCGTCCATGTCGGCGTGCACGTCGCCCACCTCGGCGAAGCGGGCGGGCATCGTCGTGATGTCGAAGTCCTCGGGGTGCGCGACGCCCACCTCCTCCCAGCGCAGCGGCGCGGAGACCGGGGCGCCGGGGCGGGGGCGCACCGAGTAGGCGGAGGCGATGGTGCGGTCGCGGGCGGTCTGGTTGTAGTCGACGAAAATACGGGCGCCGCGCTCCTCCTTCCACCACTTGATCGTCACCCGTTCGGGCATCCGGCGCTCCAGTTCCCGGCCCACCGCGATGGCGGCCCGGCGCACCTGAGTGAAGGTCCAGCGCGGCTCGATGGGCACGAAGACGTGCAGTCCGCGCCCGCCGGAGGTCTTGGGCCAGCCGCGCAGCCCGCCGAACTCCGCCAGCACGGCGCGCAGTTCACCGGCGGCGCGGACCGCGTCGGCGTAGTCGGTGCCGGGCTGCGGGTCGAGGTCGACGCGCAGTTCGTCGGGGTGGTCGACGTCGTGGCGGCGCACCGGCCAGGGGTGGAAGGTGAGGGTGCCGTACTGGGCGGCCCACACCACGGCCGCCTCCTCGGTGGGGCACATCTCGTCGGCGCTGCGCCCGCTGGGGAAGGTGATGTGGGCGGTCGGGATCCAGTCGGGCATGCCCTTGGGCGCCCGCTTCTGGTAGAACCACTCGCCGGTGATGCCGTCCGGGTAGCGCTCCAGGGTGGTGGGGCGGTCGCGCAGGGCGCGCAGGATGCCGGGGGCGACCGCCTGGTAGTAGCGGGCCACGTCCAGCTTGGTGTAGCCGCGCTCCGGGAAGAAGACCTTGTCCGGACTGGACAGCCGTACGGTCCGGCCGGCCACGTCCAGTTCCACCGCTTCGCCCATGCGTGCCACGGTAGGCGCAGCGTGCGGCCCCCGCACACCGGGCGCACCGGCCGTGAACGGGCGCGGAGGATCGCGGGCCCGCACAATCGCTTGCATGGAGCTGCCCGTGATGCCGCCCGTGAAGCCGATGCTCGCCAAGCCGGTGGCGAGGATCCCGCCGGGCATGCAGTACGAGGCGAAGTGGGACGGCTTCCGGGCGATCGTGTTCCGCGACGGCCCCGAGGTGGAGCTGGGCAGCCGGACCGGCAAGCCGCTGACCCGGTACTTCCCCGAGCTGGTGGCGGCGCTGAGGGAGCGGGTGCCCGAGCGGTGCGTCCTGGACGGGGAGATCGTGATCGCCCGTGAGGGGCGGCTGGACTTCGACGCGCTGACCGAGCGGATCCACCCCGCCGACTCCCGGGTGCGCACGCTGGCGCGGCGGACGCCGGCCTCCTTCGTCGCCTTCGACCTGCTCGCGCTGGACGACGCCTCGCTGCTGGACGTGGTGCTGGAGGAGCGGCGGGCGCTGCTGGTCAGGGCGCTCCAAGGGGTCACGGCGCCGGTCCACGTGGCGCCCGCGACGCGGGACGTCGAGGTGGCCGGGCGGTGGTTCGAGGAGTACGAGGGCGCGGGCCTGGACGGGGTGATCGCCAAGCCGCCGGGGCTGCCCTACCGCCAGGACGAGCGCGCCATGTTCAAGATCAAGCACGAGCGGACGGCCGACGTGGTGGTGGCCGGCTACCGGCTCCACAAGTCGGGGCCGGTCGTCGGTTCCCTGCTGCTGGGCCTCTACGACGACCAGGGCCGCCTCCAGCACGTCGGCGTGTCGGCGGCGTTCGCGATGAAGCGGCGGGCCGAGCTGATCGAGGAACTGGCGCCGCTGCGCATGGACGACGCGGCCGGGCACCCGTGGGCGGCCTGGTCGGACGAGGCGGCCCACACGTCGGCCCGGCTGCCGGGGGCGCCGAGCCGCTGGTCGGGCAAGAAGGACCTGTCGTGGGTGCCGCTGCGGCCCGAGCGGGTCGCGGAGGTGGCGTACGACCACATGGAGAACGGGGCGCGGTTCCGGCACACGGCGCGCTTTCGCCGCTGGCGCCCGGACCGCGCCCCGCACAGCTGCACCTACGCCCAGCTGGAGGAGCCCGTCCGCTACGACCTGGCCGAGATCCTCGGCCGGCCGCCCGGCGACGCGGACGTCACGGCGACATGAGGATCTTGACCGCGCCGTCCTGCTTGTGCTGGAAGATCTCGTAGGCGTGCGGCGCGTCGGTGAGCGGCACCCGGTGGGTGGCGAAGTCGTCGACGCCGAGCACGTCCTCCTCCGTCAGGTGGGGCAGGATGTCGTCGACCCAGCGGCGGACGTTGGCCTGGCCCATCCGGATCTGGAGCTGCTTGTCGAACATGGTGAGCAGCGGCAGCGGGTCGGCCGAGCCGCCGTACACGCCGGAGAGCGAGATGGTCCCGCCGCGGCGCACCAGGTCGATGGCGGTGTGGAAGGCGGCGAGCCGGTCCACGCTGAAGCGTTCGGCGAGCGGTCCGCTCAGGGCACGCGGCATCACCGCGGCGGCCTGCTGCACCATCCGGGCGACCGCGCTGCCGTGCGCCTCGGTGCCCACCGCGTCGATCACCGAGTCGGGGCCGCGTCCGTGCGTCTCGTCGCGGATGGCGGCGACGAGTTCCTTCTCGCTGTCGAAGTCGCGCAGGTCGTACGTCTTCACCCCGCGCCGGCGGGCCCGCTCCAGCCGCTCGGGCACCAGGTCCACGCCGAACACCTGCTCGGCGCCGCGCAGCCGGGCGATCCGGCAGGCCATGTCGCCGATGGGCCCGAGCCCCAGGACGGCGACGCTGCCGCCGGGCGGGACGTCGGCGTAGGCGACCGCCTGCCAGGCGGTGGGCAGCACGTCGGAGAGGTAGACGAAGCGGTCGTCGGCCGGGCCCACGGGCACCTTGATCGGCCCGTAGTGGGCCTGCGGCACGCGCAGGTACTCGGCCTGCGCGCCGGGGACGGCGCCGTAGAGCCGGGTGTAGCCGAACAGGGCGGCGCCCATGCCCTCACTGGTGACCTGGGTCGTCTCGCACTGGGTCTGGAGGCCCGAGGAGCACATGAAGCAGTGGCCGCAGGAGATCTGGAACGGGACGACCACCCGGTCGCCGCGCTTGAGGTTCGGCACCTCGGGACCGACCTCCTCGACGATGCCCATCGGCTCGTGGCCGAGGATGTCGCCGGGCGTCATGAACGGGGTGAGCACTTCGTACAGGTGCAGGTCGGAGCCGCACAGGCCACTGGAGGTGATCCGGATGACGGCGTCCGTCGGCTCCTGGATCGTGGGGTCGGGGACCTCCTCCACCCGGACGTCGCGCTTGCCCTGCCAGGTCACTGCCTTCATCGTGTCGCGCCCCTTCGTCCCGTTCCGTCACCTTCGCGAGCGGCCGGGTACCCGGAGCCGAACGGGCGAACCGCGCAGGTGCGGCGCGGAGGCGTCCGAAAGGCCGGCGGAAGGGCGGAGGAAGGGCGGCCTCTCCCCCTGACGGGCCGGTGCGGCTGGTTCAGAGCAGTCCGTGGGCCGAGCGCAGGGCCCCGCGCGCCTGGGCCGCCAGACCGTCCGCGCCGCACGAGACGGCCAGCGCCAGGCCCCGTTCGAGTTCGGCGGCCGAGCGGGAGGCGATGCCGAACTCGACCCGGGCCGCGGCGTGTTCGTACTGACACGGGGACGCTTCGAGGTAGGCGACGGCCTGGGCGGCGAGCCGGACCGCGCGCTGGCCGGTCTCCAGGACGGCCGCGCAGCGCAGTGCCTCGCCTATCGCGGTGTCGGTGCCGAACCGCTCGGCCTGGCGGCGGACGTCGGCGGCGAGCCGGGCGGCCCGGGCCGGGTCCTCCGCGGCCAGGGCGCGGGACAGATCGGCGGCCCAGGGCACCATCACCGGGTTGTGGTGGCCGCGGACGGCCGCCGCCTTCTCGGCGGCCTCCAGTTCGTTGACGCCCTCCTTGGTGCGGCCGGTGGCGAGCAGCAGCCTGCCGCGCACGCTGCGCGGGTCGGGGATGACGATGGTGGCCGGGTAGGGCGGGGCGAACTCGTAGCGCTCGGCGACCGCCTGGGCCTCCTCGACATGGCCGCGGGCGAGCAGCGTGTCGACCAGGTTGCAGGTCGCCGTCCAGTACAGCGGCAGTCCCCGGCCGACCCGCTCGGCGATCCGCAGCGACTCGCGCAGGGACGCCTCGGCCTCGATGAGCCGGCCGCGCCTGCGGTGGGCGAGTCCGACGTAGGCGTGCGCGAGGGCGAGGTGACCGCCGCTCCAGCCCGCGGTCTCGTAGGCGCGCAGAGCCTCGTTGTAGAGGGCCTCGGCCCGGTCGAGACGGTCGCTGTAGGCGTACGCGCTGGCGAGCATCAGGGGCAGTTCGACGCCCCACTCGGTGTCGGTCCAGCCGAGGCCGGGAGCCAGACGGCCGTTGACGAGGGCGCGGTCGCACAGCTCGACGACCTCCTCGGCGTTCTCGCCGCGGGCCATGGCGTCGAAGCCGCGCAGGATGAGCAGCGCCCGCTCGGAGCTGTCGCGTCCGGTGCAGCCGGCGGCGAGCTCGGCGAGGCGCTCGGAGCGGCGGGGCGAGATCGTCTCACCGGCGTGCAGGCCCTCCCACATGTACTGCATGGCGTGCAGCTTCAGCCGGGTGGGACCCGGTGCGTGGCGGGCGGCCTCGGCCTCGACCGTGCGGACGGCCTCCTCCAGCTGGTTGTTGTGAAGCTGGGCCTGCGACAGCCGGCGGACGGCGTCCACCCGCGCCTCGCCCTCCAGGCCGGGCATGCTCAGCGCCAGGCGGAGGTGCTCGATGGTGGTGGCGGGCTTGGTCAGCAGCGTGGCGCAGCCCAGTTCGTAGAGGACCTGTGGATGCGCCTCGGGTGTGGGCGGCTCCCGCAGGGCCCGCTCCAGGCAGCGGCGGGCCGCCTCCGGGGCGCCGACGGCGAGGTGTTCGCGGGCGGCCTGCCGCAGCTGGTCGACCAGTTCCTCGTCGTCGTCCGGGTGGACCTCCAGCAGATGCCGGGAGGCCGCGGCGGCGCCGCGCCCGGATTCGGCCACGACCTGGGCGGCGATGCCGTGCATGGCGGTGCGCAGCGCGTCCGGGATGGAGTGGTAGGCGGCGGTGGCGATCAGCGGGTGCACGAACTCCAGGTCGCCGTCGCCGCCGCGGGCGGTCGCCGGGTCCGGCTCGGTGAGGATGCGGGCGGCGCGCAGCAGTTGGGCGCAGCGCACCGCCTCCTCCCGGCTCATGGTGGCGAGTTGGGCGACCAGGTCGACGGAGATGCCGGTGCCGAGGATGGCGGCGGCCCAGGCGAACCGGGTGGCGTCGATGCCCAGTTCCTCCAGGCGTGCGACGAGGCCGCCGCCGCGGGCGGAGCGGTTCAGGTCGCGCAGTTCGGCGGCCCGGGACTCGACCGGTTCCAGCTCGCTGTCGCGGACCTTGGCGAGGAGTTCCACGGCGTCGTAGGGGTTGCCGCCGGTGACGGCCCACACCTCGCGGCAGAACGGGGCGTCCGCGTGGGCGCCGAGGGCGGTGCGGGTGAGTTCGGCGGTGGCGTCCGGGGACAGCGCGCGCAGGTCGCTCACGCCCGCGGCGGCGGCGACCGCGTCCAGCAGCCGGGCGCTCTCGCCGCTCACCTCGCCGGACCTGCGGGTCACCACGAGCAGCACGGACAGGTCGTCCAGGCTCTCGGCGAAGGCGGCGAGCCAGCGCAGGGACTCCTCGTCGGCCCAGTGCGCGTCGTCGATCAGCAGCACCAGCGGCCACTCGCGCCCGGCCAGCCTGCGTACGGCGTTGACCAGACCGTCGCACACGGCCTGCGGGTCGGCGTGGCCCTCGCCGGGTTCCGCTATGCCGAGGGCGGGGCCGGCGATGCCGTACCAGTCGCCGAGGTATTCGCGGGCCTCCTCGGGCAGCAGCGACAGCAGGGCGGGCTGGAGCAGTTGGCGTACCACGTTGAACGGGACGGAGCGCAGGATCTCGCCGCCGCGGGCCGACCACACGGCGCAGCCGTGCTCCTCGGCGATGCGGCGGGTCTCGGTCAGCAGGGCGGTCTTGCCCAGTCCCGCGTCGCCCTGGAAGACCAGCAGGCCGCCCGCGGACGCGCGGTCGGCGCGCAGGGTTTCCACCGCCCGCCGGACGGCGGTGACTTCCTCGTCGCGCTCCCACAGGCAAGCCGGGGCGGCCGCATCCGGCCGTGCCTCCGTCATTCCGCTACCTCCCCAAGTCGCCCGAACGCCGTACGAATCCCGAGCGTATCCCTCCGGGAGGCCCAGCGGAGGCCGCTCCACGCACGTGTTGCCGTCACGGGTGACGTCGGGTACGGGCGGGCGACGGGGCGGGGCCGCGACCTGCGGGGAAAAGGGGCGGAAAGTCAACGGGCGTGAGTTGGCGCAGATTTGACGGTGTGTAGGCACATTCATGGTGCGGTGGTGTGCTGGTGCGCGGTGGGGCGGGCGGTGGCGGTGGCGGTGGCGGTGCGTGGCCGGTGGGGCGCGGGGCGGGGCTCACGGGAGGGGGGCGGCGGTTCGTGCACCGGGCTCCCGGGGCGGGAACCGGTGGCGGGCCGGGGACGGGGGCTGCCCCGACGGGGCGATGGCTCCTACAGTGGGGCGGGGCCCCGCGGCGCGGGGAGCGTCGTGTGCGGCGGGGCGAGGGCGTCCTCGTCGACCGGGGGCCTCTCATACCTCTTTCACGGACGCCTCATACGGTGGGGACATGACGCAGGTGACTCCTCCCGGGTGGTATCCCGACCCGGGGCAGACAAGTGACGGCCCCGCCACCGAGCGCTGGTGGGACGGCGGGGCATGGACGGACCGGACCCGCCCGGCCGGGTCGGCCGCCGCGTGGGGTCCGCCGGCGCAGCCGCCCGCCGCCGGCCCCCACCCGGCGTACCAGGGCGACCCGGGCCGACCGGCCCAGCCGGGGCATCCGGCCCAGCCCGGTTATCCGGGCCAACAGGGATATCCGGGCCAGCAGGGCCAGCCCGGCCAGCCCGGCCATCCGGGCCAGCCCGCCTACCCGGGGCAGTCCGCCTACCCGGGCCATCCCGGCCACCCGGGGCAGCCCGCGCCCGCAGGGCGCCGTGGGCTGCGCACGGGCATCGCCGTGGCGGTGGCCGCCGCGGTGCTGGCGAGCATCGGGGTCGGGGTGTACGCGCTGACCAAGGACGACGGCGGTGACCGGACCGCCTCGCGGCAGCTGCCGAACGGGCAGGGCGGCGGGCGCGGCGGCTCCGGCGGCCAGGGCGGCCCGTTCGGCGGCTCCGGCGGGTCCGGCGGCAGTGACGGGAGCGGCGGCAGCGGCGGCTTCGGGGGCCCGGGCGGGTCGGGCGGGTCCGGGGACTCCGGCGGGTCCGACGGCTCGGGCGGGTCCGGGGGCCAGACGCCCGGTCCGCAGCAGTCCGCGCCGCCGAAGATCAGGAGCGGCTCGGTGGCCGACCCGGCCAGCGGCATCAGCCTGCCCATCCCGAGCGGCTGGTACGGCCAGCAGTTCGCCAACGGCAGCGGCGCCCAGGTCAACTCCTCCGACACCTACAAGTGTCCGGCCGACACCTCGCTGAGCTGCAACAAGGGCGGCGCGTCCTCCTCGCCCGCCCTGGCGGTCGGCACGGCGCGGCAGGTGGCCGAGGCGGACATCGCGGACAACGCCGACCAGTCGTACGGCAAGGCGTACGGCGGCATAACCTCGCACCAGGTGCTGGCCTCCAAGGCGGTCACGGTGGCCGGCCAGAAGGGCTACCTGGTGCGCTGGAAGGCGGTCACGAACAAGGGCTCCGACGGCTTCGTGGAGTCGCTGGCCTTCCCGTCCCCGGGGAATCCGAGCCAGATGGTCGTCGTCCGGTTCGGCGTGGACGTGGCGCAGGGCCAGTCGGTGATCGACGAGATCACCGGCGGCATCAAGGAGTCCTCGGGCGGCGGGAGCGGCCAGAACGTGTGAGCCGGCCCGCACCGCCCGGGTCGTGTGTCGGCCGGGCGGGGTTCCTCTCCGCTCCAGAGGAACTCCGCCCGGCCGGGTGGCGCCGCCCCCGTCCCCACGGTGCGGCGCGAACAGGTCGCCGTCCAGTCATCCCACGGACGGCGGCCTGGGTCTCCTGCTAGTCCAGGCCGAGCGCGGGCAGCACCGCGGCCTCCACGAACCGGACCATGTAGTCCGGACCGGCGAACTCCCCGTCCAGCACGGGACGGATGCGCAGCACGCCGAACATCTGCGCGGGCACATACTCCAGCGCCGGGTTGTCGGCGCGGACCTCGCCGCGCTCGACCCCGCGCCGCAGCAGCTCGCGCAGCGCGGCCACCTCCGGCTCGACCAGCGTCTCGCGCAGCGCCGTCTTCAGCTCCGGGTCCTGCGTCATCGCGTGTCCGAGCGCCTGGAGGAGCCGGGTGTCCTTGCCCGACCACTGTCCCGCGGCCCGTGCGGCCTGCCGCAGGTCCTCGGCGAGCGAGCCGGTGTCGATCCCGGCGAACCGGGCCCGCCGGTTGGCCCGCAGCGCGGCGACCACGAACTGCGGCTTGTTCTTCCACTGCCGGTAGAGCGTGGACTTGCTGCACCGGGTGGTGGCGGCGACGCCCTCCATGGTGACGGCGTCGTACCCGCACTCGCGGATCTGTTCGAGCACGGCATCGAAGAACTCCCGTTCACGCTCGGGCGTGATCTTGGAGCGGCGCGAGGCGACAACCGTGTCCGGTCCGTCCGCGGCCTGCGATGTCATCGCTCTTCTCCTCGCTCGTACTCGTGATGCGGATGGGTTCGCCGTCCAGTGTGGCGCGCGCCGGTGTGACGTACATCGACCGATACGCCAGTGTACCGGTACTACGACGTATCGGTACACTGCCGTATCGGTACGGTACCGTATCGATGACAGCGTCCGAGCCTGCCGCCCGACCGGGCCGGCGGCCGGACACCCGCACACCGCCAGCGAAGGGGCCGGGGCATGACATCCCTGAACGAGGCCGCCGCAGCGGAGCCCGACCGGCCCGCCCGGCCGCCGCTCGTCCGCGAACTCCTGCTCGTGGCCGGCCTGTTCCTGGTCTACAAACTCGGCAGGCAACTGGCCGCCGACCACACCGGCGAGGCCCTCCACAACGCCCGGCACGTCTGGGACCTGGAGCGCTGGGCCCATCTGCCCGGCGAGGGCGCGGTGCAGTCCCTGCTGCTGCACGGCGACACCGGCGACACCCTCGTGCACATAGCGAACACCTACTACGCGACCGTGCACTTCCCGGCCACCGTCGGTCTGCTGGTCTGGCTGTACCTGCGCCGCCCGGCGCACTACGTCTGGACCCGCAGGGTGCTCGCCGCGGTGACCGCCGCGGCCCTGGTGCTGCATCTCACGTTCCCGCTCGCCCCGCCGCGGATGCTCGGCGCGGCCGGCCTCGTCGACACGGCGCGGGTCTACGGACCCTCGGTGTACGGGCCGCCGAAGACCGACCACCTCTCCAACCAGTTCGCGGCGATGCCCTCGCTGCACTTCGGCTGGGCCCTGATGGTGGCGGTCGCGCTGATCGTCGCCACCAGGTCGCGGTGGCGCTGGCTGTGGCTGCTGCACCCGCTGTTCACCCTGCTGGTGATCGTGGGCACCGCGAACCACTACTGGCTCGACGCGCTGGCCGCGGCCGCGCTGCTCGCGCTCGCGCTGGCGGCGATACCGCTGCCGCACCGCGCCCCGGCCGCCCGCGTGCGCGTCCCCGGCCAGGCCGCGCCGGTCGAGGACACCGTCCTGGTGGGGGCTGCCCGATGAGCGCCTTCCTGCTCGCCGTGGTCCTCTCGCTGGTCTCCGCCGTCGCCTACGCCGCGGCCGCCGTCGCCCAGGAGCGGCTCGCCTCGCGCGCCGCGGGCGCGGGTGTGCTGCGGATGCTGCGCGCGGGCGCCTGGTGGTGCGCCGTCGGGCTGAACGGCGCCGCGGCCCTGCTGCACGTGGTGGCCCTCAAGTACGGTCCGCTGACCGTGGTCCAGCCGCTCGGCGCGCTCACGCTGGTGGCGGCCGTGCCGATGGGGGCGCGCCTGGCCGGGCGGCGGGTCGTCGCGGCCGAGTGGCGGGGCACCGCGCTCACCCTGCTCGGGCTCGGCGCGCTTCTGCTCGCGGCGTCCGGGCCCGCGCCCCACCAGGTGCTGAGCCCGGCCGAGGCGCTGGCCGTCGCCGGTGCGACGGCCGTCCTCATCGGCGCGCTCTCCCGGCCCGGAGCGCGGCCGGGGCTGCGGCACGCGACCGCGTCCGGCCTGGCCTCGGGCGTCGCCTCCGCGCTCACCCAGACGGTCACGGTGGCCGCCACCGACCACACCGGGCCGCTCTTCAGCGCCCGGGTGATCGTCGTGGCGCTGCTCGTCGCGGCGTTCGCGGTGGGCGGGCTGCTGCTGTCGCAGACCGCCTACCGGGGCGGTCTGGGCGCTCCGCTGGCGGTGGTGACCCTGGCCAACCCGGTGGCGGCGGCCGTGATCGGACTCACGCTGCTCGGCCAGGGGCTGCACGGGGGCGTACGGGGCGTGCTGTTCGCGCTGGCAGGAGCGGCGCTGGCCTCGTGGGGCGTGGTGGAACTCTCCCGGGCCACGCCGCGCGCCGAGGAGGCGGCCCTCCCGGACCCCGAAGGGGCGCGACCGGACCCCTACGACGGCGACGAGGCGCACCCCGTGGCGGCCGTCCTGGCCCTGGAGGCGCGCGCGGCGGCCGCGGAACCCGCGCTGCTGCCCCGGTCGCGGCGGTCCGGACCGGAGCACCTCACACCGCTGTGACGCATGGGCACCGCGAGGTTACGGGCACCGGCGGCGGTCACCGGGTGGTGACCGCCGCCGGTGTCCGTCGGGCGGGTGCGTGCGGACCCGGTCAGCCCAGGCCGCGCGAGTCCTGCTTGAGGGCGGTGTCGACGGTCAGCGCCGTCGCCACGACCAGGCTCAGCAGCGGTTCGGGCAGCTGGTAGTGGATCTGGAGGACGTAGTTGTCCGCCGTGGTGAACATGGTCTTGGCCAGGCCCTCCCAGGTCTTCGTGATCCGGGCGACCTCGTTGTCGGCGTGGTCGACGATCGCGAAGTTCCAGGCGCGCCAGTTCTCCGCCTTGATCGCGCCGACCTGTTGGCCGTTCGCGTTCATCGCGAAGTTGATCTTCCCGAAGACGTTCTGCTGGACGATCTCGCCGACCTGTGTGCCGTCCGGACGGGACACGATCACCCGCGACTTGAAGATCTTCGCGGGCCGGGTCAGCACCAGCAGCGGCTGTCCGTAGCCGTCCCGGATCTCCAGCTTGTGGGTCATGAACTGGTCGAGGCTGGAGACGAACCGCAGGATCTTCTTCAGCGCGTTCTGGCCGATCTCGGTGACCGCGCCGATCTGGTTGCCGTTCTGGTCGAAGACCTTGTACTCGTTGGTCAGCTCGATCAGCTTGGCCTTCTGGTTCACCACGAGCACCGGCTCGCTGAACAGCGAGCCGCCGCCCACACCGGCGCCGACGACGCCGGCCTCCTGCCGCACCTGCTGCTGCACGCGGGCGTCGGGCGCGGCCTGCTGGGCCGGCGCCTGCTGGTACTGGCCGTGCTGGCCGGCGGGGGCCTGCTGCCCGGCGGGAGCCTGCTGGCCGGCGTGGGTGTGCTCGGTCCACTGCGCGCCGTCCCAGTAGCGCAGCGTCTGGGCCGCGCCGTGCGGATCGGGGTACCAGCCTGCAGGTGTGTTCGAATGCGTGGTCACCGGGGCACACTACCGCGAGCCGGCCGGAAGACAACCGCCGTCCTCGCTCCCGCCCGTGCGCCCCGGGGACCCGCGCGTCAGCGGGTGGCGATGGCCGGATCGCTCACGCCGGGACGGCCGTTCTCGACATGTCCGGCGAACCGCCGCAGGAAGCCGGCGTCGGCGTCGGAGGTGACCGTCAGGTCGTACCAGCGCCCGCTCGCCGCGAGGGAGAAGCGGCGGCGCACCGTGGCGCCGGGCGTGACCTTGACGGCGGTGGTCCCCGCGCCGTAGCCGCCCGTCACCTTCAACGTCACCGTGGCGGCACCCTGGTTGGTGAAGGTCAGCTCGACGTCGTCGCCGGCGTACCGGGCGACCGCCTCGGGGCCCGCGGTCTTTCCGGGGTTGCGGAAGGCGCGCAGGAAGCCGTTGGGGCCGTGCACGGTGAGGTCGTGCGAGCCGCCGGAGTACGCCGAGTTCCAGGCGTCGGACAGGCTCTTGCCGGCCTCGGTGGTGTAGGTCCAGGGGCCGTCGGTGCGGTTGGCGGAGGTGACCAGGAACGCGGCGCCGGCGGCGGCGCCCGAGGAGAAGGTCAGCCGGAACTTCCCGGTCGCCGTGTCGGCCGAACCGTCCACCGCGGGCGCGTACTTGAGCGGGCGGGTGGGGCGCTGCCCGCGCTCCTGCTTCGGCAGGGCGCCCTGGGCGGGCGGGACGGGCACGTAGTCGGGGTGGCGGTTCTTGTCCGGCGGCCGGTAGCCGGCGGTGTCGGGGAGGGCGGCCGGCCGGGTGTCGGCGCCGGCGAAGTCGAAGGCGGCGGTCAGGTCGCCGCAGATCGCGCGCCGCCAGGGCGAGATGTTCGGCTCGCGCACGCCGAAGCGGCGCTCGATGAAGCGGATGATCGAGGTGTGGTCGAGCGTCTCGGAGCAGACGTAGCCGCCCTTGCTCCAGGGCGAGACGACGAGCATCGGCACCCGCTGGCCGAGCCCGTAGGGTCCGGCGACGTGGCCGGCGTCGCCCTTGAAGACGTCCTGGGTCACGTCCACCGTGGACAGGCCCCGGCCGGCGTCGGCCGGCGCGAAGGGCGGCACCAGGTGGTCGAAGAAGCCGTCGTTCTCGTCGTAGGTGATGAACAGCGCGGTCTTCGCCCACACCTTGGGGTCGGCGGTCAGCGCGTCGATGACCTGGGAGACGTACCAGGCGCCGTAGTTGGCGGGCCAGTTGGGGTGCTCGGTGAATGCCTCGGGGGCGACGATCCAGGAGACCTGGGGCAGCTTGCCGCCCTTGACGTCGGCCTTCAGCTGGTCGAAGTAGCCCTGGCCGGTGCGGGCGTCGGTGCCGGTGCGGGCCTTGTCGTACAGCGGGTCGCCGGGCTTGGCGTCGCGGTACTGGTTGAAGTACAGCAGGGAGTTGTCGCCGTAGTTGCCGCGGTAGGCGTCGTTGATCCAGCCCCAGCCGCCGGCCGCGTCGAGATTGTCGCCGACGTCCTGGTAGATCTTCCAGGAGACGCCCGCCTTCTCCAGCCGCTCGGGATACGTCGTCCAGCCGTAGCCGGCCTCGTCGTTGCCGAGCACCGGGCCGCCGCCCTGGCCGTCGTTGCCGACGTAACCGGACCACATGTAGTAGCGGTTGGGGTCGGTGGAGCCGATGAACGAGCAGTGGTAGGCGTCGCAGACGGTGAAGGCGTCGGCGAGCGCGTAGTGGAAGGGGATGTCGTCGCGGTTCAGGTACGCCATCGTCGTACTGCCCTTGGACGGCACCCACTTGTCGTAGCGGCCGCCGTTGAACGCGGCGTGGCCGTCGTTCCAGCCGTGCGGGAGGTCCTGGAGGAAGGCGAGGCCCAGGTCGTCGGCGTCGGGGTGGAAGGGCGGTATCTCCTTGCCGGCGGAGTTCGTCTGGTACCAGACGCTCTTGCCGCTCGGCAGGGCGACCGGGCGCGGGTCGCCGAAGCCGCGGACGCCTCTGAGGGTGCCGAAGTAGTGGTCGAAGGAACGGTTCTCCTGCATGAGGACGACGATGTGCTCGACGTCCTCGATCGACCCGGTGCGGCGGTTGGCGGGCAGCGCGGCGGCCCGCTGGATGCTGCCGGAGAGCGCGGTGAACGCGGTGGTCGCGCCCGCGATCTGGAGGAAGCGGCGCCGGTTGACTTCGGGCGTGGGTGACGGCATGGGGGAAGGACCTCTCATCCTGCTGACGCGCGGACGGCCGGTACGGACCGAATGCTGTGCGCAGCGAGTGTTCCAAGAGCACCGAACGCGGGGGAAGGGTGCGGTGTCGCCCGGGTGACGGCGAGAGGTACGTGCGGCGACAGGTTTCGGCCACGCGCACGGCCGGACGCCGTCCCCCGAAGCGATGGGGGGACGGCGCCCGGCCGAGGTGGCACGGGGCCGGTTCCGGCGACGTGCCGGTCCGCCCGCGTCACGGGGTGGCGTAGGCCTCCACCTCGCTGAACTGGGCCGCCGGCCAGCCCGTGTTGCCGGTGACGGTCAGCCGCAGGTAGCGCGGGCTGGTGCCGCTGGGCAGGGACACGGTGACCGTGTTGCCGGTGGCCGGGTCGAAGCGGTAGCCCTGCGCGGCGGCCACCGTCGAGTACGCCGACCCGTCACCGCTGCCGAGCACGGCGACGGTCTGGGTGCGGGCGCCCCAGGCCGAGGACGGCGGCAGCTTCAGCACCAGCCGGCGCACGCTCTGGCTCGACCCCAGGTCGACGGTGAGGGACTGCGGGAAGGCGTTGTTGGCCGACTCCCAGTAGCTGTTCGCGTCGCCGTCGACCGCCTTGCCGGGCGTGTAGACGTCCTGGGAGCCGGTGGCGGTGGCCGGGCGGCCCTTGGCGAGATTGCGGTTCGGGTCCGGGTCCGGGTTGCCCTGGCCGGGCTGCGGCCAGCTGGAGCAGTTCGACCAGGTGGTGTTCCAGCCGGAGTTGCCGCCGCCGTCGGTGAGCGCGAAGCCGCCCGAGGGATAGGGGCAGTTGTAGATCCCGGCGACGCCCACGCCGGTCGCGGTGACGTTGCGGAAGGTGGCCGAGCCCTGGGTCTCGGCCTGGACGACGACCGTGCCGGTGTTCTTCACGGTCGCGCCGTTCACGGTGACGTTGCGCACCGGGTTGCCGGTGCCGCCGCCGGAGACGAACTCGAAGGCGCTGTAGGGGCTGTCGGTGATCGTGGTGTTGGTGATGTTCACCGTGGCGTTGATGGCGCTGTCGTAGGAGTCGACGCGCAGCGCGCCCATCGGGTGGCCCCAGTTGGGGTTGATCGCGCCGGCGCGCACCAGGGTGTTGCCGTCGACGGTGATAGTGCCGGCGAGCGGGTTGAAGGGGTCCATGAACTTCTGGTTGGAGATCGCGATGCCGCTGCCGAGGGCGTTGGTGTCGGAGACCAGGTTGTTCCTGACAGTGATGTCGGTGCCGCCGTAGATCGCGATGCCGTTGGCGAGGTTGGGCTGGCTGATCGTGTTGTTCTCGAAGCTGCTGTTGGTGTCCGGGGCGTTGAGGGACCACATGGCGAGCGAGTCGTCGCCCTGGTTGCGCAGGAAGTTGCCGCGGACCTTGACGCCCTTGGCGCTGCCGTTGAGGTTGAGGCCGTCGGCGGTGGTGTCGAGGATCCGGCTGTTCTCGACGACCAGGTTGTCGTTGTTCCCGGTCAGCCACAGTCCGCACTTGAGGTGCTGGATCCACATGCCGGAGACGGAGGAGTTCGGGCCGAGGGAGCCGTTGACGAAGTTGTCGGGGCTGGAGTCGTTGCGTTCGGTGACCTCGCCGATGACCGCGAAGTCCTTGATGTGCACGTTGCCCGCCGAGCTGCCCTGGTTGATGAAACCGGAGCTGTGCACGGTGGAGTACCAGCTGCCCGCGCCCTGGAGCGTGACGTTCTGCACGCCGCCGAGCGAGGAGGTCAGCCGGTAGTCGCCCGGCGGGATCCACACCACCCCGCCCTGGGCGGCGTTGATGGCGTCGCGGAAGGCCTGGGTGGAGTCGCCCTGGCCGCTGGGGTCGGCGCCCTTGGCGGTGACGGAGACGGAACCGGCGGGCTGGGCCGCCGCGGCGGCGACCTGCTCGAAGTCGGCCACGTCCACGGTGACCTGGACATTGGCCGCCTCCACGGCGATCTTGTCGCCGGCCTGGACGTTCTGGCCGAGCAGCAGGCGGGCGTTGTCGTAGAGGTGGTGCGTCTTGGCGCCGGCGATCCAGCCGGTGTCCACGTAGGAGTACTTGGAGGTGACGGCGAGGGTCCTGGCGAGCCGGACGCCGTTGACGTAGACGTTCAGCGTGCCGGACTGGCCGTCGGGGACGCTGTAGGAGACGTTCACCGCGTTGGCCGCGCGGGGCGCGGTGAACTCGACGCGCTGTCCGGCGTTCAGCCGGACGGCCTGGCGGCCCGACGCCTCCGAGGCGAGGGTGCCCTGGGTGTAGTCGGGGCCGATCCTGGTGCCGCTGGTGGTGGCGGACTCCGCTTCGACCGAGGTGAAGGGGAGGCTCGCGCCCGCCGCCGCGTGGGCGGCGGGCGCGCCGAGGGTGCCGAGCAGGCCGGCGGCGAGGGCGACGGCGGCGCCGACGGCCGGCAGGCGCCGGGCGGTGGGGAGCGTACGGGTGCCGTGCATGTGCTGATCCCTTCGAGTGGGGGTGCGGGGATAGCGCTGTGCGGGAGGTCCGGGGTGGTCCGGCGGTCCGGCCGCGCCGTCAGGTGCGCAGCCAGACCGCCGTGTCCTGCGGGAGGCGGCCGGCGGCGTCCAGCGGACCGCTGGCCAGCAGCAGCCGGGTGTGGGCCGGCAGTTCGGCGGGTTCGGCGCGGAGGTTGACCACGCAGGCGGTGCCCTCGGCGCGGGTGAAGGCGAGGACGCCGTCGGCGGCGGGCAGCCAGGTCAGGGGGGCGTCGCCGAACACCGGGCGCAGGGCGATCGCCCGGCAGTAGAGCCCGAGCATCGAGTCCGGGTCGGCCGCCTGGCGGTCGACGGCGTACGCGGCCCAGTCGGCGGGTTGGGGCAGCCACGGTTCCTCGCGGGAGCCGAAGCCCGCGTACGGCGCCTCGGCCGCCCAGGGCAGCGGGACGCGGCAGCCGTCGCGGCCGGGGTCGGTGCCGCCGGAGCGGAAGTGCATCGGGTCCTGGACGCGGTCCACGGGGATGTCGGCCTCGGGCAGCCCGAGTTCCTCGCCCTGGTAGACGTAGACCGCGCCGGGCAGGGCGAGGGAGAGCAGGGCGGCGGCGCGGGCCCGGCGGGTGCCCAGGGCGAGGTCGGTGGGGGTGCCGAAGACCTTGGCGGCGAAGTCGAACCCGGTGTCGGCGCGGCCGTAGCGGGTGACGGTGCGGGTGATGTCGTGGTTGCACAGCACCCAGGTGGCGGGGGCGCCGACGGGGGCGTGCTCGGCCAGGGTCTCGTCGATGGACGTGCGCAGCCGGTCCGCGTCCCAGGGGCAGGACATGAAGGCGAAGTTGAAGGCGCTGTGCAGCTCGTCGGGGCGCAGGTAGCGGGCGAAGCGCTCGCTGTCGGGCAGCCACACCTCGCCGACGAAGACGCCGCCGTACTCGTCGGCGAGCCGGCGCCAGGAGCGGTAGACGTCGTGCAGTCCGTCCCGGTCGACGTAGGGGTGCGGGTCGCGGCCCTCGGTGAAGTCGGGCAGACCGGGGTCCTTGACGAGCAGGGCGGCCGAGTCGATGCGGACGCCCGCCACGCCGCGTTCGAACCAGAACCGCAGGATGTCCTCGTGTTCCCTGCGGACCGCCGGGTGCGCCCAGTTGAGGTCGGGCTGCTCGGGGGCGAACAGGTGCAGGTACCAGTCGCCGTCCGGGAGCCGGGTCCAGGCGGGGCCGCCGAACTCCGACGTCCAGTCGTTGGGCGGCAGTTCGCCGCTCGCGCCGCGGCCGGGCCGGAAGTGGAACAGCTCCCGCTCGGGTGCCCCGGGGGCGGCGGCGCGGGCGGCGCGGAACCAGGGGTGCTGGTCGGAGACGTGGTTGGGCACGATGTCGACGATGGTGCGGATGCCCAGTTCGCGGGCCTCGGCGATGAGCTTCTCCGCCTCGGCCAGGGTGCCGAAGGCGGGGTCGATGGCGCGGTAGTCGGCGACGTCGTAGCCGCCGTCCTTCATCGGAGAGAGGTACCAGGGGCTGAACCAGAGGGCGTCCACGCCGAGTTCGGAGAGGTACGGCAGCCGGGAGCGGACGCCCGCGAGGTCGCCGGTGCCGTCGCCGTCGCCGTCGGCGAAGCTGCGGACGTAGACCTGGTAGAGGACGGCGTCGCGCCACCAGTCGGCGTCGTCGCGGCCGTTTCGGGCATGGGTGGGCTGTCCCACTGTGCCTGCCTTTCTGTGTCGGTGCGAAGGGGTGGTGTCAGCCCTTCGTGCTGCCCGCGCTGATCCCGGCGATGATGTGCCGCTGGAAGAGGAGGAAGAGGGCGACCATCGGGATGCTGGCGATCACCATGGCGGCGATGAGCACGGTCAGTTGGATGTTCTGCGACAGCTGGACCAGGGCCACGCTGATGGGCTGCTTGTCGGTGTCGGAGAAGACCATCAGCGGCCACAGGAAGTCCTGCCAGACGGCGACCAGCGCGAAGATCGACACGACGCCGAGCACCGGCCGGGAGATCGGCAGCACGATCGACCACAGGATGCGCAGCTTGCCCGCGCCGTCGATCTCCGCGGCCTCCAGCACGTCGCGCGGTATCTGGTCGAAGAACCGCTTGAGCAGGTAGAGGTTGAAGGCGTTGGCGACGGCCGGCAGCCAGATCGCGAGCGGGTCGTTGAGCAGGCTGGTGTGCAGGAACGGCAGGTCGGCGACGGTGAGGTACTTCGGGACGACCAGGGCCTGGGCCGGGACCATGAGGGTGGCCAGGATGCCGCCGAGGATCACCTTGCCGAAGGCCGGCCGCAGCTTGGACAGCGCGTAGGCGGCTGCCGTGCAGAACACCAGCTGGAACGCCCAGGCGCCGGCGGCCTGGACGAGGGTGTTCCACAGGTGCTGCGGCAGCTGCATCAGGTCCCAGGCGTCGGTGAAGGCGCTGGTGTGCCAGTGCTCGGGGACCAGGGTGGGCGGGGTCTGGGCCACCTCGTCGGGCGACTTGGCCGCGCCGGTCACCATCCAGTAGACGGGGAAGAGGAAGGCGAGCGTGAACAGCACCAGGACCGTGCCGAAGACGGTCCAGTACAGGACCTTGCCGCGCGGGCGGGCGAGGGTGGCCGGGGAGACGAGGGTGCGGGTGGCGCTGCTCATGCGTTCTCCTCGCCGGAGCCGGACCGGGTCAGCCTGAGGTAGACCGCGGAGAAGACGCCGAGCAGCACGAGCAGCATCACGCTCAGGGCGCAGGCGCCGCCGAAGTCGTTGTAGAGGAAGGCGTACTTGTAGATGAGGTAGAGCACGGTGACCGTGGCGCTCTCCGGGCCGCCGCCGGTGATCACGAAGGGTTCGGTGAACACCTGCATGGTGGCGATGATCTGGAGCAGCATCAGCATCAGGATCACGAACCGGGTCTGCGGGACCGTGACGTGGCGGACGCGCTGGAGGATGTTCGCGCCGTCCAGTTCGGCGGCCTCGTACAGCTCGCCGGGGATGGACTGGAGGGCGGCCAGGTAGATCAGGACGGTGCCGCCCATGTTGGCCCAGGTGGCCACGAGGACCAGGGAGACGAGCGCGGTGTCGGTGCCGTTGGTCCAGTTCGAGGTGGGCAGGTGCAGGGCGCGCAGCGCCTCGTTGGCGAGGCCGGCGCCGGGGTCGTAGAACCACTTCCACAGCAGCGCGCTGACCACCGGCGGGATCATCACCGGAAGGTAGACCACGACCCGGAAGAAGGCCTTGGCGTGCCGCAGTTCGTTCAGGACGAGGGCCAGGACGAACGGGACGGCGAAGCCGATCAGCAGGGCGAGCACGGTGAAGGTCAGGGTGTTGCGCCAGGCGGCGCCGAACTCCGGGTCGTGCAGGACGTGGGTGAAGTTGGCGGTGCCGACCCATTCGGGCGGGTTGCCGGGCGTGTACTTCTGGAAGGCGAGCACGACGGCGCGGATCGCCGGGTACCAGGAGAACAGGGCGAAGCAGATCAGTCCGCCCAGCAGGAAGGCGTAGGCGCGGGCCTGTTCGGCCAGGCGGCGCCGCCTCCGGTCCCCCGCCGGGGACGGCGCCTGTACCGGGTGGACGGCCATCGCCTCGGCGGGTCGCCGCTCGGCCGTTTTCGTCATGGTCGGTCAGCTCCGGGCCAGGATGCCGTCGATCTTCGAGGAGGCGTCCTTGAGCAGATGGTCGATGTCGGCGTCCTTCTTGGTGAGGACCGCGGAGACGACGCCGTCGAGGACGGAGTAGATCTGCTGGGCGTTGGGCGGCTCGACCTTCAGCTGGAGCTTCTGGTTGCCGTCGAGGAAGGACTGGTAGTTGTCCACCGGGACGTTGGCGTTGGCCTTCTTGACCTGCTGGTCGGTGGCGTCGGCGGCGCCGGTGAACAGGCGCGGCTCGGGCAGGCCGACGGGCGCGTTGTTCTTCTTGGCGCGGGCGTAGTCGCCGAGGAAGCCCTTGCCGGGGGTGAGGAACATGTGGTCGAGGAACTTCAGGCCGGCGCGGATCTGGGCGGGGCTGTCCTTCTTGCTGAACATGTAGCCGTCGCCGCCGACGAGGGTGCCCTTGCCGCCGGGCATGGGGGCCAGGGCGAGGTCGTTGTAGTTGCCGCCCTTCTCCTTGACCAGGATCGGGATGTTGTCCGGAGCGGCCAGGTACATGCCGAGCTTGCCCGAACCCATCATCAGCTGGACGTCGTTGATGACGAGCAGCTGCTTGCTGCCCATCGAATCGTCGGTCCAGCGCATGTCGTGCAGGTTCTGGAGCACGGCGTGGCCCTCGGGAGTGTCGACGGCGGCCTTCTTGCCGTCGGCGCCGACGACGTCGCCGCCCTGGGAGTACATCTCGGCGGTGAAGTGCCAGCCGCCCTGGTTCTGGGCGCTGTAGTCGGCGTAGCCGACGGTGCCGCCGCCGAGCGCGGCGATCTTCTTGGCGTCGGCGCGGACCTCCTCCCAGGTCGTCGGCGGCTTCTCGGGGTCGAGGCCGGCCTTCTGGAAGAGCTTCTTGTTGTAGATCAGGCCCATCGAGTAGCCGGTGCGCGGGATGCCGTAGACCTTGCCGTCGACGGTGTAGATGTCGCGCAGTTGCTGTTGGAGGGTGCCGTAGCTCTTCAACTCCTTGACGTACGGCGTCAGGTCGGCGGCCTGGCCGGTGCTCACGACGTGCTTGACGTCGGTGAAGTACGTGTAGAACACGTCCTCCATCTGGCCGCCGGCCAGCTTGGCGTCGAAGGTCTTGGGGTCCTCGCAGGGGAACGCGTCGTGCAGGGTGACGTCGATGTCCGGGTTCTGCTTCTCGAAGGACGCCGAGTCCTCGTCGAAGAACGTCCGGTCGACCTTGGCGCTCTTGGGCGGCTCGCAGTTGACCGTGATGCGGGTCTTGCCGCTCGCGGCGCCGTCGTCGCCGGAACCGCACGACGTCAGGGCGAGAGCGAAGGCGCAGACGCCGATGGCGGCGACGGCAGGGCGGAACCCGGTAGTTCTCATCGGTGGACCCCTCTGGGCAGGAGCGGTGGGCGCGGCACACTCAAGCACCGGTGAGAGCTGCGCGCAATATCTCGCGCAGAATCTGAAATTATTTGACAGCTCGCGGGATCTTCAGGACGGTGTCTTCCAGAGGCTTCCGGGGGGTTGCAGGGGGTGAGTCAGGGCGCGGGCCCGGGCGCGGGTCAGGGCCCGGGTCAGGGACGGGGAGCCTGGGCGGTGGAGCCGCGCACCACCAGCTCCGGCTCGAACAGCAGCTCGTCGGCCGGTACGGCGCTGCCGGCGATCTGCGCGTTGAGCAGCTCCACGGCCGCCTTGCCCATGGACTCGATGGGCTGGCGGACGGTGGTCAGCGGCGGTTCCGTGCAGTTCATCAGCGCGGAGTCGTCGTAGCCCACGACGGAGATCCGGGTCGGGACGTCGAGGCCGCGGCGCCGGGCGGCGCGTACGACGCCGAGGGCGAGCGGGTCGCTGGCGCAGATGAAGCCGGTGACGCCCCGGTCGATGAGTTTGGCCGCCGCCGCGTGGCCGCCCTCGATGGAGAAGATGGCGCGGGCGACGAACTCCTCGGGCAGTTCGGCGCCGAAGGCGCGGGCGGTGGCCAGCTTGCGCGCGGACGGCACGTGGTCGCCGGGGCCGAGGACGAGGCCGATCCGCTCGTGCCCGAGGGAGGCGAGGTGGCGCCAGGCCTGCTCCACGGCGACCGCGTCGTCGCAGGACACGCTGGGGAAGCCCAGGTGCTCGATCCCCGCGTTGACCAGCACCACGGGGATGTTGCGCTCGGCCAGCAGCCGGTAGTGGTCGTGCGGCGCGTCCGCCTGGGCGTACAGGCCGCCGGCGAAGACGACGCCGGAGACCTGCTGTTGCAGCAGCAGCTCGACGTAGTCCGCCTCCGAGACGCCGCCCTTGGTCTGGGTGCACAGCACGGGGGTCAGGCCCAACTGGGCCAGCGCGCCGCCGATGACCTCGGCGAAGGCCGGGAAGATGGGGTTCTGCAGCTCGGGCAGGACCAGGCCGACCAGCCGGGCCCGCTCGCCGCGCAGCTGGGTGGGCCGCTCGTAGCCGAGCACGTCCAGCGCGGACAGCACCGCCTGCCGGGTGGCTTCGGACACCCCGGGTTTGTTGTTGAGCACCCGGCTGACGGTGGCCTCGCTGACCCCGACCTTCTTCGCCACTTCCGCAAGTCGTCGCGTCATGCGCGCAAGAATAGCGCAAGGATTGCAAGTGCCTTGCGTACTGATCGGACGCGGAACGCCGCTGCGTGGACGCCCCTGGGAGCGGTGCCGCGGACGGGGGGGCGGCGGGGCACGGCCCGCGTCGGTCGGGCCGGATTCGGGGGCGGGCGGGAGTCGGGGACAGCCCGGATCGGGAGGCGGCCCGAATCAGGGGGCGGCCCGCGTCGGACGGGCCGGATCCGGGGCGGCCCGGATCAGCGGGTAGCCCGGACCGGACGGGACGAAGCCGGGGCGGCCCGGATCGGCGGGCGGCCCGGACCGGACGGGCGTGGGGCTCCATCCCGGGAGGGGCGGGGCCGGTCCTGGCGCCCGGTGCCGTCGGCGACCTGAACGCCGGCGGTGCCGGGCGTCAGGACTCGGCGGCGGGCACCACGCTGAGGTGGCCGGCCGGGCGGCGGGCGCGGCGCGGGCGGTGCTGGGGCCGGGACGGCCGGGGCGGCTCGCGCAGCACCAGGGTGAGCCGGGTGTGGCCCAGCTCCCGCAGGGTCGCCGGGGTCTCCTCGACCACCCGGCACTCGGTGGCGCCCCAGCGCGGATCGGGATGCAGCAGCGGACGCACCGCGCCGTCCGGCTCCGCGGCCGCCGGGCCGACCGCGCGCAGCCAGTGCGGCAGGCCGTGCCGGTAGGCGGCCTCCATGATCGGGTCCTGGGCGATGTCCCGGCGGATGCCCTGGAGGACCGGATCGTGCCCCACCCGCTCCACGGTCGCCGCGAACTGCGCCAGCATCGGCAGGCACCAGCGGGCCTCGTGGTCGCCGAGGACGGCGCCGGCCTCGGGATGGAACAGGACGAAGCGCAGGAAGTTCTCGTCCGGCATGGCCGTCGGATGCGGGCCCGCGCCGCCGAAGAGCGACGTGAAAGCGCCGTTGCTCAGGACGACGTCCCAGCGGTGGTCGACGACGAAGGACGGGAAGGAGACTGCCTCCAGAAGCACGGCGTAGTCCCGCAGGTAGGCCTGCGCCTCGGGACTGACGGGAACGGACTGCGGCGCCGGCCGCTGCCCTCCTGCCTGAAATGCCATCCGGAGGTCACCCCTCTTGCCTCTGCGGCCTTCACGCGGCGCCTTGATCCTGCTGTTCGGACGCGACCGTGTCAACTATCGTGGCATTTCATGCCGATCGACGGCTGAAATTGGCCACAGTTGTGGCGAGACCTGGATGTGAGTTCGAACAACGGGCTACTCTCCGGGAAGTTCACGGCACCCTGCCCTGTGAGAAGTCTGTAGAGAGACGTAGGAGATCTGTCGGTGACGGATGGCATCGAGGATCCGGGTTCCGTGGCGTCGGCCGTCCTGTCGGCGGTCGTCGCACGTGTCACCACGCTCGCCGACCGGCTGGGCGTCTCCCAGGCGGAGGTCTTCGACGTCGCCCGCCTGTCCGTGGCCTGCGGCGTCCCCGAACCCGTGATCAGGACACTGCTGAGCGGCCGCACCGCGGGCGAGCCGGACGTGCAGGCCCGGTTCCTGCAACGGCTGGATCTGTTGCGCCGCACCCGGCTCAAGCCCGACCGGCGACGCTACACCCAGCAGGAGATCGCCGACGGCGCGGGGATGTCGCGCCAGCAGGCGGGCGCCCTCATCAACGGCGACCGGCGGCCCACCATGGAGCACTGCGACGCCATCCAGCGGTTCTTCCGCGTGCACGCCGGCTTCCTCACCGCCGAGGACCCCGAGGCGCTGGCGAGCGCCCTGCAGCGCACCGAGCAGGAACTGCTGCAACGCCTCGCGGACCGCGAGCGGCAGGCGGCGGCCGCCGACGATCCACTGGAGCGGCTGCTGCAGAACCACGGCGTCCGCGGCATCGCCTGGCGCGCCGCGCAACTGCCCACCGACCAGCACCGGGACAAGGTCGCCGAGTGGCTGGACATGCTGCTGGAGAGCGTCAAGCGCCCCGAGTCGTGACCCGGGCGGCGCCCCGGCGCCGCCCGCGGCCCGGAGCCGGGCGTTCCCACGCCGGGCGTTCCTGAGCTGAGCGTTCCTGAGCTGAGCGGGCGAACCGGGGCGTGCGACGGGGGCATTGTCAGTGGGGGGCGGCAAGCTGGTGGCACCGCGCCGCGGGCAACCGGGCGCGGGACCGTGTGACGCCGAAACCGGGGAGATCGACCGATGCCGACCGCCGTACTGACCGACCGTGAACGCACCGCCGTCCAGGCCTATCTGCGGCTGCTGCACACCGTGCGCGCCGCGTTCGACGCCCCCGCGGCGGCCGACCGGCCGGCGCTCGTCCCGCCGGCCGTCCTCGCCGAGGCCGACCAGGCCCTGGCCCGGGCCGGCCTGACGGGCAACGAGGAGGCGTTCTTCGACCTGCTCGGCAGTTGGTGCCCCGAGCCCTGACCGGCCCGCCGCCGGACGGACGACCAGGCCCGGTCCCGGCCTCCGCGGCGCCGCCCGCGGGGCCGGGGCGCCCTCAGGCGTGCGGAACCGTCACCGCCGTGGCCACCAGGCCCCTGGTGACCGTCCAGCGGCCCTGGAAGCCGGTGAGGCGACGGCCGCCGACGACCGGGCCCGGGACCAGCAACTCGGCCCGGAAGGCGCCGAGACGGGGCGTCCCGGGGTAGGCGTACATCTCGATGTCCGCCTCCATGAAGTCGAGCCACTTGCCGGTCAGCGGGAACCACGCCTTGTAGACGGACTCCTTGGCGCTGAACAGCAGCCGGTCCCAGTGCACCGCGCCGTCCCCGGCGGCGAGAGCGGTCAGCCGCCGCGCCTCGCCGGGCAGGGCGACGGCGGTCAGCACCCCGTCCGGCAGCGGGGCGTGGGGTTCGGCGTCGATGCCGAGGGAGGCCAGGTCCGTGGAGCGCACCAGGGCCGCGGCGCAGTAGCCCTCGCAGTGGGTCATGCTGCCGGCCAGGCCCTCCGGCCAGACCGGCGCTCCCCGTTCGGCCGGCAGGATGGGCTGCGGCGGGACGCCCAGCTTCTCCATGGCGCGCCGGGCGCAGGCCCGTACGGTGCTGAACTCGCGGCGGCGCTTGGCGACCGCGCGGGCCACGACCGCCTCCTCCTCGGGATACAGCGGCGGGAGGACGCCCCCCTCGTCGCCGTACGACTCCACGGCCACCACCGAGTCCGGGAGCAGTTCGTCGATCACCGGTTCAGCCCTCCGTCGGGAGAATGCGGCGCAGCCTGTCCGGCGGTCCCGGCCGCTTGCGCCATTCGCGCGGGTAGCCCACGGACACCTCCTCGAAGCGGACGCCCTCGTGCCAGGTGGTCCGGGGGATGTGGAGGTGGCCGTAGACCATGGCGGCCACCCGGAACCTGCGGTGCCAGTCGGCGGTCAGCCGGGTGCCGCACCACATGGCGAACTCCGGGTACCAGAGCACGTCCATGGGGTGCCGGTCCAGCGGGTAGTGGTTGACGAGCACGGTCGGCAGGTCGGCGGGGAGCGCGGCGAGTCTGCGCTCGGTCTCGGCGACCCGGGCCCGGCACCACGCCTCACGGCTCGGGTAGGGGTCGGGGTGCAGCAGGAACTCGTCGTTGCAGACGACGCCGGTGCCGTTGGCGTAGGCCAGTCCCTCGTCCTTGGTGGCGCAGCCGGCCGGCAGGAACGAGTAGTCGTACAGCAGGAACAGCGGGGCGACGGCCACCGGTCCGCCGGGGCCGTGCCAGAGCGGGTAGGGGTCCTCGGGGGTCGTCACGCCCAGTTCGCGGCAGACCTCGACCAGATGCTCGTAGCGGGCGACGCCGCGCAGGGTGACGGTGTCCCTCGGGTGGGTCCACAGCTCGTGGTTGCCGGGCGCCCAGATGACCTTGTGGAAGCGGCTGGCCAGCGTCTTGAGCGCCCAGCGGACGTCGGTCACGGTCTCGGCGACGTCGCCGGCCACCAGCAGCCAGTCGTTCTCCGACTCCGGCTCCATCCGCTCGACCAGTTCGCGGTTCTCGCGGTAGCCGATGTGCAGGTCGCTGATGGCGAGCAGCCGCCCGTCATCACCCGCCGTCCCCGTCACCTCTGGCCCCCCGTCGCACAGCCGTCGCCCCCCACAACAACACACCGGCCGACATCCGGACAAGGGGGTTCCCGGTCCGCCCCTCCAGCCGGATGGCCGAATCGCCCTCCTCCGCGGATTCTTTCCGTCCGGGGTGTATCAGGCGGGCCGCCGCCGACTCTCAAGGGTGGGGATGCGGGGAAGAACGGGGGAACCGGGGCGGGGAGCACGGGGGAACACGGGGGTGGGGCGGTCGGTCGCCGTACGGGGAGGCGGCCGGCCGCTCCGGTGTCCGCCGTTCCGGACCGGCGCGCCGCACCGCACCGCCCGCCCGCGCCGCGGTCAGCGCAGATACGCCAGCCCCGGGTGGACCCGGGTGTAGCCGTCGACCAGCCTGCGGGCCACGTTCACCGAGTCGACCAGCGGGTGCAGTGCGAACGCCCGGACCGCCGCCTCCCGGGAGTGCGACTCGGCCGCCGTCAGCACCTCGCGTTCGACCGCCTTGACCGCGCAGACCAGGCCGGTGGCGTGGCCGGGCAGCGGATCGACCGCGACCGGGTGCGCGCCGTTGGCGTCGACCAGGCACGGGACTTCGATGACGGCGTCCGCGTCCAGTGCCGAAAGGGTGCCCTTGTTGCGGACGTTGAGGATCAGCGTGGCGCGCTCGTCGCGGGCGATGGCCCGCATCAGGGCCAGGGCCACCTTCTCGTAGCCGCCCGAGAGGTCGTCCTCCTCCCGCTCCCCCGCCCCGGCCGCCTCGCGGTTCTCGGCCATGTAGGTGGCCTCGCGCTCGGCCCGGGTGCGGTTCCAGGCCGCGAGCGCCGGCGCCCCGTGGTCCCCCAGCCGCTCGTAGAACGCGGCCTGCTGGTCGCGCAGGAAGGCGCCGCGGGTCTTCTCGGCCCGCTGGTACGCCTGTACGGCCTCGCGGTTGAAGTAGTAGTAGTGCAGGTACTCGTTGGGGACCGCGCCCAGCGAGCGCAGCCACCGCGCGCCGAAGAGCCGCCCCTCCTCGAAGGAGCCGAGCAGTTCGGGATCGTCCAGCAGGCGCGGCAGCAGGTCGCGTCCGGCGACGCGCAGACCGCGTACCCAGCCGAGGTGGTTGAGGCCGACGTAGTCGATCCACGCCTCGTCCGGCGGCACGCCGAGCACCCGGGCGATGCGGCGGCCGAGGCCGACCGGCGAGTCGCAGATGCCGATGACGCGGTCGCCGAGGTGGCGGGACATGGCCTCGGTGACCAGTCCCGCGGGGTTGGTGAAGTTGATGACCCAGGCGTCGGGCGCCAGGCGGGCCACCCGCCGCGCGATGTCGACGGCGACGGGCACGGTGCGCAGGCCGTAGGCGATGCCGCCCGCGCCGACGGTCTCCTGGCCGAGCACGCCTTCGGCGAGGGCGACCCGTTCGTCCTCCGCGCGCCCCGCCAGACCGCCCACGCGGATCGCGGAGAACACGAAGTCCGCGCCGCGCAGCGCCTCGTCGAGATCGGTGGTGGCGCGCACGGCGGGGGCGTCGGGCGCCGCGGCGGCCTGTTCGGCCAGGACCCGGGTGACGGCCGAGAGCCGTCCGGCGTCGACGTCGTGCAGGACGACCTCGGTGACCCGGCCCTCGGCGCGGTCGGCCAGCAGCGCCCCGTACACGAGCGGCACGCGGAATCCGCCGCCGCCCAGAATCGTCAGCCTCACCCTCGTACCCTCCCGCCACGCCACCCGTCCGGCCTGCCCCGCACCCTACTCGCCGGGCGCGGCGCGGCCCGCGAGGCCGTGCGCGGACGGGGCGGCGGAGGAGGCGTCACACCGGGTCGGGCGCGCTCCGCCGGGCGGGTTCCCTGGGCGCGGGGATTTCCGGGGCGGCGGCCTGGGCCGCTGCCTGGAGGGCCGCCTCGACGCGGCGGTTGCTGGTCATGGAGGCCGTGACGGCCGTCATCGCCAGGAGGAGGGCGGCGGCGGCGTAGAGCGGGGTGCGGAGGTCGTAGGCGGTGGCCAGCCAGCCGCCGAGGAAGGCGCCGAGCGGGGCGGCGCACATGGCGAGCATGCGGGAGGTGGAGGCGACCCGGCCCATCAGGCGGGCGGGGACGATCGTCTGTCTCAGGGAGGGGCCGAGCACCATCGTGGCGCCCATGCCGGCCCCGCAGGCGGCGAGCGCGAGCGCGGCGACGTACGGGTTCGGGGCGGCGGCCAGGCCCAGGATGGCGAGCCCTTCGACGGTGGCCGTGCAGGTCAGTGCGGTGCCGGTGCCGAGGCGCCGGCCGAGCCGGGAGGCGATGCCCGCGCCGAGCAGGCCGCCGGTGGCCTCCGCCGTGAGGAGCAGGCCGAAGCCGTAGGCGTGGATGCCGAGGCGGTCGTGCGCGAAGAGGGCGAGGACGGTCTCCACGGCGAGGAAGGCGACGTTGCCGACCGCGGGGCGGAGCGCGAGCCCGAGCAGCACCCGGTCCCGGAAGACGTAGGAGGCCCCGGCACGGGCCTGCCCGAGCAGCGAGGCGCGGGCCTCCGGCACGGGCCGGGGCAGGGCGGGCAGCGAGCGCACGAGCAGTGCGGAGAGCAGGAACGACAGCGCGTCGGCGAGCAGCGGGACCGCCCGTCCGAGTGCGAGCAGCGCACTGCCCGCGGGCGGTCCCGCGAATCCGGACGCGGCGGTCTGGGCGCCGCGCAGGCGGGAGTTGGCGCGCTCCAGGAGTGCGGGGTCGCGGCCGAGCAGGCCGGGCAGGTAGGCCGTGGCGGCGGTGTCGAAGAAGAGTCCGCCGAGGCCGAGGAGGAAGGCGACGGCGGCGAGCAGCGGGATGCTCAGCGCGTCGAGCGCGGCGGCCACCGCCGGTGTCGCGAGCAGCGCCGTGCGCGCCGCGTCCGTGACCCACATCGTGCGCCGGCGGTCCCAGCGGTCCACCAGCGCGCCGCCGAGCACCCCGAAGAGCAGCCACGGCAGCGTCCCGGCGGCCGTGACGACGGCGAGCGCCATCGGATCCCGCGTCAACGTCAGCGCGAGCAGGGGCAGTGCGGCGTGCGTGACGCCGTCGCCGAGCGAGGACGCCGTCTGCGCGGTCCACAGCCGTCCGAACCCGGTAGGCAACTTCCTTGTGTCATCACTCACTTGGAGTCCCCCTTCGCCTGGTCGTGCGGCGCCGGACGGAACAGCGCGAAGGCGAGCGACACGTCCGGCAGCGACGGGTCGGACAGCTCCCGGTACTCGTCCGCCAGCGCCTCCAGCCGCGCTCCCAGCTGCGCGAACTGCTCCTCGGTGAGGCGCAGGTGGGCCATCCGCACGTACCGCTCGGCGTCCGCCGGCGATGCCTCCAGGTCCGCCACCGCGTTGCGCATCAGCACGTCGGGCTGCCCCGCCCCAGGGTCCGGCAGCTCGATCGAACGGGCGGCCATCGCGTAGTACCGCTCGGTGACCCCCCGCACCTTCCGCGTCCGCACCACCTTCACCAGTCCGGCCCGCTCCAGCAGGCGCACGTGATAGCTGGAGCTCCCTTTCGCGAGGCCCACCCGCTCGGCGATCTGTGTGATCGTCGCCGGCTCGAAGCGGAGCACGGCCATGATCCGGTGGCGGGTGAGGTTGGAGACGGCGCGCAGCTGCTCGTCCGTCGTGACGTGAAACGTCTCGGGAAGATCGTCGGTAGCCATGCGAGCAATGGTCAACGATTGTTGACCATTGCGCAAGGGGGTTGCCCGCGGCGCCGCGCGGGCCATGAGGGGCGGGTTCCGGACGCGTCGGGCGAAGGCGGTGCCCTGACGGCGCGGCACATGGTTCGATGCGAACCCCTTCCCCCCTCATGGACATGGCAGGTACGGATGAGACGTCAACTGTTCGCCGGCGCGGCCCTGTCGGCGGCCCTCGTCCTCGGTGCGGCCGCCTCCGCCGTGGCGGCCGCACCGGTCTGGCAGGAGACCGGCACGGCGTACGTCGACTCGCTGAGCGGCAGTCAGGGTCTGGCGAGCCGCGCGGACGGCTCGCTGCTGCACCGGGGACTCGCCTCGATCCCGCTGGACCTGCGGATCAAGGGCTGGAACCACGTCGGCGACCCGGACGTCGCGCGGGACCACGTCTTCGACGCCTACCAGGGCGCGGACGACGCGACGTCCAAGATGTTCGCGGTGACCACCCCGGCCGGCAAGCGCTACGAGTACGTCCACCGGCTCGACGCCGGCGAGAAGGTGAACAACTCCTTCGCCGCCGTCTCGCCCGACGCCCAGTGGCTGGTGTCGGGCGAGTGGGGCGACCAGGACCGGCTCCAGGTCTTCCCGGCGCCCCTGCTCAACCCGGCCACCCCGGCCACCGGCGGCGCGCTCGCGCAGGCGCCGCAGATCACCCTCGACAAGCCCGTGCGCGACATCCAGGGCTGCGACTTCGTCAACGACACCCGGCTGCTGTGCGCCTCGGACGACGGCTCGAAGTCGCTGTTCCCCGAGGACCGGCCGCTGCTCCAGGTGGACCTGGCGCACCGGCTGGACGGCTCGCCGGTCACCGGGCACGTGACGAGCCTGTTCGCGCTGCCCCGACGCAGCGTGTGCACGGGGACGTTCGAGGCGGAGGGCGTGGACTACGACGCGGCCCGCGGCGTCCTGCGCGCCGAGGTCGTGCCGCCGAGCGTGTGCAAGGTGACGACGGCCGTGTACGCGTACCGCCTCCAGTAGGGCGGACCTCGGCGGCACCGGGCGTCCCGCGGCCCCGCGCACCCGCGCGGGGCCGCCGCGCGTTCAGCGCAGTTCGGCCCGGAAGGCCACCGGGGTCTGGCCGGTGTGCAGGTGGAAGAACTTGGAGAAGTTGGCCGCGTCGGGGAAGCCGACGGCCGCGCCGACCCGGCCGATGGGCAGCCCGGTGTGGGCGAGCAGCCGCTTGGCCTCCAGGACGACGCGTTTGTCGATGAAGCCCTTGGGGGTCTCGCCGGTGGCGGCGCGGACCGCGCGCACCAGGGTGCGGCGGGAGTAGCCGAGGGCGTCGGCGTAGGCGCTGACGCTGTGATTGGCGGTGAAGCCCTTCTCGACCGCGTCGCGGAACAGGGTGAAGGTGGTGTCGGCCTGGCGGCGGGTGGCCTCGGCCGAGCTGGCCGCGAGATGGGCCAGGCGCAGCAGGAACGCGGTGAGCGAGTGCCGCAGCACCGCGGTGTGCAGGCTCAGCGGGAGGGTGTCGGTGTCCTCGTACTCGCGGCGCAACTGGTCGAGGGCGGCGCCCAGGGCCGCGCGCTGGGCGTCGTCGGGGTGGAGCAGGGGCGGCAGGTCGTAGCGGTACAGGCCGGTCGCCTCGACGGTGGCGCGGGGCAGGAAGCCGGGCTGCATGGTCAGCACGGTTCCGCGGTACTCGTCGGTACCGGAGAACCGATGGACCTGTCCGGGGCGCACCCACAGCACGTCCCCGGCGGCGGCCTCGTACTCGGCGAAGTCGACCATGTGCCGCACCGGGCCGTCGCCGAAGAGCATGACCACGTGGAAGTCGATGCGGTGGACGCGATGCAGAGGAGCCTCGGCGTGCCAGGTGCGTGCGGTGCCCATGGGGCCGATCTGGAGTCCCACGCCGCCGAGGCTGAGGTCCACCGGGAAGGGGAAGGTCCTGATCCCGTCGCCTTCACGGGGGCCGGGTCCGTCGTGGGGGCCGGGTCTGTCGCGGCGGCCCGGCCCGTCGTGGGTGATTGCGTCCGCCATGTCCCTCTCGTACCGCCTTGACCGCCCGGCGGCCGGATCGTTCGCCGGGGGGTGTCCCATTTTCACCACAGGCTGACACACGGAGACCTTCCGGCGAAAAAGTCTGACTTTTAAGTTCGAACACGTCCGGCACCATTTCCGCTTCTTCCGAGGACTTCTTGAAGATGAGCGAGCAGACAACCGACCGCTTCGAGTGGACCGACCTCGACCGGCGTGCCGTCGACACCGCCCGGCTGCTGGCGGCCGATGCCGTGCAAAAGGTCGGCAACGGCCACCCCGGCACGGCGATGAGCCTGGCCCCGGCCGCGTACACGATCTTTCAGAAGATGATGCGTCACGACCCGGCCGACCCGGAGTGGACCGGACGCGACCGCTTCGTCCTCTCCCCCGGCCACACCTCGCTGACCCTCTACACCCAGCTCTACCTGGCCGGCTACGAGCTGGAGCTGGACGATCTCAAGGCGTTCCGCACCTACGGCTCCAAGACGCCCGGCCACCCCGAGTACGGGCACACGGCGGGCGTGGAGACGACGACCGGACCGCTCGGGCAGGGCGCCGCGATGGCGGTGGGCATGGCGATGGCCGCCCGCTACGAGCGCGGCCTGTTCGACCCGGACGCGCCCGAAGGCGAGTCCCCCTTCGACCACACCGTCTGGGCGATCGTCTCCGACGGCGACCTGGAGGAGGGCGTCTCCGCCGAGGCGTCCTCGCTGGCCGGGCACCAGAAACTCGGGAACCTGGTCTTCCTCTACGACGACAACCACATCTCCATCGAGGGCGACACCGCCACCGCCTTCTCCGAGGACGTGCTCGGGCGGTACGCGGCCTACGGCTGGCACACCCAGCGGGTGGCACCCACCGAGGACGGCGACATCGACGTACCGGCGCTGTACGAGGCGCTGACAGCGGCGAAGGCCGAGAGGGGCCGTCCCTCGATCATCGCGATGCGCACGATCATCGCCTGGCCGGCGCCGAACGCGCGGGACACCGAGGCGGCGCACGGCTCGGCGCTCGGCGCGGACGAGATCGCCGCCACCAAGCGGCTGCTCGGCTTCGATCCGGAGCGCTCCTTCCAGGTCGACGAGGACGTCCTCGCCCACACCCGGCAGGCCCTGGACCGGGGCGCCGAGACGCACGCCGCCTGGGACCGGCGGCTCAAGGAGTGGCGCGGCGCCCAGCCGGAGCGGGCCGCGCTGTTCGACCGGATCGTGGCCGGTCAGCTCCCCGAGGGCTGGCAGGACGCGCTGCCGGTGTTCGAGGAGGGCAAGGCGGTCGCCACCCGCGCCGCCTCCGGCCAGGTGCTCCAGTCGCTCGGCGCGATCCTGCCCGAGCTGTGGGGCGGCTCCGCCGACCTGGCCGGCTCCAACAACACCACCATCGACAAGACGTCGTCGTTCCTGCCCGGGGGCAACCCGCTGCCGGGCGCCGACCCCTACGGGCGCACCGTCCACTTCGGCATCCGCGAGTTCTCCATGGCCGCGGAGATGAACGGCATCGCCCTGCACGGCAACACCCGCGTCTACGGCGGCACGTTCCTGGTCTTCTCCGACTACATGCGCAACGCGGTGCGGCTGTCCGCGCTGATGCAGCTGCCGGTGACCTACATCTGGACGCACGACTCCATCGGGCTCGGCGAGGACGGCCCGACCCACCAGCCCGTCGAGCACCTGGCCTCGCTGCGCGCCATCCCCGGCCTGAACCTGGTGCGCCCCGCCGACGCCAACGAGACCGTCGTCGCCTGGGCGGAGATCCTGCGCCGGCACTCCACCGACCCGGCCCCGCACGGCCTCGCGCTGACCCGTCAGGGCGTGCCGACGTACGCGCCGAACCCGGACGCGGCCAAGGGCGGCTATGTGCTGGTGGAAGCGTCCACCGGCGCCCCGGAGGCGGTGATCGTCGCGACCGGCTCCGAGGTGCGCCTCGCCGTGGCGGCGCGCGAGCTGCTGGAGGCCGAGGGCGTCGGCGTGCGGGTGGTGTCGATGCCGTCGGTGGAGTGGTTCGAGCAGCAGCCGCGCGCCTACCGCGAGCGGGTGCTGCCGCCGTCGGTGCGGGCCCGGGTGGCGGTCGAGGCCGGCATCGGGCTGACCTGGTACCGCTATGTGGGCGATGCGGGGCGCATCGTCTCCCTGGAGCACTTCGGCGCCTCCGCCGACGCCGCGACCCTGTTCGCCGAGTACGGCTTCACCCCCGAGAACGTCGCCGCCGCGGTCCGCGAATCGCTGGCCGCCGCGCGCGCATGATCCCCACGCAACAAGGAAGATGATCACTGTGACCGAAGCAACCGCGACCGCCGGAGCGCTCGAGCGCCTCTCCGCCGAGGGCGTGTCGATCTGGCTGGACGACCTGTCGCGGCGGCGGATCGACTCGGGCAACCTGGCCGGTCTCGTCGAGCACCAGCACGTGGTGGGCGTGACCACCAATCCCTCGATCTTCCAGGCCGCCATCGGCTCGGGCGACGGCTACGAGGAGCAGCTCGCCGATCTGGCGGTGCGCGGCGTGAGCGTCGACGAGGCGGTGCGCATGATGACCACGGCCGACGTGCGGGCCGCCGCCGACGTGCTGCGCCCGGTGTACGAGGCGACCGGCGGGCGGGACGGCCGGGTCTCCATCGAGGTCGACCCGCGGCTCGCGGACGCCACGGCGGCCACGGTCGCCGAGGCCCGGCAGCTGGCCTGGCTGGTGGACCGGCCCAACGCGATGATCAAGATTCCGGCCACCCGGGCGGGCCTGCCGGCGATCACGGAGGTCGTCGGAGCGGGTATCAGTGTCAATGTGACGCTGATCTTCTCCCTGGAGCGCTACCGCGAGGTCATGGACGCCTACCTCGCCGGCCTGGAGAAGGCGCGCGCCGCGGGCCGGGACCTGTCCTCGATCCACTCCGTGGCCTCCTTCTTCGTCTCCCGGGTCGACGCCGAGATCGACAAGCGGCTGACCCTGCTGGGCACCGAGGAGGCGCGGGCGCTCAAGGGCCGGGCGGCGCTGGCCAACGCGCGGCTGGCCTACGCGGCGTACGAGCAGGTGTTCGGCTCCGCCGACGGCGGCACGCCGGCCGGTGAGCGCTTCGCCGCGCTCGCGGGCGCCGGGGCGAACGCGCAGCGTCCGCTGTGGGCGTCGACCGGGGTGAAGGATCCCGCGTACAAGGACACCCTGTACGTGGACGAGCTGGTCGCGCCGGGCACGGTGAACACCATGCCGGAGGGCACGCTGAACGCCGCCGCCGATCACGGTGTCGTCACCGGTGACACGGTGACCGGCGGCTACGAGCGGGCCCGTGCCGACCTGGCGGCGGTCGAGCGGCTGGGGATCTCCTACGACGAGGTCGTGCGGCAGCTGGAGGAAGAGGGCGTCGCCAAGTTCGAGACGGCCTGGCAGGACCTGTTGGACGCGGTCGCGAAGTCCTTGAACAGCAAGGGAGTTGACGCGGAATGAGCAAGAAGCCCGCCGAGCCGGCGAAGCCGGGAGCGGACGCGGCGAAGGGCCCGTCGGCGCAGGACGCCACGGTGCCGGAGGGGCCGGGTCCCAAGGCCATGCAGGCCGGGAAGCCGGCCGCCGAACAGGCGCGCCGCAGGGACGCGGCGGCAGCCGCGGCAGCCGCGGCGGCCTCAGGGGACGCCGCCGCCGCCGAACCAGCGGCCGCGTCCGGCGCGTCCGGGACCGCGGCGTCCGAGCGGCGTGAGGCGCCCGCGCCCGCCGCCGACTGGGTGAATCCGCTGCGGGACGCCCGCGACCGGCGCCTGCCGCGGATCGCGGGCCCGTCCGGGCTCGTCATCTTCGGCGTCACCGGCGACCTGTCCCGCAAGAAGCTGATGCCGGCCGTCTACGACCTCGCCAACCGGGGGCTGCTGCCGCCGGGCTTCTCGCTGGTCGGCTTCGCCCGCCGCGACTGGGAGGACCAGGACTTCGCGCAGGTGGTGCACGACGCGGTCAAGGAGCACGCGCGCACGCCGTTCCGCGAGGAGGTCTGGCAGCAGCTCGCCGAGGGGATGCGGTTCATCCCCGGCGACTTCGACGACGACACGGCCTTCGAACAGCTGCGCACCGCCGTGGACGAGCTGGACTCCTCGCGCGGCACGGCCGGCAACTACGCCTTCTACCTGTCGGTGCCGCCGAAGTTCTTCCCCAAGGTCGTCGAGCAGCTGAAGAAGCACGGCCTGGCCGAGGCGCCGGAGGGTTCCTGGCGGCGCGCGGTCATCGAAAAGCCGTTCGGGCACGATCTGGAGAGCGCCTGCGAGCTGAACCGGATCGTGCACGAGGTGTTCGACCCGGACCAGGTCTTCCGCATCGACCACTACCTGGGCAAGGAGACCGTCCAGAACATCCTGGCGCTGCGCTTCGCCAACCAGATGTACGAGCCGATCTGGAACCGGTCCTACGTCGACCACGTCCAGATCACGATGGCCGAGGACATCGGCATCGGCGGCCGGGCCGGCTACTACGACGGCATCGGCGCCGCCCGTGACGTCATCCAGAACCACCTGCTCCAGCTGATGGCGCTCACCGCGATGGAGGAGCCCATCGCCTTCGACGCGGAGGCGCTGCTCACCGAGAAGCTGAAGGTGCTCAAGTCGGTGCGGCTGCCCGACGACCTGGGCGCCCACACGGTGCGCGCCCAGTACGCCGAGGGCTGGCAGGGCGGCGAGAAGGTCGTCGGCTACCTCCAGGAGGAGGGCATCGACCCCAAGTCGAAGACCGACACCTACGCGGCGGTCAAGCTGGAGATCGACAACCGCCGCTGGGCCGGCATCCCGTTCTACCTGCGCACCGGCAAGCGGCTCGGCCGCCGGGTGACCGAGATCGCGGTGGTCTTCAAGCGGGCCCCGCACTCCCCGTTCGACTCCACGGCCACCGAGGAACTGGGCGAGAACGCCATCGTGATCCGCGTCCAGCCGGACGAGGGCATGACGGTCCGGTTCGGCTCCAAGGTGCCGGGCACCTCCATGGAGATCCGGGACGTGTCGATGGACTTCGCCTACGGCGAGTCCTTCACCGAGTCCAGCCCGGAGGCGTACGAACGCCTCATCCTGGACGTGCTCCTCGGCGACGCCAACCTGTTCCCGAGGCACCAGGAAGTGGAAGAGTCCTGGAAGATCCTCGACCCGATCGAGGAGTACTGGGACGAGCACGGCAGGCCCGCCCAGTACCCGTCGGGAACCTGGGGTCCGCGGGAAGCCGACGAGATGCTCGCACGAGACGGACGGAGCTGGCGCAGGCCATGAAGATCGACCTGACCGACACCACGGCAAGCAAGATCAACAAGGCGCTGGTGCAGGGCCGGCGCGCGATCGGCACGCCCGCCGTGGGCATGGTCCTGACGATGATCATCGTCACGGACGAGGAGAACGCCTACGACTCGATCAAGGCGGCCGAGGACGCCTCGCGCGAACACCCCTCGCGCACCCTGGTCGTGATCAAGCGGCATGTGCGCACCCTGCGCGACCGCACCCACTCCCGGCTGGACGCGGAGATCCGGGTCGGCTCGGAGGCCGGCACCGGCGAGACGGTGGTGCTGCGCACCTACGGCGACGTGTCCGACCACGCCGACTCGGTGGTCCTGCCGCTGCTGCTGCCGGACGCGCCGGTCGTGGTGTGGTGGCCGGTGGAGGCGCCGGAGAACGTGGCCGAGGACCCGCTGGGCGCGCTCGCCCAGCGCCGGATCACCGACCTGTACGCCTTCGACCACCCGATCGAGGTCCTGGAGCGGCGGGCCCGGTACTACGCCCCCGGCGACACCGACCTCGCCTGGACCCGGCTCACGCTGTGGCGTTCGATGCTCGCCGCCGCCCTCGACCAGGCCCGGGTGAAGGTGGTTTCGGCGGCCGTGGAGGCGGAGCCGGACAACCCGAGCGCGGAGCTGCTGGCCCGCTGGCTGGAGGCCCGCCTCGGCGTCCGCGTCGACCGCGTGGGCAGCGCCGGCCCGTTCGTGACGGCGGTGCGGCTCGGCACGGCGGACGGCGAGATCGTCATCGACCGGCCCGCCGGCCCGCTGGCCACCCTGACTCTGCCCGGTCAGCCCTCGCGCACCCTGGCCCTCAAGGTCCGTCCCACCTCGGAACTGATCGCCGAGGAACTGCGCCGCCTCGACGCCGACGAGATGTACGCCATCGCCCTGCGCGGCGACGGCATCAAGGAGACCGTCTGACATGTCCGACACCCCCAAGCTCACCCGGCGGCCCGAGTGGACCGCCCTGGCGGACCACCGTGACCAGTGGCAGCCGCACCTGCGGGACCTGTTCGCCGAGGACCCCAAGCGCGCGGAGCGCTACACGGTGCGCGTCGGCGATCTGCGCATCGACTACTCCAAGCACCTGATCACCGACGAGGCCCTCGCCCTGCTCCAGGAACTGGCCGCCGCCACCGACGTGTTCGGGCTGCGGGACGCGATGTTCCGCGGCGAGAGGATCAACGTCACCGAGAACCGGGCCGTGCTGCACACCGCGCTGCGCGCCCCGCGGGACGCGGTGGTCGAGGTCGACGGCGAGAACGTCGTGCCCGAGGTGCACCAAGTCCTGGACAAGATGGCCGGTTTCGCCGGGCGGGTGCGCTCGGGCGAGTGGACCGGGCACACCGGCCGGCGCATCAGGAACGTCGTCAACATCGGCATCGGCGGCTCCGACCTCGGCCCGGCGATGGCGTACGAGGCGCTGCGCGCCTTCACCGACCGCGCCCTGACCGTGCGGTTCGTCTCCAACGTCGACGGCGCCGACCTGCACGAGGCCACCCGCGACCTGGACGCCGAGGAGACGCTGTTCATCGTCGCGTCCAAGACGTTCACCACGATCGAGACGATCACGAACGCGACCTCGGCGCGCGACTGGCTGCTCGGCGAACTGAACGCGGGCCCCGAGGCGGTGGCCAAGCACTTCGTGGCGCTGTCCACGAACGCGGAGAAGGTCGCCGACTTCGGCATCGACGTGGCCAACATGTTCGAGTTCTGGGACTGGGTCGGCGGACGCTACTCCTACGACTCGGCGATCGGCCTGTCCCTGATGATCGCCATCGGGCCGGACCGCTTCCGCGAGATGCTCGACGGGTTCCGCATCGTCGACGACCACTTCAAGAACGCCCCGGCCGAGGCCAACGCCCCGCTGCTGCTGGGCCTGCTGGGCATCTGGTACGGCGACTTCTTCGACGCGCAGACGCACGCGGTGCTGCCGTACTCGCACTACCTGTCGAAGTTCACCGCCTACCTCCAGCAGCTGGACATGGAGTCCAACGGCAAGTCGGTGCAGCGCGACGGCGAGCCCGTCGAGTGGCAGACCGGCCCCGTGGTGTGGGGCACGCCCGGCACCAACGGGCAGCACGCCTACTACCAGTTGATCCACCAGGGCACCAAGCTGATCCCGGCCGACTTCATCGGCTTCGCCAACCCGGTCGGCGAGCTGAGCGACGAACTCAAGTCCCAGCACGACCTGTTGATGGCCAACTTCTTCGCGCAGACGCAGGCGCTGGCCTTCGGCAAGAGCGCCGACGAAGTGCGTGCCGAGGGCGTGTCCGAGGAGCAGGTCGCGCACCGCACCTTCCACGGCGACCACCCCACCACCACGATCCTGGCGACCGAGCTGACCCCGTCGGTCCTCGGCCAGCTGATCGCGCTGTACGAGCACAAGGTGTTCGTGCAGGGCGCGGTGTGGAACATCGACTCCTTCGACCAGTGGGGCGTCGAACTCGGCAAGGTGCTCGCCAAGCGCGTCGAGCCCGCCCTGACCGAAGGCGCCGACGTGCCCGGTCTCGACCCGTCCACCGCCGCCCTCGTGGCCGCCTACCGCACCCTCAGGAAGTGAACTGACATGGCAGCGATGCAGCTTGGCCTCATCGGTCTCGGCAAGATGGGCGGCAACATGCGGGAGCGTCTCCGCAACGCCGGCCACACGGTCGTCGGTTACGACCAGAACCCCGAGATCTCGGACGTGGAGAGCCTGGTCGACCTGGTCGACGCGCTGGAGGCGCCGCGCACGGTGTGGGTGATGGTCCCGGCCGGCGGCCCCACCCAGCACGTCATCGACCAGCTCGCCACCCTGCTCAAGCCGGGCGACCTGGTCGTGGACGGCGGCAACTCCCGCTGGACGGACGACGAGAAGCACGCCAAGCAGCTGCACGCGCGGGGCATCGGCTTCGTGGACGCGGGCGTCTCCGGCGGCGTGTGGGGCCTGAAGAACGGCTACGCGCTGATGGTCGGCGGCGAGAAGGAGTGCGTCGACCACCTGAAGCCGATCTTCGACGCGCTCAAGCCGGAGGGCCCCTACGGATACGTCCACGCGGGCAAGGTGGGCGCCGGCCACTTCGCGAAGATGGTCCACAACGGCATCGAGTACGCGATGATGCAGGCCTACGCCGAGGGCTGGGAGCTGCTGGAGAAGGTGGACTCCGTGGACAACGTCCGCGAGGTCTTCCGCTCCTGGCAGGAGGGCACCGTCATCCGCTCCTGGCTGCTCGACCTCGCCGTCAACGCGCTGGACGAGGACGAGCACCTGCACAAGCTGCGCGGCTACGCGGAGGACTCCGGCGAAGGACGCTGGACGGTGGAGGCGGCCATCGACAACGCCGTGCCGCTGCCGACGATCACGGCCTCCCTCTTCGCCCGGTTCGCCTCCCGGCAGGAGGACTCGCCGCAGATGAAGATGGTCGCGGCGCTGCGCAACCAGTTCGGCGGGCACGCCGTGGAGGCGGTGAAGAAGGACTGACGGCCTGACGGCGCCCTTCGCGGGCGCGGCACGCCCTTCGCGGGCGCGGCAGAGCGGTGAGCGGGGTTCCGGCGGGTGCGCCGGGGCCCCGCTTTCGTGTGGGGGCTTGCGTGGCGGGGCCTGTGTGCTTTCGCGTGGGCGCCTGTGTGGCGGGGGTGTGCGGGTGCTTCGTGGCAGGCTCGGCGGGCCGGGGCGGGGGTCAGGGGTGTGGCGTGCCGTCGTGGTCCGGTGACCGGTCCGGTGTGGGGTGCGGTGGGTGGTGCGGTGGTAGGGCCGCGTCCAGGAGCGGGGCCAGTTCGCGGGCCACGGTCGTCAGCGGATCGGCGCCGCCCTCGGCCCGGGCCATGAGGATCGCCCCCTCCAGGCTGCTGATCATCAGCGTGGCCAGCGGCTCGGCCCGTGCGGCCGGCACCCCCATGTCCGCCAGCGCCCCGGCCACCGGCCGCCGCCAGGCGGCGAACGCCGCGGCGGCCGCCTCGCGGGTGGACGGACCGCAGGAGGCGTGGTCGACGGTCGCCGCGGCCACCGGACAGCCGCCCACGGCGCCGGCCGCCTCGTACTCGTCGGTCCACTGCCGCACCATCGCGGCGAACAGAGCGCTCGGCGTCGGCTCGGCCAGAGCGGCCACGAACCGGGCGACGCGCCGGCCGGCGTAGCGGCCTGCCCAGGCCACCGCCTCGTTGACCAGCTGCTCCTTGCCGCCGGGGAAGTAGTGCTGGAGCGACCCGCGCGGTGCCCCGGCGTGCGCGGCCACGTCCCGCATGCCCGTCGCGCCCACCCCGTCGCGCCGGATCAGCTGGGCGGTGCTGAACACCATCCGCTCGCGCGGGCCCCGCCCGCCGTCCCGGCCCTCCGTCATCCGCAGCCTCCTGACGCCGTACGTGTTCCGTGTGTTCCTGGGACGCCCACTCTATGACCGGCGTCATAACCGCCGCTACTATGACCAACGTCATAACGTCACCCCGGCCTCAGGACGGTTCCCGTGCACGTCGGTTTCCTCGGTCTCGGAGTCATGGGCCGGCCCATGGCGCTCCGGCTGGCCCGCTCCGGCACCCCGCTGATCGTGTGGAACCGCACGGCGGCCCGCGCCGACGCGCTGCGCGCCGCCGGCGCCGAGGTCGCGGCGGACCCCGGCGAGGTGTTCGCCCGTTCGGACGTGGTGTTCCTGATGCTGGCCGACGAGGCCGCGACGGACGCGGTCCTGGCCCGCGGCACGCCACGGTTCGCGGACCTGGTCGCGGGCCGGGTGGTCGTTCCCATGGGCACCACCTCGCCCGCGTACTCGCAGGGCCTGGAGACCGATGTCCGGGCGGCGGGCGGACGCTACGTCGAAGCCCCCGTCTCCGGCTCCCGCATCCCGGCCGAGGAGGGCCGGCTGGTGGCGATGCTGGCCGGGGAGGAGCGGGCCGTGGCGACCGTACGGCCGCTGCTCGCGCCCCTGTGCGGGGAGACGTTCGTGTGCGGTCCCGCGCCGACCGCGCTGCTGATGAAGCTGTCGGTCAACCTGTTCCTGATCACGCTGGTGACCGGACTCGCCGAGGCCTTCCACTTCGCCGGACGGCAGGGCCTCGACCGGCGGCTGTTCCTGGACGTCCTGGGGGCCGGCCCGATGGCCAGCCCCGTGTCGCTGATGAAGGCGCCGAAGCTGCTGACCGGGGACTTCTCCGTGCAAGCGGCGGCACGCGACGTGCTCAAGAACAACCGCCTGATCGCCGAGGCCGCCCGCGCCACCGGGATCGCCTCGCCGCTGCTCGACGTGTGCCACGCCCTGTTCGAAGAGACGGTCGCGCTCGGGCACGGCGGCGAGGACATGGTGGCGGTGCTGCGGGCCCTGGAGGCGCGCACCGGCGACCGCCGAGGGCTGAGCGACCCTGGCGGCCGGGGGTGAGCGGTCCCGGTGGCCGGGGGTGAGCGGTCCCGGTGGCCGGGGGTGAGCGGTCCCTGCCCCAGGGCGAGCGATCCCGGCGGCGGGTTTCAGCCGCCGATGGCGCCCTTGGGGACGCCGTACGCCCGCTCCACCGGCAGCCGCAGCACCAGACGCCGGTCGCGGACCATCGCGGCGCGGTACTCGTCCCAGTCGGGGTGCTCGCCGAGGACGTCGCGATAGAGGCGGATCAGCTCCTCGACCGTCTCGTCGTGCGGGTCCGCAGCGACGGGGGTCAGTTCGGCGGTGCCCTCGACGACCGTGTACGCCCAGCGGTCCGCGCTGGTGACGTGGTAGGAGACCCGGGGGTCGCGGCGCGCGTTGCGGGTCTTGGCGCGGTCGTCGGTGATCGAGACGCGCACGACGCGCTCGTCCGGGTCGTAGGCGTGGCTGACGTTCGACAGCTGGGGCCGGCCGTCGCGCTTGAGGGTCACCAGCACGCCGCCGTGGCCCTCGGAGAGCAGGGCGAGCAGGGTTTCCGGCGCGGGGTCGTGCGATGTGTCCTGAGTCATACCCGGGTCAACCCATCGGGCCGATCCACGCATTCCCGAACCACTCCTGCGCAGCACCACCGGGCACTGCCCCTCCGGGAGACCGCCCACCGGTCGGGGCACTCGCACGGAGTGCGGAAACCTGCCGAGCGGGCGCGGCGGCAGTCCAGGGGCCTCCCAGAGGCGGGCGGCTCGGGGGCCTTCGGAGCGCAGGGGCGCCGGGGGCGTCGGGGGCGCCGTCAGGGCGCGAGGGCGGTCCGGGTGCCGTGTCGGGTGGCACCGTGGCGTGGCCCGCTCGGGTCCAGGGCGGCTCAGGACAGGTGGGCCACCGCGTCGAGGTGCGGCAGATGGTGGTCCAGGCGCTCCCGCTTGGTCCGCAGATAGGTGATGTTGCTCTCGCACGGCGGTATCAGCAGCGGGACCTGCTCGCTCACCTCGATGCCGTGCCGCACCAACGCCTCGCGTTTGCGCGGGTTGTTGGACATCAGCCGCACCGAGCGGACACCGAGGTCGTGCAGCATCCCGGCGGCGGCGCCGTAGTCGCGGGCGTCGACGGGCAGGCCGAGGGCGAGGTTGGCCTCGACCGTGTCCAGGCCCTCCGCCTGCAGGGCCATCGCCCGCAACTTGGCGAGCAGCCCGATCCCCCGCCCTTCGTGGCCCCGCAAGTAGACGACCACGCCGCTGCCTTCGGCGACCACGGCGCGCAGCGCGGCGGCGAGCTGGTCGCCGCACTCGCAGTGCTGCGACCCGAACGCGTCACCGGTCAGGCATTCGGAGTGCAGCCGGACCAGGACGCGTTCGGCGCCGATGTCGCCGTGCACCAGCGCCACCTGTTCGTCGCCGCGGTCGTGGTCGACGTAACCGATCGCCTGGAATTTCCCGTGGACCGTGGGCAGCGGGGCATTCACCACGCGTTCCACACCGATGCGCCGTGCGGACTTCTCGCCGAGTACGCCGATTTTTTCTGTCATGATCTGGTTCCTAAGCAGAGACGAAAGGCCGGGAAATGACGAGTGGTTCAGGAACGCGGCCGACGGCGTCCGGTGCCGGCGGTCTGGTGCCCGTGGACACCACCGAGGACGTACGGAGCCGGGGTGCGGGCCGGGGCCGGCAGGTGGCCGTCCTGCCGGTGGGGAGTTTCGAACAGCACGGCGCCTTCCTGCCGTTGGCGACCGACACGCTGGTCGCCTGCGCCATCGCCCGGGAGATCGCCGCCGCGTACCCGGTGCACCCGCTGCCGCCGGTGACGATCTCCTGCTCCCACGAGCACGCGGCCTGGCCGGGAACGGTCAGCATCTCCGCCGTGACCCTCCATGCGGTGGTGCGGGACATCGCGGACTCGCTCCGCCGCTCCGGTGTGGACGCGCTGGTGGTGGTCAACGGACACGGCGGGAACTACGTGCTGGGCAACGTCGTCCAGGAGTCCTCCGCGCGCGGCGAGCACATCGCGCTCTTCCCGGCCGCGGAGGACTGGGAGGCGGCCCGGGAGCACGCCGGGGTGCGCACCTCGCTGCTCACCGACATGCACGCCGGGGAGATCGAGACCTCGATTCTTCTGCACGCACACCCCGAAATGGTCAAGGAAGGCTACGAAAAAGCGGACTTCGTCGCGGACGACCGGCGTCATCTCCTCACCGTCGGAATGTCCGCCTATACCGAATCGGGCGTCATCGGCCGTCCTTCCCTGGGCGACGCGGAAAAGGGCGGAAAACTGCTGGCGAGCCTCGGCGATTCCTTCGGCGCGTATTTCTCGCTGCTCAGCTCGGCCGAACGGCCGGAGTGAGCCGAGGGGCCGGACTCCGGGGCCGTCGGGGTCACCGGGGCCGCCGGGGTTGCCGGAACGGTGCGCCGGCGGGCGACCAGGACCAGCGCGCCCGGCAGGCTCGCCGCGAAGCTCAGCACCCCGTAGACCACGGCCGCCGCCAGTCCGGTGCTCGCACCGAGTCCGGCGGCCCCGAACGCCCACGCGGTGACGCCTTCCCGGGGTCCGAACCCGCCCACGTTCAGCGGCAGTCCCATCGCGACCAGCGCGAGCACCGCGAGCGGCAGCAGCACGGTGACGGGGGCGGCGCAGCCGGCCACCCGGGCGGCCACCACGAACGTCGCGAGGTGCCCGGCGAGCACGACGGCGCAGGACAGCGCGACGCCCGGTCCGGTACGGCGGGACAGCAGCCCCGCGCGCGCCTCGCCCAGGGCCCGGCCCACGGCACTCCCCCGGCCGCCGCCGGACGGCGCCCGGTTCATGCGCAGGGCGAGGCCGACGGCGAGCGCGCCCACCGCGGCGAGCGCGACGAGGGGCGCGAGGTGTCGGGCCTGTGCGCGGACCGGGGACGGCAGGGTCGGCAGGACCGCCAGCGCCGTGACAGCCAGGGCGAGTTGGCCGGCCATCCGCTCCAGGACGACGGCCCGCACGGCGCGGCCCGCGTCCCCGGCGCTCCGTCCGTGCCGCACGGCGCGGTGCACGTCGCCCAGGACGCCGCCGGGCAGCGCCGCGTTCAGGAACAGCGCGCGGTAGTAGTCGGCGACCGCCGGGCCGAGCGGCAGCCGGATGCGTAGCGCGCGGGCCACCAACTGCCAGCGCCGGGCGCTGAACACGGTGGTGACGACGCCGATCCCGACCGCCGCGAGGAGCGTTGGCGCGTCGATCCGGCGCAGCCCGTCCAGGAAGACGCCGGTGCCCAGCCGCCACAGCAGCACGGCGAGGATCAACACACCCGTGACCGTGCCGAGGTGTGCCCGCAGCACACGTGTGTCGAACCGGGAGATGCCGGTCCGGACGCGGACAGCAGAGGCTACGCCGCTCCGGGCGACGACGGACGAGGACTCGGGACCGGGAGCGGAGCCCCGATCGGGACCGAGGTCGGAACCGGAGACCCGATCAGGACCGGAGTCGTGATCGGAACCGGAGTCGCGATCAGGACCGGAGCCCGCAGAAGGCAGGATGTCCGTTCGTGGCGTCGGCGCGTGCAGTGTGCGCGCGCTCATGCCTCACCGTCCGGCCGGCCGGGCAGGGCCAGCAGGTCGTCATGGTGCACGACGATCTCCAACTCGCCCGCCGCGCAGGCCGCCAGGCGCTCGGCGAGGTAGCGGCCGGCGCGCTGCCGGAGTGCGGGGCGCTGTTCGACGGCCGCGCCGACCCAGCCGCGCAGCCACTGGGCGGTCAGTTCGCGGGCGCCGGGGCCGAGCCGCCAGGGGCTCGGCCGCACGAGGACGCGCACGCCGTGCGCGGCGAACGCCTCGCGGGCCGCCGGCACCGCGTCCGGACCGAGCAGGCCGCTGCGGCGCTGGTGGGCGTTGAACGCCTCGGTGAGGTCGGCGTCCAGCGGATCGGCCGGGGCGAGTGCCACGCGGCCGGCCACGGACAGGGTCAGCAGGGCCGGACAGCCGGCCCCGGCGCAGGCGGCGGCGAGGACGTCGACCTCCTCGCGGGTGAGCACGTCCAGCAGGGCGGACGCGGTCACCAGGCCGGCCCCGGCCAGGGCCGCCGGGGTCAGCCGGGCCACGTCGCCGCGCCGCGTCTCCACGGTGACCCGGCTGCCGTCCGCGGCGGCGCGGGCGGCGCCGACGGCGGCGAAGTGCAGCAGGTAGGGGTCGCGGTCGTGCAGGACCCAGTGCTGGGCGCCGGGCAGCCGGGGGGCGAGCCAGCGGCCCATCGAACCGGTGCCGCAGCCCAGGTCGTGCACCACGAACCCGCGCTGTGCGCCCGGCCGTTCGGCGAGCCGGGTGGACAGCGGTCCGAGCAGCTCCGCCGCTCGCGCCGCCGCGTCGGCGGGCTCCCGCAGCCGCAGCCACTCGGGCGCGTACCGGGACGGCTCCTCGGCCCCCGCCGCTTCCTCCGCTTCCGCCACTACCTCCGCTCCCTTCGATACCTCCATCCCCTCCGCTTCTTCCGCGCGCAGCCGCACGGTCTTCCGCTCGCCGGGGGCCCCGACCGGACCGGCGCCCGCGATCACCGCGCCGGGGCCGGTGCGCGCCGCGGAACTCGTTCTCCTCATGCCGCCCTCCGGGGTTCTCGCGGGAGCCGGGCCAGGACGCCGGCCAGGCTGCGGGCGGTGGCGGCCCAGCCGCCGAGGGCGGCGCGCCGGCCCCGGGCGGCGGTCTTCAGCCGACGCCGTACGTCGGCCTCGCCGAACCAGCCGCGCAGTTCGGCGGCGAGCGCCGCGGGGTCCTCCGGCGGGACGAGGATGCCGGGCACCCCGCCGTCGGGTGCGCGGCCGACCGCCTCGGGCACGCCCCCGACGTCCGTGGCCAGCACGGGCACACCGCGCGCCAGCGCCTCGGTGACCGCCATGCCGTACGTCTCCGCGTAGGAGGCGAGGACCATCAGGTCGGCGGCGGCGTAGGCGGCGTCGAGGTCGGCGCCGGTGCGCGGTCCGGCCAGGTGGAAACGGTCCGTCAGACCATGTGCGGCGATCAGCTCGCGCAGCCGGGCGACGTAGGCCGGGTCCTGGGTCAGCGCGCCGACGCACACGCACTCCCAGGGCAGGTCGGTGACCGCGGCCAGGGCCTCCACCAGCCGGTGCTGGCCCTTGCGCGGGGTGACGGCGGCGACGCACAGCAGGTGCGAGACGCCGTCGGTGCCGGGCGCGAGCGGCGCGATGTCGGCGCCGGGGGCGGCCACGTGCACCCGGTCGGGGGCGAGGCCGTGGTGGGCGACGAGCCGCCGGACCGCCCAGTCGCTGGTGGCGACGACGGCGGCCGCCGCCCGCAGCACCCGGCGTTCCAGTGCGTCCAGTTCGGCGGCGACGGACGGTTCGAGGCCCGTCTCGTCGCCGAGCGGGAGATGGACGAGGACGGCCAGGCGCAGCCGTTCGCTCTCGGGTACGACGACCTCGGGGACGCCGCAGGCGACCAGTCCGTCCAGGAGGACGACGGAACCGTCCGGCAGCTCCCGCAGGGTCCGCGCCAGTTCCGCGCGGGCGCGGTCGCCGGGCCGGGGCCAGTCGCCGTGTACGGGGTGCGGGCGGACCTGCCAGCCGAAGCCGGGCAGGTCGAGGCCGACCCGGTGGTCGTAGGCGTTGCCGCCGCTCGGGGTGGCCGGGTCGTCGACGCCGCCCGGCAGGACGAAGTGCGCGGTGCGCAGGGACATGGGGATGATCCCGACGTTCTCGGGGCTCGCGCGCTGCGCGGGCACATGGTCGAGGGGCGCGACACCGGGGGGCAGAGCGCCGTGCGACGGGGCGTGGGTGGCCGGGTCGGTCACAGCGCACGCTCGTAACTCGCCCAGGCGACATGCGACTCGTGCAGCGTGACGGTGATCCCGGCCAGACCCCTGGCGCCCTCGCCCAGGGCGCCCTGGTGGATCCGCTCGGCGAGCCGGTCGGCGACGACCTTGGCCAGGAACTCGGTGGAGGTGTTGATCCCGGCGAAGTCGGGCTCGTGGTCGAGGTTGCGGTAGTTCAGCTCGCTGACCACGGCGCCCAGCTCCTGAGTGGCCAGGCCGATGTCGACGACGATGTTGTCGTCGTCCAGCTGCTCGCGCCGGAAGGTGGCGTCCACCAGGAACGTGGCTCCGTGCAGTCGCTGCGCGGGCCCGAACACCTCGCCGTGGAAGCTGTGGGCGATCATGATGTGATCGCGGACGGTGATGCTGAACAACGGACGACCCTCCAGGTGCGGCGCGTCTGGTCCCCCGCCCGTACCTGCCGGGGGATGCCGTGTAGTACGGCTCCACGCTTCCCCTTGTTCAGCCGCCTCGCACCCTTTTCTCAGGGCAGCGGTGCGTGTCGCCTCAGGTCACGCGCCCGTCCCGTACCGCACCCGGTGGCACAGGGCCGGCAGCGCGCCGGAGGCGAGTTCGGGCATCACGTCCGGCAGTTCCTCGAACGCGCTCTCGCCCGTGATCAGCGCGTCCAGCGCCGGGTCGGCGAGCAGGTCCAGGGCGAGGGCGAGCCGGTCGGCGTAGGTGCGGTCACCGCGGCGGGCCGGGGAGACGGCGCCGACCTGGCTGCCGCGGATGACCAGCCGGCGGGAGTGGAACGCCTCGCCGAGCGGGAGGGCGACCGTGCGGTCGCCGTACCAGCTCAGCTCCAGGACGGTGCCCTCGGCGGTCAGCAGGTCGAGCGCGCGGGTGAGGCCCTGCTCGGTGGCGCTGGCGTGCACGACCAGGTCGCAGCCGCCGAGGGCCTCCTCGGGTACGGCGAAGCCCACGCCCAGCGCCTCGGCGACGGCGGCCCGCGCGGGGTCGGTGTCCACCAACTGGACGCGCACCCCGGGGAACCGGGCCAGCAGCGCGGCCACCGAGCAGCCGACCATCCCGCCGCCGACCACCGCGATCCGGTCGCCGACCAGCGGCGCGGCGTCCCACAGCGCGTTCACCGCGGTCTCCACGGTGCCCGCGAGGACCGCCCGCCCGGCGGGGACCCGCTCGGGCACCACGGCCACGGCGCTCGCCGGCACGACGTAGCGGCTCTGGTGCGGGTACAGGCAGAAGACGGTGCGCCCCGCCAGCTCCGGCGGCCCCTGCTCCACCACGCCCACGTTGAGGTAGCCGTACTTCACCGGTCCCGGGAAGTCGCCCTCCTGGAACGGCGCCCGCATCGCCTCGTGCTGGCTGACGGGCACCCCGCCGCGGAACACCAGTGTCTCGGTGCCCCGGCTGACCCCGGAGTAGAGCGTGCGGACGACGACCTCGTCCGCGCCGGGCTCGGGCAGGCGCTCGTCACGTATCTCGCCCCGGCCGGGCGAGGCCAGCCAGAAGGCGCGGGCGGAACGGTTCATCGAGCGTCCTCCTGAACGATCGGGAAGTGGTCCACGTACCGACGGGTGCACAGGCCGCGCACAACGTACGCGGCGTAGATCGACTCTGTCACTCCGTCGGAGGGTGTGCGGTGGCCCTGAACAACACGTACGAGGCGAGGCCGGTCCAGCAGGAGACCGCGTTGGGAGCGGGAGCGCAGATCCTGCTGCTGGCCCTGCTCGGCACGGCGATCGGCATGGGCCCCGCGGGCTGGGTGACCGGCCTCGTCTTCGCGATCGCCACCTGGGCGGTGCTCTCCAGGGCGGTGCTGCGCTCCCGGCTCGTCTCGTTCGGCCCGGCGAACCGGGTGACGCTGGGGCGGACCGTCCTCGTCGGCGCGGTGACGGCGCTGGTCGCGGACTCCTTCGTAAGCTCACCTCCCCTGGCACCGCTGGTCGGTCTGACCGCGGTGGCGCTGATCCTGGACGGCGTGGACGGCAGGGTGGCGCGCCGCACCGGCACCGCAACGGCGTTGGGCGCCCGCTTCGACATGGAGGTCGACGCGTTCCTCATCCTGGTGCTCAGCGTCCATGTGTCCAGGGACCTCGGCGCGTGGGTGCTGCTGATCGGCGGCATGCGCTACGCCTTCGTCGCCGCCGCCCGTCTCCTGCCCTGGCTCGACGCACCGCTGCCGCCGAGCACCGCCCGCAAGACGGTGGCCGCCTTCCAGGGCGTCCTTCTGCTGCTGGCGGACGCACACCTCCTTCCCCGCCCGGCGAACCTGGGAGTCGTACTGCTGGCGCTGACCCTGCTGGTGTGGTCGTTCGGGCGGGACGTGCGGTGGCTGCGGCGGCGAGCGGACCGGCGACGAGCGTCCCAGCGGGGGACGGACCGGCGGGGGACGGCCGCCGCCGGGGCCGAGGTCGGGGCCGGGGCCGGGGCCGGGGCCGGGGCCGGGGCCGGGGTCGGGTCGTCGCCCGTCCTCGCCGCTACCGCACTCCCGTCGCGTCCAGCAGCCGGACCAGGTCCTTGCGGCCGTATCCCAACAGCGCGGCACGGTGTGCCGTCATGAGCAGGAGGTGGGCCACGGTCCGCCCCGCGTGGCCGTCCCGGTCGCGGTCGAGCCGTTCCTGCGGCTGCTCGACGCCGAGGCTGTTCATCACCACGCCGTGGTCGCGGCGGATCTCGGCGACGGTGTCCGCGACGGCGTCCAGCAGCGACTTCCCCGGCCGCTCGCACTCCAGGGCGAAGGCGAAGCCGTCCCGGTCCGCCGGAGCGCAGCCCCGCGGCGGCCGCTCCCGCACCCCCGCCCAGCGCTCGTCCTCGAAGCCGTCGGACCCGGACGACTCGTCCACGAGCGTGAAGCGGTGGAAGCCCGGCGGCACGGACGACGGGGGCGGCGGCGTGTACTCCCAGCCCGCGTCCTCGCACAACCGCCGCTTGACCTCTTCCTCGTCGGCGAGGGTCACGGCGAAGCCCGTGTCCTCGTTGCGACCGGTGATCGTGCCGTCCTCGTTGTGGTGCACATACAGTCCCATGCCGTGTCTCCCTCGCTGCCCGATGTCCGACGATGCCGGGAACGTCCCGTCACCCCGTCGAACGAGCCGCTCCCGCCGCCCGTGCCCGCTCCGCCCGAGCCCACCCGATCGAGTGAAACCGGAGCCCGGCGGAACCGGCGGCAGCCCGTAGCCCGATCTCTCGTGATCGCCGTCCCGGCCGTGCCGCGGGCATGCCAGGATGACGGACCGACAGGCAATCACCGGGGTGCGAGTCCAGGACGGAGCCCAGGCATCCATGACCTCCCTCAGCAGCGGCGACAGCGGCGCCGCCCCCCTGTACGAGCTGTACGAGATCGACACCAGCAAGCCGCACCCGGCCCGGATGTACGACTACTTCCTGGGCGGCAAGGACAACTACGAGGTCGACCAGCGGGCCGCCGAGCGGTTCATGAAGGCGGCCCCGGAGGTGCGGGCCGGGGTCCTCGCCAACCGGCGCTTCCTGCACCGCGCCGTCCGGCACGTCGTCGCCGAGGGCAGTGTGCGGCAGATCCTGGACGTGGGCACGGGCCTGCCCACCGAGCCGAACGTGCACCAGATCGCGCAGGCCGTCGCCCCCGACACCCGCATCGCCTACGTCGACAACGATCCGATCGTCAGCACCCACTCGATGGCCCTGCTGGACGGCGCCGGCGGCACCTCCGTCGTCCTGGGCGACCTGCGCGACCCGCACGCGATCCTCGGCCACCCCGAGGTGCGGCGGCTCGTCGACTTCGGCCGGCCGGTGGCGCTGCTGCTGGTGGCCGTCGTGCACTTCCTCTCCGAGGCGGACGACCCGGCCGGCGTCGTCGCCACCCTCCGCGACGCGCTGCCCGCCGGTTCCTACCTCGTCCTCTCGCACGCCACGGGCGACGTCCACGACGACCGGCGCGAGGACGCGGCGGCCGTCTACAAGAACGCCACCGCCACCCTGAACCTGCGTCCGCACGACCGGATCCTGGAGTTCTTCGGCGACTTCACCCTGCTCGACCCCGGTCTGGTCAAGGTCACCGACTGGCGTCCCGACGAACTCCCAGAGCAGGACGCCCCGCCCATCGGCATCTACGGCGGGGTGGCCCGCAAGGACGGCTGACGGGCGGGCCGTTCACCGGTGGACGCGGGCCTCCCGCGCTCGCGCCCACCGGCGTCTTGTGGCGGCGGCGGGTGCTACGCCGCCTTCCGCTCCCCCGCCCGGTGCGCGCGCACGATCCCCGCGTACCGGTGTCCGCTGCCCTTGACGGTCCGCTTCTGGGTGGCGTAGTCGACGTGGACGAGGCCGAAGCGCTTGTCGTAGCCGTAGGCCCACTCGAAGTTGTCCAGCAGCGACCAGGCGAAATAGCCCGCCAGCGGGGCGCCCTGGCGGGTGGCGGAGGCGCAGGCCGCCAGGTGCCGGACCAGGTAGTCCTGGCGCTCGGGGTCCTCGACCGTGCCGTCGGGGCCGACGGTGTCGGGGAAGGCGGAGCCGTTCTCGGTGACGTAGAGCTTGCGGGCGCGGTACTCGTCGGTGAGGCGCAGCAGCAGGGTCTCGATGCCGCTCGGGTCGATCTCCCAGTCCATGCCGGTGCGCGCCACGTCCGGACGGCGCACGGAGCGCGCGTGCGGCGCGGGGCCGGTGGGGTCGTCGGCGATGTGGGCCGGGAAGTAGTAGTTCAGGCCCAGCCAGTCCAGAGGGGCGGCGATGGTCTCGGCGTCGCCGTCCCGTTCGGGGAGTTCGACGCCGTAGACCTCGCACATGTCGGCGGGGAAGCCGCGGCCGTGGACCGGGTCCAGCCACCAGCGGTTGACGTGGCCGTCGTGGCGGTGGGCCGCGGCGACGTCCTCCGGGCGGTCGGTGGCGGGGAAGACGGTGGAGAGGTTGTTGACGATGCCGATCCGGGCGTTGGGAGCCGCGGCGCGGATCGCCCGGGTGGCCAGGCCGTGGCCGAGCAGCAGGTGGTAGGAGGCGCGGACGGCGGCCGTGAGGTCGGTCAGGCCGGGGGCCATCTTGCCCTCCAGGTGCCCGATCCAGGCCGAGCAGGAGGGCTCGTTGAGGGTGGTCCAGTGGGTGACCCGGTCGCCGAGGCGGTCGGCGACGACCGCGGCGTAGTCGGCGAAGTGCTCGGCGGTGTCCCGCTCGGGCCAGCCGCCGCGGTCCTGGAGGGCCTGCGGGAGGTCCCAGTGGTAGAGGGTGACGGACGGGGTGATGCCCGCCTCCAGCAGGCCGTCGATCAACTCGTCGTAGAAGGCGAGGCCCTTGGGGTTCACCGGGCCGTCGCCGTGCGACAGCACGCGCGGCCACGCGATCGACAACCGGTAGGCGTTGAGGCCCAGTTGCCGCATCAGACCGATGTCCTCGCGCCACCGGTGGTAGTGGTCGCAGGCGGTGTCGCCGTGGTCGTCGCCGTCGATCTTGCCCGGGGTGTGCGAGAAGGTGTCCCAGATGGACGGTGAACGCCCGTCCTCGGCGACGGCCCCCTCGATCTGGTAGGCCGAAGTGGCGCTGCCCCACAGGAAGTCGTGCGGGAGCGCGGCGAGGTCGATGGTCACGGAGGTCCCTTCGGGATCGGGGCGGGCGGTCACTTGACGGCGCCTGCCGTCAGTCCGGCGACGAGGTAGCGCTGGAGGAGGAGGAAGCCGGCGACGACGGGGACGCTGACGACGAGGGAGGCGGCCATGATCTGGTTCCAGTACACGTCGTTGAGGGTGGAGTAGCCCTGGAGTCCGACGGCGAGGGTGCGGGTGGTGTCGTTGGTCATGACGGAGGCGAACAGCACTTCGCCCCAGGCGGTCATGAAGGCGTACACGGCGACCGCGACGATGCCGGGGATCGCGGCGGGGACCACGACGCGGAACAGGGCGCCCAGCGGGCCGCAGCCGTCGACCAGGGCCGCTTCGTCCAGGTCCTTGGGGACGGAGTCGAAGTAGCCGATCAGCATCCAGATCGAGAACGGCAGCGTGAACGTCAGATACGTCAGGATCAGTCCGCCGCGGGAGCCGAACAGGGCGATGCCGGTGGTGTTGCCGATGTTGACGTAGAGGAGGAACAGCGGGAGGAGGAAGAGGATGCCGGGGAACATCTGGGTGGACAGGACGGTGACGGTGAAGACGCGTTTGCCGCGGAAGGAGTAGCGGCTGACGGCGTAGGCGGCGAACACCGCGATGACCACGGAGCCGGCGGTGGCGGCGCCGGCGACGATGAGGGAGTTGGTGAAGTACCGGGCCAGGGGGATGGTGGACCAGATGTCGATGTAGGGGCGGATGGTCAGGCCGCTGGGCAGCCAGCGGAACTTGCCCGATACGTCCTGCAAGGGTTTGAGGGAGCTGGAGACCATCACGTAGACGGGCAGGAGGACGAAGGCGGTCAGCAGGGTGAGGAAGACGCGGCGTGACCAGTGGAAGGAGCGGGGCGGGGCCATCGGGGAGCGGGCCGGGCGCCGGGCGGTGAGGGCGGTGGGGGTGGTGGGGGTGTCAGGCATCGGCTGTCTTCCTTCCGCGGGAGGTGAGCAGGAGGTAGAGGCCGGTGACCACGAGGAGGAAGAGGAGGAGCAGGACGGACATGGCGGAGCCGGTGCCGAAGTTCCAGGTGACGAAGGAGGACTGGTAGATGTGGACGGAGATGAGGTCGGCGGCTTCGGGTGCTGATTTGCCGAACAGGACGTAGGGGGTGTTGAAGTCGTTGAAGGTCCACAGGAACAGGACCAGGACGAGGACTTGGTTGACGGGGCGCAGGGAGGGCAGGGTGATGCGGCGGATCTGCTGCCACAGGCCGGCTCCGTCGAGGGCGGCGGCTTCGTAGAGTTCGTGGGGGATGTTCTGGAGGCCGGCCATGACGATGAGGAAGGCGAAGGGCCAGCCTTTCCAGACGGAGACGGTGAGCAGGGCGTAGAAGCTGTTGTCGCCGATGAGCCAGAAGGAGGGCTGGTCGGTGAGGTGGAGCTGGTCGTGCAGGACGTGGTTCACCAGGCCGTTGTCGTGCTGGAACATGAAGGCCCAGGTGATGACGGCGGCGTAGACGGGCAGGGCGTAGGGGATGAGGAAGACGGTGCGCAGCAGGCCGCGGCCGCGGAAGGTGTCCTGCATGTAGATGGCGGCGGTGGTGCCGATGGCCCAGCACAGGCCGACCGAGAGCAGGGTGAAGGCGACCGTGACGAGGAAGGAGTGCAGCAGGGCGTCGCCGACGGGGCCGTTGACGTCCACCGAAAGACGGTAGTTGTCGATGCCCGACCAGGGCGCCGTGCCCCAGTCCCGGATGTAGAACTGCGTCAGCTCCTTGAAGCTCATCGTGATGCCGATCACCATCGGCACCAGATGGACCAGGAGTTCCAGGAGCAACGCGGGCAGCAGCAGCAGGTACGGCAGTCCGATGCGCTTGATCCGCCCGGGACGGCGCGGGCCGCGCACCGCCCCGGGGGAGAAGTCACCGCGCGCGGACCGCACCTTCGCCGTGTCCGAACGAACGGTGCCGGTCATCTCGCTCACTTCGCCGGCATCTGCTGCTGGGCCTTGAGGAGCTTGGCCTTCACCGCTTCGGTGGTCACCGTGCGGCCAGCGGCGGCGTCGGCGAACAGGTCCTTGACGGCCGTGCCGACCGTCGTCTCGAACTGGGACTCGGCGGCGACCTGGGGCAGCGCCACGGCGCTGGTGGCGAGGGTGTTCTTCAGCACGGCGTTGGCCGGGGTGTCGAAGGCCGGGTCCGACTGGGCGCCCTTGACCGGCGGGATGGTGCTGTACGCCTTGTTGAGGATCTTCTGCTCGTCGTCGCTGGTCATGAACTTCACGAACTTCGTGGCGCCGTCCAGGTTGTGGGTGTTCTTGAAGACGGCCATGTTGATGCCGGCCACCATCGAGTTCGCCTGGGCGCCGGCGCCGGGCGTCCCGGACTGCACGGGCACCGGGGCGATGCCGTAGTCGGCCTCGCTCATGCCCTGGTTCTTCAGGTTGGCCGAGGCCGACTGCCACAGCAGCATGGCCGTGTTGCCCTTGGCGAAGTCGCTGACGGACTGGTTCTGCGCGTACTCGGCGTTGCCCTTGGGGATGGCCTTGTCCTTGGCCATCAGGTCGACGTACTGCTTGACCGCCGCTACCGCCCCGTCGTTGGCGAAGTCGGCCTTGCCGTCGGCGGTGAAGAAGTCCGCGCCGTGCTGCTTGGCGAAGACGAAGACGTGGTGGATGTTCTCGGAGACGTTGGCGCCCTCGGCGCCCAGGACGTTCTTGCCCTTCGCCTGGATCTTCTTGCCGTCGGCGACCAACTCGGCCCAGGTGGCCGGGGGCTTGGCGATCCCGGCGTCGGCGAAGATGTTCTTGTTGTAGTAGAGCGCGTAGGCCATCGAGTACAGCGGGACGGCCGCCGGGTCCTGGCCCGTCACACCGGTCGAGCCGAGGGCCGAGTCCACGAAGCGGTCCTTGCCGCCGATCTTGCCGAAGTTCTTCGCGTCCCAGGGCAGCAGCGCGCCGGTCGCCTGGAGGGAGGCGCTCCAGGTGTTGCCGATGTTCAGGACGTCGGGCCCCTGGCCGGAAGTCGTCGCGGTCAGGATCCGGTTCAGCAGGTCCGACCAGGGGACGACCTCGAACTTGACCTTGATGCCCGTCTGCTTCTCGAACTTGTCGAGTTCGGGCTGGAGGACCTTCTTGTCGACCTCGATGCTCGTGCCCTGGTTGGAGGCCCAGTAAGTGAGCGTCTTCGGCGCGTCGTTGGATCCTCCGCCGGTCGACGAACCGCCTCCGCAGGCCGAGGCGGCGAGGGCGAGAGACAGGGTGACGGCGCCTACGGCCGCGGCTCGGATGCTGCGCATGGCTCCGGGTGTCCCTTTCCGGGAGTCGAGAACCCGAGGAGACGTCCGGACGCCGGGGGAGGTATGTCCCCGTTCGACTTCCGAAGCACCTCATGGCTTAATTTAGGACGTGAGTTAAACCTCCCGGAGCGGGTCCGTCAAGGGATGCGGCAGGGGTGAATCGGCCGACGTCCCGGACGGGGCCCCAAGTGCCCTGCGCTCCTGGCCTGTTCAGCGTGTCTGACCTGCGGCGGAAGGGGTGCGCGGACCCTGTGCAACGGTTGGGTATCGGCGGCCCGCACGAGGGCGCAGGCGGAGACCGGTGCGGCCCGCGCGGCGCGGGTCGGGGGCCGTGATCGACCGCCGGTCGGTGACCGGACTTCCGCCGTCCCACCTGGCGCTTCGTTCACCCGCGGGAGGACTCCACGGGCGAGGGAGCGCTTCCCGGGCTCGCTTCGTTCACTTCCTGAAGTGGAGTAGGTGGGCGTGCGGGCGGGGGTCGTACGGCTCCTCGGCGGCCGGGGAAGCCGAGTCCCGGGCTCGGGAGTGGCTGGCCGGCACCGTATCGGGCTCCGGGCCGCTCGGTGCAACCGGCTGGGGCTCATCTCGCGCAGCACCGGGCGACTGGTGGCCCGGATGCACGCGGCCGCCGACACGGCCAACGCGAAGGTGCTGCCGCACCCGGCCAAGTCCCCGGCCGTGGTCCAGGCGAGCAACCGGGTCACCACCGGTGTCCACGACTTCCACGGGCGGCTCGGGATCGAGTCCGGCCGGCGGCCGGCGGAGACGCGACGGTGGGCGGTCGCGGCGGTGGAGGCGCGGGACAAGGCGCTGGAGACGGGCGCGAAGAGCGTCGACGCGGCCAGGACCCTCGGCGCCGGGACCCTGGACCGGGCCGGCGCGGTCAAGGACAGGCTCTCCGGCGGGATCGCCGAGCGGGCGCGCCGCCTGCGCGGCACCGACGAGGAGCGCGGCACCCGGGGCTGAGGGCGCGCGGGACGGAGGCCGCGCGCCCGGGACCGTGCGCGCGGCCGTGAAACCGCCGGGCGGCGGCCGACAGGGTGTCGGCCGCCGCCCGGCGGTGTGCACACTCAGGTGCGGGGGACGTACCCGGCGTCAGCCGGCCGTGCCGCCCGCGACCCACTGGCGCCACGGCACGTTCCAGTCGCTGAGGCCGTTGTCCGGGGCCAGCTTGCCCTGGTCGGCGGAGTTCTTGACGACCACGACGTCACCGGTCATCGAGTGGTCGAAGAACCACGCGGCGGGCTGCTTGCTGTCGCCGCCGCCCCGGGCGTCGTTCAGGCCCACGCAGCCGTGGCTGGTGTTGGCCTTGCCGAAGACCGAGTCGGCGCTCCAGTAGTTGCCGTGGATGAAGGTGCCCGAGTCGGTCAGGCGCATGGCGTGCGGTACGGCCGCGATGTCGTACGCGGGCTTGCCGTCCTCGTTGGTGAGGCCGACGCTCGACGCGCTCATCCGGGTGTGCTGGAACTTCTCGGAGATCACCATCTGGCCGTTGTACGTCGGGTGCTCGGTGCTGCCGGACGAGATCGGGATGGTCCTGATCGCCTTGCCGTCGCGCACGACGGTCATCTTCTTGGTCTTGACGTCGACCGTGCTGACCTGGCTCCGGCCGATCTTGAAGGCGACCGTCTTCTGCACTCCCTGGGAGGTCAGCTTGACGGTGACGGTGGAGCCGGGCTTCCAGTAGCTCTGGGGACGGAAGTCCAGGCGGCCGTCGTTGAGCCAGTGGCCGACGACCTGCTGGCCGCTGCTGGAGCTGACCTGGATCTCCGACTCCACGGCGGCCTTGTCGCGGACCGCCTTGTCGAAGGTGAAGCTCACCGGCATGCCCACGCCGACGGTCGAACCGTTCTGGGGCGTGAGGTGCCCGATGAAGTCGTTGGCCGGGGAGACCGTCGCGAACGTGGCGGTGGCGGTGGCGGGGCGGCCCTGGTCGTCCGCGGCCTCCGCGGCGATCTGGTACTTGGCGGCCCGCTTCAGCGCACCGTCCGGCGTCCAGGACGCACCGTCCGCGGACAGGGTGCCCGGAACGACGGCGCCGGTCGCGAGGGCGGTCATGGTCACCTTGGTGAGCTTGCCGTCACTGGCGGTCACCTTGACGGGGCCGTTGACCGCGACGTTGTGGGCGCCTTCCCCGGGGGTGATCTTTATTCGGGCGTCGGAGACGTCCGGGGCGGCCGTCCGACCCGCCGGGGCGTCGGCCTTCGGCCGGTTTCCGGCGCCATCGCCGCCGGTGGCGGCGTGTGCCGTGCCGCCGAGGGCGGTGACCGCGAGGACGCCGCCGAGTACGCCGGCCGCGGCAGCCAGCCCGGTGTGTCGTTTACGTGCCGTGATCAAACGCTTCTCCCATGCCCTTGGTCCGTAAGTCTTCGAAGCCGGCCACCGGAGAAGTGCAACCGCCTCTCGAACCACTTATACACATTCTTCTGTCCCCATCCGCCCTAATCGGGCAAATTGTGCCGAAGGCCACCCAGCCCGTGCGGTCAGTGCCGTATCGGCCGACCGGCACCGGAGACATGGGGAAACGCCCTGGTCGGACCGACCGGAGAGATCGGCCGGATGACGTGGGAGAACGCGTCAGAGGCCGCCGTGCCGACCACCGCGCCGCCCGTCGCTCTACAGCCCGGCCCGCCCGTCGCTCTACAGCCCCGCCCGGCCCGTCGCTCTACAGCCCCGCCCGCGCCAGCAGCACCGGCAGGGCCTCGGGCTTCACCTTCTGCACCGATCTCACCTGGCCGAGCCCCAGCTCCTCCCGGCCGACCGGGCTGCCGTACAGCGCGTCCGTCGCCTCCGGCAGGAGGGTCGCCTCGACGCGGTACGGGAACTCGGGGTCCGCGGGATCCTCGTACGGCTCCGCGTCGACCTCGGCCACCGCGGCGACGGCCGACTCCGGACGGCTGAAGAAGAACCACAGCCGGTCGCCCGGACTCATGCGGTTGCGCCGGCTGAGCCAGAGGTCCAGCTCGGGTTCCTCCTGGGCGAGACGGTGAATGGTCTCCTTGCCGGAGGGCTCTCCGTCCACGGTGTCCTTGTTCGGGTCGAGGATGTAGATCCAGTCCCCCACGCTTCCGCCCTCGCCTCGTCGGCGCGCTGTACGCGCGCGCAGCTCGTCCGGCCGGTTCATCATGCCAGCCCGCCCTGGCCGTCCGCAGACGAATGACCGACCCCGCGGGCCGGCCGTCGGGGCGACCGCGTACGGGCGGCCCCGTACTGTGTGCGGCAGGTGTGTCCGGCGGAGGGGGAGCGATGGCTGCGGGCCCAGGGTGTGCCGGTGCCGTCGGCGCGCCGCCCGGGATGGCTGGAGCTGACCGAGGACGTGGTGTTCGGCTCGCCCTCCTTCGCCGCCGTGCTCCTGGTCGGCGCCCCGCGCAACGGATGGGAGGAGTGGCGCACCGAGGAGGGCCGGCCGCTGCCGGACTACATGTCCGGGGTGCGGCCGGGCGCCAACCAGCCCTGGCTGGTGCGCGGTTCGAACGTGACGGGCCTCGATCTGGTCCGGCGGACGTGGCTGCCCGAGGGGCGCGTCACCCTGGCCGCCGGCCGGCTGCGGCAGGGCGTGGAGCAGGGTGTGAGCAAGGACGAGCTGCGCACACCGGTCCAGGAGGACTACGAGTCGACCGCCACGTACGGCCGGCGCCAACAGCTCGTGGAGGAACTGCACGCCTTCCTGTCCCGGATGAAGCCCGGCGACACGGTCTGCAGTCGTCGACGAGATCAACCGCGCCCACCTGGCGAAGGTCTTCGGCGAGCTGTACTTCCTGCTGGAGTACCGCAACAAGTCGGTGCGGCTGACGTACTCGGGCGACGACTTCGCGCTGCCGCCCAACCTGTTCGTCATCGCCACGATGAACACCGCCGACCGGTCGATCGCGCTGGTCGACACGGCCATGCGGCGGCGGTTCGCGTTCCTGGAGCTGTCGCCGCGCACCGAGCCGACGAGCGGGCTGCTGCGCCGCCGGCCGGCGCGGGAGGGCCGCGGCCCCGAGCCCGCCGACCTCCTCGATGCCCTCAACTCCCGTATCGACGAGGAGGACTTCCGCATCGGACCGTCGTACCTGACGCCGAACCGTCCGCGGCCAGGTTCCGCGCCAGCCGGACGGCGTCCTCGGGCAGCGTGCCGACGGTCGCGCCCGGCGGGGCGGCCAGGGCTTCCGCCACCTCGGCGAGTCCGGCGATCATGTCGTCGCCGTGGGCCCCGCGCAGCAGCTGCCAGAGCCGTACCTCCTGCGAGACGTCCTGCCCTTTGCGCTGCCCGGCCAGCCAGGTCTGGACCTCGGCGAGGTCGAAGAGGGGGCTGTTGGCGCTCCCGCCGGACGGTGCGGGGAAATCGCCTTACCGGCGCCGCCAGTTGGAGACCGCCGCTCGGGTCACCCCGGCGAGCCGCGCGATCTCGGAGCCGGTGACGAGCGGGCCGGCCGGCGGGACGGCGTTGTCGGTCCTGGCCGCCACCGTACAGGCGGGCTATGCCCGACAACGGAAGCTTGTTGACGCGATACACATATCGCATCGAAGGCCGCCGTGTACGCCGGGCGCCAGGACCCTCGGGCCTGTTGGTCCCTGGCCGGTGAGCCCGGCCGGAGGCCGTCGTGGGGACTGTTCGGCCCTATCGGCTCCCGGTGCCCTCGCGGTGATCATGGGGCGGCGGCCGGGACGGTCCGGTCCGGACTCGCGTCCGGAGCGGACGGCGTCGGTCCGTCGTGGCGTCGATGGAGCGAGCGGGATCGGGAGGGCACCGTCCGGTGGACGAGGTGCGGGTACAGCAGGCGGCGGCAGCGGAACCGGGAGACGAGGTCGCGCCACCCGGCGGACGGGAGGCGGCCGGCGCGCGGCAGGCGGCCGGCGGTGGGCGGACGCGGCCGACCTGGATCGAGTGGCTGACCACCACCGACCACAAGAGGATCGGGACGATGTATCTCGTCGCCGCCTTCGTGTTCTTCATCGTCGGCGGTGTGATGGCGCTGGCGATGCGCGCCGAACTCGCTCGCCCTGGACTCCAGTTGATGTCCAACGAGCAGTTCAACCAGGCGTTCACGATGCACGGCTCGATCATGCTGCTGATGTTCGCGATGCCGCTGTTCACCGGGTTCGCCAACTGGATCATGCCGTTGCAGATCGGCGCGCCGGACGTCGCCTTCCCCCGGCTGAACATGCTCGCCTTCTGGCTGTTCCTGTTCGGCTCCTCGATCGCCGCGTTCGGCTTCCTGACCCCGGACGGCGCCGCCGACTTCGGCTGGTTCCTGTACGCGCCGCTGTCGGACGCGGTGCACTCGCCGGGGCTCGGCGCCGACATGTGGATCATGGGTGTGGCGTTGTCCGGGTTCGGCAGCATCCTCGGAGCGGTCAACTTCATCACCACGATCATCTGCATGCGCGCACCCGGCCTGACCATGTTCCGCATGCCGATCTTCGTGTGGAACGTGCTGCTGACCGCGCTGCTCGTACTGATCGTCTTCCCCGTGCTGGCGGCGGCGCTCTTCGCCCTGGAGTGCGACCGCAAGTTCGGCAGCCACATCTTCGACGCGGCCAACGGCGGCGCGCTGCTGTGGCAGCACCTGTTCTGGTTCTTCGGCCACCCCGAGGTGTACATCCTGGCGCTGCCGTTCTTCGGGATCGTCTCCGAGGTGATCCCCGTCTTCTCCCGAAAGCCGATGTTCGGCTACATGGGCCTGGTCGGGGCCACCATCGCCATCGCGGGGCTGTCCGTGACCGTGTGGGCGCACCACATGTACGTCACCGGCGGTGTGCTGCTGCCGTTCTTCTCCTTCATGACGTTCCTGATCGCGGTGCCGACGGGGGTGAAGTTCTTCAACTGGATCGGCACCATGTGGAAGGGCTCGCTGTCCTTCGAGACACCGATGCTGTGGACGGTGGGCTTCCTGGTGACGTTCGTCTTCGGCGGCCTGACCGGGGTCATCCTGGCCGCGCCGCCGCTGGACTTCCACGTCTCCGACTCGTACTTCGTGGTGGCGCACTTCCACTACACGGTGTTCGGCACCGTCGTGTACGCGATGTTCGCCGGATTCCACTTCTGGTGGCCGAAGTTCACCGGCAAGATGCTCGACGAACGGCTCGGGAAGATCACCTTCTGGACGCTCACCGTCGGCTTCAACCTCACCTTCCTGGTGCAGCACTGGCTGGGCGCCGAGGGCATGCCGCGCCGCTACGCCGACTACCTCGCCGCCGACGGCTTCACCACCCTCAACACCCTGTCCACCATCGGGGCGTTCCTGCTGGGCCTGTCGATCCTGCCGTTCTTCTACAACGTGTGGCGGACCGCGAAGTACGGCGAGCCGGTGCACACCGACGACCCCTGGGGCTACGGCCGTTCGCTGGAGTGGGCCACGTCCTGCCCGCCGCCGCGCCACAACTTCACCTCCCTGCCCCGCATCCGCAGCGAGTCACCGGCGTTCGACCTGCACCACCCGGAGATCGCCGCGCTGGACGCGGCGGCCACGGCCGCGGGCGCCGTCGAGGCCGAAACGGCGGCGAGGTAGTCATGGCACACGCCGTCGCCGCGCTCGGCACCACGGCGCTCACCGCCGCCGGCTGCGTCTGGTACCTGCCCGCCCTCGCCGACCTGCGGGCCGGCGCCGACCTGCCCGACTCGCGGCGCATCGCGGCCGCGGCCTGCCTGACCGCCTGGACCGGCGCGGGCGTGCTGGCGGCGCTGCTGCTGGTGGCACGGGGGTGGCGGACACCTCTCGTCGCGGCCGCCGTCGGCGCCGCCGCCACGATCGCCCTGCGCCTGTACGCCGTCGTACGACGCCGGCGCGAGGAGCGGGAGACGGCGGGCCACTGGGCACGGCTGGACCCTCTGCCGCCGCCGGCCGGTGCGGGCCGCTCCCGCCACGCCGTCGCCGCTGTGGTGGGGTGCGGTGCGGCGGCGGCCCTGGCCGTCGCGGTCCTGCACGCCGCCTCCGGACCGGACGGCGACGCCCGCTGGCTGACGGCCGCCGCTCCGGCCGCGATCATGGCGGTGTTCCTCGCCGCGGCGGCCACGTACGCCCACGCGAGCCGCCGGACCGCCCCCGCGACGGGCCGGACACGAGTCCGGCGCTAGCGCCTCCGGCCGGGCGTACGGACGACCGCGGAGATCACCCGCCTGCCCTATGATCACCGGACCCGACCGGCCGCTGCCCCGCACCGGCCGGCCGGACAGGCGGGAGGCGTGCTTGCCTCTCGACGCGGGACCCACACCCACACGCCACGGAGACACCGCAGCATGAGCGACGCGCCACCTTCCTTCGAGTGCCTTCCCGGCTCCCCCGACTCCCCCGTGATCCTCCACGTCCCGCACTCCTCGCGGGCCATCCCCGCGCAGGTGCGCCGCGGGATCACGCTCGACGACACCGCGCTGGAACGGGAACTGGACCACATCACCGACGCGCACACCGCCGAGATCGCGGCGATGGCCGCCGCCCGTTCCCCGATCACGCCCTGGCGGTTCGTGAACCGGCTCTCGCGGCTGGTCGTCGACCCGGAGCGGTTCCCCGACGAGCGCGAGGAGATGCTGTCGGTGGGCATGGGCGCCGTGTACACCCGGACCACGCACCGCGCGCAGCTGCGCCCGGCCGACTACGACGGACTCCCGCTGGTGGAGCGGTACTTCCGCCCGTACGCCGCGGCCATGACCGAAGCGGTCGGCGAACGGCTGGCGGCGGTGGGCCGCGCGGTGATCGTGGACGTGCACTCGTACCCGACCGCGCCCCTCCCCTACGAACTGCATGGCGACGGCCCGCGTCCCCCCGTCTGCCTGGGGCGCGACGCCTTCCACACCCCGCCGGAACTGCTGGCCCGGGCGGAGAAGGCGTTCGCGCACTTCGGCGGAACCGGCGTCGACAGCCCCTTCCAGGGGACGTACGTACCGCTGGCGTACTACGGGACGGACCCGAGGGTCGGCGCCCTGATGATCGAGATCCGCCGGGACGTGTACATGACCGAGCCGGGCGGCCCGGCGGGCCCAGGGCTGAACGCCCTCGCCGACGCACTGACCCGACTGGTCGAGACGATCGGTACGGACGATTGATGTCCCCCCACCACGGCCGGCGCACGCCCTCCCTTGACCGGCCGCAACAGGGCGAGTTGACACCACGCACCACGTGAGTCCGAGCCCGCCTACGCCTACGCTGACAGCGCAGGGAACACGACCACCGAGCCGTCCTTGTCGCGGGCAATCTCAATCGCCACGTCTGTCGTGCGGTTGTTGACCATTACGCCGTCGCCCAGCTTGCGAATCCGGTTCGCCGCGCGCATCAGGCGGTCGACTTCACCGGTCGTGAAGACGGGCCGCAGACCTTGCGGGCCTGCCAGCTCCAGCGCCGACAAGCGTCCCAGGACACCGGCAATGCTCGACTCGAGTTCGTCGAGGCGGTGCTGGTCGCGCTTGAGCTCGCGGGTGAAGCTCTCGAACAGGTCGTCAGGGTTGCCCTGGGCGTGCTCGACAGCCTGTAGGACGACGACCCGCCGCTTCAGCGCAATGGCCAGGGCGGCGAGTTCGAGGTGGGCGCGGAACATGCCGCCAGGCTCGTCGACGCCGGGGAAGGACTTGGCCAGCGTGCTGATCTCGACGGACTTGCCCTCGGGCAGCTTGTCGAGTGCGCTCTGCCATCGAGCAAGGCGGCGGTCAGCGGCGCCCAGCGCCGTGTTGATGGCGTGCACTGCCGAGTCCAGCCCCAGAGAAACTCCGAGCTTGCCCTGGTCGAGCAGAATGGCGGTGGCTTTGTCGATGGCATCGCGGCAGCCGTCGAGTTCGCTGTGCTCATCCTCGAGCTTCTGTTCGTGCAGCTGCTCCAGCAATTCCGTGATGTGTTCGATAGCCCGCTGGCGCTTGTAGTCGGCATGCGCGCTTACGCCCACCGCTACGGCCATGAGCACGAGCGGCGCGGCCACGGTGAGCGCCGCGCTGCCGGCGGCCGCGACGCCGGCTGTCGCACCGGCTCCGCCGACCACGCCTGCTGCCGCCGCTTTACCGACTGGTACGAACGTCGCATGCGCGGCGATGCCCGTCGAGTTCATGAGTGCGCTGTGGATACCATCGGCCGCCGCCTTCGACGCCATCGGGCGAACGACGCCCTGACCGAACTGGGCGGCGACCTTCGCCGGAACCACCATGCGATACAGGTTCTCGCCCGCGGCGGTCGCCCTGGCCGCGGTAAGGGAACTTCGCGTCGATTGCGTGATGAACTGTGACAGGTGCTGTGCCAGGGGACTCGCGGCATCGAGCGGGATGCCTCGGCTGCGGTCGAGCTTGTCGGGCAGCGGATGCACCTCGAGTGTGGCGATCGGCGCGGCGGCCAGGGCGGCCAGCACGCCGCGCAGTTCCGCCAGGCGCTCAGCCGTCATCGGCTCGTCTCCGGCCATTGCCGGCACCCGGACGTCATCGGTCGCCAGCGTCCACACCGGAACGACTGCCTTGCGATGGTCAGTCATCGTCTCCCCCTTGTTTCCCGACAACACCCTACGGCTGACGCCCGACAAGAACGGCATGAACCTCGTGTATGCGACTACAGGCGCTGCATCCCGGTGAACTGACGATCTCACAACGCAACGGACGGTGCCCGCCACCTGCAATGATCCGGCCGGCGCCGACAGCTCGTGGTGCGGGCCGCCGAGAGCCTTTGGGCACATCGATCAAGGAGGAGCCGTCCGCGATGGTGCCGACGTCGTTGACTTCGCTGGACTCGGAGCGATCACTTATGCCGCGCCGCCGTCTCGATCACGCCCCTTGCCGGCAAGATAATCCCTGATGAGTCGTCCCAACACGTCGCCTTCGTGGGCACGTTCGTTGAAGACGGCTCGACGGAAGGCGTCGTACTCCCCACCCTCCAGAAACGCTGTCATCCACTTTGCCTTCGGGTGGTGATAGCCACAGCACATCAGACGGGTACAGACTCTTCGAGAAGTGCCCAGCTTCGGCGTTCGCCAGGGATGGTGCGGATACCCCCGCAACTCCTCTTTGCAGCGTGTGAGGATCTCGGACAGCTCGGTCTTGTTCCGATGCCGCTCGCTCCCGTAGTGCAGCCGGAACCACTCACGGCGGTCCGTATCTGCTATCTCCCGCTGCACGCGTTCTACGCGCCTCGTGATGCCGGTGTACACCTCGGGCCGCATAGCCCGCGTTGCGAAGCCTGCTTTCGGATACCTGTGGTGGAGATCCAGGTTCGCCACCCAGCGCTTCGCAGTACGGCCCTTCTTCCAGCGGTTGCAGTCATCGCAGGCCGGAACGAAGTTCCACCAGATGTCCGCCCCTCCTTCCGTGACGGGCTTCTCATGGTCGAGTGTCGTAGCAGGCGACCGGCCGCAGTAGGTGCACAGTCCACGCTGCGCTGTGAGGACCATGAGCCATTGCCAGGTCTTCTGCTTGCCTCGCTCGCCACGACGAATCTTGTCCACCACGTCCCCGCTCTCTGACTGATTCGCGAGGATCGTAAAAGGAGGCACTGACATTCGACACGCGTGTCATCGACCTGGCCCGGCAGCGGGGAGCACAGCCGAAGCCATCCAGATACAAAGCCCTTGCGAGGCTCGCTGCAAGCGGCCCCGCTCTGTGGGGGCACCGCAGCGTCCCCACCTGGCTAGTCTCTTGGGCTTCGCGACATCGGCCCCTGGCGGGGCCACCCATGTCGAAGCGGTCCGTAGTCCCCGTGCCGCTCGCCTCTTCGCTGCTGCCGCTTCATGGCGTGGGGCGTCTTTGCGCCCTCGCTTCCCCTTCGCAACAGTGAGGAGTACGGGGTTCCCACACCTGCCGCGTGCACGTCCATCACGTATCGGCCTACCATCCCTGGTCTGACCTGGGGAATCTCTGGACCGCTGGTCACGTGGTGGGTCACGCCGCACCTCGGAAAAGCAGAAGACCCCTGATGAACAAGGGTCTTCGCTGGTGTCCGAGGGGGGACTTGAACCCCCACGCCCGATAAAGGGCACTAGCACCTCAAGCTAGCGCGTCTGCCATTCCGCCACCCGGACTAGGTGTGTGCCGCCTGCCAGGGGTGTTCCCCGCGGCGACATGGACAACAATACCAAGGTTTCGGAGTGCCTTTCACCTGCGTATCCGTCCTGTACGCGCCCGTGCGGAGCGAGGCGCGGCGGTGTGCACCGACCGTCGCGTCCGGGTCACGTTTCGTCGCGTGCCGCCGGTTTCACGGGCAGCGCACGACCTGCCCCGCGTAGGAGAGGTTGCCGCCGAAGCCGAACAGCAGGACCGGGTCGCCCGCGGTGATCTCGCCGCGTTCGACCAGCTTGGACAGGGCCAGCGGGATGCTGGCCGCCGAGGTGTTGCCGGACTCGGTGACATCGCGGGCGACCACCGCGTTGACGGCGCCCAGGCGCGCGGCGAGCGGCTCGATGATCCGCAGGTTCGCCTGGTGCAGGACCACCGCGGCCAGCTCCTCCGGGGCGACGCCCGCCCGCTCGCAGGTCCGCCGGGCCAGCGGCGGCAGCTGCGTGGTGGCCCACCGGTAGACGCTCTGTCCCTCCTGCGCGAACCGCGGGGGCGTGCCCTCGATCCGCACCGCGTTCCCCAGCTCCGGCGCCGAGCCCCACAGCACCGGCCCGATCCCGGCCGCCTCCCCGGGCCGGGCGGCCTCGACCACCGCCGCGCCCGCGCCGTCGCCGACGAGCACGCAGGTGCTCCGGTCGGTCCAGTCGGTCACGTCGGTCATCTTGTCGGCGCCGACGACCAGGGCGCGGGTCGCCGCCCCGGCGCGCACCGCGTGGTCGGCGGCGGCCAGGGCGTGGGTGAAGCCGGCGCACACCACGTTGACGTCCATCGCGGCCGGCGACGGGATGCCCAGGCGGGCCGCGACGCGTGCGGCCGTGTTCGGGGAGCGGTCCACGGCCGTGGAGGTGGCGACCAGGACGAGGTCGACGTCGGCCGGGGTCAGGCCGGCCGCCGCGAGCGCCTTGGCGGCGGCGTGCGCGGCGAGTTCGTCCACCGGTTCGTCGGGGGCGGCGACGTGCCGGGTCCGGATGCCCACCCGGCTCCTGATCCACTCGTCGCTGGTGTCGACCAGGGCCGCCAGGTCCTCGTTGGTGAGCACCTCGGCGGGCTGGTAGTGGCCGACGGCGGTGATGCGCGAGCCGTTCATGTGCGGGTCCCCTCGTTGCCGTGGCTGGCGGGAACCCAGTCTGTTCAGTGACTCGCGAGTACGGCGGCAGGTGAAGGCACAGGAAACACGTGCCCGCCTTGTCGGCTTCGGTCAGCGGCGGGGCGCCGGTGGCGGCGGGCGCCGACACGTCCGGCCGGACCGGAGTTCGCGGCGCGTCCGGTGGGTGGCCGGTGGGTACGCAGGTGGGCGGGCCCACCCCACGCACGCCGGTCGGGTGACTCGTGGCAACCTCTGCATGTAGGGCCGTTTCGGCTGCCAGCGCACACAGAACCGGGGCTGATCACGACATGGGACGCGTGACGGAACGACGCAAGGTCCTCCGCATCCGGGACGGCGCGGTCTCCGCCCGGCCGGACACCCTCGTGGCCGAGGAGCCGCTGGAGATCCGGCTGAACGGCAAACCGCTCGCGATCACCATGCGCACCCCGGGCGACGACTTCGCGCTGGCGGCCGGCTTCCTGGTCAGCGAGGGCGTGCTGGCCGAGGCGTCGGATCTGGCGAACATCGTGTACTGCGCGGGCGCGACCGTGGACGGCTCGAACACGTACAACGTCGTGGACGTGCGGACCGCGCCGGACGTCGTCCTGCCGGACATCACCCTGGAGCGCAACGTCTACACCACCTCCTCGTGCGGTCTGTGCGGCAAGGCGAGCCTGGACGCCGTCCGTACGACGGCCCGCTGGCCGATCGCGGACACGCCGCCGGTCCGCGTCGACACGGACCTGCTCGCGAGCCTGCCGGACCGGCTCCGGGCGGCGCAGCGGGTCTTCGACCGGACCGGCGGCCTGCACGCGGCGGCCCTGTTCGACGAGGACGGCGAGCTGCTGGACATACGGGAGGACGTGGGCCGGCACAACGCGGTCGACAAGCTCGTCGGCCGGGCGCTGCAGAGCGGCGGCCTGCCGCTGTCCCGCGCGATCCTGCTGGTCTCCGGGCGGGCCTCCTTCGAGCTGGCCCAGAAGGCCGTGATGGCGGGCCTCCCGGTCCTGGCGGCGGTCTCGGCGCCGTCCTCGCTGGCCGTCGATCTGGCGGCGGAGACCGGACTGACCCTGGTGGGCTTCCTGCGGGGCAGCTCCATGAACGTGTACGCGGGCGAGCACCGCGTCGCCCTGCGGACGGCGACGCCACAGGGCTGAGCCCGCGGAACACCGGGGACGCGGGGCACCGGGAAGGCGCGGGCGCGCGTCCTTCACTCCCGCGTCCCCGACTGCTCCCGAGTGTCCGACTGCTCCCGCGCGCCCTACTGCTCCCGCGTGCCCGACACCCTGATCAGCAGTTCCGTGAACCGTTCCCGTTCGGCCGCCGACAGCGGCTCCAGCAGCGTGTCGTTGGCCGCGCGGGCCGCCCGTTCGCAGCGCGCCAGCAGCCGGACTCCCTCGGCGGTGAGGGAGACCGCGTTCTTGCGGCGGTCGGTGGGGTCGGGGGCGCGCAGGACGAGGCCGGCGGACTGGAGGTCGTCGAGGACCCCGACGAGATCCTTCGGGTCGAGCCCGACCCCGCGTCCGAGGTCGGCCTGGGCGACCGGGGCGAGGTCGCGTACGGCGGAGAGCACCACGTGGTGCCACATCTTCAGCCCGTGGACGGCCAGCGCCTCGGCGACCAGGGCGCGACCGCGGGCGGCGGCCCGGCCGAGGAGCCAGCTGGGCAGGGAACGGATCTCGGCGAGGGGGGCTTCGGACATGGCGGCAGCCTACGCATCCCACCGGTCCGCCGAAAGTCGTTGGTCTTCCCCATGACTTCGGCTACAGTGGAACTCGTTGGGACTCCCAACGATTATTCCCGTGCGGCGCCTCCCGTGCTCCGGCGGGGGTTTCCCGGGTTTCCCGGGTCTTCGAGAGAGGTGGGGGTGGGATGCGACGCGTGCGGTACGAGTCGGTGGGCGGTCCGCTGTTCGTGGAGGAGGCGCCGGTGCCCGAGCCGGGCCCCGGCGAGCTGCTGGTGCGCTGCGAGGCGGTCGGCGTCACCCTGCCGGTCGTCCGCAAGGTCACCGAGGCCGCCGAGCCGATCGCGCTGGGCGGCGAGATCGCGGGCGAGGTCACCGCCGTGGGCGCGGGCGTCACCCGGTTCCGGCCCGGCGACCGGGTGACCGGCCTGTGCTTCGGGCACGGTTACGCGGACTTCGCGCCGCTGCACGAGGCCATGGCCTCGCCCGTGCCCGACGGCGTGGACGCCGTGGCGGCCGTCGCCCTGGTGCGCAGCGGCCTGGTCGCCCTCGGCGCGCTGGCGGCCGCCCGGCCCGAGCCCGGCGAGGCGGTGCTCGTGACAGCGGCGGCGAGCGGGGTCGGCCACCTCGCGGTGCAGCTCGCGCGGGCCCGGGGCGCGGGCCGGGTGGTGGGCGCGGTCTCCACCGCGGCCAAGGCGGACTTCGTGCGGTCGCTGGGCGCCGACGAGGTGGTCCGCTACGGCGACGCCGACTGGGGCGCGCCGGTGGACTGCGTGCTGGACGCGGTCGGCGGCGACCTGCTCACTCCGGCGGTCGCCGCACTCGCGCCGGGCGGGCGGCTGGTGGCGTACAGCTCGGGCGGCGGGACCGTGCGGGCGTACGACCTGCTCGTCGGCGCCAAGTCGGTGATCGGCTTCCAGATGGCGCGGATCGCCCGCCAGCAGCCCGAGCGCTACGAGCGCTGGCGGCGCGAGCTGTGGGAGCTGTTCGAGCGGGGTGCGGTGCGGCCCGTCGTCCACGCGCGGTTCGCGCTGGAGGACGCGGCGAAGGCGCATGCGGCGATCGAGTCGCGCGGCAACCTGGGCAAGGTGGTCCTGCGCCCGTGAGGCGGCGACGGCCTGCGCCGCACGTCGGCGCGGCCGTCGCCCCGGTCCCTGCGCCGCGCGTCGGCGCACCCTCATGACGCCCTCGTGCCCCGCGGCCCCGAACCCGGCCGCCCCCGTGTCAGCGTGACCGCGCCCCCGAACCGGCCGTACCGGCCGCAGCCGCTGTCGTGGCCGAACCTGCTGGATCCGCCGTACCGGCCGTGCCCTGCGGATCGGTCGCCGGGGCGGGCTCCGTGCGTTCCTCCCGCGCCTCCGGGTCGCGGGCCCGGCGCTTGGCGATCACCGCGCACACCATGAGCTGCATCTGGTGGAACAGCATCAGCGGCAGCACGGCGAGGGAGGCGTGCGCGCCGAACAGGACGCTCGCCATCGGCAGCCCGGAGGCCAGCGACTTCTTGGAGCCGGCGAACTGGATGGCGATGCGGTCCGCCCGGCCGAAGCGCAGCGCCCGCGCGCCGTACCAGGTCAGCGCGAGCATCACGGCGAGCAGCACGGCCTCCACGGCGAGCAGGGCGCCGAGGCGCGCGGCGCTGACCTGGTGCCAGATGCCCCGCACCATGCCCTCGCTGAACGCGGTGTAGACGACGAGCAGGATCGAGCCGCGGTCGACCAGGCCGAGGACCTTCTTGTGCCGGGTGACGAAGCCGCCGATCCAGCGCCGCAGCAGCTGCCCGGCGACGAACGGCACCAGCAGTTGCAGCACGATCGTCACCAGCGAGTGCGCGGAGAAGCCGCCTCCGCTACTGCCCAGCAGGGCGGCGGCGAGCAGCGGGGTCAGGACGATGCCGACCAGGGAGGAGAAGGAGCCGGCGCAGATCGCTGCGGGCACGTTGCCGCGGGCGATGGAGGTGAAGGCGATCGAGGACTGGATGGTGGAGGGGACCAGGGTGAGGAAGAGCAGGCCCTGGTAGAGCGGCTGGTCGAGCAGGACGGGCACCAGGCCGCGGGCGGCGATGCCGAGCAGCGGGAAGACGACGAAGGTGCAGGCCAGCACCGTGACGTGCAGCCGCCAGTGCTTGAGTCCGTCCAGCGCCTCGCGGGTGGAGAGCCGGGCGCCGTAGAGGAAGAAGAGGAAGGCGATCGCGGCCGTGGAGGCGCCGGAGGCGACATCGGCGGCCGGGCCGCGGGCGGGCAGCAGCGCGGCCAGGCCCACGGTGGCGATCAGCAGCACGATGTACGGGTCGACCGGCATCCAGCTCGGCCAGCGCAGGCGCTTCACGGTGCTCCACTCGCTCGTGCTCGTCGGCGGCCGGGAGCCGTGTGCCCGGTCGCGCTCGTCCTGTCGGGACCGCCGGGTCCCCGGTCTATCGTCCCTCTCACCTGGGTGATCGGGAAAGCGTCACACCGCGCTCACTGCCATCGCGTCCCGTGATGAGCGTGACCCGGGTGGCGGCTAGCCTTGGCCGGGTGTACGACCCGGCCCAGTTGCGCAGTTTCCTCGCCGTCGCCCAGACGCTCGGTTTCACCCGGGCGGCGCGGCGGCTGGGGCTGCGCCAGTCGACGGTGAGCCAGCACGTGCGCCGGCTGGAGGAGGCCACCGGGCGGCCGCTGTTCACCCGCGACACGCACTCGGTGGAGCTGACCGAGGACGGCGAGGCCATGCTCGGCTTCGCGCGGCGGATCCTGGAGGCGCACGAGCAGGCGACGGCGTTCTTCACCGGCACCCGGGTGCGCGGCCGGCTGCGGTTCGGCGCGTCCGAGGACTTCGTGCTGACCCGGCTGCCGGAGATCCTGGAGGGTTTCCGCTACGAGCACCCCGAGGTCGATCTCGAACTGACGGTCGAGCTGTCGGGCACGCTGCACGAGCAGCTGGCCGCCGGGAAACTGGACCTGGTCCTCGCCAAGCGGCGGCCGCAGGACCCCGGCGGCGAGCCCGTCTGGCACGACCGGCTGGTGTGGATCGGCGCGGAGCGGCTGCGTCTGGACCCCGACCGGCCGGTGCCGCTGATCGTCTATCCGCCGCCGGGCATCACCCGGGCGCTCGCCTTCGAGGCGCTGGAGCGGCAGGGGCGGCCGTGGCGCATCGCCTGCACCAGCGGCAGCCTCAACGGGCTGATCGCCGCCGCCCGCGCGGGCCTGGGCGTGATGGCGCACTCGCGCGGGCTGATCCCGCCGGGCCTGGTCCGGGTGCCGGAGCGGGCCGGGCTGCCGGAGCTGGGACGGGTCGACTTCGTCCTGGTGCACGGCCGCCGCCGCCCCGCCGCCCGGAGCGCCGCCGACGCCCTGGCCACGGCGATCCTCGCCGGCGGCGACCGCCTGCGCGGGTGAGGGCGGCCCCACGGGGCGTACAGATTCCGTGGAGATTACGGCACCGAAACTTACTGAACCGTAGGAACTTCTGTCCGGCCGCGCCCGATGTGAGCGCATTTTCCGGTGCTGACCTGTGTGTACGTGAGCACCGCTCGTTTTCGGCCCCCCTCCCGCCCGGCTCTCCCGTGGGGTAGCTTTCACCGCGCTGTGCGGGGCGTCGCGGGTGGTCCGGAGGCCGGAGTGCCTCGGGACGGTCCGAAGACCGAGGAGCGGGAGCGGGGTTTGCGCGAGTTCACCAGCCCTCCGTCCACGTCGGCGCCGCCGGTGGGCGGGCTGGCCGACGTCGTGTTCCGGTACGCCGAACAGGACCCGCGGCACATCGCGCTGGGCCGCAAGGACGAGACCGGGACATGGCGTGATGTGACCTCCGCGGAGTTCCGCGACGAGGTGTTGGCGCTGGCCAAGGGACTGCTCGCCGAGGGCGTCCGGTTCGGCGACCGGGTCGCCGTCATGTCCCGCACCCGCTACGAGTGGACCCTGTTCGACTTCGCGCTGTGGACGATCGGCGCGCAGGTGGTGCCGATCTACCCCACCTCCTCGGCCGAGCAGTGCTTCTGGACGCTGTACGACGCGGAGGTGTCGGCGGCGGTCGTGGAGCACGAGGACCACGCCATGACCGTCGCCACCGTCATCGGCCGGCTGCCGCGCCTGCGCCGGCTGTGGCAGCTGGACGCGGGCGCCGTCCCGGAGCTGTACGACGCGGGCGCGCACCTGGAGGACGACGTGGTGCACCGGCACCGCGAGGCCGTCACCCCGGACTCGGTCGCGTCGGTCATCTACACCTCCGGCACCACCGGCCGCCCCAAGGGCTGCGTGCTGACCCACGGCAACCTCATGTTCGAGGCGGACACCGTCCTGGACCGCTGGGAGCCGGTGTTCCACTCCCGCAAGGGCGACGAGGCCTCCACGCTGCTGTTCCTGCCGCTCGCGCACGTCTTCGGGCGGATGGTGGAGGTCGCGGCGGTCCGCGGCCGGGTCCGCCTCGGCCACCAGCCCGAGCTGCACGCGGCGGCCCTCCTGCCCGACCTCCAGGCGTTCCGGCCGACGTTCATCCTGGCGGTGCCGTACATCTTCGAGAAGGTGTTCAACGCGGCCCGCCGCAAGGCGGAGAAGGAGGGCCGCGACGGACCGTTCGAGAAGGCCGTCGAGGTCGCCGTGAAGTACGCGGACGCGGTGGAGGCCAAGGCGTGGGGCATCGGTCCCGGGCCGTCCGCCGCCCTGCGGATGCAGCACCAGTTCTTCGACAAGGTCGTCTACGCCAAGGTGCGCGCGGCGATGGGCGGCCGGATCCGCAACGCCATGTCCGGCGGCTCGGGCATGGACCGCCGGCTCGGCCTGTTCTTCGCGGGCGCGGGCGTGCAGATCTACGAGGGCTACGGGCTGACCGAGTCCACCGCCGCCGCCACCGCCAACCCGCCCGAGCGCACCCGCTACGGCACGGTCGGCCGGGCGATCCCGGGGGTGAGCGTGCACATCGCCGACGACGGGGAGGTGTGGCTGCGCGGCGGCAACGTGTTCCAGGGGTATCTGAACAACCAGAAGGCCACCGACGCGACGCTGCACGACGGCTGGCTGGCCACCGGAGACCTGGGCTCCCTGGACGAGGACGGCTACCTCACCATCACCGGCCGCAAGAAGGAGATCCTGGTGACCTCCGGCGGCAAGAGCGTGTCGCCGGGCGCGCTGGAGGAGCGGGTGCGCGACCATCCGCTGGTCTCCCAGTGCATCGTCGTCGGCAACGACCGGCCCTACGTCGCCGCGTTGGTCACCCTGGACCAGGAGGCGGTCGAGCACTGGCTGCAGATGCGCGACAAGCCCAAGCCGGCCGGCGCCGCCGAGCTGGTGCGCGACGCGGACCTGGAGAGGGAGGTGCGGCGCGCGGTGGTCGCCGCGAACACCCTGGTCTCCAAGGCGGAGGCGATCCGCACCTTCCGCATCCTCGCCCAGCCGTTCACCGAGGAGCACGGGCTGCTCACCCCGTCCCTGAAGCTGAAGCGCAGGGCGATCGAGAACGCCTACGGCGACGAGGTCGAGGCGCTCTACCGGGCATGAGAGCGCCCGTACCGGGAACGGGGATCCCGGCCGGGCGGCGGCCGGTTCCGTGGCCGGTTCGGACGCGGACGATGGCCGGTTCCGGACGCGGGCGGCGGTCGGGTTCCGGACGGACGGCCCGGTCAGGAATGCGGCACGGCCCGTGATCGTTGACGATATGACGTACCACCTGACGACAACCGAAGGATCAGAAGCCAGTGAGCAGCAAGGTCCCCCCGATCATCCTCAACAACGGCGTCGAGATGCCCCAGCTGGGCTACGGCGTCTGGCAGGTGCCGGACGACGAGGCGGAGCGTGCCGTCACCACCGCCCTTGAGGCCGGGTACCGCAGCATCGACACGGCGGCGATCTACGGCAACGAAGAGGGCACCGGCAAGGCCATCGCCGCCTCGGACCTCCCCCGCGAGGAGCTCTTCGTCACCACCAAGCTCTGGAACGGCGACCAGGGCTACGACGCGACCCTGCGCGCCTTCGACACCTCCCTGGCCAAGCTGGGCCTGGAGTACGTGGACCTCTACCTGATCCACTGGCCGCTGCCGGAGCGGGGCACCTACGTCGACACCTACAAGGCGTTCGAGAAGCTGCACGCCGACGGCCGGGTCCGGGCGATCGGCGTGTCCAACTTCCTGCCCGCCCACCTGGAGCACCTGATCGCCGAGACCTCGGTGATCCCGGCGGTCAACCAGATCGAGCTGCACCCGCACCTCCAGCAGCACGCCGCCCGTGAGTTCCACGCGGAGCAGGGCATCGCCACGGAGGCCTGGTCGCCGCTCGGCCAGGGCAAGGGCCTGCTGGAGGTGCCGGCCGTCGTGGCCATCGCCCGCAAGCACGGCCGCACCCCGGCCCAGGTCGTGCTGCGCTGGCACATCCAGCTCGGCAACGTCGTGATCCCGAAGTCGGTGACGCCGTCCCGGATCGAGGAGAACATCGCGGTGTTCGACTTCAGCCTGGACGAGGAGGACCTCGCGGCGATCAGCGCGCTGAACGAGGACCGGCGGCTGGGTCCTGACCCGGCCACGTTCGACGTCGTCTGACCCGCGCCGTCGTCGTCCGACGGCGACAGCGCGAAGGCCCGGGCCGGGCGGCCCGGGCCTTCGCGCTGTGCGGGCGTGCCGGGTCAGGAGGGGCGGACCGCCGTGTGCACGGTGTGCGCCTTCAGGACGAACACGTCCGGCCTGCGGTGCACGCTCGCCTCGTCCTCGGGGTCCAGCAGCCGGTCCAGGGCGGCGCGGTCCTCGGCGTCGAGGCCGTCGCCCAGCCCCGCGCGCAGCCGGTCCAGGGTCGCGGCGACGTAGGCGCGGGCCTCGGCGGAGAGCGGGGCGGGCAGGTCGAGCAGGAAGCTGCGGGTGCCGGCGGGCTCCAGTCCCGCGGCCTTCATCAGCGCCGCCCAGTCCTCGCTCTCGCGGACCGATCCCGGCAGTTCCGCGCGCATCCGGCTGAACCGGTCGGCCTCGATCGCGTCCAGGCGGGCCTGGAGACCGGGCCGGCCGATGCCGAAGTCGCGGGGCAGGTAGCGGGCGGGGAGTCCGCCCTCCAGCAGGGCGAGGGTGCCGCCGGGGGCGAGGTGCTCGGCGAAGGCGGCCAGGGCGGCGCGCTGGTCGCCCAGGTGGTGCAGGCTGTTGCCGGCCCAGATCAGATCGGCCGGGTACTCCAGGCGGGCCAGCGCCTGCGGGAGGTCACCGGCGAGGGTGGCGAAGCGGTCGGCGTGGCCCAGACGCCCGGCGCGGGCGCGGGCCCGTTCGAGCAGCGGCTCGGAGCCGTCCACCGCGACGACCCGGGCGGCCGGGAAGGCCCGCGCGAACTGCGCGGAGACGACTCCCGGACCGCTGCCCGCGTCCACGATCAGACCGGGCTCGCCGGCCGTCCCACGGGCCAGCCACGCCATGGCTCCCTCGTACAGCGGGGCGAACAGCTCCGCCTGGGACTCCAGCAGCGGGGCCAGCACGGCCCAGTCGACGTCGGTGCCGTCGTGGCCGCCGTGGTCCTCCCGCGGCCCGTGCGGGGCGTGGTCGTGCCCGTGGTGGTGTCCCTGGTCGTGCGGGCCGTGGTGGCCCCGGTGTTCCTGCGCCATGGTGATCAGCCTCTCCTGTGGGTGCCGCCGCCAGCGTGCGCCGACACCCCGGGCCGCGACCACTTCCGTTGCCGGGACGGCAAAAAACAGGAGCCGCTTTCCCGGGACGCGCCCGGGGACGCGCCGCCGGGAACGCGGGAAACGCCGGGACCGCCGGGTGCGGCCGCCGCCGCACCCGGCGGGATCACCCCCGCGTCACCGTCCTACGGCAGGGCCGGGTACGCGTTCTTCATCAGCTCCTGGAACTGCGCGGAGAACCAGTGGCCGGCCACCGGGGAGTTCGGGAGCGCTCCGGTGGGGCTGTTGCCGTTGCGCGCGTTGCCGCCGTACGTCGGGTCGCACATCCGGTCGAAGCCCTTGCCCTCGTCGTTGGAGACGGCGGAGCTGGACCCGTCGGACTCCCCCGGCGGCTTCACCCAGACGTAGGCGTCGATGCCCGCGGCGGGCGCGGCGGTCGGCCGTTCGCCGAGGCCGGCGCCGCTCTGGTTGCACCAGTTGCCGGCGTGGATGCGCCGGTCGATGCGGCCGCCGTTGACATAGTCGTCCACCGAGGTCAGCGGACCGGCGCCGGTCGGCCGGGCGGAGCCGCCCCAGCCGTTGCGGGAGGTGTCGATCAGCATGCCGAGGCCGGAGTTGAAGCCGGCCGAGACGAGCTTGTCACGCAGCGCCTGGGCGAAGGACTGCTCGTCCACGTACTGGTTCCAGTCCACCCACTTGGACTGGCGCACCGTCTGCCCGTTGACGGTGTCGGTGATCTTGAAGTTCGGCTCCTTGGTGGGGCTGTAGTTCGCGGTGTTGACGATGAAGCCGGTCACGTCGCTGGGGCTCGCGCCGTTGGTGGTGGCGACCTTGTAGAACTCCTGGACGGAGGGGCCCAGGTTGGTGTCCCAGCCGAGCCAGCCGTGGTGGGCGGCGTCGATGTAGTTGTAGACGTTGGGGATGGCGCCGAGCTTGTCCAGGGCGTAGCTGACGCCCTTCTCGTAGTTGCCGTTGGACTTCATGGTCGAGCAGGCGTCGGTGGTGGTGTTGGTGCCGCCGGCGTTGGTGACCAGGTTGGGCAGCGAGTCCGGCTCGATGACGGTGGCGATGCGCAGACCGGCGTACTTCGCGTCCGACAGGATCGAGGCGATCGGGTCGATGTACTGGGTCTTGTACTTGTCGATGTCGTTCGGGCCGAGTTCGCCGTTGGAGGCGAGGGCGGCGCAGTCGCGGCCGGGCAGGTCGTAGATGACCAGCTGGACGACGAGGTCGCCCGAGCCCTTCTGCTTGAGCGCCTCGTCGAGGTGGGCGCGCAGTCCCATGCCGCCGTTGACGCCGTTGATGGCGGCGATCCGGTCGAGCCAGACGGCGGTGGGCTGGTTGGAGACGCGGCTGCCGCCCGGTTCGGCGGCGGCCAGCTTGGACCACTCGGGGTTCACGTACACCTTGGCGCCGGCGTAGGGGTTGTCGGCCCGGCCGCTCGGGTCGGTGCCGCCGCCTCCGGTGCTGCCGCCGGTGCCACCGCCGGTGCCACCGGTTCCTCCGGTGTCGCCGCCGGTGCCCCCGCCGGTGCCGCCGGTTCCGCCGCCCGTGCCGCCGCCGTTGTCGACGTTGCAGGTCACGCCGTCGAGGGTGAAGGCGGCCGGGACGGCGTTGGTGCCGCTGTAGGTGCCCTGGAAGCCGAAGCTCGCCGAGGCGCCCGTGCCGAGCGATCCGTTGTAACTCTCGTTGGCGGCGGTGACGTTGGCGCCGGACTGGGTGATCTTGGCGTTCCAGCCGCTGGTGACCTGCTGGTTGCCGGCGTACGTCCACTTCAGCGTCCACGACGACTTGGCGGCGCCGTTGTTGGTGACGGTGACGTCGGCGGTGAAGCCGGTGCTCCACTGGTTCAGCTTGTAGTCGACGGTGCAGGGCGCGGCGGTGGCGCCCGCGCTGGCGGGGATGGCGGTGAGCGCCATGCCCGTGCCCCCGGCGACGAGGGTCAGGGCGGCGAGCATCGCTGTTCTGGTGCGGCTCATGAGTGAGGAGATCCTTCTGTGGGAGTGGGGTTGCCGGTTCTTCGGGTGCGGGAGGTCAGGGGGTGAGGGCGCGCAGGTGGTCGCGCAGCCCGGCGCCGTACGCCGTGGGAGTTCCGTCGTAGGCGGAGATCAGGGACGGGCCGGAGGAACAGTCCCAGGTGTTCCAGGTCCAGCCGAGGTAGGACAGCCGGTGGTCGTCGAACCACTTCATGACCTGGTCGGTGAAGCCGTGCGAGCAGGTGTTCTCGCCGATCTCCCCCGCCACCAGCGGCACTTGGGCGGCGACCGGGGCGAGCGTGGAGTTCCAGCAGCTCTCACTGGCGCAGGAGTTGAAGTTGTAGACGTGATAGGCGGCGACGAGATTGCCGGCCGGGTCGGCCGGGCGGTACGTCAGCCACTGGCTGAGGTCGTTGGAGTAGGCGAGCCCGCCGGCCAGGATCAGGTTGCGCGCACCGGTGGCGCGGACGGCGTCGACCAGGTCCTGCATGCCGGCCACCTCGTAGCCGATGCCGGGGCAGGCGCCGCCGTCGCGCCAGCACTTCCACGCGTCGGCGGTGTTCGACGTCGCGCGGTCCGGATACGGCTCGTTGAACAGGTCGAAGGCGACGGCCTGGTCGGCCTTGAAGGTGTCGGCGACCGAGGACCAGAACGCGGGTGTGTACTGGGCGTCGGGCATGGGTTTCTGGCAGGTGGCGTGCACGTCGGAGCAGCCGGCCGAGTTGCCGGTGTACTGGCCCCAGGTCCAGTGCAGGTCGATGACCGGGGTCATGCCGTGCGCCTCGATCCGGGTGACGAGGTCCTTGACGGCGGTGATGTAGCGGGCTCCGGCGTATTCGGGTTTGACGTTGGAAAGGCCCAGCCAGCACTCCTCGTTGACGGGGATCCGGACGGTGTTCGCCTTCCAGTCGGCGATCGCCGCGATCGACGCGTCGTCCACGGGCCCGTCGAAGAAGCCGTAGCCCTGGACGCACATGAACTCGCCGCCGGAGCGGTTGACGCCGAGCAGCCGGCGGGTGGTGCCGGCGGCGTCGACGATCGTGTTGCCCGCGACGTGCAGGGCGGGCGCCTTGCCGTCGCCGCCGGTGGGCGGCGGGTCGGTCGGCGGCGGGGTGGGCTCCGTGTCGACGTTGCAGGTGGTGCCGTTGAGCTGGAACGCCGTGGGTGTGGAGGCGGTGCCCGGGCCGTTCGCGAGGAAGCCGGCCTCGACGCTCGCGCCGGTGCCGAGCGCTCCGTTCCAGCTCTCGTTGAGCGCGGTCACCGAGGCGCCGGACTGGGACCACTTGGCGTTCCAGCCCTGGGTGACCTTCTGCCCGCCGGGGAAGTCGAAGGTGAGACTCCAACCGGTGAGCGCGGTGCCGTTGTTGGTGATCCGTACGGTGCCCTGGAAGCCGGCGTCCCACTGGCCGGCGACCGAGTACTGCACCGTGCAGGCGGGGGTGGCGCCCTGGGCCGTGACGGCCGGCACGACGACGCTCCCGAGGAGCGCGACCGCGCCGGCGACGGCGAGGAGGAGGGAACGCGGGGGGTGTCGCATGAGCGACTCCTTGCAGCTCTGGCGCGTCGGGGCGGACGCGTCGACTGATGGAATCGCTCCCACTGGTTCGAGTGAAGGTAGCGGCAACTTCGGGTGAGGAACAGGGGCGGTGCCGAGTTTCCGGCGACTTTTCGGCGACGCGGCCGGTCAGCGGGGCGACGAATCTTTTCGTTCCGTCCAGGACTTGACCGTTCACTGACACGTCCGCACTATGGGAGCGCTCCCACTGGTCAGGGCTTGTTGCTCCTCCCCCGCACACCCCCCACCTTCTTTCCGAGCCGCAAGGAGGGACCAGCGCATGTTCCCCGCGCACAGACCCGGACGCCGATTACCGCGGCGTCTGTGGACCGCCGTGGCGGCGGCCCTCGCACTCCCCGCGACCATGCTGGCCACGGGCTCGACCACGGCACAGGCGGCCTCGGTCGCGTGCAGCGTGGACTACAGGACCAACGACTGGGGCTCCGGCTTCACCGCGGATCTGACGCTCACCAACCGCGGCACGGACGCCCTCAACGGCTGGACCCTGACCTACGGTTACTCGGGCAATCAGAAGCTGACCAACGGCTGGAACGGCAGCTGGTCGCAGTCCGGGCAGTCGGTCACCGTGAAGAACGCCTCGTACAACGGCACGATCGCCGCCGGGGCCGCGGTGACCGCCGGCGCCCAGTTCACCTACAGCGGCACGAACAGCGCGCCGACGAGCTTCGCGGTCAACGGCACCGCCTGTACCGGCGCGCACCAGCCGCCGATCACCGTGCTGACCAGCCCCGCCCCGGGCGCCACCTATGCGCAGGGCGAGGCGGTGCCGCTCGCCGCCAGTGCCGCGGCCGCCGACGGCGCGACGATCAGCAAGGTCGAGTTCTACGACGACACCACCCTGCTGGGCACCGACACCAGCGCCCCGTACACCTTCTCGGCCACCGCGCTGGGCGTGGGCGGCCACTCGCTGCTGGCCAAGGCGTACGACAGCCTGGGCGCGTCCGCGGAGTCCACGCCGGTCGGCGTCACCGTCGCCTCCGGCCCCGCCGTGGTGGCCTCGCCGACCCAACTCGGCGTCCAGCAGGGCAAGTCGGGCACCTTCGACGTGAAGCTTTCCAAGCAGCCGAGCGCGAACGTGACCGTGAGCACGGCCCGTACGGACGGCAACACCGGACTGTCCGTGACCGGCGGCTCCGCGCTCACCTTCACCCCGGCCAACTGGAGCACCGCGCAGAAGGTGACCGTCACGGCGGACGCCTCCGGGACCGGTTCGGCGACCTTCACCGCCTCGGCCGCCGGCCATGCCAAGGCCACGGTCACCGTGACCGAACTGGCCGCCGCCAAGGCGTACGACGCGCGCTTCCTCGACCTCTACGGGAAGATCACCAACCCGGCGAACGGCTACTTCTCGCCCCAGGGCATCCCCTACCACTCGGTGGAGACGCTGATCGTGGAGGCGCCCGACTACGGTCACGAGACCACGTCGGAGGCGTACAGCTACCTCATCTGGCTCCAGGCGATGTACGGCAAGGTGACGGGCGACTGGTCGAAGTTCAACGGCGCCTGGGACGTCATGGAGAAGTACATGATCCCCACCCACGCCGACCAGCCGACCAACTCCTTCTACAACGCGTCCAAGCCGGCCACCTACGCGCCCGAGGCGGACACCCCGAACGAGTACCCGGCCAAGCTCGACACCTCGGTGTCCGTCGGCTCCGACCCGATCGCGGGCGAGCTGAAGTCCGCGTACGGCACCGACGACGTCTACGGCATGCACTGGATCGAGGACGTCGACAACGTCTACGGCTACGGCGACGCGCCCGGCACGTGCGAGGCCGGCCCGGCCGCCGGCGGCCCCTCCTACATCAACACCTTCCAGCGCGGCCCGCAGGAGTCGGTCTGGGAGACGGTCCCGCAGCCGACCTGCGACGCCTTCAAGTACGGCGGCAAGAACGGCTATCTGGACCTGTTCACCGGCGACTCCTCCTACGCCAGGCAGTGGAAGTACACCGACGCCCCGGACGCCGACGCGCGCGCCGTGCAGGCCGCGTACTGGGCCGACCTGTGGGCCAAGGCGCAGGGCAAGGGCACGGACGTGTCCGCGACCGTGGGCAAGGCCGCGAAGATGGGCGACTACCTGCGCTACGCCATGTACGACAAGTACTTCAAGAAGATCGGCAACTGCACCGGTCCGTCGACCTGCCCGGCCGGCACCGGCAAGGGCGCCTCGCACTACCTGCTGTCCTGGTACTACGCCTGGGGCGGCGCCACCGACACCAGCGCGGGCTGGGCCTGGCGCATCGGCTCCAGCCACGTCCACGGCGGCTACCAGAACCCGCTGGCCGCGTACGCGCTCAGCACCAACGCCGATCTGAAGCCCAAGTCGGCGACCGGCGCGACGGACTGGGGCACGTCCCTCAAGCGGCAGCTGGAGTTCTACCAGTGGCTCCAGTCGTCCGAGGGCGCCATCGCGGGCGGCGCCACCAACAGCTGGCAGGGCCGCTACGCCACCCCGCCGGCCGGCACCCCGACCTTCTACGGCATGTACTACGACGAGGCGCCCGTCTACCACGACCCGCCGTCCAACCAGTGGTTCGGCTTCCAGTCCTGGTCGATGGAGCGCGTCGCCGAGTACTACCAGCAGACCGGGGACGCCAAGGCGAAGGCCGTGCTGGACAAGTGGGTCAAGTGGGCGCTGGCCAACACCACGGTCAACCCGGACGGCACCTTCCTGATCCCCGCCACGCTCAAGTGGTCGGGCAAGCCGGACACCTGGAACGCCGCCTCCCCCGGCGCCAACAGCTCCCTGCACGTCACGATCGCCGACTACACCGACGACGTGGGCGTGGCCGCCGCGTACGCCAAGACGCTGACCTACTACGGCGCCAAGTCCGGTGACGCGCAGGCCAAGTCGACGGCCAAGGCGCTGCTGGACGGCATGTGGGCCAACGACCGGGACAGCCTGGGCGTCGCCGTCCCGGAGACCCGCACCGACTACAGCCGGTTCGGCGACAGCGTGTACGTGCCCAGCGGCTGGACCGGCACGATGCCGAACGGCGACGGAATCGACTCCTCGTCCACCTTCGCCTCGATCCGGTCCTTCTACAAGAACGACCCGGCCTGGTCGAAGATCGAGGCCTATCTGAAGGGCGGGGCCGCTCCGACCTTCACGTACCACCGGTTCTGGGCCCAGGCGGACATAGCCCTCGCCATGGGTTCGTACGCGGAGCTCCTCGAATAGTCCCCGCTAAGACTCCGCGTACCGCGCGCCGGGCGGACCCCCCTGCTGCTGGGGTCCGCCCGGTCGTCGTGCGCGGCTCCGGTGACGTGCGCGGCTGCGGTCGTCGTGGGCGGCTCACGCTTCGGCCGGTCGGCGGAACGCGCGCAGCGTGAAGACCGGGTCCGGGCGGGGCCGGTCCTGGTCGGGCAGGGCGGCCAGGCGGGCGGCGAACCGTTCGGCGAGCGGTTCGCCGGGCGGCAGGGTGACGAACCAGCCGCGCCGCAGGTCGGCGAGGGTACGGCGGGGGCTGCGGCCCTGGCCGCGGCCCGGGAAGCGGGCCCGGCCGGCCGACAGCAGGCCGTGGCCTGCGGCGCACGCGGCCACCTCGTCCTCGGCGTCGCGGGCGGGGGCGGGCGGCCGCGCGGCGAGGACGGCGTCGATGTCGCTGCCGACGTTGTGGCCCGCCGCCTTGTCGACGGTGGTGACCCAGACGCCGCCGGGGCGCAGCACCCGGGCGCACTCGGCGACGACGGCCCGCACGTCCTCGGGGGCCGGCATCAGGTGCAGCAGCCATACGCTGGTGACCGCGTCGAAGCGGCCGTCCGGGAAGGGCAGCCGGCGGCTGTCGGCGCGGACCACGGCGCCGGGCAGCCGGGCGGCGGCCCGCAGCGTCATCGCGGACGCCCGGTCGACGCCGGTCACCCGCGCGCCGGCGCGGCCGGCGGCCAGCCGGCGGGTCACGATCCCGGTGCCGCAGCCGAGGTCGAGCAGCTCGCGCGCCGGCCCGGGCAGCAGGGCGAGGACCGCCTCGGCCGCGGCGGCGGCGCGCGGTTCGCCGCCGCGCAGGGCGTCGTAGCGCCCGGCCTCCTCGTCGTAGTCCAGCATGCGCCCCCCGTTCCGCGTGGCTCAGCGCGCGCCGTGGCCCGGCGCGAGGTCCTGGACCCGGCGGGCGAGCTGGACGTCCTTCTCGGTGACGGCGCCGCCCGCGCTGTGCGTGTGCACGCTGACGGAGACGGTGTCGTACCCCAGGGTGAGGTCGGAGTGGTGGTCCATCTCCTCCTGCACCTGGGCGATGTGCACCACCATCGCGGTCGCCGCGAAGTGCGAGCCCAGCCGGTAGGAGCGGGTGAGCCGGTCCCCGTCGAGCGACCAGCCGGGCAGCTCGGCGAGCCGGGCCTCGATCTCCTGGTGCGACAGCGGTGCGACGGGCATGGGAGCACTCCCTCGGCGATGGCGGCGGGCCCGCGGTGCGCGGCCGCGGCTGTGTGTTCAGCCTGCCACAGGAGTGCCGCCGCGGCCCTGCTCACCTGGGTGCGGACAAAACGCGGCCGCGGACCGGACGGCGGTTCGACTACGGTCATGCGTATGACCACTGTCACCACCGCTGCCGCCGCGCTTCCCACCGCCCCCGCCGGCCAGGGCGTCGGCCCGCTGCTGCGGGCCTGGCGGGAGCGGCGACGGGTCAGTCAGCTGGAGCTGGCGCTGCGCGCCGACTCCTCGGCCCGGCACATCAGCTTCATCGAGACCGGCCGCTCCCGCCCCAGTGAGGAGATGGTGCTGCGGCTGGCCGAGCACCTGGACGTGCCGGTGCGCGAGCGCAACTCCCTTCTGCTGGCAGCCGGTTACGCCCCGCACTACCCGGAGACGCCGATGGACGCGCCGGCGCTGGGCGCGCTGCGGGAGGGCCTGGAGCGGCTGATCCTCGGCTACGAGCCGTATCCGGCGCTGGTGGTGGACGCCCGCTACGACGTGGTGACGGCGAACCGGGGCATCACCATGCTGCTGGAGGGCGTCCCGGAGGCGCTGCTGGAGCCGCCGCTGAACGCGATGCGGCTGACCCTGCATCCGGAGGGCCTCGCACCGCGCATCCGCAACCTGCGCGAGTGGCGCGGGCATCTGCTCGCGCAGATGGAGCGGCAGATCGCGCTGCACCGCTCGCCGGCCCTGCGGGCGCTGTACGAGGAGGTGGCGGCGTATCCGGTGCCGGAGTCCGGCTCCGAGCTCTCCGAGGAACCGGCCGAGCCCGTGCCCTACTTCGCGCTGCCGATGGTGATCGAGCACGACGGGCGGCTGCTGTCGTTCGTCTCCTCGATCTCCACCTTCAACACGCCGATGGACGTGACGGTGGCCGAGCTGGCGATCGAGACGTTCCTGCCGGCCGATCCGGCGACCGTCAAGTACCTGCGTGCCATGGCCCCTTGACGTGCTGTGACACACTGAGCCGCGTGCCCGGGCGGGTGCTTCGGGGGTGGGGGAGGCGTGGCGTGAGCGAGCGGCGGCCGGCGCCGACGGTGGGCCAGGTGGTGCTCGGCAGGAGACTGCGGGAGCTGCGCGAGGCGGCGGGTCTGAGCCGCGAGGAGGCCGCGCGGGTGCTGCGGGTGGCCCCGGCGACCGTGCGGCGCATGGAACTCGCCGAGGTCGCCCTCAAGATCCCTTACGTCCAGGTGCTGTTGACGACGTACGGGGTGGGCGAGGAGGAGTCCGCCGGGTTCGTGCGGCTGGCCGAGGAGGCCAACCAGCCCGGCTGGTGGCAGCGCTTCCACGACGTGCTGCCGGACTGGTTCAGCCTGTACGTGAGCCTGGAGGGCGCCGCCCGCCTGATCCGCTGCTACGAACCGCACTTCGTGCCGGGCCTGTTGCAGACCGAGGAGTACGCGCGGGCCGTGCTGGAGGCGGGCACGGTCGGGCAGGGCGGACAGGAGTCGATCGAGCGGCACGTGTCGCTGCGCATGGCCCGCCAGGAGCTGCTGGATCGGCCTGACCCGCCGCACCTGTGGGTGATCGTCGAGGAGACGGTGCTGCGCCGGCCGGTCAGCCCCCGCCCCGAGGTGATGCGCGGGCAGCTGGACAAGCTGCTGGAGCTGACCGAGCGGGACCGGGTGACGCTCCAGATCGCCGAGTTCGCGGACGGACCGCATCCGGGGACGTACGCGCCGTTCTCGCTGTTCCGGTTCGCCGAGCCGGAGTTGCCGGACCTCGTGTACACCGAGTACCTGACCGGCGCGCTCTACCTGGACTCGCGCAGTGAGGTCGCCACGCACCTGGAGGTGCTGGACCACATGACGACCCGTGCCGCGTCGGCCGAGCGCACCCGCCGGCTGCTGAGGGAGTGCCGCGAGGACTGCTGAGCCGCGCCCGCCGGCCGCCTGGGGCGGCCCCGCCCCTGGAGCCGCGCCTCGGCGCCGGGCTGCTTTGCCCCTCGTGTCGCGGCCTGGTGTCAGGCGGCTCCGCCCTTGGTGTCGCGGTCCTCGTCGACGATCTCGGCGTCCACCACGCCCTCGTCCTCCCGCTCCGGCCCCCGCTCGTCCGGCTGTTCGCCGCCGCCCTGCGGACTCTGCCGCGCCTGCGCGTACATCGCCTGGCCCATCCGCTGGCTGACGGTGGCGAGGCGGTCGGTGGCGGCGCGCAGGGCGGTGGTGTCGGCGTCCCGCTCCAGCAGGGTCTTCACCTCGGCGACGGCCGACTCCACCTCGCCCTTGGTGTCGGCGGGTACGCGGTCGCCGTTGTCGCTAAGGAACTTCTCGGTCTGGTAGGAGAGTTGTTCGGCCTGGTTGCGGGTCTCGGCGGCCTCGCGGCGGGCCCGGTCCTCCTCGGCGTACTGTTCGGCCTCGCGCATCATGCGGTCGATGTCGTCCTTGGGCAGGGCGGAGCCGCCGGTGACCGTCATCTTCTGCTCGCGGCCGGTGGCCAGGTCCTTGGCGAAGACGTGCATGATGCCGTTGGCGTCGATGTCGAAGGCGACCTCGATCTGCGGCACCCCGCGCGGGGCCGGCGGCAGGCCGGTGAGGTCGAAGACGCCGAGCTTCTTGTTGTAGGCGGCGATCTCGCGTTCGCCCTGGTAGACCTGGATGCCGACCGAAGGCTGGTTGTCGGCGGCGGTGGTGAAGATCTCCGAACGCCGGGTGGGGATCGTGGTGTTGCGCTCGATCAGCCTGGTCATGATGCCGCCCTTGGTCTCGATGCCCAGGGACAGCGGGGTGACGTCGAGCAGCAGGACGTCCTTGACGTCGCCGCGGATCACGCCGGCCTGGAGGGCGGCGCCCACGGCCACCACCTCGTCCGGGTTGACGCCCTTGTGCGGGTCCTTGCCGGTGAGGTCGCGCACCAGGTCGGTGACGGCGGGCATCCGGGTGGAGCCGCCGACCAGGATCACGTGGTCGATGGCGGACAGCTCGATCCGCGCGTCCTGGACCGCCTGGTGGAACGGCTTCTTGCAGCGGTCCAGCAGATCGGCGGTCAGCTCCTGGAACTGGGCGCGGGTGAGCTTCTCGTCCAGGTGCAGCGGGCCCTCGGCGGAGGCCGTGATGTAGGGCAGGTTGATGTTCGTCTCGGTGGACGAGGACAGTTCGATCTTGGCCTTCTCGGCGGCCTCGCGCAGCCGTTGCAGGGCCATCCTGTCGCTGCCGAGGTCGATGCCGTACTGCCCCTTGAACCGTTTGACCAGGTGCTCGACGATCCGCTGGTCCCAGTCGTCGCCGCCCAGCAGGGTGTCGCCGTTGGTGGCCTTGACCTCGATGACGCCGTCACCGATCTCCAGCAGGGACACGTCGAAGGTGCCGCCGCCCAGGTCGAAGACGAGGACGGTCTGCTCCTCGCCCCGGTCCAGGCCGTAGGCGAGCGCGGCGGCGGTGGGCTCGTTGATGATCCGGAGCACCTTGAGGCCGGCGATCTCCCCCGCCTCCTTGGTGGCCTGGCGCTGGGCGTCGTCGAAGTAGGCCGGCACGGTGATCACGGCGTCGGTGACGTCCTCGCCGAGGTAGGCCTCGGTGTCCCGCTTCAGCTTCTGGAGCACCCGCGCGGACAGCTCCTGCGCCCGGTAGCGGGTGCCGTCGACCGAGCCCTGGTCGGGGAAGCGCCAGTGCGCGTCGCCCATGTGGCGCTTGACGGAGCGGGCGGTGCGGTCCACGTTCGTCACCGCCTGCCGTTTGGCGACCTCGCCGACCAGCACCTCGCCGTTCTTGGCGAACGCCACCACCGATGGCGTGGTCCGCGCGCCCTCGGCGTTGGCCACGACCGTGGGCTCGCCGCCCTCCAGGACGGCCACCACCGAGTTCGTCGTCCCGAGATCGATCCCGACCGCGCGTGCCATCGTCGTCCCCTTCCGCCGTGTCCGCGGTGTCCGCGATATCCGCCGTCTCCTCCGGGTACCCCGGCGGGCGCGAACGACGATGCCGCGCACCCGCGGGGCGGGGGCGCGGCACCGGGGGGCGGGCCGGGGCGCGTCAGGCGAGCTTGGCGTCCAGGGTGATGGTCGTGCCGGCCAGGGCCTGGCTGACCGGGCAGTTCTTCTTGGCGTCCTCGGCGGCGGCGGCGAAGGACTCGGCGTCGATGCCGGGGACGTCGCCGACGACGGTGAGGTGGATGCCGGTGATGCCGGTGCCCGGCTGGAAGGTCACGTCGGCCTTGGTCTCGATCCTGCGGGGCGCGGTGCCGGCGCCGGTCAGGCCGTGCGAGAGCGCCATGGAGAAGCAGCTGGAGTGGGCGGCGGCGATCAGTTCCTCGGGGCTGGTCTTCCCGTTCGCCTGCTCGGCGCGCGACGGCCACGACACCGGCTGCGAGCCGATGCCGGAGGAGTCGAAGCTGACCTCGCCGCTGCCTTCGAGCAGGTTGCCTTCCCAGACGGTGTGAGCGGTGCGCGTTGTTGCCACGGTGTGATCCGTACCTTTCGCTGAGTGCCCGTTTCCGGGGGGTGCGTCGCCACCATCCGATCACATCCGCGGTGCGCGGACCCGGTGAACGGGGCGGGAGACGTGGATGTTTCGGGGCGGTGCGGTGCGGGCCGCGGCAGCGGGGACGGGCCGGGGGCGGGGTCAGGCGGCCCGTTCCTCGGTGGCCGGTTCCGCTGCGGCCGGCGCCGGTGCGGCGGGTTCCGGCGCGGACGGCTGCGGTACGGACGGCTCCGGCGCGGCCGGGGCCGGGACGCGGGGGCCGGCGGGGCCGGTGGTCGCCTCGGTCAGCCAGCGGCGCAGGACGCCGTGCACCTCCTCGGCGCCGACGAGTTCCGTGTCCTCGGGCACGGGCGGGGAGCACCGCAGCGGGGACAGCAGGAAGGGGCGGGACTGGGCGCCGCCGAGTCCGCCGTGGGAGCCGATCTGCTCCTCGAAGGCCAGCACCTCGCCGTCGGCCGGGTCGTGGCTGGAGTTGACCATGATGTCGGCGGTGTGCGGGAAGGAGTGGGTGCGGCGGACGGCGTCGGCGGCGCCGGGTCCGAAGACGGCGAGCGGACCGGGGTCGGCGTCGAGGTCGGCCAGCGGGACGCGCGCGCCGCGGGCGCCGAGCACCACGCCGCCGTGCTCTTCGCTGCGCACCAGCAGGAAGCCCACGCCGGGATGGTTGGCGAGGGTGGACAGCAGCGCGGGGTGCCGGGCGGCGATCTCCTCCTCGCTCATCCGGTGCGGCACGTCCGGGAAGGAGACCAGGCCCAGGTTGCCGGAGGCCAGCACGACCGGCTCCGGGCGGCGGCCGGGGCGGTGGTGCTCGCCGCCCTCCTCCACCGGGCGGCGCAGCGCGGCCCGGACGGCGGCCCGCGCCTCGGCTCCGCTGCGGGTGCGCTCCGCGCGGCGCGGCACGGGCAGTCCGCAGCCGGCCCGGACGAGATCGCCCAGGGTGAGGCCGTAGCGGGCGTGGAACGTCTCGCCGGGGCTCTGGCCGTGGTCGGACAGGACGACGATCCGGTACGGGCGCGGGGCGTGCTCGGCGACGTTCTCGATCAGCGCGAGGGAGCGGTCCAGGCGGCGCAGCACCTTGGCGGCGTCCCGGCTGCGCGGCCCGGAGTGGTGGGCGACCTCGTCGTAGGCGACCAGGTCGGCGTAGACGGCGCTGCGGCCGGCCAGCAGGTCGCCCATCACGGCGGCCACGACGACGTCCCGCTCGACGACGGTCGCGAAGGCGCGGATCAGCGGGTAGAGGCCGCCGCGCGAGACGCGGGGGCGCTGCTTGCGGAGCCGGGCGCGCACCGACTGGCCGATCTCGCGGCCGGCCTCGGCGACGAAGGACAGGGCGGTGCGCACGGCGTTGGCGGGGTCGCAGAAGTAGGCGAAGTAGCCGGCGCGGGAGCGGGTGCCGGGGCCGCGGCGCGCCGAGACGGTGAGGACCAGGGCGGATTCGCCGGCGCCGCCGCTGAACAGGTTGCCGCGGCTGGCGCCGTCGTCCGCGAGCAGGCCGGCGTGGCCGGTGCGGGCGACGGCGCGGCGCTGGAGTTCCACGGCGCTGCTCGGGCGGTTGCAGACCATCACCTCGCCGGTGTCCTTCTCGTACCAGCGGAAGGCGGGGACGTCGTGGTTGGTGCCGTGCAGGATGGCGAGCTGGCTGGCGCCGGTCTGGCTGGACCAGTCGGTGCGCCAGGGGTCAAGGCGGTGGGTGGGCGGGGCGGCCGCCGGGTCCGGGCCGGCGCCGAGCCAGCGGGCCACGGTCGGCATCAGGCCCTGGTCCACGGCGTCGCGCAGCACGTCGTGGCCGACGCCGTCGAGCTGGATGACGGCGGTGCCGGGCGTGGTGGAGCACGCTGTCGGCAGGCCGCGGCGCAGCGCGAGGCGGTGCAGGCGGCTGCGGTAGGCGTCGTCGTCGCGGACGGCGAGGGCGGCGCCGGTGGCGGAGGCGACGGCGGACATCACGGCGGCCACGATGACGGCGGTTTCGGGGGCCGCCTCGGGCCGGCCGGAGGGGTTGACGCGCAGGGCGAGCAGGAGCAGCGAGCCGTTGAGGAAGAAGACCAGCAGGCCGAGCACGAGCGCGGGCACGAGCAGCAGCAGGCGTACGAGCAGCGGCCAGACGACGGCCGAGAGGACGCCGAAGGCGCCGGCGCCGAGGGCGGCGGTGACGGCGATGGTGGTCGCGCTGTCGCCGTCGGGCGACTGGAGCTGGAAGTCCGGCAGGATGCCGGCGAGCACGAGCATGGTGACCGTGGAGACGGCCCACACGGACACGCTCCACCCGATCTGACTGGCGACCCGCCGCCACCGCCCGCTCCCCACGACACCCCTCACCTCCCGGCCTCGGCACTCCGCACGGGCCCGCTCCAGCTTGTCACACGGCCGGCGGCGGACGGCGGGGCCCGGCGGCCCGCCGGGGGCGACCCCCATGGCCTCGGGACGGCCGGACACCGTCGTGGCCCTGGGTCTCGGGTGCGGTCAGCCGCCGTCGTAGCCCGCGGTCGGCATGGAGAGGCGGCGGTGGACGCGGGCCTTCATCTGGGCGTCGTAGGACGGCTCGGCCTGGCCGACCGTCTCCACCCGCACCCCGCGGCGCGCGCACTCGGCGGTGAACTCCTCCACGGAGGACAGCGCCCGCTCCAGCACGCGCCGGCTGGGGGCGACGAACAGGTCGACGCCGGGCCGTACGCCGTCCCACAGCGCGGTGTGGTCGGTGCGCAGTCCCCGTACGAGCAGTTCGCGCGCGACCACGTAGCCGTGTTCGGCGGCCCACCGGGCGCACATGGCGTGCTGGCCGCGGGAGTCCACGAGAAAGGGCTCGTCGTTCAGCTCCTCCAGGGGCGTCAGGCTGGCGATCGCCGTGACGCGGACCGGTGTCGCGGCGGCTTGGCCGCGGGGATCGGGCACTTCTCCCATGGCGTCCCCCTCACCTCCGGGTTTTCGCCGCCGACCCTACCCCTGCGCGTAAGGTCGGGGGGAGTCGCGCGAAGGAGGCAAAGAAGGTGCCGGTGGAGATCACCTGGTGGGGTCACGCGACCTGCACGGTCGAGGATTCGAACGTGCGCGTTCTGACCGATCCCCTGTTCGCCCGTCGGCTCGCGCACCTGCGCCGCCGCCAGGGTGCGCTGCCGCCGCCGGACGCCTGGCAGGCGGACGTGGCGCTCGTCTCGCATCTGCACGCCGACCATCTGCACCTGTCCTCGCTGGCCCGGCTCGCGCCGGGCACGCGCCTGCTGGTGCCCCGGGGCGCACCACGGGCGGTACCGGGGCTGCGCCGGCTCGGACGGCCGGGCCGGCTGCGGATCACCGAGGTGGCGCCCGGCGACCGGGTCGAGGTCGGCGGGGTGAGCGTCCGGGCGGTGTCCGCCGCGCACGACGGGCGGCGCCTGCCGCTGGGCCCGCACCGCTCCCCCGCGCTCGGCTACGTCGTCGAGGGCCGGGCGCGGACGTACTTCGCCGGGGACACCGGCCTGTTCGAGACGATGGCCGAGGAGGTCGGGCCGGTGGACGCGGCGTTGCTGCCGGTGGGCGGCTGGGGGCCGTCCCTGGGCGAGGGGCACCTGAACGCGGAGCGCGCGGCCGAGGCGCTGGCCCGGCTCGCGCCGCGCACCGCCGTGCCGGTGCACTACGGCACGTACTGGCCGATCGGGATGGACAGTGTGCGCCCCCATGAGTTCCACACGCCGGGCGACGAGTTCGTGCGCCATGCCGCGCTGCGCGCGCCGGGCGTGTCGGTGCACCGGCTGGCGCACGGCGCGAGCGTGCGCCTGGAGGTCGTACGGTGACACCGCTGGCCGCCGCCGTGACGTCGGTGGTGCCGACGGAGACCACCCAGCAGGCGTTCGGGTACCCGTCGTTGTTCCTGCTGGTGCTGATCGGGGCGCTGGTGCCGGTGGTGCCCACGGGCGCGCTGGTCTCCTCGGCGGCGGTGGTCGCCGTGCACCGTACGGCGCCGCTCTCGCTGGCGCTGGTGTTCGTGACGGCGTCGCTGGCCGCGTTCTGCGGGGACGCGGCGCTGTACTGGCTGGGGCGGCGCGGGCTGAAGTCGAAGAACGGCTCGCGCTGGCTGGAGGCGATCCGCACCCGGGCGCCGGAGGACCGGCTGGAGCAGGCGCAGCGCAAACTCACCGACCACGGGGTGGCGGTGCTGGTGCTGTCCCGGCTGGTGCCGGCCGGGCGCATACCGATCATGCTGGCCTGTCTGCTGGCGAAGTGGCCGCTGCGCCGGTTCTCCCGCGGCAACCTGCCGGCCTGTCTGGCCTGGACGGTGACGTACCAGGTGATCGGCATCCTCGGCGGTTCGCTGTTCCCGGAGCCCTGGGAGGGCGTGGTCGCGGCGATCCTCCTCACGGTGCTGATCGGGGCGGCGCCGAGCGCCTGGCGGCGGGTCCGGCAGTGGACGCCGGCGCGGTCGGGCCCGAACTGAGCGGGGCGGGGGGGGCGGTCGTCCTCGGGCCTCCGCCCCGTCACTCCAGCACGCGGGACGCGCCCACCGGCAGGTCCCACAGGTCCTCGCGGGGCAGGCCCGCCTTCTGCCAGGCGACGCGGACCCGGGTGAGGGGTTCCAGGACGGGTTCGGCGGACAGCACGAACGTGCCCCAGTGCATGGGCGCCATCCGGCGGGCGCCGAGGTCCCGGGCCGCCTGGACGGCCTCCTCCGGGTCGCAGTGGACGTCGCTGAGCCACCAGCGCGGGTCGTAGGCGCCGATGGGCAGCAGCGCGAGGTCGATGTCCGGGTAGCGGTCGCCTATCCGGGAGAACCAGTGGCCGTAGCCGGTGTCGCCGGCGAAGTAGACGCGCTGCCCGTCGGGCGCGGTGAGCACCCAGCCGCCCCACAGGCTGCGGCAGGTGTCGGTGAGGGTGCGCTTGGACCAGTGGTGGGCGGGCACGAAGTCGACCCGGACTCCGGCGAGTTCGGCCGCCTCCCACCAGTCCAGCTCGGTGACGCGGGTGAACCGGCGGCGGCGGAACCAGCGGCCGAGCCCGGCGGGCACGAACACCGGGGTGTCGCGCGGCAGTCGGCGCAGCGTGGGCGCGTCCAGGTGGTCGTAGTGGTTGTGGCTGATGACGACCGCGTCGATCGGCGGCAGCGCGCTCCAGGGCACGCCGACGGGGGTGACGCGGGCCGGGGTGCCGATGATGCGGCGGGACCAGACCGGGTCGGTGAGCACGGTCAGCCCGCCGATCCGCACCACCCAACTCGCGTGCCCCGCCCAGGTGACGGCCACGGTGCGGGCGTCCACCCGGGGCAGCGGGCCGGGTTCGTACGGCAGCAGCGGGATGTCGGCCAATCCCTTCTTGTCCGGCCGCACCGCGCCCTCGCGGGCGAACCGGGCCAGCGCCTTCAGGCCGGGCAGCGGCGCGGTGAGCCGGTCGTGGAAGCCGCGCGGCCACGTCCGGTGCTCCCCCGGCGGCCGGGGCGGGGCGGGTGGCGGGTAGGGCGCGGGGCCGGCGGGGAGCGGGGGCGCGAGGGTGGCCGCGGTCGCGGCGATCGGGTCGTCCGGTATCCGTGCGGCGGCCGGGGCGGCCGGACCCGCGGCGGTCCTGGTGGGGGTCGGGGCGGCCGGACCCGTGGCGGTTCTGGTGGGGGTCGCGGCGGTCGGACCCGTGGCGGTTCTGGTGGGGGTCGCGGCGGTCGGGCTCGAACCCGCTCTGGCGGGGGCCGGGGAGGTCGTGGTCGGCTCGGACTGCTGCGTCATCGGGGATGCTCCCATCGCTGAGCGTCGTCGCGAAGTTCGTCGAAGACCGACTTCCAGGTGATCAACGTGGCGCGCACGTGCGGCAGTTCCAGCGGCTCGGGCGACCGCAGGCACCGTTCGCGCTCCTCGTCGGCGCCGCCGAGCAGCGCCGCCGTGGGCAGCCGTACGCGCAGCGCGGCGAGGTCGTCGCCGAAGCGGTGGCCGCCGGGCGCGGGCGCGGCCAGCCGGGCGCCGAGGAACTCCTCCAGCTCCTGCGCGTCGCCCACACCGCGGGCGACGAGCGCCGGGCGCAGCGGGCCGAGGTCGGCGTACAGGTGGCGGCCGGCCTGCGGCGGCCGGGCCAGCGCGCCCGCGCCGACCACGACGGTGTGCGCGGCGGCGGCCAGGAGCGCGTGCAGCCGCACGGCGGCGGCCACCCGCTCGGTGACGGGGCCGGGTTCGTCCAGGGCCCACGCGGCCGCCGCGGCGACCGGTTCGGCGATCCGGGCGTCCAGCGCGGTGAGCACGTCCAGCACCCGTGCGTGCAGCGCGCCGCCGGTCGGTCCGGCCGGGAACCGGGCGACGGCGGCGGGCCAGCCACCGGGCAGCAGCGCGCCGGCCAGGTCGGTGACGACGGTGACCCGTTCGGGCAGCATCTCGGCGGGGCTGACCAGCACCGTCCCGTGCGGCGCGTGCACGGTGTCGCGCCAGGTCTCGTCGCTGACCAGGTGCAGCCCCTCGGCCGCGGCGGCCTCGACTGTCTCGTGCAGCACCTCGGGCGGGGCGACGGTGGCGGTGGGGTCGTCGGCGACGGACAGGACCAGCAGCCGCGGGTCGCCGCCCTCCGCGCGCACCCGGCGGACGGTCTCCAGCAGGGCGTACGGATCGGGGACGCCGCCGGACTCGGCCGGGGTGGGCACGGAGAAGGCGGGTCGGCCCAGCAGGCGCGCGTACGGCGCCCACCAGGCGGCGCACGGCCGGGGCACCAGGACGTCGCCGCCGAGCGCGGCGGTCAGCGCGAGCAGCAGGGCGGGGGCGCCGGGGGCCGCGGCGAGGCGGTCGGGGCGGGCGGCCAGGCCGCGGCGCAGCCAGTAGCCGCCGGCCGCGTCCAGGAGTTCGGGGCAGCCGCCGATCGGTCTGTCCCGGATCCGGCCGGCCGCCCCGGCCAGCGCGGCGGACAGCTCGGGCAGCACCGGCAGCCCGTCCCCGGGGAGGGCCGAGGGCCCGTAACGGACGGGGCCGTGCCCTTCCCGCTCCGTCCGCCGCATCGATACCTCCGCGCAGTCCCTGGTGCCGTGTCCTGTTCGCCGGTGCGGTGCCTGGTCGCCGCGCGGACGCGCGTTCCCCCGGGCCGCCTCGGCCCCCCTCGGGTGCGTCCTTCGCGGACCCGTCCGCCGGTGGCGGTCGCTTCCGTACGGCGAGGGCCGGTACGGCCGGGGCCGCCGCGCCCTCGGCGGTGCGGGTACCCCGCCGGGGGCCGTCCCATGGGTCCCAGGGGCCACGGGAAGGCGGTCGGGGGCGTCGGGGGCCGGGGGTTCGCGTCCTGGGCGGGCGTCGGGGTGCGCGGGTGTTCCCCGGCGGGTCAGTCGTCCGCCCCGCGCCGGCGCCACAGGCGGTGCGCCGCGCCGCACAGGGACACCGCGATGAGCGCGAAGCCGCCGATCAGTGCGGGCAGGGACGCGGTGAACGAGCCGCCGGTCCCGGCCTGCACGCCGTGCTGGGACGCGGACCCATTGCAGGCTCTGCCGCCCGCGTCCTCGCAGTCGCGTCCCCAGCCGTGGTCCTGGGAGGCGGCGCCGTCCCCGTCGTCGCGGCCCGGAGGACGGGAGGGCGCCCGGGTGGGCCGGCCGCCGACCGGATCGGACGCGGCCGGGGCGGGTGTGGCCGGGCCGGAGGTGGCCGGGGCGGCCGTACGTGAGGGAGTGGGCGCGGGGGCGCGGGTCGGGGTCGCGGCGGGAGCGCGGCTCGGGTCGGTCGCGGAGTCGTCGCGGGCGGCGGAGCCCTGGCGGGCGGGGTCGTTGGCGAGGGCGTCCCGCAGGATCGGGTCCTGGGACAGATCCTCGGGCGCGTCCTGGGACGAGTCCGGCGCGAGGCCCTGGACGGCGCCGTCGGCGGTGTCGCCGCCCGAGTCGCCGGGCGCGGCCCGCTGCGCGGCGGCACGCTCCCGGTCGGCGCCGTCCCCCGCGGCGGCCGGACAGGAACCGGACACGGCGCCGTGCGCGGCGAGCGGAGTGGCGGCCGAGAGCTCGCCGCCCGGCGCACAGCCGACGCGCGGAGCCGTGGCACCGAACGGACCGTGCGCCTGCCGGAGCGCCACTGCGGCGGTGGGGCCGGACTTCCGCCGGAGCGCTACGGCGCCGGGTGGGCCGGAGTTCTGGCGGAGGGCGTCCGTGCGGGGTGGGGCCCCGGTCGCCGGGATCGCGTACGCGGTCGTCGCGGCGGAGCCCGCTATGAGGCCGGCCAGGACGACGGCGGACAGGGCGCGGGGGCTGGTTCGGCGCATGGCTGGGCTCCTCGGACCGGCGGCGCGGGCGGCACGGCGTTCGTGCCCTCCGTAGCCATGACAGCCCCTGATCCCACGCTCCGCGCGCGGCCGAGCCCCATTGGCGGGACACCGACGACCTATCGGGTGACGCCCACGCGACCGCAAGGCCCTCAGCGACGGCCGGTCCGCCCCCCGGGCAGAACGCGACGCCTCCGGCCCGCCGAGTTCCGGGCGGACCGGAGGGCCGGCGCCCCGCTCCGTCCGGCAGGGCTACGCCGCGTCCCGCAGTACCTGTTCGCGCAGGCGGTCGCAGCAGCGGGTGATCAGGCGGGAGACGTGCATCTGGGAGATGCCCAGTTCCTCGGCGATCCGGCTCTGCGTCATGTCGTCGAAGAACCGCATGTAGAGGATGGCGCGCTCGCGTTCCGGCAGCGCCGCCAGCCGCGGTTTGACGGCCTCGCGGTCCACGACCGTGTCCAGCGCCGCGTCCGGCGAGCCCAGCGAGTCGCTGAGGGAGTAGCCGTCCGCGCTGCCCGGCAGCTCCGCGTCGAGGGAGAGCGCGGTGAAGCTCTCCAGCGCCTCCTGACCGGTCCGTACGTCGTCCTCGCTCAGCTGCGCGTGCGCGGCGATCTCGGCGACGGTGGGCCTGCGGCCCGGGATGGTCCGGGCGAGGTCCTGGTCGGCGGCGCGCACCCGGTTGCGCAGGTCCTGCACCCGGCGCGGCACGTGCAGCGTCCACATGTGGTCGCGGAAGTGCCGTTTGATCTCGCCGGTGATGGTGGGCACCGCGTAGCTCTCGAAGGCGTGCCCGCGCTCGGGGTCGTAGCGGTCGACCGCCTTGACCAGGCCGAGCGCGGCGATCTGCCGCAGGTCGTCGAGGTTCTCGCCGCGGTTGCGGAACCGGCCGGCCAGCCGGTCGGCCATCGGCAGCCAGGCCTCCACGAGTTCCGCGCGCAGGGCGTCCCGCCGCGGGCCCGGAGGCAGCTTCGCCAGCCGGGAGAATGCCTCGGCGGTCTCGGGTGCGTCGTCGTGCGGGTGGCGCGCCGCACTCGTTCGCATGTCCATGGTGGGTCGCAACTCCCTCGGAGTGCTGGAGGATGGACGGTCACCGAGGGAGCGCGGACGCGGTTCCGGAGGGGCGCGTCGCGTGTGCGGCCTGCCGCGCCGCTCCCACGGACGTGCCTCCGGTCCGAAGCACTGCGTGTGCGCCTGCCCATCCCGCCCGGAGGCAAACACGCTTCTTCCGCTTTCTTCCGCTCGTGTCGGCTCGGCCTGCACGGGTACGCGGTGGCCACCCCCGAGGCGAGAAGGTGGAGGGAGACATGCAGCGAGGCAGCGACCGGCTGAGTGTCCACCGTGACGACGAGATGAAGCACGAACTGCAGGGCCTGCTCAGGTCCGGCCACCCCACGCGGAGCGAGGAGTGGCACGACCCGGAGCCGACCGCCGAGGACGACCCGCAGGTGTGGGGCGGACCGGTGGCGCCGGGCGACTCACGGGCGTCCCTGGAGACGGTGCGCCTGGAGCTGGCCCGCAGTCTGGGCCGTACCGCGTTCCCCGCGGGCCCGGCCGAACTGGCCCGCACCCTGCGGCGCAAGAACGCGCCGGACGCGCTCGCCGAGGCACTGGAGCGGCTGCCGCGCAAGGCGCAGTACGCCAACGTCCAGGAACTGGCGAAGGAACTGACCCACACCGAGCGGCCCTCGCGGGAGGACCGCGCGTAGTCCCCGCGGGGGACGGAAAGGCAGGTGGGGCCCGACGTGAGGGCTGAACTCGTCAGGGACGTGATGACCCCGGGCGTGGTCGCGGTACGGCCGGACGCCTCGCTCGTCGAGGCGGCCCGGCTGATGCGCGCCCAGGACATCGGCGGTGTCGTGGTGGCCGACGGGCAGGAGGTCGTCGGCGTGCTCACCGACCGCGACATCGCGGTGCGGGCGGTGGCCGAGGGCCTGGACCCGCAGACGGTGAGCGCGCGGGCCGTGTGCACGCCCGATCCGCTGGTGGTGGGCCCCCACGACCCGCTGGGGGCGGCCGCCGCGCTGATGCGCGAGCACGCCGTGCGCCGGCTGCCGGTCGTCGAGGACGGCCTGCCGGTCGGCATGGTGAGCCTGAGCGACCTCGCCGACGCCTGGGAGGCGGACTCGGCCGACTCGGCTCGGTGAGACGAGTCCCCGCCCGATGAACGAACCGCCGGGGAGCGAGCCGTCCCCGGCGCGTGAACGAAAGGATTCCGAAACATCATGCGCATCGCATTTCTGACCGCGCCCGAGGGCGTCGAGCAGGTGGAGCTGACCGAGCCCCGGAAGGCGGCCGAGGACGCCGGGCACGAGACCGTGCTGGTGTCCACGCAGTCCGGCGAGATCCAGGGGTTCGACCACCTGGACAAGGCGGACACGTTCCCCGTCGACGCGGTCGTCGGGGAGGTCTCGGCCGACTCCTTCGACGGACTCGTCCTGCCGGGCGGGGTGGCCAACCCCGACTTCCTGCGCACCGACGAGAAGGCCGTCGCCTTCGTGAAGGACTTCTTCGAGCAGGGGCGGCCGGTGGCCGCGATCTGCCACGCGCCGTGGACGCTGGTCGAGGCCGACGTCGTACGCGACCGCACGCTCACCTCGTGGCCGAGCCTGCGCACCGACATCCGCAACGCCGGCGGCACCTGGGTGGACGAACAGGTGAAGGTCTGCGGCAACGGCCCCAACCAGCTGGTCACCAGCCGCAAGCCGGACGACCTGAAGGCGTTCTGCGAGACGTTCCTCGATGTCTTCGCCCAGAGCCGGAAGTCGTGACCCGCGTGCCGTGACCCGGCCGGTCGGACGAGTGCCCGTCGGCGCGCCGCAGGAAGCGCGCCGGCGGGCACGACCATGGGCCGAGCGGGTCCCGCCCGGCCGCGGGGCGGGGTCCTCCCGTCAGCCGCGGGGCGCCGCCGTCTCCCCGCAGCCGCCGCGCTCCCGGGCGCCCTCACGGGTGCGGCCCGCGGCGACCGGCCGGCGCGGATTGCGCCGCAGGTACTCGCCCTCCAGCTGCGCCATCCGCTCGTTGTGGGCGCGCAGCGCGTCGTTCGAGCCGTACAGCAGGGTGTCGTGGCGCGTGCGGTGGATGGTCTCCAGCTCTTTCATCAGCTGCTGGTCGTCCAGCCGGCCCGGGTCCACTCCGGTCATGGTGTCGCCCCGCTCGTCGTGTTCGTTCATGCGGTCCGGGTACCCGCCCGGCGTGCACTACCACCGAACGGCATCCGGGAGGGAGCCATGGATCTCGCCTTTCTGAATCCACTGTACGAACACCCGGGCCCGTGGGCCTCCGTGTACGTCGACACTTCCCGGCACACGGAGGACACCGCCCACGAACTGCGGCTGACCGCCCAGGCGATGGCCCGCGAGCTGGCCCGGCAGGGCGCGGACGAGGCCACCTGCCGGGCCGTTCAGAGCGCGATCGAGGAGATGCGCCACTCCCCCGACCCGCACGGGCGGGCCCTGTTCGCGCGGGCCGGCCGGGTGGTCCTCGACCCGCGGCTGACCCGCCCTCCGCTGGGTGACAGCTGGGCCGAATGGGCGCCGCTGCCCCGGGTGGGACCGTTGCTGGAACTGGCGGGCGAGGACCCGGTCGCGATCGTGGCGTACGTCGACCGCAAGGGCGCGGACTTCGAGCTGCGCAGCGCGCTGGGCCGGGAGCAGGCCGGCACGGTCGTCGGCCGGCAGTGGCCGATCCACCGCACCAGCAGCGCCGACTGGTCCGAGCGGCACTTCCAGCTGAAGGTGGAGAACACCTGGGAGCACAACGCCGCGGAGATCGCCGACGCGCTCAGCGTCTGCCAGGAGGAGACGGGCGCCGACCTGCTGATCATGGTCGGCGACGACCGGGAGCGCGGCGAGGTGCGCGCGCGTCTGCCCAAGCGGCTGCACGACCAGGTCGCGGAGGCCGTCCACGGCGCCGGCAGCCGGCTGCTGGACGAGGACGTGGAGCGGATCAGGACCGAGCACGTACGGCAGCGGATCGACGGCGAGCTGGACCGGTTCCGGGCGGCCCGGGCCCCCGACGGCGAGGGCCGCTCCGGGGCCGTGGAGGGGGTGCCCGCGCTGGTCGAGGCGGCCCGCGAGCACCGGCTCCAGGAACTTCTGATCAGCCCGGACGGGGCCGACGCGCACCGTGAGGTGTGGATCGGCGAGGACCCGGACCAGGTGGCGGTGCGGCGTACGGATCTGAAGATCCTCGGCGAGCAGCACTCCTGGCCGGCGCGCGCCGACGACGCCCTGATCCGGTCCGCGGTCACCACGGACGCGGCGGCGCTGTCGCTGGCCCCGGCCGGTTCGGCGACCGGCGGGGACGCGCCGGCCGGCGGCCTGGGCGCGATCCTGCGCTGGAAGTGAGACGCCCGGCGGGGCGCGCCACCGGAGCCCGGTGGCGCGCCCCGCCGCGTACGACCGCACATGACCGCGTGCGCCCCGGGGGCGTGGGCGGCGCGGCTATCGCGCTCGCTCGACCCGTCGTTCGTCCCAGACCGGCTCCGGGGTCTCGCGGAGCCGGCCGTCGCTGCCGAAGACCAGGAAGCGGTCGAAGGAGCGGGCGAACCAGCGGTCGTGGGTGACCGCGAGGACGGTTCCCTCGAACACCTCCAGCCCTTCCTGGAGGGCCTCGGCGGACTCCAGGTCGAGGTTGTCGGTGGGCTCGTCCAGCAGCAGGGCCGTCGCGCCCGCCAGCTCCAGCAGCAGGATCTGGAACCGGGCCTGCTGGCCGCCGGAGAGCCGGTCGAAGGTCTGCTCGGCCTGGCCGGTCAGCTCGTAGCGGCGCAGCCGGGACATCGCGGCGCCGCGGTCCTGGGAGTGCTCCTGCCACAGGATGTCCAGCAGGGTGCGGCCCTTGAGCTCGGGGTGGGCGTGGGTCTGGGCGAAGTGCCCGGGCATCACGCGCGCCCCGAGCTTCCACGTGCCGGTGTGCGCCACGTCCTCCCCGGCCAGCAGGCGCAGGAAGTGGGACTTGCCGGAGCCGTTGGAGCCGAGGACGGCGACGCGTTCGCCGTAGAAGACCTCCAGGTCGAACGGTTTCATCAGGCCGGTCAGCTCCAGGCCGGCGCAGGTGACGGCGCGTACGCCGGTGCGGCCGCCCTTCAGCCGCATCCGGATGTCCTGCTCGCGGGGCGGCTCGGGCGGCGGGCCGGCCTCCTCGAACTTGCGCAGCCTGGTCTGGGCGGCCTGGTAGCGGGAGGCCAGCTCGTGGCTGACGGTGGCGGCCTGGCGCAGGTTCAGCACGAGCTTCTTCAGCTGGGCGTGCTTCTCGTCCCAGCGCCGGCGCAGCTCCTCGAAGCGGGCGAAGCGTTCGCGGCGGGCCTCGTGGTAGGTGTCGAAGCCGCCGCCGTGCACCCAGGCGTCGGCGCCGGCCGGGCCGGGTTCGACGGAGACGATCTTCTCGGCGGCGCGGGCGAGGAGTTCGCGGTCGTGGGAGACGAACAGGACCGTCTTGCGGGTCTCCTTCAGCCGCTCCTCCAGCCAGCGCTTGCCGGGCACGTCGAGGTAGTTGTCGGGCTCGTCGAGCAGCAGCACCTCGTCGGTGCCGCGCAGCAGCGCCTCCAGCACCAGCCGCTTCTGCTCGCCGCCGGACAGGGTGCGCACCAGGCGCCACTGCGCCGTGTCGTACGGCACGCCGAGCGCGGCCGTGGTGCACATGTCCCACAGCGTCTCGGCCTCGTAGCCGCGCGCCTCGGCCCAGTCGGCGAGGGCCTGCGCGTACTGGAGCTGGGCGGCCTCGTCGTCGACCGTCATGAGGGCGTGCTCGGCGGCGTCGACGGCCCGCGCGGCCTGCTGGACGCGCGGCGGGGCGACCGACACGAGCAGGTCGCGTACGGTCGTCTCGTCCCGGACGGAGCCCACGAACTGCCGCATCACGCCGAGGCCGCCGCCGACGGTCACGGCGCCGCCGTGCGGCTTCAGCTCACCGGAGACGATCCGCAGCAGGGTGGTCTTGCCGGCGCCGTTCGGGCCGACGAGGGCGACCACGGCGCCCTCCCCGACCCGGAAGGACACATCGCCGAGGAGGACCCTCCCGTCGGGCAGGCAGTACTCCAGGTGCGCGGCTTCCAGATGTCCCATGTCCAGGCATTCTGCTGGCCACCGCGCCCCGCGGGCAAACGCATATCCGGGGGACGTCGCACCTTGGCGGCGAGGCGCGGGCCGGGTGCACAAGAAACCGTCGCTTGCGGGTAGCGGTGGCTGTATGAGCCCAGACGTCGACCTCACCGTCCCGAAGACCGGCGCCCACAGCGCCCTGAAGCGGCTGCTCGCCCTGGACAGCCGGCTGTTCCAAGTGGCGGCCGAGCGGAACTGGCCCGGCGCCGAGCCGGTACTGCCGCGGCTGAGCCGCAGCGCCAACCACGGCGTGCTGTGGTTCGCCGCCGCCGCGGCGATCGCGGCGAGCCGCACCCCCCGCGCCCGCCGCGCCGCGACCCGGGGCCTGGCCTCCCTGTCCCTGGCCTCCCTGACCATCAACACCATCGGCAAGCGCTCGGTGCGCCGCGCGCGTCCCACGCTGGACCCGGTGCCGATAGTGCGCCGGCTGGGGCGGCAGCCCATCACCACCTCCTTCCCGTCCGGGCACGCGGCCTCCGCCGCCGCGTTCGCGACCGGGGTCGCCCTGGAGTCCCCGGCCTGGGGCGCGGCGGTCGCCCCGGTGGCCTTCTCGGTGGCGCTGTCCCGGGTGTACACCGGCGTGCACTTCCCGAGCGACGTCCTGGCGGGCGCGGCGCTCGGCGCGGGCGCCGCGTTCGCCGTCCGGGCCCTGGTGCCCACGCGGGCCGGGAGCGCCCCGCCGGCCCGGCCGCGGGCCGAGCTGCCGGCGCTGACCGAGGGCGAGGGCCTGGTGCTGGTGGCCAACACCGCCTCCGGCACCGCCGACCGCGCCCGGGCGCTGCGCGACGCGCTGCCGAAGGCGGAGGTCGTCGAGTGCGCGCCGGACGACGTGGCGGCCGAGCTGGAGAAGGCGGCGGGCCGGGCGCGGGTGCTCGGGGTGTGCGGCGGCGACGGCACCGTGAACACCGCCGCCGAGACCGCCATGCGCCACGGGCTGCCGCTCGCGGTGCTGCCGGGCGGCACGCTCAACCACTTCGCCTACGACCTGGGCGTGGAGGACGCGCGCACCCTGGCGCGGGCGCTGGAGCGGGGCGACGGCGTCCGGGTGGACGTGGGCAGCTTCGGCTCGGGCCGCAAGCGGGGCATCTTCCTGAACACCTTCAGCCTGGGCGTGTACCCGGAGCTGGTGCGGGAGCGGGAACGCTGGTCGGAGCGGATCGGCGGCTGGCCGGCCGGGGTGCTGGCGGCGCTGCGGGTGCTGCGCGCCGACCGGCATCCGCTGCAGGCGGAGTTCCAGGGGCGGTGCCGCCCGATGTGGCTGCTGTTCGCGGGCAACGGCACGTATCACCGCATGGGGCTCGCCCCGGGCCGCCGGCTGGACCTGGCGGACGGGGTGCTCGACGTGCGGGTGGTGCACGGCGGCCGCCGGCCGGCGCTGCGGCTGCTGTCCGCGGCGATCGCGGGCCCGCTCACCCGTTCCCCGGCCCACGCGGCGGTCCAGGTGCGCCGGCTGCACCTGGCCGGCGTCGCCCCCGGCACCCTTCTCGCCTACGACGGCGAGGTGACGGAGGTCGACGACGAGGTGTGGCTGGAGAAGCTGCCCGAGGCGCTGACGGTGTACCGGCCGCTCCCCCACCACTGACCGACTGCCCGCGCGGAGACGCACTCTGACGCCTCGTCAGTCCGTATCGTGAAACGTGAGTCTCATTATTCGGCGCACGCGCGTACCGTGGACGTCATCGCCCGGGGCCGTCGGTCCCGGCGGGGCCAGGTGACGAGAAGGGGTACCGCCATGCCGGAGCAGCAGGAGACCGCCGTCTACACGCACGGGCACCACGAGTCCGTGCTGCGCTCGCACACCTGGCGCACCGCCGCCAACTCCGCGGCGTACCTGCTCGGTTCGCTCAAGCCCCACATGAAGGTCCTGGACATCGGCTGCGGGCCCGGCACCATCACCGCCGACCTGGCGGAGCTGGTGCCGGACGGGCACGTCACCGGCGTCGACCAGGCCCCGGGCGTACTGGAGCAGGCGCGCGCCACGGCCGCCGGACGGGGCCTGGAGAACGTGGAGTTCGCGGTGGCCGACGTGCACGCCCTGGACTACCCGGACGACACCTTCTGCGTCGTCCACGCCCACCAGGTGCTCCAGCACGTGGGCGACCCGGTACGGGCGCTGCGCGAGATGCGCCGGGTGACCAGGCCCGGCGGGTACGTCGCCGTACGGGACGCCGACTACGCGGCGATGACCTGGTACCCCAAGGTGCCGGGACTGGACGACTGGCTGGAGCTGTACGAGCGGGTGGCGCGCGCCAACGGCGGTGAGCCGGACGCCGGGCGACGGCTGCGCTCCTGGGCGCTGGCGGCCGGCTTCACCGACGTCACCGCCACCTCCAGCACCTGGACGTACGCGACGCCCGGGGAGCGGGCCTGGTGGAGCGGGCTGTGGGCCGACCGCACGCTGGCCTCTGCCTACGCCGAGCGCGCCACGGCCGGCGGGCACGCGAGCGAGGAACAACTGCGGGCGGTGTCCGGGGCGTGGCGGGAGTGGGGCGAGCGGGCGGACGGCTGGTTCGCCGTCCTGCACGGGGAGATCCTCTGCCGCAAGCAGGTCTGACCCGAGCCGTACGACGCGAGCAGGCCGGAGCCGTACGGCACAAGCGCCGTACGGCGTGGGGCACCCGAACGGCCCCCGCCGCCGGGAGATCCAGGGGCGGGGGCCGGTTCAGTTCCGGGGCAGCAGCGGGCCGAGCGGGCCGAGGTCCAGGTTGAGGTCCTCGGGCCGCAGTCCGTAGCGGTCCCGCAGTTCGGCCATGCGGTCCTCCAGCAGCATCAGCGTCAGGCCGATGCGCTCCTCCTGCTCCTCGGTCAGGTCTCCCTCGTCGAACCGGCGCAGCGCCTGCCGCTCCATGAGCTGGCGCAGCAACTCCACGACGGTCAGGACGAGTTTGACCAGGTCGCGCTCCACCGTGTCCGGTTCGAGCTCCAGTCGCTTGCGCGGGGTCACGGCGCCTCCTCCACGATCTCGAAGGGGGACGGCACCTGGGCGTTGACCGAGCTGATCAGCGCGTTGAGGTCGATGCGGACGAGGTCCACGTCCGCGATGCGCAGGGTGACGTCCCCGGTGATGACGACCCCGCCGGCCAGCAGCCGGTCCAGCAGGTCGACCAGGGCGATCTCACGGCGCTCGACGACCGTCATGAGCCCCCCTCCCCCGGGAGTTCGCCCGCGAAGGAGTACGCCGCCCAGGGGCCGGTGAGTTCGACGCGCAGGCCGGGCGCGTCGTCCTTGGTGCGGTCGACGAGTTCCACGAACTCCTCGGACCGGTCGCGCGGCACCAGATAGGCCGCGTTGAGGACGTTGCGGCCGGCGGCGCCGGAGAGCGTGGCGTTCTGCGGCGCGTGCAGCCGGGACTCCTCGGCGAACGCGGCCAGCCGCTCGTGCAGCCCGGTCGCGAACGTCTCGGCCCGCTGCCACAGGTCCTCGCTCGCCCTGGTCTGCTGCCTGCGCAGGCGCAGGTAGTCGCGGCCAGAGGCGGCCTTCGGAGCGGACCGCTCCTCGGCCGCCTCGGCCGCCTCGCTCTCCTCCGCCCGCTCGGACTCCAGATAGACCTTGACCCCCCACTCCACGCGCCCCGTCAGCCGGTCCAGGGTCCGGCGGAAGTGCTCCTCACGGGACTCGATCATGGAGCGCACCCCGCTGTCGTCCCTGAAGACGGTCGCCAGCCTGAGCGGCAGCGGGGTGGTGACGACGGTGAGCGCGTCGATCACGCCCTGGTGGGCGCGGGCGGTGGCGGCCAGCCAGTCCAGGTCCTCCAGATGGGCACGCAGCGCCTCCTCGGTGAAGTCCTGTTCGGGGACCTCGCTGACGACGGCGACCAGGCCGTGGTGGTGCAACGGCTTGGCCGGTGCGCCGGCCACTCCCGTCAACTGCGCCTGCAGGGGCGCCTCCAGGGGGCGGCAGAGGGCGTAGACGTACCGCAGTCCGCTCATGGTTTCTCCTTTGGGAGCGCACGTTCCGTGCGCTCGGCGCCCCGCTCCAGGCCGAGTTCCTCGAGCCGGGCCAGTCGTTCACGCAACTCGGCGTTTTCCCGGGTCAGTTCGTCACGACGGGCCCGGGAGGAGAGCGCCGGGTCGCTCTCCCACCAGTCGATGCCCATCTCCTTGGCCTTGTCGACCGAGGCGACGACGAGCCGTAGCTTGATCGTGAGCAGTTCGATGTCGAGCAGGTTGATGCGGATGTCGCCGGCGATGACGACACCTTTGTCGAGCACCCGTTCAAGGATGTCGGCGAGGTTGGCGCCGCTGCTCGGGCCGTAGGAGTCCGGCAGGCGGCTCGGGGTCGTCATCGACGGCTCCCGCCCTCAGCGTGCTCGTACTCCTCCTCGGGCTCCTCTTCCTCCTCGGCTTCGCCCTCGGCCTCCTCGCCGGGCTCCTCCTCGTACTCGCCGTCCTCCTCCTCGGCGGCCTCGGGGCCCTCCTCCTCGTCCTCGGCGTAGGGCTCCTCTTCCTCCTCTTCCTCTTCCTCGCCCTCGTAGCCCTCTTCGGGCTCCTCCTCCGACTCCTCCTCCTCGGGCTCCTCGCCCTCGGCGGCGGCCTCCTCGGAGTCCTCGGCGTCCTCGGCGTCCTCGGCGTTTTCGGGCTCCTCGCCCTCCTCAGGCTCCTGCTCCTGGTCCTGGGCGGCCTGCTCCTCTTCCTCCTCCACCGCGTCCTCGTGGCTGCGGACGACCTCGCCGTCGCGGATCTCACCGCGCCAGCCGTCCTCCGCCTCCCCCTTGAGGGTGATGAAGCGGGCGTAGTTCTTCAGGTCGAGCCGGGCCCGGCGGCCCTGGGCGCGCCAGATGTTGCCGGTCTTCTCGAAGAGGCCGCTCGGGTAGTACTCGATGACCAGCAGGACGCGGGTGAGGTTCTCCTCCAGCTCGTGGAAGGAGACGACGCCCTTCGTGGTGCCCTTGGCGCCCTCCGAGGACCACTGGATGCGGTAGTCGGGGATCTGCTCGGTGGTCTTGGCCTTCCAGCTGCGGCTGGACCAGAAGATCTTCGCCTGCCAGTCGGACGTGGTGTCGTCCGCGCGGCTGGCGCTCTTGACGCCCTTGGCGAAGGTGCTGAAGTCCTGGAACTGGGTCCACTGGTCGTAGGCGGTGCGCTGGGGCACGCCCACGTCGATGGACTCGATGATGACGGTGGGCTTGTTGCCTCCGCCGCGCTTGCTCTTGCCCTTGCCCTTGCCGCCGAGGTTCTTGAACGCGCCGATCACGCTGTCCTTGGCGTGGGAGGCGCCGACCTCCAGCGCGGAGCGCACCGGCCCCTTGCCCTCGGCGAGCTTGCGACCGCCGTCGAGCGCCATCTTCGCGAACCCCGGGCTGTTGCCCTCGGCGATGTCGTTGAGCTTGCCGGTGGTCTCACCGAGCTTGCGGCCCAGCCCCGTCAGCAGCCGTTCGGCCTGTGCGGACAGGTACTCCTGCGCCTCCCCCTTGAGCCGGTCGGCTGCCTCGCTGTGCGCCAGGTTGGTCAGGGGGTTGTCCTTGGTCGCCTTGCCGGCGGCCGACTTCGCGGTTCCGAGAGCCTCGGTCATCGGTCACCACCGTCCTTCGGCGTCCGGGTCCCGGAGGTGCGCCGTGCACCGCCGGACGCGGCCGTCTTCTTCGCGGCCGGCTGGCCGGCCGCGGTCTTCTTCGCCACCGTCTTCTTGGCGGGGGCCTTCTTCGCCGCCTTCTTGACGGTCTTCCTGGCCGGCGCGCCGGCCTCCTCGGAACGGGCCGCCCGCTTGGCGGGCGCCGTCTTCTTCGCGGGCGCCTTGGCAGCCGCCTTGCGGGCCGAACCGCCCTCGCGCCGGCCGGCGGCCTTCCTGGAGCCGTCCGCGGACTCCTCCTCCGACTCCTCGGAGTCCTCGGAGTCCTCCGAGTCCGTGTCGGCCTCCCGGCCCTCACGGTCGTCGTAATCGTCCTCGTACTCCTCCTCGGCGCCCTCGTCGCCCTTCCGGCCGGCGCCCTTGCTCCCGCCGTCCGGCACGACGCCGGCCAGTCCGTCGCGGACCTTCGCCGTACGGCCCTGGAGCCGGTCGGCGAGGGCGGACATCTGCCGCTCCACCATCGCGCCGGAGGCCGCCTTGCCGACGCCCCTCATGTCCTGGCGCAGCTGGTCCCCGATCTCCTTGAACTGGGGATTGTCCTTGAGCTGGTTGCTGACCAGTTCCGCCACCCCGCGCGGGGTGAGGTTCAGCTTCTTGCCCGCGACCAGACTGCCGACGGCGACGGCCATCTTCAGTTTCTTCGTGCGTCCCAGCAGATAGCCGGCCCCTACTGCGAGGCCTATTGCCGTTCGGTTCATCGTGCCGTCCCCTCACCCGTGCCCGCGCCGCCGTGCATGCCGATCTCCAGCCGGTCCAGCAGTTCGTCCTCCTGGCGGTCGAATTCCTCCTCGGAGATCTCGCCCGCCTCCAACCGCTCTTCCAGCTGCGCCAGTTCGGCCCGTACGGTGGCCGGGTCGTAGTAGATGCGCTCTGCCTCGTGCAACACCTGTCTGATCGCCCAGGCGCCGCCGCGCGCCGGAGCGAGCGGCAGCAGCAGCACCTCCGAGATCAGTCCCATGGTCCTTACTCCGCTCCCGCGTCGGCCCCTGCCGTGGTGCCCGCCGGCTCGGCCGGGCCGGGCTCGACGAAGCTGTAGGGCGGCAGCGGCCCGTTGACGCGCAGTTCGAGGTGCGGCAGGTCCTGGCGGGCCTGCTCGACCGTCTCCAGGAACCGGGCCGCCACGTCCCGGTCGACCAGGAAGGAGGCGTTGACCAGCCAGCCGGTGGACTCCGGGCCCTGGCTGATCGCGGCGGCCTCACCCTCGACGGCGTTCACCACCTGGGCGGCGTCGTCGGCCTCGCGCGCCTTGACGGCGGCGGCGACCATCTCGCCCAGCCTGATCTTGTCGTCGTAACTCCCGCCGCCCGACTGCCGGTTGGCCTCGGCCTGAGCCCGGATGTCCGGGTTCTCCGACATCACGCGGTGCAGTATGGCGTCCTCGTTGTGGCTCGCCTTGACGTTGTACTCGACCTTGTTGTCCAGCTCCCGCAGCCGCTCGGCGTAGTGCTCGGCGCGCTCGGTGAGCACACCGGTGACCGCGTCGTCGTCCGGGGCGACGCTGCCGAACCGCATCGGCAGCACACACCCGTCCGCGCCGGCCTCGCTGAGCACGTTCTGGTGGGCGAGCAGGTCCTTGCGCTTGGGGCGCAGGTTCTCGGGCGCGTCGCTGACCACGGCGGCGAGGTCGCCGGCCGTCAGCACCCGCACCGGCCGCGGCGGCTCGCCGACGCCGGCCAAGCCCTCGGCCAGCGCCGGGTGCGAGGCGGCCGTGATGCCGTAGACGTAAGTGCTCACTCCTGCTCCTCCTTCCTGCTGCGGGACGCGGTCGCCTTGCGCGTACGCGGCCGGGACTGGGACTGGCTCTCCTCCGAGCCCTCCGAGCGCGCCTGCTTGAAGGCGTCGGAGACGGTCTGCGCGGCGCCGGACAGCGCGCCCTTGGACTTGCCGCGCGCACCGGACTCGGTGACCTCGCCGACGATCTCGGGCAGACCGGGGCTCTTGCGCGGGCCGGCCTCCAGGTCGAGCCGGTTGCAGGCCTCGGCGAACCGCAGATACGTGTCGACGCTGGCGACGACGACACGTACGTCGATCTTCAGAATCTCGATCCCCACCAGGGAGACCCTCACGAACGCGTCGATCACCAGTCCCCTGTCGAGGACGAGCTCCAATACGTCGTAGAGGCCGCTGCTGCCGCCTCCGCCGCCGGACGTCTGTGCCGGGACAACGGTCATGCCGACCGTGCCTCCTTGTCTGTGAGTGGAAGTGGAATGAAAAACGTCATCGCGTGTGTGCGTGCGCCCTACCGGCTCTTCGCGTCGGCGCGGCCGCGTTCGTAGCGGCGCAGCCGGCGGTAGCCGGTGAGCAGGCCGTCCGGGTCGATCTCGACCAGATAGCTCGCCATCAGGCTCATCGTGTCCGGCACCCGCTCCAGTTCGAGGACCTCGACCTCCAGTGACCAGCCGTCGTCCGTCCGCTCGAAGGAGGTGACGGACTCCGCGGTCACCCCGGCGAGCTCCGCCAGCTGGGCGCGCGCCTCGCGCAGCACCTCGACGGGGCTCATCCGGCGGGTCGCCGCACGCTCGCCGTTCCCGCTTTCCTCGTTTTCGGTGCGTGACTCCTGAGTTTTGTGTGACTTCTGTGAGTCCTGGGACTCGGATGCGTGATTCGTGTTCGACATGGCCACCTCTCTTCTCCGTGTGGCCGCTGGATCCTCGGCCAAACCTTCACAGGGACACGCATCCCCGCGCACCGGCGGCCCGCGCGGGGTCCGCCGGTGCGCGCATGTCCTCGGTCAGCGGCGGGTGTTGCGGTGGGTGTACGGCTCGTCGCTCACCGCACCACCGCCTCCTCCACCAGCAGCCGGGCGGAGGCGGCGATGGACTCGGCGTCGATGCCGGCGGCGTGCAGCTGCTCCTCGGGCGAGGCCGAGCCGGGCATCGTCCGGACGGCGAGGCGGACCAGGCGCGGGGTGGGGCGGCCGTCCACGAAGGCGTCGCACACCGCGTCGCCGAGACCGCCCTCCTCGCGGTGGTCCTCGACGGTGAGCAGGCAGCCGGTCTCCTCGGCGGCCCGGCGCAGCGTGTCCCGGTCGACGGGCTTGACGGAGTACAGGTCGATCACCCGCACCGGGATGCCCTCCTCGCGCAGGGCGTCGGCGGCCCGCAGCGCCTCGTGCAGGGTGACGCCCGCGGCGACGATCGTCAGCCGGTCGCCGTCGGAGGCGCGCAGCACCTTGCTGCCGCCGACCGGGAACTCCTCGTCGGGCCCGTAGATGACCGGGCTCTCGCCGCGCGAGGTGCGCAGGTAGCGGACGCCGTCGAGGTCGGCCATCGCGGCGACGAGCTTGGCGGTCTGGTTGGCGTCGCTCGGGTACAGCACGGTCGAGTCGTGGATCGCCCGCATCATCGACAGATCCTCGAGACCCATCTGGCTCGGCCCGTCCTGGCCGATGGAGACGCCGCTGTGCGAGCCGTTGAGGTTGAGGCCGGAGCCGCTGACGGCCGCCATCCGCACGAAGTCGTAGGCCCGGGTGAGGAAGGCGGCGAAGGTGGAGGCGTACGGCACCCAGCCGCGCCGGGACATGCCGACGGCCGTCGCGACCATCTGCTGTTCGGCGATGTAGCACTCGAAGTAGCGCTCGGGGTGCTCCTTGGCGAAGAACTCCGAGCGGGTGGAGTCGCCGACCTCGCCGTCCAGGGCCACCACGTCGCCGTGGGCGGCGCCGAGCGCGGCGAGCGCCTTGCCGTAGGCGTCGCGGGTGGCGACCTCCTCGCCCTTGTCCCAGCGGGGCAGGTCCAGGCCGTCGCGTCCGGCGGTGCGCGGCGCGGGGGTGGCCGGCGGTGCGTGCACCCGGACGCGCAGGTCGCGTACGCCGCCGAGCTCCTCGATCGCCTCGTCGGCGTCCTTGAGCGGCTTGCCGTGCAGTCCCTCGCGGTCCTCGGTGGCCTTGACACCCTTGCCCTTGAGGGTGCGGGCGATGATGGCGGTGGGCTGGCCGGTGGTGGAGATCGCCTCGCCGTAGGCGCGGTCGACGGCGTCCACGTCGTGGCCCTCGATCTCGATGGTGTGCCAGTCGAAGGCGCGGAAGCGGCGGGCGTAGGCGTCCAGGTCGTGGCCGTGCCGGGTGGCGCCGCGCTGGCCGAGCCGGTTGACGTCCACGATCACGGTCAGGTTGTCCAGGTGCTCGTACCCGGCGTGCTCGGCGGCCTCCCAGATGGAGCCCTCGGCCAGCTCGCTGTCGCCGCACAGCACCCACACCCGGTAGTCGGCGTGGTCCAGTCGCTTGCCGGCCAGCGCGATGCCGACGCCGATCGGCATGCCCTGTCCGAGCGAGCCGGTGGCGGTCTCCACCCACGGCAGCCGCTGCGGCGTGGGGTGGCCCTCCAGGCGGCTGCCCAGCTTGCGGAAGGTGAGCAGTTCGTCGTCGTCGATGGCGCCGGCCGCCTTGAAGGCGGAGTACAGCAGCGGGGAGGCGTGCCCCTTGGACAGGACGAAGCGGTCGTTGCCGGGGTGGTCGGGCTGGTCGAAGTCGTAGCGGAGGTGGTTGGCCAGCAGGACGGCCATCAGGTCGGCGGCGGACATCGAGGACGTGGGGTGCCCGGAGCCGGCCGCTGCGGCGGCCCGCACACTGTCCACCCTCAACTGCTGTCCGAGCTCGACGAGTTCGTCGCTGTTCATGAGTCTCCTTCCGTGGGAATGTCGATACGCCTGACGGGGCCCGGGCCGGGGTGCGGTGCGGCGGGTCCGCGCTCCGGTCGGCGTTCCTCGGCGGGAGCGGGCGGGCCCTCGGCCCGCTCCCCGGCTTCGGCGGCCGTCCGGCCGCGCTCCGGCCGTCCGCCGGAGCCGCCCCGGGCCGGCTCGGGGCCCGGCTGGGCCTTCGCCTGCCGCCCGCCCGTCCGGTCGCGGCCGGCCTCGCCGCCCGGCTGGTTCCGCCGGGGCCCGGGCCCCGGCCGCGCCCGCCCGGACTTCCCGCCCGGCCGCCCCCGCCCGGCCGCGGCGCCGGAACCCGCCGCCTGCCCACCGGGCTGGTTCTTCGCGGGCTCACCGCCTGGTTGGTTCTTGGCGGGCTCGCCGCCGGGTTGGTTCTTGGCGGGCTCGGGGCCTGGCTGACCCTTCGCGGGCTCGCCGCCCGGCCGGCTCTGGGCGGGCTCGGGGCCGCCCGGCCGGTTCTTCGCAGGCTCAGGAGCTGGTTGGCTGCCAGCGGGCTCGCCGCCCGGCCGGCCCTTCGCGGGCTCCGCAGTCGGGCGGTCGGCCGAGCGCTTCGTGGGCGGCTGCGGGTGCGGGGCCGGTTCCGCGCCCGCCAGTTGGGCCTTCTCCGTGTTGTCGATGATCTCGGTGAGGGGCACTCCCCCGGTCTCACCGGACTCCCGCGCCCCTTCGCCCGGCTCCCGCGCGCCCTGACCGGGCTCCCGCACACCCCCACCGGGCCCGGACCCGCCCGTACCTCCGGCGTCGGCGTCCGTGCGCCCGGCCGGTCCGCCCGGGACCCGGGCCAGTTCCGGGGACGCCGACTCCAGCGGCACCGACCAGGACCGTACGAGGCCCAACTGGACGGCCTGGCGCGGCAGTACGGCGTTCAGCAGCCAGTCGGCGGCCACCCGCACCCGGTTGCCCGGCATCGCCGCGAGGTGGTAGCCGCGGGTGACCACCCCGGCCGGGAGGCCGGACAGCGGCACGCCCAGCGGGTTCGCGGCGGCCCGGGTTCCGCCGAGATCCACCACGAACCCGAGGTCGCGGTGGCGGTAGGGCCGCGCCTGCCCGACGCCGAGCGAGGCGGCGACGTTGACGGCGGCGATCCGGCCCTGCCGCCAGGCGTGCTGCGCGGTCATCGGCGTGAACCCGCCGGGGTGCTCCAGATCGGGCACCGCCGCCGCGTCCCCGCACGCGAACACCTCCGGCCGCCCCGGCACCTGGAGGTAGGGGTCCACCACGAGCCGCCCGCGCTCCAGCGGCTCCCCGGTGCCCTCGACCAGCGGATCGGGCCGAACGCCCACGCACCACACGAGGGTGCGGGTCGGCACGGACTCGCCGTCCGTCAGCAGCGCCCCCTCGTGCGTCGCCTCCTTCACGGAGACGCCCATGCGCACATCGACGCCCCGCTCCCGCAGCACCCGGTCGGCGGTGCGCGAGAGCCGTTCGTCCAGCTCGGGCAGGACGCGCGGCGCGATGTCCAGCAGCATCCAGCGCGGCCGCACGCCGTAGGGCAGCGGGCGGCGGCGCACCTGCGCGTCGGTGTACAGCTTTCCCTGCGCGGCGACCTCGGTGCCGGTGTAACCGGCGCCCACGACGACGAACGTGCAGCGCGCCGCGCACTCGTCCCGGTCCCCGGCGGCCGCCGCGAGCTCCATCTGCCGGGTCACGTGGTCGCGCAGGTACAGCGCCTCCGGCAGCCCGCGGAAGCCGTGCGCGTGCTCGGCGACGCCGGGGATCGGCAGCAGCTTGTTGACGCTGCCGACCGCCAGCACCAGCCGGTCGTACGCCAGCGTCCCGGCGCGCCCCTCGGGCCCGGTGTAACGCACGGTGCGCGCGTCCAGGTCGATGCCGTCGGCCTCGCCGAGGACGAGCCGGACCCCGGGCAGCGTCCCGGACAGGGAGACGGTGACCCGGCGCGGCTCCAGGACGCCGGCGGCGACCTGGGGCAGCAGCGGCAGGTACAGGAAGTAGTCGGTCGGGTTGAGCAGGGTCACGTCGGCCTTGCCCCGGGACATCCGGGACAGGGTCCGGGCCGCCCGGTATCCGGCGAAGCCGGCACCGACGATCACTGTGCGGGGTCGACCCACGGTTCGCCTCCGGCGCTGTCACGTGCGTGGTACGGAACTGACCGCGTCCCCCCGGCCGGGGTGGCCAAACGTGCGCCGGCGTCCGGCGGAGCGACCGCGCCGCTCCGGTCGCCGGGCCGGCGCGGCCGGTCACCGGCCCGGTGCGACCGGGGGCCCGGCCTCCGGTTTCCGCCGTCGGCGCCGGGTACTCGGCAGCCCGTCCCCCGCCCGTCCCCGTCCCGGAGGTGTCCTCCCATGCCCGAGTACGGCTACTTCCTCTCGTGCGAGCAGTACCGCCCCGCGGACCTGGTCGAGCAGGCCAGGATGGCCGAGCAGGCCGGGTTCCAGGCGCTGTGGATCTCCGACCACTACCACCCGTGGAACGACGCGCAGGGCCAGAGCCCGTTCGTGTGGTCGGTGATCGGGGCGCTGTCCGAGGCGGTGTCGCTGCCCATCGAGACGGCCGTCACCTGTCCGACGGTGCGGATCCATCCGGCCGTGGTGGCGCAGGCGGTCGCCACCAGCGCGGTGATGACCGAGGGCCGCTTCCGGCTCGGCGTCGGCACCGGCGAGGCGCTCAACGAGCACATCCTGGGCGACCGCTGGCCCCCGGCGGGGGTGCGGATGGACATGCTGGAGGAGGCGGTGCAGGTGATCCGCCGACTGCTGACCGGCGAGGAGGTCACCCACCACGGCACGCACTACACCGTGGAGAACGCCCGTCTCTACACCGTCCCCGACGAGCCCGTCCCGATCGACGTCTCCGGCTTCGGCCCCAAGGCGACCGCGCTCGCGGCGCGGGTGGGCGACGGCTACATCACGATGGCGCCGGACGAGGAGATGGTCACCCGGTACCGCAAGGGCGGGGGCGGCGCCAAGCTCGTCAGCGGCGGCACGAAGGTGTGCTTCGGCACCGACCGCGAGGAGTGCGTCCGCACCGTGCACGACCTGTGGTACAACGAGCAACTCCCCGGCGAGATGGGCCAGGTGCTGCCCAGCCCCCGGCACTTCGAGCAGCTCAAGCCGCTGGTCACCGAGGACGCCGTACGGGAGAACGTGGTGTGCGGCGACGACGTCGACCAGCACGTGGCCACGCTCAAGAAGTTCGCCGACGCCGGCTTCGACCGCGTCTACGTCAACCAGATCGGACCCGACCAGCGCGGCTTCTTCGACTTCTACCGCACCAAGGTGCTGCCGCAACTCCCGCACTGAGCACGGGACATGAGGGGCGCCGACCGCACCGGCTAGGCTCGGCCGCATGGAGATTCTGGGAGCCAGCCTGCGCGTCTGTGTCGACGATCTGGAGACCGCGGTCCCCTTCTACGAACGGCTGGCGGGCGGCACCGCCCTGCGTTTCGAGCGCGGCGGCGTGCAGGTGGCCGCCGTCGGCTGCTTCCTGCTGATGAGCGGCCCGGAGGCGGAGCTGGAGGTGCTGCGCAAGGTGGCGGCGACGATCGCCGTCGAGGACGTCGAGGACGCCCACCGGGTGCTGACCGGGCTCGGCGCGCGTGTCGTCGCGGGCCCGGTCACCACCCCGGCGGGCCGCAACCTCATCGCCATGCACCCGGACGGCGCGGTCTACGAGTACGTGGACCGCCGCGCCTGAGCGCACGGCCGCTCACGAGGGCTCCGCGCGCATCCGGAAGTCGTAGCGGGCGGGCAGGTCGCCGCCGCCCGCGAGGCGCCACACCTGGCCGAGGCGTTCGTCGCCCTCACGCAGGTCGGCGACCTCGAAGCCCTCGTCGAAGACGGCTCGCGCCCGCTCGGGCCGCCCCTCGGCGAGCAGCAGTTCCGCCTCGGCGAGCCGGAACCGGCCGCGGGCCCGGGTCGCCGGGTCCACCCGTTCCCACACCGCGCGGGCGTCCGCCGGGCGGCCCGCCCGCAGCAGCGCCTCGATCGCCTCGCGGCCGAGCGCGGCGACGGCCGCCGTCTCCCGTTCGCCGTCGCCGGAGCGCTCAAGGCACAGGGCGTCGAAGGCCCGCGCGTACCGGTCGGCGGCCCGCTCGTGGTGGTCGCTCTCCCGGTCGGCCACGGCCAGGCAGCGCAGCGACGGCCAGTGCCGCTGGGCGAGTTCGAGCGCCCGCTCCCAGCTGCGCACCGCCTGCGCCCGGTCGCCGGCGTGCCACTGGGCGACGCCGAGGTGGTACTCGGCGGCCGGCGTCGCGGGCGCGGTCTCCAGCAGGTCACGCCAGTGCGGGGCGACCAGGCTCGGTCCGGGCGGCCCGGCCCGCTCCGGTTCGGGCAGGGAGCCGGAGCGCAGCAGGCGCCGCCACGGCTCCTGCTCCGCGCCGAGGGTCGACTCGGGAAACGGTGTGCCGGGCAGCTTCCATCCGCCGCGCAGCACTTCCAGCGCGCCCCAGCCGGACCCCGCGCTCAGGATCTCCTTCGGTTCGGCGTCGGCGTACGGCTTCCAGGCCGCGTGGGCGGCGTCGACGGCGGCGCGCGGCAGTACCGCCTCCAGCCGCTCCTCGGTGCGCCGTACCGCGGCGTCCCACTCCCCGGCCGGCGGCGGCGCGTCGAGCGGGCCGTAGGACTCCAGCCAGGACACCTCGCTCTCCGCCTCAAGACGTACGTGCTCCAGCTGGGTGCGGGCGAGGCCGGCCTGTATCTCGCAGTAGCCGCCGGTGCCGGGCTCGGTGAGCCAGTCCTGCCAGCGCCGTCCGCCGGGTCCGGAGCCCCATACGAACAGTTTCCGGCCGCGCAGGGCGTCGGTGGAGGTCTGCACCAGTCCGTGGCCGGTCTCGTCGAGCGCGGCGATCCAGCGGCGGCGTCCGTCGGGCACGTCGTAGAAGTAGTCGGCGGCGTAGGGGCTGTCGCGGGGGTAGGTGCGGTCGGCTCCGTCGTGCGCGGGGACCGGCACCCGGCGCAGCCGGCGCTCGTAGCCGAAGTGCCAGGCCGCTTCGGCGGGGGCGAGCACCCGGCGTTCCTCGGGGACGGCGATGTTGGACCACCAGTACGCCGGAACGGGCCGCTCGTGGGGGTTGCGGACGCGGACGCCGACGTGCAGGAAGTCGGAGCCGTCGGGCAGCCACAGGTCCACCTGGAAGGGCAGGTCGCGCAGCCGCTCCCACTCCCACAGGCGCAGCATCGCCGAGCCGTCGGGCGCGGGGACGCGGGCGGCGTGCACGGGTGCGCAGGACAGGGTGGTGTGTCCGGTGGCGCCGATGTTCCATTCGACGCCGCCGGAGAACCAGGCGCCGTTGAGGGCGAAGTTGGCGGGCTGCAACACGGGGTTGCGGTAAAGGAGTTCGCGTCCGGTGGGCAGGTGGACGAGGGAGGCGATCCGGCCGCCGAGGCCGGGCAGCACGGTGGCGCGCAGCCGGTCGTTCTCCAGGACGAGGGCGTCGATCGCCCGGGGCCGGCGGGTTCTGCCGTAGCCGTCGCGGACCGGCGCCGGGAGCAGGCTGTGCAGCGGGGCGTAGCCGATCTGGCGGGCCATGTCGTGCGGGAGGCCCGCCCTGTCGCGGTCCTCGACGCGGTGGACCTCGTCGAGCGGGCGCAGCGCCGGCAGCGGGTTGTCCGGCCCGAGCGGTGCGGCGGGCAGCGTGAGTACCTCATGTCGGATCGTCGTCACGATCACCATGGAACCCGGTCGCCGGTGTGCTGACCAGGGGCACCGGCGGTCAGGATTGCGCAAAGGCGGCGGCCCGGAAATCCCGTGGTCGGCGCGGTCCCGGCCGCGTAGAGTCGGCCCTTCGACCAGGTGTGAGGTGTTTCGGCCGCGTGCGACGTGTCCGGGACGGGACGAGGAGCGGTTGACCGATGAGCGCGCAGCACACCTACCGGGTGATCGTCCGGGGTGCCTGGGACGGGCTGACCGAGGGGGCGCGGGAGCGGCTGCTGGCCGAGGCGGCCGACCACGGGATGATGAGCATGCGGTTCACCGAGGAGGGTTCGCTCTCCTACGAGCCGGCGCCGCTGAAGCACTTCTCGATGCGCTACGTGGTGGTGTGCGACGCCGAGGACGGTGTGGAGATGGCCGCGGCGATCGCCGAGGACCGTGCCGGGACGGCCCTGCGGGAGCTGGGTTACGGCTTCGGTGAGCTGCGCTCGACGGTGACGGACCTCGACACCGTGAAGATCAACCGGAAGTCCGCATCTCGGCGGTGAGCGCCCAGCGTTCGTGGTCGCGCCATTCCCCGTCGACGTGGAGCATGGCCGGTGAGTAGCCCTCCAGGCGGAAGCCGCAGGAGCGGGCGAGGGCGAGGGAGGCGGTGTTGCCCGGCTGGGCGTTGATCTCCAGCCGGTGCAGTCCGAGCGGGCCGAAGGCGTGGCCGACGACGAGGTTCAGGCCCTCCTTCATCAGTCCGCGTCCGGCGGCGTGCGCGAAGGCGCCGTAGCCGAGCGCGCCGGACTGGAAGGCGCCCCGCACGATGTTGTTGATGTTGACGTAGCCGGCGAGGGCGCCGCCGTCGTCCTTGTCGCAGACCAGGAAGCCGGCCCGGTCCTCGTCCTCGATGAGCCGCCCCGCGTAGGCGGCGTACGCCTCCGTCGTGGCCGGCGGGAAGAGCCAGGGGCGGTGCAGCTCCCGGCTCTCCCGGACGCGGGCGGTGAACTCGGCGGCGTCGTCGGGGGTGAAGGGGCGGATGCCCACGCGGGGGCCTTCGGCGAGGTGGCGGGGGGCGGTGTGCGGCATCCCGACACCCTATGCCGGTGCGCCGGGTTCAGTCGCCCAGGACGGGCAGCCGGAGGGTGCCGGTGTCGCCGGGCGCGGCGGTGACGGTGACCGCTTTGACGCCCCGGTTGCCGAAGTAGGCGTCATCGCTCGCCGCGATGACGAACCGCAGCCGGTGGCCCGGCGCGTAGCGGTGGACGATGCCCGGCAGGGTCACCGTGAAGGGGCGGGTCGCGTCCGGCACGCGCACGGGGGCGACCAGCCGGTGCACGAGCGTCTGGGCGCCGTTCGGCGCGACGTCGTACAGCTTGGCGAACAGGACGAGCCGGTCGGCGGCGTCGGCGGAGTGCTGGGCGCGTTCGGCGGCCGGCGAGTGCACCCTGAGGGTGGCGCGGGGTGCGCCGACGACGACGAGGGCGCGGTCCAGGGGTGCGCCGGTCCAGCCGAGGCAGGTGCCGTCGGCGTCGTGCGGCGCGGGGTCGGGCAGTCCGGTCAGTGCGGCCAGCGAGCTCTCCGAATGGCTGGTGGGCAGCGGCTGGTTGGCGTAGGTACGGCTGCCGCGGGCGACCTCGCCGGGAGTGTCCACGAGGGCGCCGTCGCCGGACAGGTACAGGGTCCGGGTCGGGGCGGGGAGCCGGTCGGCGGTGGCGTAGGCGTGCTCCGGGCCGCCGGTCCAGTCGCGGTAGTAGGCCAGTTCCGGTCCGGGGCCGGTGTGCCGGTGGCGTCGCAGATGGCGGTCGAACCAGGCGAGGACGCGCCGGCCGACGTAGCTGGTCTCCAGGTTGTCCCGGGAGAAGGCGAATTCGCCGGAGCCGGGGCCGTTCTCGCCGCCGCTGTGCCCCCAGGACTGCCAGATCATCCTGGTCTCGGTGCCGTGGGCCTTGAGCGCCCGGTAGGTGGCGGTGGCCTCGTTGAGGTTGAACAGGGTGTCGGCCTGGCCCTGGACGAGCAGGGTGGGCGCCGTCACCCGGGCGAGGTAGGACGCCGGGGAGACCGCGCGGGCGTAGGCGAGCAGCCGCTCGGTGCGGTTAGGCGGGTAGCCGCCGGAGTTGAGGGTGCGGACGGCGTCGCAGAAGCCGGTCGCGAAGTGCAGGCAGGCCAGGGAGTTGAAGCGGGACGGGTCGAGGGCCGGTTCGATCAGCGGGCGGCTCTCGCCGACGAGGTAGAAGCCGTCGGTCCACTGCCACTTGAACGCGCCGGGGACGGCCGTCGCGCCGAGCGCGTTGTTCGGGGCGAGGGAGTAGGCCAGGTCGTTCCAGGTGGCCATCGGGACGAGCGCGTCGATCCGGTGGTCCACGGCGGCTGCCGCCAGTTGGACGGCTCCGCCGTAGGAGCCGCCGATCATGCCGACGCGCGGGTCGCCGGCGCCGTCCGAGGTGACGTAGTCGGCGCGGGTGCCGTCGTCGGCGGCGCGGGTTCCGCCCAGGAAGTCGATCAGCCGGGCGGCGGCCCGGCCGTCGAGGTCCGGGTGGTCCAGGGAGATCAGGCAGCCGGAGCGGCCGAAGCCGAGGCCGGAGTAGACCAGGGCCACGTAGCCGCGGCGGGCGAAGGCGGCGCCGATCAGGTCGGTCGCGCCGTCGTTCTTGCTGCCGCCGAAGCCGTTGGTGGCGAGCACGGCGGGCGCCGGGTGGGCGCGGTCCACGCCGGCCGGCCGGTACAGGTCGGCGTCGAGGGCGCAGGTGCGGTCGCCCTGACGGACGGTGAACCGCAGCGCGGTGACCCGGTACGCCCCGGTGGGCGCGGCGGCGGCGAGCGCGGAGGGCGTGGTGAGCGCGAGGGGCGCGGCGAGCGCCGCGGCGAGGACGGCGGCGAGGGCGGCGCGTACTCCGGGCGCGCGACGGGACACAGGACCTCCACACTGAGGACAGCCGGTAGTTACCGACCGGTAAGTACCGGCCGTGTCCATGCTGTGACACGTGTCAGGCCCCGTCAATCACCGCATCGGGGTGTTTTGACGGTGCGTCAGGTGACGCGGGCACGGTTCCCGTTCAGCGCAGCGCCGGGGCCGCCAATGTCAACGTGCCCGCCGTCGCGTCGAGTTCGGCCTCGACGCCGAACGGTATCGTCAGCGCCCCTTCGCAGTGACCGAACCCGAAGTCCTCGGCGACGGGCACCCCGAGGCCGCCGAGCCGGTCGGCGAGCAGCGCCCGCACCCGGCCGGGTCCCTCGCAGCTCTCCCACGACCCGAGCAGCACCCCGCGCACCCCCTCGAACCACCCGGCGCGCAGCAGCTGGGTGACGTAGCGGTCCAGGCGGTACGTCTCCTCGCCCACGTCCTCCAGGCAGAGCAGTCCGCCGGCCGCCGACGGCCGGGCGTGCGGGGCGCCGAGTTCGGCGGCGAGCAGCGCGAGGCAGCCGCCCAGCGTCACGCCCCTGGCCCGGCCGGGGACCAGGGCGGCGCCGCCGGAAGCGATCGTGGTGACCGTCTCGGGCGCGAACAGGGTCGCCCTGAGGTGGTCCTGCGCCCGGGCGTTCTTGACGAAGTCGAGGCCGGCCGCCATCGGGCCGTGCAGGGTGACCAGGCCGAGCCGGGTGGCGAACGCCTCGTGCAGCGCGGTGATGTCGCTGAAGCCGACGAACACCTTCGGTCCGGCCGCGCGCATCGCGTCCCAGTCCAGCAGGTCCGCCATCCGCTGCGCGCCGTAGCCGCCGCGGGCGCACAGCACCGCGTCGACGGCCGGATCGCACCAGGCGCCCTGGAGGTCGGCGGCCCGGACGGCGTCGGTCCCGGCGAGGTAGGGGAAGGCGTCGTGCCGGTCCAGGACGTGCGGGGCGGCGACCGGGTCCAGGTCCCAGCCGCGCAGCACGTCGAGCCCGGCCTGGAGCCGTTCCTCGGGCACCGGGCCGCTGGGGGCCACGACGGCCACCCGGGCGCCGGGGGCGAGCCGGGCGGGACGGCGCAGTTCCTTCACGTGTCGAGCTCCAGGGTCGCGAGGTCGCCTGCCGGGTCCAGGCCGAACACCTGAGCGTACAGCGACAGCTCCGCCTCCAGCGCCCGCACCGTGGTCGACGCCCGCCGGAAGCCGTGCCCCTCGCCCTCGAAGGTGAGGTAGGCGTGCGGCACCTTCCGCCCGGCCAGCCGGGCCAGGAACCGCTCGCACTGCACCGGCCGGCAGATCACGTCGTCCAGGCCCTGGAGCAGCACGAACGGCGCCGTCAGCCGGTCGGCGTGCGTGGCGGGCGAGCGCTCGGCATAGCGCTCGGGCACCTGCGCGACCGGCCCGACCAGCGTCTCCAGGTACCGCGACTCGAAGTCGTGCGTCTCCCCCGTGGCCCAGCCGGTCAGGTCGAGCACCGGGTACAGGATCGTGCCGCAGGCGTAGACGTCGGTGCGGGTCAGGGAGGCGGCGGCCGTCCAGCCGCCCGCGCTGCCGCCGCGGATCGCGAGCCGGTCCCGGTCCGCCGCGCCCTCCTCGGCGAGGGCGAGGGCGACGGCCGCGCAGTCCTCGACGTCCACCACGCCCCACTGCTCGCGCAGCCGGTTGCGGTAGGCGCGCCCGTACCCGGTCGAGCCGCCGTAGTCGACCTCCGCGACGCCGATGCCGCGCGAGGTGAAGTAGGCGATCTCCAGGTCGAGGACGAGCGGCGAGCGGCTGGTGGGTCCGCCGTGCGCCCACACGACGTACGGCGGCGACTCGCCCTCCGGCGCCGCGCATTCGGGGTGGTGCGGCGGGTAGAGGCGGGCGTGGACCTCGCGGCCGCCGGGGCCGGTGAAGGTACGCGCCCGCGGCCGGGGGTAGTAGGCCGGATCGACGGCGTCGCGGTGGGCGGCGCCCACCACCCGGGTGTGTCCGGTGCGGGTGTCCAGCTCCACCACCTCGTGCCCGCGGTCCGGACCGGCGGCGACCGCGATCACCCGGTCCCCGTGCACCGCGAGGGTGGGCTCGCACTCGGTCCAGGGGCCCGGTACGTCGACGACCTCGCCGGTCTCCGGGTCGAGTATGCCGAGGGCGGCGGCGCCCCGCCCGTGCAGGACGGCGATCAGCCCGCACTCCAGCGGGGCGAACCAGCGCTGCCCGAGCCGCCACAGCGGCCCGGCGAACTCCTCCTCCCGCGCGCACAGCGGCCGGCCGTCGCGGTAGAGGTTCCACCAGCCGCTGCGGTCGCTCGCGTACAGCAGGGAGCCGTCGGCGGCCCAGTCCACCTGGGCGATCGACTCGTCGGGGCCGCCGGCGACGGTGCGGGGCGCGCCGAGGCGGCCGTCCTCGGTGACGTCGGCGATCAGCAGTTCGGTGCCGTCCCACGGCATCCGGGGATGGTCCCAGGCCAGCCACGCCGCCCGGCGGCCGTCCGGTGACAGACGCGCCCCGGTGACGAACCGGTGTCTGTCCTCGAGGAGTTCGCGGACCGCGCCGCGGTCCTCGGCGGCCGAGCCGTCCAGCGGCACGGCCGCCGGCACCCGCCGTACGTCGCTCGGGCCCTCGCCCGTGAACTCCTCCATGACGCACCAGACTTCGTCGCGCCCGGCGACCAACTGCGGGTCCACCCAGCGCAGTCCGTCGCCCACCGAGGAGAGGGGGGTGAGCGGGCGCGGCTCGCCGCCCGGCCGCCAGGAGTACAGCCGCTGGTCGGCGAAGTTCACGAACACCAGCAGGGGCGCGCCCTCGCGCACCGTCCCGGTCCACGGCCGGCCGCCGTACTCGATGACCCGGCTGCGGACGTTCCACGGTTCGGGCAGCACCGCCTCCTCGCCGTCGGCGGTGCGCCGCACCAGGGTGCGCCGGCCGCCCTCCGCGGGCCGGGACGCCGTCCACCAGACCTCGTCGCCGACGAAGCCGGCGAACTCCGGCCTGCCGTGGGCGGCGGCGAGGGCCGCGTCGACGGGCGAGGGCCAGGAACCGTACGGCAGTGTCTGCACTGTCTCCCCTTCGCGTTCGGATGGTTCGGGCGGCGCGTCCGTGACCGGGGGCCGGTCGTCGGCCCGGGTTCAGACGGCCCGCAGGAAGCGGTCGAGGACGCGGACGCCGAAGTGCAGCGCCTCCACCGGGACCCGCTCGTCCACGCCGTGGAACATGTGGTGGTAGTCGAAGCCCTCGGGCAGCTTCAGCGGCGAGAACCCGTAGCCGGTGATGCCGAGCCGGGAGAACTGCTTGGCGTCGGTGCCGCCCGCCATGCAGTAGGGCACCACGTGGCCCTCGGGCGCGAACTCCTCCACGGCGGCGCGCATCGCCGCGAACGTCGGCGAGTCGACCGGCGACTGGAGCGCCGTCTCGCGGTGCTGGAACTCCCAGTCGACGTCCGGGCCGGTCAGCCGGTCCAGGGTGGCGCGGAACTCCTCCTCGCCGCCGGGCAGGAACCGCCCGTCGATGTGGGCGACGGCCTCGCCCGGGATGACGTTGACCTTGTAACCGGCCTCGAACATGGTGGGGTTGGCGCTGTTGCGGACGGTGGCGGCCACCAGGTCGGCGGCCGGGCCGAGCTTGTCCAGCAGCGCGTCCGCGTTGTGCAGGTCGGGCTCCAGGCCGTAGAGCGCGGCGAGTTCGGTGAGCGCCGCGCGGACGGTCGGGGTGAGTCTGAGCGGCCACGTGTGGGCGCCGATCCGGGCGACGGCGGCCGCCAGCCGGGTCACCGCGTTGTCCGCGTTGACCCGGGAGCCGTGGCCGGCCCGGCCGCGCGCGGTCAGCCGGAGCCAGGCGGTGCCGCGCTCGCCGGCCGCGATCGGGTAGATCTGCCGGCCGCCGCCGTCGTGGAAGGTGAACGCGCCGGACTCGCTGATCCCCTCGGTGCAGCCCTCGAACAGCTCGGCGTGCCGGTCGGCGAGGAAGCCGGAGCCGTCCTCGGCGCTGGCCTCCTCGTCGGCGGTGAACGCGATCACCACGTCCCGGCGCGGGCGCACGCCCTGCCGGGCCCAGGAGCGGACCACGGCCAGGATCATCGCGTCCATGTTCTTCATGTCCACCGCGCCCCGCCCCCACACGACGCCGTCGCGCACCTCGCCGGAGAACGGGTGCACGCTCCAGTCCTCGGCGCGGGCGGGCACCACGTCGAGGTGGCCGTGGACGAGCAGCGCGGGCGCCGACGGATCGGTGCCCTCGATCCGGGCGACGACGTTGGTGCGGCCCGGGGTGCGCTCCAGCATCAGGGGGTTCAGGCCCGCCCCGGCCAGTTGCCCGGCGGCGTACTCGGCGGCCGGGCGCTCCCGGCAGTCCCCGCCGCCCCGGTTGGAGGTGTCGAGGCGGATCAGGTCGGATGTGAACCGGACGACCTCGTCTAGTGCCAGTGCGTCAGCCATACTGTTCCTCCACGGCGGCCGAGGCGATCGTGGTGACCGCCTTGAAGGTACGGATCCCCTCGTACATGGTGGCGCTGGTGTAGGCCACCTTGCGCTCCCCGACGCGGGACACGCCGGGGACGACGGTGGCGGCCATCGCCAGGTGCTCGGCGTCGAACTCCACCGCCACGGTGAACGGGCCTGCGTCGGAGCGTTCCTGACGCACCGCCAGCTCGGTCGCCCGCCCGGCCGCGGCGCGGATGTCGGCGGCGGTGCGGGCCGGGGTGCGGCACACGGCCGCGTAGCGCGACACATGGTCCTTGACGGCGACCTTCAGCGCCTCGGGCGCGTAGCCGAGCGCGTCCTCGCAGGCCACGTCGTCCCCGGTGACGAGGACGACCGGCACCCCGTACTCGGCGGCCACGTGCGCGTTGAGCAGCCCCTCGCTGGCCCGTACGTCGTTCAGCCACACGCCGGTGATCTGGTTGGCGAGGTAGGTGTGCGCGAGGACGCCCTCCATGCCGGCGCCCGCGTGGTAGCCGACGAAGGCGACGCCGTCCACGTCGCCGTGCTGCACGCCCTCCACCATGGACAGCGACTTGTGCCGCCCGGTGAGCATCTCGGCCCGCTCGTCCAGTCGCTCCAGGAGCAGGTTGCGCATCGACCAGTGGGCCTCGTTGATCAGCACCTCGTCGGCGCCGCCGTCGAAGAAGCCCAGCACGGCCGCGTTGACGTCGGAGGTGAACATCGAACGGCAGCGCTCCCACTGCGGCGTCCCCGGCAGCACGTCCGCCGGCCAGGTGACACCCGTCGCGCCTTCCATGTCGGCGCTGATGAGGATCTTCATGGTGCCTCACGTTACGCGTCGGCCGCGGGAGTTCCTATGAGCCGGCGAAGGAGATCGGACGGCCCTCCGGGCCCCGGCGCGGTGTGCCGTTCGTGGTGAGTCGCGTGCAAGCAATGGAGGGCGTGGTGGGGTTTTGTGCTCCGAGGAATTGAATTCATCACGATCAGGTCACTAAGGTTTGGCTTCGAACTTCCGATCGGGTGCTCACCCAGAAGAAGGAGAACGCTTCCGTGGCGTCCCACCGTCGACCCAGACAGCCCAGCCGCGCACGGGTGACCGTGCTCACCGCGACAGCGGCGGCAGCCGTCGCGATCAGCGCGCAGGCGGCCAACGCGGCGCCGAGCGCGAAGCCGAGCAAGGACGAGGTCAAGTCCAAGGTCGACAAGCTCTACGAGCAGGCGGAGCAGGCCACCGAGAAGTACAACGGCGCCAAGGAGAAGCAGGAGAAGCTCCAGAAGGAGATCTCCACCATCCAGGACAACGTCGCCCGCGGCCAGCAGGACGTCAACAAGCTGCGCGACGGCCTGGGTTCGATGGCGGCCGGCCAGTACCGCACCGGCGGCATCGACCCCTCGCTCCAGCTCTTCCTCTCCGCCGACCCGGACGACTACCTTGACCGGGCGACCGCCCTCGACCGGGTCAGCGGCCAGCAGGCCGACGCGCTGCGGCAGATCCAGGACAAGCAGCGCGAACTCGCCCAGCAGCGGGCCGAGGCCACCGCCAAGCTCAAGGACCTCTCCGCCACCCGCACCGAACTGGGCAGCCAGAAGCAGGCGGTGCAGGGCAAGCTCGCCGCGGCGCAGAAGCTGCTCAACTCCCTCACCGCGCAGGAGAAGGCGGCCCTCGCCGCCGCCGACGGCACCCGCGCCACCCGCGGCACCGAGCGCCCCGGGATGAACGGCGGCACCGGTGGCACCGGCGGCACCGGAAGTGCCGGCGACACCGGTGAGAGCGGCCACACCCCGGTCACCGGCAGCGGCCGGGCCGGCGCCGCCTTCGCCGCCGCCCAGAGCAAGCTGGGCAGCCCGTACCAGTGGTCCCACGCCGGCCCGTCCACATTCGACTGCTCGGGCCTGACCTCCTGGGCGTACGCGCAGGCCGACGTGTCGATACCGCGCACCTCCGAGGCGCAGGCCAACATCGGCACCCGGATCTACTCGCAGAGCCAGCTCCAGGTCGGCGACCTCGTCTTCTTCTTCAACGACATCCACCACGTCGGCCTCTACGCGGGCAACGGCCAGGTGCTGCACGCCCCGCGCAGCGGCACGGTCGTCCGCTACGAGTCGATGAGCACCATCGGCGGCCCGTTCATGTTCGGCGTCCGCGTCTAGGAGGGCCGCTGGGAGGCGGCCGCGTCGGGGCGCAGGTCGTCCAGGGTGAGCCGGTGTGCGGGCGGGTCGGGCAGCACGACCCGCCCGGTGGCCGCGGGGCCCGGGGCGACGTGCAGGAGTTCGCCCGCTTCCAGCAGCCGCCACATCGGGTTGTCGTCCATGCGTTCGCTGGCGACGACGACGGCGGGCTGTCCGGCCAGGCTCTCGGAGTGGACGCGCATCCGGCCGTGGCGGCCGCTGTGGTCCAGGTGCCGGTCGCCGTGCAGACCGCCCGCCCGGCGGTCCAGGACGTACAGCTCGTGGGTGTCGGGGTAGCGCAGCGCCCACAGGTCGTCCGGGGTGACGAGGACGAGGTTGAGGGCGTAGACGGGCAGGTTCGCGGCGATCCAGCCGGCGGCGGCCTCGATCCCGGCGCCGACGTCGCCGCCGCGCTCGCGGGTCTCCCGGGTGATCAGGGCGAAGAAGCGCTCGGAGTCGGTGTCGCCGCGCACCAGGGAGCGGTCCGCGCCGAGGTGGTCGTCGAGCCGGTCCAGGCCCTCGACGACCCCGTTGTGCGCGAACAGCCGCCCGTCCTGTTCGAAGGGGTGGGTGTTGCGCGGGTCGAGACCGCCGGTGGAGGCGTAGCGCACGTGGGCCACGAAGGTCGCCGACTCCACCTGCCGGGCCTCCTGGGCGAAGGCGCGGTCCTCGTACGCCGCGATCGGCGCCTTGTCGACGCGTGGCACGCCGTCCGCGGTGAACCGGCCCAGACCGGTGCCGTCCGGTTCCCGGTGGCTCTGGCGGCTGAGGCTGTCGGGGGCGTCCAGCAGCCAGAAGGTGGCGCGGGTGCGCCGCGGGGCACTGCTGAGGCCGAACAGGCGGCACATGGCGTCCTCCGGTGGTCGGTTCCGGCAGGCGCCGGATCGGGCCCCGGCCGGACGCGGCCGGGGCGGGTCCGGCCGGTCAGTCGCGGCCCGGGCGGAGCGGGTTCTTAGTCTCCGCGCCGTGCGCGAACCCGCCGGCGTCGTCGGCGTCGCGGTGCGGCTCGTGCTGCTTGTCCAGCCGGGGCAGCACCCGGCGCAGGTCGTCCAGCAGCAGGTCGGCCAGGTCGTGGCTGAACCCGTTGCGCACCACGATGCGCAGCACGGCCAGATCGGTGCGGTTCTTCGGGAAGGTGTACGCGGGCACCAGCCAGCCGCGTTCGCGCAGCGCGGCGGAGACGTCGAAGACGCTGAAGCGGTCGATGTCCTCGCGCACCCGGAACGCGAAGACCGGGATGTCACCGCCGTCGGTGAGCAGCTCGAACGGTCCGAGCCGGGCGATCTCGGCGGCCAGCCGGGTGGCCACGTCCCGGCAGGTGCGCTGCACGCGCCGGTAGCCGTCGAAGCCGAGCCGCAGGAAGTTGTAGTACTGGGCGACGACCTGGGCGCCCGGCCGGGAGAAGTTCAGGGCGAAGGTCGGCATGTCGCCGCCGAGGTAGTTGACGTGGAAGACCAGGCTGTCCGGGAGGGCGTCCCGGTCGCGCCACAGCGCCCAGCCCACGCCGGGCATGACCAGGCCGTACTTGTGGCCGGAGGTGTTGACGGACGCGACCCGCGGCAGCCGGAAGTCCCACTTGAGGTCCGGGTCGAGGAACGGCGCGATCATCCCGCCGGACGCCGCGTCCACGTGGATCGGGATGTCCAGGCCGGTGCGCCGGTGCAGGTCGTCCAGGGCGGCGGCGATGCCGGCGACCGGCTCGTAGCTGCCGTCGAAGGTGGAGCCGAGGACGGCGACGACGCCGATGGTGTTCTCGTCGCACAGCTCGACGGCGGTCTCGGGGGTGAGGTGGTAGCGGTCCCCCTCCATCGGCACGTAGCGCGGCTCGACCTCGAAGTAGTCGGCGAACTTCTCCCAGCAGATCTGCACGTTGACGCCCATGACCAGGTTGGGCCGGTCGGTGGGCTTGCCCTCGGCGCGCCGCCGGTGCTGCCAGCGGCGTTTGAGGGCGAGGCCGCCGAGCATCGCCGCCTCGCTGGAGCCGGTCGTGGAGCAGCCGACGGCGTCGCGCGGGTCGGGGGCGTGCCACAGCCGGGCGAGCATGTGCACGCACCGGGTCTCGAGTTCCGCGGTCTGCGGGTACTCGTCCTTGTCGATCATGTTCTTCTCGGCGCACTCGTCCATCAGCCGCAGCGCCTCGGGCTCGGCCCAGGTGGAGACGAACGTCGCCAGGTTCTGCCGGGCGTTGCCGTCGAGCATCAGCTCGTCGTGCACCACCTGGTAGGCGGTGGCCGGCTCCATCTCGCCGTCCGGCATCGCGTACCGGGGCACCCGCAGGGGCTCCCGGCTGAAGACGGGGTTGACCGCCAGGTCACGGCTCTCGCCGTGGCCGCCGCGGGGGTGCCGCACCGTCATGCGCGCTCCTGAAGTACGTCGCCGGCCTCGCCGGCGGGCCTGGTGGGGATGGAGCACCGCCGCGGGCGCGCCGCCGGCCGCCGGGCCGTGGCCCCCGCGGCCGGCGGCGCGCCCGGTCAGCGCTCCAGGAAGTCGAACAGCTCTTCCCAGCGGCGGGTGATGGTGTCCGGGTCGAAGCGGCGCACGCTGCGCAGGGCCTGCTCGCCCAGCTCGTCGCGCAGCCGCTCGTCGGACATCAACCGTACGAGATGGCGGGCGAGTTCGGTGGTGTTGCCGGGGCGCGCGAGCAGTCCGTCCGCCTCGTGGGAGACGATCTCGCGCACTCCCGGCGCGCAGTCGAAGGCCACGCACGGCACTCCGGTGGCCATCGCCTCCAGCAGCACCAGCGGGAAGCCCTCGCCGCGGGAGGACTGGACGAAGACGGAGGAGGCGCGCAGCGCCCCGGGCACGTCGTCGCTCTGCCCGGCGAAGTCCACCGAGTCCTCCAGGCCCAACTCCGCGCACTGCCGCCGCAGTGCGTCCTCGGCCTCGCCCTTGCCGTAGATCCGCAGGGTCCAGCCGGGCTGCTTGGCCACGGCCTGGGCCCAGGCGTCGAGCAGCAGGTCGACGCCCTTCTCGTGGGAGAGCCGGCCGACGCTCGCCACCACCTTGGCGGTGCGCGGCGAGGGCTCGCCGGGCGCGATGGGCAGCGGGTTGGGCATGAAGCCCATGTTGTTCAGGCCCTCGCCCACCCAGCGGTCGGCGTCCTCCTGGGTGAGGGCGAGCAGCCGGTCGACGTCCGCGAAGTACCGCTTCACGCGGGCGAAGCGGGAGGTCTTGCGGGAGGTGTCGAAGGACTCGTGGGTCATGCCGACGACGTGGTGTCCGGCGGTGTCCGCGAGCGCCACCCACTCCATCGCCCACACCTGCGGCACGACGATCATCGCGCCCGGCGCCGCGGCCCGGAACAGCCCGGTGAGCCGGGAGGCGGCGGCCCGCATGTGCGCCTCGTGACGGCGCACGGCCGGGTCGAGGGAGCCCAGCGGACGGCGCGCCCGGGGCCGGCTCGGCGGCCGGCGGGCGTAGAGCGTGACCGTCCGGAACGGGGGCGTCTCGCCCAGGTCCATCGGGTGGTTGGCCGGGGTGATGCCGACGACGGTGACCCGGTGGCCGCGGGCGGCCAGCAGGCCGGCGAGCTGGGTCTGCCAGCGGCCGACGCCGCCGAGTTCGTTGACCTCGTTGGCCACGAAGAAGATGTCGCGCTGGGTCATCGGGTCTCTCCCGCGGGACCGAAGAAGCGGTCCACGATCTGCGCCGCGGCGTCCCCGCGGTCGTACTCACCGTACTTGTCCACGAACTCCTTCAGCCGCGCCTCGTAGGTGGTGCGCAGATTCTTCAGGTCGCCGAGTGCGGCGAAGAGTTCGTCCGGAGTGCGCGGGACGGGGCCCGGCGCCTCGGCGAGCAGGTCGAAGTAGGTGCCGCGGATGTCCTCGGCGTACTCCTCCCAGTCGTAGGCGTAGAAGACGATGGGCCGTTGCAGGAGCGCGTAGTCGAACATCACCGAGGAGTAGTCGGTGATCAGGGCGTCGGCGAGCAGCATCAGCGGGGTGATGTCCGGCTCGGCGCTGACGTCGATCACCCGCCCGGCCACCGACGGGGGCAGGGTGAGCCGGTTCAGGTAGTGCGCGCGGACCAGCAGCACGCAGTCGTCGCCGAACCGGGCGGCGAAGTCCTCGACGTCGAAGGGGAAGGCGAAGTCGCGCACCTTGCCGCCCGCCTGGGCGCGGAACGTGGGCGCGTACAGCAGCACCCGGCGGCCCGGCTCGATGCCCAGGCGTTCGGCGAGCCGCAGCGCCTCGGGGTGCTGCGTCCCCTTCTCCGGGTTCTCCTGGTTCTCCCGGGCCCGCACCAGCGCGTCGTTGCGCGGGTAGCCGGTGCGCAGCAGCTTGTGCTCGGGGATGCGGTAGGCGCGGGCGAGGGTGCGGACGTCGTGCTCGCCGCGGACCACGAAGTGGTCGAAGCGGTCCAGGGCCTGCTGGTAGGCGAGCTGCTCGACCTCGGACAGCATCCTGAGGCCGGGCTCGTCGAAGCCCATCCGCTTGAGCGCGGAGCCGTGCCAGGTCTGGATGTACGTGGTCTCCGGGCGCTTGGTCAGGCGCAGCGGGTAGCCCTGGTTGTCGATCCAGTACTCGGCCTGGGCGAGCGCCCTGAGGTAGCGCCAGGACCAGCGGCGCACCAGTTCCGCGTCCTCGGGGAAGTCCCGGGGGCGTTCGCCGGCGTAGGACCAGATCGGGGTGACGGGTGTGCCGCGGCGGCGCAGCTCCTCGTAGACGGCGCGGGGGCTGTCGCTGTACTGCTTGCCGAGGTGGCTCTCGAAGACGACCGTGCCCTTGCGGACGGGCAGCTTGGTCAGCATGCGCTCGTAGACCTGGAGCTTGCGGGTGCCGGAGTTCAGCTCCCGGCGCACGGCGCGCGCCTTGCGGTAGGCGCTCTTGGCGACGCGGGCGGGGCGGCCGTGCAGGTTGCGCTCGACGGCGGCGCGCCCGGTGCGGGCGAGCCGGCCCTGCTGGGTGAGCCGGAAGGCGAGGTGGCCCTTGGCGGACACCTGCGCCTCCAGGCGGTCGGCCATGAGCCGGGTGAGCCGCGGCCGCACGGGCACCGGCTCGGCGTCCTCCAGGTCGACGGCGCCGACGGTGAGCCTGCTGGTGGTGCGCTTGCCGTCGGCGGTGAGGTGCAGCCGTACGTCCCAGACGTCGTCGACGATGCCGAGCGGCCTGAGCAGCCGGGCCAGCGGGACCTCGGCGCGCCAGGTGATCGCCTCGCCCTCGTGGCGCGGGGCGGGCACCGGGAAGCGGAAGGTCTGGAGGCTGCGACGGCGGGCCTTGAACTCCAGCTCGGCGGTGAGGTCGGCGTCCGCGGCCACGGTGTGCAGCGGGTTGACGATCCGGCCGGCGAGGGTGACGTCACCGCCGTGGACGGTGTACTCGGTGAGCCGGTTGCGCAGGAACATCTGGTTCAGCCGCTTGGCGTGGTAGCCGAGGGGGGTGACGTCGAGGACGGCGCGCATCTCGGGGTCGTCGAGGTAGCGGTCGGTCCAGAAGACCCGGCCGTCGCGCTCGACCAGGGGTGTGGCGACCTTGCCGCGGTTGAGCAGCGCGTCGATGGCCGGCATCAGGTCGGTCCAGTCCTCGCGCAGCAGCAGCTGGGCGCAGATGGCGTGGATCTTGTCGAGCTCGGCGTAGGCCGCCTCCGGGAAGTCCTGGAGGTAGCCGCGGGCCAGCTCGGCGAAGCGGTGCCGGTAGTCGTCGTCGAGGAAGGGCAGTTCCCGCAGGTACAGCACGAGGTCGTGCTTGAGGAACTTGATGTCCTTGCGCAGCTTCAGCTCGTCCTGGCCCTGGCGGTCCAGGAGGGCGTCGATCCGGCGGTGGATCTCGACCCGGTGGGCGAAGTTGGCGATCTCGCCGCGCCGGTTGCTGATCGACTTGACGGCGGTCTTCTGGACGACGTTCCAGTGGTAGACCGTGTTGGGGATGAGGGTGATCCGCTCGGCGGCCAGATAGGCCTGGGCGGAGAAGAGCAGGTCCTCGTAGTGGATGCCGCGCGGGAAGGCGAGGTCGTTGTCGAGGAGGAAGCCGCGCCGGTAGCACTTGTTCGTGGACAGGGTGTCGAAGACGAACAGGTCCGGCAGCTCGGCGACGGAGTCCAGGGTGCGGGTGGTGCGGTACAGCCACGGGTACCAGAGGGTCCGCTTGCCGTGCCGGTTGTCGGTGTGGACCCGGACGCACAGACCGGAGACGAGGTCGGCGCCGGTGCGGTCGGCGGCGTCGACCATGTTGCGGCACGCGTTCTTCTCGAGGGTGTCGTCGCTGTCCAGGAACATCACGTACCGGCCGCGGGCGGCCTTGACGCCCTGGTTGCGGGGTTCTCCGCAGCCGCCGCTGTTCTCCGGCAGCCGGATCGCGCGGACCTTGCCGGGGTGGGCCGCGGCCAGCGCCTGGGCGACCTCGTGGGAGCCGTCCGTCGAGCAGTCGTCGGCGATGATCACCTCGACATTGCGCAGAGTTTGCTCAAGGACGGAACCTACGGCCGTCGGAAGTCTGTCTTGGTCGTTGTAGACGATGACGACAACACTGACGTCCGGATCGGGCGCGACGGTCGACACGGCCACCTCTCGTCTCTGTTCCGTTCGGGATGCGGCGGGGGTGGACGTAACCCTACAGGCAGTAGGGGACAGGCCCTTCCCCCACCTCCCCCAAACTACGTCAATGCGACAATAAGCCACTGGCCGGACACGCATGGGCCCCCGTGAGGCCGCCGACTCGTCACCGTGCGCGTCCGGCCGGCGGCCCTCGCGAAGGCCGGTCAGTCCTCGTGTCCGAGCTGGAGGTCGCGTTCGGTGCGGCCGCCGCCGGCCACCTGGAGCACCGTGGCGACCGGCGGGTAGCCGGCCGCGATCACGGTGTACTCGCCGGAGGACAGGTCCACGAACCGGAACGTTCCGTCGGCGCCGGTGGTAAGGGTGTCGACGACGTTGCCGGCCGCGTCCAGCAGCGTCACCCGGGCCTCCTCGACCGGCCGGCCGCCGCTGGCCCGGACGGTGCCGCGCAGCACGGCGCCGCCCGCCAGCTCGACGTCCTGGCGGGTCTCGCGCGAGGCCTGGACGCTGACCGGCAGCGCCGCCGGGCGGAAGGCGGGCGCGCTGGCCGCGAGGGTGTACTCGCCGGCGACCAGCTCGGTGATGACGTAGCCGCCCTCGCGCCCGCTGCGGGTGCTGGCGACGACCTCGCCGTGCACGTTGGTGAGGGTGACCGTGGCGTCGCGCACCGGGGTGCCGTCGGCCGTGCACACGGCGCCGGCGAGCCGTCCGGCGCCGCCGAGGACGACGTCGAGCTCGACGGGCCGCTCGCCCACGGTCACGGAGACCGCCTGCGGCTGGTGTCCGCCGGCCGCGGCGATCAGGACGTAGGAGCCGGTGCCCGGCGTGGACAGCGCGTACCGCCCGTCCTCGCCGCTGGCGCCCCGGCCGATCTGCTGTCCGGCGATGTCGATCAGGGTGAGGGCCGCGCGCGGTACGACGGTGCCGTCGGCGTGCTGCACCGTGCCGCACACGGGGACGCCGGCCGGGTACGGCGCCCGGGCCTGCGGCACGGCGGAGGGCGCCGGCGCGGGGTGCGGCGCGGCGGAGTGCGAGTGCGGGGCGGCGGCGTACGGCGGGGCGGTGTCGGGCTCGAAGGCGGCGGGGGCGGGGGTGTTGTGGGACACCAGGGGTTTCTCCTTGAGGAAGAAGGCGATGACCGTGCCGAGGACGAGCACCGGCACGAGGTAGAGGAAGATCCGCGGCATGGCGTCGGCGTACGCCTGGATGTAGGCGTCGCGCAGGGCCGCCGGGAGGGCGCGCACCGCCTGCGGGGTGATCGACTCGGCGTCGGGCGGGGCGCCGCCCGCGCGGGCGGGGACGCGCTCGCGCAGGGCGTCGGTGAGCCGCCCGGCGAAGAGGGTGCCGAAGACGGCGGCTCCGACGCTGCCGCCGATCTGCCGGAAGTAGTTGTTGGCGCTGGTCGCGGTGCCGAGGTCGGCGGGGCGCACCGAGTTCTGCACAGCGAGCACCAGGACCGGCATCACCAGACCGATGCCGGCGCCGAGCACGGCCATCCAGAGGCTGTAGTGCAGCCGGGGCGTGTCGGTCTCCAGCCGGGACAGCAGCCACATGCCGACGGCGGAGAGGGCGCCGCCGAGGAGCGGGTAGAGCCGGTAGCGGCCGGTGTGGCTGATGAGCTGTCCGGAGACGATGGAGGCGCCGACGATGCCGCCCATCATGGGCAGCATGAGCAGGCCGGACTCGGTGGCCGAGGCGCCGTCGACCATCTGGAGGAAGGTCGGCAGGTAGCTGGCCGCGCCGAACAGGGCGACGCCGATGACCAGGCCGACCAGGGCGCTGACGTTGAAGACGGAGTCCCGGAACAGCCGCAGCGGGATGAGGGGTTCGGCGGCGAAGCGCTCGGCGACGACGAAGAGGACGGCTGCCGCGACGGCCCCGGCGCCGAGGCCCCAGATGACGCGCGAGTTCCAGGCGTACTCGGTGCCGCCCCAGCTGGTCAGCAGCACCAGGCAGGTGGAGGCGGCGGCGAGCAGCAGTGCGCCGAGGACGTCGAAGCGCCCCCGGGTGACGGGCTTGGGCAGTTTCAGCACGGCAGTGACGACGCCCAGGGTGACCAGGCCGAAGGGCACGTTGACGTAGAAGCACCAGCGCCAGGAGAGGTGGTCGGTGAAGTAGCCGCCGAGCAGCGGGCCGGCCACGGAGGCGAGGCCGAAGGCGGCGCCGATCAGGCCCATGAAGCGGCCGCGCTGCCGGGGCGGCACGATGTCGGCGATGATGGCCTGGACGCCGATCATGAGCCCGCCCGCGCCGACGCCCTGCACCGCGCGGAAGGCGATCATCTGGTCCATGGTCCGCGCCCGGCCGGCGAGGGCGGAGCCGACCACGAAGACCAGGATGGCGAACTGGAACACGCCCTTGCGGCCGATGAGGTCGCCGAGCTTGCCGTAGACGGGCAGTCCGACGGTGGAGGTGAGCAGATAGGCGGTGATGGCCCAGGACATCCGGTCCAGGCCGTGCAGTTCGCCGACCACCTTGGGCAGGGCGGTGGCGACGATCATCTGGTCCAGCGCGGCGAGCAGCAGCGCGAGCATCAGCCCGAGGAAGACCAGGCGCACCCGGCGGGGGCTGAGGGCCGGGGCGGCGTCCGGCGGTGCGGTCGCGCGGGGCCCGTGGGGCGCTTCGCGGGTGTCCGGTGGCGCCGCGTGGGTGTCCGGTGCCACGTGGGTGTCCGGTGCCACGCGGGTGTCCGGTGGCGTGACGCGGGGGTCCGGGGGCGGCGCCGCCGGTTCGTCCTGCGCCAGAGTGATCCCGCCCACGTACCTCTCCCTCGTCGTACCTGCCGCGCAATTTCCGCGCGTGAAGCGACAACTACGGGCAGGTGCGACGAGTTACGGCATATCTCCGGACAACGGTGAGATCACCCGAACCGGTGACGGCCCAACAGAGGCTTTTTCAGGGCGAGTTGAGGTGCGGGACTACTTCTCGACCTCGGCGGCGAGCTTGGCGAGCAGGGCGTCGTAGATCCGGCCGAGACCCTTGGGGGCGAACGTCTTCTCGAAGAAGCCGCCGATGCCGCCGGCGCCCTGCCAGGTGGTGGTGACGACCACGCGGGACCTGCCCTCGCCGGCCGGGGTGACCCGCCAGGCGGTGACCATGGAGGAGTTGCGGTCCTTCTCCACCAGCTCGCCGTCGGTGGGCTCGGTCACCTCCAGCAGGCAGTCGCGGATCCGCTTGCTGGTGGCCTGGAGCTTCCAGTGGACGAGGGTGCCCTCGCCGTCGCCGCCCTCGCGCACCTCGTACTCGCTGAAGTGCTCGGGCAGCAGCCTCTCGCGGGTGCCGCTGTAGTCGGCGAGGGCGTCGAACACCTTCTCCGCGTCCGCCGCGACGACCCGCTCCGTAGTGGCCTCGACCTGCGCCATGGGGTTCCTCCAGGACATCCGTTCTCACAGTTGGGGCAAGCCAACCACCCCGTCGCCCGGGCGCCCAAATCGGGGTGCGGCAAGTGATCGCGCGGGTCCGCGGGCCGGTCGCGAACGACGTCCGAACGGCGCCCGAACGGTCGTCCGCACGATCAAGGGAACATGTGTTCTATTCTGAGGCCAGTGCTACCGAGGAGGCGTCATGCGCTGGGACAACCTCACAGCGAACCCCACGGACTCCGAACGTCCCGCCGACCACGCGGGCGGCGCGGGGGCGGCGGAGAGCCGGCGCGGGCCGGCCGGGGCCGCCGCGCTGTTCGGCGCGGACGCGGTGACCATCCGCACCTTCGACACACCCGAGTTCCGCGGGATCACCTTCCACGAGATCCGGGCCCGTTCGATCATCAACCGGGTGCCGGGCGCCTCCCGCATGCCGTTCGAGTGGACGGTCAACCCGTACCGCGGCTGCGCGCACGCCTGCGTCTACTGTTTCGCCCGCAAGACGCACAGCTATCTGGACCTGGACACCGGTCTCGGCTTCGACAGCCAGATCGTGGTGAAGGTGAACGCGCCGGAGCTGCTGCGCCGCCAGCTGGCCGCCCGCCGCTGGCAGGGCGAGCACATCGCGATGGGCACTAATGTTGATTGTTACCAGCGCGCCGAGGGCCGCTATCGCCTGATGCCGGGCATCCTGTCCGCACTGCGCGACCACGCGAACCCGTTCTCGATCCTGACCAAGGGCACGCTGATCCTGCGCGACCTGGACCTGCTCGTCCGGGCGGCCGAGGTCACCGACGTCGGCGTCTCCGTCTCGGTCGGCTTCACCGACGCCGAACTGTGGCGCACCGTCGAGCCCGGCACCCCGGCCCCGGAACGCCGCCTGGACGTCGTGCGCGTCCTGGGCGAACACGGCATCGGCTGCGGGGTGCTGATGGCGCCGGTGATCCCCTTCCTGAGCGACCATCCCGACCAGCTGCGCGCGACGGTACGGGCGATCGCGGCGGCCGGCGCCACCTCCGTCACCCCGCTGACGCTGCACCTGCGCCCCGGCGCCCGCGAGTGGTTCATGGCCTGGCTCACCCGCCACCACCCGCACCTGGTGCGCCGCTACGAGCGCCTCTACGCCGACGGCGCCTACGCCCCCAAGTGGTACCAGCGCCGCATCACCCGCCAGGTCCACGACCTGGCCCAGGAGTACGGAATCGGCCCCACCGACCGCCGCATCCCGGTGGCCCCGCCCGCACCCGTCTCCGCCGAGCCAGTGCAGCTCTCGCTGATCTAGTTGTTCTGTCTCGGGAGGCTGTGGACGGGGTGAGCCAGGTTTCGACTGAGGGGGCTTGAACGGGTGAGGGCCTTCCGGTTCGGTGTGGATTGCGACGTCTACACCGGCAGAAAGGCCCTCATGCCCCACGCGGCGCCTCCGGAAGGACAGGCGTAGGGATGCGGCCCGTCGCGAAGCGGCCGCCTTGGGCCCCGTGAAGGCGGGGCGGGCGAGGGGCCCTCAGACCTGTCGGTCTCGGGCGGCGCAGAGGAGGTGGACTCGGCCGGGCCGACTGCCCTCGGCGAGGACTCGGCCGCCTTGGAACGGCTCCCAGTCCTCGCCGGGCTGGATGGGCTTGTCGCACAGCAGGCACGTCCGAAGGCCGGTCAGGGCGTCGTGGTGGTCACATGCGGCGAGGACCGACTCGGCGATCTTCTTCACTCGCTCGAACTCGCCCCGCAGTCCCGGAGCCTCAGGCTCGGCGAGCCGTCGGCGGGTCTCCGCGAGCGCGGCCAGGGCCACTCTCGCGGGCACCTCGTCGGCCGCCATGGCGCCGGCGAGATCCTCGACTCGCGGGATCAGCCCTTCGAGGGTCCTGCGAAAGCCGTCCTCGAAGGCCCTCATGGTGCCGTGGCGCGGGAGGGCCTTCTGGTCCAGGAACCAGCCCGCGGCGGCGCGCACCGTCACAGAGGCGAGCGCCACGCCTTCAGGCTTCGCGTCGACGCCGTTCACTCGACGGACTCCGGCTGCGCCTCGCGCGTCTGCGGCTCCGCCGCACGGTGGAGCGGGCAGGCGCAGGGCGGGCTCACGAAGCTCATCGGGGTGGGCTCGGGCTGGCGACTGTGGGGTACGGTCACGACGGCGCGCGGCTCGGTTCGCGTGCCGTCGCCGCGCACCGTATACACGCGGATGGTCATCTTCGCGCCGGGTGGGCGCTCGCCGTTCTCGGCGGTACGGTTCGTCACGTCGACGCTCCCTCGCTGTTTCGAGCGTTGGCCGTGCCCGGGGCCGTTCCAGCGGTCGCCGGGCTTCGGTTTTGCGGCAGCCGGGCACAGGGTGGCCCGCTTTCGCGGCCCGCTGGCACGGCACGAGAGAAGACTGGACCGGTGGACCGGTCCAGCCAAGTCGCTTAGTGGGAGTGCTAACCCATGGGGTATGTCTCGATCTGTTCGAAAACGTGCGCGGGGGTGACGCCCTCCTCACAGACGAGGGCGCGGTGGTCGTCGTCGTAGGCCGTGTGCAGGATGACAGCGACAGCGGCCGGCTGGACCACCTCCAGCAGATGCGACTCCTCGTTGCTGGCCAGGCGGACCGTAGTGGTGTCGACGCCCTCCCTGGGCGATCGCTCGGTTTCCCTGCGTACGTAGTGCGTGGTGCCCTCGGCGATGGGGCCCGGCAGTGCCAGGCGAGGGGCAGCGTCGGCGATGTCAGGCGGGAACCAGGCGGTGACAAGTGTCCCTGGGGAGCCGTCTTCGAGGAGGACCAAGCGCATCCGCCGCAGTGCGGTCTGACCGGGCTTCAGGGCGAGGACATCCACGACGTGTGCGGGTGGTACGAGTCGGTCCGGCATGCCCAGGCGCCGGTACGCGGCACCACCGGCGACACGCTTGGAGCCGGCACGGCGGCCGCCCGCCGGCCTGGCGATCGGCGTCTCGGTGACAGTGAACCCCGTGCCCTGCTTCGTGACGACCAGGCCGTCACCCCTGAGTACCTCGTATGCCTTGACCACCGTGGCCCGTGAGACGTGCCACTGTTGGGCGAGGTCACGACCCGAGGGCAGCAGATCGCCCGGCCCGAACTCGCCGCTCTCGATGCGGGTCCGGAGATCTTCGGCGATCTGCTCGTACTTCAGCAGGGGCATGATGCAAGTTTCCGATCACTGGACTGGTCCACTCTTCGGGACCAGAATGCCCGCATGACCCTTCCTGAGCTAGCGCCGGAGATCGCGAGGTTCTACAGCGAGACCATTGATGAGGCGAATCGGCTGGCCAGCACGGCCGACGGGCGCCTGGAAATGGTACGCACCCAGGAACTGCTCCACCGCTACCTTCCGGCACCGCCGGCCCGCGTCCTTGATGTCGGCGGTGGCCCCGGTGCTCACGCCCGATGGCTGGTCCAGGACGGTTACCGCGTACACCTGGTCGACCCGATCCCCCGGCATGTCGACCAGGCCCGGGCCACCGGCGCGACCGTCGAAGTCGGCGACGCCCGTAAGCTCACCGCCCCCGACGGAGGGGCGGACGTCGTCTTGCTCCTCGGCCCGCTCTACCACCTCATCGACGAGGACGACCGTCGGCAGGCCCTCGCCGAGGCTTACCGCGCGCTCAGGCCCGGTGGCCTGCTGGCCGCAGCCGGCATCAACCGGTACTCCAGCCTGTTCGAGCACACGGCCTTCGCGCACCTCCACAAGCCGGCCGTGCAGGAGAGCATCGGCGGCATCCTCGCTTCCCAGATCCACGACGGGAAGAAGGCGTTCACCGCCGCGTACTTCCACAGCGGCGAGCAGTTGCGCGACGAGATCACCGCGGCCGGCTTCGAGGGCGCCGAGGTGTTCGGCGTCGAGGGTCCGGCCTGGTCCATGCTCGCTGCGGCCGAGCGGACCACCGGCGGCGACTTCCGCGACAGCGCCCTGTTCGAATCGGCGTTGATCGCAGCGCGGATGGCCGAGCCGTACCCGGAGCTGCTGGCGGCGAGTTCCCACCTGCTGGCGGTCGGCCGACGGCCGGCCTGACGACGTCCGCCGGACGTGACAAAGTCCCCGCGGCCCGCATGCACCCGCCTCTCCCGAGCCGGTGCAACTCTCGCTGATCTGAAGGCGGTGAGCGGTCCCGGTAGTCCTTGACGCCGCCGCCTCCCAGGGCCACGGAGGTCGTCCTGCGCCCGTTCGACGCACCGGCCTTCGAAATGTCGATCGCCGACTACACTCCATACGATTCTTTGTTCGAGTATGGGGAGTGGCATGTCACCCAGCCGGGGCAGTCGCTCCCTCGTCGCCGTTGCCGCAGGCGCTGTGCTCGCTCTCGCGGGCGGCTGCGCGTCGGGAGGGGACGACACTGCCGACAAGTCCGTGTCGTCGTCTCCCGCCCTGTCACCGAAGCCGTCGACGACAGAGGAACAGCCCCTCACCACCGCAGAGTTGGCGGCAGCCCTTCCCCGGCAAGGCGCCCTGCCGGGCTACAGCGTCAACGGCGCGCCAGAGACGAGAACCGGCGCCGAGAAGTCCGATCACAGCGTGCGGCCCGCGGCGTGCCAACCACTCGAGGACGCGAGATCGGGCGTCTTCGCCGACTCGGCGGCCGGCGCCCGGGTCCCCATATCCGCCCTGAAGTTCGCCCCGCCGACCGAGATCCTGACCTTCACCAGCTATCGCCCCCGCGGCGCCGCCGCGCACCTCGCCTCCTTGACCACGGCGCTCGACGCATGTCCGTCCTTCTCCATGCCCAGTCGCTACGGCGACCGCCTGAGCGTGGACGTCGCGCGAGCCGAGGACCAGGTACCGGCGGGTGACGCCTCCATCAGCTTCCGGATGCACTGGGTCACGACCGTCAACGGGTTCACATCAGACACATACGTCCTGGTCACGACTATCCGCTCAGGAGAAGCGACCCTCACCGACGTGGCGGACACCGGCGCCGGCGGCCAACTCTCCGATGCGAAGAAGCGCTCTTTCCTCCCGCAGCCGGACGGACGGCTGCTGAAGAGCCAGGCCGACGCCCTCGGCAGGGCACAGCACGCCTGAGGCGCCGCGGTCCCAGGATTGACGCCAGCTCAAAGGCGCCCCTGGAAACCGGCGTTGTGTAGATGATGTGGAGATAGTGTGGTTAGTATGAACGCTCGCCGGTGTCGCCGGGGCGTGGAGGTGCCCGGACGCCGCGCACGGGTGACCGCTGTACCGACGCGGCGCGCCGCAGCAACCGGCCCCCTCGTCGGTGCCGGTCACATTCCCTGGGGGGACACATGACCAATCCGTACGCCGCGCCGCCGCAGCCGGTCCGGCCCGCGCCCAAGTGGGCGCGGAAGCGGTACGCGTTGCCCGCGTTGGGGCTCGCCCTCGTCGTCGGCGCGAGCATCGGCGCCGACGGGCAGGACAGTGGGAAGGACGCCAAGCCGACCGCCGCCAAGGTGCAGCCGGCGGCCACGGTCACCACCACGGCCACCGCCACCGTCACCCCCACCGCCACGGAGACCGTGACCGCCACGCCGACGGCCGTTCCGACGGTGACCGCGACGAAGACGGTCAAGGTGAAGGTGACCGTCACCGCGCACGCGGCCGCCGCCGATACGGGCAGCGGAGGGTCGTCCGGGAGCGGTGGCTCGGGATCGTCCGGCGGCTCCGGTTCCGGGGGCGGCTCCAGCACGTCGGGCGGTTCCGGCGGCGGGAACGGGGCCACCGCCCTGTGCAACGACGGCACCTACTCCTACGCCGCCCACCACCAGGGCGCCTGCTCGCACCACGGCGGTGTGGAGATCTTCTACAAGTAGGCCCACGCGTACGCGTAGGCGCGATTGTTCGAATCGTTTCGACTTTCACTCACCCTTGATCGTTCGAGCGCATCGCTCGGACCGATTGGGTCAAGAATCGTCAGAACGCGTTCTTCCGGGGGTCGTTTCCGGGACGATGCGGCGTGGATCACGAGTCCCGTGGTCCGCAGCCGCTCCGTCCCCGGAGGACCCATGAGAAAACGCGCTGCCGTGCTGTGCGGTGCCGCCGTCGTCCTGGCCGGTTCCGTCACGGCCGTTCCCGCCGAGGCCGACGCCTCGCACGCCGCGGCCGCCGCTCCCGTCGCCAAGGCCGGCTGGAAGAAGTGCGGCACCGCCGACTACCCGACCCTTCAGTGCGCGGCCGTTCAGGTGCCGCTCGACTACGCGCACCCCGCCGGCCGGAAGATCACCCTGGCGCTGTCCCGCGTGCCGCACACCGCGAAGACGTACCAGGGCCCGCTGCTGGTCAACCCCGGCGGTCCCGGCGGCAGCGGGCTCTCGCTCGCCGCCTTCGTGGCGTCCTCGCTGCCCAAGGCCGTGGCGGCCGAGTACGACGTCATCGGCTTCGACCCGCGCGGCGTGGGCGCGAGCAAGCCGGCCCTGGACTGCGCGCCCGGCTACTTCAACCCGGTGCGCCCGGACTCGGTGCCGAGCACGCCCGCGCTCGAACAGGCCAACCTCGTCCGGGTGAAGTCCTACGCGGCGGCCTGCGGCAAGAAGCACGCCGACCTGCTGCCGTACATCAACACCGTCAACGCGGCGACCGACATGGACTCGATCCGCCGGGCGCTCGGCGCTCAGAAGATCAACTACTTCGGCTACTCCTACGGCACCTACCTCGGCGCGGTGTACGCCAAGCTCTTCCCCGAGCGAGTGCGCCGGCTGGTCCTGGATTCCGTGGTCGACCCGACCGGCGTCTGGTACGACGACAACCTCCAGCAGGACTACGCCTTCGACGCCCGCCACCGCGCCTTCATGGCCTGGATCGCCAAGTACGACGCGACATACCACCTCGGCACGGACCCGGCCGAGGTGACGGCCAAGTGGTACGCGATGCGGGCCGCGCTCGCCAAGAAGCCGGCGGGCGGCAGGGTCGGGGCCTCGGAGCTGGAGGACACCTTCATGCCGGGCGGCTACTACAACGGCTACTGGCCCGACCTCGCCAAGGCGTTCGCGGCGTACGTGAACCACCAGGACGCCGGTGCGCTGGTCGACGCGTACGACACCTACGGCGCCGTGGACGCCTCCGGCGACAACGGCTACGGCGTCTACACCTCGGTGCAGTGCCGTGACGTCTCCTGGCCGCAGGACTGGCGGCAGTGGCGCAAGGACAACTGGGCGGTGTACGACAAGGCGCCGTTCATGGCCTGGAACAATGCCTGGTACAACGCGCCCTGCGCCTTCTGGCCGACCGCCGCCAAGCGCCCCGTGAACATCGCCAACGCCAAGCTGCCGCCGGTGCTGCTGTTCCAGGCGACGAACGACGCGGCCACCCCGTACCAGGGCGGTGTGACGGTGCACCGCCTGCTGGCCCGCTCCAGCCTGGTCGTCGAGCAGGGCGGCGGCAACCACGGCATCACGCTGAGCGGCAACACCTGCCTCGACACGTATCTGTCGACGTATCTGAGCGACGGCACGGTGCCGCGCGGCCGCGCCGGGGCCACGGCGGACGCGGTCTGCCAGAAGCTGCCCGACCCCAAGCCGCAGGCCGCGAAGGCGACGGCCACCAAGACGGCCGCCGACCCGGCGCACACCGCGCCGGGGGCCGCACTGCACCGCTTGGTCCGCTTCCACGGCTGAGCAGGTCGCTCCCCGCCCTCGGCGGTCCGTCGTCTGACGGACCGTCGGGGGCGGACTCGCCGGCTGGGCGCGCCGGCGGCGTCAGCCCTGGCGCGGGAGACGGGCCAGGGCGCGGACCGCCGCTTCGGCGAGGGCGGGGTGGGCCAGGGCCTCGGTGAGGACGGGGCGGGCGCGGGCGTCGGCCAGGTCGCCCAGGCCCTCCACACAGGCGAGGGCGACCTTGCGGTAGGGGTCGTGCGGGCGCAGCCGGCGGCGCAGGGTGGTGATGAGGGCGGGGACCGACTCGGGGGCGCGCAGCCGGGTCAGCAGGCGCACCGGGTGCAGGGCGTAGGCGACGCGCAGTTCGTTGGTGGCCAGGGCCGCGGCCGCGCGGGCCGTGCGCGGGTCACCGAGGCGGGCCAGCGCGTACGCGGCGGCGGCGCAGCGCTGCGGGTCGCGGTGGTTGAGGAGCAGGACGAGGGCTTCGAAGGCCCGCCGGTCGCCCGCGATCCCCAGTCGGACCGCGGCCAGTTCACGGGCCCACAGCGGCTGCGCGGGGGCGGTGAGGACGCCGGCCAGTTCGTCCGGGTCGCCGGCGGCCGCCAGCCGCCGGTAGGCCGCCGTGTCGCCCGACTCCTGCCGTAAGCGCTCCGTGAGTGATCGCAACTCTTCGTCCACGGCAGTCAGCGTAGGGGCGCGGCGGGCGGTGCGGGACCCGGATCGCAAACTCAAGGGGGTAGCGCGCTCGTTACCCACGGGTTAAGCTCAGACGAGCGAGTTACCCACTCGCACCGCCTCGCAGCGGCCTGGTGACGCAGCCGCCGCGAGTGCTGTCGGTTCGGTGCACCAGGTACGGCACGCAGCCATGCGCGGCCCGTACCGCTCGCACCGCAGTACGACCCGGCTTCGGGACAGAGCCGGTCGGTCTTCCGCCGCTGCCCGGACGTGTGCGCGTCCGCGGCGACCGGCACCGGGCGTGTGCGCTCGTAGCCCGGCAACACCCGCACCCTCTTTTCCCGCGCATCCCTCACGCACCCGGTGCGCCCCTCGGCGCACCCGGTCGCGTTCCCAGTCGTCACCCCTCATTCCTGGAGTCCCGCGATGGCCACTCCCCTCTCCGACAGCCCGCTGTCCCCGCTGAAGACGATCGCCGTGGTCGGTCTCGGCACCATGGGCGCCGGCATCACCGAAGTCCTCGCCCGGGCCGGCCGCGAGGTCGTCGGCATCGACATCAGCGAGGCCGCGACCGCCAAGGCGCTCTCCGCCCTGGAGGCGTCCACCGCCCGCGCCGTGGAGCGCGGCCGGCTCACCGAGCAGGAGCGCGCGGACGTCCTCGGCCGCGTGCGCACCGCCACCGAACTGACCGCCGCCGCCGACGCCGACCTCGTCATCGAGGTGGCGCCGGAGTCGTACGAGATCAAGCAGCAGATCTTCCGCGAGCTGGACTCCGTGGTGCGGCCCGGCGCGATCCTGGCCACCGGCACCAATGCGCTGTCGGTGACCCGGCTGGCCGCCGACTCCGCCCACCCCGAGCGCGTCCTCGGCCTGCACTTCTTCAACCCGGCGCAGGCGATGAAGCTGGTCGAGGTGGTCTCCTCGGTGCTGACCGCCCCGCAGGCCGTCACCGCCGTCACCGACCTCGCCCTGGAGCTGGGCAAGGAGCCCGTCGCGGTCGGCGACCGGCCCGGCTTCGTCGCCGACGGGCTGCTGTTCGGCTACCTCAACCAGGCCGCCGCGATGTACGAGGCGCGCTACGCCTCCCGCGAGGACATCGACGCCGCGATGCGGCTGGGCTGCGGTCTGCCGATGGGCCCGCTCGCCCTGCTGGACCTGATCGGCGTGGACACCGCGCGCACGGTCCTGGAGGCCATGTACGCCGAGTCGCGCGACCGGCTGCACGCTCCCGCGCCGATCCTCAAGCAGCTCAGCGAGGCGGGTCTGACCGGCCGCAAGGCGGGCCGCGGCTTCTACACCTACGAGGCGCCGGGCAGCGCCGTCGTGGTGCGCGACGCGCTGACCCCGCCGGAGGGCGGCGCGCTCACCGCGGGCCGGCCGGTGCGCTCCGTCGGCGTGGCCGGGTCGGGCACCATGGCCTCCGGCATCGCGGAGGTCTTCGCCAAGGCCGGGTACGAGGTCGTGCTCGCCGCGCGCAGCGCGGAGAAGGCGCAGACCGCCCGGGCCCGGATCGGCAAGTCGCTCGCGCGCTCCGTCGACAAGGGGCGGCTGACCGCCGAGGCCGCCGCGCAGACCCTGGACCGGATCACGGCGACCGGCTCCTACGACGACTTCGCCGACGTGGACCTGGCCGTGGAGGCCGTCGCCGAGGACCTGGCCGTCAAGCAGCAGCTGTTCGGGACGCTGGACAAGGTCTGCAAGCCGGGCGCGGTGCTCGCCACCACCACCTCCTCGCTGCCGGTGGTCGCCTGCGCCCGCGCCACCTCGCGTCCGCAGGACGTGATCGGCATGCACTTCTTCAACCCGGCGCCGGCCATGAAGCTGGTCGAGGTGGTGCGCACCGTGCTGACCGCCGAGGACGTGCACGCCACGGTCCGCGAGGTGTGCGGGCGGATCAGGAAGCACGCCGTCGACTGCGGCGACCGGGCCGGTTTCATCGTGAACGCGCTGCTGTTCCCGTACCTCAACAACGCGATCAAGATGGTCCAGGAGCACTACGCGACGCTGGACGACATCGACGCGGCGATGAAGCTCGGCGGCGGCTACCCGATGGGGCCCTTCGAGCTGCTGGACGTGGTCGGCCTGGACGTCTCGCTGGCCATCGAGAAGGTCCTGCACCGGGAGTTCCGCGACCCGGGTCTGGCGCCGGCGCCGCTGCTGGAGCACCTGGTCGCCGCGGGCTGCCTCGGCCGCAAGACGGGCCGCGGCTTCCGCGAATATGCCCGCCGCTGAGCCGTCCGGCGAGCGGCCCGGGGACGGGCGGGAGTGGGGTGGTCTGCTGGAGCCGGCCGCTCCGCCCCCGCCCGCCCGGGGCGGCGGAAGCCGGGGACCCGCGCACCACAGAGCGCACATGCAGTACGTTCGGGTCATGCCCCAGCCCGCCAAGACCTCACGCACCCCCGCCACACCCGACGCGCCGGAGAGCGCCGCGGGCTCCCGTGCCGCCGCCCAACGGCTGAAGATGCGCCGGGAGCTGGCCGCCGCCGCGATGGAGCTGTTCGCGACGAAGGGGTACGAGGCGACCACGGTCGACGAGATCGCCGCGGCGGCCGGGGTCGCCCGCCGCACCTTCTTCCGCCACTTCCGGTCCAAGGAGGAGGCGATCTTCCCGGACCACGACGACACCCTGATCCGCGCCGAGGCGGTCCTCAACGCCGCGCCCGCGCACGAGCACCCGCTCGACACGGTGTGCCGGGGGATCAAGGAGGTCATGAAGATGTACGCGGCGCGGCCGGACATCTCGGTGGCCCGCTACAAGCTGACCCGCGAGGTCCCGACGCTGCGCGAGGCGGAGATCGCCTCGGTGGCCCGTTACGAGCGGCTGTTCACCCGCTATCTGCTGGGCCACTTCGACGAGCGCGCGCACGCGGACGACGCCAACGACGATCCGCTGCTGGCGGAGGTGGCCGCCTCCGCTGTGGTCACCGCGCACAACCACGTACTGCGGCGCTGGCTGCGGGCGGGCGGCCAGGGCGACGTGGAGACGCAGCTGGATCACGCCTTCGCGATCGTGCGCAAGACGTTCGGCAGCGGGATCGGGGCGGGGCGCAGTGCTTCGGCGGCCCCTTCCGCCCCCGCGGCCCCCGCGGGCGCGACAGTGTCCCACCAGGGGGAGGTCCTGGTCACGGTCGCGCGTACGGATGCTCCGCTGGACGAGGTCATGCGGACGATCGAGGAGGCCCTGAAGGGCCGCTGAGATGTGTTTTGCCGGGTGCCTACGGGGTCGGTGAGAGCGGTTCCTGGGCGGGTGCGGGTGGGTTGTGGCTGGGCGCGCAGTTCCCCGCGCCCCTGGGGGGCTCGCCCAGAGCAAGCAAGTCGCTGTGATGACGGCCATCCTTCGGGGTGGCCGTTTTGGCATGTCAGGGGGGCTTTTCGGGGGGCCTTGAGCGGGCGTTCGATCGATCATCGCTCATTTGTTACGTAAAGATTTCGCCTGAGCGGAATTCCTGGCACTCAGTGCCTTGCCAGCTGACACGCGGTGTCATACGTTGAAGAGGTCCGAGCGGCCGGAGCGCGGCGAACCGTACGCGCGCCGGCTGTCCCGGCAGACCGATGGCCTGCCCGCCCGGACGCCTGCGTCACAGGCACCCTCCCGCGCCACCAAGCGCTGCCCCGCACCACCAGCCGAACCGACGGCGCCCCTCACCGAAACACCCCAGCAGCACCGACGTACCCCTCAGCGCCCCTCCCTCAGGGCGCTCACCGCCGGAGGCAACACCGTGACCGTGAAGGACATCCTGGACGCGATCCAGTCGCAGGACGCCACGTCCGCCGACTTCGCCGCCATGCCGCTCCCCGAGTCGTACCGCGCGATCACCGTGCACAAGGACGAGACGGAGATGTTCGCGGGCCTGGAGACCCGCGACAAGGACCCGCGCAAGTCGCTGCACCTGGACGAGGTGCCGCTGCCCGAACTCGGCCCGGGCGAGGCCCTGGTGGCCGTCATGGCCTCCTCCGTGAACTACAACTCCGTGTGGACCTCGATCTTCGAGCCGCTGTCCACCTTCGGGTTCCTGGAGCGCTACGGCCGCACCAACGACCTGGCCAAGCGGCACGACCTGCCGTACCACATCATCGGCTCCGACCTCGCCGGCGTCGTCCTGCGCACCGGCCCCGGCGTCAACGCCTGGAAGCCCGGCGACGAGGTCGTCGCGCACTGCCTGTCCGTCGAGATGGAGTCCAGCGACGGCCACAACGACACCATGCTCGACCCCGAGCAGCGCATCTGGGGCTTCGAGACGAACTTCGGCGGCCTCGCCGAGATCGCCCTGGTCAAGTCCAACCAGCTGATGCCCAAGCCGGACCACCTCAGCTGGGAGGAGGCCGCCGCCCCGGGCCTGGTCAACTCCACCGCCTACCGCCAGCTGGTCTCCCGCAACGGCGCCGGCATGAAGCAGGGCGACAACGTGCTCATCTGGGGCGCGAGCGGCGGCCTCGGCTCGTACGCCACCCAGTTCGCGCTGGCCGGCGGCGCCAACCCGATCTGCGTGGTCAGCAGCCCGCAGAAGGCGGAGATCTGCCGGTCGATGGGCGCCGAGGCGATCATCGACCGCAACGCCGAGGGCTACAGGTTCTGGAAGGACGAGCAGACCCAGGACCCCAAGGAGTGGAAGCGCTTCGGCAAGCGCATCCGCGAGCTGACCGGCGGCGAGGACATCGACATCGTCTTCGAGCACCCCGGCCGCGAGACCTTCGGCGCCTCCGTCTTCGTCACCCGCAAGGGCGGCACCATCACCACCTGCGCGTCCACCTCGGGCTACATGCACGAGTACGACAACCGCTACCTGTGGATGTCGCTGAAGCGGATCATCGGCTCGCACTTCGCCAACTACCGCGAGGCGTGGGAGGCCAACCGCCTGATCGCCAAGGGGAAGATCCACCCGACGCTGTCCAAGGTGTACTCCCTGGAGGACACCGGCCAGGCCGCCCACGACGTGCACCGCAACGTCCACCAGGGCAAGGTCGGCGTGCTGTGCCTGTCGCCCGAGGAGGGCCTCGGCGTGCGCGACGGGGAGCTGCGCGCCCAGCACCTCGACGCCATCAACCGCTTCCGGAACATCTGAGACACCGAGGTCACACATGACTGAGCGTCAGCCTGCCGGTGACCGGCGGGAGAAGGACCGGCCGTGGCTCATGCGCACGTACGCCGGTCACTCCACGGCCGAGGCGTCCAACGAGCTGTACCGGCGCAACCTCGCCAAGGGTCAGACGGGTCTGTCGGTGGCGTTCGACCTGCCGACGCAGACCGGCTACGACTCCGACCACATCCTCGCCCGCGGCGAGGTCGGCCGGGTCGGTGTGCCGGTCGCCCATCTGGGCGACATGCGCCGGCTGTTCCAGGACATCCCCCTGGAGCAGATGAACACCTCGATGACGATCAACGCGACCGCCATGTGGCTGCTGGCGCTCTACCAGGTCGTCGCCGAGGAGCAGGGCGCGGACCTGACCAAGCTCCAGGGCACGACCCAGAACGACATCGTCAAGGAGTACCTGTCCCGCGGCACACACGTGTTCCCGCCCGGGCCCTCGCTCCGGCTGACGACGGACATGATCGCGTACACGGTCTCCCACCTGCCCAAGTGGAACCCGATCAACATCTGCAGCTACCACCTGCAGGAGGCCGGGGCCACACCGGTGCAGGAGATCGCGTACGCGATGTCCACCGCGATCGCCGTCCTGGACGCGGTGCGCGACAGCGGACAGGTGCCGCAGGAGCGCATGGGCGACGTCGTGGGCCGGATCTCCTTCTTCGTCAACGCGGGCGTCCGCTTCGTCGAGGAGATGTGCAAGATGCGGGCGTTCGGCCGCATCTGGGACCGGATCACCCGCGAGCGGTACGGCATCGAGAACCCCAAGCACCGCCGCTTCCGCTACGGCGTCCAGGTCAACTCCCTCGGCCTGACCGAGGCGCAGCCGGAGAACAACGTCCAGCGGATCGTGCTGGAGATGCTGGCCGTCACCCTCTCCAAGGACGCCCGCGCGCGGGCCGTGCAGCTGCCCGCCTGGAACGAGGCCCTCGGGCTGCCCCGCCCCTGGGACCAGCAGTGGTCGCTGCGCATCCAGCAGGTGCTGGCCTACGAGAGCGACCTGCTGGAGTACGACGACATCTTCGAGGGCTCGACGGTGATCGAGGCGAAGGTGGCCGCCCTGGTCGAGGAGGTGTTCGCCGAGATCGACCACATCCAGGAGCTGGGCGGCGCGATGGCCGCCGTGGAGTCCGGCTACCTGAAGTCCCAGCTGGTCGCCTCGCACGCCGAGCGCCGGGCCCGGATCGAGTCCGGCCAGGAGAAGATCGTCGGCGTCAACGCCTTCGAGGGCACCGAGCCCAACCCGCTCACCGCCGACCTGGACACCGCGATCCAGACGGTCGACCCGGCGGTCGAGGCACGGGTGATCGCCGCGCTGAAGAACTGGCGCGACACCCGCTACCAGCCGCCCTTCAACCACCCGCGCCCCTGCAAGGCGCTGGAGCGGCTGAAGGAGGCCGCCAAGGGCACCGCCAACCTGATGGAGGCCACCCTGGAGTGCGCCCGCGCGGGTGTCACCACCGGCGAGTGGGCCGGGGCGCTGCGCGAGGTGTTCGGCGAGTTCCGCGCGCCGACCGGCGTGTCGTCCGCGCCGGTGGCGGTCACCGCCGAGGCCGGCTCGGCCCTGTCGGAGGTGCGTCGCAAGGTGGAGCTGACGGCCCGGGACCTGGGGGTGGGCAAGCTGCGCTTCCTGGTCGGCAAGCCGGGTCTCGACGGCCACTCCAACGGCGCCGAGCAGATCGCCGTGCGGGCCCGCGACACCGGCTTCGAGGTGGTCTACCAGGGCATCCGGCTCACCCCGGAGCAGATCGTGGACGCCGCCCTGGCCGAGGACGTGCACGCGGTGGGCCTGTCCATCCTGTCCGGCTCGCACGCGCAGCTGGTGCCGGACGTGCTGGACCGGCTGCGTGTGGCCGGTGCCACAGACATTCCGGTGATCGCCGGTGGCATCATCCCGAACGGTGACGCCGAAGACCTGCGGGCCGCCGGCGTGGCCGCGGTCTTCACCCCGAAGGACTTCGACATCACCGGCATCATCGGCGCCATCGTCGACGAGATCCGGAAAGCGAACAAGCTCGACCCCCTGGAGGTCCCCGCATGAGTACGCCCGTCAACCGCCTGCGCCCGCGGCGCTCGTGTCTGGCCGTCCCCGGCAGCAACCCGCGCTTCCTGGAGAAGGCGCAGGGCCTGCCCGCCGACCAGGTCTTCCTGGACCTGGAGGACGCCTGCGCGCCGCTGGCCAAGCCCGAGGCGCGGCACACCATCGTCAAGTTCCTCAACGAGGGCGACTGGACGGGCAAGACCAGGGTCGTGCGCGTCAACGACTGGACGACCGAGTGGACGTACCGGGACGTCGTGACGGTGGTCGAGGGCGCCGGTCCCAACCTCGACTGCATCATGCTGCCCAAGGTGCAGAGCGCCCAGCAGGTGGTGGCGCTGGACCTGCTGCTCACCCAGATCGAGAAGACGATGGGCTTCGAGGTCGGCCGCATCGGCATCGAGGCGCAGATCGAGAACGCCCAGGGCCTGAACAACGTCAACGAGATCGCGCAGGCCTCCCCGCGCATCGAGACGATCATCTTCGGCCCGGCCGACTTCATGGCGTCGATCAACATGAAGTCGCTGGTCGTGGGCGAGCAGCCGCCCGGCTACCCGGCGGACGCCTACCACTACATCCTGATGAAGATCCTGATGGCCGCCCGCGCCAACGACCTCCAGGCGATCGACGGCCCCTACCTCCAGATCCGCAACGTCGACGGCTTCCGCGAGGTGGCCGGCCGGGCCGCCGCGCTCGGCTTCGACGGCAAGTGGGTACTGCACCCGGGCCAGGTGGACGCGGCCAACGAGGTGTTCTCGCCCTCTCAGGAGGACTACGACCACGCCGAGCTGATCCTGGACGCCTACGAGTACTGCACCTCGGAGGCGGGCGGCAAGAAGGGCTCGGCGATGCTGGGCGACGAGATGATCGACGAGGCCAGCCGCAAGATGGCGCTGGTCGTCGCGGGCAAGGGACGGGCGGCCGGCCTGCGGCGCACGTCGAAGTTCGAGATCCCGGAGGCCTGAGCGCGATGCAGTTCGGACGCACCTACGAGGAGTTCGAGGTCGGCGCCGTCTACAAGCACTGGCCCGGCAAGACGGTCACGGAGTACGACGACCACCTCTTCTGTCTGCTCACCATGAACCACCACCCGCTGCACCTGGACGCGCACTACGCGGAGTCGACGACGGACTTCGGCAAGAACGTCGTCGTGGGCAACTACGTGTACTCCCTGCTGCTCGGCATGTCCGTCCCGGACGTCTCCGGCAAGGCGATCGCCAACCTGGAGATCGAGTCGCTCCGGCACGTGGCGCCGACCTTCCACGGCGACACGATCTACGGCGAGACGACCGTGCTCGACAAGTGGCCCTCGAAGTCGAAGAACGACCGCGGCATCGTCCACGTCGAGACCAAGGGCTACAAGCAGGACGGCACCCTGGTGTGCGTGTTCCGCCGCAAGGTGATGGTGCCGACCGAGACGTACATCAAGGAGCGCGGCGGAGAGCAGCCCGGCCGGCCCGAGCTGAAGGAACAGGGGAAGTAGATGAGCCGTCTCGCCCAGACCCACGGCCTCTCGGACGTCCAGCAGGAGATCGTCTCCACCGTCCGGGACTTCGTGGACAAGGAGATCATCCCGGTCGCGACCGAGCTGGAGCACCGCGACGAGTACCCGCAGGCGATCGTGGACGGGCTCAAGGAGCTGGGTCTGTTCGGTCTGATGATTCCCGAGGAGTACGGGGGCCTGGGTGAGTCGCTGCTGACCTACGCGCTGTGCGTGGAGGAGATCGCCCGCGGCTGGATGTCGGTGTCCGGCATCATCAACACCCACTTCATCGTCGCGTACATGCTCAAGCAGCACGGGACGCGGGAGCAGCGGGACCACTTCCTGCCGCGCATGGCGGCCGGGGACGTCCGGGGCGCGTTCTCGATGTCGGAGCCGGCGCTCGGCTCGGATGTGTCGGCCATCTCCTCCAAGGCGGTGAAGGACGGTGACGAGTACGTCCTGACCGGCCAGAAGATGTGGCTGACCAACGGCGGCACCTCGTCGCTGGTGGCGGTCCTGGTCCGCAGTGACGAAGGTCACCCCGAGGGCACCGCGCCGCACAGGTCCATGACGACCTTCCTGGTGGAGAAGGAGCCCGGCTTCGGCGAGGTCCGGCCCGGCCTCACCATCCCGGGGAAGATCGACAAGATGGGCTACAAGGGCGTCGACACCACCGAGCTGATCATGGACGGCCTGCGCGTCCCGGCCGACCGGGTGCTCGGCGGGGTCACCGGCCGCGGCTTCTACCAGATGATGGACGGCGTCGAGGTCGGCCGGGTGAACGTGGCGGCCCGTGGCTGCGGTGTCGCGCAGCGTGCCTTCGAGCTGGGTGTGCGGTACGCCCAGCAGCGCAGCACCTTCGGCAAGCCGATCGCCCAGCACCAGGCCATTCAGTTCAAACTGGCCGAAATGGCCACCAAGGTCGAGGCCGCGCATGCCATGATGGTGAACGCGGCCCGCAAGAAGGACTCCGGGCAGCGCAACGACCTCGAGGCGGGTATGGCCAAGTACCTGGCCTCGGAGTACTGCAAGGAGGTCGTCGAGGACGCCTTCCGGATCCACGGCGGCTACGGCTTCTCCAAGGAGTACGAGATCGAGCGTCTCTACCGCGAGGCGCCGATGCTGCTCATCGGTGAAGGTACCGCCGAGATCCAGAAAATGATCATCGGCCGCAGGCTGCTCGAAGAGTATCGGTTCCAAGGCTGAATGTCCGCGTACGGGGTGTTTTCGCCGAGAAGAAGATCACACCCCGTCAGCGGTTACCGGCCGCCGACTCGGCTTCCCGGCTTACCCAGTTGTGGTCCTTAACCGCTACGATCGCGGAAAGCCGCCGTCCCCCGTCGAAAGCGCGGCATCATCCGCTACGAAGGTCATCCATGCCCCACAGCCAAACCTCTGCACCTCGCGACAGCCTCGCCGGCGTACGCCTCGCGCGCGGAGCATCGCCGTGGCTTCTGCCGACCGTCGCCACCGCAGCCGTCAGCCTGGTCCGCGCCCGCCGCTCGGGCGCGGCCAAGGCCGTAGCCGTCCCCGCCACCGCGCTCGCGGCGGGGATGCTGTGGTTCTTCCGCGACCCCGAGCGCGAGATCACCCAGGGCCGGGTCATCTCGCCCGCCGACGGTGTGGTGCAGAGCATCATGCCGTGGAAGGACGGCCGCACCCGCGTCGCCATCTTCATGAGCCCGCTGAACGTCCACGTCAACCGCGCCCCGCTCGCCGGCACGGTCACCTCGGTCGAGCACATCCCCGGTGGGTTCGTTCCGGCGTTCAACAAGGAGAGCGAGAACAACGAGCGGGTGGTCTGGCACTTCGACACCGAGCTCGGTGACATCGAGATGATCCAGATCGCCGGCGCCGTCGCCCGCCGCATCGTCCCGTACATCCCGTCGGGCACCAAGGTGGAGCAGGGCGAGCGGGTCGGCCTGATCCGTTTCGGCTCGCGGGTCGACCTCTACCTGCCCGAGGGCGTGGAGGTGGCCGTCGAGGTCGGTCAGAAGACCGTGGCTGGGGTGACTCGCATTGACCGTGATTGATCCCGACACCCAGGCCGGCTGGGTGCCCGAGGCCGACGAGCTGGACGACGAGGAGGAGATGCCCCTCTCGCTCCGGCTGTCGATAGCGGACACCCTCACCCTGGGCAACGCGACCTGCGGCTTCATGGCCGTGTACTTCACGACCACCGGAATCCTGATCCCGCACCTCACCGGGAGCACGGAGAACGGCATGGCCCGGCACAGCGCCGCCACGGCGGTCATCCTGATGCTGTGCGCGGCGGTCTTCGACCTGTTCGACGGACTGGTGGCCCGCAAGCTGCGCTCCTCCCCCATGGGCGCGGAACTGGACAACCTCTCCGACCTGATCAGCTTCGGCCTGGCCCCGGCGTACTTCGTCCTCGTCTACGGCATGGTCGCCGACGACGCGCACCAGAGGGTGGCCGCGCTGAGCGCGATCGTGGTGCTGCTGGCGGTGGTGCTGCGGCTGGCGAGATTCTCCTGCGTGACGCTGAAGGACGGCATGTTCCAGGGCATGCCCTCGCCCTTCGGGGCGCTGACGGTGGTCTCCATCGTGCTGCTGGAGCTGCCGTTCGTGGCGACGCTGCTGGCGATCCTGGGGACGGCATGGCTGATGGTGAGCCGCGTGGAGTACCCCAAGCCGCGGGGCCGGCTCGCGGGGGCGATGCTCGGGTGGATCGTGCTGTCGATGGGGCTGCTGGCCGGCTGGGCCTTCGACGCGCCCAGCGGGCAGCTGCTGCTGCAGACCGGCTGTGCGCTCCAGCTGGTGATGGGTGCGGTGATTCCGTTGTTCGCCACGGCTCGCCGGGTGAACAACTTCCGCGGCAACCGGCGTGAGGCGCGGGCGGCGCAGCTGCCGTGACGCTCCGCCGCGAAGGGCCCCGGACCGCTTTCGGTCCGGGGCCCTTTCGCATGCGCGGCGAGTACTCCCCCTGGGAGCTCCGCCCCCAGACCCCCGGCCTATGCCCACCCACCACCCGACTCGGTAGCCGCACAGCTCGGGCCGCCCCTCCAGCCCGTCGGATGTTCGGACACGAGGCGGTCAGGCGGGACACCGCGATCCCCCCACCACCCCACCCAGCCCGTCCGGCGTTTGAGGACGAGGCCCGTTCGGGGCCGATGCGGGGGGCCGGGGGCGGCAGCCCCCGGGGACGGGACGGGTAGGGGCGGCGGGGGCGACATCCCCCACCGCCCGCCCCGCTCAGCTCAGCTCAAAAAGTCCCGTGCGATCTGCTCCGCGACCCGCTCCAGGATCGGCCCCGCGTCCGCGATGCACTTCTCGACGTCCGGCTCGACGGACGTCAGCGGATACGCCCGCCGGATCCCCGCCCGCCCCAGCTCCTCCACCGGCAGCGCCAGCCGCCCGCACACCGCGACGACCTCCCGCCCCGCCGCACGCGCCGCCGCGGCCACCCCGGCCGGGGCCTTGCCGTGCAGCGTCTGCTCGTCCAGCGACCCCTCCCCGGTGATCACCAGGGAGGCCCGCTCCAGCGCCGGCGCGAAGCCCAGCACGTCGAGCATGACCTCGATCCCGGCACGGAACCGCGCGCCGAGGATCAGCGCGCCGTACCCGATGCCGCCCGCCGCGCCGGCGCCCGGCGAGGCCGCGTACTCGGCCGCCTTCGGCCCGATCGCCGCCTCCAGCACCTTCGCGAAGTGCGCGAGCGCCGCGTCCAGCGCCGCCACGTCCTCGGGCGAGGCGCCCTTCTGCGGGCCGTAGACCGCGGGCGCGCCCTTCGGGCCGGTCAGCGGGTTGTCCACGTCGCTGGCGAGCACGAACTCGACCGAGGCGAGCCGCTCGTCCAGCCCGGACAGATCCACGCTCGCGAGGTCGGCCAGTCCGCCGCCGCCGGGCGCGACCGGCTCTCCGGCCGCGGTGCAGAACCGCGCTCCCAGCGCCGCCAGCATGCCCGCGCCGCCGTCGGTGGTCGCGCTGCCGCCGACGCCGAACACGATCGTCCGCGCGCCCGCGTCCAGCGCGGCCCGCAGCAGCTCCCCGGAGCCGTACGTCGACGCGGTGAGCGGCGCGAAGACCCCGGCGGGCAGCCGCTGCAACCCGCTGGCCTCGGCCATCTCCACCACCGCCGTGTCGCCGCGCAGCGCGTACGCGGCCGTCACCGCCTCGCCCAGGGGACCGGCGACCCGTACCTCGCGGCGCTCGAACCCGGCCGCGACCGCCGCGTCCACGGTGCCGTCACCGCCGTCGGCGACCGGCAGCGCCTCCACCTCCAGCCCCGGCACGACCCGGCGCAGCCCGGCCGTCACCCGCTCGGCGACCTGTACGGCCGTCAGCGAGCCCTTGAACTTGTCCGCGGCAATCAGCACCCCACGGGTGCCGTGCACTGCAGCGTCCGCCACCTTGCGTTCCCCTTGCTCTCCGGGCCCCGCACACCGGGGCCAGTCGCGCCGCTGCGACCATAACCGGCGACCGCCCCCGCCGTCATGCCCCGCCCGTACCCTGAGAAGCCCTGGCCGGAGACTCGGGCCGGCCGGCCGGGTGGGGCAGGTGGGAGACGGACACGGCTGGATACCCTTCCAGGATGAGCACTCCAGACGTCCCCGACTACGCCACGTACATCGCGGGGCTGCCCCGTGTCCTCGCCGCCGCCGCGGCCCTCTTCCGCGACGCGCAGGGGCGGGTGCTGCTGGTCGAACCGAACTACCGGGAGGGGTGGGCGCTGCCGGGCGGCACCATCGAGTCCGACACGGGCGAGAGCCCGCGCCAGGGCGCGCGCCGCGAGACCCTGGAGGAGATCGGCCTGGACCGCGCGCTGGGCCGGCTGCTCGCGGTCGACTGGGTGCCCGGCGCCGACCGGCCGCCGCTGGTGGCGTACCTCTTCGACGGCGGTGTGCTGGCCGACGAGGAGCTGAAGGCGATCCGGCTGCAGGAGGAGGAGCTGCTGTCCTGGCGTCTGGTCGGCCGCGACGAACTGGTCGCGCATCTGCCGGGCGCCACCGGCCGCCGCGTCCTGGCCGCCCTGGAGGTGCTCGACGGGGGCACGAGCACGGCGGAGCTGGAGAACGGCCACCGGGCCGGCTGACCCACCGCCCGGGGTGCCGCCCCGCCCCTGATCCCCGGCGCCGCGGGACTCCGGTCGCGGCGCCGGGGGATCGCGGTCAGGCTGGCAGGGGAGCGTGGTTCGCCTCGCGCGAAGCCGTGTGCCACGGCGACCGCGCAGGACAGGAAGGCGAATGCCATGGCAACGACATCCGGCAAGGTCCGGCCGGGGCAGGGCGGGCCCGGCCGCGGCGCGAGCACCGACAGCGCGTCCCTGTTCGCCGGGGCGGCGCTCATGCTGAGCGGTCCGCTCAGCATCCTCCTGGGCGTCACCGGCATCGCCCAGGACACCCTGTTCTCGCCGCCCGGATACGTGTACCGGTTCGACCTGACCGCGTGGGGCTGGCTGCACCTCGCGATCGGGCTGGCGCTGGTCGTCGCCGGCATGGGCATCCTGGCCGGCCGGAGCTGGGGCCGCGGGGCCGGCATCGCGGTGGCGGGCGTCAGCCTGATCACCCAGTTCATGTTCATCCCGTACTACCCGGTGTGGTCCATCGTCGTGATGGTCCTCGACCTGGTCATCGTCTGGGCGCTGAGCAGGTTCCACACGGCGGCGCCCGGCGGCCGGTAGCGCCGTCGCCCCCTTCCCCGGCTCCCCCGGCTGCCCCGGCCGCCCCGGCTGCCGGTGCTAGACGTCGAAGAGCGCCGAGCCGGTCTCGAAGTCCAGGAGGCGCTTCTTGCGGGGCAGTCCGCCGCCGTAGCCGGTCAGGCTGCCGTCGGCACCGACCACGCGGTGGCAGGGGACGATGATGCCCACGGGGTTGCGGCCGTTGGCGAGGCCGACGGCGCGGGAGGCGCCCGGCGCGCCGAGGGCGGTGGCCAGTTGGCCGTACGAGCGGGTCTCGCCGTAGGGGATGCGGCGCAGCGCGTCCCACACGCGGCGCTGGAACGGGGTACCGGCCAGGCTCAGTTCGAGGGTGAACTCCGTCAACTCCCCCGCGAAGTAGGACGCCAGCTGCTCCTGAGCCGCCCGGAAGGCGGCCGTGCCGGCGCTTTCGCCGAACGTCTCCCGCGGGGGCCGGTGGCGCTGGTCGGTCATGTAGAGGCCGCACAGGACGCCGTCGTCGGCGACGAGGGTGAGCGGGCCGTAGGGGCTGTCGATGACGGTGTGCTGTTTCATGGTGCGTCCCTCGGACGGGCAGTCAGACGGGCAGGAAGTTGATCGGGTGGCTGTCGGTGGCCCACAGGTACTGCACGGCGTAGGCGCGCCAGGGCTGCCAGGCCGTCGCGCGGGCGGTGAGGGCGGCGGGTGTGGCGGGCAGGCCCAGTCCGGCGGCGGCGCGCCGGATGCCGAGGTCGGTGGGGAGGAAGGCGTCGGGGTCGCCGAGGGCGCGCATGGCGATGACGTCGACCGTCCAGGGGCCGAAGCCGGGCAGGGCCAGCAGCCGGGAGCGGGTCTCCCGCCAGTCGCTCTCCACGCCCAGGTGGAGGCCGCCCTCGGCGAGTTCGCGCACCAGGGTGGTGAACGTGGTGCGGCGGGTGCGGGGCATCGCCAGTGCCGCCGGGTCGAGCGCGGCCAGTGCCTCGGGGGCGGGGAAGAGGTGGGTGAGGCCGCCCTCGGGGTCGTCGACCGGTTCGCCGTGGGCGGTGACCAGGCGGGCCGCGTGGGTGCGGGCGGCGGCGGTGGAGACCTGCTGGCCCAGGACGGCCCGTACGGCGAACTCGGCCCCGTCCACCGTGCGCGGCACCCGCCGGCCCGGGGCCTTGTCGATGAGCGGGGCAAGGACCGGGTCGGTGCGCAGCTGGTCGTCGACGGCGACCGGGTCGGCGTCCAGGTCGAGCAGGCGCCGGCAGCGGCTGATGGCCACGGGCAGGTCGCGCAGGTCGGCCAGGGTGAGCCGGCAGGCCACGTGGTCCGGTTTCGGGGTGAGCGCGGCGACGCCGGGTCCGTGCGGCAGGCGCAGCGTGCGCCGGTACGCCCCGTCGCGCCACTCCTCGACGCCGGGCACCGCGGTCGCCGCGAGGTGGCCGAAGAGGTTGTCCGGGTTGAGCGGGGCGCGGAAGGGGAGGCGCAGGGTGAGGGTGCCGGGGGTGGCCGCGCGGGTCCGGCCGGGGGCGGTGGTCCGGGGGGTGGTGGGCTCGGGGGCGCGGGTGCGCAGTTCGCCGGGTGACAGCGCGAACACCTCTCGCACGGTGTCGTTGAAGGCGCGGATGGAGGCGAACCCGGCGGCGAAGGCGATCTCCGCCATCGGCAGGCGGGTGGTCTCGATCAGCAGCCGGGCGGTCTGGGCGCGCTGGGCGCGGGCCAGCGCGAGGGGTCCGGCGCCGAGTTCGGCCAGCAGCTGCCGTTCGATCTGGCGGGTGCTGTAGCCGAGGCGGGCGGCGAGGCCGGGGACGCCGTCGCGGTCCACGACGCCGTCGGCGATCAGCCGCATGGCGCGGGCCACGAGGTCGGCGCGCCGGTTCCACTCCGGGGAGCCGGGGCTGGTGTCGGGCCGGCAGCGTTTGCAGGCCCGGAACCCGGCCTGCTGGCAGGCGGCGGCGCTCGGGTGGAAGACCATGTTCTCCGGCTTGGGCGGCACCACGGGGCAGCTCGGCCGGCAGTAGATGCCGGTGGTCAGGACGGCGGTGAAGAACCAGCCGTCGAAGCGGGCGTCCTTGGACCGGACGGCGCGTACGCAGCGGTCCCGGTCGGTGTGCATCCCGTTCTGCATGGCTCCAGCATCGGGCACGAGGCGCCGCGGGGCTGGCGGGAATCCGACATGGACGTCCGGTGGCCTGCGGCTGTCCCGCTCACCCCAGCCGCGCGGCGAACGCCTGGTACGCCGGCTCGTCGAACAGGACGAAGCGGATCTCCTCGACGGCGGTCTCGGTCTCCCGTACGGTCCGCAGCGCGATGCGGGCGGCGTCGTCCAGGGGCCAGCGGTAGACGCCGGTGGAGATCGCCGGGAAGGCGACCGTGCGGGCGCCGAGTTCGTCGGCGACCCGCAGCGACGCGCGGTGGCAGGAGACCAGCAGGTGCGAACGGTCCTCGCCGGCCGACCAGACCGGGCCGACGGTGTGGATCACCCAGCGGGCGTCCAGTGCGCCCGCGGTGGTGGCGACGGCCTCGCCGGTGGGCAGGCCGCGGCCGTAGTGGGACGCGCGCAGGGCACGGCACTCGGTGAGGATCGCGGGGCCGCCGCGGCGGTGGATCGCGCCGTCCACCCCTCCCCCGCCGAGCAGGGAGGAGTTGGCGGCGTTGACGAGGGCGTCGACGCGCTGGCGGGTGATGTCGCCGCGGACGAGGGTGATGGCGGCGCTCATGTCTGCCTCATGTCTGTCTCAGTCTCCGCCAGACGGCCTTGGCCGCGTTGTGTCCCGACATGCCGTGCACTCCGGGGCCCGGCGGGGTGGCCGAGGAGCAGAGGAAGACGGCCGGGTGCTGGGTGTGGTACGGGAACAGGGTGGGCCGGGGGCGCAGCAGGAGCCGGAGTCCCGCGGCCGAGCCGGTGGCGATGTCGCCGCCGACGTAGTTGGCGTTGCGGGCGGCGAGTTGGGGCGGCCCCGCGGTGGCGCGGGCGAGGACGCGGTCGCGGAAGCCGGGGGCGAAGCGCTCCAGTTGGCGTTCGATCGCGTCGGTGAGGTCGCCGCTCCAGCCGTTGGGGACGTGGCCGTACGCCCAGAGGACGTGTTTGCCGGCCGGGGCCCGGGTGGGGTCGACGACGCTGGGCTGGACCGTGATGAGGAAGGGCCGTTCGGGGGCGCGGCCCTCGCGGGAGGCGGCGTTCAGGGCGGCGCCGATCTCCGCGCTGTCGGCGCCGATCTGCACGGTGCCGGCGACGCGGGGGGCCTCGGCGGTCCACGGGACGGGGCCGTCCAGCGCGTAGTCGATCTTGAAGACGCCGGGGCCGTAGCGGTAGCCCTCGTAGGCGCGGCCGAGGCCGGCGATGCGGGCCAGGGCGGTGGGCGAGGTGTCGAAGACGTACGCCCGGGCGGGCGGCAGGTCGTCGAGGCGTTTGACCTCGTAGTCGGTGTGGACGGCGCCGCCGAGTTCCTTCAGGTATCCCGTCAGGGCGTCCGAGACGGCCTGCGAGCCGCCGCGGGCCACCGGCCAGCCGCGGGCGTGCGCGGCCAGCGCGAAGACCAGGCCGATGGCGCCGGTGGCGAGGCCGTTCAGCGGGGCCATGACGTGGGCGACCAGGCCGGCGAAGAGGGCCTTGGCGCGCTCGTCGCGGAAGCGGCGCATCAGCCAGGTGGAGGGCGGCAGGCCGGTGAGGCCGAAGCGGGCGAGGGTGACCGGGTCGCGCGGCAGGGCGGTCAGCGGCAGGGACATGAAGTCGCGCGCCAGGGTGTCCCAGCGGGGCAGGAACGGTGCGACCAGTCTGCGGTAGGCGCCCGCGTCGCGCGGTCCGAAGGAGGCCGCCGTCTCGGCGACGGAGCGGGCCAGGACCGCGGCGGTGCCGTCCGGGAAGGGGTGCGCCATGGGCAGCTCGGGGTGGAGCCACTCCAGGCCGTGGCGTTCCAGGGGCAGGGCGCGGAAGGCGGGCGAGTTGACGCCGAGGGGGTGGGCGGCGGAGCACGGGTCGTGGCGGAAGCCGGGGAGGGTGAGTTCCTCGGTGCGGGCGCCGCCGCCGACGGTGCCGCGGGCTTCGAAGACGGCCACGGAGAATCCGCGCCGGGCCAGTTCCACGGCGGCGGTCAGTCCGTTCGGTCCCGCACCCACCACGACCGCATCGAGCATCGACGCCACCTCGGGACCCCTTCGTCGGCTTCGCCGGCTTCTTCGGCTTCGTCAGCCGATGGCCACTGGGCTTCAGGATATGCCGCGCGACCGGCCCGGGGGCATCCAGCCCTCCGGGCGGTGCGGGGGGCGGCTTCCCCTGCCCTCGCCTCGGCGGTGCCGGTGGCGGGGCGGGGGCTCGTGGCTCGGCGCCGGGGGCCCTCATCCTGCCGCGTGGACCTCCCCCGGCGCCGCCGGTTCGGTCAGGAGGCCGATGACGCGTCGGGCCGTCGCCCGGTCGCGGGCGGCGGTGAAGGGGAGGGTGTTGCCGCCGGTGACGCGGAAGGGGGCGCCGGCCCCGGTCAGGTGGGCACCGCCCGCCTCCTCGACCAGGAGCAGGCCCGCCGCGTGGTCCCAGGCGGCCTCCCAGCTGAAGGCGGTGGCGTCCAACTCGCCCCGGGCGACGGCGAGGTACTCCAGGCCGGCCGAGCCGCAGGCGCGGGGCTCGACGCCGTCCCGGTACAGGCCGAGCAGGCCGCGCTTCTGTGCGTCCGTGGTGTAGTCCGGGTGTGAGTGGGCCACCCGCAGGGCGCGGCCGGCGTCGGGTGTGCCGGAGCGCAGCGGCCGCCCGCCGAGCAGGGCGCCCCGGCCGCGTACGGCGGTGGCGATCAGGTCGAGCGCGGGGGCGTAGGTCCAGGAGCCCAGCAGGACGCCGCCGCGGGCGAGGGCGACCAGGGTGCAGAAGCCGGGGTCGCCGTGCACGAACTGCCGGGTGCCGTCGACGGGGTCGACGATCCAGACCGGGGCGTCGCCGTGCAGCGCGTCGTAGACCGCGGGGTCGGCGTGCACCGCCTCCTCGCCGACCACGACCGAGCCGGGCAGCAGCGCGCCGAGCGTGTCGGTGAGGTAGCGCTCGGCCAGCCGGTCGGCGTCCGTCACCAGGTCGTGCGGGCCGGACTTCTGGTCGACCTCGTGCTCGGCGAGGCGGCAGAAGCGGGGCATGATCTCGGCCGCGGCGGCCGCTCGGACCGCCTCCTCCACGTCGGCCGAGTGGCGCACGAGAAACTCTTCGATGGTTTCCGTCTCTTCGATCATGCCTCCATGAGAGCACGGACCTGTGACAACGCCCGCCGCCCGGGTGCACCCCGGATGGAATCGGCGTGAACACCCGGTGCCGGGCGGCGGCCGCCGCGCGGCACACCCGGGGGGTGCCTTCATGTTCCCCGTTCAGCGGCCGACGGCGTAGCCCTGCATGCCGCGCGGGTTGGCCGCCGCCGACAGGATGCCGGTCAGCGGGTCCCGGGCGACCGCGCACAGCCGGCCCTCCGACCAGGGGCCGCCGACGGTCACCCGGTGGCCGCGGCGGCGCAGTTCGGCGACGGTCGCGGGGTCGGTGCGGGATTCGACGGTGACGCTGCCCGGGAGCATGCCGCGCGGGTAGAAGGATCCGACGATGCCGTCGGTGTGCCAGTTCGGGGCGTCGACGGCGCCCTGGAGGTCGAGCCCGCCGCGGACGGCCGGGCGCCGGGTGAGGGCCAGCAGGAAGTGCAGCTGCCACTGGTCCTGCTGGTCGCCGCCGGGTGTGCCGAAGGCGAGGACGGGCACGCCGTCGCGCAGGGCGATCGACGGGCTGAGGGTGGTGCGCGGACGGCGGCCGGGTGTGAGCGAGTTGGGCAGGCCCTCGGCCGGCCAGGCCATCTGGAGCCGGGTGCCGAGGGGGAAGCCGAGTTCGGGCACGACGGGGTTGGACTGGAGCCAGCCCCCGCTGGGTGTGGCGGCGACCATGTTGCCCCAGCGGTCGACGACGTCGAGGTGGCAGGTGTCGCCGCGGGTGCCGCCGTCGCCGGCGACCACCGGCTCGCCCGGCACCGGGGAGGTGGGCGGCTTGGCGACGGTGGGCTCGCCGACGCCCGGGCCGGTGGGCTCCGCCCCGTGTGCGGCGGCGCGGCGGGCGTGCGCGCCGAGCCGTGGCGTCCGTCCGCCGGGGCTGCCCGGCCGCAGCTCCAGGGCGGCGCGCTCGCCGATCAGCCGGCGTCGTTCGGCGTTGTACTCGGCCGACAGCAGGTCGGCCAGCGGCACTTCGGCGGCGTCGCCGTACCACGCCTCCCGGTCGGCCATCGCCAGTTTGCAGCCCTCGATCAGCAGATGGAGGTAGTCGGCGGAGTCGTGTGCGGGCAACTCCTCCGGCAACAGGGCGAGTTGCTGGAGGAGGACGGGGCCCTGGCTCCAGGGGCCCGCCTTGCACACGGTCCAGCCGTTCCAGTCGTACGTCGCGGGTGTCTCGTAACTCGCGGACCAGGCGGCGAGGTCGGCGGCGGTGAGGGTGCCGGTGTGGCGTTCGCCGCTGGTGTCCAGGGTGGGCCGTCCGGCCTGCCGGACCAGGGCCTCGGCGATGAACCCGGTGCGCCACACCTCGCGTGCGGCGTCGATGCGCGCCTCCCGGCCGGCGGCGCCAGCGGTCTCGGCGAGCAGCCGTTTCCAGGTGGCGGCGAGGGCGGGGTTGCGCAGCAGCCGGCCGGGCCCGGGCGCGCGGCCGCCGGGCAGGTAGACCTCGGCGGAGGAGGTCCACTCGGTCGTGAACAGGTCCCGTACGGTCTCCACGGTCGCGCCGACGCCCTCGACGGGGGCGTGGCCGTGTTCGGCGTAGCCGATGGCGTAGGCGAGGACCTCGTCGAGGGGTCTGGTGCCGTGGTCGCGCAGGAGGAGCAGCCAGGCGTCGAAGGCGCCGGGGACGGCGGCGGCCAGCGGCCCGGTGCCGGGCACCAGGTCGAGACCGAGGCCGCGGTAGTGGGCGACGCTCGCGCCGGCCGGCGCGACGCCCTGTCCGCACAGCACCCGCACCTCGCCGCCCGCCGGGGCGAGCAGGATCGGCGCCTCGCCGGCCGGGCCGTTGAGGTGCGGCTCGACGACGTGCAGGACGAAGGCGCCGGCCACGGCCGCGTCGTAGGCGTTGCCGCCGCTCTCCAGGACGGCCATCGCCGACTGGGAGGCCAGCCAGTGGGTGGAGGACACCATCCCGAAGGTGCCCTGGAGGGTGGGGCGGGTGGTGAACCGCATGTGTGTCACCTCGGTGTGTGTGCGGTGTGGGCGCCGTCGTGGCCGGGCGCCGCCAGGTGTGCGCGGACGTCCCGGGCCGGACACCCGGGCTTCGGCCGCGCGTCGCGCGATCCGCTCCGCTGGATATCACAGCACCTCGCGTCCACGCCCCGAAGGCGATCCGGGAAACGGCGCGCTCCGTTGGACGAACCGGGTGTTCCCAGGTGCCGAAGGGGCGGGGCACCGCACGTCGGAACGGGGTCGGTCGCGGCCGCCTCGCGCGCGGTGCGCGCTCAGTTCGCGGGGCGCCCCCGCAGTCCCGTCACGGTGACGAGGGCGCCGGACAGCAGGGCCAGGCCGCCGACGACGAGCGCCCAGCGGGTGCCGTCGGCGTTGGCCGAGGACAGGTTGAGGATCACGCCGAGGACGGCGACGCCGAGCGACGCGCCGATCTGGCGGGCGGAGTTGAGCGCGCCGGAGCCGATGCCGGCCAGTTCGGCGGGCACCGAGCCGACGGTGCCGGCGACCAGCGCGGGCAGGGCGAAGGAGACACCGAAGCCGAAGGCGAGCAGACCGGTCACGGTGGCCGTGAGGTCCACGGCGCCGTCGCCGGTGAACGGCGCCTGGAGCAGCGCGCCGACGCCCATGAGGACGAAGCCGGTGGTGGCGGGGCGGCGCGGGCCGATCCGGCCGACCAGGCGTCCGGTGTAGACGGGGTTGAAGGCGGTGGGCAGGGTCAGCGGCAGGAAGGCCAGGCCGGCGCCGAAGGAGGAGTAGCCGCGGCTCTCCTGGAAGTACAGCGACAGCACGAACAGCAGGCCCGACAGGCCGAAGTTGGCGAGCAGCCCGGCGCCCAGCGCGGAGGAGAAGCCGCGGCTGCGGAACATCCGCAGCGGCAGCATCGCCGCGTCGCCGGCGCGGGTCTCGGCGACGAGGAACACCGCGGCCGCGACGAGGGTGACGGCGAAGGCGCCGATCACCGGGCCGCCGCTCCAGCCCTTGTCCGGGCCCTCGATCAGGGCGTAGACCAGGGCGCCCAGGGCGAGGACCGCGCTGAGCTGGCCGGTGACGTCGAGGCCGCCGCGCTGCTTGCGGGCGGTCTCGGGGGCCAGCCGTACGGTGATGACGAGGCTGACCAGGGCGAGGGGCACGTTGACCAGGAAGATGGCACGCCAGCCCACCGCGTCGGTGAGCGCGCCGCCGACCAGCGGTCCGGCCGCCAGGGCCGCTCCGGTGATCGCCGCCCAGTTGCCCACCGCACGGGCGCGGTCGGCGGGGTCGGCGTAGGCGTTGGTGATCACGGCGAGGGAGGCCGGGAGCAGCAGCGCCCCGGCGACGCCGAGTGCCAGGCGCAGGGCGACCAGCGCCTCCAGCGTGGTGGCGGCGGCGGAGATGCCGGAGAGGACGCCGAAGGTGACGAGTCCCCAGAGGAAGACGCGGCGGCCGCCGTAGCGGTCGGACAGCCAGCCGGCGGTGAGCAGCAGGGCGGCGAACGTGATGGTGTAGCCGTTGGTGACCCACTGCAGACCGCTGAGCCCGGCGTGGAGGTCACGGGAGAGGGCGGGCAGCGCCACCGAGACGATCGTCATGTCCAGCAGGACCATGAAGTAGCCGAGCGAGAGGCCGGTCAGCAAGGTCCGGGAGGGCTTGTCGGTTCGTGCCGGTGCGACGGAGGCCCGTTGCGGTTCCGCCTGCGTCGACATGTTGGCTCCTTCATTTTGATGTCGGCAACTCGCCGTGAAACCCGATGAGTTCGGGGCGGCACTCCCCATTCAAGCGGACCGGAACGGGCCATCGTCGCTGGTGACGGCGGGAATGCCCTATGGGTAGCATCGGCCCAGCCGATCGTTCAGCGAGGGGGCCCGGGGTCGTGGAGTTACGGCATCTGCGAACGTTCGAAACGGTCGCCAGGACGCTCAGCGTCACGCAGGCGGCGAAGGAGTTGCACTACGCGCAGTCCAGCGTCAGCGACCAGATCCAGGCGCTGGAACGCGAGCTGGGCGTGGAACTGCTGGACCGCACGCAGCGGCGGGTGCGGCTGACGCCGCGGGGGGTGACGCTGGCGGAGTACACCGAGCGCATCCTCAAGCTGCTGGAGGAGGCGCGCTGGGCGGTGTCCCGGCCGGGTGCGGAGGTGGCGGTCGGCGCGCTGGAGACGGTGGGCCTCAACCTGCTGCCCGAAGTCCTCTCGCGCTACCGGTCGCTGTATCCGCAGACCCGGGTGCGGGTGACCCAGGACAACCGGGGGGAGCTGTACCGGGCGGTGCGCCGGGGCGACCTGGACGTGTGCCTGACCTTCGGCGATCCGCCGCCGGACGCCGGCCTGCGCGCCGAGACGCTCGCGGAGGAACCGCTGGTGGTCATCGTCCCGCCGGAACATCCGCTGGCCGGGCGCGGCCGGGCGCCGCTCGCCGACCTGTCCCGGGAACCGTTCCTGGCCACCGAACGCAGCTGCGGCTTCCGGGAGATGTACGACGGCGTCTTCGCGGCGTCGGCCGCCGAGGAGCCGGTCGCCCAGGTGTCGAGCATCGGCACGCTGGGGGCGTGCGTGGCGGCCGGCATGGGCTGCGCGCTGCTGCCGGAGCTGGCGGTGCGCGCCCAGGCCGAGCGGCGGGAGGTGGCCGTGGTCCGGGTCGAGGACGTCGACCTGCGGACACCGGTCACGATGACGTGGCTGGACCGCAACTCCGCCAACCCGAACCTCATCGGGCTGCAGACGGTACTGCGCAAGCAACTGGGCGGCTGAGGCCGCCCGGCGCGGGGCCCGGCGGGCGGTCCTGGCCGCGTACGTCGGCGGCGTGCACCGCGCGGGGTCACCGGCAGCTGGCGCGGGCCGGCGAAGCCGAGGCCGCGCATGCACTCCTTGGCGAGGGTCCAGCGGGCCTCGCCGAGCACGGCGGTCTCGGCGTCGGTGGCGCCGTAGGCGTCCAGCGGCCGGTACCGCGGGTCGTCGGCGGACAGCGGCGGCGTGCCGCTCGCGCGGGCGCCCGAGGTGGTGGCGCAGGCCGTGAGGGCGAGGCCCGCGGCGAGCAGCACGAGCGGAAGGGATCTGCGCATCGGGCCGGCTCGTCAGGGGCAGGCGACGGGCAGCCGTGACGGAGGCCACAGTTCCGGTCACAGCCGCGTCACAGGTGCGGCGGGAACACCCCGGCCGCCCCGGGCGTTGTCCGCTGCGGCGGGAACGGAGGACCTGGCAGTGCACGGTGAGTACAAGGTGCCCGGCGGCAAGCTCGTCGTCGTGGACGTGGAGGTCGAGGACGGCGTGCTGCGGCACGTACGGGTGGCGGGCGACTTCTTCCTGGAGCCGGACGAGGCGCTGGAGGCGGTGAACGCCGCGCTGGAGGGCGTCCCGGCGGACACGGACGCCGCCGCGCTCGCCGCCCGCATCGAGGCCGCGCTGCCCGCGGGCACGGTGCTGTACGGGCTGACCTGCGAGGGCGTCGCGGTCGCCGTGCGGCGCGCGCTGGCGCACGCCACCGACTGGACGGACTACGACTGGCAGCTCGTCCACGACGGCCCGCAGTCCCCCGCCCTGCACATGGCGCTGGACGAGGTGCTGACGGCACAGGTGGCCGCCGGTCTGCGGCCGCCGACCCTGCGGGTGTGGGAGTGGGCCGCCCCGGCGGTGATCATCGGCAGCTTCCAGTCTCTGCGCAACGAGGTGGACGCCGAGGGCGCCGCCCGGCACGGCGTCGAGGTGGTGCGCCGGATCTCCGGCGGCGGCGCGATGTTCGTCGAGCCGGGCAACACGATCACGTACTCGCTGTCGGTGCCCGAGTCGCTGGTGCAGGGTCTGTCCTTCCAGGACAGTTACGCCTACCTGGACGACTGGGTGCTCGGCGCGCTCGGCGAGCTGGGCGTCCGGGCCTGGTACCAGCCGCTCAACGACATCGCCACCGACCAGGGCAAGATCGCGGGCGCCGCGCAGAAGCGGATCGTGGGCCCGGCGGGGCGGCCCGGCGCGGTGCTGCACCACGTGACGATGTCCTACGACATCGACGCGGACAAGATGGTCGAGGTGCTGCGGATCGGGCGGGAGAAGCTGTCCGACAAGGGCACCAGGAGTGCGAAGAAGCGGGTGGACCCGCTGCGCCGGCAGACGGGACTGTCCCGCGAGGCCGTCATCGAGCGGATGATCGACTCCTTCCGCGGCCGGTACGGCCTGGCGGACGGCGAGGTCACCGACGGCGAGCTGGCCCGCGCCCAGGAGCTGGCCCGGACGAAGTTCGCCTCGCCCGCGTGGACGGCCCGGGTGCCGTAGGGCCGCCGCGGCGCCTCGCCGCCCGGTGCGCGGCGGCCGTCCGGTGCGCGGCGGCCGTCCGGCGACCGGACACAGGGGGGCGAACCAGGCGCCGGCGGCGGGGTCCCGTGATCGTCCGGGTACGGAGCGAGTTGGCACTTCCACCCCACAGCCACTCGTGTGACACTGGCGTCCACCGTCCACAGTGTGGACGCCCTCCGCTTCGTCCGTCCCCCACCACGAGAAGTGCGCCGTGCGTGAATTCCCCCTTCCGCTCGCGCTCACCGCGCGGCTCAGCCCGGTCCTCGTCCTCGCCTGCACCGGCTGGGCGCTGACCTCCGGGCCGTTCGCGGCGCCCTCCGCGGGTGCGCAGCGCGCCGCCGGACAGGAGACCCGGACGGCCGCCGCCGGGTCGTCGGCCGGTGCGGGCCCCGCCGACGCGCCGTCGCCGACCGCGCCGGCGCAGAGCTACACGACCGCGCCCAAGCCGTGCACGGCCGTCGCCGCCAAGACCGTCGCCTCCCTGGTGCCGGGCGCGAAGACGGCGGGCAAGGAGATCCCGTCCACCGACGAGCAGGTGCGCCGCACCTGCTCCTGGAACGCGCTGAAGGGGTACGACTACCGCTGGCTCGACGTGTCCTTCGAGGTCATGCGGTCGACCGACGCGGCGCGCACGTCCTATCAGCAGCGCACCGCCGAGAAGAGCGGCGGCGGCGCGGTGCCCGGGCTCGGCGACGAGGCGTACTCGGTGGTGAACCTGACCACCCAGGACAAGCAGCAGACCCGGGAGGGCACGGTGCTGGCGCGCGTCGCCAACGTGCTGGTGGTGATCACGTACAACGGCAGCGACTTCGAGACGAAGAAGGCGCCGGACACCGACGAGATCAACAAGGGCGCCATCAAGGCCGCCAGGGACGCCGTGGCCGCACTCGGCGACGCCCGGGGCTGAGGCGTCGTCGCCGGGCGGCGCCCTGGGCTGAGGCGCCAAGGCGCACGTCCCCGTTCCCCGCGCTCAGTCGCCCGCCTCCCCGGGTTCCCGCGCCACCCCGTGGACGACGAAGTCGACCCACGGGCCGAGGCCCACCCGGTCGCCGTTGCGCAGCCGGAACCGCGAACCCGGCCTGAGGACCAGCTCGTTGACCCGGGTGCCGTTGGTGGCGCCCTGCGGGACCTCCGTCACCCACGCGGCCCCGTCCACGGTGTGCTCGACGGTCGCGTGCCGGGCCGAGACCGAGGGCTCGTCGGCCAGGAGCCCGGCCGCCTCGGGCGCCCAGCCGCCGCTGCGGCCCAGACGGAGCACGGCGCCGCGCGGCACGTCCAGGTGCCCGGCCCCGCCTCGCAGGACCAGCCGCAGCGCGCCCCCGGCGATCCGCCCCGCGGCCCGTCCGGCGCCGCTGCCCCGCTCACGGGCGGCGACGGGGGCGAGACAGCTGGGGCACACGGCCAGACCGGTGGGGACGAGGGCGGGGCACCGCGGGCACCGCACGCCGAGCGTTTGAGGGGGCCGCGTCGCCGGGCGGTGCGGACGCGGGGGCCGGACCGGCGCGGCCGCCTCCCCCACCTCCTCCCAGTCGTCGGGGTCCGCCTCCCCCACCGCCTCCCCGTCGTCCGGGTCCGCGTCCGCCGTTTCCTCGCGGTCGTCGCGGTCGGTTCCTTCCGCGCGGTCGCCGGCGTCGTCGTCGAGCGGTTCCGCGCGCGCGTCAGCGTCGTCCGGACTCCCCTGCGCCCGCACCGGCGCCGCCTCCCCTCTTCAGCACGACCGACACGTCGACCCGCCCGTTGTCGGCCTGCCGCACGTCGGTCACCACCACCGTGGTGCCCGGCCCCAGTTCGGAGGCGGCGAACAGCTCGCGGGCGAGCGGGTTGATCAGGTGGGTCTCCAGCACCATGCCGATGCCGCGGCCGCCGTTCCACTTGTCCCGGGTGCAGTGCTCCAGGAGCCGGGCCCGCGCGCCGTCCTCGATCTCCAGAACGAGTTGGTGCCCCTGCGCCAACTGCCGCTGGATGTTGCCGACCTGGAGGTCGAAGATCCGCTCGGCGACCTCGTCGGCGATGAAGTCGAAGACGACGACGTTGCCGCCGATCCGGTTCATCAGCTCCGGGCGGCCGATGACCTGGTCGAAGTGCTTCTTGACGTTGTCCTTGACGGTCGCCTCCAACTCCGGGTACGGCGTGCCGGGCTGGACGATCCACTCGCGTTCCTGCGTCTTCGGGTCCGTGCGCTGCACGCCGAGGTTGGAGGTGAAGATCAGGACGCACTCGCTGAAGTAGGTGGTGACACCTTGGCCGTCGGTGAGCCGGCCGTCCTCCAGCACCTGGAGGAACTTGTCGAGGATGCCCTTGTCGGCCTTCTCGATCTCGTCGAAGAGGACGACCCGGAAGGGGTTCTCCCGTACGGCGGAGGTCAGTTCGCCGCCCGCCTCGTAGCCGACGTAGCCGGGGGGCGCGCCGACCAGCCGGTCGGCGGAGTGGGCGGCCGAGAACTCGCTCATGTCGAAGCGGAGGTACGCCTGGTCGCTGTCGAAGAGGACGGAGGCGACCGCCTTGGCCAGTTCGGTCTTGCCGGTTCCGGTGGGGCCGGCGAAGAACAGCACGCCCCGCGGCCGGTGCCCGGGGCTGGTCGCCTGCGCCCCGGACAGTCCCAGCGCGGCGCGCTTGAGGATGTCCAGGGTCATCGCCACGGCCGCCTCCTGGCCGAGCACCCGCCGGACGATGGAGCGGGGGTTGCCGGGGTCCTCGCCGTGCAGGATGCGCTGCCGGATCTCGTCGCGGCTCCAGGGGTTCTTCTCCACGCCGAGCCGGTAGATCCGCACGGCGTCGGGCACGGCGTCGAACGGCATGTTCCGGGAGCGGGCCAGCGCCACGCTCTCCGCCATGGCCCGCAGGCTCATCCCCGTCGCCGCCCGCGCGAAGGCGCCGACCGTCCGGGCCCGCTCCGCCTCCCGCTCGCCGGACGGCCGGGAGGGGTCGTCGAACGCCGGGCCCGTCTCGCGCTCGTGGTGCTCGCACAGCAGACGGGCCATCGTCGTGCGCTCGTCCGCGTCCGGCTCCGGGACGGCCACGGCGCGGACGCGCTCGCTGCCCGAGAGCAGCCAGCCGGGCAGGTCGCGCTCGCCGTCGGCGAGCCAGATCACCGGGTTGAACAGGTCGGGCCCGGGCGCGATGACGTCGCCGTTGACGGTGGGCAACCGCTTGGCCTCGTGGGCGAGTTTGAGGCAGGCGAGGAAGAAGTCCCGTTCGTCCGGGGTCAGCCGGGAGGGGTCGGTGACGAGCCGGGAGGCGTGGTCGACCACCAGCGCCACCCGCAGCGGCCGCAGCCGGGCGCCGCCACGCAGCATCTCCTGGCGCTGCTCGGCCCATCCGGTGGTGACGTTCCTCAACTGCTCGATCACGGACTGGCGTTGGGCCGCCGTCTGGCCGGGGAAGTCGTGGGCGCCGTGGAGCAGTTCCTCCACGTCCGCCCGGGCCGAGCCGACCTCCGCCACCCGGAAGCCGCCCACCTGGTCGCAGATCACCAGCGCCTGGTAGCCGATCTTCCGCAGCGGGTTCCACAGCACTTCGAGCAGCGAGCGGTACTCGTCCCGGCCGCGGCGGCGCACCAGGTGCAGATCGCGGACGTTGCCGTGCAGGACGTACTGCGCGTGCACGCCGAGTGTTCCGGTCAGCTCCTCCACGAAGGGCGGCAGCCGGTCTCCCTTGGCCAGGTCCATCGTTCCTCCCGGTGCCCGCGGGCGCGGCGCCATGGGTGTGCTCGTACGGGTTCATGGATGTGCTCGTACGCTTTCGTACGGTCGGGTCCTGCGGACGTCCTCAGCGGCGCCGGTCGCCGTCGGCGGTCCGGTGGCGGGGGCCCTCGCGGGACGCGTCCCGCTCCCGGGCCGCGCGCCGGCCGGCCTCCTCGGCGACGACGTCGTCCAGGACGTCGTCCAGGTTCCAGGCGTCCTCCCCGAGCACGCCCGGCAGCGCGCCCTCGGTCTGTTCGAGGGTGAACTCCAGGTCCAGGCCGAGCGCGCCGGTGATCTCCTCGAAGCGGCCGAGCAGTTCACGGGTCTCGTGGCAGCGGGCGTCGTCCAGGGCGCGCTGCTCGGGCGTCCGCTCCCCCGGCGCCCCCCGGTACATGGTCGCCACACGCAGGCTCCCCTCGACGAGGCCGGCCCGGAGCCAGTGGCCGGGCTCCCAGCCCGGGGGCGTCCAGTCCAGGCGCAGTTCCTGCCCCTCGGGCCGTGCGGCCGTGGCCCGGCCGCCGAACCGGTGCGCCAGTTCCGCGAGGGCGCCGGCGCACTGCTCGCGGACGTACAGGGCCTCCAAGGCGCAGCGGCGTTCCTCCGCCCGGCGTTCGACGAGGTCCCGCTCGGCCGGGCTGAGCGGCACCCCCTCGTCCAGGACGCGGCGGAGCAGGGCGAGCGCGTCGGGGGCCGGGTCGATGTCCTCGGCGCCCTCGGGGGTCCGGTAGGCGAGGAACTCGTGGAGCTGGGCGGCGCGTTCCTCGGCCTCGCGGGTGCGGCGGGCGTCCCGGTTGGCGTCGCGGACGAACTTGCGCGCCTCGTTGAGGTGGATGCGGGCCCTGCGGGGGTCGTCGGCCGCGCGGCGCACGGCGTGCCCGACCGCGGCGGCGGCCAGTTCGGCGGTCGCGGCCGCGGCCTGCGGGTCCAGCTCGCCGAGGATCTCCGCGCCGGCGCCGCGGACCTCGTCGGCGTCGAGTCCCGGGGCCGCGCGCCGTTCGGCGGCCTGCCGGGGCACCTGCCGTTCCTCGGCGCCGGCGGTGCGCTCCTCGGCGAACCGCCGCAGGGTGCGCCGCCGGCTCTCGGCGAGGGCGCGCCGGAAGCCGTCGTCGCCCTCCGGCACCCGCAGCGCGGCGGCCAGGCGCCGCTGCTCCCACTCGGCGTGCCGTTCCTCGGCCCGCTGGACGGCCTCCTCCAGCCGGGCCAGGTCCTGACGGAGGTCGCACAGCCGTTCGCCGATGGGTGTCAGCGGCGGGGGCAGTTCGGGACGGGGCGGGGCGTCGGCGGGGCCGCCGCCCCCGGCGCCGGGGCGGGCGGCGCGGCCGGCCCGGGCCAGCAGGGCGTGTCTGCGGGCGTTGACGCGCACGGCGGCGAACGCGGCGGCCTGCCACTGTTCGGCGGCCGTCGCGGCCAGCGCCTGCTGCCGCTCCAGGCACCGCTGTTCGTCGGCGGCGCGTACCGCGGCCGCGGCCAGGAGGCGGGTGGTGACCAGCGCGGCCCGTCCGGCGAGCAGGACGCCGCTGAGCGAGCCGAGCACCTGGAGCGCCGCGTCGGCGGCCTCGTGGACGGCGTGGCCCGCCGCGTCGGCGAGGTGGCCGGAGGCGTGGCCGACGGCGTCGTGGGCGTGCAGCATGCCGGTGTGCGGCAGCGCCTGCGCCTCCAGGGGCGGGGGCGGCGGGAAGCTCACGGCCGGCGCGACGAAGTCGGTCATCGGGAAGGCGAGACCCGAGCTCATGCCTGTTCTCCTGTCCTGCCGGGCGTGGTGAGGGGCCGCCGGGCGTCCGTCCGGCGGGTGCGGTGGGCGCGGCGGGTGCGGCGCCGCGCCAGGCAGCGCCGCACGCTCCAGGCGGCGACCGCGACGGCCGAGGTCAGCGGCCAGATCCAGGGGGCGGCGTCGATGGCGTAGAAGGCGAGGAGGACCGCGAGCAGGAGCAGCGCGGCCGCGACGAAGAGGCCGAGGCGGCCTCGGGAGCGGGTCAGCCGGGCGGGGCGCTCGGCGCTGCGGATGAGGAGTCCGGCCAGCGAGTGCCGGGGGTGGTAGAGGAGCGGGCCGATGTACACGGCGGTCCACAGCTCGGCGGCGAAGACGATCGCGGCGGAGGGCAGTTCGAGCAGCCAGGCGGTGATGACGCCTTCCTGGGAGGCGCGGCCGAGGACGTCGGCGAGACCGGTGACGAAGGTCCAGGGCGCGGTGACGACGGTGGCGCCGAGCAGGGCCCAGCCCAGGGTGGGCAGGCGGTCCAGCCGCCGCAGCACGGTGGCCAGGTGGTCCTGGTCGGTGTCGAACAGCCGGACGGCTTCCGCCTCGACGCGATCCGCCCGCAGCCCGTCCGCCTCGGCGGCGGCGTGCGGGGTGAGGAGGAGGGCGGCGAGCAGGCGCGGGTCGTCGTCGGGTGCGGCGAGCAGCGCGTCGTACCAGGGGACGCGTTCGGGGAACCGGGCGCGTTCGCGCAGTGCCGCGTCGGTGAGTCTGCCGCGGGTGCGTTCCGGCTCGCGGGCCAGTTGCAGGAGCCAGGCGTCCACGGCCGGGGTGTGCTTGAGGGCGGCGCGTACGGTGCGCGTCCGGCCGGTCGCGATCTCCTGGACGGTGGGCTCCCAGCGGGCGCGCAGGACGCGCCAGGCGCGGTCGGTCTCGTCCAGGCCCTGGCCACCCGGCCGCTGGGCGAGTCCGGTGAGGATCGCGGGGTGGTTCACCAGGTGGGCGACGAGGGCCACGGCGTCGGCGTTGCCCTCCCGCGCGCCCTGGCACAGCAGGCGCATGCCGTGCGCGTCGAGGGCGACGCCGTGCCAGGTGGCGTCGAGGCCGGGGCCGAGCCAGTTCAGCAGCCGGACCAGGACGGCGGCGGTCGGCGGGCGGGCGAGTTCGGTGCGCAGGGCCGCGAGCCGGTCCAGTTCCTCCGGGCTGCGGTCGCCGACGGTCTCGAACTGGCCTAGCCAAGCGACGAGTCGGGCCCGGTCGGCGTCGGCGGCGAGCATGCGGGCGGCCGAGAGGTGGTTGTGGTCCAGATGCACGGCGAGCCGGTCGGTGCCGGTGAACTCCTGCCCCATGAAGGGGAACGGGCTGATCACCGGGCGCGAATCGGCGTCGGCGGGGGTCATCGCCTCGCCGCTCCGGACGGCGACGTCGGGGTCCTGGCCGGCCAGCCAGTCCCGTACCTGTTCGGCGCCCCAGCGGTGTTCGCGGGCCCGGGTCAGCAGGCCCTCGCAGAGCAGCCGGGTGCGCCGGTCCTCGATGCCGCCGACGTCGGGGTCGTGGGTGGCGATCTCGGCGAGGACCTCCTCGTCGCGGCGGAAGGTGATCGGGTGTGAGCCGAGGGCGAGTTGGGCGACCACCATGCCGACCGACCACCAGTCGCCGGCCTCGGAGACGGACTGGCGCAGCAGACCCGCCTCGGGGGCGAGGTAGAGGGGTTTGCCGCGCCAGTCGGTGCGGGATTCCAGCGCCTCGTCGGGGCGGTGGACGGCGGCGCCGAAGTCGACGAGGACGAGGTCGGCGGTGTCGGCGCGACGGGTCTGCACCATGATGTTGTCGGGGGTGACGTCCCGGTGCACGACGCCCCGTCCGTGCAGGGCGGTCAGGGCCGTCCACAACTGGGCGACCAGCGACTTCACGGCCGTCGGCGGCAGTCCGTCGCGGTGGTCGGCGTGGTACCGCTCCAGGGTCTCCTCACCGTGCGACCAGTACAGGTGCCAGGGGTGTCCGTGCGCCCGCCCGGTCTCCAGCAGCCGTTCCAGGTGCGGCGCGGGCAATGCGCCGAGGTCCAGCAGTTCGTGCTCGACGTCCGGCGACGGGGCGTGCAGGCGGTGGTAGTACTTGAGGACCAGGGGTATCCCGGCCGCTCCGTGACGCGCCGTCAGGTCGCGTACGCGCAGCACCACGGTCTCGGCGGGCCGCTCGGCCCGGGAGAGCACGGCCACGAGGACGAAGCGCTCGGCGAGTTCGGCGGGGACGTCGGCGCGCGCCGGCCGGGTCTCCACGGTCCGGGCGGAACCGAAACCGCCGTCCGCCTGGTCGACGTATTCCGTGGGCGGCGTGGTCGTCATCTTCCGGCCTTCCGGGATACGCGGGGGACGGATCTGAGGGGCTTGGCGGGCTCGGCGGGCTCGGCGGGCTCGGCGCGGAACGAATGATCCCGGCGCATGGGTCGCGGGGCGGTCAAGAATAACCACCTCCATTCGACTACCGGGCGGTTTTCAAAATCTTCACCGATTCGCGTGAAACGGCCGCCGGAGCATTCCGGACCGTTCACGGGCCGCGCCGGAAAGAACGGATGATTCCGGTTCCGTTTCGCCTTCCGGTACGCCGCCCGCGCGCCGTCCGTTTTTCCGGCGCCGGGACTACCATGCGCACCATGCAGCCCCTGCCCTCGCACGAAAGTCTCGTCGTCGAACTGCGTGAACTCAGGCGCCGCGGTCTGCCCGGACTGCGCCACTGTCCCCGGGACGCGCTGCGCGAGGCCGCCGTCGCCGCGGGGCTGTGCACCGGGGGGCGGGACGAGCAGAGCGCCATCGAGGAACTGCTGGCCGCGGCGGTGCGGCGGCTGGCCGGCGGTGTTCCGGTGCGCGACGACCCCTCCTGCGATCCGCTGGCCCGGGCCGCCGCCCACTCCTTCGGGATCCTCGCCGCACGGCGCGGGGTGCCCGCGGTCGACCGCCGCAAGGCCGCGGCGGGCGTCTACGGCGTGAGCACCGAGCGCTTCCGCAAGAAGCAGGAGCACGACGTGGTCGCCGAACTGGCCGCGGCGGTAAGGGCGGTGGCCCGGGAGGCGGCCGGCGGCCGCCCCGGCGCGCCGCCCGTCCGGGACGCCCGGGCGGTGGACCCCGGACAGGCGCCGGTCCTGCCCCCCGCGGCCCCGCCGACGCACGCCGCGCCGGCCGGCGCCCGGGTGCCGCCCCCGCGCCCCCGGTTCCCCGGCGCCCGACCGGGCGCGGGCGCCGCGCCGGGCCGGATCACCGTGCGGGTCTGCCCGATCGAACTGGTGCGGGACGTGGACATCCTCGTCTCCTCGGAGAACACGTACCTGGAGATGTCCAAGACCTTCCGCTCCACGGTGTCCGGGGCGCTGCGCCGGGCGGCGGCCGTCCGGGACGCGGCGGGCGAGGTCGTGGACGACGTGCTCTCGCGTGAACTGCGGGTGTGGCAGCGCACGCACGGCCGGGCCGGCCTGCCCGTGCGGCCGGGCACGGTCGTCGCCACCTCCTCCGGCGCCTTGGCCGCGCAGGGGGTGCGGCGCATCCACCACGCGGCGATCGCCACCCCGGAGGGCGACGGCGACCACTACCACGTAACACCCGCCGTCCTGCCGGAGGCCGTCCGGGCCTCCTTCGAACTGGCCCGCCGCGAGCGGGACTTCCTGTCCCTGCCGATGTCCTCGATCTGCTTCCCGCTGCTGGGCGCCGGCAGCGGCGGACTGCCCGCCGAGACCGCGGCGCGCGTGCTGCTGGGCGCCGTCGGGGAGGAACTGCGCCGCGACCCGACCTGGTCGGTGCTGCTGGTGACGCTCAAGGAGAGCCGCGCCCGGTTGCTCATGGCCGCCAGCTCCGCTCCGTGAGTCCCACGCCCGCGGCCCTGAGCCGCCGTTCCAGCTCGGCCAGTTCGCCGCGCAGCGGCACCCCGTAGATCCGCAGCGCGCCGTCCGCCCCGGTGGCCGCCTGCAGGCGCCGGTCCCCCGACTCCCGTGCCAGGTAGGGGGCGTAGCGGGCGGCGCCGCGCGGGGTCAGCGGGATCAGCCGCTGGTTGGCCGAGCCGCGCCACAGCAGCCGGGTGGGCTCGGCGACGCGGAACCGGCCGGTGATCACGGCGTCCGCGCGGGCCAGCGCCGTACGCCGCTCGGCGGTCAACTCCCCCGGTTCGTACCCCGTGTACACCAGCAGGTCCACGGGGCGGGGCCCGGCGCTCCCCTCGTGGCGCCGGGCCCCGTCCCGCAGGCGTGCCGCGCCGGCCAGCAGCGCGGCGAGCGCCGCGGGCTGCTGGAGCGGCTCGCCGCCGCTGACCGTGAGGCCCTCGGCCCCGTCGGCGAGCGCCTCCTTCCAGCGCGCCAGCACGTCGCCGACCGTGGTGGACGTGCCCGCCCCGGGGTCCCAGGTGTGCCGGGACATGCAGCCGGCGCACCCCAGCGAACAGCCCTGGACCCACACGCCGAGCCGCTGTCCCGGGCCAAGGGTCGACACCGGGTAGTGCGTCCCGTCGAGACGAATTTCCACGGCCTTACCTCCTCGCGCCGCTTCGGAGTATCCAGTGCGCCGAGGGCCGTCCGCAATTGCCCGAAGACACCCGCCCGGTTCCACGCCGGGCGGGATCCGGTTGTTTTCCGGAACTCCCCCGGGAATGATCAATTCCGCCGAACTCGACGCCTCACGAAACGGTTTTCCGTCCGCTACTCTCTCCCCCATCGCGGTGGCTCCCACCCGGACGAACCGCGAGGAATGGGGGCGCTCAGAAATGATCAACATCGGCCCATTAGGAGACCGGGCCCGAAGGCTGCGGACGAACCGCCTCTCCTCGGCGCGCGCCCGGCTGCACGGCCGGCGCGACGCCGCCGGGCTCAGGGAACTCCTGGCCGAAGCGGTCGCCGCGGGAACCCTCCCGGACGACGCCCTGCCGCCCTATGTGCTGGGCCTGCGCGCCCAGGTCCGGCGCAGCACGGCGCGGCTGCGCTCGCGCACCCTCGCCGCGCACCGCGCCCTGCACGTGCGCATCCAGGCCGAGTCGGTGCGGGTGGTGACCCAGTACACCGTGCGCCGGGAGCCCGCGCCGGCCGCGCTGGCCCGGTTCGGGCAGATGGTCGGCCAGTGGCGTTCGGCCGCCTCGGTCTGCCGGGAGCAGGCCCAGCAGATCGCCTTCGAGTCCAACCAGTTGCTCGCCTGCTACTGGGACGAGGTGTGGGCGGGCGTCCGGCAGGACGGCGGCGTGGACGGGGTCCGGCCCGCCGGTTTCCTGCCCGGGCACGTGACGCTGGACGACACCTGGGACCGGATGGACGACGGGCTGCTCAGCGACCGCTGGTACGGCCCGCGGCCGGCGGCCGCCGGCCCGGACCCGTCGGCGGTCGCACAGGCCCTGCACATCCTCGACCACCAGTCGGCGCGCGGCGGTCCGCGCCCGCCCGCGGCGGCGACGCCGTGAACAGCGTCCACCGGGGATGACCGCTCCCCGTCTCGCAGGAAGGCCAAGGAACGTCATCGTGCATCACTCGGCCCGGGCCGCCCGCCGGCCCACCACGACCGGCCGCCGGTCCACCGTGCGCGCCGCCCGCCGGCTCGCCGCCGTCGTCCCGCTGATGTGCGCGCTCGCCGCGCTCACCTCGTGCAGCAAGCAGGAGGAAGCCCTCACCACCCCTTGCGGGCTGGTCATAGACGGCTCCGGGTCGGGCGCCGCGAAAGGCGGGTTCGACGCGGAGGCCAAGCTGAAGGACAGCCTCATCGGCTTCCTGGACGACCAGAAGTGCGGAACCCTCGACTACGCCCCCATCACCCGTTCCTCGCGCAGTTCGACCTGCCGGGAGGACCAGGTGGACCTCGATCCGCCGCACGGGGCGACCACGGACCAGAAGACCCAGCGCGCGAACGCCCGGCAAACCGCGGCCGGCGCGGCGCTCGACGAACTGGCCTGCGCCCGCAAGGACGGCGGTTCGGACGTGTGGGGGGCGCTGTCCCGGATCGGGGAGGCCGTGCCCTCCGGCGGTCCGGCGCCCAAGCTGCTCGTCGTAAGCGACTTCGACCAGGCCGACCCCGAGTTCGTCCTGTCCCGCAAGGACATCTCGACCAAGGCGCGGCGCGCCGGGGTCATCGACTCGCTCGTCAAGGCCCGGGGCCTGCCCGGCATCAAGGGGATGGACGTCTTCCCCGTCGGGCTCGGCATGCAGTTCCGGGCGAATCCCAGCAAGGCCGACGACTTCGAGGCCTTCTGGACGGAGGCCATCGAGGGGAGGGCCGAGGCACATGTCGACAACGAGTACAAGCGCTGAGGAACCTCGGCGACGGCGGCGGCCGGCCCGCCGGCTGCCGTTCATCGGCGGGACCGCCCGGCAGGGCGACCCCGCCCGGCGCACGCCGGCGCGTGGCGCGGTAAGCCGACGCGGGCGGGTACGCGGTCCGCTCGTCCTCGACGACCGGGCCGGGCTCGCCCTGCTGCGGACCGCCCGCAAGCGGGGCGGGCGCGCCGCCAGGCGCGGCGCGCTCGATCCGTGGGTGCTGGGCAGCGGCGACCGGGTGCCGTACTTCGCGGAGCTGGCCTCGGTGCGCAACGCCCACGTGCACCGCGTCGAGGAGGAGCTGAACGGCGCCGAGGAGGCGGCGCGCCTGGCCGACGCGCAGACCGCGTCGGAGGTGACGGCGGGCCGGACCGAGATCACCGTCCTCACCGAGCGGATCCGCGAGGCCCAGCAGGAGGTCACGACGGCCCGGGGCCAGCTCGACCTGCTCGCGGTGCGGTCCGCGCGCTGGCTGCGCTTCAGGGACAGTCTGCGCGAACAGGTGGAGGAGCGTTGGCTGCGCGCCCGCTTCCCGGACGCCGCGCAGCCGCCCGCCGCTCCCCCACCGGGCGCGGGCGAGCCGGGCGCGGCAGGGCCGGACGGCCCGGGTGACGGGTACGGACCGGACGCCGTCAAGGCCCCGCGCGCGGAACCGGAGGGCGACGACTGGCAGACGGTGCAGCTGACCGGCGCCGCGCCGGAGGGCGGGGGCACGCCGCCCGTGGGCCTGGACGAACTGCACCGCGCCGCGCGCGCCGGGGTGCGCGACCAGCCCTCGGCGCACGCCTGGGAGGGGTTGCAGACCCGGCCCGGACTGCCCCGGTGGATGACCTGGGCCCTGCTGCTGGTCATCATGGCCGTCGAGATGCCCGTCTACTGGGTCGCCTACCAGCCCTTCCACGGCGTCGGCAGCACCGGCGGCGACCTCATGTCCGGCACCCTGGCGGTCTCCACCGCCGTCGTCATGCTGATCCTGCCGCACCTGGCCGGGCTCATGCTGCGCTGGCGCTCGGCCACCGGATCGCCGCGCCGCGGATGGCTGCCCTCGCTGTCGCTGCTGGGCGTGTGGGGCTTCCTGACCTGGCTGCTGGGCTCGCTGCGCGCCAAGTTCGTGACCCAGCACGACACTCCGGCGCCCGCGACGGGCGGTACGGGCGGCTTCCGCGGCCTGGGCGGCACGGCGGCCGACACCAGCACGCTGGTGGACCGGCTGCACCTGACGACACAGACGGTGACCTGGCTGTTCTGCGCGCTGCTGCTGCTCTCCGGCGGGGTCGGGTTCCTGCTCGGCCTGTTCCGGGAGCACCCGTTCCTGGACGCCTACCGCACGGCGCTGGAGAACCGTACGGGGCTGCTGCGGCGGCGCGCGGAGACGGTGGCCGCCACCGAGGCCGCGCAGGCCCGGCAGAGCACGGCGCAGGCCCGGCAGGAGGACCGCCGGGAGGCCGCCGACGCGCGGATCGCCGCCACCCGCCAGATCTACGAGGCCGCCGCCCACGCCTATCTCGACGGGGTGATGGGGGCGGCCAAGGACCCGGCCGTCACCGAGTCCGCGATGCGGCTCTCGCAGAACTGGCCGCTGCTCCCGTCGGCGGCCCGCCGCGAGTCGGTCCGCGAACGCTGAACGGCGCGCCCCGCCGCTACGCCCGCACCCGCCGCCCCGGTCCGTCGCGACGGACCGGGGCGGCGGGGCGCGGGCCCGTGCGGTCAGTCCCGCGGGGCGGAGACGACCGCGCGCAGCGGGGCCAGGAGACGGTTGACCTCGCGTACGTCGTCCGGCGACGCCAGCCGCAGGTGCTCCTCCGGCCGGCCGGTGAGGGGCCGGGCCGGGCAGCGGTCGCCGAACAGCTGGAGCGCCGGGCGCGGGCGGCAGCGCTTGGATGTCCACCACAACCCCTGGACGCCGGCGCCGCGTTCGCGGATCACCCGCACCCAGTAGCGGGTGCCGGCGTACTCCTCGGTGTCGATCAGCCAGTCGTCCTGCCAGACGGCGGCCAGCCCCTCGGCGGTCGTGAGGTCGACCAGGGTGAGGTCCTCGGTGGTGCGCACCGCGGAGAGGGCGTAGCGGGACGCCTGCGCCCAGGGGATCTGGCGCACCGCGCCCCGGTCGCTGAACTCGACCGAGCGCAGCAGCACTTCGGACAGCGCGGTGACCGGGTCCAGGGCGGCGTAGAGGTAGGGGTAGGGGTCCTTCTCGGTGGGGTCGAAGCGGCTGCCCTTGAAGAACTCGTGCGCGACGCTCGGGTTGAACGCGCCGGGCTCGTACCGCTCCTCGTGGCAGCGCCACAGCAGGGTGTCCGCGGGCACGGTGGTGAGCAGCGGCGTCATCACCGCTTCGCGGGGCGGGAGTTGGCCGACCATCAGAGTGCCCCCACGAGTTCGGCGGCGGCGCGTTCGAGCCGGTCGTCCGGCAGGGCGCCGAGGAGTTCGGCGGGGACGCCGCCGAGCCACCGGTTGCCGCCCAGCCACCAGTCGGCGGCGCCCCACGGGTCGCGGTCGGCGCGCAGCAGCGCGTTGATCCGGCGGACGACCGGCAGCGGTTCGGCGGTGCCGGTGCGGAACTGGAACCGGGGGTAGCGGACGGTGCGGTCGGCGGCGCGCAGTCCGATCAGGCCGGCCGCGTCGCCCTGGCCGCCGGGCAGCGCGGCGCGCTCCGCCTCGGTGAGGGCGGGCGCGGCCAGGAGCCGCAGGCGTGCGCTGCGCAGCAGGTCTTCGGGATCGGGTGGCGGGGCGCCGAGTACGTCGAGCGCCGCGTCGATCGTGGCCGGCGAGGGCAGCTCGCGGGCGCCGGCGGCGTAGCGGTGGCCGCCGAGCGCGGCGCAGACGGGGTGCTCGGGCGGCAGCGCGGACAGGGTGCGGCGCAGCCGGCGTACGGCGCGGGCGACGCCGGGCGGGTCGTCGGCGGCGGCCCGCTCCCGCATCTGTGCCAGCGCGTCGGCGAGTTGGCGCAGCTCGTTCTCGTCGAGTCCGGTGGCGACCGTGGTCCAGTGCCGGTGCAGGAGCTGGAGGAGTTCCTCCGACGTCGTCACGGGCGTTCTCCTTCCTGGGGCCGGGCGGAGCGCGCCGCCGGTGCGGGGTTGCCCTGGTGGACGAAGGCGGCCCAGGCGTGGGGCCGGTCGCGCAGTTCCTCGCCGAGGCCGCGGCCGGTGAGATGGGCCAGGCCCCGCACGGCCGGGCGGTCGCCGGGCGGGGTGAGCATCCAGCGCTGGGCGGCGCGCAGCGCGTCCGGCGGGGCCAGTCCGCGGGCGAGCGCGTCGTGCAGGACGAGCATGAGGATCTCGGAGAGCCGGTCGTCGACCTGCCACCGGGAGCCGACGGCGTCGGCGGCGAGCCGGTGCACCATGACGGAGGTGACGGTGAGCGCCTCGTCGTGGTCGCGGGTGGTGAGGTCGGTCTCACAGCCGCCGCAGACGACCAGCGGGCCGGCCGACCGGAAGGCGTCGCCCTCGGCGGGCGTCTCCAGCAGGGTGCTCAGGGTGAGGTCCGCGCCGTCGTTCCCGTCGGGCGCGGCGAGTTTGAGCGCCGAGCCGGCCGGGTCGGGGCCGGCCAGTCCGTGGCAGGCGAGGTGCACCAGGGAGGCGGGGGCGGCAGCCCGGCCGCCGAGGAGGGCGAGGACGGTCTCGGGGGTGGCCGGGTGCTCGTCGGGGCGGTGGACGACGGCTCCCGGGTAGTAGACGTCGGCGAGGGTGTCGACCTCCTCCTCGGCCCAGGCCAGGTCGTCGTACCCGTGGAAGACGAGGGCCGGCCGGTCGGCGGGGTCCATCCGCCGGCGGGCGGCGGCGCGCAGGAACTCCCGGCCGCAGGCGGCGTGCGTGAGGACGGTGATCTCGCAGGCCCGTACCGTGCGGGGCACGTGGTGGCGGGCGGGCGGGGTGAGGACGGCGGCCTGCCAGGGCACCACGCCCAGCTCGCCGCACGGCACCAGGACCAGCCGCACCGCGGCGGCGCTCCCGGTCCCGGCCGGGCCCGCGACGAGTCCGGCCTCGGTCAGCGCGCGCCCCCACACCCCGAGGTGGTCCAGTACGGGGGCGAGGACGGCGCCGGCCCACTCGCACATGCGGTCCAGGGCCTGGAGCCAGCGCCGTTCGGCGCGCTGGACCTCCCGCTCGTTCACGTCGGGACCGTCGGGGTCGTCGGCGGCGGCGGCCAGGCGCTGGCGGTGGGCGCCGGCCGCCAGGTAGTCCGTGACGGGGGCGCGCCCGGCGGGGGTGAGCGCGGCCAGCGGCAGCGCGTGGACGGGGCCGTCCGGGGCAAGCACGAGGACGGCGCCGTCCTGCTCGTCCACACCGGGCACCAGGTGCACGAGCGCGTCCGCGCCCGTCTCCCGCAGCCCGGCCCGCAGCGCGGCCGCGGACCCGGACGCCGGCCGCGTGTCGTCGGCGCCGTCCCGGCCGCGCAGCAGCTCAAGCGAGCGGCGGCGCAGCCCGCCGGGCACGTCGAGGGTGCCCGCGCTCAGGTCGGTCAGCAGCTCCAGCGGGGAGCCGGACCGGGCGCGGGCCAGTCGCTCCAGCGGGGAGGCGGCGGTGCGGGACGGGGTCGCGGTGCCGCGCCAGCGCTCGGCGAGTTCGCGCTCGCCGAGGTCCGCCAGGCGGTCGGCGACGCCCGCGGAGACGGCGGCCGCGCCCAGGACCAGCGAGCGGCCCGCCTCCAGCGCCTCGACCGCCTCCTCCAGCAGACCGGCCCGCACCGCCCAGAACGCGGCCCTGCGGCCCCGGTCGGCGGCGGCGCGCGCGATGCGCAGGCCGTGGCCGACGCCCTGCTGGAGCAGGACGTCGTCGGCGGCGAGCCGCAGGGAGGTCCGGGCGAGGGCGACGGCGGCCCGCAGGTCGCCGTCGCCCTCGGGGGTGCCGGGGCGGACGGCGGCGCGCTCGGCGCGCAGCGCGGCCAGGTCCCAGCGCAGGTCGGCGCCGCCCGGCACCCCGTCGGGCAGCTCGGTCACGGCCTGTTCCAGCTCCGCGACCGCCTCGTCCAGCGGGGCGGGGTCGCGGGTGAGCGTGTACTGGGTGTGCAGGGCGATGGCCGCCGCGCTGCGCACCCGGGAGCGGAAGTCGGAGGTGAAGCCGGGGCTTTCGAGCGCGGTCCGGGTGCGCCGCACCCCTTCGGCGATGCGCCCCGGGTCGTTCTCGGCGATCGCGGTCAGGGTGATCAGCGGGGCCCAGGAGGCGTCGAGGAGGGCGCGCATCGCGGGCATGTCGACCGGGGAGTCCACGGCCTGCTGGAAGTGGTGCACCGCCGCGCGCAGCCGGTCGGTCACCTCCTCCCGCGATCCGGCGAGTCTGGCGGTGCCCAGGCAGGCGGCGCCGAGCAGGAAGCCGACGAGGACGTGGATCCAGTCCTCGGCGTCGTCGTAGGCGTCGTCCAGTTCCAGTTCGCACAGCGCCTCGACGACGTCCTCGACCGCCTCGCCGTCCTCGTCGTCCAGGGCGGACATCAGCCGGAAGTTGAGGCGCAGGGCCGCTCCGCACAGGCGGAGGCTGACGGCGCTGGTCCCGCTCGCCGCCGCGTCGTCCCAGCGCTGCGCCTCCAGCAGCAGCCAGGCGGTCTCCTGGTCCTGGAGGCTGCCGCCGGTGAGACTGGCGCCGAGGAGCACGCCGGGCACGATGGCGCGCAGCCATTCGTCGTAGAAGGCGGCGTCCAGCTCGCCGTCGGCGTAGGCGTCGCGCATCAGCCCGAGTGCCGTGCGGAAGCCTTCCATGTCGCCGGTGCGCACGGCGAGGGCGAAGTGGAGGAGCGCGGCGATCAGCCGGGACCGCCCGGACGCCGGACCCGTCTCTCCGGTGCCCGTCAGCCGGGCGATCAGCTCGGCCAGGTCCTCCTCGGCGAGCGTCCCCGGCGCCATCGCCTCGGTCAAGGCAAGGAGTTGGTTCTGGGACTCCGCGATCTGCGCCCAGTCGGACTCGGTGAGCGGCTCGGCGGCGAGGCGCGCGCCGGCGGTCCGCAGATCGGAGGGCCCCGCGTCGCCGGCCGGTCGCGCGGAGGCGTCCTCGAGGAGGCCGAACGCGGCGGGCAGCACGGCGCGCAGCGACGGCGGCAGGGTGAAGCCGGGGGTGGAGTCGACGAGTTGCCGGCCCCTGCGGGCGAGCACGTCGGTGTCGCCGTCGAGCGCCGCGCCGATCACCTCGTCGAAGTCGCGCAGGTAGCGGCGCGCCTCGGGGGTCAGGCCCGGGCGGTCGCGTTCCAGCAGCAGCCGTACGAGCCGGAGGCTGTCCTCCAGCACGCCGGAGCCGCCCTGTGCGGCGGGCACCCCGACGGCGAACGCGTCCATCATCCGCTGGAGGGACCACTGTTCCTGGGATCCGCCGGAGAACTCGCGGTGCAGCCGGAACAGCCGCGAGCCGAGCATCGCCCCGAGGGCCCGGTCCGCGGCCGTCCGTTCCTCCCTGTCCAGCAGCTCGCAGGCGCGGGCCGTCTCCAGCAGCTCCAACGCCCTTTCCCGGTCGTCCGGTTGGGCCGTCAGCGCGAAGCGCAGCGCGAGACACCGGCCGAGCCGGGCCGCCACCAGCGCGGCGGTCGCGCCGTCCCGGGTCCCGGCCGACTCGGCGTGCAGGGCATCGAGTTGTCCGGTGAGCGCGTCGAGCCGGTCGCCGCGCACGCCCTCGTACGCGTCGGCGTCGACCGGTACGGACAGTTCGGCCGTGGCCGCGAGGGCGGCGGCGAGGCGCTCGGTCTCCGGTACGGCTCCGGCTTCGGTCATGGGGCATCCCCTCCCGTCGCCATGGTGCCCGCTGAGGCGTTCCGGCGACCGCGCGTCGCGTGCCTCTTCGGCATCCTGCCCAACGACGCCCGGTGTTCGGACGGTTTCCGCCCGATACGCGGCGGCCCCAGGGCCGGCCGGCCGCCCGGGCGGTCGAGTTCCGGGCGCGGCCGCCCCGGCGATGGCGTCCGCGGCGGCGACTGGGCATGCTGGGGGCCTGGTGGAGACCGTACGACCCGGACCGGCGGCGGTACCTCGCGAAGACGGCCCGGCGGCGGACCCGTCGGCCGGAGTGGCCGTCCGGGGCCGGTGCCCGGAAGGAGGAGCCGCGGTGGTGAACCCCGCACCCGCGTCCGGCGCCGCGGTGCCGTATCTGGAGACGACCCGGCGCGAGTACGCGCAGCGCTACACGGCCGGTCTCACGGTGGAGGCCGCCGACGACGGGGTGGCCGTGCTGCACGGCGCGTGCCCCCGGTGCGGCTGTGCCTTCGGCTACACGCACACCGACCGCGTCTTCCGCTCGCCGCGCCGCAGGCCGCGCCCCGCGCACGTCCCGGTGCTGTGCGAGTGCGACGGCGAGCATCCTGGCCGGCCACCGGAGGAGAAGGGGTGCGGCGCCTACTGGAACGTCGTCGTGGAGCGGCGGTGACCGCCCGGTGGCGGGTGCGGCCGGGGCCGCCGGGGACGCCCGCCGACCGGGCGGCCGGGCGGCTGACCCGGCGGCTGCTGGCCGGTGAGCTGGCCCGGGCGCGGGAGGCCGCGCTCGCCTGGCGCAACGGGCTCGCCGCCCTGTTCGTCGGGCTGCTCGGCTTCGGCCTGGTCAAGGGCCGTACCGACGTGAGCAAGCTGGCCCCGCCCTACGACGCCGCGGTGGGCGTGATCCTGCTGCTGTGCCTGGTGTTCGGCACGCTCGGGGCGCTGCTGCTGCTCCGGGCGGCGCACGGGGCGCCCACCGGGGTCCGGCTGCCCACCGGGGTGCCGGCCGCGGCCGCCGCGCTGCACCTCGGCGACCACATGGAGACCCGCCGCACGGTGCGGGCCCTCACCCGGGGGGTGGCGCTGACCATCGCCTGCGGCGCGATGCTCGTCGCGGGCGTGGCGCTGACCTGGTACGGGCCGGAGAAGGAGGGGCCGCGGGTGCTGGTGCGCACCCCCGCGGGGCAGGTGTGCGGGAAGCCGGTGCGCACGGCCGCCGGGCGGCTGCTCGTCGAGACGGACGCCGGCCGGGTCGAGGTGCGGCTCGCGGAGGCCACGGCGCTGACCGCCGTGGACTCCTGCCCGGGTGCGTCCTTCGGACCGTGAGCGGCCCGGCGGCCGGTCAGGCCGGGCGGCGGTCCCGGCCGGCGGTGAGGGTCAGGGCCAGGTACAGCAGCAGCGAGGTGCCGAGGCCCACCGCCCAGCCGTAGTCGGCGAGCGGTTCGAGGGGCGGGATCGGGCGGCCGTCGATCAGCGGGTGGAAGTCCGCGCCGCCGACGGCGAGGACGCCGCCCGCCGCGAACGCCGCCACCGCCCGCCAGTTCCAGCCGCCCGTGTACCAGTAGCGTCCGCCGGGCCGGTACAGGTCGGCCAGGTCGAGCCGGGTGCGCCGGACGATCCAGTAGTCGGCGACGAGGATGCCGGCCACCGTGCCGAGCAGCCCGCCGACCAGGCCGAGCCAGGTGAAGATGTAGCCCTGCGGGTCGGAGTAGAGCTTCCACGGGCGGATCAGCACGGCGAGCACGGCGGTGATCAGCGCCCCGGTGCTAAAACTCACCTTGCGCGGGGCGATGTTGGAGAAGTCGAAGGCCGGGGAGACCAGGTTGGCGGCGATGTTCACCGACAGGGTCGCCACCAGCACCGTCACCAGCGCGTACAGCAGTCCGACGACGTTGTCCGTCTTGGCCGCCAACTGCACCGGGTCCCAGACCGGTTGGCCGTAGACGGCCTGCGAGCCGGAGGTGACCAGCACGGACAGGAACGCGAACAGGGTCATCGTCGTGGGCAGTCCGAGCGCCTGGCCGCGGGTCTGGGCCCGCTGGCTGCGGCCGTAGCGGGTGAAGTCGGGGATGTTCAGCGACAGGGTGGACCAGAAGCCGATCATGCCCATCAGGGACGGGGCGAACAGCCTCCAGAAGTCCGCTCCCCAGCCCAGCTTCGACGGCTGGTCGAACAGCGGTCCGAGGCCCCCGGCCTTGTCGCTCATCCAGTACAGCATCACGAACGCGCCGACCAGCACGAAGGGCGCCGCCCAGTTCTCGAACCGGCGGACGGTCTCCATGCCCCGGTGGATGATCGCCACTTGGAGCACCCAGAAGAGCGCGAACGACAGCCACATCGTCCAGGCGTACCCGCCGAACTCGGCGGCCTTCGCCCAGCGGTCGCCGATCAGCTTCCCGGCCAGGAGGTAGATCGCCTCGCCGCCGATCCAGGTCTGGATGCCGAACCAGCCGCACGCCACCAACGCCCGTACGAGAGCGGGCAGGTTGGCCCCGCGCACCCCGAAGGAGGCGCGGGCGAAGACCGGGAAGGGGATGCCGTACTTGGGCCCGGCGTGCCCGGTGAGCAGCATCGGGGCGAGCACGATCAGATTGGCCAGGGCGATGGTGAACACCGCCTGCTTCCAGTCCATGCCGACGGCGATCAGTCCGGAGGCCAGCGTCCAGGAGGCCGTGTTGTGGGCCATGCCGACCCACAGCGCCGAGAAGTTGTACGTCGTCCAGGTCCGCCGCTCGACGGGGACCGGCAGCAGGTCCGCGTTGGCGTAGGGGCCCCTGGGCGGTTCGGTGCCCGGGGCGATCTCCACCCGCCCGTCGGCGGAGGTGACCTGGCCGGACGGCGGTATGCCCGGGGGCGCGGTGTCGGTCATGGGCAGCCCAATCGGATCGGGACGGTGGTTCAGGAGTTGACGACGGGGATGACCTTCCGGCCGTACGCGTCGATCACGGCTTCGCGCGCGTCGTGCATGGCGTACACGGCGAACTGGTCCACACCCAGCTCGCGCAGCGCGGTCAGCTTCTCGATGTGCGCCTCGACCGGTCCGATCAGGCAGAACCGGTCGACGATCTCGTCGGGCACGAACCGGGTGTCCGGGTTGCCGCTGCGCCCGTGGTGGGCGTAGTCGTAGCCCTGGCGGGCCCTGACGTACTCGGTCAGTTCCTCGGGGACGGCGGCGGAGTGCTCGCCGTAGCGGGCGACGAGGTCGGCGACGTGGTTGCCGACCATTCCGCCGAACCAGCGGCACTGTTCCCGGGCGTGGGCCAGCGCCTCGGGCGAGTCGTCGGCGGTGACGTAGGCGGGTGCGGCGACGCACACCGTCACCTCGGCCGGGTCCCGTCCGGCCCGCGCCGCGGCGTCCCTGACCGCCTTCACCATGTACTCGGTGAGGTAGAGGTCGGCGAGCTGGAGGATGAACCCGTCGGCCTCCTCGCCGGTCATCCTCAGCGCCTTGGGCCCGTACGCGGCCATCCATACGGGGAGTTCGGCGCCCGGCCGCACCCAGGGGAACTTCACCACGGCGCCGCCGCCGAGGTCGGCCTCCTCGCCGCGGCCGAGCGCCCGGACGACCTTCATGGCCTCGCTGATCCGGGCCAGCGTGTTGGGCTTGCGGCCGGCCACGCGCATCGCGGAGTCGCCGCGGCCGATGCCGCACACCGTGCGGTTGCCGAACATGTCGTTGAGGGTGGCGAAGGTGGAGGCGGTCACCTCCCAGGTGCGGGTGCCCGGATTGGTGACCATGGGCCCGACCTTCAGGTGTTCGGTGCGGGCGAGGATCTGACTGTAAATGACGAAGGGTTCCTGCCACAGCACGGCGGAGTCGAAGGTCCAGCCGTAGGTGAAGCCGTTGTGCTCGGCACGCCGCATCAGCTCCACGACGCGCGAGGCCGGCGGGTCGGTCTGCAGGACGAGTCCGAAGTCCATGGGCGGCGCTCCTAGTCGAGGTACTGGCAGGCGGCGCGGGGGGCGTAGACGCCGTGGCCGGCGCGTCCGGTGTACTCCCGCTCGGTGACGACGGCCTCGCCGCGCGAGAGCACGGTCTCCACCCGGCCGGTGATCCGCCGGCCCTCGTACGCCGAGTAGTCGACGTTCATGTGGTGGGTCTCGGCGGAGAGGACCTGTTCGGCGTGCGGGTCGTAGATCACCACGTCGGCGTCGGCGCCGGGCGCGATGGTGCCCTTCTTCGGGTAGAGGCCGAACATCCGGGCCGGGGTGGCGCAGGCGATCTCGATCCAGCGGCGGCGCGAGATGCGGCCGTCCACGACGGCCTGGTGCAGCAGGTCCATCCGGTTCTCCACCCCCGGCAGCCCGTTGGGGATCTTGGAGAAGTCGCCCCGGCCCAGCTCTTTCTGGCCGCTGAAGCAGAAGGGGCAGTGGTCGGTGGAGACCACCTGGAGGTCGTTGGTCCGCAGACCCTGCCACAGGGCCGCCTGGTGGTCCCGGGGGCGCAGGGGCGTGCTGCACACGTATTTCGCGCCCTCGAAGCCGGGCTCGGCGAGGTTGTCGGTGGACAGGAACAGGTATTGCGGGCAGGTCTCGCCGAAGACGGGCAGTCCCTCGTCGCGCGCCCGGGCCAGTTCGGCGACCGCCTCGCGGGCCGAGACGTGCACGACGTACAGCGGCGCGCCCGCCACCTGGGCGAGCCGGATCGCCCGGTGGGTGGCCTCGGCCTCCAGCAGGGCCTTGCGGACCTCGCCGTGGTGGCGGGGGTCGGTCTCGCCGCGGGCGAGGGCCTGTCCGACCAGGACGTCGATGGCGATGCCGTTCTCGGCGTGCATCATGATCAGCCCGCCGTTGCCCGCGGCCTGCTGCATGGCGCGCAGGATCTGCCCGTCGTCGCTGTAGAAGACGCCCGGGTAGGCCATGAACTGCTTGAACGAGGTCACCCCCTCCTCCACCAGGAGGTCCATCTCCTTCAGGGTCTCCTCGGTGACGTCGGAGACGATCATGTGGAAGCCGTAGTCGATCGCGCAGTTGCCCTCGGCCTTGGCGTGCCAGGCGTCCAGGCCCTCGCGCAGGGCGCCGCCCTTGGACTGGACGGCGAAGTCCACGATGGTGGTCGTGCCGCCCCAGGCGGCGGCGCGGGTGCCGGTCTCGAAGGTGTCGGAGGCGTAGGTGCCGCCGAACGGCATCTCCATGTGGGTGTGCCCGTCCACGCCGCCCGGGATCACGTATTTCCCGGTGGCGTCGATGGTCTGTTCGGCGGTGAGGGTCTCGGCGGCCGGGGTGCCGGTGGCGGTGAGGGCGGCGATACGGCCGTCCTCGATGAGGACGTCGGCGTGGATCTCGTCGGATGCGGTGATGACGAGACCGCCGCGGATGAGGGTACGGCGGCTCATGGGGGCCTCTCGTTGGGTCGTCGGCTGGGGTGGTCCGGGGGCGGGGCGCGCCCGGCGGTTACGGCGCCGTCAGCGGGCCGTACGCGCCCGGGGCGCGGTCGCGGTAGAACTGCCAGCGGTCGCGGACCTCCCGCAGCTTGGCGAGGTCGAGGTCGCGGACGACCAGCTCGCTCTCCTTGTCGCTCGCCACCTCCCCGACGAACTGCGCCTCGGGGTCGACGAAGTACGACGTGCCGTAGAAGTCGTTGTCTCCCAGGTCCTCCACGCCGACCCGGTTGATCGCGCCGACGAAGTACTCGTTGGCGACGGCGGCGGCCGGCTGCTCCAGCTGCCACAGGTAGCCGGACAGGCCGCGGCTGGTGGCCGAGGGGTTGAAGACGATCTCCGCACCGGCCAGGCCCAGCGCCCGCCAGCCCTCGGGGAAGTGGCGGTCGTAGCAGATGTAGACGCCGACCCTGCCGACGGCGGTGTCGAAGACGGGCCAGCCGCTGTTGCCGGGACGGAAGTAGAACTTCTCCCAGAAGCCGCGCACTTGGGGGATGTGGGTCTTGCGGTACTTGCCGAGGTAGCTGCCGTCGGCGTCGATGACGGCGGCGGTGTTGTAGAGGACGCCCGGCTGCTCCTCCTCGTACATCGGCAGGACGAGGACGATGCCCAGTTCGCGCGCGAGGGCCTGGAAGCGCTGGGTGATCGGGCCGTCGGGGATCTGCTCGGCGTACTCGTAGAAGGCGGGGTCCTGCACCTGGCAGAAGTAGGGTCCGTAGAACAGCTCCTGGAAGCAGAGGACTTGAGCGCCCTGGGCGGCGGCGTCGCGGACCGCCTGCTCGTGGCGGCGGATCATGGACTCCTTGTCGCCGGTCCAGGCGGTCTGGAAGACGGCGGCTCGGATCACTCGGCTCATCGGGACCTCCGCTGCTCGATCGGTGTGCGGTGAGCGTAGGGACACCACGGGGGCCGGTTCGAGGTGCACGGTGTCACGTCCGCCGGGGTGCGGCGTGGCACCGTGTCATCGTGGCCCCGTCCCCTGTGTCGCCGCTGTTTCGCCAGGTGGTCGCGGGTTTCACTGCTGTTGCGCGTCGTGTGCGAGGAGGGCTATGTGCACGGAGGCGGCCTGCTCGAAGTCGTCGAGGTCCACGCCGAGCCGGCCCTGTATGGCCTCCAGGCGGCGGTAGAGGGCGGGCCGGGAGACGTGGTGCAGCTGGGCGGTGCGGGACTTGTTGCGGCCGGTGGCGAGATACGTGCGCAGGACGTCCAGCAGGTCCTGGCCCGCGTCGCACAGCAGTCCGTCCAGCTCGCGTTCGGCGAAGGACTGCACGTGCGGGTTCTCGCGCAGCAGCCGGATCAGGCCGCGCAGATGGACGTCGCGCAGGCGGACGACGGCCGGCAGGCAGCGGGCGGCGGAGCCGGCGACGGCGTCGGCGACGTGCCGGGCCTCGCGCAGTCCGGCGGGCACGTCGTCCCAGGCGGTGCGGGCGCCCGCCGCGGCGACCACGGTGCCGGCCGTGCCCGGCGCCTCGCGCAGCCGGGTGGCGAAGTGTTCGGCGAGGGCGTCGGCGTCCTGGTCGCGGGCGAGGCTGAGCAGGACGGCGACAACGCCCCCGGCGAGTTCGGCGACCAGCCCGGTCAGGCCCAACAGGCGCAGCAGCCGGTCGAGTTCGGCGGGGTCGGCGTCGTGGACGGCCAGCGGCACGAACGTCCGCCGGTTGACCGGCAGTCCGGCCGCCCGGGCCCGGGGCAGGAGCTGACGGGCCGGTACGGCGCCGCCGGCCAGGTCGGTGAGCAGGCTCAGCGCGGACTGCTCCTCCCAGGTGCGGCCGGCCGCGCCGCCGAGCATGCGGTGCAGGACGAGGGCTTCGGCGGCGCGGTCGGCGAGCAGCCGTCCGGTGGCGGTGTCGCCGCGGTGGCCGCACAGCACCAGCCGGCCCCAGCGTTCGCCGCGCCCGCCGAGCTCGGCGCGGATCCAGCCGTCGCCCTCGCCGCCTCCCCCCGCACCCGAACGGCCTGGGCCGGGCCCCCACGCCTGCCGGGCGATGCGCTCCCAGTCGCGGAGCACGTCGTCCACCGCGGGCCGCTCCCCCGCGGTGGCCAGGACGCGGTGGGCGAGGTTGGTGACGACGACCGGGCAGGCGGTGTGCTGGGCGATCTCGTCCAGCAGCGCCTGGAGCGGGGCGCCGGCGGTGATGAGGGCGGTGAGCGCGGTGCGTACCGCCTCCGACAGGCTGACGGCGGCGTACTTGCGGCGCACCAGCCGGGACTGCACCTCCTCGGTCAGCTCCGCGAAGGGGAACGGGCGGTGCAGCACCACCAGGGGCAGCCCGCAGCGTTCGGCGGCCCGGCGCATCACCTCCGGCGGGGCGGGGAAGGCCCGGCCGAGTCCGAGGACGACGGCCGCGGCCTCGGCCCGGTGCAGGGAGCGGATGTACTCGGCCTGCTTCTCCTCGTCGCCGGCCAGCAGCACGCCGGTGGTGAGCACCATCTCGCCGCCGCTGAGCATCACGCCGACGTCGGCCGCCTCGGCGACGTGCACCCAGCGCACCGGCTGATCGAGCCGGCCGGCGCCGGCCACCACCTCGGGCTGCCCGGCGAGCACCCGCTCCAGGGCCAGCACCTGCCGTACGGACAGGGCGTGTTCGGGCGGACGCCGGGCGGCGGGTCGCGGGGTGGCGGGTTGCGGGGCGGCGGGTCGCTGGGCGGTCAGGGGGCGGTCCGAGGAGATGGTCATGGCGACGTCCCCCTTTTTCTGCCGGCTCGCGCCGGATGCTCGGTGCGGTTGCCTCAGTACGCGGCGCGCAGGGCGTTCTCCAGGACGGCGGCGCCCTCCTCCGCCTCCGCGACGGTCAGGGAGAGCGGTGGGGCGATGCGCAGAGCGCTGGTGTTGTGGCCGCCGCCCTTGCCGATGAGCAGGCCGCCCTCGCGGGCCGCCTCCAGCACGGCGGCGGCCGCCTTCGGGTCGGCCTCGTCGGTGCCCGGCCGGGCGAGTTCGACGCCGATCATCAGTCCCCGCCCGCGCACCTCGCGCACCCCGGGCAGTCCGGCGGCCACCGCGCGCAGCCGTTCGATGAGCAGGCCGCCGACCCGGCGGGCGTTGCCCTGAAGGTCGTGCTCCAGGAGGTAGTTGAGGTTGGCGAGCCCGGCCGCCATGGTGATCTGGGTGCCGCCGAAGGTGGAGATGCTGTTGGCGTCCAGGCAGTTCATGATCTCGGCGCCGGCGACGACCCCGCCGATGGACATCCCGTTGCCGATGCCCTTGGCGAAGGTGAGGAGGTCGGGCGGTCCGCTGCGGCCGTGCGCCTGCCAGCCCCAGAAGTGCTCGCCGGTGCGGCCCCAGCCGGTCTGCACCTCGTCGGCGATCCACAGGATGCCGTGCTCGCGCAGCACGTCGCGGAAGGCGGCGTACAGGCCGTCGGGCGGCGAGGTGAAGCCGCCGACGCCTTGGACGGGTTCGGCGATGAGCGCGGCGGGCGGGCGGGTGTGGCCGAGGAGGTCCTTGAGGTCCTCGACGCAGGCCGTGATGAAGGCGGCGTCGTCGAGGTGGGCGAAGGGGCCGCGGGTGCGGACGCCGCCGTGGACGTACAGGGTCTGGAGCGGGGAGAGCGAACTCGGCGACCAGGAGCGGTTGCCGGTGATGCCGACCGTGCTGAACGAACGCCCGTGGTAGCTGTTGCGCATGGCCAGCACGGTGTTGCTGCGCCGGTACGCCGTCGCCAGCAGCAGGGCGGTGTCGTTGGCCTCGGTGCCGGAGGTGGTGAAGAACACCCGCGCGTCCGGGATGCCGCTCAACTGGGCGATGCGCTCGGCGAGTTCCACCATCGGCCGGTTGAGGTAGAGGGTGGAGGAGTGGATGATCCGGCCGGCCTGCTCGCTGACCGCCTTGGTGACCTCGGGCAGCGCGTGCGCGGTCATGGTGGTGAGGATGCCGCCGAAGAAGTCGAGGTAGCGGCGGCCCGCGCTGTCCCAGACGTGGCGGCCCTCGCCGTGGGTGATCTCGATCGGGTCCTCGTAGTACAGCGCGAGCCAGTCGGGCAGGACGGCACGGTGGCGGTCGTAGAGGTCGTTCACGGGTGCACCAGCCCTTCGTAGGCGTCGGGACGGCGGTCGCGGTAGAAGGCCCACTGCTGCCGCACCGCTTCGATGAGGTCGAAGTCGAGGTCGCGGACGAGGAGTTCCTCCGCGGTGTCGCTCGCGAGGTCCCCGACGAACTGGCCGCGGGGGTCGGCGAAGTAACTCGTCCCGTAGAAGTCGTTGTCGCCGTACTCCTCGCGGCCGACGCGGTTGATCGCGGCGACGAAGTACTCGTTGGCGACGGCCGCGGCCGGCTGCTCCAGCCGCCACAGGTGGGAGGAGAGGCCGCGGTGGGTGGCGGAGGGGTTGTAGACCAGCTGGGCGCCCCCCAGGCCGAGCTGCCGCCAGCCCTCGGGGAAGTGGCGGTCGTAGCAGATGGAGACGCCGACCCTGCCGGCGGCGGTGTCGAAGACGGGCCAGCCGAGGTTGCCCGGCCTGAAGTAGTACTTCTCCCAGAAGCCCTTGAGCTGCGGGATGTGGTGCTTGCGGTACTTGCCGAGGTAGCCGCCGTCGGCGTCGATCACGGCGGCGGTGTTGTAGTAGAAGCCGGGCTGCTCGACCTCGAAGACCGGGACGACGATCACCATGCCGGTCTCGCGGGCGAGGTCCCGCATCCGGCGGACGGTCGGCCCGTCCGGCACGGGCTCGGCCCAGCGGTAGTGCTCGGGCTCCTGGACCTGGCAGAAGTACGGCGCGTTGAAGACCTCCTGGAACCCGATGATCCTCGCGCCCCGCCGGGCGGCCTCGCGGGCGTGCCGCTCGTGCTTGGCGACCATGGACTCGGTGTCGCCGGTCCAGGTGGCCTGGACCAGGGCCGCGCGGACGACGTTGGCCATGAGCTGCTCCTTCGACGCACGTCAGAGCCTCTACGCCCGTAGAACGGGCCTAGAGGCACGAACGTAAGCCTCCCGGGCGGCCTTGCCAAGACCAACGCCGTGAACCCGCGAAGTCGATCGTGTTTCACACTCCGGTGGGTTAGTCGGGGGCGTGGGGTGGCGGGACGGGGCGGGCGGGCACGCCAGGGGCGCGTACCGCGCCGCCGTGGCGACCCCGTACCGCCGCGCACGAGCCGGGTTCGGCCGTGCACGCCGCGCACGGCGTCGGCCGGACCGCGCGCCCGGCGCACCGGGGCGTCACCGCGGCACACCTCCCGCGCGCAGCGGCCTCCGGTCGCGCACCGCCCCACGCACCCGCGCGGAACGCCTCGCCCACGCCTCACGCCCTCCACGTCCCCCCGCGCGCCGGAGGCGCACGACGGACCGACGCCTCAGGCCCCGCCCACCCGGCAGGGCGGGGCAGGGCGGCCGGACCGAGAGGGGGATCGAGCGGCGAGGCGGGCGGCGCCGCACCCGCGACCCCGGCCGAGCCCACCACGCGGTGCCGCGCCGACGGCCGGACTCGCCAGGCGGGGCAAGGCTGTCGTACGGCCGGGCGCACCGCGTGGGCCGGGGCTGGCGCCCCGCCGGCCGGGCGGCTCGCCGCGCCGTACGCGCGGGCCGCCGGCCCCAGGACGCGCCGGGCGGGGTCACCCACACGTGCGTATTGCGCTGGCAAACGTCCTTCGCGCGCTAAGCGGAGCGTACCGTTCATGGTGTTTACGGTTCCGAATGCGTGCAGGAACACCGCAGTCGACTGCGTGTGACCACCGTGTCCGGCAACCGGGCCTCTTCGCCTGCGGATTCCCACTTCCCCGAAGTGAAGGACCCCTCAGCAGGCGTACCTTCGCACCTGACCGGCGGACCCAGTCGGCCTTCCCGGCGGTTCCGCCCCGCGCGAGAACGGCAACAGCACATGACCAAACCCCCCACGCTGGACCCGGATTGGACCCCCGAAGCAGTCGTCTTCGACTGCGACGGCACCCTGGTGGACTCCGAGCAGCACTGGCAGCGCGCCCGTGCGATCGTGCTGCGCGCTTTCGGCCACGCTCCCGACGACGCGTTCGCGGAGCGCGCCAAGGGCCTGCACTACGAGGACTGCGGCGCCCTCATGGCCGAACTCGTCGGCGAGCCGGACCACGCCGAGGAGATGACCCGGCAACTGCTGAACACCTTCCGCACCCTCGTCGCCCGCGAGCCGGTGAGCACCCGCGGCGCACGGGAGCTGGTGCGGGCGCTGGAGCGGGTCGCGCCGCTGGCCGTCGCCAGCAACTGCCCCGAGGACGTGGTCCGGTCCTCCCTGGAGTCGGTGAACTTACGCCGGCACTTCCGGCACATCGTCGTACCGGACGACCGGATCCGGCCCAAACCGCACCCCGACACCTACGCGGAGGCCGCGCGGCGGCTCGGCGTGCCCGGCGGCAGAGCCCTCGCCGTCGAGGACTCGGTCAACGGGATGAGGGCCGCGCTCGCCGCGGGACTGCGGGTCATCGGGGTGGGCCCCCGCCCCGACCCGGAGGCGGCGGCCCTCGCCGACCTGTGGGTGGACTCCCTCGACGACCCGACCCTGATGGCCTGGGCGGAGAGCCGTCCCCGGGCCGGACGGCCGGAACCCGACCGCCCCGCGGCCGCACCCAGCAGGACGACCGCCCCGCCCGCGTCAGGTGATACGACCGACCCGGCCGACGCGAAGGTCCCCAGGCCGGGCGGCCCCGCCAGCCAGGACCCCGCGTCCGCCTCCTGACGGCCCCGTCCCGGCGACCGCCCGCGCGCGGCCGCCACGGCCCGCGGCCGCCACGCCGGGGGCGCCCCCGCTCCGGGGCGCCCCCGGCGCCCACCGCCCCGGCCGGACGCCCCGGCCGCGGCGCACCGCCCCGCCGGCTCGTCCACCGACAGCGCCCCCGCCCCCGCGGCCGCCGCCCGACATGCCGTCCCGAACCAAACGTGTCAGCGTTGCATGACCGACCCCCGACCCGGTTACCCGGCGGGAGCCACACGTCAGCGAAGGAACGGAAAGCGATGACCAGCGGCTACGTCGGCCCGGAGGGCGACCCCTTCGGCGAATTCTTCGCCCGGTTCTTCGGCGGACCCCGCCAGGGTCCCCGGCACGTCGACATCGGCAGGCTGCTCAGCCAGCCCGCCCGGGAACTCGTCAAAGGCGCGGCCCAGTACGCCGCCGACCACGGCAGCCGGGACCTGGACACCGAGCACCTGCTGCGGGCGGCGCTCGCCGCCGAGCCCACCCGCGGCCTGCTCAGCCGGGCGGGCGCGGACCCGGACTCCATGGCCGAGCAGATCGACGAGCGGTCCGGCCCCGCCCAGCAGCAGCCGGGCGATCCCCCACCGCCCTCGACCCTGTCCCTCACCCCGGCCGTCAAACGCGCCCTGCTGGACGCGCACGACATGGCGCGGGCCAGCGGCGCCGGGTACATCGGCCCCGAGCACGTGCTCAGCGCGCTCGCCGCGAACCCCGACTCCGCGGCCGGGCACATCCTGAACGCCGCCCGGTTCGCCGCCTCGGGCCTGCCGCCGGAGGCGACGGAGACCGCCCCGCCGCAGGGCGGCGAGCGGCAGCGCACCAGCGCCACGCCCACCCTGGACAAGTACGGCCGCGATCTGACCGACCTCGCCCGGCAGGGCCGTGTCGACCCGGTGATCGGACGGGACCAGGAGATCGAGCAGACCATAGAGGTGCTGTCCCGGCGCGGGAAGAACAACCCGGTGCTGATCGGCGACGCGGGCGTGGGCAAGACCGCCATCGTGGAGGGGCTCGCCCAGCGCATCACCGACGGGGACGTACCCGACATCCTCCTCGGCCGCCGGGTGGTCGCCCTGGACCTGACCGGAGTGGTCGCCGGCACCCGCTACCGGGGCGACTTCGAGGAGCGGCTGAACACCATCGTCACCGAGATACGCACCCACTCCGAACAGCTGATCGTCTTCATCGACGAGCTGCACACGGTGGTCGGCGCCGGTGGTGGCGGCGAGGGCGGGTCCATGGACGCCGGCAACATCCTCAAGCCGGCCCTGGCCCGCGGCGAGCTGCACATCGTGGGCGCGACCACGCTGGAGGAGTACCGGCGGATCGAGAAGGACGCGGCGCTGGCCCGCCGGTTCCAGCCCATCCTGGTGCCCGAGCCGACCGTCGCGGACGCCCTGGAGATCCTGCGCGGACTGCGCGACCGCTACGAGGCACACCACCAGGTCCGCTACACCGACGAGGCCCTGGTGGCGGCCGTGGAGCTGTCCGACCGCTACCTCACCGACCGGCGGCTGCCGGACAAGGCGATCGACCTGATCGACCAGGCCGGCGCCCGGGTGCGGCTGCGGGCGCGGACCAAGGGCACGGACGTACGGGCCATGGAGCGCGAGGCGGAGCAGCTCGCCCTGGACAAGGACCAGGCGGTCGCGGACGAGCAGTACGAGCGGGCCACGCAGCTGCGGGACCGGATCGTGGAGCTGAAGCAGCGGATCGCCGAGGCCGGCGGGGACGGCGAGGCGGACGAGGGGCAGCACCTGGAGGTCACCGCCGAGGCCATCGCCGAGGTGGTGTCGCGGCAGACCGGCATCCCGGTCAGCAGCCTCACCCAGGAGGAGAAGGAGCGGCTGCTCGGCCTGGAGGAACACCTGCACGAGCGGGTGGTCGGCCAGGAGGAGGCGGTGAACGTGGTCGCCGACGCGGTGCTGCGCTCCCGGGCCGGGCTCGCCAGCCCCGACCGGCCGATCGGCAGCTTCCTGTTCCTCGGCCCGACCGGCGTCGGCAAGACCGAGCTGGCCCGGGCGCTGGCCGAGGCGCTGTTCGGCAGCGAGGAGCGCATGGTCCGCCTGGACATGAGCGAGTACCAGGAGCGGCACACCGTCAGCCGGCTGGTCGGCGCCCCGCCCGGGTACGTCGGCCACGAGGAGGCCGGCCAGCTCACCGAGGTGGTGCGGCGGCACCCGTACTCGCTGCTGCTGCTGGACGAGGTGGAGAAGGCCCACCCGGACGTGTTCAACATCCTGCTCCAGGTGCTGGACGACGGCCGGCTCACCGACTCGCAGGGCCGCACGGTGGACTTCACCAACACCGTGATCGTGATGACCAGCAACCTCGGTTCGGAGGCCATCACCCGGCGCGGCGCCGGGATCGGCTTCGGCGCGGGCGGCGCGGACGCGGACGAGGAGGCGCGGCGGGAGCAGATCCTGCGGCCGCTGCGGGAGCACTTCCGGCCCGAGTTCCTCAACCGCATCGACGAGATCGTCGTCTTCCGCCAGCTCACCGCCGGGCAGTTGCGGCAGATCACGAACCTGCTGCTGGAGAAGACCCGGCGGCTGCTGCACGCGCAGGGCGTCACCGTGGAGTTCACCGACGCGGCCGTGGACTGGCTGGCGCGGCGCGGCTACCAGCCCGAGTACGGCGCGCGTCCGCTGCGCCGCACCATCCAGCGCGAGGTGGACAACCGGATGTCCCGGCTGCTGTTGGACGGCCGGCTCGGCGAGGGCGGCCGGGTCACGGTGGACGCGGAGGACGGGCAGCTCGTCTTCCTCGCCCGGGACGAGGAGCCGGCGCCCGCACCGCCGCCCGGTGAGTGACGTAGCGCCGCATGGGGGCGGGTCCGCCTCCCCGTCGGGAGGCGGACCCGCCCCCATGCCCCGCGGCCCCGGGCCGTTCGGGCGCTACGGCGCCGGGCGGACCACCATCGCGGAGCCGCCGCCCCTGCGGACCTTCTCGGCCGCCGCGAGCCACCGGCCGTCCGGCAGCCGCTGGACGCCGGTGGCCGCGCCGATCTCCGGGTTCAGCTTGAAGGAGTGGCCGATCGCCTCCAGCTTGCCCCGCAACGCGCTGTCGTAGAGGACGGGTTCGAGTTCGGTCTGGGCGGCGTTGCGCTGGCTGGCGCGGGGTGCGGCGATGGCGTCGACCAGCGGCAGACGCCGGTCGAGGAAGCCGGTGAGGGTCTGGAGCACCGTGGTGATGATGGTCGCGCCGCCGGGTGAACCGAGCGCCACCACCGGCTTGTTGTGCGCGTCGAGCACGATCGTCGGCGAGATGGAGGAGCGCGGCCGCTTGCCGGGGCCGGGCAGGTTCGGGTCGTGCACGGCGGGGTCGGCGGGGCTGAAGGAGAAGTCCGTCAGCTCGTTGTTGAGCAGGAAGCCGCGGCCGGGGACGGTGATGCCGCTGCCGCCGGTCTGCTCGATGGTGAGGGTGTAGGAGACGACGTTGCCCCAGCGGTCGGCGACCGTCAGGTGCGTGGTGTCGTCGCCCTCGTAGGTCGTCGGGGCCGCCTTGTCGGCCGTGGCGCACGCCTTGGGGTGGCGCGGGTCGCCGGGGGCGAGGGGGCTGGTGAGGACCGCGTCGTCCTGGATGAGGCAGGCGCGCGAGTCGGCGTACTTCTGCGCGAGCAGCTGCTTGGTGGGGACGTTCTCGAAGGCGGGGTCGCCGACCCAGCGGCCGCGGTCGGCGAAGGCGATGCGGCTGGCCTCGATGTAGTGGTGCAGGTACTGGACCTCGCTCGCCTTCGAGAGGTCCGTGCGCTCCAGGATGTTGAGCGCCTCGCCGACGGTGGTGCCGCCGGAGGAGGAGGGCGCGATGGAGTACACGTTCAGACCGCGGTAGGAGACCCGGGTGGGCGCCTGGAGCCGGGTGCGGTAGGCGGCGAGATCCTTCCGGCTGAGCTTTCCGGGGCGCGCGTTCCAGCCCGAATCGGCCGCGACCGGCGGGTGGTTGACCGTTGTGACGATATCCTCGCCGAGGTCGCCGCGGTAGATCGCCCCGATGCCCTTGCGGGCCAGCTCCTGGTAGGTGCGGGCGAGGTCGGGGTTCTTCAACGTCGAGCCGACGGCGGGCAGGTGGCCGCCGGGCAGGAACAGGTCGGCGGTGTCGGGGAAGTAGCGGAAGCGGGTCTCGTTGGCGGCGGTCTGCGAGCGGAAGGTGTCGTCGACGGTGAAGCCGTCGCGGGCGATCCGCTCGGCGGGCTTGAGGACGGTGCCGAGCCTCTTCGTGCCCCACTGGTCGAGGGCGGTCTGCCAGGTGGCGGCGGTGCCGGGCGTGCCGACGCTCAGGCCGCTGGTGACGGCGGTGTCGAAGGACAGCGGCTTGCCGTTCTCCAGGAACAGTCCGGAGCCGGCGGTCAGCGGGGCCGTCTCGCGGCCGTCGATGGTGTGGACGGTGCGGGTGCGGGCGTCGTAGTAGACGAAGTAGCCGCCGCCCCCGATCCCGGCGGAGTAGGGCTCGGTGACGCCGAGGGCCGCGGCGGTGGCGACGGCCGCGTCCACGGCGTTGCCGCCGTTCTTCAGCACCTCGATGCCGGCCGCGGTGGCGTCCGCGTCGACGCTGGCCACGGCGCCGCCGTAGCCGGCGGCCACGGGCGCCTTGGCGGTCGGTCCCGGTCCGGCGTCCGGGTGCGCGGCGGGCGGCGCCGCCGCTCCCACCGACACCACGGCGGCCGAGACCGCCAGGACCGCCAGTTTCCGTGCGACAGGGCGACGCATCCGCACCTCCACGCTGGTTCACAGCTCGGTTGCCTGACCGTGCGCGCAGCTTAATTCATTGCCATGGTCCCGTCAGGCGCATCATGGACGCACCCGATCGGGTTAAACGAACCGAACACAGGTACGCCACGACTCCTTGACAAGGCGCTAGCATGCGCGGCCATGAACGACGACGTGCGCAACATCGTCCTGGGTGTGATCACCGCCGGCGTCAGCGCCGCCCTCGGCTGGCTGGCCCGCACCTTCCTGTGGAAGCGCGGGCTCCGCCGCAAGCAGGCCTTCTTCGGGCTGCCCGACAACTCCGAGTCGCTGCTGGTGGTCAACCGGGACGCGGGCGGCCCCGAACTGACGGTGACCCGCCACGACGTCTTCGCGCTCCTGGAGCTGTCGGCGCTCGTCAAGGAGTGCCACGCGGGCGTCCAGGTCGTCGCCCACGACGCGGCCCAGCAGGGCTTCGGCGAGCGCACCGAGTTCTGCGTGGGCGGACCGGCCTCGAACCGCCGGATGGCCGCGCACCTGTCCTCCCTGCTGCCCGGGGTGCGGGTGAACGTGGAGGCCGAAGCCAGGCCGGACCGGGGCGCGTTCGTCATCGGCGGGGAGCGGTACCGGGTGGAGGCGGGCCGCAGCGAGTACGTCATCCTGGCCCGGATCGTCGCCGGGGAGCGCCGCTTCGGGGGCCGCCCCGTGTTCCTCTTCTGCGGCCAGCGCGCCGTCGACAACCAGGCCGCCACCCGCTATCTCGCCCGCCACCACGAGCGGCTGGCCCGCAGGTACGGGGGCGGTTCGTTCGTGTTGCTGCTGAAGGTGGTCAACTCCCAGGCGTACGGCCCGGACGTGGTCGAACTGGTGGCGGACGTGACCCGGGCGGCCCGGACTCCCCCGCCGGAACCGCGGCCCCCGGCCGACGAGACGGCGAGCACATCCCGTCCGGCGCGCAGCTGACCTTCTCCTCGTTCGCGGACGACCGTGGACCGTGCGCCTCGCTGTCCGAGCAGTGATCTCCGGCTGCCGCCGGCCGGGTATGGCTCTTGTGGACCGCTGCCCCCTGCGACGGCCGTGAACGGCACATCCTAGTCCAGGATGGATCCGCCGGACCCGCCGGTGTGGAGTTCGGGACCCGGGGTCAGCTTTCGGCCACCTCCGCGTAGAGCTGGGACAGTTCGGGAACACCGGTGTCCGCCCAGGCGAGACCGGCCGCCACGACGTCGAACTCCCGTCCGGAGGCCAGCCGTACGACGGGGTGGCCGTTGGGCCACAGCTCCCAGACGGCGCCGGGAACCGTGCGCACGACGACCGTGCCCAGGTACAGGCCCGCGTCGTTGCCGAGGTCCGAGACCTTCTCCGCGTCGTCCCGCCAGCCCGGCAGCATCTGGTCGAGCGCTTCCAGCGAGGCCGCCGACTCGTCCAGGCGTACGTCCGCCTCGGCGGCCTGGGCGCGCAGCAGCTCGCAGGCGGAGAGGAGGTCGGCGAGGTCCCCGGGACCCGGGGGGTCCTCGCCCGCGACGGCCACCGCGACGCCGAGGGAGGGGCCGTGCTTCTTTCGCCAGTTGCCCACAAACGGGAGGTTCATGGACCCAGCGTGGCACCGGCGCCCCCGCGCGCACCACAGGCGGGACGCCGGTGTCGCCCTCAGACGTCCAGGTCGACGACCACGGGGGCGTGGTCCGAGGCGCCCTTGCCCTTGCGCTCCTCGCGGTCGACGTAGGCGTCGGCGACCGCCTTGGCGAACGGCTCGTTGCCGTACACCAGGTCGATGCGCATACCGCGGTTCTTGGGGAAGCAGAGCTGGCGGTAGTCCCAGTAGGTGAACGGGTGTTCGTACTTCAGCGGCCGGGGGACGACGTCCGCGAGGCCCGCCCCGCGCAGGTCGGCCAGCGCGGCGCGCTCGGCGGGGGTGACGTGGGTGGAGCCCTCGAAGGCGGCCCGGTCGAACACGTCGTCGTCGGTCGGCGCGACGTTGTAGTCGCCGAGGACGGCGAACGGGCGGCCGCCGGCCGCGTCGCCCGCGACGGCCGCCTTCAGCGCCTCGAACCACTGGAGCTTGTAGGCGTAGTGCGGGTGGTCCACCTCGCGGCCGTTGGGCACGTAGACGGACCAGACGCGGACCGGGCCGCAGGTCGCGGAGATCGCGCGGGGCTCCTGGACGCCCTCGTAACCGGGGTCGCCGGGCAGGCCCTTGACCACGTCGGCCAGGCCCACCCGGGAGAGCACCGCCACGCCGTTCCAGCGCCCGGTGGCGTGCACCGCCGCCTCGTAGCCCAGCTCGCGCAACTGCTCGACCGGGAACTGGTCCTCGGCGACCTTGGCCTCCTGGAGGCACAGCACGTCGGTGCCGCTGCTCTCCAGCCAGGCCAGCAGCCTCGGCAGTCGGGCGGTGATCGAGTTCACGTTCCAGGTCGCGATGCGCATGCTCCACAACCTACCGGGCGGCGCCGACAACGCCGCCCGGCAGGCCGTCCGCCCTCACAGCTCCGCGGCGTCGCCCGGGGTCAGCCGCAGGTGCTCCGCGCCGCCCAGGGCGCCGATCTGGCGGTCGTAGACGGGACGGGCGAGGTCGGTGAGGAGGGCGTCGTGGATGTCGTAGGCGCGCCGCGGCTTGACCTCGCGGACGTAGTCAATCACCTCGGAGATCTTGTTCCAGGGCGCCATCACCGGGAGCATCAGCGTGTCGACCGGCTGGTCGGGCACGGTGAGCGCGTCGCCGGGGTGGAAGACGGCGCCGCCGTCGATCAGATAGCCGACGTTGGTGACGCGCGGGATGTCCGGGTGGATCACCGCGTGCAGCTCGCCGTGGACCCGCACGTCGAATCCGGCGGCGGTGAACGCGTCGCCGTGGCCGACGGTGTGCACACGGCCCGGGAAGGCGGCGGCGATCTGGTCCGCGACGGACTTCAGGGTCCACACCTCGGCGCCCGGGCGGGCCTCCAGGACCGCGCGCAGCCGGCCCTCGTCGAAGTGGTCCGGGTGCTCGTGCGTGATCAGGACGGCGTCCGCGCCGGCCGCGGCGTCCTCCTCGCTGAACACCCCGGGGTCGATGACGAGGCGGCGACCGTCCTTGTCGAGGACGACGCAGGAGTGCGACTTCTTCGTGAACTTCATGCTTCCCATCCTTCCGCGTGTTCCCGCGGCCCGGGGACGCCGGCCTGGTGGTCCGGGTACCCGGCTACGGGAACCGGAAGGGCGGGCCGCGGGCCCGGGGGCGCTCCGCACGGGACATGCCGCGCGGAGCGCCCGTACGGAGCGCGCGGTGCGGGACGGTCCGCGCGGACCGCCGGCGCGGAGCGCCCGTACGGGTCATTCCGTGGGGGTCGTCTCCTCCTGGATGACCTGCTGGGCCACCCGGAAGGCGGCGGCCGCGGCGGGCATCCCGCAGTAGACGGCCGTCTGGAGCAGCACCTCCTTGATCTCGTCCGGGGTGAGGCCGTTGCGCAGGGCGGCCCGGGTGTGGGCGGCCAGCTCATCGGCGTGACCGCCGGCGACCAGGGCGGCCAGGGCGACGCAGCTGCGGGTGCGCCGGTCCAGCCCGGGCCGGGACCAGATCCCGCCCCAGGTGAAGCGGGTGAGCAGTTCCTGGAAGTCGCCGGAGAACGCGTCCGCCCCCGCCAGCTCCCGGTCCACGTGCGCGTCGCCCAGCACCTGGCGGCGGATCGTGAGCCCGGACTCGTACGGGTCCGGGCCGGCGGCGGGCTGGGGCGGCGCGGCCACCGGGGCGATCTCGGCGATGGGCGCGGTCCGCGGGGCCTGCGCGGGCACGGTCAGGGCGGGCCGGACGGGGGGCGCCACGACGGCGAGCTGCCCCGTGCTCGACCCGAAGGCGGGCTGCCAGGCGGTCGAGAAGTGCCGGACCAGCAGGTCGGTGACGGCGGCGGGCTGCTCCACCGGGACCAGGTGGGAGGCGCCGGGCACCACGGCGAGGCGGGCGTCCGGAATACCGGCCACCAGGGTGCGCGCCTCCGCCGGGCCGGTGACCTGGTCCTCGGAACCGACCAGGACGAGCGTCGGCACGCCGACCCGGCCCAGTTCGGCCCGGACGTCGAAGGAGGCCAGCGCCTCGCAGGCGGCGATGTAGCAGCCGGGGTCGGTGGTGCGCACCATCTGCACGGCCCAGTCGGTGATCGCGGGCTGCGCGGCGGCGTATCCGGTGGTGAACCAGCGGTCCGGGGAGCTGCGGGCGATGGGGTCGAGGCCGTTGGTGCGGACGATCACCCCGCGCTGGCGGAACTCGTCCGGGGTCCCGAACCGGGGCGAGGCGGCGATCAGCGCCAGGGAGGCCAGGCGCTCGGGGTGGCGCAGGGCCAGCTCCACGCCGACCGCGCCGCCCAGGGAGCAGCCGGCGTACCCGAAGCGCTGCACGCCCAGCGCGTCGAGGGTGGCCAGCAGCCGGGCGGTCAGCTCGGTCACCGATCCGGCCGGGTGCGCGGGGGCGCCGCCGTGGCCCGGCAGGTCGAACCGGAAGACGCGCCACTGCCGCGTCAGCTCCGGAACCTGCCGGTCCCACATGTGCCATGTGGTACCCAGTGAGGGACCGAGGATCAGGACGGGGGCGTCTTCTGGTCCGTCGAAGCGGTATTGCAGGGTGTTCGGTGGTGTCTCGCTCACCCGTCAGACCCTCTCATCCCGCGCGGGATCCCACACGGCCGGTCCCGGCCCGGGAGCTCGCGCCGCCCGCTCCGACGGTCCCGGCACCGCCGCGGCCCCGGGCCGGGGAGGTGATCCCCGGAGCGTGCTGTGACGAGTTCGTGAAGATCCGCGGCGTCCGGCTTCCCGTACCGCTTCTTGACCGACTTCACCTTCGTGGGCCCGGCCGTCCGCGCGAGGATGTACGCGGTGCCGCCGGGGGATCGGTCCTCCGCCGTCCCGCCGCGCGCACGTCCGCCGACGGGCGGGCGGCCGCCACGTGACCGCCGAAAGAAGGAGCAGCATGGCTCAGCCCGCCGGCCCCCTCGACTCTCCCTGGACACGCCGCTACGCCTCGGCGCCCGACGCCTCCGTCCGCCTGGTGTGCCTGCCCCACGCGGGCGGCTCGGCGCCCTTCTACAACGAGCTGGCCAAGGCGCTGAGCCCGGACGTCGAGGTCGTCGCCGTGCAGTACCCGGGCCGTCTGGAGCGCTGGCGCGACCCGCTGATGGAGAACCTGGCGGAGCTGGCCGACGTTCTCACCGGGGAGCTGCTGCCGCTGACCGAGGGCGACTTCGCGCTGTTCGGGCACAGCCTGGGCACGACGGTGGCCTTCGAGGTGGCCCGCCGCCTCCAGGCACAGGGCCGCACACCGGTGCACCTGTTCGCCTCGGGACGCGGCGCGCCCTCCAGGCACCGGCGGGAGTTCGCCACCCGCCCGGACGACCGGACGCTGCTCCAGCTGATGCGCGGACTGGGCGGGACCGACCCACGCGTCCTGGAGGACGAGGAGCTGATGCGGCTCGCCCTGCCGGTGCTGCGCGCGGACTACACCCTCCTGGACTCCTACCGCTACGTGCCGGGACCGCCGCTGGACTGCCCGGTGACCGCGCTGAACGGCAAGGAGGACCACAAGGTGACGCCGGCCGACGCGGAGGCGTGGCGCGAGCACACCACCGGCTCCTTCGACTCCCTCGTGTTCCCGGGCGGTCACTTCTACCTGGTGGACCAGCGCGCGGAGGTGACCGGCACGATCACCGCCCGGCTGGCCGACTCCCGCGACCGGCACGGTCACTGACCTGACGTTCCGTCAAGCGCTGGCGTTCCTGTACCTGTTCGGGCGACTCGGCTACGATCCACGGTCCAGGAGGGCCATGTCCAGTGCGGGGAGACGGAGTGACGGTTCAGTCGTCGGCGCCGATGCCGGTCATCGGAGGATCGACCCGGCTCTACGCCGTCCTCGGCCACCCCGTCTCCCAGGTGCGGGCCCCCGGGATGATGAACCGGCTCTTCGCCGAACTCGACTCGGACGCGGTGCTGTTCCCGGTGCTGGTCGCGCCGGGGGACCTCGGTGAGGTGGTCCGCGGGTTGCAGCGGATCGGCAACCTCGACGGTCTGCTCGTCACCATTCCGCACAAGGTGGACGTGTGCCGCTACGCGGACGCGGTGAGCGAGGCGGCCACCCTGGCGGGCAGCGCCAACGCGCTGCGCCGCGAGCCCGACGGGAGCTGGACCGCCGAGAACTTCGACGGCGCCGGCTTCGTCCGGGGGCTGCGCGCCGCGGGCATCGACCCCGCGGGCCGGCGGGTCGCGCTCGTCGGGGCCGGCGGCGCGGGCAGCGCGGTGGCCGCCGCACTGCTCACCGAGGGCGTCGCGCACCTGGAGCTGTGCGACCGCGACGAGGCCCGACTGGCCGAAGTGGCGCACCGGTTGGCGCCGCGCTTCCCGGGCCGGGTGTCGTGGAGCACGGCGCCCCGGCTGGAGGCCGCGGACCTCGCGGTCAACGCCACGCCCCTCGGGCTGCGCCCGGCCGACCCGCTCCCCTTCGACGTGGCACGGCTCGCGCCCGGGGCCGTCGTGGCGGACATCGTCATGCGTCCGAAGGAGACGGCACTGCTGCGGGCGGCCGCCGAGAGGGGCCACCCCGTGCATCCCGGCTCCCCCATGCTCACCAGCCAACTCGACCTGTACAGAACCTTCTTCCGGCTCGGCGACGCCCGGCTCCCGGACGCGCGGGGCCACGCCTTCGACTGACGGCGCCCCCGTGGCCCAGGCGCGTGTTCGCGCCGCCCGGCCGCTGGGAGCGTCCACGTTCCGCCCCCACCCCCAGACACAGAACGGATGGCCATGTCGACCGACACCGCTGCCCCCACCGGTCTCCCCTCCCCCTACGCCCTGTCTCCCGAGGCCCGGGAGCTGCTCTTCACCGAAGCGCGCACCGCCTTCAAGTTCACCGACGACCCGGTCAGCGACGAGCAACTGCGCGCCGTCTGGGACCTCTTCAAGTGGGCGCCGACGGCCAGCAACGTCAACCCGCTGCGTGTCCTGTACGTCCGCACCCCGGAGGCCAAAGAGCGGCTGCTGCCCCTGCTCGCGCCGCCGAACCAGCCCAAGAGCGCCTCGGCCCCGGTCGTCGCGGTGCTGGCGATGGACACCGGGTTCACCGAGTACCTGCCGACGCTGTTCCCGGCCATTCCCCAGCTGAAGGACGCCTTCGAGGCCAACCCCGCACTGCGTGAGGAGAACGCGTCGTTCAACTCCGCGCTGCAGGCGGCCTACTTCCTGCTGGCGGTCCGTGCGGTCGGCCTGGCCGCCGGCCCGATGAAGGGCTTCGACGCCAAGGGCGTGGACGAGGAGTTCTTCCCCGACGGCCGCTGGCGTTCCATCCTCGTGGTCAACATCGGCACGCCCGCCGAGGACGCCTGGGCGGCACGGCTGCCGCGCCTCGAGTACGAGCAGACCGTCCGACTGATCTGACCTGGCCCGGCGCCGTCCCGGCCGGCGGCACGGCCGGCCCGGACGGCGGTCGCGCCCCGCGGGACGCGTGCGGGGCGCGGGACGCCGGCTCCGGCGTCCCGCCCGCCGGCAGGGCTCACGCGGACTGGCTCAGCTCCTGGCGCCGCTGCACGTTGAGCTTGCGGAACACCCGGGTGAGGTGCTGCTCCACCGTGCTCTTCGTGATGAACAGCTGATCGGCGATCTCCTGGTTGGTGTAGCCCTCCGAGGCCAGCATGGCCACGCGCCGCTCCTGCTTGGAGAGCGCCGACAGGGCCTTCGGGTTCTTCTTCGGCGCGGTCACCGGGTGCTTCTCGCGGTACTCGGGGGCGACCCGGGCACAGAGCGACTCCGCGCCGATGGCCTTCGCCGCGTGCCACGCCCGGCGCGCCAGACGCCTGGCGCCCCGCAGGTCGCCGGCCTTCTGGAAGGCGTGGCTCAGATCGATCAGGGCGAGGGCCAGCTCGAACCTGTCGCCGCAGTCGTGCAGCAGGTCCACCGCCTCTTCGAGCAGCTGCGGACGCTGCGGGGAGCTGCTGGCGGCCGCCAGCAGGCGCAGGGAATGTCCGCGGACACGGGCGCTGCCCGGAGGGAGCCTGCTGAGCTGGTCCCGCACCAGGTGCTTCGCCTGGTCCTGGTTGCCGAGCTTGAGCCATGCCTCGGCGGCGCTCGTCCGCCACGGTACGGGCCCGCTGCCGTAGATCTCCCAGCAGTCCATCAGCTCGCCGCAGGCCAGGAAGTCCGCCAGGGCCGACTGGGCGTGGCCGCTCGCCAGCCGGTAGTGCCCGCGGGCGTAGAGGTAGTGCAACCCGTAGCGGCTCTGGAGCATCGTGCCGGGGAAGCCCTGGGCGACGTACTTCGCGGCCACGTCGAGCCTGCCCATGCGCACGTGTGCCAGGATCAGGCAGCCCAGCGGCAGTCCGAGCGCGACGCCCCAGCCCTGGGCCGGAACGAGGTCCAGAGCGGCCTGCGCCTCGCGGGCGGCGGTCTTCAGGTTCCCCTGGCGCAGGGCGATCTCGGCCCGCACCGCGGTGAACACCGCCTGCCAGGCCGGCGCGTGCCGGACGCCGGCCTCCGCCAGCAGACGGTCGCAGTGGGCGGCCGCCGCGTCGAGCTCGTCGGTGTACACCAGGACGAGGAGGGCGAGCAGGGCGACCTCCCCGCTCCACAGGGAGTCGTTCTCGAGTATCACGTTCTCCAGGGCCTGCTCGGCCTGGCCGGCGACGTCCTCGGACCTGCCCCGCAGGAAGCCGCCGGCCAGTGAGCCCGCCGTCAGCCACGGGGCCAGCCGGCACGCGCCGCCGCTGTCGCCGGGACCGGCGGCCACGGGCCTGCGCGCGGAGCCGTAGGACGGGTAGAGGCAGGCCAGCCAGGAGAGGACGCCCTGCGCGTCCTCCGCGCCGACGCCGTGCGGTCCCTGCCGGCGGCTGCGCAGCCCGTCGAGCACGTCGGCCACCGCGCCGACCTCGCCGTACCAGGAAAGCTCCCAGATCAGTTCGACCACGTCGCACGGCGTCAGGTGTTCGGCCGCAGCGTCCGCGCTCACGGCGGGAAGGCTGCGGGACGCCGAGGCCGGGTCCAGCTGCCAGCCGATCCGGCTGAGCTGCACCCGGATCGCGGCGCGGGCCGGGGCGCCGACGGCGGTCCGCTCGGCGAGGCCCAGGTACTCGGCCGCGGTGCGGACCCCGTTGGCCGTCAGCGACTCGCGCGTCGCGGCCAGCAGCACGTCCACGGCCCAGGGCTGGGCGGCGCGGTCGGCGCTGATCAGTTGTCCGGCGATGGCGACCGTCGGCGCGCCCACGCCGTGCAGGAGGGCGGCCGCCCGCGTGTGGAGGTCGGAGCGCTCCGCCACCGACATGTCGTCCAGCACGTCGGACGCCGCCGTCGGATGCCGGAACGCGGTGCCGTCGAGGAGCCTCGCGTCGTTCAGCGAGCGCAGTGCGCGATTGACCTCCCACTCCTCGGCGTCGGCCAGCCGTGCCAGCTCGGCCGGGGCCGCGCCGGCGCCGAGCACCGCGACGGCCCGCACGACCATGAGCGCCGCCGGGTCGCTGTGGTTCAGACAGCTGCGGAGGGCGGCGCTGTACCCCTGGCCGTACTCCTCGGCGCCGGAACACGCGTCCCCGATCAGCTGCCTCAGCACCAGCAGGTTGCCGCCGCTCACCGCCGCGAACTCGTCGCCGAGCCGGGAGGCCGCCCCGTCGCCGAGATCCCTCGCTATCAGGCGCGCCACGCCCTCCGGTGTCAGCGGACCCACCGCGATCCGCTGGACGTGGGGCTGCTGGAGCAGCTCGCACCGCAGGAAGGAGTCGGCCGGACCGCGCGCGGCGTCGTCGGTCAGGACCACGAGTGCGCGGGCGAAGCGCAGCCGGGGCAGGACGTAGGCGAGCCAGCGCAGGGACGGCCCGTCGATGTAGTGCAGGTTGTCGACGCCGATCACCAGCGGACCGCGCTCCGTCAGATCGGTCAGAGCCAGCAGCGTCTTGTGGAGATCCGCGAACATGTCGATCGGGAAGAGATCGGCCGACTCCGGATCGAGGCTCTGCTCCCGCTCCGTCAGGGCGATGAAGATCTGGTTCAGATCGGCCCGGACGGAGTGCGGGATCCGGCTGTTCTGGAAGAGCTGGGACAGGACCCCGAAAGGCAGGGTGCTCTCCCAGCGGGACGCCGTGGCACTGAGCACGAGCGCCGGGAAGTCCTCGACGGTTTCCAGGAAACCGTGCATCAGCTTGCTCTTGCCGCTCCCCAGCGGCCCTTGTACGACGGCCACTTGGCCCTTTCCGACCAGAGACTCGGCGAACAGTCTCCGCAGCGTCGAAAGGGCCGCTTCCCGTTCGATCATCCCCCGTGTTTCCCCCATGGCCCTGCTCTCCGTTCGTCCGTCCGTTACACCGGGTTCACCCGGTACAGCGGGAAATATGAGCCGATCCTGCCGTGTGCGTAGTCGTCGGCCAGCTCCGGAATGCGGTCGAAGTCGTAGACGACGGTGGATCCGGCGGGCGCCATCCAGCCGCTGGACTCCTGGACGTCGCGGATGTGCGGCGAGTCCTGGAGGCGCCAGACGTGCGTGTGCACGTGGATGTGGCGGTTGATGCACTCCGCGCCGCGCAGACTCGTCAGCCGCATGCCCGCCTTCCAGCCGCAGGTGGTGATCACTCCCTGCCGGGACAGCGCGGGCACGGTCACGCCGTAGAGCGGCTCGCCGATGTTGTCCACGAAGATCGCGACGCCCTTCCCGTCACTGAGTTCCGCCACCAGCTCCAGGAAGCCGGCCTGCGAGGCGCGGTGCCGGCGGTGGACCTCCGGGGACGGCGCGCCCCTTCCGCCCGGCAGTGAGAGATCGGGAAACTTCCGCCGGTCGACCGGGGTGATGCCGTTGTCCCGCAGGAAGGCCAGCCGCTCGTCCGAACCCGCGGTCATCGCCACCCGGAATCCGGCGCGCCGGGCGAGCAGCAGCTCAGCGAAGGCGACCCCGCCGCCCCAGCCGAACACCAGATGGTTCCCCGGGTCGTCATCGGGGATCTGCGTACGCCAACAGCCCAGAGCACGCTGCCAATTGTCCCACGCTGTGAAATACCGGCCGTAGGTCGCCCACTGTTCCAGGGAGTAGGCGGTGTCCGCGGGGATCGGCAGCAGCAGGCGCTCGTCGATCTTCGACAGTCTCGCCATGAGGCCGATGGTGTGCGGTGCGTCGTATCCGTAGGCCAGCTCCGCGTACCCGTAGGGGTCGGTCACGCCGAACGGCATGAGCAGGCACAGATCACCCTCCCGGAGTCTCTTCCCCGGGCCGGCCGAATGGGTTTTGAGGACCCGCACCACGCCCAGATTGCCGACGACCACCGCCTGCTCGCCGCGGCTTCGGCAGATGTCGATCGGCGAACGGGCGAGCGCGTGCTCGATGTTGGCTTCCCAGGAGCCGAGGACCGGCTCCACCAGTACCTCACCGGCTTCCAGCGGTCCGAAGGGGAAGACCTCGCGGCGCAGCGCGCAGCCGTCCCCGTCGGCCGACGGAGCGCCGGTCTCCCCGGCCCGGAGCACCCAGGCGTCTGGCGAGTGGATGACGACCTCCCGAAAATAGCGGTGGGACAGCGGCTGTCAGCCGATGCCGTAACTCACCGAGACCCCACCCCAGGCCTCGCCGGCCCCGTACGCGACGGCGCCCAGCCGGCCCCGCGGCGGCACCGAGGCGTCGCGCAGCGCGCTGCCGAACGCCAGGGGGATCGAGGCGGACGAGGTGTTGCCGAGGTGCTCGATCCGATTGATGAAGGGCACGTCCAGCGGGGCGGTGAAGGCCCGGACCTGTTCCAGGATGCGGCCGTTGGCCTGGTGTCCGACCAGGACCGAGGGGCGCGGGTCCCATGCGCACAGCCGCTCCGCGATCTCGGTCATGCGCCGCACCGCCCGGTCGTACACGGCGGCGCCCTCCAGGTGGATCCCGCCGCCATCGGTCTCGCACATCAGGGTTTTCTGGGTACCGTCGCCCCCGGCCAGGTGGGTGGCGGGCGCGAACTCCTCACGTGCGCCGAGGAGGACGGCCGCGACGCCGTCCGCGAAGATGCAGGCGGTCTGCCGGTCCGTCTTGTCCACCATGGTCGACATGGCCTCGGCCGAGCACACCACGACCGACCGGGCCCGGCCCGCGTCGCAGAGCGAGAGACCGGTGGTCAGGGCGTAGACGAACCCGCAGCAGGCAGCGTTCATGTCGAACGCCAGGACCGAGGCGGGCAGCCCGGCCGCGGTGGCGACCTGCTGGGCGATGCCGGGCACCCGCTGCCGGACCGACGTGCTGACCACGATCAGCGCGTCGACGGTGGACGGGTCGCCGTGGCGGCTCACGAGCGGCCGGCAGGCATCGGCGGCGACCTCTGCCAGCGGGGTCCGCGCCGTCAGCCAGCGGCGCGTCGAGATGCCGCTGCGCCGCTTGATCCACTCGTCGGTGAGCCCGATCGACTCGAAGTACGCGTTGTCGACCGGTATGCCCGCCTCCGGCGCCTCGATGTCGATGATCCCCGCGGCCATCACCGGGTCGCGAGCAGCACGAAGTACGACCGGAACTCCTCCAGCAGCATGAAGCTGCCGATCTGCCGGCGATCGGCCTGGACCTTCAGCTCGCGCTCCAGGATCTGGGTGAGCTCGACGACGTCGAGCGAGTCGAGCTCGAGGTCGTAGATCGACTTGTCGAAGTCCGTGTCCTTGAGCGACGGTTCGCGGACCCGCAGCTTGGCCAGCATGATGTCCGATACCCGGCGTTCGATGTCACTCATCCCGTACATCCTCCCCGTCCAGCCGGTCACCGGCCAGCCTGTACAGCAGTTCACCTGACTTGACGATCGTTCCGGCGGTCGCGCAGTGGGCGAGGATCCGCCCGGACCGCTCCGCGACGATCTCCGTGCTCGCCTTGTCGGTCTCGACCTCCGCGATCACGTCGCCGCGCTCCACCCGGTCCCCGATCTGGGCGACCCAGGCCACGAGCAGCGCTTCGGCGAGCCCGTGTCCGAAACCCGGGACGCGTCCCTCGATGTCCGCCGAACTCACTTGACCATCTCCAGCACTTCTTCCTTGATCCGCTCGACGCCGATCTGGTAGTCCCGTTCGAAGTCGGCCGGCGGATAGTCGCGTCGCTCCGGCGCCAACCGTCTGATCGCACACTTGAGGGAGTCGAAGCCGCTCTCGGAGACCGCCGCGGCCACCTCGGCGCCGATGCCGACGTCCTTGGTCGCCTCGTGCACGACCAGCAGCCGGCCGGTCCTGGCGACCGACTCCAGGACGGTCGTCATGTCGATCGGCGCCAGCCAGCGCAGGTCCACCACCTCCGTCTCGACCGACGGGCTGAGCGCCTGCGCCGCCGCGAGCACGTCGTTCGTGATCGCCCCGAAGGTCGCCACCGTCACATCCGCGCCGCGGCGGACGATCCGGGCCGAGGTCGGCGGCACGGCCGGTCCGCCGAGGCGGTCGGGCAGACCGCGGCGCCAGTACAGCCGGATCGGTTCGTAGATCACCACCGGCGATCCCATCCCCACCGCGTGCCGCAGGATCTGGTCGGCGTCCTCGCCGCTGGACGGATACGCCACCGAGATGCCGGGGACCCGCGCGAAGAGGGCCTCGTTCGACTCGCTGTGGTGTTCCACCCCCCGGACACCGCCGCCCGAGGGGATGCGCACCACCAGGCTCAGCCGCAGGTCCCCGTTCCAGCGGTTGACCATCCGGCCGGCCTGCGTGACGAGTTGGTTGACGGCGGGATAGGTGAAGCCGTCGAACTGGATCTCGCAGACCGGCACCAGCCCGGACAGGGCGAGACCGACGGCGTGGCCGACGATAGTGGACTCCGCGAGGAGCGAGTCGCGCACCCGCTCCCGGCCGAACCGCTCCCGCAGGCCGCGGGTGACCCGGAACACTCCGCCCAGCCGGCCGATGTCCTCGCCCACCAGGAGCACTCTCGGATCGCGCTCCAGCAGATCGGCCAGCGTCGCGTTGATCGTCTCCGCCAGGGGCGTCTGCCGCCGCGCGCTCATGACGCGTACTTCTTCATCAACCGCTCCCGGATGTCGCGCACTTGCGACTCGACGCCGCGCAGCCACTCGGCGTCCACGACGTCCAGCCCGGTCAGCCGGTCCGCGTACGCCAGCACCGGGTCGGCGGCGGCCGTGCGCGCGATGTCGTCCCGGCCGCGGTAGACCTCCTGGGCGTCGGAGGTCGAGTGGCCGTGGATGCGCCCGACCCGCATCTCGATCAGGTACGGCGAGCGGCGGTCGCGGACGTGCTCGGCGGCCCGCACGCACTGACGGTGGACGGTCTCCGGATCGTCGCCCTGGATCAGCGCGGACTCGATGCCGAATCCGCGGGCTCGTTCCGCCACCGTCGTCACCATTTGCTCGGCGGCCGGCTTGGAAATGGCCCAGCCATTGTTCTGGCAAATGAAGAGGACCGATGCCGACTCGACGGCGGCCAGATTCATGGCCTCCGACATGTCGCCCTCACTGGTCGCGCCATCGCCCACATAAACGACGACGAAATCGTCCAGTCCTTGTAAGCGCCGGCCGATCGAATATCCGACGGCATGCAGCGTCTGCGCGGCGAGAACGAGCGTATAGGGAAAGAATCGCCGATCCCGGGGATCCCATCCGCAGAAGGTGCGTCCGGCCCACTGGGCGACGAGCTCCTCCGCCGTCACACCGCGGGTCAGGGCGACAGCGTGCTCCCGATAGCTGGGGAAGACGGTGGCGTCGGGCCCGACGGCGAGCACGGAGCCCACCTGCGCGGCCTCCTGACCCTGACAGGAGAGCCAGAGGTCCAGCGCACCCTGTTTCTGCAGCTGGCGCGCCTCTTCGTCCACCCCCCGCGCGGTCAGCATGTGGCGCAGGATCGATCGCCTCAGGTCGTCGTCGAGGTCGCACAACGACTCGGTCTGCAAAGCCAACCCCCTAGGTGACGCGTGGACGTCGTTTCCTTGTCTGGGCGACCCCGATGTCGCCTTTCGGCGAAAGTGTCGCCAGGGTGAATAACCCCCGTATAAATCACCCGACGGCCACTCGAAGATCGATCACATACTGTTTGGAATGGCTCGCTCCGACCTGTCGACATGTTAGTCACGCAGATCGAGGATTACCAGAGTGTGATCGACTTCGTTCGGCTCGACGAGCCCGGCTCGGAGTGGGATTCACGGTGCCATTCGCTGCCGCTGCGTCATTCCGCGGTAACGGCGCGTCAGATCGGGCCCGTCTTCGGTACGCCTCGGCCAGCGTAAAGACCAGATCGAGTGATTGATCCCCACTGAGCAGGCCGTCCGGCGGAGCGGCCCCGTCGGCGGCGGCGCCGGTCACGCTCTGCCCGGCGGTGTCGAGGAACACACCGCCGGGGTGGGTGCCGAGCGCCCGGTGGACCTCCACGAACGCCTCCGCCTCGGCGAGCACTCGATCGAACCGCCGGCCCGGCCGGCCGCTCGTCGTCCGGCCGACGTTGCCCCGCACCGGATCGCTCACCCAGCACACCGCGGCGCCCTCCGCCGTCGCCTTCTCCACCCAGACGGGAAGCAGGTCGCGGATCCGCCCCGCTCCCGCCCGCACCACGAACGTCAGGCGGCCCGGCTCTCGGCGCGGATCGAGGCGGTCGAGCAGTCCCAGCACCTGGTCCGGCTCGGTGGCCGGCCCGAGGCCGACGGCGACGGGATTGCGGATCCGCGCCAAGTGCTCCACGAGCGGGCCGCCGACGCCACCGGCGCCCTCGCCCAGCCACATGAGGTGGCCGCTGGTGGCGTACGCGTGACGGTCCGCGCCGCCGGACCGGGTGAGGGCCGCTTCGTACTCCGGCAGCGCGCACTCGTGCCCGACGAAGAACTCACCGCCGGCCAGCCGGTCCGGCTCGACGCCGCAGGCGCCGAGGAACGCCAGGCCCCGGCAGATCTCCGCCGCCCGGTCCCGGTGGGCCGCACCGCGCTCCGAGCCCGTCACGAAGGCGTGCATCCGGTCCCGGATCCGACGCCGGTCGGGCAGCCGTCCAGCGGCGGCCGCCCGGACGAGGCCGAGGACGCGCGCGGAACTGTCGTACGCCTCGCGCCCCGAACGCACACCCGCGCCCTGTCCGATCGTCCAGCCGATCCGGACGACGGGCAGGGCGGTGACGTACGCCATGACGCCTGCCAGCTGGACCAGGGTCTCGAAACGCTCGCCGAGCGCGTCCTCGCCTGCGGCGGCAGCGGGCGCGACGCCCTCGCCGAGGTGCAGCAGAACCGCCTCGCCGCGGGCCACCGCGGCCGTCCGCCGGCGCAGCAGCTCGCACTCGGCCACCTGGACCAACGGCGGCAGCTCCGCGCACGCGAGGGCCGCGGGGCCCGGTTCCGGGCCTCGTGGGAGTGGCTGGTGGTCGCCCATCGCGATCAGACCGGGCGCGTGAGCCCTGTGAGCCGGTCCGTGATCGCCCGGGTCACGGCCGCGTGCTGCTCGCTCAGGTAGAAGTGCCCGCCCGGCAACGTGATCAGGTCGAAGTCGGCGGACGTGTGCTCCTGCCAGGCCGCCGCGTCCTGCGGCGACACCATGGGGTCGTCCGCTCCGGTCAGCATGGTCAGCGGACAGCCCAACGGCGGTCCCGGCCGGTACCGGTAGGTCGCCGCCGCCCGGTAGTCCGCCCGGATCGCGGGCAGGGCCAGACGCACCAGCTCCTCGTCGTCGAACACCCGTGGATCGGTGCCGCCCAGGGACTGAAGGGTGCGCAGGAGCGTGTCGTCGTCCACCTGGCTGCCGAACTCCTCCCGCTCGACGGACGGGGCGCGGCGTCCCGAGGCGAACAGCGCGACCGGCGCGTGTCCCTCGTCCCGCAGCGACCGCGCCACCTCGTAGGCGACGATCGAGCCGAGGCTGTGGCCGAACAGGGCCAGTCCGCGGTCGGCCCACGGGAGCAGCGCGGCGGCCACCGGCTCGGCCAGACCGGCGACGGTCGCGATCGGCGGCTCCTTCCTGCGGTCCTGGCGCCCGGGGTACTGCACGGCCAGCACCTCGACGTCGGGGCTCAGGGCCTCGGCCAGCTTCAGGAAGAAGGTGGCCGAGCCGCCCGCGTGGGGGAAGCACACCAGCCGGACGGGCGCGTCGGGAGCCGGGCGGAACCGCCTGATCCACAGCGCGCTCGGGGCGTCCGTGACGGTCATGGCGCTCCTCGCCGGGTGTCCTGGGGCGGTTCGACGGACAAGGCGTGCCGGAACACGCCGCGCGGGTCCCAGCGCGCCTTGATCCGTTGCAGCTTCGGGTAGTTGTCGCCGTAGTAGATGGTGGACCAGGGGACGCCGGAGGTGTTCCAGTCGGGGTCCAGCAGGTCGGTGTCGGGCCAGTTGACGTAGGAGCCGTCGGTCCGGTCGTCGCGTACCGGCACCCCGCCCGTCGCGGCGAAGACGTCGCGGTAGAAGCGCCGGATCCAGGTCAGGTGCTTCTCGTCCGCCTCCTGGTCGTTCCAGGAGTTGACGAGCGACAGCTGCATGATCGAGTCGCGTTGTGTGACGGCGGTGTCGGCGGGGGCGAGGGCGTTCATCCGGCCGCCCCACGCCGCGAGCATCACCCCGGCGGCCGGGTAGCCGTAGTCCTCGTCCGTCAGGTACCGGTGGAGCGTGCGCACCTGCTCGGCGTCGAGCGGTGTGCGCAGGTACGCCGCCTTGATCTTCGAGCGCAGCCGGGCCGCCTCCAGCCCGAACGCCTCGCCCGCGTCCGGTACGTTGAGCACCTTGTACAGCCAGGGCTCGTCCTCGCTCGTGGTCATGCTGGGCGCGGGCAGACCGGCCGTCACCTCGGAGAGATAGGCGTCCAGCAGCTTCGCGCCCCCGGGAGCCGAGGGGTCCACCCGGCCGTTCAGCATCAGCATGCCGGACTCCCGGTGCAGCACCGCGACTTCCGCGTGCACGGCCGCCGTCGCGGTGTCCGGTGCGCTGTTGCGGGCGCTCCAGGCCATGAAGTTGTCCAGCAGCGCGGCGAACGCGGTCTCGTCGAAGTCGGCCCACTGCCACATCGCCGCGGCCGACACGTGCCGGGCCGGACGGCGGGGCAGCAGCGTGGCCGGATCGGAGCCGTCCGCGTCCGGGGCACGGAACCAGAACCGGGTGACGACGCCGAAGTTGCCGCCGCCGCCTCCGGTGTGGGCCCACCACAGGTCGCGGTTCGGGTCGTCCGGCTCCCGGGTCGCGACGACGGCTCTCGCCGTGCCGTCCTCGCCGACCACGACCACCTCGACGCCGTAGAGGTGGTCGGACACGTAGCCGTGCAGACGGGAGAGGACGCCATGGCCGCCGCCCGTGACATGGCCGCCGACGCCGACCTCCGGGCAGGCGCCGCCCGGCAGGGTGACGCCCCAGCCCATGTCGAGCACGCGGTAGAGCCGGCCCAGCCGGACGCCGGCCTGCGCGGCGAAGGCCCCTCTGGCCGCGTCGTAGGAGACGGAGTCCATGAGGGAGAGGTCGATGACGACATCGACCTCCGGGTTGTCGACCAGACCCTCCGCGCAGTGGCCGCCGCTGCGCACGGCGATCCGTCTTCCCTGGCGTACGGCGGCGTTCACGACGTCGACCACCTCATCGGTGTCGCCGACCAGATGCACGCTCGCGGGAGCACCGACGAAACGACGGTTGTAGCCTCGCATCTGAAGATCGGCGTACCGGGGGTCGTCGGGATTTACCTGAACCATTTTCCTGAAGTCCCTGGTCTCGCAGTTCCGGCTCATTCATCCAGACGGCCGGGCCCCTCACAACCCCCTGCCGCGACCCCTAGCCGCCCCTATCGGCGACGGGACTGCCGGGGTCGCGCGGGGGCTCCCGGCCACCCGGCTCTCCCCCGCTCAGCCCCAGTACCGGCTGACCACCTGCTCCAGTTCCGCCGGGTCGCGGACCAGCCGGGAGCGCTCCACGCCGTCCTCGATCGAGACGAGCAGGTTGGCGGTGAGCATGACCTGACCGTGGTCGGTGACACATCGGCGACGGCGGACGAGCACGTCCTTGTGGATGGTGTTCAGCTCGGTGAGGACGTTCCACTCATCGTGGTCCCGCTCCTTCGTCGTGACCCGGTAGGCGATGCGCCAGTCCTTGTCCCGGGTGCGGTACTGCAGGACGTGACGGTCGCCGTCGCGCAGCAGCCGGAAGTCGATTCCGTCCTGGGTCGCGGTCTCGCCCGACATGCGCAGCGGCTCCACGATGGAGACCCCGCCGTAGCCGACGTCCGTCAGCCAGTCCTCGCCGTCGAGGCGGACCACCATGACGGCGTGCTCTACGTCGGGGCCCCACTTGCCGCCGGGGAAGAGGATGCCGGCCGCCACCAGCTTCACGTCGAAGCCCAGTTCCCCCAGCAGGCGGGCGAACAGGAAGTTGAGGTCCGTGCAGATTCCGCCCCGGCCCTTGAGGACGGTGGTGACGAACATGTCGTCCAGGTCGAACCGGAGGAAGTCCGTGATCCCGACGTAGGCGTTGTCGTAGTGGAACTTCGTCTGGTGCTTGCGGTGCAGCTCCCGAAGGGTCGCCAGGGTCGGCTCGGCCGGACCCGAGTGGCCGATGCGCTCCAGGTACGTGTTCTTGTCGAACAAGGTGGGTCTCCTTGGTGGATCGGCGGTTCAGCGGGCGGCGTCGAGGCGTTCGAGCAGCTGCTCGGCGAGCTCCTTGGCCGAGGGGTACTCGAAGGCGAACCCGGGCGGCAGCCGCAGCCCGGTCAGCTCGGACAGCCGGTTGCGCAGCTCCACCGCGGTGAGCGAGTCGTAGCCGATGTCGAAGAGGCCGGTCTCCGGTCCGAAGTCGTCGGCCGAGGCGTAGCCGATGATCGCCACCGCCTCGCGCTGCACCATGTCGAGCACGATTCGCTCCCGCTCGGCGTCGGTGGCGCCGGCCAGTTCCTCGGCCAGCTTGCCGACGCCGCTCGCCTCGTCCTGGGCCAGCCGCCGGCCCGCCTTCAGCAGACCGCGGAACATCAGCGGCAGGTGTCCGGGTTCGAGCTGCGCGTGCATGGCCGCGAAGTCGAACTTGGCCGGGACCAGCACCGCGTCGGGGGCGCGCAGCGCGGTGTCGAGGAGCTCCATGCCCTCCTCGTCGGTGAAGGCGACGATGCCGAGCCGGTTGATCCGCTTGAGGTCGACCTCGTCGAGGTGACCGCTCAGCTCGGAGCTCTTGCCCCACCAGCCCCAGGCGAGTGAGGTGGCGGGGAGCCCAGCGGCCCGGCGGCGCTGCGCGAGCGCGTCCAGGAACGCGTTCGCCGCCGCGTAGTTGCCCTGCCCTGGGTTGCCGATGGTGCCGGCCGCTGAGGAGTAGAGCACGAAGGCGGCCAGGTCCAGGTCGCGGGTCAGCTCGTCCAGGACGAGTGCGGCGTCTACCTTGGGGCGGAAGACGGTGTCCAGGCGCCGCGGGGTCAGCGCGGTGATCACACCGTCGTCGGTCACACCGGCGGTGTGCACCACGGCGGTCAGCGGGGCTTCGGCCGGTATGGAGGCGAGGAGCGCGGCCGTCGCCTCCCGGTCCGCCACGTCGCAGGCCGCCACGCGCACGTTCGCGCCGAGAGCCGTCAGTTCGTCGCGCAGTTGCGCGGCCCCGGGCGCCTGCTCACCGCGGCGGCTGACGAGCAGGACGTTGCGCACCCCGTGCGCCTCGATCACGTGCCGCGCCGCCACGGCGCCCAGTGCGCCCGTGCCGCCGGTCACCAGCACGGTGCCGTCGCGGTCCAGTTCCCGGCCGCCGTCCGCGGCGGCGGCGTCGACGGCCCGCACCAGCCGGGGCGCCAGTACGACCCCTTCCCGCAGCGCGACGTACAGCTCGCGGGAGGCCAGTACGTCCGGCAGCACGCGCAGCGACTCCTCGCTGTCGTCGGTGTCGATCAGGAGGATCCGGGTTGGGTTCTCCGCCTGTGCCGAGCGCAGCAGGCCACCGACCGCCGCGGCCGCCAGGTCGACCGGTGCGTCCTCGCCCTCGACGGCCACGGCACCGTGGGTCACGGCCAGCAGCCGGGAATCCGCCAGCGCCGGTTCGGCCGCCCAGGCCTGCACCACCTCCAGCACCTGGCCCGCCAGGTCCCGTACCTCCGCCGCATCGGCCGGCTCGTCGCCGACGACGTCCAGCAGCAGGATCCCGGGGACCTCGGTCTCCGCGGCCAGCGCCCGGACGTCCTCGGCGGTCGCCACGGACACCGCGTCCAGCGAACCGCCCCGGTGCTTGACCGAGGTCGGCCCCCAGGCCACGCGGAACAACTGGTCGTTGACGACGCCGGAGCCGGCGCGGACCTGGTCGGAGCGCACGGCGCGCGAGACCAGCGACTCCACGGAGGCGACCGGTGCGCCGGTGCCGTCGGCCATCCGGACGGTGATCGTGTCCGGTCCAGGGAACGACAGGTGCACGCGCAGCGCGGTCGCGCCGGTCGCGTAGATCCGCACGTCGTTCCAGGCGAACGGCAGGACGAGCCTCGGCTCCTGCCCGGCGGTGTCAGTACGGAAGCCCCCGGCGTGGAAGCAGGCGTCGAGCAGCGCGGGATGCACACCGAAACCGTCCGGCTTGCCCGCTTCCTCCGGCAGCACCAGCTCGGCGAACACCTCTTCGCCCCGGGTCCAGACCCGGCTCAGGCCCCGGAAGGCCGGACCATAGCCGTAGCCGGTCTCGGCCATGTCCGTGTACGCCCGCTCGGCGGCGCCTTCCACCGGAACCGCGCCGGCGGGCGGCCACTGCGTCAACTCGAAGTCGGCGTGGGCGACTTCCGGGGCGAGACGGCCGGAGACATGACGCGTCCAGGGGGTACCGGGGCCGGCGTCCTCGGCACGCGAGTGCACCTCGACCGTGCGCTGCCCCGACTCGTCCACCTTGCCCAGAGCGACCCGGACCTGCACCCCACCCCGCTCAGGAAGGACGAGCGGCGCCTCGATCACCAACTCGCCCAACAACCCGCACCCCACCTCGTCACCGGCCCGCACCACCAGGTCCACGAACGCCGCACCCGGCACCAGAACCGTCCCCGCCACCGCATGATCAGCCAGCCACGGAAACGAACCCGACGACCAACGCGAAACGAACAACACCCCACCCGACGCCGGAACCTCCACCACCGCACCCAACATCGGATGACCCACCCCCGCCAACCCCAACCCCACCGGATCCCCCGAACCCCCACCCGACGCCAGCCAGAAACGCTGCCGCTGAAACGCATACGTCGGCAACTCCACCGGCCAACCCCCACCCCCACCCACCAACACCCGCCAGTCCACCAGCACACCCCGCACATGCAACCGAGCCACCGCCTCCACCAACGACCGCACCTCATCCCCACCACGACGCAAAGCCGGAACAAACACCCCACCCCCCTCCGGCCAGCACTCCACACCCATACCCGACAACACCGCATCCGGACCCAACTCCAACACCGTGGACACCTCCGCCCCCCGCAACGCCCCCACACCCTCAGCAAACCGCACCGTGGAACGCACATGCTCCACCCAATACCCCGGACGCGTCACCACCTCCGCATCCACCAACCGCCCCGACACATTCGACACCATCGCCACCCGCGGAGACTTAAACACCAACCCCGCCACCACCCCACCGAACTCCTCCAACATCGGCTCCATCAGCGCGGAATGAAAGGCATGACTCACCCGCAACCGCCTGGTCCGATGACCCCGCCCGGCCAACCCCTCAGCCACAGCCAGAACATCGGCCCCGGCACCGGAGATCACCACCGACCGCGGGCCGTTCACCGCAGCGATCGCAACCCCCGACGGCAGCAGCGCAGCGACCTCCTCCTCCCCCGCAGCCACCGACACCATCACCCCCCCCTCCGGCAACGCATCCATCAACCGGCCACGCGCAGCCACCAACGCCCCCGCATCCTCCAACGACAACACCCCCGCCACATGCGCGGCCACCACCTCACCCACCGAATGCCCACCCACCACATCCGGACACACACCCCACGACTCCACCAACCGGAACAACGCCGTCTCCACCGCGAACAAACCCGCCTGCGCATACACCGTCCGATCCAACAACCCCGCCACACCCGCAGAACCCGCAGTACCCGCAGTACCGAACACCACATCGGCCACCGCAAACTCCACACACCCCGCCAACCGCGCATCCAACACCTCACACGCCGCATCGAACGCCGCACGGAAGACACCGAAACGCTCATACAACCCCCGCGCCATCCCCACCCACTGCGAACCCTGACCCGAGAACAACACCCCCAACCGGCCATCCTTCACGGCGGGACCACCGGCAGTGATCAACCCGGGTGCCGACTCGCCACGGGCCAAGGCCTCCAGGGCGGACACCGCTTCATCGCGATCGGTGGCGACGACCACGGCGCGGTCGGTGAGGGCACCGCGGGTGCTGGTCAAGGACTGTGCCACGCCGACGAGTTCGCGCTCCGTGTGCTCGGTGAGGAATTCGGCCAAGCGGCCGGCCTGACCCGCGAGCGCCGCCTGACCACGCCCCGACACCAGCAACGGAACCGGCACCGCACTGTCGCACACGGGGCGGTCCTCCGCCGCCGACGGGGGAGCCTGGTCGGGCGCCTGCTCCAGGATCACGTGCGCGTTGGTGCCGCTGACGCCGAAGCCGGAGACGGCGGCGCGGCGGGGGCGCCCCGTCTCGGGCCACGCACGGGCTTCGGTGAGCAGCTCCACCGCCCCCGCCGACCAGTCCACCTGCGGCGTCGGCTCGTCCACGTGCAGCGTGCGCGGCAGCACACCGTGCCGCATCGCCTGCACCATCTTGATCACACCCGCCACCCCCGCGGCGGCCTGCGTATGACCGATGTTCGACTTCAACGATCCCAGCCAGAAGGGATGCTCCGCGTCGCGGCCCTGACCGTAGGTCGCGATGACGGCCTGCGCCTCGATCGGGTCGCCCAGCACCGTCCCCGTGCCGTGCGCCTCCACCGCGTCGACGTCGGTCGCGACCAGGCCCGCGTTGGTGAGCGCGTGCCGGATGACGCGCTGCTGGGAGGGGCCGTTCGGCGCGGTGAGTCCGTTCGACGCGCCGTCCTGGTTGACCGCCGAACCCCGCACCACCGCCAGCACCTTGTGCCCGTTGCGCACCGCGTCGGACAGCCGTTCCAGCACCAGCACGCCGACACCCTCGGCCCACCCGGTGCCGTCGGCGGCGGCCGCGAACGACTTGCACCGGCCGTCGGCGGCCAGACCACGCTGCCGCGAGAACCCGATGAAGGCGTCCGGTCCCGCCATCACCGTCACACCGCCGGCCAGCGCCAGTGAGGATTCCCCGGAGCGCAGCGACTGCACGCCCAGGTGCAGGGTCACCAGGGAGGAGGAGCACGCCGTGTCCAGCGTCACCGCCGGGCCCTCAAGGCCCAGCACGTACGACACCCGGCCCGACAGCACGCTCCCCGCGCCGCCCAGCATCAGGTAGTCGGAGACGCCCTCCGGGACGCCGCTCGTTCGGTCCGTGACGCCGTTCGCGTAGTCGTGGTACATCTCCCCGATGAAGACCCCGACGGGCTTGCCGCGCAGGGTGGCCGGGTCGATGCCGGCCCGCTCCAGCGCCTCCCAGGAGGTTTCGAGGGTCAGGCGTTGCTGCGGGTCCATCGCCAGTGCCTCACGCGGCGAGATGCCGAAGAACCCGGCGTCGAACTCCGCCGCGTCCCGCAGGAAACCACCCTCGCGGCAGTAGCTCGTCCCCAGGTGCTCCGGGTCCGGGTGGTAGAGGCTCGCCAGATCCCAGCCGCGGTCCTCCGGGAAGCCCGAGATGCCGTCGACGCCGGAGGCCACCAGCTCCCACAGATCCTCCGGCGAGGACACCCCGCCGGGAAAGCGGCAGGCCATTCCCACGATCGCGATCGGCTCGCTCAACCGGTCGCGGACCTTCTTGTTCTCGTTCGACAGCCGTTCGTTCTCGATCAGTGCGGCACGCAGCGCCTCGACGACCGCGTTCTCCGAACTTGCCATGCCTTTGACCTCTTTCGCGGTCCGCTACTGGTTCCTGGTTTCCTTCATCGCGCGTGCGATGAGGTCGTCGACGCCCATCTCCAAGATCAGAGACGTGGAATCCCCCTGCTGTTCGGCTGCTTCCGCTGCTTCCGTTGTTCCTGCTGCTCCGGCGGCTCCGGGATCCCTCTCGTCCAGCAGTGCCATGAGCGTGGGCATGAGTCCGAGTTCCTGGAACCGCGCCATCGGGGTGGTGGCCAGCATCCTGCGGATGTCGGCCTCCCGGTCGGCGACGTCGTGGGTCTCGTTGGCCTCGGGGCGGAGCTCCTCCAGCAGGAAGCGGGTGAGGCTCCGCGGCGTGGGGTGGTCGAAGACCAGCGTCGCGGGCAGTCGCAACGTGGTCAGCTCATTGAGCTTGTTGCGGAGTTCGACGGCGAGCAGGGAGTCGAACCCGATGTCGCTGAATCCCTGGTCCGCATCCACTTGGCCGCCCGAGGCGTGACCGAGGATCGCCGCGACCTCACGCCGGACCACGTCGAGCAGGACCCCCTCCTGCCGGGCCGGCAAAGTGGCGGCGAGGCGCTCCGCCAGCCGGGGTCCGGCCGGTCGCTGCGGCTCGACCGTACGGCGGCGCGCGGTGATCAGGCCGCGCAGCATGCTGTGGACGGAGCCGGCTGTCGCTTGAGCCCGCAACGTCGTGAAGTCCATCTTGGCCGCGACCAGGAACGGGGCCGGGGATCGCACTCCCCGGTCGAACAGTTCCAGACCCTCGTCGCTGGTCAGCTCGACGCCCCCGCCCCGCGACATCCGCTGGACGTCGCGTCGGCTGAGGTGGGCCGTCATACCGCTGCTCTCCGCCCAGCCGCCCCAGGCGAGGGAGGTGGCGGGGAGCCCGGCGGCCCGGCGGCGCTGCGCGAGCGCGTCCAGGAACGCGTTCGCCGCCGCGTAGTTGCCCTGCCCGGGGCTCCCGAAGGTGCCGGCCGCTGAGGAGTACAGCACGAAGGCGGCCAGGTCCAGGTCCCGGGTCAGCTCGTCCAGGACCAGCGCCGCATCGGCCTTGGGGCGCAAGACGGTGTCCAGACGCCGCGGGGTCAGCGCGGTGATCACACCGTCGTCGATCACACCGGCGGTGTGCACCACGGCGGTCAGCGGAGCCTCGGCCGGTATGGAGGCGAGGAGCGCGGCCGTCGCCTCCCGGTCCGCCACGTCGCAGGCCGCCACGCGCACACTCGCGCCCAGGGCCGTCAGCTCGTCACGCAGTTCCCCGGCCCCGGGCGCCTGCTCACCGCGGCGGCTGACGAGCAGGACGTTGCGCACCCCGTGCGCCTCGATCACATGGCGCGCCACCAGAGCACCCAGCGTGCCCGTGCCGCCGGTCACCAGGACCGTGCCGTCGCGGTCCAGCTCCCGGCCGGAGTCGACGTCGGCGGGCTCGACGGCACGCACCAGCCGAGGCGCCCGCGCGACTCCCTCCCGCAGCTGAAGTTGAGGCTCTCCGGCGGCCAGCACTCCTGGCAGGGCCTGCCGGGCGGGGTCAGGGTCGTCGGTCGCGACGAGCACGAACCGACCCGGGTGTTCCGCCTCCGCCGTACGCACCAGGCCCCAGACGGCCGCCACCGCCGGGTCGGACGGTGGCGGAGTCAGCACCACCAGCCGCCCTTCGCTCAAAGTGGGCTCCGTCAGCCACGCCTGCGCCAGGTCCAGCGTCCAAGCGGTCAGTTCCCGCGCGGTCGCCCGGCTCCCTTCTCCCGTACGGGTCGTCAGGTCCACCACCGCGGCGCCATCGAAGGCGCCGGAAGCCGTCAGTTCGGCTATGTCCGCCGGGGATCGCACCGCGGGCACCGCGGTCGCCGATGGCGACTCCGGCAGTGCGACCTCCGTCCATTCCATCCCGAACAGCGCATCGCGTGACCAGCCGGACCCCGCCTCGGCACGCAACTGCTCTGTCGCTACAGGCCGGGCGATCACCGTTCCGACCGAGACGATGGGGGCGCCGCCGTCATCGGCCGCCCGAAGGCTGACGACATCGGGGCCGTCGAAGGCGAGGTGTACGCGTAGCACGGTCGCGCCGGTGGCGTAGATCCGCACGTCGTTCCAGGCGAAGGGCAAAACGAGCTGCTGCTCCTGCCCGGCGGTGTCGGTGCGGAAGACACCGGCGTGGAAGCAGGCGTCGATCAGCGCGGGATGCACACCGAAACCGTCGGGCGTGCCCGCTTCCTCCGGCAGGACGACCTCGGCGAACACGTCCTCGCCCCGGGTCCAGACCCGGCTCAGACCCCGGAAAGCCGGTCCATAGTCATAGCCCGTCTCCGCCATGTCCGCGTACGCCCGCTCCGCCGCGCCCTCCACCGGAACCGCGCCGGCGGGCGGCCACTGCGTCAACTCGAAGTCGGCGTGGGCGACTTCCGGGGCGAGACGGCCGGAGACATGACGCGTCCAGGGGGTACCGGGGCCGGCGTCCTCGGCACGCGAGTGCACCTCGACCGTGCGCTGCCCGGATTCGTCGGCCTCGCCCAGAGCGACCCGGACCTGCACCCCACCCCGCTCAGGAAGGACGAGCGGCGCCTCGATCACCAACTCGCCCAACAACCCGCACCCCACCTCGTCACCGGCCCGCACCACCAGGTCCACGAACGCCGCACCCGGCACCAGCACCGTCCCCGCCACCGCATGATCAGCCAGCCACGGAAACGAACCCGACGACCAACGCGAAACGAACAACACCCCACCCGACGCCGGAACCTCCACCACCGCACCCAACATCGGATGACCCACCCCCGCCAACCCCAACCCCACCGGATCCCCCGAACCCCCACCCGACGCCAACCAGAAACGCTGCCGCTGAAACGCATACGTCGGCAACTCCACCGGCCAACCCCCACCCCCACCCACCAACACCCGCCAGTCCACCAGCACACCCCGCACATGCAACCGAGCCACCGCCTCCACCAACGACCGCACCTCATCCCCACCACGACGCAAAGCCGGAACAAACACCCCACCCCCCTCCGGCCAGCACTCCACACCCATACCCGACAACACCGCATCCGGACCCAACTCCAACACCGTGGACACCTCCGCCCCCCGCAACGCCCCCACACCCTCAGCAAACCGCACCGTGGAACGCACATGCTCCACCCAATACCCCGGACGCGTCACCACCTCCGCATCCACCAACCGCCCCGACACATTCGACACCATCGCCACCCGCGGAGACTTAAACACCAACCCCGCCACCACCCCACCGAACTCCTCCAACATCGGCTCCATCAGCGCGGAATGAAAGGCATGACTCACCCGCAACCGCCTGGTCCGATGACCCCGGCCGGCCAACTCCTCAGCCACAGCCAGAACATCACCCTCAGCACCGGAAATCACCACCGATCGCGGGCCGTTCACCGCGGCGATCGAAACCCCCGACGGCAGCAGCGCAGCGACCTCCTCCTCCCCCGCAGCCACCGACACCATCACACCCCCCTCCGGCAACGCATCCATCAACCGGCCACGCGCAGCCACCAACGCCCCCGCATCCTCCAACGACAACACCCCCGCCACATGCGCGGCCACCACCTCACCCACCGAATGCCCACCCACCACATCCGGACACACACCCCACGACTCCACCAACCGGAACAACGCCGTCTCCACCGCGAACAAACCCGCCTGCGCATACACCGTCCGATCCAACAACCCCGCCACACCCGCAGAACCCGCAGAACCCGCAGTACCCGCAGTACCGAACACCACATCGGCCACCGCAAACTCCACACACCCCGCCAACCGCGCATCCAACACCCCACACGCCGCATCGAACGCCGCACGGAACACACCGAAACGCTCATACAACCCCCGCGCCATCCCCACCCACTGCGAACCCTGACCCGAGAACAACACCCCCAACCGGCCATCCTCCAGCACAGAACGCCCGCCCACGATCACACCCGGCGCCGACTCACCACCCGCCAACGCCTCCAGACCAGCCACCGCCTCACCACGACCCCCCGCCACCACCACGGCACGATCGGCCAACGCACCCCGCGACACCGCCAGCGACCGCGCCACATCAGCGAGTTCGTACTCGACCCGCTCCGACAGGAACCCGGCCAGCCGCCCGGCCTGACCCGCCAGCGCCGCCTGACCACGCCCCGACACCAGCAACGGAACGACCGATCCCTCCAGTGCCCCCTGTTCGCCGCCGGTCGGCGCCTGGTCCGGAGCCTGCTCCAGAATGACGTGCGCGTTCGTGCCTGACGCCCCGAAGCCGGAGACGGCCGCACGACGAGGACGTCCCGTCTCCGGCCACTCCCGTTCCTCGGTGAGCAGTTCCACCGCCCCCGCCGACCAGTCCACCTGCGGCGTCGGCTCGTCCACGTGCAGCGTGCGCGGCAGCACACCGTGCCGCATCGCCTGCACCATCTTGATCACACCCGCCACCCCCGCGGCCGCCTGCGTATGACCGATGTTCGACTTCAACGAACCCAGCCACAACGGCCGACCCGCCTCACGACCCCGACCATAGGTCGCCAGCAGCGCCTGCGCCTCGATCGGATCACCCAACACCGTCCCCGTACCGTGCGCCTCCACCACATCGACGTCGGCGACCGAGAGCCCCGCGTTCGTCAGCGCACGCCGGATGACACGCTGCTGGGAGGGACCGTTCGGCGCCGTCAGCCCGTTCGACGCACCGTCCTGGTTCACCGCCGAACCCCGCACCACCGCCAGCACCCTGTGCCCGTTGCTGACCGCGTCCGACAACCGCTCCAGCACCAGCACACCCGCACCCTCCGCGAAACCGGTGCCGTCGGCGGACGCCGCGAACGACTTGCACCGGCCGTCGGCGGCCAGACCACGCTGCCGCGAGAACCCGATGAAGGCGTTCGGAGCGAGGACCGTCACACCGCCGGCCAGCGCCAGCGCGGACTCGCCCGACCGCAGCGACTGCGTCGCCAGGTGCAGGGTGACCAGCGACGACGAGCAGGCGGTGTCCACCGTCACCGCCGGCCCCTCGAAGCCGAAGGTGTAGGACACCCGTCCCGACAGCACGCCGCCCAGGACCCCGGTCATCAGATAGGCCTCGACGCCGGCGGGGATGTCGTGGGATTCGGCCCGGTAGTCGCCGCCTCCGGTACCGGTGAAGACGCCGACGGGCTTGCCGCGCAGGGCGGCCGGGTCGATGCCCGCCCGCTCCAGCGCCTCCCAGGAGATCTCCAGCATCAGCCGCTGCTGCGGATCCATCGCCAACGCCTCACGCGGAGAAATCCCGAAGAACCCCGCGTCGAACTCGTCCGCGTCGTGCAGGAAACCACCCTCCCGCGTATAACTCGTACCCGGATGATCCGGATCCGGGTGATAGAGGTTCTCCAGATCCCACCCACGATTCACCGGGAAACCCGACACACCGTCCCCACCGGCCACCACCAGGTCCCACAACTCCTCCGGGCCGGACACCCCGCCCGGAAGCCGGCACGCCATCCCCACGATCGCGATCGGCTCGGACCCGGCGCTCTCGAGTTCGGCGATGGTCTGGCGCGCCTGGTGCAGGTCGGCTGTCATGCGCTTGAGGTACTTGACGAGCTTTTCGTTGTTGTCCACCTGGTTTTCTCTCCATTCGGAACGACTCAGAGTTTTTCCACACCCGAACAGCTGCCTGAGTGTCAGGCCGTTCCGAATTCCTCGTCGATGAAGGCGAAGAGATCGTCGGCGGAGGCCGACTCCAGCTTCGTCATGACGTCGCTCTCCTGTGCCGGACCTGAAGCGGCGGCCGCCTCCAGCCGTGCGGCCAGTGCCTGGAGACGGGAGACGATCCGGGTGCTCGCGACCTGGTCCGGCTTCAGGCCGTTGGCCGTCTCCTCCAGGCGGCGCAGCTCGTTGAGGATCGGCTCCTCATCGGTGTCGGCAGCCGCGAAGAGCTCGTTCCGGAGGTGGTGCATCAGCGTCGTAGGGGTCGGGTGGTCGAAGATCAGGGTGCTGGGCAGCCGGAGCTCGGTCAGCTCCGAGAGCCTGTTGCGCAGTTCGATCGCCATGAGCGAGGTGAAGCCGACCTCGCTGAAGGCTTGGTTCGGGGCGATCCCGCCGCTCGACGCGCCGCCGAGCACCGCGGCGGCCGAGGAACGGACCAGGCCCAGCAGTGTGTGGTCCCGATCCTCCTGCGACATCGGTGCGAGCCGCTGGAGCAATCCCGTCCGCTCGGCGGTGCCGGCCGTCGGCGATGCCGTCGCCGTCGGCTTCTCCGGTCCCAGACCGGATTCCAGCCAGAACTGCTCGCGCTGGAAGGCGTACGTGGGCAGTTCCACCGGCCGGCCTCCTTCGCCCAGCACCGCGGGCCAGTCGACGCGCACACCGCGTACGTGCAGTTCCGCGAGACCGGCCAGGAACCGGCGCGGTCCGCTCTCCTTGCGACGCAGCGTGCCGGTCACCACCACAGGGGCGGTGACACACGCGCTCAAGACGTCCTGGGCGCCCAGCACCAGGATCGGATCGGTGCTGACCTCGACGAACACCCGGTGGCCGGCTGCCGCCAGCGCCTGGACGGCCGCTTCGAACCGGACCGTGTGCCGCAGGTTGCGGTACCAGTAGCCGGCGTCGAGCGTGGTCGTGTCGATCGGTTCGCCGGTGACGGTCGAGTAGAAAGGCACCCGGCTCGCGCGCGGCGTGATGTCCGCCAGCGCGGCGCGCAAGTCCGCTTCGATCCCCTCCACCTGCGCGGTGTGACCGGCGACGCCGTTGGCCAACGTCAGCTCCCGGGTCTGGATTCCGGCTGCGCCGCATGCGGTGAGCAGGGCGGCCAGGGCCTGCTGGTCACCGGCGACCACGACGGACTGGGGGCCGTTGACGGCGGCGATCTCCAGACCGTCATGACCGGCCAGGAGGGTACGGACCTGCTCCACCTCTGTGGCGACCGACGCCATACCGCCACCGCCCGACAACCGGGCCGCGATCAGACGACTGCGCTCCACCACCACGGCGGCCCCGTCCTCCAACGACAAGGCACCCGCCACCACCGCCGCCGCGATCTCACCCTGCGAATGCCCCACCACCGCATCCGGCCGCACCCCACACGCCTCCCACACCGACGCCAACGACACCATCACCGCGAACGACACCGGCTGCACCACATCCACCGCATCCCACGACACACCACCCCCACCCCGCACCACCTCCAACAACGACCACCCCGTCAACGGATCCAACACCCGCGCACACTCACCCAACCGACGCGCGAACACCCCCGACACACCCAGCAGATCCGCCCCCATCCCCACCCACTGCGCACCCTGACCAGGGAAGACAAACGCCGTCCGACCCTTCACCGCTCCCCCGACAGCCGTCACCACACCAGGGCTCGGCTCGCCGCGCATCAGGGCCTCAAGACCGGCCACCGCCTCTTCGCGACCACTCGCCACCACCACCGCACGATCGACCAACGCACCGCGCGTGGCCGCCAAAGATTGTGCAACGTCGGTCAGTTCGTACTCGGCATGTTCCGCGACGAACCCCGCCAGTCGGCCGGCCTGGCCCGCGAGCGCCGCCTCGCCACGCCCCGACACCAACAGCGGAAGGTCCGGTCCGGCGAACACCCCCGGCTCAGGGGGCTCCTCGCTCGTCCGCTTCGCGGGAGGAGCCTCCTCGATGATCACGTGCGCGTTCGTGCCGCTGACACCGAAACTCGACACACCCGCACGACGGGCACGCCCCGCCTCCGGCCACTCCCGGGCCTCCGTGAGCAGCTTCACGGTGTCCGCCGACCAGTCCACCTGCGGCGTCGGCTCATCCACATGCAACGTGCGCGGCAGCACACCGTGCCGCATCGCCTGCACCATCTTGATGACGCCCGCCACCCCCGCGGCCGCCTGCGTATGACCGATGTTCGACTTCAACGAACCCAGCCACAACGGCTGTTCGGCACTACGACCCTGACCGTAGGTCGCGATGACCGCCTGCGCCTCGATCGGATCGCCCAGCACCGTCCCCGTACCGTGCGCCTCCACCACGTCGACCTCGGCGGCCGCGAGCCCCGCGTTCGCCAGCGCGCGCCGGATCACCCGCTGTTGCGCGGGGCCGTTCGGCGCGGTCAGCCCGTTCGACGCACCGTCCTGGTTCACCGCCGAACCCCGCACCACCGCCAGCACCCTGCGCCCCTTGCGCATCGCGTCCGACAACCGCTCCAGCACCAGCACACCCGCACCCTCACCGAGTCCGGTGCCGTCGGCGGAGGCCGCGAACGACTTGCACCGGCCGTCGGCGGCCAGACCACGCTGCTGCGACGAGTCCACGATGGTGCGCGGCCCGGACATGACGGTCACGCCGCCGGCCAGCGCCAACGAGCAGTCGCCCGAGCGCAGCGACTGTGCTGCCAGGTGCAGGGCCACCAGCGACGACGAACAGGCCGTGTCCAGCGTCACCGCCGGGCCCTCCAACCCCAGCGCGTACGACACCCGGCCCGAGACCACGCTCCCCAGGGAACCCACCATCAGATAGGCCTCGGCGCTCTCGGGAACCGCCTGGTAGTCCGACCGGTAGCCGCCGCCTCCGGTGCCGGTGAAGACTCCGACGGGCTTGCCGCGCAGGGCGGCCGGGTCGATGCCCGCCCGCTCCAACGCCTCCCACGAGGCCTCCAGCATCAGCCGCTGCTCCGGGTCCATCGCCAGCGCCTCGCTCGGCGAGACCCCGAAGAACCCGGCGTCGAATCCGGCCACGTCGTCCAGGAAGCCGCCTTCCCGCGTGTAGCTCGTACCCGAGTGGTCCGGGTCCGGGTGGTACAGACCCTCCAGGTCCCAACCACGGTCCTCGGGGAAGTCCGAGATCGCGTCGGCCTCCTCGGCCACCAGGCGCCACAACTCCTCCGGGGACGACGCACCTCCCGGCAGACGGCAGCCCATCCCGACGATCGCGATCGGCTCCGAGCTCGCGCTCTCCAGCTCGCGCACCCGGTTCTGGGAGCGGCGGGCGTCCGCCAGAACACGCTTCAGGTACTCGCGCAGCTGCTGCTCGTTCGTCATGAGTGGTGCCTTTCCTGGGTGCCGGCCGGGCCGTTCGGGTGGGATCGTGGAGCTGGACTCACTCCGACCCGAACTCGCTGTCGATGAGCTTGAACATCTCCTCATCGGTGGCGGAGTCGAGATCGAACTCCTCGGTCTCGCCGCCCTGCCTCGACTCGTCCTGCCGTGGTGCGATCAGCGACTGGAGCCGACTCACGATCTGGTGATACAGCGGATCGTCGGGAGCGAGGGACGCGAAGGACGCCTCAAGGCCGTCGAGTTCCGCCATCAGCGCTTGTCCCTGGTCGGCGTCCTGGCCGAGTTCCACCGCCAGGTAGTTCGCCAGGGTCGCCGGTGTGGGATGGTCGAAGATCAACGTCACCGGTAGACGCAGTCCGGTCAGGCCGGACAGGCGATTGCGGAGTTCGACCGCGGTGAGCGAGTCGAAGCCGACCTCGTTGAGGGCCCGTTCCGGCTCCAGCTGATCGGCGGAGGCGAAGCCGAGCACGGCCGCCGCGGTCTGCTGCACCGTCTCCAGCAGGAGCTGTTCCCGCTCGTCACGGGGAACTCCGGCCAGTCGCTGGAGCAGACCGTCCGCTCGCGCCGTAGTGCTCTGCGCGGCGCGCCGGCCGGCCGGGACCAACGCGCGCAGCAGCGCCGGCAGCGTGCCCGCCCCCGCCTGGTTCCGCAGCTCGGTGAAGTCCAGCTTCACCAGGGCAAGGGCTGCTGTCGGGGAGAGGAGCGCCGCGTCGAACAGTTCCATGCCCTCCTCCATGGACGGCCCCACCAGGCCGACGCGGGCCAGCCGCTTCTGGTCTGCGTCGGAGAGGTTGCTGTTCATCTGCGACCACAGGCCCCAGGCGAGGGAGGTGGCAGGGAGCCCGGCGGCCCTGCGTCGCTGCGCCAGCGCGTCCAGAAACGCGTTCGCCGCCGCGTAATTGCCCTGCCCCGGCGCCTGGAACGTACCCGCCGCCGACGAATACAGCACGAAAGCCGCCAGATCCAGATCCCGCGTCAGCTCGTCCAACACCAACGCCGCATCCACCTTCGGACGGAACACCGCCTCCAAACGCTCCCGAGTCAACGCCGTGACCACACCGTCATCGATCACACCCGCCGTATGCACCACCGCGGTCAGCGGAGCCTCAGCCGGCACCGAAGCCAGCAAAGCGGCCATCGCCCCCCGATCCGCCACATCACACGCCTCCACCCGCACCCTCGCCCCCAGAACCGACAACTCCTCACACAACTCCCCGACCCCAGCAGCCAACCCACCACGACGACTGACCAGCAGAACATTGCGCACCCCATGCACCACGACCACATGCCGCGCCACCAAAGCACCCAACGCACCCGTACCACCCGTCACCAACACCGTGCCCTCACGGTCCAACCCCCCACCCACACCCACCGACCCCACCCGCACACGCCCCAGACGCCGCGCGAAACACACACCCCCACGCACCGCCACCTGCGGCTCGTCCAAACCCGCCACCGCCGCCAACAACTCCCCCGACACCACCCCACCATCCACATCCACATCCACCAACACCACCCGACCCGGATTCTCCACCTGAACCGAACGCAGCAGACCACCCACCGCCGCACCCGCCAGATCCACCGGCGCCTCACCACCCACCCCCACCGCACCACGCGTCACCACCAACAACCGCGACCCACCCAACTCAGGCTCACCCAACCACGCCTGCACCACCTCCAACACCCACCCCGTCAACTCCCGCACACCAGACGCATCCACCCGCCCACCACCCACAACCTCCAACACCAACACCTCAGGAACCCCCACCCCACCCACCAACGCACGAACATCCCCCACCGACCCCACCGAAACAAACCCCGGCCCCCTCTCCACCGGCCGCACCGACAACCGATCCCACACCACCTCGAACATCCGCCCACCCGACACATCCGAGCTGCTCCGGAGCTGCTCCGTCCCCACCGGTCGGGCCACGACGGACCCGACGGAGGCGACCGGGGCGCCGGCAGCGTCGGCCAGGCGCAAGGCCACGGTGTCCGAGCCCTGGTACGAGAGGTGGACGCGCAGTGCGGTCGCGCCGGTCGCGAAGAGTCGTACGTCGTTCCAGACGAACGGCATCACCAGTCGCCGTTCCTCGTCGCTGCTGCGGAACACGCCGCCGTGGAAGCAGGCGTCGAGCAGCGCGGGATGCACGCCGAAGCCGTCGGGCTTGCCCGCCTCCTCCGGCAGCACCAGCTCGGCGAACACCTCTTCGCCACGCGTCCAGACCCGGCTCAGACCCCGGAACGCCGCACCATAGCCGTAGCCCGTCTCCGCCATGTCCGCGTACGCCCGCTCCGCCGCGCCCTCCACCGGAACCGCGCCTACGGGCGGCCACTGCGTCAACTCGAAATCAGCAGCCGGCTGCTCAGCGGCCAAGCGGCCGGAGACGTGGCGCGTCCAGGGCGTCTCCGGACCCGTGTCCTCGGCACGCGAGTGCACCTCGACCGTGCGCTGCCCCGACTCGTCCACCTCGCCCAGAGCAACCCGGACCTGCACCCCGCCCTGTTCGGGCACCGCCATCGGCGCCTCGATCACCAGCTCGGCCAGCACCCCGCACCCGACCTCGTCACCTGCGCGCACCACCAGGTCCACGAAGGCCGTCCCCGGCACCAACGTCACACCGGCCGCCGAGTGGTCGGCCAGCCATGGCTGCGACCACAGCGACCAGCGCGAGGTGAACAGCACGCCGCCGGTGGCCGGGATGTCCGCCTGGGCTCCCAGCAGCGGGTGATCCACTCCGGTCAGACCGAGCACCGCCGGGTCTCCCCCGCCCCAGCCCGACTCCAGCCAGAAGCGCTGCCGCTGGAAGGCGTAGGTCGGCAGGTCGAGGGGCCAGCCGTAGTCGCGGCCGAGCAGCGCGGGCCAGTCGACCGCGATCCCCTGGACGTGCAGCCTGGCCAGTGCCTCCAGGAAGCGGGCAGGACCGTCCTCGTCGCGGCGCAGGGTGCCGGTGACCACGATCGGGCCGACGCCACTCGCCTGGGCGGTCTCCTCTACGCCCGGAACCAGGACCGGATGCGAGCTGACCTCGACGAACGCCCGGAACCCCTTGGCGACCAGTGCCCGGGTGGCGGTTTCGAACCGCACGGTCCGGCGCAGGTTGCGGTACCAGTACCCGGCGTCGAGCGTGGTCGTGTCGATCGGTTCACCGGTGACGGTCGAGTAGAAGGGCACCGTGCCGGGGCGGGGTGTGATGTGTGCCAGGACCGTCCGCAGTTCCTCCTCGATCTCCTCCACGCGCGCGGAGTGCGAGGCGTAGTCGACCGGGATCCGACGGACCCGCAGCCCGCTCGCCTCGCAGTCGGCGATCAACGAGGCCAGCGCGGGTTCACTCCCGGCGACCACCACGGACCGGGGACCGTTGACGGCCGCGACCTCCAGACCCTCGTAACCGGCCAGGAGGGTACGGACCTGCTCCACGTCGGTGGCGATCGACGCCATACCGCCACCGCCCGACAACCGGGCCGCGATCAGACGACTGCGCTCCACCACCACCGCGGCCCCGTCCTCCAACGACAAGGCACCCGCCACCACCGCCGCCGCGATCTCACCCTGCGAATGCCCCACCACCGCATCCGGCCGCACCCCACACGCCTCCCACACCGACGCCAACGACACCATCACCGCGAACGACACCGGCTGCACCACATCCACCGCATCCCACGACACACCACCCCCACCCCGCACCACCTCCAACAACGACCACCCCGTCAACCCATCCAACACCCGCGCACACTCACCCAACCGACGCGCGAACACCCCCGACACACCCAGCAGATCCGCCCCCATCCCCACCCACTGCGCACCCTGACCAGGGAAGACAAACGCCGTCCGCCCCTTCACCGCTCCCCCGACAGCCGTCACCACACCAGGGCTCGGCTCGCCGCGCATCAGGGCCTCAAGCCCGGCCACCGCCTCATCACGACCACGCGCCACCACCACCGCACGATCGACCAACGCACCGCGCGTGGCCGCCAAAGACCGGGCCACCTCACCGAGTTCGTGCTCGGTGTGCTTCGCGACGAAGCCGGCCAGCCGCCCGGCCTGGCCCGCGAGAGCCGCCTGTCCACGCCCCGACACCAGCAACGGCTCGATCCCGTCGAACACGGCGCGGTCCTCGCCCGACGGGGGAACCTGATCGGGCGCCTGCTCCAGGATCACGTGCGCGTTGGTGCCGCTGACGCCGAAACTCGACACGGCCGCCCTGCGGGGGTGTCCCGTCTCCGGCCACTCCCGCGCCTCGGTCAGCAGCTCCACCGCACCCGCCGACCAGTCCACCTGCGGTGTCGGCTCATCCACATGCAACGTGCGCGGCAGCACACCATGACGCATCGCCTGCACCATCTTGATCACACCCGCCACCCCCGCAGCCGCCTGGGTGTGACCGATGTTCGACTTCAGCGATCCCAGCCACAACGGCTGTCCGGCCGCCCGGCCCTGACCGTAGGTCGCCAGCAGCGCCTGCGCCTCGATCGGATCACCCAACGGCGTCCCGGTGCCGTGCGCTTCGACCACGTCGACCTCGGCGGCAGGCAGTCCGGCGTGGGCGAGGGCACGGCGGATGACGCGCTGCTGGGAAGGGCCGTTCGGCGCGGTGAGTCCGTTGGACGCGCCGTCCTGGTTGACCGCGGAACCCCGCACCACCGCCAGCACCTTGTGCCCGTTGCTGACCGCGTCCGACAACCGCTCCAGCACCAGCACACCCGCGCCCTCGGCCCAGCCGGTGCCGTCGGCGGCGGCCGAGAACGCCTTGCACCGGCCGTCGGCCGCCAGCGCACGCTGCCGCGAGAAGTCGACGAACACGCCGGGCGCGGCCATCACGGTCACGCCGCCGGCCAGTGCCAGCGCGGATTCCCCCGACCGCAGCGACTGCGCCGCCAGGTGGAGGGTCACCAGCGACGACGAGCAGGCCGTGTCCAGCGTCACCGCCGGACCCTCCAACCCCAGCACGTACGACACCCGGCCCGACAGCACGCTTCCCGCGCCACCCGTGGCGAGGTAACCCTCGACGCCCTCGGGGGCACCGCCCACTTCGTCCGTGTTGCCGACCGCGTAGTCGTGGTACATGTACCCGGTGAAGACTCCGACGGACTTGCCGCGCAGAGTGGCCGGGTCGAGCCCGGACCGTTCCAGCGCCTCCCAGGAGATCTCCAGCATCAGCCGCTGCTGCGGGTCCATCGCCAGTGCCTCACGCGGCGAGATGCCGAAGAAGCCGGCGTCGAACTCGGCCGCATCGTGCAGGAACCCGCTCTCGCGGCAGTAGCTCGTCCCCATGTGCTCCGGGTCCGGGTGATAGAGGTTCTCCAGATCCCAACCCCGGTCCTCGGGGAAGCCCGTGATCGCGTCGGTCTCCTCGACCACCAGGCGCCACAACTCATCCGGCGACGACACACCCCCCGGGTAACGGCAGGCCATGCCGACGATCGCGATCGGCTCGGAGTTGGCGGCGACCACCTCGTCGTACTGCCGTTGAAGACGGGTGTTCTCCTTCAGCGAAGCGCGCAGCGCCTCGACGATCTGCCCGCTCTGAACATCCCGATCGTCCATGATTACCTCGCCTCTGCCTTTCGATCACGATTGGGTGTTGCCCAGAGCCCGCTGCACGAGATCGCCGACGTTCATTCCGTCGATCAGGTCCAGTTCTTCGTCGACGCTCGCCACCGGACCGGATTCCTGTGCGGCCGCTTCCGATCGGGCCAACGACAGCAGCACGTCGAGCACCCCGGCCGCGCGGAGTCGGTCGATCGGAACGGTGGCCAGGGCCCGGCGGACGTCCGCCTCGCTGCTCTCGTCCTCGTCGGCGGCACGCCCGCCCAACTCGTCCCGGAGGTAGGTCATCAGGGCCATCGGTGTGGGGTAGTCGAAGATCAACGTGCTGGGCAGGCGCAGTCCGGTGCGGCCGGACAGGTTGTTGCGGAGTTCGACCGCGGTGAGCGAGTCGAAGCCGATCTCGTTGAGGGCCCGTTCCGGCTCCAGCTGATCGGCGGAGGCGAAGCCGAGCACGGCCGCCGCCGCCTGCTGCACCGTCTCCAGCAGGAGCTGTTCCCGCTCGTCCTGGGAGATTCCGGCCAGTCGCTGGAGCAGACCGTCCGCATGCGCGGCGGCGCTCTGCGCGGCGCGCCGGCCGGCCGGGACCAAGGCACGCAGCAGCGCCGGCAGCGTCCCCGCCCCCGCCTGGACCCTGAGCGCGGCGAAGTCCAGCCCCACCAGCACCAGAGCTGCCGTCGGCGAGGGGAGCGCCGCGTCGAACAGTGCCATGCCCTCATCGGCCGTCAGCCCGATGACGCCGCCCCGGGACATGCGCTGCTGATCTACGTCGCTCAGGCTGGCGTTCATGTCCGTCGCCTGCGACCACAGGCCCCAGGCGAGGGAGGTGGCAGGGAGCCCGGCGGCCCTGCGTCGCTGCGCCAGCGCGTCCAGAAACGCGTTCGCCGCCGCGTAATTGCCCTGCCCCGGCGCCTGGAACGTACCCGCCGCCGACGAATACAGCACGAAAGCCGCCAGATCCAGATCCCGCGTCAGCTCGTCCAACACCAACGCCGCATCCACCTTCGGACGGAACACCGCCTCCAAACGCTCCCGAGTCAACGCCGTGACCACACCGTCATCGATCACACCCGCCGTATGCACCACCGCGGTCAGCGGAGCCTCAGCCGGCACCGAAGCCAGCAAAGCGGCCATCGCCCCCCGATCCGCCACATCACACGCCTCCACCCGCACCCTCGCCCCCAGAACCGACAACTCCTCACACAACTCCCCGACCCCAGCAGCCAACCCACCACGACGACTGACCAGCAGAACATTGCGCACCCCATGCACCACGACCACATGCCGCGCCACCAAAGCACCCAACGCACCCGTACCACCCGTCACCAACACCGTGCCCTCACGGTCCAACCCCCCACCCACACCCACCGACCCCACCCGCACACGCCCCAGACGCCGCGCGAAACACACACCCCCACGCACCGCCACCTGCGGCTCGTCCAAACCCGCCACCGCCGCCAACAACTCCCCCGACACCACCCCACCATCCACATCCACATCCACCAACACCACCCGACCCGGATTCTCCACCTGAACCGAACGCAGCAGACCACCCACCGCCGCACCCGCCAGATCCACCGGCGCCTCACCACCCACCCCCACCGCACCACGCGTCACCACCAACAACCGCGACCCACCCAACTCAGGCTCACCCAACCACGCCTGCACCACCTCCAACACCCACCCCGTCAACTCCCGCACACCAGACGCATCCACCCGCCCACCACCCACAACCTCCAACACCAACACCTCAGGAACCCCCACCCCACCCACCAACGCACGAACATCCCCCACCGACCCCACCGAAACAAACCCCGGCCCCCTCTCCACCGGCCGCACCGACAACCGATCCCACACCACCTCGAACATCCGCCCACCCGACACATCCGGACGTGAGAACTCGGAGGTCACGGGCCGGGCGATCCACGATCCGACCGAGGCGACCGGTGCGCCGGTGCCGTCGGCCATCCGGACGGTGATCGTGTCCGGTCCAGGGAACGACAGATGCACGCGCAGCGCGGTCGCGCCGGTCGCGTAGATCCGCACGTCGTTCCAGGCGAACGGCAGAACGAGCCTCGGCTCCTGCCCGGCGGTGTCAGTACGGAAGCCCCCGGCGTGGAAGCAGGCGTCGAGCAACGCGGGATGCACACCGAAACCGTCCGGCTTCCCCGCCTCCTCCGGCAGCACCAGCTCGGCGAACACCTCTTCACCCCGGGTCCAGACCCGGCTCAGACCCCGGAAAGCCGGACCATAGCCGTAGCCCATCTCCGCCATGTCCGCGTACGCCTGCTCCGCCGCGCCTTCCACCGGAACCGCGCCGGCGGGCGGCCACTGCGTCAACTCGAAATCAGCAGCCGGCTGCTCAGCGGCCAAGCGGCCGGAGACGTGGCGCGTCCAGGGCGTCTCCGGACCCGTGTCCTCGGCACGCGAGTGCACCTCGACCGTGCGCTGCCCCGACTCGTCCACCTCGCCCAGAGCGACCCGGACCTGCACCCCACCCCGCTCAGGAAGGACGAGCGGCGCCTCGATCACCAACTCGCCCAACAACCCGCACCCCACTTCGTCACCGGCCCGCACCACCAGGTCCACGAACGCCGCACCCGGCACCAGCACCGTCCCCGCCACCGCATGATCAGCCAGCCACGGAAACGAACCCGACGACCAACGCGAAACGAACAACACCCCACCCGACGCCGGAACCTCCACCACCGCACCCAACATCGGATGACCCACCCCCGCCAACCCCAACCCCACCGGATCCCCCGAACCCCCACCCGACGCCAGCCAGAAACGCTGCCGCTGAAACGCATACGTCGGCAACTCCACCGGCCAACCCCCACCCCCACCCACCAACACCCGCCAGTCCACCAGCACACCCCGCACATGCAACCGAGCCACCGCCTCCACCAACGACCGCACCTCATCCCCACCACGACGCAAAGCCGGAACAAACACCCCACCCCCCTCCGGCCAGCACTCCACACCCATACCCGACAACACCGCATCCGGACCCAACTCCAACACCGTGGACACCTCCGCCCCCCGCAACGCCCCCACACCCTCAGCAAACCGCACCGTGGAACGCACATGCTCCACCCAATACCCCGGACGCGTCACCACCTCCGCATCCACCAACCGCCCCGACACATTCGACACCATCGCCACCCGCGGAGACTTAAACACCAACCCCGCCACCACCCCACCGAACTCCTCCAACATCGGCTCCATCAGCGCGGAATGAAAGGCATGACTCACCCGCAACCGCCTGGTCCGATGACCCCGGCCGGCCAACTCCTCAGCCACAGCCAGAACATCACCCTCAGCACCGGAAATCACCACCGATCGCGGGCCGTTCACCGCGGCGATCGAAACCCCCGACGGCAGCAGCGCAGCGACCTCCTCCTCCCCCGCAGCCACCGACACCATCACACCCCCCTCCGGCAACGCATCCATCAACCGGCCACGCGCAGCCACCAACGCCCCCGCATCCTCCAACGACAACACCCCCGCCACATGCGCGGCCACCACCTCACCCACCGAATGCCCACCCACCACATCCGGACACACACCCCACGACTCCACCAACCGGAACAACGCCGTCTCCACCGCGAACAAACCCGCCTGCGCATACACCGTCCGATCCAACAACCCCGCCACACCCGCAGAACCCGCAGAACCCGCAATATCTGCAGTACCCGCAGTACCGAACACCACATCGGCCACCGCATACTCCACACACCCCGCCAACCGCGCATCCAACACCCCACACGCCGCATCGAACGCCGCACGGAACACACCGAAACGCTCATACAACCCCCGCGCCATCCCCACCCACTGCGAACCCTGACCCGAGAACAACACCCCCAACCGGCCATCCTCCAGCACAGAACGCCCGCCCACGATCACACCCGGCGCCGACTCACCACCCGCCAACGCCTCCAGACCAGCCACCGCCTCACCACGCCCCCCCGCCACCACCACCGCACGATCGGCCAACGCACCCCGCGACACCGCCAGCGACCGCGCCACATCAGCGAGTTCGTACTCGACCCGCTCCGACAGGAACCCGGCCAGCCGCCCGGCCTGACCCGCCAGCGCCGCCTGACCACGCCCCGACACCAGCAACGGAACCGGCACCGCACCGTCGCACACGGGGCGGTCCTCCGCCGCCGACGGGGGAGCCTGGTCGGGCGCCTGCTCCAGGATCACGTGCGCGTTGGTGCCGCTGACACCGAAGCCGGAGACGGCGGCGCGGCGGGGGCGCCCCGTCTCGGGCCACGCACGGGCTTCGGTGAGCAGCTCCACCGCGCCCACCGACCAGTCCACCTGCGGCGTCGGCTCGTCCACGTGCAACGTGCGCGGCAGCACACCGTGCCGCATCGCCTGCACCATCTTGATCACACCCGCCACCCCCGCGGCGGCCTGCGTATGACCGATGTTCGACTTCAACGATCCCAGCCACAACGGCCGACCCGCCTCACGACCCCGACCATAGGTCGCCAGCAGCGCCTGCGCCTCGATCGGATCACCCAACACCGTCCCCGTACCGTGCGCCTCCACCACATCGACGTCGGCGACCGAGAGCCCCGCGTTCGTCAGCGCACGCCGGATGACACGCTGCTGGGAGGGACCGTTCGGCGCCGTCAGCCCGTTCGACGCACCGTCCTGATTCACCGCCGAACCCCGCACCACCGCCAGCACCCTGTGCCCCTTGCGCATCGCGTCCGACAACCGCTCCAGCACCAGCACACCCGCACCCTCCGCGAAACCGGTGCCGTCGGCGGACGCCGCGAACGACTTGCACCGGCCGTCGGCAGCCAGACCACGCTGCCGCGAGAACCTGACGAAGGCGTCCGGTTCGGCCATCACGGTCACGCCGCCGGCCAGCGCCAGCGCGGATTCCCCCGACCGCAGCGACTGCGCCGCCAGGTGCAGGGCCACCAGCGACGACGAGCAGGCCGTGTCCAGCGTCACCGCCGGACCTTCAAGGCCCAGTACGTATGACACCCGACCCGAGAGCACACTCCCCGCGCCGCCGGTGAGGAGGAACCCCTCAAGTCCGTCCGCGGCGTCCTGCGGATCGTTGGCGTAGTCGTGGAAGGCGATGCCGGAGAACACGCCGACGGGCTTGCCGCGCAGGGCGGCCGGGTCGATGCCCGCCCGCTCCAGCGCCTCCCAGGAGATCTCCAGCATCAGCCGCTGCTGCGGATCCATCGCCAACGCCTCACGCGGAGAAATCCCGAAGAACCCCGCGTCGAACTCGTCCGCGTCGTGCAGGAAACCACCCTCCCGCGTATAACTCGTACCCGGATGATCCGGATCCGGGTGATAGAGATTCTCCAGATCCCACCCACGATTCACCGGGAAACCCGACACACCGTCCCCACCGGCCACCACCAGGTCCCACAACTCCTCCGGGCCGGACACCCCGCCCGGAAGCCGGCACGCCATCCCCACGATCGCGATCGGCTCCGTGTCGGCGGCCACGACCCGGTCGTACTGCTGCTGAAGCCGGGCGTTCTCCTTCAGGGACGCACGCAGGGCGTTGATTATCTGTTCGCTCTGAGCAGCCATGATTTCCTCGTCCTTCACCTATCGATCACGGCTGAGTGCGGCCCAGGGCCCGCTGCACGAGATCGTCGACGTCCATCGCATCGATCAGCTCGATTTCCTCGCTGCCCTCCAGCACCGGGCCGGAGTCCGCGGCGGGCACCTCCGATCGCGCCATCGACCACAGCGCGTCGAGCACACCTGCCTCCCGGAAGCGGCTGAGCGGGACGGCGGCCAGTACCCGTCGGAGTTCCGCCTCGTCGACCTCGGCCTCGGTGACCGGGTCGTCGACCAGTTCTTCGCGGAGGTACTCCACGAGTGCCGCCGGGGTCGGGTAGTCGAAGATCGCCGTGGCCGGGAGGCTGCTGCCGATGGCCGCCGCCAGCGCGTTGCGCAAGGTGACCGCGGCCAGCGAGTCGAACCCCATCTCCTGGAAGGCCCGCCTCGGTTTGACCTGTTCCAGATCGGTGTGCCCCAGTGCCGTGGCCGCTTGTTCGCGGACGAGCTTCAGGAGGATCCGGGTCTGCTCGGCTTCGTTCGCCCCCGCCAGCAGGTCCGCCAGCCGTGCACCGGCCTCCGCGTGGTCCGGGCCCGCGTCGGCGGCCTCGGTGACCCGCCGTACCTCGGGCAGGTCGCTGAGCAGCGGGCTGGGACGCGACGAGGTGAAGGCCGGTACGAAGGTCGGCCAGTCGATGTCCGCGACGGCGACCACACCGTCGTCGGACCGGATCGCGGCGGACAGCGCCCCCACGGCCACCTCCGACGCCATGGGCGTCACACCGCGGCGACGGAGCATCTGTTGCACCTCGGGGTCCGCGGCCACGCCGATGCCCTCGATCACGCCCCAGGCCAGCGAGGTCGACGACAGACCACGGGCCCGGCGGTGCTCCACCAGGGCGTCGAGGTACGCGTTGACCGCGCCCGCGACGCCCTGGCCGCCACCGCCCCACACACCCGCGGCCGAGGAGAAGACCACGAAGCTGTCGAGGGGACGGTCGCCCAGCAGTTCGTCCAGGTACCGGGCCGAATCGGCCTTGACCGAGAGCACCTCGCCCAGTGTGTCCGCGTCGATCTCCCCGACCGGCGTGATCCTGGCGAGGTCGGCCGCGTGCACCACGGCGGTGAGCGGCGGCTGCCCGGCCGGTTCGGCGAGCAGCTCGGCGACACCGGCGCGGCTGGAGATGTCGGCGGCGGAAACCGTCACTTCGACGCCCAGTTCGGTCAGTTCGGTCACGCAGTCATGCACGTGCGGTGCCTGCGGATCACCCTCGACGGTGAGCAGGAGGTGCTCCGCACCGGCTTCCGCCAGCCACCGAGCGGCGTGCCGGCCGAGTCCCTCGGTTCCGCCGGTCACCAGCACGGTGCCGCGCGGCCGCCAGTTCCTGCGGGTCGGCTCGGTCCGCAGCGGGCTCTTTGACAGGCGGCGCCCGAACACGCCCGCAGATCGCACCGCGACCTGGTCCTCACCGCTCGTCCCGTTCAGCACGCCGAGGAGGGCCGGGCCCGTGCGGGCGTCGATCACCTCGGGCAGGTCGACCAGGCCGCCCCAGCGGTCCGGGTGTTCCAGCGCCGCCGCGTGGCCAAGGCCCCAGACGGCCGCCTGTTCCGGCGTCCGCAGACGATCCGTGGGGCCGATGCTCACCGCGCCGCTGGTCACGCACCACAGGCGCGGCCCGGCGGCGGCCTCGCCGTGGGCCCGTATCAGGGCCAGTGTGGCGGCGGTGCCCTCGGTGAGCACGGGAGACCCCGGGCGCTCGCGCGGGTCCAGGGCGAGCAGGGACACGACTCCGGTGAGTTCCTCCTGCGCCATCGCCCGGCGCACGGCGTCGACGTAGCCGGTGCCGTCGGTCTCGGCGAACTCCACGATCCGGGTGCGCATACCCGCGCCGTCCAGCGTCCGTACGATGCGGGCGATACGGCGGTCGTCATCGGCCGTGTCGGGTGGCACGACCACCAGCCACGACCCGGTCGACGCGCCGGCGGCGACCGGTGGGAGCGGCGTCCAGGTGACCCGGTGGCGGAGCCGGTTGAGCACGGACTTCTCCGTCCGGCCGCGCCGCCACGTGGCGAGGGTGCCAAGGGCGGAGCTCATGGCCTTGAGGAACTCGTCACCGTCGTCGGGTGCGAACTCCAGGATCTGCGCCAGGGAACCGAGGTCCTCGCGTTCGACCGCGTCCCAGAACCGGGCGTCGACCTGGTCGCCGCCGGCTGCCTGGTCTCCCGCGCCCTTGCCGGACTCCAGCCAGAAGCGCTGCCGTTGGAAGGCGTAGGTCGGCAGGTCGAGGGGCCAGCCGGTGCGCCGGCCCAGCAGCACGGGCCAGTCGACCGCGACCCCCTGGACGTGCAGCCTGGCCAGTGCCTCCAGGAAGCGGGCCGGGCCGCCTTCGTCGCGGCGCAGGGTTCCGGTGACGACGACAGGGCCGGGACCGCACGTCTGGACGGTTTCCTCGATGCCCGGTACGAGGACGGGGTGCGAGCTGACCTCGACGTACGTCCGGAATCCGTCGGCGGCCAGTGCGCGGATCGCGGATTCGAATCGGACCGTGTGACGCAGGTTGCGGTACCAGTACCCGGCGTCGAGCGTGGTCGTGTCGATCGGTTCACCGGTGACGGCCGAGTAGAACGGCACCCGGCCCGCACCCGGCGTGACACCCGCCAGCACGGCCCGCAGTTCCTCCTCGATCTCCTCCACGCGCGCGGAGTGCGAGGCGTAGTCGACCGGGATCCGGCGAGCCCGCAGCCCGCTCGCCTCGCAGTCGGCGATCAACGAGACCAGCGCGGGTTCACTCCCGGCGACCACCACGGACCGGGGACCGTTGACGGCCGCGACCTCCAGACCGTCATACCCCGCCAGGAGGGCACGGACCTGCTCCACGTCGGTGGCGATCGACGCCATACCGCCACCACCCGACAACCGGGCCGCGATCAGCCGACTGCGCTCCACCACCACCGCGGCCCCGTCCTCCAACGACAAGGCCCCCGCCACCACCGCCGCCGCGATCTCACCCTGCGAATGCCCCACCACCGCATCCGGCCGCACCCCACACGCCTCCCACACCGACGCCAACGACACCATCACCGCGAACGACACCGGCTGCACCACATCCACCGCATCCCACGACACACCACCCCCACCCCGCACCACCTCCAACAACGACCACCCCGTCAACCCATCCAACACCCGCGCACACTCACCCAACCGACGCGCGAACACCCCCGACACACCCAGCAGATCCGCCCCCATCCCCACCCACTGCGCACCCTGACCAGGGAAGACAAACGCCGTCCGACCCTTCACCGCTCCCCCGACAGCCGTCACCACACCAGGGCTCGGCTCGCCGCGCATCAGGGCCTCAAGACCGGCCACCGCCTCATCACGACCACGCGCCACCACCACCGCACGATCGACCAACGCACCGCGCGTGGCCGCCAAAGATTGTGCAACGTCCATCAGTTGGTTCTCGTCATGCTCCGCGACGAACCCCGCCAGTCGGCCGGCCTGGCCCGCGAGCGCCGCCTCGCCACGCCCCGACACCAACAGCGGAAGGTCCGGTCCGGCGAACACCCCCGGCTCAGGGGGCTCCTCGCTCGTCCGCTTCGCGGGAGGAGCCTCCTCGATGATCACGTGCGCGTTCGTGCCGCTGACGCCGAAACTCGACACACCCGCACGACGGGCACGCCCCGTCTCCGGCCACTGCCGCGCCTCGGTCAGCAGCTCCACCGCACCCGCCGACCAGTCCACCTGCGGCGTCGGCTCATCCACATGCAACGTGCGCGGCAGCACACCATGACGCATCGCCTGCACCATCTTGATGACGCCCGCGACCCCCGCAGCCGCCTGCGTATGACCGATGTTCGACTTCAACGAACCCAACCACAACGGCTGATCGGCATCACGCCCCTGCCCATAGGTCGCCAGCAGCGCCTGCGCCTCGATCGGGTCGCCCAGCGGCGTACCGGTGCCGTGTGCCTCCACCGCGTCGACCTCGGCGGCCATCACCCCCGCGTTCGCCAGGGCGCGCCGGATGACGCGCTGCTGGGAGGGGCCGTTCGGCGCGGTCAGCCCGTTCGACGCACCGTCCTGGTTCACCGCCGAACCCCGCACCACCGCCAGCACCCTGCGCCCGTTGCGCACCGCGTCCGACAACCGCTCCAGCACCAGCACACCCGCACCCTCACCCCACCCCGTACCGTCCGCGGACGCCGCGAACGACTTGCACCGGCCATCGGCCGCCAGACCACGCTGCCGCGAGAACGCCACGAACGCGTCAGCACCCGACATCACCGTCACACCACCGGCCAGCGCCAACACCGACTCACCCGACCGCAACGACTGCGCCGCCATGTGCAAAGCCACCAACGACGACGAACACGCCGTGTCCACCGTCACCGCCGGCCCCTCCAACCCCAGCACATACGACACCCGACCCGACAGCACACTCCCCGCACCACCCGTCATCAGGTAGCCCTCGACACCCTCGGGGACCGTGTCCACGCGTGTCGTGTACTCGTGATTGACCATTCCGGAGAACACGCCGACTGGGTTGCCGCGCAGACCGGCCGGGTCGATGCCGGCCCGCTCCAGCGCCTCCCACGAGGTCTCCAGCATCAACCGCTGCTGCGGATCCATCGCCAGCGCCTCACGCGGCGAGATACCGAAGAACCCCGCGTCGAACTCCGCCGCACCGTAGAGGAAGCCGCCCTCCCGCGCGTAACTCGTGCCCGCGTGATCCGGATCCGGGTGATACAGACCCTCCAGATCCCAACCACGGTCCGCGGGGAACCCGGATATCCCGTCGGCGCCGGACCTGACGAGGTCCCACAGTTCTTCCGGCGAGGAGACTCCGCCGGGCAGTCGGCAGGCCATGCCCACGATCGCGATCGGCTCGCTCGGATCCTGGACGGCGCCGGGCGCGTCGGCGACCTCGGTGCGACGGCCGAACAGTTCTGCCCCCAGGAACTCGGCGAGTTCGACGGGCGACGGGTAGTCGAAGACGAGGGTGCTCGGAAGGCTGACGCGCAGCGCGTCCTGGAGGCGCGTCTGTAGCCTGACGGCGGCCAGGGAGTCGAAACCGAGGCTCTGGAAGGCCCTGGTCGCCTTGATCTCGTCGGTGTGGTCATGCCCCAGGACCGCGGCGGTGTGCGCACTGACCAGCTGGAGCAGCTCCAGGTTCCGCTCGTTCGCCGACAGCGCGGCAAGCTGTGCGGCCGGGCTACCGGCCTCGAAGGATTCGACGGACTCGAAGGATTCGACGGACTCGACCGCCCCACCCACCTCGACGGTCTTGACCGCCTCCGCCGCCTCGCTCGCCTCGCTCGGCTGCGTGGCCGGGCCGTTGTCCCCCGGCTGGCCGGTGTCCACCCAGAAGCGCCGGTGCTGGAAGGCGTAGGTCGGCAGTTCGACGCGGCGCGGCGCGGCGCCCTCGAACAGCGCCGTCCACGTGACCGGGACGCCGCGGGCGTGCAGTCGGGCGAGTGCCGTGACGACGGTGAGCGGCTCGTCGCCGTGGCGCTGGAGTGCGGGGACGAACCCGCCGCCGTCGGTCCGGTCGCCGACCGTCTCCTGGGCCATGGCGCTGAGGACTCCGTCGGGGCCCAGCTCCAGGAAGGTGGTGACGTCGTGCTCCCGCAGGGTCCGCAGCCCGTCGTGGAAACGCACTGCCTGGCGCACATGCTGGACCCAGTAGTCCGCGGAGCACAGCTGCCCGGGTGTGGCCACGGCGCCCGTGAGGTTGGAGACGACGGGGACGGTGGGCGGCAGATAGGTCAGTCCGGATGCCAGCTCGCGGAACGCGTCGAGCATGTCGTCCATGTGCGGGGAGTGGAAGGCGTGGCTGACCCGCAGTCGCTTGGTCCGGTGTCCGCGGGCGGCCAGTTCGGCCGCGACGGCCGTGACCGTGTCCGTGTCGCCGGAGAGGACCACTGAGGCCGGCCCGTTGACCGCGGCGATCGCGACCGCCTCGGGACGCTCGGCGACCAGGGGCAGTACCTCGCTCTCCGGCGCGTTGACGGCGATCATCACCCCGCCGCCGGGCAGCGCCTGCATCAGCCGTGCGCGCGCCGCGACCAGTGCTGCCGCGTCTTCGAGCGACAGCACACCGGCGCAGTGCGCCGCGGTCAGCTCGCCGATGGAGTGGCCGGCGAGAAGGTCGGCGTGGACGCCCCAGGACGCGTACAGGCGATGGAGCGAGGTCTCCAGCGCGAAGAGCGCGCTCTGGGCGTAGACGGTGGAGTCGAGCAGTGCGGCGCCGGCCGAGCCGGGCGGGGCGAACACCACGTCGCGCAGGGGAAGTTCCACCGTGTCGGCGAGGCGCCGGTCGAGCTCCGCGCACAGGGCGTCGAACGAGGCTCGGTACACCGGATATCGATCGTACAACTCCCGCCCCATGCCTACCCGTTGGCTGCCTTGGCCGGTGAACAGGAAGGCGAGCCGTCCCGGGCGCCGCTCGTCGCGGACGACCGTCTCCGGGAGCGTGCCGTCCGTCGCCAACCGGTCCAGGTCGGCGAGGAGCCGTTCGCGGTCCGCGCCCACGACGGCCGCGCGGTGGTCGAAGAGCGCTCGGGTGGTGAGGAGCGAGTACGCGAGGTCGGCGCCATCGGCCCCGGGCGTCCGGCGGAGGTGCTCGGCCAGTGCGGCGGCCTGGCCGCACAGACCTTCGGTGCTCTTCGCGGAGAGCAGCCAGGGGAGGACGGGGGCTGCGCCGGGCGCGGTGTCCGTCACGGCGCGCGTCGGCTCCGGCTCGGGCGCCTGCTCCAGGACGACGTGCGCGTTGGTGCCGCTGACGCCGAAGCCGGAGACGGCGGCGCGGCGGGGACGTCCGGTCTCGGGCCACGCGCGGGCTTCGGTGAGCAGCTCCACCGCGCCCGCCGACCAGTCCACCTGCGGCGTCGGCTGGTCCACGTGCAACGTGCGCGGCAGCACACCGTGCCGCATCGCCTGCACCATCTTGATCACGCCCGCCACCCCCGCGGCGGCCTGGGTGTGGCCGATGTTCGACTTCAGCGAGCCGAGCCACAGGGGATCGTCCGCGTCGCGGCCCTGACCGTAGGTCGCCAGCAGCGCCTGTGCCTCGATCGGGTCGCCCAGCACCGTCCCCGTGCCGTGCGCCTCGACGGCGTCGATCCCGGTGGCGGGCAGGCCGGCGTCGGCGAGGGCGCGGCGGATCACCCGCTGCTGGGAGGGGCCGTTCGGCGCGGTCAGGCCGTTGGACGCGCCGTCCTGGTTGACCGCCGAACCCCGCACCACCGCCAGCACCTCGTGCCCGTCGCGCACCGCGTCGGACAGCCGCTCCAGGAGCAGCACGCCGACGCCCTCGGCCCACCCGGTGCCGTCGGCGGCGGCCGCGAACGGCTTGCACCGGCCGTCGGCGGCCAGTCCGCGCTGCCGCGAGAAGTCGATGAACGCGTCGGGCTCGGTCATCACGGTCACGCCGCCGGCCAGCGCCATCGTGCACTCGCCCGACCGCAGCGACCGCGCCGCCAGGTGCAGGGCCACCAGCGACGACGAGCACGCGGTGTCCAGCGTCACGGCCGGGCCCTCCAACCCGAGCACGTACGACACCCGACCGGACAGGACGGCGTCGGAGACGCCCGTGATGCGGTGGCCCTCCACCAGCTCGGGCCGCTCCCGCAGACGCCACGCGTAGCCCTGGGTGTTGACACCCGCGAAGACGCCGATCGCGCTGCCCCGCAGCGTGGTCGGGTCGATGCCCGCCCGTTCGAACACCTCCCACGAGGTCTCCAGGAACAGGCGTTGCTGCGGGTCCATCGCCAGCGCCTCACGCGGCGAGATACCGAAGAAGTCGGCGTCGAACCCGGCCACGTCCGTCAGGAACGCGCCCCGCTTGGTGTACGTGGTGCCCGGGTGATCAGGGTCGGCGTGGTAGAGCTCGTCCAGGTCCCAGCCGCGGTCGTCGGGGAAGTCGCCGACGGCGTCGGCGCCGTCCATGAGCAGCTTCCACAGTCCCTCGGGGTCGTTGACCCCGCCGGGGAAGCGGCAGCTCATGGCCACGATCGCGAGGGGATCGTCGTCGGTCGGCGGGGTGGCGGCGGGTGTCTGCGGGGCCTCGGTCACGACGTCGGCGCCCAGGATGTCAGCGCGCAGCCGACGGGCGAGGGCGCGCGGGTTCGGGTGGTCGAAGAGCAGCGTCGCCGGGAGCCTCAGTCCGGTCTCGGCGGCGATCCGGTTGCGCAGTTCGACCGACGTCAGTGAGTCGAAGCCCGCTTCCCTGAAGGACCGGTTCGGCTCGATCCGCTCCCCGGACGAATGGCCGAGGATCTCCGCGGCGCGGCCGCTGATCAGGGTGAGCAGGTATTCCTCCTGGTCGGCCTCGGTCGACGAAGCCAGCCGTCGTGCCAGGCCGGTGGCGCCCCCGGGAGCGTGCGTCGACGCGCCGCGCCGACCGCGCCTCACGAGCCCGCTCAGCAGTGCCGGGATCCGCGCCGAAGCGGACCGGGCCCGGAGGTCCGCGAGATCCAGCGCGGCCGGCAGGAGGGCCGGTTCGGCGGACGTCAGCGCGATGTCGAACAGCGCCGTGCCCAGTTCCGCGGAGAGCGGGGACATCCCGACGCGCCTGTTGCGCCGCAGGTCGGTGTCGCTCAGGTGCGCGGTCATCTCGCTGCTCAACGACCAGTGGCCCCAGGCCAGGGAGGTGGCGGGCAGCCCGGCGGTCCGGCGGCGGCGCGCCAGTGCGTCCAGGAAGGCGTTGGCCGCCGCGTAGTTGCCCTGCCCCGGGTTGCCGAAGACGCCGGCGGCCGAGGAGAACAGGACGAAGGCCGCGAGATCGTGCTCGCGGGTCAGCTCGTCCAGGACCAGCGCGGCATCCGCCTTGGGGCGCAGGACGACGTCCAGCCGTTGCGGGGTGAGGGCGGTGACCACCGCGTCGTCGAGCACACCCGCCGTGTGCACCACGGCCGTGAGCGGGGCCTCCCGTGGGACGGACGAGAGCAGATCGGCGACCGCGGCACGGTCCGCGACGTCGCACGCGACGATACGCACCCGCGCTCCGAGCGCGGTCAGTTCCGTCGCGAGTTCCGATGCCCCCGGGGCGTCCGGGCCCCGGCGGCCGGCCAGGACCAGGTTCCGGACGCGGTGCTCGCCGACCAGGTGCCGGGCCACCAGGGCGCCCAGGGCACCGGTGCCCCCGGTGATCAGAACGGTGCCCCTGGGGTCCAGCGGCCGCACGTCGGCCGCACCCTGATCGAGCGCCGCACGGGTGAGCCGGGGCACCCGCACCGTGCCGGACCGGAACGCCAGCTGCGGTTCACCGGACGCCAGCACGTCCACCAGCACACCCGCCGGCACCGGAGGCCAGCTGGCCGTGCCGTCGACCGGAGCGTCCGTGCTCACCAGCACGAAGCGGTCCGGATGCTCGGACTGCGCCGATCGCACCAGGCCCGACACCGCGGCGGCCACCGGATCGTCCGTGTCCGGCGTCAGCAGGATCAGGCGGGCGTCCTCCGGCGTCGGCCGGTCCAGCCACGCGTGCAGCAGTTCCAGCGCCCGGGCGAGCAGCGGCCGGAGGCCGTCCCCGAGATCCATGAGGTCGGCCACCACGAGACCGGACGCCGCTGCGTCCGCCGCCCATGCCGCCACGTCGGCGGCGGTGCGGACCCGCACGGCCTCGTCCGGACCAGCGGTCCGCGGCAGGGCCGTCTCGGTCCACGTCACCTGGAACAGCGCGTCCCGCGACCGCGCCGCGCCGGGGTCCGACTCCGGGAAGTCCACCGGCTGCCACGCCACCGACTCCACCGAGGCGACCACGGCACCGCGGGTGTCGGTCAGACGCAGACCGAACTCCCCGGACGCCCCCGGCGCCGCCTGCACCCGGAGCCGCGTCGCACCTGTCTCGTAGAGGCGTACGCCCCGCCACGCGCACGGCAGCCCGTCCAGTTCGGCGGCCCCGGCGGACCCGGCGGACCCGGTGTGGGAATGCGCGAGCCGGGCGGCTGCCTCCAGCAGCACCGGGTGCAGTCCGAACCGGCCCGGCTCGGTTCCCTCCGGCAGCACGACGTCCGCGCCGTCCCGTGAGTCCCGCGCCGGCCACCGCGCCGTCTCGACGTCGGGCACGGTCTCGTCGGGGGCCAGCAGCGCGGTCGCGTAGCGGGTCCACCGGGCCGCTTCCCCGCCGTCCTCCCGGCGTCCGTGCACCAGGACCGGCCGCTTCCCGGAGTCGTCCGGCTCGCCGACCGCGACCCGCACCTGTACGCCGCCCGACTCGGGCAGCGCCAACGGCGCCTCGACGTCCAGCTCCGCGACCAGACCGCAGCCGACCTCGTCGCCCGCCCGCATCACCAGGTCCACGAAGGCCGCCGCCGGCACGGCGTGCGCGTCGGCAGCCCAGGGGAGCGAGCGCGTGGACCAGCGTGAGGTGAACAGCACCCCTCCGGTGGCGGGGGTCTCCGCCCGGGCACCCAGCAGCGGGTGATCCACCCCGGTCTGACCGAGCGTCGCGGGGTCTCCCGCGCCCTTGCCGGACTCCAGCCAGAAGCGCTGCCGCTGGAAGGCGTAGGTCGGCAGGTCGAGGGGCCAGCCGGTGCGCCGGCCGAGCAGCGCGGGCCAGTCGACCGCGACCCCCTGGACGTGCAGCCTGGCCAGTGCCTCCAGGAAGCGGGCCGGGCCATCCTCGTCGCGGCGCAGGGTGCCGGTGACCACGATCGGGCCGGTGCCGCCGTTCTGGACGGTCTCCTCGACACTCGGTACCAGCACCGGGTGCGAGCTGACCTCGACGAAGACCCGGTGCCCGGCGGCTGCCAGGGCCCGGGTGGCGGCTTCGAACCGCACGGTCCGGCGCAGGTTGCGGTACCAGTACCCGGCGTCGAGCGTGGTCGTGTCGATCGGTTCACCGGTGACGGCCGAGTAGAACGGCACCCGGCCCGCACCCGGCGTGACACCCGCCAGCACGGCCCGCAGTTCCTCCTCGATCTCCTCCACGCGCGCGGAGTGCGAGGCGTAGTCGACCGGGATCCGGCGAGCCCGCAGCCCGCTCGCCTCGCAGTCGGCGATCAACGAGGCCAGCGCGGGTTCACTCCCGGCGACCACCACGGACCGGGGGCCGTTGACGGCCGCGACCTCCAGACCCTCGTAACCGGCCAGGAGGGTACGGACCTGCTCCACGTCGGTGGCGATCGACGCCATACCGCCACCGCCCGACAACCGGGCCGCGATCAGCCGACTGCGCTCCACCACCACCGCGGCCCCGTCCTCCAACGACAAGGCACCCGCCACCACCGCCGCCGCGATCTCACCCTGCGAATGCCCCACCACCGCATCCGGCCGCACCCCACACGCCTCCCACACCGACGCCAACGACACCATCACCGCGAACGACACCGGCTGCACCACATCCACCGCATCCCACGACACACCACCCCCACCCCGCACCACCTCCAACAACGACCACCCCGTCAACCCATCCAACACCCGCGCACACTCACCCAACCGACGCGCGAACACCCCCGACACACCCAACAGATCCGCCCCCATCCCCACCCACTGCGCACCCTGACCAGGGAAGACAAACGCCACCCCGCCGGCCGCCCTCTCACCCACGGCGGTCACGACACCCGGCGCCCACTCCCCCCGCGCCATCGCCTCAAGCCCGGCCAACGCCTGATCACGGCCGCCCGCGACCACCACCGCACGATCGGGCAGCGCACCGCGCGTGGTCGCCAAAGACCGCGCCACGTCCATCAGTTGGTCCTCGTCATGCTCCGCGAGGAACCCCGCCAGCCGGCCGGCCTGTCCGGCCAGCGCCGTCCGACCCCGCCCCGACACCAGCAACGGCACCATCCCGTCGAACACGGCACGGTCCGCACGCGACGGAGGAACCTGCTCGGGCGCCTGCTCCACGATCACGTGCGCGTTCGTGCCGCTGACGCCGAAACTCGACACACCCGCACGACGGGCACGCCCCGTCTCCGGCCACTCCCGCGCCTCGGTCAGCAGCTCCACCGCACCCGCCGACCAGTCCACCTGCGGCGTCGGCTCATCCACATGCAACGTGCGCGGCAGCACACCATGACGCATCGCCTGCACCATCTTGATGACGCCCGCCACCCCCGCAGCCGCCTGCGTGTGACCGATGTTCGACTTCAACGAGCCAAGCCAAACGGGCTGTTCGGCACTACGACCTTGACCGTAGGTCGCGATGATCGCCTGTGCCTCGATCGGATCGCCCAGCACCGTCCCCGTACCGTGCGCCTCCACGACATCGATCTCGGCGGCCGCGAGCCCCGCGTTCGCCAGGGCGCGCCGGATGACGCGCTGCTGGGAGGGGCCGTTCGGCGCGGTCAGGCCGTTCGACGCACCGTCCTGGTTCACCGCCGAACCCCGCACCACCGCCAACACCCTGCGCCCCTTGCGCACCGCGTCCGACAACCGCTCCAGCACCAGCACACCCGCACCCTCACCCCACCCCGTACCGTCCGCGGACGCCGCGAACGACTTGCACCGGCCATCGGCCGCCAGACCACGCTGCCGCGAGAACGCCACGAACGCGTCAGCACCCGACATCACCGTCACACCACCGGCCAGCGCCAACACCGACTCACCCGACCGCAACGACTGCGCCGCCATGTGCAAAGCCACCAACGACGACGAACACGCCGTGTCCACCGTCACCGCCGGCCCCTCCAACCCCAGCACATACGACACCCGACCCGACAGCACACTCTCCGCACTACCCGTCATCAGGTAGCCCTCGACACCCTCGGAAGCGCTGCCCACGTCATCCGTGTCGCCGGCCGCGTAGCCCTGGTGCATGGCGCCGGTGTACACGCCGACGGGCTCACCGCGCAGAGCGGCCGGGTCGATGCCGGCCCGCTCCAGGGCCTCCCACGAGGTCTCCAGCATCAACCGCTGCTGCGGATCCATCGCCAGCGCCTCACGCGGCGAGATACCGAAGAACCCCGCGTCGAACTCCGCCGCACCGTGAAGGAAGCCGCCCTCCCGCGCGTAACTCGTGCCCGCGTGATCCGGATCCGGGTGATACAGACCCTCCAGATCCCAACCACGGTCCGCGGGGAAGGCAGAGATCGCGTCGGTCTCCTCGGCCACCAGGCGCCACAACTCCTCCGGCGAGGAGACCCCGCCGGGGAAACGGCAGGCCATTCCGACGATCGCGATCGGCTCGTCCGCCCCGGAGGCGGGGGCGGACGGCTGCTCCGCCGGTTCGTCGGCGCCGAAGAGCTCACGGTGGAGGCGCTGTCCCAGGGCTTGGGGTGTGGGATGGTCGAAGGCGGTGGTGGCGGGCAGGCGGAGGTTCGTCGCCCGGGCCAGCCGGTCGCGCAGTTCCACGGCGTTCACCGAGGTGAAGCCGAGGTCCCTGAAGGCCCGGTCCGCGGTGACCGCCTGGGGGCCCGACAGGTCGAGGAGTTCGGCGACCTGCTCGCGGACCAGGTCCACCAGCTCTCGTTTCCGCTCCTCCCGGGCGAGGCCGCTCCAGCGAAGGGATGCGGCGGGGTCCTCGTGCACGGGCGGCTCGTCGTCGGCAGTCCCTCCCGCCGGGGCGTCGGCGGACGTCCGCGTCAGGGGCGCGGCGGAGCCTCCCGGCATGGCATCCGGGTCCAGCTTCAGCATGACGAGCTCGGGCCGGCCGGCGGTGAGGGCCGCGTCGAAGGCGGCCAGTTCCTGCCGCCGGGTCAGCGAGGCGGTGCCCTGGTCCGTCTGCCATGCCAGGGACAGGGCGGGGACGCCTTCGGCCTGCAACTGCCGTGCCAGGGCGGCGAGGAAGGCGGCCGACGCCGCGGCGGCCGTGTCTTCCCGGTCGGCGGTCGCCGAGGTGGCCGGGCACAGGACGAACGCCGACAGGTCCTCGTCGCGGGTGAGGTCGCGCAGGTTGCGCGTCCCGGCGACGGTGGCCGTGAGGCGGTCCCGGCCGGGGCCGGACTCATCCGCGTACACGATCGCCCGCACCGGAGCTGCCTTGGCGAGCGCCCGCTTCAGCCTGGCCCGGTTCGTCAGGTCGCACTCGATCAGCACGGTCTCGGTACCCGACTCGGCGAGCGCGGCCCGGGTCTCGGCCGCGAGGCCCGCGCGCCCGGGCGCCGTGACCAGCAGAATGCCGGTGACGCCGTAGTTGCCGGCCAGATGCTCGGCGATGGCGGCGCCGCGCGGGGTGTCCGCTCCCGTGACGACCACGGTGCCCGGCTCGTCGAGGCACAGCGGCAGACCCGGCCCAATGTCGGTGGCGACGCGGGCCGGGCGGGGCACCAGGGTGACTCCGGAGCGCACCGCGAACCGCCGGTCGCCGGAGGCCACGGCGGCCGGCAGCGCCGAAGGGGAGAGGTCGTCGTCCAGGTCGGCGATCACGACGTTGCCCGGGTGTTCGGCCTGAAGCGAGCACAGCAGGCCCCAGAGTGCCGCGGTGCGCGGGTCCGCCGGGTCGTCGGCGCCGGTCGTCACCGCCCCACGGGTGGCGACGACGAGCAGACGACCCGCGAGACGCCCGTCCTCCGACCAGGTGCGGACCCAGGTGGTCAGCTCGGCGGCGGCGGCGCCGAGCGCGTCGGCGCGACGGCCCGGGGCCGGTACGGCCAGGAGGGTCACCGCGGGTACCGGTGCGCCGGCCGCGAGGTCCGCGCGCAGTGCGTCCAGGTCCGGGTGGGTGCGGGTGCGCGCACCGGCGGCTTCCAGACCGGAGGCGGCCTGGGCCGCCTGCCGGCCCACCAGGGCCCAGTCGGCCGGGGCGGGCCGCGGCCGGGGCGGCCGGGCGGTCCAGTCCGTCCGGAGCAGCGACGCGTGGTAGGTGTCGCCCACCGCCCGTAGCCGCGCCGGGAGTTCGAGGAGGCGTCGGCGGGTGGTCTTGCCGGAGGCGGTCCGCGGGATCTCGCGGATCTCGTACAGCTCCTCCGGCACCTTGAAGGCCGACAGTTGCTCCCGGCACACGGCGAACGCCTCGGCGGGGTCGAACCCTTCGGGCGCCGGCACCACGAAGGCGACGGGCGCCTCCCCGAGTACCTCGTGGGGTGTGCCGACGACGGCGGCGTCGGCGATGCCGGGGACCGTGCGCAGGACGTTCTCGACCTCGACCGGGTGGATGTTCTCGCCCGCCCTGATGATCAGTTCCTTGATCCGTCCGGTGACCGTGAAGTAGCCGGCCTCGTCGCGGCGTGCCAGGTCGCCGGTGTGGTACCAACCGTCCTTCAGGGCCTCGGCGGTGGCCTCGGGCTGGTTGTGGTAGCCGGACATGACGTTCGGTCCGCGGACCCAGACCTCGCCCTCGACGCCGTCGGGGACGTCGAGGCCGGTCCGGGGGTCGACCAGCCGGACCCCGAGGCCGACCACGGGCAGCCCGCAGGACCCCTCGACGCGGTCGCCGGTCGGCCAGTTGACGGTGATCGACCCGCAGGTCTCGGTGCTGCCGTAGGCGTCGATGAGCGGCACGCCGAAGGTCTCCTCGACCGAGCGCCGGAGCGCGGCGGTCGTGATGGCGCCGCCGACCAGGCCGACGCGCAGCCCGGGCGCGTCGAAGCCGCGGGTGCGGGCCTCGCGGACCAGGCGGTGGTACATCGTCGGGACGCCGGCGACGACGGTGAAGCCCTCGTCGTCCCAGATGTCCAGGACGTCTCCCGCCGACAGTCCGTCGACGATCCGCGCGGTGGCGCCGACCGCGGTCACCGACAGCACACAGGCGATGTGGGACAGACTGTGGAAGAGGGGCAGCGGCCACAGGACCCGGTCCGCGTCGGACAGTCCGAGCACGGGCGCGTAACAGGCGGCCACCGACCACAGGCAGTTGCGTGTGGTGGAGAGCACGCCCTTGGGCCTGCCCGTGGTGCCTGAGGTGTAGAGCATCCAGGCGGTCTCGTCCAGGCCGAGGTTGTCGTAGGCCGGGGAGTCGGGTTCCGAAGTCGCGAGGGTCTCGTACGAGTGGGCACCGGCCGGCGCCGGGTCGAGGCCGACCACCAGGACGGTCAGCGGGAACAGGGCTGCCTGGACGCGGCCGAGCTGGTCGAGGTGGTAGGCGTCGGTGATGATCACCCGGGCGCCGCTGTCCTCCAGCAGGTAGGCCAGTTCGGCGTCGGAGGAGCGCGGGTTGAGGGGGACTCCGATCGCGCCCGAGCGGGCGATCGCGTAGTAGCTCTCGACCAGCTCGACCCGGTTGCCGAGCAGCATCGCCGCGCGGTCGCCGGGGCGCAGCCGCAGGTCCGCGAGGTGTCCGGCCAGGCGCCGTGAGCGGGTCTCCAGATCGGTGTAGCTCAGTGAGCGGTGGTCGTCGCGGTAGGCCGTTTTCGGACCGAGTCCGGCGGCCTGCGTCCGCAGAAGATCGTGCAGCGGTCGCACCAACTCTGTGCGCAGCATCCGATACCCCCGACGTTCCTATACACGCTTTGACCAGGCCATATAGAAGAATGCAAGCCGCGACGCACGGGATGGAACCCCTAACGGCCCCTAGGAGAGGAGACCATTTCGCGCCCCGTGACGGTTGCTCGAAGTCGCGGTCGTAGGGGTGGGCCGGGATGCGGGCGGGGGGGGGTCGGCGCAGCGCCGCGACGCCGTACCGCGTCCGTGAGGAGGGGAGGTTCGGCCCTCTCACCGCGTCGGCATCTCCGCCAGGGCGGCGGCGACGGCGCTCTCGGGCACGTCCGTCACCAACTCCGCTCCCGCGGGGCCGTCGAGGACGAAGGAGAGTCCGGTGGTGGCCTTCTTGTCCAGTCGCATCAGGGCGATCAGTTCGGCCGGCGCCACGCCGGAGGGCAGGCACGTGGGAAGGCCGTAGTGGCGTACCACGTCGAGGTGTTCGGCGACCCGCGCCGGCGGGATGCGTCCGAGCGTTCCGGCGAGCCGCCCGGCGAAGACCGTGCCGATGGCCACCCCCTCCCCGTGGCGCAGGGAGAAGTCGGTGGCGCGCTCCAGGGCGTGGCCCAGTGTGTGCCCGTAGTTGAGGAGGTGCCGCAGGCCCGTGTCCCGTTCGTCGGCGGCGACGATCTCCGCCTTGCGGCGTACGCTCGCGACGATCTGCTCGGTCAGCGGCAGCGGGCGGAGGTCGCCCGCCCCGATGAAGTGGCACCGGGCGATCTCCCCGAGGCCGTTGGTCGTCTCCCGGGCCGGCAGCGTGGTCAGGTAGTCGGTGTCGCACAGCACCGCCTTGGGCTGCCAGTACGCGCCCACCAGGTTCTTGCCCTCGGGGAGGTTCACCGCGGTCTTGCCGCCGACGCTCGCGTCCACCTGGGCGAGCAGCGAGGTGGGCAGGTGGATCACCGGCACGCCCCGGTGGTAGAGCGCGGCGGCCAGTCCCGCCGTGTCGGTGGTGGTGCCGCCGCCGACGGCGACCACGACGTCCGCCCGGGTGAGGCCGAACGCGGCGAAGCGGCGGCAGTATTCCTGTACGGCGGCCAGGGTCTTGGCCTCTTCCCCGTCGGCGGCCGGCAGCAGCAGCGAGGGCACGCCCGGGTCCGGGGTCCACTCCGGCGGGCGGGCGGAGACGACCGCAGCCCGCCGGGCGCCGAGGCCGGTGACGATCGCCGGGAGCGTGTTCCTGACTCCGGGGCCGATGTGCACGTCGTAGGACCGTTCGCCGAGCGGTACCCGGACGCTGTGGGCGGCGCCGGTCACCGCGCCGCGTCCAGGCACCAGGCGAGCAGTTCCCACGGGCTGCTCAGTGCGGCGTCGGGCTCCGCCGCCAGCAGGGGCGCCGGATCGCTCTCGCCCCACAGCGCCGCGAGGGCCGTGACGCCGGCCGCACGGGCGCTGGCCAGGTCGGTGACCGCGTCGCCGACCATCACGGCGTCCGCGGCGTCCACGTCGAGCAGTTCCAGGGCGCGCAGGACGATGTCGGGCGCGGGCTTGGGGTGGGCTACCTCGTCCGAGCCGATGACGTGGTCGAACAGCGGCAGCACACCGAGGGTGTCCAGCAGCGAGCGGGCGCGGGGGCCGCTCTTGCCGGTGGCGACCGCGCATCCGAGCCCTTGCCGGTGCAGCGTGCCCAGCAGCTCGGGCACCCCGTCGAACATGCGGACGCTCGGGGCCAGCCGGTAGCTCTCGCGGACGAACGGCTCCTCCATCTCCAGCGGCAGGTTCATGATCGTCATGATGTCGGGGAAGTACCGCCCGAGGTGTCGGCTGTATTCCGCGAAGGGCGGTTCGCCCGCGCCGACGACCTCCCGGTAGGCGATCTCGAACGCCTCGCGCATCACCCCGAAGCTGTCGACGAGTACTCCGTCGAGATCGAAGACGACGGCCCGCAGCGCCTTGCGCGGCGAGCGGCCGGCGGCGTCGTTGATCTGTTCCCTGTTCATGCGGGTACCTCTTCGGGCTTGCGCGCGCCGGCCGCACGCGCCGCCGACTCGTAGATTCGTTCGATGACATCGATGGTCCGGCGGGCCGCCGCCACCGCCTTGCCCCGCTGCGCCGGATCGGCCAGGAGCCCGGCGAGCGCGTCGACCTGCCGGTCGTACTCGGCGCCCACCGGTTCCTCGTCCAGCGCGACCGGCGTGACCCGACCGTCCTGGGTGAACGTCAGGGACGAGCCGCCGAGCCGGTTCGGGCTGAAGCCGAACGTGCATCCCAGCGCGGCCGTACCCGCGCTGCCGTGCACCTCCACCGTGGTCCTGTCGTGGGCGGCGTGCGAGGCCCAGCTCGTCCGCATCGAGACGGAGACGCCGGAGTCGGCCACCAGGAACGCGCGGGCGGTGTCCTCCACGTCGGCCGCCTCCGGGCGCGCGGCGTCCGGCTCGTCCTCCCGCCACACGGCGCGCGCGGCGCGGCGGTTCACGAAGTCGTGCGTCGTGGCCGCGACCACCTGGTCGAACTCCAGTGGGCCCAGCAGGAACTGGGCGGTGTCGAGCAGATGCCAGCCGAGATCCAGGAGCACTCCGCCGCCGGCCTGGCTGCGCCGGGTGAACCAGTCGGTGCCCGGGACCCCGTTGGCCCGGACCCAGGCCAGCCGCAGATGCCGTACGTCGCCCACCGACTCGACCAGCCGCCGCAGTGCCAGGACGTCGGCGCGGCACCGGGCGGCGCTGCCCGCGACGAGGACGGCGCCGCCCTCCCGCTCGGCCCGAGCCAGCTCGTCGGCCTCGGTGTGGGAGAGGCAGACCGGCTTCTCCAGGAAGACCGGGATCCCGCGGCGCAGCAGGGCGCCGGCCACGGAGCTGTGGGCGTGGTTGGGCACGGCGACGATCGCGAGGTCGGCCAGCTCCGGCGAGAGCTCGCCGGGATCGGCCAGCACGCGCACACCCGCGGCGCCGTCGGCGACGGCGGCCCGGGCTGCGGGGCTCGGGTCCACCACGGCCGTGACGGTCAGAGCCGGGTGAGCGGCGAGCCGTGGCAGCCAGATCGTACGAGCCGCCCAGCCGAGCCCGACCACGGCCACCCGGAGGCTCAAAGCCGCCCCAGTACGTCGGCCACCACGTCGGCGATGGCGTGCATCTGCTGCTCCGTGCCGAGCAGTGTCCGGTGGTGCAGCCAGACGCAGTCCCGGGTGAGCGCCTCGCTGTGCGGGCAGCGGCGGGCGATGTCCTCCGCGGACTCCTCGGGGGCCGCCAGCTCCCAGAAGGCGGCGGTGCGGTAGACGGCGCGGAAGGCGGCGAAGGCCGGCAGTCCGCGTGCGATCAGCGCGTCGACCAGCGCGTTGCGCCGTTCCTCGGTCAGCTCGGGGACCCGGAACATGGCCATGTAGTGCGGGTTGCGGGTGCAGCGGTCGTCGCCGCCCTGGGGCACGACGCCGGGGATCCGCGCCAGCAGTCCGCTCAGCAGCGGCCAGCGCTGCTGCCGGGTCTCGATCTGCTGGTCGAGCCGGGCGAGCTGGGCCCGCAGCACGCCGGCCGAGAACTCGTTCATCCGGAAGTTGGAGCCCGACGTGCGGTGCAGGTAGGAGCGGTCGGTACGGGGCCGGCCGCAGCTGTGCCGCAGGAAGGCCAGTTCGTACTGCTCGGTCTCGGGGAAGGTGACCGCGCCGCCCTCGCCCGCGGTCATGAGCTTTCCGTTCTGGAAGCTGAAGGCGGCCACCGAGCCCAGCTCGCCGACCCGCCGGCCGCGCCACTCGGCGCCGTGCGCGTGTGCGGCGTCCTGGAGGATCGGGACCCCGGCGTCGGCCGCCAGTTTCCCGAGCCCGTCCATGTCGCTGACCACTCCCGCCATGTGGACCGGCATGATCGCCCGGGTGCGCGGGGTGATCGCCGCCTCGGCGGCGGCCACGTCGATGCAGTAGGTGTCGGGGTCGACGTCCACCGGCACGGCGACCGCGCCGAGCCGCTGCGCCGCCTGGGAGGAGGAGATGAAGGTGAAGGCCGGGACGACCACCTCGGTCCCCGGACCCACTCCGAGAACCTGGAGGGCGAGTTCGAGCGCATGGGTTCCGGTGGTCACCGCCAGGGCGTGTTCGGCCCCGTGATAACCGGCGAACTCCTGCTCGAACAGATCGACCTCGTTGCCGCCGATCCGCCACCACTGTCCCTGCTCCAGGGCGCGCATCAGAGCGACGCGTTCCTCGTCGCCGAACTGAGGCCATTGCGGGAATTCCAGATTCTGTGACGAAATCCCAGCCACGATCAACCTTTCCATGTGCGGCGGTCCGCTTACCGCGGCTCATTAATCCAGCACGTCAGAAGGGCGGCAACCCCCTATGCCAACCCCTAGAGCCCCCTAATTCCGCAGCCGCTCGGACCCTTGCGCAGGGCCCGGCTCCACCGGCCCTGTGCCCGAGTATGCTGACCGCGCACCGCTTTGCAACAGAGCAATCCATTACCCGACGAAACATCGAGGTCGGCCTTGAGTGAAATTCTGCTGTTGAATGGACCGAACCTGGGAATACTGGGGCGCCGCGAGCCCGAGATATACGGTTCGGAAACATTGGCGGACATTCAGCGGGCAGTGACCGAGGAAGTCGCCGGACGCGGCTGGACGGTCGTCTCCAAGCAGCACGACTGCGAAGGGGAAATGGTCCGGACGGTCCAGGACCATTACGACGCGGTGGGCGCCGTCGTCAATCCGGGCGCGCTGATGATCGCCGGCTGGAGCCTGCGGGACGCCCTCGCCAACTATCCCCGGCCCTGGATCGAGGTCCACCTCTCCAACCTCTGGGCGCGGGAGGGTTTCCGGCACCAGTCGATCCTCGGCTCGCTCGCCAGTGGCGTGATCTTCGGCCTCGGGGCCGACGGCTACCGGCTCGCCGCCCGGGCCCTCGTCGGCATGGACGGCCGGTGAGCGGCATGGCACCCGACGGGCGGACCGGCGCGGACCGGTTCGACAGCGACGTCGTCATCGTCGGGTACGGTCCGGTGGGCCAGGTGCTGGCGATCCTGCTGGCCCGACAGGGGTGGCGCGTCACGGTCGTCGAGCGGTGGGAGAACCCCTACCGGCTGCCGAGGGCGACCTCGTTCGACGGCGAAACGGCGCGCACCCTCGTGTCCCTCGGCCTCGATCCCTCGTTCGCGGGCACAGCCGAACCGGTGGACGCCTACGACTGGCGCAACGCCGCCGGCGCCACCCTGCTCCGCCTGGACTTCTCGGCGGTCGGCGCCCACGGCTACCCCGACGCCCTGCACTTCCAGCAGCCCAGGCTGGAGGACGCGCTGCGGGCCCGCGCCGCGACGTTCGAGAACCTGCGCGTGCACCGCGGCCGCACCGCGGTCGACATCACGGACGACGGCGACGGCGTCGCCCTGGTCACCGAGTCCGCGGACGGCGAGCGCTCCCGCCTCACCTCCGCCTGGCTCGTCGGCTGCGACGGGGCCAACAGCTTCGTGCGCCGGGCCATGGGAGCCGGCCGGATCGACCTGGACTTCTCGCACGACTGGCTGCTGTGCGACGTGGTCCTCGACGAGCCGCGCGACTTCGTGCCCGTCAACACCCAGATCTGCGATCCGTCCAGACCGACGACGGTCGTGGGCGGCGGTCCCGGCCGCCGCAGGTGGGAGTTCATGCGCCTGCCGGACGAGAAGCCCGGCGACCTCGACCGGCCCGAGACCGCCTGGCGCCTGCTCGAACCGTTCGACGTCACACCGGACAACGCCGTCCTGACACGCCACACCGTGTACACCTTCAAGGCGGAGCTGGCCGACACCTGGCGCACGGGCCGCCTGCTGCTGGCCGGTGACGCCGCGCACTCCATGCCGCCGTTCGCCGGCGCCGGCATGTGCTCCGGGATCCGGGACGCCCTCAACCTGTCCTGGAAGCTGGATCTCGTCCTCAAGGGCGTCTGCGAGGAACGGCTGCTGGACAGCTACGGCCTGGAGCGGGGCGACCACGTGCGCCGCACCACCGAGCTGTCCGTGCAGCTGGGGAAGATCATCTGCATCACCGACGAGGCAGAGGCCGAACGCCGGGACGCCGCGCTGCTGGCCGGCCGGATGCCCGACCGTTCGGTGGCGCTCGCCCTGCGCGACGGGCTGCTGCGCCGGACCGTCGGGACGGTCGCCGCGCCGCCCACCGGATCGGTGGCGCCCCAGGGCCGCGTCGGCAGGGGCGCGGTGTCGGGACTGTTCGACCAGGTGGTGGGAACAGGTTTCGTGCTGCTGGCGACCGCCGACCCGGCCGCCGCCCTCGGACCCGAGCGGCGCCGGTTCCTCGCCGGCCTCGACACCCGCCTGGTCCACCTGGTGCCGGACGCCTCCGGGGCGCGGGGCGCGGAGGAGGCGTGGGCCGACCTGGACGACGTCTACCTGCCGTTCCTGGCGTCCGCCAAGGCGCAGTTCGCACTGGTGCGGCCGGACCGCCATGTCTTCGGAGTCGCCCGCAACAGCCGGGAACTCGGCTCGATGGTGGACCAGTTGAGGAGCCAGCTGACCCTTTCGGAGGTGCGCGATCCTTCTCGGCGTTGACATCGGCGGCACCAAGGTCGCCCTCCGCGCCGAGACGGACGGTGCGGACGCCCACGAGTCGGCCTTCACCTGGCCCGCGTCGGGCCGGGTCGCCGACGACCTCGCCGCTCTGCGCAGGCACACCGAGGAGATCCGGGCCCGCACCGGGCAGCCGCTCGCGGCCGTGGGGGTCGCGGTGCCCGCCACGCTGGACGCCGACGGGCGGGTCGCCTCCTGGCCCACCCGCCCGTCCTGGCGGGGCCTCGACCTGACGGCCGTGCTCGGCGAGCTGTTCCCGAAGGTCCCGCTGCACTGGGCCGACGACGGTGACCTGGCCGCCCTGGCCGAGGCCGACGCCGCGGGCTGCGCCGACCTGGTGTACGTGGGGGTCGGCACGGGCATCGGCGGCGGGATCGTGCTGGGCGGGCGCTCCGTGCCCGGCCCGGGGCGGGGCTCGTGCGAACTGGGCCACCTGATCGTCGCCCGGCGGGGCGAGCGCTGCGACTGCGGGCGGCGCGGCTGCGTCCAGGCGGAGGCGTCCGGACCGGCCACCCTGCGCAGGGCGAGCGCCGCGCGCGGTGCGCGGGTGGACTTCGCCGAACTGCGCGCCGGGTACGCCGAGCGCGCGGGCTGGGCCGTGGCGGCGGTCGAGCACAGTTGCGCGGCCCTGGCGGCCGCCCTGGTCGGCGTGGGCGAGCTGGTGCGTCCCGACGCGATGGTGATCGGCGGTGGATTCGCCGCGGGCATCCCCGGCTTCGTCGAGGAGACCGCCCGGCGGGTGGCCGCGCTGACCAGGCACGGCCACCCGCCGGCCCCGGTCGGGCCCGCCGTGCTCGGAGGGGGATCCTCGCTGCACGGAGCGGTCCTCGCCGCCCGCGGCGGCACGGGCGCCTGACACGCGGGGACGGGCGACCCGCCGTACCGCTCACCCGGGCGGACGAGCCGGACGGCCCGTCGCCGGCGCGGCCGTCCGGGCTTGAGTCTCCACCAAGGGGAGGTGCGAGGGTGTGCGCATGGACGGCGAAACGCTCTACTCGATCGGCGACCTGGCCCGGCGCACCGGGCTGACGGTCAAGACCATCCGCTTCTACTCCGATCGCGGGATCGTGGCGCCGACCGACCGCAACCCGGCCGGGTACCGCCTCTACAACCTCGCCGCCGTCGCGCGCCTCGACCTCGTACAGACCCTCCGCGACCTGGGCCTGGACCTCTCGACCATTCGGAAGGTCCTGGACCGCGAGCTGTCGCTGCCCGAGGTCGCCGCGGCGCACGCCGACGCGCTGGCGGTCCAGATTCGCACCCTGCGCCTGCGGCGCGCCGTACTGACGGCGGTGGCCGAGCGCGGGTCCAGCCCCGAGGAGATGGATCTCATGCACAAGCTCGCCAAGCTCTCCGAGGAAGAACGCCGCCGTCTGATCGGCGACTTCCTCGGCGCCACCTTCGGCGGGGTGCCCAACGCCCCGGCCTTCGCGGCGATCGGACGCTCGATGACTCCCGAACTGCCCGACGATCCCCGGGCGGAGCAGGTGGCGGCGTGGGTGGAGCTGGCCGAGCTCTCCCAGGACTCCGATTTCCGCGCCCACCTGCGGCGCATGGCCGAGGAGGAGTCGGCCGAGCAGGCCCGCGGCGGTGCCGGCGGGCCGGGCCGCGACCTGGTCGCGACCGCCCGCGTCCACGTCGCCCCGGCCCTCGCGGCCGGCGTCGCCCCGACCGCGCCCGAGGCCGACCGGATCGTCGCGGAACTGAGCGCCCACTACGCGCACGTCGTCGGCGCCCCCGACGACGCCGGGCTGCGCCGTCGGCTCCTCGCCCGGCTGGAGAGCGCGAACGACCCCCGCCGGGAGCGGTACCTGCGACTCCTCGCGGTGATCAACGACTGGCCGGCCCCGGAAAGCCTCACCCCCGTCCTGGACTGGACCCTCCAGGCGCTGCGGGCCCGCACCCCGCGCTGACCGGACCGGGCGCTGACCGGACCGGGCGGCGTCCCGGGCGCGGCTCGCGCCGACGGGTCCGGGCCGCGGGCAGGCCGGCGGACGGGGGCCGAACGTCGTTGCCTGTGAGGTGAGTTGGCGGTGGCTCGGCTGCCCGGTGGGCCGGGTAGATTCAGCGGGTGTTTGACTACCTCTCGCGGACTCTCGCCGCCTACGAGCACAGCCTCACCAAGTACGAGACCGCCACCCGCGGCATGATTCCCGACCGGGAGCTCGACGAGTTCACCGCGATGCTGCCGAGGCCGGCCGGGCCGGTCCTGGACGCCGGGTGCGCGTTCGGCCGCGACACGGCCCTGCTGGCCGAACGGGGGGTCGCGGTCACCGGCGTCGACCTCAGCGACTCCTTCGTCGCCCGGGCCAGGGAACTGCACCCGGGGATCGCGTTCCGGCGCATGGACGTGTGCGCGCTGGACTTCCCCGACGGCGGCTTCGCCGGTGTCTGGAGCCAGGCGACGCTGCTGCACCTCAAGGACGAGCACGTGCGGAGGGCTCTGACGGAGTTCCACCGCGTGCTCCAGCCCGGCGGAGCGCTCTTCGTCAGCTTCAAGGAGGGCGAGGGCGAGGAGGAGATCGTCGAGGCGTTCAGCGCGGACGCCGCACGGTTCTTCCGCTACCAGACGGCCGACCGGGTGGCCCGCCTGCTGACCGACGTCGGCTTCGCCGGCTGCGACGTCCGCACCGTCAACGAGCGCGAACGCTACGGCGCGGGCCACCGCGACCTCGACTGGCTGACGGCGTACGCCCACAAGGCGCGCTGACCGCCGCCTCAGGACCCCCCGTGCGCGGGGCGGGCGGGAGAGCCGCCGGCAGGCCGCAGCTCTCCGTCCGCCTCGGCCGCCGGCCGGGCCACCCGTTCGGCGGCCTGCGCGGCTTCGTGCGCGTCCACGCCGGAGAACGCCAGCCGGACCGAGCCCTCGCGGGCGTCGAAGGCCGAGCCCGGACCCACCTTCAGCCCGTGCTCGGCGAAGAGCGCCGTCACCCGCTCCTCCGACGCGCCCCGCCAGTGCAGCGTCAGCGACATGCCCGCGCCGGCGAACCGCCAGCCGAGCAGGTCGCCGAGCCGGCCGGTGAAGACCCGGCGCGCCTCCAGGGTGGGTTCCACGCAGGAGGCGCGCAGGGCGGCGAGCGTGGGCGCGTCCAGGAAGCCGGCCCAGGCGCGCTGCCACGCCGTGGCCGGTCCGCAGGCGCTCAGCGACGGCGGCGGCCGCTCCCCCTCGGGCAGGACTGCCCAGCCGAGGCGGCTGCCGCCGCCGCACAGCTTGGCCAGCGAGGTGACCGACCAGCAACCGGCCGGCGGGTCCTCGGGCGGGGCGAACCAGCGGTAGACCTGGTTCACCACCACCTGGTGCCCCGCGGCGGCCAGCGCCGACAGCGCCGCCCGGTCCGCGCCGTCCAGCGAACGGCCGTCCGGGTTGCGTGCGGGACTGGTCACCCAGAACGTGACCGGCTCCCCGGCGCCGCGCGCCGCGCCGGGCAGCTCCTCCCAGGTCAGCGCGCGCACCGCGGCCGCCCCGGACAGCACCTTCGCGATGTCCGCGAAACCCGGCCGCTCCACCAGGGCGGTGCGGGTACGCCCCGCCCAGGCACCGGCGAACTGCCGCACCCCGGCGGTGACCACCGTGCGTCCGGGCGGGGCCGAGAACAGTTCCGCCAGCCGCTCCAGCAGGGCCGGGTCGCCCTGGGGCGGCGGCGTGCCCCAGCACCCCGGCCGGTCCAGCGCCCGGGCCTGGGCGACGGCGAACCGGCGGACCAGGCCGTCCGGCCAGGGGCGGGGCGGACCGGACAGGTCCAGCGTCATGCGCGCGGCGCCGCGACCGAGGCGGCGCCGTGGATGAGCTCCTCGGGCAGCGCGTAGTCGACGGTGACCAGGAAGGTCTCCCCCTCGATCCGGACGTACTGCCCCGACGGGGTGTCGACGCGCTGGATGCCGGGGTCCGCCGTCAGCGACCGAGGGCGCGCGGACACGGGCGCGGACGCACCGGACCGGTCCGGCAGGAGAGCCTCGGCGATGTCGACCGGCACCAGCCGGACGCACGGCCACGGGTTCAGCCCGAACGGGGCCGCGCTTTCGGCGCCGGCGTCCGGCACGGCGCTCAGCGACAGCCGGTCGCGGTAGTAGCCGTAGGCGTCGAACGCCTCGCGCAGCGCGGGGAGGAGTCCGCCGCGCCGCCATCCCGCCCCGAAGGCGTGCACCGTCGTGCCCAGGCAGCGACGGTTCCAGTCCTGCTCCAGCGGACGTCTGCCACTCCGTGTCCGAGGCCGAGAGCGGCCCACCCGCACTGGCGGGTCCTGGGCGCCCCGGACGACGTCCTCGACGCCCTCGGCGCGACCGGGTTCTCCTTCGTGCGCGTGCGCCCCGAGCCGGACCACCCCGGTGTGCTGGCCGTGAAGAAACTGCGCTGCTGCGAGGACGGCAGTCCGCTCTACGACCGTCAAGCCGTACTCAGGAGCACCCCATGACGCAGCCGCCGCCCGCCGCCCGCCGTGACGGCCCGGTGTTCTGGCGACTGGCTTCCGCCCACGGCGTCAGCGCCTTCGGCACGGCCGTCACCACCGTGGCGATGCCCCTGGTGGCCGTGCTCGAACTGAAGGCCGACACCTTCGAGACGAGTCTGGTCAGCGCCGCGGCCATGTGCGCGTGGCTGCTGTTCGGCCTGCCGGCCGGAGTGCTGGTGCACCGCCTGCCGCTGCGTCCCGTGCTGGTCGCCGCCGACCTGATCAGGGCGCTGACCCTGCTCTCCATCCCGGTCGCGGTGTTCCTGGACGCGCTCTCGCTGGGACAGCTGGTCGTCGCGGCCTTCGTGCTCAGCGTGGCCAGCGTGGTCTTCGACGTCGGCTACTCGACGTACCTGCCGGCGGTGGTCAGCAAGGACCGGCTCGCGGCCGGCAACAGCATCCTCCAGGGCAGCGAGTCCGTCTCCCAGGTGGCGGGTCCCGGCCTGGGCGGCAGCCTGGTGCAGGCGTTCGGCGCCGCCTACAGCCTGATCGCGGACGTCGTCAGCTACGTCGTCTCGGCGGCCCTCCTGCTCACCGTGCCCGCCCCGCACAAGGATCGCGCCGACCAGACCAAGCGGAACGTCTTCGGCGAGATGTGGGAGGGCATCGAGTTCGTCCGCCGGCATCCGGTGATCCGCCCGTTCGTGCTGGTCGGCACCGGATTCAACTTCGCCACCGCCGCGTTCGAGGCGATCACCGCGGTCTTCCTGATCCGCACGGTGCACGCCAGCTCGCTGACCGTGGGCCTGCTGATCGCCTGCATGGGACTGGGCGGCGTCGTCGGCGCGGCGGTCACCACGCCCCTGATCAAGTGGCTGGGCACCACCCGGGCCGCACTGGTCCCCCTGATCCTCAGCCCGGTCAGCGCCCTGCTGATGCCGCTGGCCGGCCGCGGCTTCGGCGCGGTCCTCTTCGGTCTCGGCAGCTTCGGGTGGGGCGCCTGCACGGTCACCTTCGCCATCATCGCGCGCACCTACCGGCAGACGGCCGTCGCGCCCGAACTCCTCCCCCGGGTGATGGCCACGGTGCGGTTCGTCTCCTGGGGCGTCTTCCCGATCGGCGCCCTGCTGGCGGGCGTGCTCGGCCAGACGTTCGGCAACCGGACCGCGCTGCTGGTCTTCGCCCTGTGCACCCTGCTCATACCGGTTCCGGTGCTGTGCTCCCCGATACGCCGGAGCCGCGACCTCCTCGACGTCGAGACGGACCTGGCGCGCGTCTGAGGCGTGGGAGCCCGGCCCGCGCCCGGCCCCGCCCTCGGCCCCACACCCGGCCCGCGCCCGGTCGACGGCTCAGCCGGTCACCCTCTGGCCCGATGACCCGATGACCCGATGAGCCGATGAGCCGATGCCCCGGTCAGAGGGCCGCGGTCGCGGTCAGGGCGGTCAGGGCGCCGACCGGGTCCAGGTCGGGGGCGCCGCGCGGCCACCAGTCCTCGCGGCCGGGCTCGGACTCGTAGGCGTACCACAGGCCGTCCCGGCCCAGCCGCAGCTGGAGGCGGCCGCCGGGGTGGGTGAGCCGGTTGCGGTGCGGCCGGAACGCGGGCAGGTCGGCGGCGAGGAGCAGCGGACGGGCCCGGTCGAACCGGCCGGCCGGCGGGTCCCACGGCTCCTCCAGGACGGCCAGTCCCGCCGGCCCGCCCTGCCGCCACGCGGCCACGGCGCGCGCCAGTTCGTTCGCCGTACGTCCGGTGGCCGCGGCGAGCGAGGCGTACAGGGCACGGGTCGCGGCGGTCAGCCCGGAGCCGGGGCGGGCGGCGGCGAGGCGCACCGCGTCCTGCCACAGCGTCAGCCCGCCCACCGGGTCGCGGCCGGTGGTGAGCAGTGCGTGGGCGCGGGCGGCCGCGTCGGTCGCCAGCTGGTCGAGCGCGAACGGGTCCGGGCCGCCCGGCGCCGCCGGGTACACCGGCGGCTGCTCGGGGTGCGGCGGGGGCGGCAGGGGCGCGGGCAGCGGCGGCAGGGCGCGGGGCGTCAGGGCCTCGCCGGCCCGTACCCCCGGCAGGGCCTCCGGCCGCCGGTCCCGCGCCGCGCGGGCCGCGCGGGCGGCGCTCAGCCGGGACAGGGCGTCCAGCAGTTCCCGCTCGCCCCGGCCGCGGAGCAGCAGCAGGACGAACGGGTCGGCGTCCAGCAGACGCGCGGTCTGGTAGCAGAGGGCCGCCGCGTGCTTGCAGGGGTGCCCCCGGTCGGGGCAGCTGCAGTGCGGCTCCAGGTCGCCGGGGCCGGGCAGCAGCGGGACGCCGCAGTCGGCGAGCGTCTGGGGCATCTCCTTGTCGAGGAGCGCGGCGATGTGCCCGGGGCGGTCGGCGGCCGCGTCCAGGAAGCGGGTCCAGTCCGCGTCGTCCAGCGTCCGCACCCGCACCTGGACCCGGTACGGGCGCGGGCGGCTGCCCTGGACGTACGCCAGGACCAGGCCGGGCGTCACGGTGATGGCGTCCACATGGCCCCGCTCCGCGTAACGCCGCCCGCGGGCCAGCCGCGCCGCGTCCAGCGCGCCTTCCTCCAGCGCGGTGAGCCACGCGCCGCCCCACCAGGTCTCCGCGAAACCGGAACCGCCGGTGGACCGGGCGGCGAACGCCGGAAAGGTACGCCGCAGTGCGCCGTCCCGGCGGGGCGCGGCCATGGTCCTGGGGACCTGGGGTGATTGGGAGGGCTGGGGGGTGGGGTGCGCGTCGGGGACAGGGTGCGCGTCGGGGACAGGGTGCGCGTCGGGGGCGGGATGCGCGTCGGTGACATGGTCCGCTTGGAGAGTAGGGCGCGCGTCGGTGACGGGGCCCGCCTGAGCGGCGGGATGCGCCTCGGTGACGGGGTGCGCGTCGGCGGCGGAATGCGCTTCGGCGGCGGGAAGCGCGGCGGCGGGAGGTGCGTCGAGGGCAGGGTGCGCGTCGGTGGCGGTGGGGGTGCCCGCTACGGGGGCGGCGGCGGGCGCGGGGGCCGCGCCGACGGTGTCGGCCGTGCTGGATGCGTCGGCCGGCGTGGCGGAGCGGGGAGCGTCACCGGGGGGCGGGTCAGCGGGGTGCCTGCGGGCGGTGGACGGCGTGCCGTCGTCTCCGGGGTACGTGTGTGCCTCGGGGGACGAACTCGCCTCGTACTCCGGTCCGTTGCCCCTTCCCCGCGCGACCGTCCCGCTCGACGTGGGTGTCCCGCTCGACGTGGGCGGTTCGCGGAGTGCGCCCGCGAGGACTTCGCCGACGGTGCCCGGGCGGCGGCCGACGGCGGTCTCCGGCGCGGCATTTCGGGGGCGGCCCACGCGAGGTGCGGTGCGGCGGGAGCGGGCGGCGCCCCCGTCAGCCACCGTTGGGGGACGCTCCTCGGTCCGCGCCCCGCTGCGGGCGCGGGCCGCGCGCAGGGCCTCGCGGGCCACGTCGGCGGGGCGGGCGCCCCGGCCGGGTGTCCGGGGGGCGGCCGCCGGTTCGGCGGGGTCCGGCACCGCCGACTCGGTCGGCCGGTCCGGCTCGTCCGGCACCGCAGTGGTCGCGGCTTCACCCTCATTGCCCGCACCTTCACCGCGACGGGCGGAGACCACCACGTCCGACGCCGCAGCGGTCGCAGCGGCGTCGCCACAGCCCGCACCGTCGCCACGGCGGCCGGAGACCACCACGCCCGGCACCGCCGTGGTCGCGGCGGCGTCGTCGCTGCTCGCACCTTCAGCACGACGGGCGGAGACCACCACGTCCGGCTCCGCCGCTGTGGCAGCCGCGTCGTCACTGCCCGCACCGTCGCCACGGCGGGCGGAGATCGCCTTGCGCAGGGCCTCGCGGGCGGCGTCGCCGGGGCGGGACTCTCGGCCTGCGGCGGCGCCCCGCCCCGGGCCGTGCTCCCCCGTCGCACCGCCCGGCGGCTGCTGCCCGCGCGCGACCCGCAGCGCCGCACGCGCGGCGTCGCCGGGCCGCGTCGCCGGGGCGGCCGACCCGTCGGCGGGCACCCGCGCCGCCGCGTCCCTCGCGTCCTCCGCGTCCCGCACCGGCTCCGGCCTGTCACCGGCAGCCGGCTCCGGCGCGTCACCGGCACTCGACGTCAGCGGTCCCTGGGCGTCCCCTCGCCGCGGTCCGGAGCCGTACGCGACGGCCCCGTCGGGCAGCGGCTCACCGTGGGTCTCCGGCTCGTGCCGCTCCGGCGTCCCCATCAGGCTCCCCTCCGCAGCGAGACCAGGTCGGACAGCTCGCGGTCGGTCAGTTCGGTGAGGGCCGACTCGCCGCCGCCGAGGATCGCGTCGGCCAGGGCCCGCTTCGCGGCGAGCATCTCGGCGATGCGGTCCTCCACGGTGCCCTCGGTGATGAGGCGGTGCACCTGCACGGGCTGGGTCTGTCCGATGCGGTAGGCGCGGTCGGTGGCCTGCTCCTCGACCGCCGGGTTCCACCAGCGGTCGAAGTGGACGACGTGGCCCGCGCGGGTGAGGTTGAGGCCGGTGCCCGCCGCCTTCAGGGACAGCACCAGGACGAGTGTCTCCCCGGCCTGGAAACGGTCCACCATGCGCTCGCGCTCGGGGACCGGCGTCCCGCCGTGCAGGAGGTCGACCGGGACCGCGCGGTCGGCGAGGTGCGCGGTGATCAGGCGGGCCATGCCGACGTACTGGGTGAAGACCAGGGCGGAGCCGTCCTCGGCGAGCAGGGTGTCGAGGAGTTCGTCCAGCAGGGCGAGTTTGCCCGAGCGGCGCGCCTGGTCGCCGCCGCCCGCCCGGCCGTCCTTCAGATAGAGCGCCGGGTGGTCGCAGATCTGCTTGAGCGAGGTCAGCAGCTTGAGGACGAGGCCGCGCCGGGCCATCCCTCCGGCGTTCTCGATGGCGTGCATCGACTCGCGCACCACCGCCTCGTACAGCGCGGCCTGTTCGCGGGTGAGCGGGACCGGGTGGTCGGTCTCGGTCTTGGGCGGCAGCTCGGGGACGATGCCGGGGTCGGACTTGCGGCGGCGCAGCAGGAACGGGCGCACCAGGCGGGCCAGCCGCTCCACGGCGTCACGGTCCTCGCCGTTCTCCACGGCGCGCGCGTGCCGGGCGCGGAAGGACTTGAGGGGGCCGAGGAGTCCGGGGGTGGTCCAGTCGAGGAGCGCCCACAGCTCGGAGAGGTTGTTCTCCACGGGCGTGCCGGTGAGGGCCACGCGCGCGGGGGACGGGATCGTGCGCAGCGCCTTCGCGGTCGCCGAGTACGGGTTCTTCACGTGCTGCGCCTCGTCGGCGACGACCATCCCCCAGCGCCGTTCGGCCAGGCTCTGCGCGGCCGAGCGCATGGTGCCGTAGGTGGTGAGGACGAAGCCGCCGGTCAGGCCGTCGAGGGTGCGGTCGGGGCCGTGGAAGCGGCGGACGGGGACGCCGGGCGCGAACCGGGTGATCTCGCGCTGCCAGTTGCCCAGCAGGGAGGCGGGGCAGACGACCAGGGTGGGGTCGTCGTGCGCCCGCTTCAGGTGCAGGGCGATGAGGGTGACGGTCTTGCCGAGGCCCATGTCGTCCGCGAGGCAGCCGCCGAGGCCGAGGGAGGTCATGAGGTCGAGCCAGCCCAGGCCGCGCAGCTGGTAGTCGCGCAGGGTGGCGGCCAGGCCCGGCGGCGGCTGGGCGGGCCGCACCCCGGCCGTGATCCGGTCCCGGAGCGCGGCCAGCGCCCCGGCCGGCACCGCCTCGACGGTCTCGCCGTCGACCTCCGCGGTGCCGCTGAGGACGACGGAGAGCGCGTCGACGGGGTCGAGCAGTCCCAGGTCGCGTCTGCGGGCCTTGCGGACGAGGGCGGGATCGACCAGCACCCAGCTGTCCCGCAGCCGTACGACCGGGCGGTGGGCCTCGGCGAGGGCGTCCATCTCGGCGTCGCTGAGCGGATCGCCGCCGAGCGCGAGCTGCCAGCGGAACTGGAGCAGGTCCTCGCTCTCGAAGAAGCCGGTGCCGTCGGTCGCGGAGCCCGGCGCGGGCCGTACGACCGCGGTGGCGGTCAGGTCGTGGGCCAGGTCGCGGGGCCAGTGCACGGCGACGCCCGCCGCCGCGAGACGGGTCGCGGCCACTCCGAGCAGTTCGCTGACCTCGTCCTCGGACAGGGCGAGGACGTCGGGCGTCTCCTGTTCGGTGAGCCGGTCGAGCGGCGGCCACACGCGGGCCGCGCGGCGAACGGCCAGGGCGGCGTCCACGCGCGCGCGGGGGCCGAACGCGGTGTCGGCCTCGCCCGCCCACAGGGCGGCCGCGTCGGCGACGAGGGTGGGGTCGGCGAGGCTGTGCACCTGGACGACGGCCGCGCCCGCCCGGCGCCGGGTGCCGCCCGCCCCGTCCGACCCGTGCTCGGCGTCCTCGGCGTCCTCGGCGTCGAACAGCTCGTACGCCGACAGGTCGAGGCGCAGCGAGATCCGTACGCCCGCGTCCATGCCGGCGGCGACCTCGGCCGCCCAGTCGTGGGCGTGCGGCAGGTGCTGGGGGCGGCGGTCCGCGAAGGGTCTCCCGGCGGTGTGGGGCGCGGCCGGGGTGCGGGGCAGGGTGTCGGCGACGGCGTCGAGGAAGGCGCGCAGCAGCGCCTCGGGTTCGGGCAGCCTGAGGGGGCCCGGTCCGGACAGCGGGACGGCGTGGCCCTCGTAGGGCATCGCGGCGGCGATGGCGCGCAGGTGGGCGATGTCGTCCGGGTCGAGGGGGCCGGCCCGCCAGGCGTCGTGCCCGGTGGCGGTCAGGCCGGGGAGCAGCCGGCCGCGGGCGGTCAGGCGCAGCGCGTGCAGGGCGGCGGCGCCCCAGCAGGCGGTGGCGGGATGGGCGGCCGGGTCGCGGCGGGCGCGCACGAGGTGGGGCAGGGCCTCGCCGACCGGCAGGGTGAGGGCCGGGGCGGTCCTGCGGCGTGCTCCCGTGCCGTGCCGGCGCACGACGGTGAGCCGGGTGCGCACCGGCCGGTCGCCGTCCGCGTCGTCCTCGGGAGCGTTGGTCGCGGCCGGGGCGTCGGTCGCGGCCGGGGCGTCGTCCCGCGCCGGGTGCGGCCGGTCGTCCGGGTCCCAGAAGGCGACGCGGCTGTCGCGCGGCAGCGGCGCGGGCAGGAAGACGGCGGCGAGCCGCACGGACACCTCGTCCGCCACGCCGCTCACCCCCGCGCCGGTTGCCGCCGCGCCCGCGCCGGCGGCCGTCGCCGCGCCCGCGGGCACCGCCGCCGCCGTCTCCGCCACCGCCGTCTCGCTCATCCGTCCTGTCACCTCCTGCCGTCGCCCGCTCGCCGGTCGAGTCAGTCCGTCTTCGACTCTACGGGCGGGGTCTGACAATCGGCTCCGGCGGCGGCCCGCGGCCGGGCGTACGGCCGGTGCGACGCGGGCCGGCGGGCCGGCTGGGTCTGCGGGCTGAACCGGCTGACCGGCTGACCGGCTGACCGGCTGACCGGCTGACCGGCTGACCGGCTGACCGGCTGACCGGCTGACCGGCTAGGGAACCGTGCGGGAGACGACGTAGACCATCGGCAGGACCGGGTTGGAGAGGTTGACCACCACGTCCTGGCTGGGGGCGGGGTTCTTCTGGCTGTGGCTGAGGCCCCACCAGGGGCCGGCGCCCCGGAAGTTCCAGCCGCTGACCTGGCGGTCGCGCTCGCCGATGGTGACGGCGCCCTTCTTGAGGTCGCCGCGCTTGACGCCCATGGCGTCCAGGAAGGTGTCGAGACCGGCCTGCGTGGTGCGGAACTGGACGTAGAGACGGCTGGTGCGCCAGTTGTTCGTCTCGTAGGAGGCGAGCCGGTCGGCGGGGTGCGGCACCGGCACCTCGTAGAGGCGGCGCTGCACCTTGGCCGGGTAGGTGGGGGTGAGGCCGGTCGCCGCCCACTTGGCGGCCTTGTCCCGGCCGCTGCTGCGGCTCTGGTGGGCGCACCACAGCAGATAGCCGGCGGGCACGCCGATCAGCAGTCCGATGATGATCAGGGTGATGGTCCGGCGCCGGTTGCGCTGCCTGCGGGTCTCCACGCGGCGGGGCGCGGGCGACGGGTGCGGGGGCGCCGCCTGCCGCGGCAGCGACATCGTCACAGCGACTCCTGGGCGGCGCGCCGCGCCTGCGAGTACCGCTCGTAGCGCTCCTGGCGCTCCACCCGGCGGCGCTTGGCGCGCCGGAAACGGCGGGCGACCAGCCGGGCCAGGTCGGCGGCGCCGACCATGCCGGCCTCGGGGCCGAGCTGGGCGCGGACGATGCGGGCCTCGGGGCGGTAGCCGCGGCCGGTGAGGTGGCGCCGGAAGGCGTCGCGCGCGGGGCCGATCAGGAGGTCGTCGGCGGCCGAGACGCCGCCGCCGATGACGAAGCAGGACGGGTCGAGGGCGGCGGCGAGGTTGGCGATGCCGACGCCGAGCCACTGTCCGATGTCCTGGAGCAGTTCGACGCACATGGCGTCGCCCTCGCGGGCCAGCTCGGTGATCATCGGGCCGGTGATGTCGGCGACGCTGCCCTTGACGTGCTCGATGATGCCGTAGGCGACCGGCGAGTCGGCCGCGGCCAGCTCGCGGGCCTCGCGGACCAGCGCGTTGCCGGAGCTGTACTGCTCCCAGCAGCCGCGGTTGCCGCACGGGCAGCGGTGGCCGCCGGGCACCACCTGCATGTGGCCGAACTCGCCGGCGACGCCGAACTTGCCGCGCTTGACCTGGCCGTCCTCCAGGATCGCGCCGCCGATGCCGGTGCCCAGGGTGATCATGACCAGGTGGTCCTCGCCGCGGCCGGCGCCGAAGCGCCACTCGGCCCAGGCGGCGGAGTTGGCGTCGTTGTCGACCAGGACCGGCACCGAGAGCCGCTCGGAGAGGCGGTCGCGCAGCGGTTCGTTGCGCCAGGACAGGTGGGGCGCGAACAGGACGCGGTTGCGGTCGGCGTCGACCCAGCCGGCCGCGCCGATGCCGACCGCGTGCACGTCGTGCCGGTCGGACAGGTCCAGGACGAGTTCGACGATGGTGTCCTCGACGACCTTGGGGCTCTTGGACTTGTCCGGGGTCTCGGTGCGCAGTCGCTCCAGGATGTTGCCGTCGGCGTCGACGACGCCCGCCATCACCTTGGTGCCGCCGATGTCGATGCCGACCGTGGGCACGCGGGGCGCCGTGAGGTGGGAACGGCGCTCCCGGGTGCCCACGGTGCGCAGGACCGTGGCTCTGCGGGAGCCGATGGGGGCGGTGAGGTCGCGGTAGGTGCTCATCGTGGGTCGATTCTGCCTCACCGGCGGTAGGGGTGTTGTAGGGGACGGGAAAGGGACGCGTGATCGTTTCCGGTGCGCCGCATGGCGTCTTCAGGCGTCGCGCACCGGTTCCGGGCGCCCGGGAACGCCGCCGGGCGCCGCCGGCGCCGGGGCCGTGCCCCGGCGGTCCCGGCGTGCCTCAGCCGCGCTTGAGCTCGTGGACCAGGGCGTCCAGGTCGCCGCCGCCCGCCATCTGCTTGGTCAGCTCGTCCAGGGTGATCTCGTCGCGTGTGTGGTTGCCCACCATCGCGCCGCGCCGCAGCAGGACGAAGCGGTCGCCGACGAGATACGCGTGGTGCGGGTTGTGGGTGATGAGGACGACACCGAGACCCTGGTCGCGGGCCGCGGCCACGTACTTCAGGACCACGCCCGACTGCTTCACGCCGAGGGCCGCGGTGGGCTCGTCCAGGACGAGGACCTTGGCGCCGAAGTGGACGGCGCGCGCGATCGCCACGCACTGGCGTTCGCCGCCCGACAGGGTGCCGATGGGCTGGTCGACGTCCCTGAGGTCGATGCCCATGCGCAGCAGCGCCTCGTGCGTGGTGCGGCGCATGAGGTCGACGTCCATGCGCTTGAAGGGGCCGGCGCCCTTGGTGGGCTCGGAGCCGAGGAAGAAGTTGCGCCACACCGGCATCAGGCCCACGACGGCCAGGTCCTGGTAGACGGTGGCGATGCCGCGGTCCAGGGCCTCGCGCGGGGAGGAGAGCCGGGTCTCCTCGCCCTCGACGCTCAGGGCGCCGCCGTCGTGCCGGTGCAGGCCCGAGATGATCTTGATGAGGGTGGACTTGCCGGCGCCGTTGTCGCCCAGGACGCAGGTGATCTCCCCGGCGTGCACCTCAAGGGAGACGCCCTCCAGGGCGCGGACGGTGCCGTAGTGCTTGCTGACGTCGGACAGCTCGACGAGCGCCGTACGTGCTTCGGTCTCGGTCATTTGGCGGCCTCCGCCCGCTTGCGGACCCAGGCGTTGAGCAGGGTCGCGAGGAGCAGCATGGCTCCGAGGAAGAACTTGAACCAGTCGGGGTTCCACTCGGCGAAGACGATGCCCTTGCTGACCATGCCGAACAGGAGCGCGCCGACGGCCGAGCCGACGGCGCTGCCGTAGCCGCCGGTGATCAGGCAGCCGCCGATGACGGCCGCGATGATGTAGATCAGCTCGTTGCCGACGCCCTCGCCCGACTGCACGGCGTCGAAGGAGAACAGCAGGTGCTGGCCGGAGATCCAGGCGCCCAGGGCGACGCCCATGTAGAGGCCGATCTTGGTCCGGGTGACCGGTACGCCGACCGCGCGGGCCGCCTCCTGGTTGCCGCCGACGGCGAAGATCCAGTTGCCGGTGCGGGTGCGCAGCAGGATCCAGGAGGCGACGGCGACCAGGCCGAGCCACCACAGGATGGTGACCTTGAAGTCGACGCCGCCGATGCTGAAGGTGGAGGCGAAGACGGCGTGGGCGGCCGGGAAGCCCTCCATGTCGCCGATCGTCTTGGTGGAGACGGTGTCGTCGATCAGCTTGGTGAAGCCGAGGTTCATGCCGGTCAGCATCAGGAAGGTGCCCAGGGTGATGATGAAGCTGGGCAGCTTGGTGCGGGTGAGCATGAAGCCGTTGAACGCGCCGATCGCCAGGGTGACCAGCAGGGAGACGCCGACGCCGACCCAGACGTTGGCGGTCATCTGGTAGCTGAACATCGAGGAGACCAGCGCCGAGGACGTCACCATGACGCCGGCGGACAGGTCGAACTCGCCGCCGATCATGAGCAGCGCGACCGGGACCGCCATGATGCCGATGGTGGAGGACGCGTACAGGACGGTGCTCAGGCTGGAGGCGCGCAGGAAGCCGTCGGCGGCGAAGGCGAAGAAGACCAGGACGGCGACGGCGCCGACGACCGAGCCCAGTTCGGGCCGGGCCAGCAGCTTGTGCAGCGGCGAGCCGTGCGGGGCCCGCTTCCCGGCCGCGGCCTTGGGGGTGCTCGTGGTGGTGCTCATCGGGTGCCCCGCTCCGCGTACTCCTGGAGGGCGGCCGCCTGGTCCTTGGTGACGATCTGCGGGCCGGTGAGCACCGGCCGGCCGCCGCCGAGGACGTCGCCGTTGTACTTGTAGAGCCACAGCAGGTCGATGGCCTCGTAGCCCTGGAGGTAGGGCTGCTGGTCGACGGCGAAGCCGAGGGTGCCGTCCTTCAGCTCGCCGGCCACCTTGGCGTTGAGGTCGAAGGTGTCGATCTCCGCCTTGCTGCCCGCGTCCGTCTTCGCCTTCACGGCGGTGTCGGCGTAGGGGGCGCCGAGCGTCACGACGGCGTCGATGGACTTGTCGGCCTGGAGCTTGGCGCCGATGGCGGACTGGACGTCGGGCATGTTGGTGCCGTTGACGTACAGGTTGTCCACCTTGCCGTCGAAGGTCTTGGCCACGCCGGCGCAGCGCTGCTCGTGGCCGACGTTGCCCTGCTCGTGCAGGACGCACAGCGCCTTCTTCTTGCCGCGCTTGGTCAGCTCCTCGCCGACGGCCTCGCCGGCGACGGTCTCGTCCTGGCCGACGTGGGTGAGGGCGCCGAACGCCTTGGACTCGGCGGAGCCGGAGTTCACCGTGATCACGGGGATGCCGGCCTTCTCGGCGCGGGCCACGGCGGCCTTCATCGCGTCGGGCTTGGCGAGGGTGACGATGATGGCGTCGACCTTCTTGTCCACCGCCGCGTCCACGAGCTGCGCCTGCTGCTGCGCCTCGTCGTCGTGCGAGTACAGGAAGTTGATGTTGTCCTTGATCGCGGCCTGCTTGGCGCCGCTCTGCACGATGTCCCAGAAGGTGTCGCCGTCACCGGAGTGAGTGATCATCGCGAAGGTCCAGCGGGGGGTGTTCACCGCCGACCTGCCCTGGGCGGCCGCGGCCTTGCGGGCGTCCTCCGCCCGCTTGCCGCCGGTGCTGCTGCACCCCGCCAGGCACAACGACAGTGCCCCTGCGAGCGCGATGCCTACCCAAGTTGGAAACCGTGCCACGAGGCCGTTGCCCTTCTCGTCTTCGAACGTACATACGGGGCCGATGGAATTCCATCAGGCCCCAACCTCCCATTATCGAACACGAACACGGAAGGGGGCGCGGGCGGGAAGCCGTGACGGCTTGGTATGTCCGGACATCGTGACGTCGGCGGGCACGCGGCGGGCACGCGGCGGGCACGCGGCTGGCGGCTCAGGACCGGGCCAGGAGCTGGAAGTCGAAGGAGTAGCGGGAGGGCCGGTAGGCGTGCGCGCCGAACTCGACCGCGCGCCCGGTGTCGTCGTAGGTGGTGCGCTCCATGGTGAGCAGCGGGGCGCCCTCCGCCTCCTCCAGCCGTTCGGCCTCCGCGGACGTGGCGGCGCGGGCGCCGATCGACTGGCGGGCGCTGTGCAGGGTGATCCCGGCGCAGCGCAGCAGCCGGTACAGGCCGGTGGCCTCCAAGCGGTCCGTGTCCAGGTCGAGCAGGCCGGCCGGCAGATGGTTGACCAGGTACGCGATCGGTTCGCCGTGCGCGAGGCGGAGCCGTTCGACACGGTGCACGTCGGCGCCCTCGGTCACCCCGAGCACTCCGGCGAGGTCGGCGGAGGCCGGCACCAGCGCGTTGACCAGGACCCGGCTGGTGGGCCGCTGCCCGGCGGTCTCCAGGTCGTCGTAGAGGCTGCTCAGCTCCAGGGGGCGGCTGACCCTGCTGTGCACGACCTGGGTGCCGACCCCGCGGCGGCGCACCAGCAGGCCCTTGTCCACCAGGGACTGGATGGCCTGGCGGACGGTGGGCCGGGACAGACCGAGCCGCGCGGCCAGCTCGATCTCGTTGCCCAGCAGGCTGCCGGGAGTCAGCGCGCCCTGCTCGATCGCCGCCTCCAGCTGCTGTGCCAGCTGGAAGTACAGGGGTACCGGGGAGCCCCGGTCCACCCGGAGCCCGAGCGTGGCGGTGGGGTCCACTTGAGGTTTCGGCACGGGCCCGAGGGTAGTCCGGCGGCAGGTTGACGGAAAGTCGTGTAGTCCGATTGTCCGGACATAAGGATTGACAGCGTCCGGTCTCCGCCCCCACCTTGTTGCCATGCGCATCGGGGTCATCGGCACGGGCCGCATCGGCACTTTCCACGCCAGGACGCTCAGCCGTCACCGCGAGGTCGGTTCCCTGATCCTGACGGACGCCGATCCGGCGCGGGCCCAGGAGCTGGCGCACCGGCTGGGCGAGACGGTGGCGCCGGGGGTGGACGAGATCTTCGCCTGGGGCGTGGACGCGGTGGTGATCGCCACGGCGACGTCGGCGCACGCCGAACTGATCGGACGCGCGGCGCGCTCGGGTCTTCCGGTCTTCTGCGAGAAGCCGGTCGCGCTGGACCTGCCCGGCACGCTCCAGGCGCTCGCCGAGGTGGAGCGCGCGGGCACGACCTTGCAGATGGGCTTCCAGCGCCGCTTCGACACCGGGTACGCCGGCGCCCGGGAGGCCGTGCTCGCCGGGCGCCTCGGCCGGCTGCACACCGTCCGGGCGCTCACCTCCGACCCCGCGCCGCCGCCGGCCGGCTGGCTGCCGCTGTCCGGCGGGCTGTTCCGGGACACGCTGATCCACGACTTCGACATGGTGCGCTGGGTGACCGGGCGGGAGGTGCGGGACGTGTACGCCGCCGGATCGGACGCGGGTCCGGCCGCCTTCCGCGACGCCGACGACCTGGACACGGCCGCCGCGCTGCTCACGCTGGACGACGGCGCCCTGGTCGCCGCCACGGCGACCCGGCTGAACGGCGCGGGCTACGACGTGCGCATGGAACTGGCCGGGGAGCTGGACCAGATCGTGGTCGGCCTGGACGACCGGACGCCGATCGCGTCCACCGAGCCGACCGGGCCGCCGGCCGCGGACAAGCCGTGGACCGGGTTCCTGGAGCGGTTCGGCCCGGCGTACGAGGCCGAGCTGCGGGCCTTCGTGGAGGTCGTGCGCGGTGAGCGGGCCAACCCGTGCGACGGCCGCGAGGCGCTCCAGGCCCTGCGCGTCGCCGAGGCGTGCGAGCGCTCCCGCCGCGAACACCGCCCGGTGCCCCTGGCGGAGATCCCGGACGCCGGGCCGGGGACGCGCTAGACGCACCCGGTCCCCTGCCCTTCTGTGGTGGCCGGCCGGCCCGGGTGGAAGACTGGACCGCGATGCGTGCCGCGTACATCGAACGACTGGGGCCGCCCGACGTCATCCGCTGGGGCGAGCTGCCCGACCCGGCGCCCGGGCCGGGCGAGGTGCTGGTGGACGTCCGGGCGACCGTGGTCGATCCCGTGGACACGTTCGTCCGCTCCGGAGTGTTCCGTACGCCGCTGACCTTCCCGTTCGTGATCGGGCGCGACCTCGTGGGCGTCGTGGCCCGTGCCGCGTGCGGTTTCGCGGCGGGCGAGGCGGTGTGGTGCGACAGCCTCGGCCACGGCGGGCGGCAGGGCCCGACCGCCGAGCGGGCGGCGGTGCCGGCCGACCGGCTGTACCGGCTGCCTGCCGGGGTGTGTCCGCAGGACGCCGTGGCCGTGCTGCACCCCGCCGCCACCGCCCATCTGGCCCTCTTCGCCCACGGCGGCCTGCGGCCGGGCGAGACGGTGCTGGTCGGCGGCGCGGGCGGCAACGTGGGCGGCGCGCTGGTGGAGTTCGCGGCGCGGGCCGGGGCGCGGGTGCTGGCCACGGCCGCGCCGCGCGACCACGCCCGCGTCCGGTCGCTGGGCGCGGCGGAGGCGGTGGACTACCGCGCGCCCGGCCTGGCGGAGCGGCTGGCGGCGCTCGCCCCCGACGGCGTAGACGTGCTCGTGGACACCTCGGGACACAACGATCTGCGCGCGGCGGTCGCCCTGCTCGCCCGGCGCGGCCGGATCGTGCTGATGTCCGGCGCGCGCGACGAGCCGGTCCTGCCGGCCGGTCCGCTGTACATGAAGGACGGCTCCGTACGCGGCTTCGTCATCTCGCACGCCACGGTCGCGGAGCTGGCCGGGGCGGCTCAGGCGGTCAACGAGCGTCTCGCCGCGGGCGGGCTGCGGCCGCGGGCGGTGGAGTACCACCCGATGAGCGAGGCGGCCCTGCTGCACGACCGGATGGAACGGGGTGAGCTGCACGGACGGCGCGCGGTGCTGCGGCCCTGACCGGGCGGCCCCGGGACCGGGGGCCGTGACGTCGGTGTCCGTACGCCGCCAGCGTCCGCGCGGTCCGGCGGCTGGGATGGGGGCATGACTTCGGAAACGAACACCAACGACACCAGCGACACCGACGACACCGACAGCACCAACGGCGCGCACGGTGCCGCCCAGGGCGCCGGCGGCGAGTCCCGGGTGGCCCTGGTGACCGGCGGCAGCCGCGGGATCGGCGCGGCGACGGCGGTACAGCTGGCCCGCACGGGACACGACGTGGCGATCACCTACGTCAACGGGAAGGAGGCGGCCGAGGAGGTCGTGGGAGCCGTGCGACGGCTCGGTCGGTGGGCGGTGGCCCTGCGCGCCGACGCGGCGGACCCGCGGGAGGCCGAAGGGGTGGTGGAGCGCGCGGTGGCCGAGCTGGGCCGGCTCGACGTGCTGGTGAACAACGCGGGGGTGGGCGTGCTGGGGCCGGTGGAGACGCTGTCGCCCGACGACGCCGACCGGGTGCTCGCGGTGAACGTGCGGGCCGTCTTCCTGGCCTGCCGCGCGGCCGTGCCGCGACTTGGGCGGGGCGGCCGGATCGTCACGGTGGGCAGTTGCATGGCCCAGCGGGTACCGGGGCCCGGCGGCGCCCTCTACACGATGAGCAAGTCGGCGCTGATCGGGCTGACCAGGGCGCTCGCCCGGGAGGTGGGCCCGCGCGGGATCACCGCGAACATCGTCCACCCCGGTCCGATCGACACCGACATGAACCCCGCGGACGGGCCGTTCGCGGCCGGCCAGGCGGCGATGACGGCCCTGGGCCGGTACGGCACCGCCGAGGAGGTGGCGTCGCTGATCGCCTACCTCGCGAGCGCCGACGCCTCCTACGTCACCGGCGCGGAGTTCCCGGTGGACGGCGGCCACGCGGCGTAGCCGCCGCCGTCCGGCCGGTGCGGGCGGACCGCGACGGCGGCTACGACCGCTACGGCTACGGCTACGGCTACGGCCGGAAGGTGACGCGGGGCGCTCCGGTGCTGTCGGGCCGGGCGCCCCGCGGGTCAGTGGGTCAGCCGCCGAGTTCCTGGTGGCGGGCGGCGAGACGGGCGGCGCCCTCCTCGGTCAGGGAGCCGAACAGGCGCAGCCGGGAGATGCCTCCGTCCGGGAAGATGTCCACGCGCGCGTGCGTGCCGACGGCGGGCGCGGGCAGCACGAAGCGGTGGTTGGTGTCGGGCTGGAGGCGGGTGCGGGGCAGCACCTCGACCCACTCGCCGTCCTCGCCGTCCCGCACCGACACCGAGGCCCAGCCGGCGCTGTTGCCCTTGAGGTAGGCGGTGTCGATCTCCAAAGCGCGGATCTGGGACTGGGCCACCAGCTGGTAGCGGATCCAGTCGTTGCCCTGGTCGCGTCGGCGGCGGGTCTCCCAGCCGTCGTCCATCTTGCGGGAGCGGCCCGGCTGGATGGTGTTGGTGGCCGGCGAGTAGAAGAGGTTGGAGGCGTCCTCGACCCGGCCGCCGTTCTCCAGGGCGACCACGTCGAAGGCGCCGAGCACGGCCAGCCACCGCGGGTCGGGCACGACCTCGCCGTACACGCGCAGCCGGGCGATGCCGCCGTCGGGGTGCTGGTTGACGCGCAGGTGGGTGAAGCACTGCTCGACGGAGACCTCGAAGCCGTTGGCGGCGTGGCCGCCGACCGCGGTGCGCGGCACGAGGGTCGTCCACTTGACGTCGTCGGCGAGGAGTTCCTCGGGCGACGGGGAGCCCGGCACGCGGGCGGCCTCGACGGACACGGCCTGCGGGTAGTTGCCGCGGAAGTGCGCGGTGTCGACGACGACGCCGCGTACGACGCCCGGCGCGCCGAGCCGGACCAGCGCCCAGTCGTGGTCCTCCGCGGTGGGCCACGGGTGGTCGGCCGAGGCGCCGCGCCGGCGCCGGGTCTCCCAGCCGTCCATGACCTTGCCCTTGTGCCCGAAGTGTTCGGGGTCGAACTCGGCGCGCTCGGGCACCAGCAGGTTCTCGCGCTGGGCGAAGAACTCGTCGTTGGCGGCGATCACACCGGCGCCGAGGTGGCGGTCGGCGAGGTTGACGTACTGGGTGAAGGGGAAGTCGGCGGTGCGGTAGTCCGCGTACGGGTCACCGCCTCCGTAGGGGTTCGCGTCGCCGGTGAAACGAGGAGTCGCCGTCACGGTGATCAGTTCTTCCTTTCGGGAGCCGGCCGTGGGCCGGTGCGGATGCGGTGCGTTCACGGTGCGGACGCGGTGGCACGCGCGGGAGGTGGCTCAGGGGCGGGTCAGCAGGCGGCCCTTCGGCGCGGTGAACTCGCCGTCGGCGACGATGCGCTCGCCGCGCAGCCAGGTCGACTTCACCACGCCGTGCAGGGTGCGGCCGGCGTACGCGGTGACGCGGTTGCGGTGCTGGAGGGCGGCCGGGTCGACGGTGAAGGTCTCCTCGGGCGCGAGGACGGCGAAGTCGGCGTCCCGGCCGGCCTCGATGGCGCCCTTGTTGCCGAGTCCGGCGAGGGCGGCGGTGCGCCCGGACATCCAGCGCACGACGTCCTCCAGGCCGTGGCCGCGCCGGCGCGCCTCGGTCCACACGGCGGACAGGCTCAGCTGGAGGCCGGAGATGCCGCCCCAGGCGGTGGCGAAGTCGTCGGTCTTCAGGTCGGCGGTGGAGGGCGAGTGGTCGGTGACCACGCAGTCGATGACGCCGTCGGCCAGCGCCTGCCAGAGCAGGTCCTGGTTGGCGGCCTCGCGGATGGGCGGGCAGCACTTGAACTCGCTGGCGCCGTCGGGCACTTCCTCGGCGGTCAGGGTCAGGTAGTGCGGGCAGGTCTCGACGGTGATGCGCACGCCCTCCGCCCTGGCCTCGGCGATCAGCGGCAGCGCGTCGCTGGAGGACAGGTGCAGCACGTGCACGCGCGCGTTCAGCCGCTTGGCCTGCGCGATGAGCGCGGCGATGGCGGTGTCCTCGGCGTCGCGCGGCCGGGAGGCGAGGAAGTCGGTGTACTTGGGTCCGCCGTGCTGCGGGGCGGCGGCGAGGTGGTGCGGGTCCTCGGCGTGCACGATGAGCAGTCCGTCGAAGCCGGCGATCTCGGCGAGGGAGACGGCGAGCTGGTCCTGCGTGAGGTGCGGGAACTCGTCCACGCCGGAGGGCGACAGGAACGCCTTGAAGCCGAAGACCCCGGCGTCGTGCAGCGGGCGCAGGTCCTTGACGTTGTCGGGCAGGGCGCCGCCCCAGAAGCCGACGTCGATGTGCGCCTTGTCGCGGGCCACGTCCTGCTTGACCCGCAGGTTGTCCACCGTGGTGGTGGGCGGCAGGGAGTTGAGCGGCATGTCGACGAGAGTGGTGATGCCGCCGGCCGCCGCCGCGCGCGTGGCGGTCCAGAAGCCCTCCCACTCGGTGCGGCCGGGGTCGTTGACGTGCACGTGGGTGTCGACCAGGCCGGGCAGCAGGACGTCGTCGCCGAGGTCTTCCAGCCGGGCGCCGGCGGGGAGGTCGGCGTCGTGGGGCAGTACGGCCGTGATCGTGCCGCCGGCGACCGCCACACAGGCGGCGCGCGTCCCCTCGGGCGTGACGACACGCGTCGAGCGCAGCACCAGTTCAGCGTCGGACACCCGGACCCCTCTCCTGCTTCAACATTCTGTTGAAGGAGTCTTCACTCCCGTCCAGACCCCGTCAAGAGGCACACTGCTGTACGGATGTCTGCCGGGCTTACTCTGGACGTTTCCACAAAGCGGAATTAGAATTCCAACAGACAGAACGTAGTTCCGTACAGGCAGGGAGTCAACCGCCCCCCGGGTAGGCTTTGGCCCTTCCTGCCCGCCCCGAAAGGAACGCGCCGTGCCGACGTCCAGCGCCAGCACCACCGACTCCGCCAAACCCGCCGCCAGCGGTGGGGTCCAGTCCCTCGAGCGCGCCTTCGACCTGCTCGAGCGGATGGCGGACGCGGGCGGCGAAGTCGGGCTGAGCGAGCTGTCCGCGACCAGCGGACTGCCCCTGCCCACCATCCACCGGCTGATGCGCACCCTGGTGGCCTGCGGCTACGTCCGCCAGCAGCCCAACCGGCGGTACGCGCTCGGCCCCCGTCTCATCCGGCTCGGCGAGTCCGCCTCCCGGCTGCTGGGCACCTGGGCCCGCCCCTACCTCGCCCGGCTGGTGGACGAGACCGGCGAGACGGCGAACATGGCACTGCTGGACGGCGACGAGATCGTGTACGTCGCGCAGGTGCCCTCCCGGCACTCGATGCGGATGTTCACCGAGGTCGGCCGGCGGGTGCTGCCGCACTCCACGGGCGTCGGCAAGGCGCTGCTCGCGCACACCCCGGAGGACGAGGTGCGCGCCCTGCTCGCCCGCACCGGCATGCCCGCCGCCACGGAGAAGACGATCACCACCGCGGACGGCTTCCTCGCGGCCCTGTCGGACGTGCGCCAGCTCGGCTACGCCATGGACGACAACGAGCAGGAGATAGGGGTCCGCTGCGTCGCGGTCTCCGTCCCCGACTCCCCCACCGCCGCCGCGATCTCCATCTCCGGTCCGGCGGGCCGGGTCACCGAGTCCGTGACCGAGCGCATCGTCCCGGTCCTCCAGCAGGTGGCGGCGGAACTGTCCCACGCCCTGACCAACCCGGGCCCGGCGGCCTGAACCCGCGTGGGGTGACCTGAGCCGGGTCCGCCGGCCTGGACCCGCGTCCGGCGGGCCGGGCCGACCCGGTGCTCCGGCGGCCCGGGCCGGGTCCGGTCCGCTACCCGGTGGGCGCGGTGAGCCGCCCGTCCCGCATCTCCCGTACCGCGTCCGCCGCGTCGAGGTGGCCGCGGTCGTGGGTGACCAGGACGGTGGCCGTGCCCCGGTCGCGGGTGAGGCGGACCAGCAGGTCCAGGACGGCCGCGCCGCGTTCGTGGTCCAGGGCGCTGGTCGGCTCGTCCACCAGGAGCACGGACGGCTCGTTCATCAGCGCGCGGGCGATGTTCACCCGCTGCCGCTGACCTCCGGAGAGCTGGTGCGGCCGCCGGTCGGCCCGGTCGGCGAGTCCGACGGCCGCCAGCAGCTCCCTCGCCCGCCCGCGCGCCGTACTCCGGCCCGCCCTGCGGCGCGCGTCCAGACGGGCCATCACCTCCAGCTGCTCGGCCGCCGTCAGGGACGGCAGCAGGTTCGGCTGCTGGAAGACGATGCCGATGCTGCGCCGCCGCAGCACGGCCCGCTCGGCCGCGCTGAGCCCCGCGGTCGCCGTGCCGGCCACGCACACCCGGCCGCTGTCCGGCGTCATCAGGGTGGCGGCGACCGCGAGCAGGCTGGACTTGCCCGAGCCGGACGGCCCGACCACCGCCGTGAGCGAGCCGGCGGGCACCGTGAGGCCGACCCGGTCCAGCGCGGTCAGCCGGCCCTCGCCGTCCGGATAGGTCAGGGTCACGTCGTCGAGGACCAGGCTCATCGCACGCCTCCCAGCGCGGTCAGCGGATCGACGGCGGTGATCCGCCGGACGGCCAGGCCCGCGCCCAGCATCCCCAGGCCGGTCATCACGGCGGCGGGCCCGAGCAGGGTGGCCGGGGCGAGCACGAACGGCACCGAGCCGCCCGCGACCAGGGCGCCGGCCAGCGCCGCGAGTGCGGACCCGAGGAGCGTTCCGGCGACCAGCAGCACCGCCGCCTGTCCGAGCGCGTCGCGCAGCAGGTACCGGGTGGCAGCCCCGAGCGCCTTGAGCACGGCGATGTCGGCGGCCCGCTGGATCGTCCACACCGTGAAGAACGCGCCGACGACCAGCGCGGAGACGGCGAACAGGAAGCCCCGCATCAGCCGCAGCGAGCCGTTCTCCGCCCGGTAGGAGCCGATGGCGGTGAGCGCGTCGCCCTTGGCTAGAGTCCTCGTCCCGGCGGCCCGGTCGGCGGCGGCGACGTCGGCGCCGCCGGTGCGCAGCGCGATCACCGTCGCCCGGCCCCCGTCCCACGCCGTCCACACTACGGGCGTATGGCTGTAGGAGGCGCGGCCCGAGACGGCGGCCACCGTCCAGGAGGCGGCGCCGAGCCGGACCCGGTCGCCGGGCCCGGCGCCCAGTGCGGCGGCGGCCTTGGCGGAGAGCACGGCCCGTCCCGGCCCGACGCCCGGCGGCGCGATGCCGGAGCCCGGCCGTACGGCGAACTCCGACACCGCCGCCGTACGGTCCCCGGCCGCCGCGTCGACGGTGCGGATCGCGACCGGCTCCGCGTACGGCGCCCGCGCGGCCCACCGCTGCACGGCGGCCGGCGCGAGCGAGGAGCCGGTGAAGGACACCGGCCGGCCGCCGGGCGGCGCGGCGAAGGCGAGATGGTCGGCGGGCAGGCCCTCGACGGCCGAGGTGTTCTCCTCGGCGAGCCCGGCGGTCAGCCCGGACAGCAGCCCCACGAGCAGGGTGATCAGTACGACCACGGTTCCCATCAGGGCGAACCGCCCCTTGGCGAACCGGAGGTCTCTCCATGCGACGAACATGCCGCAACCCTGCGCGCGGCGGCCCCCGCCGGGCATCGCGCCCGGGCACGCTTCGGCCGCGCCGAAGGGCGGGCCCCGGTTTCCACCTTTCGGTTGACGGGCGGCGCGCGGCGCCCGCTTACCCTGGAGCGGTCATGGACGCCCACCCCCACTCCCCCGTCGTCGCCGCCCTGCGCCGGTGCCTGTACGCGCTGTTCGCGGGCCTGCTCGCCCTCGCCGCGGTGCGCGCGCACGGACCGTCGGCGGTCGCGACGGTGACGGCGGCGCTCGGCACCGGCGCGGTGCTGGCCGCGGGCGCGCCGAGCCGGGCCGTACGGCGTTCCCGGCGCGCCGCGGCGCTGTGGCTGGCGCTGCTCGGCGCCTCCTGGCTGGCGCTGCTGGTGTTCTCCCCGGACGGGCTGTGGGCGGCGTTCCCGCTGTACTTCCTCCAGCTGCACCTGCTGCCGGCGCGCTGGGCGCTGCCCTCGGTCGCGGCGACCGCCGCCGCGGCCATCGCCGGTTTCGTCGGGCACGGCGGACAGGTCACGCCGGGGGCGTTCATCGGGCCGCTGCTCGGCGCGGCGGTCGCGGTGGCCACCGTGCTCGGCTACGAGGCCCTGTACCGGGAGAGCGAGCGGCGGCGCGAGCTGATCGAGGAGCTGGTGGCGACCCGCGCCGAGCTGGCCGCCGCCGAGCGGACGGCGGGCACGCTGGCGGAACGGGAGCGGCTGGCCCGGGAGATCCACGACACGCTCGCCCAGGGGCTGTCCAGCATCCAGCTGCTGCTGCGCGCCGCCCAGCGGGCGGTGCCGGGCGGCTCCCCGGCCGCCGCCCACATCGAGCAGGCCCGCGCCACCGCGCAGGACAATCTCGCCGAGGCCCGCCGTTTCGTGCACGCGCTGACCCCACCGGACCTGGAGCGCGGCTCACTGGCCGGCGCCCTGGAGCGGCTGTGCGCGCGGACGGCGGGGCCGCCCGCGGTCCGGTTCTCGGTGAGCGGCGCGCCGGCCGGACTGCCCACCCCCTACGAGGTGGCGCTGCTGCGGATCGCACAGTCCGCGCTCGGCAACACGCTGCGGCACGCCCGCGCGGGGCGCGTGGAGGTCACCCTGAGCTTCATGGACACGGCGGTGGCGCTGGACGTGGTGGACGACGGGGTCGGCTTCGTGCCGGACGCCGCAGTGGCCGCCGTGGGCGGGGGCGGCGCGGCGGCGGGCGGCGCGGCGGCGGGCGGTTTCGGGCTGCCCGCGATGCGCTCGCGCGCCACGGCACTGGGCGGCACGCTCACCGTGGAGTCGGCGCCCGGCCAGGGCACGGCGGTGGCGGTCACCCTGCCCCGCCCCGGGCCGCGGAGCGCCGTATGACGCCGGAGCACGCGGCCGAGGAGGGCGGGCCGGTCCGGCTGCTGCTGGCCGACGACCATCCGGTGGTCCGCGCGGGACTGCGGGCCGTGCTGTCCGCCGAGCCGGACTTCACGATCGTGGGCGAGGCGCCGACGGCGGAGCGCGCCGTGGAGCTGGCCGCCGCGGGCGGGATCGACGTGGTGCTGATGGATCTCCAGTTCGGGCCCGGCGGCGCGCACGGCGCGGAGGCTACGGCGCGGATCACCGCCCGGCCCGGCGCCCCGCGCGTGCTGGTGCTGACGACGTACGACACGGACGCGGACATCCTGGCCGCGGTGGAGGCGGGGGCGGCGGGCTATCTCCTGAAGGACGCCCCGCCGCCGGAGCTGGCGGCGGCGGTGCGCACCGCCGCCGCCGGCCGCTCGGCGCTGGCCCCGGCCGTCGCCCACCGGCTGATGGACCGCATGCGGACGCCGGCCGCCGCGCTCAGCCGCCGCGAGCTGGAAGTGCTGGAGCTGGTCCGCGACGGGCTGTCCAACCTGGAGATCAGCAAGCGCCTGTTCCTGAGCCAGGCCACGGTGAAGTCCCACCTGGTGCACGTCTACGCCAAGCTGGGCGTGGAATCGCGCACGGCGGCGGTGGCGGCGGCGACGGAACAGGGCCTCGTACGGCGGCACAGGCCCTGATCCCCGCGGCGCGAGGCAAGGCACGGGCACCACGACGGCACGCGCCCGGGACGCCATGGCGGCACGCGCCGTGAGCACCACGACGGCGCACGTGCTGAGCCCCCGGCGACGGCACGGACCCTGAGCCCTGCGACGGCGCAGGCCATGGGCACCACAGCGGCACGGCGCGTGGACGCCGCGGCGGCGCAGACCCCGAGCACCACGACGGCGCACGTGCTCAGCGCTGCCGCGGCGGCTCGGGCTCCGAGCCCTGAGGCCGTGCGGGCGCCCGTCCGTCGGCGGCGCCGACCCGCTCAGCGGCGCGGCGGCTGTCCGAACAGGTCCACCGCGGTCCGCACCTGCGCCAGGCCGGGCCCGAGGGCGCTGACCGAGCCTATCGATCCGGCGATGAGCAGCAGCGAACGGCGCAGTCGCGGAATCTCGGGGGCACCGTGGGCGGCCATCGCGGCGAGCGCGGCGAGTTCGTCCTCGGCTATGGAGCGGTCGGCGAACTCCGCCGGATGGGCGGCCAGTTCGCGGCGTAACCGGGACACGGCGGTGCGCAGTCCCGCCACCCTCAGGTCCTCTTCGCTGCCCGTCACCGGCCGCTGGCCCAAGCTCCGCAACACAGCCCTCCCCCTCGCACTTCGTCGTGCGCAGTCCCCGGACGCGGGTAGTAAACGACACCCGGGGCGGGGCGCGCCAGCACGGGGACCGAAATTCAGCCCCACGACACCGCGCGGCCGTGCGGCGGTCAGGTATGCAGGACGCATGACACGCACAGACGACGAGGCAGCCCGGACGCACCGGACGACCGGGACGCACGAGACGACCGGGGCGCGAGGAGCGACCGGGACGCACCAGACGGCCGGGGCGCACGAGACGACCGGAGCACACGAGACGGCCGGGGCGCGGGAAGCCGCCGGGGCGCAGGAGGTGGCCGGGCTCGTGCTGGCGGCGGGCGGCGGGCGGCGGCTCGGCGGACGCCCCAAGGCGCTGCTCACCCACCGGGGCCGGCCGCTGGTGGAGCACGCGGTCGCCGTCCTGCGGGCGGCCGGCTGCGCCCGGGTGCACGTGGTGCTGGGGGCGCGGGCCGGCGACGTACGGGAGCGGGCGCGGCTGGCGGACTGCGTGCTGGTGGACAACCCCGCCTGGGAGGAGGGCATGGGGTCCTCGCTGCGGGCGGGGCTCGGCTCGCTGGCCGGCTCACCGGTGCGGGCGGCGCTGGTCTGCCTGGTGGACCAGCCCGGGATCGGCGCGGCGGCGGTGGGCCGGGTGCGGTCCGCGTTCCGGGACGAGACGTCGCTGGTGGCCGCGGCGTACGAGGGGGTGCGCGGGCATCCCGTGCTGTTCGGCGCGGCCCACTGGGCGGGCATCGCGGCCAGTGCGACCGGCGACCGGGGCGCGCGCGCCTACCTGAAGGAGCACGCGGCGGCGATCACGCTGGTGGAGTGCGCGGATGTGGCGCAGGCGTACGACATCGACACCGAGGCCGACTTGGCGCACCTGGAGTGAACGGCGTGGCACTGAACGCCACGATTCCTCGACTCAGAGAATCTCGACATCAACAAACCATTGAACTTCCACCATGAGGAAACTAGTATCCACTGATCAGAAGCGCCTGGCCGATCCGAGGGCGCCATATACCCCATTCGTGTCGCTTGGCATCCAGTGCCACGGCGCGGTGGCGGTGAACGTGGTTCGCTGAAGAAGCTCCCCCGAAGGAAGTGACAGCTCATGTCCGCACCAGCGCCGTCCCCGCTGGCCATCGTCGACGCCGAGCCCCTGCCCCGGCAGGAGGAGGTCCTCACCGAAGCGGCGCTCGCCTTCGTGGCGGAGCTGCACCGGCGGTTCACGCCGCGCCGCGACGAACTCCTCGCCCGCCGGGCCGAGCGCCGCGCCGAGATCGCCCGCACCTCCACCCTCGACTTCCTCCCGGAGACGGCCGCGATCCGCGCGGACGACTCCTGGAGGGTCGCCCCGGCCCCCGCGGCCCTGAACGACCGCCGGGTCGAGATCACCGGTCCCACCGACCGGAAGATGACCATCAACGCGCTCAACTCGGGCGCGAAGGTGTGGCTCGCCGACTTCGAGGACGCCTCCGCGCCCACCTGGGAGAACGTCGTCCTCGGCCAGCTCAACCTGACCGACGCCTACACCCGCCGCATCGACTTCACCGACCCGAAGTCCGGCAAGTCCTACGCCCTGCGCCCGGCCGGCGAACTGGCCACGGTCGTGATGCGCCCGCGCGGCTGGCACCTGAACGAGCGTCACCTCGTGGACGCCGACGGCCGTCAGGTCCCCGGCGCGCTGGTCGACTTCGGCCTGTACTTCTTCCACAACGCGCAGCGGCTGCTGGACCTCGGCAAGGGCCCCTACTTCTACCTGCCGAAGACGGAATCGCACCTGGAGGCCCGCCTCTGGAACGAGATCTTCGTCTTCGCCCAGGACCACGTCGGCATCCCGCAGGGCACCGTCCGCGCCACCGTCCTGATCGAGACGATCACGGCCGCGTACGAGATGGAGGAGATCCTCTACGAACTGCGCGACCACGCCGCCGGGTTGAACGCCGGCCGCTGGGACTACCTGTTCTCCATCGTGAAGAACTTCCGTGACGGCGGCGAGAAGTTCGTCCTGCCGGACCGCAACGCGGTCACGATGACCGCCCCGTTCATGCGGGCGTACACCGAACTCCTGGTGCGCACCTGCCACAAGCGCGGCGCGCACGCGATCGGCGGCATGGCGGCGTTCATCCCGTCCCGCCGGGACGCCGAGGTCAACAAGGTGGCCTTCGAGAAGGTCCGCGCCGACAAGGACCGCGAGGCCGGCGACGGCTTCGACGGCTCCTGGGTCGCCCACCCCGACCTGGTGCCGATCGCCATGGAGTCCTTCGACCGGGTGCTCGGCGAGCGGCCGAACCAGAAGGACCGGCTGCGCGAGGACGTCGACGTGCAGGCGGCCGACCTGATCGCGATCGACTCGCTCGACGCCAAGCCGACGTACGCGGGCCTGGTCAACGCGGTCCAGGTGGGCATCCGTTACATCGAGGCGTGGCTGCGCGGTCTGGGCGCCGTCGCCATCTTCAACCTGATGGAGGACGCGGCCACCGCCGAGATCTCCCGCTCGCAGATCTGGCAGTGGATCAACGCGGGCGTCCAGTTCGAGAACGGCGAGAAGGCCACGCCGGAGCTGGCCCGCACGGTCGCCGCCGAGGAACTGGCCAGGATCCGCGCGGAGATCGGCGAGGACGCCTTCGCCGCCGGCAACTGGCAGCAGGCCCACGACCTGCTCCTCCAGGTCTCCCTGGACGAGGACTACGCCGACTTCCTGACCCTGCCGGCGTACGAGCGGCTGAGGGGCTGAGCCGCGGGTGTGAGCGGTCCCGGGGCGTCCGGGGCCGCTCACACGTGTGCCCGGACCGTGCGCCGGGCGGCTACTCCAGGTGGACCGACCAGTCCTGTTCCGCGGCCGGCTTGCCGTGCAGATCGGGGACCCGCTTGAGCCAGTCGGGCCGGCCGGCCTGGGTCCGCGCCGCGCGCCGGGCCTCCTCGGCGGCCAGCTCGGCGCGGCCGGGGAAGTCCGTGGGCAGCCAGGCCGCGGAGGCGGCCACCCGGGCGGCGAGGTAGTCGACGTAGGCGGCGCGGACCTGCTCGGGGCCCGCGAAGTCCGGCTCCTCCGCCAGCCAGGCGTCCGGCACCCGCGCGAGGACGGTCCGCAGCAGTTCCCGCGTCACCAGCGGCGCGAGCCGCGCGTCCGCCGCCCGGACGTCCGGCGCGTACTGCCCGAGGGCATGGTGCCGGAAGTCGTACGCCTTCGCGGGCTCCGAGGTGTCCCAGCGGTGGTGGAAGACGAGGGCGGCGCCGTGGTCGATCAGCCACAGGCGCGGCGGCACGGTGCCCGACGTCGGCCAGATCATCAGGTTGGAGCTGTGGACGGTGCGGTCCACATTGGCCGTCAGCGCGTCCAGCCACACGATCCGGCCGGCCTCCAGCGGATCGACCGCGAAGCCCTTGGCGGCCTCGGGGGTGAAGTCGCGGGCGCCCGGCAGATAGTCCATGCCGAGGTTGACGCCGGGGCTGGCGTTCAGCAGGTCGCGGACCTCCTGGTGCGGTTCGTGCGCGGCCAGCTCGGGGTCGAAGTGCACGAGCACCAGTTCGGGGAAGCGCAGCCCGAGGGCGCGCGCCAGCTCGCCCACCACCACCTCGGCCACCAGCGCCTTGCGGCCCTGCGCGGAGCCGGTGAACTTCACGACGTACGTCCCGAGGTCGTCGGCCTCGACCACGCCGGGGACGGAGCCGCCGGAGTGCAGGGGCTCGACGTAGCGGGTCGCGGTGACCTCTCTCAGCATCGTCGCGTCCCCCGCCGGTCGTCCGTCCCGCACGACGCCAGCATAGTGACCGGGCGCGACGGGAGCGCGCTCGCGGGCGTCCGGGCCGTCGGTCGGCGGCCCGGACGCCCGCTGCGGCGTTCCCTCGCCGTTACGCCTTGTGCTGCATCGAGCTGCGCGCCGGGTTGCTCTGCTCGGCGGCTTTCGGGTCCTTCTCGCCGGCCTTGGCGCGCACCCCGGCGGCGATGCGCTTGCCGATGTTCTCGTCGATGTTCGTCCAGTACTCGAAGGCGCGTTCGAGTACGGGTTCGCTCACCCCGTTGAGGAGGTGACCCACCACGTTGTCGACGAGGCGGTCGCGGGCGGCGTCGTCCAGCACCTCCCGCACCATCGTGCCGGGCTGCCCCCAGTCGTCGTCCTCGGGGTGGGAGACGTAGGCGGCCCGGGTGATCTCGCCGTCGGCCGTCCAGCTCGGCGGCGAACCGTAGCGCTCGGTGTCGGCGGCGGGGCCGCCCTTGGAGTTCGGGGCGTACACCGGGTCGGTGGTGTACCGGTAGGCCATCGCCCCGTCCTTGGAGTACGTGTGGACGTCGACGACCGGGGCGTTCACCGGCAGCTGCTGGTAGTTCGCGCCGATGCGGTAGCGGTGCGCGTCCGCGTAGGAGAACAGCCGGGCCAGCAGCATGCGGTCCGGGCTCGGGCCGATGCCGGGGACGAGGTTGTTGGGCTGGAACGCCGCCTGCTCGATCTGGGCGTGGTTGTCGGTGGGGTTGCGGTCCAGCGTCATGCGGCCGACCCGGATCAGCGGGTAGTCTCCGTGCGGCCACACCTTGGTCAGGTCGAACGGGTTGAAGCGGTAGTGCGCGGCCTCCTCGTACGGCATCACCTGGACGTACAGGGTCCAGCTCGGGTAGTCGCCGTCCCGGATGTGCTCGAAGAGGTCACGGGTGTGGTAGTCCGTGTCCGCCGCGGCCATCTGGTCACCCTCGTCCTGGGTGAAGAACTCGATGCCCTGGTCGGTCTTGAAGTGATACTTCACCCAGAACCGCTCGCCGTCGGCGTTGATCCACATGTACGTGTGCGAGGTGTAGCCGTTCATGTGGCGCCAGCTGCGCGGGATGCCCCGGTCGCCCATCAGCCAGGTGACCTGGTGCGCGGACTCCGGGGAGAGGGTCCAGAAGTCCCACTGCATGTCGTGGTCGCGCAGGTTGTTGTCCGCGCGGCGCTTCTGGGACCGGATGAAGTGCTGGAACTTCATCGGGTCCTTCACGAAGAAGACCGGCGTGTTGTTGCCGACCATGTCGTAGTTGCCTTCGCTGGTGTAGAACTTCACCGCGAAGCCGCGCGGGTCGCGCCAGGTGTCCGGGCTGCCGCGCTCCCCGGCGACGGTCGAGAACCGGGCGACGAGGTCGGTGCGGACGCCGGGCTGGAACAGGGCCGCCTTCGTGTACGCGCTGACGTCGTCGGTCACCTCGAAGTGACCGAAGGCGCCGCTGCCCTTGGCGTGCGGCTGGCGCTCCGGGATCCGCTCCCGGTTGAACTGCGCCATCTGTTCGATCAAATAGGCGTCCTGGAGCAGGATCGGTCCCCCGGGGCCCACGGTGAGCGAATGCTCATCGCTCTCCACCGGTGCCCCGGAGTCAGTGGTCGTGGCAGGTCGGATCTCCGTCATGGGTCGCCTTTCCTGGTGCTTCAGCAGCGGCGTCGCGACTGTCGCGTGACCCGTGACGGGCGGCCCAAACACCTTTTCTCCCGACTGCCCCGGGCGACTCGGCCGTCCGGGGCGGTCGCCGGCGGCTCCTACGCCCGCGCCAGCGGGTTGCGCAGCGGGCGGTAGCGGGCGGCGGCGCCGTCCGCGCCCGTCCAGCGCAGCAGCAGGTTGGTCTTGCCGGGCAGGGTCGGCGCGGCGAGCAGGGCGGGGATCTCGGGCAGGTCGAAGCGCAGGGACAGCTCGCGGCGGACGGCGGGCCACGGGTCGAAGCCGGGGTGGCGCTCGACGAGGGCGGCGGCGATCTCGGTGAGGTGGTTGACGACCAGGCAGTACACCAGCCGCTCCCAGCCGTCCGCCCGGTCCGTTCCGGGCAGCAGTTTCACGCCCTCCGCGTCCCGGAACAGCGCCTGCGCGGGCAGCCCGGCCGCGTCCACGGCGATCAGCGAGTTCTGGAGGTGGGCCTCCAGGACGACGCCGTGGTCGGCGAAGGCCGCCAGCGCCGGCGGCACGACCTGGCGCAGATACGCCGCCCACCAGCGCCCCGGGTCCGCGACGCCGTCCAGCGGGTTGCCGTCGAAGCCCTCGGCGAGGGCGGCGGCGAGCAGCACGGTCGTGCCGGGCAGCGCGTGCCGGGCCAGTCCGTCGCGGACGACGACGGCCAGTTCCTCGAAGGCGAAGGCGGCGGTGCGGTAGCCGCGGTCGCTGAGCCAGGCCGCCGGGCCGTCCAGGCGGGCGAAGGCGGCCACGGCGGCCGTGTCGGTGCGGCGCAGCCTCAGCAGGTCGTGCCGCCACAGCCGGCGCACGTCGTTGGTGATCCGCACGTCCAGGCTGAACTTCAGGAACAGATCGTGCTCGGCGGCGTGCACGGTGCGCACGGCAGCGGTCGGGCCGACCTCGAAGGGGGTGCGGCCCAGCCGCAGCAGCCGGCCGTCCGCGAACGCCCCGGCGAGGGCGCCGGCCGCCAGCTCCAGCTGCCAGGGGTGGGCGGGCAGCAACCGGTAGCCGGGCGGCGCCTGGCCGAGCGCGTCCAGCGCCGAGGTGTCGCCCTCCTCGGCGACCAGGTCCTCGCGCACGGCCAGCAGTGCCAGCGGGAAGCGGGCGTACGCCTCGGGCGCGTACGGCAGCCAGGAGGCGACCGGGCCGCCGCCGCGTGCCTTGGGCGCCGGGTGGTAGGGGTGTCCGGTGACGAGGGACTGCTCGGAGCGCAGGTAGGGGTCGGCGGGCGGGACCGCCGTGTCGCGGGCGGCGAGCAGCGCCGCCACCGCCTCCCGGCTGTCGATCATCTCGGCGGGCAGTTCGTCGTTGCTCAGGCCGGTGTGCCGGCGCAGTTCCTCGGCGACGAGTTTGACCAGTTCCGGGTGGCCGACGCGCTGCCAGCCGCCGTCCGCGCGGATCTCGGGTTCGGCGGGGCGCCGCCCGGCGCGCACCCGCAGCAGCCGCCCGCCGCCGGGCAGCCGGTAGGCCTGCCGTCCGCCGGGGTCCGGACAGGGCTGCGCCAGTTCGCGGATCAGGCAGTTCAGCAGGGGCGCTGCGGCGTACGCGTCGGCACGCGCTCCGGCGTCGGCGCTGAGGGGCATGGGCTTGACGCGTTCCATTCGTTCCCTACGTCCACACGGTGCGGTGTGATCAGTATGGCTGCCCGGTGCGCGCTACCGTGACGCCCCGACCCGCTACCGAGGAGCCCGATCGTGCCCCGTCCCCCGAGCGCCGAGACCGAGATCGGCGACGAGTTGGCCGCCGTACGGCCCGCCCTGGCCGCACGGTACGCGCGGGAGCTGCCCGGCGCGCGGGCGGCGGTGCTGACCCGGCTGTGGCGGGCGCTGGCGTACGAGCCGCTGCCGTGGGTCACGGGCCGGGAGCGGGTGCGCGACGGCCTGGTCCTGCGGCTTTGCGACGGCCGCGCGCTCAGCGGCCCGGCCGCGGACCCGTACGCGACGGCCGCCTACGTGTCCGAGGTGCGCCTCGGCGGCGCGCGCTACGCCGATCCGGCGCGTCTGACGGCCGCCCTGGCCGTGCCGCACGGCGAGGCGTTCGCCGCCGAACTGGCGCACAGTGTCGCCTCGTTGGCGCTGTCCCGGGCCGGACGGCCGACGCCCGCCGAGCATCACCCGAACGGGTGGCCCGCGACCGACTGGGAGTGGGAGCAGCGGGTGGTGGACGGGCATCCCTTCCATCCCAACTGCCGTTCCCGGCCGGGTTTCTCGGTGGCCGAGCAGCTGGCGTACGGGCCGGAGCACGGGCCGCTGGTGGAGCTGCGCCTGCTGCCGGTGCCGGAGTCGGAGTGCCTGGTGAGCGGCGCGTGGCCGGACGAATTCCGTGACGGAGGCGCCCTGTTGGTGCCCGTGCACCCGTGGCAGGCGCGGCACGTGCTGAAGCGGGCCGGCGAGGGCGCGGGCCTCGTGGCGCATCCGCTGATGTCGCTGCGCACGCTGGCCCTGCCGGACGGCCCGCACGTCAAGACGGCGCTGTCGGCGCGGCTGACGTCGTCGGTGCGGGACATCTCGGTGGGCTCGGTGGCGGCCTCGGCGGCGCTGTCGGACTTCGCCGGAGAGCTGGCCGCCCGTACGGACGGGCTGCTGTGCTTCACCCGGACCCTCGGCGCGGCCGCCGCCGGCACCCCGGATCTGGCGGCGTTGTGGCGCGAGTCGCCGCGCGCGTACGCCGAGCCGGGCGAGCAGGTGCTGCCGGTGGCGGCCCTCGCCACCACCGCCTGGCCCGACTCCCCCGCGTGGACGGCCCGTTTCGCGCGGCTGGCCCTCACGGCCGGTCTGCGGCTGCTGGAGCTGGGCGTGGCCCTGGAGGCGCACGGGCAGAACCTGCTGGTGGTGCTGTCCGCCTCGGGCGCGCCGCTGCGTCTGGTCTACCGCGACCTGGCCGACATCCGGGTGAGCCCGGCCCGGCTGCGCCGACACGGCGTGCCGGTACCGGAGTTGCCCGAGCGCAACCTCACCGACGATCCCGTCGCCCTGCGCCGCAAGCTGTTCGGCTCGCTGGTGGCGGGCGCGCTGGCGGGCACGGCCGGATCGGGCCCGGCGCTGCGCGCGGCCGTGGCGACGGCCCTGGAGGACCTGCCGGACTCGCCCGACGTACGGGCGCTGCGCGAGGAGCCCTGGCCGGCCAAGGCGCTGACGCTGATGCGGCTGTCGCCGGGGCGGGCGGGAGACCTCTGGACGGGGCTGCACAATCCCGTCCGGGGCGGGTGAGGCGCCCGGCTGGAAATCGGCGGTCGTGTATTACGAATACGACATGTTGCCCCTTCCCGCCCGTCCGGGGATGTACGTGTGAGGAGTTCGCAGGCCACGAGAGTCTCGAGAGCAGAAGATGACTGACGTCAACAGCAGTGACGGTCTGATGACGCCGATCCGCCCCGAGCAGCTGGAGCCGGGGGCGGTGATCGCGCAGTCGCTGGACAACCAGTGGGTCCCGGCCCGGCTGGCCAAGGTCATGATCGCGCGGGGCCAGTCCCTGGACCAGGTCGGGCGGCAGCGGAACCAGGAGGTGCGGGCGGAGTACTTCCGCAGTCTCATCAACGCGAGCCAGGTGGTGATCAACCGCGCCTACTTCTACAACAACGACGCGATCAACCACGACTTCGCGCAGGAGGGGGAGAGCCGGACGGCGCACCAGCGGCTCCTGGCGTCGGGGGCCATCGTGCCCTTCCTGCTCAACGAGCGGCATCCGGCCGAGGAGCCGCCCGCCCATCTGCACCTGCGGCGCGACGGGTTCACCGCCTGGCAGGAGACGCTGGCGGGGATACCGGCCACAGACCGGGTGCGCTGTGTGCGCATGTCCTGGGACGGCACCTCGGGCGACCAGGAGAACCGGGAGCGGACCCGGGTCCGGCTGTTCCAGCCGTTCGCCGAGAAGGTCCAGGGACTGACCGCCAAGGACATCGACGTCCTGGCCGCGCAGGTCGGTGTGGACCGGCAGGACGCGGACCGGTTCGGACGGCGGCTCGGCGAGATCGTCGCCTTCAGCAATGACCTGAGCGTGCGCCGGGAGTCGGTCGTGCGCAACACCCTCTACGAGGAGTTCGTCTCGGTGCCTGGGACGAACATCGCGGAGGGCAGGTACGACCGGGGCAAACCCTTCGCGGCGGAGATCAAGCAGCTCCTCGACCTGATCTACAACGTCAACCTGGCCGACGCGCTGGGCCGTTACCCGCTGACCCCGGTGGGCAGCCTGCGCCGGGTGGTGCTCCAGGAAGCCCGCGAGGCCAGGAGCACCGCCGGGTTCGTCGAGGACCCGGAGCAACTGCTGACGCTGTTGCGGCGGCAGTCCTTCGCCGCCGTCCAGGACCAGCTGACGCCGTCCGCGGTGAACGCGCTGTCGCTCCAGGACATCTGGCGGCTGCGGCTGACCTCCGCGTGGAACGGGTACATCCGGGCGTTCGGCGACCTGACCGCCGATCCCGGCGCCTTCCAGGACTCCGTGGGCCTGGTCTTCGACCGCTATGTCGGGCTCAACGCGGAGATCCTCGAGCTGGCCCGGGAGCACGGCCGGGCACGGCCGGCCCCGTGGCGTCCGGTGGTCGAGGTGGTGGTCACCGTGGGGGCGGCCGTGTTCACGGCCGTCAGCGGCAACGACGTGTGGGAGGTGGCGGGTTCGGTCCTGCCGCTCACGGTGAGCGGGTCGCTGACGGGGTCGGTGCAGCTGGTGCTGCGCAACCGGATCGCCGGGCGGCAGCAGCAGCGGTTCGCCCGTGAGATAGCCGCCGTACGGCTGGCCAGTGAACGAGAATGGGCGCAGTTCCACGACCTGGTGCGCCGGCTGCCCGGTTACCGGGACGCGACCGGTCCCGGCGCCACCGGCACGGCGTCCACGACCACCCAGGACAACGAAGACCTGCCCGAATACTGAACGCGGAGTACGCCCTTGCACAGCCTGCGAGACAGCCGATGAGCCGCTACGAGTCCCTGCGCCGGGCCGTCCCGGAGTGGTTCCGCAACGAACCCGGGGCGATCGAGATCCTGACGGATCCGGAGCTGGTCCGCCGGGCCCGGCGGCAGGCCGCCGGGAGCGGGCAGAGCCGTTCCCTGGGCCGGTTCGGCGCCTTGCGGGAGCGGCTGAGGGCGGCGGTGCGGCCGGTGCCGACCGGTGTGGTCTCGGCCAATCGGCACCTGTGGTACCTGCGGGACGCCGTGCGCTTCCCCGACGGCCGGCTGGGCCTGTACGACCGGATCCTGCCGCCGCCCGGTGCCTCCCCCGGCGTGGTGGTGCTGCCGCTGCTCGGACCGGAGGGGAAGGTCGTGCTGATCGAGCACTACCGGCACGCCACCCGGGCGTGGCACCGGGAGGTGGTGCGCGGCTTCGGGGACCCGGGGGCCACGGACGAGGAGAATGTCGCGCGGGAGCTGCGGGAGGAGATCGACGCGACGCCGACGGCGGTCGTCCCGCTCGGTGAACTCGACCCCGACACGGGTCTGTTGGGCCACCGGGTCCGGCTGTACGCGGCCCGGGTGGACGGCTTCGGCGATCCGGAGCGGGGCGAGGGGATCCGGCGGGCCGTCACGGTGAGCGCGGCCGAGGCGGAGGCGATGGTGGCCGACGGGCGGATCACCGACGGGTTCACCGTCGCGGCGCTGTACCGGGCACGTCTCACGGGCCTGCTCGGCACGGCGTCACCCGGCGGGCCGAGCTGACGGCGCGCCGGAAGTCGGCGCCGTCGTCGGCCGTCGTTTTGAAGGTGGGCGGGTTTGGTCAATAGGATCCGCCGATGATCACAAGACAACGGCTGGCGGCAGGAGTCTGTGCTCTGCTCGCCGCCCTGACGGCCGGGATCGCCTTCCCCGCCGGCGCGGTCGCCGACGAGACGGACGGGCAGGCCGCACCCAAGGTCGAACTCGTCCTGGACGTCAGCGGTTCCATGCGCGCCCGCGACATCGACGGCGGGACGCGGATGGCCGCGGCGAAGCAGGCGTTCAACGAGGTGCTCGACGCGACCCCCGAGGAGGTCCAGCTCGGCATCCGCACACTGGGCGCCAACTACCGCGGCAACGACCGCAAGGAGGGCTGCAAGGACACCGCGCGGCTCTACCCGGTCGGCCCGCTGAACCGCACCGAGGCCAAGACCGCGGTCGCGACGCTGAGCCCGACCGGATGGACGCCGATCGGTCCCGCGCTGCTGAAGGCCGCGACCGACCTGGAGGGCGGCGACGGCACCCGCCGCATCGTCCTGATCAGCGACGGCGAGGACACCTGCCAGCCGCTGGACCCGTGCGAGGTGGCCCGCGAGATAGCCGCCAAGGGCATCGGCCTGACCATCGACACCCTCGGCCTGGTGCCCGACGCCAAGACCCGCGACCAGCTCAGCTGCATCGCGGACGCCACCGGAGGCACCTACACCGACGTACGGCACAAGGAAGAACTGAGCGACAAGGTCGGCGAGTTGGTCGACCGGGCCGCCGATCCGGTGGTCACTCCGGTGGCCGTCCAGGGCGCCGCCGACTGCGCGAAGGCGCCCGAGGTGAAGTCCGGTCTCTACACCGACCGTGAGGAGTTCGGGCAGCAGCGCTGGTACCGGGTGGACGTGCGGCCGGGCCAGGAGCTGCGTGCCTCGGTGAGCGTCGCCGACGACCGGGCGGTGAATCCGGACTACGGGGTGCTGCTGCGGGCCGTGACGCTGCACGGCCGGGAGATCGTGCGCGGCGAGGCCGCGGGCACCGGCCGTACGGACGTGATCTCGACGGGTCTGCGCTACCCGAAGGCCGACAGCGACGACGACGACGCTCCGGCGGAGACCGTGTGCCTCCAGCTGACCAACTCCTACTCGGCGGCGGCCGGGGTGAAGACGACGCCGGGTCTGCCGCTGGAGCTGACCGTGGACGTGGTGGACGGGCCGAGCAAGGCGCACGACGTGGCGGCCTTCGGTCTGGGCCGCGGCTGGTGGCTGCTCGGACTGCTGGTGGTGATCGGCTTCCTGGCCGGACTGGTCTGGGGCTGGCTCTCGCGCTGGCGGGTCGCGATCTGGAGGACGAACTGATGCGTTGCACACGAGTGTTGAGCGCGGCACTGCTCGCCGTCGGCCTCGCCGCCGGCACCGCGGCCGCCGACTCCTCCCCCACCCCGAGCCCGTCCGGCTCCGGCGACGCGCCGACCCGGGCCGGCACGTCGTTCCGCACGGCGACGGAGATCGAGCAGGGGCAGCGGGCGACCGCCTCCGGCTCCACGGGCGACTACCTGTACTGGTCGTTCCCGGCGGACGCGGGCGAGCGGCCCACCGTGAAGGCGACGGTGAAGCTCTCGGACCAGCACACCGCGCAGACCTGGCAGCTCGACGTCTACGACGGCCTGCGCCGCCGCCAGTCGTGCCAGTACGGCGCGCAGACCCGCACCGCCGCCGCGGGCACCGCCTCGGTGGAGCTGGCCTGTGTGCTGCGCACGGTGCGGGCCTGGTCGGAGCCGTGGGCCGACGACCCGCTGCCCGGCACGTACTACGTCCGGCTCACCGCGGTCGGCCTCCAGGCGTCCGACCTCGGCCAGCCGGTGAACGCCGAGGTGCGGGCCGACTCCAAGCACATCGGCGGCCCGGCGGCCGTGGACGGCTCGCTGGCGCAGCCGCTCGTCCCGGGCGTCGCGGTCAAGTCCGCGCGGGAGGACGGCGACGCGGCGGACGGCTCGAAGAAGCACGCCGTGCTGTCGAGCATCGAGCCGGACGGCGGCTGGTCCTCCCACTGGTGGTCCGACCGCTGGGTGTGGAGCGGCGTCGGCGCCGTGCTGGCCGCGCTCGCGGGCATCGGCGGGTACACGCTGACGCGGGGTGCGGGACGGCCGTCCCGGGTGCCGCCGGGCGCCTGACGTTACGTCACATTTAGTCATACGAAGGCCCGTTCTCCTCGGAGGACGGGCCTTCGGCCGTCAGGCCTCCCGCAGCGCCTTGGCGAGCGTGCCGTCGCCGCTCACCTCCACCCGCCCGTCGCGCACCGCGTCCGCGAGGGTCGCCTCTCCGCGGGCGACGGCCGTGCAGACGGCGTGGTCGAGCACCAGCCGGGCGTCGGGCTCGCCGGGCGCCGGGCCGTCGCCGTACACCGGACCGCTCACGGCGCCGACGTTGAGGTGGAACACGCCCTCTTCCAGGCGGACTTCGACGAGTCCCTCGCCGTCGAGTGCCCGCAGCAGGGGCAGCGCGAACCAGTGGGCGCGCACCGCGTCGGTGGGGCGCGGCTCGCCGAGTTCGGGGCGGCCCCACTCGCCGAGCGCCTGGAGCACGGGCAGCAACGCGCGTCCGCGCTCGGTGAGTTCGTAGACGTAGGCGGCGCCGGGCGGGGGCAGCCGGCGGCGGCCGGCGAGTCCGTCGCGCTCCATGTCCTTCAGCCGTGAGGCGAGCACGTCCGTGCTGACTCCGGGCAGGTCCGCGTGCAGGTCGGTGTAGCGGCGGGGGCCGGCCAGCAGTTCACGGACGATCAGCAGCGTCCAGCGGTCGCCGACGAGGTCGAGCGCGCGGGCGGCGGAGCAGTACTGGTCGTAGCTTCGGCGAGGTGGCATGCGACGCAGTCTAGACATGTCGTTGGACTTTCCAAGCTCCTACTTGGTAAAACCAAGCAACACGAATTCCCGGAGGGGCGCATGGAGTTCCGGCAGTCGAACAAGCTCAGCGAGGTCTGCTACGAGATCCGCGGTCCGGTGATCGAGCACGCCAACGCACTGGAGGAGGCGGGCCACAGCGTCCTCAGGCTGAACACGGGCAACCCGGCGCTGTTCGGCTTCGAGGCGCCGCAGGAGATCGTCCAGGACATGATCCGGATGCTGCCCCAGGCGCACGGCTACACCGACTCGCGCGGCGTCCTGTCCGCGCGCCGCGCGGTGGCCCAGCGCTACCAGGAGCGGGGCCTGGAGGTCGGCGTGGACGACGTGTTCCTCGGCAACGGCGTCTCGGAGCTGGTCTCCATGGCCGTACAGGCGCTGGTGGAGGACGGCGACGAGATCCTCATCCCGGCGCCGGACTTCCCGCTGTGGACGGCCGTGACGACGCTGGCCGGCGGCAAGGCGGTGCACTACCTGTGCGACGAGCAGGCCGAGTGGTACCCGGACCTGGACGACATGGCCGCGAAGATCACCGACCGCACCAAGGCGGTGGTGATCATCAACCCGAACAACCCCACCGGCGCGGTGTATCCCAAGGAGATCCTGGAGGGCATCCTCGATCTCGCCCGCCGGCACGGCCTGATGGTCTTCGCGGACGAGATCTACGACCAGATCCTGTACGACGACGCCGTGCACCACTCGACCGCCGCGCTCGCCCCCGACCTGGTCGTCCTCACCTTCTGCGGCCTGTCCAAGACCTACCGGGTGGCGGGCTTCCGCTCCGGCTGGCTGGTGGTGACCGGACCGAAGCAGCACGCGCGCAGCTATCTGGAGGGCCTGACCATGCTGGCCTCCATGCGCCTGTGCGCCAACGCGCCCGCGCAGTACGCCATTCAGGCCGCGCTGGGCGGCCGCCAGTCCATCAAGGAGCTGACCTCGCCCGGCGGCAGGCTGTACGAACAGCGCACCGTGGCCTGGGAGAAGCTGAACGAGATCCCCGGCGTCTCGTGCGTCAAGCCCAAGGGCGCGCTGTACGCCTTCGCCCGGCTCGACCCGGAGGTCCACAAGATCCACGACGACGAGAGGTTCGTCCTGGACCTCCTGCTGCGCGAGAAGATCCAGGTCGTCCAGGGCACCGGCTTCAACTGGCCCTCCCCCGACCACTTCCGCATCCTCACCCTCCCGCACGCCGACGTCCTGGACACGGCGATCAGCCGGATCGGCCGGTTCCTCGGGGGGTATCGGCAGTAGGGTGCCGCTGGTGAGGCATTCGTTCAGGCGTACGAGGCGTGTGTACTGGAAGGGCGCGGTCAAGGGGCTGCTCGTCGTCGTGCTGGGGTGTGCGCTGGGGGCCTGCTCCTCGGAGTCGGCCGGGCGGCGGGTGCCGTACTGGGTCGAGGGGACGACGCCGGCGCAGGTCGCCCGGCGCATGAACACGGCGGTACCGGCGGGCGCCACCGATGTGCGGGCCGCCCGGCAGAAGGGGTTCCAGGACGACGGGCTGCTGCTCGCGTTCACGCTGCCGAGGGGTGACACCGAGGCGTTCGTGCGGGAGTTGCGGCCCGACAGTCCTCTCGGGCACCGCGCGCGTCCCCTCGCCTCCGCCGGTGACGGCGAACCGGCCGCTCCGTTCGCCCATCTCGGGCTGCCGGAACCGGAAGCGCTCGCCGATGTCACTGAGGGGCCGGTGTGCACGCCCTGCCGGGGTGAGCTGAACTCGCTGACCGTCGCGGTGCATCCGCTCGACGCACAGCACAGCCGGGTGTATCTCCGGGGCGTCGACTGAACTGAGGTGGTCAGGTGAGGAGCACCTCGCACCAGACCGTCTTCGTGTACGGGTCGCCGCTCGTCACTCCCCAGTGTGTCGACAGCGCCTCGACCAGCATCAGGCCCCGGCCCGACTCCGCGTCCGGGGGTGACTGCGGGAGGGTTCCCGGCGTCGGCGGCCGACTGTTCGGCCGCGCGTCCGTGACCTCGATGCGCAGCGCCGGGTCCGCCGCGTACAGGGTCAGCGTCAGACGGAAGTCCCGGCCCCGCACCTTGCCGTGCCGCACCGCGTTCGCGGTGAGTTCCGCGACCAGCAGCGCGACCGTCCCGCTCGCCTCGCTGTCGTGACCCCAGCCCCAGTCCGCCAGTTGCTGCGATGCCAGGCGGCGGGCCAGCCGGGCGCCTCTCGGCGTGGCCGTCAGACGGATCGTGAACTGGCCCGTGGGCGCGGTGGTCCACCCGGGGGTGGAGATATCGGCGTTCATGTCACCCAGCGTGGTGGCTCGTCACTACGCTGCACAGCCACGGCGACAGTACGCAGCGTGGCTGTCCGGGTGCTGTCCGGGTCTGTACGGGCGGCGACGCGTTACGCCCCGTACTGCCGGTGAGTTGGCATCTGGAAGCACAAGGGAGGTGTGGGACATGGACTCGACGGAGCAGAGCCAGCTGATTTTCGACCCGATGGAAGCGGTCTGGGGAGACGAGGAGTCGGCGGCCGTCCTTCGGACAGTAGGGAAGGTCATCAAGAAGTGCCGCGAGCGCAGGGGCTTGACCCAGGCCGAGTTGGGCAAAGCCATCGGCTACAGCGAGGAACAGGTCTCCGCGGTCGAACGGGGACGGCGCGCACCGAAGCCGCAGTTCCTCACGGGGGCGGAGACGGTACTTGATGCCGGTGGCGTGATCATCACGCTTCAAGAGGACGTGGAAGAGGTCCGGTACCCCAAGCGGATCCGGGACCTGCGGAAGCTGGAGGCACAGGCCGTCGAGATCTGCTGCTTCGCCGACTCCGTCGTCCACGGCCTGCTCCAGACTCCGGACTACACCAGGGCTTTGTACGAGTCGCGTCGGCCCGTCTTCAGCGAAGAGGAACTGGAACGCCTCGTCACGGCGCGCCTGGCTCGCCAGGCGGTCTTCGACCGGCGGCCGATGCCCGTACTCAGCTTCGTGCTGGAAGAGGTGACCTTGCGCCGCCCCCTCGGGGGCAGAATGGTCATGCGGAACCAGCTGGAACGCCTGGTGGACGTCAGCCAACGGCGGAACGTGGAGGTCCAGGTGATGCCCACGGACACCGATGACCACGCCGGCCTCGCCGGATCGATCCAGCTGATGCGGCTCAAGGAAGGGAACACGGTGGCGCACACGGAGGCGCAGCTCACCAGTCACCTCATGTCCCATCCCAAGCAGGTCCAGATCCTCGATGCCCGCTACGGCATCATCCGGTCTCAGGCCCTGACACCCCGAAAGTCGCTGACCCTCATCAAGGAAGTACTGAGAGGAACATGATGACCACCCCCTCGGCTGGGAACGACTTCGCGCTGAACTGGTTCAAGAGCAGCTACAGCACCAACGACGGTCCCGAGTGTGTCGAAGTCGCTCACTCCCCCGCCGCCATCCACGTCCGCGACTCCAAGACCACCCAAGGCCCCCACCTCGCCTTCCCCCCGGAGGGATGGGCCGCGTTCCTCTCCTACGCCTCGGCGTAATGAGGCGGGAGTCCACACCGGCCGTACGGCCCAGCCCCTGCTGCGGCCGTACCCGGTGCGTGTCAAGGTGTCGTCGGCGACGACAGGGAAGGAACAGCGGACGTGGGTGACCTCTTTCTCGTCCGGCACGGAGAGACCGAGTGGTCGCGCTCCGGGCGGCACACCGGCTGCACGGACGTGCCGCTCACCGAGCACGGCCGCGAGGAGGCGCGGCGGCTGGTGCCGCTGATCCGCTCGCACCGCATCGGCGCGGCGTTCGTCAGCCCCTCGCAGCGGGCGCGGGAGACGGCCCAGCTCATCGGCGTGCACGACGCCCGGGTGGACCCGGACCTGCACGAGTGGGACTACGGCGGCTACGAAGGTGTGACCACGCCCGAGATCCAGCGCACCCGGCCGGGCTGGTTCCTGTTCACGGACGGGGTGGCGCCGGGTCCGCCGGAGCATCCCGGGGAGAGCGTGGAGCAGGTCGGCGAGCGGGCCGACCGGATGCTGGCGCGGGTGGACGCCGCGTTCGCCAACACGGAGGGCGTCGTGCTGCTGGTGGCGCACGGGCACTTCCTGCGGGTGCTCACCGCGCGGCGGCTCGGTCTGCCGCCGTCGGCGGGCGCGCTGTTCCAGCTGGCCACGGGGACCGTGTGCCGACTGGGCACCGAGCACGACCGGCCGGTGATCGCGGGCTGGAACATCCGGCCGCCCGCACCGGCCGAGTCCTCCGACTGACGACGGGCCCCGCCTCGTTGTCGGACCCGGGCCGTACGCTGCTGAGCAGCAACGGCCCGGGGAGCCCGGAGAGGGGGGACGCCGTGACACGACCGCCGACGGCCGCGCAGCGCCGCGTCATCGACGCCGCCGACCCGGTGACCGGGCGACTGCGCGGCACCCCGGCGCAGCTCGCCGCGCTGGTTCAGCGGGGGCTCGCCTTCCGGCATCCGCGCCCGCCGCACGACCACTTCCTCACCCCCGCCGGGCACCGGATACGGGAGGCCGAGCCCGCGACCGGGGGCTCCGCCGGTCCGGCCGACAGCGCACCCGCCGCCGCTCCGCAGGAGGGCGCCGGCGGCGTGTTCGCCGCCCGGGTCGGCGGCGAGGAGCAGCCGGTGGACGCCTCCCCCGCCCGCCTCCGCGAGGTGCACAGCGCCTGGCAGGGGCTGCTGGAGCTGCGGCGGATGACCCATCCGGACGGCAGCGTCCAGCGGCCGTGCGGGTGGGAGCGTACGCATCTGGTGCGGGCCGCGGCGCTGGCCCTGGAGGCGGCCGGGTGCCGTCCCGCCGGGCCGGACGGGGACGACGGGTACCGGGTGCGGGCGACCGCGCAGCCGGAGGCGGTCGCCGTGCACGGCCCGGACGGCGAGGCGCTGCGGGCGTGCGCGGCCGCGCTGGAGCGGGCGGGCTGGCAGGCCGGGGAGTACACGGAGCCGCGTACCCGGGTCCGGTACCTGCTGGCGTCCCCGCGCCGGGTGTGAACGGCATGACAAGATCGGGGGGAACGCAGATGCGATCGTGTGCTGAGGGGGATGCAGTGAGCGAGCCGTTTTCCGTGCGGGTGACCGTGCGCGGGTACGAGACCGACACACAGGGCCACGTCAACCAGGCCGTGTACCTCAACTACGGGGAGCACGCCCGCTGGGCGCTGCTCCAGGCGGCCGGGATCACCCAGACGGGACTGGTCTCCCGCGGGGTGGGTCCGGTGGCGCTGGAGACGACGATCCGCTACCGCCGGGAGCTGCTGGCCGGTGACGAGATCGACGTCAGCTGCGCGTTCTCCTGGGAGGGCGGCCGGACGTTCCGGATCGAGCAGACGGTCCGCAAGGCCGACGGCACGGTGGCGGCCGAGATCAGCGCGGTCGGCGGTCTGCTGGACCTGAAGACCCGCAAGCTGGTCGCCGCTCCGGACACGCACTTCAAGGAACTCGCCTCGGACCCGGCGCTGTTCGGGCTGTAGAGCGGGGCGCGAGAGCGTGGAAAGGGGTACGGCCCGGTGGCAGCCGGGCCGTACCCCACGAAACGGTCGCGTACGTGTCGTCAGTGCACGACGGCGATCTCCTCGCCCGCCTCCATCGGGTGGGTGACGTCCCGTTCCTCTTTGCGGGACTTGCCGAGGTGGTTGAAGACCAGGTTGAGGACGACGGCGGCGACGCAGCCGGTGGAGATGCCGGAGTCGAGGACGATCCGGGCCGTCTCCGGGAAGGCGTGGTAGAAGTCCGGCACGGTGATCGGGATGACGCCGACGGCCAGCGACACGGCCACGATGAGGACGTTGTTGTCCTTGTCGAGCCCGGCCCGGGCCAGGGTCTGGATGCCGCTGGCGGCGACCGAGCCGAACAGCACCACGCCCGCGCCGCCGAGCACCGGGCGCGGGACGACCGCGATCAGCGAGGCGGCCATCGGGCACAGGCCCATCAGGACCAGGAAGCCGCCGCCGGTGGCGACCACGAAGCGGCTGCGCACCCGGGTCATCGCCACCAGGCCGATGTTCTGGGCGAAGGCGCTGCACATGAAGCCGTTGAACAGCGGGCTGAGGGCCGAGCCGAGGGTGTCGGCGCGCAGGCCCCGCTTGATCGTCTCCTCGTCGGCGGGGCGCTCGACGACCTCGCCGAGGGCGAGCATGTCGGCGGTGGACTCGGTCATGGAGACCACCATCACCACGCACATCGACACGATCGCCGCGAGCTGGAACTGCGGCGCGCCGAAGTGGAAGGGGGTGGGGAAGCCGACCACGTCGGCGTCGGCGACCGGGCCGAAGTCGGTGACGCCGAAGGGTATCGCGATGAGCGTGCCGGCGATCAGGCCCAGCAGGACGGCGATCTGCTTGACGAAGCCCCGGGTGAAGCGGCGCAGCAGCAGGACGACGACGAGGGTGATGCCGGCCAGGGTGAGGTATTTCGCGGAGCCGTAGTCGTGTCCGGCCGGGTTCGGGCCCTGGGCCCAGCCGAAGGCGACGGGCAGCAGGGAGACGCCGATCAGGGTGATGACGGTGCCGGTGACCACGGGCGGGAAGAAGCGGACCGCCTTGCAGAAGACGGGGGCGGCGAGGAAGCCGAGGAGGCCGGCGACGATGACCGCGCCGAAGATGATCGGCAGGGCGTCGGACTTGTCCTTGGTGGAGGCGACGATCGCGGTCATCGGCGCGACGCCGGCGAAGGTGACGCCGTTGACGAAGGGCAGGCGGGCGCCGATCTTCCAGATGCCGAGGGTCTGGAGGAAGGTGGCGAGACCGGCCGTGAACAGGCAGGCGCCGGTGAGGAAGGTCAGTTCGGCGCCGGACAGGCCGACGGCCGCGCCGACGATCAGGGGCGGGGCGACCACGCCCGCGTACATGGCGGCCACGTGCTGGAGGCCGCTGGTCGCCATTTTGAGCGCGGGGAGTTTCTCGTCGACGGGGTGGGTGGACTCGGCTGGCTGTCGTGCCTCATCGCGGGGTGCGGGGTGAGTGGCCACGGCTGCTCCTCCGGTCGGGTAACACGTCTGCTGACGTGGGTGTCTTGGAGGTAATGCGTGTGTGGTCGTGCGGGACCGGGGGCGGGTCCTCGGGGGACCCTCGGGGAGTGGCGGACGGACACCGTCCCGGGGCGCGCGCGTCCACGCGCGCCCCGGAGCCGGCCGCCGCGGACCCCGCTCGGGTCCACGGCTCCCGGCCGGGGGCCGTCCCCCCCGGCCGGAGCTTCGGTGCGGATCAGCGCTGGGCGGCGATCCGGGCCAGGCGCTGGGCCTCGGTGCGGGTCGAGTGCGCGATGGCGTCCTCGTCCGCGTGCAGCAGGCGGCCGTTCTCGACGATCTGGCGGCCGTTGACGAAGGAGGCCGTCACGGGGGCCGCGGCGCCGAAGACGAGGGCGGTCACCGGGTCGGCGATCGACGCGTGGGCCAGGGTGTCCAGCTTCCACAGCACCAGGTCGGCGAGCTTGCCGGCCTCCAGCGAGCCGGTCTGCTCGGCCCGGCCGAGGACCGTGGCGCCGCCGTGGGTGCCCAGACGCAGCGCCTGACGGGCGTTCAGGGCGGCCTCGCGGTGCGCGCCGAGCCGGTTGATCAGCAGGGCGTTGCGCAGTTCGGTGTGGAGTTCGCCGGACTCGTTGGAGGCGGTGCCGTCCACGCCCAGGCCGACCGGGACGCCGGCCGCCAGCATGTCGGGGACCCGGGCGATGCCGGCCGCCAGGCGCGCGTTGGAGGACGGGCAGTGCGCCACGCCGGTCTTCGTGCGGGCGAAGGCGGCGATGTCGCTGTCGTTCATGTGGACGCAGTGCGCCATCCACACGTCCTCGCCCAGCCAGCCGGTGGACTCGAAGTAGTCGGTGGGGCCCATGCCGAACAGCTCGTGGCAGAACTTCTCCTCCTCCACCGTCTCCGAGCCGTGGGTGTGCAGCCGTACGCCGAGACGGCGGGCCAGCTCGGCGCCCTGGCGCATCAGTTCGGTGGAGACGGAGAACGGGGAGCACGGCGCGACGGCCACCTGGGTCATGGCGTCGAAGGAGGCGTCGTGGTGCTTCTTGACGGTCTCCTCGGTGGCGGCGAGCGCGCCCTCCAGCGTCTCGACGGCGAAGTCCGGGGGCAGGCCGCCGTCCTTCTCGCTGCGGTCCATCGACCCGCGGGCCAGGGTGAAGCGGACGCCCATCTCGCGGGCGGCGCGGATCACGGCGCCGGACAGGTCGCCGGAGCCCTGCGGGAAGACGTAGTGGTGGTCCATGGCGGTGGTGACGCCGCCACGGGCCATCATCGCCAGCGAGCCCTGGGCCGCGGCGTACACCATCTCCTCGTCGATGCGCGCCCAGGTGGGGTAGAGCGCGACGAGCCAGTTGAACAGGTTGTGGTCGGTGGCCAGGCCCCGGGTGATCCACTGGTAGAAGTGGTGGTGGGTGTTGATCAGACCGGGCGTGACCAGGTGGCCGCTCGCGTCGATCCGGCGCTCGACGTCGGCCAGGTTCTCGGGGGCCCGGCCGGCGCCGATGGACTCGATCCGGTTGCCGGCGATGACGATGTGCCCGGAGGCGTACTCGGTGTCGTTCGCGTCCACGGTCGCGATCGAACAGTTCTCGATGACGATGCGCTGGGCTGCCGATGGTGCCATTGCGCTTCCTTGTCTGTGAGTGGCGGCCCGTGGCCGGAGGGACCACGGGGAGGGCACGGCAGGACCCTAGGAGGATTTGAGTGCCGGGGCCGCGGTGCGGCTCCGGGTGCCGAGATGGTGGAAGAACAGGTTGAGGGAGACCGCGACGATGGCGCCGGCGCTGATCCCGGAGCCGAGGACGGTCTGCGCCCAGGCCGGGAACTCGGCGTAGAAGGTCGGCGCGGCCAGGGGGATGATGCCCGCGCCGAGGGCGACGGCCACCAGGATGATGTTGGAGCTGTCGTCGAGGCCCGCCTCCGAGAGGGTGCGGATGCCGCTGACGGCGATGGAGCCGAACAGGACGATGCCCGCGCCGCCGAGGACCGGCATCGGCACGAGGGAGACGACCGCGCCGAGCACCGGGAAGGCGCCGAGGACCAGCAGGGCGCCGCCGGCGACGGCGACGACGTAGCGGCTGCGCACCCGGGTGAGCGAGACGACGCCGACGTTCTGGGCGAAGGCGGAGGTGGGGAAGCCGCCGAAGACGGGGCCGAGCAGGGTGGCGATGCCGTCGGTGCGCAGGCCGCGGGTGATGGTGCGGGAGTCGGCGCGGCGGCCGCAGATCTCGCCGAGCGCGAGCATTCCGGCGCTGGACTCGGTCATCAGCACCAGCATGACGATGCACAGCGACAGGATGGCCGCGGGCTGGAACTCGGGGGCGCCGAAGGCGAACGGGGTGGGCAGCGCGGCCACCGGCGCGGAGCGGATGCCGCTGAAGTCGGCCATGCCGAACGGGATCGCGGCCAGGGTGCCGATCAACAGGCCGAACAGCAGGGCGACTTGCTTGACGAAGCCCTGGCCGAAGCGCTGGATCAGCAGGATGACGACGAGGGTGAAGCCGGCGAGCGCGAGGTTGCGCATCGAGCCGAAGTCGGTGGCGGTCTTGTCGCCGCCCTGCGCCCAGCCGACGGGCACGGGCATCAGCGTGACGCCGATGAGCGTGATGACCACGCCGGTGACCAGCGGCGGGAAGAACCTGAGGAGCCGTCCGAAGAACGGTCCGACGGCGAGGCAGAAGACGCCGGCGACCATCACCGCGCCGTAGATGGCGGGGAGTTGGTGACCCTTGGTGTTGGTCTCGGCGATGGCCAGGATGGGCGCGATGCCGGCCGAGGAGGCGGCGTTCACGAAGGGCAGCCGGTTGCCGACCAGGCCCTTGACGCCGATGGTCTGCAAGATGGTGGCGACGCCCGCGATGAGCAGCGAGGCGGCGATGAGCCGGGTGCGGGCCGCGATGTCGAGGCCGCAGGCCTGGCCGATGATGAGCGGAGGAGTGACGACGCCCGCGTACATGGCGGCGATGTGCTGGAGCGCTGCGGGGACGAGCCGCGAGGGGTGGAGCTTCTCGTCCACCGGGTGCACGGACGTGACGGCGTCCTCGATGTGCACCGGCGGGGTGGAACAGGAGCCTTTCGCCGGCTCCGTTGCAGGCTGTGCCATGGTGTTCCCTCCGGTGTGGCGCGCCACCGGCCCGGGCGGCCGGGCCGGTGGCGCGCGTCCCGCGTCAGAGGTTGGTCATGTCGACCGGGATGAGTTGTTCGGCGCCGTCGCGCAGGATGGTGGCCTCGATCAGGCCGTAGGGGCGGTCGGCGGCGTAGTACACGGCGCCGTCCTTGGCCTCGTTGTCGATCCCGAAGGGCGACAGGTCCGAGCGGAAGTGGTGCTTGTTGGGCATCGAGAAGCGGATCTCGTCCACCTCGTCACGGGAGTTGAGCACCCGCACGCCCATCTCGAAGAGGGTCTGCTGGAGAGAGTACGAGTAGGTCTCGGCGAACGCCTGGAGCGCGTGCTTGCGCACCCCGTTGTACGAGCGGTCCCAGTCCGGGGCGTGCGAGTCGACGCCGTCCCAGTTGTGCCGCCACCAGGTGGAGACGGTGGTGGCCAGGATCCGGTCGTAGTCCTCCGTGAGGGTGGTGTACTTGTCCTTGAGGTAGCCGAAGAACTCGGAGTTGGTGGAGTTCAGGACGGTCAGGTCCTTGAACCCGGAGAGCACCTGGATGCCGTGGCCGTCGTAGGTGATCTCCGCGACGCGGGTCTCCTGGCCCTTGCGGACGAAGGAGTGGGCGATCTCGTCGGAGCCGACGAAGCGGGCGCCGGACTGCGAGGTCTCGATCCGCTCCCAGCCGTACTCCTCGACGCGGATGCGGGCCCGGTGGATGGGCTCGTTGTTGTCCACGAAGTGGCGGGCGAGCTTGACGCCGAGGTCCTCGGCGCTCTGGATCCCGTGCTCCTTGGCGAAGGCGAACACCGTGTTCTTGGTGGTGTCCGTCGGCAGGACGTTCGCGTTGGAGCCGCTGCGGTGGACCTCCTCCATGTCGCCGGACAGGGCGACGGAGACGTTCAGGTCCTTGATGTGGTGCGTGTCGCCGTCACGCGTGATCTTGACAACGCGGTTCTCTGCCTTGCCGTACTGGTTCTGTCCCAGGACGAAACGGGTCATGTGTCGGTCAGCTCCCTCGGTAAACGGAGTAGCCGAACGGGTTGAGCAGCAGCGGAACGTGGTAGTGCTCACCGGGCACCACCGCGAAGGTGATGGTGACCTCGGGGAAGAACACCGGCCGGCCGTTCTCGCTGTCCCGGAGCGCGGGGGCGTCCTGCTGGGCCGCGGCTTGTTTCTTGGCGAAGTACGACTCGGTCTCGAAGTCGAGCCGTACGTGGGTGGCGCCCTCCGGCAGGGCCGGAAGGTCCTTGCACCGCCCGTCCGCGTCGGTGGCGGACCCGCCGAGCGCCTGCCAGTCACCGTCGCTGCCCGAGCGGGCGCTGAGGTGGACGGCGACGGCCTCGGCGGGGCGGCCGACGCTGGTGTCCAGGATGTGCGTGGACACTGAGGCGGTGGTCTCGGTGCTCATGTTTTCCTCTTCGGGCGTCTTCGAGCAGGGCTCAGGCGTCTTCGAGCAGCCGGCCGAGCCGGATACGGTTGATCTTCCCCAATTCGGTGCGGACGATCTCCCGTTCCTGCTCGGGCGAGTTGCCGATCCGCTCCTTGACCGCGTCCCGCATCTGCTCGCCGGTCCGGCCGGTGGCGCAGATGAGGAAGACATGGCCGAACTTGTCCTGGTAGGCCAGGTTGAGTTCGAGCATCTCCGCCTTCAGGTCCTCGGACGCCCCGGCCATGCCGCTCTGCTCACGGGCGGAGGTCGGGTCGCCGGGCTTGGGGCGGCCGATCGGCGGGTGGCCGGCCATGGCCTCGGCCAGGTCCGCCGCCGTCAGCTCGGCCATGGCGGCGTCACTGGCGGCGTAGAGGTCCTCGGGGTCGGCGTAGGGGCGGGCGGCGCGGAGCCGCTCCGCCCACGCCGTGGCGGCGCACGCCTCCCGGAGCGCGGCGCGGGCCGCGTCGTCCGGGAGGGCGTTGAAGCGGGCGAGGCCCGACGGCGTGGAAGTCGTAGTCACGGGAGCCTCCGTGGCCGCGAACGGCCTTCGTGCTGAACGGGCTGCGGATAGCTAACGCCCTCCGAAACATCACGTCAACACTTTGTTGAAAATTCCGGGTAAACCCCGGAGTCGGGCCGGTTAACCCCCGGCAGCGGCCCTGCCGTGCTCCTCCCGATGGACGCCGCTCAGGCTTCCTTTTCCCGGTTGAGGTAGTTGTAGACGGTGAAGCGGCTGACGCCGAGGGCGCCCGCCACCGTCTCCACCCCGTGCCGCACCGAGAAGGCGCCGCGCGCCTCCAGGACCCGGACGATCTCCTGTTTGGCCCTGCGGTCCAGTTCCGCGAGCGGCACCCCCTTGCGGCGCTCCATGGCGGCCAGGATGTGGTCGAGGGAGTCGGCGAGCTGCGGCAGGCGCACCGCGACGGCGTCCACGCCCTCCCAGGCGAGCACCACGTCGTCCAGACCCGCCTCGTCCGGCGGCAGCAGCTCGCCGCCGATCGCGTCGACCAGCGGCTTCACGGCCGCGATGAACGGCTCCTGCCCGGTCACCTATCACCCTCCCCGATCACGTTGACCTGGAGCGAGATACGGGTGGCGCCGGCCTTCAGGCTCTTGCGCAGCAGGGCGTCCACGGCGGTCAGGACCGCGTCGGCGCCTCCTTCCGCGGTGTTGCCGAACGGCCCGACGTCCACGGCGTCCAGCTCCGCCGCCTCGACCACCTCGCGGGCCACCACGGCGTGGGCGGGCGCCTCGTCCAGGTCGAAGGGTTCGGTCGTGAACTCAACTCTCAATCGCACGCGCTCAACCTAACGCGCGGGCGGCGCTTCGGGGCCTTTCCGGCCGGACGGGGGCGCACCGGCCGGACCTCCCCTCTTGACAACCCGCGACTCTCACCGGCAGTCTTCCGTTAAGCAGAAATGAACTTCCGCAATACGGAATAGCGACACGGAAGGGAGCGCGGCCCCCGATGGGATTCGCAGACCAGCGCTTCAACGTCAACCTGTCGATCCTCTTCACGGAACTCCCGCTCCTGGAGCGTCCCGCGGCCGCCGCCGCGGCCGGCTTCACCGCGGTCGAGCTGTGGTGGCCCTGGGTCGACGCCCCCACCCCCGAGCAGTCCGAGCTCGACGCGCTCAAGAAGGCGATCGAGGACGCGGGCGTCCAGCTGACCGGGCTGAACTTCTACGCCGGACAGCTGCCGGGCCCCGACCGGGGCGCGCTGTCGGTCCCCGGCGAGGAGTCCGAGCGGTTCCGCGCCAACATCGACGTGGCGATCGGCTTCGCCGACTCCCTCGGCTGCACGGCGTTCAACGCGCTGTACGGCAACCGCGTCGAGGGCGTGGACCCCGCCGAGCAGGACGCGCTCGCCCTGGAGAACCTGGTCCTGGCGGCCCGCGCGGTCAACCGGATCGGTGGCACGCTGCTGATCGAGGCGCTGAACAAGCCCGAGTCGCCGCTGTGCCCGCTGGTCAGCGCGCCCGCCGCGATCGAGGTCGTGGACGAGGTGAACGCGGCCACCGGCCTCGGCAACGCCAAGTTCCTGATGGACCTGTACCACCTGTCGATGAACGGCGAGGACCTGCCGGCGGTGATCGAGCGGTACGCGGCGAAGACCGGCCACGTGCAGATCGCCGACAACCCCGGCCGCGGCGCCCCGGGCACCGGCTCCCTCCCCCTGGAGGAGCTGCTCGACCAGCTGCGCAAGGCCGGTTACGACGGCTGGGTCGGCCTGGAGTACAAGCCGGGCGGCCGGCCGAGCGCCGAGGCCTTCGACTGGCTGCCGGCCGAGGCCCGCGCGGCCCGCTGAAGTCGCAGACGTAACAGAGCTTTTGAGAGAGGCACCCCGAATATGAGCACCCTTGCAGGTTCTTCCCAGCCCACCCGCCCGACGATCGCATGGGTCGGCCTCGGCATCATGGGCTCCCCCATGTCCGAGAACCTGATCAAGGCCGGTTACCAGGTCACCGGCTTCACCCTGGAGCAGGAGAAGCTGGACCGGCTGGCCGCCGCCGGCGGCTCCGCGGCCGGCTCGATCGCCGAGGCCGTCCGGGACGCCGACGTGGTCATCACCATGGTCCCCGCCTCCCCGCAGGTCGAGGCCATCGCCTACGGCCCGGACGGCATCCTGGAGAACGCCCGGTCCGGCGCGCTGCTGATCGACATGTCCTCGATCACCCCGCAGACCTCGGTCGACCTGGCCAAGGCCGCCAAGGACAAGGGCATCCGCGTCCTGGACGCCCCGGTCTCCGGCGGCGAGGCCGGCGCCATCGAGGCCGTGCTGTCCATCATGGTCGGCGGCGAGCGCGCCGACTTCGACGAGGCCAAGCCGATCTTCGACGCGCTGGGCAAGACCATCGTGCTGTGCGGTCCGCACGGCTCGGGCCAGACCGTGAAGGCCGCCAACCAGCTCATCGTCGCCGTGAACATCCAGGCGTGCGCCGAGGCCGTGGTCTTCCTGGAGAAGTCCGGCGTGGACCTCGCCGCCGCCCTGGACGTCCTCAACGGCGGCCTGGCCGGCTCGACCGTGCTGACCCGCAAGAAGGACAACTTCCTGAACCGGGACTTCAAGCCGGGCTTCCGCATCGACCTGCACCACAAGGACATGGGCATCGTCACCGACGCCGCCCGCAACGTCGGCGCCGCGCTGCCGGTCGGCGCCGTGGTCGCCCAGCTGGTGGCCTCGCTGCGCGCCCAGGGCGACGGCGGCCTGGACCACTCGGCCCTGCTGCGGGCCGTGGAGCGCCTGTCCGGCGCCCAGCTCTGACGGTCCCACCCGAGACCTCCGGGCGACGCCGCCGCTGACACCTGTCCTGTCGCGCCCAGGCGGCGGCGTCGCCCGGAACCACCTCCGGCAGCCGGTCGACCCTCTTTGACAAACTGTTGATGCAGTCCTTCAACAAACTGTTGACGCGCCGATCGCTCCAAACCTAGGCTCCACAAAGCGGAAACAAGTTTCCGCTGCCCCTCGTATGGAAGGTCCACGATGTCGAAGCGCGTGCTCACGACAGAGTCCGGCGCCCCGGTCGCCGACAACCAGAACTCCGCTTCCGCCGGCATCGGCGGCCCGCTCCTGCTCCAGGACCAGCACCTGCTGGAGAAGCTGGCGCGCTTCAACCGCGAGCGCATCCCGGAGCGCGTGGTGCACGCCCGCGGCTCCGGCGCCTACGGCCGCTTCGAGGTGACCGACGACGTCACCGGCTTCACGCACGCCGACTTCCTGAGCGAGATCGGCAAGCGCACCGAGGTGTTCGTGCGCTTCTCCACCGTGGCCGACTCGCTCGGCGGCGCGGACGCGGTGCGCGACCCGCGCGGCTTCGCGGTGAAGTTCTACACCGAGGAGGGCAACTACGACCTCGTCGGCAACAACACCCCGGTGTTCTTCATCAAGGACCCGATCAAGTTCCCCGACTTCATCCACTCGCAGAAGCGCGACCCGTTCACCGGCCGCCAGGAGCCGGACAACGTCTGGGACTTCTGGGCGCACTCCCCCGAGGCCACGCACCAGGTGACCTGGTTGATGGGCGACCGCGGCATCCCGGCGTCCTACCGCCACATGGACGGCTTCGGCTCGCACACCTACCAGTGGACGAACCGGTCCGGCGAGGCGTTCTTCGTCAAGTACCACTTCAAGACCGACCAGGGCATCCGCTGCCTGACCGGCGAGCAGGCCGCCGAGCTGGTGGGCCAGGACGCCAACTCGCACCAGACCGACCTGCTCCAGGCGATCGAGCGCGGGGTGCACCCGTCCTGGACGCTGCACGTGCAGATCATGCCGGCGGCCGAGGCGGCGAACTACCGCTTCAACCCGTTCGACCTGACCAAGGTGTGGCCGCACGCGGACTACCCGCTCAAGCGCGTGGGCCGCCTGGTGCTGGACCGCAACCCGGACAACGTGTTCGCCGAGGTCGAGCAGGCCGCGTTCTCCCCGAACAACTTCGTGCCGGGCATCGGCCCCTCACCGGACAAGATGCTCCAGGGCCGGCTGTTCGCCTACGCCGACGCCCACCGCTACCGCCTGGGCGTCAACCACACCCAGCTCGCGGTGAACGCGCCCAAGGCCGTCCCGGGCGGCGCCGCCAACTACGGCCGCGACGGCCTGATGGCCGCCAACTCCCAGGACCGGTACGCCAAGAACTACGAGCCCAACTCGTACGACGGCCCGGTGGAGACCGGCGCCCCGCTGGCGGCGCCGCTGGCCGTGTCCGGGCACACCGGCACGCACGAGGCCCCTCAGCACACCAAGGACGACGACTTCTTCCAGGCGGGCGAGCTGTACCGGCTGCTGCCGGAGGACTCCCGGCAGCGTCTGGTGGCGACCATCGCCGGCGGCCTCTCGCAGGTCACCCGCAACGACGTCGTCGAGAAGAACCTCGCACACTTCCACGCCGCCGACACCGAGTACGGCAAGCGTGTGGAGGCGGCGGTCCGCGCCCTGCGCGAGGACTGACCCGCACACCGCGTCCGGCCCCCCCGACGGGGAGGTCGGGAGCCGGACGCGCAACGCCCCGCGCGGGCGCCGGACGACCCGGATGAGGGGTGGTCGGCCGGTACCTGCGCGGTCAGGGCGAGGACCGCGGTGGATGCGAGCCAGTGCGGTGGTGAAGGCCGAGCGCAGCGCCTTCTCGACCAGAGGGAAGGCCGCGCACGGCCGTCGCATCACCGCGGTCCCAGCCCGGAACACCGCCTCACCCGATGAGGCGCCTCCCCCACCGGACTCCGTCCGGCGGCGCGAATGTCCTGTCGCGCCCAGTCTCGTGCCGTCGGACGGGCACCACCGACAACTTCATACCTCACCGGGCCGATGAGCGCCGGATGCGGACGGTCCCGCATCCGGCGCTCTTCGGCGTGCCCGGCCTCCCTCTCCGGGTGCGGGGCGGCCGCGCCGGCGGGAGGCTGAGAGCATGGACCATCTCACGCGGCATCCGCACATCGTGGTGCATTCGCCGGCCCTGGACGGCTCCCGGCGGGTGACCGAGGGCGACGTGACGCTCGGGCTCGCCTCCCACCTGGACGACGTGGTCGAGATCCTCCGCCTGGCCGACCTGGACCGGGTCGAGGTCGAGGAGAGCGACCTCATCGAATGGCAGGGCGGCGGCCCGGACGACTGGCCGGGCCTGTCGGAGCACGAGGACGCCTGAACGGGACCGGGACAGGCAGCCTCCGGGGGCCTCGGCGCCTCAGGGGACCGTGAGCACGATCTTGCCCTGGATGTGTCCCCGGGCGGCGCGCTCGTGCGCCGCCCGGGCGTCCGCGAGCGCGAAGGCGCTGTCGACGGCGACGCGGATCGTGCCCGCCTCCATCAGGCGTCCCAGTTCCGCGAGCTGGGCGCCGTTCGCCCGTACCTGCGTGCCGGACACGGTGACGCCCAGCCTCGCGTTCTCCTCGTCGTCGAACTCTCCGAAGTACACCGGGTACAGGGCGCCGCCGCGCTTGAGAGCGGGCAGGAAGCGTCGGCTGCGGGGACCCCCGACGGCGTCCAGGACGAGGTCGACGTCGCGGACGACGTCCTCGGGGCGCTGCTCGGTGTAGTCGATGTACTCGTCGGCGCCGAGGCCGTGGAGGAAGGTCTCGTGGGCGCCGGAGGCCACGGCGATGACGTGGGCGCCCTTCCACTTGGCCAGTTGCAGGGCGAGGTGGCCGACGCCGCCGCCGGCTCCGTTGACGAGCACCGTGGTGTCGCCGCCCAGCGCCACGGGGCGGTGCCTCGCCTCCTGGAACGGGGAGGGGTGGTCGTGCCCGACGTCGATCAGGTACTGCCACGCCGTCAGCCCCGACATGGGCAGCGCGGCAGCGTGCGTGTGGTCCACGGCGGCCGGCTTGGGCGCGAGGTCGGCCGCGGGCGCGGTGACGTACTCGGCGTACGCGCCGCTCTGCGTCAGACCGGGAAAGCGCAGCATCCCCATCACCTCGTCCCCGGCCGTGAAGCCGGGGACGTCGGCGGCGACGGCTTCCACGACACCCGAGACGTCGGTCCCCGGGATCAGGGGCAGGTCGAACGGGGGCCTGAACTCGGGAGGGACGCCGGGCATGCCCTCGCGTACGTACCAGTCGGGCGGGTTGAGACCGACCGCCCGCACGCGGACGAGCACCTCGCCCGAGGCCGGTTCGGGAACCGCGACCTCCTCGTGGCGCAACACCTCGGGGCCGCCGAACTCGTGCAGCCGGATCGCTTTCATCATGCGGGTCGGCATCGTGTTCCTCCTGCCTACGGCACGGTATACATTTATTCGGATCAGTGCACCACATAAACGGTTCACTGATCCGAATATATGGATCAGTGAACCGTTTCGTCAAGCAAGGAGACCGAATGCGAGTCGACGCGCAGCGAAACCGCGACCATCTGCTCGCCGTGGCGGGTCCCGTCGTGGCCGAGCAGGGCATCGACGTGTCGATGCGCGACATCGCGCGCAGAGCCGGCGTCGGCCTCGCGACGCTGCTGCGGCACTTCCCCACGCGCGAGGCGCTCCTGGAGGGCCTGCTGCACGCGAGCTTCGGCGACCTGACGACCAGAGCGAGTGAGCTGGAAACGGCGCACACGGCCGAGGACGCTCTCGCCTTCTGGGTGCGCGACTGCGTCGCCTGGACGACCGAGTACCGAGGGGTGACCGTCCTGATGGCGGCGGCCATCGAGGACCCCGAATCCGCCCTGCACGCCTCGTGCGTCACCCTGCGCGCGGCCGGCGCCCGGCTCCTCGCTCGGGCCCAGGCCGCGGGCACGGCCCGCGACGACCTCGACGGCGACGACCTCTTCGCCCTGATGGCCATGCTCGCGTGGGCCGGCGATCAACCCGCGCTCGCGCCCCGCGCCGACCACCTCTTCGACCTCGTCACCAGCGCCGTGCTGACGCGCGCGGACGGCGACCGGGGCACGGGCGCCCGGCGCGCGATCTGAGCCGACGCGGATGCTCCCCGCGGCCCGCGTACTGCATCGGGCCCAGGACCACTACGTCATGCTCAAATCAAGCTCTGAACCCGGTCGCGGGGGCTTCGCCGGGGGTCGGAAGAGGGCAGACTTCCCCTCACACAGGGCCCGTCGGGAACGGGGGCGGCGGGGCCTGTGGGCACGGGGGCACGGGGGAAGCGGGACCCGCCGGTACGGGGGTGGCGGGGCCCGCTGTGCACGCACGGCGAAGGGGTGGACCGTCCTCGGACGGTCCACCCCTTCGCGTGGTGCGGGTGTGCAGGCGGTGTGGCTGTGCGTCAGACCTTGAGCGGCTTGATCGCGGTCGGCGCGTGGCCCGGCTCGGTGGCCAGCTCCTCGAACTCCACGACGTTGCCGATGTCGTTGGTGCCCGACATGGAGATGTTGGTGACGCGCTCCAGGATCGCCTCGACCACGACCGGCACCCGGAACTCCGCGGCGAGCTTCTTGGCCTGCTCGAAGGCGGCGCCCAGCTCGGCCGGGTCGGTCACCCGGATCGCCTTGCAGCCCAGGCCCTCGGCGACCTTGACGTGGTCGACGCCGTAGACGCCCAGCTCGGGCGAGTTGACGTTCTCGAACTCCAGGTTGACCTGGAAGTCGATGTCGAACGCCCGCTGCGCCTGGCGGATCAGGCCCAGGTAGGAGTTGTTGACCAGGACGTGCACGTAGGGGATCTTGTGCTGCGCGCCGACGGCCAGCTCCTCCAGCATGAACTGGAAGTCGTAGTCGCCGGAGAGCGCCACGACCGGGGCGTCCGGGTCGGCCTTGGCGACGCCGAGCGCGGCCGGGATGGTCCAGCCGAGCGGGCCCGCCTGGCCGCAGTTGATCCAGTGCCGCGGCCGGTAGACGTGCAGCATCTGGGCGCCGGCGATCTGGGAGAGGCCGATGGTGGAGACGTACCGGGTGTCCGGGCCGAAGGCCTTGTTCATCTCCTCGTAGACGCGCTGCGGCTTGATCGGGATGTCGTCGAAGTGGGTACGGCGCTGGAGCGCGGCCTTGCGCTCCTGCGCGGAGGCCGCCCAGGCCGAGCGGTCGGGCAGCCGGCCGGCCGCCTTCAGCTCCTTGGCGACCGTCACGAACAGCTCAAGGGCGGCCTTGGCGTCGGAGGCGATGCCGTAGTCCGGGGCGAAGATCTTGCCGATCTGGGTGGGCTCGACGTCGACGTGGACGAACTTGCGGCCGGCCGTGTAGACGTCCAGCTTGCCGGTGTGGCGGTTGGCCCAGCGGTTGCCGATGCCGAGGACGAAGTCGGACTCCAGGAAGGTCGCGTTGCCGTAGCGGTGCGAGGTCTGGAGGCCGACCATGCCGGCGTTCAGCTCGTGGTCGTCGGGCAGGATGCCCCAGCCCATCAGGGTCGGCACGACCGGCGTGCCGGTCAGCTCGGCGAACTCCACCAGCAGTTCGGCCGCGTCCGCGTTGATGACGCCGCCGCCCGCGACGATCAGCGGCCGCTCGGCGGCGGTCAGCATCGCGAGCGCCTTCTCGATCTGCGGGCGGGTCGCGGCGGGCTTGTAGACGGGCAGCGGCTCGTAGGTCTCCGGGTCGAACTCGATCTCCGTCAGCTGCACGTCGATCGGCAGGTCGATCAGGACCGGGCCGGGGCGGCCGGAGCGCATCAGGTGGAAGGCCTGCTGGAAGACGCCGGGGACCTGCGCGGCCTCCAGGACGGTGACCGCCATCTTGGTCACCGGCTTGGCGATGGAGGCGATGTCGACGGCCTGGAAGTCTTCCTTGTGGATCACGGCGGTGGGCGCCTGGCCCGTGATGCACAGGATCGGGATGGAGTCGCCGATGGCCGAGTACAGACCGGTGATCATGTCGGTGCCGGCCGGACCCGAGGTGCCGATGCAGACGCCGATGTTGCCGGCGTGGGTGCGGGTGTAGCCCTCGGCCATGTGGGAGGCGCCCTCGACGTGGCGGGCGAGGGTGTGGTTGATGCCGCCGGAGGCCTTGAGGGCCGCGTAGAAGGGGTTGATCGCCGCGCCCGGCACACCGAACGCGTCGGCGACGCCCTCGCGCTTGAGGATCTCAACTGCCGCGCGGGCAGCGGTCATACGAGCCATCGAGTACTCCTGCTTCGGCTGTCTTCTGCTGTCTTCGGCTGCCGGATTCGCACGCCCGTCGCGCCCCGCGGTGAGCTGTGTCCGTACTTCCGTATAGCGGAAAGTATTTTCTACGATCTGGAAGCAATGTAGGGGGGAGCGGTGAAGGCGTCAAGGGCGTCCCGTACGCCGGAACGCACGGCGGGGGCGGGTGTCCGGGCGCGGGCGGGCAGGGGCGCGGAGACGACGAAGGGGACCCGAAGGTCCCCTGGGAAACGGAACGGACCCCGGCCCGTCGCCGTGTGCGCCGCCTGCCGCGCACTCGGTTCCTTGGGCCGGGGTCCCCCGGTCGTTCCTGCCGGACACTCGCTCCGGGGCTGCTCACGCCTCCCCGGGCGCCGCGGCGCCGTACCGCTCGCGCAGCTCGATCTTGCGCACCTTCCCCGACACCGTCATCGGGAAGGCGTCCAGGACGCTCAGCCGGCTCGGGATCTTGTAGTGCGCCAGCCGGTCCGCGCAGAACACCCGCAGCTCCTGAAGGGTCAGCGGGTCGGCCGCGTCCAGCGGGATCACACAGGCGAGCACCTCCTCGCCGTACCTCTCGTGCGGCACGCCGACCACCTGCACGTCGCGGATCTTGGGGTGGCCGTAGAGGAACTCCTCGATCTCGCGCGGGTAGACGTTCTCGCCGCCCCGGATGATCATGTCCTTGATCCGGCCGACGATCTCCACATAACCGTCCTCGCGCATCACCGCGAGGTCCCCGGTGTGCATCCAGCGGCCCGCGTCGATCGCCTCGGCGCTCTTCTCCGGCTCGGCCCAGTAGCCGAGCATCACGCTGTAGCCCCGGGTGCACAGCTCCCCCGCCGTGCCGCGCGGCCGCGTCACACCGGTGGCCGGGTCGACGATCTTCACCTCCAGGTGCGGCAGCACCCGGCCGACCGTGCCGGTGCGGTGTTCGAGGTCGTCGTCCGTCCGGGTCTGCAACGACACCGGGGAGGTCTCGGTCATGCCGTAGCAGATGGCGACCTCGGCCATGTGCATCTCGGCGACCACCCGCTTCATCACCTCCACCGGGCAGGGCGAGCCCGCCATGATGCCGGTGCGCAGGGTGGACAGGTCGTACCCGGCGAAGCCGGGCAGGTTCAGCTCGGCGATGAACATCGTCGGCACGCCGTACAGCGAGGTGCAGCGCTCCCGCTCGACGGCCGCCAGGGTGGCCGCGGGGTCGAAGGAGGCGGCCGGGACGACCAGGCACGCGCCGTGCGAGGTGGCCGCGAGGTTGCCCATCACCATGCCGAAGCAGTGGTAGAAGGGCACCGGCACGCACACCCGGTCCTGCTCGCTGTAGGCGATCAACTCACCGACGAAGTAACCGTTGTTGAGGATGTTGTGGTGGGAGAGCGTGGCACCCTTCGGGAAGCCGGTGGTGCCCGAGGTGTACTGGATGTTGATCGGGTCGTCGCAGGACAACTCGGCGGCGCGCAGGCGCAGTTCCTCGGCGCGGTCGGCCGTGCCGCGGGCGGCGAAGGCCGTCCAGCTCGGGTCGTCGATGTAGACGGCCTCGCGCAAGTCCGGGCAGGCGGGCCTCACTTGCTCCACCATGGCCCGGTAGTCGCTGCCCTTGTGCCGCAGCGAGGCGAAGAGCAGCGAGATGCCCGCCTGCTTGAGGACGTACGCGACCTCGTGCGTGCGGTACGCCGGGTTGATGTTCACCATGATCGCGCCGATGCGGGCGGTGGCGTACTGCACCAGCACCCATTCGGCGCAGTTGACGGCCCAGATGCCCACCCGGTCGCCCTTGGCGACGTCGCTCGCCAGCAGCGCGCGGGCCAGCCGGTCCACGTCGGCGGCGAACTCGGCGTACGTCCAGCGCCGGCCGGAGGGGACGTCGACCAGCGCCTCCCGGTCGGGCCAGGCGGCGACGGCCCGGTCCAGGTTGGCGCCGATGGTGTCGCCGAGCAGGGCCGTCCCGCCCGTCCCGTGCGCGTACGACGGCTCAGCGGCCGGCCGGTCGTCGGTCACCGGAAGTCCTCCTCGCGGTACTCGGCGTCCGAGCCGCCGGCCGTGGCCTCGCGCAGCTCGACCCGGCGGATCTTGCCGGAGACGGTCTTGGGCAGCTCGCCGAACTCCAGCCGGCGCACCCGCTTGTAGGGGGCGAGGACCTGCCGGGAGTGCTCGAAGAGCACCTTGGCGGTGTCCGGGCCCGGCTCCCAGCCCGCCGCGAGCACCACGTACGCCTTCGGCACGGCCAGGCGCACCTCGTCCGGCGCGGGCACGACGGCCGCCTCGGCCACCGCCTCGTGCTCCAGCAGCGCGCTCTCCAGCTCGAACGGGCTGATCTTGTAGTCGGATGCCTTGAAGACGTCGTCGGAGCGGCCCACATAGGTGAGGTAGCCGTCCTCGTCGCGCGAGGCCACGTCGCCGGTGCGGTAGTAGCCGCCGGCCATCGCCTCGGCGGTGCGGTCGGCGTCGCCGTGGTAACCGGTCATCAGGCCGACCGGGCGGGCCGACAGGTCGAGCGCGATCTCGCCCTCGCGGGCGCCGGGCGCGCCGGAGACCGGGTCGAGCAGCTCGACGCGGAAGCCGGGGCTCGGCCGGCCCATGGAGCCGGTCTTGAGGGTCTGGCCGGGGCTGTTGGAGACCTGCACGGCCGTCTCGGTCTGCCCGAAGCCGTCCCGGACGCTGACGCCCCAGGCCCGCCGCACCTGCTCGATGACCTCAGGGTTCAGCGGCTCGCCGGCGGCGACGACCTCGCGCGGCGGGGTGGCCAGCCGGCTCAGGTCGGCCTGGATGAGCATGCGCCACACGGTGGGCGGCGCGCAGAAGGAGGTGACGCCGACGCGGTCCATCTCGGCCATCAGCCGGGCGGCGTCGAAGCGGGTGTAGTTGTGGATGAACACGGTCGCCTCGGCGTTCCACGGCGCGAACAGGTTCGACCAGGCGTGCTTGGCCCAGCCGGGCGAGGAGATGTTCAGGTGCACGTCGCCGGGCTTGAGGCCGATCCAGTACATGGTGGCCAGGTGCCCGATCGGGTACGAGGTGTGGGTGTGCTCGACCAGCTTGGGGCGGGCGGTGGTGCCCGAGGTGAAGTAGAGCATCAGCGGGTCGTCGGCGAGGGTGGGTCCGTCCGGGACGAACCCGGCGGGCGCCGCGTACACGTCCTCGTACGGCTCCCAGCCCTCCTCGGGCAGCCCGCCGACCGAGATCCGGGTGAAGGCGCCGGGCACGTCGTCGAACTTCGCGGTGTCCTCGGCGCGCGCGATCACGTGCTTGACCCGGCCGCGCTCGACCCGGTCGCGCAGGTCGGCGGGGCCGAGCAGCGGGGTGGCCGGGATGACGACGGCGCGCAGCTTCATCGCGGCCAGCGCGGTCTCCCACAGTTCGGCCTGGTTGCCGAGCATGACGAGGATGCGGTCCTCCGGCTGCACGCCCCGGTCGCGCAGCCAGTTCGCGGCCCGGTTGGAGCGCTCGGCCAGCTGGGCGAAGGAGAGCCTGGTCTCGGCGCCGTCCTCCTCGACGATGTGCAGGGCGGTGCGGTCGTTGCCCTCGGCGACGGCGTCGAACCAGTCCAGCGCCCAGTTGAAGTGCTCCGGCCGGGGCCACTGGAATCCGGCGTACGCCGCGGCGTAGTCGTCACGGTGCTCCAGCAGGAAGTCCCGCGCCCCGCGGAAGGTCTCCGTCGCCGTCGTCATCTGTCCTCCATGTACGGTCCAGAATCCGGACCATTGCCGTGCGGCTCGGCTCCATCGTGTAATCCGTGATGCAGGTCTCACTACCCCCGAACGGGGGTGTGGTGGGGCACGGGCGGATGACGAAGGGGCGAGCGGGTGACGGCTGAGGCGTCCGGGGCGGCGGAGATCAGGGGTGCGCTGGTGCGGCTGCGGCGGGCGACGGGGCTGCCGGTCGCCTTCGGCGGGCTGGTCGAACCCGGCCGGCCACGGGTGCGGATCAGCGAGCTGACGGGCACGGCCACGCTCGCGCTCAGCGCCCTCGCGGTGGTCTCGGGCAACGGGCTCGGCGGCAAGGCGGTCGCGCTGGCCCGGCCCTGCGCGGTGACGGACTACTCGATGTCCCGGCGGATCAGCCACGAGTACGACGCGGCGGTCGCGGCGGAGGGCCTGCGGTCGGTGCTCGCGGTGCCGGTGGTGGTGCGGCGGCGGGTGCGCGGGGTGCTGTACGGCGCGCTGCGCACCGCCCAGCCGCTGGGCGACCGCACGCTGAGCGCGGCGGTGGCGGCGGCGCGGGACGTGGAGCAGGCGCTCGTGGTGCGGGAGGAGGCGCGGGCGCTGCTCGCGGCGGCCGCCGGACCCGGGGCGTCGCCCGGGGCTTCGTCCGGGGAGCCCGCCTCCGGGGCGGCGTGGGAGCAGGTGCGCGAGGCGCACGCGGCGCTGCGGGCGCTGGCGCCGCGGATCACGGACCCCGAGCTGCGGGCGGAGCTGCTGTCCGCGTGCGGTCTGCTGACCGCGGCGACGGCTCCGGCCGCCGCCGTGCGGCTGGCGCCGCGCGAGGTCGACGTACTGGCCTGCGTGGCGGCGGGCGCGACCAACGCGGGCGCCGCCGCCCGGCTGGGGCTCGGCGCCGAGACGGTCAAGGCCTACCTCCGCTCGGCCATGCGCAAGCTGGGCGCGCACACGCGGGGCGAGGCGGTGACGGCGGCACGACAGGCGGGGGTGCTGCCCTGAGGGCGGGGCGCTGCCCGGAGGGCGGGGGCTCGGGGCGGGGCGCGCGTGCGGGTACGGGCGCGGGTGCGGGGGCTGCCGTGCGGGGGGCGCGGGGCCTTGGGAACCGCGGGAACCAGGCGCTCCCGGGGCCTTGGGAACGGCGGGGCGGGGCCGGTCGGAGGGTGGTGAGCGGCGTCGCGGGGGCGGGCGGACGGAGTACCGTCGGGCGGGTCGTGGGGGTACCTTCGAAGGGCTGTCCGTGTGGGGTTCGTATTCATTCGCCGGGACTTTCCATAGGCGGTGCGCCGGCCGCTGTTATTTCCCTCACCACCCCGACCGTCCGAAATTCAAGGTCCCGTTGCCTAGAATTTGGCCCGAACACGACATTCGAGGGGAGCGGTGACCGTGCGACGGGACTTCAAGGACCCTGCGAGCTGCCGCTCCGACCTCGTCATCGGCCAGGAGGAGCCGTCGGCCGCGGCGCGCGAGCAGCTCGCCCGCGGCGGCAGTGTGCTGCTGCACGGCCCGGCGGGAATAGGAAAGTCGACCGTTCTGCGGGCATTGGCAGCGGAATACGCGCCGACCGCCCGCACGGTGTTGCGCTGCTCGGCGACCGAGTCCGAATCCCACCTCCCCTTCCTCGCCCTCGCCGACCTCCTTGGTCTGGTCCTGGAGGAGATCTCCGGCACCCTGCCCGCCGCCCAGCGCACCGCGCTGGAGTCGGCGCTCACCGGCCGCGGCGAGTCCACCCTCCAGCGCGACGGCCTCGCCCTGCGCCTGGCGGTGCTCTCCGCGCTGCGCGCCCTCGCCGCGCAGGGCCCCGTCCTGCTCGTCGCCGACGACCTCCAGTGGCTGGACTCGGCCAGCGCGGAACTCCTCGGCTTCGCCGCCCGCCGGCTCGGCGGCACCCCGGTGCAGATGCTGTGCGCGGTGCGCACCGAGGACGAGGAGTACGACCGCCATCTGCGGGCCAGTCCGCCCGACACCCTCTCCGTACGGCTCGGCCCGCTCACCCGTGACCAGGTCTCCACGCTCCTCGACCACCGCGGCTACACCGGCCTGCCCCGCTCCACGGTCCGCGAGATCCACCGCACCAGCGGCGGCAACCCGCTGTTCGCGCTGGAGCTGGGCCGGGCGCTGGCCGAGACGCCCGCCTCGCCGCGCCCGGGCGAGCCGCTGCCGGTGCCCACCTCGCTGCGCGCCCTGGTGCTCAGCCGGCTGGAGATGCTCTCCGACGAGGCCCGCCGCACCCTGCTCGTGGCCAGCGCCGGCGCCCGCCCCACCCCCGCCCTCCTGCACGCGGCCGGCCGGGAGAACGCCGAGGCCGAGTGCGCCCAGGCCGCCGAACTCGGGCTGCTGGCCACCGAGCCGGAGGGACCGGCCGTACGGTTCGCGCACCCGCTGATCTCGGCCGCGCTGTACGCCGAGGCGCCCGCCCAGGAGCGGCGGGCCGCGCACACCGCGCTGTCCACCGCCGCCTCCGACCCCATCGAACGGGCCCGCCACCTGGCTCTGGCCAGCACCGGCACCGACCCGGAGGTGGCCGCCCGGCTCGCCGAGGCAGCGGCCCTGGCCAGGGACCGCGGGGCGCCCTCGGTGGCCGCCTCGCTCGGGCTGCTCGCCGCCCGGCACACCCCCGCCGACGGCGAACCGGGCCCCGACGAGCGGCGGTTGCAGGCCGCCGAGGACGCCATCACGGCCGGCGAGGCGGACCTCGCCCGCGACATCGCCCGCGAGGTGCTGACCCGGGCCGCCGTGCCGGCCGAGCGGGTGCGGGCGTGGATGGTGGTGATCGAGGCGGCCGGACAGGCCCTCGGCGACGTGGACGCCGTCTTCCCGCAGGCGCTGGCCGACGCCGGCGACGACCCCCGGCTGCTGGCCCTGGTGCACTACATGCTGGCCTGGCGGGCGCTGATCGTGGCGGGCGACTTCGCCGAGGCCCGGCAGGAGGCCGCGCACGCCGCCGAGCTGGCGGCCCGCGCCGGGGACCGGCGCACCGAGCTGATGTCACTGGCCCACCAGGCCTCCACCGAGACCCTGATGGGCCACCCCGACGCCGCCGCGACGACCCAGCGGGCACTGGCCGAACCACAGGACGACTACGTGGCCTGCCACCACAACGGCGTCGGCTCGGCCCGGTTCCGCTGGCTGCTGATGAACGGCCGGCTGGCCGAGGCCCGGGCCACCATCACCGCGCTGCTGCGCGAGGTGCGGCGGCGCGGGATGGTCGAGAGCGAAGTGCACTTCCTGCGCTCGCACGCCGAGACCGAACTGCTGGCCGGGCACTGCGGGCGCGCCCTCGACCTGGCCCGGGAGAGCCTGCGGCTGGCGCGGGACACCGGCATCGGGGAGGGCGCCTCCGCGATGCTGGCCTCGCTGGCCGAGGCCTCCGGCGGGGACACCGGGCGGGGTCTCGCGCTGGCCCGGGAGGCGGTGGGGCACGCCGAGGAGGACGGCGACCTGATGTACCTCTCGCGCGCCCTGGCGGCCCTCGGCTACGCCCGGTTCGTCGCCGGGGACGCGCAGGCCGCGGTGGACGCGCTGCGCCGGGTGCGGGAACTGGAGGCGGGGCTCGGCATCACCGACCCGGCGCGCGGGCGCTGGCACGGCGACCTGGCCGAGGCACTGGTGCTGGTCGGCGAGGTGGCCGAGGCGCAGCAGGTGGTCGACACCGCGCGCGAGCACGCGCTGCGGCTGGGCCGGGAGAGCGTGCTGGCCGTACTGGACCGGGCCGAGGCGCTGGTCCGGGCGGCGCGCGGCGAGACGGACGCCGCGCTCGCGCAGCTGACGTCGGCGCAGGACCGGCTGGCGAAGCTGGGCAACTCGCTGGAGGAGGCGCGGGCCGCGTTCGCGCTGGCCCGGCTGCGCACGGCGCCCGGCGCGCCGGGCGAGGCCGTCGGCGGGGCCGGGGCCGGGGCCGGTGCGGCGCCGGGACCGATGTCGTACGACGAGGCGGTACGGCTGTTCCGGCGCTGCCGGGCGCAGCCGTGGCTGCGGATGGCGGAGGCGTCCGCCCGTGCCCGCCCGGCCCGGCCGCGGGCCGCGCCGGCCGCGCCGGAGGGTTCCGGCGCGGTGCCGGAGGGCGCCGCGGCGCTGGACGGGCGCGCGGTCCTGGAGGGGCTGGCGGCGATGGAACGCCAGGTGGCCTCGCTGGTCATGGAGGGCGCGACCAACCGGGAGATCGCCGCGCGGCTGTTCGTCAGCGTCAAGACGGTCGAGGCGACCCTCACCCGCGTCTACCGCAAGCTGGGGATCCGTTCGCGGGTGGACATCGTCCGTTTGGCGGCGGGCCGGCGCGCGAAGTGAGCGCGGTGCGGGTTGACTGGGCCGTGCGGGTCCAGTGAGGAGCCCTGCCGGGCGGTCGCGGCCGAACGGCCGGTTCTCGCCCGGTCCTCGGCGGCATGCCGGCTGGTTCTCGGCTGCGTATCGGCTGGTTCTCGGCTGCGTGTCGGCTGGTTTTCAGCTCGTTCTCGGCTGGTGCCGGTCGGGTGCGCCGGGTGCGCCGGGGTGGTCAACTCGGCTGGGAACAGCCGGAAATGGCCGGAACCGGTCGGGGCCGGCCGAAAGCGGCCGGAGCCGGACGGGTGCGGCCGAGGCCGGACGGGTGCGGACACAGCGCGCCGGAGCGGGGCCGAACGGCCCTGCCTGCCAGGCCGGTTGGGCGGACCGAGGGTTTTCCCTGACCGGGGGGCCTAGGGGGTTCCCTCATTGGAGGCGGCCGGGCCGGGCCCTAGCGTAAGGGACGTGCCGATCGCCCGGGCACCCGGGAGTCCGCACCGGACTCCAGGACTTCCGTGCTTCACCCCACCCGCGCGAGCCCCATCGGCCGGCCCCACGAGGAGACGCATGCTCGGCCTCACCCGCGTCGGACGCACCTGCGGCAAACGGACCGCCGCCGCCCTCGCGACCGGCGCCGCCACCACCGCCACCGCGCTGCTCACCGCTCCCACCGCGACCGCCGACCCCCGCCCCGCCGAGGCCCCCCGGCCCATCGTCGGCGGCACCACGACCACGACGGCCGACTACCCCTTCGTCGTGCAGCTCACGGACGCGGCCGGCAACCAGTTCTGCGGGGGCACCCTGGTGGCGGCGCGCAAGGTGGTCACCGCGGCGCACTGCGTGGCGGGCGAGGGCGCCGGGAACCTCCGCGTGGTCGGCGGCCGGACCTATCTGGACGGCGCCGACGGCACGGTGAGCGGCCTGGACGGCATCTGGGTGGCTCCGGACTACACGGACGCGGCCGGCGGTGACGACGTGGCCGTGCTGACCCTGTCGACGGCGATGCCGTACACCCCGGCGAAGTACGTCTCCCCCACCGACACGGACGTGTACGCGGCCGGCGCCACCGCCCGGATCCTCGGCTGGGGCACCACCTCCGAAAGCGGCGGCTCCTCCAACCAGTTGCGCACCGCGACCGTCCCGGTCGCCTCCGACGCCGACTGCGAGAGCGCCTACGGCTCCGACTTCGTCGCGAGCGACATGGTTTGCGCCGGACCCCGGTCCGGCGGCACAGACACCTGCCAGGGCGACAGCGGCGGTCCCCTGCTAGTCGGGGGCGTCCTGGCAGGGATCACTTCCTGGGGCAACGGCTGTGCCGAGGCCGGTTACCCGGGTGTCTACACCCGGCTGACCACCTTCTCCGGCCCGGTCACGGCGCAGGTCGGCCCCTGAAGGTTCCCGGGGGGATCCCCCGGGTGCGATACCAGGGGGCGTTGCGAGCCACCACGAGCGGCCCGCAACGCCCCCTCTCCATGCCCGCCCCGCGCGGGGCGCGACGCGCCGGCCGAGGTCAGACGGTCCGGCCCCGTCCGGAGTGCAGCCGGCGGCCGACGACCAGCAGGTCCACCGCGGCGATCAGGGCGAGCGCCGCGCAGACGCCGGCCAGGGTGGCCAGGACCGTGCCGCCGGGGCTGTCGCCGGGCCCTGACCGGGTGGCCCAGTACGCGAACAGGGCGGCGGCGAGGGCGAAGACGGGCAGGAAGACACCGGACAGCAGCCGGCGCAGCCGCAGCGGACTGCGCGCGTGGCGCGGCTCGGTGCCGGAACGGGGGGCGTCGTGCACGGTCGCTTCCCTTCGCCTCGTATGCGTACGGCCTCGGCGATCGTCGTCCGGTCGGCCTCGGCGACCGGCCTCTCTCGCGTGCGGGTTCAGCCGCGTGCGGGTTCAGCGGACTGCGCGCCGCGTAACCGGATCCGGCGGGCCCAAACCACGCGGTCGTCAGCCCTCCGGTCCGGCGGCCCGCCAGCCGCTCCAGCGGTGGACGGCGACGTCGATCACCGGGCCGCCGGGCGGGACGGCGCGGTACTGCGGGTACTTGCCGCACAGGCGGGCGCGGGCCGCCGCGCAGCGCTCGCGGTCGCCGGGGTCCGGGGCGTCCGGCGCGACGACGCGGGCCGTGCCGTCGGCCCTGGCCCACCACAGCCGGTCCCAGTCCTCGTCGTAGGCGTCCACCAGCAGGCAGACGGCCGCGTTCGCCCCGATGTCGCAGAGGCGGGCCAGGCGCGGGGTGCGCTTGGGCTTGTGGTCGACCGCCGTCACCAGGCCGTACCCGCCGTACCCGCCGAACCCGCCGAACCCGTCATCCGCGGCGTACACGGCGAACACCACCGGGACCAGCCGGGGGCGCCCGGCCGGGTCCACCGTGGCCAGCCGGGCCACCCGGGCGGCGGCGAACCGCCGCCGCGCCTGTTCGGCGTCCATCCGCGGCACCGGCACCGCTCCTTCCGCCGCGCGCTTTCCGATCTCCCGTGCCGGGTACCCCGGCAGCACCCCCGCGGCCACACAATGGGCGACGGGGCCGACGGACGGCCGACACGACGCCGACGAGGGGAGACGCATGCCGGGGCTCGCCGTTCCGCTGTGGGACGTGGCCAACGGACAGGGACTGCGCCAACTGGCCGAACTGGGTCTGGCGCTGCTGCTGTCCAGCCTGATCGGCTGGGAGCGGGAGGCCCACCAGAAGAGCGCCGGGCTGCGCACCCACACCCTGGTCGGGGTCGCCAGCGCCCTGATGATGGAGGTGTCCCAGCACGGGTTCACCAATGTGCTGGGCCTGGACCACGTCTCCTTCGACCCGTCCCGGGTGGCCGCCCAGATCGTCTCCGGCATCGGCTTCATCGGCGGCGGTCTGATCTTCGTACGGCGGGACGCGGTGCGGGGGCTGACCACCGCGGCCACGATCTGGCTGACCTGCGCGGTCGGCATGGCCTGCGGCGGCGGGCTGCCGATCCTGGCCCTGGCGACGACCGCGCTGCACTTCCTCGTCGTCCGCGGCTACCCGTACCTGTCCGGGCGCACGGTGGGCGTCACGCCCAGGGCGGTGGAGGTGCGGCTGACGTATCTGACCGGCCGGGCGCTGCTGCCGCGGCTGATGGAGGCGTGCACCCGGCGGGGGTTCCGCATCACGGAGGTGAAGGCCGACCGGCTGGCCGGCCGCACCGACTCCGCCGCGCGGGTGCTGCTGCGGCTGGAGGGCACGGCGGACGCCGGACGGCTGGCGTCCGAGCTGTTCCAGGACGACGGGGTCGTGGACGTGGAGCTGAGCCTCGCCTCGGAGGAGGACGAGCAGGAGACCTGAGCCGGGGCGCCCTGCCGGGGGTGCGGCGCCGCGGGGTGCGCCCGGTCGGGTGAGGGCGGCGCATGGAGTGCGGCGGCGGGGGGCACCCGGGCGCACTGTGCACCAGGAACCACACGCGTCACGGATTCTGCTCACCGGCTGGTTCGCCTTCCCGGACGGCGAGGCGACCGCCGGTGACGTCCTGGCGCTGCGGCGCGTCGAGGACGTGCTGCGGCGCGCGGGGCTCGGCTACGACGTCGCCTGGAGCCCCGGGTTCCGGCCGGACGCCCTGCACCTGGCGGACGTGGCGCCCGAGCGGTACGGGCGGCTGGTCTTCGTGTGCGGGCCGCTGCACGGGCCGCAGATCGAGGAGCTGCACCGCCGGTTCGCGCACTGTCTGCGGATCGCGGTCGGCACCTCGGTGATCGACCCGCACGGCCCGGCGGTCACCGGCTTCCACCGGGTGCTGGCCCGCGACGCCCCGGCCGCCGAGCCCGTCCGGGACCTGGCCGCCGCCGCCCCGGCGCTGCCCGCCCGGCCCGTCGTCGGGGTGGTCCTCACCCACGGGCAGCACGAGTACGGGACGGCCCGGCGGCACGACGCGGTGGCCCGGCGGCTGACCGGCTGGCTGCACGGCAAGGACTGCGCGCGGCTGGAGCTGGAGACCCGGCTCGACACCCGCGACTGGCGGCTGTGCGCGACGCCCGCGCAGCTGGAGGCCGTCCTGGAGCGCCTGGACCTGGTCGTCACCGACCGGCTGCACGGGATGGTGCTCGCGCTGCGCGCCGGGACGCCCGCGCTGGCCGTGGACCCGGTCGAGGGCGGAGCGAAGGTGACCGCGCAGGCGCGGGCCTGCGGCTGGCCCGCGCTGGTGCCCGCCGAGCTGCTGGCCGGGGACGGCGCCGCCGAGCTGGACCGCTGGTGGCACTGGTGCCTGGCCGCCGGCCGGGACGCCGCGCGGCGCGTCGGCCGGGGGTTCGCGGCGGGCGCGGGGGGCGACGGGTCCGAGGAACTGGTGGCGGCGCTGGGGCCGCCGGGCGCCGGTTAGTCCGAACGGCCCGCGGGGCACACGGGAGAGGACGCGGCAGGCAGGTCGTTCCCCCCGTAGGAGCAACAGTGTCGACAAGACGACTCCCCGAGCATGAGCAGAAGATCCTGGACGAGATAGAGCGCGCCCTGAACCGCGACCGCCGGCTGGCCCGGCGGCTGCGCGCGGTGCAGCGGCGCCGGCGCCGTCCCGACCTGTCCAGGATGGCGGCCTACGCGCCGCACCCGGTCACGGTGACGGTGCTGGCGGCGGTCGCCCTCGGCCTGATGACCGCGGGCATCGTGACCTCGCAGGTGGCGGTGGTCTGGGCGTTCGCGGCGGTGTGGCCGGTGGCCCTGTTCGCCGGCTTCCGGCTGCTGTGCCGGTGGTCGCGGACGGGCTGAGCGGTCGCGGACGGGCTGCGCGCGGCCGTCCGCCCGGGGGACGCGGAACGCGGGTGAGCCCCGCCGTCGCAACGGACGGCGGGGCTTCCGCACGGCCGTCACCCCGTGTAGCAGCGGGCCTTGGAGCGGCGCTGGCTGTCCTCCAGGAGGCGGAAGCGGCCCTCCACCTCCGGCGGCAGCACGCGGCGCTCGCGCAGCACCCACGGCAGGGCGGCGGCGGCCTCGGCGAAGGCGCGCAGCGAGGCGGTGTCGCGCGGCACCGTGCGGGCCAGGTGCAGGGTGCGGCGCAGGGCGGGCCGTACCGGGCGGCGCAGCCAGGTGAACCACAGCGTGTTGCGGATGCCGTCCCGGCGGCGGCGGGTGGCGTCGCGGACCGTCGAGGGCTGGTGGTGGATCGTCAGGTGTTCGGCGTACGTCAGCCACCAGCCGGCCGCGGCGAGGTCGGCGGCGAGCAGTTCCTCCTCGCCGCCGAGCCACAGGCGCGGATGGAAGCCGCCGGCGCGCCGGAACGCGTCGGTGCGCAGGACGGTCGCCGCCGCGAGGAAGGAGCCGAGCGCCGGGCCCGGCAGCCAACCCGGTCCCGGCACGGGCGAGTCGCGCAGTTCCTCGACGATGGGGTCCTCGGTGCCGGCCGGTTCGACGACGATGCGGGCGGTGACGGCGACGAGCGCGGGGTGCCGGTCGAGCAGATCGGCGGCGCCGGCCAGCGCGCCCGGCGCCCACCAGGAGTCGTCGTCGCAGAAGGCCACGTAGGGGGTGCGGACGTGCCGTACGGCGAGGTTTCGGCCGACGGCGCCGAGGTTGCGGCCGGGGGTGAGCAGGCGTACGCCGGGGTGGCGGCGGGCCACGGCGGCGGCGGTGCCGTCGGTGGAGCCGTTGTCGGTGACGACGATCTCGGGCTGTTCGGGCAGTTCGGCCAGCCGGTCGAGGGTGCGCAGGAGTTCGGGGCGCCGGTTGTGGGTGATGACCACGACGGTGGTGCGGGGGTCGGTCATGGGGTGCCTCCGAGGTCGGCGCGGGCCCGGCGGTCCGCGCCGGCGTCCACGGGGGTGCCGGCGCCCGTGCCGGGGCGCGGGCGCGCGCCGCCCCTGTCGGTGTCCAGCAGGCGGGCGGCGCGTTCCAGGTGCGGGGGCAGCGGGTGGCGGGCGCGCAGGGCGGCGGGCAGCCGGGTCAGCGTCTCGCCGAGCGCGCGCCGGGCCTCGGGGTCGCGGCGGGCGTCGGCGGCCAGGGCGCGGGTGCGGGCGAGGGCGAGCGGCAGGGGGCGGCGCAGCCAGGTGGTGAGGACTTCGTTGCGGCGCTGGACGGCCGGGCGGTCGGGCCGCGGTTTCGGCGCGGGGTGGTGGTGGGCGACCACGTCGGGGCTGTGGGTGACGCCCCAGCCGCGGGCGGCCAGGTCGTAGGCGAGCAGGGTCTCCTCGGCGCCGAAGAAGATCAGCGGGTGGAAGCCGCCCGCGTCGAGGTAGGAGGTGCGGCGGGTGACGCTGGCGCAGGCGAGGAAGCCGAGCACCTGGGTGCCGGGGAGGTCGGCGGCCGGGCCGAGCGGCGAGTGGGCGAGGACCTCGTTGAGCGGGTCGGGCGCGTTCTCGGGACCGACGAGGGTGCGGGCGGCGAGCAGGCCGAGCCGGGGGTGGGCGTCGAAGAGGCGGGCGGCCTCGGCGAGCGCGCCCGGCGCCCACCAGGAGTCGTCGTCGCTGAAGGCGACGTAGGGGGTGCGCAGGGCGCGAACGCCGTGGGTGCGGGCGAGGGCGCCCCGGTTGAACGGCAGCGCGACCACGCGGACCTGCGGGAACTCGCGGGCCAGGAGGGTGCGGGTGTCGTCGGTGGAGGCGTTGTCGGCGACGACGATCTCGGGGCGTTCGGGCAGCGCGAGCAGATGGCGGAGGGTGACGGCGAGGGAGGCGGAGCGGTTGCGGGTGGCGATGACCACCCCGATGGGTGAGCGTTCCATGGTGCTGGTCCCCTCGGTTCAGCTCGACGGCCCGGGGAGCGCGTCGAGGGCGTCCAGGACCTCGTCGACGGTGATCGCGAGCAGGGCGGGGTCGGGGCGGCGGCCGTGCGGGTCGCCTTCGGGGCCGTGCCACAGGGCGCGGTGGCGCGGGTCGTGCGGCGGCGGGCCCCAGCGGGCGGGCGGTACGGGGCCGCACAGGGTGACCGACGCGGTGGCGTGGGCGACGGCGAGGTGGGCGATGCCGGTGTCGCCGCTGACGACGGCGCGGGCGTCGGCGACCAGGGCGGAGAGCCGGTCCAGGGACAGGCCGCCGCCGAACACGTCGGTGCCGGGCAGGCCGGCCGCCTCGCCGAGCGTGGCGACGAGGCCGGCCTCGTCCGCTCCCCCGGTGACGACGACGTGCCGGCCGCGGTCCCGCAGGGCCCGGGCGACGGCGGCGAACCGGTCGACGGGCCAGCGGCGGGCGGGGGAACCGGCGCCGGGGTGCAGGACCACCGCGCCGGGAGCGGGGGACGGCGTGGTGGGCCGGGGCAGCCGCAGGTCGGCGGGGTCGGCGTCGAGGCCGTACCAGCGCAGCAGCCGGCACCAGCGGTCCCGTTCGTGCTCGTCGGGGTGCCAGGGCGGGCCGTCGACGCCGGGCGTGCCGGGGTGCGCGAAGGCGAACAGGCGGCCGGGGCGCAGTCGGGCCAGCAGCAGGTGGCTGGGCGGTCCGTTGCCGTGCAGATCGACGGCGACGTCCGGGGGCGGGCCGGTCCAGTCGAGGGTCTCGGGTACGGCGCGCCCGGGCGCGGCGGCGGGCAGCAGCCGGTCCACGGCGCCGGTGGCGAGCGCGAGGGGCGCGAGGGCGGCGGGTGCGGCGAGCACGATCTCGTACCCGGGGAAGGCGCGCCGCAGCGCCCGCAGCGCGGGCACCCCGGCGAGCAGGTCCCCGAGCCCCAGCGCCCGCAGGACGAGCACGCGGAGCGGCGCCCCTTCTGGCCGCCTCTCCGCGTCGGCGGGGGCGGCCGGTCCGGTCGCCCGTCCGCCGTCGTCCGGCGGCTCCGGGCGCGCCGCGCTCCCGCTCCCCCGACTCACGGGGGCGACGCGCCCGGCCCGCAGAGCGACCTCGCCCGGCGGCCGGTCGCGGCCCGTGCGCACGGTACGGACGGCCGCGCCCGCACGACCACCGCCGGGCCCCGTGTCCGGGCGCGCCTCCGGCACCGCACCCGGCGGCCGGTCCCGGCCGGCCGGCACGGCTCCGGCGGGCGCCCGGCCGTCGGCGACGGCCACCGGGCCCTGGCGCACACCCACCGGAACCGGCCGACCGGCTCGCGGCGCCGTCCCGGCCGTCCGGGCGGCCCGCAGGGCGGCAGGGGTCGCGTCGCCGGTGGGCGGCGGACCCGGGCGCGTCGCCGGGGCCGGGTGCGGGGCGGGTCGCGCCGGGCGGCGCGGCGTCGCGGCGCCGGCGGTCATCGGGTGTGCTCCGCCGCTCTGGACAGGAGGGCCGTCGAGGAGTGGCCGTCCAGGTACGGGAGGAGGACGGCCTGGCCGCCCCATTCCTCCAGGAGGGCGGCCTCCGGGAGGTCGGCGCCCGCGTAGTCGCCGCCCTTGACCCAGACGTCGGGGCGCAGCGCGGACAGCAGGCGCTCGGGAGTGTTCTCGTCGAAGACGGCGACCGCGTCGACGCAGGCCAGCGCCCGCAGGACGCGCACCCGGTCGGCGAGCGGGTTGACGGGGCGGCCGTCGCCCTTGCGGCGGCGTACGGAGGCGTCGGAGTTGACGCACACGACCAGGCAGTCGCCGATGCGCCGGGCGGCCTGGAGGAGGCCGACGTGGCCGGCGTGCAGCAGGTCGAAGCAGCCGCCCGCGGCGACGACCGTGCCGCCGCCCGCCCGCACCCGGGCGATCAGCGCGGCCGGATCCCCGTCCGGGTGAGCGGCGTTCGGTCCGTGCGGGGCGGGCCCGTCGCCGAGCAGCGCGCCCGCGCCGCCCGCGCCGACGAAGGCGCTCGCCGCGGTGACGGCGCCCTCCACCGCCTCCTCCACCAGCGCGCCGTCCGCGAGCAGCCCGGCGGCCGTCGCGGCGAAGCGGTCGCCCGCGCCGCACGGATCGCCCTGGTGCGCGGCGGCCACCGGCACCAGCAGCGGGTGCTCGCCGTACGACAGCAGGGCGCCGCGCGAGCCGAGGGTGACCGTGACGGCGGCGACCCGCCAGTGCCGTACCAGGGCGGCGGCCTCGCCGGCCACGGCGCGCAGCTCGTTGCCGGGCCCGTCACCGCCCCGCGCTCCCGCCTCGCCGGCGCCCTCGCCGGTGAGGCCGGCGGCGAAGGCGTGCGCCTCGGAGCGGGCCGGGGTGACCAGGCGGGTGCCGGGCAGCGGCGGGCCGCCGCGCGGGTGCGGGTCCCACACCACCGGGGGACGGCGGACGAGTTGGGCGCGCAGCGCGTCCACCGTGCCCCGGCCGTAGTCGGCGACCAGGACGGCACGGCCCGCGGCGAGCACCGCGCGGGCCTGGTCGGTGGCCTCGCGGGCCCGGCCGTCGCCGCGGTCGAGGCGGACCACCGGGCGGCCCTGGGCGAGCACCCGGGTCTTCTGCGGCAGTTCGCCCGCCATCGGCAGCGGGACCAGGGTCATCCGGGGTTCCAGGAGCCGGCGCAGCTCGCGCCCGGCCGGTCCGTCGTCCAGGCCGGTGATCAGGGTGACCTCGCGGCCGTCGCGGGCGGCGAGGTACGCGGCCAGCGCGGCGCCGCCCGGCCGTACCCGCTCGTCGCAGTCGGCGACGACCGGGACGGGCGCGTCGGGCGCGAGCCGGTCGGCGTGTCCGGTCAGGTCGCGGTCCAGCAGGGCGTCGCCGACCACGACCAGGGGTGCCTTGCCCGTCATGTCACCTCCCGGCCCGCTCGACGGCCGCGTCGAAGGCGGCGCACACCATGTGCACGGCCACCAGGTGGAGTTCCTGCACGGTGGCGGTGGACGCGCCGGCCACGCTCAGCGTCTCGTCGCTGCCCGCGCTGAGCGGGTTGGGCGCGGGTCCGGTCAGCGCCCACACGCGCATCCCGGCGGCCCGGCCCGCGTCGGCGGCGGAGAGCAGGTTGGCGCTGGCGCCGCTGGTGGACAGCAGCATCAGCACGTCCCCGGCGCGGCCGTGGGCGCGCACCTGGCGGGCGAACACCTCGTGGACGCCGTAGTCGTTGGCGATGGCGGTGGTGCTGGAGGTGTCGGCGTGCAGGGCGATCGCGGAGAACGGCGGCCGGTCGTCGCGGTAGCGGCCGACGAGTTCGGCGGTGAGGTGCTGGGCCTGGGCGGCGCTGCCGCCGTTGCCCGCGGCGAGCAGCCGGCCGCCGCCGCCGAGCACGGTGGCGAGCCGTTCGCCCCACCGCTGGGTGATGGGCGCGGAGGCGCGGAACCGGCCGAGGGCGACGAGGAGTTCGTCGCAGTGGCCGACGACGGCCGGGGTCTGGACGCTCATGACGCCGCCTCCCTGTCCTTGCCGGCAGCGGTGCGCATCACGCCACCTCCGAGCCGACCTCGTGGCCGGCGGTGACCCGCCGGTAGACCTGTTCGACGCCGTCGGCGACGCGCCGCCAGGTGAAGCGGGCCAGGACGCGTTCGCGGCCGGCGTCGCCGTAGCGGCGGCGGGTGCGCTCGCTGCCGAGCAGGTCGCGCACGGCGGCGGCGATCGCGGCGCAGTCGCCCTCGGGCACGAGCCGGCCGGTGCGGCCGTCGGCGACCGAGTCGCGGTGGCCGCCGACGTCGGTGGCGACCACCGGCACCGCGCAGGCCATCGCCTCCAGCGGCACGATGCCGAACGGCTCGTAGGTGGGTGTGCACAGCACCAGGTCGGCGCCGCGCATCAGGGCGGGCATGTGGGCCGGGTCGACGGCGCCGAGCAGCCGTACCCGGTCGCCGACGCCCTCCGCCGCGGCCAGCTTCAGCAGGCGTTCGGCCTCGGGCTCGGTGTGCAGGCGACTCGCGGGCGGGCCGCCTGCGACGACGAGTTCGGCGTGCGGGATCCGGGCCAGGGCGCGGATCGCCTGGTCGTAGCCCTTGCGGCGGACCAGCCGGCCGCAGGACAGCAGTCGGTGGCGCTGCTCGCGGGCGGGCGCGGGGCCGGTGGCGGGGTCGGCGCCGGGGTGGAAGTGGGCGGCGTCGACGCCGCAGGGCACCACGGAGACCTGGTTCGGCGAGATGCCCAGGTCGGCGAGTTCGTGCACCTCGTCGGTGCAGGTGGCCAGGACTCTCTCGCAGCTGCGGCCGATCTGCCGCTCGATGCCGACGCGTTCGCGCGGGCTGGTGTCCTCGCGGCCCTGGTGGCGGCGCTTGACGGTGCCGAGGGCGTGGTAGGTCTGCACGACGGGGACGCCGTGCGGTCCGGCGCCGAGCAGGGAGGCCATGCCGGACATCCAGAAGTGCGCGTGCACGACGTCGGGCCTCTCGTGCCGCCAGGCCCGGGCGAGGTGGGCGCCGAAGGCGGGCATGTGCGCGAACAGGTCGTCCTTGGGAAGGACTTCGGGCGGTCCGGCCGGTACGTGCTCGACGACCGCGCCGCCCGGCAGCGGCACCCGGTCGGGCAACTCGGCCGCGTCGCGCCGGGTGTAGACGGTGACGTCGTGTCCGCGCCGGGCCAACTCCTCGGTGAGGCGGGCGACGTAGACGTTCTGGCCACCGGCGTCGACCCCGCCGAGCGCGGCGAGCGGACTCGCGTGCTCGGACACCATGGCGATCCTCATCGGGTGACCTCCTTCAGCAGCCGCTCCCAGTCGTCCAGGAAGCGGGAGAGCCCGTAGCGGGCGAGCGCGGCGGCGCGCGCTGCCTCGCCGACGGTGCGGGCGTACAGCGGGTCGGCGACGAAGTCCCGTACGGCGTCGGCGAGTACGTCGAGGCGGTTGGAGACCACTCCGGCGCCCGGCGGCACCGCCTCGGCGACCTCGGTGGTGGCGAGGGCGACCACGGGCATGCCGAGGTGCATCGCCTCCAGCAGGGACAGGCCGAGGGAGGTCCAGCGGACCGGGTGGAGGTAGAGGCGGCGCCGGGCCAGCTCCGTGTGCAGGTCCTTCTGGACCAGTTCGTAGGAGCGGCAGCGCCCGGGCGGCAGGCCGAGGTGGCCGGCCAGGCCCTCGGTGCGCATGCCGAAGACGTCCAGCGGGGCGGCCCGCGCGAAGCCGGGCAGCAGGTCCGTGCCGGTCGTCCGGCCGCGCCGGATTGGCTCGTTGACGACGACGGCGGCGTGCGGCAGCTCGCCCGTCCAGCGCGGGCCGGGGTCCACGATGCCGTGTTCGATCACGGTGGTGTCGGCGCTGCCGGCGTCCCACATCAGGCGGTTGAAGTGGGTGACGTGCACCAGCGGGATCCCGGCGGGCAGCCCGGTCACCGGGTGGCGGGTGTCGGGCACGTCGCCGTCGGGGGCGTTGTGCTCCAGGTACACCATGGGCGGGGTGCGGCCGAGCCAGCGCCGTACGAGGTCGTACTCGTGCGGGCGTTGCAGCACGACCAGGTCGACGTCCGTCTCGCGCAGCCGCTCCGGCGGGAGTTCGATCACCGAGCCGGGCCAGTCGAAGGTGCGGGCGCGGCCGAGGCCGTCGGGTCCGCGGTCGGGGGTGACGGGGACGAGGTAGGTGTGCGGGCCCTGGACGAACGCGGTCGTCCAGGAGCCGTGCACGTGCCAGATGAGGATCCTCACGCCTGCATCACCTTCTCCACTGCGGCGCGCACGTCGTGCGCGGTCACCGACTCCAGGCAGGGATGGCCGGGCACCGGGCAGGTGCGGGCGCGGCTGCCGGCGCACGGCGCGTCCTGGTCGCCGAGCAGCACGTACGGGACGCCCCAGGGGCGCCAGCGCTCGGCCGGGACGACCGGCGCGAACAGGGAGACGACGGGGGTGCCGACGGCGGCGGCCAGATGGGCGGGGCCGGTGTTGCCGGTGACGACCGCGCGGGCGGCGGCGAGCACCCCGGACAGCTCGGCGGCCTCGGTGCGGCCGCCGAGGTCGAGGCCGTGCGCTCCGGCGACGTGCGCGGTGAGGTCCTTCTCGCCGCGGCCGCCGGTGACGACGACCCGGTGTCCGGCCGCGGTGAGTTCGCGCACCGCCTGCGCGCAGCGTTCGGCGCTCCAGGCGCGGGCGGGCACGCTCGCGCCCGGGTGCAGCACGACGTAGGGGTCCGGGCCGGTCAGGGCGGTGGTGTCGGGCGGGGTCAGCACCGCGAGCCGGCCGTCGTCGGGGCACGGGAAGCCGGCGGCTTCGGCGAGGTCGAGGGCGGCCTCGGCCTCGTGGGCGTGCGGGGCGCGCCGGTGGCGTACGTCGAGCAGGGAGCCGGGGTAGTCCTCGCTGTCGGCGGCGACGCGCCGGACGCCGGCCAGGCGCAGCAGCAGGGCGGTGGGCAGCGGGGACTGGTGGAAGGAGGTGAGGACGAGGGCGGTGTCGGCGTCGATCGCGCCGAGGAGGCGCTCGACGTCGGCGCGGTCGACGGGCGGCGGGTCGAAGCCGGCCCAGGGCGCGTCCCAGACGACGATCTCGTCCACGGCCGGGAGCAGCCGCGCGGCCGGTTCGCCGCGCGGCCCGCACAGGAGGGTGACGTGGTCGGCGCGGGCGGCGACGGCGCGGACGGCGGGCCCGGCGAGCAGGACGTCGCCGAAGCTGTCGAGGCGGCTGACGAGGGCCTTCATCTCGGCCTCCGGCGGTCGTCGGGCACGGCCGGCTGCACGGACGGCTGCACCGGGCGGTGGGTGCGCGGAGCGGTCCGCACGGTCCCGTCGTCCGGGCCCGGCGCCGAAGGCCGCGCGGGGCCGGAGGACTGCGCGGGGCCGGAGGACTGCGCCGGCCCGGAGGACTGCGCCGGCCCGGAGGACTGCGCCGGACCGGAGGACTGCGCCGGCCCGGAGAGCTGCGCCGGCCCGGAGGACTGCGCGGGGCCGGGGCCGTAGGCGGCGCCGAGGGGGCGTTCGTCGGCCAGGATTCTGCCCCAGGGCGGGTCGGTGAGGACCGCGCGGACCGCGGTCAGCAGGTTCGCGGCGACATGGTCGGCGGCGGTGACCTCCTCGGCGCGGGTGACCGGGGTGGGCACGAGGACGCCGTGGGCGCCGGCGGCGCGGGCGGCCGCCAGGTCGGAGCCGATGTCGCCGATCACGACGACCTCCTCGGGCCGCACCCGCAGCCGGGCGGCCGCCGACAGCACCATGCCGGGCCGCGGCTTGCGGCAGGCGCAGCCGTCGCCGGGGCCGTGCGGGCACACCGCCCACACGTCGAACGGGCCGAGCAGCACCTCGACGCGTTCGTTGACGCGGCGCACGTCGGCGGCGCAGAGCAGCCCTCGGGCCACGCCGGACTGGTTGGTGATCACGCCGACGCCGACGCCGTGCGCCCGCAGCAGCGCCACCGCCTGGCGGGCGCCGTCGACGGGGCGGACCCGGTCGGGGTCGGCGTTGTAGGGGACGTCCTCGACGAGCGTGCCGTCGCGGTCGAACAGCACGGCCTTGATCCGGCCGGTGGGCGCGGTCACGGGGCCACCTCCTGCCAGGCGGGGGCCGCCCGGTGGCGCCACAGGCCGCTCAGCCAGTGCCAGGTGGCGGCGGGCGGGATGAGAACGCTGGTGACGGCCATGGTGGTGACCTCGTCGCGGGTGCGCGGCCCGGGCGCGATCCGCGTCCAGGCGAACTCGGCGGTGCCCGCGGCCCAGCCGAGCGCGGCGACGGCGGCGGCCCGGCGGCGGCCGGCCGCGGCGAGGGCGCAGGCGGTCACGCCGGCGGCGGTGACGGCCAGGTGGGAGCGGATGCGGCCGCGCGGGGCGACCGCCTTGTGCCACCAGTCCGGTCCGTGCAGCCGCAGCATCAGCGCGTCGTCGGCGTTGCCGCGCTGCGCGCGCAGCGACACCCAGCGGTCGGCGGGGCGGACCGGGTGCCGGGTGGTGCGCCGGCCCTGGCGGATGCGCCAGCCGGCGTCCAGGACGCGCAGCGCCAGGTCGGCGTCCTCGCGGAAGGCGCGGGTGAAGCGCTCGTCGAAGCCGGCGACCTGCTTGAGGGCGTCGGTGCGGTACGCCATGTCGGCGGTGATCCAGCGGGCCCGGGCGAGCCCGGCGGTGCCCCGCTCCCAGTCGGTGGGCCGGCGCTCGCCGGGCAGCGGCACGGCGATGACGCCCTGGACGGCTCCGGTGTCCCGGCTCGCCTCGGCCAGGTCCTGCGCCAGCTGGTCGCACCAGTGCGGGCCCACCTGTACGTCGTCGTCGAGGAAGGCCACCCAGGGCGTGGTGACCGCGCGCAGCCCGGTGTTGCGGGCGGCGGCGGGTCCCCGGCCGCCGCTGGTGAGGACGGCGGTGCGGGCGCGCAGGTCGCCCAGCACGTTCAACGGGTGGTGCAGCGCGCCCGGTTCGGGGTCGGGGCGGTCGTCCACGAGGACGATCTCCCGCGGTCCGGGCCCGTGCGCGGCGGCCAGCGCGGCCAGGCAGTCGGCCAGGGTGTCGCGGGCCAGCGTGGGGACGACCACGGCGTAGGCGGGGGCGCCGGGCCGTGCCTCGTCCGTGCGGCCGGCCCCGGCGGGCCTGCCCTCGTCGGTGCGGTTCATGCGTACGCCCTCCCCCTGCGTACCGCGTACGGGCCGATGGCGAGCAGGTCCACGGGCGCGGAGCCGAAGCACTCCAGCGCGTCGCGCGGGTCGTCCACCATGGGCCGGCCGGCGGTGTTCAGGCTGGTGTTGACGACGACGGGCAGCCCGGTGCGCCGCTCGAAGCCGCGCAGCATGCGCGCGACCAGCGGTTCGCGCCGCTCGTCCACGGTCTGGATGCGGGCGGTGCCGTCCACGTGCACCACGGCCGGTATCCGCTCCCGCCACTCGGGGTGCACGTCGTGCACGAAGAGCATGTACGGGCTCGGGAGCGGTCCGTCGAAGAGTTCGCGGGCGCGTTCGGCGAGGACCATGGGCGCCACCGGACGGAACTCCTCGCGGCCCTTCACCCGGTTGAGCCGTTCCAGGTTCTCGGCGCGGCCCGGGTGGGCGAGCAGGGAGCGGTGCCCGAGGGCGCGCGGCCCGTACTCGCCGCGGCCCTGGAACCAGGCCACGACGCCGTCGCGGGCCAGTTCCTCGGCGACCGTCTCGGCTATGTCCTCGGGCCGCTCGTAGGGTACGGCGGCCTCCTCCAGCCAGTGCCGCAGCTCCTCGTCGCTCCAGCCGCGTCCGAGGTCGGCGCCGGTCATCGGCTCGGGCACGGCGCCCTCGCTCGCCGCCAGGTACAGGGCGCCGCCGAGCGCGGTGCCGGCGTCTCCGGCGGCGGGCTGCACCCACACGTGCCGGTACGGGCCGTCGGCGGCGATCCTGGAGTTGGCGACGCAGTTGAGGGCGACGCCGCCGGCCAGGGCGAGGGCCTCCCCGCCCGCCTCGCGGTGCAGCCAGCCCGCGAGGTCGAGCAGCACCTCCTCCAGCACGGCCTGGCAACTGGCCGCCAGGTCGGCGTGGTCGCGGGTCCAGGGCTCGTCCTCGGCGCGCGGCGGGGCGAGGGCGGACCAGTCGACCCCGTGGGCGCGGAAGCCGCCGTCGCCGGTGGCGTGCACCTGCTCGCGCAGCCGGTCCAGGTGGCGGGGCGTGCCGTAGGAGGCGAGCGCCATGACCTTGTACTCGTCGCTGCTGCGCAGGAAGCCGAGGTGTTCGGTCAGCTCCTCGTAGACCAGGCCGAGAGAGTGGGGCAGCGCCTGGGCGGCGAGGGTGTCGAGCTTGCCGTCGTGGAAGCGGCCCGCGAGGTGGGAGGCGGCCTCGCCGCGGCCGTCCAGGACGAGGACGGCGCTGTCGGGGTACGGGGAGGCGGGTCCGGCGGAGGCGGCGTGCGCGATGTGGTGCGGGACGAAGACGACCTTGGCCGGGTCGAGTCCGGGCAGCGCCTCGGCGAGGAACTCGGGGGCGCGGCGGGCGTACTCCAGGCGCAGCGGGTCCCACGGGTCGAACAGGCCGAGGTCGGCGGCGGGCCGGGCCAGGGCCGGGTCGAAGGAGTAGGTGACGGCGTCCAGGTCCTCGGGGCGCAGGCCCGCGTGCTCCAGGCACCAGCGGGCGGCGAGTTCCGGCAGTTCCCAGGCGGAGAACGGCACCGGGCGCTTGCCGTGCTTGCGGCGGCTGAAGCGCTCCTCCTCGCCGGCCGCGACCGTCCTGCCGTCCACGAGGAGGGCGGCGGCCGGGTCGTGGAACAGGGCGTTGATACCAAGGATGCGCATGGGGGCGGCTCCGTCCCGTTCGGCGATGGTGCGGCGTGTGGGGACTGTCGGGCACATCGGGAAACTTCGGACACTTCGGGCTTCTGGGTGCCGCGCTGCGGCTGTCTCAAACACGTGAAGCCAACTGGCGGCTTCGAGGGCCGATTCGGCCGTCCAGGTCGTGATGTGGTGACCCGAAGTGACCGCTGCTGGTCAGCGGGGCGCAGTACGGTTCAGGACACCGCGGTCCACTGTCCGCCCGGACTGCGCCCCGGTCGTCCGGGTTGCGGCGCGACGGTGGCGGCGGGCGACGCGAAAGCGCCGGTCACCGGTGTCCCCGGTGACCGGCGCCCGCGCTCGGGGCGGTCAGGCCGCCGCCGCTCGGGTGAACCAGCCGATCGTGCGGGCGAGGCCCTCGCTCCAGGGCACGCGCGGCTGCCAGCCGAGCAGTTCGCGGGCGAGCCGGGTGTCGGGGCGACGGCGGCCCGGGTCGTCCACGGGGCGGTCCACGAAGCGGACGCGCGAGCGCGAGCCGGTCAGCTCCACGATCCGCTCGGCCAGCTCCAGCACGGTGATCTCGTCGCCGCCGCCGATGTTCACCGGCCCGCTCTCACCGGAGGCGGCCAGCGCCAGGACGCCGTCGACCGTGTCGTCGACGTAGCACAGCGAGCGGGTCTGGCTGCCGTCGCCGGCGACCGTGAGCGGTTCACCGTCCAGGGCCTGGGCGACGAAGGTGGGCACGGCGCGGCCGTCGCCGGTGCGCATCCGGGGGCCGTAGGTGTTGAAGATGCGCACGATGGCGGTGTCGGTGCCGTGGACCTGGCGGTGCGCGGTGACCAGGGCCTCGGCGAAGCGCTTGGACTCGTCGTAGACGCTGCGCGGGCCGACCGGGTTGACGTTGCCCCAGTAGCTCTCGCGCTGCGGGTGCTCCAGCGGGTCGCCGTAGACCTCGGAGGTGGAGGCGAGCAGGAGGCGGGCGCCGTCGGCGCGGGCGCGCTCCAGGGCGTTGCGGGTGCCGGCGCTGCCGGCCTCCAGGGTCTGGAGCGGCAGCCGCAGGTAGTCGGCGGGCGAGGCCGGGCAGGCGAAGTGCAGGACGAGGTCGAAGCCGCCGGGCAGGCCGCGTACGGCGTCGGGGTCGGTGGCGTCGGCGTGGACGAAGCGGAAGCCGCGCCGCCGCTCCAGCTCGGCCACGTTGGCGTAGGAGCCGGTGGACAGGTTGTCCAGGCAGACGACGCCGGCGTTGGCGTCGAGCAGTCGCGCGCACAGATGGGATCCCACGAAGCCGGCTCCGCCGGTCACCAGGGCCCGGCGCCAGGTGCGTCCGCTCACTGGGACTCTCCTCCCTCTCGCCCCCACTCGCCTTCACTCGCGTGTCGGCTTGAGTAACCCGGGGGCGGAAGTGCACACATCGGGTCAATTCGGGCGGAGGTCGGGGGCGGTGGAGGTCGATCGTGCGTGCGTCGATCGTTTATTCGACCCCACTATACACCGCGTCTATACCCTCTGTATATAGTCCGCGCATGCCATCTGCGACCAAGAAGATGAAGAAGACGGGGACGGGGTTCCGGAGGATCGCGGGTTTCCGCGCGAGCACGGGACTTCGGGGGATCGCGGGCCTGCGGGGGGCCGGCGCGCTGCTGGCCGCCGCCGGGCTGACGCTGGCGCTGAGCGGCTGCACCAAGGTCGACGCCACCTCGCCGAGCGAGGCCCGCACCCAGGCCGCCGCCGGCGCGCCGGGGCGCTTCGGCACCGTCGACTGCCGCAAGGCCAAGTGCATCGCGCTCACCTTCGACGCCGGCCCGAGCGAGAACTCCGCGCGGCTGCTGGACATCCTCAAGGAGAAGCAGGTCCCGGCGACCTTCTTCCTGCTGGGCGCGCGGCACATCGAGAAGTACCCGGAGCTGGTCAAGCGGATGGCGGCCGAGGGCCACGAGGTGGCCAGCCACACCTGGGACCACAAGATCCTCACGAAGATATCCGAGCAGGAGATACGCGAGGAGCTGAAGCGTCCCAACGACGCGATCGAGCGGCTGACCGGCCGCAGACCGACGCTGATGCGCCCGCCGCAGGGCCGTACCAACGACACCGTGCAGCGCGTCTCCAAGGAGATGGGCATGTCCGAGGTGCTGTGGAGCGTGACCGCCAAGGACTACACCACGACCGACTCCGCGCTGATCACCAAGCGGGTCCTCGACCAGGCCTCCCGCGACGGCATCATCCTGCTGCACGACATCTACCAGGGCACCGTCCCGGCCGTCCCCGGCATCATCGACGCGCTCAAGCAGCGCGGCTACGTCTTCGTGACGGTGCCCCAGCTGATCGCGCCGGGCAAGCCGGTCCCGGGCGAGGTCTACCGGCCGTAGCGCCGCGCGGCGCGCGACCGCGGGCGTACGCTCCACCGGCGTACGGGCGCGGGGCCGGGCGGGTGACGCGGGGGCGAACGGACGGCGGGCCGGGGCGGATTGCCTACCATCGGCCCGTGGTCTTCTTCTCCCTCGAACGCACGCCGCCGCTCTCGCCCGACGAGGCCTGGCGGCGGCTCACGCGGTGGCCCCGGCACGCCGACGTGGTCCCGCTGACCCGCGTCACCGTGACCACGGACGGGCCGACCCGCGAGGGCACCGCCTTCACCGCCCGGACGACGGTGGGCCCGCTGCGCTTCGACGACCGCATGGAGGTCGTGCTGTGGCGCCCGCCGGCCGACGGCGAGCCGGGCCTGTGCCGGCTGGAGAAGCGCGGCCGGGTGGTGCTGGGCTGGGCGGAGATCGAGGTCGGGCCCGGACCCGGCGGCCGCTCCCGCGTGCGGTGGCGCGAGGAGCTGGGGGTGCGGTTCCTGCCGGGCCTGTTCGATCCGCTGCTGCGGCGCGCGGCGCACGCGATGTTCGGGCGCGCGGTCAACCAGCTGCTGCGCCAATCCTGACGGCACCTCAGCCGGGCTGCGGGCGGCCGCCCGGAGCGTCGGTGAGCCGCCCGGACCAGGGGGTGCGCCCGGCGACCGCCAGCAGCAGCCGCTCGCGGGGCGGCCGGGGGCCGACCGGCCGCCACAGGAGGTCGGCGTCGGCTCCGGCGGCGGACCGGGTGCGCAGCGCCACCAGGTCGTCGTGGCCGGCGAGCGCGTGCCGGAACAGGGTGTGGCTGCCGCTGTCCTCGACGACGGTGTCCGGCCGCCAGCCGTGTTCCGCGAGCCGGGCCAGGACGGCGGACGCGTAGCCGGGGGCGCGCCGTTCGGGGAACCACAGCAGGCGCAGCCCGCTCAGATCGGCCCAGGTCAGTTCCGTGCGCCCGGCGAGCGGGTGCCGGGCGTGCAGGACGACGCCGAGGGGTTCGTCGCCCAGCGGGTACGACTCCAGTCCGGCCGGGTCGGCGACGGGGGCGCGCAGGATGCCGTAGGCGAGCGCCCCGGTGCGCAGCAGTTCGGGCTGGCTCGCGGAGTCGGCCGGTTCGTAGCCGAGGCGGAGGGGCCCGGCGGCCGTGAGGCGGCGCTCGGCGCGCTCCAGTACGTCCCTCGGCACGCCCCGGCACACGCCGACCGTCGCGGTCACCGGGGCGGCGCGGGCCGCGTCGAGCGCCGCGCCGAGCACCGCCAGCGCCCGGTCGACGCCGGTCAGCAGCAGCCGTCCGGACTCGGTGAGTTCCATGCCGTGCGGCAGCCGCCGGAACAGGGGTGCGCCGACGCGCCGTTCGAGCCGTTTGAGCTGCTGGCTCAGGCTCGGCTGGGCGATCCGCAGCCGGCGGGCGGCCTCGGTGACGGTGCCGGCCTCGGCGACGGCGGCGAAGTAGCGCAACTGCCGCAGCTCCAGGTCCGGCGCGGCGCTCGGGCCTTCGGGCCCCGTCTCACCAGCGGTCATAGGCGCCAGCCTATAGGCCGCGGGGCGGCTGGTCCTGGCGGTGTCGCCCCGCGGTGGCGTTGGCTGGGGCCATGTTCGTCATCGTGTTCAGATACCGGGCCCCGCTGGAGACCATCGACTCGCTGAAGGAGGCCCACTACGCCAATCCGGACGGGGTGTTCGCCCGCGGCCTCGCCCGGATCGCCGGGCCGCTGGAGCCGCGGACCGGCGGCGTGGTGGTGGCGGAGGGTTCGCGCGCGGAGATCGAGGCCGCCGTCGCCTCCGACCCGTTCGTCACCAGCGGCGCGGCGACGGCGGAGATCCTCGCCTTCCGGCCGGTGTTCACCGCCGCGGCGGCCGACGCGGCCGACGAGCCGGCCGGTACGGGGCGGTGCGGCCGATGAGCGAGTCCTGCGGGGTGGTGCGGCCGGTGCGGGAGCGCCGCGAGGCGGTGCGGGCGGCGCGGGGGGCCGTCGTCGGTGCGGAGCCGCGCCACCGGGGGCGTGCCCGGCGGGAGGGGCATGCCCGGTGCGAGGGACGCGCGCCTCCCCGCGTGCCCGCCCCGCCCGGCGCCCCCGGCACGTGCCTCGTGCCCGGGGGCGCCGACGCGTGTCCCGAGCCTCGCGCCCGGGGCGCCGACCCGGGTATCAAGCCTCGCGCCCGGAGGCGCCGGCCCGTGGCTCAGGCCACCGAGCCGATCCGCCGGGGCGGCAGGGAGGTGGGGTCGTGGTGGATCGGGGTGTGCGCGCCGGTCAGGGAGGCGCCGCTGCCGCCGCGCCGGGCGGCGACGATCTCCCCGGCGATGGACAGGGCCGTCTCCTCGGGGGTGCGGGCGCCGAGGTCGAGGCCGATCGGGGAGCGCAGCCGGGCCAGTTCGAGGTCGGTGACGCCGACCTCGCGCAGCCGCTCGTTGCGCTCCAGGTGGGTGCGGCGCGAGCCCATCGCGCCGACGTACGCCACCGGCAGCCGGAGCGCCAGTTTCAGCAGGGGTACGTCGAACTTGGCGTCGTGGGTGAGCACGCACAGGACGGTGCGGCCGTCCACGTCGGTGCTCTCCAGGTACGTGTGCGGCCACTCGACGACGATCTCGTCGGCGTCCGGGAAACGGGTGCGGGTGGCGAAGACGGGGCGGGCGTCGCACACGGTGACGTGGTAGCCGAGGAACTTGCCGGTGCGCACCAGCGCCGAGGCGAAGTCGATCGCCCCGAAGACGATCATCCGGGGCGCGGGCACCGAGGACTCCACGAGGACGGTGAGCGGGGCGCCGCAGCGTGAGCCCTGCTCACCGATCTCCAGGGTGCCGGTGCGGCCGGCGTCCAGGAAGGCCGCGGCCTCGCCTGCCACCGTGCGGTCCAGTTCCGGGTGGGCGGCGAATCCGCCCTCCCAGGAGCCGTCCGTACGCACCACAAGGGCTCGGCCGCGCAGTTCGGCGGGGCCGGAGACGATCCGCGCCACCGCCGCCGCCTCCCCACGGGCGGCGGCGGCCAGCGCGGTCGCCAGCACCGGGCGGACCGGCGAGCCGGCCCGTACCGGTGTGACCAGGATGTCGATGACGCCGCCGCAGGTCAGGCCGACCGCGAAGGCGTCCTCGTCGCTGTAGCCGAAGCGTTCGAGGACGCTTTCGCCGTCCTCCAGCGCCTGCCGGCACAGTTCGTAGACCGCGCCCTCCACACAGCCTCCGGAGACCGACCCGACGGCGGTTCCCTCGCTGTCGACGGCGAGGGCCGCGCCGGGCTGGCGGGGCGCGCTGCCGCCGACCGCCACCACGGTGGCGACGGCGAAGTCACGGCCCTGCTCGACCCACCGGTGCAGTTCCTCGGCGATGTCCAGCATCTGATCGGTCTCCTTACGAACGTCGTGCGGCGGGCGGTCGGCCAGGGCTAGTGAACGCCCAGCCAGGCCTCGATGGGATGCAGTGCGAAGTAGACGAGGAAGATGGCCGTCAAACCCCACATGAAGGCGCCGATCTCGCGCGCCTTGCCCTGGGCGACCTTGATGACGGTGTACGAGATCACGCCGGCGGCGACGCCCGGGGTGATGGAGTACGTGAACGGCATGATCACCACGGTCAGGAAGACCGGGATCGCGGTGGCGCGGTCGGCCCAGTCGACGTGCCGCGCGTTCATCATCATCATGGCGCCGATGACGACGAGGGCGGCGGAGGCGACCTCCTGCGGGACGATCGCGGTGATCGGGGTGAAGAAGAGGCAGGCCGCGAAGAACAGGCCGGTGATCACCGAGGAGAAGCCGGTGCGGGCGCCCTCGCCGACGCCGGTGGCCGACTCGATGAACACGGACTGGCCGGAGCCGCCCGCCACACCGCCGACCACACCGCCGGCGCCGTCGATGAACAGCGCCTTGGACAGGCCGGGCATCCGCCCCTTGTCGTCGGCCAGGTTGGCCTCGGTGCCGACGCCGATGATCGTGGCCATGGCGTCGAAGAAGCCCGCCAGGACCAGGGTGAAGACGATGACCGTGATGGTCATGACGCCCACGTCGCCCCAGCCGCCGAAGGACACGTGCCCGAAGAGCGAGAAGTCGGGCATCGACACCGGGCTGCCGTGCAGCTCGGGCGCGCCGTTGACCCACTGCTTGGCGTTGATGGCGCCCGCCGCGTTCAGGACGGCCGCGACGACCGTGCCGGCCACGATGCCGATGAGGATGGCGCCGGGGACGTTGCGGGCCTGGAGGGCGAAGATCACCAGGAGGGTGACGGCGAACAGGAGCACCGGCCAGCCGGACAGCTCGCCGCCGGGGCCGAGGATGACCGGTCCGCCGCCGGGCGCCGGGTTGCGGCCGATGAAGCCGGCCTTGACCAGCCCGATGAAGGCGATGAACAGGCCGATGCCCATGGTGATGCCGTGCTTGAGCGGCAACGGGATCGCGTTCATGATCATCTCGCGCAGGCCGGTGACGACCAGCAGCATGATGACGACGCCGTAGGCGACGCACATGCCCATCGCCTGCGGCCAGGTCATCTCGGGAACGACCTGGGTGGCGACGACGCCGGAGACGGACAGGCCGGCGGCCAGGGCCAGCGGCACCTTGCCGACGAAGCCCATGAGCAGGGTGGTGAACGCCGCGCCGAGCGCGGTCGCGGTGATCAGGGCCTTCTGGCCGAGGGTGTCCCCGGCCACGTCCTTGCCGGACAGGATGATCGGGTTGAGCAGCAGGATGTACGCCATCGCCATGAAGGTGGTGACGCCGCCGCGCACTTCGCGCGCGACGGTGGAACCCCGCTGGGTTATGTGGAAGTACCGGTCGAGCCAGGACCGTCCCGCCGGGACGCGGCTGCCCGCGCCCGCTTCTTCGGCGGTGGTTCTGGGCTCCACGGACTGCTGGGTCATGGGGCCATCTCCCAAGGTTCACAGGGGCACCCGTGCGAATACCCTTGCGGGGCACGGGATTTGGGATGGACGACCCGGGAGGACGGCCCAGGACGAACCTCGTTGCTGGTACTTCAAGACCGCGAGCGGAGCGGGACTCGAAGGACGGGGAGTGCTCCGGGCGGCGCGGAGGTGTGACGTTCCGTGCGCCGCCCGGAGGGTCTGCTCACGCCTTGCCGGTGAGGTGCTCCGGCCGTACGGGCGTGCGAGGGAGCTCCAGCCCGGTCGCGTTCCGGATCGCCGCGAGGACGGCCGGGGTGGACGACAGGGTGGGTGCCTCGCCGATGCCGCGCAGCCCGTAGGGGGCGTGGTCGTCGGCGAGTTCGAGCACGTCGACCGGGATGGTCGGCGTGTCGAGGATGGTGGGCAGCAGGTAGTCCGTGAAGGAGGGGTTCCTGACCTTCGCCGTCACGGGGTCGACGATGATCTCCTCCATGATGGCGATGCCCAGGCCCTGGGTGGTGCCGCCCTGGATCTGCCCGATGACGGAGAGCGGGTTGAGCGCCTTGCCGACGTCCTGTGCGCAGGCCAGCTCCACGACCTTGACCAGGCCGAGTTCGGTGTCGACCTCGACGACGGCGCGGTGCGCGGCGAAGGAGTACTGCACGTGGCCGTTGCCCTGGCCGGTGCGCAGGTCGAAGGGCTCGGTGGGCCGGTGGCGCCACTCCGCCTCGATCTCGACGGCCCCGTCCTCCAGCACGTCCGCCAGGTCGGCGAGGACCTCGCCGCCGTCGGTGACGACCTTGCCGCCCTCCAGCAGGAGTTCGGCGGTGGCCCAGGCGGGGTGGTAGGAGCCGAACTTGCGCCGGCCGATCTCCAGGACCCGTTCGCGCACCAGCTCGCAGGCGTTCTTGACGGCGCCGCCGGTGACGTACGTCTGCCGTGAGGCGGAGGTCGAACCGGCGCTGCCGACCTGGGTGTCGGCCGGGTGGATGGTGACCTGGGCGACGCCGAGCTCGGTGCGGGCGATCTGCGCGTGCACGGTGACGCCGCCCTGGCCGACCTCCGCCATGGCGGTGTGCACGGTGGCGACCGGTTCGCCGCCCACGGTCTCCATGCGCACCTTGGCGGTGGAGTAGTCGTCGAAGCCCTCGGAGAAGCCGACGTTCTTGATGCCGACCGCGTAGCCGACACCGCGTACGACGCCCTCGCCGTGCGTGGTGTTGGACAGTCCGCCGGGCAGCTGGCGCACGTCGGAGCCCTCGCTGGACTCCCACTGGCGCTCGGGCGGCAGCGGCATCGCCTTGATGCGGCGCAGGAGTTCGGCGACCGGCGCCGGGGAGTCGACCGGCTGGCCGGTGGGCATGAGGGTGCCCTGCTCCATGGCGTTGAGCCGGCGGAACTCCACCCGGTCCATGCCCACCTCGTCGGCGAGCTTGTCCATCTGCGCCTCGTAGGCGAAGCACGCCTGGACCGCGCCGAAGCCGCGCATCGCGCCGCACGGCGGGTTGTTGGAGTAGAGGGCGATGGCCTCGATGTCGACGTCGTCGACGACGTACGGGCCGACCGCCAGCGAGGAGGCGTTGCCGACGACCGCCGGGGAGGCGGAGGCGTAGGCGCCGCCGTCCAGGACGATCCGGCACTTCAGGTGGGTGAGCTTGCCGTCCTTGGTGGCGCCGTGCTCGTAGAAGAGGCGGGCCGGGTGGCGGTGGACGTGCCCGAAGAAGGACTCGAACCGGTTGTAGACGATCTTGACGGGCTTGCCGGTGCGCAGCGCCAGCAGGCAGGCGTGGATCTGCATGGACAGGTCCTCGCGGCCGCCGAAGGCGCCGCCGACGCCGGCCAGCGTCATCCGGACCTTGTCCTCGGGCAGGCCGAGCACGGGCGCGATCTGCTTCAGGTCGCTGTGCAGCCACTGGGTGGCGACGTAGAGGTGGACGCCGCCGTCCTCCTCGGGCACGGCGAGGCCGGACTCGGGGCCGAGGAAGGCCTGGTCCTGCATGCCGAAGTAGTACTCGCCCTTGACGACGAAGTCGGCCTTCTTGGCGGCCTCGTCGGCGTTTCCGCGGATGATCGGCTGGCGGTGGACGATGTTGGGGTGCGGGACGTGCCCGATGTGGTGGTCGTCGCGGTTCTCGTGGACGAGGATCGCGTCCGGGGCGGTGGCGGAGGCCTCGTCGGTGATGACGGGCAGCTCCTTGTAGTCCACCTTGATCTTGGCGGCGGCGCGGCGCGCGGTCTCCGGGTGGTCGGCGGCGACGATGGCGACCGGCTCGCCGTGGTGGCGCACCTTGCCGTGGGCGAGCACCGGGGTGTCCTGGATCTCCAGGCCGTAGTGCTTCATCTCGGCGGGCAGGTCGTCGTAGGTCAGGACGGCGTAGACGCCGGCCATGGCGAGGGCCTCGGAGACGTCGATGGAGACGATCTCGGCGTGGGCGACCGTGGAGCGCAGGATCTGGCCCCACAGCATGTCCTCGTGCCACATGTCGGACGAGTACGCGAACTCGCCGGTCACCTTGAGGGTGCCGTCGGGGCGGAGCGTGGACTCGCCGATGCCGCCCTTGGACTTCGAACCCTGGGTGATCTTGGTGGGAGCACCGTTGGCAGTCGTCATGGTCAGACCCCCTCGGACTGGCGGGCGGCCGCCAGGCGGACCGCGTCCATGATCTTCTCGTAGCCCGTGCAGCGGCACAGGTTGCCCGACAGCGCCTCGCGGATGTCCGCGTCGCTCGGGTTCGGGTTGCGCTCCAGCATCTCGTCGGCGGCCACCAGCAGACCCGGGGTGCAGAAGCCGCACTGGACGGCGCCGGCGTCGATGAACGCCTGCTGGATCGGGGCCAGTTCCACACCCTCGCCGGTCTGCGAGTCGGCGCCCTTGGCCTGCCAGCGGCGGGCCTCGTCGAGCGTGGTGCCGGCCGCGCCCGCGGTGCCGCAGGCGCCGCTCGCGCAGCCGCCCTCGGCGCGCTGCTGGGCGAACTCCGCCAGGCCCTCGACGGTGACGACGTCGCGGCCCTGCACCTGCCCGGCGGCGACCAGGCACGAGCACACCGGCACGCCGTCCAGGCGCACCGTGCAGGAGCCGCACTCGCCCTGCTCGCAGGCGTTCTTGGAGCCGGGCAGGCCCATGCGCTCGCGCAGGACGTAGAGCAGGGACTCGCCCTCCCACACGTCGTCGGCTTCCTGCGGCCGTCCGTTGACGGTGAAGTTGACGCGCATCACGCGGCTCCCTTTGCGGTGTTGCGGGCGCCGCGGTACGACTCCCAGGTCCAGGTCAGGGTGCGGCGGGCCATCACGCCCACCGCGTGACGGCGGTAGCTCGCGGTGCCCCGGACGTCGTCGATCGGGTTGCAGGCGGCGGAGCACAGCTCGGCGAACTGCTTGGCGACCGAGGGGGTGACGATCTTCCCGTTGTCCCAGAAGCCGCCCTCCTCCAGCGCCGCGGCCAGGAACTCCTCGGCGGCCTTGGCGCGCACCGGGGTGGGCGCGGCGGAGCCGATGCCGGTGCGCACCGTGCGGGTCTCGGGGTGCAGGGCGAGGCCGAAGGCGCACACGGCGATCACCATGGCGTTGCGGGTGCCGACCTTGGAGTACTGCTGGGGTCCGTCGGCCTTCTTGATGTGCACGGCGCGGATCAGCTCGTCCGGGGCGAGCGCGTTGCGCTTGACGCCGGTGTAGAACTCGTCGATCGGGATGCGGCGGGTGCCGCGCACCGACTCCGCCTCCACCTCGGCGCCCGCGGCGAGCAGGGCGGGGTGGGCGTCGCCGGCCGGGGAGGCCGTGCCGAGGTTGCCGCCGACGCCGCCGCGGTTGCGGATCTGCGGGGAGGCGACCGTGTGCGAGGCGAGCGCCAGGCCCGGCAGCTCGGCACGGAGATTTTCCATGATCTTCGTATAGGAGACCGAAGCGCCCAGCCGCACGCTGTCCTCGCCGACCTCCCACTCGTAGAGGTCGCCGACGCGGTTCAGGTCGAGCAGGTACTCGGGCCGGCGGTGGTCGAAGTTGATCTCGACCATCACGTCGGTGCCACCCGCAATCGGCACAGCGGTGGGGTGCTCGGCCTTCGCGGCGAGCGCCTCCTCCCAGCTGGCGGGGCGAAGGAAGTCCATGACCGGCTCTCTTCTTCGTCTCGAAAGGTCGTCCAGATTGAGCCAATCCGTGTGCGGCGGGCCAGGCTCGTTCGTGTTCATGTGCTGTTCACGCGGAGTGGAGCCAGTACACCGCCCGCTGCTCCGATGGGGTCAGTCACCGAAACCATGAAGGGTTTGGCTGGCCACGCCGGGCATCTTGTAGATTCGTATGAACGGAGGTCGTCGGTGACATCTTGGGATTCCCCCGAGACGAAGATCACCGCCCTCCCGGCGGAGCTGCCGACCGGCCGCCCGGCCGGGCCCCCACCACAGGATTCATCGTAGTTTTCGAGACAAAGAACGGCGGCGACGACACATGCGGCTGCGCGCACTGCTGGACACCGATGCGCTGGGCCTGAAGCTGCTCGGCGGCGAGGAGGAGCTGGACCGCACCGTCCGCGGTGTCATGACCACCGACCTGCGCGACCCGAGCCGCTACCTCTCCGGCGGCGAGCTGGTCCTGACGGGCCTGGCCTGGCGCCGCGACGCCGCCGACGCGGAGCCGTTCGTACGGATCCTGGCGCAGGCCGGGGTGGCCGCGCTGGCCGCCGGCGAGGCCGAGCTGGGCGCCGTGCCCGAGGACCTGGTGCGGGCCTGCGCCCAGCACCGGATGCCGCTGTTCGCGGTCCACGAGTCGGTGGCGTTCGCCTCGATCACCGAGCACGTCGTGCGGCAGGTATCCGGCGAGCGGGCCGGCGACCTCGCGGCCGTGGTCGACCGGCACCGGCGGATGATGACCGCGGGACCGGCCGGCGGCGGCCCGGACGTGGTCCTGGACCTGCTCGGCTCCGACCTCGACCTGCGGGCCTGGCTGCTCTCCCCCACCGGCCGGCTCATCGCCGGGCCGGACGCGGGCGGGCCGGGGGCCACGGGGCCCGCGCTGTCCGCGGGCGCCTGCGCCCTGCTGGCCGCCGAGCACCTGACGGCCGGCCGCTCGGGCCGGCGCGGCCCGCACCGGGTCACGCTGGAGGGCACCACCTACTCCCTCTTCCCGATCCGCGCCGGCGGACAGCGCTCCGCCGGAGCCGCCCAACGGCCCGCGCAGGCCGCCCGCGACGTGCGCGAGACGGTGCTGTCGGACTGGCTGCTCGCGGTCGAGGCGGACGCCGGCGACTGGCCCGATGAGCGCCTCGACCTGCTCCAGGGCGTCACCCAGCTGATCGCCGTGGAGCGCGACCGGCGGGACGCGGCGCGCACCGTGCGCCGGCGGCTCGCCCAGGAGGTGCTGGAGCTGGTGCAGACCGGCGCGCCGCCCGCCGAGATCGCCGCCCGGCTCCGGGTCGCCGCGCCGGTGCTGCTGCCCGGCCTCGGCGCCGCCCCGCACTGGCAGGTGGTGGTGGCCCGGGTGGAGTGGGAGGGCGCGCCCGTCCAGAGCGGGCCCGTCGCCCAGGCGCTGCTGGAGGAGATCCTCGCCGATCCCGCCCCCGGCGCCGCGCAGAGCGGGCCCGAGGCGACCGACCGGATCGCGGTCGCGCACAGTGCCGGCGAGGCCATCGCCCTGGTGCCGCTGCCGGCCGTCGCCGCCGAGCACGACGGCACCGAGAGCGGGATCCTCGCCGACGCGCTCCTGGAGTCCGTGCGCGGCCCGCTGTCGGCCGGGCTCGGCGACGACGGGCGGCTCACGCTCGGCGTCAGCGCGGCCGTGCACTCGGCCGAGGGGCTGCGCGGGGCGCTGGAGGAGGCGCGGCACGCCCGGCGGGTCGCCGCCGCGCGGCCGGGCGGCGTCTGCGCGGCCGGCCACCAGGAACTCGCCTCGCACGTGCTGCTGCTCCCGTTCGTCCCGGACGACGTGCGGCGCGCCTTCACCGCCCGGCTGCTGGACCCGCTGCGGGACTACGACCGGCGGCACCGCGCCGAGCTGATCCCCACGCTGGAGGCGTTCCTCGACTGCGACGGCTCCTGGACCCGGTGCGCGACCCGGCTGCACCTGCACGTCAACACACTGCGCTACCGGGTCGGGCGGATCGAGCAGTTGACGGGGCGTGACCTTTCGCGGCTGGAGGACAAGCTGGACTTCTTCCTCGCCCTGCGGATGAGCTGAGGCCGGGCCGGTGGCGGCGGTGACACCCGCCACCGGCCACGTTCCCCCGACTTTGTGAAATCCTTCACCCACCCCCTTGGCCGGGCGCCGCGATTCGTGCTGAGATGCCGCCACCACTCACAGCTCGATGACGTGCTCGGGGAGGGCAACGTGGCGCATACCGCCATGTCTGGTAACGGAACGACCGCAGGTGACGATCCACTCCAGACCGCGGTATGGCGGCTGCGCTCGCGCGCGTGCTGGGCCGACGCGGCGGAGCTGCTCCAGTCGGCCACCGCCGCCGCCGCGTTGCAGCGCGCCGCGCTGCTGGTGGAGCGGTGCCTGTACACCGAGGCGGGGTGGCAGGACGCGGAGGACGCGCTGCGCGCGGCCGAGGCGCTGGCGCACACCGACGAGGAGCGGGGCGCGGCCGCTTGTGAACGCGGGTACCTGGCCTACTCGGCCACGCTGCACGCCGTGCGCGACCGCGCCGACGAGGCGCGCTCGGCACTGGGGCGGGCGGCGGCGCTGATCACGCCGGGCTCGCCCGGACGGGCCCTGCTGGACTTCCGACGCGGGCTGATCGCGGAGAAACTGACCCGCTCCCCGCAGTCCGCGCGCGCCGCCTACCGCCGGGCCCACGCGGGCGCCACCGCCCACCACGACCCGCTGCTGCTCTCCTCCACCTGGCGGCATCTGGCCGGACTCGCCCTGCGGGAGGGCGAGTTGGCCGACGCCCGGCACGGCTTCGCCGAGTCGCTGCGGATCCGCGAGGAGCTGGGCTATCTGGTCGGCACGGCCCCGGCGCTGGTCTCCCTGGCCGAGACGGAGCAGGAACCGGAGGCGTCCCGTCTGCGCGAGGAGGCCCGCCGCCTCTTCCGTCTCCTGGGCGGCGTCCCCACCTGGCTGGCCGCCCATCTGACCCCGCCGGCCCCGGGGGCGACCGCGACGGCGTGAGCGCGGCCCGGCGCCCCGCCTCAGTCCGGCTCGGCGAAGTGGCGGTCGAGCAGGGCGCGGACCCGGTCCGCGTCCCGGGCGATCAGGGCGTCCAGCAGGGCGGTGTGCTCGGCCGCGTCCGCCAGCAGGGCGGGGGCGGCGGCCGGCGGGCGCTGGGTGCGGCGGTGCAGGTCGGCGGCGATCCGGAGCAGCTGCTCGTTGCCCGCCAGGGACAGCAGCGCGTGGTGGAAGGCGCGGTCGGACTCGGCGTAGGCCGCCGGGCGGCCGGAGGACGCGGCCCGCACGGTGGCCTCGGCCAGCGGCCGCAGCCCGGCCCACCGCTCCACCGGCACCGTCCCGGCCAGCCGCAGCAGCACCGGGACCTCGATCAGGGCCCGCACCTCGGCCAGCTCGGCCAGCTCGCGGGCGCCGCGCTCGACCACCCGGAAACCCCGGTTGGGCACGACCTCGACGGCGCCCTCCAGCGCCAGCTGCTGCATCGCCTCCCGGACCGGGGTGGCGGACACCCCGAACCGCTCGCCGAGCACGGGAGCGGAGTACACCTCGCCGGGCCGCAGCTCACCGGTGGCCAGCGCGGCGCGCAGGGCGTCGAGGACCTGCCCGCGCACGGAGGAACGGCGGACGACCGGACCGGAGCGCGGACGACCGGCCGGCTCGCCGGGCAGGGGCTCACCGTACGGATGCTCAACGTGCGGGTACTCGCCGTGCGGCGGGCGCTCGCCGTACGGATGCCCGCCGCACGGGTGCTCGCCGTGCGGCGGGTGCTCGCCGCGGGCGCCGGGCGTCGTCAGGGCGTCCCGCTCCCCCGCCTGCCGGGGCAGCCGCGCCGCGCCCGGGGCTGTCCCGACGGCGCCGGCGGAGTCCTGCGCGCCCTGGTTCACGGTGCTCCTGGGGGCTTGGGGGTGCTTGCGGTCATTACGGCGGGTTGCTGCTCGTCCGTCAAGCACCTTAGACACAAGTGGCCAAGGGTTCACATTCCGCCGAAGTGAAGTAAGGTAAGGCTTACCTCCAACCGTCCTCGTCGACCGTGAATCGGTGGTTCCGGCATGCCTGTGCCCCCTTCGGCAATCGCGGCCGCGTACGCGCGCCTGACCGAGGTCTTCCCGGGCCTCACGGTGACCGAGCCGGCCCCCGGAGAGCCCCTGCCGCGGGGCGAGGGGTGGACCGGCGCCGCCGCCCTCGCCGCGGGCGGCCCCGAACTGGACGCGTTCCTGGCCTGGGACGACGCCCAGGTGCTGCGCGACTACGGCACCCGGGCCCGCCCCGACGTGGTGGCGAGCTTCGCCCTGCACCGCTACGCCTGGCCCGCCTGCCTGCTGTTCACCGTCCCGTGGTTCCTGCACCGCCGCGTCCCCCGCCTGCCCGCCGCCCACGTCGCCTACGACCGGACCGGCGGCCGGATGGCCGTCCGCCCCGACTCCTTCGCCTGTCTGCCCGGCGACCCCGCCGCCGCCCTCCCCGGCGCCCGCGTGGTGCCCGACGAGGAGGCGCTGCGCGCCGAGCTGCGGGCGGCCGTCGCCGAGCACCTCGAACCGCTGCTCACCGCCTTCGGCCCGCGGATGCGGCGGCGCGGACGGGCGCTGTGGGGCATGGCGACCGACGAGATCGTCGAGAGCCTGTGGTACATCGCCCAGCTCCTCGGCGAGCAGGACCGCGCGCTGCGCGAGCTGGAGCTGCTGCTGCCGGGCGCGACCCGCCCCTACGTCGGCGCGGCCGCGTTCCGCGAGCTGACCGGACCCGACGGCGCGCCGCAGTCCACCCGGGACCGGATCAGCTGCTGCATGTTCTACACGCTGCGCCCCGAGGACACCTGCGACAACTGCCCGCGCACCTGTGCGGCGACCGACCGCCCGGTCAAGGCCACCGCCGCCATGGCCGCTTGACGCCTCGTCCTGTCTGACGCCGCGTCGCACCTGACGCCGACGTCACGCCTGACGATCCGTCGGAACGTACGGCGGGCCGCCGCGCGTCACGTAAGATCGTCCACGACTGGGACTCCGTACGGGCGCGAGGAGTTCACAACTCCCTCACCCGTCGCGGGAACTTTCCGCGGAACCGCCCGTACGGGTAGTCTTATTCGAACTCAACTCCCGCCCCTCACGCGGCAGTTCGAGCAGAACGCCGTCCCCGGGCATCCCCTTGCACCTCCTTGGCGGCCTCTTGCCCCGAAACCCCCTGAGGGACGGCGGGATTGGGCCACTATGGCGGGCGTTACGCCCTATCCCAATGCAAGGGACCCTAGATGAGACTGACCGACATATCGCTGAACTGGCTGCTTCCGGGCGCCGTGCTGCTCCTGGGCGTGCTGGCGGCGGTGGCGGTGCTCGCGCGCGGCAAGCGGTCCAAGGGGAACACGGGTACCGAGGACTCGTGGGAGCGCAGCGAGGAGCGCCGGCGGCGCAAGGAGGCCGTCTACGGCACCGCCTCCTATGTGCTCCTGTTCTGCTGTGCGGCGGTCGCCGCCGCGCTCTCCTTCCACGGCCTGGTCGGCTTCGGCGAGCAGAACCTCGGCCTGACCGACGGCTGGCAGTACCTGGTGCCGTTCGGCCTGGACGGCGCGGCGATGTTCTGCTCCGTGCTCGCGGTGCGCGAGGCCAGCCACGGTGACGCGGCCCTCGGCTCCCGGCTGCTGGTGTGGCTGTTCGCCGCCGCCGCGGCCTGGTTCAACTGGGTGCACGCGCCCCGGGGCGTCGCCCACGCGGGCGCGCCGCAGTTCTTCGCCGGCATGTCGCTGTCGGCGGCGGTCCTCTTCGACCGCGCGCTGAAGCAGACCCGCCGGGCCGCCCTGCGCGAACAGGGCCTGGTCCCGCGCCCGTTGCCGCAGATCCGGATCGTCCGCTGGGTGCGGGCCCCCCGGGAGACCTACCGCGCCTGGTCGCTGATGCTCCTGGAGGGCGTGCGCAGCCTGGACGAGGCGGTCGAGGAGGTGCGCGACGACAAGCGCGAGAAGGAGGAGCGGCGCCGGCTGCGGCGCGAGCAGGAGCGGGTCGAGCGCGCCCAGCTCAAGGCGATCAGCCGGGGCCACCGCGGGTTCGCCGGCCGGGGCGGACGGCAGGGCGAGGCGCAGGCCCTGGAGCGCGGCTCCGGGCAGGCCTCAGCGGAGCCTGCCATAGCGCCCTCGGAACCCCTGCCGGTGCGCGCGCGTCCCTCGCTCCAGCCCGTCCGCAAGGGCGGTGACGCCATCACGGTCGACCTCACCGCGGAGGACGACACACAGGCCCTGCCGCGTCTGGACTCGCTGGAGCGCAAGCTGAAGGACCTGGAGCAGCAGTTCGGCTGAGCCACGGGGTCCGGTAGGACGCCGACAACGCCGTCGGGAAGGGCGCGACCGCGACGGGTCGCGCCCTTCCCGACGTTCAGGCGGCCTGCGCCCCGGTCAGCTCGAACCAGACCGACTTGCCGACCTCGTGCGCGCACACGCCCCAGGCGTCCGCGAGGGACTCGACCAGGACCAGGCCCCTGCCGTTGGTGTCGGCCGCGGCCTCCGGCACCCGCGGCCGGGGCCGCTGCGGCACGAAGTCCCGTACCTCCACCCGCAGTCCGCTCGGTGACACGGTGGCGGTCAGGATGGCGTCGTCGTCGGTGTGCACGAGCGCGTTGGTGACCAGCTCGCTGGTGAGCAGTTCGGCGACGTCCGAGCCGTCCGGCGGCCCCCACTGGCGCAGCAGCTCGCGCAGCGCCCGGCGCGCCTCGGGCACCGCGCGCAGATCCGCCCGGGGCAGCCTGCGCCGGAGCTGCGGAGCCGGTGGGCGCCGTGCCCCGGTCCCGGGCCCGTCCGCCGCCGTTCCGGTCGCGAAGGCCCCGGTCGCCGTGGGACCGCCTCCTCGTACCTGACTCTCCATCTCCCCCGCCCGCGTGCCGATCTCGGTTCCCCTCCAGCTCGAACACGTTCACGGGGATCCATGCCCAGCCCGACCCGCGCCAGTCATGTGGAAGTGTCAACGACCGAACGGTCGGCGAAGTTGGCCGGAGTACGACGCTTCTCCCGCCCGGCGGCGGGCGGTTCGCGCGGGGCGCGGATCAGGGGCGCGGCACGTTGCGGAGGTTGGAGCGGGCCATCTGCACCATCCGGCCGACCCCGCCGTCCAGCACCATCTTGGACGCCGACAGGGCGAACCCGGTCACCATCTCGGCGCTGATCTTCGGCGGGATGGACAGCGCGTTGGGGTCGGTGACGACGTCCACGAGGGCCGGACCCTTGTGGCGGAAGGCGTCCTTGAGCGCCCCGGCCAGTTCCTTGGGCTTCTCCACCCGCACTCCGTGGGCGCCGCAGGCGCGGGCGACGGCGGCGAAGTCCGGGTTCTTGTTGGCGGTGCCGTAGGAGGGCAGTCCGGCCACCAGCATCTCCAACTCCACCATGCTGAGAGCGGAGTTGTTGAACAGCACGACCTTCACCGGCAGGTCGTACTGGACCAGGGTCAGGAAGTCGCCCATCAGCATGGCGAACCCGCCGTCCCCGGACATCGAGACGACCTGCCGGCGCCGGTCGGTGAACTGCGCGCCGATCGCCATGGGCAGCGCGTTGGCCATCGAGCCGTGCGAGAACGAACCGATGATCCGGCGGCGGCCGTTGGGCGAGATGTAGCGGGCGCCCCAGACGTTGCACATACCGGTGTCGATGGTGAACACGGCGTCGTCGGCGGCCACTTCGTCCAGCACGGCGGCCACGTACTCGGGGTGGATCGGCACGTGCCGGTCGACCTTCCTGGTGTACGCCTTGACCACGCCCTCCAGCGCGTCCGCGTGCTTCTTGAGCATCCGGTCCAGGAAGCGCCGGTTCTTCTTCTCCCGCACCCGCGGGATCAGACAGCGCAGCGTCTCGCGCACATCGCCCCACACGGCCAGGTCGAGCCGGGAGCGGCGGCCCAGGTGCTCCGGCCGCACGTCGACCTGCGCGATCTTCACGTCGTCGGGCAGGAACGCGTTGTACGGGAAGTCCGTGCCGAGCAGGAGCAGCAGGTCGCACTCGTGGGTGGCCTCGTAGGCGGCGCCGTAACCGAGCAGCCCGCTCATCCCGACGTCGTACGGGTTGTCGTACTGGATGAACTCCTTGCCGCGCAGGGCGTGTCCCACGGGTGACTTGATCTTCCCGGCGAACTCCATCACCTCGGCGTGCGCGCCCGCCGTGCCGCTGCCGCAGAACAGGGTGACCTTGTCGGCCTTGTCGATCATCCGCACCAGCTCGTCGATCTCGGCGTCGCCGGGCCGCACGGTGGGCCGGGAGGTGACGATCGCGGTCTCGGCGGACTTCTCGGGGGCGGGCTCGTCGGCGATGTCGCCGGGCAGGGTCACCACGCTGACGCCGCCGCGGCCGACCGCGTTCTGGATGGCGGTGTCCAGCAGCCGGGGCATCTGCTTCGGGCTGGAGATCAGCTCGCTGTAGTGGCTGCACTCCTGGAACAACCGGTCCGGATGGGTCTCCTGGAAGTAGCCGAGGCCGATCTCGCCGGAGGGAATGTGCGAGGCGAGCGCGAGCACCGGGGCCATGGAGCGGTGGGCGTCGTAGAGGCCGTTGATGAGGTGGAGGTTGCCGGGGCCGCAGGATCCTGCGCAGGCCGCGAGCTTCCCGGTGATCTGCGCCTCGGCGCCGGCCGCGAAGGCTGCGGTCTCCTCGTGCCGGACGTGGACCCAGTCGATGGCGGCATGGCGGCGCACCGCGTCGACGACCGGGTTGAGGCTGTCCCCCACGACGCCGTACAGGCGTTTGACGCCGGCGCGGGCGAGGGTGTCGACGAACTGTTCTGCGACGTTCTGCTTGGCCATGGCTGCTGGACGCCCTTCGGTCTCCCGCGCTGCGGTGCGGATTCCTCTGGGTCCATGAATTCACAGCCGCCGCGCTCACGCCTCCCACACGGCGGCCGCCGTACGGTCGTCCGCGTACCCCTTGACCCGCGTCTGGGCGTCCGCGAGGAACGCGGCCAGGCCCGGCGGGGCGGCGTCCGACCACTGTCCGGCCAGCCGCGCGGCCAGCTCCGCCTCGCCGCGCAACGGGTCGGCGAGGCCCTGGGTGCACATCAGCAGCACATCACCCGGCCGGGCTAGGGAGGCCCGGAACCGGAACGGCTCGCGGGGCGGCTCGGGCGGGGACGCGGGGGCGTACGGACCCGATGGGGCGGGCAGCCCGAGGTCCAGGGTGAGGTGGTCGCCCTCGGCCGGGGCGGCCGTCCCGGTCTCCGGGGCGGGACCGGGCGCCGGGGGCTCGATGTCCTGCCACGCGCCGCCGCGCAGCCGGAACAGTCCGCCCGCGCCGACCCCGAAGAAGACCCGCACCCGGCACTCGGGGTCGGCGGGCAGCAGCAGGCAGCGCAGCCCGGCCGTGTACTCCTCCGGGTCGACGCCGCGTTCTGCGGCGGCGGCGCGGAGCTTGCCGAGGGTGCGGTCGGTGAGGCGGTGCAGCCCGGCCTTCAGCTCCCCGCGCCGGCCGGCGCGGATGTCCTCCACCAGCCGGGAGTGGCTGCGGCCCACGGCCCGCGCGATCCACCGGCACGCCTGGGCGGCCGCGCGGTGCGCCTGCGGGGAGGTGCGGGCGCCGGTCGCCGCCGCGACCAGTACCAGCGCCTGGTCGCCGCTGCCGAACCGGACGGTGAGCAGCGCGTCGCGGCGCGGTTCGCCCCGGTAGCGCGGGGAGTCTCCGCGCAAGGACACGGCGCGCAGCGTGCAGGTCCCGTACCGGGCCCCGTCCAGCACCGTGTCCGGCACCGGCTCGTCCCCCTCGTCCAGCTCCTCCGGATCGCCCCCCGGCAACGCGGTCGGCTCCGCGTCATAGGTGGGCGGCCCCGACCCGACGTACGCGACGGTCAGCGGGGGCGGCGACGACGAGGACGGCGGTTCGGGGACATGCGGGACGCCTGAGCCCGCGACTTCGGCGGGGCTGGGCTGCGGGGGCGGTGAGGTCGGCGGGGGCGAGGAGGGCTGCGGGTGCGCGGAAGGGGGCGGGGGCGCGGGGGTTACGGTGCGCGGGGCTGCCGGGGCGGAGGCGGCTGTGGTGGGCGCGGCTGGGGTGGGGGCGACTGGAGTGGATGTCTCCGGGGCGGGGCCAGCCGTGGTGGGGACCTCCGGGGCAGGGGCCGGCAGGGCCGGAGCCGACGGGGGTGGGACCTCTGGGACAGGGGCCGCCGAGGAGGCGGTCGTCGGGGCGGACGCCTGCGGGGCGGAGGCTTGCGGTGCCGGGGCGTCGACGGTCCAGGAGTCCGCCCGAGCGGGGGCCTCCGGGGCGGGGCCCCACTGGGCAGGGGCCGCCAGGGTGGGGTCCGACGGGGCTGGCTCCAACGGGGCTGGGGCATCCGAAGCGGGGGCCTCCGGAGCAGAGGTCACCGGGGCGGGGGCCTCCCGCGAGGAATCCTGCGGGGCCGGGGTGGCCCAGGAGTCCGTTGGGACGGGGGTCTTCGGGGAGGGGTCCTGCGAGGCGGAATTCTGCGGGCCGGGGGCCTCGACCGTCCAGGAATCCGCCGGGGAGGAGGCCCGCGAGGAGGAAGCGTGCGGGGCCGGTGCCTCGACGGTCCGGGAGTCCGCCGGGGCCGGGGCCGCTGGGGCCGAGGCCGCCGAGAGGCGGGCCGTCGAGGAGGGGGCCGTCGGGGCAGACGCCTGCGGGGCCGAAGCTTGCGGTGCCGAGGCGTCGACGGTCCAGGAGTCCGCCCGGGCGGGGGCCTCCGGAGCAGGGGCCGTCGAGGAGGGGGCCGTCGGGGCGGACGCCTGCGGGGCGGAGGTTTGCGGTGTTGGGGCGTCGACGGTCCAGGAGTCCGCCGGGGCCGGGGGCTCCGGAGCAGGAGCCGTTGCGGCGGAAGCCGCTGGGGTCTGCGGGGCCGGGGCCTCGGTGTTCCACGGGCCCGCCGGGGCGGGGGCCTCCGGGGAACGGCCTGCAGGGGAGGAGCCCTGCCGGGCGGGGTCCTGCCAGGAGGGGGCCTGCGGGGCGTGCGCACCGGTGGGTGCGCTCCCTGCGGTGTCGTCGAGCGCGGGCGCGTTCGGGGGCGCTGGCGGGCGCGGTGGCGCGGGCGGCCGCGACGGCGTGCCGGGGGCGGGCGGGTGCGAGCTGGTGGCGGAGGTCGGCGCGGCAGCCTGCGGCGCCCGGCGCCACCAGTCCGGCCCGGGGGCTGGGGACGGGACGTCGGGAGCGGGGGCGCGACCGGGCTTCGCCGACTCGGCGCCGTCCCCGGCCGCCCAGGGCCGCCCGGGGTCGGGACCGAAACCGGGCGCGGAACCCGTGGCCCGCGGCGGCGCGCTCGACGGCTTGGGAGGCACCTCGGCGGGCGACCCGGCGAACGGCCCGGAGGGCCCCTGCGCAGCGCCACCGGCAGGCGGCGCGGCCGTGGACGCGCCGGCGGGCGACTCGGCGGCGAACGCACCGGTGGCGGGCGGCTCGGCGACGGGCGGGCCAGCGGCCAGGTCGGTGACGGGCGGCTCGGCCGCGCGCCGGTCGGCAGCGCGCGAGTCGGTCACGCCTGAGTCGGCGGCCTGCTCCGTGGCCCGGTCGGCCGCGCGCGGCTCGGGCACGGCCGGTTCCGGCGGAGCCGAGGGCGGGCGTTTGCCGAACGAGTACCACTCCTCGTCCCAGCCCTGCTCGTCCGAGCCCCGCTCAGCACCGGCACGGCCGTCACCGCCGCGATGGCCCCCGACACGGCCGTCGCCGTGCTCATCGCTCCGTCCGTCGCCGGGGCGGGCCGCGGTGTCGGTGCCGGGCGGGGCATCCGCGCGGGCGTCGGTCCGGTGGCCCGGGGCCGTCGCCTGCGGTGGTGGGGCGCCTTCGGCGTCCTCCAGCGCGTCGGCGGCCGAGGCGAAGCGGTCGTCCAGGGAATCGGCCGCGGCCGTCGGACCCGTGTCCGCCGTCGAGTCGTCGTACAACTGCCGCCACCAGTCGTCCTCGTGACCGGTGGGCCTTCCCCCCTGCTGGCTCATGCCCTCAATTGTCCACCGCGCGGGCCGCGGGGAAACGGGGCAACGCGAAAATCCGGCGCGCACCCGCCCGGCGAACGGACCCGTCGGGTGACGCCCCGCACTCCCGTACGAAATGCAGCCGCCGGGCGGTCCCACCCCCCACGGGAGAACCGCCCGGCGACACCTGGGCGACCCGGAACCGGGTCACGTACGGACGGCCGCCGCACGCAGCCGGCGTCCACGCAGGCCACGGCCTCCGGGGCGGCACATCGATGCTTCGGTGATGCCACCTTGTCAGGAGGACCACGGGTACGGCGATGATGTTGGGAGGCGGGTTTGCGCCGTGGCCGTTTCCCGCCACCGCGGGCCCGCCGCGAACACCGTGGCACAGCGCCCGATTGGGGAGGGACGGCAGCCGATGCTGGCAGCGATAGGTCTGGACGAGCGGCACGAGACGGCGTACCGGGCACTGGTGTCCGTGGGCGCCGCCGAGGTGCCCGACCTCGCGCGGCGGCTGATGCTCGGCGAGCGGGACACCGAGCACGCGCTGCGCCGCCTGGAGCGGCACGGGCTCGCCGCGCAGTCCTCCGCGCGGCCCGGCCGCTGGGTCGCCGCACCGCCCGGCGTGGCGCTGGGCGCGCTGCTCACCCAGCAGCGGCACGAACTGGAGAAGGCGGAGCTGGCCGCGGCCCTGCTCGCGGAGGAGTACCGGGCGGCGGCGGCCGAACCCGCGGTGCACGATCTGGTGGAGGTGGTCACCGGCGCCCCCGCCGTCGCGCAGCGCTTCCTCCAGCTCCAGCTGGGCGCGAACGAGGAGGTGTGCGCACTGGTCACCGACAACCCGGTCGCCGTCTCCGGCAGCGAGAACGACGCCGAGGAGCAGGCGGCCGGCCGCGGCGTGCGCTACCGGGTGGTGGTCGAGCGCGCGGTGCTCCACCAGCCGCACGGCATCGCGGAGTTGACGGCCGCGCTCGGCCGGGACGAGCAGGTGCGGGTGGTCGAGGAGGTGCCGACCAAGCTGGTGGTGGCCGACCGTGCGCTGGCGATGGTGCCGCTGACCACGCACTCGGCGGAGCCGGCCGCGCTCGTCGTGCACGCCAGCGGTCTGCTGGAGCTGCTGTCGGGGCTGTTCGAGTCGGTGTGGCGCACCGGACTGCCGCTGCGGCTGGGCGCGTCCGGTGTCACCGAGCAGGACCCGGACGGCCCGGACGCCACCGATCTGGAGGTGCTGTCGCTGCTCCTGGCCGGGCTGACCGACGCGAGCGTGGCCAAGCAGCTCGATCTGGGTCTGCGCACCGTGCAGCGCCGGGTGAAGCGGCTGATGGAGCTGGCCGGGGTGACCACCCGGCTGCAACTGGGCTGGCACGCCTACGAACGCGGCTGGGTGGCCAGGGAACGGCGGCGCTGACGGCGGACTCAGCGGCCGAGCACGCCCTCCAGGGCGAGCAGCGCCGTCTTGCGCTCCAGCCCGCCCGCGTACCCGGTGAGCGAGCCGTCCGCGCCGATCACCCGGTGACAAGGGCGCACCACCAGCAGCGGGTTGACGCCGATCGCGCCGCCGACGGCCCGAACCGCCGCCCGGGAGGCCCCGATCCGCGCGGCGATCTCTCCGTACGTGGTGGTCGCGCCGTACGGCACGGTGTCCAGGGCGGCCCACACCCGTTCCCGGAAGTCGCTGCCGGAGCTGCGCAACGGCAGCGTGAACTCCTTGAGTTCACCGGCGAAGTAGGCGCGCAGCTGCTCCTCGGCCGCGCGGAAGGGCGCCGGATCGCACAGCCAGTCCGGCTCGACCGCGCGGCCGCCCTTCTGGCCGGGCACCGACAGCGAGGTCAGGGCGCCGGACGGGTCGGCGGTCAGGAGCAGCGGCCCGAGGGGGCTGTCGAGCCGGGTCCAGTACGTCGTGGCCGCGTCGGGCGGCGCCATGGGGGCGGCCGCGGCTGCGGCGGCCGCCGTCGCTCCGGGCGTCGACAGGTGTTCGGCGGCGGTCATCATCGGATCTCCCACTCCCCTGCTGCGCGCAGGTGGTTGAGTGCGTACGAGCGCCAGGGGCGCCAGCTGTCGGGGGTGAGCGCCTCGGGCGGGGCGGCGTCGGGGTCGCCGAGGGCGCGGGTGCGGACGGCGGCGGCCACGGCGGCGGTCAGACCGGGCAGGGCGAGCAGCACCCGGTGCGCCTCGTCGCGGTCGGCGCCCGGGTCCAGCCGTAGGGCGCCGTCGGCGAGGGCGGCGGTCAGGGCGCCCAGCGTGCCGTGCGGCTCGGCCCCGGCGAGAACGGCGGGTTCGGGGAACAGGTGGGTGAGGCTGCCGCAGGGGGCGTCCAGCGCCTTGCCGTAGCGGCGTACCAGCTCGGCGGCGGCCGCCGGGCCCACCAGCGCGCGTACCGCCGCCTCGTCGGGGTCGGCGGTGCCGGGCGAGCGCAGCCCGGGGCGGGCGGCGACCAGCGGGGCCAGCCGCGGGTCCGCGCCGAGCCGCTCGTCGACGGCGTACGGGTCGGCGTCGAGGTCGAACAGCCGGCGCAGCCGCTGCACGGCCGTGGTCAGGTCGCGCGGGTCGGTCAGGTGCAGCCGGCCCTCCAGCCAGCCGCCCGGCCGGGTGCCGGATGAGGTCCTGGGCGCGCGGGTGCGTTCATCGACGGCGACGATCCCGGCGCCGTGGGGCAGGCGCAGGGTGCGCCGGTAGGTCCGCGCGCCCGGCCGTCCGGTCATCTCCTCCACGCCGGGCACGGCCTCGTGCTGGAGCAGGTCGAAGACGGGGCCGGCCTGGTAGGGGCCCCGGTGGGCGAGGCGCAGCGGGATGCCGGCGGCGGGGGCGGTGGCCGGGCGGCGCCGGGTGCGGGGCGCGGCGGCGCGCAGTTCGCTCGGGGTCGCCGCGTAGACGGCCCGTACGGTGTCGTTGAACTGCCGCACGCTGGCGAATCCGGCCGTGAAGGCGATGTGGGTGACCGGCAGGTCGGTGGTCTGGAGCAGGACGCGGGCGGTGTGGGCCCGCTGGGCGCGGGCGAGGGCTACGGGGCCGGCGCCGAGTTCGGCGGTGAGCTGCCGCTGCACCTGCCGGGCGCTGTAGCCGAGCCGGGCGGCGAGCCCGGCGACGCCCTCCCGGTCGATCACGCCGTCGCCGATCAGGCGCATCGCCCGGCCGACGACGTCGGCGCGCACGTTCCAGTCGGCGGAGCCGGGCACCGCGTCCGGGCGGCACCGGCGGCAGGCGCGGAACCCCGCGCCCTGGGCGGCGGCGGCCGTGGCGTAGTACCGCACGTGGGGCCGCTTGGGCGTCACGGCCGGGCAGCTGGGACGGCAGTAGATCCCGGTGGTCTCGACGGCGAAGAAGAACTCGCCGTCGAACCTGCCGTCCCGGCTCCGCACCGCCTCGTACCTGCTGTCCTCATCCATCACGCTGTCCAGTGTCCGCCCTCGGGCACGGGACGACTGGCGGGAATCGGACATCGCGCTGCGGACCGCCGCCCAGGGGCCACGACCACCCAGGGGGCACGCCCGTCCAGAGCCGCGGCTCTGGACGGGCGTGGCCCCGGCGGCCTCGCCGCTACCCCCAGTGGCCCCGCTTCGCGGCCACCGCCGCGCGCCCCTCCGCGCCCTTGCGCTTCCAGTCGCGGCGGATCTCCGCGCGCAGCCGGGCGTCGGTCTTGGCGGTGATCCACTGGTTCTCGCGCACCAGCTTGCGGTAGCTGTCCAGGCGGCGTTCGGGCAGGGCGCCGGTGTCCACGGCGGCGAGGACGGCGCAGCCGGGCTCGCTGTCGTGGGCGCAGTCGTGGAACCGGCACTCCTCGGCCAGTTCCTCGATCTCGGCGAACACCTGCCCGACGCCGTTCCCGGCGTCCCACAGGCCGACCCCGCGCAGCCCCGGCGTGTCGATCAGCACGCCGCCGTGCGGCAGGACGAGGAGGTTGCGGGTGGTGGTGGTGTGCCGGCCCTTGCCGTCCACGTCCCGGGTGTGCCGGACGTCCATCAGGTCCTCGCCGAGCAGCGCGTTGGCCAGCGACGACTTGCCGGCTCCGGACTGCCCGAGCAGGACGGAGGTCCCGTCGGCGACGACGGCGGCGAGCACGTCGAGCCCGTCCCCGGTCAGCGCGCTGACCGAGAGCACCGGCACGCCGGGCGCCGCCGTCTCCACGTCCTGGACGAGGTACGACAGCGCGACCGGGTCCGGGACGAGGTCGGCCTTGGTCAGCACGACCAGCGGCTGCGCCCCGGACTCCCAGGCCAGGGCGAGGAACCGCTCGACGCGGCCGAGGTCGACCTCGACGGCGAGGGAGACCGCGACGACGGCGCGGTCGACGTTGGCGGCGAGGATCTGTCCCTCGGACCGCTTGGAGGAGGTGGAGCGGACGAAGGCGGTACGGCGCGGCAGGTAAGCCCGTACGTAGCGGGGGTTGCCGCCGGGTTCGACGGCGACCCAGTCGCCGGTGCACACGACGCGCAGCGGATCGTGCGGGGTGACGAACGCGGTGTCGGCGCGCAGCACGCCGCCCGCGGTGACGACGTCGCACTGGCCGCGGTCGACGCGGACGACCCGGCCGGGCAGCAGGCCCTGCTCGGCGTACGGCGCGAACTCGGCCGCCCAGCCCTCGTCCCAGCCGTGGCCGGCGAGGGGGTGCGACGAGGGGGAAGACGCGCGGGAGGAAGCCTCGCGGGAGGCGGACGAAGAGGAAGCCTCGGAGGAACCGAAAGCGGAGGAAGACAAGGGGAAGCCCTTCAAGGGGGCGGCCCCGGCCGCCCGCGCCGGTCGGCGCGGGAGAAGTCGGGTGGTGTCAGCCGGAGGCCGCGGAGGTGGAGTGGACGATCCTCTGGGTTCGGGCGGCAGCGCCCTGCGCAACGACAGCCATCGGTCACACCTCCTGTGGGACAACCTCGCCGAAAGCGGCGGCCGGCGGCCACCGCGAGAAGCGACGCCCACTCTAGAAGGGCCCGTATCCCGCCGCCACGGGTTTTCCGCCCGGTTACTGTCCTTGCGGGACGGTGGGGGTTCGACGGCGGCCCGAAACGGGACGTACAGTACCCCCAGGGGTATTTTCACTAGGAGTGATCGTGGATCTGGAGCTGGACGGCGCCGACCTCAAGGCCGTACTGAACCGGCTGCGCCGCGCGCAGGGCCAGATCGCCGGGGTGATCCGGATGATCGAGGAGGGCCGGGACTGCGAGGACGTCGTCACGCAGCTCGCCGCCGCCTCCCGCGCCCTGGACCGGGCCGGTTTCGCCATCATCGCCACCGGGCTGCAGAAGTGCGTGGCCGACATCGAGGCCGGCCGGACCGCCGGCGAGGACGCCGCGGCGATGCGCGCCCGGATGGAGAAGCTGTTCCTTTCCCTGGCGTGACCGGCGGGCGGGCTCGGGCGGTCTCTCGCGCGGTACGTACGCGACGGCGAGCCCGATGATCGCGAGGCCCGCGTGCGGTTCCCCCGCGTGTCCCCCGCGTGCGGCCACGCCGTCCGGGCCGAACGGCCCTCGGCCGGGGCCGAGCGGCCCGTGGCGGTCCGCACCGCGCGGCCGCAGGCTGAAGTCGGCAGCGGCCCGTGCCCGGCGCGGGAGTGCCCGCAGCCGACACGGGACCCTGGGACACGAAGGAGCCGCAGCGATGACCTCCACCACCACCCTGACCGGGGCCCTGCCGGCCGAACACCGCGCACGGCTGACGGACCTCGCCCGCGAGGTCTCCTTCGAGGCCGGCGACCGGCTGTTCGAGGAGGGGCGGCACGCGGACCGGTTCTGGATCGTCCGCACCGGCACGGTCGCCCTCGACCTGCGCGTCCCCGGCCGCCGCGCCGCCGTGATCGAGTCCCTGGGCCACGGCGAACTCGTCGGCTGTTCCTGGCACTTCGCGCCGTACGCCTGGCAGCTCGGGGCCGAGGCGGTGACCCCGGTGCGGGCGTACGAGTTCGACGCGGAGACCGTGCGGGCGCTGTGCGCGCAGGACCCCGTGTTCGGCCACGCGGTGGCCTGCTGGGTCGGCCGGGTGGTCGCCCGCCGGCTGCACGCGGCCCGGGTCCGCCTCCTGGACCTGTACGCCCCCTACGGCAGCGGAACCAGGTGACCTGACCCGCTACTGGTCCTGGGCTCCGGACCCCGGGTCCTGGTTCCGGCCCTCGGCGCCGGGGTCCCGGCCCTCGGCCGGGGTGATGCGGCGGCCCGTCACGCGCGCGGGCCGGATCCGCACCCACAGGGGCCGACGGCCGCCCGCCCAGGGCGCGGAGTGCGCCCGCTCCTCCAGCCGGCGAGTCTCTTGAGGGTCGGCGACCTCCTCGGCGCGGCCGACCACCAGCACGCTCCAGCCCCGGCTGAGCGCGTCGTCCACGTGATCGACCTCGAAGGCGATCTCGGCGCCCACGGCGGACGCGGGCGCCGCGTCGGGCGCGGTGCGGAAGACGACGTCGCCGTCGATCACGTCGTAGTTGACCGGCAGGACGGCCGGTCCGTCCGGGGTGCTGAGCCCCACCCGCCCCACCCCGTGCGTGGACAGCAGCTCGCGGCTCTCGTCCTCGCCGAGGTCCGTCAGCAGCGGACGCAGCAGCGCGTGGCCCTGGCCGGGCGGCAGCTCCTGGCCGCCGCCGCGCAGCGCGTCCAGCGTGGTGCCCAGCGCGTCGGCCAGGCGCAGCAGCGCCGCCGGGCTCGGGTCCGAGGGGTGCTGCTCCAGATAGGCGAGGTACTGCGGTGACATCCTGGCCCGGGCGGCTGCCTCCGCCACGCTGAGCCCCTGCCGCTCCCGGGCCGCCGTCAGCCGTCGCCCCACGTCCCCGGGCCGCACCGCCCGCGCCCCGGCCCCGGCCCCTGGCCCAGCCCCGGTCGCCGGCGCGGACGCGCGGTCCGGGGCGGCCGGGGCGCCGGGGAGCGGTTCCCGCCCGTGGTCCGCCGGGTGGACGTGGGCGTCCGGGCCGGGGAAGAGGAGGGTGGTCTCGCCCGTGTCCGACCAGCGCACGTCGTACGGCGGTGTGCCGTCGTCGTGGTGCAGGCCGACGATCTCGCCGTCGCGCCGGGTGACGCCGGTGACCGGGCTTTCGATCACGAGCCGATCGCCTAGCTGAGCGTGCATGACCGTGCCTCCCTCAGGGACCCGCTTCCCAGGATCGCCCGCCGCCGCCCGGGGCACCAACGGGCGGGTCCCGGGCGGGTTCCCCCGCGCCGCCTCAGCCCTCCCAGGACCAGTCGGCCACCTCGGGCATGTCCACGCCGTGCTCGCGGATGTAGGCGTGGTGGCGCAGCCGGGCGTCCTCCATGCGCTGGCGTACGGCCGCGGCGCGCACCGCGAGGCCGGGGACGCGGTCGATGACGTCCATGACCAGGCGGTAGCGGTCCAGGTCGTTGCTGACGACCATGTCGAACGGCGTGGTGGTGGTGCCGATCTCCTTGTAGCCGCGCACGTGCAGGTGGCGGTGGCCGTTGCGCCGGTAGGCCAGGCGGTGGATCAGCCACGGGTAGCCGTGGTAGGCGAAGATCACCGGCTTGTCGGCCGTGAACAGCCCGTCGTACTCGAAGTCGGACATGCCGTGCGGGTGCTCCCCGCTGGGCAGCAGCCGGGCGATGTCGACCACGTTGACCACGCGCACGGCCAGCTCGGGCAGCTCGCGCCGGAGCAGCTGGGCGGCGGCCAGCACCTCCAGGGTCGGTACGTCGCCCGCGCAGGCCAGGACGACGTCGGGATCGCGGGTGCCGTCCTCGGTGCCGGCCCAGTCCCAGACGCCGGCGCCGCGCGCGCAGTGCACGACGGCCTGGTCCATGGAGAGCCAGTCGAAGCTGGGCTGCTTGCCGGCGACGATCACGTTGACGTAGTCGCGGCTGCGCAGCGCGTGGTCGGCGACGGAGAGCAGGGTGTTGGCGTCCGGCGGGAAGTACACGCGGACCGCTTCGGGGCTCTTGTTGAGGATGTGGTCCACGAAGCCGGGGTCCTGGTGGGAGAAGCCGTTGTGGTCCTGGCGCCACACGTGTGAGGTGAGCAGGTAGTTCAGGGAGGCGATGGGGGCGCGCCAGCCCAGCCGGCGGGTGGTGCGCAGCCACTTGATGTGCTGGTTGACCATGGAGTCCACGATGTGCACGAACGCCTCGTAGCAGGAGAACAGTCCGTGCCGGCCGGTGAGGAGGTAGCCCTCCAGCCAGCCCTGGCAGGTGTGTTCGGAGAGGATCTCCATCACCCGGCCGTGCCGGTCGAGGTGTTCGTCCACGTCGAGGGTCTTCGCCTGCCACGCCTTGCCGCTGGCCCCGTAGACGGCCTGGAGGCGGTTGGAGGCGGTCTCGTCGGGGCCGACCAGCCGGAAGTCACGGCGTTCGGCGGTGGCTCGCATGACGTCTTCCAGCAACTCACCGAGCACATGGGTGGGTTCGTGCAGGCCCGCGCCGGGCTTGTCGACGGCGACGGCGTGCTTCTCCAGCGGCGGCAGGGGCAGTTCGCGCAGCAGGAGGCCGCCGTTGGCGTGCGGGTTGGCGCCGATCCGGCGAGCGCCCTCGGGGATGCCGGACAGGACGGCCGGGCGCGGGACGCCGTGCTCGTCGAAGAGTTCCTCGGGCCGGTAGGAGCGCAGCCACGCCTCCAGCTGCCGCAGGTGTTCGGGGTTGTCGCGGACGGCGGCGAGCGGTACCTGGTGGGCGCGCCAGGTGCCCTCCACGGGCAGGCCGTCCACCTCGGCCGGTCCGGTCCAGCCCTTCGGGGTGCGCAGCACGATCATCGGCCAGCGGGGCCGCTCGGTGGCGCCCTCCTCGCGGGCGGCGCGCTGGAGGGCGGCGATGCGGTCGGCGGCGGTGTCCATGGCGGCGGCCAGGGCGCGGTGCACGGCCGCCGGGTCGTCGCCGGTGACGTACAGCGGGTCGTGGCCGTAGCCGCGCAGCAGTTCGTCGAGTTCGGCCTCGGGGAGCCGGGCCAGGACGGTCGGGTTGGCGATCTTGTAGCCGTTGAGGTGCAGGATCGGCAGGACCGCGCCGTCGTCGACGGGGTCGAGGAACTTGTTGGAGTGCCAGGACGCGGCCAGCGGTCCGGTCTCCGCCTCGCCGTCGCCGATGACGCAGGCGACCAGCAGGTCCGGGTTGTCGAAGGCGGCGCCGTAGGCGTGCGCGAGGGCGTAGCCGAGTTCGCCGCCCTCGTGGATCGAGCCGGGCGTCTCGGGGGCGACGTGGCTGGGCACCCCGCCGGGGAAGGAGAACTGCTTGAACAGCCGTCCCATGCCGGCCGCGTCCCGGGTGACGTCCGGGTAGGTCTCCGTGTACGAGCCCTCCAGCCAGGAGTTGGCGAGCACGGCCGGCCCGCCGTGCCCGGGCCCCCAGACGCACACCGCGTCCAGGTCGCGGGCCTTGATCAGGCGGTTGAGGTGGGTGTGGACGAGGTTGAGGCCGGGCGAGGTGCCCCAGTGGCCGAGCAGCCGCGGCTTGACGTGCTCCGGGCGCAGCGGCTCGGTCAGCAGGGGGTTGGCCATCAGGTAGATCTGGCCGACGGCGAGGTAGTTCGCGGCGCGCCAGTGGGCGTCCAGTCCTGCGAGCTCCTCGTCCGCGAGTGCGGCGGGCGCCTGCTGCGTCTCGACGGACATCGGGATTCCTTCCTGGTGGAGACCGGCGGTGAGCGTGCTGCGCACACGTGCCACGTGGCACACCCTCCACCCTCGGGGGCCGCCCGGGTACCCGACAGGGCCGTTCGGGTCACACTCCGGGGCCGGGCGGTCCGCGACCGCGGGGAGCGGGGGCGGTTTCCGGCCGGGGGGGCGGTTTCCGGCCGGGGGAGGCAGTCTTCGGCCGGGCGGGAAGGCGGGTCTCCGGCCGGGCGGGGCGACGGCCTCCGGCCGGGCGGCGGTGCGGGCGAAGAACCCGGCCGGGCGGCCGTACGGTGACCACCGCGGTGGGGCGGTCGCAAGTTCGTGACCAGTCGTCAGGCGACCGCGCAGGCTCGGCCGTTGAGGCTGAAGGCGGCCGGTGCGGAGTTCGTGCCGCCGCGGGCGGCGACGAAGCCGAAGGCGAAGGTGCCGCCCGCGGCCACCGAGCTGTTGTAGTCGGCGGCGGTGGCGGTGACCCGGGAGCCGTCCTGCGCGACCTCGGCGTCCCACATCTGGCCGACGCGCTGTCCGTCGCGGAAGGACCAGGCGACGCGCCAGGCGTCGAGGGGGCGGCCGGTGGTGACGGTGACGGTGGCCTGGAAGCCGTCGGTCCACTCGTTGACGACCCGGTAGCGGACCCGGCAGGCGGCCGGCGTCTCGCTCGCCGGGGCGGCCGGGTCCTCCGCCCCGGTGGGCGAGGCGGTGCCCTGCGGTTCCGGGTCGGGGTTGCCGTGGACGGGCTCGCTCGCCGAGGCGGCGGCGGTCGGCCGCGCGGAGGAAGGGGCCGGCGAGGACGCCGGGGCGGCCGGGTCCGGGGCGGGCGAGGTACCGACGGGCAGCGGGAGGACGCCGGGGTCGGCCACCGACCGCCGGCCGCCGTCGCCCCGGGCGGCGTTCTGCGCCGAGCCGTCGAACGGCATCAGCGACACGGTCAGCGCCAGCGCCGACAGCGCGACGGCCCCGGCGAGCAGGCTGCCGCGCACCACCCGGGCCCGGCCGCCGCCGTCCCCGGGCTCGCCGCCCGTCGCCCCGGCCGCCGGGCGCGGGGCGCCCAGGCGCACGTCGGCGGCCCGGCGGCGGCGCTCCAGATAGGCGAGGCCGCCCCAGCCGATGACACCGCCGGCCAGCGCCGCGGGCAGCGCGCCGCCGTGCGGGCGCAGACAGGCGGCGGCCTCCGCGCACGCCGCGCAGGTGGCCAGGTGCCGGGAGAGGTCCTCGGGGGCCTCGGCGGCGGCGGCCGCCGGCCGGGTGACGGCGTCCAGCAGCCGGGCGTAGCTGCGGCACTCCGCGTCCATCGGGGTGTCGAGGTGGTCGCGCCGGCAGCGGTCCCGGAACAGGGCCCGCACCTGGTCGAGTTCGCCCGACACGGCCACCGGGTCCAGACCGAGCCGGCGGGCCGCGACGACCAGCGGCAGCGCCTCCACCTCGGTGAGCCACAGCAGCGCGGCGTCCGCCTCCTGGAGGTCCCGCAGGGCGCGCAGGGCGAGCGGGCGGTGCAGCGGCGGGCCGGGATAGCGGGCGGCCTGCGGGGAGTTGAGCCACAGCCGCAGATCGGGGTCGAGCAGGTGGCCGAGGCCCTGGGTCTCCCAGGCCGTGGCGGTGGTGCGCACGGCGGTCAGCGTCAGCGGGATCGCGGGCAGCCGGGGCGTACGGCGGCCGCGGGAGGCGCCGGCGTCGGCGGCGCGCACCTCGCGCGCGCCGAGCGCGAACGCCTCGGTGGCCAGATCGTGCGCCGCGGTGGAGCCGGCCGTGCACAGGTCGGCGTAGGAGAGGACGGCGTCCCAGCACTCGGCGAACAGCGCGGCCTCGGTGGCGTCCTTGGGGCTCGGCTGGTCGGGCATGGCTCTCCTGCGTCCATGGGTGCGAGGTCAACTGGCCTGCGGAGAAGAGAAGTTGGCGGCGCGCCTCACAGCGGAGCAAAAGCCTTTCACGGCTCCCGCACAACTGACAAGCCGCTCACCCGGTTGCCATGGCGCACACCGCGGCGCGCGCGTGCGCACCGTCACCGCGGGCCGGCGGCGCCCGGGCGGGCGGTGTCCGAAAAGCCGCACCGCCGCCCGCCCGGGCGCCGCCCCTCGCGCCCGTCCCGCTACGCGCCCGGAGCCGCCGTCTCCTGCGCGCCCTCGTCGCCCGTGGAGGCGTCCGCCGGGAGGCTGTCCATGAAGGAGCTGACCGAGAAGACCGCGCGGCCAGGTCCGGGCAGGCCGTAGCCGGGGGGCGAGGAGAGGCCGAAGTCGTCCATGGTCTGCCGGTAGGCCTCCAGCAGCCGGATGTGGTACTCCAGCGGCGCGCCCTGCGGGTTGGCCTTGCCGAGCGGGGTGGTGGGCTCGGGACACCAGGTGGTGAAGCGGGGCGTGATGCCGTGCGACATGAAGAAGCGCAGGCCCTCGGTGGTGGAGGCGATGGCCTCGTCCACGGTGGTGAAGCCGAACGGCTCGGCCATCTCCACGCCCGCCACGAAGTTGGGGATCACGTTGCGGGCGCCGAAGACGTCGGCGGAGTCCAGGATCCGCTTGTGCCACTCGTCGCGGCCGACGTAGCGCTCCTTGCCGGGGCAGTACATCTTGAACAGGTACTCGTCCCACACCTCGAAGTTGGGGTGGTAGATCTGCACGCCGTAGTCCTTGAACCGCTGCACGTCCGCCTTGGGCAGCGCCTGCGCGACGACCTTGCCGATCCAGCGGCCGGGGAACCGCTCCTCGATGGCCTTGGCGTAGTGGCCGTAGAAGTCGGCCTCGTCGCGGCCGGAGACGGTCTTGGTGATGGCGCCGCCGGTGAGGGTGTAGGCGGTGGACGCCTTCTGGGTGTCGTAGCGGTCGATGATCTCCAGGGCCTCCAGCACCTCCTCGACGTCCTTCACGCCCGTGTAGGGGCGGCCGGCCGCCTTGTGCTGGCGCCAGTTGTGGTTGATGTCGCAGTACTGGCACTCCTCCTTGGCGCCGAAGTACTGGCAGACGCGGAAGACGGTGAGGTAGATCAGGTAACCCCACTGGATGGTGGGGGCGACCTCCATCACCGACTTCCCGCTGGCGAGGGTGTGCCGGTAGTACTCGGGCATCGGCGGCACGCCGACGTCGGCGATCCGCTTGCCGTCCAGGTAGAGGCCGAGCACGCCGTCCTCGTCCGCGGCCACCCGGTAGGGCGAGGCGGGGTTGACCCGTACGGAGACGACGGTGCGCCGCAGGTCGTACGGGCCGCCGGTGAGGATGATCTCCTCCGGCGGGCGGCGCAGCGCGGCCTCGCCCAGCTCGGGCAGGGTGCCGTGGTCGAAGGAGAAGATGAAGTACGACTTCGGCTTGACCTCGCCCCCCTCGTTGTCGCTGAGCGCGGAGGGGTCGAAGGCCACCCCACCCCGCAGCAGGTCCTCCTTGAAGACCGCTTCGCGCGGCACGTGCGGGAAGCGCTCCATCAGATCCTCGACCAGCGCGGTACGGCTGCCCATCCCGTCTCTCCTCCTGGCTCGTGCGTACGACTCCTCACGGTATGCCCCCGCCCGAGGGCGGACCGTGCCGGGTCCCCCCACTGGCGCGTGCCATGGCCCGGCGTAATTAGTATGGTGGCTTGACAAATGGACGCGGGAGGGACGCCGGGATGAGCGGGACCATGACCAACTGGGCGGGCAACGTCGCCTATGCCGCCGGGGAGGCGCACCGGCCGGAGTCGGTCGAGGCGCTGCGGGCGCTGGTCGCCGGCGGCGCGAAGGTGCGCGCCCTGGGCAGCGGGCACTCCTTCAACGAGATCGCCGACCCCGGCCCCGGCGGCGTCCTGCTCTCCCTGGCGGCGCTGCCGGCCGGCGCGGACGTCGACACGGCGGCCCGCACCGTCCGGGTCGGCGGCGGGGTGCGCTACGCGGAGCTGGCCCGGCGGGTGCACGCGCACGGGCTGGCGCTGCCGAACATGGCCTCCCTGCCGCACATCTCGGTGGCCGGCTCGGTCGCCACCGGCACCCACGGCTCGGGCGTGGCCAACGGGCCGCTCGCCTCGGCGGTGCGCGAGGTGGAGCTGGTCACGGCCGACGGGACCGGCGTGACGATCACCCGCGGGGACGCCCGGTTCGACGGCGCCGTCACCTCCCTCGGCGCGCTCGGCGTCGTCACCGCGCTCACCCTGGACCTGGTGCCGGCCTTCGGGGTGGAGCAGCACCTGTTCACCGAACTCCCGCTGGAAGGCCTTGACTTCGAGGCGGTGGCGGGCGCGGCGTACAGCGTGAGCCTGTTCACCGACTGGCGGGATCCGGGCTTTCGGCAGGTGTGGCTCAAGCGGCGCACCGACCAGCCCCTGCCCGCCTTCCCGTGGGCGGCGCCCGCGAAGGTCGCGCTGCACCCGGTGCCCGGGATGCCGGCCGTCAACTGCACCGGGCAACTCGGGGTGCCCGGCCCCTGGCACGAGCGACTGCCGCACTTCCGGCCCGAGTTCACCCCGAGCAGCGGCGCCGAGCTCCAGTCGGAGTACCTGCTGCCGCGCCGCCACGCCCTGGCCGCGCTGCACGCGGTGGACGAGATCCGCGCGGCCGTCGCGCCCGTGCTCCAGATCTGCGAGGTGCGCACCGTCGCCGCCGACGCGCAGTGGCTGAGCCCGAGCCACGGCCGGGACACGGTGGCGCTGCACTTCACCTGGGTCGAGGACACGGCGGCGGTGCTCCCGGCGGTGCGGCGGGTGGAGGAGGCGCTGGAGCCCTTCGACCCGCGCCCCCACTGGGGCAAGGTGTTCACGACACCGGCCGCCCTGCTGCGCGGACGCTATCCGCGACTGGCCGACTTCCGCGCGCTGGCACGGGAGTTGGACCCGGCGGGCAAGTTCGCCAACGCGTTCGTGGCGGCCCTGCTCGACGACTGACCCCCGCCCGCCCGCGCGGCTCCTTGGGCTAGGCTGCTGCCTAGAGGGCCTAGGTTCGGGGGCTCGGGGAGGTGTTCCGTGGCGCGTGTCGGGCTCAGTGGGGAGCGGCTGGTGGCGGCCGCCGCCGAACTCGCCGACGAGGTCGGGTTCGAGAACGTCAGCCTGTCCGCGCTGGCCCGGCGCTTCGGGGTGAAGGACGCGAGCCTGTACTCGCACGTGCGCGGCCTCCAGGAGCTGCGCACCCGGGTCGCGCTGCTGGCCGGCGGGGAGATGATCGACCGGATCGCCGCCGAGGTGGCCGGGCGGGCCGGGAAGGACGCGCTGCGGGCGTTCGCCGACGCCTACCGCGCCTACGCCCTCGCCCACCCGGGGCGGTACGCGGCCACCCAGATCCGCGTCGACCCCGCCCTCGCCGCCGACTCCCCCGCCATGCGCCGCACCGCCGAGATCACCTACGGCATGCTGCGCGGCTACGGCCTGTCCGAACCCGACCTCACCGACGCGGTCCGCCTGCTGCGCGGCACCTTCCACGGCTACTGCGCACTGGAGGCCACCGGCGGCTTCAACGCCGCCCGGGACGTGCGCGCGTCGTGGGACAAGGCGGTGGACGCGCTGCACACCGCACTCACCCACTGGCCGCGCGAAACGCCCGGACCATCCGGGACGCCCGGGGCCTCCGGGACACCCGAGACTCCCGAGGAGGGACCGGCCGCATGACCGACCTGTACTACGACGTGAGCGGCGCCGGACCGGTGCTGCTGATCCTGCCCGGCGGCGCCGGGCACCCCATGGGACTCGAACCGCTGACCGAGCGGCTCGCCCGGCACTTCACGGTCGTCGTGCACGACCCGCTCGGCCTCGCCCACGGACGGCTCGGACAGCCCGTCGCCGACCAGCGGGTCGAGGAGTGGAGCGAGCGGGCGCACCGGGTGCTCGACGCGGTGCTCCCGGCGGGCGAGTCGGCGTACGTCCTGGGCACCAGCGCGGGCGGCGTCGTGGCCCTCGACCTGGCGGCCCGGCGCCCCGGGCGGCTGCGGCACGTGGTCGCGCACGAGCCCCCGTGCGTGACGGCGCTGCCGGACGGGGAACACCAGCGCGCCCTGTTCGGCCAGGTCTACGACGCCTACCGCACGGCGGGCCCGCAGGCCGCCGGAGCCCTGCTGAGCGCCGTGCTGACCGGATCTCCCACGGGGAAGGTTCCCGGCAGGCGGCCCCTCTCCCCCGCCGAGGAGGCCGCCTCCCCCATGGCCCTGTTCCTCGCCCGCGTGCTGCGGCCCTTCACCTCGTACGCGCCGCCGGCGGGCCCCGGCGAGGTGCCGCTGACCCTGGCCGCCGGGGCGGACTCCGCCGGTCAGCTGCTCCACCGGACCGCCGCACTGCTCGCCGAGCGGTGCGGCGGGGAGTTCGCCGAGTTCCCCGGCGGACACATCGGGGTGGTGGAACGGCCCGAGGCGTTCGCGGACCGGCTGGCCGAGGTGCTCGGCGCCCCGGCGCGCTGACCGCCACGCCCGCGCGCCGACGCGGTGCCGTACCGGACGCGCCCGGCGGCCCGCCGTACGCAGGGGCGGGCTACCGTCGTGGCATGACCGGCGACGACACCTCTCCCGACCTGGCCGCCGCGCTCGCCGCCGGGACGGTGGTGCTCGACGGCGGCCTGTCCCACCAGCTGACGCGGGCCGGGCACGACCTGGGCGACGCGCTGTGGTCGGCGCGGCTGCTGGCCGAACGGCCCGAGGCCGTCACCGAGGCGCACCTCGCCTACTTCACGGCGGGCGCCGACGTGGCGATCACGGCGAGCTACCAGGCCACGTTCGAGGGGTTCGCGCGGCGCGGCGTCGGCCGGGAGCGGGCCGCCGCGCTCATCGCGTCGAGCGTGGACCTCGCCCGCGACGCGGTACGCCGGGCGTGGGCCCGGGGCGTGGCGCGGCCGCTGTGGGTGGCCGCGTCGGCCGGTCCCTACGGCGCGATGCTCGCGGACGGCTCGGAGTACCGGGGCCGCTACGGCCGCACCGTCGGCGAACTGGAGCGCTTCCACCGGCCCCGGCTGGAGGTGCTGGCCGCCGCCCGGCCGGACGTGCTGGCCCTGGAGACGGTGCCGGACGCCGACGAGGCGCGGGCCCTGCTGCGGGCGGTGCGCGGACTGGGCGTGCCGGCCTGGCTGTCGTACACCGTCGAAGGCGCGCGCACCCGGGCCGGGCAGCCGCTGGAGGAGGCGTTCGGGCCGGCCGCGGACGCGGAGGAGGTGATCGCGGTCGGGGTGAACTGCTGCGCGCCCGAGGACGCGGACGCGGCGGTGGCGACGGCCGCACGGGTGACCGGCAAGCCGGTCGTCGTCTATCCCAACAGCGGTGAGACCTGGGACGCCGGGGCCCGGGCGTGGACCGGCCGCCCGTCCTTCCACCCCGAGCGGGTGACGCGCTGGCGCGCCGCGGGCGCCCGGCTGATCGGGGGCTGCTGCCGGGTGGGCCCGGAGACGGTCACGGAGATCGCCCGGACCCTGGCCGCCCGCTGACCCGCACGCCTCGGCGGTGCGTCCCCGTCCTGGTTCAGACGCCTGGTTCCAGGCACCGGGTTTCAGACGCCTGGTCTCAGGCGCCGGGTCAGGCGCCGCGCACTCCGCCGGAGCGGCGCAGGCGGCGTATCACCGCGCGGAGTTCCGCCGCCCGCGCGGGCGAGGCTTCCAGCGGGGTCGACGCGGTCCGCGCGGGCGCCGGGCGGGGCGCGGTGTCGGCCGTCCACAGGGCGAGTTCGGCGTCCCGCGGCCCGTACGCGGTGTAGGCGGGGCCGTCGCCGAAGATCCGTACCGGGTGGGTCCGGTCCCAGGCCGCCCAGCCGGGGTCGCCGTCGGCGGCGAAGCGGACCCAGGCGGTGTGCATGGCGTCGGCCAGTTCCTGCGGCGCGTCCTCGCCCGCGAGCCGGCGGGAGTCCGGCACGTCGCCGGTGTCGAAGACGAAGCCCAGTTCCAGCGCGTGGCAGGAGCCGAGGCCGGGCAGACCCGAGGGCCAGGCGAACTCGTAGACGTACGAGGAGCCCGGGCGGGCGTCGGCCAGGCGGTGCAGCGGGCGGCGCAGCAGATGGTCGGTGACCAGCTGGCCGACTGTCTCGGCGGTGCCGGCCCGGGGGCGCAGCGACCGGTAGCCGCGGACCACCTCGTGCCCGCAGTGGCAGCGGGCCATGGCGCCGGCCAGGCCGACCGCCCCGAGCCGGTCGACGCGCTCCAGCAGGCCGCCGGGCACCAGCCACAGCCGGTACTCGTCGCGCGTCCACCCCATGAGCAGGTCCGCGCCGCGCGCCGCGTCCCCGGCCGCCAGCGCCTCCAGCGGGTCCCGGGGCACCAGGTCGCCGTCCACGACGATGCCGAAGGCGGGGCCGCCCAGGACCGGGCTGCTGAGCCGGCCGACCTCGGCCTGGGTGCGCAGCAGCAGGTCGCGGTCGACGGCGGCGAAGGCCTCGGCGGTGGCGGGCACCTTCAGCCGGGTCGCCATCCGGCGCACCATCCGCCGCACCTTGGTACGGTCCGACGCCTCCGGCGGCCCGCTCTGAAGGACGGCGCGCCGGAACAGGCCCTGGGCCTGCGGGGCGGCGATCAGCGCGCCGGTGCTGATGGCGCCGGCCGACTGGCCGCCCAGGGTGATCCGGCCGGGGTCGCCGCCGAAGGCCGCGATCGACTCGTGGACCCACCGCAGCGCGGCCAGCTGGTCGCGCAGGCCGGGGTTGGCGGGGGCGTCCGGGAACAGTCCGTAGCCCTCCACGCCCAGTCGGTAGTTGACGGAGACGAGGACGACCCCGTCGCGGGCGAAGGCGTGCCCCGCGTAGACGGGGACGGCCGAGGAGCCCCGGGTGAGGGCGCCGCCGTGCAGCCACACCAGCACGGGCAGCCGGGCGCCGGGGCCGGGTTCGGGCGTCCACACGTTGAGGTTGAGGCAGTCGTCGCCGGGTACGGCCGGGTCGGACAGGTACTGCGCGAAGGCCTCCGAGTACGGCGGCTTCGGCGCGGTCGGTCCGAAGGCGACCGCCTCACGGACCCCGTCCCACGGCTCGGGCGGTACGGGCGGCCGGAACCGGCGGGGGCCGAAGGGGGGCGCCGCGTACGGGATGCCCCGGAAGACGGCCACGCCGTGCTCGTACCCGCCGCGCACCGCCCCGTGGGGCGTTTCGACCACGGGGTCCGTCCGGTCTGCCGCCATACGCCCACCAGCCCTTCGCCGCGCTCGCTCCACGCGCTCGCGCACCGGTGACTCCAGAGCACCACAGCGACGCGCGGTATTCCGCCGCACGGGGTCCCCGGCGGGGCCGTTCGGCGTACCTCACGGCCCCGGCCACCCGCCCGACCGCCCGGCTCGGAGCACGCGGGCCGGGTGTCCGAGGCGCGCGGGCCAGGCGTCGGAAGCGCGCGGGCCAGGCGTCCGGAAGGTGCCGGCCGCGCGCCCGCGAGACGGCGGCGAGACGGCGGCAAGCGCCTCTTTCCGTACGCCACCCGGGGGAACGATGCCCGGAGCGCGGCAGCCGTGGCGGGCGGGAGCGAACGGCCGGAGGGCGAACGGCCGGGTGGGGCCGGCCGTTCGGGAAGTGTCAGGCGCCGTCCTCCTCCGCGTCGTGGGGCGCGCCCACCAACGCCTCCATCATGTCCACGGCGCTGCCGTCGTGGTCGCTGCCGGCGGTGCCGCTGCCGGTCTGGACGTTGCCCGTGCGGTCGACCTCCAGGATGGAGTCCGCGCGCGAGTTGTCGAGGACGGTGACCACGCTGCGGTTCCCGCCACCGGCGCCGGAGTCGTCGTCCGCTGCCGCCGTGGCCGCCGCGGCGCCCAGCAGGGCCACCGCGAGGGCGACCGCGGTCCTCATCCGCGCGACCGTGTTCACGCGCCCACGCCCGCCCGCTCGGGCCGCCGGTGCGCCAGGTTGCGCTCCAGCAGGCTGGTGGACGCCTGTACGCCGATGCCCTGCGCGGGGTCCACCACGGGCAGCCGGCCGTCCTCCTGCCGGAGTTCGGCGAGCGCGCTGTCCATCGCCTGGTGCGCGGCGAACAGGCACGGGGTGCTGTAGATCGCGACGTCCACGCCGAGCGCGGACAGCTCGCCCAGCGACAGACGCGGGGACTTGCCGCCGGCGATCTGGTTGAACAGCAGCGGCTTGTCGCCGACCACGTCGCGCACCCGGCGGATCCACTCCACGCTGCGGATGCCGTCGACCAGGATCACGTCCGCCGCGGTGGCCGCGAGGGCCTTGGCCCGGTGCAGGATGTCGGCCTCGTCCGTGGCGTCGGTGCGGGCCACCACGACCAGGTCCTGACGGGTCGCCAGCACCTGCTCCAGCTTGGCGAGGTACTCCTCCAGCGGGAGCACCTGCTTGCCGTCGGCGTGTCCGCACCGGCGGGGCCGCTTCTGGTCCTCCAGGATCACTCCAGAGGCCCCGATCCGCTCCAGCTGCTCCACCACGTGGCAGGCGACCTCCGGGTCGACGTACCCGTCGTCGATGTCGACCAGCAGGTGGTGGGCGGGGAAGGCGCCGCGCAGCCGCTGGACGAAGGCCACCATGTCCGGCCAGGCGATGAAGCCGATGTCCGGCAGGCCGTAGTAGGAGGCGGCGAAGCCGAAGCCGGAGACGAACATCCCGTCGTAGTGCTTGGCCGCGATCGAGGCCGAGTACATGTCGTAGACGCCGATGAGCGGGGTGGTCTCCGGCCCGGCGATCTGCTCGCGCAGCTTCTTTCCGTACGTCAAGGCGTGACTCCTCCGGTGTGGGGGTGGGGCGCGCGGCGCGGCCGCCGGGCGCCCGTGGGACGTGCGACGCCGGGAGGACCGCCGGGGGCGGCGGTCCGCGGCGACTGCCCCTTTGCCAAGACAAAAGGATCGCTTGATCCGTGCCAGACCTCACCATGGGACGCCCTTTACTCACTCCGATGGAGCAATCCCTTCACCGCAGAAACGTCACTGACCGGCGTGTCGCGACGCCCGGTTGATGCCGCCGCCCGGGCGCGACGGCCCGCCGGCCGAGAAGATCCGGGGCCGCCGCCGGCCCCGAGGACCCCACCGCGCGCCCTGTTGGGTCGTTCCGCCTCCCCCGGCCGCCCGACACCGCCACAATGCGTGTATGACCGACGACTGGCAGCGACAGCTGCACGCGCTCCACGAGGAGTTGATCCGCCGGGACGATCCGGCGGCCTGGGTGAAGGAGGCCGACGCGGTGGACGCGTCCCTGCGCTACCCCCATCTCACGCTGCGCGGGCCGGTCTTCGGCGTGGCCGTGCAGGACCCCGCGGCGGGGCCCGCCTGGCGGCTGCTGAAGCCGGTGGTGGACGGCATGCCGCAGGTGGCCCGCGACAGCATGCACTCGCACCTGTGGTTCACCGCCAAGGACGGCACCGACGACCGCGCCGAGCGGCGCGAACTCCTGGCTGCGGTGGCGGTGCTGGAGCGCGAGCCGGCGAACGAGGTGACGGCGTGCGGGGTGCGCTACCGCGTGGTGCGCGGGGAGGAGTTCGCGCGCTGCGACCAGGACGGCGGCCCGGAGCAGCCCCGGCCGACCGACCCCGAGCCGGCCGACCGGAGCTGGGACCGGCGGCTGCGCGACGAGCCCTCCCCCGACGCGGACTTCGTGCTCGACCCGCACCGCGCGGACGGGCCGATGGCGTACGCCATGAAGCAGGGGCTGCGGGACTTCTCCTACAAGGGCGGCCGCTGTCCCGCCGACATCCGCGCCGACTCCGAGCGCGCCCTCACCAGCCACCCGGACGTGGTGCTGCTGCCGGCGGCGTTCGGCCTGGTCGAGCGCCAGGGCGAGGACTGGTTACCGCTCGGCGCGCTGACGGCCACCCCGCACCAGGCCCGGCGGATGCTCTACGACGGCATGGCCGAGGTCTGGGCGATGCTGTACAGCTACGACGACGCGAAGAAGGCGGCGTACGCGCGGGCCGCCGAGGAGTACAAGGCGGCGCAGCGCGCCGACGAGTTCGGCGTGGACGGCCGGTCGTTCCGGATCTGCCGCGTCGAGCGGATGGTGCGGACCGGGCCGGACGGGCCCGAGCCGGCGCGGCCCTCGGACGTCGACGAGTACGGCCCGATGAAGATGCACCCGACGATGGACGAGGACGGCACCATCACCCACTGAATCACGGCGCCGCCGCACCACGGGTGCCACGGCGCGGGGGCGACGGCGCGCGCCTGTCCGATTCCTTCAAGACCGGCGGGCGAGGCGCGCCTAGCGTGGCGGCATGACTCCACGATGCGCCGTGATCGGTCTGGTCGTCTCCGACCTGGCCGCCGCACTCGCCTTCTACCGCCGTCTCGGCCTCGCCTTCCCCGAGGGCGCCGAGCGGGAGCCGCACGTCGAGGCGGAGCTGCCCGGCGGGCTCGTCCTCGCCCTGGACACCGAGGACGCCGTCCGCTCCTTCCACCCCGGTTGGCGTCCGCCGGCCGGCGGCGGCCGGGTCTCGCTCGCCTTCCGCTGCGACTCGCCCGCCGAGGTCGACGCCGGGTACGACGACCTGGTCGGCGCGGGGTACCACGGGGAGCTGAAGCCGTGGGACGCGTTCTGGGGGATGCGGTACGCGGTGGTGCACGACCCGGACGGCAACGGGGTCGACCTGTTCGCGCCGCTACCGGGCGCCGCCCAGTAGCACCCCGAGCGGCCGGCCCGCCAGTTCCTTCACGTCCCGTGCCAGGTGCGCCTGGTCGGCGAAGCCGGCCCGGGCCGCGCACTCGGCGTACGGCACCCCGGCTCGGGCCAGCCGCAGCGCCCGCTGGAGCCGCAGCACCCGGGCCAGCGTCTTGGGGCCGTAGCCGAAGGCGGCCAGCGCGCGCCGGTGCAGCCGGCGGGCGCCCAGGCCGAGGGCGTCGGCGGTGACGCCGACCGGGCGGCCGGCGTCCAGGGCCGCGACGAGCGCTCCCAGCAGCGGGTCGGGCGGGCCGGCCTCGGCCGCCCGGTCCAGGACCGCCTCCTCCAGCGCGGCCGCGGCCGACGGCGCGGCCTCGATCCGCTCGCGCAGGCGCCGTACGGCGGCGGCCGGCCACAGCTCGGACAGGTCCACGCGCCGGTCGCGCAGCTCGTGCGCGGGCACCCCGAGGCAGCCGGGCGCGGTGCCGGGGAAGAACCGGACGCCGGCCCAGTGCGCGGGCGGCCCGGCCGGGTCGAACGCCCGGGTGTCGGGTCCGGCGACGAGCAGCCGCCCCTCGCTCCACAGCAGGTCCATGCAGCCGTCGGGCAGCACCGGGCCCGACGCCCCCGGCCCGGCCGGGGTCTTCGTCCACACCACCGCGCCGGGCAGCCGGGCGGGCCGCTGCGCGTACCCGTCCGCCCGCCCGGGCTCCTCGGCGCTCATGTCCGCCGGGCCGGTGCGGCGCGACCGGGCCGGGGCGTCATCCGCCGGGCGCCGAGCCGTTGCCGTTGCTCCGCTCCTTGTACGGGTCGCGCGCCTGGGTGCTCCTGGCGTGGGTCCGCAGACGGGCGGTGACGTCCTCGGGCGGCAGGAAACGCGACCAGCGCTCGGGGAACTCCGAGGGCATGTCGGCGTCCTCCGGGTCGTACGGGTCGCTCTCGCGGGCGGCGGCCCAGGCGACGTACTCGGCGATCTGCGCCTCGCGCACCCGCTCGTTGGCGGCGCGGGCGGCGGCCGTCGCCGCGGCCGGCCAGACCCGGTCGATGGCTGCGTTGACCGCGGCCCCGACGAGCACGGCGAACGCGGACACGCCGATCCACAGCAGCACGGCGACCGGCGCCGCCAGCGAGCCGTAGATGGTGGGGCCCTCGACGGTGCCGGTCAGGTAGATGCGCAGCAGGAAGCTGCACACCACCCACATGGCGAGCGCGACCAGCGCGCCGGGCACGTCCTCGATCCACGGGGAGCGCACCGGCACGGACACGTGGTACAGGGTGGTCAGGAAGGCGATCGACAGGACGATCACGACGGGCCAGTACAGGATCTGCACGACCGTCGTCGACCAGGGCACGATCCGCACCACCGCGTCCGGCCCCGCCACCATCAGCGGCAGCGCGACCGAGCCGATCAGCAGCGCCACGACGAACAGCGCGAACGCCATCAGCCGGGTCTTGACGATGCCGCGCACGCCGTCGAGGCCGTACATCACGGTGATGGTGTCGATGAAGACGTTCACCGCGCGCGAGCCCGACCACAGGGCGAACACGAACCCGATGGAGATGACGTCCGGTCTGCCGCCCCGCATCACGTCCTTCAGGATCGGCTGGGTGATCTCCTTGACGCCCTGGTCGGACAGGACCGTGCGGGAGGCGTCGAGGATGTTGCGCTCCAGGCTGGCGATGGTGTGCGCGCCGGTCCAGGAGTCGACGTAGAAGAGCAGGGCGATCAGGCTGAGCAGCAGCGGCGGCACCGACAGCAGGGTGAAGAACGCGGCCTCGGCGGCCAGGCCGAGGATGCGGTACTCCATGCACGAGTTGACGGTGTCCTTGAGCAGCAGCCAGGCGGTCCTGCGTTTGGAGACGTTCCGGTAGAGGGCCCGGGCCCGGTGGAAACGGCCGGTCGGCCCGTCGGGGGTTTCACTGGCTTGCTGCACGACCTAAAGGTATCCCTGTCCGGGCTCCTCCCCCTCACCCGCCGGGAACGGGCCGCCGGGCGGGTCACGGCGGGCGCGGGCGGGCCGCGGCGGGCGGGCCGCCGGGCGTGTGGTGAGCGGCGGCGCGACGCGGGTAGGTTCCGTGCCATGGCAGCCAGCACGCACACCGTGACCAACCAGCCGCCGCCGCTGGCCGGCTACGACGTCTTCACCGCCGACCGGGCCCTGGCCGAGGCGGTCGGCCGGCACGTCGGGGCCGAGCTGCGCGACGAGGTGCGCGGGGAGCTGGCGGCCCTGGGGCGGGCCGCGGGCTCCGCGCAGCTCCAGGAGTGGGCCGCGCAGGCCGGGGAGAACCCGCCGCGGCTGCGCACCCACGACCGCTACGGCCACCGCATCGACGAGGTGGAGTTCCACCCGGCCTGGCACCGGCTGCTGGGCAAGGGCGTCTCGGCGGGCCTGACGGCCGCCTGGAGCCGTCCGGCCGGGCAGGTGCGGCGCGCGGCGGCGTTCCTGGTGTGGACGCAGGTCGAGGCGGGCACCTGCTGCCCGCTGTCGATGACGCACGCGGCGGTGCCCGCGCTGCGCGCCGATCCGGCACTGGCCGCCGAGTGGGAGCCCCGGCTGACCTCCGTGATCTACGACCGCGAGCTGCGGCCCGCCGGCGAGAAGCCGGGGGCGCTGTTCGGGATGGGCATGACCGAGAAGCAGGGCGGCAGCGACGTCCGGGCCAACACCACCGCGGCGCGGCCGCTCGCCGAGGACGGCGCGTACGAGCTGACCGGGCACAAGTGGTTCTGCTCGGCGCCGATGTCGGACGCGTTCCTGGTGCTCGCCCAGGCTCCGGCCGGACCGACCTGCTTCCTGGTGCCGCGCGTCCTGGCGGACGGCGCCCGCAACGTGTTCCGCCTCCAGCGGCTGAAGGACAAGCTGGGCAACCGGTCGAACGCCTCCGCCGAGGTCGAGTTCGACGGGACCTGGGCGCGCCGGGTCGGCGAGGAGGGGCGCGGGGTGCGCACCATCATCGAGATGGTGGCGGCCACCCGGCTGGACTGCGTGCTGGGCTCGGCCGGGCTGATGCGGCAGGCGGTGGCGCAGGCGGTGCACCACTGCGCCCACCGGGAGGCGTTCGGCGGGCGGCTCGTCGACAAGCCGCTGATGCGCAACGTCCTGGCCGATCTGGCGCTGGAGTCGGAGGCGGCGACGACGCTCGCGCTGCGGCTCGCCGCGGCCTGCGACGACGGCGGCGAGCAGGAGCGGGCCCTGCTGCGGATCGCGGTGCCGGCCGCCAAGTACTGGGTGACCAAGCGGTGCGCGCCGCTCGCCGTGGAGGCGTCCGAGTGCCTGGGCGGCAACGGGTACGTGGAGGAGTCCGGGATGCCGCGCCTGGTGCGCGAGTCGCCGCTCAACTCGGTCTGGGAGGGCGCCGGAAACGTGCAGGCGCTGGACGTGCTGCGGGCGCTGCGACGGGAGCCGCAGGCGTTCGACGCGTATCTGCGGGAGGTGGGCCTGGCGCGCGGCGCCGACCACCGGCTGGACGCCGCGATCAAGGACCTGCTGACCGACCTCGCCGATCTGGCCGGCGTCGAGGCCCGCGCCCGGCGCCTGGTGGAGCGGCTGGCGCTGGTGCTCCAGGGATCGCTGCTGGTGCGGTACGCGCCGCCCGAGGTGGCCGACGCGTTCTGCGCCTCCCGCCTGGGCGGCGACTGGGGCACGTCCTTCGGCACACTGCCCCACACACTGGACCTGGCCTCGGTGGTGGAGCGGGCCCGGCCGGTGGAGTGAGGGGGCCGCCGGCGGCCGGCACGGCCCGACGCGCCGGACCGGTCCCGGCCAACCGCCGCCCCGCTCACCGGGGTTGCGTGCGGGCCGGGCCACTGAGCCGGGAAGGAACCGGAGCGGGGCGCGTCAAGGGGGCCGGGGCGGGGGCGGTCCGACTGGTCCCGGCGTGGCATCTTCCGCATATTTGCCGGGTCTTCGTCCTGTGCCGCCCCGGACTGCCGTAGCATCCCTTGCGGGTCGTCCCATCCGTTCCTCGGTCAACGCTCGACCGGCGCGACGCAGTTGGCCCGCCGCGGCCGGCGGGCGTCCCGGCGGCGGACCGAGCCCTGAGACAAGGGGGGTTGGATGAGGCAGCGTGGCAGACACCGCAGGCGCGCGCGGGGCCGGGCGCTGCGCGCGGCGCTGGCCGGGGCCGGACTCGCGCTGACCGGCGCCGCCACCCTGATCAGCACCTCGCAGGCCACGGTCACCGACGACCCCGGCGCGCTCAGGCCGCTGACCTCCGCCGCCCGCCTCGACCCACTGCGGCTGACCGAACAGCTGGTGCCCGAGCGGTCACTTGACCGGCTCGCCGCGGCGATGGGCCGGCCGGTCGACGCGGGCACGGTGCTGACCAGCACCGACCGGACCCTGCGCGCCGCGGACGGCTGCACCGCCGACGAGAAGAGGGCGCTGCCCGTCGAGCCGGCGGCCACCCGCGCCTACTGCTGGAACACCGCCGACTCCGCGTCCCGCCAGTGGCGCCCGCAGTCCGTGACCACCTCCGGGGACGCCGCCGACGACGGACTGTGGGGCACCCACCGGGCGATCCTCTCCGGCTGGAGCCGGCACGGCGACCGCGCCACCGGCGGCGACCTGGCCCGGGTCGCCTTCGTCAACGCCGACGACCCCGACCACCTCACCTACACCTGGGCGCTGCTCGTGATCCCGGTCGACGGCGGCCGCGACTACCGGGGCCTGGCCTCGCACGTGTCGGGGATGGTCTGGTACCGCGACAAACTGCTGGTCACCGCGTCCGGCGACGGCGGGGACGCGCTGTACGTCTACGACCTGCGGCGCGTCCAGCGGGCCACCGTGGCCGGCGACGAGGTCGGCCGGGTGCCGGGCGGCTGGGCGGCGCACGGCTACCGCTGGGTGCTGCCCGCGGTCGCCTCCTACCGTCCCACGCGGGGAAGCTGCGCCCCGGCGGACGCGTCGGCGTCGGCGACCGGTTCCGAGGACCGCGTCGACAGCGCGGACTTCGCGTCCGGGTCCGGCGCGAACACCGCTCCTTGTCCGAACAGCCTGTCCGTGGACCGCGGTTCCGTCCCCGGCAGCCTGATCGCCGGTGAGGCCGCGCCCCGGGGCAGCGGACGGCGCACCCTCCTGTGGCGCTACTCCTTCAGCGCGGACCCCGCCCGCGCCGGACTGCTGGCCACCGACTCCGCCGGGACGGCGAGCGCGCGGGAGGCGTACGAGACGAAGGTGGACGGCGTGCGGGGCGTGCTGTCCCGGCGTACCGGCGCCGCCGACGGCGCCTCCTGGTACCTGGCCCGGGCCGCCGGACCGGACAGCGCGCACGGCACGCTGTGGCGGCAGGACCGGCGGGGCGCGGAGACGACGGAGTGCGGTTCCTCCTCCGACACCCACCGCTGCTGGGGCGACGGGACCGGCTCCCTGTCCTACTGGCCGCAGACCGACGAGGTCTGGTCGCTGTCCGGACGGACCCTGTTCGCGGTTCCCGCGCCCTCGGTCGAGCGGGCGCTGCGGTAGGCGGGGCGCGCCGGGGGGCGCGCGGGCGCGCGGCCGGGCACTCCCGTTCGACAGGGGCCGGAGCCGGATGGTTCCCTGGCCGCCATGACGAACATCGCCGTGACCACCTGGTCCCTGGAGCAGACCGCCCCGACCGACCTCCTCCCGGCCACCGCGCCCGAGGGCGACGTCCGGGTCGTGCGCGCCGAGGTGCCCTCGCCCGAGTTCAGCCGGTTCCTGTACGCCTCGGTCGGCGGCGACATCCGCTGGACCGACCGGCTCGGCTGGACGTACGCGCGGTGGCGGGAGCTGCTGGAGCGTCCGGGGGTCGAGACGTGGGTGGCGTACGACCGGGGCACGCCGGCCGGCTACGTGGAGCTGGAGGCGCAGGACGACGGGGTGGTGGAGATCCTCTACTTCGGGCTGGTCCCGGCCTCCCGGGGCCGGCGCATCGGCGGTCACCTGCTGTCGTACGGGGCGGCCCGCGCCTGGGACCTGGCCGACCGCTGGCCGGGGCTGGCCACGACGAAGCGGGTGTGGCTGCACACGTGCAGCAAGGACGGCGAGCACGCCATGGACAACTACCAGCGCCGCGGCTTCAAGCTCTTCGACACCAAGGTCGAGGAGGAACCCGTGACGCCCACCCCGGGCCCCTGGCCGGGCGCGTTCCCGGCCTGACCCGGGTCCCCCGGCGGACCTGAGCCACTCCCCGCGGGCAGACTGAGCCGCCCCGCCCGGCGGACCGGAGCCCGCGCCGTACCCGCTTGTGATCAACGACACCCTTGTCCCACGATGCGGGACAAGGGTGTCCGCATTCTGGATTAAGCTGGACTGTGTCCAGATCGCCGTGCCACGCTGCGGTCATGTCTGGAACTGGAATCGCCTTGGTGAGCCGACGGCACGTCGACCACGGCCGCATGTCCAGCGCCATCTGTCCGGCGAGCTGAACCGCCAGCCCCGCCGCGTTCCCCCGCTTTCCCTCGCCTGCCGCGCACGGACGCGCCTTCCTGCCTCCTGCGCCAGAACACGCAGCTCCGAGCCGCTTTCCGCCTGTCCCGAAGGACGTACCAACCATGGCCGCCACCCCGCAGAACGCCGCTGCCGCGACCCCCCGCCGCAAGGTGAGCCGTCACCGCGGCGAGGGACAGTGGGCCGTGGGGCACCTGACCCCGCTCAACGGCAACGAGCAGTTCAAGAAGGACGACGACGGTCTCAATGTGCGGACACGCATTGAGACGATCTACTCCAAGCGCGGTTTCGACTCCATCGACCCCAACGACCTGCGGGGCCGGATGCGCTGGTGGGGCCTTTACACCCAGCGCAAGCCCGGGATCGACGGCGGCAAGACCGCGATCCTGGAGCCGGAGGAGCTGGACGACAAGTTCTTCATGCTGCGGGTGCGCGTCGACGGCGGCCGGCTCACCACCGAGCAACTGCGGGTGATCGGCGAGGTCTCCCAGGAGTTCGCGCGCGGCACCGCCGACATCACCGACCGGCAGAACATCCAGTACCACTGGATCCGGATCGAGGACGTGCCCGAGATCTGGAACCGGCTGGAGGGCGTCGGTCTCTCCACCACGGAGGCCTGCGGTGACACGCCCCGCGTGATCCTCGGCTCCCCCGTCGCCGGCATCGCCGCCGACGAGATCATCGACGGCACCCCGGCCGTGGAGGAGATTCACCGCCGGATCGTCGGCAACCCCGCCTTCTCCAACCTCCCCCGCAAGTTCAAGTCGGCGGTCTCCGGCTCGCCGCTGCTGGACGTGGCCCACGAGATCAACGACATCGCGTTCGTCGGCGTACGCCACCCCGAGCACGGGCCGGGCTTCGACCTGTGGGTCGGCGGCGGCCTGTCGACCAACCCGAAGATCGGCGTGCGGCTCGGCGCCTGGGTGCCGCTGGCCGACGTCCCGGACGTCCACGAAGGCGTCATCTCGATCTTCCGCGACTACGGCTACCGCCGGCTGCGCAACCGGGCCCGGCTGAAGTTCCTGGTCGCCGACTGGGGCCCGGAGAAGTTCCGCCAGGTACTGGAGGACGAGTACCTCGGGCGGAAGCTGACCGACGGCCCCGCACCCGAGCAGCCCACCCAGCGCTGGCGCGACCACGTCGGCGTGCACCGGCAGAACGACGGCCGCTTCTACGTCGGCTTCGCCCCGCGGGTGGGCCGGGTGGACGGCGCCCTGCTGGCCAAGATCGCCGATCTCGCCGAGGCGCACGGCTCCGGCCGGGTGCGCACCACGGTCGAGCAGAAGATGATCGTCCTCGACGTCGAGGAGACGCGGGTCGAATCGCTCGTCGCGGGTCTGGAGGCGCTGGACCTGCGGGTCGGCCCGTCCCCGTTCCGGCGCGGCACCATGGCCTGCACCGGCATCGAGTTCTGCAAGCTCGCCATCGTCGAGACCAAGGCGCGCGGCTCCCGGCTCATCGACGAACTGGAGCGCCGGCTCCCCGAGTTCGACGAGCCGATCACCATCAACCTCAACGGCTGCCCGAACGCCTGCGCCCGCATCCAGACCGCGGACATCGGTCTCAAGGGCCAGCTGATGCTGGACGAGCGGGGCGAGCAGGTCGAGGGCTTCCAGGTCCACCTGGGCGGCGCGCTCGGTCTGGAGCCCTCCTTCGGCCGCAAGGTGCGCGGCCTGAAGGTGTCCTCGGCCGAACTGCCCGACTACATCGAGCGGGTCCTCACGCGCTTCCAGGCGGAGCGCGCGGACGGCGAGCGCTTCGCCGCCTGGGCCGCGCGCGCCTCCGAGGAGGCCCTGTCGTGAGCGAGCGCGCCGCGCCGTTCCACTGCCCCTACTGCGGCGAGGAGGACCTGCGGCCGAATGAGCAGGGTCACGGCGCCTGGGAATGCGCGGCGTGCAACCGCGCATTCCAGTTGAAGTTCCTCGGGCTGCTGGCCCGGGGATTTCAGCGGGCCGACGACGGAGGAAACGAGCAGTCATGACGACCACTCAGCGAGAGCGCACCGCCGAGGAGTTGCGGGCGCTGGCCGAGCGGGCCGGACGCGAACTGGAGGACGCCTCCGCGCTGGAGATCCTGCGGTGGGCGGCCGACACCTTCGGCGAACGGTTCTGCGTGACCTCGTCCATGGAGGACGCGGTCGTCGCCCACCTGGCGGCGCGGGCCAGGCCCGGCGTGGACGTGGTGTTCCTCGACACCGGCTACCACTTCCCGGAGACCATCGGCACCCGGGACGCGGTGGAGGCCGTGATGGACGTCAACGTCATCACGCTCACCCCCGCGCAGACGGTGGCCGAGCAGGACGCCGAGTACGGGCCGAAGCTGCACGACCGCGACCCCGACCTGTGCTGCGCGCTGCGCAAGGTCCGGCCCCTGGAGCAGGGCCTTGCCGGCTACCAGGCGTGGGCGACCGGGCTGCGCCGCGACGAGTCGCCGACCCGGGCGAACACCCCGGTCGTCGGCTGGGACGAGAACCGGCGCAAGGTGAAGATCTCCCCGATCGCCCGCTGGACCCAGGACGACGTGGACGCCTACGTCGCCGAACACGGCGTCCTGACCAACCCGTTGCTCATGGACGGCTACGGCTCCGTCGGCTGCGCGCCCTGCACCCGACGGCTGCTGGAGGGCGAGGACACCCGGGCCGGCCGCTGGGCGGACCGGGCCAAGACCGAGTGCGGGCTGCACGGCTGAGACGATGACATACATACAGGAGACACACGTGACGACCGGAGCCACCGTCTGGCTCACGGGTCTGCCGAGTGCCGGCAAGACCACCATCGCGCACGAACTGGCGGGCCGGCTGCGCGAGGAGGGCCACCGCGTCGAGGTGCTCGACGGCGACGAGATCCGCGAGTTCATCTCCGCGGGCCTCGGCTTCAGCCGCGAGGACCGGCACACCAACGTCCAGCGCATCGGCTTCGTCGCCGAACTGCTCGCCCGCAACGGCGTCCTGGCGCTGGTGCCGGTGATCGCGCCGTACGCGGACAGCCGCGACGCGGTGCGCAAGCGGCACGAGGAGCACGGCACCGCCTACGTCGAGGTGCACGTGGCCACGCCGGTCGAGGTGTGCTCCGTACGCGATGTGAAGGGTCTGTACGCCAAGCAGGCCGCCGGCGAGCTGACCGGGCTGACCGGGGTCGACGACCCCTACGAGGAGCCCGAGTCGCCGGACCTGCGGATCGAGTCGCAGCACCAGAGCGTGCCGGAGTCCGCGGCGTCGGTGTACGCCCTGCTCAGCGAAAGGGGACTGGCATGACGACGACCGTCGCCGAGGCCGGGGAGGGTACGGGCAGCCCGTACGCCCTCTCCCACCTGGACGCGCTGGAGTCCGAGGCGGTGCACATCTTCCGCGAGGTCGCGGGCGAGTTCGAGAACCCGGTGATCCTGTTCTCCGGCGGCAAGGACTCGATCCTGATGCTGCACCTGGCGCTCAAGGCGTTCGCGCCGGCGCCGGTGCCGTTCGCGCTGCTGCACGTGGACACCGGGCACAACTTCCCGGAGGTCCTGGAGTACCGCGACCGGACGGTGGCCGAGCACGGGCTGCGGCTGCACGTCGCCTCCGTGCAGGACTACATCGACCGCGGTGTGCTCAAGGAGCGTCCGGACGGCACCCGCAACCCGCTCCAGACGCTGCCGCTGACCGAGAGGATCCAGTCGGCGAGGTTCGACGCGGTCTTCGGCGGCGGCCGCCGCGACGAGGAGAAGGCCCGCGCCAAGGAGCGGGTGTTCTCGCTGCGCGACGAGTTCTCCCAGTGGGACCCGCGCCGCCAGCGCCCCGAGCTGTGGAACCTGTACAACGGCCGGCACGCGCCCGGCGAGCACGTCCGGGTCTTCCCGCTGTCCAACTGGACCGAGCTGGACGTGTGGCAGTACATCGCCCGCGAGGGCATCGAACTGCCGGAGATCTACTTCGCGCACGAGCGGGAGGTGTTCCGGCGGGCCGGGATGTGGCTGACCGCCGGCGAGTGGGGCGGCCCCAAGGAGGGCGAGGACGTCGAGAAGCGGCTGGTGCGCTACCGCACGGTCGGCGACATGTCCTGCACCGGCGCCGTCGACTCCGACGCGGTGACGCTGGAGCAGGTGATCGCCGAGATCGCCGCCTCCCGGCTCACCGAGCGCGGCGCCACCCGCGCCGACGACAAGCTCTCCGAGGCCGCCATGGAAGACCGCAAGCGCGAGGGGTACTTCTAACCATGTCGAGCACCACCGAACCCGCCGAGCCGCTGTCGGTCGAGCAGCTGTCGGAGACCACCCTGCTGCGGTTCGCCACCGCCGGGTCCGTCGACGACGGCAAGTCCACCCTGGTGGGCCGGCTGCTGCACGACTCCAAGTCGGTCCTCGCCGACCAGCTGGAGGCCGTCGAGCGCGCCTCGGCCAGCCGCGGCCAGGACGCCCCGGACCTCGCGCTGCTCACCGACGGCCTGCGCGCCGAGCGCGAGCAGGGCATCACCATCGACGTGGCCTACCGCTACTTCGCCACGCCGCGCCGCCGGTTCATCCTGGCCGACACGCCGGGCCATGTGCAGTACACCCGCAACATGGTCACCGGCGCCTCCACCGCCGAGCTGACGGTGATCCTGGTCGACGCCCGCAACGGCGTGGTCGAGCAGACCCGCCGGCACGCCGCGATCGCCGCGCTGCTGCGGGTCCCGCACGTGGTCCTCGCGGTCAACAAGATGGACCTCGTCGACTACCGCGAGGCCGTCTTCGCCCGGATCGCCGAGGACTTCACGGCGTACGCCACCGAGCTGGGCGTCCCCGAGGTCACCGCCATCCCGATCTCCGCGCTGGCCGGCGACAACGTGGTGGAGCCGTCCGCGGTCATGGACTGGTACGGCGGCCCGACCGTGCTGGAGCACCTGGAGACGGTGCCGGTCAGCCACGACCTCAGCCACTGCCACGCCCGGCTGCCGGTGCAGTACGTGATCCGCCCGCAGACCGCCGAGCACCCCGACTACCGGGGCTACGCCGGTCAGATCGCCGCCGGCTCGTTCCGGGTCGGCGACGAGGTCACCGTGCTGCCGTCGGGCCGCACCTCGAAGATCTCCGGCATCGACCTGCTCGGCGAGCCGGTGCGGGTGGCCTGGACGACGCAGTCGGTGACCGTGCTGCTCCAGGACGACATCGACGTCTCGCGCGGCGACCTGATCGTGCCGAGCAAGGACGCGCCGGCGACCATTCAGGACGTCGAGGCGACCGTCTGCCACGTCGCCGACGCGCCGCTGACCGTGGGCCACCGGGTGCTGCTCAAGCACGGCACCCGCACCGTCAAGGCGATCGTCAAGGACATCCCGTCCCGGCTCACCCTGGACGACCTGTCCCTGCACCCGCACCCGGGCCGGCTCGTCGCCAACGACATCGGCCGGGTGAAGATCCGCACCGCCGAGCCGCTGCCGGTCGACTCCTACGCCGACTCGCGCCGGACCGGCTCGTTCATCCTGATCGACCCCAGCGACGGCACTACGCTGACCGCGGGCATGGTCGGCGAGTCGTTCGCCGCGCCGGACCCGGTCAAGGACGCCGCTGACGAGGACGGCTGGGACTTCTGACGATGACCTCCCGCGACTTCTACTCCACGTTCGCCAAGGAAGGCGGCCGCGTCGGCAGCGGCGCCCTCGGCAGCGGGCAGGGCGGAGTGGCCCGATGTGTGCGCTGACGTACGCGCACCGCTCGCGCGCCCTCACCCCCCACCGCCGAAGTAGACGAAGACCTGCCGACCTCCCGGCCACGACCTGAGAGACCGTGACCGCCGGGCCTCCGAGAGGACAGCCTCCCGTGCCTGTCAACACCTCCGCCATACTCCGCCGCACCCTCGCCGCGGCCGTCGCCCTGCCGCTCCTCACGCTCACCGCGTGCAGCTACGGCTCCGAGGCCAAGGACGACGACCCCGGTCAGAAGGTCGCCGCCGGGGCGAAGAAGATCGACGGACTCGACTCCGTCAAGATCGGTTACTTCGGCAACCTGACGCACGCCACCGCTCTGGTCGGCCAGCAGAAGGGCTTCTTCCAGAAGGAGCTGGGCGCCACCAAGGTCAAGCCGTCGGTCTTCAACGCCGGCCCCTCCGAGATCGAGGCGCTGAACGCGAAGTCCATCGACATCGGCTGGATCGGCCCGTCCCCGGCGATCAACGGCTACACCAAGTCCGACGGCAAGGGCCTCAGGATCATCGGCGGTTCGGCGTCCGGCGGCGTCAAGCTGGTGGTGAACCCGAAGAAGATCAAGTCCCTGAAGGACGTCAAGGGCAAGAAGATCGCCACCCCGCAGCTCGGCAACACGCAGGACGTGGCGTTCCTCAACTGGGTCGCCGAGCAGGGCTGGAAGGTCGACGCGCAGAGCGGCAAGGGCGACGTGTCGGTGGTGCGCACCGACAACAAGGTCACCCCGGACGCCTTCAAGTCCGGTTCCATCGACGGCGCCTGGGTGCCGGAGCCGACCGCGTCCAAGCTGGTCGCCGAGGGCGGCAAGACGCTCCTGGACGAGTCCACGCTGTGGCCGGACAAGAAGTTCGTGATCACCAACATCATCGTCCGGCAGGACTTCCTCAGGGACCACCCCGAGGCCGTCGAGGCGGTGCTGAAGGCGTCGGTCGAGACCAACAAGTGGATCAACGCCAACCCCGAGGAGGCGAAGGCCGCCGCCAACAAGCAGCTGGCCGCCGACTCCGGCAAGGCGCTGCCCGCCGACGTCCTGGACCCGGCGTGGAAGTCCATCCAGTTCATCGACGACCCGCTGGCCGCCACCCTCAACACCGAGGCGGAGCACGCGGTGAAGGCCGGTCTGCTCAAGCAGCCCAAGCTGGACGGCATCTACGACCTCGCCCCGCTGAACAAGGTCCTCAAGACCGCCGGCCAGCCCACCGTCAGCGACGCCGGCCTCGGCGTCAAGTAGAGCCGGTAGCCCAGGAGTTCCCAGGAGGTGACGACCATGGCCACGACCTTCGCCAAGGCCGCCGAGTCCGTAGAGCACGCGGCGCGCCTTGAGAACGTCTCGAAGTCCTTCGCGGCTCCGGGCGGGCAGCAGCTGGTCCTGGACGACATCACGCTCGATGTCGCCCCGGGCGAGTTCGTCACCCTCCTGGGAGCCTCGGGCTGCGGCAAGTCCACGCTGCTCAACCTGGTGGCGGGCCTGGACCGGCCCACCGCCGGCTCCATCACCACGGACGGCCGCCCCGCCCTGATGTTCCAGGAGCACGCCCTGTTCCCGTGGCTGACCGCGGGCAAGAACATCGAACTCGCCCTGAGACTGCGCGGCGTCGCCAAGCCGGAGCGCCGCGGCCGGGCCGAGGAACTGCTCGAACTGGTCCGGCTCAAGGGCGCGTACGGCAAGCGGGTGCACGAGCTGTCGGGCGGTATGCGCCAGCGGGTGGCGATGGCCCGGGCGCTCGCCCAGGAGAGCAACCTGCTTTTGATGGACGAGCCGTTCGCGGCCCTGGACGCCATCACCCGGGACGTGCTGCACGACGAGCTGACCCGGATCTGGCAGGAGACCGGCGTCTCCGTCCTGTTCGTCACGCACAACGTGCGCGAGGCGGTGCGGCTCGCCCAGCGGGTGGTGCTGCTGTCCTCCCGTCCGGGCCGGGTCGCCCGCCAGTGGACGGTGGACATACCGCAGCCGCGCCGCATCGAGGACGCGCCGGTCGCGGAGCTGTCCCTGGAGATCACCGAAGTCCTGCGTGGGGAGATCCGCCGCCATGGCCAGCACTGAGACGAAGACGGCGCAGGGCGCCGAACTGGCCGGCGTGGAGGCCGGACTCGACGCGCTGGAGGCCGCCGACAGCGGCCGCACCCCGTTCCGGCAGACCTTCGTCAGCAAGATCCTGCCGCCCGCCGTGGCGGTCGTGCTGGTCCTGCTGGCCTGGCAGGCGCTGATCACCTTCAAGGTGGTCGACGACCCGACCAAGCTGCCCTCGCCGTCCGACGTGGGCGCCGCGTTCAAGGACGCCTGGCTCCAGGGCGACCTGCTCGGCTACATCTGGACCTCCGTCTCGCGCGGTCTGCTCGGCTTCCTGTTCGCGCTGGCGATCGGCACCCCGCTGGGGCTGCTGGTGGCGCGGGTGAAGTCCGTGCGCGCCGCGATCGGCCCGGTGCTGTCCGGGCTCCAGTCGCTGCCGTCGGTGGCGTGGGTGCCGCCCGCCGTGGTGTGGCTCGGGCTGAACAACTCGATGATGTACGCGGTGATCCTGCTCGGCGCGGTGCCGTCCATCGCCAACGGACTGGTCTCCGGCATCGACCAGGTGCCGCCGCTGTACCTGCGGGCGGGCCGCACGATGGGCGCGAGCGGCCTCAAGGGCGCCTGGCACATCGTGCTGCCGGCCGCGCTGCCGGGCTACCTCGCCGGCCTCAAGCAGGGCTGGGCGTTCTCCTGGCGCTCGCTGATGGCGGCGGAGATCATCGCCTCCTCCCCCGACCTCGGCATCGGCCTGGGCGCGCTGCTGGAGAACGGCCGCAACGCCCTGGACATGGCCATGGTGTTCGAGGCCATCTTCCTCATCCTCTTCGTGGGCATCGCCATCGACCTGCTCATCTTCAGCCCCGTGGAGCGCTGGGTCCTGCGCAGCCGCGGTCTGCTGGTGAGGAACTGACGTCCCGTGCACAGCGAACCGGTCCTGCTCATCGTCGCCCACGGCAGCCGCGACCCACGGCACGCCGCGACCGTGCACGCCCTCGTCCGGCGGGTGTCGGCGCTGCGTCCGGGACTGCGGGTGGAGACCGGTTTCCTGGACTTCAACGTGCCGTCCGTGCCGGGCGTGCTCCAGTCGCTGGCGGCCGAGGGCGTACGGGACGTGGTGGCGCTGCCGCTGCTGCTGACCCGGGCCTTCCACGCCAAGGCGGACATCCCCGCGGTGCTGCGCGCGGCGCCGCCGGGGCTGCGGGTGCGGCAGGCCGACGTGCTCGGCCCGTCGCCGCTGCTGACCGGCGCCCTGGAGCGCCGGCTGCGGGAGGCCGGGCTGTCCCCGGCCGACAAGTCCTCGACCGGGGTCGTGCTGGCCTCGGCGGGGTCCTCCGACCCGGAGGCGATCGCGGTGATCGCAGCAATCGCGCGGGAGTGGCGGCACACCGGTTGGTGCGCCGTGCGGCCCGCGTTCGCCTCCGCGTCCCTTCCGCGCACCGAGGACGCGGTGCGCGAGCTGCGCGCCCTCGGGTGCGCGCGGGTCGCGGTCGCGCCCTACGTCATCGCGCCGGGCCGGCTGCCGGACCGGATCGCCGAGGGCGCCCTGGCGGCCGGCGCCGACCTGCTGGCCGACGTTCTCGGTCCCGCCCCGGAGCTGGCCTCGCTGGTCCTGCACCGGTACGCCGCCGCCTCGTCCGGCCGGCGCTTCGCGGCGGCCTGAGCCCTCGGCCGGCCCGCCCGCACCGCCCTCCTCCCATAACGCCACAGACCCTCAGCTTTCGCTCAACTCCCTTGAAAGCAGAAGCAGTTGGCGCAGATGATCAGAGTGCACGATCAAACGGGAGGAAGTTCACAGTGCACCTGAAGACCACAGCAGCGACCGGCCTCGCGGCCGCGGCCCTGTTCGTCACGGCCGCGCCCGCGCTGGCCGCACCGGCCGGCGCCGCGACCACCAGGGCGTCCGTCGCCCCGGCCGCCGCGGCCAAGGCCCTCAAGACGCAGAAGTGCGACGAGCGGCACGACGTGAAGGTGTGCATCACCTACCGCACCAAGGGCAACGCCGGCGCGAAGACCAACCAGTTCGTCGCCTCGGTCAAGAGCTACAACAAGAAGTCCTTCAAGGCCCGGCTGACGGTCACCAACCAGAAGACCTGGCACAACGACAAGACCCCCGTCGTGAAGCGGGACGACTACGTCGAGGTCGTCAAGTCGACCTCGAAGAACGGCCACGCCTGCGCGGCCCTCTACGTGGGACCCAGCTCCCACTACCCGGCCTGGATGGCCTGCATCAACTGACCGCGCGCCGACCCGGCTCGTGAACACCGCGGGGGCGAACCGAACACGGTTCGCCCCCGCGGTGCGTGCCGCCCCGGCACGGTGCGCTCAGTGCCCGGCCGCCCGCTCGGCCTCCTCGGCCTCCTCGGCCAGCCGTGCCAGCTCGGCCATCGGCATCGAGCCCGCCGGCCTGCGGTCACGGGCGAAGGCGTTGGCCAGGTGCTGCAACAGCTCGTTCAGCGGTGCGGGGACGCCGTGCAGCCGGCCCAGCAGGACGATCTCGCCGTTGAGGTGGTCGGCCTCGATGGTGCCGGTGCCCCGGGTGAGGGACTGCCACGAGGAGCCGCCGCCGCGTTCGACGCCGCCCAGCGGCACCAGGGTGATCTTGTCGCCGCGCGCCGCGCGCTGTTCGGCCTCGCTCGCGTACGGGATGCCCGCGGCGTTCAGCACCCGCTCGCCCTCGGCGCGCACCCTGCCGTACAGGGCCCGCGCCGCCTCGCTGGTCAGGGGGCCGGTCAGGGCCTCCATCGCGTTGGCCAGGTTGCCGAGGAGCTTGGCGTACTGCCAGCGGGCCACGTCCGGTACGACGGGCGCCTCGAAGTGCGCCGCGGTCAGGTCGGCGGCGATCTCCCGCAGGACGTCGTCGGCGCCGTGCGGGTGGCGGCCCAGGTGCAGCATGCCGGTGAGCGGGGCGCCGGCCGCCGAGACGACGCCGGGTTCGACATGGGTGGCGGGCAGCCACACGCAGACGCCGTACACGTGCCGGAAGCGGCGCAGGGCGATCCGCTGCCCCTCCACGCCGTTCTGCGCGCACAGCAGCGGCAGCCGCCGCGCCGCGGTGCCGCCGCCCTCGACCGGCGCCGGGCCCCAGGCCGCGAGGGCCGCCTCGGCGTCCTGGGTCTTGACCGCCAGGACCAGGACGTCGTCGGCGCGCAGTGCGCCCAGCTCGTCCGGCCCGGCCACGGCGGGCAGCCGGTACGTCAGCCTCCCCTCGGGCACCTCCAGCCGCAGCCCTTCGGCGCGCAGTGCGGCGAGGTGCGCGCCGCGCGCGACGAGCACCACCTCGCGTCCGCTCTGCGCCAGCCGTCCCCCGACCGCCCCGCCGACCGCTCCTGCTCCGATGATGATGTAGCGCATGCCGGAAGCCTGCCACGGCGCGTCGCCGCCGGCGGCCCCGGCCCGGCTCAGGTCCGCGCGGGCGCCGTCAGTTCGACGAGCTTGCGGACGGTGTTCCAGTTGCGGCTGGTCGCGATCAGGTCCTCGGCGAGGCGGGGCCGGGAGAGCTGTGCGGCGAGCGGGGAGCGGCCGAGGCCGTCCGGGGCGTAGAGGTAGAGGGCGCGGTCGCCGAGCCGGAACTCCTCGGGCAGGAAGGCCGGCCGGTCGATCCCGGCGAAGCGGGCCGCCTCGACGGGGCCGGAGAAGTAGGTGACGTGGAGCTGCCCGGGCTGGAGGTCCGCGGCCGGGAACGGGCAGTTCTCGGCGACCGCCCGCAGGTAGGCGTGGCCGCGCACGATGACGCCGGCCCGGAAGCCGAACCGCTCCTCGACCGCGGCCGTCAGCTCCGCCGCCAGCGCCTCCTCGTCACCGCGGTCGCTGGTGAAGACGGCCTGGCCGCTCTGGAGGTGGGTGCGGACCGCGCCGTGGCCCAGCTCCGCGATCAGCGCGCGCAGTCCGGCCATCGGCACCTTCCTGTTACCGCCCACGTTGATCCCGCGCAGCAGCGCCGCGTACGTCGTCATCCGCCCACCCTAGTGCTGCGGCCGGGTCGAACACTGCCGGCCGCGCCCGTCCCCTGATCACCTCCCCTGAGGAGCGGGGGTAGTTGTAAGGGGCCGCCGTCCTCCCCAGAGCGGAGGGTCCGGGATACGAGGGGAGGACGGGCGGCGGGCGCGGCTCACCGGGCAGCACGACGAGAAGGTCTTGTCCGCCTCATACGTTCGTTACGGAAGGCGGCGGCAGGGGGCCGGTGCCGTGCACAGGGGCCTGACGAACGGGCCTGGAGGGGGCAAGCCCGTCATGGGGAACCGAGGAACACGGGCGCGGGGCATCGCCGCGCGGGCCGGCGGCTGGAGCGCCCGGCACCGATGGGCGGCGGTCGGCATCTGGGTGCTGTTCGTCGTGGTGGCGATGGGGCTCGGCTCGGCCGCGGGCCGGGTGGACGTCAAGGAGAGCGACCAGCTCAGCGGCGAGACGCACACCGCCGCGAAGATCATCGAGGACGCGGGGATCAAGGAGCCGGCGAGCGAGTCCGTGCTCGTCCAGAGCCGGGACGGCTCCGCGCGGGCGAAGGACGCCGCCTTCCGCTCCGCCGTCGCCGACGTGGTCGAGGCCGTCGGCGCCACCGGCCGGGTGACCGACGTGAAGTCGCCGTACGACACCGGGACCGTCTCCAAGGACGGCCGCAGCGTGCTGGTGCAGTTCGACGTGCGCGGCGAGGCGGAGAGTGCGGGCGACCGGATCGAGCCGGTGCTGCGGGCCGTCGAGGGCGTCCAGAAGGACCACGCGGCGCTGCGGATCGAGGAGATCGGCGGCGCGAGCATGCAGAAGCAGTACGCCGACGCCTTCGGGGACGACTTCCAGCAGGCCGAGCTGTCCGCCGTGCCGGTGGCGCTGGGCATCCTGCTGATCGCCTTCGGCGCGCTGGTGGCCGCGCTGCTGCCGGTGGCGCTGGCCATCACGGCGATCGTGGCGACGATGGGCCTGATGGGCCTCGTCAGTCATCTCCAGCCGATGAGCGACACCGCCAACTCCGTGATGCTGCTGGTCGGCATGGCCGTCGGCGTCGACTACTGCCTGTTCTACCTGCGCCGCGAGCGTGAGGAGCGGGCCGCCGGACGGGACGCGGCGACCGCGCTGAGCATCGCCGCCGCGACCAGCGGGCGGGCGATCGTCGTCTCCGGCGTCACGGTGTGCGTGGCGATGGCGGGCATGCTGTTCACCGGGATCGCCGAGTTCGAGGCGATGGGCCTGGCCTCGCTGATCGTGGTGGCGGTCGCGATGGTCGGTTCGGTGACCGTGCTGCCGGCGCTGCTGTCGCTGCTGGGCGAGCGGGTCGAGAAGGGGCGGCTGCCCTTCCTGCGGCGGCGGCGCGCCTCGGGCAGCCAGGGCAGCCGGTTCTGGACGGCGGTGCTGCGGCGGGTGCTGGCCAGGCCGGTGGTCAGCGTGGTCGTCGCGACCGGCGCGCTGCTGGCCGTCGCCGCGCCGGCGCTCGGCATGAAGACCTCGCAGCTCACCCTGGACCAGGAGTTCGGCGACTCGCTGCCCATCGTGCAGACCTACAACCGGGTCAACGACGCCTTCCCGGGCGGCTCCGAGCCGGCCCAGGTGATCGTCGAGGCCAAGGACATCAAGGCTCCCGAGGTGCGGTCCGCGCTGGCCGCGTTCAAGGAGCGGGCCGTCTCCTCGGGCGCCTCGCAGGGCCCGGTGGACGTCAAGCTGTACGAGGACCGGAACATCGCCTTCGTCTCCGTGCCGCTGGTCGGCGGCTCCGACTTCGACCGGGCCGGCGACAGCCTGAAGAAGCTGCGCGACGAGGTGCGGCCGGCCACGCTCGGCAAGGTCGAGGGCGTCCGGGCGCCGATCACCGGCCAGGTCGCCGGTTCGGTCGACTTCAACGACCAACTCATCGGCTCGGTCGTCCCGGTCTTCGCGTTCGTGGTGGTCTTCGCCTTCCTGCTGATGCTGCTGTCCTTCCGCTCGCTGACGGTCGCGATCACCTCGATCCTGCTGAACCTGCTGTCGGTGGGCGCGGCCTACGGCATCCTCGTCGCCGTCTTCCAGCACGGCTGGGGCGCCTCGCTGGTGGGCGCGGAGGGCGTCGGCGCGATCGTGACCTGGCTGCCGCTGTTCCTCTTCGTGATCCTGTTCGGGCTGTCGATGGACTACCACGTGTTCGTGGTGTCCCGTATCCGCGAGGCGCGGCTGCGCGGCCGGAGCACCAAGGACGCCATCCAGCACGGGGTGGTCACCACGGCGGGCGTCGTCACCAGCGCCGCGGTCATCATGGTCGCCGTGTTCGCGATCTTCGGGACGCTGTCCATGCAGTCGATGAAGCAGATGGGCGTGGGCCTGGCGGCCGCGGTGCTCATCGACGCCACGGTCATCCGCGGTGTGCTGCTGCCCGCGGTGATGTCGCTGCTGGGCGAGCGCAACTGGTACCTGCCCAGGTGGCTGCACCGGCTGCCCGACCTCACCCACGACGAGGCTCCGCCGGCGGCGGTCGCGCCGCCCTCGCCGAGGGAGGGCGAGCGGCTGGGGGTGTGAGCGCCGCCGGGGACTCGGGGTCGAGTCCTCGGCACGGGAAGGGCGGGACCCGCCAGCCGCGCGACGGCCGGCGGGTCCCGCCTTCGCGGCCCGGCGCCCCGTCCGCCGGGCCGCCGGGTCTGCGCGACCTCGCGCCGTGCCCGACCCGCCGCGGTCCGCCGTGCCGGGTCAGCGGCGGTCGGCGGGCAGTTCGGCCTCGATCAGGTCGGCCGCCCGCCGGGTGCCACCCTCCTCGGCCATGCCGGCCTGGATCTCCTTGAGCCGCCGGGCCACTTCGGGGTCGCCGGCCAGTGCGAGGCCGACGGCGCGCAGGGTCTCGGCGGTCGCCTCCTCGGTGTCCAGGCGCCGGGCGACGCCGAGGCCCTGGAGCATGTCCGCGTTGCCGAACTGGTCGACGGCCTGCGGTACGGCGATCATCGGCGTCCCGGTGGCCAGTCCCTCCTGGCTGCCGCCGGCCCCGGCGTGCGTGACGAACAGGTCGGCCTGCCGCAGGATCGCCAACTGCGGCACCCAGGACCGCACTTCGACGTTGCCGGGGATCTCGCCCAGCTCGGCGGGGTCGACCTGGCTGCCGATCTGGAGCACCGTGTGCCAGCCCGGCAGCTCGCCGAAGGCCCGCAGGCACTCCCGGTAGAAGGCGGGCTGCCGGGTGAAGGTCGAGCCGAGCGAGACGAGGACCACCTTCTCCGCGCCGGCCGGCCGCTCCCAGGCGCCCTGCGCCGTACGGTCGCCCTGGCAGGCGCCGACGAAGGAGTACACGCGCTCGTCGACCCGGTCGGCGTGCGGCTGGAGGGCCCGCGGGATCAGGACCAGCGAGCGGCCGGGGCGGCCGGCGAAGTCGTCCGGGTGCAGGGTGATGCCGTTCTCCCGCAGCCAGCCCTCGAAGCGGGCGTAGTAGGCGCGGCCCCGTTCGGTCTTCCTGGGCTCGGCCCACATCGGTTCGGCGATCTCCTCCTCGTAGCCCTCCCAGGCGACGAGGTTGGGCGAGAGGGAGACGGCGGGCACGCCCCAGCGGTGGGCGAGGACGCGGGCCGGGTAGGAGGTGATGTCGTGCAGGACGAGGTCCGGCTCGTCGCCCTCGTAGAGGTCGATCAGCTGGGGCAGGGCCTGGATCGCGTCGTTCAGGAACGGTTCGACGTTGTCCAGGAGCGTGGTCCCCCAGGCGGACGGGTCGTCGTCGGGTGTGGGCAGCGTGGAGTTCCACGGTTTCACCTCCGCGCCGGTCTCGGCGACCTTCTCCGCGAACAGCGGCGGGATCGCGTAGGTGACCCGGTGCCCCCGGGCGACGAGTTCGCGGATGACCTCCAGGCTGGGGTTGACGTGGCCGTGGGCGGCGACGGAGAACATGGCGATGTGAGCGCGACGGGTCATGTCCGGGAGCCTAGGCGAGACGAGACGTCTCGTACAACGCATTTACCGCGCACCTCTCCCACCAGTGCGGATGCGACACTGACCGTCGGATCACGGACCGGGAGGCGAACGATGGACGAGGCTCTGGCGCGGGGCGTGCTGGCGGCGGCGAAGGTGACGGCCGGGGCGGCGGACGAGGCGCGGCTGCTCGCGCTGGGCGAGAACGCGGTCTTCGCCGCCGGGGACCTCGTCGTCAAGGTGGGCCGGGACGCCGAGCTGTTCGAGCGCGCGCGGCGCGAGCTGCGGATCGCGGGGTGGCTGGCCGGGGCGGGCGTCCCCGCGGTGCGCGCCGCCGAGTCCGAGGCGCTGCTCGTGCGGGGGCACCCGGTGACCGTGTGGCACCGGCTGCCCGAACCGGTGCGGCCCGCCGAACCCCGCGACCTCGCCGCACTGCTGCGCGTCGTGCACGCGCTGGACGCTCCCGGCTTCGCGCTGCCGCCCCGTGAACTGCTCGGCGGGGTGGAGCGCTGGCTGCGGCTGGCGGGGGACGCGATCGACCCGGCGGACGCGGCCTATCTGCGCGAGCGCCGCGACGGCTTCGCGGCGGCCGCCGCCGCGCTCACCCCTCAACTGCCGCCCGGCCCGATCCACGGCGACGCGCTCCCCCGCAACGTGCACATCGGGCCGGACGGGCCGGTCCTGGTGGACCTGGAGACCTTCTCCGCCGACCTGCGCGAGCACGACCTCGTGGTGATGGCCCTGTCCCGGGACCGCTACGGCCTGCCCGCCGAGGCGTACGACGCCTTCACGGCGGCGTACGGCTGGGACGTGCGGGAGTGGGCGGGCTGCTCGGTGCTGCGCGGCGCCCGGGAGACGGCGAGCTGCGCCTGGGTCGCCCAGCACGCCCCGGCCAACCCCAAGGCGCGGGCCGAGTTCGAACGCCGGGTGGCGTCCCTGCGCGACGGCGACGAGTCGGTGCGCTGGTATCCTTTCTGAGATACTCGCGCCCCGAAGCCCGCGCTCGACACGCGGTCCGACGTCAGTCAGGCAGCGCCACGGTGAGATCCACCTCGACGAGCTGTCCGGTGAAACCCAGCTGGGCGACGCCCAGGAGCGTGCTGGCGGTGGTGAACGCCGGCCCCAGGGCGGACTCGGTGAGCCGACTCCACGCGGCTCCGAGATCGTCCCTGTCGCCGCTCCGCACGTAGATCACCGACCGCACCACGTGGTGCGGCCGGGCGCTCACCGCGGCCAGGGCGGTGAGCGCGTTCGCGACCACCTGGTCGATCTGCGCCTTAAGGGAGCCGGCGCCGACGAGGTCGCCGTTCCGGTCGAGCGGGCACTGTCCCGCCAGGTGGGCCGTGCGCCCCGCCTCCACCACCGTGATGTGGTGATAGCCGGGCGTCTCGTGCAGCTGCTCGGGGTTGAGGCGGGCGATCTTGTCAGTCATGTCCGCGAGTCTGCCCGGCGGGGCGCCGGCACGCACCGCGTTTTTCCCGCCGGCACCGGCGAGCGCTCCGCGGCGGCCCGAGGCCGGGGATCAGGCTCAGACCCGCTCGCCCGTCAGCTCCCGCAGGGGCCAGTGCCCGTCGACCACCGCGGTCGGGTCGCCCTTGCGGCGCAGGAAGCCCTGGAAGTCGGCCGCCCAGGCGGCGTACCACTCGATCTGGGAGCGGTGCAGCTCCGCCAGGCCGAGGGAGGCCACCTTGGGGTGGCGGCCGGCTATCGCGCGGGCCAGCCGGGCCGCGGCGAGGGCGTCGGCCGAGGCGTCGTGGGCGGAGCCGAGCACGACGCCGTACTCCGTGCAGACCGCCTCCAGGGTGCGCTTGCCGCGCCGGTAGCGGTCGGCCCAGCGGTCGATGGTGTATGGGTCGAGGACCGGCCCCACTTCCGCGCCGCCGAGGCGGTCGGCGAGCGACGGCAGCCCGTACCGCAGCAGTTCGGCGGAGAGCAGGGTCAGGTCGAAGGCGGCGTTGTACGCCACGACCGGCGCCCCCGCCCGCCAGTAACCGGTCAGCGCCTCGGCGACGGCGTCGGCGACCTGGTCGGCGGGCCGGCCCTCGGCGGCGGCCCGTTCGTTGCTGATGCCGTGCACGGCGACCGCGTCCGGCGGTATGGGAACGCCCGGGTCGGCCAGCCATTCCCGGCGCCCGGCCGGCTCTCCGTCGCGGACCTCGATCACGGCCGCCGTGACGATGCGCGCCGTCCGCGGGTCCGTCCCCGTCGTCTCCAGGTCGAAGCCGATCATCAGCTCCTGGTGCCAGCCCATGGCGGCCCCCCTTCTCGTGGTGCTCTCCCCCAGTGGTCCTCACCTTCGCACGGGCCACTGACAATCAGCCGCCCGCCGTCCGCTCGCCGTCCGCCCCGCGACCTCGCGCGGCCGGACATCGCGGGCACTTCAGGACACGGGTCTTGAATCAACCCACATGGTCTCGAACTCCTCGCGGTAGGCGGCGAAGAGGCCGCCCTCGTCGACCTCGCCCGGCTTGACCACCCTGCTGCCGTTGCGCAGGACGAACACCGGCGCCTCCATGCCCCGGCTGCGCCGCAGATAGGACTGGGTCACCGCGACGCCGTCCGCGCCGTCGCCGTCCACCAGGTAGGCCGAGACGCGCGGCGTCTCGTCGTAGACCTGGATCTCGAAGGCGCCCGGGTCGCGCAGCCGGGCCCGCACCCGGCGCATGTGCAGGATGTTCATCTCCACCGAGCGGCTCAGCTCGCCGCGCTTGAGCCCGAGTTCGCGCTCGCGCCGCTTGACCGCGCTGGAGGCCGGGTTGAGGAAGAGCAGCCGCACCCGGCAGCCGGACTCGGCCAGCCGCACCAGGCGGCGGCCGGAGAAGTTCTGCACGAGCAGGTTGAGGCCGATGCCGATGGCGTCCAGTCGGCGGGCGCTGCCGAAGATGTCCTCGGCCGGGAACCGGCGCAGCAGCCGCACCCGGTCGGAGTGGACGGCGACCACGTCGGCGTACCGGTCGCCGATCAGGTCCTCCACCGCGTCGACCGGCAGCCGCCGGGCGGAGGGCACGTCGCCGCCGGCGCCGAGGATCTCCAGCAGGCGCGCGGAGGCGCGTTCGGCCTGGGCGAGCACCGCCTCGGACAGGGCCCGGTTGCGGGAGACGACGTTGCGCGTCACCTCCAGTTCGTCCAGGGCGAGTTCGACGTCCCGGCGGTCGTCGAGGTACGGCTCGAAGCACGGCCAGTGCTGCACCATCAGCTCGCGCAGCTGGGGCAGGGTGAGGAAGCTGATGACATGGTCGTCGGCCGGGTCGAGCAGATAGCCCTTGCGGCGGCTGACCTCGCGGACGGCGACCGCGCGCTGGGCCCACTCCTGGCCGGCCGGGCCGGCCGCGGCGACCACCCAGTCCTCGCCGTGGACGGGTTCGTAGACGGGCCGCAGCACGGCGGCGACGACGGCGCGCAGCCGTTGTTCGACCAGATTCAGCCAGATGTAGGCCCGGCCGGCCCGCTGGGCGCGGGTGCGCACCTCGCGCCAGGCGTCGGCGTCCCAGTCCAGCTCCGGGCCGATGGCGCCGGCGTCCATCGGCCGGGCCAGGGACACCGCTCCGGGCGGGACGTCTGTGGAGTTCCCCTCGTGACCCTCGTCACCAGGGGGCAGCTCCAGGCCTCCCGAGCCCACCCGCGCACCGCCTTCCGCTCCCCCGAGCATCCCCGTCCCAACGATCAAGGAAGGGTACTCCGGGAGCGGTCCGGGATGCAGCCGGATGGGCCGCTCCTTTCTCAACTTCCCCACGGTTTACCTCCGTTCTGGTAGGCGTGCCCGGGCGGAGTGAGGATATTCATAGCGTTGACGGCACGGCCCCGGTGACGGTGCACGGCCGCCGCCCGGCGACGCACCCGGGCGAAGTCATAGGTGGCGCTCTCACTTTCGGGGACACTCGGGGCCAAGGCGCCACCCCCGGCGCCGCTCACCTGAAAGAGTCGTGTCCATGCAGGTCTGGCCTGGAGAGGCGTATCCACTCGGCGCCACGTACGACGGCGCCGGCACCAACTTCGCGGTCTTCACCGAGGCCGCGGACCGAGTAGAGCTGTGTCTGCTGCACGACGACGGCTCGGAGACGGCGGTGGAACTGCGGGAGAGCGACGCGTTCGTCCGGCACGCGTACGTCCCGGGGATCATGCCGGGACAGCGCTACGGGTTCCGGGTGCACGGCCCGTACGCCCCGGAGCGCGGACTGCGCTGCAACTCCGCGAAGCTGCTGCTCGACCCGTACGCGCGTGCGATCAGCGGTGCGATCGACTGGGGAGAGGAGGTGTACGGCTACCACTTCGACGATCCCGGGCGGCGCAACGACCTGGACTCGGGGCCGCACACGATGACGTCGGTCGTGGTGAACCCGTACTTCGACTGGGGCGACGACCGGCGGCCGCGGCGCGGCTACCACGAGACGGTGCTCTACGAGGCGCACGTCAAGGGCCTCACCATGCGCCACCCGGGGCTGCCCGAGGAGCTGCGCGGCACCTACGCGGCCCTCGCCCACCCGGCGGTCATCGAGCACCTGACCGAACTGGGCGTCACGGCGCTGGAGCTGATGCCCGTACACCAGTTCGTGAACGACCACCGGCTGGCCGACATGGGCCTGTCCAACTACTGGGGCTACAACACCATCGGCTTCTTCGCCCCGCACAACGCGTACGCCTCCTGGGGCGACCGCGGCCAGCAGGTGCTGGAGTTCAAGTCGGCGGTCAGGGCGCTGCACGAGGCCGGGATCGAGGTCATCCTCGACGTGGTCTACAACCACACCGCCGAGGGCAACCACCTGGGCCCGACGCTGTCCTTCAAGGGCATCGACAACCCGCAGTACTACCGGCTCACCGACGACCCGCGCTACTACATGGACACCACGGGCACCGGCAACTCGCTGCTCATGCGGTCCCCGCACGTGCTCCAGCTGATCATGGACTCGCTGCGCTACTGGGTCACCGAGATGCACGTGGACGGCTTCCGCTTCGACCTCGCGGCCACGCTCGCCCGGCAGTTCCACGAGGTGGACCGGCTGTCGTCGTTCTTCGACCTGGTCCAGCAGGACCCGGTGGTCTCCCAGGTGAAGCTGATCGCCGAGCCGTGGGACGTGGGCGAGGGCGGCTACCAGGTGGGCAACTTCCCGCCGCTGTGGACCGAGTGGAACGGCAAGTACCGCGACACGGTGCGCGACCTGTGGCGGGGCGAGCCGCGGGCGCTGGCGGAGTTCGCCTCCCGGCTGACCGGCTCCTCCGACCTCTACCAGGACGACGGCCGCCGCCCGCTGGCCTCGATCAACTTCGTCACCTGCCACGACGGCTTCACCCTGCACGACCTGGTGGCGTACAACGACAAGCACAACGAGGCCAACGGCGAGGACAACCGGGACGGCGAGAGCCACAACCGGTCCTGGAACTGCGGCACGGAGGGCGACACCGACGATCCGGACGTGCTGCGGCTGCGGGAGCGGCAGATGCGCAACTTCGCCGCGACGCTGATGCTCTCCCAGGGCGTGCCCATGATCAGCCACGGCGACGAGTTCGCCCGCACCCAGCGCGGCAACAACAACGCCTACTGCCAGGACAACGAGCTGTCCTGGGTGCGCTGGCCGGAGGACGGGGACGAGGGCGAGGGCCTGCTGGAGTTCGTCCGGGCGATGGCCGCCCTGCGCCGGGACCACCCGGTCTTCCGCCGGCGCCGCTTCTTCCACGGCCGGCCCGTGGAGGGGACCCACGACGAACTGTCCGACGTCGCGTGGTTCACCCCGGAGGGCGAGGAGATGACCCAGCGGGACTGGGACTCGGCGCGCGCCTCGGCGCTGACGGTGTTCCTCAACGGCAACGCGATCTCCGAGCCGGGCCAGCGCGGCGAGCGGATCGCCGACGACTCGTTCCTGCTGATGTTCAACGCCGCGCCCAAGGAGCTGGACTTCGTGGTGCCGGTGGACCACGGCCGCCAGTGGCAGGTGGTCGTCGACACCGCACGCGACCGGCCGCTGGCCGCCGACAGCGGGCGCAAGGTGCGCGCCGGCGACCGGCTGACCCTCCAGGACCGCAGCATGACCGTCCTCCAGCGGCCGGCCTGACCCTCCCCGATTTCACCCGTTCAGGTGAATTCGGTTCGTCGCCCGCCCGGGTGGGCCACCAGGTCCACCCGAGCGGTGCCGCGGGCGGCACGAAAGGCGGCCGGGCGGGTACGTAGCTCTCCATGACACCCGAGCGCACCGCACCCGTCGTGCCCACGGCCACCTACCGGCTCCAGCTCCAGCCCGAGTTCCCGTTCGCGGCCGCCGCCGCCGCGGTGCCGTACCTGGCCTCGCTCGGCGTCTCGCACCTGCACCTGTCCCCCGTCCTTCAGGCCGTGCCCGGCTCCCCGCACGGCTACGACGTCGTCGACCACGCGCGCGTGCGCGACGAGCTCGGCGGCGAGGAGGGACTGCGGGCGCTGTCGCGCACCGCGCGCGAGCACGGGCTCGGCCTGGTCGTGGACATCGTCCCCAACCACATGGCGGTGGCGCCGCGGCACAACCGTGCCCTGTGGGAGGTGCTGCGCGAGGGCCCCGGGTCGCCGTACGCGCGCTGGTTCGACATCGACTGGGAGGCCCAGGGCGGCAAGGTGCTGCTGCCGGTGCTCGGCCGGCCGGTCGGCAAGGAGATCGGCGAGCTGCGGGTGGACGGCGACGTCCTGCGCTACTACGACCACGTCTTCCCGCTGCGCGCCGGGACGCGGAAGCTGCCGCTGCCCGAGTTGCTGGAGGCCCAGTGGTACCGCCTGGGGTGGTGGCGGCTGGCCCGCACCGAGCTGAACTACCGGCGCTTCTTCAGCATCTCCGAGCTGATCGGGGTGCGGGTGGAGGACCCGGAGGTGTTCGAGGCGACCCACGCCAAGATCCTCCAGTTGCTCGCCGAGGGCGTGGTGGACGGCCTGCGCGTCGACCACCCCGACGGCCTCGCCGACCCGGACGGCTACCTGGACCGGCTGCACACGGCGAGCGGCGGCCGGTGGACCGTGCTGGAGAAGATCCTCTCCGACGGCGAGCACCTCCCCGGCGCCTGGCCGGTGGCCGGCACCACCGGCTACGACGCGCTGCGCCACGTCGACGGCCTGTTCACCGACCCGGAGGGCGCCGCCGGACTCCTCGCCGAGTACCGGCGGTTCGCCGCCCCGCGGACCGACCGGGGCGGCGACTGGGCGGCGACGGCGCGGCAGGCGGCGTACGAGGTGATCACGCACGAGCTGGCCGCCGAGACGGACCGGCTGACCCGCGCGGCGCACCGGGTGTGCGCCGCCTCCCCGGACCCCGCGCTGCGCGACCGCGCGCCCTGGGCGCTGCGCACCGCGCTGCGCGAACTGCTGGTCCGCCTGGAGGTGTACCGGCCCTACGCCTCCGTGGACGCCTCCGGCGTGGTCACCGAGGAGGCGGCGGCCGAGGCCCGGCTCGCCTTCGCGGTGCCCGAGGAGGGCGAGGCGGTGGACGTCGTGCGCGATCTGGTGCTGGGCCGGGCCGGCACCGGACCGGACGCCGTCGAGTTCCGCACCCGCTTCGCGCAGACCGCCTCGGCGCTGCGCGCCAAGTCCGTGGAGGACACCGCCTACTACCGCTACGTGCCGCTGATGGCGGCCAACGAGGTCGGCGGCGAACCCGGGCGTCCGGCGCTCGACCCGCAGGACTTCCACGCGTACTGCGCCCGCGTGCAGCGCGACTGGCCCGCCACCGGGACGGTGGTCTCCACGCACGACACCAAGCGCAGCGCCGACGTGCGGGCGGCCCTCGCGGTGCTGACCGAGTGCCCGCGGCAGTGGGCCGAGGTGCTGGCCGGGGCGTCCGGCGCCGCCGCGCCGGCGCCCGACGGACAGCTGGCGTGGGCGGCCTGGCAGACGGTCTTCGGGCTCGGCCCGGCGACGGCGGGGCGGGTGCGCGAGGCGCTGCTCAAGCATGTGCGCGAGGCGGGCCTGCACACGAGCTGGACGGAGCAGGAGCCGTCGTACGAGGAGGCCGTCGAGCGGTTCGTCGCCGAGGGGCCGTGCGGGGCGCCGGGCGAACCGGTGGCCGCCTTCCGGCAGGCGCTGGAGCCGCACATCCGGGCCAACGTCCTCGGCACCGCCCTGACGCACCTGACGATGCCGGGCGTGCCCGACGTCTACCAGGGCACGGAGGCCGAGTACCGGGCCCTGGTGGACCCGGACAACCGCCGCCCCGCGCACTTCCCGCCGCTCGATCCGGGCGACAAGGGCGCGGTGACGGCGGCGGCGCTGCGGCTGCGCGCCCGCCGGCCGGAGGTCTTCGGCACGGAGGCGACGTACGCGCCGCTGGCGGCGGAGGGGCCGGCGGCGGGGCACTGCGTGGCGTTCACCCGCTCCGGGCAGGCGCTGACGGCCGTGACCCGGCTGTCGCTACGGCTGGCGGAGGCGGGCGGCTGGCGGGAGACGCGGCTGCCGCTGCCGCCCGGCCGGTGGGCCGACGCGCTGACGCCGGGACGCGTGTTCGAGGGGCGGGTGCGCGCGGACGAGCTGTTCGCGCGGCTGCCGGTGGCACTGCTGGAGCGGGTGGCGGAACCGTCCGGGGCGCGGTGAGCGGTTCCGGGCGGGATCGGGCGGCCGGGTGTTCAGTCGGCCGGGTGTCCGGGCGGCCGGGTGTCCGGGCGGCTGGGTGTTCTTGACAGCCGTCCGTGTCCGTGGGGTACTGCGAAGGCGAAGCCTGGCGGACGAGTACGGGGGTGAGTCTGCTGCCGGAGCCGCGCTACCCCAGCGTTCCCGAACTGGTCTCCTCGGTTCGGGAACTGGCCGCGCGCCGCCCGCGGCTGTGCGGCCTTGCGGAGGTCGGCGCCTCCCGCGCGGGCCGGCCGCTGCACCTGCTGTCCGTCGGGCGCGCCCGGCGGGCCGTGCTGGTCGTCGCCGGCGCCCACGCCAACGAGCCGACCGGCGGCGCCACCCTGCTCGCCCTGGTGCGCCGGGTGGTGGCCGACCACCGGCTGCGGGCCGGCGTCTCCTGGCACTTCCTGCTGTGCGCCGACCCGGACGGCGCGCGCCTGCACGTGACGCCGGCCCCGCGCACCCTCTTCGACTACCATCTCGGCTTCTTCCGGCCCGCCGGCCCCGAGCAGCCGGAGTGGTCGCCCTCCGTGCTGCCGCCCGAGCTGCAACCGCCCGAGACGCGCGCGCTGATCGGCGTCGTGGACGCGGTGCGGCCCTACCTCCAGGTGTCGCTGCACGGCACCGAGCTGGGCGGCAGCTGGGTGCAGCTGACCCGGGACGTGCCCGGCCTCGCCGAGCCGTTTCGCAAGTCGGCGGCCGAGCTGCACATCCCGGTGGAGACGGGCGCCTGCGACGCCGCGGGCTGGCCGGTCTCCGGCCCCGGGGTGCGGGTGATGCCGGCGCCGGGCACGGACCCGGCGTATCCGAGCCTGCCGGACGACGCGCGGCACAGCACCTGGTACGCGGCGCACCGGCACGGCGGGATGACCGCGGTGGTGGAGGTGCCGATGTGGGCCAGCGACCTGGTCGACGATCCGGTCCCGCACCCCGACCCGGCCGGCGCGCAACGGCGTCTCGCGGACCGGCTGCTGCGGGACGCGGGGCGGGTGGAGGCGGTGCTCGCCGCCGCGCTGCCCCGGCTGGACGGCCCCGAGGGGCCGCTGCTGCGGGCGGCGCGGTGGGGGCTGGGTCTGGTGCCGGGGCTGGCCGCGGACTGGGTGCGCGTGCCGCCCGCCGAGACGACGATGTCGTACGTCGGCAGCGTGGACGCGTTCGGCCGCCGGCTGCCGCTGCGGGCGGCGGCGATGCTGCTGCGGGTGCTGCGGGAGGCCGGCGATCCCGCCGTGCCCGAGCTGGAGCGCCTGGTGGCGGCCTGGAGCGCGGCCTTCGCGGCGCGGTTCCGGGCCCGCTGGGTGCCCGTGGCCCATCAGGTCGAGCACCAGAGCCGTACGGTCCTGGCGGCGGCCCATCACGCCCGCGAACTGATGATCTGATGAAACGATCCTCCGCTTGGCCGGAGGCTGATTTCCTCGGGTCTTCCCGGGCCTTCTCCGACCGGCGTCCGGGCGCGCTCACCTGCCCGGACACCGGTGCGAGAGGTCACTGGTCGAGCGCGAACACGTCTCCCGTGCGGGCCCTCATCACGCACGCGTTGGGGAAGGTCTCCGTGTAGTCGATGGCGCGCCCCTGCCACTGGCCGCGGGCCTGGACGGTCACCGGGGCGTAGATCATCGAGCAGAACACCTCCTTGTGCGGGATGACGCGGATGTCGCCGTGGGCCGAGCGGATCTGGGCACAGGCCGCGGCGGCGTGCGGGTGGCCCTGGGGCGGATCGCAGCGCAGCAGGGCGCCGCGGCTGTCGCCGGTGCGGGCGTCGTCGCCGTGGCCGACCGTGAGGTAGAGCCAGTCGCTCTGGTCGACGGTGTGCCGGGGGTGCGGCCGCGTCTCCTGGTCGGACCGGACGGCCGGGACGGTCCGGACGGCCGGGGTGAAGTGGCTGGAGTGGGCGGAGTGGGCGGAGTGGGCGGGCTGAGTGGCCGGAGTGGGCTGGGCGGCGGCCTGGGCGGCCTGGGCCGGGAGCGTCGCCGTGAGCAGGGCGGCGGCCGCCGCGAGCGCGCCGCGCCCCAGCAGGGCCGTGGTCCTGGTGAAGTGATTCATGCCCGAGGTATCGGCACGACGGCCCGCGCTCCCCAGCCCCGGTCACTCGAACGGGAGCACCCGCGCGTGACGCCCGGTCAGTTTGCGCCGGGCGGGCGGCCGGACGGTGTGCCCGGAATGAACGGAAAGGGACCGGCGTCGGGCGGAACCGGCGACACCCGCCGTAAAAGGGCGGATTCAGAAGCGGATTGATCTCGTTTGGCGCACCATGGACGGGCTACGTCACGGTGAGCAGACGAAGGGGAACCGTCCGTGCAGTTCGAGGTGTGGGCACCGCAGGCCGGCCAAGTGACGCTCCAGTGCGACGGCGCCACGCGCGCGTTGGCGCGCGATCCGGACCGCGCGGGCTGGTGGTCCGGCGAGGCGGAGGGGCGGGACGGCTCGCGGTACGGGTTCGCGCTGGACGGCGGCGCGACGCTGCCCGACCCGCGCTCGCGGCGGCAGCCGGACGGCCCGGACGGGCTCAGCGCCGTCGTCGACCAGGCGCGCTACGCGTGGCGCACCGACGAGTGGGCCGGGCGCGCGCTGCCGGGCGCGGTGCTCTACGAGCTGCACGTGGGCACGTACACGCCCGAGGGCACCTTCGACGCGGCGGCCGCACGCCTCGAACACCTGGTGGAACTGGGCGTCACCCACGTGGAGTTGATGCCCGTGTGCCCCTTCCCCGGCACGAACGGATGGGGGTACGACGGGGTCTCGCTGTGGGCGGTGCACGAGCCGTACGGCGGCCCGGAGGGCCTGAAGCGGTTCGTGGACCGGGCCCACGAACTGGGCCTGGGCGTGGTGCTGGACGTGGTGCACAACCACCTGGGCCCCTCGGGCAACCACCTGCCGTCGTTCGGGCCGTACTTCACCGACACGCACCACACGCCGTGGGGCTCGGCCGTCAACCTGGACGCGCCCGGCTCGGACGAGGTGCGCGACTTCCTGGTCGGCAGCGCGCTGGCCTGGCTGCGCGACTACCGGATCGACGGGCTGCGCCTGGACGCGGTGCACGCGCTGGTGGACACGCGCGCCTGCCACTTCCTGGAGGAGCTGTCCGGGGCGGTGGACGCGCTCGCCGCGACTCTCGGCCGGCCGCTGTTCCTGATCGCCGAGTCCGACCTGAACGACCCCCGGCTGGTCACCGCGCGCGCCGAGGGCGGCCTCGGTCTGCACGCCCAGTGGAACGACGACTTCCACCACGCCCTGCACACCGCCCTCACCGGCGAGGCCCAGGGCTACTACGCCGACTTCGCGCGGGCCCCGCTCGCCGCCCTCGCCAAGACGCTGACCGGCGGCTACTTCCACGACGGCACCTACTCCAGCTTCCGGGGCCGGCGGCACGGCCGGCCGCTGGACCGCGGCCGGGTGGCCGGGCACCGGCTGCTCGGCTACAGCCAGACCCACGACCAGATCGGCAACCGGGCCCAGGGCGACCGGCTGTCCATGCTGCTCGCCGACTCCCCCGGCCTGCTGGCCTGCGCGGCGGCGCTGACGCTGACGGCGCCGTTCACGCCGATGCTGTTCATGGGCGAGGAGTGGGCGGCCGGCACACCGTGGCAGTACTTCACCGACCACACCGACCCGGAGCTGGCCGAGGCGGTGCGCCGGGGCCGGCGGCGGGAGTTCGCCGCGCACGGCTGGGCCGAGGAGGACGTGCCCGATCCGCAGGACCCGGCCACCCGCGACCGCTCCTGCCTGGACTGGGGCGAGCCGGGGCGCGAGCCGCACGCGCGGGTGCTGGACTGGTACCGGCGGCTGACCGCGCTGCGGCGCGAGCAGCCCGACCTCACCGACCCCGACCTCGCGGACACGAAGGCCGCCCACGACGAGGAGGGCCGTTGGCTGGCGTTCCGGCGCGGTGACGTGCGGGTGGCGGTGAACCTCGGCGAGGAACCGGCCGCGATCCCGCTGGGCTCCCACCCGGTCCGGGTGCTGGCCGCGTGGGAGCCGGTGGCGCCGCCCGGCCCGGACGGGGTGCTGCACGTCCCCGGCCACTCGTGCGTGGTGCTGCTCCAGGGCTGAGGCGGCGGCTCGTGCCCGGCGCCCCGCGGTCCGGTGGCCGCGGGGCGGCTACGGCTCCTCGTCCGCGCCGTCGGCGGCCTCGTCGCGCAGCTCCGTCACCCGTTCCAGCAGGATCGCCTCCCAGGCGTGCCGCAGCTCGGCGCGCAGCACCGGCAGCGGGGCGTCGCTGCGGCCTTCGAGGCCTTGGGCGAGGCGGATCACCGCGTCGCAGCGGGCCAGCCACAGGCCGCGCAGACAGGGGCGGGCGCCGTAGCCGGCGAGGGTGGCGGCGCGCACCGCGGCGGGGGAACGGACGGCGCGGGCGAGGGAGGCGATGTCCTCGGCCGGGTCGCCGATCACCGCGTCGCCCCAGCCGAGCACGGCGCGCACCCGGCCGTCGGCGCCGACCACCAGGTGACCGGCGGTGAGGGCGCGGTGGACGAGGACCGCGGTGTTCGGCTGGGCGGCGAGCTGGGCCGCGGCGGGGCCGGTGAGCTGGGCCATCCGCGCGGGATCGAACTCGTCGGCCGCGCCGAGCTGTTCGGCTCCGTGCGCGGCCATCCGGCGCAGCGCCTCCAGGGAGCGGGGCGCGGTGCGCGGCACGCCGAGCGTCCCGGCCTGCCGCGGCGGCACCTCGCGCAGCCCGGCGAGCAGTCCGGCCAGGTCGTCCTCGCCCAGCGCGGAGACCTGCCGGCCGGCCGTGCCGCCGGCGATCCTGGCGTCCAGCGTGTACGTCAGTCCGGGCGCCCACTCGCCGTGCGCGACGCTGACGGGCGCCGCCACCGGCAGGTGCGGGCGGGCCAGGTCGCGCAGCCGCAGCTCGCGCAGCCGGCGTACGGATGCCTCGCGGTCGGGGGCCAGGCGCAGCACATGGCGGTCGCCGACCCACCAGGTCCAGGGTCCGCCGTCCTCGGCGGCGGGCCGGACGTCGGGGCCCGCCGCGGTGTCCGCGCCGTCGCGGAGGAGGGTGCGGACCAGTCGGCGGACGCTGTCCGCGGTGGGTGTCGGTGCCTGGGTCATCGTCGCGCCGTGTCGTCCGGGGGCGGGTGGCGGGTCGGGGCGGGCCTGGCCGGTCAGTCCACCGTGACCAGCTCGCGGGTGGTGTCGTTGAGGCGGCGCCCGCCGTCCTCGGTGACGGTCACGATGTCCTCGATGCGCACCCCGAAGCGGCCGGGCAGGTAGACGCCGGGTTCGACGGAGAAGCACATGCCGGGCACGAGGGCCTGCTCCTCGCCCTCGATCATGTACGGCGGCTCGTGCGTGGTGACGCCGATGCCGTGACCGGTGCGGTGGATGAAGTACTCGCCGTACCCGGCGTCCGTGATGACCGCGCGGGCGGCCCGGTCGACCTCCTGGCAGGCGACGCCGGGGCGTACGGCGCGGAAGCCGGCCTCCTGGGCCTCGCGCACGACGTCGTGCACGCGACGCTCCTCGTCGGTGGGTTCGCCGACGTGGACGGTGCGGGTGGTGTCGGAGCCGTAGCCGTCCTTGAGGCCGCCGAAGTCGAGGACGACCATGTCGCCGCGCTCGATGACGCGGTCGCCCGTCTCGTGGTGCGGGTTGGCGCCGTTGGGGCCGGAGCCGACGATGGTGAAGTCGACCTGGGAGTGTCCGAACCGGCGCAGCAGCCGGGCCAGTTCGGCGCCGATCTCGGACTCGCGGCGGCCGCTGAAGGTGACGTCGCGGATCTCCTCGAACGTCGCGTCGGCGGCAGCGGCGGCGGCCGCCATCAGTTCCAGTTCGGCCGCGTCCTTGACGGCGCGCAGCATCGGCAGGGCCGTGGTCAGGGAGGCGTAGGCGGCGTCGGGCAGGGTCTGCTGGAGACCGAGCAGGTGCAGGGCCCAGGCGTTGTCGCTGACGCCGAACCGGCCCCGATGCTCCAGGAGCGCGGCGGTGAGGGCGTAGGGGTCCTTGCCGTCGGTCCAGTCGCGCAGGGCCAGCGCGGGGGCGCCGGGGGCCTGGGCGGCGTCCGGGGCCTCCAGGGCGGGGACGACGAGGACGGGGTCCTGGCCGGGGACGAGGACGAGCAGCGTGAGCCGTTCGGTGACGGCGGTGGGCGCGTAGCCGGTGAGCCAGACCATGTCCGGTCCGGGGGCCACCAGCAGGCCGGCGAGTCCGGCGTCGGCGGCGGCCCGGGTGGCGCGGGCCATCCGGGCCCGGTAGTCGTCGGCGGCGAAGGGCGCGGGCGCGGTGCCGGTCATCCAGGTCTCCCTGTGCGGTCGGGCGTGCGATGCGGGGCTACGGGCAGCATCCTGCCCGTACGCACGGGGCCGCGCGAGCCGATCGGCCGCACTCGTCGGCAGCGCACGCCGGTCCCGGTCGGCCGGGCGCCCACGCGGCCAGTGGTTCTCACGACCATGGTGGGAGGAGGGACCTCACCGAGGGACGCGACCGACGCCCGACGGGGACCGCCCGACGCCCGACGGAGACCGTCCGGTGGCCGACGGGGCGGGTGGGGACGGTTTGGGGCTCACCCAGCCGGGTCCGGTGGGCACGGTGCCGGGGGCGGGCGTCTGCCGGGGCGGCGGGTGCCCGGCCGTCCGGGTCAGGGCGATCACCGTGCCGCCCACCGTGCCGAGGCCGATCCCCGCCAGGAGGAGGACCAGGGCGGCCAGCAGGACGTAGGCGACGGCCACCGGACGGCGGCCGCGCCGGGGCGCGGGGGCGGCCGGACGGCGGTCCGGGCCGCCCGGGCCGCCACCGCCGCCCGGCTCCTGGCCGGGCATGGGCTTGGGACGCAACGCGGTGTGTTCCATCGGGTCTCCTCCGGCCGGTGCCGCTCCCCAGGTCGCGTGCGGGTCAGCCGACCGGCAGGGCGGGGGCCGGCGGGTGGACGGGCAGCCGGAAGGGCGGCGGGCCGGCCGGACCGGCCGGGGCCGGGGAACGGTCGGGAGGCGCCGGGGACGAGGGGTGGCGGGGTGAGACGGCCGGGGCAGGGGGGTGGTCGGGCAGGAAGGCGTGGGCGCGGCGGGACAGCCACTCGTCCTTGTAGCGGTCCACCGTCCGGTGCCAGTTGAGGATGCCGGCCATCCAGTTCTGGAGGTCGCGGACATAGCCGTCCACGGCCGCGCGCGACTCCCTCGACAGCCGGAAGTCGTCCTGGACGAGCGGCAGTTCGTGGGCGAGGACGTGCTCGAACTGACGCATGCGCTGGGTCAGCAGGTCGTGGACGACGGCGAGCGCGGCCGGGTAGTCGATGCCGAAGAAGTGCTGCACGACGAGGATCGCGTTGTGCATCTCGCCCTCGTACTCGATCTCCTTCTGGTACGAGAAGACGTCGTTGAGCAGACAGGCGTAGTCGATGGCCGCGTTCTCCAGCGAGCGGACCGGGCCGGAGCGGTAGACCTCGGGCGGGATCGCCGGGCCGTAGCCCGTCCGGCACAGGCTCAGGGTGAGGTCGGAGCCGAAGGTGGCGCGCCGCATCTCCAGGTAGTCGACGGGGTCGGGCACCCGGTTCTGCACCTGGTTGGCCAGCTCCCACACCCAGCTCTCGGTCATCGAGTCGACGGCCTGCTTCAGGGCGCGGCGCTCGTCGGCGGTCATCCGGGCGGTGGTGCGCGCCCACAGGTCGCTCAGCGCGCGCTCCATCGCGTCGCGGGGCGCGATCGCCGTCTCCCCGTCGACGGGCATGCACGCGGACAGGCGGGCCGTGGTCAGCCGCGCGGCGGCCAGGTCGCGGCGGTGGCCGTGGACCAGCGGGTAGTAGTCGTCGCCGTAGGTGCCGAAGGCGAGCCATTGGGCGCTCAGGTCGAGGGCTTCGGGGGTGGCGTCCGGGTCGAGTCCGGCGGAGCACAGGGCGAGGTCGTAGGCGGCGAGCTTGTCCTCGTCCCAGACGCCCTCCGCGAGGATGCCCGTGCGCCGGCACCAGTCGAGCAGGGTGCCGCGGGTGCGGTCCAGGTGGGGGCTGAGGGCCAGCGGGTAGGGCATGGGGAAGTCGGGCAGGAGCGAGGGGCCGACCTTCCGGTACGGCACGTGGGTGTGGGCGCGCAGCCGCTCGGCGCCGGCCGCCGCGAGCAGCGCGCCGACGTCGGCGGCGGAGGCGCCCGGTCCGGTGGGTCGCTGCCAGGGGCTGTCCGAGCGGGCGTTCCGGTTCATGTACCGGCTGGAGCGCAGGTGCCATTCGTGCCCGCCGGACTGCCAGTCCTGGAGGCCCTTGGTGTACGCCGCGACGGCCGCGAGCTGGTCCGGTGCGAGGCCGTGCTCCACGGCGAGGGCGGGCACCTCGGTGAGCGCGGTGTGCTCGAACTGGTGCAGCCGGGAGGTCAGGACGTCGTTGACGGTGTCGGCGGCCTCCTGCGTGGTGCAGCCGAAGAAGGTCTCCAGGACGAGCACGCCGTTGCTCAGCTCGCCCTCGTCCTCCACCTCGCGCTGGTAGGAGAACAGGTCGTTGCGCAGGTGCACGGCGTCGGAGAACGTCTCCATCAGCACCCTCAGCGGCCTCGACCCGGCGACGACGGCGGGCACCTCGGCGGTCGCGTACTCCACCAGCCCCGCCGACCAGGGGGCGCCGCCGACCTTGCGGCGCATCTCGATGTACTCGACGGGGTTGGCGATCCGCCCCTCGTTGATGTTGGACAGCTCCCACAGGGACTCGTTCAGCAGGTGCTCGGTGGCCAGCGCGAACCGGCGCCGCCAGTCCTCGGTCATGGACGGCACGGTGCGCGCCCACAGGTCCGCGAGGCCCGCCTCGACCGGGTTGTGCGGCTCGGGGACGGGGGTGGCGAGGTCGAGCGGCATGAACAGGGGCAGGCGGTCCAGGTACGCCTTGCCGCCGGCGCGGTCCTGGCCGCGTTTGAAGGTCTCCAGGAAGTGGTCGTCGAAGAAGAAGACCCACACGTACCAGTCGGTGATGAGGGAGAGCGCGGGGCCGTCGCAGTCGGGGTGGGTGTAGGCACACAGCAGTCCGTAGTCGTGCGCGTCGAGGTCGGCCCGCTCCCAGATGCCGGAGCCCTCCAGCATGCCCATCTCGCGGGCCCACGCGGCGCAGTGCGCCCGCGCCTCGTCGAGGTGCGGGTTCAGCCGCGCGGGATACGGCATGTAGAAGTGCGGGAGTTCGAAGGGCTGCTGCGTCATGGCCCGGCCCTACCCGGGGCGCTCCGGCCCCATCCGTTCGGCCCCGCGTGATCACACCATCGCGTGAATCACGGCGAAACGGGTGGTCGGCGGAAGCGGTGACGGCGGATACGGCGGGCGGCGGACGCGGCGGGCGGCGGACGCGGCGAACGGTAGACGCGGCGGGCGGCGGACGCGGCGGCTCGTCGGGTCACACGGCCCGGGCCTCGCGGGCCAGTTGGGCCGCCAGGCTCAGATAGCGGGGCCGCCGGGGCACCGGGACCAGGCCGCGGATCATGAGGTGCCACATCTCGGTGAGGCGGCGCGGCAGTCGGGCCACCGGTTCCAGGGGCCGGCAGGCGAGCCGGACGCCGACGAAGAAGGAGACCAGGGAGTGCGCGGTGGCGTGCACGTCGATGTCCGGGTGCACGTCGGCCTCCCGGACCGCGCCCACGAGCTTGCGGGTGACGAGGTCCAGCCACTCGGTGAACGGGTGCCGCAGCGGCGGCCGCACGCCCACTCCCCCGGTGACGAGCCGGAGTTCGGCGCGGGCGATCGGGTTCTCCACGGAGAGCCGGGTGAGCGCGAAGGTGATGCGCATCAGGGCCTCCAGCGACGGGCAGCCGCGCCCGTCCACCTCGCGCACCGTCTGGCGCGCGGCCCGCGACTGCGCCTCCATGATCGCGTGGGCCAGGTCTTCCTTGGCCGCGAAGTGGAAGTACAGGGCGCCCTTGGTCACCCGCGCGTGCTCGGCGATGTCGCCGAGGCTGGTGCGTTCGTAGCCGTGCCGGTCGAACAGGTCGGCCGCCGCGGTGATGATGGTCCTGCGCGTCTGCTCGGCGCGTAACTGCCTCGGCATGGACAGAGCACTCCAGGGTGGTGACGCACGGGCGTGCAGTTCGTTTGCTGCATACACACGATAGCCCACCGCGCGCGACTCCCGACAAGTGCGCCGATATGGCTAGTTGATCCTTCGATGACCTCGTCCGTCGCGTCCCGTCGGCCACGCCGGCCGATCACCGCGCAGTGCCACGCGCGGTCGTGGCGTTTGCACTGCGAACACTCGGAAGCGGACGGGAGCGGCGGCGCGCCGCCCGGTGGGGCGGGGGCAGCGGCGGTCCGGTGCGCGGCCCAGGAACTTTTCCGCGACGCCGCCAGTTTCTACGTTGCTGTAGAAGCAAACCGGAATACGCACCGCCCCCGTACGGCCCGTGCCGTGCGGACTGACACGACATTTGGAGAGCACATGGCCCTGTGGGACCGCATCAAGGACTCCGCGACGCAGATGCAGACCCAGCTGGCGGCGAAGAAGAACGACCTCAAGAGCGGCGCGTTCCGCGACGCGAGCATGGCCATGTGCGCGCTCGTGGCCGCCGCCGACGGCACCGTGGACCCGTCGGAGCGCCAGCGCGTCGCCCAGCTCATCGCCACCAACGAGGTGCTGCAGAACTTCCCCGCGGACGATCTGCGCCGCCGCTTCGAGGACAACCTGAACAAGCTGACCGCCGACTTCGCCTTCGGCAAGGTGAGCGTGCTCCAGGAGGTCGCCAAGGCCAAGAAGAAGCCGGCCGAGGCCCGGGCCGTCGTCCAGATCGGCATCGTCATCGGCGGCGCGGACGGCGACTTCGACAAGACCGAGCAGGCCGTGGTCCGCGAGGCCTGCTACGCGCTGGACCTGCCGCCGCACGAGTTCGACCTCTGAGGCGCGGCCGCCGCGCAGGGTCCCCGTCCGGCCGCCTCCCGTGGCCGGCCGGACGGGGACCGACGGCCGGACGGCTCAGGTCTCGGCCAGGGTGCGCAGCAGTTCGGTCGCGGCCGTCACGTCCGCCGTCAGCGGGCGGTCCTCCGCGCCGCTGGGTAGCGCCGCGTCCGCGACGGTGAACGCCGAGACCGCCGGCGGGTCCGGACGCAGCCGCAACGCCCGTACGGCGGTGACCAGTTCGCAGGCCAGTACGGTGCCGTAGGCGGCCACCGCGCGCAGCGTCTGCCGGGCCGCCTGGGAGGCGAAGCTGGCCGCCTCCTCCAGACCCTGGGAGAGCACCGCGTGTCCGGCCGAGGCGGGGGCGGCGCAGTGGCGCAGTTCGGCCAGGGCCGAGTGCGCGGTGTACTCCAGGATCATCGTGCCGGAGCTGCCGGCCGGTCCGGTGGCCAGGAAGGCGGGCAGGCCGGTGAGGTCGGGACGGCCGAGCGCGGTGAGCCGGGCGGCGGAGAGCTGGGCGGTCTGGAGCACGGCGAGGTTCAGGGCGTCCAGGGCGAGGCCGACCGGCGCCGCGTAGAAGCCGCCGTGGTGGTGGGCGGCGGTGCCGTCGGGAGCGATCAGCGGGTTCTCCGAGGGGCAGTTGACCTCCACCTCGACGACGCGGCGCAGTGCGGCGACGGCGTCGAGGGCGGGTCCGTGCGCCTGCGGGAAGGCCCGGAAGCCGAACGGGTCCTGGATCCGGCGGCCGGCGCCGGGCGGCCGGTCGGGCGCGCCGAGCAGCCGCCGCACCTCGGCCGCCGCGCGGGCCGCGCCGGGGTAGGGGCGCAGGGCGTGCACCTCGGCGGCGTACGCCTCCAGGGAGCCGGAGACGGCCGCGAGCGAGAGCGCCGCCACCGCGTGCGTGGCCCGCAGCAGTACGTCGAGGTCGTGGCAGCCGAGCGCGGCCTGGGCGAGGGTGAGCGCGTTGCTGCTGAGCAGTGCGAGCGCGTCGCCGGGCCGCGGTTCGACCGGGGCGGGCAGGTCGGCGGAGGCGGGCAGGTCGGCGGGGACGGCACCGTGCTGGTCGCGGTGCCAGGGGCGTTCGCCGATCAGGGTCAGGCCCGTCTGGGCGAGGGCGGTCAGGTCGCCGGTGCCGAGGCCGCCGTACTCGTTGACGGCGGGGTGGACGCCGAGGCGGAGCGCTTCGGTGAGGGCGGTGACGAAGGCGGGCTGGATGCCGGAGCCGCCGGCCAGCAGCTGGTTGGCGCGGACGGCGAGCATCGCGCGGATCTGCCGGACCGGGAGCACCGCGCCCGCGCCGCCCGCGTGGCTGCGCAGCAGCCGCAGCCCGTGCCCGGTCTCGTCCCGGGCGTCGACCGGCACCGAGCGGTGGGCGCCCACGCCGGTGCTCCGGCCGTACAGGCGACCCGCCGCGGCGAGCCGGCCGGCCGCCCGCCAGGAGCGGTGCGCCCGCCGCCACGCCTCGGGCGGGACGGCGGGCGCGGCCATGGCGTCGGCGATGCGGACCAGGCCGGACAGCTCCAGTCCGCGGCCGTCCAGGTCGACCTGATCCGGGCCGCCGTCCGGCGCGACGCGGGCCGGCCCGGCATCCGGAGCGACGCCGGCGTCGCTGACGACCTGGGCGACGCAGGCGTCGCCCGTGGTCGGGGCGGCCTCGGCGGGGGCGCGGTCGCGGTCGCGGTCGCGGTCGGCGCCAGGGTCGCGGCGGGGTCCGGGGTCGCGCAGGACGTGGATGGTCCCGTCACCGGGGACCACGTAGACGTCGCCGTGGTGCGGGACGGCCCGGGTGTCGCCGGGGGCGCGGACCGCCCCGCCGGGGGCGGCCGCGGGCCCCCGGTCCGCGCCCTCGGGTGCCCGGTCCGCGCCGTCGGCGGTCGTGTCCACGGGCCCGTCTCCGCTGTGCCGGTGGCGGGTCAGACGAGTCCGGCGGACTTCAGCCAGTCCTGGGCCACGTCCATCGGGTCCTTGTTCTGCTGCTGCACCTGGGTGTCCAGGTCCAGCAGGGTGGCCGTGTCCAGCTTGGCGGAGACCGCGTTGAGCGCCTCCACGCCCTTCTGGTCGAGCCCGCTCTTGTAGACGAGCGGCTGGACGTTCTCGAACCCGAAGAGGTTCTTCGGGTCCTGGAGGACGACGAACTTCTCCTTGGCGATGGTCGTGTCCGTGGTGAACAGGTCGGCGGCCTGCACGGTGTTCTTCTTCAGCGCCGCCTGGGTCAGCGGGCCGCCCGCGTCCAGCGCCTTGAAGGACTTGAACTCCACCCCGTACACCGACTTCAGGCCCGACAGGCCCTGGTGCCGGGTCTGGAACTCCGGCGAGCCGCCGATGACCAGGTCCTTGGCGGCGTCCTTGAGATCGGCGATGGAGGACTTGTCGGTCAGGTGGTACTTCTTGGCCGTGTCGGCGTTGACGGTGACCGAGTCCTTGTCCTGCGCGGGCGCCGGATCCAGCAGCGTCAGCTTGGCGTCGAGCTTGGCGTTGATCGCGGCCGTGGTGGCGGCCACCGACTTCGGGGCGGCGTTCTTGTCCAGGTAGGCCAGCAGCGCGCCGTTGTACTCGGGCAGCACGGTGATCGAGCCGTTCTTCAGCAGCCCGTACGTGGTCTCGCGGCTGCCGATGTTGGGCTTGTAGGTGACCTTGACGCCCTTGGCCTTGAGGGCCTCGCCGTAGATGTCGGCGAGCAGGATGCTCTCGGCGAAGTTGTTGGAACCGACGACGACGCTGTCACCGCTCGCCTTGCCGCCGCCCTTGAGCGGGTCGCTGCCGGAATCGCCGTCGGAGGACGACGAACACCCGGCGACCAGTGCCGCGGTGGCGGCGAGTGCGACGGCGATCGCGCCGGTGTGCCTCATGCTGGACCTGGTGTTCTTCGTGTAAGAAGTCACAATTCCCGTTCCGGGCTCGTAAGTTGGTGAGGGCATGGCGATGGCGGGGCCGCGCGGCATGCGGGATGCCGCACCCTACTGATCCAATCCAGCCGGTTCTCGGTCAGTCAAGGGCCGCCGGGTCACCGATTGGCTTCGATCCCCGGCGAGTTGTGAAGCGCGGGAGGAGGCTTCGTAACCCATTCTTGACATGGGACGAGTCGGGGGCGGTCGCCGGAACGGTTAGATTTCACGGGAGTCGACGTCGGTCACAGCGGTGCGCACGGGCCGCTTCGGTGTCCACGGGCGTCATTCCGTCACGACCGTCCCGGGTGGAGACACCCTTCGAAGGAGGCCCGGTGTCCACGAGCCAGGTGGACGCGCCCGACCGGCCGGCCTCACCGCCCGCTCCGTCCGGCAGCCACGGCATCCGGCGCTTCGCCGACCGGTGGCCCTTCCGGCACAAGCTCAACGTCCTGGTCGGGGTGCCGCTCGCCGTGGTGGCCCTGCTGCTCGCCTACCTCATCACCGACCAGGTGGGCCAGGCCAGGGACGCCGCCGCCGCGGCCCAGCTGGTGCGCGACAGCGCTCAGGTGGCGGCCCTGGTGGACCGGGTGGAGGCCGAGCACCAGCAGGCCGTGCTGCTCTCCGTGCGCTACGAGGCCGCGGGCGCCGGCGGCCGCCCCTCGCCCGCCGCCTACCGCAAGGCGCAGGCCGCCGTGAACGCCCAGATCGCCGTCGTACGGCGGACGTTCGGCGGCCGGCTGCCGGACACCGAGGCGCAGGCCCTGAAGGAGATCGAGGGCCTGAGCAGCCTGCGCGACACGATCGAGCAGAACTACCTGCCCGCCGACAACATCGACCCGGCCTACACCGGCGCCGCCCGGACCCTCATCGACGGCCTCGGCCTCGACCGCAACGCGGCCTTCGCGGCCACCTTCACCGGCAACCTGCTGGACTCCCTGCTGCGCGCCGACGCCGCCCACAGCTCCTTCGAGACCAGCGTCTTCTCGGCGACGACCGGTGACACCAACGCGCTCATCGAGTTCACCGCGGCGGTCGGCGCCTACGACCTGTACCTCTACCAGGCCGACCGCTTCGCCCGGTTCGCCACCGCGCCGCAGGCCGACCGGCTCGCGGAGATGGAGCACAGCCCCGCGCAGCGCGAGATCGCCGAGGCGTACGCCGGACTCCAGATCGACCCCAGCGCCTTGCAGGCCAACAGCCCGCAGGAGGTGCGGCGCACCTTCCAGGACGCGCTGGCCGACTACCCCGCCTATCCCGAACAGGCCGCCAACCGGCTGGAGATCGCCTCCTCGCTGATCGACGAGATCGCCGACTCGGCCGACGACGCCTCCTCCGACGCCTGGTGGCGGGCGGCCGCGCTGCTGGCCTCGGCCCTGCTCGGCTTCCTGCTGTGGCTCGCCTTCTCGGTCGCCGTACGCCGCTCGGTCATCCGGCCCGTGCAGGCGCTCACCGGGGCGGCGCAGGAGGTCTCCGCCGCCACCGGCCGGGAGCTGTCCCGGGTGGCCGACGACGACGCCGACGACGCGGGGCCGCCCCGGCTGCGGGACGTGCCGGTCACCGCGCGCGACGAGATCGGCGACCTGGCCGAGGCGTTCAACCAGGTGCAGACCACGGCCGCCGCGCTGCTGGAACGGCAGGTGCTCAGCCGCCGCAACATCGGGGAGATGTTCGGCAACGTCGGCCGCCGCGTCAGCAACCTGACGACACGTCAGCTCGCGTTGATCGACGCGGTGGAGCGCGGCGAGACCGATCCCGCGCTGCTCGAACGCCTCTACTCCATCGACCACATCGCCGTCCGGCTGCGCCGCAACGCCGACAGCCTGATGCTGCTGGCCGGCATCCGCGAGACGGTCCTGGACGCCGGACCCACCGCGCTCACCAACGTGGTGCGCGCCGCGCTCGGCCAGATCGAGGGCTACCAGCGGGTGCGGCTGTACGCCGAGACCGAGGTCATGGTGGCGCCGGACATCATCGGCGACCTCACCCTGATGGTGGCCGAACTCCTGGAGAACGCGGTGTCGTTCTCGCCGGAGGGGAGCACCGTCGAGGTCAGTGTGCGGTACGGCGGCGAGGGCGCGTCGATCGCGATCGCCGATCACGGTCTGGGGATGAGCGCCGAGCGGCTGGCCGAGGAGAACGCCCGGCTGATCCGGCGCGAGCGGCTCGACGTGGTGCCGACGAAGGTGCTCGGCCTGTTCGTGGTCGGCGCGCTCGCCCGGCGCTGGGAGGTCGGCGTCACCCTGTCCCGTACGCCGGGCGGCGGGGTGACGGCCGAGGCGCTGATCCCCTCCTCGCTGCTGCTGACCATGAGCGCGGTGGACGCCGCCGGGCCGGCCGTACGGCAGCGGGCCGGCGGGCAGGACACCGCGACACGGCCCGCCGCCGACTCCGCCGACCGGCGCGCGCCCGGCTCCGCCGAGAGCACCACCGCGCAACGGCTCACGCCGGATCCGGCGAGCTCCGGCACGCCCACGCCGAGCCGCGCCACCGCCGAGGCGGCCGCCCCGAACCCGGCCGGCCCGAACCCGGCCGGGCCGCACGCGCCCGCGCCGCGCCCGGGCACGCCCACCACTGCCACCTCGACCCCTGCCGTACCCGGCTCGGCCGGCCGCGCACCGGCCGCGCCGCACCCGACCGCAGCGACCCCAGACGCACCCGCCACGGCCGCGGCCGCACCCGGCTCGGCCGACCGGACCCCGGTCGGGCCGCACCCGACCGCATCGCGCCCGGGCACACCCACCACTGCCGCCACGAACCCGGCCGTACCCGGCCCAGCCGACCGCACCCCAGCCGTATCCGGCTCGGCCGACCGCACCCCTGCCGTACCCGGCTCGGCCGACCGAACTCCCGCCGCGCCGCTCGTCGCCGGGGCGTCCGAGCACGCCCGGGCCGGTGACGGGGACGAGCCGGCTCGGCCGCTCCCCCGCCGGGTGCCCCGGCGCGAGACCGCGTCGGAGGAGGACGGCTCGGCCGGGCCGCTCCCGTTCATCCCCCGCGCCCGTGCGGAGTCGGCCCCCGCCGGAAGCACCCCACCGGCCACCCCCGGCACCCCTCCCCCGGCCACTACCGGCACCGCGCCTTCGGCCACCCCCGGCACCCCTCCCCCAGCCGCTCCCGGCACCGCCCCCTCGGCCACGGTCGGCGACACCCCCGGCGCCGGGGACGGCGGCTCACGGCCGCTCCGTCGGCGCGTGCGCGGCGCCACCCTGCGGACGGCCGCCGACGGCGCGGCCGCGCAGTCGCCGCGCGAACCCGCCCCGCAGGCCGACGCCGACGCCGTACGGTCCGCGCTGGAGGAGTTCGAGGCCGCCGTGGAGCGCGCCCACCGCGACACCGGCACGCACCCCCGCCCCGCGCTCCGCGACGACCCCGGCGCCGCCCCCGGCGACGCCCCCCGCACGCAGTACCGCAACGACCTCCCGGAAGGAGCCGAGCAGTGAGCACGTCGACAGGTGACACGCCGCCGGAAGGCGCCACGCCGACCGAACTGCAGGCCGCCGCAGCAGACTTCACCTGGCTGCTCAACCGCTTCGCGACCGAGACCGCGGGCGTCGTCGACGCCATCGCGGTCTCCTCCGACGGACTGCTGATCGCCGTCTCGCAACTGCGCGAGCACGCCGACTCCGAGCGGCTGGCCGCCATCGTCTCCGGCATCACCAGCCTGGCCGCCGGGGCCTCCGGCAACTACCGCCTCGGCGCCCTCAACAAGGTCATCATCGACCTGGAGGGCGGCCACGTCCTGGTCTCCGCGATCGGCAGCGGCGCGGTCCTCGGCGTGGTCACCGACAAGGAGGCCAAGCTCGGCAACATCGCCTACGAGATGACGCTGTTCGCCAACCGCGCCGGCACGGCGCTCAACCCGCAGCTGGTGCTCGAACTGAAGAACAGCGTCGGCGCGGCGGCCACGCGCTGACCGGCCGGAGCCGGTCGAGGAAGGAAGAGCGCCCCATGGCGGACGGCCCCGTGCCCCCGGGCCCCGACCCGGTGGGCCCCGCTCCCGCCGTGCGGCCGTTCCTGGTCACCGCCGGCCGGGTGGCGCCCACCGCGGCCGGCCGGCCGGTGCCGGTGGAGACCCAGGTGGTGGCGACCGCCGACGGTCTGGCGGCGCTGGACGGACTCTCCTTCGAGCAGCACGACATCGTCTCCGCCTGCCGCCGCCCGCAGTCGATCGCGGAACTGGCGGCCCGGCTGCGGCTGCACCTGAACGTGGTGCGGATCCTCGCCGAGGACCTGCGCGCCACCGGACATCTGACGGTGCACGTGCCCGACACCGGCGCCACCCACGACGCCTCCGTCCTGCGCAGGGTTATCGATGGCCTGCGGGCCATCCCCGACTCCCGGGGAGTTACTCCGTGACACCGACCGAACAACTCGTCCGCGGCGCCTCGGCGGCCGAGCAGTCCGCCGTACGCCCGCCGCTGCCGGTCAAGTTGGTGATCGCGGGCGGCTTCGGCGTCGGCAAGACCACCGCCGTCGGCGCCATCTCCGAGATCGAGCCGCTCACCACCGAGGCGGCCATCACCGAGGTCGCGGCGGGCGTGGACGACCTCAGCCACACCCCGCGCAAGACCACCACCACGGTGGCGATGGACTTCGGGTGCATCACCATCGACCCGACGCTGAAGCTGTACCTGTTCGGCACGCCCGGACAGGAACGGTTCGGCTTCATGTGGGACGACATCGTGGAGGGCGCGGTCGGCGGGCTCGTCATCGTCGACACCCGGCGGCTGGACGACTGCTACGCGGCCGTCGACTACTTCGAGCACCGGGGCATCCCGTTCGCGGTGGCGCTCAACGCCTTCGACGGCCGTCTGGAGCACTCCCTGGAGGAGGTCCGCTGGGCGCTGGACGTGTCCGAGCACGTCCCGCTGCTCGTCTTCGACGCCCGCGAACGCGGCTCCGTGCGCGACGCGCTGCTGGTCGTCCTGGAATCGGCGCTGGCCGCGAACGGCGGCTGAACCGACCGCGGCGAGGACCCGCGCGCGGGGCGCGGGCGCGTCGCCCGCGCCCCGCGCGCGTCCCGCCTCACGCCCCGCGCCGCACTCCCCGGGAGACCGTGCACCGGGCGGCGGCCCAGAACAGCACCAGCGTGATCAGCGCCAGCCCGGCGACCAGACTCGCGCCGCCCACCACCTTCTCGTAGTCGCGCTGGTAGAGCCCGTCGATGATGTAGCGGCCGAGGCCGCCGATGCCGACGTAGGCCGCGATGGTCGCCGTGGAGACGATCTGGATGGCGCCCGAGCGCAGTCCGCTGAGGATCAGCGGGAGCGCCACGGGCAGTTCGACCTGGAGCAGGATGCGTGACTCCTGCATGCCCATCCCCCGGGCGGCGTCCACCGGCGAGGGGTCCACGGAGCGCATCGACTCGTAGGTGGTCACCAGGATCGGCGGGACGGCGAGGACGACCAGCGGGACCATGACGGGCAGCAGGCCGAAGCCGACGGTGATGGTCATCAGCACCAGCAGGCCGAAGCTGGGCAGCGCCCGCGCGGCGGTGGCCAGCAGGGCCAGGGCGTTGCCGCCGCGGCCGTAGTGCCCGGTGACCAGGCCGACGGGCAGGCCGATGGCGGCCGCTATGGCGAGCGCGATCAGGCAGTAGCGGACATGCTCGGCCAGCCGGGTGGGGATGCCGTCGTAGCCGTGCCAGTGGGCGCCGTCGCCGAAGAAGGCGTTGACGAAGTGGAGCACGTTCACCGGGCGGCCTCCTCGGCTGCGGGCGCGGCCGGCTCCGGCCGGACCTCGGCGGCGGTCCTCGACCCGCGCCGGCGGGTGCCGCGCGGCATCCAGGGGGTCAGCAGCAGCCGCAGCAGGACCAGGGCGGCGTCGACGAGGATGGCCAGGCCCGCCGTGGTGAGCACGGAGTTCCAGGCGAGTTCGGGCCGGTGGTAGATGTTGGCGTCGTTGAGCAGGTTGCCCAGCGCGCCCTGGTTGCCGATCAGCATGCCGACGCTCACCAGGGAGATGCTGGAGACGGCGGCCACCCGCAGTCCGGCGATGATGGCGGGCAGGGCGATCGGCAACTGCACCTGGAGGTAGCGGCGCACCGGCCCCAGGCCCATCGCGGTGGCGGCGGCGAGCGTCTCCTGCGGCACCGAGCGGACGCCGTCGACGATGGCCGGGACGAGCACCACCAGGCTGTAGACGGCGAGCGGGATCATCACGGTCAGCTCGGTCTGGCCGGTGTAGTCGATGAGGACCACGAAGACGGCCAGCGACGGGATGGCGTACAGGATCGTCGTCACGCCCAGTACCGGCGCGTACAACCAGCGGAAGCGCACGCACAGCTGGGCGATCGGCAGGGAGAGCAGGAGGCCGGCCAGGACCGGCAGCAGGGCCTCGCGCAGATGCAGCCCGATCAGGCCGAGCCAGTCGTGCTGGAGGTCGCTCGGGAGGTCGAAGAAGCGGTTCATCGACCGGCCTTCGCCTCGGCGCGCCCCTCGGCGTGGGCGCCGCGGATGGCCTCGCCGATGGTCTGCTGGGAGACGACGCCGACCGCCCGGCCGGCGCCGTCCACGGCGACCGCCCAGCCGGTGGGCGAGAGCACGGCGCAGTCGAGGGCGGCGCGCAGGGAGTCCTCGCCGTGCACGAACGGCCGTCCGCAGGAGATGAGTCGTTCGGTGTGCACCGCGCCGGCGGTGAGGTCCTCGGGCGCGCTCCAGCCCAGCGGCCTGCCGTCGAGGCCGGTGACCAGGAGGCAGGGGGCGTCCGTGACGGCGCGCGCGGCGATCTGCTCGGCGGTGGAGTCGACGGCGACGATCGGTTCCGTCCGCAGCTCCAGTGCGTCGCTGCCGAAGAACGACAGCCGGCGGATGCCGCGGTCGGCGCCGAGGAAGTCCTCCACGAAGGCGTCGGCGGGCGCGCTCAGCAGCTCGGCGGGCGGCGCGTACTGGGCGAGCCGGCCGCCGGTGCGCAGCACCGCCACCATCGTGCCGAGTTTGACGGCCTCGTCGATGTCGTGGGTGACGAAGACGATCGTCTTGCCCAACTCGTCCTGAATGCGCAGCAGTTCGTCCTGGAGACCCTTGCGCACCACCGGGTCGACGGCCGAGAAGGGCTCGTCCATCAGGAGTACGGGCGGGTCGGCGGCGAGCGCCCGGGCCACGCCGACGCGCTGCTGCTGGCCGCCGGAGAGCTGGTAGGGGTAGCGCTTGGCGAGTGCCGTGTCGAGGCCGACGCGCTCCATCAACTCGGCCGCGCGGGCACGGGACTTCTGCTTGCTCCAGCCGAGCAGCCGGGGCACGGTGGCGATGTTGTCGACGATGGTGCGGTGCTGGAAGAGCCCCGCGTTCTGGATGACGTAACCCATCGACCGGCGCAGGGTGTTGACGGGCTGTTTCCTGATGTCGGCGCCGTCGAGGAGGATGGCGCCCTCGCTCGGCTCCACCATCCGGTTGATCATGCGCAGGGTGGTGGTCTTGCCGCAGCCGGAAGGTCCGACGAGAACGGTGATCGAGCGGTCCGGTATGTCGAGCGACAGCCGGTCGACCGCCACCGTGCCGTCCGGGTACCGCTTGGTGACTGTATCTATGCGTATCAAGACGCCGAATACCCTTCGGGTGTCTGGCAGTAGCTGCCCGCTCTCGGCCACGGTCACGCGGGCCGTTGCGCCAAGAGTCTAGACGCCCGGGGTCGCGGGGGACGCGAACACCCGTACGGGGCGGTCCCGTGTCGGGGACCGCCCCGTACGGGGGCGAGGCGGGGCGTCAGTGGGCGCCGGAGCCGCCGCTGCCGAAGGAGCCGCTGGTGCCGGGCGCCCAGCGGTGCCGGTGCTGGTCGTCGCTGCGCCGGGTGCCGGCGGCGTGCAGTTCGTGCGGCAGGATGCGCCTGCCGTCCTCGCACTCCACCTCGTCCGGCTCGCGCATCTCGCTGATCTCCTCGATGGCGCCGGTGACCGGAAGCCGCGGCTGCTCTTCCGCCTCGGGCCGGTCCGGTTCCCGGCGCATCACGCCGATGCCCATCCCGACGGCCCACAGCAACGCGCAGACGATGACGAGGCCGCCGACGAAGGCGCCGACGACCGCCCACACCTGCGGTCCCGCGGCCAGTACGACATAGGAGGCTGTGACCATGTTTTCCACCCGCCTCTGCGGAGGTCCGATGTGAGGGTATCCAGATACAGAGATGTTGAGATATGGCGATATGGCGATATGGAGAGCGGTGGTGTCGGTGACACCACCTCTGCCCCATATTGTCCCACTTCGGAAAGACCTCGCAAAGCGGTGCGGCCTCCAGGAGGCCCCGCTCAGCCCTCGGTCGGCGCCAGCCGCAGGGAGATGCTGTTGATGCAGTACCGCTGGTCGGTCGGGGTGGGGTACCCCTCACCCTCGAACACGTGCCCGAGATGCGAACCGCAGCGGGCGCAGCGCACCTCGGTGCGCACCATCCCGTGCGAGCGGTCCTCGATCAGCTCTACGGCGTCGGTGTCCTTCGGGTCGAAGAAGGACGGCCAGCCGCAGTGCGACTCGAACTTGGTGCCGGAGGTGAACAGGTCCGCGCCGCAGGCCCGGCACGCGTACACGCCCTCCGTCTTGGTGTCGGTGTACTCGCCCTGGAAGGCGGGTTCCGTGCCGGCCTGGCGGAGCACCGCGTACTCGGCCGGGGTCAGCTCCGCGCGCCACTGCTCGTCCGGCTTGTCGACGTCGTACGCCATGAGCCCTCAGCCCCTCAGTTCTCAGTGAGTCGGTCCAGGATGCGCGGACCGAGGTCGGTGACATCGCCCGCGCCCATGGTGAGAACGAGATCACCGGCCTTCGCCATTCCCGCGACCACGTCCGGGACCTCGGCCTTGTCGTGGACGGCCGTGACGTCGGCGCCGGCGGCCCGGGCGGCCTCGATGATCAGCTCGCTGGTGACGCCCGGGATCGGGTCCTCGCGGGCCGGGTAGACGGCCAGCACGGCGGAGGCGTCGGCGAGGGTCAGCGCCTGGCCCATCTCCTTGCCCAGCTCCTGGGTGCGGGAGAACAGGTGCGGCTGGAAGACGACCAGGATCCGGGCGTCGCCGGCCGCGGCCCGCATCGCCTCCAGGTCGGCGGTCATCTCGGTGGGGTGGTGGGCGTAGGAGTCGATCACCTGGACGCCGGCGGCCTCGCCCTTGAGCTGGAGCCGCCGCTTGACGCCGGTGTAGGCGGCCAGGGCGGGGGCCAGCTCGGCGGCCGGGATGCCGAGGGACACGCCGGCGGCCAGGGCGGCGACGGCGTTGTGCGCGTAGTGGCGGCCGGGCACGGAGACCGCGAAGGTCAGCTCGGCGCCGTCGAGCAGCACGGTGACCTCGCTCTTCAGGCCCTGCGGCACGACGGACAGGATCCGCACGTCGGCGTCGGCGGACTCGCCGTACGTCACCGTGCGCACCGAGCCGGCCAGGCGCCGGGTCAGCTCACGGGCGCCGTCGTGGTCGGCGGCGATCACCAGCGTGCCGCCGGGGACGATCTTCCCGGCGAAGGTCTCGAAGGACTCGTAGATCTCGTCCATCGAGGCGTAGTTGGCGTGGTGGTCCAGCTCGACGTTGAGGACGATGGCGACCTCGGGGGCGTACTTGTGGAAGCTGCGGTCCGACTCGTCCGCCTCGGCGACGAAGATGTCGCCGGTGCCGTGCAGCGCGTTGGAGCCGGGGGCGTCCAGGTCGCCGCCGATGGCGTACGACGGGCTCAGGCCCAGCGCGGTGAGGGAGACGGCCAGCATGGAGGTGGTGGTCGTCTTGCCGTGGGTGCCGGCCACCGCGATCGGGCGCAGGCCCGCCATCAGGGCGGCCAGGGCGTCGGAACGGTGCACGGCCGGGATGCCCAGTTCGGCGGCGCGGACCAGCTCGGGATTGTCCTGGCGGATCGCCGAGGAGACGACGACGCAGCTCGCGTCGTCGGCGAGGTGCTCGGCCGCGTGCCCGACGTGCACGGTGGCGCCCTGGGCGCGCAGCGCCTCGGCGGTCGCGGAGTCCTTGGCGTCGCTGCCCGCGACCCTTGCGCCGCGCTGGGCGAGGATCTTGGCGATCCCCGACATCCCGGCGCCGCCGATGCCGATGAAGTGCGGTCGGTCCATGGCGGTAGGAAGGCCGGGTGCCATGCGCTTTTCTCCCCAGGTGGTGCGGCTGCGGTACGACGGTGCGCGCGCCGCCTGCGCGGGGGCGCCGCCCAAGCCTAAGCCTTGCTGTGCGAGAACAGCTTCAGGACCGGTACGCCGACCTGGTGGCGGGCGCGGGAGGCCCAGTCGCGGTGGAAGAACTCCTCCACGTAGTGCGGGTCGGTCAGGACGATCACCTCGTCGGCGCCGACCTCGGCGACCAGGGCCTTCAGGGCGTCCAGCGGCTGGTCCTCGACGAGCCGGCCCGCGGCCTCGCCGCCGGCCGCGCGCAGCGCCCGCAGGGACACGTCCAGGGCCTGCTCGCCCTGGCCCTTGGCCTCCTCGCCCTCCGGGGTCTCGCCCTCGCGGGCCGCCTCGTCGATCTCGCCGAGCGCGATGTCGTCGATGGCCCGAAGGAGCCGGTCGGCCTGGTCGCCGCGGGGCTGGAGCAGCACGTGGAAGAAGACCTCCTCGTCCCCGTGCAGGGTGGTGACGAACTCCACGTCGGCGGATGTCAGGGCCTTCTCGATCATCAGTACGCTTGTGAACACCAGGCGCCCTCTCTCCTCCGAGGGCTCCTCGCCCTCTCGCTGCCTCCGCGGGCCGGAACCAGCCCCCGCAGAAACCATCCTGCCCCGTGATCGCACGCGTATCGCCGGGACTTGGTGTACCCGTCGCCAAGTAGGCGGAATGGCGGACTCCGCGCGCTTCGCGCCGGGGCGCGCGCTCGGGCGCGACGGCGGCGTCGAGTGCGCCCGCGAGCCCGGCGGCGCCGGACGCGCCCTCGGCCGGGCTCAGGAGCGCCCATCGCTCAGTCTCAGGGGCGCCGGTCGCTCGGTCTGAGGGGCGCAGCTCGCTCGGTCTCAGAGCCGCCGGTAGCTGCTGAACAGGAAGCCCTCCTCCTCCAGCAGGGAGGCGAGGGCGAAGCGGTGCGGGACGGCGACCGCGGGGCCGCCGGCGATCCGCTGGGCGCTGCCCGCGGTGAGCATCGGGGAGACGGTCAGACACAGCTCGTCGAGGACCTCCGAGGCCACCAGCTGGCCGAGCAGCCGCGGCCCGCCCTCGGTGAGCAGACGGGTGTGGCCCAGCTCGGCCAGGGCCCGCACCGCGCGCACCGGGTCGACGCCGACGCCGTCCCCGGCGATCAGCACCCGCGCGCCCGCCCGCTCGGCCTCGGCGATCCGGTCCGGATGCGCGGCCGCGCCGGTCAGGATCAGCGTGGGCACCAGCGGCGAGGTGAACAGCGGGAGCGAGAAGTCCAGCTCCAGACCGGCGGTGACGACCGCGATGGCAGGGGCCGGCCCCTGCCCGGCCGCCGCGCGCGGCGCCGCGAACTCCTCGCGCGCGCGGGCCGGCCGGTACCCCTCCTGCCGTACGGTCTCGGCGCCGACCACCACCACGTCGGCCAGCGCCCGCAGGGTGCCGAAGATCCGCATGTCGGCGGCGCTGGAGATGGGCTGCGAGCGGCCCTCGTGCTGGGCGGCGCCGTCCAGCGTGGAGACCATGTTGGCCCGCAGCCACGGCACGTCGCCGTCGGGTCCGGGCGCGGGGTAGGCGTAGGCGGCGGCCAGCTCGGCGAGGGACCACTCCCGGTCCACGAGGGCGTCGGCAGCGGGGGCCGGGCCCGGGTCCTCGGCTGGTGTTCGGTCGGTCACAGGGAACAGGCGTCGCATGCCGTGCAGTGTTCCACGCCGCTTACCATGGGGAACCGTGTCCTCTTCCACAGCCGCCGCCGGGACCAGCCCCGTGACCGAAGCCGCCCCGCTCTCCCTGTGCGCCCGCGAGCCGCACGTACCGGCGGACCGGCTGGTCGCCGAGATGGTGCCGCCGCCGCGCTTCGACGCGGTGCGCTTCGCGACGTACCTTCCGGACCCGAACCAGCCCAGCCAGACCGAGGCGGTGCGGGTCCTGGAGGGGTTCGCCGCCGGGCTCGACGGGGCGCCGGCGGGCGGGGCCAGACGCGGTCTGTTCGGTTTCGGGCGCGGCAGGGCCGCCAAGGCGCCGGCCGGCCCGCGCGGGGTCTACCTCGACGGCGGCTACGGCGTCGGCAAGACCCACCTGCTGGCCTCCCTGTGGCACGCCACCCCGGCCGAGCCCGCCCGCAAGGCGTTCGGCACGTTCGTGGAGCTGACCAACCTCGTCGGCGCCCTGGGCTTCCAGAAGACGGTCGAGACCCTGTCCGGCCACCGGCTGCTGTGCATCGACGAGTTCGAGCTGGACGACCCGGGCGACACGGTGCTCGTCTCGACGCTGCTGGGCCGTCTGGTCGACGCGGGCGTGGCGCTGGCCGCCACCTCCAACACGCTGCCGGGCAAGCTCGGCGAGGGCCGGTTCGCGGCAGCCGACTTCCTGCGCGAGATCCAGGGCCTGTCCGCGCACTTCCGGGCGCTGCGCATCGACGGCGAGGACTACCGCCACCGGGGGCTGCCCGAGGCGCCGGCGCCGTTCACCGACGAGCAGGTGACGCAGGCGGCCCACGCCACCGAGAACGCCTCGCTGGACGCCTTCCCGCAGCTCCTGGACCACCTGGCCAAGGTGCACCCGAGCCGCTACGGCGCGCTGACCGACGGTCTCGGGGCGGTCTGCCTGACCGGTGTGCGGCCGGTGCCGGACCAGTCGACCGCGCTGCGGCTGGTCGTGCTCGCCGACCGCCTCTACGACCGCGAGGTTCCCGTCCTCGCCTCCGGGGCGCCCTTCGACCGGCTGTTCAGCGAGGAGATGCTGAACGGCGGCTACCGCAAGAAGTACTTCCGCGCGATATCCCGGCTGACCGCGCTCGCCCGGGACGCCAAGGGACTCGTCCAGGAGTCCTGAGCCCCGGCCGTCCCGGCCGTCCCGGCCGGGGGTCCGGGACCCGGAAGGGAGTCCGAGGCCGGGCCCGGAGATCGGTTCTCGCCAAACAACCCTCACTTTTCGGGCGCAGTCGACCACGTAACGTGGTGTTAACCCAGCAAACGACTCCGCACCGCTACCGTGTCTCTTGACCATTCGTTGACCAATTCTTGGTCGTTACGAGAGACATCGGGCGGGCGGAGGGGGGCGCATGGGACGAGGCACCACGGCCAGGACCGCGCTCGCGCTCCTCGCCGCCGCACTGCTGGCGCTCGCCTTCCTCGCGCCCGCTCCGTCCTTCGCGTCCGCACAGGCATTCGGTCCCGTCCGGGCCGAGGACCGGCCGCCGACGGCGCCCACCGGCGCCGCGCCACGTGAGGAACGCGCCGCCTCCCGCGCGTGCGACCCCACCGGCGTCGGCCCCGCCGGTCCGCTGCGCACCCGCGACCGCCACCGGGCCCACGATCCGGGCCCCCGACCCGCCGGGCGCCCCGCGCCCGCGCCCGGCCGTGCCGCCGCCCACGAGGCGGCGACGGCCGGCGCCGCGTGTTCCCGCGCACCGAGACCGGTGCCCGGCCGCACCCCGGCCGCGCTCCAGGTCTTCCGCCACTGAACGGCCGGGCGGTCCGTTTCCACCCCGGCGGCGGTCCACCGTCACACCTCAGCAGCCCGCCACGACACCTCAGGCAGTCCCTGCCGCACCCCGGCGGCCGGCTGCCGCACCTCAGCGATCCTCTCCCCCACTTCAGTCGTGCACGCCCGACGCGCGCCCCGCCGCGCGCCAGGAGGAGCCTCATGCAACCCCTCATCGACAACGCCCGTACGTTCGGACAGCGCCCCGAGGAGTTCGCCGCACTCGCCGCCGGCCAGTCCCCCGAGGTCCTGTTCATCACCTGTTCCGACTCCCGGGTCGTCCCGGCCCTGATCACCGGCACCCGGCCCGGCGAGCTGTTCGAGCTGCGCACCGCGGGCAACATCGTGCCCCCGTACGCCGACCGCCCCAGCGGCGAGACGGCCACCATCGAGTACGCCGTGCAGGTGCTCGGCGTGCGCGACGTCGTCGTCTGCGGCCACTCGCACTGCGGCGCCGTGGGCGCGCTGGTGCGCGGCGACGACCTCGACGCCGTACCGGCCGTGCGCGACTGGCTGACCGGCGCGACGCCGCTGCCGACCGGGCCGGCCGAGGACCCGTGCGTGGCCGAGGCCGTGCAGAGCCACGTCCTGGCCCAGGTGCTGCGGCTGCGCTCGTACCCGTGCGTGGAGCGCAAGCTCGCGGACGGCGTGCTGAACCTGCACGCCTGGTACTACGAGGTGCACACGGGCGCCGTCCTCGCGCACCGGCCGCAGTCCGACCTGTTCACGGCGCTGTGAGCGCCGCCGTGCCGACGCCGCGGGGCAGGTTCCCCTTCCTGCGGCAGGACTTCGCCGCCTCCCTCGTCGTCTTCCTGGTCGCGCTGCCGCTGTGCGTCGGCGTGGCCGTCGCCTCCGGGGTGCCGGCCGAACTCGGGCTGGTCACCGGCATCGTGGGCGGCATCGTCACCGGCCTGCTCCCGGGCAGCAGCCTCCAGGTGTCCGGTCCGGCCGCCGGGCTGACGGTGCTGGTGTTCGAGGCCGTCCGCGCGTTCGGCCTGCCCGCGCTCGGCGTGCTCGTGCTGGCCGCCGGGCTGCTCCAGCTCGCCATGGGCGCGCTGCGGCTGGGCCGCTGGTTCCGGGCCATCTCGGTGTCGGTGGTCGAGGGCATGCTGGCCGGCATCGGCCTCGTGATCATCGCGGGCCAGCTGTACGCGGCGGCCGGACTGCGCGCCCCGGCCTCCGGCATCGACAAGATCACCGGGCTTCCGGGGGCGCTGCTCGACGCGCTCGCCGGGACCCGGGCGCCCGCCTCGCTCGCGATCGGCGCGGGCACCGTCGCCGTGCTGGTGCTGTGGCCGCGGCTGCCCCGGCGGGCGCGGGCGGTGCCGGGGGCGCTCGTCGCGGTGCTGCTGGCCGCGCTCGTCTCCCGGCTGCTCGACCTGCCGGTGGCCACGGTCCAGGTGCGGGGGCTGCTCGACGCGGTCCAGCCGCCCGGCGCCGCGGCCTTCGGCGCGCTGGCCGACCCCGCGATCTACGGCACCATCGCCGCCTTCACCCTCATCGCCTCCGCGGAGAGCCTGTTCAGCGCGGCGGCCGTGGACCGGCTGCACGACGGGCCGCGCACCCGGTACGACAAGGAACTGCTGGCCCAGGGCGCGGGCAACACCGTGTGCGGGCTGCTCGGCGCGCTGCCGATGACCGCGGTGATCGTGCGCAGCTCCGCCAACGTCCAGGCCGGCGCCCGCACCAAGACCTCGCGGGTGCTGCACGGGGTGTGGCTGCTGGTGTTCGCGGCCCTACTGCCCTCCGCGCTGGCGCTCATACCCCTGCCCGCGCTCGCGGGCATCCTCGTGCACGCGGGCTGGAAGCTCATCCCGTTCCGCCGGCTGGCGTCGCTGTGGCGGGGGCACCGGGGCGAGGCGGTGATCCTGGTGGCCACGGCCGTGTCGATCGTCCTGGTGAACATGTTCGAGGGGGTGCTGATCGGTCTGGCCCTGTCGGTGGCCAAGACCGCCTGGGACGCCTCGCACGTGCGGCTGGAGGTCGTCGACAAGGGCGCGGGGCCGGTGCAGGCGTACCTGTCGGGCAACGCGACCTTCCTGCGGCTGCCCCGGATCCTCGACAGCCTGGAGGCGCTGCCCCAGGACCGGCCCGTCGAGCTGCATCTGGCCGGGCTGCACCACTTGGACCACGCCTGCCGCCTGGCGCTGGAGACCTGGGCCGAGCGGCACAGCGCGGCGGGCACCGAGCCGGTGAAGCTGAGCACGGAACCGGCGCGGCTGCCGGCTCCGCCGGGCTGAGGGCGCCGCGCCGGGCTCCGCCGCCCCGTACCGCCCCGTACGCCGCCGCCCCGGACGCCGTCCACCGGGGCGGCGGCGTACGGCCGCGGGCCGGGCGGCTCGCCGCGGGCGCCCGGTCCGGCCGTTCCGCCCGCCGTGCTCCGACGGGTCGACCGGGCCGTCGGGGCGGGCCTATCGTGGAGGCAGGCGCCGGATCGGGCGCGTGGGCGACTGGTCGAGGAGTCGTCATCATGGTCGAGGACGTACTGACCGCCGTGATTGCCGCCGGCTGTGCCGGGCTCGTGTACGTGGCCGGGGCGGCGCGGGTCGTCAAACAGTACGAGCGCGGGGTGGTGCTGCGGCTCGGCCGGTTCGCCGGGACGGTGCGCTCGCCGGGCTTCACGATGATCGTGCCGTTCGTCGACCGGCTCTACAAGGTCAACATGCAGATCGTCACGCTGCCGATCCCCGCCCAGGAGGGCATCACCCGGGACAACGTGACCGTGCGGGTGGACGCGGTCGTCTACTTCAAGGTGGTCGACGCGGGCAACGCCGTCATCCAGGTGGAGGACTACCGGTTCGCGGTGTCCCAGATGGCGCAGACCTCGCTGCGTTCGATCATCGGCAAGAGCGACCTGGACGACCTGCTGTCCAACCGGGAGAAGCTCAACCAGGGCCTTGAGCTGATGATCGACAGCCCGGCCATCGGCTGGGGCGTGCAGATCGACCGCGTCGAGATCAAGGACGTGTCCCTGCCGGACACGATGAAGCGCTCCATGGCCCGGCAGGCCGAGGCCGACCGGGAGCGGCGGGCCCGGATCATCAACGCGGACGCCGAGCTCCAGGCGTCCAGGAAGCTCGCCGAGGCCGCGCAGCAGATGGCGGACACGCCCGCCGCGCTGCAACTGCGCCTGCTCCAGACGGTGACCGCCGTGGCCACCGAGAAGAACTCCACCCTGGTGCTGCCCTTCCCGGTGGAGCTGCTGCGCTTCCTGGAGAAGGCCCAGCAGCCGGCGCCGGGAGCACCGGCGCCCGCACCGGCGCCGGCCCCCGAGCCCGAGCCGCCGAGGCCGCTCGCCAACGGCTCCAAGCCCTTCACCCCGGCGCGCCCGGCCGCCGACCCCGCCTCCGTCACCCCCGTACGGGCCGCCGCCGACGCCGCCGCACGCGAGACCGAGCCGGACCCGGGAACCGGACCCGGACCGGAACCCGGCCCCGCGGGTGAGCCCGAGCCGGTTTCCGGCGCGACGGCGGAGCCGGGCTCCGAGCCACCGAGCGGGTGACCGCGCCGGGCCCGGACGGCCGTGCCGCCGTTCATATGACCGGAGAGCGTCCTAGATTCGTCCGGTGATCTCACTGGTACGACGAATCACCGCGGCCTGCGCCCTGAGCGCCGCCCTCACCGCCCTCGCCGCCTGCGGCTCCACCACCACGCAGGCCCCGCACGCCGGCCACCCGGCCCCCACCAAGTCCGAGCACGCTCCCGCCAAGCCCTCCGCCACCGCCCCCACCAAACCGCCGACCCTCACTCCCGGGCCCGGCGGGCTGACCCCCGTCTTCACCAACGGTCCACGGACCGGGGGCAAGACGGTCGCGCTCACCTTCGACGCCGACATGACCGCCGACGAGGGGCCGCGCGCCAAGGCGGGCGAGCACTTCGACAACCCGGGGCTCATCGCCGCGCTGCGCTCCCTCAAGGTGCCGGCCACCGTCTTCATGACCGGCAAGTGGGCCGAGACCTACCCGGACGAGGCCCGCGCCATCGGCTCCGATCCCCAGTTCGAACTCGCCAACCACACCTACAGCCACTACGCCTTCACCGACGACTGCTACGGCCTGCCGACGATCTCCGAGGACGGGATCCGCGCGGACGTGGAGCGCGCGTACACCGCCTTCCAGAAGACGGGCGTCCGGCACGTCATGCCGTACCTGCGCTTCCCCGGCGGCTGCTACGACAGCGACGTGCTGCGCACCCTCGGCCCGCTCGGCGTCACCGCGGTGCAGTGGGACGTGGTGAGCGGCGACGCGTTCGCGACGGACGCGGACGCGGTGGCCCGGCAGGTGCTCGACGGGGTCAAGCCCGGCTCGGTCGTGGTCATGCACTGCACGCGCAGCGCCGCCCCGACCACCGAGCACGTCGTGCGCACGGTCGTGCCGCAGCTGCGCGCGAAGGGCTACCGCTTCGTGAAGGTGTCCGAGCTGATCGGTGCGACGAGCGGCCACGCCTGAGCCGGCCCCGGGGCGGGCCGTCCCGCCGTCCTACGCTGGTGTCATGAGCGAGGACGACGATGACGACGGGGTCGGCGAGGACCGCGCCGGGACGGCCGAGGACGGCGGCGGCGGTGTCGGTGATGGCGGCAGCGACGGCAGCGGTGGCGGTGACGGCTACTGCCTGATCGACGCCGCCCGGCCGCCCGCCGCCGAGGGGCCGCCGTACGCGGAGTGCGTGCTGTGCCGCGAGTCGACGGAGTACCCCGAGTCGTACAAGGGGATCACGCTGTGCCCCGTCTGCGAGTGGCAGGAGGCGCAGCGCACCGCCTGCTCCGGGTGAGCCGCCCACAGGTCCGGGGCGCCGATCACCCGGCTGGCAGACTGGAGGGCGTGAGCACCGACGAGACCACCGCCACCACCACCGCCGCCCCCGGGGACAGCCCCTTCCGGTCCGAGCCGAGCACCCGCGACGAGGCGCCCCAGTACGTACTGCCGCTGGTCGTACGCATCGAGCGCGCCGCTCCCCCGGCCCGTACCGACGCGCTGGAGACGGCGGCCCGCGCGGTGCTGGTGCTGCTCGGCGACGAGCGCTCGCTCGGCGAGGGCGAGTGGGCGCGGGCCGTGCGGGACTGGCAGGACGCCCGGATCCGCAAGGTGGTGCGCCGGGCGCGCGGCGCGGAGTGGCGGCGCGCCGAGGCGCTGGACGGCGTCACGGTCACCGGGCAGGCGGCGGAGGTACGGGTCTTCCCGCCCGTCCCGCTGGACGGCTGGCCCAAGGACCTGGCCAAGCTCCAGGTCTCCGGCACCGACCTGGACGACCCCGAGCCGCCCGCCGCCCCCGAGCCGGGCGTCCCGGTACTCTGGCTCAACCCCGGTCTGGAGATGTCCGCGGGCAAGGCGATGGCGCAGGCGGGCCACGGCGCCCAGCTCGCCTGGTGGGAGCTGACGTCCGAGCAGCGGGCCGCCTGGCGCGCGGCCGGCTACCCGCTCGCCGTGCGCACCGCCGCGCCCGGTCAGTGGCGCGACCTCACCGCCTGCGGCCTCCCGCTGGTGCGCGACGCGGGGTTCACGGAGATCGCCCCCGGCTCGGCCACGGTGGTCGCCGACCATCCGGCGCTGCGCTAGGGCCGCGACCCGGCGGCGAACCTCAAATGTTGCTCTGAAGGCGCGGGGCGCGGGGTTCGCGGCGTCGCGCCAGGGCCATACCCCCTGCACGCGCGTCCTGCGCGGATCACGAAGCCGGGCGCCCGACGCCCGGCGGCCGGGGGGAAGAGGGTGGCGGGGACGATGCAGCGGCTGGGGGCGGGGATCGGCTGGCGGCCGGAGATCGCGGACGCGGTGGAGCGGATGCCGGACGTCGACTGGGTCGAGGTCGTGTCCGAGAACCTGTGCCCCGGCCACCTGCCCGAGTCGCTGCTGCGGCTGCGGGCGCGCGGGGTGACCGTCGTGCCGCACGGGGTCTCGCTCGGCCTCGGCGGGGCCGAGCGGCCCGACGAGGGCCGGCTGACCGCGCTGGCCGAGCGGGCCCGAGTGCTGGGCGCGCCGCTGGTGACGGAGCACATCGCGTTCGTGCGGGCGGGCGGCGCGCTGACCGCGTCGCCGCGGCTGGAGGCCGGGCACCTGCTGCCGGTGCCGCGCACCCGGGACGCGCTGGACGTGCTGTGCGAGAACGTCCGCGTCGCGCAGGACGCGCTGCCCGTGCCGCTGGCCGTGGAGAACATCGCCGCGCTGCTGTCGTGGCCGGGCGAGGAGCTGACCGAGGGGCAGTTCCTGTACGAACTGGCCGACCGTACCGGGGTGCGGCTGCTGATCGACGTGGCCAACCTGCACACCAACTACGTCAACCAGGGCGAGGACCCGGCCCGCGCGCTGGCCGAACTCCCGCTCGAAGCCCTCGCGTACGTGCATGTGGCGGGCGGTTTCGAGCGGGACGGCGTCTGGCACGACAGCCACGCCCACCCGGTCCCGGAACCGGTCCTCGACATCCTGACCGACCTCGCCTCCCGCGTGACCCCGCCCGGCGTCCTGCTGGAACGCGACGAGAACTTTCCCGAACCGGGCGAGCTGGAGCGGGAGTTGGCGGCGATCGGCAAGGCGGTGGAGCTGGGCCGTACGGTGGCGGCGGCCCACCCGCGGCGGGCGGCGGCCGCCCCCGGGACGCCTCCCGTACCCGGCACTCCGGCGGCGCAGACCCCTGCGGCCGAGCCCGCCGGGTACGGGGCTGTCGGTGCGGGGTCCGCCGAGGACGGAACGGCCGGCGCCGAGCCCGCCGGTGACGGGACGGTCCGTGCCGAGGCGGCCGGGGACGGGACGGTCCGTGCCGATCCCGCCGAGAACGGAACGGCCGGTGCCGAGACGGCCGGTACGGAGGCGATCGGTGCCGGGTCCGCCGGTACGGAGGCGATCGGTGCCGAGTCCGTCGGTGCCGAGCTCCCCGGTACCGAGGCGGCGCGGCAGCGGCTCGGGCTCGCGCAGACCGCGCTGCTGTCGGCGCTGGTGGCGGGGACGCCCGCGCCGGAGGGGTTCGACCGGGGGCGCCTGGCGGTACAGGCGCGGGCGCTGGCCTCGAAGCGGGCGGACGTGGTGGCGAGGATCGCGCCGGAGCTGCCGGTGATCCTGGGCGCCGGCTACCGCCCCGCGTTCCTGGCCCATGCGCAGGGGCACCCGATGGGCGGCGGCTACCGGCAGGACGCGATGGAGTTCGCGGCCTCGCTGCTGCTCGCCGGGCGGCCCGAGGACGCCGAGGCCCGGCGGGCGCTGCGCGCCTGGTGGCTGGAGCGGTCCGGGCCCGCGCCCAGGTCCAGCAGACCGGCGGTCCGCGCGGCCAGGGCGGCCCGCCGCGTACTGCTGCGCCGCTGAGGGCCGGTCCGGCGGGTGCCCAGTCCGACGGGCGGCCGGTCCCACTGACGGCCGGTCCGGCGGGCGGCCGGCCCCCCTGACCGGTGGTCCCGCTGACCGGCGATCCGGCTGGGGGCCGGTCCGGCAAAAGACCCGCCGCCTGCGAAGGCCGCCCGCGACAGCCGACGCCGGACCGCCGGACGCGGCACCTGGCGAGCGACCAGCCCGGCGGGCGGCCAACCCCGCTGACCGGCGATCCCCCTGACCGGCAGTCCGGCTGAGGGCCGGGCCGGCAAAAGACCGCCGCCCGCGACGGCCGCCCGCGACAGCCGGCGCCGGGCGTGGCACCCGGCGGTTCGGGGCGGGCGCCGGGGCCGCAGTACTATGCGAACCCTTTACTCACGCCCGTGGCGCGCTGACGTGCGGTGCCGCGACAGGAGGCGCCTCATGCGACCCCGACGCCCCGTGCCGGGCCGAGGCATCCTCAGCGGCACCGGGATCATCGTCTCGGTGCTGGCCGGCACCGTCGTGGCCCTGCTCGTCCCGCTCTGGTCGTACGCCGACCGGCCCGCCGCGCCGGCGGAGCCGCTGAGCGCGCGGACCGTGGCGACGCCGTACGGGCCGCTGTCCGGGCAGGACCGCGACTTCCTCACCCAGGTCCGGCTCGCCGGGCTGTGGGGGGCGCCCGCCGGGGAGCGGGCCGAGGAACGGGGCACCACCGACGCCGTGCGCACGGCGGGCCGACGCCTCGTGGACGGGTACGTCTTCCTCGACCGGCGGACGCGCGACGTGGCGGCCCGGCTCGGGCTGCCGCTGCCCAACGAGCCCACCGCCCGGCAGAAGCAGTCGCTGACCACCCTGGACGGGGCCGAGGGCGAGGAGTACGACCGCCTGTTCGCCAACCTCCCGCGCCTGGCCTACGGACGACTCCTCGAACGCGTCGCCCAGGTGCGCGCGAGCACCCAGAACTCCCTGGTGCGCGACCTCGCCGACGACGCGGCGACGACGGTCCTGGGCTGCGTCAGGGCGCTGGAGGCCACCGGAGACGTCGACTTCGCCTCGATCGCCCGCGACCTGACCGCCGGCGCCGACCCGGCGGACACCGCCGCCGCCTCGACCGCCGTGCCGAGCATGGCGGCCCCCGGCGACGTCGTGCCGCTCACGCCGTCCGGCGGGTCGGCGGCACCGACGTACGTCCTGCCGCCTGCCGCATCGAGCCCGCCCCCGCAGTCACCGACGGCAACTCCCTGACCTCGGGAAACAAACGGAAAGTCACATACCGGCCACAGCTGGTCCGGAATGTGAACAGGGCATGGAGTTTCCCGGGCCGCTGGCATAGAAACTTGTCATGTTCTGGGTACTCCTCCTGCTGCCCGCCTGGGCCGTCGCCGGCGTCGCGTGCACCCGGCTGTGTCTGGCCGCCGTCCGCGCCGCCGCCTGGGACACCGGCGCCGCGCCCGCGGACCGGGACCACGACCTGACCCTGTACGAGGCCGCGTTCCTGTCCGGAGGCCCGGCCCGGGTCGCCGAGGTCACCCTCGTCTCCATGGCCCGCCAACGGCGGCTGCTGCTCGCGCACACCGGCTGGGCGACCGTCGTGGACCCGCGCGGCCGGGACGAGATGGAGCGCTCCGCGATAGGGGCGATCGGCCCGGAGGGGCAGTCCCGGATCGCGCCGGTGCGCGCCGCGCTGGCCACCGCCGACTCGGTGCGCGGCCTCGCCGACCGCCTGGTCAGCGCCGGGCTAGCCGTGCCGGAGGGGTCGGCGGCCGACGTCTCCTCCGGGGTCCGCCAGGTACGGGCCGCCGCGCTGGCCGTCCTCGCGCTGGGCGCGACCGCGCTGCTCCTGCCCGGCCCGACCGGGATGCCGCGCGGGCTGATCTCCCTGTGGTTCGCGCTGCCCCTCGCGCTCACCCTGAGCTGCCTGGCCATAGCCCGCGTCGAGATCCACCCCCACGCGCGCTGGGCCTCCCCCGCCGGGCAGCGGCTGCTCGGGACAGTGGCCCGGCGCGCGGACCGTGCCGAGGGCGGCGCCGGGGACGAGCGGTCGTACCTCGCCTCCGTGGCCGTCCGGGGCATCCGCGCGATCGGCGAACCGGAACTGCGGGCCGCCTTCACCCACCGCGACCAGCCCTGGCGGGAGTGACCGGCCGCCGACCGGTCACGGCCGCCACGGCCGCCGACGTGGGGGGCGCGCGGGCGCTCCGGGCGGAGCGCGCGCTCACGCGGGGCGCGTCGGGCGCATTGGCGCCGACACCGGCCGTGCGGTGCTTGCCTCGCTCCACGGACGCACCAAACATCCCTTCTGTTGCCGCCGGCCCTCGAATCGCTGCCGCCGGGCAGCGAAGCCGCCGCGCGCCGAAGGGGATACGCGATGAGAGCAGCAGCCGTCTGCACGGCCGCCGGTTCCTTGATCCTGACCGCCCTCGCCGTCCCGGCCGGTGGTGTGCCCGCGAGCGCGCGGGCGGTGCCCGGCGGGGCGGCGGAGCTGCGCGGCACGATCGTGGCCGCGGCGCGCGCGGAGAAGGCCGGCATCCGCTTCCGCCCGTGCGCGGAGACCGCGAAGCTGCCGGTCGCGATGGAGTGCGGCACGGTGTCCGTGCCCCTCGACTACGCCCGCCCCGACGGCCAGCAGATCCGGCTCACCGTCAGCCGGGTCCGGGCCACCCGCAAGGACCCGCGCGACGGCAGGCGCGCGGTGCCCCGGCAGGGCGCCCTGGTGTTCAACCCGGGCGGTCCCGGCGGCGACGGCATGTCCTTCCCGCTGGTCGGGCTCGCGCCCGAGTGGAAGCGGATCGCCGCCGCCTACGACCTCGTCGGCTACGCCCCGCGCGGGGTCGGCCGCTCGGCGCCGCTGTCCTGCCGGGACCCCAAGACCTTCCTCAAGGCGCCGACCTTCCCGCCGATCAAGCCCACGGCGGCGTACAAGAAGCAGCGCGTCGCCGAGGCCAGGGCGTACGCCCGCGACTGCGCCCGGCGCGCGGGTCCGGCCCTGCGCCACTACACCTCCCTCGCCAACGCCCGTGATCTGGACGTGCTGCGGGCGGCGCTGGGCGAGCGGCGGCTGACGTTCATGGGCGCCTCCTACGGCACCTACTTCGGCGCGCTGTACGCGGCGCTGTTCCCCTCGCACGTGCGCCGGATGGTGTTCGACTCGGTGGTCGACCCCGCCCCCGCGCGGATCTGGTACGGCAACAACCTGGCGCAGTCGGCCGCGTTCGAGGGCCGCTGGACGGACTTCAAGAAGTGGGTGGCGCGGCACGACTCCGCGTACCGGCTCGGGCGTACGGCGGCCGCGGTGCAGGCGTCGTACGACAAGGCGCGCGGGCGGCTGGCCGCGAAGCCGGCGGGCGGCAAGGTGGGCCCCGGGCAGTTGCAGGCCGCGTTCCTGAACGTCGGCTACTACGACGACTTCTGGCCGGGCAGCGCCGAGGCCCTGTCGGCGTATCTGAAGGGCGACGGCAAGCCGCTGGTCACGATGGCCGCGCCGGGCGCGGAGGGGGCGACGGAGGCGGAGAACGGCGCCGCGGTCTACGCGGCCGTGGAGTGCAACGACGCGGCCTGGCCCACCGACTTCGCGGTGTGGGACCGGGACAACACCCGGCTGGCGCGGACGGCGCCGTTCGAGACGTGGGGCAATGCGTGGATGAACCTGCCGTGCGCCTACTGGACGGGCCCCCGGCAGCGGCCCCTGGACGTGCGGACGGCGCCCGGTGAGCTGCCGCCGACGCTGCTGCTGGCCGCCGAGCGGGACGCGGCGACGCCGTACGAGGGCGCGGTCGAGCTGCGGCGGCGGCTGGCGGGTTCGGTGCTGGTGACCGAGCGGGGCGCGGGCGCGCACGGCGTCGGCTACGGGCCGAACCGGTGCGTCAACGCGTACCTGGACGCGTATCTGCTCCAGGGCCGGGTTCCGGCCCTGGACGCGGCCTGCGCCGCGCACCCGGAGCCGCAGCCGAACCGGCCCACCTTCCGGGACCTGCGCAAGAAGGAGCTGCGCGCCGCGCTGAAGGAGCGCGCCGCCGCCCGGCCCCGGAACGGGAAGTGATCCGGCCCGGCGTCCCGTGCTCCGGTGAGCGCGGGACGCCGGGCCGTGCTCGGCCGGTCAGGCGTGCTCGGCCGGTCAGGCCAGGCCGGCGACCAGCTCGGCCACGTCCTTGCGGCGGCCGGTGAAGAACGGGACCTCCTCGCGGACGTGCCGGCGGGCCTCCGAGGCGCGCAGGTGGCGCATGAGGTCGACGATGCGGTGCAGTTCGTCGGCCTCGAAGGCGAGGATCCACTCGTAGTCGCCGAGGGAGAAGGACGCGACGGTGTTGGCGCGCACGTCCGGGTAGCCGCGGGCCATCTTGCCGTGGTCGGCGAGCATCCGGCGGCGGTCCTCGTCGGGCAGCAGGTACCAGTCGTAGGAGCGCACGAAGGGGTAGACGCTGACGTAGTCGCGGGCCGTCTCGTCGGCGAGGAACGCCGGGATGTGCGAGCGGTTGAACTCGGCGGGGCGGTGCAGCGCCATGTTCGACCACACCGGCTGCAGCGCGCGGCCGAGCTTCGTGCGGCGGAAGAGGTTGTACGCCTCCTGGAGCTGGTCGCTGGTCTCGGCGTGCCACCAGATCATGACGTCGGCGTCGGCGCGCAGGCCGGAGACGTCGTAGGTGCCGCGGATGGTCACGTCCTTGGCGGCGAGCTGGTCGAACAGCTCCTGCACCTCGTCGGCGTAGCCCGTGCGGTCCTCGGGCAGTACGTCCTTCAGCTTGAAGACGGACCACAGCGTGTAGCGGATGACCTCGTTGAGGTCCTTTGCCAGCTTGCCCTTGTTCGGGATGCGGCCGGACTCGGTGGTGGAGGCTTCGTCACTCATGGGCTTATTCTCCCGCTCCGCCGTGCAGGCTCTGCACCGGGGCGGCGGTGAGTTCCCGCACGGCCGTCAGGTCGCCGCCGAGCTGGTCGACGGCGGCGTACGCGCTGGCCACGCAGGCGGGGATGCCGACGCCGTCGTAGAGCGCGCCGCACACCGCGAGGCCGGGCAGTTCGCCGACGTGCGCGCGGATCCGGGCCACGCGCGCGTGGTGGCCGACCGGGTACTGGGGCAGTCCGTCGGTCCAGCGGGTGACGCGGGTCTCCACGGGTGCGGCGGTCAGGCCGACGGCCTCGCGCAGGTCGTGCCGGGAGACGTCGACCAGGTCGGCGTCGGCGCGGCCGAGGACCTCCGTCTCGCCGTACCGTCCGACGGAGGTGCGCAGCACCGTCACGTCCGGGTCCTGGTCGGCGATCCAGCCCCATTTGCGGGAGGCGAAGGTCGACGCCTTGATGGTGCGTCCGTCGACGGGCGGCACGAGGAAGCCGCTGCCGTCGGGCAGGGCGGCGTCGGCGTCGGAGCGGCGGTAGGCGAGGGTGATCAGCGCCATGGAGGCGTACTCGACGGCCCGCAGTTCGGCGGCGGCCCCGGGCGACTCGGCGCTCAGCAGCGCGGCGGCGGCCGGCGCGGGCACGGCGACGACCACCGCGTCGGCGTCGAGCACCCGGTCCCCGGCCGTGATCCGCCAGCCCGCCGGCGTCCGTCGGCGCAGCTCGGTGACGGGGGCGCCGGTGAGGAGCTCGCCGCCGCGCGCCCGCACCGACTCGGCGACCGCGAGGGGCAGCCGGCCGACGCCGCCCTCGATGCCCGTGAAGACCGGTCCGGCCGTCCGTGCGTTCGCCGCCGCCGCGGTCTGGATGGCGCGGACGGCTTCGGTGAGCGAGTCGTGCCGCTGGGCGGCCTGGAAGAGCTGGGGGACGGCGGAGCGCATCGAGATGCGGTAGGCGTCGCCCGCGTAGACCCCGCCGAGCAGGGGCTCGACCAGGCGGTCGACGACCTCGCGGCCCAGGCGCGCCGCGACGTACTCGCCGACCGCCACGTCGTCGCCGGTCTCGGTGCGGGGCAGCCGCGCGTCGCGCTCGATGCGGGCGAGGCCGTCCTCGGAGAGCACTCCGGCGAGCGCGGCGGCGGCGCCGGGGACGCCCATGACGTGGCCCTTGGGCATCGGGCGCAGGGCGCCGCGGGTCCAGATCGAGGCGGTGGCGGTGGCCGGCGGCTGGAGCGCGTCGGCGAGGCCCACCTCGCGCGCCAGGCCCACCGCCTCGGGGCGACGGGCCAGCATCGACTCGGCGCCCAGGTCGACGCGCACCCCGGCGATCTCGCCGGGCAGCAGCTTGCCGCCGACCCGGTCGGACGCCTCCAGCACGGTCACCCGCGCCCCGCGTTGCAGCAGGCGGTGCGCGGCGGCCAGGCCCGCGATCCCGGCCCCGATGACGACGACGTGCCCCGTGCTGTCCGTACCCGTTGCGCTCATGTCCCCACTCTCTCAAACACCACTGACAGTGACGGCGGGGCCCGGGGGCGCCGACGGTCCCGTCCGAGGGCCGGTGGTCCCGTCTTCGGCTGGGTCTCGGCCCGGTGTCCGGCGCGGTCTCGGCATGGTGTCCCGCGCGAGTCCCGACCGTGACCTCTTCGGGACCGTTTCCCGCCAACGTTCCGTGCGGTCCCGGCGTCGAAGGAGCGTCAGTGGTCACGACGACCCCGGGGGTACACCCACATGCACGCACCACGTTCGGTCCGGCCCGCCTCCGCCCTGGTCGGGCTGCTGCTCGCCACGGCCCTCGCGCTCACCGGGTGCAGCGCGGACGGCGGCTCCTCCGACACGGGCGACAAGGCCGCCAGGGGCGACAGCGCCGCCGGGAGCGGGTACCGCGGCGATGCCGCCTCCGCGCAGGACGCCGACTCGTCCGGGAGCGGCGGCTCGGCCAAGAGCGGCGGCTCGGCTCCGGGGGCGAAGGCGAGCGCCGCGCCGAAGCTCGGCACCGACCACATCGTCCGCACCGCCTCGCTGACGGTGGAGGTCGGCGACGTCGCCAAGGCCCTGGACGCGGCCCGTACGGCCGTCGAGCACGCGGGCGGTTACGTCGGCGACGAGACCACGACCCGCGACGAGGACGGCCACGAGCGGACCGAGGTGGTGCTGCGGGTGCCCGCCGAACGGTACGACGGCGTGCTCACCGCTCTGCAGGGCGCGGGCAGGCTGGTGGAGCGCACGTCGAAGGCCGAGGACGTCACCGACCAGGTCGTCGACGTGGACAGCAGGATCAGGTCGCAGCGGGCGAGCGTCGACCGGGTCCGCGCCCTGATGGAGCGGGCCGACCGGATCGGCGACGTGGTGGCGCTGGAGGGCGAGCTGAGCCGCCGCGAGTCCGACCTGGAGTCGCTGCTCGGCCGGCAGGCGTCCCTGAAGGACCGTACGAGCCTGGCCACCATCACCCTGTCATTGTCCGGGACGGCCGCGCACCGGACCGCCGCCGCGGACGACGCACCCGGCTTCGGGGACGCGGTGGCGGGCGGCTGGCACGTGTTCGTCACCGTGGTGCGCTGGCTCGCGCTGGCGCTCGGCGCGGTGCTGCCGTTCGCCGTCGTGCTGGCGGCGCTCGTGGTGGCGTGGCGAGTGGTACGACACCGGCGGCCGCGCCGGGCCGCCACCGCGCCCGCCGCACCCGTGCCGCCCGTGATGACCGCGCTGGGACCACTGCCCGGCGCCCCGCGGGGGTCGTCGGCGCCGCCACCGGCGGCCACGGAGGAGAGCGGGCGGCCGGACGGCGAGTGAGCCGGGGCGCGCCTCGGCGTCGGCCGGGGGAAGTCCCTCGTGGGACTAGCGTGTTCGCATGACGGACTCAACGGAACGACTGGTCGTGATCGGCGGCGACGCCGCGGGAATGTCCGCGGCGTCACAGGCGCGCCGGCTGCGCGGGCCCGACGAGCTGGAGATCGTGGCGTTCGAACGCGGCCACTTCACCTCGTACTCGGCGTGCGGCATCCCCTACTGGGTGGCCGGCGACGTGGACGAGCGGGACGACCTGATCGCCCGCGGCCCCGAGGAGCACCGGGAGCGCGGCATCGATCTGCGGATGCGTACGGAGGTCACCGAGATCGACGTGGCCGGAGGCCGGGTGCGGGCGCGGGAGGTCGAGACCGGGGCCGAGTCCTGGACGTCGTACGACAAGCTGGTGATCGCGACCGGGGCGCGTCCGATCCGCCCCGACCTGCCCGGCGTGGACGCGCCCGGCGTGCACGGGGTGCAGACCCTCGACGACGGCCAGGCGCTGCTGGACACCCTGACCCGCGCGGCCGGCCGCCGGGCGGTGGTGGTCGGCGCGGGCTACATCGGCGTCGAGATGGCCGAGGCGCTGATCCGGCGCGGCTACGAGGTGACGGTCGTCAACCGGGGCACGGAGCCGATGTCCACGCTCGACGCCGACATGGGGCGCATGGTGCGCGAGGCGATGGAGGGCCTCGGCATCGCCATGGTCGGCGAGGCGGAGGTCACCAAGGTGCTGACCGGGCAGGACGGGCGGGTGCGGGCGGTGGCCACCGAGGACGCCGAGTACCCGGCGGACGTGGTCGTGCTGGGCATCGGCGTACGCCCCGACACGGCGCTGGCGCGTGCGGCCGGGCTGCCGCTCGGCGCGCACGGCGGCCTGCTCACCGACCGGGCGATGCGGGTGCGCGGCCACGAGAACATCTGGGCCGGCGGCGACTGCGTGGAGGTGCTCGACCTGGTCTCCGGGCAGCAGCGGCACATCGCGCTCGGCACCCACGCCAACAAGCACGGCCAGGTCATCGGCACCAACGTTGGCGGCGGCTACGCCACCTTCCCCGGTGTGGTCGGGACCGCGGTGAGCAAGGTGTGCGACCTGGAGATCGCGCGCACCGGCCTGCGCGAGCGGGACGCCCGCCGGGTCGGGCTCCAGTTCGAGACCGTCACGATCGAGTCGACCAGCCGGGCGGGCTACTACCCGGGCGCCTCCCCGATGACGGTCAAGATGCTCGCCGAGCGCCGCACCGGCCGGCTGCTGGGCGTCCAGATCGTGGGCCGGGAGGGCGCGGCGAAACGGGTGGACATCGCGGCGGTCGCGCTGACGGCCGGACTGACGGTGGAGCAGATGACGTCACTCGACCTCGGCTACGCGCCACCGTTCTCACCGGTGTGGGACCCGGTCCTGGTGGCGGCGCGCAAGGCCGCGGCGAAGATCCGCGAACCGTGGGACCGCGCGGCGAGCTGACCTGGCCGGTCGGCCGACCGGTGCGGGTGGTCGGCGGGGACCGGTGGTCGGCCGGGACCGGCGGTCGCCCGGAATCGGTGGTCGCCCGGGACCCGCGGTCGGCCGGGACAGGTGGCCGCCCGGGACCGGCGGTCACCCGGGACCGGCGGTCGCCCGGGACCCGCGGTCGCCCGGGACCCGCGGTCGCCCGGGACCCGCGGTCGCCCGGGACCCGCGGTCGCCCGGGACCGGCGGTCGCCCGGAATCGGTGGTCGGCGGTCGGGCGAGGCCGGCGACCAGCGGGCGGCCGGCCGGGGCGGGCGGCCGTTCGGGCTGGGCCGGCGAGTGGCCGACCAGGGCCGGCGGGCGGTTCGGCCGGTTCGGGGGGCTAGGCGGTGCCGCCCATGCGGTCCATCGGGGGGCGGGTCGGTTCGGTCGGGGGGCGGGTCGGGAGGGCGGAGACCGACGCGGCGGGCGCCGGCGCCGTGCCCGCCGGCGGCGGGCCGGCGGCCGCCGCGGTGACGGCCTGCGGTTGCGCGCCGGCCGGTCTGGCGTGCGCGCCGGGCGGGGCCGAGCGCAGCCGGTGGCCGACGGCCTCGTCCAGCGTCACCGGCCGCTGCATCCGAGCCGCCAGCCGTCCGGCCTCCTGGCCCAGCCGGGCGACGTCCTCCCAGGGCAGCCGCACCACCAGGGACAGTTCGGCCTCGCCGTCGGGCAGGGCGTGCACCGCGGGTGGTCCCACTCGGTCGCTCATCGCCTGTACCTCGCCTCGTCACGTCGTCCCCGCGGGCCTGCTCGCCGCGCCGCGGGCGGTCGGGGGAACATACGCACGAACGCCCGGCCGTGTTCACCCGCCGCCCCGGCCGATTCGCCGGGCGCGTCGCGGGCAGTACTTACCTGTGGTCATCCCCGTCCATGATCTGAACCCGACGCGGCGCACCCCCTGGGTGACGTACGCCCTGATCGCCGCGAACTTCGTCGTGTTCCTGCTGACGCCCGCCGTCTCCGGTTCCGCGACGGGGCAGGGCACCCTCGCGCAGCTGTGCCACCTGCACGCGTTCACGGAGCAGTGGGCGCTGGTGCCCCGCGAGCTGATCCACGGCCGGCTGCCGGCGCTGGTGCCGACCGGCGACACGGGGGTGGGCGTGCACGGGCCGGGCTGCGTGCTGGGCCCGCCGACGTACGACAAGTCGCCCGCGCTGTCCGTCCTGTCCGCGATGTTCCTGCACGGCAGCTGGCTGCACCTGCTCGGCAACATGCTGTTCCTGTTCATCTTCGGCAACAACATCGAGGACCGGATGGGGCACATCCGCTTCACCCTGTTCTACGTCGCCTGCGGGTACGCCGCCGGATACGGGTTCGCGCTGCTCAACGCGGACTCCGCCCAGCCGCTGATCGGCGCGTCGGGGGCGATCGCGGGGGTCTGCGGGGCGTATCTGGTGCTGTACCCGAGGGCCAGGGTGTGGGTCCTCGTGCCGTTCCTGGTCTTCCTGCCGCTCCGGCTGCCCGCCTGGATCGTGCTGGGCTTCTGGTTCGTGCTCCAGGCGTTCTACTCGGCGGGCGACGCCGTCTCCGAGGCGGGCACCGTCGCGTACACGGCCCACGTCGTCGGCTTCGTCGTCGGCATGCTGCTCGTCCTGCCGCTGCGCCCCGGCACCCCGCCGCCGCCCGAGCCGCAGGGGCTGCTGTTCGGGCGGCGGGCGCGGCCGGGAGCGCAACGGCCGGGCTGGTAGCGGCAGGGCCGGTGGCGGACAGGCCGGTGGCGGCCGGTTCTCAGCGGTCGGGGGCCGCGGCCAGGAGTGCGGTCACCTGTTCGGTGACGAGGTTCCAGGCGTCGGGGACGTCCGCCACGGGGGTCTCGCGCAGCTCGTCCAGAAGAGGGGCGGGGTCCGGGCCGCGGGTCCCCGTCGCGGTCCCAGTCCCGGTCGCGGTCGCGGTCAGCACCTCGTAGCCGTCGCGGACGGCGGCGCGCAGGCGGTGGCGTCCGTCGGCGCCGGCGTGCAGGGCGGTGGCGACGACGAGGGGCGGCGCGCCGCCCGCCTCGCCGGGCAGCTTGCGGTAGGCGCTGGCGACCGGCGTGTTCCAGCGCAGCCCGAGCAGGACCGGGCGCTTGGCCGTCACCTCGGCGAGATCGGTCTCGTAGACGCCGTGCGCGGCCAGGACGGTCGCGCGGGCCTCCAGGACCAGGGCCGCGGGCAGCAGGCAGCGCAGCGCGCTGCCGGCGAGGTTGCCGCCGACCGTCGCCGCCCGGCGCACCGCGCCGGTGCCCACCGAGCCGGCCGCCGCGCGCAGCACGTACGGGACCCGGCCGTCGACGCGGCTCAGCACCACCGCGCCGCCCAGTTCCTCCGGACCGATGACGTTGGCCTGCGGCAACTCGCGCAGCGACATGGCCTGTTCGGGGAATCCGTCGCGCTGCCAGGTGGCCCAGACGAGGGTCGCGCCGCCTATCGGCACCGCTCCCTCGGCCAGGTGCTCCCGCGCGTGCGACACGGTCTTGGGCAGACGTACCAACACCTCAGCCACCCTGCCTCTCTGGGGACTCGGACGGACGGCCCTCGGTCGGCCGCCCGTCGGCACGGCGCATTTTCACCGCACGGCGGGGGGCGCGTACAGGGCTCACACGCGCGCGTTCATCCGCGCGCTCGCGGGACGACGACCGGGCAGGCGTCGCCGGGCGCGCGCAGGATGTCGGCCTCCAGGTCGTACAGCTCCTTGACGAGCGCCTCGTCCACGATCTCCTGGGGCGGGCCCTGGGCGACGACGCGGCCGTCCTTCATGGCGATCAGGGTGTCGGCGTAGCGGGCGGCGGAGGCCAGGTCGTGCAGCACCATGACCACGGTCCGCCCGGCGGCGGCCACCTGCCGTACGAGGGTGAGCACGTCGACGACGTGGCCGAGGTCGAGTGCGCTGGTGGGTTCGTCGAGCAGGACCACGGGGGTGTGCTGGGCGAGCACCATGGCGAGCCAGCAGCGCTGGCGCTGGCCGCCGGAGAGCCGGTCGAGCCGCTCGCCGGCGAGCGCGGTGGTGCCGGTGGCCTCCAGGGCGTCGCGTACGGCGCGTTCGTCCTCGCGGGACCACTGGCGCAGCAGGCCCTGGTGCGGGTGGCGGCCGTAGCGGACCAGTCCGGCGACGGTGACGGCCTCCGGCGCCCGCGGCGACTGCGGCAACAGGGCTACACAGTGCGCTACTTGACGTTGCGTCAGTTTCCAGATGTCGGTGCCGTCGGCCAGTACGGCGCCCCGTGTGGGGCGGTGCAGGCGGGCGATGGTGCGCAACAGGGTCGACTTGCCGCAGCCGTTGGGGCCGACGACGGCGGCCACGTGTCCGGCGGGGACGCTCAGGTCGACGTCCTGGACGACGGGCCGGCCGGGGTATCCCGCGTGCAGGCCGCGCACCTGGAGGCCGGGATGGGCGTCGGTCATGGGAGTGGTCATGCCTTTCCGGTGGTGGAGTCGGTGCGGAAGAGGACCCAGAGGAGGAAGGGGCCGCCGAGGACGCTGGTGACGACGCCGACGGGGAGTTCGACGGGGGCGACGACGCGGCCGAGGGCGTCGGCGGCGGTGATCAGGGCGGCGCCCGTGAGCGCGGAGCCGGTCACCGGCACCCGGGTGGGGCCGCTCAGCCGGCCGGCGACGATCGGGGCGGCGAGCGCGACGAAGGCGATGGGGCCGCCGACGCCGACGGCCACGCCGGCCAGGGCGACGGCCAGCGCGAGCGCGGCGGCGCGCAGCCGGCGCAGGTCGACGCCGAGGCAGGCGGCCGTGTCGTCGTCGAAGCGCAGGAGCTGGAGGCGGTGGCCGGCGGCGAGGGCGAGCGGCAGGAGGAAGAGGAGCACGATCAGCAGGGGTGTGCCCACGTGCCAGTCGCGGCCGCTGAGGCTGCCGACGGCCCAGAGGAACACGCCGCCCGCGGTGTTGTCGTTCTCGCGGGACATGACGAGGTCGCCCATGGCGCCGATGACGGTGGAGACGCCGATGCCGACGACCAGGACGCGGTATCCGGCGCTGCCCGCGCCGCCCGCGCACAGCACCACCAGGACCGCGGCGGCGACGGCGCCGAGCGGGCCGAGCCACCAGTCGCCGACCATGCCGGTCGAGGAGCCGGCGGCGGTGGCCACCACGGCGGCGGTCGCGCCCTCGTTGACGCCGATGAGGTCGGGGGTGGCCAGGCGGTTGCCGGCCAGGGTCTGGGTGAGACAGCCGGCGACGCCGAGGGCCGCGCCGACCATGACGCCGACGCACACGCGCGGCAGCCGGAAGTCCCGCACGATCATGACGGTGCCGGGATCGCCCGTGCCGAGCAGCCCGGAGAGGGTGTCGCGCGGGCTCATCCCCGTCGAACTCGCCATCACCGCGAGCGCGACCAGGACGACGAGCACCGGCACGAGCAGCGCGGCGACGAGCGCGCCGCGCCGCGGGAAGAGCCACGAGAAGGTTCCGCCGCGCAGGACGACGCTGTCCTCGGGGACGAGGGCGGCCGCCGGGACGGTGGCGTCCGCCCGGGCGGTGACGGCCTCCGGGGCGGTGACGGCCTCCGGGGCGGTGACGGCCTCCGGCCTGGCGGGCCCGGTCGGCCTGGCGGGCCCGGTCGGCCCGGTCGGCCCGGTCGGCCCGGCCGGCTCGCTCTCCGCGCGCGGGGCGGCGGGCGCCGTGGCTTCGCCGCCGGGGGCCTGCGGGTCGGCGGCGGGGTGCGGGCCGCGGGCGGGCGGGGTCATGAGGCGGCTCCGGCGGTGGAGAGACGGGAGGAGCGGGCTATCCAGACGAGGAGGGGGCCGCCGACGAAGGCGAGCAGGACGCTCACCGGCGCCTCCCAGGGCCGGATGACGACCCGGGCGAGGAGGTCGGCGACGATCATCACATCGGCGGCGATCAGCGCCGACAGGACCAGCTGGCCGGACATGCTCGCGCCGACCACGGCGCGGGCGGCGTACGGGGCGAGCAGGCCGAGGAAGGCGATCGGTCCCGCGACGGCGACCGCGCAGCCGGCCAGCAGCGAGACGGCGCCGGCGACCACCAGGCGGACCCGGCCGGGGTGGTGGCCCAGCGAGCGGGCGCTGTCGTCGCCGAGGCCGAGCGCGGCCAGCGGACGGGCGCAGCCGAGCGCGACGGCGAGGCCGACGGCCACCAGCGGCAGCAGCGGCAGGAGTTCGGAGGTGCGCACGCCGGCGAGCGAGCCGATCGTCCAGTAGCGGTAGACGTCGAAGGTGGACTGGGTGCCGAGCAGGACGTACGACGTCATGCCGTGGAAGGTGGCGCCGAGCGCCGAACCGGCCAGCACCAGCCTCAGCGGCGACCCGGCGGCGCGGCCGCTCGCCGCCAGCAGCAGGACGACCGCGCTCGCGGCCATGCCGCCGGCCAGCGCCCACACCAGCAGCGCGGTCGGCGAGGAGGCGCCGAAGAAGGTGAGTCCGACGACGACGGCGAACGCGGCGCCGGAGTTGACGCCGAGCAGTCCGGTCTCGGCGAGCGGGTTGCGGGTGGCAGCCTGGAGCAGGCAGCCCGCCGTGCCCAGGCAGAGGCCGACCATGACGGCGGCCAAGGTGCGCGGTAGCCGTACGTCCACGACGGCCAGGCGCAGTTGGGGATCGGCGCGGGCGGCGGCGTCGCCGGTCAGGTACGCGAAGGCGCGCGCCGGGGAGCTGCTGCCGGTGCCGATCAGCAGTGAGAGCAGGCACAGGACCAGCAGCAGCACGAGGAGGGCCGCGGTGGCGAAGACGGCGGCGCGCCCCCGGACGGGTGGGCCCGTGGGCCGACCGGATCCGGACTTCATGAGCGACGACCCCCTCGAAATGAGCATATGGTTAGCCTAACCTAAGTGCCGCCCCGTCAGGCGGCGGGAGGTCCGTGCGCCCGCATGTCCGGGGCCCGGTCGTTCCGCATGCCTGAACGGGCCCCGGCGTGCCGGATCGTGGCCTCACTCCGCGGGTCACGACAGTCGAACAACGGAGATTTCAGGCCATGATGGCGCCCCGCTTTTCCACCCCCGCCACCCGTCGCACCGCGGCCGCGGCCCTGGCCGTCGCGTGCGGCCTCGTCCTGAGCGCGTGCGGCTCCTCGGACGACGACTCCTCGGCGGGCGGTTCCGCGGGCAAGGGCACCACCACCACGGTCACCGACGCGACCGGCGCGAAGGTGACGGTGCCCACCGCTCCCCGACGCGTCCTCGCGCTCAGCGAGATGGACCTGGACTCCGCGCTCGCCCTCGGCGTGAAGCCGGTCGGCCTGACCGCCGGACGCGGGCAGAAGGGCGCCCCCGAGTACCTGAGCAAGCAGGCCGAGGGCATACCCGTGGTCGGCGCGGTGACCGGCCCGGACATCGAGAAGGTCGTCCAGGCCAAGCCCGACGTCATCCTCGCCGGCCAGCTCGCCGACGAACAGGTGCTGGCGCAGCTGAAGAAGATCGCCCCCGTGGTCGTCACCATCGACGGCAGCAAGAGCTGGAAGAAGTCCCTGGAGCTGACCGGGCAGGCGCTCGGCAGGAGCAACGAGGCGAAGAAGTTCCTCGCCGGCTACGACACCCAGGCCGCCGCGCTGAAGAAGGACCTCGGGGCGAAGGCCGGCGCGACCGTGTCCGTCGCCCGCTACTCCGCCAAGGGCACCGCCGTGATGCAGCAGGGCGTGTTCATCAGCGACGTGCTGAACGACCTCGGCTTCAAGCGTCCGGGCATCCAGAACCAGAAGGGCGAGGGCCACTCGACGCCGATCAGCGACGAGAACCTGAAGGAGATCGACGGCGACTGGCTGTTCATCGGCACGCTGTCGTCCGCCGGTCCGGACGCGGGCCTGCTCGACCAGCTCGCCAAGAAGCCCGCGTACCAGCAGCTGAAGGCCGTCCGCGAGCACCACGCCACCGTGATCGACGGCTCGAAGTGGACGAGCCTGGGCGGCGCGCAGGCCGCGGTCTCGGTGCTGGACGACATCCGCAAGGCCATGGTCAAGTGAGCGCCGCGCAGCCGGTGGAAGCCGCACGACCCGTGGAAGCCGTACAGCCCGTGCAAGCCGCGCAGCCGGTGGAAGCCGTACAGCCGGTGGAAGCCGCACGGCCGGTGGAGCAGGACCTCGCCGGCCGGCTCGCCCTGGTGACCGGGGCGGGCCGGGGCATCGGCGCGGCCGTCGTCGAGGCGCTCGCCGGGCGCGGCGCGCGCGTGCTGGCCACCGACCTCGCGCTCACCGAACCCGCGCGCGTGGCTGGGCGGTTCGGCGATCAGGTCACCGCCCGCGCGCTGGACGTCACCGACGCCGAGGCGGTGGAGGCGGTGGTCGCCGAGGCCGAGGACACGCTCGGCCCGCTCGACATCGCCGTCAACGTCGCCGGGATCCTGCGCGGCGCGCCCGTGGTGGACCTGACCGACGCCGACTGGGCGGCCGTGTTCGCCGTCAACACCGACGGCGTCTTCCACGTCTCGCGGGCCGTCGCCCGCCGGATGACCGCCCGGGGCCGCGGCAGCATCGTCACCGTCGCCTCCAACGCGGCCGGCGTCCCGCGCAGCGGCATGGCCGCCTACGCCGCCTCCAAGGCCGCCGCGGTGATGTTCACCAAGTGCCTGGGGCTCGAGGTGGCGCCGCACGGCGTGCGCTGCAACACCGTCTCCCCCGGCTCCACCCTCACCGAGATGCAGCGCGCCATGTGGGAGAACTCCCCCGGTGGCGCCGAGAGCGGCCGCCGCGCCGTCATCGAGGGCGACCCGGCCGCGTACCGCACCGGCATCCCGCTCGGCCGCATCGCCGAGCCGTCCGACGTCGCCGAGGCCGTCGCCTTCCTCGTCTCCGACCGCGCCCGCCACATCACCCTGCACGACCTGTACGTGGACGGCGGCGCGACCCTGCGGGCCTGACCGCCCGCCGCCCCGCGCCCAGTTACGGCTTCCCCCACCCTGGAGTCCCGATGACCGCCCCCGTGAGCGACCCCGGCCTCGCCGCCGGGCCCACCGCGCCCACCGCCCTGACCCCCGGCGCCGCCGTCGCGCTGCTGGACGACTACCGGGCCGGCGCCGACCGCTTCCTCGCCACCCCCCGGCGCACCCTGCTCACCCACGGCACGGCCGCCGAAGTCCCGCACGACGAACGGCCGTTGACGCAGCGGGTGAGCGAGCTGCTGACCGGTCTGCGCCGCCCGGACCGGCCCGCGCCGCTGGTGCTCGGCGCCGTGCCCTTCCTCCCCGACGCCCCGGCCGCCCTGGCCGTCCCGGCCACCGTGCGCAGCGCGCCCGCGCTGGCCGAGGACCCGCTGATCGCGCTGCCCGCCCAGGACCCGGCGGACGGCGCCGGCTGGCAGGTGCGCGAGTGGCCCGCGCCCGAGGTGTACGGGGCCGCGGTGGCCGCGGCGGTGGCCCGGATGCGGGCCGGGGAGTTCGACAAGGTGGTCCTCGCCCGCACCCTGGAGCTGACCGCCCCCGACGACCCCGACCTGCCGGCCATGCTGAACCGGCTGGCCCGGCGCGACCCGTCCGGCTACACCTTCGCGGTGCCCAGCGCCCCCGGCCGCACCCTGATCGGCGCCAGCCCCGAACTCCTCGTCGCCCGGCGGGGCGACCGGCTCACCGCCAACCCGCTGGCCGGCTCCGCGCCGCGCAGCGCCGACCTGGCCGAGGACGTGCGCCGCGCGGTGGCGCTGCTGGAGTCGCCCAAGGACCTGCACGAGCACGCGGTCGTGGTGGACGCCGTACGGCGTGCGCTGGCCCCGCTGTGCGGGCGCCTGGAGGTGCCCGAGCGGCCCACGCTGGTGCGCACCGCCACCATGTGGCACCTTTCGACGACGGTCACCGGCGAGGTCGCCGGACCCGAGGTCACCGCGCTCGACCTGGCCTCGGCGCTGCACCCGACCCCGGCGGTGTGCGGCACGCCCACCGACGTGGCGCGCTCCGTGATCGCCGCCTCCGAGCCCTTCGACCGGGGCGCGTACACCGGCATGGTCGGCTGGCAGGACGCCGACGGCGACGGCGAGTGGGTGGTGACCATCCGGTGCGCCGAGGCGGAGGGCCGCACGCTCCGGCTGTTCGCGGGCGCGGGCGTGGTCGCGCAGTCCTCGCCGGAGGCCGAGACCGCCGAGACGGCCGCCAAGTTCCGCACCTTCCTGGACGCCGTGGGAGCCGCGCTGTGACCGCCGACGCCCTTGTCTCGGGCGCAGACGCCCCCGACGCGGACGCCCTCACCCCCGGTGTGGACGCGCCCACCTGGCCGGACGACTTCGCCGAGCGCTACCGCGCGGCCGGTCACTGGCGCGGCGAGACGTTCGGCGGGATGCTGCGCGAGCGCGCCGCCGCCCACCCCGACCGGATCGCGCTCGTCGATCCGGCCCCCGAGCGCCGCACCTGGACCTACCGGGAGCTGGACGAGGCCGCCGACCGGCTGGCCGCCGGGTTCGCGGCGCGCGGCATCGGCCGCGGCGACCGGGTGGTCGTCCAACTGCCGAACGTCGGCGCGTTCGTGGAGGTCGTCTTCGCGCTGTTCCGGATCGGCGCGCTGCCGGTGTACGCGCTGCCCGCCCACCGGGACACCGAGATCGGCCACTTCTGCGCCTTCTCCGAGGCCGTCGCGTACGTCGTCCCGGACGTGCACGCCGGCTACGACCACCGGGAGCTGGCCGCCCGCGTCCGGGCCGGCACGCCGAGTCTGAGGCACGTGTTCGTGGCCGGCGACCCCGGCGCGCACACCGCGCTGTCCGAGGTGCCGTGCGAACCGACCGGCCCGTTCGCCGGACCGGCCCCGCACGAGCTGGCGTTCCTCCAGCTGTCGGGCGGGACGACCGGGGTGTCCAAGCTGATCCCGCGCACCCACGACGACTACCTCTACTCGCTGCGCGGCTCCAACGAGATCTGCGGTGTGGACGCGGACACCCGCTTCCTCGTCGTGCTCCCGGCCGCGCACAACTTCCCGATGAGCTCGCCCGGTTGGCTCGGCGTGCTGTACGCGGGCGGTACGGCGGTGCTGTGCCCCAAGCCCGATCCGGCGACCGCGTTCGAGCTGATCGAGCGGGAGCGGATCACCATGACCGGACTGGTGCCGCCGCTGGCCCTGGTGTGGACGGACGCCGCCGCGGCCACCGCGCACGACCTGTCCAGCCTGGAACTGATCCTGGTGGGCGGCGCGAAGTACAGCGAACAGGCGGCGCGCCGGCTGGAGCCGGCCCTCGACTGCCGGCTCATGCAGGTGTTCGGGATGGCCGAGGGACTGGTCAACTACACGCGGCTGGACGACGATCCGGAGACGGTCGTCACCACGCAGGGCCGGCCCATCTCACCCGACGACGAGATACGCGTCGTGGACGACGCCGACCAGGACGTGCCCGAGGGCGCGTTCGGGCATCTGCTCACCCGCGGCCCGTACACCATCCGCGGCTACTGGCGCGCGCCCGAGCACAACCGGAGCGCGTTCACCGAGGACGGCTTCTACCGCACCGGCGACATCGTGCGCCGCACCCCGAGCGGTCACCTCGTCGTGGAGGGGCGGGCCAAGGACCAGATCAACCGGGGTGGCGAGAAGGTCGCCGCCGAGGAGATCGAGAACATCATCCTGGCCCACCCGGCCGTGCACGACGTGTCGCTGGTCGCGGTGCCCGACGAGTACCTGGGCGAACGCACCCTCGCCTACGTGATCCTGCGCGAGGGCGCCGAACCGCTCAGGTCCGTCGCCGTCAAGCGGTTCGTCCGTGAGCGCGGCGTCGCCGCCTACAAGGTTCCCGACCTGGTCGAGTTCGTCGACGCCTTCCCGCAGACCGGCATCGGCAAGGTCAGCAAGAAGCAGCTGCGTTCGACCGCCGAGCAGCGCTGAAAGGCCCCCCACACCATGGCACTTCCCAAGATCTCCGCCTATCCCCTGCCCGTCCCGGCCGAGTTGCCCGCCAACCGGGTGTCCTGGACCGTGGACCCGGCGCGCGCCGTCCTGCTGGTGCACGACCTCCAGCAGCACTTCCTGTCCGCCTTCCCGGCCGGGCAGGAGCCGCTGACCGGCATGCTCGCCCACACCGCCCGGCTGCTGAAGGAGGCCCGCCGGCTCGGCGTTCCGGTGGTCTACTCGGCCCAGCGCGGCGGGCAGACGCCCGAGCAGCGCGGTCTCCAGCTGGACTTCTGGGGGCCGGGCGTCGCCGACGATCCCGAGGTGCTCGCCGTGCCCGAGGCCGTCGCGCCCGAGCCGGGCGACCACACGCTCACCAAGTGGAAGTACAGCGCCTTCGCCCGCACGGACCTGGAGGACCGGATGCGCGCGTGGGGCCGCGACCAGCTCGCGATCGTCGGCGTGTACGCGCACATCGGCGTCATGATGACGGCCGCCGACGCCTGGTCGCGGGACATCCGGGCGTTCGTGGTCGCCGACGCCGTCGCCGACTTCTCCCGGGAGGAGCACGACATGGCCCTGCGCTGGGCCGCCGGCCGCTGCGCGGTCGTCACCACCGCCGACGCGCTCTTCGAGGAGGTGTGAGCGGCATGGCCCTCACTCTGGAACAGATCCGTGCCGACGTCGCCGACTGCCTCGGCGAGGACCCGGCCGACATACCCGACGACGAGAACCTGGTCGACTACGGCCTGGACTCGGTGCGCGTCATGACGCTGCTGGAGCGCTGGCGCCGCGAGCACACCGTCGCCGCCGACTTCGCCGACCTGGCCGAACAGCCCACCGTCGAGGCGTGGGCGGCCCTGCTGGGGGTCTCGTGACCACCCTGCTCGCCGACGGCCCCGGCCCGGCCTCCACCGCCCCCGTGAGCGTCGAACTGCCGCTCACCGCCGCCCAGTCGGGCATGTGGTACGCCCAGGCGCTCGACCCGCTCAGCCCCGCCCAGAACACCGCGGAGTGCCTGGAGATCGACGGCCCGCTGGACCCGGCCGTGTTCGCCGAGGCGCTGCGGCAGGTCGTCGCGGAGAGCGACGCGCTGCGCGTCCGCGTCCAGGACAGCCCCGACGGACCCCGCCAGCACGTCCGCGCGCACGTCGAACTGCCGCTGCTGGTCGAGGACCTGCGCGCGGAACGCGACCCGGAGCGGCGGGCGCTCGCCTGGATGCGCGCCGATCTGGCCGAACCGTTCGACCTGGCGGCCGGGCCGCTGTTCCAGCACGCCCTGTTCCGCGTCGGCGACGAACGCTGGCTGTGGTACCAGCGCATCCACCACCTCGTCATGGACGGCTACGGCTACTCGCTGCTGGTGCGCCGCACCGCCGAGGTGCACACCGCCCTGGCCCGCGGCGAACAGCCGCCGGCCTGCCGGTTCGGCCGCCTGGCCGACCTGGTCGAGGACGACGCGGCGTACCGCGCGTCCGAGGCGCACGCCGCCGACCGCGCGCACTGGACGGCGGCGTTCGCCGACCGCCCGGAGGCGCCGCGCCTGGCGGGCCGCGGCGCGCTGCCCTCGCGCACCTTCCGCCGCCGCGGCGCCCGGCTGTCACCCGAGGCCACCGAACGGCTGCGGGACCTGGCCGCGGGGCTGCGCGCCACCTGGCCGGACGTGCTGATCGCGGCGCAGGCGCTGTACGTCTCGCGGGCAGCGGGCCGGGCGGACGTCGTGCTCGGCCTGCCGATGATGGGCCGGATGGGCGGCGTCGCGCTGCGCGTGCCCGGCATGGTGATGAACGTGCTGCCGCTGCGCCTCGCCGTCACCCCCGAGGCGACCTTCGCCGAGCTGGTGCGGCAGGTGGTGCTCGGCGTCCGCGAGGTCCGCCGCCACCAGCGCCACCGCTACGAGGACATCCGCCGCGACCTCGGCCTGCTCGGCGAACAGCGCGCGCTGGTGGGCCCGTTGGTCAACATCATGCCGTTCGACTACGGCGTCGAGTTCGCCGGCTCGCCCGCCCGCGCCCGCAACCTGTCCGCCGGGCCGGTGGAGGACCTGACGGTCAACGTCTACGACCGCGCCGACGGCCACGGCCTGGCCATCGACCACGACGGCAACCCGGCGCTCTACGACGACGCCGCGCTCGCCGCGCACCAGGAGCGGTTCCTGCACCTGCTCGACCGGATCTCCGGCAGCGACCCGCACCAGCCCACGGCCGGTCTCGACATCGCGACGCCGCAGGAACTCGCCCTGGTGCTGGAGGAGTTCAACCACACCGAGCAGCCGGTGCCGCCCACCACGCTGATCGGCCCGATCGAGGCCCAGGCGGCCCGCACCCCCGAGGCGACCGCGCTGGTCCACGGCGACACCCGCCTCACCTACCGCGAACTCGACGAGCGCGCCAACCGGCTGGCCCACCACCTCCAGTCGCTCGGCGCGCGGCCGGGCGCGGTGGTGGCGGTCTCCGTGCCGCGCTCGGCGGAACTGGTCGTGGCGCTGCTCGCGGTGCTCAAGGCGGGCGCCGCCTATCTGCCGCTGGACCCGGACTACCCGGCGCAGCGGCTGGCGTACATGCTCCAGGACGCGGCGCCGGTCTGCGCGATCACCGACCGCGCCGGACGGCTGCCCGAGGACACCGGGGTGCCGCTGGTGGACCTCGGGACGCTGGACGTGTCGGGGCGGCCGTGGGTGAACCCGGCCCGGGCGCTGACCCCCGCCCACCCGGCGTACGTCATCTACACCTCCGGCTCCACCGGCCGCCCCAAGGGCGTCGTCGTCCCGCACTCGGCGATCGACAACCGGCTGCGCTGGATGCAGCACGCCTACGGGCTGACCGGCCAGGACCGGGTGCTCCAGAAGACGCCGTCGTCGTTCGACGTGTCCGTGTGGGAGTTCTTCTGGCCGCTGCGCGAGGGCGCCACCCTGGTCGTCGCCGAGCCGGGCGCGCACAAGGACCCGGCGCGGCTGGCCCGGCTGATCCGCGAACAGGCCGTCACCACCTGCCACTTCGTGCCGTCCATGCTCCAGGTGTTCCTCGCCGAGCCGGCGGCCGCCGACTGCGCCGGGCCGCTGCGCCGGGTGTTCTGCAGCGGCGAGGCGCTCCCCCGCGAGAGCGCGCACGTCTTCGCGCGCACCCTGCCGGGCGTCGCCCTGCACAACCTGTACGGCCCGACCGAGGCGGCCGTCGACGTCACGTACCACGCCTGCGACCCGGACGGGTCGGGCCCGGTGCCCATCGGCCGGCCGGTGTGGAACACCCGCCTGTACGTCCTGGACGCCGCACGGCGGCCCTGTCCGCCCGGAGTGCCCGGCGAACTGTATCTGGCCGGGCGGCAGTTGGCCGACGGCTATCTGGGACGGCCGGAGCTGACGGCGGAGCGGTTCGTCACCGACCCGTTCGGCGCGCCGGGCAGCCGCATGTACCGCACCGGCGATGTGGCCCGGTGGACGGAGCACGGCGAGGTCGAGTACCTCGGCCGCACCGACCACCAGGTCAAACTGCGCGGCCAGCGCATCGAACTGGGCGAGATCGAGGCGGCGCTCGCCGCGCAGGACGGCGTGGACGGCGCGTGCGCGCTGGTGCGCGAGGACCGCCCCGGCGAGCAGCTGCTCGTCGGCTACGTCACCGGCGGCGCCGACCCGGCCGCCGTACGGGCCGGGGTGGCGCGCGAACTGCCCGAGCACATGGTGCCGTCGGCGGTCGTCGCGCTGACGGCATTCCCGCTCGGCCCGAGCGGCAAGCTGGAACGGCGCGAGCTGCCGCCGCCCGTGTTCGCCGGGTCCGGGCGGGGCCGGGAACCGGCCGACGCCCGCGAGGCCGCGCTGACCCGGATCTTCGCCGCCGTGCTCGGCCTCGAACACGTCGGGCCCGACGACACCTTCTTCGACCTGGGCGGCACCTCGCTGCTCGCGGTGCGGCTGGTGGCACGGGTGCGGGAGGAGTTCGGCGCCGAGCTGACCATCGGCTCGCTGTTCGAGGCCCCCACCCCGGCCGCGCTCGCCGCCCGCCTGGCCACCGCCGCGCCGGCCGCCGGGGACGCCCTCGGCGTGGTGCTGGCGCTGCGCACCGGCGGCGAGCGCACCCCGCTGTTCGCCGTCCACCCGGCCGGCGGCCTCGCCTGGTGCTACGCCGGGCTGTCCGCCCGGCTCGGCCCCGACCAGCCGCTGTACGGCATCCAGGCCCGCGGTCTGGACGACGACGAGCCGCTGCCGCGCACCCTCCAGGAGGAGGCGGAGGACTACGCGGCGCGCATTCGGGAGATCCAGCCGCACGGCCCGTACCGGCTGGTGGGCTGGTCGGTGGGCGGCATCCTCGCGCACACGGTGGCCGTGCTGCTGCGGGAGGCCGGTGAGCGGGTCGACCTGCTGGCGCTGCTGGACGCCTTCCCGGCCGAGCAGTGGCGCGAGCGGCCCGCGCCCGAGGAGGGCGACGCGCTGACCGCGGTGCTGCGGATGGCCGGTTTCGAGCGGGCGGGCGAACGCACCCGCGAGGACGTCCTTGCCACCCTGCGCCGGGCGGGCAGTCCACTGGCCGGGCTCGGCGACCGGACGCTGGCGCGGATCGTCGACATCGTGCCGAACCACGCGCGGATGATGCGCGAGCACCGGCACCGGCGCTTCGACGGCGACGTGCTGTTCTTCACGGCCGCCGCCCCGCGCGCGGAGGACTGGCTGACCCGGGAGGCCTGGCGCCCGCACGTCGCCGGGGCGATCGACAACCACGACCTGGACTGCACCCACCCCCAGCTCCTGCGGGACGCCCACCTGGACACGATCGCCTCGGTGCTGTCGGCCCGGCTGGAGGAACTGGACGGGTGAGGACGTCCGCCGGGGCCGCCCCCGGCGGACGTACCGGTGCGGTGACGGAGCCGTCGCGGCCCCGGAGTCGGCCGGGGACGCCGGCGGGACCGCTGCCCGAGTCGGCCGACGGGTCACACGTGTGCCTGGTGCACCTGTCCGGACCGGGCGCCGTGCCGGTGGCACCTGTCGCGGCGCGCGGTGGGGGCGAGGGCCTGCCCGGTGGCGGGGCGCGTGGCAGCGCGCCGCAGGGCGCCTGCCTCGGCGTCCCGGCCGGGCGGGTGCCGCCGGTGAGGCTGCCGCGCCCCGGCTGCGGGCAGCCGTCCAGAGCCGGCCTGCACTTCTCGCTCTCCCGCACCGCACCCCGGCGACCGCGCCGAGCCGGCCGCCACACCCGCCGCGGCGCGTCAGGCCGCGTTTCGCGCAACCGGCCGGCCGCTCCTCGACGTCGCGGCCCCTCCCGAGCGGGGTGCGGCCGGGCTCAGTCGCCCAGCAACCCCACCAGTCCCTCGGTGAGTTCGGTGCGCCAGCACAGGTAGTCGTGGCCGCCGTTGAACTCGCGGTACACGGCGTCGTCGTAGCCCGCGGCGGCCAGCGTGTCGCGCAGTCGGCGGGCGGCGGGCAGGGCCACCCACTCCTGTTCGCCGAAGGAGAGCCAGAAGCGCACCGGAAGCCGCTTCGCGGCGGCCAGTTCACCGGTCAGCCACTCCGGCTCGGGCCCGTCGGGCCACCAGAACGAGCCGGACTGGACGAGCGCGTTGCCGAAGCGGTGCGGGCTGTGCGCGGCGGCGTAGGCGGCGGTGAGTCCGCCGAGGCTCTGCCCGGCCACCACCGTGCGCGCCGGGTCCTCGGTCAGCGGCAGTCTGCTCGCCGCCCAGGGCAGCAACTCCCGCTCCAGGAAGGCCACGAACTCCGGCCGGCAGGTCAGCTGCGTCCAGCGGGTGCCCGCGTCCACGGACTCCGGCAGCACGGCCGCGACGGGCGGGATCCGGCCGTCGGCGACGAGGTTGTCCAGCAGGTGGGCGAGGCCGAGCCGGGGCTGCCAGTGCTCGCCGTCCAGCAGCACCAGGACGGGCAGGCCGTCGGCGGCGCGCCGCGCGTGCTCGGCGGCGGGCTCGTAGAGCCAGACGCGCCTGCTGTCGCCGAGGAGTTCGCTCGTCACCACGTGCTCGGTCACCGTGCCACGCGGCACGTCCGGGCGCGGCTCCCAGTCCACCGCGTCGGGAGCGTCCGGGAGTTCGGCGTAGCCGACCGGCTGTCCGCTCCAGCGCCGGGGCAGGCTGCGCGAGTTGAACGGGTCGGCGCGGACCTGGCCGCGCAGCCAGGGCCAGTAGCCCGGCTCCCCGGGCGCGGGCCCGTCGCCCTCGTCCACGAAGACGTCGTAGGTGCCGCGCCAGTCCGTACGCAGCCGGACCGTCCAGTGCCACACGTCGGTTCCGGCCGCGTGCCGCATGAGGTTGCCCTCGGGGGCGCGCGGGTCGCCGAGCTTGTTGGGCAGCACCTGCACCGCGCGGGTCGCGGGCGTGCCGCGCCACAGGAAGGTGACGGCCCGGTGGTCGGCGCTGCCCAACGGGTCGGCGGAGACCAGCGGGGTGCCCCGGCGGCGCACGTCCGCCCAGAAGTCCGACAGGCCGTCAGGTCCGGGCAGCGCGAAGGGCGGTGCGTCGAGCAGCGGCAGCGCGTCGGGGCGCGCCAGGCGGGGCGGGTGCTGCGGGGCGCCCTCGGGCGGCGCGGTCAGGGTCATACGGGGCGACTCCGGTACGCGGGACACGGCGTTGATGGACACGGCGTTGATCGACTTAGGTGTACCTTACCTCGGTGCGCCGCACCGGGTCGGACATCAAGGGGGTGAGGTTCCGGGCGGGGGTCGACGTGAGGGCAGTCACTGTGAGCGAAAATTGAGGTTAGGCTAACCTAAGTCAGCTCGCGGGTCCGGCCTCTCCGGCGCCCCCGCGCGCCCTACGCACGTTCCGCGCATCGCGCCCCCGCCTCACTTCTGCCCGCCAGGAGCAACGAACATGACCTCCGGTAGACCCACCCGCACCCCGTCGTCCGCCTCCCGGGGCAGCCGCCGCGCCGCCCGCACCGCGGCCCTGACGGCCGGCGCGGCCCTCGGACTCGGCGCGCTCGCCGCGCCGTTCGCCACCGCGCACGCGGGCTCGCCTGCCACCACCGGCGCCGTGGCCCTGGCCGCGGACGCCACCGCGCCCACCGTCTCCCTCGGGGCGCGCTCGGTGGCGCCGGGCGGTCAGGTGTCCTTCACCGTCTCGGGCTTCCCGGCCGGCGCCACGCTCAGCGTGAAGCTGGACGACAAGACGCTGCTCAAGCAGTTCCCGATCGGCGACGACGGCAGCGCGGCCGGTTCCGTGACGATCCCGGCCGAGGCCACGCCCGGCGCCGGGCACTGGCTGCGCTTTCTCGCCCCGCAGACCAGCGTGCGCAGCGACGACCTGACCGTCACGGACCCCTCGACCCCCACCCCGACCCCGACGCCCACCCCCACACCGACCCCGACGCCCACCCCGACGCCCAAGCCGTCCCCGGCCGCCGAGCCGAAGGTGCGGCTGACCGGCGGCGACCGCGTCGCGGCGGGCGGCAAGGTCTCCTTCGCGCTCAGCGGCTTCGCCAAGGGCCAGACGGTCACCGTCAAGCTGGACGACAACACCATCCTCGGCCAGTGGCAGAAGGCGGTCGGCGCCGACGGCACGTTCTCCGGGTCGGTCACCGTCCCCAAGGGCACCTCGGGCGGCGGCCACTGGCTGCGCTTCCTCGCCCCGAACCCGCCCACCAGCCTGCGCGCCGACATCACGGTGACCTCGCCCGGCACAGGCGGCAGGGGTGACGGCGGCTCCACGGGCGGCGGCTCCACAGGCGGCGGTTCGACCGGCGGAGGCGGCTCCAACGGCGGAGGCGGCTCCAACGGCGGAGGCGGCTCCACCGGCGGAGGCGGCTCCACCGGCGGGAGCGGCGGAGGAGGCACCACCGGCGGTTCCGGCACCGGCGGCACGGACACCGGCGGCGGCTCAGGCGACAGCGGCGGCGGTGGCGGCAACACCAGCGGCGCCTCCGCCACCATCACCGCCGGATCGAGCGTGGCCGCGGGCGGCAGGGTGAGCTTCCGGGTCACCGGCTTCCCGGCCGGCCAGCAGCTGACCGTGAAACTGGACGACAGCGAGATCATCGGCCAGTGGTCCGGCGGCATCGGCGCGGACGGCTCCCTCTCCGCGAGCGTGACCGTCCCGCAGGGCACCGCCAAGGGCGCGCACTGGCTGCGTTTCCTCGCCCCCAACCCGCCCACCAGCCTGCGCGCCGACTTCACCGTCACCTCCGGCGCGGACCCGGCGTCCGGCTCCGGCACGGGCGGCGCGGGCACGGGCGGTTCCGGCACGGGCGGTTCCGGCACGGCCGGCGGTCAGGCGGGCGGCGGCACCGGCGGCGGCACGGCGCCCGTCCCGGCCGCGACCGGAGCCCCGGCCGCCGCCTCCAACTCCCGCGGCGCGAAGGCGCGGATCACCGCCAGCGAGGTCCAGCCGGGCGGCACCCTGCACTTCACGGTGGAGAAGTTCCCGGCGGGCCAAACCGTCACCGTCAAACTGGACGACGACGCCATCCTCGGCCAGTGGAAGGCCGACGCCACCGGCGCGTACGAGGGCGACGTGGCCATACCGGCCGACACCCCGGCCGGGGCGCACTGGCTGCGCTTCCTCGCCCCGAACCCGCCCACCACGCTGAAGGTGGACTTCAAGGTGACCCGGCCGGGCGTCGCGGCGGCCGGCGCGGCCACCACGGCCGCGAACGGCGCCGAAGTCGCCCCGGTCACCGCCCCGGTGGCCTCGGTGCGCTCCGAGGTCTCCTACGCGACCGTCGCGTGGTCCGCCGCGGCCGCCGCGCTGGGCGGGGCCGCCGGCGCCGCGGCCACCACCGTGTTCGTCGTGCGCCGCCGCCCGGCCCGGCCGGCCGAAGGCGCCTGACCCGACCCGCTCCACCCGGAGGGGTGCCCCGCTCGTCACAGAGGAGCGGGGCACCCCTCCGAGCCATGCCCTGGACTGATACGCCGTCAGGAGACCTACCTTGTGCGGCAGTTGTGACCAGCGCCACAGCCGTCCCGAGCAAAAAGTTAGGTAAGCCTAAGCTAAGTTGATCGTGTCCACCTCCCCCCGCCGGGAGGCCCTGTCCACCAAGGAGACCGACGCAGCATGTCCGCAGCCACCCGCCAGGTCCACCGAGTCCGCCGTATCAGCGCCATCGCCGTGGCCCTCGCCTCGGGCAGCGTGCTCGCGCTCACCGGCACCGCCTCCGCGCACACCGGCCACCCGCAGCAGCCCGCGCACACCTCGACCCTCACCTCGGCCCCGCTCGCCAAGGGCCTGTACCAGTCGGCGTACTCCGAGCGGAACCACGTGCTGTGGGCGACCACCGCGGTGGGCCGGCCGCCGGTCTCCTCCTCGGCGCTGCTCAAGGTCGACCCGAAGACCCTGGCGGTGAAGGCCACGTACACCCCGCCGGTCACCGACGCGGCCACCGGCGCCGTCGAGGCCGTCTACGGCGTCGCCGTGGACGACGAGCACAACACCGTCTGGACGACCAACACCCGCAACAACTCCGTCGCGGTCTACGACCAGCGCACCGGCAAGCACCTGGCGACCCTGCCGAACGTCGCCCACGCCCGCGAGGTGGTCGTGGACGAGCGCCACAACCTGGCCTGGGCCAGCGGCTTCGGCGACGGCAGCGTGGTCGCCTTCGACACCCGCACCTTCCAGGAGAAGAAGCGCGTCACCGTCGAGGGCGCCGGCCCGGCCGGACTCGCCGTCAACGAGCGCACCGGCACGGTGTACGCGGCCGACCTGAACGGCGACCGCCTGATCGTGGTCTCGCCGTTCGCCAAGGACCCGCGGTTCGTCCCGGCCGGCGACGGCCCGATCTCGGTGGCCCTGTCCGCCGACGGCCGCACCGCCTACGCCGCCGACCAGACCGCGGGCGCCCTCTCGGTGGTCGACCTGCGCAAGGGCGCCGTCGCCAGGACCGTCCCGACGGGCGCGGGCGCGCTGTCCGTGGCCGCCGACGCGCGCACCGGCCGCGTCCTGGTGGTCAACCGCACGGACGCCGACGTCTCGGTGATCGACCCCCGCAAGGGCACGGTCGTGGAGACCCTGGCCACCGGCGCCAACCCGAACCACGTCACCGTCGACGAGGGCACCGCCTACGTGGTGGACAAGTCCGGCGCCGGCCCGGAGGGCCAGGACCAGGTGCACCGCATCCGCATCGCGCGCTGAGCCGCACGGATCCGACACCGCACAGAGCGTTCGCGAGGCCCGGCTCCTCCCTCCCGGAGGAGCCGGGCCTCGGCGCGCCAACGGACGTAACAGCCCCCGCCCGACCGCCGGTTCCAGCCATTCGGTGGTCTCGACCAATCGACCCAGCGAAGCCGTTGACGCATTGGTCCAGACCTTCTACGTTGTGGGCGCTCGGACAGGCACCGCGCACGCACGGTTCACCTCACCCCTGTACCACCCCACGACGACAGGGAGAGCCATGTTCCACCGGCGCAGACCACCGCACGCACCCGCCCGCAGAACCTCGCCCAGGACGCTGCTCACCGCTCTGGGCGCCGCCCTGCTCCTGCCGCTCGCGATGCTCACCGCGCTCGCCGCGCCCGCGCACGCGGCCGGGACGCTGACGGCTACCTTCACCACCCAGGACAACGGCTCCTGGTGGAAGGGGACCTACGTCGTCCACAACAGCGGTCCGGCCGCCGTCAGCGGCTGGAGCCTGGAGTTCGACCTGCCGGCCGGGGTCTCCGTGACCGGCCACTACAACGGCGACGCGACCGTCTCCGGACGGCACGTGAGCGTGAAGAACGCCTTCTACAACGCCACTGTCCCGGCCGGCGGCAGCACCGAGCCGTACAGCTACTGGTTCATCGCCAACGGGCCGATCGGCGCCCCGACCGGCTGCACCGTCAACGGCGACAAGTGCGACGGCTCCCCCGACGTCCCGCCTACCGCGCCCGGCGCGCCGCGGGCCACCGCGGTCACGGCGCACTCGGTCGCGCTGAGCTGGGCCGCCGCGCAGGGCGGCGACCACGCCGTGGCCTCCTACGAGGTGCTCAGCGGCTCGGCCACCGTGGCCACCGCGACCACCACCTCGGCCACCGTCACCGGGCTCACCCCGGCGACGGGCTACACGTTCACCGTGCGCGCCAAGGACACCCGCGGCAACGCCGGACCGGCGAGCGCCCCGCTCACCGTGCGCACCGTAGACCCGGCGAGCGACCCGACGCCGCCGACTACGCCCGGCAGCCTGCGCGCCACCGGCACGACGTCCTCCAGCGTCGGCCTGGCCTGGGACAAATCCTCCGACAACGTGGCCGTGGCCGCCTACGACGTCTACCGCGGCGGCGCCCTGGTCAGGACGGTCGGTGCGGACACCACGACGGCCACCGTCGACGGCCTCTCCCCGGCCACCGCCTACACCTTCACCGTCAAGGCCCGCGACACCGCCGACAACGCCTCGCCGGCCTCGAACGCGGTGACCGCCACCACCGACGACGTGGCCGGGGCGGGCAAGCAGCTCAAGGTGGGCTACTTCGCGCAGTGGGGCATCTACGGCCGCCAGTACTTCGTGAAGAACCTCGACACCTCGGGCGCGGCGGCCAAGCTCGACGTGGTCAACTACGCCTTCGAGAACCTCGATCCGACCAACCTCACCTGCCAGGCCGGGGTCACCAAGGGCGTCTCCGCCAACCCGCAGGACCCCGACGAGGGCACCGGCGCGGGCGACGCGGACGCCGACTACGCCCGCCCCATGTCCGCCGACCAGTCGGTGGACGGCGTCGCCGACGACGGCTGGGGCAAACTCCGGGGCAATCTCAACCAGTTGAAGAAGCTCAAGGCCAAGTACCCCAAGCTGAAGGTCGTGGTGTCACTCGGCGGCTGGACGTACTCGAAGTTCTTCTCGGACGCCGCCGCCACCGCGGCCTCGCGGGAGAAGTTCGTCAAGTCCTGCGTCGACGTGTGGATCAAGGGCGATCTGCCCGTCTACAACGGCGCGGGCGGCCCCGGCACGGCCGCCGGCATCTTCGACGGCATCGACATCGACTGGGAGTGGCCCGGCTCCGAAGGCCACCCGGGCAACCACTACGGCGCCCAGGACAAGGCCAACCTCACCGCGCTGCTAGCCGAGTTCCGCAAGCAGCTCGACGCGCTCGGCGGCGCGCACCGGCTGCTGACCGCGTTCACCCCGGCCGACCCGGCGAAGATCTCCGCCGGCTGGGACCTGAGCCGGATCTTCGACTCGCTCGACTACGCCAACGTGCAGGGCTACGACTTCCACGGCGCCGGCAGCGACAACTCCTGGGAGCCCAAGCGCACCGGCGACGGCTCCAACCTGTACGCCGACGCGCAGGACCCGTACCCCTTCCACTTCAGTGTCGAGGACGCGGTCAAGGTGTATCTCGACGCCGGGGCCAACCCCCGCAAGCTGACGGTGGGTTTCCCGTTCTACGGGCGCGGCTGGCAGGGGGTGACCGACGGCGGGGCGGCCGGTGAGTGGCAGGACGCGAACGGCGCGGCGCCCGGCCAGTTCGACACCGAGGCCGGGGTGCGCGGCTACAACAACCTGATCACCAGCTTCCCGGCCATGACCGTGCGCCATGACGAGCAGTCCGTCTCGACGTACGGCTACACCGGCCCGGGCGGCCAGTGGTGGACGTTCGACGACGCCTGGTCGATCGGGAAGAAGACGGCCTGGATCAAATCCAAGGGGCTGCTGGGCGGCTTCGTCTGGGAGATGTCGGGCGACACCCCGGACGGCCGGCTGATGACCGCGCTGAACGACGGCCTGAAGTAACCGGAGCGGGCTCCCGGGCGGGCGGTCGGCGGACCGCCCGCCCGGGTCGCGGGTGCGGGACCCGGCTCGCGCCTCAGCGGGCGGTGCGCTCGTGCACGTACGCCACGAGGCGGGTGAGCGCGTCCGGGTCGGTGGCCGGCATGACGCCGTGGCCGAGGTTGAAGACGTGGCCCTCCAGACCGGCGGCGGCGTCCAGCACCTCGCGGGTCTTGGCCTCGACGGCCTCGCGGGAGGCGAACAGCACGGTCGGGTCGAGGTTGCCCTGGAGCGCCTTGCCGGGCCCGACGCGGCGGGCCGCCTCGTCCAGCGGGACCCGCCAGTCGACGCCGACGACGTCCGCGCTGGCCTCGCCCAGCAGGCCGAGCAGCTCGCCGGTGCCGACGCCGAAGTGGATGCGGGGCACGCCGTAGCCGGCGACGGCCTCGAAGACCTTCGCGGAGGCCGGCAGCACCGAGCGGCGGTAGTCGGCGGGGGCGAGGGCGCCGGCCCAGGAGTCGAAGAGCTGCACGGCGCTCGCGCCGGCCTCGATCTGTACCTTCAGGAAGGCGGACGTGATCGCGGCGAGCCGGTCCAGCAGGTCGGCCCACAGCTCGGGGTCGCCGTACATCATCGCCTTGGCGTTCTCGTACGTCCGCGACGGGCCGCCCTCCACGAGGTAGCTCGCGAGGGTGAAGGGGGCGCCGGCGAAGCCGATGAGCGGGGTCGCCCCCAGCTCGCGGGTGAGCAGGCCGATCGCCTCGGTGACGTAGGAGACGTCCTCGGGGGTGAGGTCGCGCAGCCGGGCCAGGTCCTCGCGGGTGCGGAACGGGCGCTCGACCACGGGGCCGACGCCGGGCTTGATGTCCAGCTCGACGCCGATGGCCTTCAGCGGCACGACGATGTCGCTGAAGTAGATCGCCGCGTCCACGTCGTGCCGGCGCACCGGCTGGAGGGTGATCTCGGCGACCAGATCGGGGCGCATGCAGGAGTCCAGCATCGCGATGCCCTCGCGCACCTTGCGGTACTCCGGCAGCGAGCGCCCGGCCTGGCGCATGAACCACACGGGGGTGTGCGGCACGGGTTCGCGCCGGCACGCCTTGAGGAAGGCGGAGTCGTAGGTGGCGGTCGGCGGCTGGTGGCCGGCATGCGTCTCGTTGGCACTCACGGTGGCAAGTCTCGCACGCCCCCGGGTGCGCGACGGCCCCGGTGTACGGGCCCCCGGACGGCGCCGGCGGCCGCGGCGGGGTGTCTTGCCCTGCACGAAGGCCCGCTTCCCCTTAATCTTCCCGGCATGGCTGCGGCTCAGGGACGACTGTCGGACGACGCTGGCGGAATGGACGACGCGAAGGAGGCGAAGGAAGGGGACGCGCATGCGAACAGGGGGGACGAGGCCCCGCTGCCCTTCCGGGCGGCCGTGGAGGCGCTGCGGGCCGCGCGGCTGCGGCCGCAGCTGGAGATCGAGCCGGTGCCGCCGCCCAAGCGGCTCGCGCCGTTCGCGTACGCGCTGGAGGCCGCCGTCGTCGACGGTGAGCAGGACCTCGCGGACGGCAGGCTGGTGCTGCTGCACGACCCGGCCGGGCACGACGCCTGGCGGGGCACGTTCCGGCTGGTCACGCTGGTGCGCGCGGAGCTGGAGCCGGAGATGGCCGCCGATCCGCTGCTGCCGGAGGTGTGCTGGTCCTGGCTGACCGGGGCGTTGCAGGCGCGCGGTCTGGCCTGCGGCGAGCCCAGCGGCACGGTCACCCGGGCCGGCTCGCACTACTTCGGCGGGCTCTCCGCGCGGCCGGCCGCCTCGCAGATCGAGATCCGCGCCTCCTGGACGCCGCGCGAGGGCCTGGGCGGGATCCCGGACTGCGGGGGGCACCTGGCCGCCTGGTCGGACCTGCTGGCCCAGGTCGCGGGTCTGCCGCCGGCCGGCCCCGGCGACGCCTCGGTGGTGACGCTGCCGCAGCGGCGCGGCCCGCAGTCGCGCTGAGCGCGGCGCCGACGACCCACTTCTCCCACGCCTCCACCCACCGGCCCGGACGGGAACCTCCCGCCCGGGCCGAGTGCTGTCCGCGGCCGGTCCGAGTGCCGTCCGCGGCCGGGCCAGGCATCTCGGTCAGCACGACCGCTGGCGACTCACCCGTTCCTTGCCGTCACTTTGTCGATACGGCCACTTTCGGACATGTAGCGACCCCGAACGGCCCTGAGTGAACCGATTCGACCTTCGGATGATCGACAGTCTGTCCGAATTGCTCGCATTGTTACTCACCAGATCGTGATCATTCTCTAAAGGACAACTGCTCCGGTGCCGAAAACGACTGTGACCTTGCAAGCACGGTTCGTACCGGCTTGACCCCCGCAAGCCGGCCCCGCCCCCCACCCCCCAGGAGGCCTGGTGTCCGTTCTCCTCGAGCAGCCCGCAAGCCTGGTCGCCTACCGCCCGAACAAGCCGACCGCCATGGTCGTCGTGGCGGACCCGCGCGTCCGGTCCACCGTCACCCGTCACCTGTGGGCGCTCGGAGTCCGCGACGTCATCGAGGCGTCGTCCGTCGCGGAGGCCCGCCCCCGCATCGGCAACCCGCGCGACATCTGCGTCGCCGACGTCCACCTGCCCGACGGCTCCGGGCTCACCCTGCTGTCCGAGACCCGTGCCGCCGGCTGGCCCAACGGCCTGGCCCTGTCCGCCGCCGACGACATCGGCGCCGTGCGCAACGCCCTCGCGGGCGGTGTGAAGGGCTACGTCGTCACCGGCACCCGCACCAACGTCGGACTCCCCGCCAGACCGGGCACCGCCCCCCTCGGCGCCGCCCGGCTGCACCGCCGCCCCCCGGGTGCCCCGAGCCACCCGGGCGGCTACCGCGAGCTGTCCGGCCGTGAGGTCGAGGTGCTGCGGCTGGTCGCCGAAGGCCAGTCGAACAAGGCGATCGGCGTCTCGATGGGACTGTCGGCGCTGACCGTCAAGAGCCACCTCGCCCGGATCGCCCGCAAGCTCGGCACCGGAGACCGCGCGGGGATGGTCGCCGTCGCCCTGCGCACCGGCATCATCCACTGATCCCACCGCTCCTCCCCCGCCCCCACCCGATTGCCGGTACCGGCGCCGACACGCCGTAGAGCCGCCCTCCCTCACCCGTCCGCCCGCCCTCCGTCATCCGTTCGCCACATGTCCGCCGTCCCGCCCCACCGCCCCGCCGCGCACTGTCCCCGTGAGGCGCCGGCCCCGTCCCGCCCGTTCCGGCCGTGAACCGCACGGGTCACCGACCTGACCGGTTTACGACCCCCCGGCGCCCGTCGACGGAACGTTCCGTCGGCGGGCGCCGTCCATCCACCGATACCCTTGACAGGTGACCGACGCCCAAGAAACCGCAGCAGACAGCTCACTGCGAACCACCGGAGGCGCCCCTCCGGACGACGGCGGAACTTCTGACACGGGGGCGCCGACTCCGCTGCTCGAACCCCGCGAGGGCATCCCGCCCGTGATCGCCGACGCCGACGCGCTCGACCGGGCCGTCGCGGCGTTCGCCGCCGGCTCCGGCCCCGTCGCCGTGGACGCCGAGCGCGCCTCCGGCTACCGCTACGGCCAGCGCGCCTATCTGGTGCAGCTGCGCCGCGAGGGGGCCGGGACGGCGCTGATAGACCCCGTCGCCTGCCCCGACCTCTCCGCCCTCGGCGAGGCGCTGTCCGGCGCCGAGTGGGTGCTGCACGCCGCCACGCAAGACCTGCCGTGTCTGCGCGAGATAGGCATGGTGCCCACCAGCCTGTTCGACACCGAGCTGGCCGGCCGGCTCGCCGGATTCCCCCGGGTCGGACTCGGCGCGATGGTCGAGAACGTGCTCGGCTTCGTGCTGGAGAAGGGCCACTCCGCCGTCGACTGGTCCACCCGGCCGCTGCCCGAGCCCTGGCTGCGCTACGCCGCCCTCGACGTGGAACTCCTCGTCGACCTGCGCGACGCGCTGGAGAAGGAGCTGGAGCGGCAGGGCAAGCTGGAGTGGGCCCTGCAGGAGTTCCACGCCATCGCCTCCGCGCCGCCGCCCGAGCCCCGCAAGGAGCCCTGGCGGCGTACGTCCGGGATGCACAAGGTGCGCCGGCGGCGGCAGCTCGCCGTCGTGCGGGAGCTGTGGGAGACCCGGGACCGGATCGCGCAGCGGCGGGACGTGTCGCCGGGCAAGGTGCTCTCGGACGCGGCCATCGTGGAGGCCGCCCTCGCCCTTCCGGCCAATGTGCACGCGCTCGCCGCGCTGAACGGCTTCGGGCACCGCGTCGGCCGCCGCCAGCTGGAGCAGTGGCAGGCGGGGGTGGACCGGGCCCGCGCCCTGCCCGAGTCGGCGCTGCCGCAGCCGGGCCAGCCGGTGACCGGTCCCCCGCCGCCGCGGGCGTGGGCCGACAAGGACCCGGCCGCCGCGGCCCGGCTCTCCGCCGCCCGCGCCGCCGTCACCGCGCTGGCCGAGCGGCTGAACATGCCCCAGGAGAACCTCGTCTCCCCGGACACCGTCCGCCGCCTGTGCTGGGAACCCCCCAAGCCGGCCGACCACGACACGATCACCACCACCCTGACCACTTTGGGCGCCCGCCCCTGGCAAATCGAACAGGTGGCTCCGTCCCTGGTCACCGCCCTGAGAGGCGAGGGCACGGTCGCCTAGCCCCCACACCGGGGGCGAAGCCTTACGGAACCCGGGGGCGAAGCGCCCCGCCGGGGTTCGGGGCGGAGCCCCGAGGGCGGGGTCTTGATCCCTACCGAGTCGGGCGGGTGGGCGGGCGAAGGGGGCGAAGCCCCGGGGCGGGACCTCACCTGCCGAGTCGGGTGGACAAGAGGCCGCCACGGAGTGTGACCTTCGCCGCTCCCGGCGGAGGGACTGGGCAGGCACATTACCCACGAGTAGCATGAGCGCTGAGCGCGCGCTCAGCATCCGCGCGCCGCAGCAGTGCCACCCCGCACCCTGGAGGAGAGCCATCGTGCCTCGTACCGTCAGGGACGTCGTCTTCGTCGACGGCGTCCGCACCCCGTTCGGCAAGGCGGGCCCGAAGGGCATCTACCACGAGACCCGCGCCGACGACCTCGTCGTGAAGGCGATCCGGGAGCTGCTGCGCCGCAACCCCGGTCTCGACCCGCAGAAGGTCGACGAGGTCGCCATCGCCGCCACCACCCAGATCGGCGACCAGGGCCTGACCATCGGCCGCACGGCCGGCATCCTCGCGGGCCTGCCCACCACGGTGCCCGGCTACTCCATCGACCGCATGTGCGCGGGCGCGCTGACCGCCGTCACCTCGGTGGCCGGCTCCGTCGCGTTCGGCGCGTACGACGTCGCCATCGCGGGCGGTGTCGAGCACATGGGCCGCCACCCGATGGGCGAGGGCGTCGACCCGAACCCGCGGTTCGTCAGCGAGAAGCTGGTCGACGAGTCGGCCCTGTTCATGGGCATGACCGCGGAGAACCTGCACGACCGCTACCCGCAGATCACCAAGCTGCGCGCCGACGAGTACGCCGTGCGCTCCCAGGAGAAGGCCGCCAAGGCGTACGCCAACGGCAAGATCCAGGCCGACCTGGTGCCGATCTCCGTGCGCCGCACCAGCCCCGAGGGCGGCGAGACCGGCTGGGGTCTGGTCACCGCCGACGAGCCGATGCGCCCGGGCACCACGCTGGAGAACCTGTCCGGCCTCAAGACGCCGTTCCGCGTGCACGGCCGGGTCACCGCGGGCAACGCGGCCGGTCTGAACGACGGCGCCACCGCCTCCGTCATCGCCAGCGAGGACTTCGCCCGCGAGAACGGCCTGCCGGTCAAGATGCGCCTGGTCTCCTACGCCTTCGCGGGCGTGGAGCCGGAGGTCATGGGCTACGGCCCGATCCCGGCAACCGAGAAGGCGCTCGCCAAGGCGGGCCTCGCCATCTCGGACATCGGCCTGTTCGAGATCAACGAGGCGTTCGCCGTCCAGGTCCTGGCCTTCCTGGACCATTACGGCATCGCGGACGACGACGAGCGCGTCAACCAGTACGGCGGCGCGATCGCCTTCGGCCACCCGCTGGCCTCCTCCGGCGTCCGCCTGATGACGCAGCTGGCCCGCCAGTTCGAGGAGCGGCCCGAGGTCCGCTACGGCCTGGTCACCATGTGCGTCGGCTTCGGCATGGGCGCGACGGTCATCTGGGAGAACCCGCACTTCGACGGAGGCGACAAGTGAGCACCACCGCTGAACTCCTGAAGGGCGCGGCCGAGCTGTTCCCGGACGAGGTCGTCACGCAGGCGCACGTACGCCACTTCGACCTGCCGCTGGGCGTGGGCCGCTTCGCGCTCATCACGCTGGACAACGGCTTCGACCACACCAAGCCGACCACCTTCGGACCGCAGTCGCTGGCGAACCTGAACGCCGCCCTCGACCAGGTCGAGAAGGAGGCCGCGGACGGCGAGATCACCGGCGTCGGCGTCACCGGCAAGCCGTTCATCTTCGCGGTCGGCGCCGACCTCAAGGGCGTCGAGCTGCTGAAGCGGCACGAGGACGCGCTCGCCATCGGCAAGGGCGGCCACGAGGTCTTCAAGCGCCTGGCCCAGCTCGCCGTGCCCACCTTCGCCTACTACAACGGCGCGGCGATGGGCGGCGGCGTCGAGGTCGGCCTGCACTGCACCTACCGCACGGTCTCCGCGGCCCTCCCGGCGTTCTCCCTGCCCGAGGTCTTCCTCGGCCTGGTGCCCGGCTGGGGCGGCTGCGCGCTGCTGCCGAACCTGATCGGCGCGGACAAGGCCGTCTCGGTCATCATCGAGAACAGCCTCAACCAGAACCGTCAGCTCAAGGGCAAGCAGGTCTACGAACTGGGCATCGCCGACGCCCTGTTCGAGGGCGCGGACTTCCTGGAGCAGTCGCTGATCTGGACGGCGGCCGTCCTCAAGGGCGAGATCGCCGTCGAGCGTCCGGCGATCGACCGCGGCGAGGGCTGGGACCAGGCCGTCGCGCGCGGCCGGTTCATCGCCGACTCCAAGGTGCACGGCGCGGCCCCGGCCGCCTACCGCGCCCTGGAGATCATCGCCGCCGCCAAGGACGGTGACCTCCAGGCCGGTTTCGACGCCGAGGACCAGGCCCTGGCGGACCTGATCATGGGCGGCGAACTGCGCGCCGGCATCTACTCGTTCAACCTGGTGCAGAAGCGCGGCAAGCGCCCCGCCGGCGCGCCGGACAAGAACCTGGCCCGCCCGGTGACCAAGGTCGGCGTGGTCGGCGCGGGCCTGATGGCCTCGCAGCTGGCGCTGCTGTTCCTGCGCCGCCTGGAGGTGCCGGTCGTCCTCACGGACATCGACCAGGAGCGCGTCGACAAGGGTGTGGGCTACGTCCACGCCGAGATCGAGAAGCTGCTGGGCAAGGGCCGGATCAACCAGGACAAGGCCAACCGCCTCAAGGCGCTGGTGACCGGCGTCCTGGACAAGGCCGAGGGCTTCGCGGACGCCGACTTCATCATCGAAGCGGTCTTCGAGGAGATGGGCGTCAAGCAGAAGGTGTTCGCCGAGGTCGAGGCGGTCGCCCCGGCGCACGCGATCCTCGCCACGAACACCTCGTCGCTGTCGGTGTCGGAGATGGCGTCGAAGCTGAAGCACCCCGAGCGGGTCGTCGGCTTCCACTTCTTCAACCCGGTCGCGATCCTGCCGCTGCTGGAGATCGTGCGCGGCGAGCGGACCGACGACGCCTCGCTGGCGACCGCGTTCGCGGTGGCCCGGAAGCTGAAGAAGACCGCGGTGCTGGTCAAGGACGCCCCGGCGTTCGTGGTCAACCGCATCCTGACCCGCTTCATGGGCGAGATCCAGAACGTCATCGACGAGGGCACCCCGGTGGAGGTGGCGGAGAAGGCGGTCGAGCCGCTGGGCCTGCCGATGTCCCCGCTGGTGCTGCTGGAGCTGGTGGGCCCGGCGATCGGCCTGCACGTCTCGGAGACGCTCAACACGGCGTTCCCGGACCGCTTCACGGTCTCCCCGAACCTCAAGGCGGTCGTCGAGGCCGGCAAGCGCGGCTTCTACGTCTACGACAGCGGCAAGCCGGAGCTGGACCCGGAGGTCGCCGCGCTGCTGAAGCAGGGCGACACCGTCCTGACCGAGGAGCAGGTGCGCGCCCGCGTCCTGGACGCGGTGGCGCAGGAGATCGGTCTGATGCTGGAGGAGGGCGTCGTCGCCGAGGCCCAGGACATCGACCTGTGCCTGATCACCGGCGCCGGCTGGCCCTTCCACCTGGGCGGCATCACGCCGTACCTGGACCGTGAGGGCGTCTCGGAGCGGGTGAACGGCAAGCGGTTCCTGGAGCCGGGCGTCGCGTCCGTCCCGGCGTAGCGCTCCCCCGCCTGGTGAGAGGGCCCCCGCTTCGGCGGGGGCCCTCTTCGCCCTTGCCGGGCGCCGGGCTCCAGCAGCAGTCCATGCCGGCCCTGCTGAGCGAGATCAAGACGCAGGACCTGCACGATCGCCGACCAGCTCACCCCGGCCCTCACCACCGACCCCGACCTCGCCTCGCTCACCAAGCCGGCGGAGTTCGGGCGCAGCCTCGACGGCATCGACCCCGCCACCATGGAGACGGTCATGCCGCCGGTGGCGTACGACAAGGGCCCGGCGGGCGACATCCCACGGACGGGAAGCCCCCGGCCCGGATGGCCACGCTCACGGACAGGACGCCCCGCTCGGGCGGGCGCCGTGGCTCACACCTCTCGCCAGGCCTCCAGCGCCAGGCCCGGCTCGTTCTTGCGGCGGGCGAGCAGGAGCCGGCCGGTGGAGGGGGACAGCGTGGCCGCGGTGACCCGGCCGTCGGCGTCCGTGACGAGCCCCGCCTCGGCGTCCGCGGCGAGCAGCGGCCCCGACTCGGTCCACCAGGCCCCCGCCGACTCCTCCTGCGTGGGGTAGGCGGCGAACGCCACCCGGCCGCCCTCGGTGCGCTGGGCCAGCAACGTGCAGTCGTGGCCGTCCAGTTCGCAGCGCAGCGCGGCGACCGGGCCGGGGCCCGCCGCCGGCAGCACCGTGACCGGCTTGCCGCCGGGCCGCCAGGCGCACAGGTCGCCCGACTCGTCGGTGTAGAACAGCGTGGTCTCCTCGGCGGAGGTGGCCAGGGCGTGCAGGGTGCCCGGGCGCACCGAGGTCTCCAGGCGTTCGGCCAGGACCGGCTGCTCCCCGGCCTCCTCCTGACGCCAGTGCAGCAGCGTGCCGGGCGCCGCGGCGTACAGCTCCACACGGCCGGACTCGCCGGTGACCGCCGCCATGCCGTCCTGGACGCTCCGGCCCTTCAGGTCGCACCAGGCTCCCCAGCCGCCCGTCTCCTTCTGGGCCAGCATGCTCACCCCGCCGCCCCGGTTGAGGACGAACACATGGGCGCGGCCCCGGGCGTCGACCGCCACGGCGGGGGTCGCGGTGCGGGCGCCCTTCTTGTTGGGGTGCCCGATCGGCTGCCAGTCCAGGGGCGCGAGCCGGGGCCGGTAGTGGGTGGAGTGCACGAGGTCGGCCTCGCCGGACCCGGTCTGCCGCCAGGCGACCAGGTGGGCGTAGCGGTCGGCGCCCTGGCCGACGGCCGCCCCCGCGAGGAGTTTCCCGTCGCCGCCCACCGTGCGGGCCGTCTCCCAGGAGCCGCCGGGCAGACGCTCGGCCCGGCACAGGAGGGCGTCCCCGGCGGGCAGGTAGACACTGAGCAGGCCGTCACGCCCGCGTATGAGCCAGTCGCCGTTCACCGGAACACCTTAAGCCGCGCCCGCGCCGGGCCCGTCCCCAGCCCCCCTGCCGTGGCTCGCGGCGGGCGCGCCGGGCGGCGTCCGCCCGGGCGGGGCCGGAGCGGCCGGGCGGCCTACCCTGAGCCCATGGACGCCAGCGCCGAGGACCCCGCCCTGCTCGTGATCGTGGACGGTGCGAACACCGTCGGCTCGGTGCCCGACGGCTGGTGGCGCGACCGCCGCGGGGCCGCGGAGCGGCTGCGGGACCGGCTGGCGGCGGACGGGGTGCCGCGGCTGGCCGAACGGGCGGAGATCGTGCTGGTGGTGGAGGGCGCGGCGCGCGGGGTGGAGCCGGTCGCGGGGGTGCGGGTGGAGGCGGCGGACGGCAGCGGGGACGATCTGATCGTCCGTCTGGTCGAACGGTCCGGCGGCCGGGCCGTCGTGGTGGTGACGGCCGACCGCGAGCTGCGGCGCCGGGTCACGGAGCTGGGCGCCGACGTCACCGGCCCCCGGGCGGTACGCGGCTGAGGCCCGTCGCTGCGCCCGCCCCGGGCGGTACGCGGCTGACGCCCGCCGCTACGCCCGTCCCCCGCCGCCCGTGCCGGTCGTGCCCGGTCCCGTCGCGCCCGGCGGTCCCGGGGTCTTCCCCGCCGCCCGTTCGCGTTCCGCGAGGCGGCTGTGGGTGCGGCCGTAGACGAAGTAGACGACGAAGCCGATGGCCATCCAGATGGCGAAGCGGATCCAGGTCTCGGCCGGCAGGTTCAGCATCAGCCACAGCGAGGCGCACACCGAGAGGATCGGGACGACCGGGACCCAGGGGGTGCGGAAGGAGCGGGGCAGGTCGGGGCGGGTGTTGCGCAGGATGATCACGCTGATGGCGACCACGACGAACGCGAACAGGGTGCCGATGTTCACCAGCTCGGCCAGCACGCTGAGGCTGGTGAAGCCCGCGACGATCGCGATGACGACGCCGAGGAGGATCGTCGGGCGGTAGGGGGTGCGGAAGCGCGGGTGGGTGTGCGAGAAGAACCGGGGCAGCAGGCCGTCGCGGCTCATCGCGAAGAAGACCCGGGCCTGGCCGAGCAGCAGGATCATGCACACCGTGGTCAGGCCGACGGCGGCGCCGAAGCTGATCAGGCCGGCGAACCAGGGGTGCCCGGTGGACTTGAAGGCGTCGGCGAGCGGGGCGTCCACCGAGAGCTTGCTGTACTTCTGCATGCCCGTCACGACGATCGACACGGCGACGTAGAGCGTGGTGCAGATGACCAGGGAGCCGAGGATGCCGCGCGGGACGTCGCGCTGCGGGTTGCGGGTCTCCTCGGCGGCGGTGGCGACGACGTCGAAGCCGATGAAGGCGAAGAAGACGACGGAGGCGGCCGTGAAGACGCCCATGACGCCGAAGTTGGAGGGCGCCCAGCCGAACATCAGCTGGATGAGCGGGGCCTTGAGGTTGCCGCCCGCCGGGACCGGTTCCGACTGGGGGACGAACGGGTGGTAGTTGCCGCCCTTGACGAAGAACGCGCCCGCGATGATCACGACGAGCACGACGGCCACCTTGATCGCGACGACGACCGTGGTGACGCGTGCGGACAGCTTCATGCCGACGACGAGGATGGCGGTGAGGACGAGGACGAGGGCGGCGGCGAGGATGTCGAAGCCGAACCCGTGGGCGCCGTCGCGGCCGGCGAGGTAGCCGGGCAGGTGCCAGCCGGCGTTGTCGAGCAGCGAGTGGATGTAACCCGACCAGCCGACGGAGACCACCGCCGTGCCGAGCGCGAGTTCCAGCACCAGGTCCCAGCCGATGATCCAGGCGGGGAACTCGCCGAGCGAGGAGTAGGAGAAGGTGTACGCCGATCCGGCGACGGGGACGGCGGAGGCGAACTCGGCGTAGCACAGCGCGGCGAGCGCGCAGACGACACCGGCGACGACGAAGGACAGGGCCACCGCGGGGCCGGCGGTGTTCTTGGCGGCCGTCCCGGTGAGGACGAAGATGCCGGTGCCGATGATGACGCCGACGCCGAAGACGGTCAGGTCGAGGGCGGAGAGCGACTTCTTGAGCGCGTGCTCGGGTTCCTCGGTGTCCTGGATCGACTGTTCGACGTTCTTCGTCCGGAACAGCGAATTGCTCACGGGCCTACCTCCCACGCGCGTCGTCCTCGACCTGGCTCGACATGATCGAGAGGGCTGGGGATGCGTATGCCCCCGCACTGGCAGGTTCACGCAGCCGCGCCGGTTCCGCCACCCGTGGCAACCGACGGATTCGGCCGGGCCGGCCGGCGGCCCGCCGCGGCGGTCGGGGTGCGGTCGCCACGCGCAACGGCCGCCCCACCGGAAAGGGTGAGACGGCCGTGGGCGGTCCGGCGCGGGGTCAGTCGTGCGCGGGCTGCGGGGTCTCCGCCGCGGTGGAGGGGCGTTCGAAGCGGCCGTCGAGCTTGGCGACCAGACCCGTGACCTGGCGGGCGATGTCCGGCGCGGTGAGGCCGATCTCCGCCATCACCTCCGCGCGGGAGGCGTGGTCGAGGAAGCGCGGCGGGATGCCGAAGTCGCGCAGCGGCACGTCGACGCCCGCGTCGCGCAGCGCCTGCGCGATCGTCGAGCCGACTCCGCCGACCCGGGAGTTGTCCTCGACGGTGACGACCACACGGTGCCGTTCGGCCAGCGGGGCCATGGCCTCGTCCACGGGCTTGACCCAGCGCGGGTCGACGACGGTGGTCGAGATGCCCTGCTTGTCGAGGAGGGCGGCGATCTCCAGGCACATGGGCGCCAGCGCGCCCACGGAGACGAGCAGCACGTCCGGGGTGTCGGTGCCGGGCTCGCGCAGCACGTCCATGCCGCCGACGCGGCCCACGGCGGGCACGGCGGGGCCGACGGCGCCCTTGGAGAAGCGGACCACGGTCGGGGCGTCGTCCACCTCGACGGCCTCGCGCAGCTGGGCGCGGACCTGGTCGGCGTCGCGCGGGGCGGCCAGCCGCAGGCCGGGCACGACCTGGAGGACGGACATGTCCCACATGCCGTTGTGCGAGGCGCCGTCGGTGCCGGTGACGCCGGCCCGGTCCAGTACGAAGGTGACGCCGCACTTGTGCAGCGCCACGTCCATCAGCACCTGGTCGAAGGCGCGGTTGAGGAAGGTGGCGTAGACGGCGAAGACGGGGTGGACGCCGCCGTGGGCGAGGCCGGCCGCGGAGACCGCGCCGTGCTGCTCGGCGATGCCGACGTCGTAGACCCGGTCGGGGAAGGCCTTGGCGAACTTGTCGAGACCGACCGGCTGGAGCATGGCCGCGGTGATGGCGACGACGTCCTTGCGCTCCTTGCCGAGCTTGACCATCTCCTCGCCGAAGACGCTGGTCCAGTCGGCGCCGGAGGTGGCGATGGGCAGGCCGGTGTCGGGGTGGATCCTGCCGACGGCGTGGAAGCGGTCGGCCTCGTCCTGGAGGGCGGGCTGGTAGCCGCGGCCCTTCTCGGTGAGGCAGTGCACGATGACCGGGCCGCCGAAGCGCTTGGCGCGGGTCAGCGCGGACTCCAGGGCCTCGATGTCGTGGCCGTCGATCGGGCCGACGTACTTCAGGCCCAGGTCCTCGAACATGCCCTGCGGGGCGATGAAGTCCTTCAGGCCCTTCTTCGCGCCGTGCAGCGTCTCGTACAGCGGCCGGCCGACGACGGGGGTGCGCTCCAGGACCTCGCGGGTGCGGGCGAGGAAGCGCTCGTAGCCGTCGGTGGTGCGCAGGGTGGCCAGGTGGTTGGCGAGGCCGCCGATGGTGGGCGCGTAGGAGCGCTCGTTGTCGTTGACGACGATGACGAGCGGGCGGTCCTTGGCGTCGGCGATGTTGTTGAGCGCCTCCCAGGCCATGCCGCCGGTCAGGGCGCCGTCGCCGATGACGGCGACGACGTGCGCGTCGCGCTCCAGGACCTCGTTGGCCTTGGCGATGCCGTCGGCCCAGCCCAGCACCGTGGAGGCGTGGCTGTTCTCGATGACGTCGTGCTCGGACTCGGCCTGCGAGGGGTAGCCGGACAGGCCGCCCTTCATCTTCAGCTTGGAGAAGTCCTGACGGCCGGTGAGGAGCTTGTGCACGTAGGACTGGTGACCGGTGTCCCACAGCACCTTGTCGACGGGCGAGTGGAAGACGCGGTGCAGGGCGATGGTCAGCTCGACGACACCGAGGTTGGGCCCGAGGTGGCCGCCGGTCTTGGAGACGGCGTCGACCAGGAAGGTCCGGATCTCCTCCGCCAGCTGATCCAGCTCCTCCAGGCTGAGCCGGTCCAGATCGCGCGGTCCCCTGATGCGGGTCAGCAGCGGCACCCGTGCCTCCTTGCAGTAGAGCTGATCGAGCTTTCGGCGGGCTTGTCGAGTCTAATGTTCCGCCTCGGCGCCCGGTGTCCGGGCGGTGGGTCACAGGTCACGCGAACGGCTGTACCCCGCGGAGCCGGTCCCATGACCTGGGCACGCCAGAGCCGCCGCCCGGCGAACCGTGACCGGCCTCACGCCCGCACGGGCCGCGCGGCGGGCCCGGACGCGAAGGCGCCCGGCACCGTGTCGGTGCCGGGCACGCTTCTCGCGGCGGCGGTCGCTCAGGCGCGGCCGGCCGACTTCTGGGTCTTGCGGGTGACCGAGTCGATGACGACCGTGGCGAGCAGCACGCCACCGGTGATCATGTACTGGATCGGGGTGGCGATGCCCTTGAGCGCCAGGCCGTACTGGATCGAGGTGATCACCAGCACACCGAGCAGCGCGTTCCAGGTGCGGCCCCGGCCGCCGAAGAGGCTGGTGCCGCCGATGACGGCCGCGGCGATGACGTTCATCAGCAGGTCGCCGGAGCCGGCGCTCTGGTTGGCGGCCGCGATCTTGGAGGCCCAGAACAGGCCGCCGACCGAGGCGAAGAGGCCCGCGATGGCGAAGACCGAGACCCGCACCAGGGTGACGTTGATGCCGGCCCGGCGGGAGGCCTCGACGCTGCCGCCGAGCGCGAACACCTTGCGGCCGTACGCGGTGCGGCGCAGCAGGAAGTCGGTGCCGACCAGGACGATCGCGAACAGCAGCACGGCCAGCGGCAGGCCCTTGTACTGGTTGAAGATGACCGCCACGCCGAACGCGGCGATCGCCAGCAGCACCGTGCGCAGCACGATGTCGCTCAGCGGGCGCGACGGGATGCCGGCGGCCTCGCGGCGGCGGTTGCCGAGGAAGGCCGACAGGAAGTACCCGGCGACCGCGACGACGGCCAGCAGGTAGGCGGCGGCCACGTCCGAGAAGTAGTACGTGGTGAGCTTGCCGATGACGCCGTCGCCGTCGATGTTGATCGTGCCGTTGGAGCCGAGGATCTGGAGCATGAAGCCGTTCCAGAACAGCAGGCCGGCCAGGGTCACGGCGAAGGCGGGCGCGCCGATCCGGGCGAAGAAGAAGCCGTGCAGGGCGCCGATGACCGCGCCGGCCGCGAGGGCGGTGACGACGGCGAGCCACTCGTTGACGCCGTGCGTCACGCTCATCACGGCCATGATCGCCGAGGAGACGCCCGAGACGGAGCCCACCGACAGGTCGATCTCGCCGAGCAGCAGCACGAAGATGATGCCGACCGACATCATGCCGGTGGCCACCATGGCGACGAAGATGTTGTTGAGGTTCTCCGCGCCCAGGAAGGCCGAGTCGAGGCTCTGGAAGATCGCGCAGATGACGATGAGGCCGATGACGACCGGCAGCGCGCCGAGGTCGCCGGCGCGCATCTTGCGCTTGAACTCGCCGATGTAGCCGGCGAAGCCCTGCTCGCGCACGAGGAGGCGGGGGTCGACGGCGGGGGCCGCGTCGGCCGCGGCGGCGGGCGCGTCCACGGCGGTGCCGGCCGTGGTCCGGGTCTTGTCGATGCTCACTTCTGAGCCTCCGCTGTGGTGCGCGCCGCACGACGGGTCACGGCGTTGTCCGTGGCGCCGGTGATGGCGGAGATGATCTCTTCCTGCGAGGTGGTCTTGACCTCGAACACGCCGTTGTTGCGGCCGAGCCGCAGGACGGCGACCTTGTCGGCGACGGCCTTCACATCGGCCATGTTGTGGCTGATGAGGATGACCGCGAGGCCGCGTTCGCGCAGCCGCTCGACGAGGTCGAGGACCTGGGCGGTCTGCTCGACGCCGAGCGCGGCGGTGGGCTCGTCGAGGATGACCAGCTTGGGCTCGCCGAGCATGGAGCGGGCGATGGCCACGACCTGGCGCTGACCGCCGGAGAGCGAGGCGATCGGGATGCGCACGCTGGGGATGCGGATGGACAGGGTTTCGAGCAGCTCGCGCGAGCGGCGCTCCATCTCGACCTCGTCCAGGACTCCGCGGCGCTTGATCTCCCGGCCGAGGAACAGGTTGCCGACGACGTCGATGTTGTCGCACAGGGCGAGGTCCTGGTACACCGTCGCGATGCCCAGGTTCTGGGAGTCGTGCGGCCGGTTGACCGAGACCGGCTTGCCCTCCCACTCGATGACACCGTCATCGATGGGGTGCACGCCGGCGATCGTCTTGACAAGGGTGGACTTACCGGCGCCGTTGTCGCCGACGAGGGCGACCACCTCTCCGGCGTGGACCTCAAGCTCTACGTCGGTGAGCGCCTGGACGGCACCGAATCGCTTGGAGACCCCGCGCAACGCCAGCACGGGCGTAGCGGACACGTGAACCATCTCCTTCGCCGCCTGAGCCTGACCCCGGCGGGAGGTTGAACAAGAAGAGTGAGGGGGGTGCGTTCCGTCCGGCGCCCCGCCGTTGTGCTTGCGGGGCTGTCGGCGGCGGGGCGCCGGACGTGCTGACACGGACGCGTGCTCGGTGGCCGCGCTCTTCCGTGCAGGTCAGCGGGACCGCCGCGGAGGCGGCCCGAAGGTGTTACTACAGACCGGCCTTGTCACAGGCGGCCTTGTACTTGGCCGTGCAGATCTCGGCCTTGGTGTAGTAACCCTCCTTGATGACCGTGTCGTTGATGTTGTCCTTCGTCAGCGAGACGACGGGGACGATGACGGCCGGAACGCCCTTCTCGGTGCCGCTGTCGACGGTGGTCGTCTTCAGCGAGCCGTCGACCTTGCCGGTCTTGGCGATCGAGACGGCCATCTTGGCGACGGTCTCGGCCTCCTGCGGGTACGACTTGAAGACGCTCATGTACTGCTCGCCCGCCACGATGCGCTGCACGCCCGCGAGTTCGGCGTCCTGGCCGGTGACCGGGGGAAGGGTCTTCAGGCCCGCGCCCTTGAGCGCGGTGATGATGCCACCCGCCATGCCGTCGTTGGCGGAGTAGACGCCGACGATCTTGTCCTTGCCGAGGGCGGAGATGGCGCCCTCCATGTTGGTGTTGGCGTTCTCCGGCTTCCACTCCTTGGTGTCGTACTCCTTGCCGACGTTCACCTTGCCGTCGAGGACGTCGTGCGCGCCCTTCTTGAACTGGGCGGCGTTCGGGTCGGTCACGGAGCCGTTCATCATGACGATCTGGCCGGACTTGGCCTTGTCGCCCAGGGCCTTCAGCAGGGCCTCGCCCTGCGTCTTGCCGACCTCTTCGTTGTCGAAGGAGGTGTAGGCGGAGATCGGGCCCTCGGCGAGGCGGTCGTAGGCCACGACCGGGATGCCGTCCTCCTTGGCCTTCTTCACGCCCTGGGCGACGGCCTTGTAGTCGACCGCGTCCAGGATCAGCACGTCGACCTTCTTGGTGATCATCGTGTCGATCTGCTGCGACTGGAGGGTCGCGTCCTGCTTGGCGTTGAGGTACTCGACCTTGCCCTTGCCGTTGGTCAGCTCCGAGATCTGCTTCTCGATGATCGGCTTGTCGAACTTCTCGTAACGAGCCGTCTGGTTCTCCGGCAGCAGCAGACCGACGGTGATGTCGTCGCCCTTGGCGGCGGTGGTCTTGGTGTCGTCGCCCTTGTCGCCGGACTCCTTGGCGCTGCCACAGGCGGCGAGCGAGACGGCCATGGCACCAGCAGCAACGGCGAAGGCCGCACGACGCATACGCGTGTTCACTTCTTCAAACCTCCCTGACGAGGCCGCGTCGTTGCGGCCGAGGTGGCAGGAAGTCAACTCGGCCACACGTGCGACGTCAAGAAGTAAATCCTTAACGAGATGGCAACGGTGCCATCCGTTCTCTAAGTGAAGGCGGGGGCGGCGACGGTCAGCGCACCGTCCAAAAGGGTTGAATCGCCCATTTCGCTCAGCGCCAGGGCGAGCGCGCCCAGCACCTCGGCGCGGCCGCCAAGTGCCCCCGGAAGCACCGACAGTTGCCGTGCCGCGCTGGGGATGGCGTAGCGGCTCACGGACTCCCTGATGGGCCCCAGGACCAGCTCACCGGCCTCGGCGAGGTCGCCGCCGAGGAGGACCCGGCTCGGGTTGAGCAGGTTGCAGAGATTGGCCACCCCGCTGCCGACGTGCCGGCCGACGTCGGCGATCACCCGGCGGCAGCCCGGGTCCCCGTCCCGGGCCAGCCGTACGACGCCCTCCATGGTCAGGTCGGTGCCGTGACTGGGCTGGAGCAGCGGCAGGACGTAGCGGGCGGCGGTGAACGTCTCCAGGCAGCCGCGGTTGCCGCAGCGGCAGACCGGGCCGGACTCGTCGAGCGTGATGTGCCCGATCTCGCCCGCCGTGCCGCCGGGGCCGCGGTAGATCTTGCCGTTGATCACCAGACCGGCGCCCACGCCGCTGGCGATCTTGATGTAGGCCAGGTCGCGCACCCCGCGTCCACTGCCCCAGACCAGCTCGCCGAGGGCGCCGAGGTTGGCGTCGTTGTCCACGTGCACCGGTACGCCGAGGCGCCCCCGCAGCTCCTCGGCGGGCTTGATCCCGCCCCAGCCCGGCAGGATGGCGGTGGAGCCGAGCGTGCCGGACTCCACGTCGATCGGGCCGGGCACGCCGAGACCGACGCCCGCGACCTTGGACCGGTCCACCCCGGTGGCCGAGATCAGGCGGTTTACCAGCTCCTCCGCCCGGTCGAAGCCCTGTACCCAGGAGGCGTCGACGTCCAGCGGCTCGGACTCCTCCGCCAGTACCTGGTGGGCCAGGTTCCCGATCGCGACCCGCAGGTGCGCGTGCCCGAAATCGACCCCGATCACGATGCCGGCGTCCCCGCTCAGGGAGACGCTGCGCGCCCGGCGGCCGCCCGCGGACGTGGGCGTGACCTGGACCGTTCCGCCGTCCTTCAGCTCCCGCACGATATTGGAGACGGTCGCCGCTGACAGACCGGTGGTCCGTGCGATCTCCGCCTGCGTGAGGGATCCGGCAAGGCGCACGGCACGTACGACCCGCTCCAGGTTGGCTCGGTGCAGCGATGACTGCGACCCTGGAGTCTCCACGACGACCTCCTGAGCGCGGGGCCGCTTCGGCGAGGCCCCGTCCATGTCCAACAAGTGAACTCTAAGATGAGCCGTTCGGGTTGCCTCCCGTCAAGAGGTTGAACCGTTTCGGGGCACACGGACCTGCCCGGACCCACCCGCGCGGGTGTGCTACGGACCCCTCGGCGACGGGCCCGTCGGCGCCCGGACCCGCCGTCGGCGGACCGCCCGCACGCGGCAGCCGCCCCCGGCGGACCGGGGGCGGCTGCTGACGCACGAAGGGCGAAAAGGGCTGAAACGGTTCGGCGGGGCCGCCGCCGGTCCGGGCCGCTACTTCAGCGCGCCCGCCGTCAGACCCTGTACGACCTGCCGCTGGAAGATGATGTAGGCCGCCAGGACCGGCAGCATCGCCATCACCAGGCCGGCGAAGAGTCCGGACCAGTCGCCCTTGTACCCCTGGCTGACGGCCAGCTGGACCAGCCCCTGGGTGAGCACGTGCTTGTCCGGGTCGGTGTTGAGCACGGTGGGCAGCATGTACTGGTTCCACTGCCCCAGGAAGTTGAAGATCCCCACGCTGATCAGGCCGGGCTTGGCCATCGGCAGCATGATCTGGAAGAACGTCCGGGTGTGCGAGGCCCCGTCCACGAACGCCGCCTCCGCCACCGAGGCCGGCAGGGTGCGGAAGAACGCGGTCAGGAAGAAGACCGTGAAGGGCAGCGAATAGGCGATGTACACCAGGATCAGGCCGTGGATGGTGTTCAGCAGCCCCATGTTGTTCACGACGTAGAACAACGGCACCAGCGCCAGCATCACCGGGAAGCTCATGCCGCCGACGAAGAGGTAGTAGATGAAGCGGTTGCCCGGGAAGTCGAAGCGGGCCAGCACGTACGCCGCCATCGACCCGAGCACCAGGGTGCCGATGAGCGAGCCGCCCACCACCAGGACGGTGTTGAGGAAGTAGTCGCTCATGTGGGCGTCGGTCCAGGCCCGCGCCCAGTTGTCGAAGTGCAGCTTGTCGGGCAGCGCCCAGGGCGAGCCGAAGATCGCCCCGTCGCTCTTGAAGGACGTCATCACCGCCCACACCAGCGGCATGACCACCATGATCGCCCAGATGATCAGGATGCCGTGCGAGAAGGCGTTGAGGACACCGCCCTCCTTCGCCTTGCGGGGCGCGGCGCCGGACGGCGGGCCGGCCTTGGCGACGGCGGTCCCGGACTCGGCCGGTACGGGGGCGGGGGGCTCGGTCGTTTTCATGCTCAGAACTCCAGCCGCTCGCGCCGGCCCAGCCGCATCACCACGGCCGCGAAGGCCAGGGTGACGAGCAGCAGGGCGACGCCGATCGTGGTGGCGTAGGCGGCCTGACCGTCACGGAACGCCTTCTGGTACACGTACAGGACCATGACGGTGGTCGAGTAGTCGGGACCGCCCGGGCCGGTCGTCATGATCTGTACGACCGCGAACGACTCCGCGCCGAGGGCGAGGATGCCCATGTAGACCCAGCCGGACTGCACGGTGTCCCACAGCAGCGGCAGGGTGATCCGGAAGAAGGTGGTGGCCCGCCCCGCGCCGTCCAGCAGCGCGGCCTCGTACAGGTCGGCCGGGATGGAGGCCATCCCGGCGGAGAAGAGGACCACGAAGAAGCCGACCTGGGACCAGACGAGCACGGCCATCACGCACCACAGGGCCAGGCTGGGGTCGCCCAGCCAGAGCGGCTGCACGCCGTCGAGGCCGATCCCGCGCAGCAGCGAGTTGATCGCTCCGCTGTCCGGGTTGTACGCGAAAGCGAACAGCAAGGCGACGATCGCGATCGACAGCACCTGCGGGAAGAAGTAGACGATCTTGTAGAAGCCGGAGCCGCGGACACCGGTGATCACCGGTCCGCCCTTCCGGCGCCGGCCGCCGACGTTGATCATGAAGGCGAAGAACAGCGCCAGGCTGAGCGTCACCACCGGCAGCACCGCGGCGAACAGCAGACTGTGCTGGAGCGACTTCCAGAAGATCTCGTCGTCCCACAACCTCTGGTAGTTGTCGAAGCCGACCATCTTGAAGTCGGGACTCAGGCCGGTCCAGTCCGTGAAGGAGTAGTAGATGGACTGGATGAACGGCCAGACGACGAAGAGCGCGTACAGCCCCAGGGGCAGGGCCAGGAACCCCACGATGAACCGGTATTTGCCGTGCTGCATTGCTGGTGACCCCGATCTGAAGGGCGGACGGCGCCGCCAGGGACCGCCCGGCGCCGGCCGGACGGTCCCTGGCGGCGGACCCTCACTGGTGCTTGTAGTGCTTGATCGACGTGTCCTTGGCCGCCTCGTCGGCGAAGCCCTGGATCTTCTTGATGGTCTCCGCCGGGGTGGCGCGGCCGGCCATCATCTCGCCCAGACCGGACACACCGATCTTCTCCTTCTGGAGCTGCACGTACCAGTCCTGCATGCGCGGGTTCAGCACATTGGAGCCGGCCTTCTCCAGCGCCGCCACGCCCGACTTCAGACCGGGGGTCAGGTCGATGCCGTCGGTGCCGCCGTTGTAGGCGGACAGCGACTTCACCTTGGCGGTGAAGTTCTTGGAGGAGGCCTCGCTGAGCATGACGCGCAGCTGCTCCATGCCGCCGGCCTGGTTGGCGGCCTTGGCCGGGACGATGAAGGGCTCGCCGCCGGAGGCCCAGATGGTGCCGAAGGGCATCTTGTCGGAGCCGTCCAGACCGGTGGGGGCCGAGACGGCGAGGTCGAAGTCGGCCGGGATGACGTTGGCGGACTCGTTCTCCACCCAGGAGCCGTTCGGGATGAACAGCGCCTTGCCCTTGGCCCAGGCGGTCTGCGACTGGATGTGGTCCAGGCCCGGGGTGCCCTTGAGGATGTAGCCCTTCTTGTACAGCTCGTAGTAGGCCTCGAAACAGGCCTTGACCGCCGGGTGCTTCCAGGCGTTCGGCTCCAGGTTGTCGATGGCGTCCAGGACCTGGCGGCCGCCGACCTTGCCGATCATCGGGTAGAGCGAGAAGGGGATGTAGTACGGGTACTTTCCGGCGTAGGTCCAGCCGGCCATGCCCTTCTTCTTGGCCTTCTCGCACAGCGCGAGCATCTGGTCCCAGGTCTCGGGGTACGTCGCGTCCAGCGAGTCCAGGGCCTTCTGCGAGTACCAGGTGCCGTAGACCGTGTAGGCGTAGTAGAGGATCCACACCGGCCGGCCGTCGAACTGGCCCATCTCCACGATGCCCGGCCGCAGCGTGTCGCGGACCTTCTTCTTCGGGTCGTCGTAGGAGGGCGCGTCCAGCAGCGGGGTGAGGTCGGCGAGCTGGTTCTTGCCGACCAGGACGCCCATGTCCATCTGCTCGGCGCCGGAGTTGTCGATGAGGTCCGGCGGGTTGCCCTGGTTGAAGCGGGGCTGGAGCGTGGACTGGATCTTCTGGGTGGCGGCGAACTTCACCTTCGCCTTGGGGAAGTCCTTCTGATAGATCTTCGTGGCGTCCTCGGCGTACTCCTTGCCGAAACCGCCGTCGAACAGGACGAATTCCATCTGCGCGCTGTCATTGACACCGAGCGGATTCTTCGCGGTCTTCTTGCCCGCCTTGGCCTTGTCCTGCCCGTCGCCGCCACCGCTGGCGCACGCGGACAGGAGGCTCATCGCAGGTACGGAGATCAGCCCCAGGGCCGCGGACCTCTTGATCAGGTCGCGGCGGCCGACGCCCCCGTGGTGTGCGGCGGAAGTGGATCCCATGCGCAAGTCCTCGCCTTCTCCAGGACTCAGGCGGTGAACCGGATCCTCCCCGGCACCGCGGTAGGCCAAGCTGGGTCGTGCAGGAAGTACTTCGTGCGTCATCCACCGGGATCGCGGAGAAAACAAGGAGGCCGGCGCGTTTCGCACGCCGAACCACCTTTCCGGCTCCCCCCGGCACCGCACGCCGTCAGGTAGAACGGCTTCGCGGACGCCGACAGGTATAGTCCACTTTCGGGCGGCGGAGCAAGATCGAACACAAGGTTCCCCGTCGGTCTTTTCCGAGTTGAGACCTCGCGGAAATATGAGCCGCCTGTGGGCCTCCGCACGGAAATATCCATGACTTCACGCCCGAATGCCGCACCCAACACCCTTGACACCACTGCTCACTTGACTCCCTACTGGAGCTTGCGCCGAATCTGACAACGTTGTCCGGCACGTTGTCCGGTGCTTCGGGACCAGGGAGGGTGCCCTCGTATGCAACGCAGAGCACGGCACAGATGGAGTCCGGCGGTCGTCCTCACGGCCGCCTTCGTCATGGCCGCAGCATCCCAGGGGGCGGCGATCGCCCTGCCCGGCAAGGCCCCGGCGGCCGGCCGGGAGTTCAGCTCCTCGTTCGAGACGGGCGATCCGGCCCCCGACTGGCTGAGCACCGTCGACACCGCGCCGAACGGCGCCAAGCGGGCCTCCGGCGTGGACGGCGGCTACAGCAGCGGCATCCCGGGCAATGTGGACGACCACGTCACCGACCTGCGGGCCAGCAACGAGAACACCAGCGGCGGCGAGGTCAAGGAGAACCTGGTCGACGGCGAGTCGGGCACCAAGTGGCTCACCTTCGAGTCCACCGGCTGGGTCGAGTTCGACTTCGACAAACCCATCAAGATCACCCGATACGCCCTCACCTCCGCCAACGACTACGCCGAACGGGACCCCAAGGACTGGACCCTCCAGGCCTCCGCTGACGGCAAGGACTGGAAGAGCGTCGACTCCCGCACCGGCGAGACCTTCGCCGAGCGGTTCCAGACGAAGACGTACGACCTGGCCGCACCGGCCGAATACCAGCACTTCCGGCTGGAGGTCACCCGGAACAACGGCGCCTCGGGCATACTCCAGCTCGCCGACGTCCAGTTCTCCACGGGCGACGGCGACGGCTCGGTTCCGAAGGACATGCTCTCGCTGGTCGACCGCGGCCCGAGCGGCTCGCCGACCGCGAAGTCGGGCGCCGGCTACACCGGCAAGCGCGCCCTGCGCTACGCCGGCCGGCACACCGCCCAGGGCCGGGCCTACTCGTACAACAAGATCTTCGACGTGAACGTCAAGGTCGACCGCGACACGGCCCTGTCCTACCGCCTCTACCCGTCGATGGCCGACGGCGAGCGCGACTACGACGCCACGAACGTCGCCGTCGACCTCGTCTTCACCGACGGCACCTCTCTGAGCCGGCTGGGCGCCACCGACCAGCACGGCTTCGGGCTCACCCCGCAGGCGCAGGGCGCGGCCAAGACGCTTTACGTCAACCAGTGGAACAACGTCGTCTCGCGCATCGGCTCGGTCGCGGCCGGCAAGACCGTCGACCGGATCCTGCTCGCCTACGACTCCCCCGCCGGCCCCGCGAAGTTCCGCGGCTGGCTGGACGACGTGACGATCCGGCACGCCGCCCCCGACAAGCCCAAGGCGCACCTGTCCGACTACGCGCTCACCACCCGCGGCACCAACTCCAGCGGCAGCTTCTCGCGCGGCAACAACTTCCCCGCCACCGCCCTGCCGCACGGCTTCAACTTCTGGACGCCGGTGACCAACGCGTCCTCGCTGAGCTGGCTGTACGAATACGCGCGTGCGAACAACACGGACAACCTGCCGACGATCCAGGCGTTCAGCGCGAGCCACGAGCCGAGCCCCTGGATGGGCGACCGGCAGACCTTCCAGCTGATGCCGTCCGCCGCCTCCGGAACGCCGTCCACCGACCGCACCGCCCGCGCCCTCGCCTTCCGGCACGAGAACGAGACCGCGCGCCCCTACTACTACGGCGTCACGTTCGAGAACGGCCTCAAGGCCGAGATGACCCCGACCGACCACGCCGCCGCCCTGCGCTTCACCTATCCGGGCGATGACGCGAGCGTGCTGTTCGACAACGTCACCGAGCAGGCCGGCCTCACCCTGGACAAGGAGCACGGCGTCGTCACCGGCTACTCCGACGTGAAGTCCGGGCTGTCCACCGGAGCCACCCGGCTGTTCGTCTACGGCGTGTTCGACAAGCCCGTGACGGACGGCTCGGCTTCCGGCGTCAAGGGCTACCTGCGCTTCGCCGCGGGCCAGGACCGCACCGTCACGCTGCGCCTGGCAACCTCGCTGATCAGCGTCGACCAGGCCAAGGACAACCTGGCCCAGGAGATCCCGGCCGGCGCCTCCTTCGACACCGTCAAGGCACGCGCCCAGCGCACCTGGGACAAGCTGCTGGGCAAGGTCGAGGTCCAGGGCGCCACGCCCGACCAGCTGACCACGCTCTACTCCAGCATGTACCGGCTGTACCTGTACCCGAACTCCGGCTCCGAGAAGGTCGGCGGCAAGGACCGGTACGCCTCCCCGTTCTCGGCGATGACGAGCCAGGACACCCCCACCCACACCGGCGCGAAGATCGTCGACGGCAAGGTGTACGTCAACAACGGCTTCTGGGACACCTACCGCACCACCTGGCCGGCGTACTCGCTGCTGACGCCGTCCCAGGCCGGTGAGATGGCCGACGGGTTCGTGCAGGGCTACAAGGACGGCGGCTGGACCTCGCGCTGGTCCTCCCCCGGCTACGCCGACCTGATGACCGGCACCTCCTCGGACGTGGCCTTCGCCGACGCCTACGTCAAGGGTGTCCCGATGGACGCGAAGGCGGCGTACGAGGCGGCCCTGAAGAACGCGACCGTGGTGCCGCCGTCCTCCGGCGTCGGCCGCAAGGGCATGAGCACCTCCCCCTTCCTCGGCTACACCAGCACCGCCACCGGCGAGGGACTGTCGTGGGCGATGGAGGGCTACGTCAACGACTACGGCATCGCGAAGATGGGCGAGGCCCTCTACAGGAAGACGGGCCAGAAGCACTACCAGGACGAGTCGCAGTACTTCCTCAACCGCGCCCAGGACTACGTCAAGCTGTTCGACCCGAAGGCGGGCTTCTTCCAGGGCAAGGACGCGCAGGGCAACTGGCGCGTGGACTCCGCGAAGTACGACCCGCGCGTGTGGGGCTACGACTACACGGAGACCGACGGCTGGGGCTACGCCTTCACCGCCCCGCAGGACAGCCGGGGCCTGGCCAACCTGTACGGCGGCCAGAAGGCCCTCGGCGACAAGCTCGACGCCTACTTCGCCACCCCGGAGACCGCCTCCCCGGAGTTCGTCGGCTCCTACGGCGGCGTCATCCACGAGATGACCGAGGCGCGGGACGTGCGGATGGGCCAGTACGGCCACTCCAACCAGGTCGCCCACCACGTCACCTACATGTACGACGCGGCCGGCGAGCCCGCCAAGGCGCAGCAGAAGGTCCGCGAGGTGCTCTCCCGACTCTACGTCGGCAGCGAGATCGGCCAGGGCTACCACGGCGACGAGGACAACGGCGAGCAGTCCGCCTGGTACCTGTTCTCCTCGCTCGGCTTCTACCCGCTGGTCATGGGCAGCGGCGAGTACGCCATCGGCTCCCCGCTGTTCACCAAGGCGACCGTGCACCTGGAGAACGGCCACGACCTGGTGATCAAGGCCCCGAGGAACAGCGCGAAGAACATCTACGTGCAGGGCGTGCGGTTCAACGGCCGGGCGTGGAACTCCACCAACCTGCCGCACTCGCTGCTGTCCAAGGGCGGCGTGCTGGAGTTCGCCATGGGCTCCGGGCCCTCGAAGTGGGGCACGGGCAAGAACGCCGCGCCGGTGTCGATCACGACCGGCGACAAGGCGCCGACGCCCCGGGCGGACGTGCTGAAGGGCGACGGCGCGCTGTTCGACGACACCTCGGCGACCCAGGCGGCGGTGAGCACGGTGGACCTGCCGGTGACCGGCTCCGCCAAGGCCGTCCAGTACACGCTGACCTCGCCGGCCGACCACTCCCAGGCGCCGACGGGCTGGACGCTCCAGGCGTCCTCGGACGGCACCCACTGGAGGACGCTGGACCGGCGCTCGGGCGAGTCGTTCGCCTGGGACAAGCAGACCCGGCCGTTCACCATCGCCTCGCCGGGCGGCTACACCAAGTACCGGCTGGTGTTCGACGGCGCCGCCACGCTGGCGGAGGTGGAACTGCTGGCCTGACGCACGCTCCCGAGTGACGAAGGGGCGGGTCCGCACCGGGACCCGCCCCTTCGGCGTGCTCAGCCGCTTCGGCCGCTCGGTGTGCCGGTCACTTCACCGCGAGGGCGAAGACGTGCAGGTCGGTGTCGGCCGGCAGCTTCACCGACGCGATCCGCTTGCCCGCCGGCGCATCGAAGGGCTGGGTGGCGAACACGTAGGTGGCCACCGGGTCCTTGTCGGCCCCGGCGACGTTGCGGTACGCCGCCTTGGCGACGACCCGGTTGCCGTACTGGACCGTGCCGCCGCCTCCGCCGACGGTCCAGTCGGTGAAGGCGAGCACGGCCTCGGCGGTGCTGCCGTCGGTGTAGGTGACGGTGGCCTTCGCCTGCTGGTCGCCGTTGACCGCGCTGCCGACGAAGGAGAGCGCGGCGGCCGGTGCGGGCAGCGTGACGCTCTGCCCGGCGGCGGAGGCGTTGTCCGGGCGGCCGGCCGGCGCGTCGGGCCAGGTGAAGGCGAGGCCGTCCACCGTGCCCTGCCCGCCCGGGGTGAGGCCGGCGGCGGCGAGGGCCTGGCGGGAGTAGCTCCAGCCGCCGCCGTCGTAGTCGGCCTCGTCGTGGTCGCCCTCGTCGTCGGAGACGCCGGTGTTGTCGCGGGCGGCGAGCAGGGTGCCGGGGGCCGCGACGGTCAGGGCGACGGGCTGCTCGTAGGACTGGGCGCCGGAGGTCACCGTGACCTTGACGTCGTAGTAGCCCTGGGCCGCGTCCGGTGCGGCGGCGAGGGTGATCTCCTGGGCGCCGCCGGTCACCGTGCCCTCGGCCGGGGTCGCCGTGACGCCGGCCGGCGCCTGGACGCGGAAGCGCACCTCGGGGCCCTGCCCGCCGCTCAGCGACAGGGCGCGGACGTCGAGCCTGGTGCGGTCACCGGGCGCGAGCGTCGCCGTGGTCGGGCCCACGCCGATCTGGTACGGCTGCTCGCCCTGCCGGAAGGACGGCGGCGCGGCGGACGGGGCGCTGCCCCACGCGGTGTCGGGGGTCGCGGAGAGGGTGTAGTCGAGACGGCCGCCGTCGCGCACGAACGACGCGGGAAGCCATGGACGGTCACTGGTACGGCCGTTGACCTTCAGCGACTGGACGTACGGCGCACCGGCCGCCGCGCCGGTGGCGTGCACGGAGATGTCGTTGCCGCCCGGCCGCCGGATCTCGGCGCGCTCGAACAGCGGTGAGGCGAGGACGAGTTCGGAGCGCGAGGGCACCTGCGGGTACATGCCGAGCGCCGAGAAGACGTACCAGGCGGACATGGCGCCGAGGTCGTCGTTGCCGGGGATGCCGCCCGGCTCGGTGCTCCACAGCTGCCGCATGGCCGCGCGGACGGTCTCCTGCGTCTTGTAGGGCGCGCCCGCGTAGGCGTAGAGGTAGGGCACGTTGATCGAGGGCTCGTTGTCCAGGGCCGCCTTGTCGCCGCCGGCGCCGGTGAACGCCCAGCTCCCGTCGCTGTCGTGGAAGAAGGCGTCGAGACGGGCGAGCGCCTTGTCGCGGCCGCCCATCGCGGCGAACAGCCCGGCCGGGTCGTGCTGGACCATCCAGGTGTACTGGGCCGCGGTGCCCTCGACGAAGCCGTTGCCGGTGTCCGGGGTGAAGCCGGTGACCCAGCTGCCGTCGGCCTTGCGGTTGGCGATGTAGCCGCCGCTGCGGTCCGCGGCGATGTTGAAGTTGTTCTGCCACCACTGGGCGCGCTCGGCGAAGGTCGCGGCGGTCTTCTTCTGGCCCGCCATCGTGGCGAGTTGGGAGAGGGAGAAGTCGGCGGTCGACATCTCCAGGGTCTCGGCCGCGCCGCCCCAGGCGTTGGAGACGGACGGCATGTAGTGCAGCTTCAGGTACTTGTCGAGGGAGGGCCGCTGGCCGGCCGACAGCACCGGCTTGCCCGCCGCCGACAGGTCCGCCGCGGTGGGCACGGTGGCCGCCTTCACCAGGGAGGCCAGCGCCCCCTTCAGGTCGAAGCCGGTGCCGCCGAAGGCGCGGATGCCGGCCAGGGCGGTGGGCGAGGGGTCGCCGTTCATGACGTGGGTGCCGCTCGCGCCGTGCAGCCAGCGGTCCCAGACACCGCCGTTCTGCCGGGCCAGCTCGTACAGCGACTGGGCGATGTCGGAGCCGGTGCGCGGACTGAGCAGGGTCAGCAGCTGCACCTGGTCGCGGTAGACGTCCCAGCCGGAGAAGGTGCCGTACTGCGCCTGGTGGCCGCGGGAGATGGTGTGCACCTCGCCGTCGGGGCCGCGGTAGCGGCGGTCGGCGTCGCTGATGACATTGGGGTGCAGCAGGGCGTGGTAGAGCGCGGTGTAGAAGGTGGTGCGGTCCTCGTCGGCGCCGCCGCCGACCCGGATGGCGGCCAGCCGGTCGCGCCAGGCGCGGCGGGCCGCCTTCTCGACGGACTCGAAGGTGCGCCGGGGCGGGTTCTCGGCGGCTAGGTTGGCCGCGGCGCCGGCCTGGCTGACGTAGGAGACGCCGACCTTGACGCCGACCGGGCCGGTGCCGGGCGCGAACTCGACGTAGCCGCCGGCGCCCTTGCCCGCCACCGGCCGTCCGCCCTGCGCGAAGCCGCCGGTGCCGCCGGTGGCGGAGGTGGAGCCGGGGCTCAGCCGGTCGTCCTGCCAGGTGCCGGTGGCCTGGAAGGGACGGTCGAAGCGGGCGGTGAAGTACAGGGTGTAGTAAGCGCGTTGGCCCTCGGGGTCGAGGTAGCCGCAGAAGTTGCCGGAGGTGACGGAGCCGGAGACGGTGCGGGTCTTCGGGTCGATGGTGACCGACGACGTGGTGGAGCCGACCTCGGAGTTGGCGGTGCGGATGAGCAGCGAGGCGGGTGTGCCGGCCGGGTAGGTGAAGCGGGCCGAGCCGGTGCGGGCGGTGGCGCTGAGGTCGGCGGTGACGCCGGAGGCGAGGCCGACCTTGTAGTGGCCGGGCTCGGCCGTCTCGTCGGCGTGCCGGAAGTCGGAGGCGTAGACGGCGTCCTTGGTGTCGGCGGCCGGGGAGGTGGTGACCTGTCCGGCGTAGGGGAAGAGCGGGATGTCGCCGCTGCCGCCCGCGCAGCCGGTGCCGGACATGTGGGTGAGGCTGAAGCCGCGGATGCGGGTGGCGTCGTACTGGTAGCCGCCGGGCGCGGTGGTCCGGGTGGCGTCGCCGCGGGTGTTCTCGGGGCTGAAGGAGAACATGCCGAACGGCGTGACGGCGCCGGGGAAGGTGTCGCCGCCGTTCTTGGTGCCGATCAGCGGGTCGACGTACGGGGTCGGGTCGTTCACCAGCGCGGAGCCGACTCTGTCGGGCGCGGCGGGCGCCGCGAGGGCGGGGGTGGCTCCGCCGGCCGCGAGCACCGCGGCGAGCAGCAGGGACGTCGGACGGAAACGCATGGGAGGCGGCCCCTCCTTCGGGGACGGGTCGCGCACCACGGGTCGCACAAGCCTCGGAGACGGTAGCGCGCCCCGGGGCACGCCGGAAGACCGCGTACCGCGGACGTACCGGAGCGGGAGCGCGTCCCACCCACATGGGTGGGACGGGGCCCAAGTGGGTTGACATCGTTGTCCGTTGGCGCGGTAGAGTCATGCACAGGCCATGAGACAACGTTGTCGCGCACCATGGTCGTCACAAGCCGGCACCACCCCGGACAGGCGTCTTCCCCCCTTCGCCCGCCCGGCTCGCGGACCCGGCGGCCACCCGCTCGTGGGGCCGCCGGGTCCGCCCCGAGCCCCCGTTCCCCCGTGGCCGGGACGCCCCTCCGCGCCGTGCGCGGCACGCGGGCGACGCGAGGCGGGAACGTCCGGACGGGGGGTTCCGGTCCACCGCCATTGGGAGCGCTCCCACCTCGCCGGTCGAACCTAGCGCGGCCCGTGACCGCTGTAAACGCCTGGGACGGAAAACGGAGGGGCCGCATCCCCGTCGCCGGAGATGCGGCCCCACTGCCGTGTGCTGATCCTTACTTGCGGATCAGGCTGCGCAGCACGTACTGGAGGATGCCGCCGTTGCGGTAGTAGTCCGCCTCACCGGGGGTGTCGATGCGGACGACCGCGTCGAACTCGACACCGGTGTCGGTGGTGACCTTCAGCGTGCGCGGGGTGGTGCCCTCGTTCAGCTCGGTGACGCCGGTGATGGAGAAGGTCTCCTCGCCGGTCAGACCGAGGGCGAGCGCGGTCTGGCCCTCCGGGAACTGGAGCGGCAGCACGCCCATGCCGATCAGGTTCGAGCGGTGGATGCGCTCGTAGGACTCGGCGATGACGGCCTTCACGCCGAGCAGCGCGGTGCCCTTGGCGGCCCAGTCGCGGGACGAGCCGGAGCCGTACTCCTTGCCGGCCAGGACGACCAGCGGCACACCGGCCGCCTGGTAGTTCTGCGAGGCGTCGTAGATGAAGGAGACCGGCGCACCCCCGTCACCTTCGGCGGCCCGGGTGAAGTCGCGGGTGTAGCCGCCCTCGGTGCCCGGCGCGATCTGGTTGCGCAGGCGGATGTTGGCGAACGTGCCGCGGATCATGACCTCGTGGTTGCCGCGGCGCGAGCCGTAGCTGTTGAAGTCGCGGCGCTCGATGCCGTGCTCGGTGAGGTACTGGCCGGCCGGGGTGTCGGCCTTGATCGCACCGGCCGGGGAGATGTGGTCGGTGGTGACCGAGTCGCCGAGCTTGGCCAGCACCCGGGCGCCGGTGATGTCCTCGACCGCGGACGGCTCCATGGCCATGCCCTCGAAGTACGGGGGCTTGCGGACGTAGGTGGACTCGCCGTCCCACTCGAAGGTGTCGCCGGTCGGGATCGGCAGCGACTGCCACTGGGCGTCGCCGGCGAACACGTCGGCGTAGGACTTGGAGAACATGTCCTCGCCGATGGCGTTGGCGACGACGTCGTTGACCTCGGACTCCGAGGGCCAGATGTCCTTCAGGTAGACCGGGTTGCCGTCCTGGTCCGCGCCGAGGGCGTCCTTGGTGATGTCCACCTTCATGGAGCCGGCGATCGCGTAGGCGACGACCAGCGGCGGGGACGCCAGGTAGTTCATCTTGACGTCGGGGTTGATCCGGCCCTCGAAGTTGCGGTTGCCGGAGAGCACCGAGGTGACGGCGAGGTCGTGGTCGTTGACCGCCTTGGAGACCTCCTCCGGCAGCGGGCCGGAGTTGCCGATGCAGGTGGTGCAGCCGTAACCGACCAGGTTGAAGCCGACCTTGTCCAGGTACGGGGTCAGGCCCGCCTTGTCGAAGTAGTCGGTGACGACCTTGGAGCCCGGGGCGAGGGTGGTCTTGACCCACGGCTTGCGGGTCAGGCCCTTCTCCACCGCCTTCTTGGCCACCAGCGCGGCGGCGACCATGACGTACGGGTTGGAGGTGTTGGTGCAGGAGGTGATGGCCGCGACGGTGACCGCGCCGTGGTCCAGCTCGTAGGTCGTGCCGTCGGGGGCGGTGACCTGGACCGGGTTGGAGGGGGCGCCGTTGGGGGCGACGGCCGGGGCGTCGGAGGCCGGGAAGGACTCCTTGCCCGCCTCGTCCACCGCGTCCACGTAGTTGAGGACGTCGGACGCGAACTGCTGGGCGGCCTCGGCCAGGACGATGCGGTCCTGCGGGCGCTTCGGGCCGGCGATGGACGGCACGACCGTGGACAGGTCCAGCTCGAGCTTCTCGGAGAAGTCCGGCTCGGCCTGCGGGTCCAGCCAGAGGCCCTGCTCCTTGGCGTACGCCTCGACCAGCGCGAGCTGCTGCTCCGGGCGGCCGGTCAGGCGCATGTAGTTGATGGTCTCGTCGTCGATCGGGAAGATCGCGGCGGTGGAGCCGAACTCCGGCGACATGTTGCCGATGGTGGCGCGGTTGGCCAGCGAGGTGGCGGCGACGCCCTCGCCGTAGAACTCCACGAACTTGCCGACCACACCGTGCTTGCGCAGCATCTCGGTGATGGTGAGCACCAGGTCGGTGGCGGTGGTGCCGGTGGGCAGCTCGCCGGTCAGCTTGAAGCCGACGACGCGCGGGATCAGCATGGAGACCGGCTGGCCGAGCATGGCCGCCTCGGCCTCGATGCCGCCGACGCCCCAGCCGAGGACGCCGAGGCCGTTGACCATGGTGGTGTGCGAGTCGGTGCCGACCAGGGTGTCGGGGTACGCCTTGCCGTCGCGGACCATGACGACGCGGGCCAGGTGCTCGATGTTGACCTGGTGGACGATGCCGGTGCCGGGCGGGACGACCTTGAACTCGTCGAAGGCGGTCTGGCCCCAGCGCAGGAACTGGTAACGCTCGCGGTTGCGGCCGTACTCCAGCTCGACGTTCTGCTTGAAGGCGTCGTTGGTGCCGAACTTGTCGGCGATGACGGAGTGGTCGATGACCAGCTCGGCCGGGGCGAGCGGGTTGATCTTCGCCGGGTCGCCGCCCAGCTCCTTGACGGCCTCGCGCATGGTGGCGAGGTCGACGACACAGGGCACGCCGGTGAAGTCCTGCATGATCACGCGGGCCGGCGTGAACTGGATCTCCTGCGACGGCTGGGCCTGGGAGTCCCAGTCGCCGAGGGCACGGATGTGGTCGGCGGTGATGTTCGCGCCGTCCTCGGTGCGGAGCAGGTTCTCCAGCAGGACCTTCAGGCTGTAAGGCAGTCGGGCCGAGCCCTCGACCTTGTCAAGCCGGAAGATCTCGTACGACTCGTCGCCCACCTGCAGCGTGCTGCGGGCGTCGAAGCTGTTCGCCGACACGACAGTCTCCTTCATTGATGTGCGCGTACCACCACACCGCAAACCCTATGCGGCGACCACCGCATAGTGCCGCCACGGCGCTCGCCCCATCAGCTAAGGTAGGGCTAAGTTAGGTAACCCTTACCGGGGTGCGGCTGCGGTGCTCCTCGGCAGATATCTCGATGTCGAGATAACTCTAGTACATGGGGGCCGGATGGTCATGCCCGGCCCGGCCCCGTCGCGCCCTCGCGCGGTAGCGGGTGACGCGGCCGCGCGGTCGCGGTGAGGCGCCCGCGCCGTGCGGCGCCCGGCTCGCCTCATCGAACCACGGGGCGGTGGGCGGCGCAGGGCCGGCCGCGGTCCGCGCGGCCCCGTGGAACCCCGGGCGGCGATCGCTGCTCTCACCGTCCGACGGGGGGAACGGAACAGGGGGCACACGCATGAAGATCACGACCCGGTACGCGTGCGTCGCGGCGGCGCTGGCCTGCTGCTGCCTCCCGCTGACCGCCTGCGGCGCGGAACGGGCGGGGGCGGGGGCCGCGGGAGCGGGGGCCGCCGCGACGGCGGGCGCGGGAAACACAGGAGACACGGAGGACTCGTCCGGGGCAGGCGACCCGGGCGGCACGGAGGACGCGGACACGACGAGCGACGACCAGGGCGAGCTGCCCGACACGACCAGTGACGACCAGCAGGACGCGGACGGCTCCCTCACGGACGAGACCACGGACGAGACCACGGACGACACGACCGACGGCACGACCGATCGGACGACGGACGACACGACGGACAACACGACCGACGACGGCTGGGACGAGGGCGTGCCGACGACCGGGCCGCACCGCTGGTTCCCGATGCTCCGCGAGTTCCGCGCATACCTGAGGACGAGCGCACCGAGGAAGTCGGACGCCGCCATCGCCGCCCACGTGACGAGCGTACGGACCCGCACGCTCCCGGGCGGTGCCCGGGTCGTGGCCGAGGTCCACGCCGACTACGGGGTGTGGGAGACGGACGAGCTGGACCGCGCCGCCGAGGTCTTCGCCCACTGGCGGAGGTCCGTGTACGGCGACCACGGCCATGTGGCCGTACTGGCCCCGGCGAAGATGACGGCCGAGAAGGACTGGTGACGGACCCGCACCGGCCCGGCGGGCGACACGCCGGGCCGGGTGCCGGGTGCCGGGGGCCGGGTGCCGGGTGCCGGGTGCCGGTGAATCCGAGGGTCAACTCGGGGTATCCGAAGGGGACATGGACGCGTCCAGCAGCGTTCGGAAGGAGGCGCGACATGCCGCTCACGTTCCGCAAGAGTTTCCGGATCCTGCCGGGAGTGCGCTTGAACATCAACCGGCATTCCTGGTCCCTCACCACCGGTGGGAAAAACGGCCCGCGACACACCCACAGCAGCACCGGACGTCATACGACATCGGTAGATTTGCCCGGACCTTTCGGGTGGCGTCGAACCCGTCGCTCCGGGGGGCATTGACAGCTCATCACCCGAATGGCCCCCCTCAAGAGGTGCCATCTCATATCTGAGATAACCTCAACCTCATGGCAGACGACTACCTCGTACGCATCGGCAAGCTCATCCGTGACGCCCGGCAGCACCGCGGCTGGACGCAGGCGCAGCTCGCCGAGGCGCTCGGCACCAGTCAGAGCGCCGTCAACCGGATCGAGCGCGGCAACCAGAACATCAGCCTTGAGATGATCGCCCGGATCGGCGAAGCCCTGGACAGTGAGATCGTGTCGCTGGGCTACGCGGGCCCGATGCACCTGAGGGTGGTCGGCGGCCGTCGCCTGTCCGGCGCGATCGACGTCAAGACGAGCAAGAACGCGTGTGTCGCGCTGCTGTGCGCCTCGCTGCTCAACCGGGGGCGCACGGTGCTGCGCCGGGTGGCGCGGATCGAGGAGGTCTACCGTCTGCTGGAGGTGCTGGGCTCGATCGGCGTCCGCACCCGCTGGATCAACGACGGCACGGATCTGGAGATCGTGCCGCCGGCCGACCTGGACCTGGACGCCATCGACGCCGAGGCGGCCGTCCGCACCCGTTCCATCATCATGTTCCTCGGCCCGCTGCTGCACCGCATGGACCGCTTCAAGCTGCCGTACGCCGGCGGCTGCGACCTCGGCACGCGCACCATCGAGCCGCACATGATCGCGCTGCGCCGGTTCGGGCTGGACGTGGCGGCGACCGAGGGGCAGTACCACGCCGTGGTGGACCGGGCGGTGCGCCCGGACCGTCCGATCGTGCTGACCGAGCGCGGCGACACGGTGACCGAGAACGCGCTGCTGGCGGCGGCGCGCCACGACGGCGTGACCGTCATCCGCAACGCCTCCAGCAACTACATGGTCCAGGACCTGTGCTTCTTCCTGGAGGCGCTGGGGGTGCGGGTGGAGGGCATCGGCACCACCACGCTCACCGTGCACGGCGTGCCGGTCATCGACGTGGACGTGGACTACTCCCCCTCCGAGGACCCGGTGGAGGCGATGAGCCTGGTGGCGGCGGCGGTCGTCACCGAGTCGGAGCTGACGGTGCGCCGGGTGCCGATCGAGTTCCTGGAGATCGAGCTGGCGGTCCTGGAGGAGATGGGCCTCGACCACGACCGCAGCCCCGAGTACTTCGCGGACAACGGCCGCACCCGGCTGACGGACCTCACGGTCCGGCCCTCCAAGCTGGAGGCGCCGATCGACAAGATCCACCCGATGCCGTTCCCCGGCCTGAACATCGACAACGTCCCGTTCTTCGCGGCCATCGCGGCCACCGCGCAGGGCCAGACGCTGATCCACGACTGGGTCTACGACAACCGCGCGATCTACCTGACCGACCTCAACCGCCTCGGCGGCCGCCTCCAGCTCCTCGACCCGCACCGGGTCCTGGTCGAGGGCCCGACCCGCTGGCGCGCCGCCGAGATGATGTGCCCGCCGGCCCTGCGCCCCGCGGTCGTCGTCCTCCTGGCGATGATGGCCGCCGAGGGCACGTCGGTCCTGCGCAACGTCTACGTCATCAACCGCGGCTACGAGGACCTCGCGGAGCGCCTGAACTCGATCGGCGCACAGATCGAGATCTTCCGGGACATCTGACCAACGGCGGCCGCCGCACCCTATGTGACCTGCACGAATGCGGGTCTGGAAGGGGTGCGGCGGCGCCTCTGGGACTTCGGGCCTGGCAGCGGACCGCGAGCCACGCTCCACGGGCTGGACCACGCGAAGAGGCACAGGGCGTGGAAGCCGTGTTCCCTGGACGCTCCCACTCGCGAGCACCGTCGGTACTGCCCCGCACGCAGCACGATCAGCCGAACGGGGGCGGGGATCGTCAGGGGGACTGTCGGCGGTCCGCCAACCGCGCCGGAGGGTACCGAGACCTGTGTGCACGGAATCGGACCCGCCGGGATCAACCCCGTCTGCAGCTGCCGTGACGGCCTCCATTTCGGTGGTCACGATCGGCTTCGGCGCGCGGACGTAGCCGCCCCGGCCCAGGACGGAGTAGATCAGCCCCTCGTCCTTGAGGAACCGCAGGGCGTTTTGGGCTGCGGAGCTGCCGATGCCGAAGCGTCGTCGCAGCTCACGCGCGGCGGGGAGCCGTTCGCCTGGGCTCAGCTCGCCGAGGTGTCCACCCTCACCCGGCACTTCAACACGCTGCTCCACCAAGCCATACTCCGCTGCATCCGGGAGATCTCGGAGTTGCATCGCCAAATCTCCCCGAAGGCGCACTGCATTCACGGAATCGAGCACATACATGTTTCTGGCGGAGGATTCTCCGCCCACCACGAATGGACGCTTCGGAATAAGGCGAAGCCCATCCTCAATCGAACCGTTCAGACTTTGCCACTCATGCGCTACAGGAAATCCAGTCAGAAACTCGTAGTCGCCTCCCAATGCGGCCTTCACCCGTAAAGTGCTCACTCACGCCCTGAACCCCGAGCGCTGGCCCCGCAAGCGAGATCAGCTTGTCCAATCGACTACCCATCAGTCACACACCACTATTCGCACCTTCGTCCCGTCAGGGAGGCCGCTGCAGTGGTTTCCTATTACGGAGCCTGCGCCTCGATTATCTCCAGGAGTGACAGGCCGCACGCTGGCGCCAGTTCCACCCTCCTGGAAAATTGCTGACGGGTACTCATCCCGGTCCTTGCTGGGCACCCGCGGATTGCCGCGCATCGAGTCCCTGCGGTTTGCTTTTGCGCCCCCACGGTCAATGGTCAATGGTCAATTCGGACGGGTGTCCCGCCACATAGTACGTGTGGAGTCGGTCGACCGTGAGGTTGTAGGTCACCGAGGTTCGGTGGTAGTTGCGTACGGCGGTGATGGTGCGGGTGGTGCCGTTGGGCTGGCGGAGGTGTTCGCCGGCCTTGAGGTCGGCTGCGTTGAGCACTGGTGGCGGGTGGTGTCCCAGTAGGGGTGGTGCTGGGTGGACGTGATGGTGCCGTCGCCGGTCTTGGTGCGGACGGTGAGGTCAGTGAAGTCCTTGTCCGTCTTGGTGACGATGACGTCGGTGACTTTCTCGGGCTCCGTCGTCCCCGAGACAGGGTCCGTGGCGAGGGCCCGATCGCCGACCTTGACTTGTGCGATGTCTGTCTTCGTGCCGTCGGCGAGGAGCACATCGGCTGCGGGAAGGAAGCTGTTGCACGCGGAGCGTGCGGCGCGCATGGCCAGCTTTTCGGCGGCCAGTTCAGCCCCCATTGCGAAGGTGGCGCCCTCTGCGATCGCCTGGCCCTGTTCCTTCAGGGAATCGCTCGTGCTCGCTCCACCGCTCAGCCATTCCTGGGTGAGCGTGCCGGCGTCCGCGGCAGCGGCACCGCACAGGCCCACTCCGACCAGTCTGGCTCCGCCCGATTCCGGGGCACCGGCGATCCGTTTCCGCTTCGGTGGCCGGTGCCGCTGGTCGAATCGCTGGGGTGGTCAGGAACGTGGTGGTAGCCGCCACCGCCGCCGCGAATGTGCTCCACCTTGGAGATGAAGCGGCCGAGAGTGGGGTCGTAGTCGCGGGCGCCGAGGTGGGTGAGGTTGGTGGTCTGGTCCTGGGTTCCGCCGACGAAGCCCTTGTCGCCGGGCCGGGTGGCGGGCTGGTTGCCGCAGGGGTCGAAGAGGCGGAAGGTCGGTGTCTGGGCGGTGGAGTTGAGGCTGGTGGTGCCGGTCGCCTGGTCGTTGGGGGCGACGTAGTTGTAGCCGGACCAGATCATGGCCGACAAGGCCTACAGTTCCCGCGACTTCCGCGCCTACCTCCGCCGCCGGTCCATCGCGTACGCCATCCCCGCGGAGAGCGATCAGCAGCGCCACCGCCGCAACCGAGGCCGTCGCGGCGTCCGGCCTCCCGCCTTCGACCGGCAGCTCTACCGTCGCCGCAACACCGTCGAGCGCTGCTTCAACCGGCTCAAAGGCTTCCCCGGCATCGCCGCCAGACGGACCCCAGTGGCACGCGGACGGGCCGGGACGGGATTCGCTCCCGTCCCGGCCCGTCGCGCGTCGCACCGCCGCTCCGCGGCCAGATCGGGAAACGGAGCGGCGGTGCGGGGTCAGTGGAGAACCTCGGGAAGGCCTTCGACCGCCAGCAGGCGGTTCTTGTACTCCCTGACTCCCGTGATCTCCGCTCCGAACCAGTCGGGGGGCGTGAAGGCCCGCGCCGCGTCTTCCGTCGCGAACTCCACCTCGACCGTGCGGAGCCCGGCCAGCTCATGGGCGTAGACGTCCACGGAGGCGACCAGGTCGCGGACGGGCACGGAGTAGCGCGTCTTCACCAGTCGCCGCCCCGCCGTGGCGGGCCAGAGCTCCTCGAACTCGGCATCCGTGAGCGGGCACTCCACCTCGGTGCGGGAGAGCCCGCCGTGACCGTGCTTGACCCCCAGGACGCACTGGCCCGCGATGCGTCGCAGGCGCACCTCCACACCCTCCTCGGTGACGGCCAGGTAGCCCTGCTCGATCGGTTCCGTGGCGGTGGTGGGCGGGAGTTCTCCCGGAACGAGCAGGAACTTGCGCTCGATCTCCAGCGGCACCGCTCACCCCCCGGCCTTCTGCTGCGCAAGCAGCTCAGGGAGCAGGCGCATGTCCGTCAGGACGACCGTGGCGAGCCCGGTCAGCCAGGAAGCAGGGGTGAGGCCCCCCGCGTAGCCGACGGAGCGCATTCCCGCGGAGTCGGCCGCCTGGACGCCGAACCTGCTGTCCTCCACCACGGCACAGCGTGCGGGGCTGACGCCCATCTGCCGTGCGGCGTGCAGGAAGAGGTCGGGGGCGGGCTTTCCGCGCTCGACCTCATGAGCACTGAAGATCCGGCCCTCGAAGCGCTCATACAGGCCCACCCTGCCGAGGGTGTGGCGCATCTTCTCGTGGTTGCCGCTGGATGCGATGCACCACTGCTCCGGAGCGATTCCGGCACGCTCGAGGCCGTCCAGGGCCTCGACGATGCCGTCCACCGGTGCCAGCTCCTCGTCCACGGCGGCCGCGTGCATCTCACGGAACCTCTTGTCCCATACGCGCGCGGTCTCGTCCCCCAGGCGCTCGGCGATCTGCTCGCCGATGGACGTGGTCGAGCGTCCGACGAAACGGTCCATGACGTCCGACTCGCTGAGTGTCCAGCCCAGTTCGGTGCCGAGGGCGACATGGGTGCGCACGGCGATGGGTTCGCTGTCCACCAGGACGCCGTCGCAGTCGAAGATGACCAGGTCGACCGGTTCGTGAGTGAAGTCGACGGCCGTCAACGGATGCAGCCCTGGCTGATGAGGAGCTGCCTGATCTCCTCCACACGCTCGGCCCCGAGGCGCCGGCGGGCCTGGTCCTCGGGCTTCTCGTTCTTCTGCCCGTACTGCCACCACGCCTCACCGCTGTCGCGGTTCATCACGACGAAGCGGTCCTTCTCGGAGGGACCGCGCACGATGAGGGACGTGGTGTTCGGCTCGGAGCTGACGGTGTGCACCATGGTGTGCCGGATGACGTAGCCCGTGCCCGCGACCTCGTCGCGCACCAGGGCGGGGCTTCCGATGCGGGTGTCGGTGTCCAGCTCCTCGTAGTCACCGAAGAGGTGGTGCTGGTAGCTGCCGTGCAGGATGCGCGAGCCGAAGCTCCAGCGGTGGTTGTGCGGACGGTCGAAGTCGCTGCCGGTGAAGACGTGCAGGCGGACCCGGACGTCACTGTCCTTGTCGTTGACGAGGACGACCCGGTCGAGCTCCTGGAGCCGCTCGCACTGGTTGAGCAGCTCCGGGGTGGCCAGGACGTGGTCGAAGGCGTCGTTGAGCCACGTGGGGTGCGACACCAGCTCTTCGAGGAGCTCCTCCATCGGCCGGTGCAGCGCGGGCATGTCGGACCAGTCGAGGGCGGCGAGCCTGGCCGGGTCGATCAGGGGCAACGGAGCGGTGGTCGTCATGGGTTGGACTTCTCCAGTTCTCGGGCGGCCAGCCACTTGCGGGCCTTCTCATGGTGTTTGGGAAGCATCTCCGGGGCGTCCAGGAAACGGGGCAGCAGGTGCGGCTCCGTGGTGAGTGCCCTGAGCATGTATCCGATGGTCACTCCGTGGCCGGGACGCCTGATCACCTCGATCGCATCCCCGGCGCCGACCGAGCCCTCCTGCAGGGTGCGCAGGTACGCACCGGGGGCGCCGTGCGCGATGAAGCGCTTGACCAGGTCGGGGACGTCCCAGAACCCCGCGAAGACCCGACAGGGTTTGCGGGCCCGGATGACCTCGAACACGGCGTCCCCGATGGCCCATTGCTCACCGACCTCCGCCCCGGTGACGTCCAGGCCCGTCGTCGAGAAGTTCTCGCCGAAGTTGCCCGGCCCCACGTCCCGCCCGAGTTCCTCCTGCCAGAAGACCGCGTCCTCGCGCGCGAAGGCGTACACGGCCTTGTCGGGGCCCCCGTGGACGCGCTTGTCGGCGATCAGGTCGCCCTCCAGCCCCCAGGTGCGGGCCTGCACGCGGTGGTCCACGGGGCGCTTGTCTATGCCGCTGCGGCCGACGCTGGTCCAGGGGCCGTGCCGTTCGACGCCCAGGTTGAGGGTGGCGAGCACCGCGGTCACGAGACTGCTCCCGCGAGGTGCCGCGGATCCCACGCCGCGGTGACGTTGGGCACCGCGGGGGTGACCCCGTCGACGTTCATCTCCGTCAGCAGGTGGGTGACCGCGGTCAGCAGGTCCCAACGGTGCGGGCCGTCCAGCGGGGTCGCCCGCGTGAGTGCGAGCATCTCCTCGAGCCCGGGGCGTGAGGCGCACGCCCGGCCTAGCCGACCGGGCGCGTCAGTCAGTCTCCGCCAGCTGTTCTCGAGGTCGAAGTCGTGCTCCGGGTAGCGGTCCTCCAGCTCCTGGAAGACCTCGAGGGCCTCGGAGCGGGCGTCGTGGTCCTCCATGACGCGCCGACGCACCAGGTCGCGGCGCGGTTCGTCGCAGATGACGGCGAGTTCCCGCAGGACGTCCGCGGGCTCGTCCGAGATGTGCGTGAAGTTGAACAGTCCGTTGACGACGCCCAGTTGGTGGCGCAGGTGCTCGGGGCGGCGCAGGGCGGGGTCGGCCGGGCCCTTGAGCCCGTTCAGCCTGACCGCGGCGGGGGTGGCGCCCGGGTGCCACCGCTCGTCCTTGAGCACCAGTGCCACGGTCCGGGTGCTGGGCAGGATGACGTCCATGGCGTCGATGCGCTGGCGGCTGGCGATGTTGAACTGGTAGCGCCAGACCTCGCGGATGGTCAGCCGGTCGTGCGTGAAGGGAACGACGTCGACCGGGGTGAAGCCCGCCTCGCGCAGGATGCGCAGCGCGGGACGCAGCCTGCGGCCCGCGGTCGCCTCCGGCTTGAGCATGCACAGGGCGATGCCCAGCATCTTTGGCACGATGTCGCCGAAGGTCCCGACGGCCTCGCGGAAGTAGTGGTCGACCGCGTACAGGTCCGCCTTGCGCTCGGACCAGGTGACGGCGTCAAGCACGTCGGACGTGACCTCGCTCAACTGCGCGACGGGTGGACTGTCTGGATGCAGTCGTCTCATCTGTCGTGTCCTTACTGCCAGAATGCGGGCGCCCGGTGCGGCATGCCCGCCGGGGCGAAGACGTCGGCCAGGAACTCCGCCTCGGCGAGGCGCAGCGGCGTGTTGGGCTCGGCGTGCTCGGCCAGCGGCCAGGTCACGAGCCGCTTCGCCGCCGGGTAGCGGTCGTGTACGGCGTGTCCGGTGCTCGGCAGGCAGCGCAGGTCCTTGCCCGCGACGGAGAACAGCGCGGGACAGCGCCCGTGCACCGCCAGCTCGGCCACGTCGAACAGGCGCAACGTCCTGGACGCCCGGTCGGCGAGCGCCGGGTGGGATTCGGCGAAGCGCAGCAGCTCCCGGTACGGCTGCCGGTCGGGCACGCGCGTGAGAGCGGGCAGCGCCGCGAGGAAGGGCGACTCGACGAGCGACGCGGCGACCCGGGGGCTGAGGACGGCGGCGGCCAGCGCGAGCTGGCCCCCCTGGCTGCACCCGGCGGTCGCGATGCGGTCGGCGTCGACGCCCGGGAGCTGCGCGGCGGCCTCCACCGCGCGCACCGCGTCGACGTAGGCGTCGCGGTAGTAGTACGTCCTCGGGTCGAGGATGCCTCGGGTGGTGAACCCGGGTACCTGGGGGGACGTGGGGCCGACCGGGTCGGCGGTGGCGCCCGCGCGGCCGCCGGCGCCGCCCTGGCCCCGTGTGTCGACGACGAGGGTGGCGTAGCCGAGGGCGGGCCAGAGGAGGTGGTCCACGGGGTGTCCGCGGCCCGATTTGTAGCCGAGGAACTGGACCACGCAGGGCAGGGCCCCGCCGGGCGGACCGGCGGGCCGGACGTACCAGGCCGCGATGCGGTGGCCGTGGGCGCCGCCGAACGACACATCGAGGACGGTGCTGCCGGTGAGCGGTGTGTCCTGCGGTACGGCCTCGACGTCCAGCGGGTGGCCCGCGGCCTCGTCCAGCTCGGAGCGCCAGAACCGGGCCAGGGCGTCGTGCTCAGCCGAGGGCACGGCTCACCGCCAGGGAAGTGCCGTTGCCGGGGCCGCCCTCGGCGAAGTCCTCGATGAGTTCCTCCAGCATCTCGTGACAGTCGCCGCAGCCCTGTCCGGCCCCGCTGTGCTCGCCCAGCCCCTCGACCGTGGTGACGCCGCGCCGGATCCAGCCGACGAGCTCGTCCTCGGTCACCTGGTAGCACACGCAGATGTTGCCCGTGCTCATGACTGTTCCTGCCAGGCGCTGAGCAGGACGTTGGGGTAGATGCGCTCGATGCCGGGCACGTTGAAGCGCACGGTGTCGGTGAGGACGGCCAGCAGGTCCCAGAGGTCGCCGGGTTCGGCGTCCGGGTGGTGGGCCGCCCGCAGGAGCTGGGCGGCGGTGACGGTGTCCCCGCCCGCTCGGGCGCGGGCGAGCGCGCCCGCCGGCGCCCCCGACTCCTCCAGCCGTCGCCAGCTGCGCAGCGGGTCGAGGTCGTGCGCCGGGACGGAGCGCTCGACCTCCCCGCGGATGAGTTCCACCTCGGCGGACGCGTCGTGTCCCGCGAGCATGCGCTCCCGTACGCCTTCGCGGCGCCGGGTGTCGAGCAGGAGGCCGAGGTCGCGCATGACGTCGATCGGCTCGTCCGTGGTGTGGACGAAGTTGAACAGCCCGTTGAGGGCGCCCAGCCGTTGCCGCAGGTGCTCCGGCCTGCGCAGTTCAGCGGTGGCCGGCCCCTTGAGGGAGGCGAGCCGGACAGCGGCCGGTACCGCCCCCGGGCGGTACTCCTCGTCCCGCAGGACCAGCAGGACGCAGTCCAGGGAGCGCAGGTACAGCTCCATGGTGGCGACGCGCTCGCGATCGGCGAAGTTGAGCTGGAAGCGCCACGTCTCGCGGATCGTCAGCCGGTCGTGCCGGAAGGGCAGGACGTCCACCGGACGGAACCCATTGTCGCGCAGCGCCTGGAGAGCAGCGCCGTAGCGCCGCCCCACAGCGGCATCGGGCTTGAGTACGCACAGGGCGGTGCGCAGGAGTTCGGGTGCGTGTCCACCGAACGTCCAGGCAGCTTCCCGCGTGTAGGTGTCGATGCCGAACAGGTGCGCCTTGACGGACGACCTCGTGACGGCGGCCATCAGCTCGCGCGGGATGTCGTGGGGACGTTCGACGGAACCCTGTGTCTCCATTCCTGTGCTCCTCATGCCTCTCGGGTACCTGTGGTACGGCGTGTCAGATCAGTGCGCGCCGCTGGCGCTCGGCGTCGACGTGGCATCCCTGGCCGAACCGGGCCGCGGACAGGTCCATGTCGGGGAAGAAGGTCCGGTACGCGGTGAAGGAGACCAGGTTCCAGATGTCCGCCTCGGCCACGCCCAGGGCACGGACGTTGGCGATCTGCTGGTCGATGGGCTGGGTACCCGCGGCGACCACGCCCTTCTCCTGGTACCACAGGTCGCTGCCAGGTTCTTGGTGGAGGTCCTGGCCGGCCAGTCGGGCGACGTCGCTGCGGTCCGTCATCAGCATCATGTTCTGCGGGCCGACGATCTCGATGGCGCGCTTGGCGATGGCGAAGTCGACGTGCTCACCGTCGAAGTTGAGGCAGGCGGCGATGCGGCCGGCGTGGGCGCCGCGCATGATGGCGGCCGGCACCGGGCCGACCTGCTCGTGCAGGTCCGCCAGGTTCCACGACGGCAGGTCGTAGGCGGCGAGCAGGGCGTCGCGGTTGGCGCGCTGCTTCGAGGTGCGGAACGCGTGCTTGATCAGCAGCGGCATCTCGTTGAAGAGGTGGTCGGTGACGACGCGAACGCCGTTGTGCGGGCACTCGGCGGCTTCGGCCGTGGCCAGGACCTCCTCGACGCAGTCCGCGCCGAGCTGGGGGTCCTCCTTGGCGAAGTGGCCCAGGGCCGGGCGGATGCCGTTCTCCACCAGGCGGGTGACGATCCACTCCAGGGACGGGTGGTCCGGGGTGAACTGCGCGGCCAGGTAGGAGCTGGACTGCAGGGCGTCGGGCGAGATCATGATGTAGACGAGGCCGAGCGGGCCGCAGCTGGCGAGCTTCTCCCACTCCTCCTTGGAGGGCGCCCAGACCGAGCTGGCGGGCGTACCCCCGAAGCTGGCCACGAGGGGGCCCTCAAGGGCGATGGCGGGGACGAAGGGGAGCTTGCCGTCGGCCTTGAGGGCGGCGAAGCCCCGCATGAAGTCGACGAACCCGTCGAGGCGGTCCTGGCGCAGGTACAGGGTGGGGATGCAGAGCAGGCCCTCTGAGGCCGCGTGCTTGTCCACCTCGAAGAGGTCGATCTCGGCGAAGTTGGAGAAGTCGACGCTGCCCAGGCCGTGGCAGTGCACCTCGACGGGGAGGGACGGGACCAGGTACGGCTCGTTCGCGCCCAGCGGGGCGGCCTTGAGGTCGCCGGGGATGATCAGGCCGTCTTTGTGCTGGACCGGGCCGGCGAAGGTTCCGCGCGGGTCGATCCACGCGTTCGCGGACCAGGCGGACGTCTGGGTGCTGCTCACTTGTCTTCTTTCCCTTTCCGGGTGATGTTCAGGAGGTGCCGAGCGCGAGGCGTGCCGTCGCGCGGCGGGCGGCCAGGTGCACGAAGACGACACCGGCCAGGGCCCATGCGGTACCTATGACGAGTTCGGTCACCAGGGGCGCGCCGTACGCCCGCTCGGCGAGGAGGTTGTCGACGGCGTCCATGACGTGGCTGAGCGGCATGGCCGTGCTCAGCGGGACCAGGAATCCCGGTAGCCGGTCCTGGGGAACGAGGGTTCCCGACAGGACCATGAGGACCAGTTCGGCCGTGTTGGGGCCGACGAAGAGGTCTTTCAGCAACAGGGCGAGTGCGGCGATCGACAGCCCGAATCCGGCGGTCGTGAGGACTCCGACGGCGAGGAGGGCCGCGTAGGCGGGGATGCTGATCGGGAGCGTCGTGTACAGCAGGCTGCACACGAGGTAGGTGCACAGGCCGCCGACGAAGCCGTCCACGACGTGCGGCAGTGCGCGCTGGCAGGTGGCGGCGATCTTGTTCTGCGGCGAGGCGAGCCAGACACCGAGCGTGTCGAACGAGCGCTCGTTGCCGACGGCGAGGGCCATGCCGTAGACGACGGCACCGGCGCCCGCCAGCAGGCTGGACGCGATCAACATGCGGCCGGCGCCGGCGCCGTAGTGCGTCGCCAGCGAGGTGAAGGCGATGGCCATGCCGATGGGGCGTACGATGCGCGAGCTCAGGTAGCCCAGGGGGTTGAACCAGGTGAACAGGGCCCGGTAGGACAGCGCCGCGCCGCGCAGCGCGGCACGGACCGCGCCGCCTTCGGTGGCCGTTGTACGGGTCTGCATCTCAGGCCTCCAGCGGCAGGGCGTTCCGGCGCACGGTGGTCTCGAGCCGCTGGACGGCGAGGACGACCAGTGCGCAGAAGAATCCGGTCAGGGCGACCGCCTCGAGCAGTTGTTCCGGTCCCGCGCCGCGGATCCAGGACATCACGTGGGCCTGCGGCATGATCATGGCGAGCTTCTGCACCGGGGCCGGCAGGGCGGACTGGGGCACGATGAGCGCGCTGAGCGCCATCACCAGACCCGTCAGGCCGTTGGTCATCCCCGCGGAGAAGGGGAAGCGCAGGACGGCGAAGCCGAGGAGCCCGATCACGGACGCGGTGGCGAAGGACAGCATCACACCGCCGACGAGCCACCGGACCCAGTCGAATCCGTCGTCGATGCCGAACAGCAGGCCCAGCACGATCAGCGTGCCGGGCAGCGCCGTCACCGACTGCAGGGCCGTGCCGGTCAGCCGGCCGAGGACGACGGGGACGAGGCCTCCCGGGCTGCCCAGAGCCGCGTACAGCGTCTTCCACTGCTTCTCGCCGAGCAGGCTGAACAGCAACAGCACGATGACGGAGTCGAGCATGCCGATGCCCGCCGAGCCGACGGCCATGTCGCCGGTGGTGCGGCGCGAGAAGCCGTCCGTGGCGTTGGCGTGCACGACGAAGGCGAACACGCACGGCATGGCCAAGGTGGAGAAGATCGCCATCGGGCTGGTGGCGTGCATGCGCAGCTGGTCCACGACGGCCCGCGCGAAGGTCGCTCCGGTGCCCTGCCACGCGCCCTGGCGTCGCGGCACGGCGGTGCGTCCGGTGCGTACGGTGGTCATGACGCGGCCACCATGTCGAGGAAGACCTCTTCCAGGGTCGGCGGGGTGACGGCCACGCTGGTGGTCAGTCCGGGGAAGGCGGCGAGCACCCACTGCACCGCGGCGGCGCCGTCGGACACCCGCAGGGTGACGGCGGAGCCGTCCTGTTCGATGTTCATGGCACCCGGGCAGTCCTTGATGCCGTCCGGCACCTCGGCGGTGGAGAAGACCACGCTCACAACGTGCCCGAGGCGCCCCGCCGCGTTGAGCCGGAGCTCGCCTGCCGTGGACTCGACGTGGATGCGGCCCCCCTTCATGAGGACGACCCGGCTGCTCAGTTCCTCGGCCTCCCGCATGTCGTGGGTGGTCAGGAGGATGCTGCGGCCCTCCCCCGTGAGCCGGGCGACGAGCGCGCGCATAGCCGCGGCGGACTGCGGGTCCAGGCCGGCGGACGGCTCGTCCAGGATCAGGACGGAGGGCTCGTGCAGGAGGGCACGCGCGAGGTGCAGGCGCTGCTTCATGCCGCGCGAGAAGGAGCCCACCAGGTCGCCCGAACGGTCCGCGAGGTCGACCTCCTCCAGCAGCTCACCGGCACGGCGGGCGAGGCGCGAACCGCGCAGGCCGTACATCAGGCCGAAGAACTCCAGGTTCTGCAGGGCCGTCAGACGTGGGTAGAGGCCGGTGTCACCGCCGAGGCTGAAACCGCAGGCCATCGCCGCCCGGCGGCGGGAGCGCACGACATCGTGCCCGTCGATGAGCACCTCGCCCGCCGTCGGCAGCAGGAGGCCAGTGAGCATTTTGACCGTGGTGGTCTTGCCGGCGCCGTTGGGGCCCAGCACGGAGACGAGCTCACCCGGCCGCACGACCAGGTTGACGCCGTCGACCGCCCGCCGCACAGAGCCGTCCTTCGCTGTGAACTCGCGCACGAGTCCGCGGGCTTCGAGCCCTCCGTCTGTCAAGGTCATGATCCGATTGCCTTCGAGGTGATGCGGGTGAGGTCCATTTCCAGGTAGGCGCCACCGGCCGAGATCTGGCCCGGGAAGTAGGACACCGTGTCGCCGACCTGCGTGATCGACGTAAGGAAGTCGACGGCCGATCCCTCGACCGTCAGCGCCGTGTGCGCCGCCCGGGGCACGCCGTCCGTGGCACGGGCGGCCAGGAGCCGGAACGCCAGCTGGCCGCCGGAGCGGAACTCCTCGACCCCCAGGGTCCGGGCGTCGGTGACCACGCAGCGCTCGTCCGCGAGCAGGCCGTCGGCGGTGGTCCCGGCCGTGCGGGTCAGGCTGACGTTGTTCGCTGTCATCAGGGGGAAGTTCTTGAGCGGGTTCCACCAGGCGTGGCCGGTCAGCGGGGCCGGGACGCGCCGCTCGTGGCCGGCGAGCGTGGTCCTGCGGCTGGCGAGGGTGTGCTGACGACCGTCCCGCCCGATGAACTCGACGGTTCCGGTCGTGGTCCCCTCGCAGTCGAAGGACCGGGCACCGTAGCCGTCCGTACGAGGTCCCTCGTCGACGAGCGAGGTGGCGAGGGCCGCGGGCCCGACGACCGGATTGAGCAGCACGGTGTTCGCCAGCGCCCGCAGCAGCGCGGCGGTGGCGGACGGGGTGAGGACGACGCTCGTGCCTGTGTACGGCTGTCCGCCGGCAGCCGACGCCATGTGCAGGAGCGCGAGTTCGCGGCCCAGTTCCTCGGGGTCGATGTCGTCCAGCGTCCGCGCGTAGCGCGTGGCCGACACCATGGCCGAGCCATCCTCGCCGACCACGACGGCGGTGATCTCGACTCCGTACGCCTGGTCCTCCAGGCGCGTGCCGGGGCTGTCCAGGTAGACGGCTTCCCGCAGGATGTCGCTCACATGGATTCCCGCCACGACCTGTCCCGGTCGCAGGGCGGAGCCGACGGCCGCCATGAGCGCGCCGGTCCGGGAGGCGGCGGCCCCCATGTCGAGGCGGTCCCCGGTGGTGCACCAGGCGCCCGCCCCTGCGGGCCGCGCGGGCGGGTGGGCGTTGGGGCGCCCCCCGTCCGCGGCCGGGCTGCCCAGGGAGAACAGCGGGCGGCCGGTGGCCAGCAGCCGGGCCGCCGACGACGCGGTCAGCCGGCTCGCGTTGAGGTACAGCTCGCGTCCCTCGTGCTCCAGCCGTACGAATCCGCTGAAAGCGGGTTCCTCGACGAGGAGTTGCTTCTTCCCGGCGGCGTCGCACACGAGCCGGCGCCGCGCGGACCGCTCAAGGAACACGGCCGCGCTCTCCCCCGGCAGCAGGGCCGTCTGCACGCTGTCGGCGGCGGCGAACGCCTGGTCCGCCTTGCGCTGAAGGGTCTTCACGCTGCGCTCCAATCCAGTGCGGAGTAGCGCATCGACGGCGAGAACAGGCCGATGCCGAGCATCTGGCCCTGCTTCCCGCAGGTGACGCTGTCCCCGCCGAAGTCCGAACCGGTGCCCTCCACTCGGGCGAGGGTTTCCAGCGCGTCGCCGACGAGGCTGACGTCGCGCACCGGGACGCGGTGGCCGTCCGGGGTGATGTACGTGCAGTTGAGCGCCGCGAAGTGGAACTCTCCGCTGCGGAGGTTGATCATTCCGGCGCCCAGGCAGCCGACGTGGAGGAGGCCGTCGGACGATGGTGCCAGCAGTACGGCCGGGTCCTCGGTGCCGCGGGGCACCACGGTGTTGCTGGCACGGGGCAGCGGGAGGGCCCGGTAGTCGCGGCGGCGTCCGTTGCCGGTGGGACGGTAGTCGTGGCGCCGGGCGGTGCGGACGGAGGACAGCGGGTCACCGAGCTCGCCCTGTGACACCAGGACGGTGGTGGTGCCCGCGATCCCCTCGTCGTCGATGTCGTAGGAGCCGTATCCGTCGGGGAGCGTCGCGTCGTCGTACATGGTCAGCGACGCGGGGAGGGCGCCCGGCCTGCGGAGTTCGGCGATGTAGTCGCTCTGCATGGCGAAGTTGTCGCCTTCGAGGGCGTGCCCGACGAGCTCGTGCAGCAGTGCGACCGCGGCGGAGGGCGCGAAGACGACGGGGGTGCGGTGACGCCCCCCGAGTTCGGCCCGCGCGGAGTCGTGCGCGTGCTCGACCGCGACGCGCGCCACGTCCTGCGGCACGGCGTCCCGCTCGGCCCCGCCGGCCAGCGGGCCGCGCTCCAGCCAGCGGTTGAGGCCGCGGTACCGGTTCCCGCCGGATTCGACGGTGGCCTCCACACGACGCCGTACGAACCGGGAGTGGCCCGAGGCGCGTACGCCGGCGGTGTCGACGACCGCGATGGCGCGGGTGGTGAAGTCCTCCATGGTGCGCAGCGAGTGGGCCGGTGCCGCCCCCTGGACCAGCCAGTCCTGCGGGGACACGGGCGTGAATCCGGTGGCGTGGGGCTCGGGCCAGGCGAGGGCTTCGCCGGCGGCCGGCGTCCCTTCGGCCCCCAGCCACCGGGGCAGCGACGGCAGTTCGGCGACGGAGAAGGCCCGGTGGCGCCAGCGGCCGTCCTGGAGGACCATGCACGCCAGCCCCTCCCGGGGCTCGACGCAGGTGGCCAGCACCTCGCCGTCCAGGCACTCCACGCGGACCTCGACGGTACGTTCCGCGTAGGCCTGTACGTACTGCGCTGACGTGCCGGCCTGCTCGACCGCCCACTGGGCCATGCCGAGCAGGTCCTCGGTCGCACCGGCCGAGGCGTTCTGCTGGGTCGTCGTCACTGCCATGGTTCTTGCTGCCGATCAGATGGTGTCGAGCACGGAGTACGCCTCATCGCTGACGAGGTCGCGCGAGCGCAGGGACTCGATGAGCCGCTCGATGCGCTCGGGGGTCAGGGCCTTGAGCGCGGGGACGTGCTCGGCCAGCTGCCGCACGGCGTCGGCGACGCCCTGGGCGCTCCGGCCGTCGCACAGCGCCCAGACGAAGGCGGCGGGGTCGCGCAGCATCAGCTGGCGGCGCAGCTCCCAGTGGAGCAGGATGCCGTCGCTCTGCCCGAGGACGTTGTATGAGGGGTTGCGCCACAGGCGGCCCTCGGTTCCCTCCTGCGGCGCGCTCCACGGCCAGACGTCCAGGGACACGCCCTGGCGGCTCAGCAGCTGGCTGGCGGCGACGCAGGTCTGCACGAAGAAGACCAGCTCCTCCGCGGCGCGGGTGCCGCGCTCGACCCAGGTGCCCCGCTGGAAGTCGACGAAGGTGTCCTTCGGGAACCCCGCGACAGGGGTCCGCTCAAGCTGCTTGTAGACCCACTTCTTGCTGTAGTACAGGTCTCCGGACGCCGCCACGACGGCCTTTCCGGCGAAGGCGGTGAGTTCCTGTCCGACGAGCGCCGCGGTCTCGAAGTCGCCGTCCACGGAGGCGCCGAGGAAGTCCTCGAGGTGTCCGTTGACCGCGATGGCCGAGTAGTTGACGGCGACTTGGCGGATGGTGGCGATGGAGGAGTCGATCCGCTGCTTGAACCCGCCGAGGGCCGGCGAGGGCGCGACCGTCTCGGAGGTGTACAGGCGGCAGACGAAGTCCAACTGCCCCGGCAGTTTGTGGAGTTCGGTGAGGTTGTCGCGACGCAGGTCGAAAGACGTGACGGTTTCCACGGCGTTCTCGACGTAGTCGAGCGTGTAGCGCTCGACGTCGACCCGGTGGCCGTTGACGTTGTACTGGGTGACGTCATCGCCCATGGCCGACTCATCGACGTAGAGGACGAAGAGGTCGGCGTCGCTCGTTGGGTTACCGAGACCCGCCGTCAGGCTTCCCGCTATGTACATCGAATCAATGGATCCGTTGTTGTCATCGGCGGCCAGCGCTTCCGCCAACATGCGGGCCGCTTGCAGCTTTTCTTCGATCACCGAGCGCGCCACAGTTACTTTTGCCTTTCGACTTCGTCATGGTGTGTGTTTTGGCAGAAGACAGGGTGGCAGGAATTCCTTCCCACCACCCTGTCTCAACTAGACGTTGGCCACGTTGGCCACGTTGGCCACGTTGGCCACGTTGGCGACATTGGCCACGTTGGCGACATTGGCCACGTTGGCGACGTTGGCCACGTTGGCCGCGTTGTCCTCTGCGGCCTCGAACTCAACGATGTCGTCCTCGAGCTCGATGACGTCGATGTTCTCCATTTGATCCACCTCCCTCCCTCACCAAGTCACCCCGTTCGGAGCGCTGTTGGGGACCCCTGAGCGGGTATCCCCTTCCGGGGCGCTGCGCGGAGATACGGGCACCGCGCAACGCCACCGAAACCCAGAAAATATTCCGCAACACAGGATCGTGGCGCTGCAAAAGCGACGGACCTGTCGAATACGAGCGGGAGGCGGCAAGCGCGACCCCAAGTAATGTCTCTCAGAAAATCGGAATCAAGTCCCCCTGAATGGGAAGACGTTCCGAAGTTAATGCCCCCGTTTTACTCCGCCCCCGTCCGGGGAGTACGGGAAGAACTTAACCAGCCCACCGGAGAGCGTCAAGATCCCTTGACCTTTTCATTGCCTTCGACCTCACCCTGAGCAAGCAGGCTCTCACGTTATGCCCTGTTTTTCCATGAGCTGGAATCGACCACGCGTCAGGTGTTTGAGGTTCTGCTGAGGTTTTCAGAACCTTCGCGTGGCTTACTTTTCAGACCTTTCCGGCCAGGGGCCACGACCCACTCCGCTGCTCGGCGTACGCGGAACCGAACGGAAGAGGCCGTGGGGCCGAGGTCTTCACGCCCTCGCCCTGGGGCACCCCCACGGCCCAGGCCGTCAGGCACCCACGTTCGCCACGATCCAGCACACAGCCGGCAGCGCCCAACGGCCGCTGGGCTTGGGGTACTCCACGTTGCTCACCATCAGCCAGGCCACCGTCACCACGCCCAGCAGGACCAGGAAGAACGGCAGGTCGAGGAGCACCACGCTGAACACCGTGAGCGCCGCGAACGGGATCGGCATCCCCTGGAACACGCCGTCACGCATGGTCGTGCGGGAGAAGCGGGCCAGCCGCAACAGCCCCGCCAGCAGCACGGCGACGGCCGCCGCCACCAGCCCCAGGTGCGACGTCTCGTTCGTGATGCCCTGCACCACGACGAAGTACGCGGGCGAGAGCCCGAAGCTGATCAGGTTCGAGAGGTTGTCCAGTCCGGCTCCCATGCCGGAGCTGCGAAACCTCCTACCAGGGTCGGGGGATGACTCATGACCCTAGGGGCGCGGAGGCGGTCACGCCGGAGATGGCTGCGCAGATCCGTGTGTGGCGGGTCGACGGGGAGTACTCCTGGCGCGCCGTGGCGCAGGCCGCGTCCGAGCTGTGGGGCACGGGGCGCGGCGGCAACCAGCTCTACGGCGAGGCTCTGTGCGTGGCCGCGGCGAGGGCGCTGGGCGAGAACCCGTACCAGGAGCCGTGGAATTGACGCCTGTCCACGACACACGGAAGGGCTCCCCGGGCACGCCGCCCGGGGAGCCCTTCGCGTCACCCCGGGGTCAGGGGGCGAGCAGGAGGCTGTCGCCGTGCTCCTTGGCGGCGGCGTAGCGCTTGGCCACGTCCTGCCAGTTGACGACCTGCCACATGGCCTCGATGAAGTCCACCTTCTGGTTCTTGTACTGGAGGTAGAAGGCGTGCTCCCAGGCGTCGAAGACCAGGATCGGGGTGGAGCCCTGGCCGGCGTTGCCCTGGTGGTCGTAGACCTGCTCGACGATCAGGCGGCCGCTCAGCGGCTCGTAGGCGAGGACGCCCCAGCCGGAGCCCTGGGTGGTGGCCGCCGCCTTGGTGAGCTGGGCCTTGAAGCCGGCGTAGGAGCCGAAGGACTCGGCGATGGCGTCGGCCAGCTCGCCCACGCCGTCCTTCTCGTGCGGCTCGCCGCCGCCGTCACCGGTCATGTTGTGCCAGTAGATGGAGTGCAGGATGTGGCCGGAGAGGTGAAAGGCGAGGTTCTTCTCCAGGCCGTTGATCGAGCCCCACGACTCCTTGTCCCGCGCCTCCGCGAGCTGCTCCAGCGTGTCGTTCGCGCCCTTCACATAAGCCGCGTGGTGCTTGTCGTGGTGCAGCTCGATGATCTCGGGGCTGATGACGGGGGCCAGCGCCGCGTAGTCGTACGGGAGTTCGGGGAGCGTGTAGAGCGCCATGTGCGACGTCCTCCTTATTGCCAATGATATGCAGCTGCACGCTAACAGCAAGAACGGTAACTCGCCGTCGGGCGTTGGACCTAGGACCCCCTCCCGTGTCGGCGCGTCCAGGTCGGGGGCTGGGTATGCTCGCCGCCATGTCCACGGCTGATCCCCGTCCGAACCGACGGCGAGCGCCCTGAGCCGTACGACGACCGAGAGCAGTGGGAAGACCCGGTGACGAGCTACGACTACGAGAAGGACGGCGCGGCCATCTACCGCCAGTCCTTCGCCACCATCCGCGCCGAGGCGGACCTGACCGGCCTGCCCGCCGACGTCGGCCAGGTCGCGGTGCGGATGATCCACGCGTGCGGCATGGTCGACCTCGTACGCGACCTCGCCTACACCCCCGCCGTGGTGGCCCGCGCCCGGGAGGCGCTGCGCGCGGGCGCGCCGATCCTGTGCGACGTGCGGATGGTGGCCAGCGGGGTCACTCCCCGGCGGCTGCCCGCCGGCAACGAGGTGCTGTGCACCCTCTTTGACCCCGCCGTGCCGGAGCTGGCCGCGAAGCTGGGCACCACGCGCAGCGCCGCCGCGCTGGAGCTGTGGCGGGACCGGCTGGAGGGCGCCGTGGTCGCGGTCGGCAACGCGCCCACCGCCCTGTTCCGGCTGCTGGAGATGATGGACGAGGGGGCGCCCCGGCCCGCCGCGGTCATCGGGGCGCCGGTCGGGTTCGTCGGCGCCGCCGAGTCCAAGGACGCGCTGATCGCGCACCCGTCAGGGCTGGAGCACCTGGTCGTGCGCGGCCGTCGCGGGGGCAGCGCCATCGCCGCCGCCGCGCTCAACGCGCTCGCGAGCGAGGACGAGGTGTGAGGGGGCGGCGGCCGTAGGGCCGTGGGGGCGTGCGGAGAGCCCTCGGGCGCCGGGCACCTCGCCCGGTGCGGCGTGGACGTTCGGCTCAGGCTCCGCCCCCGGTTTCGCCGGGGACCTCCCGGTCGCGCCGTGCCGTCAGCCATGCCGCCGCCCGCTCGGGGGTGGGCACGACCGGCAGGTCCGCCGGGACCGGCGGGCGGCGGACCACCAGCACCGGCAGCCCCGCCTCGCGCGCGGCGGTCAGCTTGGGCGCCGTGGCCGCTCCCCCGCTGTCCTTGGTCACCAGCACGTCGACGCGGTGGCGGCGCAGCAGCTCGCGCTCGCCGTCGAGGGTGAACGGTCCCCGGTCGAGCAGTACCTCCATGCGGGCCGGGTGCGGAGGCTCGGGCGCCTCGACCGACCGGACGAGGAACCACAGGTCGTCCAGTCCGGCGAACGCGGCCAGGCCCGTCCTGCCGGTGGTCAGGAACACCCGGCGGCCGAGCGAGGGCAGCAGGGCGGCGGCCTGCGCCAACGAGCCGGCCTCGTGCCAGCGGTCCCCGGCCATCGGGGTCCAGCCGGGGCGGCGCAGGACGAGCAGGGGAACGTCGGCGACGGCGGCGGCCCGTGCCGCGTGACGGCTGATCGTCTCGGCGAAGGGATGTGTGGCGTCGACGAGTGCGTCCACCCGGTGCTCGCCCAGCCACCCGGCCAGGTTCTCGGCGCCGCCGAAACCGCCGACGCGGACCTCTCCCGGAGGCAGCCGGGGGCCGGCGACCCGTCCGGCCAGGGAGCTGGTCACCCGCAAGTCCGGCACCGCGTCCAGCAGTTCGGCCAGGCGGCGGGCCTCCGTGGTGCCGCCGAGGATCAGTACGCGCATGGGGCGGCCGGTCCGTCCGTGAGCGGCGAAGGGTGCGCCGAGGGGGCCGTGGCCAGGGCGGCCAGGGCCTCCGGCGCGCCCGGCTGGTCGCGGACCCCGGGGAAGGCGTTGACGTCCACGATCAGCGGGGCGCCGTCGCCCGTGTCGATGACGTCCACGCCGTAGACGTCCAGGGCGAAGACCTCGCCGACCCGGCGGACCAGGGCGGACCAGCCGGGCGGCAGGCGGTCGGGGGCGAGCGGCAGGGTGGGGCCGCGGCCCTCGGGGGAGAGTTCGGAGCGGCGCAGCGCGGCGAAGACCCGGTCCCCGATCGCCCACAGTTTGTGGTCCCAGCCGCTGTTGGGCGCGAAGTCCTGGACGACGACCTGCTCTTCGGGGTGTGCGGCGGCCAGTTCGCGCAGTCGCGCGGCGCTGTCGACGCGGGCCACCAGGTCGTGCTTGCGGCTGTGCCGGCTCTTGACCACCACGGGGGCGTGCAGACCGAACGGCTGGCTCTCGTCCGCGAGTCGGGTGAGTGAGGGATGGGTGCGGGTGGCCGCGAACGGCAGTCCGGCGCGCAGCGCGCGCTCCGCCATCGCCGTACGGTCCTGGCACAGCTCGGTCGCGGCGGCCGAGTTCAGCACCCGGGCCCCGCGGTCCTCCAGTGCGCGGGTGAGGGCGATCGCCCGCGGTGTCCGCGCCTTGAGGAGATACACGTCGGCGGGCGGCTCGGCCGCCTCGGCGGACTCCGCCGCCGTCTCCGGGTCCAGCGTGCGCACCGTGTGCTCGTCGCCGAGCAGCGCGGCGGTGGCGGCCAGCAGCGGATGGCCGGGGTCGGAGGTGATCAGGCCGATCCTCATATGGTCTTGCCCGCCGCCACCGGAACCTGGGCCGGACCGGGACGCAGCGCGGACGCGGCGGACGCGGCGGGCGCGGACGGCGCGGCCGACGGCACGGCCGGGACAGGCGATGCGGACGGGACAGGTGATACGGCCGGGACAGGTGATACGGCCGGTCCGGACGGCACTGCCCGCACTACCGGTCCGGACGGCACGGGCTGCACCACCGGTCCGGGCGGTCCGGGCTGCCCGGCAGGCGACGCGGCGGTCAGGGACCGCTCGCGCTGTTCCGGCATGCGCGGCCGCGCGCGTTCGGCCGGCTCGGCGGGCTCGGCGGGCCGGCCGCCGCGCGCCGCCAGGCCGAGGACGGCCCGCGCCACCCGGGCGGCCGCGTCGGGGACCTGGCGGAAGCTGGGGAAGTCGTTCACGTCGACCACCACGGGGCCGTCCGGGCCCAGGACCACGTCCACTCCGTACAGATCGAGGCCGTAGACCACCCCGGCCTGGGCGGCGACGGCGGCGACCTCGTCCGACAGCGGCACCCGGCGTTCGGGCACCGCGTGGTCGGGGTGGAGCGGGGAGCGGCGCTCGGTCGCGTACAGCTCGCCGCCGACGCCGTACACCTTGATGTCGACGCCCGAGTTGGGGACGTACGGCTGGGCGATGAGCATGCCCTCGCCGGCCAGCGCGGGGGCCATGGCGGTGAGCCGGTCCGGCGAGGTCACCAGGTGCACGGACCGCCCCGAGCTGCCGTCGGCGGGCTTGACGACGATCGGGTACTCCGACTCCGGTATCTCGGCGAGCAGTTCGGGTCCGGCAGCGGCGTAGGTGGGCGGCAGCGGGAGGCCGCGGGCGCGGCCGATCGCGGCGGCCAGCGCCTTGTCCCGTACGCCGCGGATGGCGCGGGCGTCGTTGACCGTCGTCGTCCCGGCCGCGGCCGCGGCCTCCAGCAGGGTGAGCCCGGGGCCGCCGGAGACCGTCTTGAGCACCCAGGCGTCGTGGGCGGCGTCCTGGAGCGCCTCGGTCATGCGCAGCAGCGAGCCGCCCGGCCGCAGCACGTCCACTTGGTGCCCCCAGGACGTCAGTTGGCGGATCACCTCGACCGGCATGCCGTCGTGGCGGTACTGCTCCTCCACCAGAAAGCAGAGCTTCATCGATCTACCCCGACCCTCCGGACGCCCGCCCTCGTCGTCCGGCATTCCGTGACGTCCTGTGGCGACACAGGATGTCATGCCCGTCCGGGAAGCCGCCGGGCGGCGGCCCGCACGCCCAACGTCCCTGCCGGGCGGGCCCGCTGGGCGTCGCGGACGGGGCGCCGGGACCGCGCTCCCGCGGGCCGCCGCGCCGTGCGTCACGGGGCGCCGCGCCGTGCGTCACGGGGCGCCGCGGTCCGTTGCGCCGTGACCGCGCCATCCTTCACAGTGACGTGCATGAGCGATCATTACGATGTCGTGGTTCTCGGCGCGGGGCCCGGCGGCTACACCGCCGCGGTGCGCGCCGCCCAACTCGGCCTGTCCACCGCCGTGGTCGAGGAGAAGTACTGGGGCGGGGTGTGCCTGAACGTGGGCTGCATCCCCTCCAAGGCCCTGCTGCGCAACGCCGAATTGGCGCACACCGTCACCCGACGGGCCGAGACGTTCGGGATCCGGTCCGACTCCCCCATCACGTTCGACTACGGCGCGGCCTTCCGGCGCAGCCGGGACGTGGCGGAGGGCCGGGTGGCCGGCGTCCACTACCTGATGCGCAAGAACAAGATCACCGAGTACGACGGCCGCGGCACCTTCACCGACGCGCACACCCTCCAGGTCGCCCTGTCCGACGGCACCGCCCGGACCGTGACGTTCGACCACTGCGTGATCGCGACGGGCGCCACCACGCGGCTGCTGCCCGGCACCGAGCTGAGCGAGCGGGTCGTCACCTACGAGGAGCAGATCCTCACCGAGGAACTGCCCGGCAGCGTCATCATCGCCGGGGCCGGCGCGATCGGCGTCGAGTTCGCCTACGTGCTGCACAACTACGGTGTGAAGGTGACCGTGGTCGAGTTCGCCGACCGGGTCGTGCCCGCCGAGGACGCCGACGTGTCCAAGGAGCTGGCCAAGCACTACCGCAAGCTCGGCATCGAGGTGCACACCTCCACCCGGGTCGAGTCCATCGACGACTCCGACCCGGCGCGTCCGGTGCGGGTCACCGTCGACAAGAACGGCGCCCGGCAGGTGCTGGAGGCCGACAAGGTGCTCCAGGCGATCGGCTTCGCCCCGCGGGTGACCGGGTACGGCCTGGAGGCGACCGGGGTGCGGCTCACCGAGCGGGGCGCCATCGAGGTCGACGGACGCGGCCGCACCCATGTGCCGAGCCTGTACGCGATCGGCGACGTCACCGGCAAGCTGATGCTGGCGCACGCGGCCGAGGCCATGGCCGTCATCGCCGCCGAGACGATCGGCGGCGCGGAGACCATGGAAGTCGACTTCCGCATGATCCCGCGCGCGACGTACTGCCAGCCGCAGATCGCCAGCTTCGGCCACACCGAGGCGCAGGCGCGCGAGGCGGGCTTCGACGTGCAGGTGGCGAAGTTCCCGTTCACCGCGAACGGCAAGGCGCACGGGCTCGGCGAGCCGGTCGGCTTCGTGAAGGTGATCAGCGACGGCGCCCACGGCGAGCTGCTGGGCGCGCACCTGATCGGGCCCGAGGTGACCGAGCTGCTCCCGGAGCTGACCCTGGCCCAGCAGTGGGACCTCACGGTCCACGAGGTCGCCCGCAACGTCCACGCCCACCCGACGCTGGGCGAGGCGGTCAAGGAAGCGGTGCACGGGCTCGCGGGGCACATGATCAACATGTGACGGGTGCGACCCGTGGCCAGGGCGTGCGACGTGTGACGTGGGCGCGTCCTGGTGACCCGTACCTTCCGGTCGCGTCCCCGATCGCGAAGGTACGGCGCCATGGACGAACCCCCTGTTCACCTCCGGACCTGGTGCGGAACCGGCTCGCCCGATGGCTGCCGGACGACGGGATCGCCTACCGGTGGGAACCCGGTCTCGGCGGGTTCCGCAAGCCGGCCCCGGACAGCCCGGACACCTTCTGGCGCAACGACTCCTTCCGCGGCTACGCCGGGTACGCGCGCACGCCCGAGTTCGTCGCGGCGACGGACCGGCTGCTCGGCGAGGCGGCCGGGCGGCGGACGGCGGTGATGTGCGGTGAGGCGGTGTGGTGGCGCTGCCACCGCCGGCTCATCGCCGACTTCGCGGAGCTGGCGCGCGGGATGCCGGTACGTCACCTCCCGCACGACGGGCGGATCGTCCCGCACGTCCCGGCGGACGGCGCCCGGCTGCGGCCGGACGGCCTCCTCGTCCACGACGGCCCGCCGGGGTGAGGCGGGTGCGTCCGGTCAGGCCCGGGCCACGGTCACGTCCTGGTCGCGCAGCGCGTGGAACGCGGGCACCAGCAGGATGCCCTGCGGGACCAGCTCGGTGATGATGGCCTGGACGTGCGCGGGGCCCTTGGCGAAGGTGTGCAGGGGGTTGCCGCTGTTGGCCCAGCGGTGCGCGGCGCCGTCGCAGACGGCCTGGGTGCCGCCGATGGAGTGGGTGTTCTCCGAGTCGCCCTGGCTGATGGCGGAGCTGATGAAGACGGCGCCGGTGGCGCCGGTGCAGCGGTAGGCGCCGGAGATCGTGACGGTGCCGTCCGCGTTCTGCCGGACCGTCCGGTCGACGGTGACGGTCTCGGCCGCGTCGGCGGCCACGGTGGTGGCGGCGGTGGTGGCGGTGGTGGCCGCAGTGGTGGCGGCCGGTGCGGCCGGTGCGGCGATGAGCAGCGCGGCGGCGACCGCGCCGAGGGTGCCGAGCACACGGCGGGCTGATCCGAAGGACGCTGGCGCTACGGACATGAGAGCCTCCCGGAGAAGTGGAATGCAGGGTTCCACTGGATACCGGGCGCGTGTCCCCGTTCGTCGGCGTTCCCCGACCGCGCGACGGCGAGTCCACCCGGACTTCCGTCTAACGGCCCACGCGGCACACCTGCCGACGGCCCCGGCGGACGGGCGGCGCGGCGACGGTGGAGCGGGTACGACGGGCGGCGCGGCGGCGGTCGAGCGGGTACGGCGGGCGACCGGCCGGGCCCGTGAGGGCAGGCCCGATGGGGACCGGGCCGATGGGGGCAAGCCCGATGGCGGCCGGGCCGGTGGGGTGATGCGCGTCGCCGCCGGGTCGTCGGGAGCCTCAGGGCAGTACCGCGAAGCCGTCCAGTTCCAGCAGCGCCTCCTCGTCCCACAGCCGGACGACCTGCACGACCGCCATCGCCGGATAGTCGCGGCCGGCCAACTCGCGCCAGAGGCGGCCCAGTTCCCGGGCGTGCGCGCGGTAGGCGGCGATGTCGGTGGCGTAGACCGTGACGCGGGCCAGGTCGGCGGGGGCGCCGCCGGCGGCGCGCAGCGCGGTGAGGAGGTTGGTCAGGGCGCGGGCGAACTGCTCGGGGAGGGTGTCGCCGACCACCTTCCCGTCGGTGTCCAGGGCGGTCTGGCCGGCCAGGAACAGCAGCCGGGAGCCGGTGGCGACGACGGCGTGCGAGAAGCCGGCGGGCGGGGACAGCTCGGGCGGGTTGACGCGCTCGGTGGTCACGGGGCCTCCCCGGTCGGTGGCGGCGCGGCGGCGTACAGCTCCTTGGCGATGATGCCCCGCTGCACCTCGCTCGCACCCTCGTAGATCCGCGGCGCGCGCACCTCGCGGTAGAGGTGTTCCAGGAGGTGGCCGCGGCGCAGGGCGCGGGCGCCGTGCAGTTGGACGGCGGTGTCGACGACGTACTGCGCGGTCTCGGTGGCGAGCAGTTTCGCCATCGCGGCGCGCCCGGGAACACCGGGGGCGCCGGCGTCGTACGCGGTCGCCGCCGCGTAGACCATCAGGCGCGCGGCCTCGGTGCGCAGGGCCATCTCGGCGACCTGGTGGGCGACGGTCTGCAGGTCGCTCAGCTTGCCGCCGAAGGCGTCGCGGCGGGCGGTGTGGGCGAGGGTCGCCTCCAGCGCGGCCTGCGCCATGCCGACGGCGAAGGCGCCGACGCTGGGCCGGAAGAGGTTGAGGGTGTCCATCGCGACCCGGAAGCCGCGGTCCGCCTCGCCGAGCACGTCGTCCGCCGTGACGGGGACGCCGTCGAAGGCGAGGGCGCCGATCGGATGCGGGGAAAGCATCTCCAGCGGGCCGCCGGTGAGGCCGGGGCGGTCGGCGGGGACCAGGAAGGCGGTGATGCCGCGGGCGCCGGCGCCGGGTGTGGTGCGCGCGAAGACGGTGTAGAAGTCGGCCTCGGGGGCGTTGGAGATCCAGCACTTCTCCCCGGTGAGCCGCCAGAGCGCGCCGGAATCCGGGCCCGGGGCGGGATCGGCCCGCAGGGTCAGGGCCGCCGCGTCCGAGCCCGCGGCCCGCTCGCTCAGGGCGAAGGCGGCCACCGCGCCGCCGTCCGCGACCGGGGGCAGCCAGCGGGCGCGCTGGGCGGGGGTGCCGTGGGCGTGCACCGGGTGGGCGCCGAGGCCCTGGAGGGCGAGGGCGGTCTCGGCCTCGGTGCAGGCGAAGGCCAGGGACTCCCGCATCAGGCACAGCTCCAGGGCTCCCGAGGTGAACAGGCGGGCGAGCAGGCCCAGTCGGCCCAGTTCGGCCAGCAGAGCGCGATTGACGCGGCCCGGCTCGCCCTTCTCGGCGAGCGGCCGCAACCGCTCGGCGGCCAGGGTGCGCAACCGCGCGCTCCAGGCCCGCTGTTCCGGTTCGAGTGAGAATGCGGGCATACGCCGGTCCTCCCTCTCCCGCGGCCGCCGGGGCCGTCGGGGGTTCACCGCCCACCGTATCGCGCACCGTTGACTGTCGTCACCAAGGCGCTACGCTCCAGGTGCGAGCCCACCACACCAAGGGGGCGAACCGCCATGGACCACCCGTCCGCCCATGTCTCCCCTCACGTCTCCGCCCACGTCGACGCCTCCTCCGCCCACGTCGACACCTTCGCGCGCGACCACCTCCCGCCCCCGGACCAGTGGCCCGAGCTGCGGTTCGACCTGCCGGAGCTGCGCTACCCGGCCCGGCTCAACTGCGCCGCCGAGCTGCTGGGCCCGGCCGGCGGGGAAGACGCCGGCCGGCCGGTGTTCCGCACCCCCGGCGGCGGCGCCTGGACCTACGGCGACCTGGCCGCCCGCGTGGACCGCCTCGCGCACGTCCTCACCGCCGATCTCGGCGTGGTGCCCGGCAACCGGGTCCTGCTGCGCGGACCCACCACCCCCTGGCTGGCCGCCTGCTGGCTCGCCGTGCTCAAGGCGGGCGCGATCGCCGTCACCGTACTGGCCCAGCAGCGCCCCCACGAGCTGAGCACCGTCTGCGAGATCGCCCGCGTCCGGCACGCGCTGTGCGACATCCGGTCGGTGGACGACCTGGTCAAGGCGGAGGTGCCGGGGCTGCGCCTGGCGACCTACGGCGGTGACGCCCCCGACGACCTGCTGCGCCGCCCGGCGCCCGGCGTCCCGTTCCCGGCGGTGGACACCGCGGCGGACGACGTGGCGCTGATCGCGTTCACCTCCGGCACCACCGGCCGCCCCAAGGGCTGCGTCCACTTCCACCGGGACGTGCTGGCGATCGCGGACACCTTCTCGGCGCGGGTGCTCGGGCCCCGCCCGGACGACGTGTTCGCGGGCAGTCCGCCGCTGGGATTCACCTTCGGCCTCGGCGGACTGGTCGTCTTCCCGATGCGGGCCCGCGCCAGCGCCCTGCTGCTCGAAGAGGCCCGTCCCCGGCAGCTGCTGGCCGCGATCGCCGAGCACCGGGTGACCGTGCTGTTCACCGCCCCCACCGCCTACCGGGCGATGCTCGACGCGCCGGCCGCCCACGACACCTCCTCGCTGCGGCGGTGCGTGTCGGCCGGCGAGAACCTGCCCGCCGCCACCTGGCACGCCTGGCACGAGCGGACCGGCGTGCGCATCGTCAACGGCATCGGCGCCACCGAACTCCTGCACATCTTCATCTCGGCGGCCGGCGCGGACATCCGGCCCGGCGCCACGGGCGTCCCGGTGCCGGGCTGGCGGGCGCGGGTGCAGGACGCGGACGGCAGGCCGGTGCCGGACGGGACGCCGGGGCTGCTCGCCGTCCAGGGCCCGGTCGGCTGCCGCTACCTGGCCGACCCGCGCCAGCGCGACTACGTGCGCGACGGCTGGAACATCACCGGAGACACCTATGTCCGCGACGGCGACGGCTACTTCCGCTACGTCGCCCGCGCCGACGACATGATCATCTCGGCGGGCTACAACATCGCGGGGCCGGAGGTCGAGGACGCGCTGCTGCGCCACCCGGACGTGGCCGAGGCGGCGGTCGTCGGCCGGCCCGACGAGCTGCGCGGCCAGGTGGTGGTGGCGTACGTGGTGGTACGGGAGGGCGCGGCGCGGGACGCGGAGGCGCTGCGCGCGTATCTCAAGTCGGAGCTGGCGCCCTACAAGTGCCCGCGTGCGTTCGTCTTTCGGAGCGCGCTGCCGCGCACCGCCACCGGCAAACTCCAGCGGTTCAGACTGCGCGACCCGGGCACCCGTGACCAGCGGTGATACCGACGACCTAAAATGATCAACGTGTCCGAACAGCCCGTGCAACCCGCCCCGAGGTCCCTCATCGTCACGCTGTACGGCGCGTACGGCCGCTTCGTCGCGGGTCCGGTGCCCGTCGCGGAGCTGATCCGGCTGCTGGCCGCGGTGGGCGTGGACGCGCCCTCGGTGCGCTCCTCGGTCTCCCGGCTCAAACGGCGCGGGCTGCTGCTGCCCGCCCGCACCGAGCGGGGCGCGGCCGGGTACGAACTCTCCGATCAGGCGAGGGAGTTGCTGGAGGACGGCGATCGCCGGATCTACGCGGAGGCGCCCTCGGCGGACGAGGGGTGGGTGCTGGCGGTGTTCTCGGTGCCGGAGTCGCAGCGGCAGAAGCGGCATGTGCTGCGCTCCCGGCTGGCCGGGCTCGGCTTCGGCACGGCGGCGCCGGGGGTGTGGATCGCCCCGGCCCGGCTGCACGAGGAGACCCGCAACACCCTGCGGCGGCTGGATCTCGACGTGTACGTGGACTTCTTCCGCGGCGAGCACCTGGGGTTCGCGCCGACGGCCCAGGCGGTCGCCCGCTGGTGGGATCTCGCGGCCCTGGCCGAGCAGCACGAGGCGTTCCTCGACCGGCACGCGCCGGTGCTGCGCGCCTGGGAGCGGCGCGCCGGGACCCCGCCCGAGGAGGCGTACCGGGACTACCTGCTCGCGCTGGACTCCTGGCGTCATCTGCCCTACACGGACCCCGGTCTGCCCGCGCGGCTGCTGCCCGCGAACTGGCCGGGCACCCGCTCGGCCGCCGTGTTCCGGGCGCTGCACGCGCGGCTGCACGAGGCCGGGGCGCTCTACGCGGGTGTGTCCGTCCCCTCCCGCCGGCTGTGATCCGCAGCCGCCCCGCCGGGGGCGGCGCCGGGTTCAACGTCCCAGTGTCAGGCGGGGTTTGGGGCTGTCCGTGCGGCCGGTCCGCGGCGGGCGGCTGCCCGCGCGGTAGGGCGGGGGCCAGACGGCGGCGGGCCCCTCGTAGCCCTGCTCGGCGGCGGCGTGCAGCGTCCAGTGCGGGTCGTACAGGTGGGGCCGGCCCAGGGCGCACAGGTCGGTGCGGCCGGCCAGGATCAGGGAGTTGACGTCGTCCCAGGAGGAGATCGCGCCGACCGCGATCACCGGGACGCCGACCGCGTTGCGGATGCGGTCGGCGAACGGCGTCTGGTACGAGCGCCCGAACTCCGGCCGTTCCCCGGCCACCACCTGCCCGGTCGACACGTCGACGGCGTCGGCGCCGTGCGCGGCGAAGGCGCGGGCGATCGCCACCGCCTCCTCGGCCGTGGTGCCGCCCTCGGCCCAGTCGGTGGCCGACAGGCGGACGGTCATCGGCCGTTCCTCCGGCCACACCGCGCGCACCGCGTCGAACACCTCCAGCGGGAAGCGCAACCGCTTCTCCAGCGAGCCGCCGTAGGCGTCGGTGCGGTGGTTGGTGAGCGGGGAGAGGAAGCCGGAGAGCAGATAGCCGTGGGCGCAGTGCAGTTCGAGGAGGTCGAAGCCGGCCCGGGCGGCCCGCCAGGCCGAGGTGGCGAACTGTTCGCGGATGTCGGTGAGTTGGGCGCGGGTCACCTGGCGCGGAACCTGGCCGCCGGGGCGGTGGGGCAGCGGGGAGGCGGCCACCAGCGGCCAGTTGCCCTCGGGCAGCGGCTCGTCCATGCCCTCCCACATCAGCCGGGTGGACCCCTTGCGGCCGCTGTGGCCGAGTTGCACGCCGATCGCCGTGCCGGGCGCCTGCCGATGGACGAAGTCGGTGATCCGCCGCCAGGCCTCGGTCTGCCGGCCGGTCCACAGTCCGGCGCAGCCGGGCGTGATCCGGCCCTCGGGGCTCACGCACACCATCTCGGTCATCACCAGTCCCGCGCCGCCGAGCGCGCGGGCGCCCAGGTGGACGAGGTGGAAGTCGCCGGGCACGCCGTCGGCCGCCGAGTACATGTCCATGGGCGAGACGACGACCCGGTTGCGCAGGGTCAGGCCGCGCAGCCGGAAGGGGGTGAACATCGGCGGTGTGCCGGGCGGGCAGCCGAACTCCCGCTCGACGGCCCCGGTGAAGCGGGCGTCGCGCAGCCGCAGGTTGCCGTGGGTGACCCGGCGGCTGCGGGTGAGCAGGTTGAAGGCGAACTGGCGGGGGCGCTGACCGACGTACAGGTCCAGGTCCTCGAACCACTCCAGGCTGGCGCGGGCGGCCCGCTGGGTGGAGGCGACGACCGGCTTGCGTTCCGTCTCGTAGGCGCTCAACGCCTCGGGCAGCGTGGGCTGTTCGTCCAGGCAGGCGGCGAGGGCGAGGGCGTCCTCGACGGCGAGCTTGGTGCCCGAGCCGATGGAGAAGTGGGCGGTGTGGGCGGCGTCGCCGAGCAGGACGAGGCCGCCGTGCGACCAGTGCTCGTTGACCACGGTGCGGAAGGTGGTCCAGGCGCTGTTGTTGGAGCGCAGCGGGCGGCCGCCGAGGGCGTCGGCGAAGATCTTGGCGCAGCGGTCGACGGAGCCCTGTTCGTCCAGGTCGGCGAAGCCGGCGGCCCGCCACACCTCCTCGCGCATCTCGACGATCACGGTGGAGGCGTCGGCCGCGAAGGGGTAGCCGTGCAGTTGCATCACGCCGTGCTCGGTCTCGGCGATCTCGAAGCGGAAGGCGTCGAAGGCGAAGTCGGCGGCGAGCCAGATGTAGCGGCAGCGATGGTCGCTCACCCGCGGCCGGAACACGTCGGCGTGTGCGGCGCGGATGGCGCTGTGCACGCCGTCGGCGGCGACGACCAGGTCGTACGCCCCGGTCAGCCGGGCGGTGTCCGGCGCCTCGGTGCGAAAGCGCAGCGCGACGCCGAGCGAGCGGCAGCGCTCGTGCAGGATGTCCAGCAGCCGGTGCCGGCCGAGCGCGGCGAAGCCGTGGCCGCCACAGGTGTGCCGGGCGCCGCGGTGCACGATGTCGATGGCGTCCCAGCGCACGAACTCCCGCCGCAGGGCCGCGTACACCACCGGGTCGGCGTGCTCGATCCCGCCGAGCGTCTCGTCGGAGAGGACGACGCCGAAGCCGAAGGTGACGTCGGGCGCGTTGCGTTCGAAGACGGTGACCTCGCGGGCCGGGTCGAGCCGTTTGAGCAGGGCCGCCGTGTACAGGCCGCCGGGGCCGCCGCCGACGACCGCGACCCGCGGGGCGCCGGTCATCGCGCGCTCACCGCCCCTGCCACTTCGGCGGCCGCTTCTCGGTGAAGGCGGCGTGGAACTCGGCGTAGTCCGCGCCGTTCATCAGCAGGGCCTGGGTGGCGGCGTCCAGCTCGACGGCGGCCGACAGGGGCATGTCCAGTTCGGCGGTGAGCAGGGCCTTGGTCTGGGCGTGGGCGAGGGCCGGTCCGTCGGCGAGGCGGCGGGCGAGGGCCCCGGCCTCCTCGTCGGCGTGGCCCTCGTCGGTGAGCAGGCTGATCAGGCCGATCCGCTCGGCCTCCGGCGCCCGCACCGGCTCGCCCAGCATCAGCAGCCGGGTGGCGTGGCCGAGGCCGACCACCCGGGGCAGCAGATAGGCGGCGCCCATGTCGCCGCCGGACAGTCCGACGCGGGTGAACAGGAACGCGAACCGGGCGCTCGGGTCGGCCACCCGGAAGTCGGCGGCCAGCGCGAGGACGGCGCCGGCGCCCGCGGCGACGCCGTGCACCGCCGCGATCACCGGGAACGGACATGCGCGCACCGCCCGCACCACCTGCCCGGTCATCCGGTTGAAGTCGAGCAGTTCGGCGGTGTCCATGGCCAGGGTGGCGCCGATGATCTCGTCCACGTCGCCGCCCGAGCAGAAGCCGCGCCCCTGACCGGCCAGCACCAGGGCGCGCACGGCCCGTTCGCGGGAGAGTTCGGCGAGCAGGTCGCGCAGGTCGGCGTAGGCGCCGAAGGTGAGCGCGTTGAGCTTGTCGGGGCGGGCGAGGGTGACGGTGGCGACGCCGTCGTCGTGGGCGACCCGCAGATGGCGCCAGTCGGCGGTGCGGGCGGCGGAGCCGGTGAAGGGACTCATGACGTGCGGCCTCCTCGGCCGAGGCCCCAAGTGCCTCTGTCGGTGCGCGCTCAGCTCTCCCCGACGAAGTTATCACTCATCCGTGACCGTCGTCACGAGTGCGCGACAGGGGCCGTGACAATGTGGCCGGGACCCGTCGCTTCCGGCGCTCCGGTCACAGCTCGGCGATGGCCGGGTAACGGCGGGCGCGGGAGACGGGAGCGGGGCGGCCGGCGTGGGTAGTCCCGCCGGTGCCGGGGCCGGAGCGCCTCGGACGGAGGGCGCCGCGCACCGCCGGCGGCGGCCCCCGTACCATTCCTCGGGTCGAAAGCAGGACAGCCTCATGGCGACCACTGGGACGTTCTGCGTCACGAACGGACACACGGTGCCCCACTCCCCCTCCCCCTCCTGGCACGTCGCGCTGCCGCACTCGGCCGGCGCCGTGCCGGTGGCCCGCGCCCTGGTGCGCGCCGCGCTGGCCGAACGGGAGCACTCGGCCGACAGCGACACGGCGGAGCTGCTCACGGCGGAACTGGTCGCCAACGCCGTCGAGCACACGGCGGCAGGCGGGCCGATAGAACTGCTGGTGGAGCTGTTGCCGAGCGGCTGCCACGTCGAGGTGCGCGACCCGGACCCGGCGCCGCCCGGCGATCTGACCCGCCCCGACCTCACCCCGCCCGACCCGTGGCGGGAGGACGGGCGCGGACTGCTGCTGGTCCGCGCCCTCAGCTCCTCCTGCGGGCACCGCCCGACCGAGACGGGCAAGGCGGTGTGGTTCAGACTGCTTGCGGCTCCCGGGCTGCCGGGTCCGGCGTGACCTCGGGCGCGGCCGCGAGCCGGGAGTGGCGGCGGCCGTAGAGGACGTAGACCAGCGCTCCGGCGGCGAGGAAGCCGGCGAACTGGAGCCAGGTCGTCCAGCCCGTCTCGTACATCAGGTACAGGCAGCAGGCGACGCCGAGCAGCGGCACCACGGGGTACAGCGGCACCCGGAAGCCGCGCGTCAGGCCCGGTTCGCGGCGGCGCAGCGCGATCACCGCGACGTTGACGACGGCCATGGTGGCCAGGGTGCCGATGGTGCAGAGGTTGACCACCGCGTCCAGTGAGGCGAAGGCGGCGGGCAGCGCGAAGACGACGGCGACGATGAGGGTGCCGGCGACCGGCGTCGAGGTCTTGGGCGAGACCTTCTCGAAGACGCGCGGCACGAGGCCGTCGCGGGACATCGACAGCAGGATGCGGGTCTGCCCGTACATCACGGCGAGCACCACGGAGGCGATGGCGACGACCGCGCCGAAGGCGATCACCGCGCCGCCGACGGAGGAGCCGGTGACGACGTCGACGACGTGGCTGAGCGCGGCGGGCCGGTCGCCGACCTGGCCGCCGCCGATGGCGCCGATCGCGGCGAGCGCGACCGCGCAGTACAGCACAGTGACCACGCCGATGCAGACGAGGATGGCGAGCGGGATGTCGCGGCGGGGGTTCTTGGCCTCCTCGCCCGCGGTGGTGATCGCGTCGAAGCCGATGTAGGAGAAGAACGCGGCGGTGGTGCCCGCGCCGATGCCGCCGAGTCCGGCCGGGGAGAACGGGGTGAGGTTGCCGTGCTTGAAGGCGGTGAAGCCGATGGCGCAGAACGCGACGAGGATGACGAGCTTGAGGACGGCCATCGCGGCGGTGGCGCGGGCGCTCTCGCGCACTCCGCGCACCAGCAGCACGGCGGCCAGCGCGATGACGATGACGGCGGGCAGATTGACGACGCCGCCGTCGCCGGGGCCGGCCGACAGGACGGCCGGGAGCTGGAGGCCGGTGAGGCTGTGCAGCAGTTCGTTGACGTACTGGCTCCAGCCGACCGCGACCGCGGAGACCGAGACGCCGTACTCGAGCAGCAGGCACCAGCCGACCAGGAAGGCCGTGGACTCGCCGAGGCCGGCGTAGGCGAAGGAGTACGACGAGCCGGAGACGGGGATGGCGCCGCCCAGCTCGGCGAAGGCGAACGCGGTCAGCACGCAGGTGACGGCGGCGAGCACGAAGGAGACGACGACGGCGGGTCCTGCCTGGGCGACCGAGTCGGACAGGCCGACGAAGATGCCGGTGCCGACGATCGCTCCGACGCCGAAGCAGACGAGCTGGAAGAGGCCCATCGTGCGCTTGAGGCCGTGGCCCTCGCGGTCGGCGCCGGACTCGGCCAGCAGGCGCTGGGGGGACTTGGTGCGGGGAGCGGGCATGGGGGGTGTGGTGCTCGTTTCTGGTGGTGCGGGGCGACTGGATGAGGTCGCGCGACGGGGCGGAATGGGTGGTTCCGCGCCGTCGGTCAGGATACGGCCTGGTCGGCCCGTGGGACAGGGGCGACGTCCGGGGCGGCGGTCAGGCCAGGGTGGCGACCAGGACGGCCTTGATGGTGTGCAGGCGGTTCTCCGCCTCGTCGAAGACGACCGAGTGGGCCGACTCGAACACCTCGTCGGTGACCTCCAGCGAGTCCAGGCCGTAGCGCGCGTGGATGTCGCGGCCGACCTCGGTGCCGAGGTCGTGGAAGGCGGGCAGGCAGTGCAGGAACTTCACGTCCGGGTTGCCGGTGGCGCGCAGCACGTCCATGGTGACGGCGTACGGCGCGAGCGCCTTGATGCGCTCCTCCCAGACCTCCTTGGGCTCGCCCATGGAGACCCACACGTCGGTGGCGACGAAGTCGGCCCCGCGCACGCCGTCGGCCAGGGACTCGGTGAGGGTGACGCGGGCGCCGCTGGCCTCGGCCAGCTCCCGCGCCCGGTCGACGATCTCCTGGGCGGGCCAGTAGCTCCTGGGCGCGACCAGCCGGACGTCCATGCCGAGCAGGGCGCCGGTGATCAGGTAGGAGTTGCCCATGTTGAAGCGGGCGTCGCCGAGGTAGGCGAAGGCGATCTCGGTGAGCGGTTTGGCGCTGTGCTCGGTCATCGTCAGCACGTCGGCGAGCATCTGGGTGGGGTGCCAGTCGTCGGTGAGCCCGTTGTAGACGGGGACGCCGGCGTGGGCGGCCAGCTCCTCGACGGCGGCCTGGCTGTCGCCCCGGAACTCGATCGCGTCGAACATCCGGCCGAGGACCCGGCCGGTGTCCTTCAGGGACTCCTTGTGCCCGATCTGCGACCCGGACGAGTCGAGGTACGTGGTCGAGGCGCCCTGGTCGGCGGCGGCGACCTCGAACGCGCAGCGGGTGCGGGTCGAGGTCTTCTCGAAGATCAGCGCGATGTTCTTCCCGGTCAGGCGCCGCGTCTCGGTCCCGGCCCGCTTCGCGGCCTTCAGCTCGGCGGCCAGCTCGATCAGACCGCGGAACTCCTCCTCGGTGAGGTCCAGCTCCTTGAGGAAGTGGCGGCCGGCGAGGGCGGTCGGGACTGTCGCCATGGGGGCGCTCCAACGGGTGAGTGACAAGGACACTGGAATTCTATACGACTCTCAGAATTTCTATGCAAGAGGGCGGCGAGTACGCGGTCGATGAGTGGGCAGAGTGCGCGGGGCGGTGAGTGGGCAGATGGGGCCGGTGCGGAGACCGGGACGGCGGGCGGTCTCCGCACCCAGGTCTCACCCGGCGGGAGGTCCGCCCACCGGGTCCCGCTCGACCGGGCAGCTCATGCAGCGCGGGCCGCCGCGGCCCCGGCCCAGCTCGCTGCCGGGGATCTCGATCACCTCGATGCCCTGCTTGCGCAGGTGCGTGTTGGTGGTGGCGTTGCGCTCGTAGGCGACGACGACGCCCGGCTCGACGGCGAGGACGTTGCAGCCGTCGTCCCACTGCTCCCGCTCGGCCGCGTGCACGTCCTGGGTGGCGGTCAGCACCCTGATCTCGCTCAGCCCGAGCGCCGCGGCGATCGCCCGGTGCATGTGCTCGGGCGGATGGTCGGTGACCTTCAGCTCGTTGTCGGCGGAGCCCGGCTCGATCGTGTACGAGCGGAGCATGCCGAGCCCGGCGTACTGGGTGAAGGTGTCGCCGTCGACCATGGTCATCACCGTGTCCAGGTGCATGAACGCCCGCCGCTTCGGCATGTCCAGCGCGACGATGGTGCGGGCCGACCCGGCGGCGAACAGCTTGTTCGCGAGCATCTCGACGGCCTGCGGGGTGGTGCGCTCGCTCATCCCGATGAGCACCGCCCCGCTGCCGATGACCAGCACGTCTCCGCCCTCGATGGTGGACGGGTAGTCGGCCTGCCCCTCCGACCACAGGTGGAAGGGCCCGCTGCGGAAGAGCGGGTGGTGGCGGTAGATCGCCTCGAAGTGCACGGTCTCGCGCTGCCGGGCGGGCCAGCGCATCGCGTTGATCGAGACGCCGTCGTAGATCCAGGCGGAGGTGTCCCGGGTGAACAGGTGGTTGGGCAGCGGTCCGAGCAGGAAGTCGTCCAGCTCCATCACGTGGAAGCGCACGGAGGCCGGCTCCGGGTGCGCCTGGAGGAACTCGCGCTTGGTCATGCCGCCGATCAGCGCCTCCGCCAGCTCCGGCGCGGGCAGGGTGTCGAAGGCGGCCCGCAGGTGGTCGGTGGCCAGCGGGCCGTACTCCTTCTCGTCGAAGACGCGGTCCAGGACGAGCGACCGGGCCGACGGGATCTCCATCGTCTCGGTCAGCAGGTCGCCGAACAGGTGGACGGCGACCCCGCGGTCGCGCAGCACGTCGGCGAACCCGTCGTGCTCGGCGCGCGCCCGGCGCACCCAGAGCACGTCGTCGAAGAGAAGGGCGTCCTTGTTGCTGGGGGTGAGCCTTTTGAGCTCGAGATCGGGCCGGTGCAGGATGACGCGGCGCAGCCGCCCGGCCTCGGAGTCGACATGGAATCCCATGCCTCCATCCTGACCACCGAAGCCGGACTTCACCCACCGCTTCCCGGTTTCCGCGCCCGTACGTTCCCTTTCCGCAGCCGTGTACGAGTTCCTGTCGGCGCGCGTACGGATTCCTGCCGGCGCGCGTACGGGTCCCTACAGGCGGGGGTCCACCGGCTCCGACTCCAGGGCCAGTACGGCGAACACCGCCTCGTGCACCCGCCACAGCGGCTCGCCGTCGGCGAGGCGGGCCAGCGCCTCCACGCCGAGGGCGTACTCGCGCAGCGCCAGCGACCGCTTGTGGTTCAGGGACCGCTGCCGCAGCCGGGCCAGGTTGTCCGCACGGGTGTACTCGGGACCGTAGACGATCCGCAGGTACTCGCGGCCGCGGCACTTGATGCCGGGCTGGACCAGCCGGCCCTGCTCGGTGCGCGCCAGTGCGCCCAGCGGCTTGACGACCATGCCCTCACCGCCGCGCCCGGTCATCTCCAGCCACCAGTCGACACCGGAGCGGACCGACTCCGGGTCGGCCACGTCGACGTAGAGGCGGCGGGTGATCTGGAGCAGGCCGGTGGCGTCGTGGTCGACCAGCCGGTCGATCAGCGCCAGCTGCTCGTCGTGCGGCACGTCGGCCAGGCTGCGGCCCTGGGCGGCCAGGACCTGGAACGGCGCCAGGCGCACCCCCTCCAGACCGTCGGTGCTCCAGCAGTAGCGGCGGTAGGCGGCCGTGAACGCGGCGGCGTCCGCGGCCCGCTCCCGCTGACGGCCCAGCAGCGCCGAGACGTCCACGCCCCGCGCCCCGGCGGCCGTCAGCGCGGCCAGCGCGCCGGGGAAGACCGCGCCGGCCGCCGCGCCCACCGCCGCGTACTGCCCCCGCAGCAGGCCGGAGGCCTTCAGCGACCAGGGCATCAGCTCGGCGTCCAGCAGCAGCCAGTCGGTGTCCAGTTCCGTCCACAGGCCGGCGCCGGTGGCCGCCGCGCGCAGCCGGGCGAGGATCTCCTCGGTGACCGCCGGGTCGTCGAAGAAGGGGCGGCCGGTGCGGGTGCAGAGCGAGCCGGTGGGGCCGTCCACGCCGAAGCGCCGGCGGGCGGCGTCGGTGTCCCGGCACACCAGGACCACCGCCCGCGAGCCCATGTGCTTCTCCTCGCACACCACCCGAGCGACCCCGTCCTCCCGGTACTGGGCGAACGCCTCCTCGGGGTGCTCCAGATAGCCGTCCACCCGGGAGGTGGCGGTCGGCGCCATGGTGGGCGGCAGGTACGGCAGCAGCCTCGGGTCGACCGCGAAGCGGCTGATCACCTCGAGGGCGGCGGCCGCGTTCTCCTCGCGGACGGCGACCCGGCCCGCGTGCCGGGTCTCCACCGCCCGGCGCCCGTGCACGTCGCCGAGGTCCAGCGGCCGCCCGTCGTGCCCGCCGGGCGCCTCGGTGCGCAGCGGCTTGACCGGCTCGTACCAGACCCGCTCGGCCGGTATGTCGACCAGCTCGCGCTCCGGCCAGCGCAGCGCGGTCAGCTTGCCGCCGAAGACGGCGCCGGTGTCCAGGCAGATGGTGTTGTTGAGCCAGGTCGCCTCCGGGACGGGGGTGTGGCCGTAGACCACGGCGGCCCGCCCTCGGTAGTCCTCCGCCCACGGGTAGCGCACCGGCAGGCCGAACTCGTCGGTCTCGCCGGTGGTCTCGCCGTACAGCGCGTGCGAGCGGACCCGGCCGGAGGTGCGGCCGTGGTACTTCTCCGGCAGGCCGGCGTGGCAGACCACGAGACGGCCGCCGTCGAGGACGTAGTGGCTGACCAGGCCGTCGATGAACTCCCGTACCTCCTGCCGGAACTCCTCGCTCTCGCCCGCCATCTGCTCGACGGTCTCGGCCAGTCCGTGGGTGGGCTGGACGCCGCGGCCCTTGAGGTGACGGCCGTACTTGTTCTCGTGGTTGCCCGGAACGCACAGCGCGGCGCCCGAGCGGACCATCGCCATCACCCGGCGCAGCACACCCGGCGAGTCGGGTCCCCGGTCGACCAGGTCGCCGACGAAAACGGCGGTACGGCCCTCGGGGTGCACGCCCTCGACGTAGCCCAACTTGGCCAGCAGCGCTTCCAGTTCGGCCGCGCAGCCGTGGATGTCGCCGACGATGTCGAAGGGGCCGGTGAGGTGGGTGAGGTCGTTGAAGCGCTTCTCGGTGACGACGGTGGCGGCCGCCACCTCTGCCGCGCCCCTGAGGACATGCACCTTGCGAAAGCCCTCGCGCTCCAAGTGGCGCACCGAGCGGCGCAGTTCGCGGACGTGCCGCTGGATCACCCGGCGGGGCAGGCCGGCGCGGTCGGCGCGGGCCGCGTTGCGCTCGGCGCACACCTCCTCGGGCACGTCGAGCACGATGGCGATGGGCAGGACGTCGTGCCGCCTGGCCAGCTCGATCAGCTGCTTGCGGGAGTCGGACTGCACACTGGTGGCGTCGACGACGGTGCGGCGGCCGGCCGCGAGGCGCTTGCCGGCGATGTAGTGCAGCACGTCGAAGGCGTCGCGGCTGGCGCTCTGGTCGTTCTCGTCGTCGCTGACCAGGCCGCGGCAGAAGTCCGAGGAGATGACCTCGGTGGGCCGGAAGTGGCGGCGGGCGAAGGTGGACTTGCCCGAGCCGGAGGCGCCCACGAGGACGACGAGGGAGAGGTCGGTGACGGGCAGGACGCGTCCCTGCCGGGTGATGGTCTCGGTCTCGGTCATGCCGCCTTCGCCTCCTTCTCGCCGGTCTTCGCGCGGCTGGTCGTACGGGTGGTCGCGTGGGTGGTCGTAGGGGCGGCCGTAGGTGCGGTCGTGAAGGTGAACACGGCCATCTGGGTGGGCGGGCCCACCTCGGGGTCGTCGGGGCCGACGGGAGTGAACTCGACGGTGTAGCCGTGGCGTTCGGCCACCGCGTCCGCCCAGGCGCGGAACTCGGCGCGGGTCCACTCGAAACGGTGGTCACCGTGCCGGACGTGCCCGGCGGGCAGCGTCTCCCAGCGCACGTTGTACTCGACGTTCGGGGTGGTCACCACCACCGTACGGGGGCGGGCCGCGCCGAACACCGCGTACTCCAGGGCGGGCAGCCGGGGCAGGTCCAGGTGTTCGATCACCTCGCTGAGCACCGCGGCGTCGTACCCCTTGAGCCGCTTGTCGGTGTAGACGAGCGAGCCCTGCACGAGCGTGACGCGCGCGGCCTGCCGCTCCCCCATCCGGTCCAGCTTCAGCCGCCGCCCGGCGATGGCTAGCGCCCGCACCGACACGTCGACGCCGACGATCTCCGTGTACCGCGGGTCCTTCAGCAGCGCCTGCACCAACTGCCCCTGCCCGCAGCCCAGGTCGAGCACCCGGGCCGCGCCGGCCGCCGCCAGCGCGGCGGTGATCGCCTCGCGCCGCCGCACGGCGAGCGGCGCGGGCCGCTCCTCGGTCTCGGTCTCCTCCGCCACCGCGTTGTCGAGCTCGGCGACGTCGCTGTCGTCGGTCTCGGCGAGCCGGACCAGTTCCAGGCGCTCCAGCGCCTGCCGGGTCAGCGACCAGCGGCGGGTCAGGTAGCGGCTGGTGATCAGCTGCTGCTCGGGGTGGCCGGGCAGCCAGCCCTCGCCCGCCCGCAGCAGCTTGTCGACCTCGTCGGAGGCGACCCAGTAGTGCTTGGCGTCGTCCAGGACGGGAAGCAGGACGTACAGGTGGCGCAGCGCCTCGGCGAGGGTCAGCGCCTCGCAGTCCAGGGTCAGCCGTACGTAACGGGAGTCGCCCCACTCGGGGAACCCGGTGTCCAGCGGCACCGGTTCGGCGGCGACCGTCCAGCCCAGCGGCTCGAACAGCCGCCGCACCAGCGCGGTTCCGCCGCGGGCCGGCAGCGCGGGTATCTCGATGTGCAACGGGCGCGGCTGCGCCGGGAGTTCGGGTTTGGCCCGGCACGCGCCGCGCATCGCGCTGGAGAAGACGCCGCTCAGCGCGACGGCGAGCAGTGAAGAGGCCGCGTAGGGGCGGTCGTTGACGTACTGCGCGAGCGCCGCGTCCGGTGCGCCGCCCCGGCCCCTGCCCTTGCCCCGCCGCACCAGCGCCACCGCGTCGACCTCCAGCAGCAGCGCCGCCGTGCAGCGCGCCTCGTCCGCCTCCGGGTAGAGGACGTGCGCGGTGCCGTAGGAGGTGGAGAACGCCTGCGCCTTGTCGGGATGCTTGTGCAGCAGGTGACCGAGGTCGGTGGCCGGGCGTTCGGGGGTGCCGGTGGTGGTGATGGTGAGGAGCATGTCGAGGGCCTCTCCGGCCGGTGGACGACGAGTGGGTCGCCGTGCGCGCGAGAGCCCCCGAGAACACTGGCCCGGGGGCTCGGCAGCACGACGCGTCCACCTTGGCACAGGGCTGCTGACCGGCGCGCTTGGTTTTCGGACGGCCCTCGCGGGAGCCTTCCGGACGGCTACGACAGCTGCGACTGCACCTGCGCGGAGATCAGTTCCAGGTGGTCCAGGTCGGCGAGGTCGAGGATCTGGAGGTAGATCCGCCGGGAACCGGTCTCGGCGTAGCGGCCGATCTTGTCGACGACCTCGGCCGGGGTGCCGGCCAGGCCGTTGGCGCGCAGTTCGGCCACCTCGCGGCCGATGGCGGCGGCCCGCCGGGCGATCTCCTGCTCGTCCCGGCCGACGCAGACGACCAGGGCGTTGGAGTAGACGATGTCGCCGGGGTCGCGGCCGGCCTGCTCGGCGGCGGCCCGCACCCGGCCGAACTGCCGCTCGCTGTCCTCGATCGAGGCGAACGGGATGTTGAACTCGTCGGCGTAGCGGGCGGCCAGGCGCGGGGTGCGGGTGGCGCCGTGCCCGCCGATCAGCACCGGAATCCTGGCCTGCGCGGGCTTGGGCAGCGCGGGCGAGTCGGTCAGCTCGTAGTAGGTGCCGCGGAAGTCGAAGGTCTCGCCGACCTCGGTGGCCCACAGCCCGGTGACGATGGCGAGCTGCTCCTCCAGGCGGGCGAACTTCTCCTTCGGGAAGGGGATGCCGTACGCCTTGTGCTCCTCCTCGAACCAGCCCGTGCCCAGACCCAGCTCGACCCGGCCGCCGGACATCTGGTCGACCTGGGCGACCTGGATGGCGAGCACGCCGGGCAGCCGGAAGGTGCCGGCGGTCATCAGCGTGCCGAGGCGGATGCGCCGGGTCTCGCGGGCGAGGCCGGCCAGGGTGATCCAGGCGTCGGTGGGGCCGGGCAAGCCGTCCGCGCCGCCCATGCGGAGGTAGTGGTCCGACCGGAAGAAGGCGTCGAACCCGAGGTCCTCGGTCGCCTTGGCCACGGTGAGCAGCGTGTCGTAGGTGGCCCCCTGCTGGGGCTCGGTGAAGATGCGAAGATCCATGCCTCCATCCTGCACCCGGCGGCGTGCGGCGCGGGCGCCACCCGGTACGGGCGCGGCCGGGTGCGGCCGATCGTGTCGCGCCGGGGGCGGGGGGCCGCCGCGGGTGGTTCGCTGAGGGGACGGGCGGAGGCCGCTGCGCGGTGCGGGGGGCGAGCGAGGAAGGTGCGGTGAGGGGTGCGGGGCAGGAGCGGCGCGGTGCGGGGACGAGCGAGGGAGGTGCGGTGGTCGTGGCCGGTCTGCTGTCGCCGGAGAAGATCTCGGAGGCCACCCGTGCGCTGGACCTGAGCGGTGTCTTCGCCAACGGCATGCTCGGCGGCGTGCTGGCCCGGGAGCGGGAACTCGACCTGTTCGGCTTCCTGGTCATCGGCGTCGTCTCCGGTCTGGGCGGCGGCATCGTCCGCGACACCCTGCTCCAGCACGGCACACCGGTCGCCCTGACCGATTACACGTACATCGCCGTCGCCGTCGCCGGGACCCTGCTGTCGTTCCTGTTCGACGTGAGCCGGCACACCTCCGGACGCGCCTTCAACCTGCTGGACGCCGTCGCGCTCAGCGTCTGGGGCGTCGCCGGCGCGCAGAAGACCCTCGCCGTCGGCCTCGGCTGGCTGCCGGCGGTGCTGCTGGGCACGATCACGGCGGTCGGCGGCGGGGCGGTACGGGATCTGCTGCTGGGCGAGACTCCCCGGGTGCTGGGCGGACGGACCCTGTACGCGACGGTCGCCGCGCTGGCGGGCGCGGTGATGGTGGTGTGCAGCAGGCTGGGCGCGCCGGTCGTCGGCATCCTGGCCGGCGTGGTGACCGGCACCCTGCTGCGGCTCGCCTCGCTGTCCTGGGGGTGGCGACTGCCGACCCACCGGGACTGGCGGCCGCGGGGGTTCCGGGGGTCGCGGGGCGGCTGACGGGGGCGGACGGGGGCGGTTGGTCGGAGCGGCCGGTGGGGACGGCCGGTGGGAACGGCCCGCATGGGAGCGGCCGGTGGGGACGGCCGGTGGGGACGGCCGGCGTGGGAGCGGCTGAGGTGTGCGGCCGGCGGGGGCGGGCGTCCGGCCGTCAGCCCGGCTCGCGCTCCGGCAGGACCGACTGGTCGCGGGCGGCCAGCTTCCGCAGCATCTCGCGCACCCGGTCCCGGGACTCGTCGGCCGCGTCGATGGCCTCCACGCACTGCCAGTACGTCCGCTCGTCCACGGCCGAACCGGCGACGCCGACCAGGGCGATGCCGACCTCGCCCAGCAAACCGCCGAGGCTGAGCAACGTCCGCCGGGCGTCGCTCAGTTCGGTGAGCTGGGCGGCCAGCAGGTCGTCCGGCTCCAGGTCCGGCGCGTCCAGCACCCCGCAGCCCCGGCCGGCCAGCTCGGTCAACCCCAGTGCTTCGCCGCGCAGTTCGGGCGGCCCGGAGACCGCGAGCCGACTGCCGATCGCCTGCGCCAGGGCCTGCGCCTGCCACACCTCCGTCAGGATGGCGGCGGCGTCACCGCTCCCCGCCAGGCCACGCCTGCTCGCCAGGATGAGCCGCACCGCGTCCATGCGCTGCCCCCGTCTCTCCCGACATGCTCCTCGCACGTCAGCCCGAACTGCCTCATTCAGTTCACTACCCAGAGTGAGGGTGACTGAGACCAAAAGCCAGAGCAAGACGGAAATTCATGGACAACAAATCGGTTTCGACTCAGTGAACGACTACAGAGCGTCACTCTCGCGAGAACCGGTCGGCTCGTCCGGGCCGGTCGGCTCCGCCGCGCCGCCCGCCACCGGGAACCTCCGCTCGTTGCGGTCGATCTTCGCGGCCAGGGCCGCCAGGGGGTCGACGTCCAGGACCTCGCACAGTTGCAGCAGGTAGGCGAGGACGTCCGCCACCTCGTCGCGGACGCGGTACGCGGTCGCCGGGTCCGCCATCACCCGCGCCGACTCCTCCGGGGTCAGCCACTGGAAGATCTCCACCAGCTCGGAGGCCTCGACGCTGAGCGCAGCGACCAGGTTCTTCGGCGTGTGGTACGGCTGCCAGTCGCGAGCCGCTGCGAACTCGGCCAGCCTGCGCCGCAGCGCCGCCAGATCGGGCGGTCCCTCGGACGGCCCCTCGGACGGCCCGAAGGAGGACGCGGCGGACGTGCGGTCGTCGTGGTGATCGGTCACCGCACCAGGTCTACCATCCGCGCCGCCGGCTCCTCCCCCGTCCAGGCCCTGTCGCTCACCGCCCCGGCCAGCCGGATGTGCCCCCGCTCGCACATCCGCCCGGCCAGCCCCAGCAGCGCGGCCCGCTGCCGCGGGTCGAGGCCCACGTCGAGGCCGTCGACCAGGACCGTCAGCGTCTGGAGCGCCTCCGGCACCTCGCCCGCCGAATCGACCTCCAGCACCCCGGGCCCGGTCAGCAGCACCAACGCCAGGGCCGCGTACCGCAGTTCGCCGTCGCCCAGCCGCTCGAACCCGGTGCGCGTCCCGTTCCCGCGATCCAGCACCGCCCGTACCCGGCCCTCGCCCGCCGGCTCGGCGTACACATCGGCCACCGGCCCGGCGCAGCCCGCGCGCACCGCCTCCACCAGCAACGCGTGCCGCCGCCCGCACTCGGCACGGGTGCGCCACAGCACGGCGGCGAGGTTGTCGCACCCGCGCGTCAGCCGCCCGGCGTCGACGGGCGCGGGAGCGCGCATGCGTTCGGGGCGCGGCGCGCAGACGAACACCGACCGCAGGGCGACCACCATCTGCTCGGCCGCGGCGAGGACCTGCCGCTGCCCCTCGGTCCGTCCGGCCACCCGCAGCGGCAGCAGCGCGGTGCCGAGCCGGTCGTCGGGCAGCGCCGCGCGGGTCACCGCCGCCGGCCCACCCGTGTGCCAGGACGCCTCGACCGTCCGCCGCGCCGGGTCCCGCAGCGCGGTCTCCAGCAGGACCAGTCCCCCGGCGCTCAGCCGCTCCCCCACCACCCGCAGCTCCGGCTCCGCCTGTACGGCGATGTCCAGCCGCACCGGGCCCAGGGGGCCGTCCGCCGTACAGCCGATGCGGAAACCGCGGCGGCCCTGGCCGTCGGGCCGGGCGTCCTCGGGCACGCAGGCGGCGGGGTCGGGGAACACCTCGTCGAGCGACGCCCCGCCGGCCAGCCGGGCCAGCGCCTCGTACGCGCGCAGCACACCGGTCTTGCCCGACCCGCTGGGCCCGGCCAGGAGCGTCAGCGGGCCGAACGGGAGACGCACCCGGCGGTGACCGGCGAAGGCGGACAGCCGCAGCTCGGCGACGCACGCCCGCTCCGCCCGTGCCGCCCCCGACGACCCCGACGACCCCGACGACGCGGACGCGCCCGAGGCCGAGGCCGAGGGCACCGCCACGGACGCGGCCGGAGACACGGCCGGAGACACGGCCGGAGAGGTGGACGCGGCCGAGGAGGTGTGTGGGGCCCGGTCCGTACGCGGGGTCTGGGACGGGTCCCGGGGCGGGGACGGCACGGTCGGGGGCGCGGGTGCGGCGGACGCCGGGAACGCGGTCATGCCCGGACCGTAGGACCCCGCCACCAGGGCGAACCGTTCCGTCCGCACCGGCTTCCCACGATCGGGGGACGGCCCCGCACCCTCCCGCGACGACGGGCTTGACGACGGCGTCCCCCGGCCGACGCCGGCTCAGACGCCGGGAACCGCCGCGCTCTCCATCAGCCCGCTCACCTCGGTGCCGGGCGGGGTCAGCAGGAACACGTTGCGGTCGACCCGGTGCATTCCGCTCGCCAGGCCGAACACGACCCCCGTGCTGAAGTCCAGGATCCGCTTGGCGACGTCGCCCTCGGCGCTGGTGAGGTCCAGCAGCACCGGAACGCCCGCCATCAGCGTCTCGGCGACGTCGCGCGCGTCCGCGAACACGTTGACCCTGAGGACGACGAACCGGCGGCGCAGCTCCGTCGCCGCGTCCGGGAGGGCGCGGTGGTCCACCGCCGACGGCCACGAGTCGCGGCCCCGCAACGGAACGACCTGGGCGAGCCCTTCCCACTGTTCATCGGTGACGTCGTGGCTGTTCACCGGCTCCCCCCGACCTGACTCGCACTCATCGCCTGCACCAGACCAATTCTTACGCCATGTCACCTGTTCGGCCCAACAGCGACACGTTGGGCGACGGACAGGAGGCGAACGTCACGCCCGCTCCCGGTCGCCTGCCCCGTCGCCCGGAGGCCATCCCCGCCCCGCACCACTCAGGCCGCACCGGCCCCGCCGCCCCCTGCGGCAAGGCCCCCTGCGGGAAAGCCCCCTGCGGGAAAGCCCCCTGCGGGAAAGCCCCCTGCGGGGAGGCCCCTCCGGTCGCCCCGGTACGGTACGTGGACCGTCGCGGGAGGCGCGGGGCGGCGGCGTGGGGACAAGCGGGGATAATCCGTGGGTGAGTCCCGTTCGATTTCCTGTTCGCCCCTCGTGGGCCGGACGCAACTACACGCTGCTGACCGCCGCCGCCGTCGTCTCCGGGCTCGGGAGTTCGGGTGCGCTGGTGGCGGGAGCCTTCGCGGTGCTCGCCGTCGGGGGCTCGGCGACCGACGTCGGTCTGGTGGCCGCCGCCCGCACGGTCCCGTTGATCGTGTTCCTGCTGATCGGCGGGGCGCTGGCGGACCGGCTGCCCCGGCACCGGGTGATGGTGGCGGCCAACGCGCTCAACTGCGTCTCGCAGGCGCTGTTCGCCGTCCTGGTGCTGGCCGGCTCCGCACGGGTGTGGCAGATGGCGGTGCTGGCCGCGCTGGGCCGCGTCGGCCAGGCGTTCTTCTCCCCCGCCGCCGAGGGGATGGTGCTGGCCACCGTCTCGGGCAGCCGGTCGGGGCGCGCCTTCGCCGTCTTCCGGATGGGTGTGAACGGCGCGGGCATCCTCGGCGCCGGTCTCGGCGGCGCGCTGGTGGCGGCGGCCGGGCCGGGATGGGTGCTGGCGATCGACGCGGCGGCCTTCGCCGTCGCGGGTTCGCTGCGCGCCTTCCTCGACGTGCGCGGGATGCCCGAGCGGCGCGGCGGCGCGAGTCTTGCGGCGGATCTGCGGGACGGCTGGCGGGAGGTGGTCGGCCGGCCCTGGCTGTGGTCGATCGTGTTGCAGTTCTCCGTGGTGAACGCGATGGTCGCGGCGGCCGAGACGGTGTACGGCCCGCTGGTCGCGCGGGAGCGGCTGGGCGGACCGCAGCCCTGGGGCCTCGCGCTGTCCGCGTTCGGCGTGGGCACGGTGCTGGGCGGGCTGCTGATGACCCGCTGGGCGCCGAGGCGGCTGCTGCTGGTGGGCGTCCTCGCGGTGCTGCCGCTGGCGCTGCCGTCCGCCGCGCTCGCCGTGCCGGTGCCGACGCCCGCGCTGGTGGCGGTGATGTTCGCGACCGGGGTGAGCGTCGAGGTGTTCGCCGTGACGTGGATGTCGGCGCTGCACCAGGAGGTGCCGGAGGAGAAGTTCTCCCGGGTGTCCTCGTACGACTGGCTGGGTTCGCTGGCGATGGTGCCGCTCGCGACGGCGGCCGCCGGCCCGGTGCAGAACGCGGTGGGCCGCCCGGCCGCGCTGTGGGGCTGCTCGGCGCTGGTGCTGCTGCTGACGCTGGCCGTCCTGTGCGTCCCGGACGTACGACGCCTCACCCGCCGGCCGGCGGACCTGCCGAAGACGGAGGCGGCGGGCACGGAGGGTACGGCGGGTACGGCGGGTACGGCGGGTACGGCGGGTACGGCGGATCCCGCCGATCCGATCGCCTCCGCCTGATCCGTCGACGATCGCGGGCGCGGCGGTCTTCATGCCTGAGCCGACGCCGACGGCCCCCGGCGGAACGCGAACGGCCCCGGCCGGCTCCCCACGTCACATCACGTCACGCCGGGGCCGGCCGGGGCCGGATCTCGTCGCGGCCGTCAGGCCGGGCAGACCCCGAGGTCCTCCCAGACGCCCCACTCACCGGTGGTGCCGGGCTTGTCGCCGCTCACCCACCACTTGGCACGCCAGTTGTGGCCGCCGTAGGAGACGGTGTCGCCGCCGTTGTAGACGCGCGCGGCGTCCCAGGCCGGCACGGTGCAGACGCCGCCGCCCCCGCCGGTGCCGCCACCGTCCCCGCCGCCGCCGATGTTGACGTCCACGCAGGAGTAGAAGGCGTTGGCGGTGTCGGCGATGTTCCAGACGGCCAGGACCTTCTGGCGGCCGGTGAAGCCGCCGAAGTCGACCTGCTGGCTGACGTCGGCGCCGGGCTGCGCGTTGTGCCCGTCGAACTCGGCGATCTTCTGGTTGCCGATGAAGTACTGCCAGTTGGCGGTGGAGTGCCGGGCGGTGTTGTGCCAGGTGAAGGTCGCCGACGAGCCGACCGGCGTGACCTTCCACGCCTTGCTGTCGTCGTCGAGCTCGGCGTACTCAGCGTGGCCGCCGCTGCAACTGTGCAGCCCCTTGGGCCCTTCGACGCTCTGCGGCTCGTACTTGATCTGACCGCAGTCGACGAGTCCCTCGGCGCACTGCTCCTGCCGGCTGGTGGGCAGGGTGACCCAGCCGTGGGCGCTGGCCGAGCTCGCGGGAAGGCTGACGGCGAGCACGGGCGCGGCCAGCGCGCCGATCACACAGGCCACCCGTCTTTTCGTGTTCATGCCACACCACTCTCCTCGATGGACCGAAGCCGACGCCGTACGGGACGACGCCCGGGGGTTCGAAAGAAGGCACACAGGTCTAGACCTGCCGTGAACTTGGTCTAGACCATACTCGGCAAGCGCACCCGGTCAAGGGGTTGGACAAGGCGAACTGCCCCCGCGGGCCGACGAGATGAGAAAAGAGCACGTCGCTCGGGCGGTCCGCGAGCGAGCCCGCCCCGCAGACGTACGGGGGAACACGCCCGCGCCCACCGGCCGGCGGTCACCCGCGCGACCTCCCCTGCCTGTGCATGCCACGCGCGGGTACCTGACACCCGTGGCACAGGACCGGTCCACAGCACCGCTTCGCACAACCGGATCGCGGGATCGGATCGCGGGATCGGATCGCAGGGGCGGACGGAAGGATGAACGGATGTCGGTCGACCTCGTCGGCTTCCTCGGTGTGGTCATGGTGGCCTACGTGGTCCCCGGCCCGGACTTCGTCGTGGTGCTCAGATCGGCCGCCGAGCACCCGGCCATGGGGCGGGCCGCGGCGCTGGGCGCGCAGAGCGGGCTGTGCGTGCACATGCTCGCCGCCGCCGTCGGACTGTCGCTGATCGCGGCCCGCTCCCCGGTGGTCTACGACGCGATCAAGCTCCTAGGCGCGGCCTACCTCGTGTACCTGGGCGTCCGCGCGGTGCTGACCGCCCGACGGACCGCGCGCCGGGCCGCCCACGAGCGACGCGCCGGCCGGCCGGCGGACGGCGATCCGGGTGACGTCGGGCGACCGGCGGACGGCTATCCAGGAACCCCCGGGGTGCCGACCGCGCCGGAGGACGGGCCGGGCCGGAACCGCCTGCGGTCCGGCTTCACCCAGGGCTTCCTCACCAACGTCCTGAACCCCAAGGCGGCGCTGTTCTTCCTCAGCATCCTGCCGCAGTTCGTTCACGGCGGCGGTTCCGCGACCCGGCAGATCTTCTTCCTCGGCACCCTGGACGTCCTGATCGGCGTGGCCTACTGGTTCGCCCTGGTCGCCGTGGCCGCCCGCCTGCGCGCCCTCTTGATCCGCCCGAAGATCCGCCGGCGCTGGGAGCTGGCGACCGGCTGGCTGTTCATCGCCATCGGCATCGGCGTCGCGGCGGCCGCGTGAGGACGCATAAGAACTGACGTTCTTATGTAGTGTACGTTTGTTCCTATGAGCGAAAAGGGGACAGGCGCCCCCGAAGGACACGAGGGACGCGAGGGACGCGAGGCGGCGGGCCCCGGCGGACGACGGGCGCGGCGGCACGATCCGCTGCGCAGGGAACGGATCCTGGACGCCGCTCTGGAGGTGCTCGCCGCGGACGGGATCGTCGGCCTCACGCACCGCAAGGTGGCCTCCCGCGCGGACGTACCGCTGGGCTCGGTCACCTACCACTTCGCCAGCCTGGCCGAACTGCGGACGCGGGCGTTCGCCTGGTACGTAGGACAGCGCTCCGCCGAGTACGCGGCTCTCTTCACGGACGTGGCGACACGCGAGGACCTGATCGACGTCCTGGTGGACATGGTCCAGGAGGGACCCGCCCGGCACCGCAGCGCGGTCCTCGGTTTCGAACTGCATCTGGCGGCCCTGCGCGACCCGGCCCTGCGCGCGCTGACCCACGAGTGGACCACCGCCAGTCGCGCCGTCCTGGCCCGCTTCACCGGACCGGAGACCGCCGCCCGCCTGGACGCGCTGCTGGAGGGAATGATCATGCACGCGTTGCTGTCGACGGACCGGGAACCGCGCGAGCGGACCCGGGCGGCCATCGCGCGGACCCTCGGCCCGGCCACCGCGGACCCGGCGACGCGCCCCCGTACCGACGCCCGCCCGCACACCCGACACACCTGACGTACCCGACACACTCGACACACCTGATCTGACACACCTGATCTGACGCACCTGACACACCCGGGAGTACGCCGTGCCGACCCCGACCAGACCACCCGTAATCCAGGTCAGTGACGCCGAACTGGCCGATCTGCGCGCCCGGTTGAACGCCACGAGGTGGCCCGAGCCGTGGCCGGTCGAGGGCTGGGAGGCCGGCGCCGACCTCGCGGAACTGCGCCGTCTCGTCGCCCACTGGGCCTCCGACTACGACTGGCGCACCCACGAGGCCGCCGTCAACGCCCTGCCCTCCCACTTCGCCGACCTCGACGGCACCCCCGTGCACTACCTCCGCTACGACGGCGAACACCCGGACGCGCTGCCCGTCGTGCTCACCCACGGCTGGCCCAGCACCGTGCTGGAACTCACCGCCCTCGCCGAACGCCTGGCCGCCCCCTCCCGCCACGGCGGCAGGCCGCAGGACGCGTTCACCGTGATCGTGCCCTCCCTGCCCGGCTTCGCCTTCTCACCCCAGCGCCCCGCGCTCGACGGCGCCGAACAGACCCACGACCTCTGGCACCGCCTGATGCACGACCACCTCGGCTTCGAACGCTACGCGGCGCACGGCGGCGACCTCGGCGCCGGCATCACCTCACGGCTCGCCGAGGCCCACCCCGAGGCCGTCGTCGGCATCCACCTGCTCGCGGTGGCCGCACCGGCCGACCCGGCGGGACTCACCCCCGAGGAGGAGCGCCACCTCGCCTCCGTGGCGGCCTGGCAGACGGAGGAGGGCGGCTACCTGCACCAGCAGAGCACCCGCCCCCTCACCCTCGCCCCCGCCCTGACCGACTCACCGGCCGGCCTGCTCGCCTGGATCACGGAGAAGTACCGCGCGTGGAGCGACTGCGGCGGCGACCTGTCGGTGCGCTTCAGCGACGACTTCCTGCTCACCCAGGCATCGCTGTACTGGTTCACGGGCACGATCTCCACCTCGTTCCGCCCCTACTACGAGTACGCCCACGGCCTGACCCGGCGGGTACGGCGGGTCGAAGTCCCCACCGCCGTAGCCCTGTTCCCGGCCGACCTGAGCCACCCGCCCCGCAGCTGGGCCGAACGCACCCACCGCGTCACCCGCTACACGCGCATGCCCCGCGGCGGCCACTTCGCCGCCCACGAGGAACCCGCCCTGCTCGCCGAGGACATCACCGCCTTCTTCCGCCCCCACCGCCCCCCGACAGGAGACCCGACAGGAGAGGAGACCAGCAGTGGACTGGACGCTTGACGAGACGTTCGAGACGCCCGGCGGCATGGTGCGGTGGGGGACCATGGGCAGCGGAGACCCGATCGTTCTGGTGCATGGCACGCCGTACTCCTCGTACCTCTGGCGGGACATCGCCCCGGCACTCGCCCGTACCCGGAAGGTGTTCTTCTTCGACCACCTCGGCTTCGGCCGGTCCGACCAGCGCGAGGGCCAGGACCTCAGCCTGGCGGCCCACGCCCGCAACTTCGCCGGACTCCTCGACCACTGGGGACTGTCCCGCCCCAGCGTCGTCGCCCACGACATCGGCGGAGCGGTGGCGCTGCGCACCCTGCTGCTGGAGGAGAGGAGCTATCGGGACCTGACCCTCTTCGACGCGGTGAGCGGCGGCGAGTGGGAGAGAGGACTGTTCCGGCTCTTCCTGGAGCACACGGAGGTGTTCCAGCAGCTGCCGGGCTACGCGCACGAGGCACTGGTCGCCGGCCACCTGCGGCACGCCACGCGGGCGGGCTTCCGGCCGGGTGTCCTGGACGCGTTCCTCGCACCGTGGCGGGGAGAAACGGGGCAGGCGGCGTTCTACCGTCAGTACACCCAGATCAGGCAGGCGGACACCGTCCCGTACGAGCACTTGCTGAGCGACATCTCGATCCCGGTCCGCCTGATCTGGGGCCGCGAGGACCGCATCCTCCCCCCGCAGTACGCCGAGTGGTTGCACGCACGCGTCCCGCACGCGGAACTCCACTGGATCGAGGACGCCGGCCACCTCCTCCAGGAGGATGCGCCCGGACAACTGCTGGCCTGCCTGGCAGAAGGCTTCCCGTCGCCCTGAGCAGCGTGACACGTGACGGTGGCCGCCCGACGTGGCTCCCCCGGCGTTCGCGGCGGGCGGCCTGGCCAGCGCGCTGGGGGATCACCGCCCGGATTCCACGTCGGCGCAGGTGAGTCCGGCTCACCGGCCGGGACCTCTTCCGACGAGCGGGATGGATCCGACGGAAACGTCCCGGGTGACGCCGGGCAGCAGAGGAACCCTGCCGCCCGGCCGCAGTGGTGTCGCGTCAACAACTCCCCTGCTGGAGGGTCCTGGTCCGGGTCGAGACGCAAGAGGCCCTGAGGCGTCGTGGATTGTTCACACTCCACCCGACGCTAAGAGCATGGTGGCCTGAGGCGGCGTAACCACGCAACCGGCCTTCGTACACCGACACCGATGAGTGGCGTCTGAGCAGTGGATTCACGGAGAGAACGAATTCTTCAAAATCGCCTTCCCGATCCGATTATCGAAGAATGACGGCGTCCGATCTTCAGTTTTCGTTCGAGGGGGTGTCTTGTCCTGGTCGGGCCGGTGAAGATGTCCGTGGCAGGGCATCCAGCGTCAACTGGCCCCTGCCGGTGCACCTTGTCCGGGTCACTCGGGTCGGGGCCGCGGCTCTCCGTGGCAGCCGGCTCGACAGGAAGAATCGAGACCTCATGTCCTTCGCCCTGCCTCAGGTTCTCTCGTACCACCAGGCCCTCCTGCGATGCTCCGCTCGCGGTGACGCGGTCGTCGCCGCTCCGGGTGCGCTCATGCCGCCTGCGGCTGCGGCGGTGCTCGCCCTGGTGCTCGCAGGAGTGGGCTGGCTGGTCATGCTCGGCTGCACGCCGCATGTCGCTGTGGCGACGGTGGCCGCCAGCGGTGTCGTGGCGGCCGAGTTGCGGCTGCGGCTGTCCTGAAACAGGTGAGGGGCAAGGGGTGCTGGGCGTCCGGCGCCCCTGCTCCGTCGAGAGGAGCGTGACCAGCTTGGCACGGCCGAACAACGAACTGCCGGACGAGCCGGATCTGCCCTGTGTGGAGCTGGCGGCGGACTTGCGCGTCCTGCGGAGACGGGCCGGACTCACCATCGGTGCCCTGTCGGAGATCTCCGGGCTGGCGACCGGGACCTTGTCCCGTGCGCAGAGCGGGGTCAGCGTGCCCAGCGAGAAGACGCTCAAGGCGTTCGTCACCGCCTGCGGCGATGCCGATGCCACCGCGTGGCTGGTCCGTCGGGAGGCCGCGCTGCGCGGGGAGCTTCCGGCGTCGGCGGGGGCTCCCACCCGGCGCATGGTCCACGAGGACCGCATTCGGCCCGCGTGGCGGGGGACTTGGCGGCGCTGGGACAAGACCGGTCGGCTCACGCCGCCCTCGGGTGCCACAGGCCCTCGGGCACTGCCGTTCTGGCTGTCGGGGCTGCGTGCCTACCGGTCGATGTCGTTCCGGGCGATGGCCCGGGAGTGCGACTACGCGCACTCCACGCTCGCCGCCATGGCCAACGGATTCCAGCCCGTGACGGTGCGGGGGTTGCTGGCCTTTCTCGACGCCTGCCGGGTTTCGAGCTTCGCGGAGCGGGTCGAGTGGCTGGAGCTGCTGGAACGCACCTGCACCAGCCCTCGCCGTCGGCTCGACGCGGCACGCGAGCAGGTGCGTCTGCGCGCTCTGATGACAGGTATGCCTTCGGATGCCTCAGGGGAGGCCGCATCGACCGGCGGGCACGGCGAGGACGACGGCCCGCGCGACTGGCCCGAACTGCCCAGGCCCGCGTGGCCGAGGCAGCGGGCCGTGCATGTGGATCGGCTTCTCCTCAAGACCGATCTGCAGGCGTTGAACCGGTTCTACGGTGGCCAGTTCGTCCCGCTCCTGGCACGACACACAGGCATAGGCGTCTCGACCTTGCACCGATACCTGCGCAACGAGGTCGGCTTCCTCGGTGCGGATCAGATGAACAGGCTGGCGGCCGCCCTGGTCAGGCTGGGCAGTACGCCCCCGCCCCGGGACCGGCTCGCCTCCGTCCTGCCGCCACCGGCCGCCTGGCCCGGGGCGGCCCGGGAACCGATACGCCCCTCCGGCTCCGCCGTCAGGGGCGGGGCGTGAGGGACGGGGCGTAAGGTCGCCGGAACGTCCGGCCTCGGCTCTGTCACCCCGCGATCTTCGGCCCGGGCCCCGGTCCCGGTCGCACATCATGTGCGTCCATTAAGCCGCAGGTCAGGAGCCCTTCGCTGCAGGCTCCAGAATGACCACGCACTCCACATGATGCGTCATCGGGAAGATGTCGCATGCCCAGGGAGCGGGAGCGTACCAGCTCCGAGGGTGCTTATTGCTTCTTCGAGCGGGGTGCTGGGGCCGTAGCGCGCCGAACGAACGGCATCATCCTCAGGGCGACAGAGCCCTGCTCGTCAATGGCTCGATACTCGTCGGATCTGCGGCCGCCGCGCTCTCGAGATGCGCCTCAGCGGGAAGGGACCCCGGTCCAAGGTGCGTGAGCAAGCTGATAGCAGCCCTGTGCTCCAACTGCGCCCGCTCGGCGGTGGCCGCGAGCGGGACGCCGATCCACGCCACGTCCGGCCCTTGAGCCAGGACGAGCTGCTCAGCGCTCTCCTGTCCGAGGTCAATGCTTGCAGTCAGCAGAGCCACGGCACCAAGTGACCGTACCACCCGTCAACGGCCGTGGCCGAGCCCGTCCAGAACCACTCCTCTTGATCGCCACGCTCACCTAAGATGGCGACCGAAAACATCTCAGCGGCCCGACGGGCTTCCTGATCCGTCACGCACCCGCCCCCGCGGCGGCGCGCGGCGGACACCGGAGGACATGCCCCCACCCGCACGAGTCTTCTTCGTGCTGCCTGGGGGCATTTCCTTGCTGTTCCGTGAGTCCGCGGCGTCCGTCGCCGCCCGCATCCTCGAAGGGTCGCTGGCGCTGCATCTGACCGAGAACTTCCGTCATCTGCACGGTCGGACGCCCGCGCAGGCGGAGATACGGTCCTGGGAGCGCAGTCTGCCCGCCCTCGTCAATGCCCTCACGGAGGCCGGGCTTGACGACATCGAGGTCGTCATCGAGTACAGCCTGCCCCTCACCAGCAAACGCGCCGACGCCGTCTTGGCCGGCGTGCACCCGACGACGGGACAGCCGTCGTACGTCGTCGTGGAGCTGAAGCAGTGGAGCGAGGCGCACCCGGACGAGGAGGACCCCCTTCTCTGCCGGCTCGACGCCTACCCGCAACCCGTTCTCAACCCGATCGAACAGGTCCGCGGCTACTGCGAGTACCTGCTGTCCTTCAACGCGGCCTTGGAGCGGATGCCCGGGTCGCTGGCCGGTGTGGCCTTCCTGCACAACGCGACCGAGTCCCGGATCACCGGGCTCCGGAGCGTCAGGGAGGACCAGTACGGCCGGATGTACACGGCCGACCAGCGGGGCGCCTTCCTGGACTTCCTGCGGTCTCGGCTCGCCGCCAAGCCCGGCGCCGAGGCCGCCGACGTCCTGCGGGACGCCAAGATCCGGCCGTCCAGGCAGCTGATGGCCGTCGCGGCGGCCGAGATCCGCGATCGGGAGCAGTTCGTCCTTCTCGCCGAGCAGCGGGTCGCATACGAGATGGTGATGTCCGCCGTACGCAAGGCCAAGCGCGGCAACCACAAGAAGGTCATCGTGGTGACCGGCGGCCCCGGTTCCGGCAAGAGCGTCATCGCTATGTCGCTGCTGGGTGAGCTGTACCGGCGCGGGGAGACCGCCCTGCACGCCACCGGGTCGGCGTCGTTCACCAAGACGATGCGGAAGGTCGCCGGGCACAAGAAGCGCGAAGTGCAGCAGCTCTTCAAGTACTTCAACAGCTTCATGGACGCCGAGCCGAACGACCTCGACGTGCTGATCTGCGACGAGGCGCACCGGCTGCGGAAGACCTCCGCCAACCGCTACACCAAGGCCGAGCTGCGCACCGGCCGGCCGCAGGTCTCCGAACTCATCGACGCGGCCCGGGTGCCGGTGTTCCTGCTCGACCAGCACCAGGTGGTGCGGCCCGGCGAGATGGGGACGAAGGAGGAGATCCAGCGGGCCGCCGCCACGGAGGGCCTGGACTGCACTGTGATCGAGCTGGATGGCCAGTTCCGGTGCGGCGGCAGCGACGCGTACGAGAAGTGGGTCATCGACCTGCTCGGCCTGGAGGGCGGTACGCCCGGTCCGTGGGAGCCCGACGGCAAACTGGAGCTGCGGACCGCCGAGAGCCCGCAGGAGCTGGAGGACTTCCTCGTCGCGAAGCGCGCGGAGGGCTTCGGCGCGCGGATGTCGGCCGGTTACTGCTGGAAGTGGACGACCAAGGTCACCCCGGAGATGACGGCGCTTCCCACCGACGTCGTCATCGGCGACTGGGCACGGCCGTGGAACGTGTACGGCGACCGGTCCGTGTTCGGGGCCCCGCCGGCACCTCTGTGGGCCACGGAACCGGAAGGATTCGGCCAAGTCGGCTGCGTCTACACCGCGCAGGGTTTCGAGTACGACTGGTCCGGCGTGATCATCGGCCCCGACCTGGTGTGGCGTACTGACCACTGGGTCGTGGACCGATCCGCGTCCAAGGACCCCATCTTTACAAAGGCCACACTGGAGAGCGAGATCAACCGGCTCATCCGCAACACCTACAAGGTGCTGCTGACGCGGGGCATGGTCGGCACGATCGTCTACTCGACGGACCCGGAGACACGGGAGAAACTGCGCTCGCTGGTGCACCCCTCGTCCGGGGTGGAGGCGCCCGCGCTCGTGTAGTCGGGCAGATCGACATCAAGGAGTCCATCTCCACGTCGGACTTCGCCCTCCAGCTCTCGGAGGCGACGACGCCCGAGGGCGCCGAGCGCGCGCTGCGCGACCAGTGGTCACGGAGCGGCTACTGGAGAACTTCGACGAGGCGCTGGGGCTGATCCGGGCCGCGCTCGACGGCCGCACGTCGAAGGCGGCCTACCTGCACGGCTCGTTCGGTTCCGGTAAGTCGCACTTCATGGCCGTGCTGCACGCCCTGCTCAGCGGCAACCCGGCGGCCCGCGCCCGCACCGACCTCGACCCGGTGCTCACCAAGCACGAGTGGCTGGCACGGAGGGCAAGCGGTTCCTGCTCGTGCCGTACCACATGCTCGGGGCGAAGGCACTGGAGCAGCGGGTCCTCGGCGGCTACGTCAGCCACGTCAAGAAGCTGCACCCTCAGGCGCCGACGCCGCAGGTGTGCCGGACTGACGCCCTGTTCGAGGACATCCGGGCGATGCGCTCCCGCATGGGCGACGCGGCCGTGATCGGAGGACTCACCTCGCCGGACAACGGCGGGGCGGACGAGGAGGACGAGTGGGGTGAGGCGTTCGGCTGGTCGCCCGGACTGCTCGACACCGCGCTGGACGCCGAGGAGGTCCACGAGGGCGGGCAGGCGCTCAACCTGGTCAGCCCGTCCACGCCTGCCGAGCTGCGGGCGCGTCTCGTCCAGGAAGCGAGCACCCACCTGCTGGGTTCATCTCGCTGGACGCCGGGCTGTCCGTAATCGCCGAGCACGCCAAGTCGCTCGGTTACGACGGGTTCATCCCCTTCATGGACGAGCTGATCCGCTGGCTGGCCACCCTCATCCACGACCAGAAGTTCGTGGCTCGGGAAGCCGGCAAGATCACCAACTTCGTGTAGGGCGGCGACGCCCGCCGCGCCGTCCCGGTCATCTCCTTCATCGCCCGCCAGCGCGACCTGCGCGAGCTGGTCGGCGAGGAGATGTCGGGGGCCGCGGAGGCGTCCATCCAGGACACGCTCAACCTGGCCTCCGGCCGCTTCGACAAGATCACCCTGGAGGACCGCAACCTCCCCCAGGTCGCCCATGCCCGGCTGCTCAAGCCGAAGGACGCGGAGGCCGCCGCCCTCGTCGAGGCAGAGTTCGACAAGACCCGCAAGATCCGCCAGGGGGTGTGGGACACGCTTCTGGGGTCCGACCGCGGGGCGGAAGGCGTCGGCGCGGACGAGGAGAGCTTCCGGCTGACGCACCCGTTCTCACCGGCGTTCATGGACACCCTCGTGCACGTCTCCTCCGCGCACCAGCGCAACCGGACCGGCATGAAGCTGATGGGGCAGCTCCTCGCCGACCACCGTGCCGAACTGCGGCTGGCCGACCTGATCCCGGTCGGCGACCTGTATCCGCTGATCACGGCGGGCGGCGACAAGCCGTTCATCGACAGCCTGAAGGTGGTCTTCGAGGCAGCCGACAAGCTGTACCGGACCAAGCTGCGGCCCTACCTCACAGCGTGACGGAGGAGGACGTCGAGCAGTACGCGAACCGTCCCGACAGCGTCACCAACCCCACGCCACGAACCCGAATCAAGCAGTTCACCGGGGACAACCGGATCATCGGCACCCTGCTGCTGTCGGCGCTCGCCCCGAGCGTCCCCGCCCTGTCCGACCTGACCATCCGCCGCCTGTCCGCACTGAACTACGGCTCGGTCACCGCTCCGATCCCGGGGCGCGAGTACGGCATCCTGGACAACGAGATCGCCGAGTGGGCGGGTCGGTTCCCCGAGATCAAGGAGGCCGGCACCGAGGCCAACCCGGGCGTGCGGCTCGAACTGTCCGGCGTCGACGTCGACTCGGTGATCGCCAACGCCAACGTCAACGACAACCCCGGCAATCGCCAGGCCCTCGCCCGGCGCATCCTCGTCGAGGAACCCGACGTCAGCGAGGGCCAGTTGGTCGACCAACTCCAGTTCGTGCGGCGAGGCACCGAGCGCAGCGTCGAGGTCGTCTTCGGCAACGTCGCGGACGAGGACGAGCTGCCGGACCAGAGAACATCAAGGCCGCCTTCAAGCAGGCCTACGGACTCGCCGACAAGAAGGCCGCCGACGTAGAACTCGGCTTCTCCGACCACCTGCAGTCGCTGCGGAGGTCGACGGGCTCACCCTGTCCTTCGGCCAGTCGCTCCGCGACGGCGTCCGCCACATCGCGAGCCGACTGCTCGCCGGCCAGTACCCGGCCCCAGACGAACGGCAAGGTCGAACGCTTCAACCGGACGCTGCCGGACGAATGGGCCTACGCCCACCCCTACCGCAGCGAGCGGGAACGACGCGAAGCGTTTCCCTGCTGGCTGCACACCTACACTCACCACCGCGGACACACCGCGCCCAAGGGTCAACAACCCGCCAGCCGTCTCCCCGACCTCGCAGGGCAATACACCTAGGTCCACGAGATCGTCACTGACCTCATCGGTGTGGTGCTGATCGGGCTTCCTTATGTCCTCCATGAGCCGCAACAAGCGGCTCGCGGATGCAGAGGTGTCCGGCGCGACAGAGAAGACGGTGATGATCTCCGCGAACTGATCATGTTGTGGCCAGCCGCACTCGATGACGAGCCATCAGAGCGACGTCAACGGGGCGCCGAGGCGGTCGGTCTCCCTTCGTGCCGAGAGAAGGAAGACCGCACCGTCGTCCCAGTACGCCATCTAGAACGCCAGGTCAGACGGCGTTCGCGACCGAGGAAAACCGCAGTTCAGAGCCCCTTTGCAGCAGGCTCAAGAATCGCCACGCACTCCACATGATGCGTCATAGGAAACAGATCGAACGCCCGAAGTGTCCGTACCCGGTAGCCGCCCTCGCGGAAGTAGGCGAGGTCTCGGGCGAGGGCTGCCGGGTCGCAGGCGACGTAGGCGATGCGGCGGGCGGAGAGGGCGGTGAGGTGGGCCACCGTCTGGCGGCCGGCGCCGGCTCGGGGCGGGTCGAGGACGATCAGGTCGACCTCGGTGATGCCGGTGCGCGGCAGGACCGACTCGACCTTGCCCTGTTCGATGCGCACCCGCGGGAACTCGGCGAGGTTGTGCCGCGCGTCCGTCACGGCCCGCTTGCCGGACTCGATGCCGAGGACGGCGCCCTTGTCGCCGATGCGGTCGGCCAGCGCGCCGGCGAAGAGGCCGACGCCGCAGTACAGGTCGAGGGCCATGTCGCCCTTGCGCGGCAGCAGGCCCTGCATGACCGCCTTGACCAGGGTGTCCGCCGCCTTCGGGTGGACCTGCCAGAAACCGCCGGCGCCCACCCGGTGGGTGCGGCCGTCGGCGCGCTCGCGGACGAAGGGGCGGCCGTGGACGCGGTGGACGCCGCCGGTCTTCTCGTCGACGCGCAGGACCGAGACCGGCCTGTCGAGTTCGACCAGCGGGAGGCGGCCGCCGGGGCGCGGGGTCAGGACGACCTGGCGGTCCTGGGAGCCGGTGGCGGCGATCGCCTCGACCGTCTCCATGCCCGTCCAGTCGCGCTGCTCGATGCCGAGTTCGCTGACGCCCTGCGCCGCGATCATGCAGTGCTCGACGGGCTCGACCTCGTGCGAGCGGTGCCGGCGCAGGCCGGCGTGGCCGGTGGCCGGGTCGATCGCGTACTGCACCCGGGTGCGCCACTGCGGGACCTCGCCCGCGGGCAGCTTGTCGCCCTCGGCCGGCATCACCGTGCCGTCCCAGCCGGCCTCCTCGGGCGTGAGGCCCGCGAGCCGCTTCAGCTGCTCGGCGATCACCTCGCCCTTCAGCCGCCGCTGGGCGCCGGGCTTGGCGTGCTGCCAGTCGCAGCCGCCGCAGCGGCCGGGGCCGGCGTAGGGGCAGGGCGCCTCGACGCGGTCCTTGGACGCCTCCAGGACGCGTACCGCGTCGGCGCGCAGGAAGCGCGCGCCCTCCTCGCCCTCGGTGACCCGGGCCACGACCCGCTCGCCGGGCAGCGCGTGCCGGACGAACAGCACCTGGCCCTCGGCGGTGCGGGCGATGCAGTGGCCGCCGTGGGCGACGGGGCCGATCTCGACCTCGTACTCCTGCCCCACCAGCGTGTCCGTCTCCGGCCCCGCCTGTCCCACCTGCGTCTTCTTCGGTTCTGCCTGCATGGTGGGGTGACTCCAGATCGGAAAGCGGGAAACGGCCGGACAACAGCCCACCAGTCTACGTGGGTGTCGTCCGGCCGTTCACCACGAGGCACGAGGCACGAGGCACGAGGACGCTGGCTCAGCTCTTCGACGCCGGTGACTCCTTCGGGCGGTCCTGGGCCGGTCCGCGCCGCACGGCGCCCGGCGCGCTCCAGTTCTGGCGCCTGCGGGCGCGCATCTTGGCCGCCTCGGAGGAGGCGAGCTGGTAGGGCACCGAGGTGACCATGACGCCCGGCGTGAACAGCAGCCGGCCCTTGAGCCGCAGCGCGCTCTGGTTGTGCAGCAGGTGCTCGTACCAGTGGCCGACGACGTACTCGGGGATGATCACGGAGACGGCGTCGCGCGGGGACTCGTTGCGCAGTCCCTTGACGTACTCGATCACCGGGCGGGTGACCTCGCGGTAGGGCGAGTCGAGCACCTTGAGCGGTACGTCGATGCCGCGCCGTTCCCACTCCGCGCGCAGCGCCTTCGTCTCCGCCGGGTCGACGTTGACGGTGAGCGCCTCCAGGGTGTCCGAGCGCATCAGCTTGGCGTAGGCCAGCGCCCGCAGCGTGGGGCGGTGGATCTTGGAGATGAGGACGACGGAGTGCACGCGCGAGGGGCGGACCATGTCGTCGCTGGGGCCCTCGGGGGCGGCGATCTCCTCGGAGACGCGGTCGTAGTGCTTGCGGATCGCCGTCATCGTCGCGAAGAAGATGCACATGCCGAGCAGGGCCACCCACGCGCCGTGGGTGAACTTGGTCAGCAGGACGACGACCAGCACCAGGCCGGTGAGGAAGGCGCCGAAGGCGTTGATGGCGCGCGAGCGGACCATGTGCCGCCGCTTGGTCTCGTCGCGCTCGGCGGCCAGGTGGCGGTTCCAGTGCCGCACCATGCCGATCTGGCTGAGCGTGAAGGACACGAACACGCCGACGATGTACAGCTGGATCAGCCGGGTGGAGTCCGCGCCGTACAGGACGGTCAGCAGGGTCGCCGCGCCCGCCAGCAGGACGATGCCGTTGGAGAAGGCGAGGCGGTCGCCGCGGGTGTGCAGCTGGCGGGGCAGGTAGCGGTCCTGGGCGAGGATCGAGCCGAGCAGCGGGAAGCCGTTGTACGCCGTGTTCGCGGCGAGGAAGAGGACCAGCGCGGTGGCCGCGGCCAGGACCACGAACAGGAAGCTGCCCTTGCCGAAGACGGCCTCGGCGACCTGGGAGATCACCGGGTTCTGGACGTAGCCGGAGCCGAGCGGGAGGCCCTTGTGGATCAGGTCGGTGGCCGGGTTCTCGGCCATGTGGACCTTGGTCGTCATGGCGAGGACGATGATGCCGCAGAACATCGTCACGGCCAGCAGGCCCATCATGGCCAGCGTGGTCGCGGCGTTCTTCGACTTCGGCTTGCGGAAGGCCGGGACGCCGTTGGAGATCGCCTCGACGCCGGTGAGCGCGGCGCATCCGGAGGAGAAGGCGCGCAGCAGCAGGAAGACGAGCGCGAAGCCGGCGAGTCCCTGGTGCTCGGCCTTGATGTGGAAGTCGGCGGTCGGCGCGCGCATCGTGTCGCCGAGGACCAGACCGCGGAACGCGCCCCACGCGATCATGATGAAGACGCCGGCCACGAAGACGTACGTCGGGATCGCGAACAGCGTCCCCGACTCCTTCATGCCGCGCAGGTTCATCAGCGTCAGCAGCACGATCACGGCGACCGCGCAGAAGACCTTGTGCTCGACGACGAAGGGGATCGCCGAGCCGAGGTTCTCGATGCCCGAGGAGATGGAGACGGCCACGGTCATGACGTAGTCGACGAGCAGCGCGCTCGCGACCGTCAGGCCGGCCTTGGGACCGAGGTTGGTGGTCGCCACCTCGTAGTCGCCGCCGCCGCTCGGGTAGGCGTGCACGTTCTGCCGGTAGGAGGCGACGACGGTGAACATCAGCACGACGACCGCGAGCGCGATCCACGGGCTGAAGTGGTACGCCGACACGCCCGCGATGGACAGGACCAGCAGCACCTCGCCGGGCGCGTACGCCACGGAGGACAACGGGTCGGAGGCGAAAACGGGTAGGGCGATGCGCTTCGGCAGCAGGGTCTCCCCCAGCCGGTCGCTGCGCAGTGCGCGCCCGATCAGAATCCGTTTGGGCACGTCGGTCAGTTTGGACACAACAGAGGATCGTAGGGCTTCGAACTGGGGCTCGCCCACCTGCCACCCGAGATCTGCCTCACGAGTGAAAACGGCGGCGGCCAGGGCGACGGATTCCGCAGGTGAGGGCGTCGTCGTGCCTAGATGGCTGAATTCCCGGCGTTTTCTCCGCCCTCGCCGACACCCGGAGGTCCCATGCCCCCGACCGCGGAGCTGATCGGCGCCGCCGCAGCGCTGCTCGGCCTCGGATTCCTGACCCTGTGGAGCGTGCGCAGCATCACTCGGCGGGGGGCGTCGGAGGCGGAATAGGACGTCTGTCAGTCTCTTTCGCGTGCCGGCGTGCGGCCTCCCGCGGGCGCGTACGGCAGCTCTCTGGCGCGCCTGCGCGGGCCATCGTGCGCGCCCGCGGGAACCGCTGCGCTCGGGGCGGGTCGCCGGGTCCGCCGAGGCCGGGGGCGTGGCCGGGGGCGTGGCCGGGGGCCGGCGCGCGGGGCGGGGCGCGTCCGGGATGCGGCACGGGGGTGCCCTCCGCGCACGGGGCATGTGTAGCTTGTCCCTCTGTCTGAGACCCTGATGGGGCTGAGCAGTAGCTATTGACACCGGAAGGACGGTCGTGCACATCGTCATCATGGGCTGCGGGAGAGTGGGTTCCGCTCTCGCCCAGACCCTGGAGCAACAGGGGCACACGGTCGCCGTGATCGACCAGGACCCCACCGCCTTCCGTCGGCTGGGCCCCGGGTTCGGCGGCCGCCGGGTCACCGGGATCGGCTTCGACCAGGACACCCTGCGCGAGGCGGGCATCGAGGAGGCCGGCGCCTTCGCGGCCGTCTCCAGCGGCGACAACTCGAACATCATCTCCGCCCGGGTGGCCCGCGAGATGTTCGGCGTGCAGAACGTCGCGGCCCGTATCTACGACCCCCGCCGTGCCGAGGTGTACCAGCGCCTGGGCATCCCGACGGTGGCCACGGTCCGCTGGACGGCCGACCAGATGCTGCGCCGGCTGCTGCCCTCGGGCGCCGAGCCGCTGTGGCGCGACCCCACCGGCGGTGTCCAGCTCGCCGAGGTGCACGCCTCGCCGAAGTGGGTCGGCCACAAGATCAGCAGGCTGCAGGAGGAGACGGGCGTCCGGGTAGCGTTCCTGACCCGCCTCGGCGAGTCGATGCTCCCGTCCTCGCAGACGGTGCTCCAGGAGGGCGACCTCGTGCACGTGATGATGCGGACGGACGAGGTGGAGAAGGTCGAGGCGGCGTTCGCCGAGGGCCCCGAAGAGGAGAGCGGTCACTGATGAGGGTCGCCATTGCCGGTGCCGGAGCGGTCGGTCGGTCGATCGCGGCCGAGCTGCTGGAGAACGGCCACGAGGTCCTTCTCATCGACAAGGCGCCGACCGCCATCTCGGTCGAGCGCGTGCCGCAGGCCGAGTGGCTGCTGGCCGACGCCTGTGAGATCACGTCCCTGGACGAGGCCGCGTTGCAGCGCTGCAACGTGGTGATCGCCGCGACCGGCGACGACAAGGTCAACCTGGTCGTCTCCCTGCTGGCGAAGACGGAGTACGGCGTCCCGCGCGTCGTCGCCCGGGTGAACAACCCGAAGAACGAGTGGCTGTTCAACGAGGCGTGGGGCGTGGACGTCGCCGTCTCCACGCCGCGGCTGATGTCGGCCCTGGTGGAGGAGGCGGTGAGCGTCGGCGACCTGGTCCGGCTGCTGCGCTTCAGCCACGGCGACGCCAACCTCGTCGAGCTGACCCTGCCGGAGGAGTCGGCGCTGGCCGGCACCCAGGTCGGCGACGTCGAGTGGCCGGAGGACACCTCGCTGGTCACCATCATCCGCGGCACCCGGGTGCTCACCCCGTCTCAGGAGGACTCGCTGGAGGCGGGTGACGAACTGCTGTTCGTGGCCGCGCAGGCCCGCGAGGAGCAACTGGAGGACCTGCTGTCGGTGCGGCGCGAGAGCCCGCAGGGCTGAGGCCGTTCAGGCGTACGACACGAGGGGGTGCCCGGAGATCTCCGGGCACCCCCTCGTGTCGTACGGGTCGTGCGGGCGCGGTCGTGCGGGCGGTGCGGATCACGGCGCGTCGTACGGCTCGCCGTCGTGCGTGGCTACGCCTCTCGGCGGTGCCGGCCCGCCGCGGGGCCGTCCGCCGCCGGGCCCGCGCCGTCCGGGCTCTCGCCGGGCTCGGCCGCGAGGGCCGCCTTCCGCTCCTCCTCGGCCTTCTCCTCCGCCTCCATCTCCGCGAACACGTCGATGGGCGGCGGCGCCTTCGCCAGGAACATCCAGGTCAGATAGACCGCCAGCAGGAACGGCGGGATCTTCAGGATGACCAGGACCCAGCCGAGCTGGGTGGTGTCCGCCCACCAGTACAGCGGGAAGAGGATCGCGCACTTGGCGAAGAGGATCACACCCCAGGCCCAACTGGCCTTGGTGTACGCCTTCTTGCGGCCCGGGTTGCGGGTGCGCCAGGAGAGGTTCTCCTTGAAGACCGGGCCGAGGATCAGACCGATCAGCGGCACCCCGGCGAGCGCGGTGACCAGGTACGCCAGGCTCAGCCCCAGGGTGTAGAGCATGCCGGGCAGGTAGAAGTCCTTGGCGTTGCCGGTCATCATCGCGAAGACCACGCCGAAGGCCACGCCGAAGACGCCGCTGAAGGCGTGCTTGACGGTGTCCCGCATCGCCAGCCGGACCGCGACCAGGCCGAGGGAGACCACCAGCGCGGCGATCGCCGACCAGTGCAGGTCCTTGTTGATCGTGAAGATGGTGACGAAGAGCAGGCCGGGCAGGACGGTCTCCACCATGCCCCGCACCCCGCCGAACGCCTCGAACAGCGCGGCCTCCGTCACCGCCCTGGCCTCGGCGTCGGCGGTCGTCTCTTCGGTCGGCTTGTCGAGTGACGTCACGGGCTACTCCCGTCCGAGGGGTCGCAATTCGTACTTGGGGTTGAACAGCACCCGGCGCCCCCGGCTCATGGAGATCCGGCCCGATGCGATCAGCTTGCGCCCCGGTTCTATCCCGACGATGGAGCGCCTGCCGAGCCACACCACGTCCAGGGCGGCGGAGCCGTCGAACAGCTCCGCCTCCAGGGCGGGGACTCCGGCGCGCGGGCGCAGGGTGACCGTGCGCAAGGTACCAGTAACGGTGACGACCTGGCGGTCGTGACAGTCGCCGATCCGGGTGCAGCCGGCGGTCTCGGCGTCCTCCCGCAGCTCCTTGGACTCCAGGTCCTCCTGGGACGAGGAGAGCCGGTCGAGCATGCGCCGGAACCGGCCCACCGGCTTTTCGGAACGCGGAACAGCACTCATATCTGAAGCGTACCGGGGTGTCCCGAGGACGCCGTAACCGCGCTCACCTCTCGAACCGGTAGCCCATGCCGGGCTCGGTGACGAAGTGCCGGGGGTGCGAGGGGTCGGCCTCCAGCTTGCGGCGCAGCTGGGCCATGTAGACGCGCAGGTAGTTGGTCTCGGTCCCATACGAGGGCCCCCACACCTCTTGGAGCAGCTGCTTCTGGCTGACCAGCCGGCCGGTGTTGCGCACCAGCACCTCCAGCAGGTGCCACTCGGTCGGGGTGAGGCGTACGTCCTTGCCCCCGCGGTTGACCTTCTTCGCGGCCAGGTCGACGGTGAACTGCTCGGTCTCCACCGTGGTGACCTCGTCGTCGCCGGCGCCCACGGGCTCGGCCCGGCGGACGGCGGCGCGCAGCCGGGCCAGCAGTTCGTCCATGCCGAAGGGCTTGGTGACGTAGTCGTCGGCGCCCGCGTCCAGCGCCTCGACCTTCTCGTCGGAGGAGTGCCGGGCGGACAGGACGAGGATCGGCACCCGGGTCCAGCCGCGCAGGCCCCTGATCACCTCGACGCCGTCCATGTCCGGGAGGCCGAGGTCGAGGACGACCACGTCGGGGTGGCGGGAGGCGGCCAGGTCGAGGGCGGTACGGCCGTCGCCGGCGGCGTCCACCTCGTACTTGCGTGCCCTGAGGTTGATCACGAGGGCGCGCACGATCTGCGGCTCGTCGTCGACCACCAGCACCCTGGTCATGAAGCCTGCCTTTCGGTGTGTACGGGGCTGCGCCGCGCGCCCCTGGGGCGGCGATCCGGGTCAGGGCCGGGGCCGGGGCCGGGGTCGGGGTCGGGGTCGGGGCGGCGGTCCGGCTCAAGGCCGGCGGGTTCGGGGCGGCGATCAGGTTCGGGGCCGTCGGGTCCGGGGCCTTCGGGTCCGGGGCGGGGGCCGGCGGCCCGGACGGTGAGGACCATGGTGAGGCCGCCGCCGGGGGTGTCCTCGGCGCCGAGGGTGCCGCCCATCGCCTCGGCGAAGCCGCGGGCCACCGCGAGCCCGAGTCCGACGCCCGCCCCGCGCGGGGCGTCGCCGTGCCGCTGGAACGGCTCGAAGATGCGTTCCTTGGCCTCGTCCGGGACGCCGGGGCCGCGGTCGACGACGCGTACCTCGACCCGCTCGGCGATGGCGCTGGCGGAGACCAGGACCTGCGCGCGGGCCGGGCTGTACTTCACGGCGTTCTCCACGATGTTGGCCATCGCGCGCTCCAGCAGCCCGGCGTCCACGGCGACCATCGGCAGCGTCTCGGGGACGTCCAGGTGCACGCTGTCCTCGGGCACGCCGCCGAGCGCCATCGGCACCACCTCGTCGAGGTCGATCTCGCGGATCAGCGGGGTGACGGTGCCGGTCTGGAGCCGGGACATGTCCAGCAGGTTGCCCACCAGGTGGTCGAGGCGGTCGGCGCCCTCCTCGATGCCGCCGAGCAGTTCGGCCCGGTCCTCCTCGGACCACTCGACGTCCTCGGAGCGGAGCGAGGAGACGGCGGCCTTGATCCCGGCGAGCGGGGTGCGCAGATCGTGGCTGACGGCGGCGAGCAGCGCGGTGCGGATGCGGTTGCCCTCGGCGAGGGCGCGGGAGCGGTCGGCCTCCTCCTGGAGGCGGCGGCGGTCCAGTACGACGGCGGCCTGGGCGGCGAAGGCGGCGAGCACCCGGCGGTCGGAGGCGGGCAGTACCCGGCCGGTGAGCGCGAGGGCCATGTGGTCGCCGACGGGCATGTCCACGTCGGCGTCCTCGGGGCGCTGGAGCGGCCGGTCGGCGCCGGCCCGGCCGGCGCAGGTCCAGGGGTCCACGTCGCTCTGCCGTTCCAGCAGGGCCACCGCGTCCATGGCGAACGTCTCGCGGACCCGCTCCAGCAGTGCTTCGAGGCTGGTGTCGCCGCGCAGGACGCTGCCGGCGAGGAAGGACAGTATCTCCGCCTCGGCGCGCAGCCGGGCGGCCTGGTGGGTGCGGCGGGCGGCGAGGTCGACCACGGAGGCCACGGACACGGCGACGCCGACGAAGATCGCTATGGCGACGATGTTCTTGGGGTCGGCGATGGTGAGCCGGTGCAGCGGGGGCGTGTAGTAGTAGTTCAGCAGGAACGATCCGACGGCCGCCGAGCCGAGCGCCGGGAGCAGTCCGCCGAGCAGGGCCGCCGCCACCGTCAGGGCGAGGAACAGCAGCATGTCGTTGGCGAGGCCGAGGTCGACGGTGTTCAGCAGCAGCCCGAGCAGGACCGGTCCCGCCACGGCGATCACCCAGCCGGACACGATCCGGGCCCGGCCCAGCCGCGCGCCCCGGGCCACGGGCAGGCCGCGTCCCTTGGCGATCTGTCCGTGGGTGACGATGTGCACGTCGAGGTCGGGGCCGGACTCGCGGGCGACCGTGGCGCCGACGCCGGGTCCGAAGACGTACTGCCAGGTCTTGCGGCGCGAGGAGCCCAGCACGATCTGGGTGGCGTTGACGCCGCGCGCGAAGTCGAGCAGCGCGGCCGGTATGTCGTCGCCGACCACGTGGTGGAAGGTGCCGCCCAGGTCCTCCACCAGGGTGCGCTGGAGGGCCAGCTCCTTCGGGGAGGCGGAGGTCAGCCCGTCGCTGCGGGCGACGTAGACGGCCATGACCTCGCCGCCGGCGCCCTTCTCGGCGAGGCGGACGGCGCGGCGGATCAGGGTGCGTCCCTCGGGGCCGCCGGTCAGGCCGACCACGATCCGCTCGCGCGAGCCCCAGATCCGGGAGACCTGGTGTTCGCTGCGGTAGCGCTTCAGGTACTCGTCGACCCGGTCGGCCACCCACAGCAGGGCCAGTTCGCGCAGTGCCGTGAGGTTGCCGGGGCGGAAGTAGTTGGACAGGGCCGCGTCGACCTTGTCCGGCTGGTAGATGTTGCCGTGCGCCATGCGGCGGCGCAGCGCCTCGGGCGACATGTCGACCAGTTCGATCTGGTCGGCGCGGCGGACGATCTCGTCCGGGACGGTCTCGCGCTGCCGTACGCCGGTGATGGACTCGACGACGTCGCCGAGGGACTCCAAGTGCTGGATGTTGACGGTGGAGACGACGTCGATGCCGGCGGCGAGCAGGTGCTCCACGTCCTGCCAGCGCTTGTCGTTGCGGGAGCCGGGGACGTTGGTGTGGGCGAGTTCGTCCACGAGGGCGACGGCGGGGGCGCGGCACAGCACGGCGTCGACGTCCATCTCGGTGAACGTGCCGCCGCGGTGGGTCAGCTCGGCGCGGGGCACCTGTTCCAGGCCGTGCAGCATCACCTCGGTGCGCGGCCGGCCGTGGTGTTCCACGAAGGCGACGACGCAGTCGGTGCCGCGCTCCACCCGGCGGTGCGCCTCGGAGAGCATGGCGTAGGTCTTGCCCACGCCGGGTGCCGCACCGAGGTAGATCCGGAGCTTGCCGCGTCCCATGGCCTCATTGTCTTCCGTCCCGACTGTGCACGCTGCGACGACCCTACGGCCGGCGATCGGGACAAAAGACGCCGTACAGGGGGTGAGCTGCGGTCCTTGACGCATCTCTGACGGCGGCCGGCCGAGGCGACGGCGGGCGCCGCCGGGCCTGCGGGAGGGGACGACGACCTGGGGGGCCGGTGCGGGTGCGAGTCCGGGTCCAGGTGCTGGTGCTGGTGCGAGTCCGGGTGCGGTCAGTGTTCGACTATCTCGCCGTCGCGCAGTTCCAGGACGCGGTCGGCCAGGCCCAGCAGGGTCGGGTCGTGGGTGGCGACCAGAGCGGTGACCCGGCGGCTGTGCACGACGGCCCGCAGCAGCTCCATCACGGCGAGGCCGGTCTCCGCGTCCAGCTGGCCGGTGGGTTCGTCGGCTATCAGCAGCGCCGGGTCGTTGGCGAGGGCGCGGGCGATGGCCACGCGCTGCTGCTGGCCGCCGGACAGCTCGCCGGGCCGCTGCCCGGCGTGGTCGCCGAGGCCGACGAGGGACAGCAGCAGCTCCACCCGCTCCTCGCGCTCGCGCGCGGCCGCGCGCCGCATCCGCAGCGGCACCCCGACGTTCTCGGCGGCGGTGAGGATTGGGATCAGTCCGAAGGACTGGAACACGAACCCGACGCGGTCGCGGCGCAGCGCCAGCAGACCGTCCTCGCCCAGCTCGGACAGGTCGTCCCCGTCGACCTCGACGCGGCCCCGGTCCGGCTCGTCGAGCCCGCCGACGATGTTGAGCAGGGTGGTCTTGCCGGAGCCGGAGCGGCCCTTGAGGGCGACGAGTTCGCCGCGCGGCACCTCGAAGGAGACGCCGCGCAGCGCGTGCACCGCGCCGGCGCCCTGTCCGTAGGACTTGTGGACGTTCTCGACGCGCACCATCGTCTCGGTGACGACCTGGCTCATGGGTCCCTCCCCCGTCGTGCTCCCCCGTGGACCGGGCGCCGGTATCGCCACCGGCCTCCGTCCGTTCAATCCTCCAACGCCCGCCGCCGCGCCATGGTTCCGCCGCCCACAAGGACAGCCGGGACAGCGGGGCCGTGGACGGCGGAGGCGGGCAGCGGAAAGGGCCGCGCTCCACGGCGCGGCCCCTGTGCTGTGCGGCCGGGCCGCCCGGCCGGCCGCTCACGGTCGAACGGTCAGCGCACTTCGGTGATCTCCGGGCCGCGCTGGAGCTGGCCCATGCCGCCGGAGAAGCGGGACTGGCCCTCCTCCTGCTGTACGCCCTCGGGGACCATCTGCGCGTCGTTGGGCAGCTTCAGGACGATCGGATCGCGGGGCGCCATCGGGCCCTCGCCGCGGACCACGACCGTGTCCCGGAAGATCTGCTCCAGCAGTCCGGCCGCCTGCGGCTGCACCGCGCCCTGGCCGGAGATCACCCCGCGCAGGAACCAGCGGGGGCCGTCCACGCCGACGAACCGCACGACCTGGAAGCCGCCCGTGCCGTCCGGCAGCTGCACCGGGACCTGGGCGCGCAGCTCCCAGCCCAGCGGTCCCTCGACCTCGTCGATGATGCCGCCCTGCTGGGTGATGCCGGTGCCGATCTCCTCGCGCACCTCGCCCCAGATGCCCTCGCGCTTGGGCGCGGCGAAGGCCTGGAGCTGTACGGCGCTGTCCCCCAGGACGACGGTCGCCGCGACGATCGCGTCGCCCGCGACCTCCACCCGCAGCTCCATGCCGTCGACGCCGGGCACGAACAGGCCGCCCAGGTCCACCCGGCCCTCGTTCGGGTCGCGCACCTCGGCGCTGTCCCAGGGCCCGTCGGGCCGCGGTTCCGGCTCCAGGCGCACCCGCTCGCGCTCGCCCTCGTCGTCCGCCTCGGTGTCGACGCTGTCGACGACCTGCTCGGCCTCGCCGGCCGCGTCCTCGGCGGCATCCTTCTTCTTGCGACGTCCGAACACGTCACTGTCCTTCCCGGTCGGATACGACCGAAGCGTATCTATTCCCACCCGCCTGACCGCCGTTGGCGGCCCGACCGCTTGTGCCGCTCACGCCGTCCACCGCGGCGTGGCCACCGGTGGACCCGAAGCCCCCCTCGGCCCGCGCCGAGCCGGGAAGCTCCGCCACCTCCTGGAAGCGGACCCTCTCGACCTGCTGGACGACCAGTTGGGCAATCCGGTCGAAGCGCTCGAACCGCACGGACTCGCGCGGGTCGAGATTCACCACGATCACCTTGATCTCCCCACGGTACCCGGCATCAACCGTCCCCGGGGCATTCACGAGGGCGACACCGCAGCGGGCGGCGAGACCGGACCGGGGATGCACGAAGGCCGCGTACCCCTCGGGGAGCGCGACAGACACTCCCGTGGGCAGGACGGCGCGCTCGCCGGGCGCGAGTTCGCACGCCTCGGTGGTGCGCAGATCGGCGCCCGCGTCGCCGGGGTGCTCGTACGCCGGAAGCGGTACGTCGGGGTCCACGCGCCGGATCAGCACGTCCAGGGGCGGGCGGCCGCCGGGGGGCGCGGCACTCACGGGTTCACCTCGAAGGCGCGGGCGCGGCGGATCTGGTCCGGGTCGTCCATGGCGGCCCGGATCTCCTCCTGGCGGCCGTGGTGCACGAAGTGGTCGACCTTGACCTCGATGAACAGGGCCTGCGCGCGCACGGCGACCGGTCCGTCGGGGCCGCCGACGCGTCCGGTGGCCCGCGAGTAGATCTTCCGGCCGGTCACGGCGGTGACCTCGGCCTCCAGGTACAGGGTGGTGCCGACCGGCACCGGCCGTACGAAGTCGGTCTCCAGCCGTCCGGTGACGGCGATGGTGCGCAGCAGCCAGTTCAGCGAGCCGAGGGTCTCGTCCAGGGCGGTCGCCAGGAGCCCGCCGTGCGCGAGGCCGGGGGCTCCCTGGTGGGCCGGCTGCACGGTGAACTCGGCGGTGATGGCGACGCCCTCGCCGGCGCGGGCCTGCAGGTGCAGTCCGTGCGGCTGGTCACCGCCGCAGCCGAAACACTCGCCGTAGTGCGCGCCGAGGAGTTCGCCGGGCGCGGGCGCGTCGGGATGCCGTACGGGCCGGACGGCGTCGGCGGGGGGCTCAAGAGCTGCGGAACTGGCACTCACAGGCGCAGACCTTACCCGCGCCTGCGGCTATCGCCGACACCGTGCCAAGCTAGCTTCATGCAGCTCTCCGCCCAGCCGTACGAAGAACGTCTCACCGCGCCCCGTTCCTGGTGGCTGATCAGCTTCCTGGTCGGTGTCTCGTTCGCCTTGATCCTCCTCCCCTTCGGCATCCTGCCGACGCTCGGCGGGCTGGTCGGCGGCACCGCCGCGGCGGCGGTCGTGGCCAGCTCCTACGGCTCGGTGCGGATCCGGGTGGTGGGCGGCGATCTGATCGCGGGCGAGGCGAAGGTGCCGGTGACGGCGCTGGGCTCGGCGGAGATCCTGGACGCGGAGGAGGCGCGCGCCTGGCGCACGCACAAGGCCGACACCCGCGCCTTCCTGCTGCTGCGCGCCTACATCCCCACGGCGCTGCGGGTGGAGGTCACCGACCCCGCCGATCCGACGCCGTACCTGTACCTGTCCACGCGGGAGCCGCAGCGCCTGGCGGACGCCCTGGTGGCGGCCCGGGCGGCGGCGAAGCCGGAACCGGCGTAGGCGCCGGCGGGACGCCGAGGGGCCGGGGCGCCCGCCCGCTTCAGGCGGGGTCGTCGTCGCCCAGCTTCAGCGGGGTCTCGGGGGCGTCCAGGGGCGGCAGCGCCGGCAGGGCGTCCCAGGGGACCTGGATCTTGCGCAGGTCGGCTCTGACGCGGCCGGCGAGTTTCCTGGTGTCGCGCCGGTTGATCACGGCGCCGACGGCGGCGCCCACCAGGAAGGGCATCAGGTTGGGCAGGTCGCGCACCATGCGCTTCATGATCTGCTGGCGCAGCCGGCGTTTGGTCTGGCCGCCGAGGGCGGCGTCGATCGTCATGGGCTTGCGCACGTCGATGCCGCGCTCCCCCGACCAGGAGGAGAGATACGCGGCGCTGCGGGCCTTGAGCGGCCCGGGCGGCCGTACTCCGTAGACCTCGTGCAGCTCGGCGATGAGCTTGAGCTCGATCGCGGCGACTCCGGTGATCTCGGCGGCCAGTTCGGTCGGCATCGCCGGCGGCACCGGCAGCATGGCGGCCGCGCCGATCCCCGCTCCGACCGAGGACGTCGCGTTGGCGGCGCCGGCCACGAGTTTGTCGGCGAGCTGTTCGGGGCCGAGGCCCGGGAACTGCCGGCGGAGCGTGTCGAGGTCGCGTACGGGCACGCGCGGGGCGATGTCGATGATCCGGTCGGCGAGGTGGGACAGCGCCGACCTGGCGAGGCTGCCACCGCGGCGGACGCCGTTGAGGGCGGCTTCGCCGGCCCTGCCGCCGAGCGCCGCGACGCGGCGTCGGGCGAGGGGCGCGGGCCGTTCCGCCGAGGCGGGGTCACCGCGCCCGGACACCTGTTCGAGCGAGGCCGATCCCGTTGCCGTGGCATCCGTCCGGTCGGACGGGTGGGATGGGCCTCGCTCGTGGTCACGCGCGCCGTAGGGGCCGTCGGACGGCCCCGGGTCCGCCTTCCCGCGTTTCCCGCGGGTCGAGCGGCGCTTCCAGGGAGGGGTCGAGCCAGTCACGGCCGACCCCGCCTCAGTCGCAGTCGCGGCAGATCGGCTGGCCGTTCTTCTCGCGGGCCAGCTGACTGCGGTGGTGCACCAGGAAGCAGCTCATGCAGGTGAACTCGTCCTGCTGCTTGGGCAGCACCCGGACGGCCAGCTCCTCGTTGGAGAGGTCTGCTCCGGGCAGTTCGAGGCCCTCGGCGGCCTCGAACTCGTCGACGTCCACGGCGGAGGTCGACTTGTCGTTCCGCCGGGCCTTCAGTTCTTCAAGGCTGTCCGAGTCGACGTCGTCGTCGGTCTTGCGTGGGGTGTCGTAGTCGGTTGCCATGTCGCTCTCCCCCTCTGGGTGTCTGCGGTGTCTCCAGCGCACGTAACGCGTGAGAGGCCGGACTTGTGCCCGACCTGAGGCGGAGATTTTGCCTCACATCAAGGTCTGTTACTCAATCGACACCCAACCGATCTCCTCAAGAGTGATCGGCTTGGATGGCGATGGGGACCGTACACGGTTCGAATGCCGCAGTTCAAAGCGGTCTCACCGTGTACTTCCCGTGATCAGGGCCCCCGAAAACCCGGATTTTCCCGGCTTTCCGACCCCTTCCATGATCACGGAGAGTAGATGGCCGGAAAACCGCCCATGTGATCGATCGCACAGGAAGAGGTCGGCGGGTGCGCCCGAAAATTCAGCGCAAAGCGAACATCCTCGAATGTCGAGGCCATGGTCTCAGATCGGCAGGGTGACCCGCATCACGAGCCCTCCCCCCTCACGCGGCTGGGCCGAGATGTGGCCGCCGTGCGCCCGCGCCACCGAGCGCACGATGGACAGGCCGAGCCCGACTCCCTTGTCGCTGCCGGTGCGTTCGGTGCGCAGCCGCCGGAACGGCTCGAAGATGTTGTCGATCTCGTACGCCGGCACGACGGGACCGGTGTTCGTGACGACCAGGACCGCCTGTCCGCGCTCGGTGTCCGTGGTGACCTCGACCCAGCCGCCCTCCCGTCTGCCGCCACCGCCCTTGTTCGGAGGCGCTTCGCGCTGCACCCCCTCGTCGGCCAGGTTGTAGCGCACGGCGTTCTGCACCAGGTTCAGCGCGATCCGCTCCAGCAGGACGCCGTTGCCCTGGACCACCGCCGGCCGCCGCTCGCCGCGGATCTCGACGCCCTTGGCCTCCGCCTCGCCGTGCACCTGGTCGATCGCCTGCGAGGCGACCTCGGCGAGGTCCACCGGCTTGCGCTCGACGATCTGGTTGTCGCTGCGGGCGAGCAGCAGCAGGCCCTCCACGAGCTGCTCGCTGCGCTCGTTGGTGGCCAGCAGGGTCTTGCCGAGCTGCCGCAGCTCCATCGGCGCGTTCGGGTCGGACAGGTGCACCTCCAGCAGCGTGCGGTTGATCGCCAGCGGGGTGCGCAGCTCGTGGGAGGCGTTGCCGACGAAGCGCTGCTGGGCGGTGAAGGCCCGCTGGAGCCGCTCCAGCATGTCGTCGAAGGTGTCCGCCAGCTCCTTCAGCTCGTCGTCCGGGCCGTCCAGCTCGATGCGCCGGGACAGGTCGGAACCGGCCACCGCCCGCGCGGTGCGGGTGATGCGGCCCAGCGGCGCCAGCACCCGCCCCGCCATGGCGTAGCCGAAGGCGAAGGCGATCACCGCGAGGCCCAGCAGGGCCAGCAGCGAGCGGCTGAGCAGGCTGTCCAGGGCGACCTGGCGCTGGTGGTCGGTGCAGGCGCTGATCGCGGCGTTGAACTCCGACAGCGACAGGTTGCCGTTGTTGACGCCGGGGCAGTCGTTGCTGGCGACCTTGAGGTTGCTGAAGTCGAGGATCTTGAACAGCGGCTGGTTGCCGGTGCGCAGGGCCTGCGCGGCGAGCAGGTAGATGATCGACAGCAGCAGGATGCCGGCGATCAGGAACATGCCGCCGTACAGCAGCGTGAGCCTTATGCGGATGGTCGGGCGCAGCCACGGGAAGGGCGGGTCCGGCCTCCTGGGGTCCCAGGTGGGCTTCGGCGGGGCCTGGGGCGGCGCGGGGGTGGCGGCCACGGCGGGTCAGATCCGGTAGCCGGAGCCGGGCACCGTGACGATCACCGGGGGTTCGCCGAGTTTGCGGCGCAGCGTCATCACGGTGACGCGCACGACGTTGGTGAACGGGTCGGTGTTCTCGTCCCAGGCCTTCTCCAGCAGCTGTTCGGCGGAGACGACCGCGCCCTCGCTGCGCATGAGGACCTCCAGGACCGCGAACTCCTTGGGGGCGAGCTGGACCTCCTTGCCGTCGCGGAAGACCTCGCGGCGGTTGGGGTCGAGCTTGATCCCGGCGCGCTCCAGGACAGGCGGCAGGGGGACGCTGGTGCGCCGGCCGAGGGCGCGCACGCGTGCCGTCAGCTCGCTGAAGGCGAACGGCTTGGGCAGGTAGTCGTCGGCGCCGATCTCCAGCCCCTCGACGCGGTCGCTGACGTCGCCGGACGCGGTCAGCATCAGCACCCGGGTGGGCATGCCCAGTTCCACGATCCGGCGGCAGACGTCGTCGCCGTGCACGAGCGGGAGGTCGCGGTCGAGGACCACCACGTCGTAGTCGTTGACGCCGATGCGCTCCAGGGCGGCCGCACCGTCGTACACGACGTCGACGGCCATGGCCTCCCGGCGCAGTCCGGTGGCCACCGCATCGGCGAGCAGTTGCTCGTCCTCGACGACGAGTACGCGCACGTCGCTTGTCCTTCCTGTGTCCGCCCGCGCGGCGCCGTTCGGGCACGCGTGGGCAGGGTTCTTCATGGGTGTGTGCGTCCATCCTGCCCTTTTCGGCCATAAGTCGGCTGTAAGCCGGGGAGACGGCCGCCGGGGGCGCGGTGCGCGGTCGGCGCGGGGCGCGGCAACGGAGGAATTTTTTCTCGCGCGGGCGAGGTTTTGCCGCGAGGAAGGCTGGGGAGGACGGCTTTACACCCCGCGATCACGCTCTGCATGTGCCGCACCACCATGCGGTACATGGCAGTCCGCTTCCGCAGAGCGGGCGTGGGTGTCCGGCACCGTCGCCGCCCGCACGGCAGCGCTGGGCACCTGCGGGAGACGTGATCGCCCCTTCCCGACGGCACACCCCCGTGCCACCGACCCACGACCCAGGACGAGGGGGCGCAGCATGGACGCATTCACCGCAGGACTTCTGCAGCGCATAAAGGCGACCGAGTCCGACATCACGCGGGCGCGCGACGAGGGCGACGACTTCCTCGTCGACGTGGAGCTGGCCGAACTCGACGACCTGCGCCGCCTCGCCGCCGAGCACGGTGTGGAGGTCGGCATGTCCGGCGTCTGACCGGCCTGTAGGCGAACCGGCACGAAGAGCGGGACCCCGGCGAATCCAGCGCCGGGGTCCCGCTCTTCGCCTTGCCCGTCCGTCCGCGTTCACTCCGCTCCGGGCGCGGAATCCGACCCTCGCCGGGCGCGGGGCCTCGTTCAGTCGTGCCAGGCGCCGAAGTCCTCCAGGAGTTCCTGGAGGGGCTCGAAGACGCCGGGTGAGGCGGCCAGGGTCAGTTCGCCCGAGGGGCGCTCTCCGGGGCGGCCACCGGTCACGGCGCCCGCCTCACGGGCGATCAGGTCTCCGGCGGCGTAGTCCCACGCGTGCAGACCGCGCTCGTAGAAGGCGTCGAGGCGGCCGACGGCCACGTCGCACAGGTCGATCGCGGCGGAGCCGCCGCGCCGGATGTCGCGCACCAGCGGGATCAGCCGCTGGGCTACGGCGGCCTGGTGGGCGCGGACCTCGGCGACGTAGTTGAAGCCGGTGGAGACCAGGGCCTGGTCGAGCGGCGGCGCGGGGCGGCAGGCGAGCTTGCGCTCACCGGCCCAGGCGCCGGTGGCCCAGGCGCCGCGGCCGCGTACGGCGTGGAACGTCTCGTCGCGCATCGGTGCGGTCACCGCCGCCACGACCGGCTCGCCGTCCTGTTCGGCGGCGACGGAGACGGCCCAGGTGGGCAGCCCGTAGAGGTAGTTCACCGTGCCGTCCAGGGGGTCGATCACCCAGCGGATCCCGCTGGTGCCCTCGGTGGCGGAGCCCTCCTCGCCGAGGATCCCGTCGTCGGGGCGCCGGTCGGCGATCAGGCCGGTGATCAGTTTCTCGGCCGCGAGGTCCATCTCGGTGACCACGTCGATCGGGCTCGACTTGGTGGCGGCGACGGTCAGATCGGCCGGGCGGCCGTCGCGCAGCAGTTCTCCCGCGCGGCCGGCGGCCTGGAGGGCGAGCTGGAGCAGTTCCGTGTGCAGGGCGTCGGTCACGGTGTTCCTCACGCGTAGGGGCTGTCGGCGCCCGCGGCGGCGGGCCGGGCGGTGCGGGCCGGGCAGCAGCCCACCGGGCAGACGTCGTGGTCGGCGCCGAGGGCTCCCAGGGCGCACGGCGTGATCCGCTGCCCGCGCTCGACGGCGGCGCGTTCGGCGATCAGCTCGCGGACGGCGGCGGCGAAGCGCGGGTCGGCGCCGACGGTGGCCGAGCGGCGCACCGGCAGGCCCAGTTCGGCGGCCTTGGCGGTGGCCTCGGTGTCGAGGTCGTAGAGGACCTCCATGTGGTCGGAGACGAAGCCGATGGGGGCCATCACGACGGCCGGGACGCCGGCCGCGTGCCGCTCCTCCAGGTGGTCGCAGATGTCGGGCTCCAGCCAGGGGATGTGCGGGGCGCCGGAGCGGGACTGGTAGACGAGCTGCCAGGGGTGGTCCACGCCGGTGCGCTCGCGGACCGCGTCGGCGATCAGCCGGGCCACGTCGAGGTGCTGGCGCACGTAGGCGCCGCCGTCGCCGTGCTCCGGCGCCGGGCCGGAGGTGTCGGCGGCGGAGATCGGGATGGAGTGGGTGGTGAAGGCGAGGTGCGCGCCGGAGCGGACGTCCTCGGGGAGGCCGGCCAGGGCCTCGACCACGCCGTCGATCATGGGTTCGACGAAGCCGGGGTGGTTGAAGTAGTGCCGCAGCTTGTCGACCCGGGGCGGCTCCAGTCCCTCGGCCTGGAGGGTGGCGAGCGCGTCGGCCAGGTTCTCGCGGTACTGGCGGCAGCCCGAGTAGGAGGCGTAGGCGCTGGTGGCCAGGACGAGGACGCGGCGGCGGCCGTCGCGGACCATGTCCCGCAGGGTGTCGGTGAGGTAGGGCGCCCAGTTGCGGTTGCCCCAGTACACCGGCAGATCCAGGCCGTGGGCGGCGAAGTCCTCGCGCAGCGCCTCCAGCAGGACGCGGTTCTGTTCGTTGATGGGGCTGACGCCGCCGAACAGGAAGTAGTGCTGTCCGACCTCCTTGAGGCGTTCCTTCGGGATGCCGCGCCCGCGCGTCACGTTCTCCAGGAACGGGACCACGTCGTCCGGCCCCTCCGGGCCGCCGAACGAGAGCAGGAGCAGGGCGTCGTACGGGGTGACATCGAGCGCGTCGGGCATGGTCCCGATCCTGCCACCCGGCATCGACGGCCGAGCGCCCGACCCGCGACCGGTGGTGCGCCGGGGACGGCCGACCCGTAAGCTGTATCAGCTTCCTTCGCGCCTTACCGGACCACCGGAGACGCCCTACCGGACCCGGAGAACCTGTGCCCAGCCCGTACCGCGCCCTGTTCGCAGCTCCCGGCTCACGGGCGTTCAGCGCCGCGGGATTCCTCGGCCGGATGCCGCTGTCCATGATGGGCATCGGCGTGGTCACGATGATCTCCCAGCTGACCGGCCGCTACGGGCTGGCGGGCGCGCTGTCGGCGACCATCGCGCTGGCCGCCGCCGCGATCGGACCGCAGATATCCCGGCTGGTGGACCAGTACGGGCAGCGCCGGGTGCTGCGGCCGGCGACCCTGGTGGCGCTGTGCGCGGCGGCCGGGCTGCTGCTGGCCGCGTACTTCCGGTGGCCGGACTGGGTGCTGTTCGTGTGCGCGGCGGGGATCGGCTCGGTGCCGTCGCTGGGGGCCATGGTCCGGTCGCGCTGGGCGGCGGTGTACCGGGGGACGCCGCGGCTGCACACCGCGTACTCGTTCGAGTCGGTGGTGGACGAGGTCTGCTTCATCTTCGGGCCGATCGTCTCCATCGGGCTGTCGACGGCCTGGTTCCCGGAGGCGGGACCGCTGCTGGCCGCCTGCTTCCTGGCGGTGGGGGTCTTCTGGCTGACCGCGCAGCGGGCCACGGAACCCGAGCCGCATCCGCGCGGGCACCAGGACGCCGGCTCGGCGCTGCGCTCGCGCGGCCTCCAGGTGCTGGTGGCCACCTTCGTGGCGACCGGGTCGATCTTCGGGTCGGTCGACGTGGTCACCGTGGCCTTCGCCGACGAGCGCGGCCACAAGAGCGCGGCCAGTGTCGTGCTCGCGCTGTACGCGGCCGGCTCGTGCACGGCGGGGGTGCTGTTCGGTCTGCTGCGGCCGTCCGGTGCGCCCGGCCGCCGCTGGCTGCTGGGCATCTGCGCGATGGGCGTGAGTATGATCCCCCTCCTACTGGTCGGAAACTTGCCGTTTCTGGCCGTGGCGCTGTTCGTTGCGGGCCTGTCGGTCGCTCCCACCATGATCACGACGATGGCCCTCGTCGAAGAGCACGTACCGCGCGCGCACCTGACCGAGGGCATGACCTGGGTGAGCACCGGCCTGGCGGTCGGGGTGGCGCTGGGCTCGTCGGTGGCCGGCTGGGTGATCGACGCGGCCGGCGCGCGCTCGGGGTACGGGGTTCCGGCGGTGTCCGGGGCCGTCGCGGTCGCGGTGGGTTTCCTCGGGTACCGCCGGCTGAGCAGGCCGGCTCCGGGTCGGGGAGGCTCCGTTGGGCAGCAAGACGAGCGCGAAGAGCGGCACGTGGCGTAACTGGGGCGGCAACGTCCAGGCCCGTCCCGCGCGGGAGGTCGCTCCGGCCTCGGTGGAGGAACTCTCCGCCGCCGTGCGCAGGGCCGCGGAGGACGGCCTGAAGGTGAAGGCCGTCGGTACGGGGCACTCCTTCACGTCCATCGCCGCCACCGACGGCGTATTGATCCGTCCTCAACTGTTGACGGGCATCCGCACCATTGACCGGGACGCCATGACGGTCACGGTGGAGGCCGGCACCCCGCTCAAGAGGCTCAACCTGGCCCTGGCGCGCGAGGGACTGTCCCTCACCAACATGGGCGACATCATGGAGCAGACGGTGTCCGGGGCGACCAGCACCGGTACCCACGGCACCGGCCGCGAGTCCGCCTCGATCGCCGCCCAGATCCGCGGCCTGGAGCTGGTCACCGCCGACGGCGCGGTGATCTCCTGCTCGGCGACCGAGAACCCGGAGGTCTTCGCGGCCGCCCGAATAGGGCTCGGCGCGCTGGGCATCGTGACCGCGATCACCTTCGCGGTGGAGCCGGTCTTCCTGCTCACCGCCCGCGAGGAGCCGATGCCCCTGGACCGGGTGCTCGCCGAGTTCGACCAGCTGTGGGCGGAGAACGAGCACTTCGAGTTCTACTGGTTCCCGCACACCACCGGCACCACCACCAAGCGCAACAACCGCAGCGCGGGCCCCGAGCAGCCGGTGGGCCGGCTGGCCGGCTGGGTCGAGGACGAACTGCTCTCCAACGGCGTGTTCCAGGTGGCCAACTGGGTCGGGCGCGCGGTGCCCGCCACCGTCCCGGCGATCGCCCGCCTCTCCAGCCGGGCGCTGTCCGCGCGGACGTACACCGACATCCCGTACAAGGTCTTCACCTCGCCGCGCCGGGTGCGCTTCGTGGAGATGGAGTACGCCGTGCCGCGCGCCGCCCTGGGCGACACGCTGCGCGAGCTGAAGACGATGCTGGACCGCTCCGGGCTGCGGGTGAGCTTCCCGGTGGAGGTGCGCACCGCGCCCGCCGACGACATCGCCCTGTCCACGGCCTCGGGCCGCGACAGCGCGTACGTCGCCGTCCACATGTTCCGCGGCACGCCCTACCAGCGGTACTTCACCGCCGCCGAGCGCATCTTCACCGCGCACGAGGGCCGGCCGCACTGGGGCAAGGTGCACACCAGGGACGCGGAGTACCTCGCCGGCGTCTACCCGCGCTTCGGCGAGTTCAGCGCGCTGCGGGACCGGTTGGACCCCCAGCGCCTGTTCCAGAACGACTACCTGCGGAGGGTGCTGGGGGCGTAGCGGACGCGCCGGGGGCGGGGGTCGTGCCGCCGCCGGCGCCCGACGAACCGTCCGCCGTTCCGGCGCCGCCCGTCGGCGTGCCGCCGCCCGGTGTGCTGCCGTCCGTTCCGGCTCCGCCGTCGCCCTGCGCGCCGGTCCCCGTGCTCGCGGAGGCGTCGGGAGTCGGGGCGGGGGTCGGCGCCGTGCCGCCGCCGGGGCGGTCGGAGGGGGCGCCGCTCGGCGACGTGCCGCCCGACGGGCCGTCGCCGGACGTCGCGCCCGGGGTCGGTGACGTGGCGGGGTCCGGCGTGTCGTCGCCGGGCGACGGGGCGGTGTGCCGGCCGGTGACCGCGTCGCCGACCGTCGTGCCGTGCCCGCCGCTGAAGCTGTTCCCCGACATCGTCTCGTACACCGTGATGCCGCCCATGGTGACGCCGAAGACGAGGGCGGCCCCGAGGATCGGCCGCTTCCAGCTCTTGACGCGTGCCCGGTAGACGGTGCCCCGGGAGAACTCGCCCGGCGGCGGCGCGGTCCGCTCGGCGGGCGCGGTGGCGCGCGGTTCCGCCGGGACGTCGGCGGAGCCCGGCCGGGTGGCGACGGCCACCGTGCGGATCTGCTCGCCGGTGCGCCGGAAGAAGTGCTGGAAGACCGAGCCGCCGCAGGTGGCGATGACGCTGACGACACCGGCCCCGAGGATCGTGCCGTAGACGCCGAAGTACGAGGCGAGCTTCGCGGCCACCACCGCCGCCACGGCGCTGCCCGCGACCTGGGCGGCGTTCAGCTCCAGCCGCCTCTTCCTTCCCTCCTCCCCCGCACTCGACACGACACCATTGCCGGGGTTGTCGGGCTTTTCTCGCATACCCGGACCTTGCCTGCCTCTCCCGTACATCGGCGAATCTTCGGGACGTGATCGACCCACTGCACGAGAAAGGGACGTATGGACGAAACGGTTAGTTCCGTTTCTGGCGATTCCGTGAAGTACGCCACGTTCATGATCGATAAATCCGGTCAGGGACGGTCAAGTCCCGTCCCCGGCCAGAAGTTGGCCGCGCGCCAATCCACGCACGTGGTCCGAATGGAGTACTGTTGCGAGCCCTGGGGCCGGTCTCCCGCCAGGGTGTCCGGGACCCGTCTGGACCGCCGGGAGGGGGCTGGTTGCACAGGGTGACGCGGTTGGTCACTTAGCGTTGCGAACAGGTAACCGTGCCATAACGGCGTTCCAGGGCCCGTGCCCGACACGCCGGGCAACTCGGCAAGGTTGTGGCAGGCTGCACCCGGGCAGGCCACACTCGACTAGCGGAAGCAGCGACGCACGTGACGTCGGCAGGCACCACCCGGGAGGTCCCCATGCCCGAACTGCGTGTCGTGGCCGTCTCCAATGACGGCACACGGCTGGTGCTGAAGGCTGCGGACAGCACGGAGTACACGCTTCCGATCGACGAACGGCTCCGTGCCGCCGTGCGCGGCGACCGTCCCCGCCTCGGCCAGATCGAGATCGAGGTGGAGAGCCATCTCCGCCCCCGCGACATCCAGGCGCGGATAAGAGCGGGTGCGACCGCGGAAGAGGTCGCCCAGCTCGCCGGCATCCCCGTCGACCGGGTCCGGCGCTTCGAGGGGCCGGTGCTGGCCGAGCGCGCCTTCATGGCCGAGCGGGCCCGCAAGACCCCGGTCCGCCGCCCCGGCGAGAACTCCGGCCCGCTGCTCGGCGAGGCCGTCCAGGAACGGCTGTTGCTGCGCGGCGCCGAGAAGGACACCGTCCAGTGGGACTCCTGGCGCCGCGACGACGGCACCTGGGAGGTCCTGCTCGTCTACCGGGTCGCGGGCGAACCGCACTCGGCGAGCTGGACGTACGACCCGCCGCGACGCCTGGTGCAGGCCTTCGACAGCGAGGCGCGCGCCCTGATCGGCGAGTCCGACGACCTCGGCGCGCCGGAGCCGAGCTTCCCGTTCGTGCCCCGCATCGCCCGGCTGCCGCGCGACCGCCCGCTGGACCGCGAGCCCCGCGAGCGGGACCGTCCGGCGCTGCCCGCACAGGGCTCCGAGCCGGCCGAGGAGAGCGCGGGCGAACGCGACTCGCTGACCAGCCTGCTGGAGGCGGTGCCGAGCTTCCGCGGCGATCTGGTGGTGCCCGAGCGGGCGCCGGAGCCCGCGGCGGAGTGCGAGGAGGAGGCGGAGCTGGAGGAGCCGCCGGCCCCCGCGGCGTCCGCGGGCGCCGGGTCGGCCTACGCGGACGTCCTCATGCCCCGCTCCGTCGGCAGCCACCGCGACCGCCTCGTCGGGGCCACCGACCGCCAGGCCGAGGCGGACGGCGTCCGCCCGGGCCGCCGGGCCGCCGTCCCGAGCTGGGACGAGATCGTGTTCGGCACCCGCCGCAAGAAGCAGGAGTAGCCCCGCGGAGCGGTTCCCGCAGGGGCGGGGCGACGGTGGGCGTGGCCGGGCCGCGGTGATCATGCCGTACGGGTGTGCGGGTCACCGCCGTCGGCCGCCGCCCCGCGTCTCGCCTCACCCCGCCTCGCCTCGCCGATCGAGGCGGTACCGCGTGTGTCGGGCCATGTGTGTCAGGGGCCGCTCCCGTAAGAGACGGCCCCCTGTGCGTGTCCCCGCTACCGCGGGTCGGGTCCCACGGCCACCGGCCGGGCCGGGTCCGAGGACCACTCCGACCACGAGCCGACGTACAGCGCCGCCGGGATCCCCGCGACGGCCAGCGCCAGCACCTCGTGCGCCCCGGAGACCCCCGAGCCGCAGTAGACGCCGACCTCCTTGCTGTCGCCCGCGCCCAGCGCCCCGAACCGGGCCCGGAGTTCGGCCGCGGGCAGGAACCGGCCGTCGGGGCCGACGTTCTCGGTCGTGGGCGCGGACACCGCGCCCGGGATGTGGCCGCCCACGCGGTCGATCGGTTCCACCTCGCCCCGGTACCGCTCCCCCGCCCGCGCGTCGAACAGCAGCCCGGAGAGCGCCAGTTCCCCGGCCGCGTCGGCGTCCAGGAGCGGCACCGCGCCCGGCGCCGGCGTGAAGTCGCCCTCGGCGGGCTCGGGCACCGCCGTCTCCAGCTCGCCCTCCCAGGCCGCGAGGCCGCCGTCCAGGACCCGCACGTCCGCATGGCCCGTCCAGCGCAGCAGCCACCAGGCGCGCGCCGCCGCCCAGCCCTGCCCGCCGTCGTACACCACGACCGGCCGGTCCGCGCGCACTCCGGCGCGGCGCATCGCGGCGCCGAACTCCGCGACGTCGGGCAGCGGATGACGGCCGGCGCCGCCCGGCGCCGAGGCCAGTTCGCGGTCCAGGTCGACGAAGACGGCGCCGGGGACGTGCCCGGCCGCGTAGGCGGCACGCCCGTCGAAGGGCGGCTCGCCGGCCGCCTTGGCCACGCTGAGCTGCCAGCGGACGTCGAGCAGCACCGGCGGGTTGGGGCTCGCGAGGGCGGCGGCCAGATCGGCCGCGGAGATGATGGCGTTCATGGTCACCATCCTTGCGCACGGGGTGGCCCCGGCGCCCGGGTGCGGCTACTCTGCACGGCCGCGGGCCCGATCACGAAGGGTACGAATCCGGACACGCGCCGTACGGGCGATCGACACCCGCCGGCCGGTGCGCCGCAACGGACGGGACACCGCCGGGAGCACGCTTCGGGCGGCCCCTCCGCCCGACGGGCGCGGGGCGTGTGCCGGACCCGCGGGCCCGGTGCGATCCGAACGACGGGCCATGGAGGCCGGGAAGAGGATGACGATGACCGAGGCAGCGGAGTCCGCCGACGACAGTGGACACGGACCGGCCGGACGCCGGCCGGGCACACCGTGCTGGGCGAGCCTGATGGCCCACTCCGTGTCCGCCGCCCAGGCGTTCTACGGGGAGCTGTTCGGCTGGGAGTTCCGGCCCGGACCCGACGGGCTCCGCCCCTACGCGCGGGCCGTGCTGGACGGCCGGGACGTGGCCGGGATCGGCCGGCTGCCTGCGGACCTGCCCCTGCCCGTCGCCTGGACGCCGTATCTCGCCTCCGCCGACGTGGACCGGACGGCCGAGACGGTACGGCGGTGCGGCGGCACGATCGGGGTGGGGCCGCTGGAGACCGGCGGGGCCGGACGGCTGGCGATCGGCTCCGACCCGTCGGGCGCGGTCTTCGGCCTCTGGCGGGCACCCGCGCGCCGGGACCCGGATGCGGGCGGCGCGCCCGGCACCCCGGTCTGGCACGAGCTGCACACCTTCGAGACGGCGAGCGTCGCCAAGTTCTACACGAGCCTGTTCGGATACGAGGCCGAACGCCGGGACCCGCAGTCCGGCCCGCCCGCGGACCACGTGACGCTGTCCCTCGCCGGCCGCCCGGTCGCCGCGCTGCACGGCGCGGGCGCCGACCTGCCCCGCGACCGGGGCTCGTACTGGCTGACGTACTTCGCGGTCGCCGACGCCGACGCCTCCCTCACCCGTCTCACCGCCCTCGGCGGCCGTGTCCTGACCCCGCCCCACGACACCGCCCACGGCAGGGTGGCGACGGCGGCGGACCCGGAGGGGGCGCGGTTCGCGCTGCTGGCGACGGCGCGTTGAGCGGCGTACCGGGACGGGCAGGGCGACCGCGCGGGTGCCGTAGGCGGACGGACCGCGCCGGTCAGTGCGGGGTGACCGGCAGCACGTCCGGGGACAGGGCCGCCGCGCGGGCCGAGGCCGCGGTCATGCGGCGGCGGTGGTGGCGGCGGCACAGCACCTCGTAGCCGATCTCGTCCGCCGAGCGGGTCACGTCGCCGACGACGACCTGGGCGCCCTCCACCACCATGACGCCGCCCACCGTGCGGGCGTTGTGGGTGGCGCGGGCGCCGCACCAGCACAGCGCCTCGACCTGGAGCACCTCGACGCGGTCGGCGAGTTCGACCAGCCGCTGGGAGCCGGGGAACAGCTTGGAGCGGAAGTCGGTCGTGATGCCGAAGGCGAAGACGTCGATCTCCAGGTCGTCCACCACGCGCGCGAGCTGGTCGATCTGCTCGGGCGCGAGGAACTGCGCCTCGTCCGCGATGACGTAGTCGGCGCGGCCGCCCCGGGAGAGCCGGTCGACGAGATAGGCGTACAGGTCCACCCCGTCCTCGACCTCCACCGCGTCCGTGACCAGGCCCAGGCGCGAGGACAGCTTGCCCTCGCCGGCCCGGTCGTCGCGGGTGAGGATCAGGCCGACCAGGCCGCGCGCCGAACGGTTGTGCTCGATCTGGAGAGCCAGCGTCGACTTCCCGCAGTCCATCGTTCCGGAGAAGAACACCAGCTCGGGCATGGGAGGTCGGGCACCTTTCGGCGGAGTGGGGGAAGGTCGGTGAGGCGGGGCCGCGCGCGGCGGCGCGTCAGGAGCGTACTTCGAGGAGGGGCACGAGCTGTTCGGCGGGGGTCATCGAGCCGTGGTTGCCGACCATCGAGGACTCCTTCGGCTCCCGCTCGGAGGCGATGAGCAGCACGTCGTCGCGGGCGGCGGCGATCACGTCGCCGAGCCGTCCGTGCACGCGGTCGTCCACCCGCGGCCCGAACCAGCCCGCCGCGACCGCCTCGTCCCGGGAGGCCACCCAGAACTGCTCGCCGAGCACCTCGCGCCAGCAGGTCAGCACGTCCCCGGCGGCGCCCGGCACGGCGTACACGTGCCGGGCGCGGCCCTCGCCGCCGAGCAGGGCGACGCCGGCGCGCAGCTCCCAGTCCTCGTCGAAGTCGATGCGGTGCTGCTCGTCGAACGGGATGTCGACCATGCCGTGGTCGGCGGTGACGTACAGGGCGCTGCGCTCGGGCAGTTGTTCGGCCAGGCGCTGGACCAGCCGGTCGACGTGCATGAGCTGGCCGCGCCAGGTGTCGGAGTCCACGCCGTAGCGGTGACCGGCGCCGTCGAGCTCGGAGTAGTACGTGTAGACGAGGGCGCGGTCGCCCGCGGCCAGCTGCTCGGCCGCGACGTCCATGCGGTCCTCGCCGGTCAGCCGGCCCAGGAACGTTCCGCCGGAGAGGGCGACCTTGGTCAGCGGGGTGTTCGCGAAGGTCGGCGAGGACACCTGGGCGCTGTGCACCCCGGCCCGCTGGGCCAGCTGGAAGACGGTGGGGTACGGCTGCCAGGCGCGCGGGTCGGTGTACGGCTGCCAGCGCAGCTGGTTCATCAGCGCGCCGGTGGCCGGATCGCGCACCGTGTAGCCGGGCAGGCCGTGGGCGCCCGGCGGCAGGCCGGTGCCGACGGAGGCCAGCGAGGTCGCGGTGGTGGCGGGGTAGCCGACGGTGATCGGGCGGCCGGTGCCGCCGCGCGAGCTGTCCAGCAGGGAGGTCAGGAAGGGCGCCTCCCCGGGGTGCGCGCGCAGCTGCTCCCAGCCGAGCCCGTCGATCAGGAAGACGCAGGCGCGGTCGGCCGGGGTCAGCTCGGGGATGGCGGCCGTCATGTCGGGCACGCCCATGCCCGCGGCCAGCGTGGGCAGCAGGTCGGCGAGGGAGCCGGAGCCGTACGCGGGGACGGGCGCGGAGGCGACGGCGAGCGGCTCGGGGTGGTCCCAGGCGGTGGACAGGGTCATCAGCGGGTGACGTCCGCTGTGGCCTCGGAGACGGCCTGGGCGAAGGCGAGGGTCTGGCGCACCGTCTCGGGGCCGTCGCCGGCCTCGCTGACGCGCAGGCTCAGGTCGTCCGCCGTCGAGTTGCCCGTGTAGCCGTGGTCGGCCTCGCAGTTGGGGTCCCCGCAGGCGGCGGGCTCCAGGTCGATGCGCGAGACGGCGCCCCAGCCGATGGTGAGGACCACTTCGCGGGGCAGGGTGCCCGGCGTGTACTGCTCGGGGTTGGCGACCATCCGGCTGACCACGACCGACGAGATCCGGCCGATCTTGACCGACTCCGTGGACGTGGTGGCGTAGGGCGTCGGGGAGGTGGTGTCGGCGGCCTGCTCGTCGGTGTGGCTGACGATGAAGCGGTTGCCCGTGAGGACGAGCACCGTCACATGGCGGCGCACCTCGTTCTGGTCGAAGGTGGTCTCCTGGTGGACCAGGTACGACCGGATGGGCTCGCCGCCCACGGCGGCCTCCACCGCCTCGGCCACGAGAGCCGGGTAGTAGCCGCTGCGTTCGATCGCCGCCCGCAGCCCCTGGGTCGTCGTACTGGTCTTGGCCATGCCGTCCATCCTACGGGGGCGTACCGACTGCGAGGCACCGCTGCGCGCGGGAGAAGCGCCCTCAGTACGCCGGGAGCGTGCGCGGCCCGAGATCGTCCCGCGCGGGCGGCGGCGCCAGGCGCACTCCGGCGCTCAGGACGCTCACCCCGTGCGGGGCGACGACGGCCGGCTCCAGGGTGACGGCGACCACTTCCGGGTGGTCGTCCACGAGCCGCGACACGCGCAGCAGCAGCTCCTCCAGGGCGGGCGTGTCGACCGGTGCGGAGCCGCGCCAGCCGAACAGCAGGGGGGCCGTCCGGATCGAGCGGACCATGGAGGTCGCCTCCCGGCCGGTGACCGGAACGAGCCGGTGCGCCATGTCGTCGAGCAGCTGGGAGGCGGCGCCGGCGAGCCCGAAGGAGAGCACCGCGCCGGCCGCCGGGTCGATGACGGCGCGCACGACGGTGTCGACGCCCCGGGGCGCCATCGCCTGCACCACCGGCCGCAGTTCCTCCGGTGTGCCGAACAGCTCGGTCAGCTCGGCGTAGGCGCGGCGCAGTTGCTCCTCGTCGGCGAGGTCCAGTCGTACGCCGCCGAGGTCGGCGCGGTGGCGCAGGTGCGGGGCGGTGGCCTTCAGGGCGACGGGGTAGCCCAGGGTGCGGGCGGCTTCGGCGGCGGAGTCGGGGGTGGACGCGGGCAGCGCCCGGCGGACGTGGATGCCGTAGCGGGCGAGCAGTTCGCAGGCGTCGTCGGCGCCGAGCGTGCGGCCCTGGCCGCGGGCGAGCAGGGAGCGGATCAGCTCGGCGGCGCCCTTCTCGTCGATGTCGTCGTACTCGGGCACCTTGCCGGGATCGGCGGCCTCCCGCCGCCACTGCCCGTACCGGACGGCCTCGGCGAGGGCGCGGACGGCGCGTTCGGCGGCGGGGTAGGCGGGGATGAGACGCGAACCGGCGCCGGGGCCGGCGGGGGCCGGGGCCGCGTCGGACGGCTGCGCGGGCTCAGAGGGCGGCGTGGCGGCGGGGGGCGTGGCGGAGGCCGGGGTTGTGGTGGGGGCCGGGGTTGTGGTGGGGGCGGTCGGGGACGCGGCGGGACCGCCGGAGGCCGTCGTGGGAGTGGCGGAGCCGGGGGTGGCGGAACCGGGAGGGGCGGAGCCGGGGGTGGTCATCGGGGTGACGGGGCCGGGGGCCGTCGTGGGAACGGCGGGGCCGGGAGCGGTCGTCGGGGTGGCGGGGGCGGTGGTGGCCTGGGGGCCCGTGCTGGCCGCGGCGGACAGGGCCTCGGCCAGGCCGCCCAGCTCGACGTGGACCACCAGCACCGGCTTGCCGGGCGCCGCCCCGGCGGCTGACCGCAGCGCCTCGGCGAGCGCGGCGTCCTCGGTGGCGCCCTCCCCCAGTGCCGGTATGGCGGTGACGACCACCGCGTCGCTGGTCTCGTCGGCGAGCGCCTGGGCCAGCGCGGCCCGGAAGTCCGCCGCGGACGCGGCGGTCGTCAGGTCGCGGGGCGGCTGCGGGCGCAGCCCTTCGGCCAGGCACCGGTCGTACGTCAGTACGCCCAGCGACTCGGAGTTGCCGAGGATCGCCACCCGGGGTCCGGTGGGCAGCGGCTGGCGGGCGAGCAGCAGTCCGGTGTCCACCAGTTCGGTGATGGTGTCCACGCGGATCACGCCGGCCTGCCGCAGCAGCGCGGACACCGTCGCGTGCGGCAGCCGGGTCGCCCGTACGGCGTGCCCCTGCGGGGCCGAACCGGAGCCCTGCACGACGACCAGCGGCTTGGCGGCCGCCGTGCGCCGGGCGAGGCGGGTGAACTTGCGCGGGTTGCCGATGGACTCCAGGTACATCAGGGCGACGTCGGTGTCCGGGTCGTCGTACCAGTACTGGAGGACGTCGTTGCCGGAGACGTCCGCGCGGTTGCCGGACGAGACGAACGTCGACACGCCGGTGGTGCCGGTGACGCCGCCGCCGCGCCGGTGCAGCCGGGAGAGCAGGGCGATGCCGATGGCGCCGGACTGCGCGAACATCCCGATCCGGCCGGGCCGGGGCATCTCGGGGGCGAGGGAGGCGTTGAGCCGGACGCCGGGCGAGGTGTTGACGACGCCGAAGGCGTTCGGCCCGATGATGCGCATGCCGTACGAGCGGGCCTGCCGCACCAGGGCGCGCTGGCGCTCGCGTCCCTCGGGGCCGCTCTCGGCGTACCCGGCGGAGATCACGACGAGGCCCTGCACGCCGTGCTCGCCGCACTCGGTGACGACCCGCGGGACGTGCTCGGCGGGGACGGCGACCACGGCGAGGTCGACCGGCCCGTCGATCTCGCGCACCGAGCGGTGGGCGGGCACGCCGTCGATCTCGGTCCGGTCCGCCTCGAAGGCCCGGTTGACGGCGTGCAGCCGGCCGGTGAAGCCGCCGTCGCGAATGTGGTCGAGGATGCTGCGCCCCACGCCCCGGTGCGCGCGGCCCACCCCGACGACCGCGACCGAGCCGGGCCCGAGCAGGCGGCGCACCGAGCGGGCCTCGGCGCGCTGTTCCCGCGCGCGCTGCACGGCCAGCGAGCGGTCGGTGGGTTCGAGGCCGAACTCCAGGCGGACGACGCCGTCCTCGAAGCTGCGCTTCTGGGTGTACCCGGCGTCCGTGAACACCTTGATCATCTTGGTGTTGGCGGGCAGCACCTCGGCGGCGAAGCGGCGGATGCCGCGCTCCCTGGCGACGGCCGCGATGTGTTCGAGCAGCGCGGAGGCCACTCCGCGGCCCTGGTGGGCGTCCTGGACCAGGAAGGCGACCTCGGCCTCGTCGGAGGCGTCCGAGGCGGCGGGCAGCCCGGTGGCTCCGATGCGGTCGTAGCGGACGGTGGCGATGAACTCGCCGCCGATCGTGGCCGCGAGCCCCACCCGGTCCACGAAGTCGTGGTGGGTGAAGCGGTGGACGTCCTTCGCGGACAGGCGCGGGTAAGGCGCGAAGAAGCGGTAGTACTTGGACTCGTCCGACACCTGTTCGTAGAAGCTGACCAGCCGGTCGGCGTCCTCGGCGGTGATGGGCCGGATCCGCGCGGTGCCGCCGTCGCGCAGCACCACGTCGGCCTCCCAGTGGGCTGGATACTCGTGCCGGTCCGACGCGGTCTGCATGGGCCCCAGAGTACGGCTAGCCTCCGACGGCGGCGCGAGGCAGTCTGTGGGGAACACACCGGAGGAACCCGCCCGGACCCGGCGGAGAACACCGGGGTCGCGGGGACTTAGCGGACGCCGGGGCGCCGCGGTCCGTCGCGGTTCCCGGGGCGGCGGCCGGGCCGCTCGGGGCGGTGCCTCAGGTGTGGGAAACTGGTCTAGACAACTTGGTACACCTGAAGGGCAGCATCACATGGCTGAGCGCCGCGTCAACGTCGGCTGGGCCGAGGGCCTCCACGCCCGCCCCGCCTCCATCTTCGTCCGGGCCGCCACGGCCTCCGGCGTCCCCGTGACGATCGCCAAGGCCGACGGCGCGCCCGTCAACGCGGCCTCCATGCTGGCCGTCCTCGGCCTCGGGGCGCAGGGCGGCGAGGAGGTCGTCCTGGCCTCCGACGCCGAGGGCGCGGACGCCGCGCTCGACCGCCTGGCCAAGCTGGTCGCCGAGGGGCTCGAGGAGCTTCCCGAGACCGTCTGATCCACCGGGTCCGGCGGCTCGCCCCGGACCGGACGCCGAAGCCGCGCCGCCCTTTCCGGACGGGGCGGCTTCGGCTTTTCCGTTCGGCGCGACGGCCCCGGCCCGCGCGTCTCCGGCGGGCCCGACTCGTATTTCTCGGGGCAGCCTTCGGGAAGCGCCCACACCGCACCCGTACATGAATTCAGGGACGCCGAAAAAGGCGGCACGAATTCTCCGCCGCCGGATATCCCTCTTTGTATACGGGCACCGTGTTAATGCCACGCGCCCGACATGTTGACGGGATGTTGCGAAGTCCTCACGCGGCAGCCGGCGGCCGTCCGCTCGGTGTGCGCGGCGGTCAGCGCACGCGCGCGCTCGCCGTCGCGGCGCGCCACGGCGTCCACGATGGCGCCGTGCTCGGCCCAGGCGGCGACCGGGTCGGCCGGGGTCTCCACCACGTACATCCAGGCGATCTTGTGCCGCAGCTGGGTCAGCGTGGCGGTGAGCGCGGGACTGCCGCAGGCCTGCGCCAGCGTCTCGTGGAACCAGCCCCCGAGGGCGCGCAGTTCCTCGCCCAGGCCGCTCGCGGCCCGCTCCTGGCCCAGTCTGACCAGGCCGCGCAGCACCTTGAGGTGGGCCTGGGTGTGCCGCTCGGCGGCCCGGGCGGCGCACAGCGGCTCCAGCAGCCGGTGCATCTCCAGCAGATCGGCGGCCTCCTGCCCGGTCGGCTCCGCCACGCACGCGCCCGCGTGCCGGCGCGTCACCACGAAGCCCTCGGCCTCCAGGGTGCGCAGCGCCTCGCGCACCGGAACGCGGGAGACGCCGTAGCGGCGGGCGAGGACTTCCTCGGTGAGCCGGCTGCCGCGCTCATGGACACCGGCGACGATGTCGTCCCGGATCGCCGTGCACACCGAGTGCGCCGGAACACGCATTCCCGACCTCCGCCCGAATCCCGCTGAAATCACCGTGCCGCTTCGGCGACGGACGCTTGTTCCCGTGACTCTATTGCAATGCTCCGGGATTTCCGACGGACGGCCGGGGTCCATGGGTAATTTTTGGACAGCAAAATACCCGTGGCTGTCGAAAACACCGAAAACCCCGGCGCGGGGCCGGGGTTCTCGCGGGGTGCCGCGGACCGTGGACGGTCCTCGGGAGGGCTTCGGCGCGCTCGCGCCGTCGCCGTGCGGGATCGGTCAGACGTTCACGCCGTGGTGGCGCAGGTAGGCCACCGGGTCGACGTCGGAGCCGTAGTCCGGGGAGGTGCGGGCCTCGAAGTGGAGGTGCGGTCCGGTGACGTTGCCGGTCGCGCCGGACACGCCGATCTGCTGACCAGCGGTGACCTGCTGGCCGACCGTGACGCCTATGGACGACAGGTGGCCGTACTGCGTGTACATGCCATCGGCCATCCGGATCACGATCTGGTTGCCGTACGCCCCGCCCCAGCCGGTCTCCACGACCGTGCCGACGCCGACCGCGTGCACGGTGGTGCCGGTCATGGCGTGGAAGTCGATGCCCGTGTGCGAGCCGGAGGACCACAGGGAGCCGCCGGTCTTGTAGCCGGTGGAGACGTAGGAGCCGGCGATCGGCGGCACGAAGGCGTTCAGGCGCTCGCGCTCGGCCTCGCGGGCGGCCCGCTCCTTGGCCTCGCGCTCCTTCTTCGCCAGCGCCGCGGCCTTCACGCGCGCGGCCTGCTCGGCCAGCTTCTGCTCGGCGGCGTGCTGCTGGGCGACGGCCTGGGCGTCGATCTTCGCGGCGACGGTGTCACCGATGCTGATGACCGGGGTGAGGCCGGTGTCCTCGGGGGCCGGGGTCTCGGCGGCGAGCGCCGGGGCGGCGGCCAGGGTGCTGAGCACGCCGGTGGTGGTGAGGGCCGCTACGCCCGCCGCTCGGGCGGTGGTGCGGTGCATCCGGCTGGGCCGGCGGTGCTTCCCGGTGGCGCGGGTGAACGCCATGCAGACGTGGGTCCTTTCCTTCCCTCTCGCCTACCGGGTTAGCTGACGGGTTCGGAGCAGGAAGGTCTCCTACGGGCCCCCTCGCTGGCGCGCGGGCGTCCGATTCACCCCAGGGACTGAGTGGGTCCCCGGCTCCCCTGGCTCGCGCCGTACGGGGACTCGGCGATGACTGTCCGGTGCCGCGGGTGCGGCGCACTGCCGACGAACAGCCGGACCGACGCTAGACGGGGCCGCTTTCAATTCCCAAACGGATCCGCTGTTTTGTAGCGCAGACCACAGGTCAGACGGGCAGCCTCTCCCGCAATTCGGACATGACGGGGCCCTGGTGATGCTTCGGTCACCAGGGCCCCACGCGCGCGTGCGCGCCGTTGCCGCCCGCGCGGGCGGCGGATGCCGCTACTCGGCTGGGACGACGGTGACCTGACCGATGCCCAGGGCCTCGACGGGCTCCTTGATCTGCGCCGCGTCACCGACGAGGACGGTCACCAGGCGGTCCACCGGGAAGGCGTTGACGACGGCCGCGGTGGCCTCCACCGTGCCGGTGGCGGCGAGCTGCTGATAGAGCGTCGCCTGGTAGTCGTCGGGCAGGTGCTGCTCCACCTGGTCGGCCAGGGTGCTCGCCACGGCGGCGGCCGTCTCGTACTTCAGCGGCGCCACGCCGACGAGGTTCTGCACGGCGACGTCCCGCTCGGCGTCGGTGAGGCCGCCGGCGGCGAGCTTGCGCAGCACCGTGAACAGGTCGTCCAGGGCCGGTCCGGTGTTCGGCGTGTCGACCGAGCCGCTGATGGCGAGCATCGCGGCGCCCGAGCCGTCGGGCGCCGAGCGCAGCACCTGGCCGAAGGAGCGCACGCCGTAGGTGTAGCCCTTCTCCTCGCGCAGGACGCGGTCCAGGCGGGAGGTGAGGGTGCCGCCCAGGCAGTAGGTGCCGAGCACCTGCGCGGGCCACACCCGGTCGTGCCGGTCGGGTCCGATACGGCCGATGAGCAGCTGCGTCTGGACGGCGCCCGGGCGGTCCACGATGATCACGCGGCCGGTGTCGTCGGCGGTGACCGGCGGAACGGGCCGCGGCTTGGCCGGCGAGCCGGTCCAGGCGCCGAGGGTCTCGCCGAGCAGCTCGTCGAGGTCGATGCCGGTGAGGTCGCCGACGACCACCGCGGTGGCCGTGGCGGGCCGCACGTGCCGGTCGTAGAAGGCGCGGACGGCCGCCGCGTCGACGGCGCGGACGGTGTCCTCGGTGCCCTGGCGCGGGCGCGAGACGCGCGCGGTGGCCGGGAACAGCTCCTTGGAGAGTTCCTTGGCGGCGCGGCGGGAGGGGTTGGCCAGCTCGTGCGGGATCTCGTCGAGCCGGTTGCCCACCAGCCGCTCCACCTCGGAGTCGGCGAACGCGGGCGCCCTGAGGGCGTCGGCGAGCAGGCCGAGCCCCTTGGCCAGGCGGGAGGCGGGGACCTCCAGGCTGAGCCGGACGCCGGGGTGGTCGGCGTGCGCGTCGAGGGTCGCGCCGGCGCGCTCCAGCTCGGCGGCGAACTCCTCGGCGGAGTGCTTGTCGGTGCCCTCGGAGAACGCCCGCGCCATGATCGTGGCGACGCCGTCCAGGCCGTCCGGCTCGGCGTCCAGGGGTGCGTCGAGCAGGACCTCGACGGCGACGACCTGCTGGCCGGGGCGGTGGCAGCGCAGCACGGTGAGGCCGTTGTCCAGGGCGCCGCGCTCCGGCGCCGGGAACGCCCACGGCCTGGCCTCGCCGGCCTGCGGCTGGGGGTGGAAGTCCATGGTGGCCAGCTCGGTCACTTCGCCGTCTCCTCGGTCTCGTCGGTGGCCGCGGCGTCCGCGTCCTGGGCGGCGTCCGCGTCCTGGGCGTGGTCCGCGGCGGGCGTGGGCTCGTAGACGAGCACCGCGCGGTTGTCGGGGCGCAGGCGGGCCTTGGCGACCTCCTGGACCTCCTCGGGCGTCACCTCCAGGACCCGCTGGACGGCGGTCAGGGCGAGCTGCGGGTCGCCGAACAGGACGGCGAAGCGGCACAGTTCGTCGGCGCGGCCGGCGACCGTGCCGAGCCGGTCCAGCCACTCGCGCTCCAGCTGGGCCTGCGCCCGCTCCATCTCCTCGGCGGTGGGGCCCTCCTCGGCGAACCGGGCCAGTTCCTCGTCGATGGCGGCCTCGATGACCGGCACCTCCACGTCGCCGGACGCCTTGACGTCCAGCCAGCCCAGGGAGGGCGCGCCGGCCAGCCGCAGCAGGCCGAAGCCGGCCGCGACGGCGGTGCGGTCGCGGCGCACCAGGCGGTTGTAGAGCCGGGAGGACTCGCCGCCGCCGAGGACGGTCAGGGCGAGGTCGGCCGCGTCCCCGGCGCGCGTGCCGTCCTCCGGCAGCCGGTAGGCGGCCATCAGGGCGCGGGCCGGGACCTCCTCCTCGACGACCTCGCGCAGTTGCTCGCCGATGACGTCGGGCAGGGCGCCGTCGCGCGGCTCGGGCTTGCCGTCGTGGGCCTCGATGGAGCCGAAGTACTTCTCGATCCAGGCGAGCGTCTGCCGCGGGTCGATGTCGCCGACGACCGACAGGACGGCGTTGCCCGGCGCGTAGTACGTGCGGAAGAACGCGCGGGCGTCCTCCAGGGTGGCCGCGTCCAGGTCCGCCATCGAACCGATGGGCGTGTGGTGGTACGGGTGGCCCTCTGGGTAGGCGAGGGCGGTCAGCTTCTCGAAGGCGGTTCCGTAGGGGACGTTGTCGTAGCGCTGGCGGCGCTCGTTCTTCACCACGTCGCGCTGGTTCTCCATGGACTCGTCGTCCAGGGCCGCGAGCAGGGAGCCCATGCGGTCGGCCTCCAGCCAGAGGGCGAGCTCCAGCTGGTGGGCGGGCATGGTCTCGAAGTAGTTGGTGCGCTCGAAGCTGGTGGTGCCGTTGAGGGAGCCGCCGGCGCCCTGCACCAGCTCGAAGTGGCCGTTGCCCTTGACCTGGGCGGAGCCCTGGAACATCAGGTGCTCGAAAAGGTGAGCCAGACCGGTGCGTCCCTCGACCTCGTGACGGGAGCCGACGTCGTACCAGAGGCACACCGCCGCGACCGGGGTCAGGTGGTCCTCGGAGAGCACCACGCGCAGGCCGTTGGCCAAGCGGTGCTCGGTCGCTGTCAGGCCGCCGGAGCCTGCCTCGGCTGTGGCCGTGTGACCCATGGGCATGTACGTCCCTTCGATCGCGATGGCGGTCCGCAAACCGCCCTTTTCCTGCCGGTCCTGCCACTGTATTCAAGCGCGCGCACCCCTGGCGAAGTTCCCGGACGTCGTACGCCGAGAGCGAGCACGAAAGGGGGACGGCGCGGCGACTCGCCGCCGCCCGGCGGGAACCGCGAGAACCGCGGGGAGCGCGGCGGGTGGACGGGCGGTGCGCGGGGGGGGGCGCGGCCGGGGGGCTGACGGTGTACCGGTGGCGCGGCGGAGTGGGCGTGGCGGTCTGCGGGGGCCGGGGGCGGGGGTGTTGGGCGGGGCGGGAGGCGGTGGGCCCGGCGGCCGGGGGGCGGGGTACGGTCCGCGTTGTCAGTCGGGCGGTCCACAATGGTCCGCGTCAGATCCCGTCACACGCTTCAGCAAGGAGCCGGCAGCGATGGCCCGCCGCAGCACGAAGACCCCGCCGCCCGACGAGCCGTACGAGGAGAAGATCCTCGACATCGACGTCGTCGACGAGATGCAGGGCTCCTTCCTCGAGTACGCGTACTCGGTCATCTACTCCCGCGCCCTGCCGGACGCGCGGGACGGTCTCAAGCCGGTGCACCGCCGCATCGTGTACCAGATGAACGAGATGGGGCTGCGCCCCGAGCGGGGCTACGTGAAGTGCGCCCGCGTCGTCGGCGAGGTCATGGGCAAGCTCCACCCGCACGGCGACGCGTCGATCTACGACGCGCTGGTGCGGCTGGCGCAGTCCTTCTCGATGCGCGTCCCCCTGGTCGACGGCCACGGCAACTTCGGCTCGCTGGGCAACGACGACCCGCCGGCCGCCATGCGGTACACCGAGTGCCGGATGGCCGAGGCGACGAGCCTGATGACCGAGTCGATCGACGAGGACACGGTCGACTTCGCGCCCAACTACGACGGCCAGGAGCAGGAGCCGGTGGCGCTGCCCGCCGCCTTCCCGAACCTGCTGGTCAACGGCGCGTCGGGCATCGCCGTCGGCATGGCCACGAACATGCCGCCGCACAACCTCGGCGAGGTGATCGCAGCCGCCCGGCACCTGATCCGCTACCCGAACGCGGACCTGGACGCGCTGATGAAGTTCGTCCCGGGACCCGACCTGCCCACCGGCGGCCGGATCGTCGGCCTCTCCGGCATCCGGGACGCCTACGAGAGCGGCCGCGGCACGTTCAAGATCCGCGCCACGGTCACGGTGGAGACGGTGACGGCGCGCCGCAAGGGCCTGGTCGTCACCGAGCTGCCCTTCGCGGTGGGCCCGGAGAAGGTGATCGCCAAGATCAAGGACCTGGTCGGCTCGAAGAAGATCCAGGGCATCGCCGACGTCAAGGACCTCACCGACCGCGAGCACGGGCTGCGCCTGGTCATCGAGATCAAGAACGGCTTCGTGCCGGAGGCGGTCCTGGAGCAGCTCTACAAGCTGACGCCGATGGAGGAGTCCTTCGGCATCAACAACGTCGCCCTGGTCGACGGCCAGCCCCTCACGCTGGGTCTGAAGGAACTGCTGGAGGTCTACCTCGACCACCGCTTCGAGGTCGTGCGGCGCCGCAGCGAGTACCGCCGCGGCAAGCGACGCGACCGGCTGCACCTGGTCGAGGGCCTGCTCACGGCGCTGGTGGACATCGACGAGGTCATCCGTCTGATCCGCTCCAGCGACAATTCCGCACAGGCCAAGCAGCGGCTGATGGAGCGGTTCTCGCTGAGCGAGGTCCAGACGCAGTACATCCTCGACACCCCGCTGCGCCGGCTCACCAAGTACGACCGGATCGAGCTGGAGGCGGAGAAGGAGAAGCTCCTCGCGGAGATCGAGGAGCTGACCCGGATCCTGGACTCGGACGCGGAGCTGCGCAAGCTGGTCTCCACGGAACTGGCGGCGGTGGCCAAGAAGTTCGGCAACCCGCGGCGCACGGTGCTGCTGGAGGCGGGCGCCGTGCCGGTCGCCGCGGTGCCGCTTCAGGTGGCGGACGACCCGTGCCGCGTCCTGCTGTCCTCGACCGGCCTGCTGGCGCGCACCCCGAACGGCGGTCCGCTCCCCCGGGACGCGGACGGCAGGCGGGTCAAGCACGACGTGATCGTCTCCGCGGTCGAGGCCACCGCGCGCGGCGAGGTGGGTGTGGTGACCTCGGCCGGCCGCCTGCTCAGGGTGAACGTCGTCGACCTGCCGCAGCTGCCCGAGACGGCGACCGCGCCGAATCTCTCCGGCGGCGCGCCGATCGCCGAGTTCGTCTCCCTCGGGGACGACGAGACGGTGATCTGCCTGACCACGCTGGACGAGTCCTCGCCGGGTCTCGCCCTCGGCACCGAACAGGGCGTCGTGAAGCGGGTGGTGCCCGACTACCCGACGAACAAGGACGAGTTGGAGGTCATCACCCTCAAGGAGGGCGACCGCATCGTCGGCGCGGTGGAGCTGCGCACCGGCGAGGAGGACCTGGTCTTCGTCACGGACGACGCCCAGCTGCTGCGCTACCAGTCCTCCCAGGTCCGGCCGCAGGGCCGCCCGGCCGGCGGTGTGGCGGGCATCAAGCTCACCGAGGGCGCCAAGGTCATCTCGTTCACGGCGGTGGACCCGGCGGCGGACGCGGTGGTCTTCACGGTCGCGGGCTCGCGCGGCACGCTCGACGACTCCGTGCAGACGACGGCGAAGGTCACGCCGTTCGACCAGTACCCGCGCAAGGGCCGGGCCACCGGCGGCGTGCGCTGCCAGCGGTTCCTCAAGGGCGAGGACTGCCTGTCGTTCGCCTGGGCGGGCCCCGTCCCGGCGCGGGCGGCCCAGAAGAACGGCACCCCGGCCGAACTCCCGGACATCGACCCGCGCCGTGACGGCTCGGGCGTGTCGCTGGCCAAGACGGTGGCGGCGGTGGCCGGGCCGGCCTGACCCGGAGAGGTGACCCGGGCCCGGGTCGGGTCAGGCGTCCGTCCGGGTGAGGGTGCGGGGCCGGGTGCGGGTGCGGGGCCGGGGTCTTCGTCCGTCCGGGCGTACGGCCTGGGTCTGGATCCGCCCGGACTCAGGGCCTGGGCCTAGAGCTCGGGCGTCCGGTGCGGGTCGGGCGTCCCGAAGTCGAGTGTCCCGGTGTCGAGTGCGTCGGTGGTCCGCGGGGCGTCCTGGGTCCCCGGTTCCTCCGGCTGCGGCACGTAGCGCAGGACGCCCCACATGGCGTGCTCGTCGGCGGTGTGCGGGGCGTCCGCCTCGCACGCCTGGAGCTCCTTGTCCAGGGCCGGTACGTCGATGCCGGCGCCGATCAGCACGAGCTGGGTGCGGCGGGGCGCGCCGGCCGGCCACGGCTCGGGGTAGAAGCGCAGGAACCGGCCGACGGCGTGCACCGCGTACCGGTTGCGGGCGTCGTGGGGCCCGAAGTCGACGTACCCCTTGACGCGGTAGAGGCCCTCGGGGCGGCTGTCCAGGAAGCGCATCAGCCGGCGCGGGTCGAGCGGCGTGTCGCAGGCGAAGGACAGGGTGTCGTAGCCGGTGTGCGGGTGGCCGTGGTGGTCGCCCTCGGCGCCGTCCTCCTCGTGCACGTGCAGGTCGTCGAAGGACAGCTGCCCGACGCGCTCCTCGCTCGGCCGGCAGTCGAACAGGAAATCGGGGTCGACGCGTCCGTAGGCGGCCCGGACGACGGCGGCCCGGTCGACCAGGGACCGTACGAGTCCGAGCACCCGTTCACCCCCGTCGCCCCCGTCGGCCCGGTCGGCCTTGTTGACGACCACGAGGTCGGCGAGCGCGAGGTGGCGGTCGATCTCCGGGTGCTGGGCGCGCGTGGCGTCGAACTCGGCGGCGTCCACGACCTCGACGAGACCGCCGTAGACGACCCGGGGGTTCTCGCTGGCGAGGACCATGCGGACGAGTTCCCGGGGTTCGGCGAGCCCGCTGGCCTCGATCACCACGACGTCGATGCCGGCGGCGGGCCGGGTGAGCCGGTCGAGGTAGCCGTCGAGCTCGCCGGCGTCGACCGCGCAGCACAGGCACCCGTTGCCGAGGGAGACGGTGGAGTCGCCGAGCGCCCCGGCGACGGCCATGGCGTCGATCTCGATGGCGCCGAAGTCGTTGACGATCGCGCCGATCCGGCTGCCGCCGCTGTGGTGCAGGAGGTGGTTGAGGAGCGTGGTCTTCCCGGAACCCAGGAATCCGGCGAGCACGACGACCGGAATCTGCCGCACCGTGGGGCCGGGGCCCTGAACCGGGCTCGACTGCTTCACCGCGCTACCTCGCTCACACCGACACGCGCACCGGCTCACGGCCGCGGTGCGCGCAGGACACTGGACGGCGCCCAGGATACGAGCCGCGCGACTTGTGCCGGGGTGAACGGTCGGCAGCAGCGCGCACCGGGCAGACGTCGGGCACGGCGCCGGAGTGTGCGATCCTCGCTTCCCTCCGTGCGCCACCTCTCCGCCTCTCCGCCTCCCCGCCGACCGGAGCCGCTCGGCAGTCTGGGAGACGGCGAGCGCCGCCCGCCGCTCGCCGGTTCCCGTCACCCGGACATGGGCACATGGAAGAAGGGCGCGGGGAGGTTCGGCTCCGCCGCGACCGGGCTGCCGCTCGCCACCGCCACGCTGACGCCGGCCGCGCGCCGCCGCCGACTGGAGGCGGATCGGCTGGCGGCGCGGCGGCGGGAGCTGGAGGAACTGTCCTCCCGGCGCGACGCCCTGCGGCACCAGCAGCGCATGCACGGGGACCTGGACGAGCGGGAGCTGTTCGGGCGGCTGCGCGAGATCTTCCAGGACCCGGTGATGCGGGACTACTGGGAGGCGTCGAGGGAGCAGCTCGCCACTCTCGAACACACGTCTGACAAAGCGCGGATGGGGCGGATGGTCGACGGCCTCATCCGCGCCCGGGCGTGGGGAACGAGGGCCCCGCACGGGTGACTTTCGGGTCATGCGGCCACCTCCGGCCCACCGGTCCCAGTACCGTGCTCTGGCCACAACTGTGCCCAGAACGTGTAAGGACCGGTGACCCTTGAAAATCGTGCGCCGCATCGGTGTGCCGCCGAGCGCCCGTGGCAGTACCTCGGGAGCCAACTGCCCCGACCTCTTCGAGCTGAGCGACGGCGACTTCGCCGTCATCGGCGCCGAGGCCACCGAGGCGCTGGAGCGTGAGCTGCCCGCCGACGCCTCCCGCGCGGACTACGAGCGCATCGTCGTCGTCAGCCGGGAGACCTTGATCCGCGCCAAGGCGGACATCCCCGACGCCTGACACTCCCGCACGAGCACGCGTCCACCCCTGACCCGGCCCGTCGCTCCTCCCGGCCGCACGCAACCGCCCACCGCGCCGGATCCGTCCGCCCGGCGAGCAGTCCGGCATCCCGTCCCTGCTCGACGCCCCGCCGATGAGGCCTGGCGCCAGAACGGCACCAGGCCGCACGCCCGCTCCCGTTCTCGCCCGCGCTCCCGCCGCCTTGCGGTCGTCTCCCCCGTCTTGTTCGTCGCCCTCGCGCCCCCGCCCGCGCCCCCTCCGGTTCGCCTCAGGCCGCCGCCGGCAGCTCCGCCGGCGCCTGCGGGCCCACGTACCGCGCCGCCGGCCGGATGATCTTCGAGTCCTCCGCCTGTTCGAGGATGTTCGCGCTCCAGCCGACCACACGGGCCGCCGCGAAGGTCGGGGTGAACATCTCCCGGGGCAGGCCGCACAGTTCCATGACGACGCCGGCGTAGAACTCGACGTTCGTGTGGAGTTCGCGGCCGGGCTTCAGCTCGGCGAGGATCGCCTCGACCCGCCGCTCGACCTCGACGGCGAAGTCGACCCGCGGCCCGCCGAACCGCTGCGCCGTCTCGCGCAGCATCCGCGAGCGGGGGTCCTCGGTGTGGTAGACGGCGTGACCGAAGCCCATGATGCGCTCACCGGCCAGCACCCGTTCGCGGATCCAGGCGTCGACGCGGTCGGGTGTACCGATGGCGTCCAGGGTGTCCAGCGCCCTGCTGGGCGCGCCCCCGTGCAGGGGCCCCGACAGCGCGCCGACCGCGCCCACCAGGCAGGCCGCCACGTCCGCGCCCGTCGACGCGATCACCCTCGCGGTGAAGGTTGACGCGTTGAAGCCGTGGTCAACGGTGGAGATCAAGTACTGCTCGACCGCCCTGACCCGCTCCGGGTCCGGGTCCTCCCCCGTCAGCATGTAGAGGTAGTTGGCCGCGTACGACAGGTCCGCGCGCGGCTCGACCGGCTCCAGCCCCCGGCCGAGCCGGTGCAGCGCGGTCAGCAGGGTGGGGACGGCGGCGCACGCCACCAGTGTGTCCCGGCGCCGCTGCTCGGCGTCGACGTCGTACACCGGGCGGAAGCCGCGCGCGGCCCCGAGCAGCGACAGCGCCGTACGCAGCCCGGCGAGCGGGCCGGAGCCGGCGCTCGCCGCGGCCACGCCGGGCAGCGCCACGCGGACCTCGTCGGGCAGCCGGCGCAGCTCGGCGGTGCGCGCCGCGAAGGCGGCGCCGCGGTCCGCGTCCGGCAGCTCGCCGTGGACGAGCAGGTGCCAGACGTCCTCGAAGCGACGGTGGTGGGCGAGGTCGACGGCGGAGTACTGGCGGTAGTGGTAAAAGCCTTCGAGTCCGCGGACGTCACCGATTCGGGTGTCCGTCACGACGACTCCGGCGAGCCCTCGCGGCGCGTCGACGAGTGTGGACGCGGTCCTGTCGCTGGTCATGATTCCTCCCTTTACTTGATTCGACTGTCCATGCTTGACTCTATTGCTGTCAATATTGATTAGATCAATGCTTTGTCCGTACGTCCGGACGGTTACGGTGTGCTCCATGCGTGATCAAGAAGCTCCCGTCGGCCCCGCGGAGCGGCGGCTGAGCACGAAGGAGACCGCCGAGCTGCTCGGCGTGAAGCCGGAGACCGTGTACGCGTACGTGAGCCGCGGACAGCTCGGCAGCCACCGCGTACCCGGCGGCCGGGGCAGCACCTTCGACGCCGCGGAGGTCGAGGCGCTCGCCCGGCGCAACAGGCGGGAGAGCGCGGCCACCGCCGGCGCCGGCGCGGAACTGTCGGTGCGGACCCGCCTCACCCTCATCGAAGGGGACCGGTACTACTTCCGCGGGGTCGAGGCGACGGAACTGGCTGCCCGGCACACCTACGAAGAGGTCGCCGAGTGGCTGTGGACCGGGCGGCTGCGCCCCGGAGCCGCCTTCACCGCGCCCGAGGCGTCCGCCGCCGTCGCCCGCCGGGCCGTCGACGCGCTGCCCGAGCACGCGAGCCCCAACGACCGGCTGCGGGTCGCCGCGATCGCCGCGGCGGCGGCCGACCCCCTGCGGTTCGACCTGTCGGAGGATGCCGTGCTCGGCACCGCGCGGGTCCTCATCCCGACCCTCGTCGACGCGCTGCCGCCGGTCCTGCACGGCCACCGCGACGAGGGGCCGCTCGCCCGGCGCCTGTGGGCCCGGCTGACCGGCCGTCCGGCCGACGACGCCTCGCTGCGCGTCCTGGACACCGCGCTGGCCCTGCTCGTCGACCACGACCTGGCCGCCTCGACCCTCGCCGTGCGGGTGGCCGCCTCCGCCCGCGCCCACGCGTACGCCGCCGTCTCCGCCGGGCTCGGAGTCATCGAGGGGCCCCTGCACGGCGCGGCCGGCGGCCTCGCCCACCGGCTGATCCTGGAGGTGCTGGACCGGGGCTCGGCCGGCCCGGTGATCGCCGACGAACTGCGCGAGGGCCGCCGCATCCCCGGACTCGGCCACCGCCTCTACACCGGCGAGGACCCACGCGCGCGTGCCCTGTTCACGCTCCTGGAGGATCTTCCGCAGGCCGCGCCCGCCCTCGCCGCGGCCCGGGACATCGTGGCGACCGCCGCCCGCAGCACCCCGCTGCACGCCAACGTCGACCTGGCCCTCGCCGTGTTCACCACCTCCAGCGCCATGCCCGCCACCGCGAGCGAGACCGTCTTCGCCGTCGCCCGCACGGCCGGCTGGATCGCCCACGCCCTGGAGGAGTACGGGGAACGCCCGCTGCGCATGCGCCCGAGCGGCCGCTACGTCGGGCAGCGGCCCCCGCAGCCGCTGCCGGAGTAGCCCGTCCCGCGGCCGGAAGTCACCGTGCGCGCGGGCAGGTTAGGCTTACCTCTGTGAGTACGTGCGCGACTGTCTCCCGGCAGCTCGACGAGCCGGTGTCCGCCACCGCGCCCACGGCGACGACGTGGCTGCTCCTGGAGCAGTCCGGGCCGTGGGGCGCCGAGGCGCTCACGTCGAGCCACCTCGACCCGGCCCTGGGACGCGCCCTGGAGCGGGCGGCCCAGGGCACCGGTGTCCGGGTGGCGCTCATCCGCCGCCCCGGCCGGCACGCCGACTTCCACGCCCCCGCCGCGCGGCACGTGTACGCCGCCCACACGGTCCCGGGCGGCGCCTGGCTGCACGGCGCCCTGACCACCGCGCCGGAACGCCTGCTGGACCTCGACTTCCACGCGCTGGGCGGCGGCGACCACCGCACGTTCGACACGGCTCTCGGCGGCCGGCCGCACACCGGCGACCCGCTCGCCCTCGTGTGCACCAACGGCAGGCGGGACCGGTGCTGCGCGCTGCTCGGCCGGCCGCTGGCGGCGGAACTGGCGGCTTCCGGAGTGCGCGGCGTCTGGGAGTCCACCCACCTCGGCGGCCACCGCTTCTCGCCGACGCTGCTGATCCTGCCGTACGGATACGCGTACGGCCGGGCCGAGGCGCGCACCGTCAAGGAGGCCCTGCGGGGCGTGCGGGAGGGCCGTGTCGTCCTCGACGGCTGCCGGGGCCGCACCGCCTGGCAGCGGCCCGCGCAGGCGGCCGAGCTGGCCGTGCGCGAGGCCACCGGCGAGTACCGCGCCGACGCGCTGACCGTGACGCGCGCCGACGCCCTGGGCGCCGACGGCGACACGCCCCGCTGGGAGGTGACCGTCAGCCACACCGACGGTCACCAGTGGCACGTCGTCGTGGCACAGGGCGCCGCCCTACCGCCCCGCCCGGAGAGCTGCGGCGCGGCGGTACTGGGCGGCCCGTCCCGGATGGACGTGGTGTCCGTCCGGGAACTCGCGCTGTCCTGAGACGGGGGCAGGGGCGCCCGGCGGCGGCCCGCGCCGAGACGGACTCGGGGAGGGCACGGCGCGGGGAGGGCACGGCGCGGGGAGGGCACGGCGCGGGGAGGGCACGGCGCGGGCGCGGGGTGGACGCGGGCACAGGTGCGGGCGGGACGCGGGAGGCGCCGGGGAGATCCGTGCCGTACCCCTGTGGGCGGCGCGTGCCGCCGCGTACCGTCGTCGCCATGACGTCCACCGCCCCAGCACGCCGCCGACGCCTCGGTCTGCCGCGGCGGGTGTTCTCGCAGGTGCTGCTGATGCAGCTGGCGGTCGCCGCCGGGGTCGCCGTCCTCGCGACCGGGCTGTCCCTGGCCCCGCTCAGCCACCAGCTGGACGACCAGGCGATGCGCCGCGCGCTGGCCATCGCCGAGACCACCGCCCAGGACCCGCAGATCGCGCGGGACCTGCGGAGCACCGCGCCGAGCGTGCGGGGGCCCGTGCAGCGGGAGGCGGAGCGGATCCGGCTGGCCACGAGCGCCGAGTACGTCGTCGTGATGGACATGCGCGGCACCCGCTGGTCCCACACCGACCCGCGGCAGATCGGCCACCGCGTCTCGACGGACCCCAGGGCGGCCCTGGACGGCCACGAGGTCATGCAGATCGACACCGGCACCCTGGGCCGCTCCGCCCGCGGCAAGGTACCGCTCCGCGATCCCGACGACCACCGCGTCATCGGCGCGGTCTCGGTCGGCATCGCCTACGACAGCGTCCGGGCCAGGCTGGTCGACGCGATCCCGGGCCTGCTGGCATACGCGGGCGGCGCGCTCGCGGTGGGCGCGCTGGCCGCCTGGCTGATCTCCCGGCGGGTCCAGCGGCAGACGCGGGACCTGGCCTTCTCGGACATCGCCGCCCTGCTCGCCGAACGGGAGGCGATGCTGCACGGCATCCGGGAGGGTGTCGTCGCCCTGGACCGCGGCGGTCGCGTCCGCCTGCTCAACGACGAGGCCCGGCGGCTGCTCGGCATCGGTGACGAGGCCGTCGGCCGCACCCCGGACGAGGCGCTCGGCGAGGGCCGTACGACCGACGTGCTGGCCGGCCGGGTGACGGGCACCGACCTGCTCGCCGTGCGCGGCCGGCGGGTCCTGATCGCCAACCGCATGCCCACCGACGACGGCGGCGCCGTCGCCACCCTGCGCGACCGCACCGAACTGGAGCAGCTGGGCCGGGAGCTGGACTCCACGCACGGCCTCATCGACGCGCTGCGCGCGCAGGACCACGAGCACGCCAACCGCATGCACACCCTGCTCGGGCTGCTGGAGCTGGAGATGTTCGACGACGCGGTGGAGTTCGTCGGCGAGGTCGTCGGCGACCACCGGGCCACGTCGGAGCAGGTGATGGAGAAGATCCGGGATCCGCTGCTGGCCGCCCTGCTGGTCGGCAAGGCGACCGTCGCGGCCGAGCGCGGGGTCGCGCTGTGGGTGTCGGACCGGACCTGGCTGCCGGACGGACTGGTCGACCCCCGGGGTCTGGTGACGGTGGTCGGCAACCTGGTGGACAACGCGCTCGACGCCGTGGCGGCGACACCGCACGCGCGCGTGGAGGTGGAACTGCGGGCCGAGGGGCGGACCGTCGTCCTGAGGGTGTGGGACACCGGCCCGGGGATACCGGCCGACCGGCGCGACCTGATCTTCACCGAGGGCTGGTCCACCAAGCAGCCCCCGGCGCACGGCAAGCGTGGCCTGGGCCTGTCCCTGGTGCGCCGGCTCGCCGAACGGCACGGCGGCGGCGTGACGGTGGGCGAGGCGCACGGCGGCGGCGCGGAGTTCACCGTCGTCCTGCCCGAGGCGCTCGCCGAACCGGCCCTCCAGCCCTCGCCGGCGCACCGCGCGGAGGCCGGGCCGGCCGGCGCCGCCGACGTGGAGAGGGCCGGTGGGACGGCGCGTTGAGCGGGGTACCGGTGCAAGCGGCGCCGCGGGCCGCCCGGACACCGCTCGGGTGGGGGCGGCCCACGTCCGAGGACCCGGCCCGCGGGGCGGGGGCGGAGACGGTGTCTCCCCCCGCGTACGGATGCGGCCGGTGTCCTGCTCGTCTCAGCCGGTGGCCTTCTTCACGAACTCGGTGGTGTAGGTCTTGCTCAGGTCGACGTCGGCGTTCTTGATGGTGGGGTTGAACGCCTTGAGCACCTTCTCGACGGTCTCGGGGCCGCCCTCCGGCATGACACCGTCCTCGGTGAACATGGGCAGGGTGCTCTTGATGGCCGCCGCGTACAGGAACTTGTTGCCCTGCGAGTAGTCGTCGGGCATCTTGTCGGCGATCTCGGACGCGCTGTGGGTGGACATCCACTTGAGCGTCTTGACGAACGCGTTGGCGAGCTTCTGGACGGTGTCCTTGTGGCCGTTGACCCAGTCCGTGCTCATGTAAAGACTTGACGAGGGATAGGGGCCGCCGAGGGCCTCCAGCGAGCCCTGCGGGGTCCGCATGTCGACGAGGACCTGCCCGGCCTTCTTGTCGAGGATCGTGGCGACGGTCGGGTCGGTGGTCATGCCGCCGTCGATGGAGCCCTTCTGGAGCGCGGAGACGAAGGTCGGCCCGGCGCCGACGGCGACCGGCGTGAACTCGCTGACGCTCACCCCGTTCTTGACCGCGAGGTACTTGGTGAGGAAGTCGGTCGAGGAGCCGAGGCCGGTGACGCCGAGCTTCCTGCCCTTGAAGTCCTTGGGCGAAGCGATCTCGTCGGCCGCCTTGGCGGAGACGACCTCCACCTCGCCGGGGGCGTGCGAGAACTGCACCACGGACTCGATGTCCTTGCCCTTGACCTGGAGGTCGAGGGTGTGGTCGTAGAAGCCGACGGCGCCCTGCACCTGCCCGGAGACGAGGGCGGTCTCGGCCTGGACGCCGGCGGGTTCGCTCAGCAGCTCGACGTTCAGGCCCTGGGCGGAGAAGTAGCCGAGGCGCTGGGTGAGCATGGCGGGCAGGTAGATGACCTTGTCCAGACCGCCGACCATGATCTTCACGTGCTCGCCCTTGCCGCCGCCCCCGCCGCCGGAGCCGGCGGTGGTGCCGGCCGCGTCGTTGGCGCAGGCGGTGAGGGTGGACAGGGCGAGCAGGCCGGCGGCGGTGGACGCCGCGAATCTGGCGGGCTTGCGCATGGCGGTTCACGTCCTTGTGAGGGGGTGGTACGAGGAGGAGAGGGTCCGGGGAGGGAAGAGTGCGGGGCCCGAGTTCGCTCAGTCGCCCGTGTCCGTGGGCTTCCAGCGGAAGATGCGCCGCTCGGCGAAGGTGAGCAGTCCTTCGGCGACGAGGGCGACCGCGGCGAGGATGACCATCGCGGCGTAGACGCCGGCCGCGTTGAACGTGCCCTGGGACTGCGCGACGAGCAGACCGATGCCCTTGGTGGCGCCGATGTACTCGCCGACGATCGCGCCGATCAGCGCGAAGCCGAAGCTGACGTGGAGGCTGGTGAAGATCCAGGAGGTCGCGGACGGGATGACCACCTGGAGCGTCACCCTGCGGTCGCTCGCGCCGAGGATCCGGGCGTTGGAGACCAGGTTGCGGTCGACCTCGCGGGCGCCCTGGAAGGCGTTGAAGAACACCGGGAAGAAGACGAGGACGACGGCCGAGGCGATCTTGGAGACCGGTCCGAGCCCGAACCAGATGACGAAGATCGGCGCGAGCACGATCCTCGGGATGGAGTTGAGCACCTTGATGTAGGGGCCGAGGACGTCGGCCAGGAAGGCGACGCGGCCCAGCGCGATGCCGAGGACCACACCGGCCACCACGCCGAACACCCAGCCCAGCAGCGCTTCGTAGAGCGTGTACCAGATTTGCTCGCCCAGTGAGCCGAGCGCGGTGCCGTGGGTGATCCAGGTCCAGATCTGGTCCCAGATCCGCGAGGGCATCGAGAAGTTGAAGGGATCGATGACCTCGGCGCGGGAGAGCACCTCCCACAGACCGAGCACGGCCACCAGGAGCAGGGCGCGGGCCGCGTTGACGGTCGCCTTGCGCCGACGGGCGGCGCGGGCCCGCGACTGGGCCCGGTCGGGCGTCCCGGCCGTGTCGACGACGGGCGTGTCGAGGATCTCAGGCGACACGGGCGGCACCCCTCTCGCGGGTGATGCGGACCTCTTCGCCGAGGGACTCCCAGATCTCCCGGTAGATCTCGATGAACCGGGTCTGCAACCGCACCTGTTCGACCTTGCGCGGCCGGGGCAGAGCGATGTCGAAGACCCGCTTCACGGTGGCGGGACCGGCCGTCATCACCACGACCCGGTCGGCGAGCGCGATGGCCTCCTCCAGGTCGTGGGTGACGAAGACGACCGAGGCGCCCGTGCCCTCCCACAGCTCCAGCAGTTCGTCCGACATCAGCGCCCGGGTCTGCACGTCGAGCGCCGAGAAGGGCTCGTCCATCAGCAGGATCTCGGGGTCGTTGACGAAGGTGGCGGCGAGGGCGACGCGCTTGCGCTGGCCGCCGGAGAGCTGGTGCGGATAGCGGTCCTCGAACGCGGCGAGCCCGACCCGGTCCAGCCAGGCGCGCGCCTTCTCCTTGGCCTCCGCCTTCGGCACGCCGCGGAAACGCGGCCCGGCCATCACGTTGGACAGCACCGTGCGCCAGGGGAAGGTGGCGTCCTGCTGGAAGACGAAGCCGACCTTGCCGCCGACACCGCGAACCGGCTCGCCGGCCACCAGCACGTCGCCCTGAGTGGGCTCCTCCAGGCCGCTGACCAGTGTCAGGGTGGTCGACTTGCCGCAGCCGGTGGGGCCGACCACGGCCACGAACTCGCCCCGGCGGACGGTGAGGTCGAGGTCCCGGACGGCCGTGTGCAGGCCCCCGGACGGGGTCCTGAACGTTTTGCTCGCGCCCCGCAGCTCGATGGCGGGGCTGGTGTCTGTGCTCATGGCCCGGGACGGTAGGTGTGGCCCCGGCCACAGCAGCAGTCTTTGGGGCGCAAGCCGTTCTTTTGCTCGCAAGGACCTGTTGTGCTCGTTTTGCTCGCGCTACAACAACGGAGCCGGAACACGGGCTGAACACTCGCCCGGCCTGGAGGAAGAGGCCCGATGATTGACGTCCTGGTGGTCGACGACGACTTCCGCGTCGCCGAGATCAACGCCAAGTACGTGGGAAAGGTTCCCGGTTTCCGGGTGGCCGCCCGCGCGCACAGTGCCGCCCAGGCGCTGGCCACCGTGGAGCGCGGGGACATCGACCTGGTGCTGCTCGACCACTATCTGCCCGACCGGACGGGCCTGGAACTCGTCCACCGCATGCGCGAGCAGGGGCTGGGCGCCGACGTCATCATGATCACCGCGACCGGGGACGTGGCCACCGTGCGGCAGGCGATGCGGCTGGGCGCCCTGCACTACCTGGTCAAGCCGTTCACCTTCGCCGCGCTGCGCACCCGCCTGGACTCCTACGCCGCCCTGCGCCGCACCGTCGACCGGGTCGGCGGCCGGGGAGTGGCCGGGCAGGAGCAGGTGGACCGGATCTTCGGCGCGCTGCGCACCGGGCCCGCGCCCTCCTCCCCCGGCCTGCCCAGCGGCCACTCGGAGCCGACGACGGACCTCATCTGCGGCGTCCTGCACCGTGCGGGGCAGCCCCTGTCGGCCCACGAGGTGGCCGCCCGCACCGGCCTGAGCCGCTCCACCGCGCAGCGCTACCTCCGCCACCTGGAACAGGCGGGCCGCCTGCGCCTGTCCCTGAAGTACGGCGACACCGGCCGCCCGGAGCACCGCTACGCCTGGGTGACGCCGTAGCGCCACGCCGACGCGGGGCGCGCCGCCGCGGCGGCCGACGAACCGCCCGACCGCCGGACCGCCCGACCGCCGGCGCCGGGACCGGCCCTACACGGCCCCCGCGCCGGTCAGCGACCGCACCTCGGTCTCCGCGTGCTTGGCCTCGTCCGGCAGTTCGGCGGAGGTCACGGTGCCGAACCAGCCGGCGAGGAAGCCCAGCGGAACGGAGACGAGGGCGGGGTTGTCCAGCGGGAAGAACTGGAAGTCCACGCCCGGGAACAGCGAGCCGGGGCTGCCGGAGACCACCGGGGAGAGCGCGACGAGCCCCAGGGCCGGGATCAGCCCGCCGTACACGGCCCACACCGCGCCACGGGTGGTGAATCCGCGCCAGAAGAGCGAGTAGAGGAGGACGGGCAGGTTCGCGGAGGCCGCGACGGCGAAGGCGAGACCGACCAGGAAGGCGGTGTTGAGGTCGCGGGCGACCAGACCCAGGGCGATCGCCACCACCCCGATGCCGACCGCCGCCGCGCGCGCCACGGCGACCTCGCCGCGCGGCCGGCCGCCCCTGCGCCGCCGCAGCGACGCGTAAAGGTCGTGTGCCACGGACGCCGACGAGGCGAGCGTGATCCCGGCGACCACGGCGAGGATGGTGGCGAAGGCGACCGCGGCCACCACCGCGAACAGCACGGTGCCGCCGGTGGAGGACGCGCCGCCGCCCAGATCGAGGGCGAGCAGCGGCACCGCCGTGTTGCCGGCCCCGTTCGAACCCCGGACGGCCTCGGGTCCGACGATCGCGGCCGCGCCGAACCCGAGGACGATCGTCATCAGGTAGAACGCGCCGATGAGCCCGATGGACCAGATGGTCGAGCGGCGGGCGGCCAGCGCTGTCGGCACGGTGTAGAAGCGGGACACGATGTGCGGCAGGCCGCCCGTGCCGAGCACCAGGGCGAGGCCGAGGCTGATGAAGTCGAGGCGGGAGGTCCAGTCCCCGCCGTATCGGAGGCCGGGTGCGAGGAACGCGCTGCCGTGCCCGCTGCGTTCGGCCGCGGTGAGCAGCAGCCGGTCGAGGTCGCCGTGGAAGCGGACCATGACGAGCGCGGTCAGCACGACGGTGCCGCCCAGCAGCAGTACCGCCTTGACGATCTGGATCCAGGTGGTGGCCCGCATCCCGCCCAGCGACACGTAGATCACCATGAGCGCGCCGACCCCGATGACGGTCCACACCTGGGCGGCGCCGCCGGTCCGCCCGAGCAGCAGCGCGACCAGGCTCCCCGCGCCCACCATCTGCGCCACCAGGTACAGGACCGACACGGTGACGGAGGAGGTGCCCGCCGCGATGCGCACCGGCCGCTCGCTCATCCGCGCCGCGACCACGTCGGCCAGGGTGAACCGACCGCAGTTGCGTACCAGTTCGGCGACGAGGAACAGCACCACGAGCCAGCCCACGAGGAATCCGACCACGTACAGCACGCCGTCGTAGCCGAACAGGGCGATCAGTCCGGGCACGCCCAGGAAGGAGGCCGCGGACGCGTAGTCGCCGGCGATGGCAAAACCATTCTCCATGGGCGAGAAGAGCCGTCCACCGGCGTAGAACTCCTCCGCCGAACCGTGCCGGTGGCGGCTCACCCAGGTCGTGATCCCCAGCGTGACCGCCACGAACACGCTGAACAGCAGCAGCGCCAGGGTCTGATGATCACCGGTCACGACACACCGCCCTGAACGCCGCGGGTCAGTTCCTGGGTGTCCCAGCGCAGTTCGAGCGCGGCGCGGTCCCGGCGCAGCCGAGCGTGCCGGGCGTAGGCCCAGGTGAGGAGGAAGGTGGTCAGGAACTGGCCGAGTCCGGCGAGCATCGCCACGTTGACCGCGCCCGCCACCGGCCGCGCCATGAGACCCGGTGCGGTCGTCGCGGTCACGACATAGCCGACGTACCAGGCGAGGAACGCCGCCATCGCGGGCACCACGAACCTGCGGTAGCGCCGGCGCACCTCCTGGAACGGCGCACTGCGCTGGACCTCGAGGTATGCCTCGGCCGCGGCGCGGGCGCCCCCGCCCGTCTCGTCCTCACGGCGTGCCGCCGGCACCGGCGCGGTGGGGACTCCGCCGCCGTCGCCCTCCCCCCATCCGGATGCCAGGGCGTCGTACCAGGGGTCGCGGTACGCCGTCTCCTCCCGTGCCGGTTCCTGGCCATCGTGGTTCCCGGGCGCCTTGTCGGGGCCTCCCCCGTCCCCTGTGGGACGGCCGTCACTTGACTGCATGCCCAAGCATGGACAGACCGGGAAGATCCCCGACTTCCCTTCCTCCCGCTGTTCACCCCATCAGGTGATTCACCTCGCCGGCGGCCGCACCAGTCCCTTCGCGTAGGCGTAACGCACCGCCTGCGCGCGGTCCTTGAGGCCGGTCTTGGCGAACAGGTTGTTGATGTGGGTCTTCACGGTCGCCGTCGACACGTGCAGCCGGCGGGCGATCTCCTGGTTGGTCAGTCCCTCGGCGATCAGCACCAGCACCTCGCACTCGCGCGCGGTGAGCCCGTCCGGCGCCTCGTCCGGTGCGGCCGCCCAGGGCTGCGGCTCGGGCTCGGACAGGCGTTCCAGCAGCCGTCGCTGGATGCTGGGTGACAGTCCCGCCTGGCCGGACAGCACGCTCTCCACCGCGCGGACGATCTCGTCGCCGCCCGCGTCCTTGGTCAGATACCCGCGTGCTCCCGCTCTGAGGGCGGGGAAGAGCGAGTCGTCGTCCGCGAACGTCGTCAGGACCACCACCTGTGTCCCGGGGTGCTCGGCGCGGATCCGCCGGGTGGCCTCGACGCCGTCGCAGCGGGGCATCCGCAGATCCATCAGGACCACGTCGGGAGCGAGTTCCGCGACGAGCCGCACGGCCTCGTCGCCGTCTCCGGCCGCGCCCACCACCTCGATGCCGGGCAGCAGGCCGAGCAGCATCACGATGCCCTCCCGCACCACGGTCTGGTCGTCGGCGACCACCACCCGCGCGGGCCTCTTGCCGGCCTCCTGCGTCATACCGGCACCTTCAACGTCACCGCGAACCCCTCCTCGCGCGGCCCTGCCTCCAGCGAACCGCCCAGCAGCTCGGCACGCTCCCGCATGCCCAGCAGACCGTACCCGCCGCCGGCGCCGGTGAGTTCGCCCGGAGAGCCGCCGAAGTCGCTGACGTCCAGCACGACCTGGTGCTCGCCGTAGTCCAGCCGCACCCGGACCTTCGCGCCCGCGGCGTGCTTGCGGACGTTGGTCAGGGCCTCCTGGGCGACTCTGCGCACGGCCTGCGACGCCTCGGCGGGCAATGGTCTGCGTTCACCCGAGACGGTGACCTCCGCCCCGGCGTTCGCCTCCACCAGCTCGCTGAGGAACTCCTCCAGGGGCGTCAGCTCGCCGCGCAGGGCGGACAGTGCCTGCCGGGTCTCGGCCAGGCCGTCCCGGGCCATCCCCCGGGCGGCGACCACCCGCTGGAGGATCTGCTCCCGGTCCGCGCCCCGCTCGATGAGGAGCCGGGCCGCCTCCAGGTGCACCATCTGCGCCGAGAGGCTGTGGGCGAGCACGTCGTGGATCTCGCGCGCGATCCTGGCCCGTTCCGCGAGCGCCGCCGACTCCGTCTCCGCCGCGTGCGCCGCTCGCTCCTGGGCGAGAAGCCGTTGGGCGTTGCCGCGGGCGTCGGCGTCCAGCCGCAGCACGTAGCCGGCGAGGGCGAGGCCGATCGTCGTGGCGACGGTGGTGAGCCATCGGTCGCCGTCGACCACGGCGTACGTGGTCAGGGCGAGCGCGGCCACGGGCGTGGCGGCGGCGAGGGGCAGCCGTTCCAGTGCCACGACGGCGCAGCCGCACCAGATGACGAGACCGGGCACGTCGAAGCCGCCGGTCCGGACGGCGGCTCCGACGCCGAAGAGCACCGTGAGGAGGCCGAGGGAGGGCCAGAGGCGGTGGGCGAGCGTGGTACGGAAGAAGGCCCAGGCCAGGCCCGCGGCGGCCAGGACGCCCGCCGCGGCCGCGACGGCCGCCCAGATGTGCACGTGGTGGTTGTGGACGGCGCCCCATAGCAGCATGCCGATCACCAGCAGCCGCACGCCCCAGCCGAGCAGGCGCCGGGGCCGTGAGATCCCTTCGCGGCTCAGCGCTTCTTGTGAGGGCCAGCGCGTCCAGACGTTGTCCGTCATACACGCTCCTTCCACGCGGGCCGCGGCTCCCCGTCACCGTACGCCGCGCTTCCGGCGTCCGCCGGGGCGAGGACCTTGGTGCGCTGGACGAGGACGGCCGAGCGGACGAGGAGGGTCGCCGCGAGCGCGAGCAGGACGGCGGCGCTGTCCTGGTGCACGCCCAGCAGCGCGCCGAGTGCGAAGAGGCCGACGCGCAGGAGGATGCCGCCGAGCCACACGGCGATGCTCGCCTTGGTGCTCTTGGTCCACACGGCGCCGTCCGGCTCCGTCCATATGCGCGTGGTCCAGGCCCAGCCGGCTCCGATGCCCAGGCCGACGATCAGTTCGGCGGCGAGCAGCGCGGCGGACCCGGTGCGGTGGTGGGCGTCGAGTATGCCGGGCTCGCGCAGCGCGACGACCGCGAGGATCGCGGGCAGGAGCCACCAGCGCCGGGTCGTGTCGAGCCGGCGTGCGCGGAACTGCCGCGAGATCACCAGTGCCGCGACGGCGACGATCACCAGCGCGTTGACAAGCCCGGACATGGAGCCTCCGTGGAGCGGGAAGGGAGAGGCCGGCGGCGGAGCACCGTCGACGCCTTCGACGCTACGGAAAAGCGCGGGCTGCTTGATCGGAGCGGGGGTGGACCACGGGTGGATCATGGGTGGACCCCGCGGCACCGCTGATCTCCACCCGCGGGTGGAGATCAGCGGTGTTCACCGCCCGTCGCGGCCGGGCGGGGAGCCGAGGCGGCTACGCGTCGATGCGCGAGCGGTCCAGCGTGGCCGCCGAACTCGCGATGAACTCCTTGCGGGGCGCCACGTCGTTGCCCATGAGCAGGTCGAAGACCTGTTCCGCGGACTCCAGGTCGGAGAGGTTGATCCGGCGCAGGGTGCGGTGGCGCGGGTCCATCGTGGTCTCGGCCAGCTGGTCGGCGTCCATCTCGCCGAGGCCCTTGTACCGCTGGATCGAGTCCTTGTAGCGGATGTTCTTGCTCTGGAACTCGAGCAGCTTGTCGCGCAGTTCCCGGTCCGAGTACGTGTAGACGTACTTGTCCTGGCCCTTCTTCGGCTGGACGAGTTCGATGCGGTGCAGCGGCGGCACCGCGGCGAACACCCGGCCGGATTCGACCATGGGCCGCATGTAGCGGTGGAACAGCGTCAGGAGCAGCGTCCGGATGTGGGAGCCGTCCACGTCGGCGTCGGTCATCATGATGATCTTGCCGTAGCGCGCCGTGTCCAGGTCGAAGGTACGGCCCGAGCCCGCTCCTATGACCTGGATGATCGCCCCGCACTCGGCGTTCTTCAGCATGTCCGTGACGGACGACTTCTGGACGTTGAGGATCTTGCCGCGGATCGGCAGCAGCGCCTGGAACTCGGAGTTGCGGGCGAGTTTGGCCGTGCCGAGCGCGGAGTCGCCCTCGACGATGAACAGTTCGCTGCGGTCGACGTCGTCGCTGCGGCAGTCGGCGAGCTTGGCGGGCAGCGAGGAGGACTCCAGGGCCGTCTTGCGGCGCTGGGCGTCCTTGTGCTGGCGGGCGGCGATGCGCGTGCGGGCGGCGGCGACCGCCTTCTCCATGACCACGCGGGCCTGCTGGGCGTCGTCCCGCTTGGTGGAGGTCAGGAACGCCTTGAGTTCCTTGGTGATCACGTTGCCGACGATGCGGCGGGCCGCCGAGGTGCCGAGGACCTCCTTGGTCTGGCCCTCGAACTGCGGCTCGGCCAGGCGCACGGTGACGACGGCGGTGAGTCCTTCGAGGGCGTCGTCCTTGACGATGTCGTCCTCGGCGACGCGCAGCATCTTCTTGGCGCGCAGCACCTCGTTCATCGTCTTGGTGACGGCCTGCTCGTAGCCGGCGACGTGGGTGCCGCCCTTCGGGGTGGCGATGATGTTGACGAAGGAGCGCAGGGTGGTGTCGTAACCGGTTCCCCAGCGCATCGCGACGTCCACGCCCAGTTCGCGGGTGACCTCGGTGGGCGTCATCTGGCCGTGCTCGTCGAGGACGGGGACGGTCTCCTTGAAGGTGCCCTGCCCGTTGAAGCGCAGGACGTCGCAGACGGGCCTGTCGCCGGCCAGGTACTCGCAGAACTCGCTGATGCCGCCGTCGAAGCGGAAGGACTCCTCGCCCTTGCTGCCGCCCTCGCCCAGGCCGTACTCGTCGCGGACGACGATGGTCAGGCCGGGCACCAGGAACGCCGTCTGGCGGGCGCGCTGGTGCAGCGTCTCCAGGGAGAGCTTGGCGTCCTTGAGGAAGATCTGGCGGTCGGCCCAGTAGCGCACGCGCGTGCCGGTGCGCGCCTTGGGGATCTTCCTGGCCTTGCGCAGCCCGCTCGTGGCGTCGAACTTCGCCTCGGGGCCGCTGCCGGTGAAGGCGCCGGGCACTCCGCGGCGGAAGCTGATGGCGTGGGTGTGGCCGCCGCGGTCGACCTCGACGTCCAGCCGCGCGGACAGGGCGTTGACCACGGAGGCGCCGACGCCGTGCAGGCCGCCGGAGGCCGCGTACGAGCCGCCGCCGAACTTGCCGCCCGCGTGCAGCTTGGTCATGACGACCTCGACGCCGGACAGGCCGGTGCGCGGTTCGACGTCGACGGGGATACCGCGGCCGTTGTCGCGCACCTCCACGGAGGCGTCGTCGTGCAGGACGACCTCGATGTGGTCGCAGACGCCGGCCAGGGCCTCGTCCACGGAGTTGTCGATGATCTCCCACAGGCAGTGCATCAGACCGCGGCTGTCGGTCGATCCGATGTACATGCCCGGACGCTTGCGCACGGCTTCGAGGCCCTCGAGGACGAGCAGGTGCCGCGCGGTGTAGTTGGAACCGTCCCGGTCTGCTCCTGCCAGCAGCGCTGTGGACGGCACGGACGTATCGGCGGTCACGCGGTTCGCTCCTCGCTGAATTTCAGTTGAGGCCCTGGTGGGTAAGGGCGTGGCTTCGGTTGCCGCTCAGAGGGTACCGAGCCCTGGTAGAGCCCTTGTAACGCCACCCTCGGCAGCGACTCAGACTAGTCCAGAGTCGCATACACGTTCGATCCCTCGATGGAGTGAAGCACATATCACGTTCCCTTCGGGGCATGAACCATTTAGGCTCCGGGCACGTCCTCATGAACAACCGGCAATCCGGCCGGGAGGACCGACCATGACCGACAGCGCGAACCCGTAAGACACACAGACACGTAATACGGCACATTCGCCGCCAAACCGGCAACGGACAGCCGCCCCGGAAAGATTTTTCGGGGAAAAGCCGCGAGCGGGAACGTTTGGGGCTGGTTGGATGTTGACCCTGGTACGACAGCTCGTCGAGCTAGAGAAGAGGCGACGTGACTACTGTTCTGACCCCCGCGAGCCCGCTGACGGCCGCTGATCGCTGCGACCGCTGCGGCGCCCAGGCATACCTGCGCGTCGTGCTGCTCAGCGGCGGAGAGCTGCTCTTCTGCGCCCACCACGGGCGCAAGTTCGAGCCGGAACTCAAGAAGATCGCCGCTGAGATACAGGACGAGACGGAGCGTCTGACCTCCGCCCCGGCCAGCGCGTCCGAAGAAGAGCGCTGACACCACCTGGCACGACGAGCCAGCTCCGGCACAGGCCGGCGAACGGGCGGCCGCCCCTGTCATGACAGGGGCGGCCGCCCGTTCTCGTCTCCGGCGCCACCGGGTCGGCGCCCGCCGTTCCTCCCCGGCGCGATCAGGTCGCGTCGGCCCCCGGGCGCAGTGCCTTGGCGCCGTCGGCCCGGCTCAGGGTCCTCACCACCTCGGACACCCGCGTGTACACGCCAGGGCTGTCCGCGCGCCCGCAGCCGTTGCCCCAGGAGACCAGCCCGATCAGCCGTCCCTGGGCCACCAGCGGCCCGCCGCTGTCTCCCTGGCACGCGTCCCGGCCCCCCGTGGTCTCGCCCGCGCACAGCATCGTCTCGGCCGCGTACGTGCCGTCGCCGCCGCCCGGGTACGCCCGCTCGCACCGTGCGTCGGGCAGGACGTGCACCCGCGCGCCGCGCAGACTGTGGGCGTACGCGCCGTTGCCGTCGGTGTCCCCCCAGCCGTAGACCGTGGCACTGGTGCCGGGCGTGTACGCGGGGTCCCCGGCGCCCGCCATCGGCACGACGGCGCCGCTGGGCAGCGGTTCGGCGAGGGTGAGCACGGCGAAGTCGCCGCCGTTGGTGGAGCTGTCGTAGCCCGGGTTGACCCAGACGGAACGCACCGCGATCTCCTTGCCCTGGTCGGAGAGGAGGTCGGTGCGGCCGGTGATGACCTTCAGGTCCGCTGTCGGCGGGGCGCCCACGACGTCTCTGCCGAGGCAGTGGGCCGCGGTGAGCACGGCGGTCGGGGCGACGGCCACGCCGCCGCAGAACTGCCCCGCGCGGGTGCCTCCGAACAGGTCACGGCTGGCGAGCGCCACGGTCCACGGGCTCTGTGACACGTCGACGGGGAAGCCTCCGACGACAACGCTGTCGGCGGTCGCGGGCGCCGCGTTCAGCAGCGGTATCGCGACCCCGACGGCCGCCATGACCAGCGGCCGGGCCAGTGCCCGGACAATACGGCCTCGCATGCGCGCTCCTCACTCCGGATGATCGTTGAACACCCAGAGTCGGACAGGGCGGCGCACACCGCAGCACGAGGGCCCGGCTCCCCGCGGGGGAACCGGGCCCTCGGTGTCGGACGGGCCGCGACCTAGTCGAGGTAGTCGCGCAGCACCTGCGAACGCGACGGGTGGCGCAGCTTCGACATGGTCTTGGACTCGATCTGGCGGATCCGCTCACGCGTGACGCCGTACACCTTGCCGATCTCGTCGAGGGTCTTGGGCTGACCGTCGGTGAGACCGAAGCGCATCGAGACGACGCCCGCCTCGCGCTCGGACAGGGTGTCGAGGACCGAGTGCAGCTGTTCCTGCAGCAGGGTGAAGCTGACCGCGTCGGCCGGGACGACCGCCTCGGAGTCCTCGATGAGGTCGCCGAACTCGCTGTCGCCGTCCTCGCCCAGCGGGGTGTGCAGCGAGATGGGCTCGCGGCCGTACTTCTGGACCTCGATGACCTTCTCCGGGGTCATGTCGAGCTCCTTGGCCAGCTCCTCCGGGGTGGGCTCGCGGCCCAGGTCCTGGAGCATCTGGCGCTGGACGCGCGCGAGCTTGTTGATGACCTCGACCATGTGCACCGGGATGCGGATGGTGCGGGCCTGGTCGGCCATGGCGCGGGTGATCGCCTGCCGGATCCACCAGGTGGCGTACGTGGAGAACTTGTAGCCCTTGGTGTAGTCGAACTTCTCCACCGCGCGGATCAGACCGAGGTTGCCCTCCTGGATGAGGTCCAGGAAGAGCATGCCGCGGCCGGTGTAGCGCTTGGCCAGGGAGACCACCAGACGGAGGTTGGCCTCCAGCAGGTGGTTCTTGGCCCGCCGGCCGTCCTCGGCGATGATCTCCAGCTCGCGCTTCAGCTTGGGGGCGAGCTTGTCGGAGTTGGCCAGCTTGTCCTCGGCGAAGAGACCCGCCTCGATACGCTTGGCGAGCTCCACCTCCTGCTCGGCGTTGAGCAGGGGGACCTTGCCGATCTGCTTGAGGTAGTCCTTGACCGGGTCGGCCGTGGCGCCGGCCGCGGCGACCTGCTGCGCGGGCGCGTCGTCCTCGTCCTCGTCGGAGAGCACGAAGCCGGCGTTCTCGGTGCCCTCGGGCTCCTCCGCGCCCTTCGGGTCCTCGAGCACCTCGTCCTCGAGGATCTCGGCGTCGTCCTTCTTGCCGGCGGTGGTCTTCTTGGCCGCCGTCTTCTTGGCGGCGGTGGCCTTCTTGGCCGCCGTCTTCTTGGCCGGGGCCGCCTTCTTCGCCGCCGCCTTCGTGGCCGGGGAGTCGTCCTCGGCCGACGAGTCGGCGGTGGGCGCCGCCGGCGTGGCGGTGGCGGTGGCCTTCCTCGTGGTCACCGTCTTCGCCGCGACCGTCTTGGTGGCGGTGCGCTTGGCCGGGCTCTTCGCTGCGACGCTCTTTCGGGTGCGCTTGTTTGGCTCCGCGGCACTGACCATCAGCGTCACACCCTCTTCCTCGAGGATCTGGTTGAGGCTGCGCAGTACGTTCTTCCACTGAGTGGCCGGAATCTGGTCAGCTTCGAAGGCCCGACGCACATCGTCGCCGGCGATCTGCCCCTCAGCCTTTCCCCGCTCAATGAGCGCCATGACAGAGACGGACTCGGCGATCTCCGGCGGGAGCGTACGGGATGTGCTGGCCGACACGAACAACCTCTCGGAACGTTGGAAAACGGCTTCCGGCCCCGTCCACAGTGGACAGGAGCCGACCACCGGCCTGGGAATGGGCCGACGGCGCGGGCGGGGGCCGGGGAAGAGGCACAGCGCCATGAACGGCGTCCGTATTCCCTCCGCGGCTGTCACCTCTTAGGTCATCGTGCTGTTTCCAGGAGCGTTACGCCCAATCCGCGTGGCCCGAGTCACACCCCATAAGTGCTTAAAAGTGGCCATATAAGGACAAATTTGATCAACTGAAGTCATCGGTGATCGCAATACGGAAGCATGCGCCGGGGCTCTCCCGCCCGCCACAGGCGCGGACCCCGCCGTACGCGGAGGATCCTCCGCGGCGGGGTCCTGCGGGAGGCCGCTCACCGGCCCGACGGGGCCGCCGGAGGACGGCAGGGCGCGGTCGCCGTGCCGTCCGGGCCCGAAGCGGCGCGCACGGCTCAGTGCTCGCGCGGCGCGGGAACCACCCGCTCGATCTCCGGGTGCACGGTGAGGAGCTGGCGCATGGCGTTCTCCGCGGCCGCGCCGTCGGCGGCGGCGAGCGCGTCGACGATCCGGGCGTGCTGCGCCACCGAGGTCTCGTTGGGGCGGTCACAGCCCGTGACGGGTCCGCCGGACACCTGGAGGGCGGCCGAGACGATCCCGGAGAGGTGCTCCAGCATCCGGTTGCCCGCGACCTGGATCAGCAGCGAGTGGAACTCGGCGTCGGCACGGGAGAAGGTGAGCGCGTCGCCCTGCCCGAGGGCATGCCCCATGATCTCGACCATGTCGACGAGGCGCTGCTGGACGTCCTCGCGCCCGTGCCCGGCGGCGAGCCGGGCGGCGAGCGGCTCGATCGTCCAGCGCAGCTCGCTCAGCTCGCGCCGCTGGTCGTCGCGCTGCGGCCCGAAGGCACGCCACTCGATGATGTCCGGGTCCAGGAGGTTCCAGTCGCTGACCGGGCGCACCCGGGTGCCGACGTTCGGCCGGGCGCTGACCAGCCCCTTCGCCTCCAGGACGCGCAGCGACTCGCGGACGACGGTGCGGGAGACCTCGAAGCGCTGCCCGATCTCCTCGGGCACCAGCGGCCGGTCGGCGCCCAGGTCCCCGGAGACGATCATCTGTCCGAGCTGCTGGACGAGTTGGCCGTGCAGTCCGCGGCCGCGATTGCCGGCGGTGCGGCGGCCGACGCGGCCGAGCTCCGGCTCCGTCCCCTCCCAGGCGGGGCTTCCGACACGGTCGGGAACAGGCGCCTCGGCGTACGGGTAGCGGTCGAGTTCGCCCGGGCCGACGAGACCGGAGTCTGTGGGGCGGGCGGCGGTCATCATGGTGTGCGCAAGGGTACTCACGCATCCTTTGTCGGCGTTGTTTCCAACTCCCTTGAGGTCTTTGGTGAAAAGCACACGAAAGGGTGATCGCTCACTCTGCCGCAATTGACGCCTTATTGGAAAGAAATGGACTTTCCGTGATGAGTTGCGCACGGTGAGCGACCGAAAATGCTCGGGTATTTGTCACCTGCCCCGGCTCCGCAGGACCGTCACCGCATACCCGCACCCCAGCGCGACCAGCGACAACGCCACTGAACCCGCCAAGGGTTGAGTGATCACGCGGGCCGCGGCGGCGAGGTAGCGATCTCCCCCGAAAGGCCACTCCAGCAGGAACGCCCGGCGCAGCCGTGCGGGGAGGCCGTCCGCGTCCCAGGCCGCCCCGCCCATCGTGAGCTGCACGAGCGGCGCGACGACGACCGGCGCGGCCACCACCGCGGCCAGCCCCGCCGTCGTCGAACGGAACAGGCCCGCGGCCAGCAGTCCGGTCCAGGCGCACCCGACCACGAGCCCGAACCAGCCCGCCCCCAGCGAGAGCCAGTCGCCGGGAACCTGGGTGAGCTCGCGTCCGTAGACGAGGTAGAGGACTTCGGCGTCGCAGCCGATCGTGAGGAAGGCCAGCGTCAGCCCGGTCGCGGCGGCGACGAGGAGCTTGGCCGCGAGCAGTCCGAGACGGCGCGGCACGGTGCCGCGGTCCACCGCCAGCGCGGGATGGCGGAACTCGTCGCCGAAGGCGAGCGCGCCGAGCAGACCGGCGCCGAGCGCCGCGGGCGGCAGGGGCAGTTGCTGCGGCCACGCCGCCAGCAGCCGGGGCTGCGGGCTGTGTCCGACGCCTCCCATGATCAGGGCGGTGAGGGCTGATACGACCAGGACCACGGCGCTGGTCCCGAAACCCGTGCCGATGCCGGAGGCACGGCGCAGTTCGTAACGCAGGGGGCGCAGCGGGCCGGGGCCGAGGCGGACGGAGATGGGGGGCGGGAGCGGGGACGAGGCGTCGAACCTGACGCCCTCGGCCGGGCGCGGAGTGGGGATCGACGCGTGGACTCCGGTGCCGGTGGCGGGCGGCGGCGCCGGCTGCCCGGTCGCGGGGCGCGCGGCGGCGGACCGCGAACCGCCGTGCCGGGGATCGCCGTGACGGGAGTGGGCGTGGCGGGAGTCGACGTGCTCGGAGGCCGGCGGCTGTTCCGGTGCGGGGCGGAGGCTGTCCGAGGCATGTGCCCGTACCGGCTCGTCCGGGAGGAGCCCGGAGAGGCGCTCGGCATCCGGGCGGTCGGCCTTGAACGCATGGCTGGGGCCCCGGGAGGCGGACGAACCGTCCGGACGGGGCGCGGCGGAGTGGATGTCGGGGTGGACGTCGGGGTGAGCGAGGGCCGCCGGCGGCGGGTTCTCGGGGGCGATGACGAGAGCGCGGGGCTCGGCGCGGAAGCGGGCGGGAGCCGTGCCGGATCCGTCGTCCGCGGCCTCCGACGGACGGCCGTCGTTCCGCGGACGGCCGTCGTTCCGCGGACGGCCGTCGTTCCGCGGGGGCCCGTCGTGCCGGCCGATCCCTGTGGTCGCCGTGTCCGCGCGTGCCGTGGCGGACGCGCCGTCGGGGCGCTGGGCGGCGGAAAGCGTCTTGGCGGAGATCGTCCGGGCGGGGGCCGTCCTGGCGGCGCTCGACGGCCGGCCGGGGCTCGCCGTGTCCTCGGCGGGCGAGGCGGCCGGGGCGGCGGTCGCCGCCGGTTCGGGAAAGTCGTCACCGATGACGGCCGCCCCTCGTTCGAACAGCGCCCGCCCGGGCGGCGGCGTGCGCTCGGGCGCGTGGGAGTCCGCGGTCCTCCGGGCGACGGCGGACTCACCGCGCCCGGCGGAGGGCGCGTCGCCGGACGCCTGCCCCTCCTCGACGGTGTCCGGCCGGTCGCTCGGGGCCACCGCGGCGCGGGCCGGGCGGCCGATCCTGGAGGCGGCGGCGCCCGCGGCGGTTCCCGTACCCGGACCCATGTCGCCGACCTCGTCGGCGAGTTGGTGGATGAGGACGCCGTGCCGGAACGCGGCCTCGCCGATGTCCGCGCACGTACTGCCGTAGACGGACAGACGGTTGCCGTCCTCGCGCACGACTTCCACCGAGCGGCGGCCGGTGCGCGCCTCCTTGGTCAGCAGGTCCGCGAGGCGGGCGGCGTGCGGGCTGCGCACGGCGACGCGGGGACGCAGCCGGTGGCGGGCGAAGTCCGCGGCGTCCTGATCGGCGACGAGCACGCCCCGGTCGAGGGTGAGGACGCGGTCGGCCGTGCGGGCCGCCTCCTTGGGGTCGGCGGTGGTGAACAGGACGGTGCCGCCCTGGCCCGCATGGGCCCGCAGCATGCCGTGCAGCCACCGCCCTTCCCGTGCGGAGAGTCCGTCGGCCGGATTGTCGAGCACCAGGGCGTGCGGCTCGGACAACAGGCCGCAGGCCAGGCCAAGACGCCGGTCCATACCGCGTGAGAGAGTGCCCAGCCGCTCCTCGCGGAGGCTGACGAGCCCGACCGCCTCAAGGACTTCGTCGGCGCGCCGGGCCGGCAGGCCGGCCGCCGCGCACAGCATGCGCAGATGACCGCGCACGGTGCGGGAAGGATGACCGGGGACGTCTCCCAGCAGGGCGCCGACCTCGTGCGACGGGCGGGCGACGCGATGCAGCGGCCGCCCCCTGAAGTAGGTGATGCCCCGGCCCCGTTGGAGTTCGAGCATGAGTCTGAGCGTCGTCGTCTTGCCCGCGCCCGCCGCCCCCAGGAGCGCGGTGACGCGCCCCGGGTGCACTTCGAAGGAGACGTCGTCGACGGCGGAGGGAAGGTCCTTGCGGGAGTCGCTGGTCAGTCCGAAGGCCTGGATCACCCGCAGCAAGATAGCGCGTTATGTCCCTTTTATGGCGATCGCGACGCGCAGTCGTCCTGCGCCGAAGCCGTCGCTCGCCTCCGTGCTCGCCCTTCGTGCGGGCGGTTCACGCGGCGGCGCGGCCGACGGCCCGGGTGGTGGATCAGACCTCGGGGCGGAGCATGGGCGGGTTGAGCAAGGTGGCACCACCGGCCCTGAACAGCTGTGCCGGACGCCCGCCCTGACGGGTGGTCGTGCCTCCGGTGGGCACCAAAAATCCTTGAGTGCCCGTCACCTTGCGGTGGAAGTTGCGCGGGTCGAGCGCGACGCCCCACACCGCCTCGTAGACACGGCGGAGTTCCCCGACCGTGAACTCCGGCGGGCAGAACGCCGTCGCCAGGGACGAGTACTCGATCTTCGAGCGGGCCCGCTCCACACCGTCCGCGAGGATCTGGGCGTGGTCGAAGGCGAGCGGGGCCGGCGGTTCGTCGTCGCGGCCGTAGCCGTCCTGCTCCAGCAGCTCCGACACGGGCGCCCAGCGGGCGTCGCCGGCGTCGCCGCCCGCCCTGGGCGCGGGCAGGTCGGGGGCGAGGGCGAGGTGGGCGACGCTGACCACCCGCATCCGGGGATCGCGCTTCGGGTCGCCGTAGGTCGCGAGCTGCTCCAGGTGGGCGCCGTTGTCCGGGGCGGGCGACGACGGGTCGTGGGCGTGCAGGCCGGCCTCCTCGGCCAGTTCCCGCGCCGCCGCCCGCGCCAGGTCCTCGTCGGCCCGCACGAAGCCGCCGGGAAGCGCCCAGCGCCCCTGGAACGGCGACTCCGCCCGGCGCACCGCCAGCGCGCACAGGGCATGGCGGCGCACGGTCAGCACGACCAGGTCCACGGTGACGGCGAAGGGCGGGAAGGCTGACGGGTCGTAGGGCATGCCGCGATCATAGTCGTCTTCCTGACGATAAACACTCCCTCCGCCGGCCCTGATGATCGCGTTCCGCGCCGTCCTCCGTGCCCGCGGCGTGCGCGCCGCACGGTCCCGCCCGCGCGTCGGGGCATGGTCACGCCGGGCCCTCGGGAATGTGCCGGCGAGGGCCGGCACTCGGCCGGCGGGCGTCCCGGTGCCGCAGCGTCCATTTCCCGTCAGGCCCCTTTCCGTCCGCGCGTGGGCGGGTGCGGCCCGGCGCCGGGTGCGGGCCGGGGCGGGCGCCGTCGTGCCGGGACGTCGGCGGGCGTGTGCCCTCGGCCGTCGGACGAGTCGCGCCGGACCCGTCGGATCGTGACCGGCGCCGACGGCCGGGCGTCGGCTCCGGCAGCGCGCACGTCGTGTCCCGATCCTCGCGGGCTCCCGCGGCCCCTGCCGCGGAGGCCGCGTCCGTGTCATCCCGGGCGGGTGGACGGCCTGCCCCGACTCCGCAGTCCGTCGCTCCCCCGGCCGGTGATCCCTCCTCGCCCTCACCGTTCTCCTCGGCAGCCTCGCCACCGCCGCCGGGGCCCGTCTCGCCGGTGGCCGATCCGGAGCGCGCGTGCCGTTCCGTGCGCAGGCAGCGCCGTACCGACTCGGGGTCCAGGCCCTCGTTGCACGCCTGGTGCAGCAAGCGGGCGAAGAGATAGTCGGGGTCCGCGCCCAACGCCATGGCCAGGGCCTCCCTGGCCTCGACGCCGTCACCGGACGACCAGGCGACCCAGCCCGCGAGGGTCAGCGGCGCGGCCGCGTGCTCCCCGTACGACCCGACGCAGCGACGGGCCAGGGCCCGCCACAACCGGAGGGCCGGACCGGCCTCGTCCCCCTCCATCCACTCGGCCGCCCGGTCGCGGGTCGTGCGGTCCTGCAGGCCGAGGATCAACGCGGCCGCCTCCTCGTCCCCGAGCAGCTCGTCGTCCCGCAGGTCGGCGGTGGACGCGTCGGCGGCGAAGGGCGCCTCGGCGAACCGCCGCATGACGTGCTCGGCCAGGTCCAGGGTCGTCGCGGCCACCTCGGCCCGTCCGGCCTCGTCGAGGATCCTGGGCACCAGCGCCCGGTTCGCGGCGTCCAGCGCGCTCTCCTGGCCGTGGGCCGCCGTGAGCTCGCGGGGGAACAGCCTGGCCCGCAGTTCCCGCAGGCTGCCGCGCACCTGGATGCCGGCGTAGGTGGCCGCGGCGGCCAGGACTGAGGTGCCGGGCAGCCCCATGGGCAGGCCGTCGTCGGGGCAGCACCCGGTACTGGGGCAGCAGTAGGACCAGAAGCGGCCGCCGGAGATGCACAGCGCCTCGATCACCGGGACGTCCAGGCGGCCGCATTCCGTGCGCAGTTTCTGGGCCAGCGGCCGCAGCCTGAGCATGACCTCCCGTCCCGACTCGCCGGGTGACGGCTCCTGGCAGACGAAGGCGACCATCTGCTCCGGCCTGGCGCCCCGGCGCTCGCTGCCGGTGATCAGGCCCTGTGCCAGTTGGCGGGCGGCGGATGCCCAGTCGGCCGGGTTCGGCGGGATGCCGAGCCGGGCCCGGCCGCCGAACCTGCCCCGACCGCCCTGTTCGTGCAGGGCGGCCAGGACGATGCTGTCCTCGGGCGGATAGCCGAGGAGGTAGGGCAGCGCGTCGGCGAGCTCGGCCGGAGTGCGCAGGGTGACCTGGTGTTCGGGGGCAGGACCGTCGTAGGTGATGTCACCGTTGTCGGCGGCGTTGTCAGAGGAGTTGCCGGAGGCGTTTTCGGAGGATCCAGCCGTTTCGCTGTGGTTCGTCATGCGCCGACGATCTCGCGGAACGCGGATTTCCGCTCGGCCTGTGGATAAGTCCGCTGTGGACAACTTCGACCAGGGACATGCCAACAGCGTCGAGGAGCGGTCGGCCCACATCACCGGGGAGCGGTCATCCCACAGCGCCGAGGTGCGGCCGGCCCAGAGTGCCGAGAAGCGGCCGGCCCGGTCCGGCTCCGGGGCCGTCGCACGGCCCGGCCCGCGCCGATTGTCAGTGCCGTCCTGTTGTATGGAACGCATGGAGCACACCAGCAACGCGGAACTCCGGGCGGCGGCCGACGCGGTCCTCGCCCGCCTCGTCGGCGACGCCACGGGCGCCGCCCGGCTGCGCGAGGACCAGTGGCGGGCGATCGAGGCGCTGGTCGCCGAACGGCGCCGGGCCCTGGTCGTCCAGCGCACCGGCTGGGGCAAGTCCGCGGTCTACTTCGTGGCCACCTCCCTGCTCCGGGCGCGCGGCAGCGGCCCCACCGTGATCGTCTCCCCACTGCTCGCGCTGATGCGCAACCAGGTGGACGCCGCGGCCCGCGCCGGCATCCACGCCCGGTCGATCAACTCGGCGAACACCGAGGAGTGGGACACCGTCCAGGCCGAGATCGCCGCCGGCGCGGTCGACGTCCTGCTCGTGAGCCCCGAGCGGCTGAACAACCCCGACTTCCGCGACCAGGTGCTGCCCAAGCTCGCCGCCGCCACGGGGCTGCTGGTGGTGGACGAGGCGCACTGCATCTCCGACTGGGGCCACGACTTCCGGCCCGACTACCGCCGGCTGCGGACCATGCTCGGCGAGCTGCCGCCGGGCGTCCCGGTCCTCGCCACCACCGCCACCGCCAACGCGCGGGTGACGGCCGACGTGGCGGAGCAGCTGGGGACCGGGGACGCCTCGGACGCCCTGGTGCTGCGCGGTCCGCTGGACCGGGAGAGCCTCAGTCTGAACGTGCTGCGGCTGCCGGACGCCGCGCACCGGATGGCCTGGCTCGCCGATCACCTCGACGAGCTGCCGGGGTCGGGAATCATCTACACGCTCACGGTGGCCGCGGCCGAGGAGGTGACCGCCTTCCTGCGGCACCGCGGTCACACCGTCGCCTCCTACACCGGCCGCACGGAGAACGCCGACCGGCAGCAGGCCGAGGACGATCTGCTCGCCAACAAGGTCAAGGCGCTGGTCGCCACGTCGGCTCTCGGCATGGGATTCGACAAGCCCGACCTCGGTTTCGTCGTGCACCTGGGCTCGCCCTCCTCCCCCATCGCCTACTACCAGCAGGTGGGCCGCGCCGGCCGCGGCGTCGAGCACGCCGAGGTGCTGCTCCTGCCGGGCAGGGAGGACGAGGCGATCTGGGAGTACTTCGCCTCGCTCGCCTTCCCCTCCGAGGAACTGGTGCGCCGGACCCTCGACGTGCTGGCCCGCGCGCAGGGACCGGTGTCGCTGCCCGCCCTGGAGCCACTGGTCGAGCTGCGCCGCTCCCGCCTGGAGGCCATGCTCAAGGTGCTCGACGTGGACGGGGCGGTCCGGCGGGTCAAGGGCGGCTGGGTCTCCACCGGACAGCCGTGGACGTACGACGCGGAGCGCTACGACTGGGTGGCGCGGCAGCGGGCGGTCGAGCAGCAGTCGATGCGCGAGTACGCGGCCGCCTCGGGATGCCGGATGGAATTCCTGCAACGCCTTCTGGACGACGAGACCGCCAGACCGTGCGGCCGCTGCGACAACTGCGCGGGCGCCCGGTTCACCGCCGACACCTCCACGGCCGCGCTGGACGCCGCCCGCGTCGACCTCGGCCGGGCCGGGGTGGAGGTCGAACCGCGCCGCATGTGGCCGACGGGCCTGCCGGCGATCGGCGTCGAACTCAAGGGCCGTATCCCGGCCGGTGAACAGGCCGCCGAGGGGAGGGCGTTGGGGCGGCTGTCGGACATCGGCTGGGGCAACCGGCTGCGGCCGATGCTCACCGCGCACGCCCCGGACGGCCCCGTGCCGGAGGATGTGGCGCGGGCCGTGGTGGGCGTGCTGGCTGACTGGGCCAAGGGGCCCGGCGGCTGGGCCGCCGGGGCGGCGGACGCACCGCCGCGCCCGGTCGGCGTCGTCACCGTGGCCTCCCGCACCCGGCCCCGGCTGATCCAGTCCCTGGGCGCGCACATCTCGCAGGTCGGCCGGCTGCCGCTGCTGGGGTCCGTCGAGTACGCCGAGGACGCGCCCCGGGTGCCGCGCAGCAACAGCGCCCAGCGCCTCAAGGTCCTGGACGGGGCGCTGACCGTGCCGCCCGCGCTGGCCTCCGCGCTCGCCGACCACCGGGGCCCGGTGCTCCTGGTGGACGACTACACCGAGACCGGCTGGACCCTCGCGGTCGCCGCTCGCCTGCTGCGGAGGGCGGGGGCGCAGGGAGTGCTGCCGCTGGTTCTCGCCGTTCAGGGGTGAACCGGCGTCGCGCCGGCCGGTGACCGGGCGGGCACCGGCCGGCGCCCGTTCGGCCTCACGCAACGTGACCGGTGCGGCCGGATGCGGGACGGCCGCCGGAACGGGACGCGCATGCCTTCTGACCGCCGTGTCTCCGCGCCGGGCGGCGGGGCGGGGACGTCGCGGCGCGGGCTCCTCAGGCGTCGTCGGGCAACACACTGGGTAGGGATATAAGACGCGCCTCGCCCGATAACGGTCGGTGGCCCCAATTGCTCGTTGCCGCATCCAAGTTCGACAGGAAGAATCGGAGTCCGCTCCCCGCACGGCCCGGCCGTGGTCCGGCAGGGCTCCCCCGCGGTGTGCGCTCCCCGACATCCGACCCCGCCCGCAGTGTGGGCGCGTAGCCGAAGGGAGGAACGTGACCTTCGGATTCGCTCCGTCCTCGGCGGCCTCGTTGTCCGCGTCCGCCGCCTCCGCCCATCGTGTGCTCGAACCCGCGGAGTGGGCCGCGGCGGGCATACCCCTGCTGCGCAACCCGCGGGAAGTCGTCAGCGGACTGCACTCCCGGCACCGTCCCGGTCCCGCCACCGCCGTGGTCGCGGTCCTCGATCCGGACGAGCGGCTGCGGGCGAGCGCGTCGTTCGTGCGCCGCCCGGCGACCGCCGACGGCTGGATCTACCGCAACGCGCTGCTGGACCAGTTGCGCCGGGTCATCCCGCACGATCTGCGCCGCCGTACCCCGGTGCGCACCGCCGTACTGCTCTACTGCCGTGAGGGCGACGCGCGTTGGACCGAGGAGGACGGGGCGTGGATGTGGGGTCTGCGTGACGCCTGCACGCTGCACGGGCTGCGCTGCGGGGCGTACATCACGCTGACCCGGGACGGCTGGCAGGTCTTCGGCGAGGGCCGGGGCGGCCGGCGGCCGAGCGCCGACTCCGCGCCCGAGCCGTTCGGTTCGGCCGGCACGCGGCCACCGCCGCTCCGCACCGGCGGAGCGGCCTCCGAGGTGCTGCGCCGAGCCGTGGCCCGCTGACCCCGGCCGGCCCCAGAACGTCCCCCACGGCTTCGCCCGACGGACACACCGTGCGCGCGGCCCGGGCATGCCGAAGCGGCCGTCGCGCGGCGGTACCGCGACGACGGCTGCGGCCCGGCACGGCCCCGGACGGGCCGAGCCTTCCGGACGCGTCCGGAACGGCTCAGACGCCCGCGCCCAGCACCGAGTTGATCTGCTGCGGGTCACCGCAGACGATCAGCAGGGCACCGGCCCGGGAACGGGCCAGCGGCAGGACACCGGCGGCGACGCCTTCGGCGCCGCCGTTGACGGCGACGACGACCACCGGACGCGACACGGCACGGGAAGCGACGGCGGCGTCCGCGTAGAAGACGTCGTCGCCCGCGTCGTGCTGCGCCCAGTAGGACGCCTCGCCGAAGGACAGCTCGTGCGTGGCCCAGGGGTGCGGGTCGCCCGTGGTGATCACCAGGATGTCACCGGGGGCGCGACCGGACTCCAGGAGCAGGTCTACGGCCTCCTCCGCGGCGTCGAGCGCACCCTCGGCGGAGGCCGGGAGCAGCTGGACCTGCGGGGCGGCAGGGGCGGCGGGGGCAGCCGGACCCGCGGGTCCGGGCTTGGTCACGGCCGTGTCCCGCGCCGTGCGTTGCACCGGCGGCGCCGGCCGCGCGGGGCCGGGGCGACCGGGGCGCGACGGAGCCGCGGGACGGGGGCCGGGTACAGGACGGGGGGTCGGCGCGGTACGGCCGGAGGCCGGTGTGACGCGGGGACCCTGGGCGCTCTCGTGAATCTGAGGCTCCTCGGGAATGAGAGGCATGGGCTGATATTTATCAAACATTGGTGCGACTCGCGCGGGCGGGTGGCACATCCGGACAGGCGGAACCGTCAGAAGTCGAAGCCGAGCTGACCCTCGATCTCCGGAACGCCTCCGTCCGCCTGGACGCGGACCTTCTTGAGGTGCTGCCACCGCGGCAGCGCATCAAGATACGCCCACGACAGCCGGTGGTACGGGGTGGGTCCCCGTTCCGCCAGCGCGGCCTTGTGCACCGGCGACGGATAGCCGGCGTTGGCCGCGAAAGCGAAGTCTGCATGCTCACCGCCGAGTTCGGCCATCATTTTGTCGCGGTGGACCTTGGCGATCACCGAGGCCGCCGCAACCGCCACGCACGACTGGTCGCCCTTGATGACCGTACGGACCCGCCAGGGGGAGCCGAGGTAGTCGTGCTTCCCGTCGAGGATGACCGCGTCGGGGCGCACGGGAAGCGCCCCGAGGGCCCGCGAGGCCGCGAGCCGCAGCGCGGCGGTCATCCCGAGGTCGTCGATCTCCTCGGGCGAGGCGTGCCCGAGGGCGTACGCCGTCACCCACTTCCGCAGTTCCGCGTCGAGTGCGGTGCGTCGCTTGACGGTGAGGAGCTTGGAGTCGGTGAGGCCCGCAGGGGGCCGGCGCAGTCCGGTCACCGCCGCGCAGACGGTGACGGGGCCGGCCCACGCACCGCGCCCCACTTCGTCGACACCGGCAATGACCTTCGCTCCGGTCGTGGCGCGCAGGGAGCGCTCGACGGTGTGAGTGGGTGGTTCGTACGGCATGGCGCCCTTAGCCTACGCCGCCCCGATCCCGCGGCGACACCCCGGTTTCCGTCAACGGTCGGACCGCCGTCACCTTCACTCACGCACACGATTCGCCCGTACGTCACCACGGCTCCGGACACCAAGGGGACGCGACCGCCGCCCATGGCGCCGGAGCACGGCCGCCCCAGTATTTCGCGCACCAACGCGAAGGGCGATCACGCCCCCGGTGACGCAAGAGGCGACGGCGACGCTGTGCGGCGGGCAGGTCCCAGCACCCCGAGCATCGCATTCGCGAATTACAGAGGCGAAGCGGAGGAACCGGTACCCGACGTATGCCGAAGGGCGTCGGTTCAGACGGCCGCCGGGACCCACTCCGGCAGTGCCTCGGTGCGCCGTACCCACTCGTCCGGCGGCGCCCCCGCCGCGCCCGCGGCCAGCACCCCGCCCACGATGGCGCAGGTGGTGTCCACGTCGCCGCCCACCTGGGCGGTCGTCCAGAAGGCATCCTCGAAGTCGCCGAGCCGCCGGGCGGCCGACCAGAGCGCGAACGGCACCGTGTCGTGGGCGCTCGTGCGGCGGCCGCAGCCGAGGACGGCGGCGACCGTGCCCGCGTCGCCGTAGTCGAGCATGTCGCGGGCCCGGCGCAGGCCCGCGCCGACGGCGCTCCTGGCCGGCACGAGCGCGATGACGCCGTCGAGCAGCGCCTGGGGGCTCGGCGGTCCGCCGGGAGCGGCGGCCAGGGCGGCGGCGGCCGCCACGGCCATGGCACCGACGACCGCCTCCCGGTGCTGGTGGGTGGGGTAGGCGGAGATCTCCGCCTGGTGGGTGGCCTGCTCGGGGTCGTCCGCGTACCAGGCGCCCAGGGGCGCGATCCGCATCGCGGCGCCGTTGCCCCAGGAGCCCCGGCCGTCGAAGAGGGCGGCGGCCAGTTCCCGCCACTCCCCGCCCTCCCGGACCAGGCGCAGCAGGCGGTTGACGGCGGGGCCGTAGCCGCGGTCGAAGTCGTGGTGGTGGGCGAAGGAGTGGGCCAGCGCGTCCTGGTCGATGCGCTGATGGGCGGCGAGCACGGCGACCACGGAGCAGGCCATCTCCGTGTCGTCCGTCCACTGCCAGGTGCCGGGCGGCGGCTCGCGCCGCTTGAGCAGCGGATGGTTCACCGGGACGAAGAACTGCGAGCCGAGCGCGTCCCCCACCGCGAGTCCGCGTGCGCTGGCCAGGGCGCGGTCCAGGCGCCCGCCGGGAGAGGAGTCAGGGTTCATCGCTCAGCCACTCTATCCAGTGATCCCGTACGGTTCCGGGTCGCGCCATCGTTCGAACGGCCGGTTGAGAACGTACCTGCCGTCGTCCCCGAGAACGAGCATCCGCATCTCGGCGTTCCCGGGGTTGGACAGCGACTCGAATTCCGCGACGGTCCAGTGGAACCACCGCATGCAGAACAGCCGCATCGCCAGGCCGTGGGTGACCAGGAGGACGTTGGGCGGGTGGTCGGGGGCCTCGAAGCTGCGGAAGAGGCTCTCCAGGAAGCCGCCGACACGGTCGTAGACGTCGGCTCCGGACTCTCCCTGGGCGAAGCGGTAGAAGAAGTGGCCGTAGGCGTCCCGATAGGCCTTCTGGAGGCGTACGTCGTCGCGGTCCTGCCAGTTCCCCCAGTCCTGTTCGCGCAGCCGCGGCTCCTCCCGCACCCGTATCAGGTCGGGGTCGAGGTGGAAGGCGCGCAGGGTCTCGTGGGTGCGGCGGTAGGGGGAGACGTAGACGCTGACGTGTTCCCGGCCGAACAGGTCGCGCAGTTCCTTGCCCCGCTCCCCGGCCTGCCGCAGGCCGCGCTCGGTCAGGGCGAGCGCGTGGTCGGGCTCGCGCTCGTAGACCGAGTCGTCGATGTTGCCCTCCGACTCGCCGTGCCGGACGAGGACGATGCGCCGTGGTCGTGCCATGCCGAAACACTAGATCGGACGAGCGCCGATCGAAGACTCGGGCGAGCCGCGTACGGTGTACGTCACACGGACCGGGCGGGCCTCGGGCGCCCCGGTGAGCCGGGTGGGCGCCTCACACCGTCCAGGCGGGCTCCAGTCCCACGATGTCGCCCGTGAGCGCGGCGACGTCGGCCTCCGTCTGGGCGCGCAGCGCGAGCCGCTCCACCCGCTCGGTGCGGTACTTGCCGTGCTCGGCGGAGGACTGCCACATGGACAGCACCAGGAACTCGTTGCCCGGCGCCTCGCCGAACAGTCCGCGCACCATGCCGGGGGAGCCGGCCATCGCCGGGTTCCAGACCTTCTCCTGCATCAGGGTGAAGTGCTCGGCGCGCTCCTCGTGGACGCGGCACAGGGCGACGCGCAGCAGGTCGGCGTCGGTGAAGCGGGGTTCGAAGCCCGTCTTCACGTCGAACCGGTGGTCGAACAGCCGGACCTGGGCGTCCTTGAAGGTGCCGCTCTGGGACGCCGCCAGCCGGTCGTGCGAACGGGCCATGAAGGAGTCGTAGAAGGCGCGGCTCTCCCAGAAGGCGAAGATGTGCGCCACTTCCTGCCGCCCCCGGCTCCAGCCACCCCCTTGTCCCCGAAACCCCGGCTCCCCCAGAAGCCCCGCCCACTTCCGCTGCCCCCGCTCGAACCCCCGGCGGTCCACCACGGTGCAGCGAATCCACTTGACCAGCACCGCGCCATCGTACGGCCCAGGAGCGTGGTGTCGGTCACTTCCGTGGGGACTGCGCCCGCGCGTGCACCCCCGGGTACGTGGCACGATGGACAACGAGCGCCCGCCAACAGGTAGTTGAAGCAGGAAGGGCGCACGGGAACCGGGAAGGGGGAGTCCGGTGAGCGGGCTCAGCAAGGGAATCCGCAAGGTCGAGGCCGCGATCAAGTGGGATCCGAGTCCGGCGGGGCAGCCGCCCACCGACCTGGACATCGTCGCGGGCGCCTATCTGGCGAGCGATCCGTACGGCGCGCCGGACTATCTGGTGCACTTCGACAGCCGCTCCCCCGACGGCACGATCTACCTCAACCGGGACAGCACGGACGGCAAGGGCTTCGGCTGGGACGAGGTCATGACGCTGGAGCTCGAACGGCTCTCCGAGCGGTACGCGCGCGTGGTCGTCGGCGTGGTCATCCAGCAGCGCTCCGCACCGCGCACCTTCTCCGGGGTGCTCGACGCGGGGCTGCGCATCCGGGAAGGCTACACCGTGCTCGTCGAGGACGACTTCGGCGGTGTGCCGTCGGCGACGGCGGCGGCCGTGGCCGAGTTCGCGCGGGACGAGTCCGGGAACTGGCGGATCAATACCGCCCTGCACGGTTTCGAGGGCGACCCGGCCCAGTTCACCCGCGTCATGGGCCGCGCACACCGCACCTCCTGATCTGTTCGATCTGTGCGTACGGGCGGCTGCGCGTACGGGTAAGGGGCGCCGGCCATGGCCGGCGCCCCTTACCTCACCTCAGGGCATGCCCGGGGGTCAGCTGCAGCCGCTCGTCGAGCCGCAGCCCTCGCAGATGTAGCAGGAGCCGGCCCGCTGCATCTTGGTGCCGCAGGAGAAGCACAGCGGGGCGTCGGCCTGGATGCCCAGCTGCATCTCCACCAGCTCGGCGCTGGTGTGGGCCTGCTTCGGGGCGGGCTGCGCCGCCTCGATCTCGGCCTTCGGCGTGGCGACGGCCTTCAGGTCGGTCTGCCGCGGCGCGGACTGGGCCAGTCCCTCCACGTCGACGTCCTCGTCGATCGGCTCGTAGGAACCGGTCTCCAGGTGACGCTGGCGCTCCTCGGCGGAGTGGATGCCGAGCGCGGAGCGCGTCTCGAAGGGCAGGAAGTCCAGCGCCAGGCGGCGGAAGATGTAGTCGACGATCGACTGCGCCATCCGCACGTCCGGGTCGTCGGTCATGCCGGCCGGCTCGAAGCGCATGTTGGTGAACTTCGAGACGTACGTCTCCAGCGGCACGCCGTACTGGAGGCCCACCGAGACGGCGATGGAGAAGGCGTCCATCATGCCCGCGAGGGTCGAGCCCTGCTTGGACATCTTCAGGAAGACCTCGCCGAGACCGTCGTCCGGGTAGGAGTTGGCGGTCATGTAGCCTTCGGCGCCGCCGACGGTGAAGGAGGTGGTGATGCCGGGACGACCCTTCGGAAGGCGCTTGCGGACCGGGCGGTACTCGACCACCTTCTCGACCTTGGCCTTCGGCTCCTCGACGGTCTCGGTCTTCTTCTCCGAGTCCTTCGTCTTGGCCGACAGCGGCTGGCCGACCTTGCAGTTGTCGCGGTAGATCGCGAGCGCCTTGACGCCCAGCTTCCACGCCTCGTAGTAGATCTCCTCGACCTCCTCGACGGACGCCGTCTCCGGCATGTTGACCGTCTTGGAGATGGCGCCGGAGATCCACGGCTGGATCGCGGCCATCATGCGCACGTGGCCCATCGGGGAGATGGCGCGCTCGCCCATGGCGCAGTCGAAGACCTCGTAGTGCTCCGGCTTGAGACCGGGGGCGTCGATCACATTGCCGTTCTCGGCGATGTGGGCGACGATCGCTTCGATCTGCTCCTCCTGGTAGCCCAGGCGGCGCAGGGCCTGCGGGACGGTGCCGTTGACGATCTGCATCGAGCCGCCGCCGACCAGCTTCTTGAACTTGACCAGGGCGAGGTCGGGCTCGACGCCGGTGGTGTCGCAGGACATCGCCAGGCCGATGGTGCCGGTCGGCGCGAGGACGGACGCCTGGGAGTTACGGAAACCGTTCTTCTCGCCGAGGCGCAGCACGTCCTGCCAGGCCTCCGTGGCGGCGGCCCACACCGGGGTGTCCAGGTCGTCCATGCGCACGGCGGTCGCGTTGGCGTCGTGGTGCTGCCGCATGACGCGCTGGTGCGGCTGGGCGTTGCGGGCGTAGCCGTCGTAGGGGCCGACGACGGCGGCCAGTTCGGCGGAGCGCTTGTAGGCGGTGCCGGTCATCAGGGAGGTGATGGCGCCGGCGAGGGCGCGGCCGCCGGTGGAGTCGTAGGCGTGGCCGGTCGCCATCAGCAGGGCGCCGAGGTTGGCGTAGCCGATGCCGAGCTGGCGGAAGGCGCGGGTGTTCTCGCCGATCTTCTGGGTCGGGAAGTCGGCGAAGCAGATCGAGATGTCCATCGCGGTGATGACCAGCTCGACGACCTGGGCGAACCGCTCGACCTCGAAGGACTGGTGGCCCTTGCCGTCGTCCTTGAGGAACTTCATCAGGTTCAGCGAGGCGAGGTTGCAGGACGTGTTGTCCAGGTGCATGTACTCGCTGCACGGGTTCGAGCCGTTGATCCGGCCGGACTCCGGGCAGGTGTGCCAGTGGTTGATCGTGTCGTCGTACTGGATGCCCGGGTCGGCGCAGGCCCAGGCGGCCTCGGCCATCTTGCGGAAGAGGGACTTGGCCTCGATCTCCTCGATGACCTCGCCGGTCATCCGGGCGCGCAGGCCGAACTTGCCGCCCCGCTCGACCGCCTTCATGAACTCGTCGTTCACCCGGACGGAGTTGTTGGCGTTCTGGTACTGGACGGACGTGATGTCGTCGCCGCCCAGGTCCATGTCGAAGCCCGCGTCGCGCAGGGCGCGGATCTTCTCCTCCTCCTTCACCTTGGTCTCGATGAAGTCCTCCACGTCGGGGTGGTCGACGTCGAGGATGACCATCTTGGCGGCCCGGCGGGTGGCGCCGCCGGACTTGATGGTGCCGGCGGAGGCGTCGGCGCCGCGCATGAAGGAGACCGGACCGGAGGCGTTGCCGCCGGAGGAGAGCAGCTCCTTGGAGGAGCGGATGCGGGAGAGGTTCAGGCCGGCGCCCGAGCCGCCCTTGAAGATCATGCCCTCTTCCTTGTACCAGTCGAGGATCGACTCCATGGAGTCGTCGACGGACAGGATGAAGCAGGCGGAGACCTGCTGCGGCTGGGGCGTGCCGACGTTGAACCAGACCGGGCTGTTGAAGCTGAAGATCTGGTGCAGAAGGGCGTAGGCCAGCTCGTGCTCGAAGATCTCGGCGTCGGCGGGCGAGGCGAAGTAGTTGTAGTCCTCACCGGCCTTCCGGTACGTCTTCACGATGCGGTCGATCAGCTGCCTGAGACCGGTCTCGCGCTGCGGGGTGCCGACGGCACCGCGGAAGTACTTGCTGGTGACGATGTTGACCGCGTTCACCGACCAGAAGTCGGGGAACTCGACGCCACGCTGCTCGAAGTTGACCGAGCCGTCGCGCCAGTTGGTCATGACGACGTCACGGCGCTCCCAGGCCACCTCGTCGTACGGGTGCACGCCGGGGGTGGTGTGGATGCGCTCGATGTGCAGCCCCTTGTTCCCCGCCTTCGCGCCCTTGGCTCGGGAACCTCGTGCCGGACCGCTCGCCGTCTCTGTCATGCCGCCTCCCTGTACGGGCGAAAACGCCCTGAAGTGCCCGGATGTTCCGAGACACGGTGTGCTGTCTGGTACTGCGGGCATCCGTTCCGCTGCCGCCCGCAGCCGTCTTTCCCGCCGCCGCTGAGCCGGCCCCGGAGTGTGGTCCGGACCGGCCCGCCTGTCAGTCGGCGGCGCGCGCGGGCGCGGGGACGTCGGCCGTCCCACCGCGCCCGCGGTCGTCTTCTTCCGGGCTCCCCGCGACGGCGTCCCCGCCGTCCCGCTGCGCTGCGGCGGGGTGCCGCGCGCCGTCCCGGAGTTCCGTGATGGCCGCCTCGAAGTCCTCCAGCGAGTCGAACGCCCGGTAGACGGACGCGAACCGCAGATAGGCGACGAGGTCGAGTTCCTGCAGGGGGCCGAGTATGGCGAGCCCCACCTCGTGGGCGGCGACCTCGGCGCTTCCGCTGGCCCGGATAGCCTCCTCGACGCGCTGCCCGAGCAGGGCGAGCGCGTCCTCGGTGACCGGCCGTCCCTGGCACGCCTTGCGCACCCCGTTGATGACCTTGGTGCGGCTGAAGGGCTCGGTGACGCCGGACCGCTTGACCACCATGAGCGAGCACGTCTCCACGGTCGTGAACCGACGGGAGCAGTCAGGGCACTGGCGGCGCCTGCGGATCGACGTGCCGTCGTCCGTCGTACGGCTGTCGACCACACGGCTGTCGGGGTGCCTGCAGAAGGGGCAGTGCATGGACTCCATCCCTCCTCACAGCAGACTCAGAAGCCTCGTCGGGCCTCATGGGCCCCGCGAAGCAGCCCCAAGCATAGGCGATGAAAGAGGCGCCGCAGACCCGGGTCACCACAACTTCTGGGACGTGTTGACCGGACAACCACTACATGTGGGGATCGACTCGCGCGCAGTGACCGTCGGCGGCGTGTCGCGCCGCGGGGCCGGGAGGCGTCTGCCCCGGTCGTGGCCGCTCACACCCCGCCGGGCGCCGGTGCTCGGCGCGGGCGACGGCGGATGGCAGACTGGGCGCGGACGGCGGACCTCCGCCCCGGCGGTGCAGGCTATCGCAATGGGCCCATTTGTCCGTGCGGTGGGGCGCAAGCCATACACCCCGAGACGTGATCAAGTCCGTATCTCCACGTTTTTTCACTCGAACGTGTGTTTGGCGCAACCTTTCGAAAGCCACTACCGTTGTGCCGGAGGGAGACCATCGAGAGGGGCCGACGTGACCACCACCGCAGACAGTGCCACCATCACTGCCCAGGACCGCCCCCAGGGCCGACTCGAGCCGGTGCATGCCATGAACGAAGCCGTGACCCCGGAGGGACCCAAGCGTTCCCTGCCGGGCCGACCTCCAGGCATCCGGGCGGACAGCTCGGGCCTCACCGACCGGCAGCGGCGGGTGATCGAGGTCATCAGGGACTCCGTCCAGCGGCGCGGCTATCCGCCATCGATGCGCGAGATCGGCCAGGCCGTCGGCCTCTCCAGCACCTCCTCGGTCGCGCACCAGCTGATGGCGCTGGAGCGCAAGGGCTTCCTCCGCCGTGACCCGCACCGCCCGCGCGCCTACGAGGTCCGCGGCTCGGACCAGGCGGCCACGCTGCAGCCCACGGACACCGTCGGCAAGCCCGCCGCGTCGTACGTCCCACTGGTCGGCCGGATCGCCGCCGGCGGACCGATCCTCGCCGAGGAGTCGGTCGAGGACGTCTTCCCGCTCCCCCGGCAGCTGGTCGGCGACGGCGAGCTGTTCGTCCTGAAGGTCGTCGGCGACTCGATGATCGAGGCCGCGATCTGCGACGGCGACTGGGTGACGGTCCGCCGTCAGCAGGTCGCCGAGAACGGCGACATCGTGGCCGCCATGATCGACGGCGAGGCCACCGTCAAGCGCTTCAAGCGCGAGGACGGCCATGTCTGGCTCCTGCCGCACAACGCGGCCTACGAGCCGATCCCGGGTGACGACGCGACCATCCTCGGCAAGGTGGTGGCCGTCCTGCGGCGCGTCTGAGCGATCGCGGCGGACGGGTACGCCCGCCGCCCCCTGATCGGGCCCCGGAACCTCTGCGCCGGTTCCGGGGCCTTGTGCTGCTCAGACACCGGGGCGCGCCTCGTGCTGTTCAGCTCGCGCTGCTCAGACGGCGGCCGCCCGGCCCGTCACGTCGCCTCCGACTGCCGCGCCACCGCGTCGATGGCCGCCAGGGACTTGCGCACCTGATTGCGGTCCGTGGTGTACCAGAAGTCCGGCAGCGACGCCTTCAGATAGCTGCCGTAGCGCGCCGTCGCCAGCCGCGGGTCCAGTACGGCGACCACGCCCCGGTCGCCCGAGGCCCGGACGAGACGCCCGGCGCCCTGCGCCATCAGCAGCGCGGCGTGGGTGGCGGCGACCGCCATGAAGCCGTTCCCGCCGGCTTCCTCGACCGCCTTCTGGCGGGCGCTCATCAGCGGGTCGTCCGGGCGCGGGAAGGGGATCTTGTCCATGACCACCAGCTGGCAGCTGGGGCCGGGGACGTCGACGCCCTGCCAGAGCGAGAGCGTGCCGAACAGGCAGGTCTTCGGATCGGCGGCGAAGTTCTTGATCAGTTCGCCCAGCGTCTCCTCGCCCTGGAGGAGGATCGGGAACTCCGGGACCCGGCCGCGCAGCTCCTCCGCGGCGAGCTGGGCGGCCCGCATCGAGGAGAACAGTCCGAGCGTCCGGCCGCCGGCCGCCTGGATCAGCTCCGTCAGCTCGTCCAGCATGTCGCCGCGATCGCCGTCCCTGGCCGGGCGGGCCAGCTGCTTGGCGACGTAGAGGATGCCCTGCCTCGGGTAGTCGAACGGCGAGCCGACGTCCACGCCCTTCCACTGAGGCACGTCATCGCCCTCCGTGCCCTCCGGGGCGAGCCCGAGGGAGGCGCCCACGCCGTTGAAGTCGCCGCCGAGCTTGAGGGTCGCCGAGGTCAGGACCACGGAGCGCTCGGTGAACAGCTTCTCGCGCAGCAGTCCCGACACGGACATGGGCGCCACCCGCAGGGAGGCGCCGAACCGGTCGTGCCGCTCGTACCAGACGACGTCCCACTCGGAGCGTTCGGTGATGCGCTCGGCCACGTCGTGCACGTTCTCCACCGAGGCCAACGCCTGCTTGCGCACCGCGTCCTCGTCCTGGACCGACTTGTCGCGGGTCGCGCCGATCCCCGAGATGACGTTGCGGGCGGCGTCCCGCAGCGCCAGCAGCGCGTAGCCGAGGTCCTCGGGGACCTCCTCCAGCCGCCCGGGCAGGGCCAGCTCCATCACCCGCTCGAAGCCCTCGGCGGCGGTCTGCAGCTGATCTGCGGCCTTCTCGTTCACCAGTTTCGCGGCGCGCCGCACCGCGCGGTTGACCATGCCGGGGGTCAGCTCGCCGGTGGCGACGCCGGTCACCCGCGACACCAGCTCGTGCGCCTCGTCCACGATCAGCACCTCGTGCTGCGGCAGGACCGGTGCGCCCTCGATGGCGTCGATCGCGAGCAGCGCGTGATTGGTGACGACGACCTCGGCGAGCTTGGCGCGCTCGCGGGCCGTCTCGGCGAAGCACTCCGCGCCGTAGGCGCACTTCGAGGCGCCCAGGCACTCCCGGGAGGACACCGACACCTGCGCCCAGGCCCGGTCGGAGACGCCGGGCGTGAGGCCGTCGCGGTCACCGGTCTCGGTCTCGTCCGACCAGTCGCGCAGCCGCAGCAGGTCCTGGCCCAGCTTGCTGCTCGGCGCCGCCGCCTCGAACTGGTCGAACAGGCCCTCCTCCTCGTCCTGCGGAACGCCCTCGTGCAGCCGGTGCAGGCACAGGTAGTTGGAGCGGCCCTTGAGCATGGCGAACTCCGGGCGGCGGCGCAGCAGGGGGTGCAGGGCGTCGACCGTGCGCGGCAGGTCCCGCTCGACCAGCTGGCGCTGGAGGGCGAGGGTGGCGGTCGCCACGACGACCCGCTCCCCGTGCGCGAGCGCGGGCACGAGGTAGCCGAGGGACTTGCCGGTGCCGGTGCCGGCCTGGATCAGCAGATGCGATCCGTCGTCGATCGCGTCCGCGACGGCCTGGGCCATGGTCACCTGGCCGGGGCGCTCCGTGCCGCCGACGGCGGCGACCGCGGCGTGGAGGAGTTCGGGGAGGGAGGGCTTCGTCATAGCCCGACCACCCTACGGCCCGGGACTGACAAACGGGTTCCCGAGCCGAGGACCGGACACCGACCCCGCTCCGGTACGGACAGAACCGATCGGAACCGGGCACGACCGCGACGCGCGCCAGGCACCTCACATCAGGTGCCTCAGGGAGCGGTCCCGGAGCATGAGGGCGGCCCGTTTGCCGGGCAGGTCGATCTCGGCGGCGTAGCGGAAGCCGGCGGCGAGGAACGCGGTCACGGAGGACGCGTTGCGCAGGTCCGGTTCCGCCACGACGCGGGCGCAGGCGGGGCGCGTGTCCAGGATCAGGTCGGCGACGGCTCTCAGCAGTGCGCTGCCGAGTCCTCGCCCGCGGTCGGCGTCGCTGCCGATGAGGAGGTGAACGCCGGTGTCGTGCGGCCGGGCCGGGTAGTGGCGGGCCAGCGGGTCGAGATCGGCCCGGTAGATCTCCCAGTAGCTCATCGGTGTGCCGTCGAGCAGGCCGACGCAGGGGACGCTGCGGCCGTCGCCGTCGAGCTGCCCGCCGAGGTGGACCTCGGTGAGCCGCTGTTCGCCGGCCAGCTGCCAGAACTCGGCGACGGCGGGGTCGTTCATCCAGCGGGCGACGAGCGGCAGGTCGCGTTCGAGGCGGACGGTGACCAACTGGAGGACGCCGACGGGGGTGGCGACGGGGCCCCGGTCGCCGACCCCGTCCAGCAGATCGTCCGCGGGCGGCCGGCCGGCCCCCTCGACGAAGCGCGCGACGAAGTCGTCCGGCAGGTGCAGGTCGAGCGTGTCCTCGGCGTCGGCCACGGCGTCGGTCCCAGCGTCGGCCACGATGTCGGTACCGGTACCGGCCTGGGTGTCGGTCCCGGCGCCGGCCGGGGTGCCCGGGGCCGGGTCGGGGGCGGTCGCGTCGGCGGGGGCCTGTTCGACGGCGGTGCCGGCGTCGGTGGGAGGCAAGGCGCGCTCCTCTCGGAGGACGGGGAAGGCGGAGTGGGGCTGTGAGCGGACGGGTCCCGGGTCGGGGCGGGGTGGGGACGCGGCCGTACGACGGCGGTGCCGGCGTACGGCGGCGGGCGCGGGACGGACGCGGTCAGGTGTGCAGGGGGTTGGCGATGGTGACGTAGACGGACTGGGTGTCGACCGGGCCGACGAGTTCGTCCAGGCCGTGCAGCCGGGTCAGCAGATTGGCCTTGCAGCGCAGTTCCTGGGAGTCGAGCAGGCGGGCCGGCAGGGTGGAGCGCATCCGGCCCGGACCGGCGGCGGCCTCGCCGAGGAAGCGGCGGAGGGCGGCCAGCAGCAGCCCCTCGTCGGCGAGCCGCTGGGAGCCGAAGGCGCCGATCAGGCCGAAGGCGTTGTTCACGGCGAGGTAGTAGGCGAGGCGCTCGTCCGCGACCTCGTCGGCGACGAAGGTGTCGCTGCGCTCGCCGAGGCCCGGCAGCAGCGCCGTCAGCTCCGTCTGCCGGGAGGCGCGGAAGTAGTAGCCCTGGTTGTCGCGGTAGCGGCCGCCCGCCGGCCAGCCGTCGCCGTCCAGCAGCAGCAGCGTGTTCTGCTGGTGGGCTTCGAGGGCGATGCCCGCCTCGCCGTCCAGCCAGAGCACGGGGCGGATCACCTGTTCGAGGTAGCGCAGGAACCACTCGGCGGCGACGGCCCCGCGCGGCCGGCCGGTGCGGGCGGCGAGCCGCGTGACGATGTCGGCCAGGCGCGACCGCACGCCGGGCGCGGTGCCGGGGCGCGGGGATCCGCCGGGGTCCGGACACGGCCGCGGGGAGAGGAGTCCGGCGACGCAGGCGACGTCGTCCGCCGGGCCGAACGGGTTGTGGCGGATCATCACGTCCAGCCCCGGCACGGGGGCTCCGTCCGGGTCGTCGACGGCCAGCCAGGCCGGGTCGCGGACGATGTCGAAACCGTCGTGCGCCGCCCGCCACCGCTGCCGCAGGCCGCCGCGCAGCAGCCGGTGGACCTCGACGCCGCGGTGCAGTTCCTTGCGGAGGTTCTCGCGCCGGGAGTTGGTGATGCGCAGGCCGAGGGAGAGTTTGAGCATCGCGGCCGCGCCGGTGCGGTGGACGGTGCGTACGGAGGAGGTGGGGTGCCAGGACACCCCGTACGGGCCCAGGTCGCGCAGGAGTCCCGCCGCCAGCAGCGCCGCCGTGTCGGGGCGGTACCGGATCTCGCGTGCCTGCCAGGGGTGCAGCGGCAGGGCGGCCCAGCCGTCGGGGAGCGGCAGTCCCGCCCCGGCGAGACGGGCCGTGAGCCGGTCGGCGGGCACCGGGCGGCCACGCTCGGTCCAGGCCGAGTCGGCGGCGAGGAGTCGGGGGGAGACCGCCGTCCAGTGCAGGGGGAAGGAGCCGCGCAGCTCGGGTGAGCAGGGCCGCGCCTCCGCTTCGGACAGACCCTCTCGGCTCTTGGGCGCCGGGTGCAGGGGGTGCCCGAGGATCAGGGCCTGCTCGGCGGCGAGGAAGAGGTCGGGGCCGTCGGCGGGGTGCGCGCGGCGGTCGGCGAGGAAGACGGCCGTACGGCGGACGGAGTCGGCGACCCGCGCCACCAGGTCCGCGGCGGCGGCCGAGTCCGGGGCGGCGGACGGGCCGGGAGCGGCTGTGTCGGCGGAGGCAGCAGGGCGCGCCGCCGGGTCCGGGCCGGACGGGCCGGACGGGGCCACCGGGGACGGGGCGGGTTCCCCCGACGCCTCCCGGGCGAGCAGGGCGGCGACCGTCACCGCGTCGGCCGGCGCTGCGGACGCCGGGGCGCCGGCCAGGCGCGGCGCGCCGAACCGGTGCCAGCCCGTCACCGACCAGTGGAGCACGGGCACGAACAGGGCGGTGCCGCTGGCCGGGAGCGGGACGTGGAGGGTGTCGCCGTCGGGGGCGGCGGCGCCGGTCTCGCGCGCCCAGCAGCGCAGCAGGTTCTCGACTCCCGCGGCCTGGGCGGCGGTGTGCGGGTCCGGGTGCTCCAGGAGGTCGGTGACCGCGCCGTCGTCCGTCCCTTGGTGGTGCGGTGACCTGATGGCTTGGCGGGGAACCGTGTCGGCCGGGTCGTGCGGAGGGGTGGGGCGGCCGTGCGGGGTCGGGGCGGTGGTCAAGACGGTTCCTCGGGGTGTCGTACGGGTCGTCGGTCGACGAGGGCGGGCAGCGGACGGACGGGTGGGCGGAGGGCGGGTTGACGGAAGGATGGGCAGACAGCCCGATAGCCGGACTGGCGGACAGTCCGACAGACTGACAAACGCACTGGCGGACAGTCGGACGAGCGGACCGACGAGCGAGAGGGCCGAAGCCCTAGTCCGCCTCCGCCCCCGCCCCCTCCGCGGCCCCGGCGACGTCTCGGCGCGGACGGCGGGTCACGGGCGTCCGGCCGCCGCCCTGGCCGGTGCGCTCCCGGCCGGCGTGCTCCCGCGCCGCCGCGTCGACCGCGTCGGCCAGCCGTTCCAGTACGGCCGTCGCCTGCTCGTCGGTGATCGTCAGCGGCGGAAGCAGCCGTACGACGCTCGCGTGGCGGCCGCCGAGTTCGACGATCAGACCGCGCCGCAGGCACTCCCGCTGGACCGCGGCGGCGAGTTCGGGCGCGGCGGGCCGGGGCTGCGGGGAGTGGTCCTCCAGCAGGGCGACGCCCTGGCCGTCGGCGCCGCGGTCCTCGCGGCGCGGCTCGGCCTCCGGGTCGACCAGTTCCACGCCCAGCATCAGCCCCCTCCCCCGCACCTCGCCGACGCAGGGGTGCTCCCCGGCCAGCGGGCGGAGTCGGTCGAGCATGCGGGCGCCCAGCTCGGCGGCGCGTTCGGCGAGGCGGTTCTCGCGGACGTGGGCGAGGGTGGCGGTGCCCGCGGCCATGGCGAGCTGGTTGCCGCGGAACGTCCCCGCGTGCGCGCCCGGCTCCCAGACGTCGAGGTCGTCCCGGTAGACGACGACGGCCAGCGGGAGGCTGCCGCCGATGGCCTTCGACAGCACCATCACATCCGGTGTCACCCCGCTGTGCTCCACCGCCCAGAACGCGCCGGTGCGGCCGACGCCGGTCTGGATCTCGTCGGCGATCAGCGGAACGGACCGCTCCGCGGTGATCCGCCGCATGCGCCGCAGCCACTCGTCCGGCGCCGGGAGGACCCCGCCCTCGCCCTGCACCGGTTCGAGGATCATCCCGGCCGGCAGCGGCACCCCGGACTTGGGGTCGTCCAGCACGGACTCGGTCCAGCGCGCGGCGAGTTCGGCGCCCCGGCGACCGCCGACGCCGAACGGGCACCGGTAGTCCTGCGGGTACGGCAGCCGGGCGACCCGTACGTCCGTGGCGTGTCCGGAGGCGGCGGACGCCTCGGCGGTCATCCCGTGGTACGCGCCGGCGAAGGCCATGATCGGGCCGCGGCCGGTGGCGGCCCGGACCAGTTTGAAGGCGGCCTCCACCGCGTCCGTGCCGGCCGGGCCGCAGAACTGCACGCGCGCGCGGTCCGCGAGTCCGGGCGGCAGCGTGGCGAAGAGTTCGCTGACGAAGGCGTCCTTGACGGGGGTGGCCAGGTCGAGGGCGTGCAGCGGCGCGCCCGAGTCGAGCACCTTGCGGACGGCGGCGAGCACCACGGGGTGGTTGTGTCCAAGGGCGAGGGTGCCCGCGCCGGAGAGGCAGTCCAGGTAGCGGCGGCCGTCGGCGCCCTCGATGGTGAGCCCGCGAGCGCGCACCGGCACGATGGGCAGGGTGCGCGCGTAGGTGCGCGCCGCCGACTCGCGCGCCGACTGGCGCCGCAGGATCCCCTCGTGCAAGGCGCGCTCGTCCGCGGAGGCGTGTCCTCCGGGCGCAGACTCCGTCACGGTCACGGCTCGCCGTCCTCCCGCTGTCCCAAGGTCTCGGCCGCCCCCTGTCCCGAGGGGCCCGGCTGCCACTGCCCGCGCGGCACGCGGGCCGGCGGCGGGGGCCCGAACGCGGACAGCGGGCCCCCGCCGCTACAACCGCGGACCGTCCGCTCGGTTACGGGTTGCGGGGAGATCCACGCCCTGACGCAGCAGTGGCCGCCCCGCCGCGGCTCCCGACTCCCGCCCGCACCCGGCGTCCGGGCCGCCGGCGGCTCGCGGCCGGCCTCGCGCGAAAGGGCGTCAAATCGGCGAATCTGCGGATGATTGACCAGGTCAGACGCTTGTAGCCGAACCGTTGCCGTTCCGTCGGCACCGCCCCACGGCGACCGCATAGTGTGTGGTGGCGTTCCGGCACGCCGCGACACGCCCGCATCCGAACGGAGTTGGGCGCGTGGGCGCGGCGGCAGCAGCAAGTCCGTTCATCCCAGGGGGAGTCAGAGCATGCGACCCATTCGCCCGTCCGTCACCGGCCGTCGGAGAGGGAGCGCCCGGCGCGCGGCCTCCCCGGTGCTGGCCGCCGTCGCGCTGGTTCCGGTCATGGCCCTCGCCGCCACCGGGTGCAACTCGGGTGACGACGACGCGGACGCGAAGTCCTCCGCCTCCGCGACCGCCGCGGGGGCGGGCGCCACCGGCGACGGCAGGATCAAGATCCCGGAGGACCTCCGCAAGAAGCTCAAGGACCACGGGATCGACATCGACAAGTGGAAGAACGGCGCCTGGAAGAACTGGGACAAGGACGACTGGCTGCGCGAGGCCAACGACTTCGTCAACCCGATCATCCAGGGCCTGTGGGACCCGGACCGGATGCGCCGGGCCAACGACCCGGACAAGCGCGTCGACACCAACGACATCTCCGGTGACCAGGGCGTCACCGACCCGACGCCGGCCCCGGTCAAGGCACAGGCGGTGTCGCCCGCATACCACGCCAACGCGGCCACCGCGGGCAAGGTGTTCTTCGACTCCCCCGAGGGCACGATGGTCTGCTCGGCGACGGTCGTCGAGGACCCCGCCCACCCGGGCAAGTCCAACCTGGTGTGGACGGCCGGCCACTGCGTGCACGCCGGCAAGAAGGGCGGCTGGTACCGCAACATCGCCTTCGTGCCGTCGTACAACGACGCGGGCCGCAGCGCCGCTCAACTTCAGGGCGCGAGCCGGGACGAGGTCGCCCCGTACGGCGTGTGGTGGGGCGACGGGGCGCAGACCTCCGACCAGTGGATCGCGAACGGCGGTGCGACCGGCGGGCAGGGCGCGCCGTACGACTTCGCCGTGATCCATGTGACGCCGGAGAAGGGCGGGAACGGCAAGTCGCTCCAGGAGACGGTCGGCGCGGCGCTGCCGGTGAACTTCGACGCTCCGGCCGTGCCGAAGGTGCAGAGCATCACCGCCACCGGCTACCCCGCGGCGCCGCCGTACGACGGGCAGCGGCTGTACCGGTGCCAGGACCGGCCCGGGCGGCTGTCGGTGACCGCCTCCGACCCGACGATGTATCGCATCGGCTGCACCATGACCGGCGGTTCCTCCGGTGGCGGCTGGGTCGAGACGGGTGCGGACGGCAAGCCGGCGCTGGTCTCCAACACCTCGATCGGCCCGGTGTCGGCGGGCTGGCTCGCCGGGCCGCGCCTGGGTCCGGTGGCCAAGAGCGTGTACGACACGGTCAGCAAGAAGTTCGCCGGGCGGTGAGCGCCGCTCGATGAGCGGGCGGTGACCGCGTCAGCGGCGGCCGGGCGCCGGAACGCGCGCCCGGCCGCCGCCGGCGCGTCGCTCCCGGACACACGTGGAGGGTCCGCTCCCTGATATCGGGAGGCGGACCCTCTACGCGTGTGACCGGATGGGCCTACAGCGCGGACGCCGGCGTGTACGGCGCCAGGTCCGCGGCCAGCTCCTCGTGCACCCGGGCCTTGAGCAGGGTGCCCTCCGCGGTGTGCTCCTCGGAGATCACCTCGCCCTCGGTGTGGGCGCGGGCGACCAGCTTGCCGTGCGTGTACGGCACCAGTGCCTCGACCTCGACGGACGGGCGGGGCAGCTCGTCGTCGATCAGGGCGAGCAGTTCGGCGATGCCCCGGCCGGTGCGAGCCGACACCGCGATGGAGTGCTTCTCCACCCGCAGCAGCCGCTGGAGCACCAGCGGGTCGGCCGCGTCCGCCTTGTTGACGACGACGATCTCGGGCACGTCGGTGGCGCCGACGTCCCTGATCACCTCGCGCACGGCGGCCAGCTGCTCCTCCGGGTCCGGGTGCGAGCCGTCCACCACGTGCAGGATGAGGTCGGAGTCGCCGACCTCCTCCATGGTGGAGCGGAACGCCTCGACCAGGTGGTGCGGCAGGTGCCGGACGAAACCGACGGTGTCGGCCAGCGTGTAGAGCCGCCCGCTCGGGGTCTCGGCCCGGCGCACGGTCGGGTCCAGGGTCGCGAACAGCGCGTTCTCGACCAGGACGCCCGCGCCGGTGAGCCGGTTGAGCAGGGAGGACTTGCCGGCGTTGGTGTAGCCGGCGATGGCGACGGAGGGCACCTTGTTGCGGCGCCGCTCCTGGCGCTTGATCTCGCGGCCGGTCTTCATGTCCGCGATCTCCCGGCGCATCTTGGCCATCTTCTCGCGGATGCGCCGCCGGTCCGTCTCGATCTTGGTCTCACCGGGACCGCGGGTGGCGAGGCCGCCGCCCTTGCCGCCGCCCATCTGCCGGGACAGCGACTGGCCCCAGCCGCGCAGCCTCGGCAGCATGTACTGCATCTGGGCGAGCGCGACCTGCGCCTTGCCCTCGCGGGACTTGGCGTGCTGGGCGAAGATGTCGAGGATCAGGGCCGTACGGTCGATGACCTTGACCTTGACGACGTCTTCGAGGTGGATCAGCTGGCCCGGGCTCAGCTCACCGTCGCAGATGACGGTGTCCGCGCCCGTCTCCAGGACGATGTCCCGCAGCTCGTTGGCCTTGCCGGAGCCGATGTAGGTGGCCGCGTCGGGCTTGTCGCGGCGCTGGATGACGCCGTCGAGCACCAGCGCGCCCGCGGTCTCCGCGAGGGCGGCCAGCTCGGCGAGCGAGTTCTCCGCGTCCCGCACGGTCCCCGAGGTCCAGACGCCCACGAGCACGACCCGCTCCAGCCGCAGCTGGCGGTACTCGACCTCGGTGACGTCCTCGAGTTCGGTGGAGAGGCCCGCGACGCGGCGCAGGGCCGCTCGCTCGGAGCGGTCGAACTGCTCGCCGTCCCGCTCCGTGTCGATCTCGTGGCTCCAGGCGACGTCCTCTTCCATCAGGGCATCGGCCCGGAGACCTTCGGGATCGTTGTGCGCGAAGCGCTTGGTGGCCTGGGAAGAGGAAGAAGAGGAGGTCATTGGGTCCTTACGTCGTTGGGGAAACCGTGGTGCGGTGCGGGAGCCGCGGCCGAGTCCGATCCGGTGCGGCAGCCACTCCGTCACTGTCGACAACGTCCGGGCGGTCCGGGAGATTCCCGGCGCCGGGCCGCGCCGACCGGAAGATGGTCGCACGGCACGGCCCGTCTCGTCACGGTGTTATTCCCCCGCTCGCCCGCCCTGTCACCTCTTCCCCGTCACCCGTTCCCTGTCACCGGTCCGCCCGCCCCGTCACTTCTTCGACTTCACCGACTTCTGGGGCGGCGCCTGCTTCCAGTCCGGGTGGCCGGGCATGGGCGGGGTCTTCTCGCCGTACAGCCACGCCTGGAAGAAGGCGCTCAGGTCGCGTCCGGCGATCCGGGTGGCGAGGCTCTCGAAGTCGGCGGTGGTCGCGGTGCCGTCCCGGTGGTCGGCCACCCAGGCGCGCTCCAGGCGCTCGAAGGCCGGCTTGCCGATCTCCTGGCGCAGCGCGTACAGGGCGAGGGCCGCGCCGTCGTAGATGTTCGGGCGGAAGATGCTGATCTTCTCGCCGGCCTTCGGGGCCTTGGGCCGGGCGGGCGGTCCGCCGGCCGCGCGCCAGCCGTCGGAGGCGCCGTAGGCGGCCTTCATCCGGGCCTCCATGGGCCGGTTCGCCTTCTCCTCGGCGTACAGGGCCTCGTACCAGGTGGCGTGGCCCTCGTTGAGCCACACGTCGGACCAGGTGCGGGGGCTGACGCTGTCGCCGAACCACTGGTGGGACAGCTCGTGCACCATGACCGACTCGACGTACCACTTCGGGTAGTCGGCGTCGGTGAACAGGTCCTTCTCGAACAGGGAGAGGGTCTGCGTCTCCAGTTCGAAGCCGGTCTTCGCCGACGCCATGAGCACGCCGTACGTCTCGAACGGGTAGCGGCCGATCTTGTCCTCCAGCCAGGCGATCTGGTCCGGGGTCTTGGCGAGCCAGGGTTCGAGGGCGGCGCGGTCCTTGGCGGGGACGACGTCGCGTACGGGCAGGCCGTGCGGGCCGGGGCGGTGCAGCACGGTGGAGCGGCCGATGGAGACCTGGGTCAGTTCGGTGGCCATGGGGTGCTGGGTGCGGTACGTCCAGGTGGTGGCCTCGCGGGTGCGGGCGGTCCGCGCGGGCAGGCCGTTGGCGACGGCGGTGTAGCCCTCGGGCGCGGTCACGTGGATGGTGAACATCGCCTTGTCGGAGGGGTGGTCGTTGCAGGGGAACACCAGGTGGGCGACGTCGGCCTGGTTGGCCATGGCCAGTCCGTCCGCGGTCTGCACCCAGCCGCCGTCCCGGCCCTTCTCGGGCACCGGGTTGCTGGTGTGGCGCACGGTGATGCGGGTGCGGCGGTGCTCGGGCAGCGGGGTCCGCGGGGTGATCACGAGGTCCTCGCCGGCGAAGGCGAAGGCGGCGGGCGCGCCGTCGACCTCGACGGACTCGACGGTGCCGTGTGTGAAGTCCAGGTTCACGCTCTCCAGGGTGCGGGTGGTGCGGGCGTCGATGGTGGTGACGGCCTGGAGCGGCTTGGCGTTGTCGCCGGAGTAGGCGAAGGAGAGGTCGTACGCCGACACGTCGTACCCCGGGTTGCCGAGGTAGGGGAAGAGGCGGTCGCCGACGCCGAGCGGGGCGGGCGGGGCGCTCGCGGCCAGCAGGCAGACGCAGGCGGCGGAGGCGGCGGACGCGAGGAGGGTCGCCTTCAGGCGACGCGGGACGCGGTGACGGGGGGTGCGCGGCATGCACACACGGCTATCAGCGCGTAGCCCACGTTCGGCGGCGGCGCGCGCCTGAGCCACCCGATCGGGTCGTTCCGGTGCGGGGGGTCAGCCGGTTGCTCCGCGTGCTCCCGCACGCCCCCTGCGGTGTCGGTACACGCCTCCGGCACGCCCCCTGCGGTGCCGGTACACGCCTCCGGCACGCCCCCTGCGGTGCCGGTTCCTAGCTCCGGCACGCCCCCTGCGGTGCCGGTTCACGCCTCCGGCGGCTGCGGCTGGGCGCGGCTGACGTCGTAGACGCCCGGGACGCCGCGCATCGCCCGCATGAGGGCGGCCAGGCGGGAGGCGTCGGGGAGTTCGAGGGTGTAGGTGTGGTGGACGCGCTGCTGGGCCGGCGGTGCGACGGTCGCCGAGACGATCTCGCCCCCCGCCATGGCGATGGCCTCGGTCAGGTCGGCGAGCAGATGGGGGCGGCCGAACGATTCGGCGCGCAGCGTCACCCGGCATCCGGCGGTGTCCCCCCAGCGCACGCCGACCTCCGCGCGCCCGGTGCTCTTCATCCGCGTGACCCCGGCGCACTCGACGCGGTGCACGGTCACCACTCCCCCGCGCACGGCGAACGCGGCGACCCGGTCGTGCGGTACGGGCGTGCAGCAGCCGGCGAGCCGTACGGCGGAGTGGGGGCCGTCGACGACCACCGCTCCCGCCGCGCCGGGCCGGCCGCCGCGCCCGCCCGGCACCGGTCCGCCGGGCGCGTCGGCGGTCTCCGGGGCCGGTTCGCGCAGGTCGCGCTCCGGCTCGGGCTCCTCGTCGGCCGCTGCCGGGTGGGCCGCCAGCCAGTGCTGGATGGCGATGCGCGCGGCCGGGGTGCGGGCGTGTTCGAGCCACTCCCGGGAGGGCCCGGAGGCGGGGTCCTGGTCCAGGAGCAGCTGGACGGTGTCGCCGTCCTTCAGGACGGTGCTCAGCCGGGCCAGGCGGCCGTTGACGCGGGCGCCGATGCACGCGTGCGCGTCCTGCCCGTACCGGGCGTACGCGGCGTCCACGCAGCTGGCGCCCTCGGGCAGGCCGAGCGTGCCGCCGTCGGGCCCGAAGACGGTGATCTCGCGGTCCTGGGCGAGGTCCTGGCGCAGGGTGGACCAGAAGGTGTCGGGGTCGGACGCGGCCTCCTGCCAGTCCAGCAGGCGGGAGAGCCAGCCGGGGCGGGTGGGGTCCACGCGCTCGCCGTCGCCGGCGGTCTGCTCCTCCGCGGGCGGGGCGTAGGGGTTGCCGAGCGCGACGACGCCGGCCTCGGCGACCTTGTGCATCTGGTGGGTGCGGATGAGGACTTCGACGGTCTGGCCGTCCGCGGGGGTCCCGCCGGACGGGTCCGTCCGGGCGGAGGGGTGGGCGACGGCGGTGTGCAGCGACTGGTACAGGTTGAACTTGGGGACCGCGATGAAGTCCTTGAACTCCGAGACCACCGGTGTCATACAGGTGTGCAGCTCGCCGAGGACGGCGTAGCAGTCGGCGTCCTCGTTGACCAGCACCAGCAGCCGGCCGAAGTCGGAGCCGCGCAGCCGGCCCCGTTTGCGCGACACCCGGTGCACGGAGACGAAGTGCCGTGGCCTGACGAGGACTTCGGCGGCGATGTCGGCCTCGCGCAGCACCCCGCGCACCTGCTCGGCGACCTCGGTGAGCGGGTCGGCGGTCCGGCTCGCGTTCTCCGCGATCAGCTCGCGGGTGTGCGCGTACTCCTCGGGGTGGAGGATCGCGAAGACCAGGTCCTCCAGTTCGGTCTTGAGGGCCTGCACCCCGAGCCGTTCGGCGAGCGGGATGAGCACGTCCCGGGTCACCTTGGCGATCCGGGCCTGTTTCTCCGGGCGCATGACGCCGAGGGTGCGCATGTTGTGCAGCCGGTCGGCGAGTTTGATCGACATCACCCGCACGTCGTTGCCGGTGGCGACGAGCATCTTGCGGAAGGTCTCGGGCTCGGCGGCGGCGCCGTAGTCGACCTTCTCCAGCTTGGTGACGCCGTCGACGAGGTAGCGGACCTCCGCGCCGAACTCGTCGCCGACCTGGTCGAGGGTGACGTCCGTGTCCTCGACGGTGTCGTGGAGCAGGGAGGCGGTCAACGTCGTGGTCTCCGCGCCGAGTTCGGCGAGGATGAGGGTCACGGCCAAGGGGTGCGTGATGTACGGCTCGCCGCTCTTGCGCATCTGGCCGCGGTGCGAGGACTCGGCCAGGACGTAGGCGCGGCGCAGCGGTTCGAGGTCGGCGTCGGGGTAGTGGGCGCGGTGGGCCTCGGCGACGTGGCCGATGGCGTCGGGCAGGCGGTCGCGGGCGGCGGGGCCGAGCAGCGCGGCCCGGCCCAGACGGCGCAGATCGAGCCGCGGGCGGGCCCTTCTGCGGGGCGCCGCCGGCACCACCGCTCCCGGGGCCGCGGGATTCGTGGCATCCGCACTCATGGGCACCTCCGGCTGCGTGGACCGGCGGACGGGGTGCCCCAGGGCCTACTCGGCTCAGGGGTCTGGCGTCGGATCCCCCGTCCGGGCCGGTGCTTGATGCTACCGAGCCCAGCACACTCGGCCGACCACCTCTCGGGGAGCGTGAAACGGATCACCCATTCGAGCGACGATTCGGAGGTTTACGGTTTTCGGTCACTTGTCGTGCGGGTGATCGTGGATTCCCGCTCCCACCTGGATCTACGGCATGGATCCGGCTGCTTCCCGGTCGGCCGGCCGGGTGAACCGCCGACCGGCGGACGGTCAGCCGACGACGCTTTCCAGCCAGTCCGCCGCGATCTCGCCCTCGGCGACGATCACCGCGGCGCCGGTCATCTCGATCTCGCCGTCCGGCCGCTCGGTGATCACGAGGGTGCCGCCAGGCACGTCGACCGTGTACGTCACCGGGGTGCCGGTGACGGCGGGGTCGGCCCCGTCGCGGCGGGCGGCCGCGACGGCGACGGCGCAGGCGCCCGTGCCGCACGAGCGGGTCTCTCCCGAGCCGCGCTCGTGCACCCGCATCGCGACGTGGCGGGGGCCGCGGTCGACGACGAACTCGACGTTCACCCCGTCCGGGTAGGCGGCGGCCGGGCGGAACGGGGGCGGGGAGAGCAGGTCGCCGGCGTCGGCGAGATCACCGACGAAGGCCACCGCGTGCGGGTTGCCCATGTTCACGTTCCGCGCGGGCCAGCTGTGCTCGCCGACGCTCACCGTGACCTCGCCCTCGGGGAGCCGGGCGCTGCCCATGCCGACGGTGACGTCGCCGTCCTTGGCGATGTGGATCTTCTTCACGCCTCCGCGCGTGGCGATCGCGAGGTCGCCCTCGGCGGCGAGCCCGGCGTGCTGGAGGTAGCGCGCGAACACCCGTGTGCCGTTGCCGCACATCTCCGCGACCGAGCCGTCGCCGTTGCGGTAGTCCATGAACCACTCCGCCTCGGCCGCCAGGTGGCGGGCGTCCGGGTGCGCGGCCGAGCGCACGACGTGCAGCACGCCGTCGCCGCCGATGCCCGCGCGCCGGTCGCACAGGGCGGCGACGGCGGCCGGGGGCAGGTCGAGGGCGTTCTCCGGGTCGGGGAGGATCACGAAGTCGTTCTCCGTGCCGTGCCCCTTCAGGAAGGCGATGCGGGAGCTCATGTCTCGATCGTACGGTGTGGGGACGACAGGCCCCCGGGCCGTCCCGGTCGCTCCGGGCGTACGAGAGGGTTCCGCCGGGCAGGCCCCTAGCGCAGGCGGGCGACGCGCCAGACGGCGAGGACGACGACCACGGCGACGATCAGGGCGTAGGCGCCGATGAGCCGCCAGTCGGCCCGTCGGCCGGCGCCCCGCGGCGGCAGGCCCGGCCAGGTGTAGCCCACGCGGCGCGCGGCCATCATGCCCCAGCCCGCCGCGCAGGAGCAGATCAGCAGCCCCAACATGGCGATCATCGCGCCGCTGTCGCCGTCGAAGGCCAGCGGGAAGGCGAACATCAGCGAGCCGACGGCGGCCAAGCCCACGATGGGCGCCAGCTGCCAGATGCGCAGCCGCCGCTGCGGGCGCAGCTCGACCTCCACCTCGGGCCCGGCGAACATCTCGTCGGGCTCCGGACCGTCCGCGGTCACCCCGCCCTGCGTCCCGTCGGGGCCGTCGGGGCTGAGCGACGGTTCGTCCGTCTCCGCACCGGCGTGCTCAGCGGTGATGTGCTCGCTGCCGCCTTGCGCGGTGTCGCGAGGGCCGGCCTCCATCGCCACGCGCCCTCCCCACTAGGACTTCACTCGGTCGATCGAGCACGATGATGGCACGCCGCCGGAGGCCTGGATGACGGCCTGGGCGTCCCGATGCCATCACGTGATCAGGCTGTAACCGGTCGTTCGACCAACGCCAGCGCCAGGTGCGGAAGTTCCGTGACGTCCGCGGCGGCCCCGCTCAGCCAGTGCACGCGCGGGTCGCGCCGGAACCAGGAGTCCTGTCGGCGCGCGAAGCGCTTGGTGGCGCGCACGGTCTCCGCGCGCGCCTGGTCGAGCGTGCACTCGCCCGCGAGCGCCGCCAGGACCTGCTGGTAACCGAGCGCGCGGGAGGCCGTACGCCCTTCCCGCAGGCCCCGCTCCGCCAGCTCCCGCACCTCGTCGACGAGCCCCGCCTCCCACATCCGGTCCACCCGGCGCGCGATGCGCTCGTCCAGCTCGGGGCGGGCCACGTCGACGCCGATCTGCACGGTGTCGTAGACGGAGTCGTGGCCGGGAAGGTTGGCCGTGAAGGGGCGGCCGGTGATCTCGATCACTTCCAGTGCCCGGACGATGCGGCGGCCGTTGCCGGGCAGGATCGCGCGCGCGGCCTCGGGGTCGGCGGCGGCCAGCCGGGCGTGCAGGGCGCCGGAGCCGCGCAGGGTCAGCTCCTCCTCCAGCCGGGCCCGGACCTCCGGGTCGGTGCCGGGGAACTCCAGGTTGTCGACGGCGCCGCGGACGTAGAGGCCCGAGCCGCCGACCAGGATCGGCCAGCGGCCCTCGGCCAGCAGGGCGTCGATCCGCTCCCGCGCGAGGCGCTGGTACTCGGCGACGGAGGCGGTGACCGTCACGTCCCACACGTCCAGGAGGTGGTGCGGTACGCCGGCGCGCTCTTCGGGCGTCAGTTTCGCGGTGCCGATGTCCATCCCTCGGTAGAGCTGCATGGAGTCGGCGTTGACGACCTCGCCGCCCAGGCGCTGGGCCAGGAAGACGCCGAGATCGGACTTTCCGGCCGCGGTCGGGCCGACGACGGCGATGACGCGGGGTGCGGGGGGTGCGCTGCTCACCGCACCAGTTTCGCAAACCCCATGGGGGTGCCTCGAACGAGTTACGTGACGACACGGTCACGCCCTCGTTGCCCGATGAGAGGTTCCCGTGGCCGGATCACGACCGGCGGTGGTGCGGGCGCCGCGCACGGACACAGCGGACCACGCGGGATTTCGCCCGCACAAGTAACGTATGGAGTTGACATGGGCGTTTTTGCGCGATTTTTCCGGAGGTCCGAGGCTGTGGCGGAGACGTCGGTCGCCGAGGAGCCGGCCGGCGCGGCGGCGGACGACGTACAGGCGGACGGCGCCGCCGGGGACGACTCGAAGGCGGCACAGGCCGGGGACGACGGCGCCGGGGCCGCGCCGGAGACCGGCGGCGCCGACGGTGTGGAGATCCCCAAGCAGCAGTCCGCCGACGAGGCGGCCGAACAGGAGACCGGCAAGGGCGCCCGCACATGACTGTCCCGTACGGGAGGGTGAACCATGGGTCTGCTGGACAACATGAAGGCCAGGCTCGGCCCGGCCAAGGAGAAGGTCTCGGACCTCGCGCAGCGGCACGGGGGCTCGATCGGCCAGGGGCTCGACCGGGCGGCGAAGGTAGTCGACGAGAAGACCAAGGGCAAGTACCGCGAGAAGATCCACGCGGGCACGGACAAGGCCAAGGAGGCCGTGGACCGGCTCGCCCACCAGGGCGACGGACCGGGGCACGGCGACGGACCGGGGCACGGCGACGGACCGGGGCATGGCGTCGGCTCCGACCCGGCACGGGGCGGTGAGCCCGGCACACCCCCGCGGACGCCTCCCCCGCCCACGTCCTGAGGCGGCCGCCGGCCCGGTCGGCCGGCCACGGGCAGGACGGCGGCAGGACAGCGGCGGACGGCCGGGGAGCAGCGCTTTCCGGCCGTCCGCCGGGTCGGTTCCCCGGCGAGCGACCGGGGCGGTGACGTGGTGGCTCAGGTCCAGGTCGACACCAGGTAGCCGACGCCGTAGGGGGCCTCGTCGTAGAGCAGGGCGCCGCTCAGGTCGGCGTCCTCGGCCGCGCCGGCCAGCACCTGCCACGGGGCGCGGCCCGACGCCTTCAGTTCGGCCGCCAGGGCGGGGTCCAGCGCCGCGAGCGCGGCCACGTCCGCCGCGCCCAGCGCACGGGCCGCCTCGGCGTCGAAGGGCTCGGCCCGTTCGTCGAGGTAGCCGGGCGCCTTGAGCGACCGGCAGGCGCTGGCGTCGCCCATCACCAGCAGCGCCACCCGGCCGGCCCGTGCGGCGATGTCACGGCCGGCGGCCAGGCAGCGTTCGGGCGCCAGCGACGCGTCCACGCCCAGCCCCTCGACCGGGGCGTCGGCCCAGCCCGTGCGCTCCAGCAGATACGCGGCGACCGCGAGCGACACCGGCAGTCCGCGCTCACCTGTGGCGCCCCGGTCCTGGCCGAGCCGTACGTCCGCGTCGACGCCGAAGCCGCGGAACGAGCCCCGGGTGCCCTCCGGATACGGTCCGTGGCCGGCCTCCTCGGCGGGGCCCACGACCACCAGGCGGTCGGGCCGGGCGGCGGCGAGGACACCGAGCGCGTCCGCGCACGCGGCGCGCGCGGCGTCCAGTTCGGGCGCGGCCCCGGCGGCGACCACGGGCACGAGGAGCGGCGGGCAGGGGCAGACTGCGGCGGCGACAAGCATGATCGGCAGCGTAACCCCGAGAGCGCCCCCGGTGTCTCGCACCCGCCCCGTCGTCTCACCCCCGGCGTTTCACGCCTGCCCCGCCGTCTCGCTCCCGGGCGTCCTCACGCCTGCCCCGGCGTCCCGGGTTCCCGGCCGGGCGGTCAGTCGCAGCCGCAGCCGCTGCCGGACGGCACCGGCGCGGGCGCCGGGACGCCGATCTTCGGCAGGCCCAGCATGACGCCCGCCGGCTTGGCGGCCTCGGCGGCGGTGCGCTTCTCCCAGGCGTCGCCCGCGCGGGTGCGCCGCACGGAGAGCGCCGTGCCCTCGGCCAGGAGGTGGTGCGGGGCGGCGTAGGTGATCTCGACGGTGACCACGTCGCCGGGGCGCACCTCCTGGTCCGGCTTGGTGAAGTGGACCAGGCGGTTGTCGGGCGCGCGGCCGGACAGCCGGTGCGTGGCGCCGTCCTTGCGGCCCTCGCCCTCGGCGACCATCAGCTCCAGCGTGCGGCCGACCTGCTTCTTGTTCTCCGCCCAGGAGATCTCCTCCTGGAGGGCGACGAGGCGCTCGTAGCGCGCCTGGACGACCTCCTTGGGGACCTGGTTCTCCATCTCGGCGGCGGGGGTGCCGGGCCGCTTGGAGTACTGGAAGGTGAACGCCTGCGCGAACCGCGCCTCGCGCACCACGTGCAGCGTCTGCTCGAAGTCCTCCTCGGTCTCGCCGGGGAAGCCCACGATGATGTCGGTGGTGATCGCGGCGTGCGGGATCGCGGCGCGGACCTTCTCGATGATCCCGAGGTAGCGCTCCTGGCGGTAGGAGCGGCGCATCGCCTTCAGGACCGGGTCCGAGCCGGACTGCAGCGGCATGTGCAGCTGCGGCATCACGTTCGGCGTCTCGGCCATCGCCGCGATCACGTCGTCCGTGAAGTCGCGCGGGTGCGGCGAGGTGAAGCGGACCCGCTCCAGGCCCTCGACGTTCCCGCAGGCCCGCAGCAGCTTGCTGAACGCCTCGCGGTCGCCGATGTCGGAGCCGTAGGCGTTGACGTTCTGGCCGAGCAGCGTGATCTCGCTGACGCCCTCGCCGACCAGCGCGTCGACCTCGGCCAGGATCTCGCCGGGGCGGCGGTCCTTCTCCTTGCCGCGCAGCGCCGGGACGATGCAGAAGGTGCAGGTGTTGTTGCAGCCGACCGAGATCGACACCCAGGCCGCGTACGCGCTCTCGCGCCGGGTCGGCAGCGTGGACGGGAACGCCTCCAGGGACTCGGCGATCTCGACCTGCGCCTCCTCCTGGACGCGGGCGCGCTCCAGCAGGACGGGCAGCTTGCCGATGTTGTGCGTGCCGAAGACGACGTCCACCCAGGGCGCCTTCTTGACGATGGTGTCCCGGTCCTTCTGCGCCAGGCAGCCGCCGACCGCGATCTGCATCCCGGGCCGCTTCGTCTTCTGCGGGGCGAGGCGGCCGAGGTTGCCGTAGAGCCGGTTGTCGGCGTTCTCGCGTACGGCGCAGGTGTTGAAGACGACGACGTCCGCGTCGCCGTCCGAGCCCTCCGGCGCCCGCACATAGCCCGCGTCCTCGAGCAGCCCGGCCAGCCGCTCGGAGTCGTGGACGTTCATCTGGCACCCGTAGGTGCGGATCTCATAGCTGCGAGTGACGCCCACTTCTCGGCTCCGGTCGATGCTGCTCATGCCCTAAGGGTAGGCGCTCGGCGAAGTGCCCCCGGACGGTGTGCGGGGCGCGGGGGCACGGCGCGCGGCGCGGTCGCGACACGGGGCGCACCTGCCTCCCACAAGGGGACGACAGACCCAGAATGGGGGCATTCCTCACCACTCGGTGCCACTCGGTGCCGCAGCCCCTCCCGGACAGTGACAGATACGTGATGCAGCTTCGTGACGCCCTGCGGACCTCCGCACCGCAGGCGCCCGCGGGCCCGGCGCCGCGCGCCTGGCTCCTGCGGCCGGCCGGCCCGGTCCCGGTCGCCGTCCTGTTCCTCGTCCTGCTGGGACGCGCGGCGCACGTGGCCCTCGTGCACCGGCAGGGAGGCATGGACAACGCCTTCGTCGTCCACGCCGGGCAGGTCTGGCTGCACGGCGGCGCCCCCTACGCCGACCGGCGGTTCCTGTATCTGCCGAGCGCCGTGCTGTTCGCGGCGGCGCAGGCGGCGCTGCCGGCGCCGGTGCTGCGGGTGGCCGCGCCCCTGGTGTGCGTGGGGCTCGTCGCGGCCGGGTGGTGGTGCGCCGTGCGCCTGTTCCGCGTGCCGGCGCGCTCCCGGTTCGCGGTGCTGGGGCTGCTGGGGCTGGTGCTGTGCTGGGTTCCGGTCGGTCATCTGATCGACCTGGGGAACTGGACCGCGGTGAGCGTCCTCGCGCTGCCCGCCGCGCTGCTGCTGGCGGACCGCGGCCGCTGGGACGCGGCCGGGGTGGTGCTCGGGCTGTCCGTGGCGGTGAAGCCGCTGCTGGTGCCGGTGGTGCTGCTGCTGGTGCTGGCCCGGCGGTGGCGGGCGCTGGCCTGGATGGTGCTGGTGCCGGCGGCGCTGTCCGCGGGTATCGCGATGATCATGCCGGACCCGGGCGGGTTCTTCACCCGCACGCTGCCCTTCCTCCTCAGGGGCGGCGACTCCCTGATGCGGCCGTTCGACTGCTCCTGGCCGGCGGTGCTGCCGCGCCTCGGGGTGCCGCGGGCGGCGGCCGAGGCGGCGGCGCTGGCCGCGGCGACGGCCGGGGTGGCGTGCGCCCGGCTGCGCTGGCGGCGCGCCGACGCCGGTCCGTCGCGGCTGGCGGACACCGCCGCGATGCTCATGCTGGCGTCGCTGCTGGTCTCCCGGCCGTCCTACGAGCACTATCCGGTCGTCGTGGTGCCGCTGCTGCTCGCCGGTGCGCCGGCGGCGGACTCGGTGACGCGTTCGCCGTGGTTCTGGGCGGCGCTCGTCCCGCAGGCGCCCGGCTTCGCCTTCCCCTGCCTGGAGCCCTCGACGCGCCGGGCGTTCAAGGACGTGGTGACGCTGTCCGGGCTCGCGCTGGTGCTGGCGGTGCGGTGCGCGCGGCCGCCGGCCGGCCGGACGGCCCGCCCGGCGGCGGACGGCTCGGCCATCAACGGCACGGACGGCAAGGACGGCAAGGACGGCACGGCAACGGACGTACCGGCGCAGGCGCCCTGACCCCGCCGCCGGGCGGCGCGGCGGCGACCCGCCCCGACGTCCCGGCACTGGTGTCAGGCGCCGTCCGGGGTCCAGCCCTGACGGCGCAGTACGGACGCGACGTCGGGCGCGCGGTAGTGGTCGCCCTTGAGGACCTTGCCGTCGGCGCGGCGGGCGACCTGGCCGTCGGGGCCGAGCTTGCTCATGTTGGCGCGGTGGATCTCGGCGATCACCTCGTCGAGGTCGACGCCGTGCACCAGGGCGGTGCCGTACGCGATGTAGACCACGTCCGCGAGTTCGTGCGCCAGCCGGTCGAGCGGGCCGTGCACCGACACCTCGGCGACCTCGGCCGCCTCCTCGGCGAGCAGTTCGCCGCGGTGCTCGGCGAGCGCCGGGGACACCCGGGTCGGCGTGCTGCGGGCGTCGAGCCCGAAGGCGCGGTGGAACTCACGGACGAGATCGGCGGGCGAGCTGCTCATACGGCGACCCTATCCGCCGGCGCCGGCGTCGACGCCGTGGCCTGGCCAGCACCGGCCCCGGCTGGCAGGATCGCGCGCATGTCCAAGCTGTTCTCCTCCCCCGGCAGGCGCCGCTGCCTCCAGGGCACGGCCGTCGGTGTCGTCGTCCTCGGGCTGCTGCTGTGGTGGCTGCTGCCGCTGGGCGAGCGTCCGCCGAGCGGGACGATCACCTTCAGCACCGGCACCCTGCGCGGGGTCTACCAGGAGTACGGCGAGCGGCTGCGCACCGCGTTCAGCAAGGACATGCCGGATCTGAAGGTGCGGCTGCTGACCAGCGACGGCTCGCAGGAGAACGTCACGCGCGTGGCGACCGGCAAGGCCGACTTCACCATCGCGGCGGCGGACGCGGTGGAGACGTACGAGCTGGAGGGCCGGCCGGGCGCGGAGCGGCTGCGCGGGGTGGCCCGCCTCTACGACGACTACGTGCAGCTCGTCGTCGCGCGGAACTCGCGGATCAACTCGGTGGCGGACCTGCGGGGCAAGCGGGTGGCGGTCGGTCCGCCGGAGTCGGGCGTCCGGCTGATCGCCGAGCGGGTGCTCGCGGCGTCCGGGATCGACCCGCACAAGGACATACGTCCCATGGCCGAGGGCATCGACACCGGGCCGGACCGGCTGCGGCAGGGCGCGATCGACGCGTTCTTCTGGTCGGGCGGGCTGCCGACGGACGGCCTCAAGCAGCTTGCCGCCAAGTTCCCGTACCGGTTCGTGCCGATCGACTCCGATCTGGTGGCCAAGCTGCACGCGCAGGGCGGCGCGACGCGCTACTACCGCGCCACCAACATGCCGGAGTCGGCGTATCCGAGCGTCCAGAACGGTTCGACCGTGCCGACCATCGCCGTGTCCAACGTGCTGATGACCCGCGCGGACGTGGACCCCCGGCTGACCGAGTGGGTGACCCGGACCGTCATCAAGAGCCGGGACGGCATCGGCGCCCACGTCCACTCCGCGCAGCTGGTGGACCTGCGCACCGCCATCTACACCGACCCGCTGGTCCTGCACGAGGGCGCGCGCCGCTACTACCGGTCGGTCAAACCCTAGACCGCGCAAGGGCATCGCCTCGCTCCGGCGGGCCGTCCGCGGGCGCTGCCGCTACGAGCGTCGCGGGTCCGTCCGCGGGACGCCGACCGTCACCTTCAGCCCGCGCGGTTCCCGGTCGTGGTGGTGGTCGCAGGAGAGCGAGCCGCCGCCGGCCGCGAGCAGCGCGCGGGTGATGGACAGGCCGAGACCGGAGCCCTTGATGTTCTGGTGGCGGCCGCTGCGCCAGAACCGGTCGCCGACGCGGGCGAGTTCGTCGTCGGTGAGGCCCGGTCCGTGGTCGGCGACGACGACCGTCGACGTGCCGCCGCCACCGGCGACCGTCACAGCGACGCTCTTGCCCTCGGGGGTGAACTTCACCGCGTTGTCGATCACCGCGTCCAGCGCGGAGGACAGGGTCACGGGGTCGGCCCAGGCGGTGGTCGCCGGGCAGTCGCCGGTCAGCAGCACTCCCTTGGCCGCGGCGGCCGGCGCCCAGGCGGCCACCCGCTCCGCGGCCAGCTCGCCGATGTCGATGAGCCGGAGGTCCGCCTCGGCGTGTTCGGCGAGCGCGAGGTCGAGCAGGTCGTCCAGGACCTGGGCCAGCCGCTTGCCCTCGGTGCGCACCGAGGCGATCTCCTCGTTGTCCTCGGGCAGTTCGAGGGCGAGCAGTTCGATGCGCAGCAGGAGGGCGGAGAGCGGGTTGCGCAGTTGGTGGGAGGCGTCGGCGACGAAGGCGCGCTGCTGTTCCAGGACGTCCTCGACGTTGTCGGCCATCTCGTTGAACGAGCGGGCCAGCCTCCTGAGTTCCGGTGGTCCGCCGGCCGCCGCGACCCGGGACTTGAGCCGTCCGGTGGCGATGTCGTGGGTGGTGGCGTCGAGCACCCGTACCGGGCGCAGCACCCAGCCGGTCAGCCGGAGCGCCGCGCCGACGGCGACCAGCATGGCGACGATCTCGCCCGCCCCGACGAGCAGCCAGTCGTGCAGGGTGCGCGAACGCATCTGCCCGGTGGGCGAGTCGGTGAGGACGACGGCGACGACGTCGCCGTCCCGGATGACGGGCGAGGCGACGACGAGCCGGTGCCGCTGCCAGGGCCACACCTGCTCGGGGTCGTGGCTGCGCCGGCTCAGCAGGGCCTCGTCGAAGGCCTCGCGCACCTCGCCGGCGGTGGGCAGGGACCAGGCGAAGGGCGCGTTGGCCATGGGCATGCCGGAGCGGTAGAAGACGCCGGCCCGGATGCCGTAGACGCTGTAGTAGCTGGCGAGTTCGCGGCTGAGGGTCTCGCGGCGCTCGTCGGGGGCGATCTGCCGGGAGCCGGAGGGCCGGTCGGTGACGAACTGGGCGAGGGCGGCGAACCGCGCCGTGTCGTCGATCCGGTCGACGACCACCTTCTGCTGCTCGCCCGCGGCCATGCTGACGGCGAGCGGGAACCCGAGGGCGAGCAGCACCCCCGCCATCAGGACGATGAGCAGCGGCAGCAGACGTGTGCGCACCCGGCCCCGCTAGGCGGCCGGGGCGACGAGCCGGTAGCCGACGCCGCGCACGGTCTCGATCAGGGCCGGCATGCGCAGCTTGGAGCGCAGGGAGGCGACGTGCACTTCCAGGGTGCGGCCGGTCCCCTCCCAGCTGGTGCGCCAGACCTCGCTGATGATCTGCTCGCGGCGGAAGACGACTCCGGGGCGCTGGGCGAGCAGCGCGAGCAGGTCGAACTCCTTGCGGGTGAGCTGGACGACCGCGCCCGCCACGCTGACCTGCCGGGTGGGCAGTTCGATGCGTACGGAGCCGAGGCTGAGGGCTCCTTCGTCGGCGCCGCCGGTGGCGTCCTCGTGGACGGTGCGGCGGCTGACGGCGTGGATCCGGGCGAGCAGTTCGCCGGTGTCGTAGGGCTTGACCACGTAGTCGTCGGCGCCGAGGTTGAGGCCGTGGATGCGGGAGCGGACGTCGGAGCGGGCGGTGACCATGATCACCGGGATGGCGGTGCGCTTGCGGATCTTGCCGCAGACCTCGTAGCCGTCCTGGTCGGGCAGTCCGAGGTCGAGCAGGACCACGCCGAAGCCGGCGCCCTCGGGGACGAGTGCCTGGAGGGCCTCCTCGCCGCTGCGGGCATGGGTGACGTCGAAGCCGTGCCGGGCCAGCACCGCGGACAGGGCGGCCGCCACGTGGTTGTCGTCCTCAACGAGAAGCAGTCTCATCCGGCCCCCTTCGGTTCCTCGTCATCCGGCCCCCTCCGGTTCATCTGTCATGTGGTCGTTTCGCGCAGTGGGTGTGCGTAGGCGCGTACGCACCCTGAGTGAGCACGCGCGGGCGCACCTGCACCATGGCAGTCACGCCGATGGACGAGGACGCCGTCAAGAGGCTTCCGGTTGCGCGCCCGCGTCGTTATCCAGCCGGTACGCGCTCTCGCCCGGTCCGCTACGACTCGTGTCCGGCCGCTACCGGATCGTGATGCTCAGATCTCCCTCAGATGTGGTGACGAGGGACACAACGCCTGGCTATGGTCCCCCAAACCGAGGAGGACGGAGCCCGAAAGCGATGACCGAAGTATCGATGGCCAAGGAAGATGTGGCCTCGACCGGCGATCTGGTCGTCCTGAAGAGCGTCAACAAGCACTTCGGCGCGTTGCACGTCCTCCAGGACATCGATCTGACGATCGCCCGCGGCGAGGTCGTCGTGGTGATCGGCCCCTCCGGGTCCGGCAAGTCCACCCTGTGCCGCACGATCAACCGCCTGGAGACGATCGACGACGGCTCGATCTCGATCGACGGCAAGCCGCTGCCCCACGAGGGCAAGGAGCTGGCCCGGCTGCGCGCCGACGTCGGCATGGTCTTCCAGTCCTTCAACCTCTTCGCGCACAAGACCGTGCTGGAGAACGTGACGCTGGGCCAGGTCAAGGTCCGCCGCAAGGACAGGAAGCAGGCCGAGGAGCGGGCCCGCACGCTGCTCGACCGGGTCGGGGTGGGCGCGCAGGCCGACAAGTACCCCGCGCAGCTCTCCGGCGGCCAGCAGCAGCGCGTGGCGATCGCGCGGGCGCTGGCGATGGAGCCGAAGGTGATGCTCTTCGACGAGCCGACCTCCGCGCTCGACCCGGAGATGATCAACGAGGTGCTGGAGGTCATGCAGCAGCTCGCCCGGGACGGCATGACGATGATCGTCGTCACGCACGAGATGGGCTTCGCCCGCTCCGCCGCGAACCGCGTGGTCTTCATGGCCGACGGCCGGATCATCGAACAGGCCGCGCCGGACCAGTTCTTCAGCAACCCGCGCAGCGACCGGGCCAAGGACTTCCTGTCCAAGATCCTGCACCACTGACCCCGGCCGCACCCGGTTCCGGCGTCCGCATCACCCCGCTCCCGACGTCCGCACCACCCCCGTTCCGACTTCCGCACCACCCGGTCGGCGACGGGCGCCGCACCGCCGGCGACCTGCCCGCCCGCCCGCGGGCGGTCCGCCGGCGGACGGCCCCGCCACCGGCCCGCCCGCCGGGCACGGCCGTCGCCCGCCGACACCGCCCGGCCGTCCGGTCCGGCGCCCTCGGCGGCGGCCCGTACCTCCTCACCACCCGAAGGATGTTCATCATGAAGCTCCGCAAGGTCACCGCCGCCTCGGCCGTCGTGCTCGCCCTCGCCGTCTCGGCGACGGCGTGCGGTTCGGGCGACAAGAAGGACGAGGGTTCCTCGGGCGGCGGCAAGAAGATCGCCATCGGCATCAAGTACGACCAGCCGGGCCTGGGCCAGAAGACGCCGCAGGGCTACGCCGGCTTCGACGTGGACGTGGCCAAGTACGTCGCCAAGAAGCTCGGTTACAACGAGGACCAGATCGAGTGGAAGGAGTCGAAGAGTGCCGACCGCGAGACGATGCTCCAGCGCGGTGACGTCGAGTTCATCGCCGCCACCTACTCGATCACCCCGGAGCGCGAGAAGAAGGTCGACTTCGCCGGCCCCTACCTGCTCGCCCACCAGGACGTCCTGGTCCGCGCCGACGACGCCTCGATCAAGTCGCCCGCCGACCTGAACAGCAAGAAGCTGTGCTCGGTCACCGGTTCCACCTCGGCGCAGAACATCAAGGACAAGCTGGCGCCCAAGGCGAACCTGCTGAAGTACCCGACGTACTCCGCCTGTCTGAACGGCCTCCAGAACAAGGCCATCGACGCGCTGACCACCGACGACTCGATCCTCGCCGGTTACGCCGCCCAGGACCAGTTCAAGGGCAAGTTCAAGCTCGGCGGTCTGAAGATGACCAACGAGAACTACGGCATCGGCGTGAAGAAGGGCAGCGACCTCAAGGCCAAGATCAACAAGGCTCTTGAGGCCATGGTCTCCGACGGTTCCTGGAAGAAGGCCGTGGACGCCAACTTCGGTCCCGCGAACTACAAGAACGAGCCGGCGCCGAAGATCGGCGACATCAAGAGCTGAGCCAGTGCCCGCCGGTGCGCCGCCCACGGGGGAGCGGCGCACCGGCGCCCATCCACACGCGGAAGCACGGGAGATCGTGTTCGACTTTCTTTCAGGCTACGACCTGCTGGGAGCCTTCTGGGTGACCGTGCAGCTCACGCTGCTCTCGGCCGCCGGCTCCCTGGTCTGGGGCACTCTGCTGGCCGGCATGCGCGTCGGCCCGGTGCCCCTCATGCGCGGCTTCGGTACCGCCTACGTCAACATCGTGCGGAACATCCCGCTGACGGTGATCATCCTGTTCACCTCCCTGGGCCTGAACCAGACCCTCGGGGTCGGCCTGGGCAGTGAGAACTTCGACACCATCAACTTCCGGCTCGCCGTCCTCGGACTGATCGCCTACACCTCGGCGTTCGTCTGCGAGGCGATCCGTTCCGGCATCAACACGGTGCCGGTCGGCCAGGCGGAGGCGGCCCGCGCGCTCGGGCTGAGCTTCACGCAGGTGCTCACCCTGGTGGTGCTGCCGCAGGCGTTCCGCTCGGTCGTCGGCCCGCTCACCAACGTCCTGATCGCGCTCACCAAGAACACCACGGTGGCCGCCGCGATCGGCGTCGCGGAGGCGGCCCTGCTGATGAAGGAGATGATCGAGAACGAGGCCCAGCTGCTGCTGATCTCCGCCGTGTTCGCGTTCGGGTTCGTGTGCCTGACGCTGCCGACCGGCCTGATCCTCGGCTGGGTGGGCAAGAAGGTGGCGGTGAAGCGATGAGCGCCTCGGTGCTGTACGACGCGCAGGGCCCCCGGGCCAAGCGGCGCAACATCCTCTATTCGGTCGTGTTCGTGCTGGCCTTCGCGGCCCTGGCGTGGTGGGTCTACCGGGGTCTGGACGACAAGGGGCAGCTGGACTGGGCGAAGTGGAAGCCGCTCCTGGCCGGCTCCGAGTCCTGGACCACGTACATCCTGCCGGGTCTGAAGAACACGCTGATCGCGGCGGCCCTGTCGATGGTCATCGCGCTGCCGCTGGGCGCCTTCTTCGGCATCGCGCGGCTCTCCGACCACACCTGGGTGCGGGTCCCGGCCGCCGTGGTCGTGGAGTTCTTCCGCGCCATCCCGGTGCTGATCCTGATGATCTTCGGCAACGCCCTGTTCGCGCAGTACACGGACGTCGGTTCGGACGACCGGCCGCTGTACGCCGTCGTCACCGGCCTCGTCCTCTACAACGCCTCCGTCCTCGCGGAGATCGTGCGCGCGGGCATCCTGGCGCTGCCCAAGGGCCAGACGGAGGCCGCCCAGGCCATCGGTCTGCGCAAGACCCAGGTCATGACGTCGATCCTGCTGCCGCAGGCGGTCACCGCGATGCTGCCGGCGATCGTCAGCCAGCTGGTGGTGATCGTGAAGGACACCGCGCTCGGCGGCGCGATCCTCACCTTCCCGGAGCTGCTGGCGTCCGTCTCCCCGATGAGTTCGTACTACGGCGCGAACACCATCGCCAGCTTCACCGTCGTGGCCGTGGTCTACGTCGTCCTGAACTTCTCCCTCACCAGCTTCGCCAGCTGGCTGGAGCGGCGGCTGCGGCGCGGCAAGAAGTCGACCGGGGCGGTGCTCGCGCCGGCGGCGGTGGCGGGCGCCGAGTCGGCGGGCACGGCCGCCTGACACCCGGTCGGCCCACCGGCCGGCGTATGCGTGTGGCATAGGGGCAGTGGAGTGATCACCACTGCCCCTGTCGCTTGACGCGGGCAGCGGCAGTAGGTTGCATACGTTCTGTGATCGTGCACCCTGCTCCAACCATTTGTTCACGTCTGTCCGTCAGGACGCCGCCGCGGGCAGGGAGCGTCGCGCCGTGGACCCGGTGATCGTCGTCGGGGCGGGGCCCGTCGGGCTCACGCTCGCCCTGGCGCTGGCCCGCCAGGAGGTGCCGTCCGTCGTCCTCGACGAGATGCCGGGCCGGGAGGCGCCACGCGCCGCGCGCACCGTCGTGCTGCGCGAGGACACCGCCGCCCTGGTGGAACGGCTGGCCGGCATGCCGCTGGGCGCCGCCGGACTGCGCTGGGCCGGATGGCGGTCGCTGCGGCGCAAACAGGTGACGAACGAAGTGGCGTTCGGCGACGCCGGCCCCGCCCCGCTGCACATCGCCCAGCACGTGCTGACCGGCGCGCTGCGCGCCGCCGCCGGCCGCGAGCCGCTGATCGAACTCGCCGCCGACAGCCGGCTCGACACGATAGAGCAGGAGCAGTCGGGCGTCACCGCCCACACCCGGGGCTCCGACGGCACCTGGTGGCGCGGCAGCTACCTGGTCGGCTGCGACGGCCCGCGCTCGACCGTGCGCAAGCTCCAGGACATCCGCTTCCCCGGCCGCACGGCCGTCGAACGGCACGCGGTGGCCGCGCTGCGCACCGAACTCCCCCGGCCCGAGGAAGCGTTCCTCCACCGCACCCCGCCGTGGCGGACCTCCGGCCCGTTCGCCGGGGAGATCACCGCCCGGCCGCTGCCGGAGGGGGTGTGGCGGCTGGACTGGCTGCTGCCGCCCGGCAAGGACCTGGTCACACCCGAACTCCTGCTCGCCCGCGTCCGGGAGACCCTCACCGGCTGGACCGGCGAAGACGCGCCGGCGTACGAACTCCTGGACACCGGCGTGCACACCGTCCACCACCGGCTGGCCCGCCGCTGGCGCGCCGGACGGGTGTTCCTGGCCGGGGACGCCGCCCATCTGCTGGGCGCGCTCGGCACCCAGGGGCTGGACGAGGGGCTGCGGGACGCCGACAACCTCGCCTGGAAACTGGCGTCGGTCTGGCACCACGGCCCGCACGAGGCCCTGCTGGACAGCTACCAGACCGAGCGGCGCGCCGTCGTCGCCGCCCGGCTGCGCGCCGCCGACCAGGTGCTGCCGGTGCTGCGCGGCGGCGGACTGCGGTCGTACGTCCCCGGGGCGGCACGCCAGCACGACGCGCTCCTCATGGACGGCCACCTCGGGCACGGAGCGCTCGGCGCGCCGGGGTCGTACGCCGGCTCGCCGCTGGCGCCCGAGGCCGTGGACGCCGAGACGTCCGTGGACACTCCGGTCGGCGAGGCGGTCGCCGATGTGGTGGTGACCGCGGAGGACGGCACGTTCGTACCGCTGCGGGACCGGCTGGGCCGCGGTGCGCTGCTGGTGGTGCTGGTGGCGCCGGGCACGGTGGTGTGGGAACGCCGGCACTGGATGGGCGCCGGGATCATGCCCCGGCTGGCGGCGGCGGTCACCGCCCTGCCGCACCCCGCCGAACTGCTGGTCGCCGAGAGCTACCCGGGCGCCGCCCCGCACACCGTGCTCCTGATCCGGCCCGACGGCCACCTGGTCACCGCCCTGAGCGGCGTCCGCCCGGCCGCCCTGTACGCGGCGGCCGAGGCCACCCTCGGCGGCGGCGCGGCGGCGGCCGCCCGCGCGGAGGAGCACGCCGAGGCGGGGGCGCGCTGAGGGGCGCTCGGGCGGGGATTCGGAGGGTGCCCGGACGCTCGGGCGGGAAGCGGTCGCGGTGCGGCGGGGCGTGCGGGTGAGGGGGTCATGGGGCGGGCGCGCGGCTGGGTGAGCGTGCGCGGGTGGATGGTGTGGGGGCGGCCGTCAGCGCATGCGGCGGAGTGCGGTAGGGCGGCGGTGTGCGCCTCCGGCCGTACGTTCCGTCACCGTCCGGTCCGCATGGTGACGGTCGGTTGACCGTTTCGCGGGGTCATGGTGTACTCCCGAACGTGACCGACACCGATGTGCGCCTGTGGCGGAGGGTCCATATGGACCTCGTCCGCTATGCGGGCTGCGTGTGTCGCACCTCCTGCTGAACTCGCGTCTTCCTTCACCCTTTTCGCGCGCGCACCGTTTCCGTGCCGCCGCGCGCCTCCGCGAACGTTCCTCAGGACGGTGTACGTGTCTGCCTCCTCCGCCGTGTCCGCTTCCGCGTCCCTCTCCCCGCCCGCAGCCTCGGCTCCGGACATCTCCCCGGGCGTCCCCGCCGCCTCGGCGCCCACCGAGGCGGAGCTCCTGGAGTTCGTCCGGCGCTCGGCCGCCGACGCCGAGCTGATCGCCTCCCTGCCGCTCGACCCGGAGGGCCGCACCTGGGTGCGCCTGTCCGGTCCCAAGGGCAGTGAGGCATGGCTGATCGGCTGGCCGCCCGGCTCGGGAACCGGCTGGCACGACCACGCCGACTCGATCGGCGCCTTCCTCACCGCCGCCGGCGAACTGACCGAGAACTCGCTCGCCGCCCGGCTGCCCACCGACGGCTGGAAGACCCTCGAACTCACCGACGACGTGGACCGTACGCGACGGCTGCCGGCCGGCCGGGGCCGCGCCTTCGGCCGCCACCATGTCCACGAGGTGCTCAACGAGTCCACCGACCGGCACGCGATCTCCGTGCACGCCTACTACCCGCCCCTGCCGCAGATCCGCCGCTACAGCCGCGCCGGACAGACGCTGCGCCTGGAGCAGGTCGAGCGCCCGGAGGACTGGCAGTGAGCGAACGTCGACCGCCGGTCGGGATCGACGACCTGCTGGAACGGGTCCGCCGGGGATACGAGCGCGTCGCACCCGACGAGGCCTTCGCCGCCGCCCAGGCCGGCGAGGCCCTGCTCGTGGACATCCGGTACGCCGCGCTGCGCGAGCGCGACGGCCTCATCCCCGGCGCCCTCGTCGTCGAACGCAACGAACTGGAGTGGCGCCTCGACCCCTGGGGCAGCCACCACCTCCCGCAGGCCACCGGTCACGACCTGCGCGTCGTCGTGATCTGCAACGAGGGCTACGCGTCGAGCCTGGCCGCCGCCTCCCTGCACCAGCTGGGCCTGCACCGGGCCACCGACCTGATCGGCGGCTTCCAGGCCTGGCGCACGGCCGGCCTCCCGGTGACGCCGTAGCTCCCTGCCCACGTCCCGTCCGGGGCCCGGACCCGCTCCGGGCCCCGGCTCCGGCTCCGGCTCCGGCTCCGGCTCCGGCTCAACAATCCTGCCCTGATGGCCCTGTCCCGATGGCCCTGTCTCCACGGCCCGTTCCCACGGTCCCGTCTCAGAACTCGCCGTCATCGAGGAACTCCGTGTCCTCGCCCTCCTCCTCCAGCGCCTGTCTGACCACCCGCAGGGCCAGACCCTGGGAGTAGCCCTTGCGGGCGAGCATGCCGGCCAGGCGGCGCATCCGCTTGTCGCGGTCCAGGCCGCGGGTGGAGCGCAGCTTGCGGTCGACCAGTTCGCGCGCCGTGGCCTCTTCCCGGTCGGCGTCGAGCCGGCCGACGGCCTCGTCGATCAGCGTGGCGTCGACGCCCTTGGTCCGCAGTTCCCGGGCGAGCGCGCGCCGGGCCAGGCCGCGCCCGTGGTGCCGGGACTCCACCCAGGCGTCCGCGAACGCGCCGTCGTCGATCAGCCCGGCCTCCTCGAACCTGGACAGCACCTCCTGCGCCGCCTCGTCCGGGATCTCCCGCTTGCGCAGGGCGTCGGCGAGCTGTTTGCGGGTGCGCGGAGTCCCGGTGAGCAGACGCAGGCAGATCGCGCGCGCCCGCTCCACCGGGTCCCCCGGAGACTCCCCCCGCTCGGCCCTCGGCAAGGAGGAATCGTCTCCGTCCGGCGCGGGCGCCTCGCCGAAGTCGCGTCGGCGACGCCCCCGCCCGCCGTACGGCCCGCCGTCACGCGAGCCGCCCCGGCGTGCCCCTCGCGCCCGTGGGCCGGCCGCACCACGCGCCACGCCGTCGCCCGGGCCGGAGCCGTCGCCCGGCTCGTCGTCCTCGAATCCGCCGTACCGGCCGTGTCCGTCGGCCGGGTCGCCGTCGGCGAAGCCGGTCTCCGCCCCGTGCGCACCGTCACCGTCCGGCCCGTACGCGGCATCGCCCCGGTACGCGCCCGCGCCGCCCGCCCCGGCACCGGGGCGGTTCCCGGTGCCCCTCCCCCGTGGGGCACCGGAAGCGGCGTGTCCGTACTCGTGCCCGGCCTCGTACTCGGCCCAGTCGGTTCGCCGTGTCACGGGTCAGCTCTTGGCTGCGGCGGCCTTGGGCTTGGTCGCCTTGGCGGTCGCCGGGGCGGGCACCGTCTTGGCCGCGTCGCCCGCGGCGGCGGAGACCGCGGCGTCCGCGGCGGGCTCGGCGGCCGGCTCCTCCGGTCGCACGCCGACGCCCAGCTTCTCCTTGATCTTCCTCTCGATCTCGTTGGCCAGGTCGGGGTTGTCCTTCAGGAAGTTGCGCGCGTTCTCCTTGCCCTGGCCGAGCTGGTCGCCCTCGTACGTGTACCAGGCGCCGGCCTTGCGCACGAAGCCGTGCTCCACGCCCATGTCGATCAGGCCGCCCTCACGGCTGATGCCCTGGCCGTAGAGGATGTCGAACTCGGCCTGCTTGAAGGGCGGCGCGACCTTGTTCTTGACGACCTTGCAGCGGGTGCGGTTGCCGACCGCCTCGGTGCCGTCCTTCAGGGTCTCGATGCGGCGGATGTCGATGCGCACGGACGCGTAGAACTTCAGCGCCCGGCCACCGGTCGTGGTCTCCGGCGAACCGAACATCACACCGATCTTCTCGCGCAGCTGGTTGATGAAGATCGCCGTGGTCTTGGACTGGTTGAGCGCGCTGGTGATCTTGCGCAGCGCCTGGCTCATCAGACGGGCCTGCAGACCCACGTGCGAGTCGCCCATCTCGCCCTCGATCTCCGCGCGCGGGACGAGCGCGGCGACCGAGTCGATGACGATGAGGTCGAGCGCGCCGGAGCGGACCAGCATGTCCACGATCTCCAGCGCCTGCTCGCCGTTGTCCGGCTGGGACAGGATCAGGTTGTCGATGTCGACGCCGAGCTTGCGCGCGTACTCGGGGTCGAGGGCGTGCTCCGCGTCCACGAAGGCGACCTGGCCGCCGGCCTTCTGCGCGTTCGCCACGGCGTGCAGGGTCAGGGTCGTCTTGCCGGAGGACTCCGGTCCGTAGATCTCCACGACACGGCCGCGCGGCAGGCCGCCGACGCCGAGGGCCACGTCCAGCGCGGTCGACCCGGTCGGGATGATCTCGATGGGCTCCCTCGACCGCTCGCCCATGCGCATGACCGCGCCCTTGCCGAATTGTCGTTCAATCTGTGCGAGCGCGGCGTCGAGCGCCTTCTCGCGGTCGGTTCCTGCCATGGGTTCCACCCGATTTGCTTGAGTCGATCGCTTCACGTCAAAAACGCTAACGCCTGCCACTGACAATGCGCCTCGACGCCTGTCCGGCCTGTGGATAACTATGGGACGAATCACCCTGGAACCGGGCGAATCACCCTTCGTTCGGCCTCGCCGAAGTCCCCATCAGAATGGATGTTCGATTTTCGTGTCAAGCGAGACCCCGGGCAGCACGACCGCCGCCCGGCAGCCCCGTCCGCTACCCGGCGGCCCCGTCCTCGGCCGCGGTCGTCCGCGCACCCGGCGCACCCTGCGCACCCGCCGTACCGGTCCCCGCATCCACCGCCGTCCCGGTCCCCGGGTCCGTCGCGGCCGCGGTCCCGGCCGCAGGCGGCTGTGCCCACAGCCGCCGCGCACGCGCGAGCAGCCCCGGGGACGCGGGCCGCGGGCGGTGGCCCTGGACGCGGGGGTCGTCGGTGACGTCGTACCGCTTCACATAGGCGCCCAGGAAGGCCTGCAGGGTCGCGACCGCCGGAATGGCGATCAGCGCGCCCACCGCGCCGAGCAGCGCCGTGCCCGCGATGACCGAGCCGAAGGCGACCGCGGGATGGATGTCGACGGTCTTGGAGGTCAGCTTGGGTTGCAGCACGTAGTTCTCGAACTGCTGGTAGATCACGACGAACACCAGTACCCACACCGCGTACCAGGGGTTGACGGTGAAGGCGATCAGCATCGGCAGGGCGCCCGCGAGATAGGTGCCGATGGTGGGGATGAACTGGGACACCAGCCCCACCCAGACGCCGAGCACGGGCGCGTACGGCACGCCGAGCGCCTGGAGCAGGACGTAGTGGGCGACTCCCGAGACGAGGGCCATCAGGCCGCGTGAGTAGAGGTAGCCGCCGGTCTTGTCGACGGCGATCTCCCACGCGCGCAGCACCTCCGCCTGGCGGGCGGGCGGCAGCACGGAGCACAGCGCGCGGCGCAGCCGTGGGCCGTCGGCGGCGAAGTAGAACGAGAAGAGGGTGACCGTCAGCAGCTGGAACAGGCCGCCGAGCACCTGGGTGGACACGTCCAGGACGCCCGCGGCGCTGTTCTGCGCGTACTTGCGCAGCCAGTCGGAGTGGAGCAGGCCCTCCTGGATGTCGACGCGCCGCAGATGGGTGTGGAACGTGGCGTTGACCCAGTTGATGACGGAGTCGAGGTAGTCCGGGAAGCCCTCGATCATCTTGATGATCTGACCGGCCAGCATCGAGCCGAGCAGGGTGACGAAGCCCGCGGTCGCGATCATCAGTCCGAGGAAGACCAGGAAGGTCGCGAATCCCCGGCGCATGCCGCGCGAGGCCATGCGGCTCACCGCGGGCTCGATGGCCAGGGCCAGGAAGAACGCGATGAGGATGTTGATCAGCAGGCCGGTGACCTGGTGGAACGCCCAGCTGCCGAACTGGAAGGCGGCGATGAGCGCGAGCGCGAGCACCATGGCCCGCGGCAGCCAGCGCGGCATGCGCGCGCCAGGTCCGGCGGCGGTTGCGGCCGGCGGGCCGGCGGGCGGCGTCGAAGCGGTGGGGGGTGCTTGCCGGGCCGTCAGCCCGGACTCGTCAGTGCGTGCCACGGTGCAAGTCTCGCCCACGCCGACGGCAATCGGGTACGCGCGAGCGTCGTGCCTCGTCAGCGCCGCTCCCCCGGGACGTCCATGACCTGGCAGACCACGCGCCACACGTCCTTGGCCGCCCAGCCGTCCGCCAGCGCCTCGTCCACCGTGCGTCCGTCCAGCTCCGACATCACGTGGTCGCGCGCGAAGGTCTCGGCGTATCCCGCGCCGAAGTGCTCCGCCATCCGTTCCCAGAAGACCGTCAACCGCATGACCCCAGTATCCCGCCCCTGCGGGTGACCCCGAGCCGGGACCGCCTGCCGGGAGCGCCCCGCGCCCTACGGTCTGACCATGGCCGAAACCGCAGCAGCACCCTCCGCCCCGCCGCCGGCGGCATCGTCCCCGCTGTCGCGCGCCGAACGCTTCGTGTGGCTCACCGCGCGCGTGCTGGAGCAGCGGCTGTTCGCCCACCAGTTCCTGGGCGGCGGCGCGGACCCGGCGGAGACCGCGCTGGACGCCTACCGCAACGAGGACGGCGGATACGGCCACGCGCTGGAGCCCGATCTGCGCGGCCCCGTCAGCCAGCCGCTGCACACGGCGCACGCGCTGCGCGTCCTGGACCTGATCGGGCGCTGCGACGGGGCGCGGACGGAGCGCGTGTGCCGCTATCTGACCTCCGTCTCCACCGCGGACGGCGCGCTTCCGGCGGTCCACCCCGGCCAGCGCGGCTATCCGGCGGCCCCCTTCGTGCCGGTGGTGGACGACCCGCCGAGCGATCTGCTCGCCACCGGGCCGGTGGTGGGCCTGTTGCACCGCAACGCGGTGTGGCACGCCTGGCTGTTCCGGGCGACGGACTTCTGCTGGCAGCGGATCGAGTCCCTGGAGACCTCCCACCCCTACGAGGTGGAGGCCGCCGTCGCCTTCCTGGACTCGGCGCCCGACCGCCCGCGCGCGCGGGCGGCGGCCGAACGGCTCGGCCGTCTGGTGCGCGACCGGCGGCTCGCGGTGCTCGACCCCGCCCGTGCGGAGTCCTGGCCCCTGGCTCCCGGCTACGCCCCGGGCGAGCACCACTTCCCGTACGACTTCGCGCGGACGCCCGGCTCCCTCGCGCGCGCCTGGTTCACGGACGAGGAGATCGCCCGCTGTCTCGACCACCTCGCCGGCCGGCAGCAGGAGGACGGCGGCTGGCCGGTGACCTGGCGCCAGTGGGCCGCCGTGCCCACGCTGGAGGCACGCCCCATGGTGACGATCGAGGCGCTGCGCACCCTCAGGGCGTACGGCCGCGCCATCGGCTGAGGACACGCCCGGCGGCGGCTGCTACTCAAGGACCGGCGACGGCCGCAACCCAGGAACCGGCGGCGGCCCGCATCTCAGCCGCCCAGGGCCCGCACCCCCGCCGTGACCAGGACGGCCGCCGCGACGACGACCAGGAACGGCGCCCGCAGTACCAGGGCCACGGCGGCGGCACCGAGCCCGGCCGCCCGGGCGTTCAGGACGAGCGTGTGCCCGTCCCCGAACGTCTGCTGGGCGGTGAGGGCGGCGAGCAGCGCGACGGGCAGCAGCGCGGCGAGCCTGCGCACCAGGGGGCGTTCCAGGACGCCCGCCGGGACGAGCAGTCCGGCGAGCTTGACGGCGTAGCAGCCGACGGCGGTCACGGCGACCGCGATCCAGATGTTCACCGGTCGTCTCCTCGCACGTCTCGTACGTCCTGCGGGTCCGGTACGTCTCGTACGTCGTCCCGCGCGACGGAGGCGCGGCGGCCGGTCAGGTACAGCACGGCCGGCGCGGCGAGCGCCGCCGCCAGGACCGGCACCCCGGCCGGCAGCACGGGCAGCAGTCCGAGCCCGAGGAGGACGGCGAGCGCGGCGACGGCCCGCTCGGTGGCGGTCTTGAGCATGGGGGCGAGCAGGGCCAGGAAGACGGCCGGCCCGGCGGCGTCCAGGCCCCAGGCGTCGGTGTCGCCGAGGGCCTTGGCGCCCAGCGCGCCGAGGAACGTGGTGAGGTTCCACAGCACGTAGAGGCTGGCCCCGGTGACGGTGAAGCCGAGGCGGGCGGCGCGCCGGGTGGGCTGGGCGAGGGTCACGGCCGTGGTCTCGTCGATGACCCACTGGGCGGCGAACGGCCGCACCGCGCGCGGGAGGGCCAGCAGCTGCGACAGACGCAGCCCGTAGAAGGCGTTGCGCACGCCCAGGAAGAAGGCCCCCGCGGCGGCCGTGAACGGGTTGCCGCCCGCCGCGAGCGCTCCCACCAGCGCGAACTGGGACGCCCCGGTGAAGACCAGGAGGCTGAGCGCACAGGTCTGGAGCAGGGTGAGCCCGCTGCCCGCCGAGGTCACCCCGAAGGCGAACCCGGACAGTCCTACGGCGATGCCGACGCCGAGGGCGTCGCGGACGACGGCGGCGTCCGGTTTCGCGCCGTCCCTCCCGCCGTCGGTTCCGCCTCGGCCGTCGGGTCGTATGTCTGCGAGAGTCGTGTCTTCTGCCACGTCCCGGACGGTAGGAGAAGCCGCGCTCGCGCGTCTTGTACGTTCTTGCGCTCGCGCTGGTAGGCGCCCGGGGGCACGCCCACGATGCGGGAGAAGTGGCGGCTCAGATGGGACTGGTCGGTGAAGCCGACGGCCGCGGCGACCTCCGCCGGGGCGGAACCGGCGTCCAGAAGCCGTCTGGCCCGGCGCACCCGGACGTCGGTCAGCCAGCTGTGCGGGGGCATCCCGTAGGCGTTCCGGAAGGCGCGCAGCAGGGCGAACGGGCTGACGCCGAGATCGGCGGCCAGCCGCTCCAGGGTCGGCGGCTCGGCCAGGCGTTCCTCCAGGACGACCCGCGCGCGTGCGGCGATCCGCGTGCCGGCCGTGCGCACCTCGCGCCGCGGCAGCGGTCCGCCGTTCAGCCGCAGCAGCCGTGTCACCGCGAGCCGCAGCATTGTGTCGGCGGCCAGCGCGTTGCCCTCGTCCACGGCCCTGAGCACCTGGTGGACCAGGGCGGCGGCCCGGGGGTCGTCGAGCACCGGGTTCACGAACCCGGGCGTCCCGCGGATCGAGGTGGTCTCCGCCGCGATCTCGGCCACCAGCGCGGGCGCCGGGTACACGGCCCCGTACCGCCACCCCTCGGGGACGCCGGCCCGGCCCGTGTGCGGGGTGTCCGGGTTGACCAGCGCGAGCGTTCCCGGTCCCGCGGTCACGTCGCCGCCGCCGTGGTGGAACACCTCGACGCCCTCGGCGATGGCCGCGATCACGAAGTGCTCGTGGGTGTGGCGCACGAACTCCTTGCGGACGTACCTGGCGCGCAGCAGGTCCACACCGGGCAGTTCCTCGTACTGCCAGTGCCGTGCCCTCTCCTCCTCGCCGGACGCCGCCATGGCCCCATTGTCCGCTGCCGTGCGCGGCGGGGCGCGCCACCCGGTCGGCGGGGGTGAAAGCGCAGGTCAGGTCGGATTGTCAGTGGTCGGGTGCAGGATGGAACGCATGGCAGGCGATCCGCACCCCGCCCTCGGCGGCTTCTCCCCCGCGACCCGCGGCTGGTTCACGGGGGCCTTCTCCGAGCCCACCGCGGCCCAGGCGGGGGCGTGGCGGGCGATCGGCGAGGGCTCGGACGTGCTGGTGGTCGCCCCGACCGGTTCGGGCAAGACGCTGGCCGCCTTCCTCGCGGCCCTCGACCAGCTCGCCTCCACGCCTCCCCCGGCCGACCCGAGGAAGCGCTGCCGGGTGCTGTACGTCTCGCCGCTCAAGGCCCTCGCCGTCGACGTGGAGCGCAATCTGCGCAGCCCGCTCACCGGCATCCGCCAGGAATCGGTCCGCCTCGGGCTGCCCGAGCCGGAGGTGAAGGTCGGCATCCGCTCGGGCGACACCCCGGCCGCCGAGCGGCGCGCGCTGTCCACGCGCCCGCCCGACATCCTGATCACCACCCCCGAGTCGCTGTTCCTGATGCTGACATCCGCCGCGCGCGACGCGCTGACCGGCATCGAGACGGTGATCCTGGACGAGGTCCACGCGGTCGCGGGCACCAAGCGCGGCGCGCACCTGGCGCTGTCCCTGGAGCGCCTGGACGAGCTGCTGCCCAGGCCGGCCCGCCGCATCGGCCTGTCCGCGACCGTCCGCCCGGTGGACGAGATCGCCCGCTATCTCTCGCCGCGCCGCAAGGTGGAGATCGTCCAGCCGGAGTCCGGCAAGGAGTTCGACCTGTCGGTCGTCGTCCCGGTGGAGGACCTGGGCGAGCTGGGCGGCTCCCCGGCGGCCGACGGCGGCGACAACGCGGAACGGCCCTCGATCTGGCCGCACGTCGAGGAGCGGATCACCGACCTCGTCCAGGCGCACCGCTCCACCATCGTGTTCGCCAACTCGCGCCGTCTGGCCGAGCGCCTGTGCAACCGCCTCAACGAGATCGCCTACGAGCGGGCCACCGGCGTGCCCCTGGACGAGCACCACTCCCCGGCCGAGCTGATGGGCGGCTCGGGCGCGGCGCACGGCGCGCCCGCCGTCATCGCCCGCGCGCACCACGGCTCGGTCTCCAAGGAGCAGCGCGCCCTGGTCGAGGAGGATCTGAAGGCGGGCCGCCTCCCGGCGGTGGTGGCCACCTCCAGTCTGGAGCTGGGCATCGACATGGGCGCCGTCGATCTCGTCGTCCAGGTGGAGTCGCCGCCGTCCGTGGCCTCCGGCCTGCAACGGGTGGGCCGCGCCGGGCACCAGGTCGGCGCGGTCTCCACCGGCGTCGTCTTCCCGAAGTACCGCGGCGACCTGGTGCAGGCGGCGGTGGTCACCGAGCGGATGCGCACCGGCGCCATCGAGTCGCTGAGGGTGCCCGCCAACCCCCTGGACGTCCTGGCCCAGCAGCTCGTCGCGATGACGGCGCTGGACACCTGGCAGGTCGACGACCTGCTCGCCATGGTCCGCCGGGCGGCGCCGTTCGCGTCGCTGCCCGAGTCGGCGTTCACGGCCGTGCTCGACATGCTCGCCGGGCGCTATCCGTCCGACGCGTTCGCCGAGCTGCGCCCGCGCGTGGTGTGGGACCGCGTGGCGGGCACGGTGACCGGGCGGCCCGGCGCGCAGCGCCTCGCCGTCACCTCCGGCGGCACGATCCCCGACCGCGGCCTGTTCGGCGTCTTCCTCGCCGGTTCCGACCCGAAGAAGGGCGGCGGCCGGGTCGGCGAGCTGGACGAGGAGATGGTCTACGAGTCCCGGGTCGGCGACGTCTTCACGCTGGGCACCAGCTCCTGGCGCATCGAGGACATCACCCGCGACCGGGTCCTGGTCTCGCCCGCCCCCGGTGTGCCGGGAAGGCTGCCGTTCTGGAAGGGCGACCAGCTGGGCCGCCCGCTGGAACTGGGCCGCGCGGTGGGCGCGTTCCTGCGCGAGGTCGGCTCCCTGTCCCAGGAGGACGCCCGGCTCAGGCTGCTGACGGCGGGCCTGGACGCGTGGGCCGCCGACAACGTCCTGTCCTACCTGGCCGAGCAGCGCGAGGCCTGCGGCCATGTGCCCGACGACCGGACGATCGTCGTGGAGCGGTTCCGCGACGAGCTGGGCGACTGGCGGGTGGTCGTCCACTCGCCCTTCGGCGCCCAGGTGCACGCCCCGTGGGCGCTGGCGCTCGGCGCCCGGCTGTCCGAGCGGTACGGCATGGACGCGCAGGTCATGCACGCCGACGACGGCATCGTGCTGCGGCTGCCGGACGCCGACCTGATGGGCCTTGACCTCCTCGACCAGGAGCCGGCGCGGGCCGGCACGGCGTACGACGCGGAGCAGGCGCCCGTCGGGGCGGCGGACGTCGCCTTCGACAAGGGCGAGGTCGACCAGGTCGTCACCGATCAGGTCGGCGGCTCGGCCCTGTTCGCCGCCCGCTTCCGCGAGTGCGCCGCCCGCGCCCTGCTGCTGCCCCGCCGCAACCCCGGCAAGCGCACCCCGCTGTGGCAGCAGCGCCAGCGGGCCGCCCAGCTGCTCCAGGTGGCCAGTGAGTTCGGCTCGTTCCCGATCGTGCTGGAGGCGATCCGCGAGTGCCTCCAGGACGTCTTCGACGTGCCCGGGCTGGTCGAGCTGATGGGCGACATCGAGTCCCGCAGGGTCCGCCTGGTCGAGGTGACCACCCCGGAGCCGTCCCCCTTCGCGCGCTCCCTGCTGTTCGGCTACGTCGCCCAGTTCCTGTACGAGGGCGACTCCCCGCTCGCCGAACGCCGCGCCGCCGCGCTCTCCCTGGACTCCCGGTTGCTGGCCGAACTGCTGGGCCAGGCGGAGCTGCGCGAACTGCTGGACGCGGAGGTGCTGGCCGAACTGGAGCAGGAGCTCCAGTGGCTCACCGAGGACCGCCGGATCAAGGACGTCGAGGGCGTCGCGGACGTCCTGCGGGTGCTGGGGCCGCTCACTGACGCGGAGCTGGCCGCGCGGGGCGCGGAGCCCGGCTGGGCGCAGGAGTTGGCCGGGGCGCGCCGGGCCATCCGGGTCCGGATCGCCGGCACCGACCACTGGGCGGCGATCGAGGACGCGGGCCGGCTGCGCGACGCGCTCGGCACGGCGCTGCCGGTCGGCGTCCCGGAGGCGTTCACCGAACCGGTGAAGGACCCGCTGGGCGATCTCCTCGCCCGCCACGCCCGTACGCACGGCCCGTTCACCTCGGCCACGGCCGCGGCCCGCTTCGGCTTGGGCGTCGCGGTCACCGACGGGGCGCTGCACCGGCTCGCCGGTGCGGGCCGGGTCGTCCAGGGCGAGTTCCATCCGGCGGGCATCGGCCAGGAGTGGTGCGACGCGGCGGTCCTGCGCCGGCTGCGACGGCGGTCGCTGGCCGCGCTGCGGCACGAACTGGAGCCGGTGCCGCCGGCCGCGCTGGCGCAGTTCCTGCCGCAGTGGCAGCACATCGGCAGGGGGCACGGTCTGCGGGGCGTGGACGGACTGGTGCGCGCCGTCGAGCAGTTGCAGGGTGCGTCGGTGCCCGCCTCCGCGCTGGAGAAGCTGATCCTGCCCTCCCGCGTGGCGCACTACACGCCGTCGATGCTCGACGAACTCACCGCGGCCGGCGAGGTGGTGTGGGCGGGGGCGGGGGCACTGCCCGGCAAGGACGGCTGGGTCTCCCTCTACCTCGCCGACACGGCCCCCCTCCTGCTGCCGCCGCCGCACCCGCTGGAGCTGACGGCACTGCACCAGTCGGTGCTGGACGCCCTGTCGGGCGGGTACGGCCTGTTCTTCCGGCAGATCGCCGACCAGGTCCGCGCGACCACCCACCCGGAGGCTACGGACCCGCAACTGGCGGACGCGATCTGGGACCTGGCCTGGTCGGGGCGGCTCACCAACGACACGCTGGCCCCGATGCGCGCCCTGCTGGGCTCGGGCCGCACCGCCGGCGCGACGGCGCACCGCGCCAAGCGCGCCGTGCCACGCGGGCGTTACGGCTCGCTGACCGCGGCCGCCCGCACCGCCTCCCGTACCGGCCCGCCGACCGTCGGGGGCCGCTGGTCCCTGCTGCCCGGCCGCGACATGGACACCACCGTGCGCGCTCACGCCCTGGCCCGCTCCCTCCTGGACCGGCACGGCGTGGTGACGCGGGGAGCCGTGGCGGCCGAGGGCGTGGAAGGCGGCTTCTCGGCGGTGTACCGGGTGCTGTCCGTCTTCGAGGAGAGCGGCCAGGCCCGGCGCGGCTACGTGGTGGAGGGACTGGGCGCGGCCCAGTTCGCGATGGACGGCGCGGTCGACCGCCTGCGCGCGGTGGCCAACGCCCGTGAGCGCGGCGAGGGCCTGTCCGGCACGGAGTTCGGGCGTGGCGGCTCGCCCGACGGCTTCGGCGCGCTGCCCGCCACCTCACCGCCCACCGGGTTCGACTCGTCCGTCGCACTCGATGGGAACGACGACTTCGGAGCGTCCAACGGCTTCGGGCCGTCCAACGGCTTCGGGCCCTCCGGCGGATCCGCGCCCGCCCGCGGAGCCGACGGCCTTGGGCTGCCGGACGGATTCGGGGCGGGCGCGGACCTCGGCGGCGACGTCGACTGGCTCGACACCGACCGGACCGCGCCGGGCGGCCGCGGCGCGCCCCGGAACTTCGGCGCCCCCGGCTACGACACCCCCGGTTACGGCGGTCCGAGAGGCCGCGGGCCGGCGCCTGCGCACGCCTCCGGCCCCGAGGGCCGACGGGGACGCGGCGGCGACTCCCGCGCGGTCGTCCTCGCCGCCGCCGACCCGGCGAACGCCTACGGAGCGGCCCTGCCCTGGCCCGAGCCGCCGACCGACGCCGGACACAAACCGGGCCGCAAGGCGGGCTCCCTGGTGGTGCTCGTGGACGGCGAGCTGACGCTCTACATGGAGCGCGGCGGGAAGACGCTGCTGGCCTGGGCCGCCGATCCGGACGGCGCGGCCCCCGACGACCCGCGCCTGAGAACCGCCGCCGAGGCCCTGGCCGAAGCCGCCCGCGCGGGCTCCCTGGGCACGGTCACCGTCGAGCGCGTCAACGGCGCCCCGGCGCTGACCTCGCCCATCGGCGCCCTGCTGGAAGGAGCCGGCTTCGTCGCCACCCCGCGCGGACTGCGCCTGCGCGCGTGAGCGGACGGGGCCGAAGGAGACGCGCACCTGCTCGACAGCGCGGCCGGCGCGGCGGTGGGCCGGCGCGTGTCACCCTTGAGCCATGCCCGAAGGTGACACGGTCTGGCAGGCCGCGCGGCGGCTGCACGAGGCGCTGGCCGGCAAGGTACTGACCCGCAGCGACTTCCGGGTGCCCCAGTACGCCACGGTCGACCTGTCCGGCCGTACCGTGCTGAACACCGTCTCCCGCGGCAAACACCTGCTCACCCGGGTCGAGGGCGGCCTGACCCTGCACACGCACCTGCGGATGGAGGGCGCCTGGAAGGTGTACGGCGACGGCGAGCGCTGGAAGGGCGGCCCCGCCCACCAGATCCGCATCGTCCTGGCCACCGCCGGACGCGCGGCCGTCGGCTACCGCCTCCCCGTACTGGAGCTGATGCGCACCAGCGACGAGGAGCGCACCGTCAGCCACCTCGGCCCCGACCTCCTCGGCCCCGACTGGGATCCCGAGCTGGCCCTGGCCAATCTCCTCGCCGACCCCGCCCGGCAGCTCGGCGAGGCCCTGCTCGACCAGCGCAATCTGGCCGGCGTCGGCAACGTCTACAAGAGCGAGATCTGCTTCCTCCTCGGGGTGACCCCGTGGCTCCCGGCCGGCGCCCTGCCCGCCGACCGCGCCGCCAAGCTGCCCGTCCTCGCCAAGAAGCTGCTGGAGGCCAACCGGGAGCGGGTGGTGCGCCGCACCACCGGCCTGCGCGGCCAGGACCTGTTCGTCTACGGCCGCGCGCCGCGTCCCTGCCTGCGCTGCGGCACCTCGGTCCGGGTGGCCGACCAGGGCGACGGCAGCCAGGAACGCCCCACCTACTGGTGCCCCAACTGCCAGGCGGGCCCCACGCCGCCGCCGGGCTCGCCGCAGAGGTGGCGGGACCGCTACCGCCGCACGGGCGGCTGACGCCGACCGGGCCCCGCGTCCGCCCCCTCCGCCGCCCCGTCGGCGACCGCCCCGTCCGCCGCTCCCCCGGCCTCGCCCGCCTCACCGACGACCGCCCCGTCCGCCACCCAGCCGGCCTCCCCCGCGACCGTCGTGGCGCCGCCGGCCCTCCCCGTGCCCTTGGGCACACAGTGCACGGGAAGCAGGCTCAGCCCCCAGCCGCCCGCCGTGATCGCCCCCTCCAGCACTCCCGCGTCGCCGGAGAGCATCAGCCGCAGCACCGCCCACCACCACACCGCGCCGAGCGCCAGGGCGGCGCCCCGGCGCACCGCCGGCCCAGCCGTCGCACGCACGCACCCACCTCCAGCCCGACGCTAGAACGCCGTCCCCGCAGACAGCAGGGCGCACCGGGGTGCACGGGGGGCGCTCGGCTCACTCGTCGGCGCCGGTCGACCGCACCGCGGCCCGGCCTCCACCATCACCGCACCGCACCCCACCGGCAAACGCGACGGACGGCCCCCGCACCACACCAGAACCCCGGCCCCCGCACCGGCGCACACGAGCCCCCGGCCGCCACGCCCCCACACGCACGAAGGCCCCGGCCGGCCCCCGGTGTTTCACCGGAGGGCCCCGGCCGGGGCCTCCTGCACGTATGCGTCAGTGCACGCGAGCGTCAGAGCTCCCGTGCACGTGTGCGTCAGTACACGCGCGCGTGACAGGTCACGCCGCGACCACGTCCACCGCCTCCGCGGGCGCCTTGATGGTCACCCGTTCCGGTGGCACACCGGTCACCGACACGGAACCCAGCATCGGGCGAACCGGCGTGGGCACGCTCTCGGTGGCCGCAGCGGACTGGGCCAGCTCGGCGAGGGCGAGCTCGTCGCTCACTTCCCGCATGAGCTCGGACATCCGTACGTCCAGCGCGTCGCAGATCGCGGAGAGCAGCTCGGAGGAAGCCTCCTTCTGCCCCCGCTCCACCTCGGAGAGATAGCCGAGCGAGACTCGGGCGGACGAGGAGACTTCGCGCAGAGTACGGCCCTGGCGTTGGCGCTGCCGACGCAGCACGTCACCCAGCAGGCGACGGAGCAGAATCATCGGTGGCTCCCTCCTCGGACCGCGTAGCCGCATCCTTCACGCCCCACCGTACCGCCTCGCGCTGCGGCCGTGCGGGGAGCGATGTCGTGTTCACTCAGGGCTGCAAACATCAAAACCCCCCGTTCCGTTCCGTATCCTGTGCCCGCTCATTCCCGGTGTGTTCGCCCGCGATCCGCTCCAGGAGCAGTGCGAGTACGCTCCGTACACTCTCCATACGAATTTCCGTCCGGCCGCCGTTCAACCGCAGCGCGGCTGTTTTCCCGTCGCGCGAGGCGTCGGAACCGGCCTGCGGGGGCCCGGTCACGGCCACGAACACCGTCCCGACGGGCTGTCCGTCCTGGGGGTCGGGGCCCGCCACTCCCGTGGTCGCGATGCCCCAGTCGGCGCCGAGCGCCGTCCGCACTCCGGCCGCCATCTGGGCCGCGACCTGCGCATCCACCGCACCGCGCTGGGCCAGCAGAGTGGCGTCCACGCCGAGCAGCCGGTGCTTCAGGTCCGTGGCGTAGGCGGTGACGGATCCCCGGAAGACCCGGGAGGCGCCGGGCACCGAGGTGATCTCGGCCGCCACCAGTCCACCGGTCAGCGACTCGGCGACGGCGACCGTCTCGCCCCTCACCGTGAGTAGTCGCACCACTTCCGCGGCCGGCGAACTCACCCTCGCGTCTCCTCCAACGCCGCGCGGCGCTCGGCGATTCCCCGCCGCCGCAGCACGATGGCCTGCCGTACGTAGTCGAGGCCCGTCACCACGGTCAGCACGACGGCCGCGCCCATCACCCAGAACCTCAGGGTGGCCAGCCAGCCCGTCAGCGCCAGCACGTACATCCCGACGGCGACGCCCTGGGTGAGCGTCTTGAGCTTGCCGCCGCGGCTGGCCGGGATGACGCCATAGCGGATGACCAGGAAACGCAGCAGGGTGATCCCGAGTTCCCGGCCGAGGATCACGCCGGTCACCCACCAGGGCAGATCGCCGAGGCTGGACAGACAGATCAGCGCCGCGCCCATGATCGCCTTGTCGGCGATCGGGTCGGCGATCTTCCCGAAGTCGGTGACGAGGTCGTAGGTCCGGGCCAGATGGCCGTCGAACAGGTCGGTGATCATGGCGACGGCGAAGGCGGCCCAGGCGAACGAGCGCCAGGCCGGGTCGTATCCGCCGTCGGCCAGCATCAGCGCGACGAAGCCGGGCACGAGGAGCAGCCGCAGCATGGTCAGCAGGTTGGCGACGTTCCAGACGCTGGCCTGGTTCACGGCGGCGGCCGTGATCTTCCCGCCGAGCGGGGCCCGGCCGCCGTCCTGCTCGGGCGCGCCGGAGCCGGCCGGGCGGGGGGCGGGACCGGAGGCGCCGCGGTCACCGGAACCGAGACGGGCGGCGCCGAGGGTCCCGGAGGATCCCAGGGCGCCGGCGGCCCCGTGCGCGTCGGCGCGGCCGGCGGCCGCCCCCTGCGCGCCGGAGGGACCGCCCGCCGCGGGTGCCGGGACTCCGGTCATCTGCCCGTCTCCTCACTCCACGCGAACGCGCCCGTCAGCGGCTCGGCCACCAGGTCGACACCTTCCGTACCGACCACCTTCGCCTCGACGATACGGCCCACGGCCAGTCCCTCGGCGTCGGTGAGCCGCACCTGGCCGTCCGTCTCCGGGGCCTGGTGCTCGCCCCGGCCGAAGACGCCCTCCTCGGCGTCCACGGACTCCACGAGCACCCGCACCGTCTCGCCCAGGCGCTCCTCGGCGCGCTGCGAGACGAGTTCCTCGGCCAGCCGCGAGATGTGCGCCAGCCGCTCGTCGACGACGTCCTGGTCCAGCTTGTTCTCGTACGTCGCGGCCTCGGTGCCCTCCTCGTCGGAGTAGCCGAAGACGCCGATGGCGTCGAGCCGGGCACCGGTCAGGAAGCGCTCCAGCTCGGCGAGGTCGGCCTCGGACTCGCCGGGGAAGCCGACGATGAAGTTGGAGCGCACGCCGGCCTGGGGCGCCTTGCTCCGGATGGTGTCGAGCAGCTCCAGGAAGCGGTCGGTGTCGCCGAAGCGGCGCATGGCGCGCAGCACGCCGGGCGCGGAGTGCTGGAAGGAGAGGTCGAAGTAGGGGGCGACCTTCGGGGTGGAGGTCAGCACGTCGATGAGGCCGGGGCGCATCTCGGCCGGCTGGAGGTAGCTGACCCGCACCCGCTCGATGCCGTCGACCTCGGCCAGCTCGGGCAGCAGGGACTCCAGCAGGCGGATATCGCCGAGGTCCTTGCCGTAGGAGGTGTTGTTCTCGGAGACGAGCATGACCTCCTTGACGCCCTGCTCGGCCAGCCAGCGGGTCTCGTTCAGCACGTCGCTGGGGCGGCGAGAGATGAAGGAGCCGCGGAAGGACGGGATGGCGCAGAACGAGCAGCGCCGGTCGCAGCCGGAGGCGAGCTTGACGGAGGCGACCGGGGCGCCGTCCAGGCGGCGGCGCAGCGGGGCGCGCGGTCCGGAGGCGGGGGCGACGCCTTCGGGCAGGTCGGCGGGGCCGTGTCCGGGCAGGGCGACGGCGGTGCCCGCCTCCTGGCGCTCGGCCGGGCTGATCGGCAGCAGCTTGCGGCGGTCGCGCGGGGTGTGCGCGGCGTGGATGCCGCCGCTCAGGATGGTCTGGAGGCGGTCGGAGATGTCGGCGTAGTCGTCGAAGCCGAGCACGCCGTCGGCCTCGGGCAGGGCCTCGGCCAGCTCCTTGCCGTAGCGCTCGGCCATGCAGCCCACGGCGACGACGGCCTGCGTTCTGCCGTGGTCCTTGAGGTCGTTGGCCTCCAGGAGGGCGTCGACGGAGTCCTTCTTGGCGGCTTCCACGAAGCCACAGGTGTTGACCACGGCGACGTCCGCTTCCGCGGCGTCCTCCACGAGCTGCCAGCCGTCCGCCTCCAAACGGCCTGCGAGCTCCTCCGAGTCCACCTCGTTACGGGCGCAGCCGAGAGTGACGAGTGCGACGGTACGGCGTTCAGGCATGGGCTCAAGACTACTTCGTCTCCGCGACGGCCCACGTCGAAGGGGTTGGCCGATCTTGGCCAACCCCTTGTCCGCGTGCCCCGGCGGCCGCCTGCCCACGGGCTATCCGACCTGCGGGTCGCCCTTGGTGTACGTGAGGCGTTCCACTGCGCCGGACTGGAACTGGTCCTCGATCTTCTTGCCGTTGACGTACAGCTCGATGGCGCCCGCGTCGCCGAGGATCAGGTTGATCTTGGTGTTGTCCTGGAAGGTCTTGGACTCGCCCTTGTTCAGCAGCCCGTCGAAGAGCATCCGGCCGTTGTGGTCCTTGGCGGAGATCCAGCTGCGCCCGTTCGGCGCGCTGACCTGGACGGTCACCTTGTCCTGGGGGGCGGCCGCGATGGCGCTGTCGGACGGGGCGGGCTTCGGCGCGGCGGGCTTCGTCTTCTTGGGGGCCGGGGCGGCGGAGGCGCCGGTGCTCGTCGTGGCGCCCTCGGCGAGCTGCGCCTTGTCGGAGTCGCCGCCGCCCTTGACGGCGGTGAAGCCGACGAAGCCGATGACGACCACGATCGCGGCGACCATGGCCGCGGTCCAGTTAGGGCCGCGCCGCTCGGGGCGGATGCGTTCCGCCTCGAAGAGCGGGGCGGCCGGGGTGGGGGCGGGGCGGCTGCCGTGCTCGGCGGCGTACTGGGCGAGCAGCGGGGCGGGGTCGAGGTGGACGGCGCGGGCCAGGGTCCCGATGTGTCCGCGGGCGTAGACGTCGCCGCCGCACGGGGCGAAGTCGTCGGCCTCGATGGCGTGCACGATGGTGATGCGGACGCGGGTGGCGGCGCTGATCTCGTCGACGGTCAGGCCGGCGGCGAGCCGCGCGTCCTTCAGGACACGGCCGATGGAGGGGCGGGCTTCCTCGGAAACGTCTTCGAACGGACGCTCGTCTTCAGGGGAGTTGCCGATGGACACGGGGGCGCCTTTCGAGCGTGTTGCCGCCTGTGCTGGACATTCAGTCTAGGGGTGTGCCAAAGGGTGGAGCGACCCGGCGGTACGACTTTGTACGCCATCGGAATGGCCGGTCAATCCGATGGCGGGACAGGTGCGAAACCCGTGGTGGGACTTGGTGGGACCCACACCGGGCCTCTTGCTGAACTGGACGTGCGGCCGGCGGAAAGGGTTGCCCGCCGACGGCTAACGGGTGGATCACGAAACACCCGCCCGCACGGCCGCGGCGGGCGGTGCCGCCGAGGGGACTGCTGCTCCCTCGCCTACCCCTCGGACTCTCCCCGAATCAGGGCCAGCACACCGTCCAGGTCGTCCGGTTTCACGAGAACGTCACGCGCCTTGGAGCCCTCGCTGGGGCCGACGATGTTCCGGGACTCCATCAGGTCCATGAGCCGCCCGGCCTTGGCGAAGCCCACGCGCAGCTTGCGCTGGAGCATGGAGGTGGATCCGAACTGCGTGGAGACGACCAGCTCGGCGGCCTGGCACAGCAGGTCGAGGTCGTCGCCGATGTCCTCATCGATCTCCTTCTTCTGCTTGCTGCCGACGGTGACGTCGTCCCGGAAGACGGGCGCCATCTGGTCCTTGCAGTGCTGTACGACGGCCGCGACCTCGTCCTCGGTGACGAAGGCGCCCTGCATCCGGGTCGGCTTGCTCGCGCCCATCGGCAGGAACAGCCCGTCGCCCTTGCCGATCAGTTTCTCGGCGCCGGGCTGGTCGAGGATGACGCGGCTGTCGGCGAGGGAGGAGGTGGCGAAGGCGAGCCGGGAGGGCACGTTCGCCTTGATCAGACCGGTGACGACGTCGACCGAGGGGCGCTGCGTGGCGAGCACCAGGTGGATGCCGGCGGCGCGGGCGAGCTGGGTGATGCGCACGATCGCGTCCTCGACGTCGCGCGGCGCCACCATCATCAGGTCGGCCAGCTCGTCGACGATGACCAGCAGGTACGGGTAGGGCTGGAGCTCCCGCTCGCTGCCCTCGGGCGACTTCGCCTTGCCGCTGCGCACGGCCGCGTTGAAGTCGTCGATGTGCCGGAAGCCGTACGCGGCGAGGTCGTCGTACCTGAGGTCCATCTCGCGCACCACCCACTGGAGCGCCTCGGCGGCCCGCTTGGGGTTGGTGATGATCGGCGTGATCAGGTGCGGGATGCCCTCGTACGCGGTCAGCTCGACCCGCTTGGGGTCGACGAGGACCATCCGGACGTCCTCCGGGGTGGCCCGCATCATGATCGAGGTGATCAGGCAGTTGATGCAGGACGACTTGCCGGAGCCGGTGGCGCCGGCGACCAGGATGTGCGGCATCTTCGCGATGTTGGCCATCACGTAGCCGCCCTCGACGTCCTTGCCGAGCGCCACCAGCATGGGGTGGTCGTCCTCGGCGGCCGCGGCCAGCCGCAGCACGTCGCCGAGGTTGACCATCTCCCGGTCGGTGTTGGGGATCTCGATGCCGACCGCGGACTTACCGGGGATCGGGCTGATGATCCGCACGTCGGGGCTGGCGACGGCGTACGCGATGTTCTTGGTCAGCGCGGTGATCCGCTCCACCTTCACGGCGGGTCCGAGTTCGACCTCGTAGCGGGTGACCGTCGGGCCGCGGGTGAAGCCGGTGACCCGGGCGTCGACCTTGAACTCGGTGAAGACGGTGGTCAGCGATTCGACGATCGCGTCGTTGGCGGCGCTGCGCGCCTTGCCGGGGCCGCCCCGCTCCAGCAGGTCGAGGACGGGCAGGGAGTAGGTGATGTCGCCGGACAGCTGGAGCTGTTCGGCGCGGGCGGGCAGGTCGCGGGGCTCGGTGGGCGGGCTCTTGGTGAGGTCGGGGACGCCGGCGGTCGGCTCCTCCCGCGCGGGGCGGGGCGCCGGCGCCGCTTTGGTCCTCGCCACCGGGACGTCCTGCTCGGGGCGCGCGGCGGGCACGGGTGTGGAAGCCGGCGTCCGGGCCGGGGCCGGCGTGGGGGCCGGGGTCGCGGTGTCCGCGCGGTCGGCGCCCGTGGTGACGCCCTGGGTGAGGTCCGCGACGACCGGCGAGGGCGGCATGCCGTGCACGACGGCGCCGTCGAGCGCGGCGGCGGCAGCGGCGGCGACGTCCACGGCGTCCAGCCGCTGGTCCATGTCGGGCTGCGGCACGGCGGAGCGGCGGGGCCGGCCGCGGCGCCTGGCCGGCGCCTCCGCCTCGGCGCCGTCGGGGTCGTGCTCCTGGGGCGCTGCCTGCCGCCTGCGGGGCCGCGCGGGCAGCGCCTCGCGCCACTGTTCGTCGTAGCGGGCGTCGTCCTCGGTGTACTCGGTGTACTCGCCGAACTCGTCGTCCTCCGGGTCCGGCAGCAGGCCGAGCTTCACCCCGAGCAGCCGCAGCCGCTGCGGGATGGCGTTGACCGGCGTGGCGGTGACCACCAGCAGGCCGAACACGGTGAGCAGCACCAGCAACGGGACCGCCAGCATCTCGCCCATCATGTACGTCAGCGGGGTGGCAGCTCCCCAGCCGATGAGGCCGCCGGCGTCCCTTATCGCCTGCATGCCGTCGCTGCGGGCCGGCGCGCCGCAGGCGACGTGCACCTGTCCGAGCACGCCGAGGACCAGCGCGGACAGGCCGATGACGATGCGTCCGTTGGCCTCGGGCTTCTCCGGGTGCCGGATCAGGCGTACGGCGACGATCCCGACCAGGATCGGCGCGAGCAGGTCCAGCCGTCCGAAGGCCCCGGTCACCAGGATCTCGACCAGGTCGCCGACCGGTCCGCGCAGATCGGCCCAGGTGCCGGCGGCGACGATCAGGGCGACGGCGAGCAGCAGCAGGGCGACGCCGTCCTTGCGGTGCGCGGGGTCGAGGTTCCGGGCGCCCTGCCCGAGTCCCCGGAACACGGCGCCGACGGCGTGCGCGAGCCCCAGCCACAGGGCGCGCACCACCCGGTACACGCCCCCGGTCGGACTCGGCGCGGGCCGGGGCGCCGGCCGGGCCGCGACCTTCTTGGCGGGCGGCTTCCTGGCCGGCGCCTTCTTCGCGGGGGGCCTTTTCGCGGCGGCCTTCTTCGCCGGAGCCTTGGTGGGAGCGGCCGCCTTCCTGGCGGGCTGCTTCTTGGCTGCGGAGGGACGTGAGGCCATAGGTGTGAGATTACCGGTGGAGACGACGCCGGACGCGTGTGCGCCCGCCTTCACCCGTTCGTGTCGCCTCGGGAGTGGCGCGAAGCTGACGCGTTGATGTCGCCTCCGGGGTGGCGTAAAGCTGACCCGACTTCACCATCGCGGCCCGTGGCGACCGATCGCGCCCGGACCGTCCGGCCCGGTGGCCTCCTCGGCCCCAAAAGGTCTGCCCCCTTCGGGAGTCAAGGCGTCCCGGCCTCGAACTCGACCCGGAACACCCTGTCCTGACGCCTCCGGGCCCGTGCCCGGCCGACGGTCCCGCCGAGCCCGGCCGGGTCCCATCGGAAGACGGCGGTCCGGCGCGGCGGGAGGGTCTCAGCCCTGCGAGGGCAGCGGGGCTCCGCTGCCCGTCCCGGGCTCCAGCGCGTCGAGGGCGCGGCGCAGGCCGGTCAGCTTCCGTTCGAGGTGGGCCGCCGTGGCGACGGCCGCCGCGTCCGCGGACTCGTCGTCCAGTTGCTTGGACAGCGCCTCGGCCTGTTCCTCCACGGCGGCCAGCCGCGCGGACAGCTCGGCGAGCAGGCCGGCGGACTCCTTGCCGTCGCCGTTCTCCTTGCCGCCGCCCTCCAGCTGGAGGCGGAGCAGGGCGGCCTGCTCCTTCAGCTGGCAGTTCTTCATGTACAGATCCACGAAGACCGACACCTTGGCGCGCAGCACCCAGGGGTCGAACGGCTTGGAGATGTAGTCGACCGCGCCCGCCGCGTATCCGCGGAAGGTGTGGTGCGGGCCGTGGTTGATCGCGGTGAGGAAGATGATCGGGATGTCCCGGGTCCGCTCCCGCCTCTTGATGTGCGCGGCTGTCTCGAAACCGTCCATGCCCGGCATCTGGACGTCCAGCAGGATGACCGCGAAGTCGTCCGTGAGCAGCGCTTTGAGCGCTTCCTCCCCGGAGGATGCCCGCACCAGCGTCTGATCGAGCGCGGAGAGGATGGCCTCCAGCGCCAGCAGATTCTCCGGCCGGTCATCGACCAGGAGGATCTTGGCCTTCTGCACCATGGCCCGCCCTCCTCGCCCCGGCTTGGGGCCGCCCCTGTCCGCAGGAACCGGGGAGACGCCGCCGGGCGCCGCCCCAGTGGACGACTCCCGTGAGCCGTCCGTCCTTGTGCCGGTCATCGTAGCCGCACCCCGCCCGTCGCCACACCCTGTCACCGCGATGTCACTGTGCACGTAGCGGAAACGGGGCGCGAGACCAGAAGGTTCCCCGATTCCCGCACTTCTACACGGCTTCGGCCGCCCGGAATCGACAACTCCGCTCACGTCCCGGAAGTTCCCGCCACCGCGCTCCCGTCACTCGCGCCGCACCGGCCGTCGCTCGCGTCACTCCCCCCGCATCCACTGCTCCATCACAGCCAGCAGGCTGTCGGGGTCGACCGGCTTGGTCACATAGTCGGAGGCGCCCGAGCCGAGCGCCTTCTCCCGGTCGCCCTTCATCGCCTTGGCGGTCAGCGCGATGATCGGCAGCCCGGCGAACTGCGGCATCCTGCGGATCGCCGTCGTCGTCGCGTAGCCGTCCATCTCCGGCATCATGATGTCCATCAGGACGACCGCCACGTCGTCGTGCTGCTCCAGCACCTCGATGCCCTCGCGGCCGTTCTCGGCGTACAGCACCGACAGGCCGTGCTGCTCCAGGACGCTGGTCAGCGCGAACACGTTGCGGATGTCGTCGTCGACGATGAGCACCTTCTCGCCGCCGAAGCGGATGTCCCGGTGCGCCTGCGCGGCGGCCTCGGCCTCCGCCGCGCCGCCCGCCGGGCGCGGCTCCCGCACAGGCTGCCGCTCCTCCTGCGGCCGGTCCTGCCGCCGGCCGCCGCGCTGCTCGCCGGCGGCGGGACCCGCGGCGGGCAGCGCCTTGCGGCGGCGCCGGAACAGCGCGGCCGCGCCGTTCTGCGTCTCCTGGTACGACTTCACCTCGGCCGGCGTCTCGACCTCGGCGGCCGACAGCTCCGACAGCTCCGACAGGCCGGGCAGTTCGGACAGGTGCGGCTCGGCGGCGGCGACCAGCTCGTCGGCGTCGAGCGCGGAGGCGGGCTGCTGGTAGCCGTGCGGCGGCAGGTCGCCCGGGTGCAGCGGCAGGTACAGCGTGAACGTGGACCCGCGGCCCGGCTCGCTCTGCGCGTGGATCTCGCCGCCCAGCAGCTGGGCGATCTCACGGGAGATGGACAGCCCGAGACCCGTACCGCCGTACTTGCGGCTGGTGGTGCCGTCCGCCTGCTTGAACGCCTCGAAGATCACCCGCATCTTGCTGGCCGCGATGCCGATGCCGGTGTCGGTGACGGAGAAGGCGATCATGTCCGCCTCCGGGTCGGTGAGCGACCCGGCCTCCAGCAACTGCTCCCGGATCGCCTGCGGAACCTCGTCGCGGGCGGGCCGGATCACCAGCTCCACCGACCCGGAGTCGGTGAACTTCACCGCGTTGGACAGCAGGTTGCGCAGCACCTGGAGCAGCCGCTGCTCGTCGGTGTGCAGCGTGGCGGGCAGCTCCGGGGAGACCCGCACCGACAGGTCCAGGCCCTTCTCCGCGGTCAGCGGCCGGAAGGTGGCCTCCACGTAGTCGATCAGCTGGACCAGCGCGATGCGCGTCGGGGAGACGTCCATCTTGCCCGCCTCGACCTTCGACAGGTCCAGGATGTCGTTGATCAGCTGGAGCAGGTCGGAACCGGCGCCGTGGATGGTCTCCGCGAACTCCACCTGCTTCGGGGAGAGGTTCCCCTCGGCGTTGTCGGCGAGCAACTTGGCCAGGATCAGCAGCGAGTTCAGCGGCGTACGCAGCTCGTGCGACATGTTGGCCAGGAACTCGCTGCGATAGCGCATGGAAACCGCGAGCTGTTCGGCGCGCTCCTCCAGGACCTGCCGCGCCTCCTCGATCTCGGAGTTCTTCGCCTCGATGTCCCGGTTCTGCTGGGCCAGCAGCTCGGCCTTGTCCTCCAGTTCGGCGTTGGACGCCTGGAGCGCCTTCTGCCGTTGCTCCAGCTCCTCCGACCGCAGCCGCAGTTGCTCGGTCAGCTCCTGGGACTGCTTGAGCAGTTGCTCGGTCTTGGTGTTGACGGAGATGGTGTTGACGCTGGTCGCGATCATCTCCGCGATCTGGTTCAGGAAGTCCTTCTGGATCTGTGTGAACGGCGTGAACGAGGCCAGCTCGATGACGCCGAGCACCTTCCCCTCGAACAGCACGGGCAGCACGATCACTTGCGCCGGCGGCGCCTCGCCGAGCCCCGAGGAGATCTTCAGGTAGCCGTTGGGCGCGTCCTTGACGAGGATCGCGCGCCTCTCCTGGGCGGCCGTCCCGATCAGCGCCTCACCCGGCCGGAACGACGTCGGCATGGAGCCCATCGAGTAGCCGTAGGAGCCCAGCATGCGCAGCTCGTAGGCGCTGTCCGGGTCGCCGCCGAGATCGCTGCCGTCGGCCGGCGGCATGGCGACGAAGAACGCGCCGTGCTGAGCGGAGACCACCGGCGTCAGCTCGCTCATGATCAGCGAGGCCACGTCCTGGAGGTCCCGGCGGCCCTGCATCAGCGCCGAGATCCGGGCCAGATTGCCCTTGAGCCAGTCCTGCTCCTTGTTGGCGATCGTGGTGTCGCGCAGGTTGGCGATCATCTTGTTGATGTAGTCCTGGAGCTCCTGGATCTCGCCCGAGGCGTCCACGTCGATCTTCAGGTTGAGGTCGCCGCGGGTCACCGCGGTCGCCACCCGCGCGATGGCCCGCACCTGCCGGGTCAGGTTCCCGGCCATCTCGTTCACCGACTCGGTCAGGTCGCGCCAGGTGCCGTCGACGTCCCGCACCCGCGCCTGACCGCCGAGCTGCCCCTCGGTGCCCACCTCGCGGGCGACCCGGGTGACCTCCTCGGCGAACGACGACAGCTGGTCGACCATCGTATTGATGGTCGTCTTCAGCTCCAGGATCTCCCCGCGCGCGTCGATGTCGATCTTCTTGGTCAGGTCGCCCTTAGCGATGGCGGTGGTGACCATGGCGATGTTGCGCACCTGACCGGTCAGGTTGGACGCCATCTGGTTCACCGACTCGGTGAGGTCCTTCCAGGTGCCGGCCACACCGGGCACGTACGCCTGCCCGCCCAGGATGCCGTCCGTGCCCACCTCGCGGGCCACCTTGGTGACCTGGTCGGCGAACGAACTCAGCGTCTTGACCATCGTGTTGAAGGTGTCGGCGAGCTGCGCGACCTCGCCGCGCGCCTCGATCGTCACCGTCCGCGTCAGGTCGCCGTTGGCGACGGCGGCCGCCACCTGGGAGATGTTGCGCACCTGCATGGTCAGGTTGTTGGCCATCAGGTTGACGTTGTCGCTGAGGTCTTTCCAGATGCCGACCACGCCCGGCACGTGCGCCTGGCCGCCGAGGATGCCCTCCGTGCCCACCTCGCGCGCCACCCGCGTCACCTGCTCGGCGAACGAGGACAGCTGGTCGACCATCGTGTTGACGGTGGTGACCAGCTCCAGGATCTCGCCCTTGGCGTCGACGGTGATCTTCTTCGACAGGTCGCCCTTGGCGACGGCGGTGGTGACCTCGGCGATGTTGCGGACCTGGATGGTCAGGTTGTTCGCCATGAAGTTCACGGACTGGGTGAGGTCCTTCCAGGTGCCGGCCACTCCCTGCACCTCGGCCTGACCGCCCAGGATGCCCTCGGTGCCCACCTCGCGGGCCACCCGCGTGACCTCCTGGGCGAACGAGGAGAGCTGGTCCACCATCGTGTTGAGGGTGTTCTTCAGCTCCTGGATCTCCCCGCGCGCGTCCACGGTGATCTTCTGGGAGAGATCGCCGCGCGCCACGGCGGTGGCCACCTGCGCGATGTTGCGCACCTGCGAGGTGAGGTTGCCGGCCATGCCGTTCACCGAGTCGGTCAGGTCGCGCCACACCCCGGCCACGCCCGGCACCTGCGCCTGGCCGCCGAGCCGCCCTTCGGTGCCCACCTCGCGGGCGACCTTGGTGACCTGGTCGGCGAAGGCGGAGAGCTGGTCGACCATCGTGTTGATGGTGTTCTTCAGCTCCAGGATCTCCCCGCGCGCGTCCACGTCGATCTTCTGCGACAGGTCACCGCGGGCGACCGCCGTCGTCACCTGGGCGATGTTGCGCACCTGACCGGTGAGGTTGGACGCCATGGAGTTGACCGAGTCGGTCAGCTCCTTCCAGGTGCCCGACACGCCGTCCACGCGGGCCTGGCCGCCGAGCCGGCCCTCGGTGCCCACGTCCCGCGCCATCCGGGTCACCTGGTCGGCGAACGACGACAACTGGTCCACCATCGTGTTCACGGTGTTCTTCAGCTGGAGCATCTCGCCGGACACGTCCACGGTGACCTTCTGCGACAGGTCGCCGTTGGCCACGGCCGTCGTCACCTGGGCGATGTTGCGCACCTGACCGGTGAGGTTGCGGAACGCGGTGTTGACGGAGTCCGTCAGGTCCTTCCACGTGCCCGCCGCGCCCGGCACCTGCGCCTGCCCGCCCAGCTCGCCCTCGACGCCGATCTCCCGCGCCACCCGGGTCACCTCGGCGCCGAACGCGGACAGCTGGTCCACCATGCCGTTGACGGTGTTCTTCAGCTCCAGCATCTCCCCGGCCACGTCGACCGTGACCTTCTGGGAGAGGTCTCCGCTGGCCACGGCCGTCGTCACCGCCGCGATGTCGCGCACCTGGGTGGTGAGGTTGCGGAACACCGTGTTGACGGAGTCGGTGAGGTCCTTCCACGTCCCGGCCACACCGGGCACGTTCGCCTGCCCGCCGAGCCGGCCCTCCGCGCCCACCTCGTTGGCCACGCGCGTGACCTCGTCCGCGAAGATCCGCAGCGTCTCGGTCATCTGGTTGATCGTCTCGGCCAGCCGCGCGACCTCGCCGCGCGCCGGGACGGTCACCTTCTGCGACAGATCGCCGTTGGCGACCGCCGTGGTCACCTGGGCGATGCCGCGCACCTGGGCCGTCAGGTTGCCGGCCATCAGGTTCACCGAGTCGGTGAGTTCCTTCCAGGTCCCGTCCACCCCCGGCACGTGCGCCTGACCGCCCAGGATGCCGTCCGTGCCGACCTCGCGGGCGACCCGCGTCACCTCCGAGGAGAACGCGGAGAGCTGGTCGACCATCGTGTTGACGGTGTTCTTCAGCTCCAGCATCTCGCCGGCGACGTGCACGGTCACCTTGCGCGACAGATCGCCCTTGGCCACCGCCGTCGTCACCAGCGCGATGTCCCGCACCTGGGCGGTCAGCCGCGACGCCATCGTGTTGACGGAGTCCGTCAGGTCCTTCCAGGAGCCCGACAGGCCCCGCACCCGCGCCTGGCCTCCGAGCTTCCCCTCGGTGCCCACCTCACTGGCCACCCGGGTGACCTCGTCGGTGAACGTCGACAACTGGTCGACCAGGTTGTTGACCGTCCGCCCGACCTTCAGGAACTCGCCCCGCAGCGGATGCCCCGCCCCCTCGGCGGCCTGCGTGCGCAGCTCCATGCGCGGCGAGAGATCGCCCTCGGCGACCGCCGACAGCACCCGCCCCACCTCGGAGACGGGCCGTACGAGGTCGTCCACGAGCGCGTTGGAGTTCTCGATCGCCGCCGCCCAGGAACCCTCGCAGGCGCCCGTCTCCAGCCGCTCCGTGAGCTTTCCCTCACGCCCCACCACGCGCCGCACCCGGGACAGCTCGCCCGTCAGGTGCAGGTTGCGGTCGGCGACCTCGTTGAAGACGGCGGCGATCTCCGACATCACGCCGTCTCCGGCCACCGTGAGCCGCTTGCGGAAGTTCCCGTCCCGCATCCCCACCAGCGCGGCCAGCAACCGGTTCAGGGCGGCCGTGTCCACCGCGGTGGTGCCGCCGCGCGGTGCGCGCCGACTGCTCAGGGACGAGCCGGACGGTCCGCCTTTCGCGCGCGTCTTAGTGCCCCGCGTCGCTGCGCCAGACTCCACTGTGTCCCTCCCGCAGGGGTCGACCATTGCTGCTGTGCTGACGGCACCACCGTTGGTAGTACCTACTGATCGGCGTATCAGTTACCGCCGCGTACGTCTGCCCGATGCGACCAGGCCACACGAAAGAGCCGCTTCCCCGCAAGCGGAGAGCGCACCCCGCCCGACCGCGCCGACACCATGAGCCTGCCCAGTGTTTCACTCCCGCCGAACCAGGCCATAACAGTTCGGCAGCTTCGCACACCGTCCGCACACCCTCCGGGCGAAATCACCGAAGACCGGCATCCGCACGGGCGGCGAAGGTAAGTAACCTTGCATGCGGCTGTCCAGCCGCGCCGGTCCCGACCGGCCTGGGCGGTGGCACGGAAACGAGCGGGCATCGGAGGGCGGCCGCACACAATGACCACCGGAGTGATCCCCGGGGAACAGCCCCCGGAGCCGCGGCCGCGGGGCCCGCAGCTGCCGGAGCAGCGCGGCGAGCCGCACGGCCCCGAGGAACCGCCAGTCGACGACCGGACGAGGAGTTCAGTGATCACCGCGCGCGCGGCCGCCAGTTTCGAGCCGCTGGGACGATCCGTCGCCACCGCCCGCTCCTTCGTCCGCGACACCCTCCAGGGCTGGGGCTTCGGTGACATCGTCGACGACGCCGTGGTGCTCACCAGCGAACTGGTCACCAACGCCGTCGTCCACGCCGGCACCGCCGCCGACGTCCTGTGCCTGCGCAGTGACGAAGGGGTGCGCATCGAGGTCAGCGACCGCTACCCCGAACGCGAGATCCCCCTCCAGGGCGCCGCCGTCGACATGGGCAGCCCCGACCGCGAGGGCGGCCGCGGCCTGCAGCTGTGCGCCGCCCTGGCCGGCCGCTGGGGCGTGGAGTACACCCCCACCCACAAGATGGTCTGGTTCCGGCTGGACCTGCCCGCACGCCCGGTCGGCACCCGCGCCGCCGGCCCCGTGCTGCCCGCCGAGCTCCTCCCGCTGGCCGACGGCCGGGTCCGCGTCGCCGTGGTCCAGATCGACCGCGGCGGCACCATCACCGCCTGGAACGAGGACGCCGAGGAACTCTTCGGCTACGCCCCCGAACTGGTCACCGGAAAACCGCTCACCGACCTCGCCGCCTGGCCGCACACCCCCGGCACCGGCACCGGCATCGCCGAGGCGCTCCGACTCTCCCGCTGGGAGGGCAGCTACGGCATCCGCGGCGCCCACGGCCGCGTCATCCCCGTCTACGCCTCCCATCTGCGCGTCCGCGACACCGGCGGCGAGCCGTCGACCGTCTGCCTGCTCGTGCGCGACCACGAACGCGCCGTGCTCCAGACCCCGTTGCGGGTCCCCAACGGCGACACCGGCGCCGCGGGCGACGGCTCGAACACCGACCCGTTCGAGGTCTTCATCGGCTCTCCGGCCCCCGACGACCTCGACGGCCTCCTCCAGCGCACCGTGGAACGCGCCCGCGACATGCTCGACGGCGACGCCGCCTTCCTGCTGCTGGCCACCGACGACGAGACCGAGCTGGAGGTCCGCGCCTCCACCGGCCTGCCCTCCGCCCGCCAGCGCTTCGCCCGCGTCCCCGTCGAGGCCGGCCCCGGCCGCTACGGCTCGGCCCGCATGCCCGCCGTCCACGACGACCTCACCGCCACCCCCGCCGCCGTCCCGCTGCTCGGCGGCACCGGCATGCGCTCGGTCGTCACCGTCCCGCTCAAGGTCGAGGGCCGGCTCACCGGCTCCCTCGGCGTCGCCGCCGAAGCCCCCGGCAGATACTCCAACGAGGAGGCGCTGCGCCTCCAGTTCGCCGCCGACCGGATCGCCCTGGCCGTCGAGTCCGCCCGCCTGGGCGAGCTGGAGCGGCTGCGCCGCGGCTCGCTCAGCTTCCTCGTCGAGGCCTCCGACCTGCTGGCCGGCACCCTGGACCGCGACCAGACCCTCGCCCTGATGGCGCAGATGACGGTCCCGACCCTCGCCACCTGGTGCGCCGTCTACACGATCGCCGACCAGGCATCCGACCCCTACCTCTCCTACGTCCTGCACGAGGACGAGGAACTCATCGACGGCATCAAGTCCCTGCTGTCGAAGATCGCCCCGCCCGACCCGGTGCCGACCCCCGGCGCCCGCGTCTGGTCCGCCCCCGGCGAGGCCGCCCACCAGGCCGCCCTGCGCAGCTCCATGCGCAGCCTCAGCCTCGGCGACTCCCACCACCGCATCGGCAGCACCATCGGACCCACCCTCGCCACCGCCGCCGCGGTGGGCGGCGAGACGGTCGTCCTGCCCCTGGTGGCCCGCAACCGCGTCATCGGCATGCTCACCCTCGGCAAGCCCACCGACGACCACTTCCGCCAGGAGATCCTGGAACTGGCCGAGGACCTGAGCCGCCGCGCCGCCCTCGCCCTGGACAACGCCCGCCTGTACTCGGAGCGCACGGCCATCAGCCAGTCCCTCCAGCGCAGCCTGCTGCCGCCCGGCCTGCCGCAGATCGACGGCGTCGAGGTCGACGTCATCTACCGCGCGGCCGGCGAGGGCAACGAGGTCGGCGGCGACTTCTACGACCTCTTCCCCATCCGCGACGGCGCGTACGGCTTCGCCATCGGCGACGTCTGCGGCACCGGCCCGGAGGCCGCCGCCGTCACGGGCCTGGCCCGCCACGCACTGCGTCTGCTGGCCCGCGAGGGCTACGGCGGCCCGGCCGTCCTGGAGCGCCTCAACTCCGCCATCCTGGACGAGGGAGCCCGCAGCCGCTTCCTCACCCTGCTCTACGGCGAGCTGTGGCCGCAGGAGGACGGCAGCGCCCATCTGAAGGTGGTCTGCGCCGGCCATCCGCTGCCGCTGCGCCTGCGCCAGGACGGCACGGTGGAACCGGCCGCCGAACCGCAGCCGCTCCTCGGCGTCATGGAGGACCTGGAGCTGTACGAGCAGTCGGTCACGCTGGACCCGGGCGACGTCCTGCTGTGCGTCACGGACGGCGTCACCGAGCGCCGGGAGGGCACGCGCATGCTGGGCGACGACGGCCTCGCCGACGTCCTCACCACGTGCACGGGTCTGACAGCCGGCGCGGTCGCGGCCCGCATCATGCGCGCGGTGGAACGCTTCGCCTCCGACGCGCCCTCCGACGACATGGCGATTCTCGCGATGCGGGTGCCGGAACTGCTGCCGAGGGACTGAGCCCGGGCGGCTGCTTCGGCAGCCGCCCCCGGGAAACGCGAAAAGACCCCGCCCGGAAGGGCGGGGTCTTTCTGTTCGGAGCCCCCAAACGGAATCGAACCGTTGACCTTCTCCTTACCATGGAGACGCTCTGCCGACTGAGCTATAGGGGCCTGTCGCCTTTTGGGGTTTCCCCCGCGGCAACGAAATAGATCATACCCCGAATCCGGCCGTGCTCCCAACCGCGATCGGCCCGCCCAGCGCGTTGCACGCCGCGACGATCCGGTGCATCTCCCGTCGGGTCAGCGAGGCGTCCACCGGCAGCGCGAGCGTCTCCTCGGCGGCCCGCTCGGTCTCCGGCAGCGACAGGTACCGGCGGAACGCGGGCAGCCGGTGCACGGGCGTCTTGACCGGCACCCGGCAGTCGACTCCCTTGGCCCGTACGGCCCGGGCGAAGGCGTCCCGGTCCGGCCGGCCGTTGCCCGGCACCCGCACCACGTACTGCTGATAGCTGTGCCCGGCGCCGCCGTCCGGCGTGCGCACGCCGCGCAGCCTGGTGTCCAGGTAGGCGGCCCGCTCCCGGCGCCGCGCCAGCTCGTCGTGCGGCGCGTCGGACTCGCCGTGCTCCAGCACCAGCAGCCCGTGCCGCCGCCCCACCTCGTGCAGCCGCCCGACGTCGGCGGACCGCCCGAAGCGGTGGACGGCGACGACCGCCGCCGTCCGCCCGGTCACGGCCGCGTCGACCGCGGTGGCGTCGAGGCAGTACGTCACCGGATCTATGTCGGCGAACACCGGCTGCGCTCCGGCCGCCGTCACCGCCTCGGCGACCTCCACATTGCCGAACGCGGGTACGACGACCTCGTCACCGGCGCCGACGCCGGCAGCCCTGAGCAGTGCAGCAGTCCTCATGGCGCAGATGTTCGTAGCGCGACGTGAACGTCAAGTGACGTGAAACAAAAAAGGGTTGGACCCGGAACCGAAGTTCGGGGTCCAACCCTTTGTAAAATTTGTTCGGCGGTGTCCTACTCTCCCACAGGGTCCCCCCTGCAGTACCATCGGCGCTGTAAGGCTTAGCTTCCGGGTTCGGAATGTAACCGGGCGTTTCCCTCACGCTATGACCACCGAAACACTATGAAACTGTCAACCGCACCACACCGTGACCTGGCATGGGGTTGTTCGTGGTTTCAGAACCAACACAGTGGACGCGAGCAACTGAGGACAAGCCCTCGGCCTATTAGTACCGGTCACCTCCACACGTTACCGTGCTTCCAGATCCGGCCTATCAACCCAGTCGTCTACTGGGAGCCTTACCCCATCAAGTGGGTGGGAGTCCTCATCTCGAAGCAGGCTTCCCGCTTAGATGCTTTCAGCGGTTATCCCTCCCGAACGTAGCCAACCAGCCATGCCCTTGGCAGGACAACTGGCACACCAGAGGTTCGTCCGTCCCGGTCCTCTCGTACTAGGGACAGCCCTTCTCAAGACTCCTACGCGCACAGCGGATAGGGACCGAACTGTCTCACGACGTTCTAAACCCAGCTCGCGTACCGCTTTAATGGGCGAACAGCCCAACCCTTGGGACCGACTCCAGCCCCAGGATGCGACGAGCCGACATCGAGGTGCCAAACCATCCCGTCGATATGGACTCTTGGGGAAGATCAGCCTGTTATCCCCGGGGTACCTTTTATCCGTTGAGCGACGGCGCTTCCACAAGCCACCGCCGGATCACTAGTCCCGACTTTCGTCCCTGCTCGACCCGTCGGTCTCACAGTCAAGCTCCCTTGTGCACTTACACTCAACACCTGATTGCCAACCAGGCTGAGGGAACCTTTGGGCGCCTCCGTTACTCTTTAGGAGGCAACCGCCCCAGTTAAACTACCCATCAGACACTGTCCCTGATCCGGATCACGGACCCAGGTTAGACATCCAGCACGACCAGACTGGTATTTCAACGACGACTCCACAAACACTGGCGTGCCTGCTTCACAGTCTCCCAGCTATCCTACACAAGCCGAACCGAACACCAATATCAAACTGTAGTAAAGGTCCCGGGGTCTTTCCGTCCTGCTGCGCGAAACGAGCATCTTTACTCGTAGTGCAATTTCACCGGGCCTATGGTTGAGACAGTCGAGAAGTCGTTACGCCATTCGTGCAGGTCGGAACTTACCCGACAAGGAATTTCGCTACCTTAGGATGGTTATAGTTACCACCGCCGTTTACTGGCGCTTAAGTTCTCAGCTTCGCCACCCCGAAGAGTGACTAACCGGTCCCCTTAACGTTCCAGCACCGGGCAGGCGTCAGTCCGTATACATCGCCTTACGGCTTCGCACGGACCTGTGTTTTTAGTAAACAGTCGCTTCTCGCTGGTCTCTGCGGCCACCCCCAGCTCAGGGCGTAAAGCCCATCACCGAGTGTGGCCCCCCTTCTCCCGAAGTTACGGGGGCATTTTGCCGAGTTCCTTAACCATAGTTCACCCGAACGCCTCGGTATTCTCTACCTGACCACCTGAGTCGGTTTAGGGTACGGGCCGCCATGAAACTCGCTAGAGGCTTTTCTCGACAGCATAGGATCATCCACTTCACCACAATCGGCTCGGCATCAGGTCTCAGCCACATGTACGACGGATTTGCCTATCGCACGGCCTACACCCTTACCCCGGGACAACCACCGCCCGGGATGGACTACCTTCCTGCGTCACCCCATCACTCACCTACTAACCGCTTGGTCCGGCGGCTCCACCACTCCCCTCAACTCCGAAGAGATCAGGGCGGCTTCACGGCCTTAGCATCACGATGCTCGATGTTTGACGCTTCACAGCGGGTACCGGAATATCAACCGGTTATCCATCGACTACGCCTGTCGGCCTCGCCTTAGGTCCCGACTTACCCTGGGCAGATCAGCTTGACCCAGGAACCCTTAGTCAATCGGCGCACACGTTTCTCACGTGTGTATCGCTACTCATGCCTGCATTCTCACTCGTGAACCGTCCACAACTCGCTTCCGCGGCTGCTTCACCCGGCACACGACGCTCCCCTACCCATCACAGCCGCCGTTGGGCGTATATGCTGCAATGACACGACTTCGGCGGTACGCTTGAGCCCCGCTACATTGTCGGCGCGGAATCACTAGACCAGTGAGCTATTACGCACTCTTTCAAGGGTGGCTGCTTCTAAGCCAACCTCCTGGTTGTCTGTGCGACTCCACATCCTTTCCCACTTAGCGTACGCTTAGGGGCCTTAGTCGATGCTCTGGGCTGTTTCCCTCTCGACCATGGAGCTTATCCCCCACAGTCTCACTGCCGCGCTCTCACTTACCGGCATTCGGAGTTTGGCTAAGGTCAGTAACCCGGTAGGGCCCATCGCCTATCCAGTGCTCTACCTCCGGCAAGAAACACACGACGCTGCACCTAAATGCATTTCGGGGAGAACCAGCTATCACGGAGTTTGATTGGCCTTTCACCCCTAACCACAGGTCATCCCCCAGGTTTTCAACCCTGGTGGGTTCGGTCCTCCACGAAGTCTTACCTCCGCTTCAACCTGCCCATGGCTAGATCACTCCGCTTCGGGTCTTGAGCGTGCTACTCAACCGCCCTGTTCGGACTCGCTTTCGCTACGGCTACCCCACAACGGGTTAACCTCGCAACACACCGCAAACTCGCAGGCTCATTCTTCAAAAGGCACGCAGTCACGAGATGCAGCAAGCTGCATCCGACGCTCCCACGGCTTGTAGGCACACGGTTTCAGGTACTATTTCACTCCGCTCCCGCGGTACTTTTCACCATTCCCTCACGGTACTATCCGCTATCGGTCACCAGGGAATATTTAGGCTTAGCGGGTGGTCCCGCCAGATTCACACGGGATTTCTCGGGCCCCGTGCTACTTGGGTGTCTCTCAAACGAGCCGCTGACGTTTCGACTACGGGGGTCTTACCCTCTACGCCGGACCTTTCGCATGTCCTTCGCCTACATCAACGGTTTCTGACTCGTCCTGTTGCCGGCAGACAACAGAAGAGAGATCCCACAACCCCGCATGCGCAACCCCTGCCGGGTCTCACACGCATACGGTTTGGCCTCATCCGGTTTCGCTCGCCACTACTCCCGGAATCACGGTTGTTTTCTCTTCCTGCGGGTACTGAGATGTTTCACTTCCCCGCGTTCCCTCCACACTGCCTATGTGTTCAGCAGCGGGTGACAGCCCATGACGACTGCCGGGTTTCCCCATTCGGAAACCCCCGGATCAAAGCCTGGTTGACGACTCCCCGGGGACTATCGTGGCCTCCCACGTCCTTCATCGGTTCCTGGTGCCAAGGCATCCACCGTGCGCCCTTAAAAACTTGGCCACAGATGCTCGCGTCCACTGTGCAGTTCTCAAACAACGACCAACCACCCATCACCCCGGGACAACATCCCGAGTGCACTGGGGCCGGCATCCCGAAGGGCGAGCAACGCTCGCACCCTCAGACACCCAACAGCGTGCCCGACACAGCCAGCCGACCAGATCAGCGTTCCACGCCCCGAAGAGCAGTACTAGCGCCTGGTCCATCCTGGACCGTGCCGAATAGTCAACGTTCCACCCTTGAGCAACCAGCATCAGACATTCGCTGATGTACTGGCCTCTGACCGAGCGAACTCGGTAAGAAGTGCTCCTTAGAAAGGAGGTGATCCAGCCGCACCTTCCGGTACGGCTACCTTGTTACGACTTCGTCCCAATCGCCAGTCCCACCTTCGACAGCTCCCTCCCACAAGGGGTTGGGCCACCGGCTTCGGGTGTTACCGACTTTCGTGACGTGACGGGCGGTGTGTACAAGGCCCGGGAACGTATTCACCGCAGCAATGCTGATCTGCGATTACTAGCAACTCCGACTTCATGGGGTCGAGTTGCAGACCCCAATCCGAACTGAGACAGGCTTTTTGAGATTCGCTCTACCTCACGGTTTCGCAGCTCATTGTACCTGCCATTGTAGCACGTGTGCAGCCCAAGACATAAGGGGCATGATGACTTGACGTCGTCCCCACCTTCCTCCGAGTTGACCCCGGCAGTCTCCTGTGAGTCCCCATCACCCCGAAGGGCATGCTGGCAACACAGAACAAGGGTTGCGCTCGTTGCGGGACTTAACCCAACATCTCACGACACGAGCTGACGACAGCCATGCACCACCTGTACACCGACCACAAGGGGGGCACTATCTCTAATGCTTTCCGGTGTATGTCAAGCCTTGGTAAGGTTCTTCGCGTTGCGTCGAATTAAGCCACATGCTCCGCTGCTTGTGCGGGCCCCCGTCAATTCCTTTGAGTTTTAGCCTTGCGGCCGTACTCCCCAGGCGGGGAACTTAATGCGTTAGCTGCGGCACCGACGACGTGGAATGTCGCCAACACCTAGTTCCCACCGTTTACGGCGTGGACTACCAGGGTATCTAATCCTGTTCGCTCCCCACGCTTTCGCTCCTCAGCGTCAGTAATGGCCCAGAGATCCGCCTTCGCCACCGGTGTTCCTCCTGATATCTGCGCATTTCACCGCTACACCAGGAATTCCGATCTCCCCTACCACACTCTAGCCTGCCCGTATCGACTGCAGACCCGAGGTTAAGCCTCGGGCTTTCACAACCGACGTGACAAGCCGCCTACGAGCTCTTTACGCCCAATAATTCCGGACAACGCTTGCGCCCTACGTATTACCGCGGCTGCTGGCACGTAGTTAGCCGGCGCTTCTTCTGCAGGTACCGTCACTTTCGCTTCTTCCCTGCTGAAAGAGGTTTACAACCCGAAGGCCGTCATCCCTCACGCGGCGTCGCTGCATCAGGCTTTCGCCCATTGTGCAATATTCCCCACTGCTGCCTCCCGTAGGAGTCTGGGCCGTGTCTCAGTCCCAGTGTGGCCGGTCGCCCTCTCAGGCCGGCTACCCGTCGTCGCCTTGGTGAGCCATTACCTCACCAACAAGCTGATAGGCCGCGGGCTCATCCTTCACCGCCGGAGCTTTCCACCGCCCGACCATGCGGTCAGCGGTTGTATCCGGTATTAGACCCCGTTTCCAGGGCTTGTCCCAGAGTGAAGGGCAGATTGCCCACGTGTTACTCACCCGTTCGCCACTAATCCCCACCGAAGTGGTTCATCGTTCGACTTGCATGTGTTAAGCACGCCGCCAGCGTTCGTCCTGAGCCAGGATCAAACTCTCCGTGAATGTTTTCCCGACTGTGCTTAATTAAAAGCGGCGGGTCGACACCACGAGAGCGGAACAGTCGAGCGGAATAGGCTCGACCGTTCACAGCGTCCTCGCTGTGTTTTTTCAAAGGAACCTCGTCCCAGCTGATGCTGGAGACGGGGTATCAACATATCTGGCGTTGACTTTTGGCACGCTGTTGAGTTCTCAAGGAACGGACGCTTCCTTTGTACTCACCCTCTCGGGCTTTCCTCCGGGCTTTTCCCTTCGGTCTCGCGTTTCCGACTCTATCAGATCTTTCCGATCCGATTTTCTCGGTGCTTTCCAGGTTCCCGCTTCCGCGTTTCCCTTTCCGGCGGTTCCGACTTTATCAGAGATTCTCAGTCGGTTTTCCCGCCCCTCCGGAGGAGTCCCGCGGAGCGCGTGAAGCGTCCGGGTTCCCGGTCGGGCGGAGCCGTAAACGTACTGGAGCGGGGCGCCCCGATGCAAATCGAGGCGCCCCGCTGCCGGTTGGAGCGTCAGACCTCCACGACGACCGGGAGGATCATGGGCCGGCGCCGGTAGGTGTCCGAGACCCATTTGCCCAGCGTGCGGCGGATGAGCTGCTGCATCTGGTGGGAGTCGGCGATGCCCTCCTGGGCGGACTTCTCCAGGGACTCGGCGATCTTCGGGATGACCGCGCCGAAGGCGGAGTCCTCGATGCCGGAGCCGCGGGCCTGGATGTGCGGGCCGCCGGTGACCTTGCCGGTGGTCGAGTCGAGCACCACGAAGACCGAGATGATGCCCTCGTCGCCGAGGATCTTGCGGTCCTTGAGCGCGGGCTCGCCCACGTCGCCGACGGAGAGCCCGTCGACGTAGACGTAGCCGGCCTGGACCTTGCCGGAGATCTTGGCCTTGCCCTCGACGAGGTCGACGGTGACGCCGTCCTCCGCGATGACGATGCGGTCGTGCGGGACGCCCGTCATGGCGCCCAGCTCGGCGTTGGCGCGCAGATGGCGCCACTCGCCGTGGACCGGCATCAGGTTCCTCGGGCGGCAGATGTTGTAGAAGTACAGCAGCTCGCCGGCCGAGGCGTGGCCCGAGACGTGCACCTTGGCGTTGCCCTTGTGGACGACGTTGGCGCCCCAGCGGGTGAGGCCGTTGATGACCCGGTAGACCGCGTTCTCGTTGCCCGGGATCAGCGACGACGCGAGGATCACCGTGTCGCCCTCGACGATGCGGATCTGGTGGTCGCGGTTGGCCATGCGCGACAGCGCCGCCATGGGCTCGCCCTGCGAACCCGTGCAGACCAGGACCACCTCGTGGTCGGGCAGGTCGTCGAGGGTGCGGACGTCCACCACCAGTCCCGGCGGGACCTTCAGATAGCCGAGGTCCCGGGCGATGCCCATGTTGCGGACCATCGAGCGGCCGACGAAGGCGACCCGGCGGCCGTACTCGTGGGCCGCGTCCAGGATCTGCTGGATGCGGTGGACGTGGCTGGCGAAGCTCGCCACGATGATCCGCTTGCCGGCGCCGGCGAAGACCTGGCGCAGCACCCCGGAGATGTCCCGCTCGTGCGGGGTGAAGCCGGGGACCTCCGCGTTGGTGGAGTCGCTGAGGAGGAGGTCGATGCCCTCCTCGCTCAGCCGCGCGAAGGCGTGCAGGTCGGTGAGGCGGTTGTCCAGCGGGAGCTGGTCCATTTTGAAGTCGCCGGTGTGCACGACCATGCCGGCCGGGGTGCGGATGGCGACGGCCAGGGCGTCTGGGATGGAGTGGTTGACCGCGACGAACTCGCAGTCGAAGGGACCGACGCGCTCCCGGTGCCCCTCGGCGACTTCGAGGGTGTACGGCCGGATGCGGTGCTCCTGGAGCTTGGCCTCGATGAGGGCCAGGGTCAGCTTGGAGCCGATCAGGGGGATGTCCGGCTTCTCCCGCAGGAGGTAGGGGACGCCGCCGATGTGGTCCTCGTGGCCGTGCGTGAGGACGATGCCCTCGATGTCGTCGAGGCGGTCCCGGATGGACGAGAAGTCCGGCAGGATCAGGTCGATCCCGGGCTGCTCCTCCTCGGGGAAGAGCACTCCGCAGTCGACGATCAGCAGTCGGCCGCCGTACTCGAAGACGGTCATGTTGCGGCCGATCTCGCCGAGGCCGCCGAGCGGGGTGACACGCAGGCCACCGGCCGGGAGCGGCGGGGGCGGGGCGAGTTCGGGATGCGGGTGACTCAAAAGACCCTCCTCACCACACGCGCCACGTACCGGTGGGCACGTGGCGCGCGTGACGTTCGTGCAGAAGCAGTTGTCGTATGGGGATACGGGCACCGGTGTCCCGCGTATTCAGTTGGCTGTTCTGTTGTGGAGCCCGGTTGCCGGCAGGGCGCCGGAGTGGGCCGGGCGGTGCGAGGCGGTCTCGCGAAGTCTCGTTGTCAGAGCTGTACCCCGCCGGCGGCAAGATCGATCTTGAGCTGCTCGGTCTCTTCGGGACTGAGCTCGACCATGGGCAGGCGCAGCGGTCCGCCGGGCAGGCCGCTCAGGGCGAGGGCGGCCTTGGTGGTCATGACGCCCTGGGTGCGGAACATGCCGGTGTAGACCGGGAGCAGCTTCTGGTGGATCTCGGTGGCCTTGTGGACGTCGCCGGAGGTGTGGGCGTCGATGAGGGCGCGCAGGTCCGGGGTGACGACGTGGCCGACGACCGAGACGAAGCCGATCGCGCCCACGGAGAGCAGCGGCAGGTTCAGCATGTCGTCGCCGGAGTACCAGGCGAGTCCGGAGCGGGCGATGGCCCAGCTCGCACGGCCGAGGTCGCCCTTGGCGTCCTTGTTGGCCACGATCCGCGGGTGCTCGGCGAGGCGGACGATGGTCTCCGTGTTGATCGGGACGCCGCTGCGGCCGGGGATGTCGTAGAGCATGACCGGCAGGCCGGTGGCGTCCGCGATGGCCGCGAAGTGCCGGTACAGGCCCTCCTGCGAGGGCTTGTTGTAGTACGGCGTGACGGTCAGCAGGCCGTGCGCGCCGGCCTGCTCGGCGGCGCGGGCCAGCTCGATGCTGTGCTGGGTGTCGTTGGTGCCGACGCCGGCGATGACGTGGGCGCGGTCTCCGACGGCCTCCAGGACCGCGCGTACCAGCTCGGTTTTCTCCGCGTCGCTGGTGGTGGGGGACTCGCCGGTGGTGCCGTTGACGACCAGGCCGTCGTTGCCTGCGTCCACCAGGTGGGCGGCGAGCCGCTGCGCGCCGTCGAGGTCGAGTGCGCCGTCCGCCGCGAAGGGCGTGACCATGGCGGTGAGGACCCGCCCGAAGGGGGTCTGCGGAGTGGAGGTCGGAGCCATGGGTAACACGCTACTCGTTGCTCAGGGCGGGGTCTGCCCTCGGGGCGGCCGACAAGTCGTGACAAAGATGGAGCCCGGCACTGCCTGCTCGGGGGTTCAAGCAGTGCCGGGTCCGTTCGATCAGGCTAGATGAACTTCCACAAAGGCCGCAATACGGACACTTCGCGCGGCTGATGCGCACATCAGTACCTGCGGAAACGTGCGCGCCGAGGGGCTACGGCGCGACGCGGCCGTTGGCGTTGAAGGCGGCGTAGGTGAGCGGCATGAGGCGGGCCCACTCGGACTCCATCCGCTCGCCCACCATCTCGATCTCCCGCTGCGGGAAGGACGGCACCTTCGCCAGCTCGTGCTGGGTGCGCAGGCCGAGGAAGTGCATCAGCGAGCGGGCGTTGCAGGTGGCGTACATCGAGGAGAACAGGCCGACCGGGAGCACCGCGCGGGCTACCTCGCGGGCGACGCCGGCGGCGAGCATCTCCTGGTACGCCTCGTACGCCTGCCGGTAGGAGTCCTCCATGACCCGGCCGACCAGCTCCTGCTGGGCGTCGGTGCCCTCGACGAAGCGGTACTTGCCCGGGCGGCCCTCCTGGACGAGCTTGCGGGCGGCGTCGGGGACGTAGAAGACCGGCTGGAGCTCGCGGTAGCGGCCGGACTCCTCGTTGTAGGACCAGCCGACGCGGTGCCGCATGAACTCGCGGAAGACGAAGATCGGGGCGCTGATGAGGAACGTCATCGAGTTGTGCTCGAAGGGGCTGCCGTGGCGGTCCCGCATCAGGTAGTTGATCAGGCCCTTGGACCGCTCCGGGTCCTTGCCCAGCTCCTCCAGGGACTGCTCGCCGACGGTCGAGACGCGGGCCGCGAACAGGACGTCGGCGTCCGACGCGGTGTGCTTGACCAGCTCGACGGTGACGTCGCTGCGGAAGCTGGGTTTCAGGTCGTCGGCGGGGGTGTCGGTCACGGCTCGCGGGGTCCTTCCATCACGTCTTGCGGGCGGCGCCCACTCTACGGCCCGGCTCTGACATCAGGGCGTTCGGTGCCGGGCCGCGACATCTTCGGTGAAGATCGATGAATTCGGGGGAAGCGGGCACCATTCGGGACACTCGTGCGTCTGTATGGGTGAGACACCCCAGTTCGACCGCAATCCCGTCCCCGAAGGGAGCCGTGCCTCCGATGTTCCGTCGGCGCGAGCCCGTCCCGTTCGCCTTCGTCGCCGAGGCGGACAGGTTCCGCAGCAATGTCACTCCCCCGCCCCGCCGCCGTGCCTCAGCCGGCGAGCTGGCCGGGCGGCTGCTGCTGGGCCTGACCATCGTCGCCGGCCTGGTGGGTTCCTTGATCCTCGGGCTGCCCGCGCTGTCCACCAGCCACACCCCGCCGCAGACGCAGCAGGCCTCGACCGACCGCTGAGGACGCCGCCCACCCCCTCGGCCCCCCGTGGGTGGTGGGCGCGTGCGCGGCCGGATAGCCTCACCGGGCACAGCCCCGTGTGGAACGAGTGAGGACCCGCCGTGCCCCTGCCCTTCCTGACGGCCGACCGCGCCATCGACACCACCTACGACGTCGCGCTGCCGTTCGACGACCGTGAGCGCTGGCGGCGGCCCTACCGGCCCGGTCCCTGGCGGGTGGGGACGGCGGCGCTGGTGCTGCTGCTGGCCTCGTTCGTGCTGTTCGCCGCGGTGGTGATCGCGCTCACCGGCACGCTGTCCTCGGCCGGGCTCGTCTTCGTCGTCGCCCTGGCCGTCGTCGCGGCGGCGCTGCGGCTGCTGCGGATGGGCGTGTGGGTCGGGGCGCGGGGGCTGCGCCACGTGCGCTTCCTCGTGACCCGTACGGCGCCGTGGGAGCAGGTGGTCAGCGTGCGGACCGCGCAGCGGCCGGTGCGGTGGCTCGGGCTGCCGCGCACCGTGCAGGGGCAGGCGCTGGTGCTCGACCGGCGGGGGCGCTCCGCGCAGACCGTGCCGCCGCTGCTGACCACGCACGACGCCGACTTCCTCGGGCGTCCGGCCGCGTTCGACCGGGCGTCGGACGCGGTGGAGGCGTGGGCGGACGAGTACCGCCGGCGCTGAGGCCGGCCGCGCCGGTGCGAAGGGCGCGACAGGCCCGTACGACCCGAGGACGGCCTCCGGCCGGCATCCGCACCCGAAACCGCGCTACGCACCCGCACCCGCGCCCGTACCCGCAGTCAGGGCCGGCACAGCGGATTCGTGGACGACAGCCCGGCACGACTGTGGGGCCGGCCGCTCGGTGCGGTCGGCCCCACAGTCGTGCGCGATGGGCGTGGTGTCAGGCGGCCGGGACCGGCCTGCCGTCGTGCAGGGCTATCGCGCGCTGCATCGCCTGGCGGGCGCGCGGGGTGTCACGGGCGTCGTGGTAGGCGACGGCGAGCCGGAACCAGGTGCGCCAGTCGTCGGGGGCGGCCTCCGTCTCCGCCTTGCGCCGGGCGAAGACCTCGTCGGCCGAGTCGCGGTCGATGCGCCCGCTGGGCGTCCGCTTCAGCTCGTCGACCGGCAGGCCGCCCTCGGCGTCGAGTTCTGAGGCGAGCTGGTTGGCCCGGCGGACGAACTGGGTGTTCTTCCACAGGAACCACAGCCCGATCACCGGCAGGATCAGCACGGCGATCCCGAAGGTCACCGTGACGAGCGTGCCGGACTGGATGAGCATGACGCCGCGGCTGCCGACCAGGAGGAAGTAGAAGACCAGGACGGCGGCCGTGACGAGGTAGGTGATCTTGGCGCGCATGAGGGGCTCGGGCTCAGTTCAGGTCGAGGAAGTTCTCCAGGCCGAAGGTCAGGCCGGGAGTGGTCACCACGCGCCGCACGCCGAGCAGGATGCCCGGCATGAAGCTGCTGTGGTGCAGCGAGTCGTGGCGGACGGTGAGCGTCTCGCCCTCGGCGCCCAGCAGGACCTCCTGGTGGGCGAGGAGACCGCGCAGGCGCACGGAGTGCACCGGCACGCCGTCGACGTCGGCGCCGCGCGCGCCGTCCAGCGCCGTCGCGGTGGCGTCCGGCGCCGGGGCCGTGCCGGCCTTCGCGCGGGCCTCGGCGATGAGCTGGGCGGTGCGGGTGGCCGTGCCGCTGGGGGCGTCGACCTTGTTGGGGTGGTGCAGTTCGACGACCTCGACGGACTCGAAGTACGGCGCGGCGATCTGCGCGAACTTCATGGTCAGCACGGCGCCGATGGAGAAGTTCGGGGCGATGAGCACCCCGGTCTCCGGCGACCGCGCGAGCCGTCCGGTCAGCTGCGCGAGGCGCTCCTCGGTCCAGCCGGTGGTGCCGACCACCGCGTGGATGCCGCGGCTGACGCAGTAGTCGAGGTTGGCCATGACCGAGTCGGGAGTGGTCAGCTCGACGGCGACCTGGGCGCCGCCGTCGGCGAGGGCGTCCAGCGAGTCGCCGCGGCCGAGGGCGGCCACCAGCTCCATGTCCTCGGCGGCCTGAACGGCCCGTACCGCCTCGGAGCCGATACGGCCCTTGGCGCCGAGGACCGCCACGCGCAGCTTGCTCATCTCTTGCTTCCTTAAGAGCCGAAGGGGACCTGGGGTCAGGCGACCGCGTCGTGCAGGCGGGCGGCCTGCTTGTCCTTGAGCGGGCCGATGACCGACAGCGACGGGCGCTGCCCCAGGATGTCGCGGGCGACGGCGCGGACCTCGTCCGGGGTCACCGCCGCTATCCGGGCCAGCATGTCGTCGACGGAGATCTGCTCGCCCCAGCACAGCTCGCTCTTGCCGATACGGTTCATCAGCGCGCCGGTGTCCTCCAGACCGAGGACGGTGGAGCCCTGGAGCTGGCCGATGGCGCGGGCGATCTCGTCGTCGGGCAGGCCGTTGCCGGCTACCTTGTCGAGTTCGTCGCGGCAGATCCGCAGGACGTCGTGGACCTGGCTCGGGCGGCAGCCGGCGTAGACGCCGAACAGGCCGCAGTCGGCGAAGCCGGACGTGTAGGAGTACACGCTGTAGGCGAGGCCGCGCTTCTCCCGGACCTCCTGGAACAGGCGGGAGGACATGCCGCCGCCGAGGGCGGTGTTGAGCACGCCCAGGGCCCAGCGCCGGTCGTCGGTGCGGGCGAGGCCGGGCATGCCGAGGACGATGTGCGCCTGCTCGGTGCGGCGGCCCTGGTGTTCCACGCGGCCGGCGGCGCGCAGGCCGCGGCGGCCGCCGCGCGGGGCGATGGGCGCGGCCGCGGTGTCCCCGAGGGCGCCGGCCTTCTCGAAGGCGGCGCGGACCCGGCGGACGACCTTGTCGTGGTCGATGTTGCCGGCGCAGGCGACCACGAGGTGGGTCGGGTCGTAGTGCTTCTTGTAGAAGCGGCGGATGCGGTCGGCGGTGAGGGCGTTGACCGTGTCGACGGTGCCGAGGACGGGGCGGCCGAGGGGGCTGTCGCCGAACATGGTGTGCGCGAACAGGTCGTGCACGCAGTCGCCCGGGTCGTCCTCCGTCATGGCGATCTCCTCGAGGATCGCGCCGCGTTCCACGTCGACGTCCTCCTCGCGGATCAGCGAGCCGGTGAGCATGTCGCAGACCACGTCGATGGCGAGCGGCAGGTCGGTGTCGAGCACGCGCGCGTAGTAGCACGTGTACTCCTTGGCCGTGAACGCGTTCATCTCGCCGCCGACGGCGTCGATGGCCGAGGAGATGTCCAGCGCGGAGCGCTCGGAGGTGCCCTTGAAGAGCAGGTGCTCCAGGTAGTGCGTGGCGCCGCCGAGCGCCGGGGTCTCGTCGCGGGAGCCGACGTGCGCCCAGATGCCGAAGGTGGCGGAGCGGACCGAGGGCAGCGTCTCGGTGACGATACGCAGACCGCCCGGGAGGGTGGTCTTGCGGACGGTGCCGATGCCGTTCATGCCCTTGACGAGGGTTTGGGTACGGGCGACGGCCCGCGCCTCCGAGGAGGTGCGGGCCGTCGCCTTCGAGCCACGGGACGTCACTTGGCGGCGTCGTCCTTCTGCTCGTCGTCGCCCTCTTCGCCCTCGATCACGGGGACCAGGGAGAGCTTGCCGCGGGAGTCGATCTCGGCGATCTCGACCTGGACCTTCTGGCCCACGCCGAGCACGTCCTCGACGTTCTCCACGCGCTTGCCGCCGGCCAGCTTGCGGATCTGCGAGATGTGCAGCAGACCGTCCTTGCCGGGCATCAGGGAGACGAACGCGCCGAACGTCGTGGTCTTGACGACCGTGCCCAGGTAGCGCTCGCCGACCTCGGGCATCGTCGGGTTGGCGATGCTGTTGATCGTGGTGCGGGCGGCCTCGGCGGACGGGCCGTCGGCGGCGCCGATGTAGATGGTGCCGTCGTCCTCGATGGTGATCTCGGCGCCGGTGTCCTCCTGGATCTGGTTGATCATCTTGCCCTTGGGGCCGATGACCTCGCCGATCTTGTCGACCGGGATCTTCACGGTGATGATCCGCGGCGCGTTCGGGGACATCTCGTCCGGCGTGTCGATCGCTTCCATCATCACGTCGAGGATGTGGAGGCGGGCGTCACGGGCCTGCTTGAGGGCGGCGGCCAGGACGGAGGCGGGGATGCCGTCCAGCTTGGTGTCGAGCTGGAGGGCGGTGACGAACTCCTTGGTGCCGGCGACCTTGAAGTCCATGTCGCCGAAGGCGTCCTCCGCACCGAGGATGTCGGTGAGGGTGACGTAGTGCGTCTCGCCCTCGATCTCCTGGGAGATCAGGCCCATGGCGATGCCGGCGACCGGGGCCTTCAGGGGCACACCGGCGTTCAGCAGGGACATGGTGGAGGCGCAGACCGAGCCCATCGACGTCGAGCCGTTGGAGCCGAGGGCCTCGGACACCTGGCGGATCGCGTAGGGGAACTCCTCGCGGGCGGGCAGCACCGGCACGAGGGCGCGCTCGGCGAGGGCGCCGTGGCCGATCTCGCGGCGCTTGGGGGAGCCGACGCGGCCGGTCTCGCCGGTGGAGTACGGCGGGAAGTTGTAGTTGTGCATGTAGCGCTTGCGGGTCACCGGGGAGAGGGTGTCCAGCTGCTGCTCCATGCGGAGCATGTTGAGGGTGGTGACGCCCAGGATCTGGGTCTCGCCGCGCTCGAACAGCGCCGAGCCGTGCACCCGCGGGATGGCCTCGACCTCGGCGGCCAGCGTACGGATGTCCGTGACGCCGCGGCCGTCGATGCGCTTCTTCTCCTTGATGACGCGCTCGCGGACCAGGGCCTTGGTCAGCGAGCGGTACGCGGCGGAGATCTCCTTCTCGCGGCCCTCGAACTCGGGCAGCAGCTTCTCGGCGGCCAGGCCCTTGACGCGGTCCAGCTCGGCCTCGCGCTCCTGCTTGCCGGCGATGGTGAGCGCCTGGGCCAGCTCGGGGCGGACGGCGGCGGTCAGCGCCTCCAGGACGTCGTCCTGGTAGTCGAGGAAGATCGGGAACTCGCCGGTCGGCTTGGCGGCCTTGGCGGCGAGGTCCGACTGGGCCTTGCAGAGCACCTTGATGAAGGGCTTCGCGGCGTCCAGACCGGCGGCGACGACCTCTTCGGTGGGGGCCTCGGCGCCGCCCTTGACCAGCTGGATGGTCTTCTCGGTGGCCTCGGCCTCGACCATCATGATCGCGACGTCGCCGTCCTCCAGGACGCGGCCGGCGACGACCATGTCGAAGACGGCGTCCTCCAGCTCGCTGTGGGTCGGGAAGGCGACCCACTGGCCGTTGATCAGCGCGACGCGGACGCCGCCGATCGGGCCGGAGAAGGGCAGGCCGGCCAGCTGGGTGGACGCGGACGCGGCGTTGATCGCGACGACGTCGTACAGGTGGTCGGGGTTGAGGGCCATGACCGTGCAGACGACCTGGATCTCGTTGCGCAGGCCCTTGCGGAAGGACGGGCGCAGCGGGCGGTCGATCAGGCGGCAGGTGAGGATCGCGTCCTCGGAGGGGCGGCCCTCGCGGCGGAAGAAGCTGCCGGGGATCTTGCCGGCGGCGTACATCCGCTCCTCGACGTCCACCGTGAGGGGGAAGAAGTCGAGCTGGTCCTTGGGGTTCTTGGAGGCGGTGGTGGCCGACAGCACCATGGTGTCGTCGTCCAGGTACGCCACGGCGGAGCCGGCGGCCTGCTTGGCCAGGCGGCCCGCCTCGAAGCGGATGGTGCGGGTGCCGAAGGAGCCGTTGTCGATGACGGCCTCGGCGTAGTGGGTCTCGTTCTCCACTAGCGTTTTCTCCGTTACTTGTCGTCTTTTCGTCCCGCCTCGCCCGTGTGGCGGGGGGACGGTGGCGGAGAAGCGCTCCGTGCGGTGCGGGCCGGTCTTCGATCGAAGCACCCGGGGCCTGTTCGCCCGGGGGCCACTACCGAGGACCGGCGGCGGCGAGGTGCGCTCCTCCTGTGGTTCGTGGTGCGTGATGACGCCCTACCCACTACGGGTGGGACCTATCACGCTGTGTCATGCGTATCGCGTTCCGCTACCACAGTACAAAGCGGTGGCGACACTCCGCACGTTTGTGCGCGTACGGCAAAGGGAGCGGTCCCCTCTCGCTCGGGGGCCCGCTCCCTTCACGGCGTCTTACTTGGCGCCCGCCGCACCACGGCGGATGCCGAGGCGGTCGACCAGCGCACGGAAGCGCTGGATGTCCTTCTTCGCCAGGTACTGCAGCAGGCGGCGGCGCTGACCGACCAGGATCAGCAGGCCACGACGGCTGTGGTGGTCGTGCTTGTGGGTCTTGAGGTGCTCGGTCAGGTCGGAGATCCGACGGGAGAGCAGAGCGACCTGGACCTCGGGGGAGCCCGTGTCACCCTCCTTGGCACCGAACTCGGAGATGATCTGCTTCTTCGTAGCGGCGTCGAGCGACACGCGTACTCCTCATGGTCTGAAAGTGGCCACCGAGTGCCCCCGGTCTTCATCGCGGGAGAGCTTCCGTTACTCGGGAGGCGGGGATCCGCTGGGCGCGGCCTCCGGGCCTCGCAGGGTCAGCTGCCAGGGCTCCGGGGGTGCGTACACAAACGGCCGTCACTCAGGGTACCAGGCGGTGGCGGTGCGGTTTCCCCCGGTTTCCGGACCGCCGTCCGGGGGCGGCCCCGGCGGCTAGGGTGAGCGCCGGTACGCCCGGCACACGGTGCCGGCACACGGTACGGACGTCTACGTCTGGAAGGGGTCGCTGCGTCATGGCGGAGACGGAAGAGGAGATCAAGGCCCGCAAGGAACGGGAGCGGGACGAGCTGTACGCGCTCGACATCTCGGGCGTGGAGTGGCAGGGCGCGCCGGGCACCTCGCCGGACGAGGAGCGCGTCGAGATCGCCTACCTGCCGGACGGCGCCGTGGCCATGCGCTCGTCCCTGGACCACGACACGGTGCTGCGCTACACCGAGGCCGAGTGGCGGGCCTTCGTGCTGGGGGCGCGCGACGGCGAGTTCGACCTGGAGCCGACGGAGCGCAACGGCGGCCTGGCCGCGCAGTGAGCGGCGTTCGGAGGTGACGGAGGGGCGGCACGCGCGCGTGCCGCCCCTCCGGTCCGTTCGTCCCCCGACCAGCGACGAGGGCCGGCCGCGTGGTCGTATCAGCTGGTCATCGCCCGGACCGTGGAGTAGACGTCGAAGACGGCCAGGGTGAGCGGGACCAGGGTGAGCAGGACGAAGCTCTCCGCGATCTCCAGGAAGCGGCCCCAGAACGGTGTGACGCCGCGGCGCGGGGTGATCAGGCCGATCGCGGTGACCAGGGCCGTCGCCACGGCGACCGCGGCCGCCAGCCACACGCTGCGGATGTCGAGCGGCGTGGTGTCGCCCTGGAGCGCCTGGCGGACGGCGTCCCACGGCGGGTTCAGCGCCAGTCCGAGGCCGAGGAAGACCAGCGCCGAGAGGCCGGCGGCCAGCGTGGCGGCGACCTGGGCCGTGTAGCGGAACAGGCTCGCGCGCATCAGCATCGCCACGCCGGTCGCCAGCGCCAGCAGCTGCGCCCAGACGTCGCTGGAGAAGCCGAGGACGATCGAGGCGCCCACCGAGACGAGCGCGCAGCCGCCGACCAGGCCGACGAGCAGTTCGTGGCCGCGGCGGGCGCGGGCCGCGACGCGTTCGGCGTCGACGGGCTCGTGGGTGTTCGGCTCGACCTCCGCCGCGTAGCCGCCGCGCGACGGGTTGGGTGCCTCGAAACCGATGGGCAGCCGGGCGAAGCGCATCGAGAGGCCGGGCAGGAAGGCGAGGGCGCCCACCGCCACCGGGGCGCAGACGGCGGCCGTCTCGATGGGCCTGAGGTCGGTGAGGATGCCGACGAAGGCGGTGATCAGGCCGATCGCGGAGGCGCAGACGAACGCCACGAAGGGCCCGTCGCCCCGCGGCGAGACCAGGGTCAGCACCAGGGCGGCGACCAGGACGGCCGCGCAGGCCAGCAGGAACTGGAGCCGTCCGATGCCCTCCCCCGCGTCCAGCGGGAGCAGTCCGGAGCCGGCCACGGCGATGTTGGGCAGGGCGCCCAGACCGAGGGCGATCGCGGAGCCCGGGTCGTCGTAGACCCGCGCGCGCACGCACGCGATGGTGACGAGCAGCACTCCGGCGACGGCGGCCAGGACGCCCTGGAGGGCGTGCATGTCGTGGCGGAGCTGGGAGCTCCAGGCCACGAAGGCGAGCAGGGCGGGCAGGACGCCGCCGGCGACGAGGCCGGCGGCGCGGGTCAGGTCACCGCTCCACAGGGCGCGGTCGCGGGTGACGGCGGAGGCGACGGCCTCGGAGACGTCGTCGAAGACGGCGGGCGGCAGCGACTCGGCGAACGGCCGCAGCGTGAGCAGTTCGCCGTCGAGGATGCGCTGCGCCGCGAAGGAGCGGGCGCTGTCCAGGACGGCGCCGTCGCGGCGTACGAGGTGGTAGCCGACGGGGGCGCCCTCGGCCGGGCTCTGCTGGGAGAGCCGCAGGATCTCCGGGTACAGGTCGGCGACCGGTACGTCGTCGGGCAGGGCCACGTCGATGCGGCTGTCGGGCGCCACGATGGTGACGCGGCAGAAGCCGAGTCCGGTGCCCGACGCCGTCTGGGGCTCGCCGCCCGGTCCGGTGGCGGCGCCCGGCGCGGAGGCCGTCATGCTCACCTGCTGTTCCCCCTCGTCGTCGGTGTGCGGCCGGTCGGCCGCCGTCGGCACGGCCGGCCGGCACGTCCTCGCACCGCCGGCCGTGAAGATCGTGTGCACGTCGCGCCGGGAGTTCGCGCGGCGTTCCCCCGGCCGCCGGCCGGCTGTGCCGCCCGGCCGGGGAAGTGCGGGAGCCGTCCGCTTCGAACGGCGTGGATCGTCCGGTTTCGCCGGACCGATTCGCAACTGCTCACACGTCCCACCGGCACCCTACCGCCCACCGGCGGCGCCGGTTGTCAGTAGGATCGCGGTTCGCGATCGGCGTCCGCCTGACACGGGGCGGCGGACAGAACACCTCGGTCGGGCAAGGGAATTGGTGCGTAGTGAGCCATATCGTCGTCAAGCGCCCACCGCGGGCACTGCCGAAGGACGTGCCCACGGACGAGATCGTGCTGCAACCCCCGCCGGAACTGCCCCGAGGGCAGCAGGAGGGCGCGCTGATGCAGCTGCTGCCCATGCTCGGCATGGGCGGCTCGGTGGTGTTCTTCTTCAACCCGAACGCCCAGCCCTTCATGAAGATCATGGGCATGGTGATGGTGGCCTCCACGGTCGCCATGGGCATCTCCATGCTGGTGCGCTACCGCCGCGGCAGCCAGGGGCAGATGGCCGACGTCCGCCGCGACTACCTGCGCTACCTGTCGCAGACCCGGCGCGCGGCCCTGGACACCGCGCGGGCCCAGCGCGACGCCCAGTACTACCTGCATCCTTCACCTGAGCAACTGTGGGCACTGGTCGCCGAGGGCAGCCGGGTGTGGGAGCGGCGCACCGGCGACGAGGACTTCGGCCAGGTGCGGGTGGGGCTCGGTCCGCAGGCCCTGGCCACTCCGCTGCTCGCGCCGGAGACCGCGCCGGTGGACCAGCTGGAGCCGCTGACCGCGGGCGCGATGCAGCGCTTCCTCGCCGCCCACAGCACCCTTGAGGACCTGCCCATGGCGGTCTCGCTGCGCGCCTTCTACCACGTGACGGTCAGCGGCGACCCGGCCACCGTGCGCGCGACGACCCGTGCCCTGGTCGGCTCGCTGGCCTCCCTGCACTCCCCCGAGGACCTGGTCGTCGCCGTGGCCGCCCACCGGGACACCACGCCCGAGTGGGAGTGGGCCAAGTGGCTGCCGCACAGCCAGGCCCCGGGCGTCGCGGACGGCGCGGGCAGCAGGCGGCTGATCGCGAGCGACCCGCAGGAGATCGAGGATCTGCTCGGCGCCCGGCTGCAGGGCCGGCCGCGCTTCCACCCGGGCGGTCCGCCGGTTCCCGAGCAGCCACACCTGGTGGTCGTCCTGGACGGCGTCTCCCTCTCCCCCGACGCGCTGCTGGCCTCCCCCGAGGGCCTCCAGGGCGTGACGGTCCTGGAGGTCGTGCCCGGCGAACTCACCGCCGGCCGCGGCGACCTGTCGATCGTCGTGCGCGCCCAGGAGCTGAGCCTGGAGTCCGCCCACGGCATGGTCTACGAGGGCACGCCCGACGTCCTGTCCTACGAGGCAGCCGAGGCGCTGGCCCGGCAACTCGCCCCGCTGCGCGTCGCCTCGGGCGGCGACGACGACGAACCGCTGCTCGCCAACCTGGAGTTCACCGATCTGCTGAACCTGGGCGACGCCGCCTCCGTCGACACCAAGCGCACCTGGCGGCCCCGCGCCCAGGCCGAGCGGCTGCGGGTGCCCATCGGCCTCGGCGAGGACGGCAGGCCCGTCATGCTCGACCTCAAGGAGGCGGCCCAGGAGGGCATGGGCCCGCACGGCCTGTGCGTGGGCGCCACCGGTTCCGGCAAGTCGGAGCTGCTGCGCACCCTGGTGCTGGGCCTCGCGGTCACCCACTCCTCCGAGACGCTCAACTTCGTCCTCGCCGACTTCAAGGGCGGTGCGACGTTCGCGGGCATGGCCCAACTGCCGCACGTCGCCGCCGTGATCACCAACCTCGCCGACGACCTCACGCTGGTGGACCGGATGGGCGACTCCATCCGCGGCGAGCTGAACCGCCGCCAGGAGATGCTCCGCGACGCGGGCAACTACGCCAACATCCACGACTACGAGAAGGCCCGCGCGGCCGGCGCCCCGCTCCAGCCGATCCCCTCGCTCGTCCTGGTCATCGACGAGTTCAGCGAACTGCTCACCGCCAAGCCCGACTTCATCGACATGTTCGTGCAGATCGGCCGTATCGGCCGCTCGCTCGGCGTGCACCTGCTGCTGGCCTCGCAGCGCCTGGAGGAGGGCCGGCTGCGCGGCCTGGAGACCTATCTGTCCTACCGCGTCGGCCTGCGCACCTTCTCCGCCGCCGAGTCGCGCGCCGCGCTCGGCGTGCCCGACGCCTACGAGCTGCCGAACATCCCCGGCTCCGGGTTCCTGAAGTTCGGCACCGACGAGATGGTGCGCTTCAAGGCGGCGTACGTCTCCGGCGTGTACCGCACCGGCTCGCAGCAGGCCGCCGCGCTGGGCGGTCCGCTGCCCGTGGACCGCAGGCCGGTCCTGTTCACGGCGGCCGAGGTGCCGGTGCGGTACCTGCCGGTGCCGCGGCAGCGCCAGGAGTCGCGGCCCGACGAGAAGGACGACGCGCTCGCCGACACCGTGCTCGACGTGATCGTGCGGCGCCTGGAGGCGCAGGGTCCGGCCGCCCACCAGGTGTGGCTGCCCCCGCTGGACAGCCCGCCGTCGCTGGACTCGCTGCTGCCCGGGCTCGCCCCGGTGCCCGGCCGCGGGCTGACCCAGCCCGGCTACGAGGGCGCGGGCCGGCTGGTGGTCCCCGTGGGCATCGTCGACAAGCCCTACGAGCAGCGGCGCGACCCGCTCTGGACCGACTTCGGCGGCGCCGCGGGCCACATGCAGATCCTCGGCGGTCCGCAGTCCGGCAAGTCGACGCTGGTGCGCTCGCTGGTCGCCGCCTTCGCCCTCACCCACACGCCACACGAAGTGCAGTTCTACGGGCTCGACTTCGGCGGCGGCGGTCTGTCCTCGCTGGCCGGTCTGCCGCACGTGGGCGGCGTGGCCTCCCGGCTGGACCCGGAGAAGGTGCGGCGCACCACCGCCGAGGTGTACGGCGTGCTGACCCGGCGCGAGGAGTACTTCCGCTCCTCGGGCATCTCCTCCATCGCCGAGTTCCGCAGCCGCCGCGCCAAGGGCGACATCTCGGTCGCCGACCAGCCGTGGGGCGATGTGTTCCTGGTCATCGACGGCTGGGGCAACTTCCGCACCGAGTACGAGGCGTTGGAGCCGCTGGTGCTGGACATCGCGGCCCGCGGCCTCGGTTACGGCATCCACCTCGTGCTCACCGCGTCGCGTTCGATGGAGGTCCGCTCCAACCTCAAGGACCACCTGATGAACCGCCTGGAGCTGCGGCTCGGCGACCCGATGGACTCCGAGTTCGACCGCAAGGTGGCGGCCAACGTGCCCACGGGCGTGCCCGGTCGCGGTCAGACGCCGCTCAAGCAGCACTTCATGGCGGCGGTGCCCCGCATCGACGGCCTGTCCTCCGACACCGACCTGGCGGACGCGGCGACGGCGCTGGCCGCCGAGGTCGGCCGGCACTGGGAGCAGCCCGGGGCGCCCGAAGTGCGTCTACTGCCGCGCGAGTTCGCGGCGGCCCAGCTGCCGCCGGGCGACCGCTTCCCGAACCGGGGCGTCTCCTTCGCCCTGGACGAGGACAACCTCGAACCGGTCTTCGTGGACTTCGACCAGGACCCGTTCTTCCTCGTCTTCGGCGAGAGCGAGTCCGGCAAGTCGAACCTGCTGAAGCTGCTCATCCAGCGCCTGACCGAGCGCTACGACGGAGACAGCTGCAAGCTGTTCGTGGTCGACAACCGCCGCGCGCTGCTGGGTGTGACCCCGACCAGCCATCTGGCCGAGTACATCCCGATGTCGAACCAGATGCAGCACCACATGGACGCGCTGGCCGACCTGATGCAGCGCCGCACGCCGACCTCGGACGTCACGCCCGAGCAGCTGCGCGACCGCAGCTGGTGGCGCGGGCCGACGGTGTACGTCGTCATCGACGACTACGACCTGGTGTCGACGTCCAGCGGCAACCCGCTGGCCGGTCTCACCGAACTTCTCCCCTTCGCCCGCGACGTGGGCGTCCGCTTCATCATCGCCCGCTCCACGGCGGGCGCGGGCCGCGCGGGCTACGAGTCCTTCATGCAGCGCATCAAGGAACTCGGCGCCCAGGGCGTGGTCCTGGCCGGCGATCCGGCCGAGGGCGAGGTCCTCGCCAACGTACGGCCGCGGCCGATGCCGGCCGGGCGGGGCGTGTTCGTCTCACGGCGGCAGGGGCGGCCGCTGGTGCAGGTGGGGTTGGTGCGCGAGGGGGCCTGAGCGGGTTCCTCGCATCGCGTCACGCCGCGGCGACGCCGAGTCGCGCCGCGGCGTGACCGTGTGCGGGCCGCCGGCGGGCTGTTCCGGGAGGCTCGGTGGCGGGGGGTGTGGGGGGCGGTTCGGGCGTACGGGGGTGCGGGGCGGGTCGGATGCCGGGGCGGTTCGGGGCGTGTGCCTGGGTGGTTCGGGGCGTACGGGGGGGCGGTTCGGGGGTACGGGGTGCGGGCATGCCGGAGGGTGGGCGCCTCCCGCGCGCGCCCACCCCGGATTCTGCTTCGTGCGGCCGGTTCCTACTGGAAGTAGCTGGCGGCCTTCTTGTCGCCTTCCATGTACGTACCGCCGGACTGACCGACGACGTGACCGATGCCGGCCAGCGCCTGGTGGATGTCGGTGGCTTCCTTGTCCCAGCGGTTCAGCTTGTCGTGGAAGGTGCCCTGGGCCTGGCCCTCCCAGTACTGGAGGCTGTTCATCACCAGCAGCTTGAGCTCGCGCAGGTCGCTCTCGAGCTGGCTCGCCTCGTTGCCGATCTGGGTGGCCGCGACGTCGAGCCCGTTGTAAGTGACTGACAGACCGTCAGCGTTGTTGGCCATGCTTGTCTACCTCGTCTCGCAGATGTGTCTGGGGTGGGATGCGCCGGCCGCCGGGCCGGCGCCGCCGAGTGCGGTCCGGCTCAGTAGGAGCTCAGGGCGGACGTCGACACGGTGGGCGCGCCGTCCTTGACGTCGATCTTGTTGACGGACGCGCGGACCTCGTCTTCCTTGCTGTCCTTGATGTTGCGCGTCGACGTCATCGCCTCGATGACCTCGCTGAGGATGTTGCCGATGTTCTGCAGCGAGGTATTGATCTCGTACTGCTTCTTGTCGAAGGCGGCGCGGCCGATGCCCTGCCACTGGCCCTCCAGGCTGTCGATCACGCCCTGGAGGTTGTGCACGCGCTTGCGGATGTTGTCGTACTTCTCGACCATCTGCTTCTGCAGGTGGACTACTGCGGCATCTTCGAGCTTCTGCTTGTCGGACATGTGAGCCCGCCCCTTTCTCTGTCTGTCTCTCGGACCAACTGTCCGCCCCTCGGCGTGCGTTGCCGCACAGCGGTGGGCGGGTGCTGCGTGCCCTGTGCCTGGGGTGCAGGCACGGGGCCACAGACGGCTGATGACTTCACCTGGCGCGTCGCGCCCGCACGACGGCGAGGCCGCCACCGCCGACCACCACGACCGCGGCGGCCGCGCCGAGCGCGATCCACAGGGTGTTGCTGTCACCGGGCGACTCCGCGGTCGATCCTGCCGCAGATGTTCCGCCGGTCGTAGTCTTTTGCGGGGCTTGTGACGTGGCTGATGCGGAAGCGGAGCCGGCCGCGGACGGCTCCCGAGAGGACGGAGTGGCCGCGGACTTGGCCAGCAGATCGCCGCCGTTGTCCTTCGCCAGCGGGTCGACGTCCCCCGCTCCCGCGTCGTAGTGCGAGTCCTGGAGGACGAGCCGGGGTCGGATGAAGCCGTAACCGGCGTACTTGCTCGGCTTGTCCTTCGCCCAGGTGCGGCCGGCCGTGTCGATCAGGGCACGGGTCACCTGGTTCACCGTCCAGTCGGGGTGCGCGGACCAGATCAGGGCGGCGGCGGCCGACGTGATCGCGGCCGCCGAACTCGTGCCGTTCGCGTTCTCGCAGTAGGAGCGGAACTTCGCGTCACACCATCCGGGAAAGCCCTGCCCCGGCGCCGAGATGTCCACATAGTTTCCGAACGAGGAGAACTTCGAGACGGACAGCGACGGGTTCGCCGACGCCACGCCGAGAACGTACGGGAAGGCGGCCGGGTAGCTGATCTCACCCCCAGCACCGCCCTCGTTGCCCACCGAGGCGACCAACAGCTTTCCCTTGGACGCCGCGTACTCGATGGCAGCCTGTTCCTTGGAGCTCGGTCCCTCGGTACCGAACGACATGTTGATGATCTGCGCGTCGGTGTCCGCCGCCGCGCGGATCGCGTCGGTGGGCTCGGGCGTCTTCCTGCGCTCCTCCGCTCCGCCCTTCAGGTCCTCGAACTCGACGCGGTAGGGGACGATCTTCGCTCCCGGCGCCAGGCCCTTCAGGCCACCGCCCGCTCCGGTACCGGCGATCAGCTCGGCCATGGTCGTTCCGTGGCCGTTGTAGTCGTCCGTGACGTGGTAGGCGACCGAGGCGGGGACGTCGTCCGTCAGTACTTGCCCCTTGAGGGACGGGGTGCCCGCGTTGACGCCGCTGTCGATGACGGCGACCTTCACGCCCTTGCCCGTGCTGACCTTCCACATCTGTTCGACCTGCATCGGCCCGAGGTACCACTGCCTGGACTGGGCGTCGTCCGCGACGGCGCCGGGAGCGAAACCTACGGTCGCAGCGACCAGGGCCCCCACGACCACTCCCACAGCGCGCGCTCGTCCAACGCGGCGCACCCGGTGGGGCGTGGTCCGCTCGGCTCGGCGGCCGGTCCGTGACTTCATCGTCTTCTGTGTCCTCGCTCGGGCTCAGTGGATCGCCGGCGGCACGTCACGCCGGGGCTTGTCGGGCAGATGCGTCTCTTCGTCCTCGACCAGGTAGTCGGGACGCCGGGATTCCGGCTGGTCCCGGTCTTCCCCGGGCTTCTTGTTCCGGCCGGGACCGCGCACGAGTCCCGCACCGCCACGTGTCATGCCCTTGCGCTCGGCTCCGGCGGCGGAGGTACGCGCGGCCGGCCGGCCCGTGACGGCCTCGGACGTGCCCGCACCGGCGCGAGCGCCGACCGTGTTCGCCCCCGGCCTGGCGGCGGGCTCGGAGGCCCCGAACACACCGCGCTGTCCCGATCGGCCGGCCGCGGAGCGGGGACCGCCCGCTCCCTCGTTGCCGATGACCGTCCCGCGGGGCACCCTCGCCCCGCCCTTGGACGCCGCACCGCCCGTGCTCGTGGGTCGTCCCCCCACGACTCCGTTGGACCGGCCGGCGCCGGTGGCCGGCCCGCCGTTCGCCCGCGGTGTCCCCGTCCCGCCGGCCCTCGGCGTACCGCCGGTGACCCCTCGGCCCATCGGAGAGGACTTCGATCCGGCGGCGGAGTCCCCCGCGGCGGACCGGCCGGCCGAGGTCGCACGCCCCACCTGGTTGGTGAGCCCCTGGCCCGCTGCCCGCCCGGGCCCCGAGTTGGCCGAGCCCGGCGTACGCACCTGGCTCTGTGCGGACGTGGGGGTGCGGAAGCCGCCCGCTCCGCCGGGGCCGCGGCCCGACGGGCTGTTGGGGAACGGGGTTCCGAAGCCGTTGCCGAAGGCGTGCGGCTGGCCACCGCCGGTGGGATTCGTCCCTGTGACCGGCTGTGTCGGGGGGAGCGGAGTCTGCGCGGGCGGTGGCAACGTGCCCACGGTGTCGATGTTCGTACCGACAGGGATGTCGGGGTGCGCGACCTTGACCGGGATGTCGGGGTGCGCGACCTTGACGGGGATGTCCCTCGTGGGCGCCGGAGTACTGCTCGTGACGTGTTTGACGGCGTGGTCCGGGACCGTGGCGTGATGTCCCACGGGGATCGTCGGCGCGTGATTGGCGTGCGTGCTCCCACCGGACGGCTGACCGGAGGGAGTCACCCGCTCCACGTGTGAAGGCTGAGGCACCCCCACGTCGGGCATGGCCGTGAACTCCGGCGTTCTGCCCTGCGCGGGCAGCGACGCCAGCACCTCCTCCGACACCGCGTAGTACGACGCCAACCGGTTCATCTGGTTGATCGCCTCTTGCCGGTCCTTCTCCACCTTCACGGCCGCGGCGTAGTCGTCCTTGTCCGCCGTCTTCTCGGCCGCGGTGAACTTCTCGGGCCGCTTCCGGCTCGGGTGCGCGTCACGAGGCGGCATGGCGCCCCGCACCGACGCGAGGCCCACGGCGGCGGCCGTGATCTCGTCGCCGGCGGATCCGGCGAAGTCGCCCAGGTAGTGCGTGTTGATGACGAGCGTGCCGCCCCACTTGCGGAACGCTTCGCCCGACTCCCCGACCCAGTGCACCTTGTCGATATGGCCGTCCAGTTCGTCGGCCGCGGCCTTGATGGCGTCGCGCGCGTCCCACAGAGCCTTGCCGCTGGACTCCAGGTCCTCCGGGTCCGTCCGCTCCACCAGGTCGATCATCTGGTTCAGGTCCAGATCGTGCTTGTCGAAGTCCGTGCGTTGGGCCACGGCCCGTCCGACGGGAGTGATCCCGACCGCGGAACGGAGCATGTTGTGGAGGAATCCGCCGTGCGGACCGTCCTCGACACCTCGCACGAAGTCCGTCGTGGAGTTCTGCTGGGAGACGCGGTGCAGGTCCGCGCCGTGCCGTTTGTCGGTCATCGTCACACCTTCATGTCCCTGCCGGCGTCGTCGCGCTGCTTGCCGTCCTTCGCGTCCTGGATCTCCTTGATGTGACGCTGGATCGCCCAGAACCGCTGCCGCTGCTCCTCTTCCAGGTTCTCGAAACCGTGGTGGGCGCCCTGGACGGCGATGCCGATCGCCTCGATCTGCAGATGCAGGGTCTTGGACAGGGCGGTGAGCTCTGTGTGGACCCGGTGGTACTGCTGGTACAGGCCGTGTGCCTCAGGGAACACGGACGCCGAACCCGTGGTCAACGACGCCGACCTGATCGTCTGGGCACCCACCTTCGTCGGATTGCCCGCCGACCCCTCGAGATCGCGCAGCACCGCGTCGACCCGCTTCACGAACTGGTCCAGCGCTTCGCCGCTGGCCTCCAGGTTCGCTGCCCTGGTGGTCGACACTCCTCCCACCATGTCCGCCGGAAGCACGACACTCCTCCCCGTTTCCCCGTGTACGCATCGTCGCGGGCCGGTCGGTGTGCTTCGCTCGATCGCAAAGGCGGCCGGGGCTCGCAACGCGTTCACCACTCTAGTCAGGCCCCGCAACCGGTCCAACCCAGATGTGCCCCAACCTCGTTACAACAGGCGGCCGGCGATCGGTTTGCGCGCTTTGCCGTTGCCACCGCGAGGCACCGTGCGGGGCCTGGCGCGGCGGGGCCCGGCTCTGGGCGCGCGTCGTCGGGGCGGGCGCCGGGCGCGGTCGCCGGTCCGGTACGGACTTCCACGGAACCTCCACACTTGCGGGTGACGCGGCGGTCGGCCCGGGCGGCGGGCGGCCCCGTGACCCGGCGACCTGCGGGTTCGCCGGGCGGGCGGCGTCCCGCCGGTGTCCTGCCGCCTCCGGGGGCGCGCCTCCCCACCCGGCGTTCGGGCCGGACATTCACGCCATGGCGGACGGGCCGCGGTCCTCGCCCGCCCCGGGTTGCTAACTTGACCGCGCACCGGACACCGCGACACCGCGACATCAGTGCCCCTCCGCGTGGACGGCGGGCGGGCGCACGGGGAAGGGGGCCACCATGGCGTGGGACGAGTGGGAGAAGCTCAAGACGCGCGCGGCCGAACGGCAGTCGACCGGCATGCGCCTCAACCACGTGGACCCGGACGGCGGGAGCGGGAACGCGGGCGACAGTTCCGGTGACCTGGTGGCGCACGCGGACGACCTCGGCGCGGTCGGACACGAGGCGTACATCCTGTGGGACGGGATCAGGAGCGAGGCCGACATCGCCGGGGCCGGTGCGGGCAAGGGCGACACCGGTTCGACCATGCAGGCGGCGGCCGCGCTGAAGTCCCACGGTTTCGCCACCGGCGGCGCCCTGGAGACGACCGTGTCGGTGTGGACGACGCAGGTCAAGTCCGTACTGCAGGCTTGCGCGCACATCTCCAACCACCTCGACTACACCAAGGCGCGCCACTCGGCGGACGACGCTCAGATCTCCGCCGAACTGCGCCGCCGCGACGGCTCGGCCGTGTCGGTGTCCGCGCTGAACGGCTACTTCACGTAGGGAGACGGCCGATGGCCCTGAAGTACACGGACCTCCTCGACGTCGACCTCGGCAAGCTCGGTACGGCGGTCTCGGACTGGAAGAAGACCGTCGACGGTCTCAAGAAGCTGGCGGACAGCGCCCGCACCGGCCTGGCGGCGAAGTCGGACGCGGCGCGGTGGGCCGGCGTCAACGCCACGGTGACACGGGAGTTCATCACCAAGACGGCCAAGGAGATCTCGGATCTGCACGCCGAGGCGAACAGCGTCCGCCAGGTGCTCGACGACGGCCACACCGAACTCCTCGCGCTGCAGAAGCAGATCAGGACGGCCGTGCGGGACGACGCGGGCGACCTCGGCGTCCGGGTCGACGATCTCGGGGGCGGCAAGGTCCGCTGCTACTTCCCGCACGTCCGGGGCGACAGCGACGAACGTTCGGAGGACCAGCTCAAGGCGCGGCAGGAGCTGGAGAACCGGATCAACGACATCCTGTCGCACGCCGCGGAGATCGACGACTCCGTCGCCCGCGCGCTGGGCAAAATCCACGGCGGCGACGCGTACGACGCGGGGCACAGCACGTACGGGTCCCTGAACGACGCCGAGGCCGAGCGCGCGGTGGAGCTGGCCCGCAAGGGCGACGCGATGTCGGACGCGGAGCTGCGCGAGCTGAACCGGCTGCTGCGGTTCAACTCCCGTGAGAGGGACGGCGAGTTCGCGACGCAGTTCTACCAGGGGCTCGGCGGTCCGGAGAAGACGCTGCAGTTCTACGCCGAGATGTCCGTCGACGGCACCGATCCCGGCGCGGCGAAGACCCGGCTCGACGAGGTGCGGGACCTGCAGAAGGTCATGGGGTACACGCTGGCCAACGCCACCGACCCGGACCACAAGTACCACCTGTCGGACGACTGGAACACCCGGTTCCGGCGCCTGGGCACCCAGCCGATCGGCTGGGAGCGCGGGCAGATGAACAAGCCGTACGGCTACCAGGTGCTCGGCGGCCTGCTGCGCTACGGCGACTACGACGCGAGGTTCCTCACGCCCATCGCGGAGCACATCACCCAGCTCCACAAGGAGGACCCGTACCGCTTCGCGCTGAACAAGCCGGCCGGCAGCCCGGACGCCTACGGTTTCAATCCGTCCGGGAAGCTGGGGACCGGCAACGACCCCCTCAACAGCGTGCTGGAGGCACTGGGGCACAGCCCCGAGGCGTCGGAGAAGTTCTTCACCCAGCCGCCGACCGCCTACAACGAGGACGGCACGGTCAAGAAGGACGGGCACCTCGGCTTCGGTTCGTATCTCGACCTGTTCACCGACAAGGACTTCGAGTGGACGGTCGACACCAATGACACGAACGTCCTGGCCGACGAGGACAAGACGAAGAAGGCCCTGGCCTTCGGCCCCGAGGCCCTCGGCCACGCCCTGGAATCGGCGACGACGGGACGCCCGTACGACAGCGACGACACCGGCGCCGCCATCCGGCACACGGAGGCACGGTCGCAGCTGGTGCATGACATCGTCGACAAGTTCGGCCAGAATCCCGAACTCATCCGGCACAACGAGAACGGCGATCTGGAAGGCGAGGAGACCGGTCCGCTCTACGCGTTGCGCGGAAGCCTCGGAGACATCAGCGCCGAATACATGGCCGACTTCCAGCAGTCACTCGCGCATTCCAAGGGCGACCAGTTCGCTACCTTCGGGGTCTCCGCGGAGCTCTCTCCGACAGAGGCACATCGATTCCTCGCCGAAGTCGGCCAGGACCCGCACGCCTACGCGTCGATCACCACCGCGCAGCAGGCACAGACAGCGCGCATCGTGAATGACGTGATGAACGGGAGCAGCCACTCGTCTGTATCGGACGTGAACCGACTCAGCGACGCCACCTATCCCGGCGGAGTGATCGCGGGCATCATGAGCGAGGCGCGGGCGGACGCCGTCCTCGACTACCACGCGGCTTCGGACAAGGAGTTCAACGAGGCCGCCGCGGACAAGCAGAAGTGGGTGAACCGCATCCTGGGGATGGGGCTGGAGAAGGTGGGCGAGCGGGTTCCCGTCGCCGGCGCTCCTCTCGAATGGGCCTCGGAGGACATCCAGGAGTCCATCATGAAGAGCATCGAGCAGGACTCGTCGGACCAGGCCGAGACGGATGCCACGCGGGCGTACGACTCGGGGCGCCAGGCAGCCAGGGACTCGGCGATGCAGGCTGTCGAGATCGCGACGCGGGGCAAGGGAATGGACCCCGATACGCTCAACGACCTCGGCAATGCCGCAGCGAATGGTGCGGACCAGGGACACACCACCGGGGCGAAGATGGAAAGCGCGGGAGACGCGTCGTGATCCGCGGCAGAGGAGTCGCCCTGCTCGGCGTCCTCGTGGGGCTGGCGCTGAGCGGGTGCTCCGCAGGCGAGAAGAAGAACTACACCGTGCCGCAGGAGTTGTGCGGCGCGAAGGTGACGCCAGGGCTGACGAGCGCCTTGCTTCCGGCGGGAGACAAGCTGCGGGTGGAGCCGTCGCAGTCGGGCGGTCCCAGTCCGCGCCAGTTCTGCGACGTCCTGGTGGACGGAAACATCGAGCTCAAGGTCGAAGGCGGGTGGCAGCCCTCCGGGACCACGGCGCAGCAGGCGGCGAGCAAGGCGTTGACGTTCGAGACCCGCTCGACCGAAGGCGGAAGGTTCGCGCTCTCGGACGACAAGGCTTTCACCGTGGTCGACTGCGCGAACGCCGAGCACAAGGCCGGGAGGTTCTCTTTCGAAGTCGCCATCTCCCATCCCGACGGTGATGTCGGCGAGAAGACGCAGCGTTTCCTCGCCGCTTTCTCCGAGTCCTACGCGAAGAAACTGCCCTGCCGGAATTGACCTGGGCGGCCGTCTACGGCCGGCGGAGCCGGACGAGGAGGCCGTGAAGAGGCTCGCCACCGGTTCTGCCGCCGCCTGCACGGAGCGGGAGTCCTCCAGACCCGGTTCCTGTGCCTGTCGCCCTCGGATGCGCCAACCGGTCTGCACCGAACCTCCACATCGGGCAATTCCCCCAGAGTGGACATGACCCAATCTTTCCTTTCCGGCGGTTGCTAACTTGACCGTGCTGCATGGTGTGCGGAAGGGGTTGTGGGATGGCGTGGGACGAGTGGGAGCGGCTCAAGGCCGAGGCCGGTGAGCGGCAGTCGGCTCGGATGCAGTTGAACCATGTCGATCCCGGGGGCGGCACCTACGGCCCGTACGTCGTGCCGAGCCAGTACGGCGATCTGAAGGTCAAGAACGGTCGGTTGGAGAAGATCGGCACGTCCGCGCACACGCTGTACAACCAGCTGTGGGACAAGGCCCGTGTCGCCGTCCCCAGCAGTGACTCCGCCGCGACGGACCTGTCCAAGCAGGGCTTCGCGCTGGGCGCCGCCCTCCAGCACGTGTCGGACCGCTGGGAGCAGCAGCTGAAGTCGCTGATGGACGCGTGTGCGCAGATCGCCAACCACATGCGCGTCACCAAGAAGCTGCACGCCGGTGACGACGGCTACATCCAGCGGCAGATGAGCAGCATCGACACGCTGGACGCGGGCTTCGACGAGCGGGTCGGTGCGCCGGGCAGGAAGAACCCCGTCTACGGGACGCCCCCCGCGAAGAAGGACTAGCGGAGCCCTGCGGGGGCGCCGTCCCGGCACAGACGCGGTCGCCCCGGACGCTTCCGGTCCTCGCCGACACCGACATCAGCCGACCGTACTCGCCACCTCCAGCCACCTCCAGGGGACGACGAACCGATGGATCTCGAGGCCCTGCGCCACGCCAACTTCAGCCTGCTCGGCGACGCCGTCACCGACTGGTCGACGCTCGTCACCCACCTCGGGGAACTGAGGAAGGACGCCGACGACACCCTGCGCAAGGCGGCGGGCGAGGCGGACTGGGCGGGTGTGAACGCCCAGGTGTCCAAGGAGTTCATCGGCAAGACCGCCGGGGAGTTCGCCGACGCCCACACGCAGGCCACGACGATCCGCGACATCCTCCAGGACACCCTGGGGGAGCTGAAGGGCTACCACCAGCAGCTCACCGAGGCCATCGCGCGCGGGGAGAAGCAGGGGATGAGGGTGTCCTCCGGCGGCGGAGGCGGGTTCACCGTCACGGCCGGCGAGGCCGGCGACGCGGCGGGGCAGAAGGCCGAGCAGGGTGATGTCGACGCGCTGTGCCGGGAGATCCAGGGGATCCTCGACAAGGCGACGGAGAGCGACACTTCGGCCAGTACCGTGCTTCAGGCGATCTCCGACCAGAGCGCGCTCGGCTTCTCGGACGCCCAGTACAAGGACCGCGACTCCGCGGACGCGGCCGTCAAGGAGGCCGACGCGCTGGCCGCGCTGGCGGGGAAGAAGCCCGAGGACCTGACGGTCGAGGACTTCGACCGGCTGAACACGGGGCTGAAGAAGTACGCCGACGACCCGCTGTTCGCGGAGCGGTTCGCGACCGATCTGGGGCCGCGCAAGACGTTGGAGTTCTGGTCCGGGCTCAATGATCCGGCCCGGGGGAACTGGGACGTCGGGCAGAAGCGGCACGATCAGTTCGACGACGTGCAACGCAACCTGGGGCTGGCGCTCGCCCACGCCACACAGAGCGACTCGGCCAAGATGACCGAGTGGAAGCGCACGATGATCGACCTCGGTGACAAGCCGCTGTACGGCAACCACGGCGGGCCGATGGGGTTCCAGGTGATGAGCAACCTGATGCGGACCGGGGACTACGACGACCGGTTCCTGAAGGACTACGGCACCAAGCTCATGGCGACCGAGCGCGAGCTCACCGACAAGGGGCGGCACGGGAACGGCTTCTGGCGGTGGTCGCCGTCGATTCCGCTGCTCAACCGGATCGGCGAGGACAGCGGCGCCGATCCGCTCACCGGTTACCTCAAGGGCCTGTCCAACAGTCCGGACGCCGCGACGGAGTTCTTCAACCAGGAGTACGTCTCGAAGAACGATCCGGACGACCCCTTCGAGCGGGACACGGACGACAACGGCAAGAAGGGGAAGGTCTCGCTGTCCAACTTCCAGTACCTGTTCGAGGAGCGGGAGTGGCCGCAGGAGAGCGACTCCCACGGGGACGATCTGGACACCGGGAAGAACAATCTGGCGCTCGCGCTGGAGGCGGCGACGACGGGGCATCCGGCGGGCGAACTGCCGACGGCCGACACCGCCCCGCACACCAAGGGCCAGGCGAGCCTGTTCAACTCCCTCGTCTCGTCCGTGGCGGACGACCCCGAGCGCCTCACCAAGAACGGCTACATGTCCGACAGCATGGGCCAGATCGCTTCGGAGTACCTCCCGGACATCAACAGGGCGACGAGTGACGTCACCAGGGACGCCGACTCGAAGTCCTGGCAGGCCGTGGAGCGGTTGTTCCCGGTGGCCGGGAGCGACGCCGAGCTGGGTCACACGGACGTCACGAAGTTCCTGTACGCCGTGGGCCAGAACGAGGAGGGGTACGCCGCCGTCGAGGTCGGTCAGCAGGCGTACACGGCCAAGTTGATGGATCACCACCTGAACCCCGAGCTGCCCGCCGACCAGCGGTTCTCTCAGGATCCGCAGACCACGGTCCACTACATCTCCGAACGTTCGGGAGAAGTGTCGGGAACCCTCGGACTCGGACGCCAGCAGGCCCTCGGCGAGGCGGCTTCCGAGAAGGACAAGGACTACGACTACGCGGTGTCCCAGTACAAGAACTGGATCTCCGGCGGGGTCGGGACGGCGGTCGGGGTGGGTACGTCCGGCATCGCGACACCGTGGGTCGGAGCCGCGGTCGGAGGCGGTGCGGGCACCGTCACCAGTGCCGTGCTGGAGAAGGTCTTCAAGGATGCCGAAGGGCATGCTCTGGACGAGGCCGCCGACGCGATGGGCGACCGTTGGCAGGCCGGCCTCACCAAGAACAACGAGTACGTCGGCCTCGGCGCTCAGAGCGCCGCGGAGAAGTACCACCTGACCAATGCCGGGGATGTGGACACCTGGGCCCGGGAGGGCGCTCGCCAGGGGTACATCAACGCGCGGGCCGTCCTGGACGGACAGGCTCCCGGGAGCACCACCAACTTCGGATGACCCTCTCCCCCATCGGACGATCATGAACCTTTCACGCACCCTCGCACACCGTCGCTCCTTCCTCACCGTGTCGGGAGCGATCGCCTTGCTCATCGCTCTGCCGGGATGCGGGGGGAGCACGCAGAAGCGCGAGTACACGGTGCCGGGCTCCCTGTGCGGGACGTCCGTCGACGCGCAAGCACTCTCGGCGTTCCTTCCCTCCGGGAAGAGGCTCACGACCAAGGCGACCACGACGGCGCAGGGTTTCAAGTGCGGCGTGACCGTGGATGGCAAGCTGGTCGTCACCACCTCTCAGGAATGGTGGAACGCCATGTCCGTACGCGAGTTCGCGCGGGGCATGACCCTGGACGACCCCGACCACGACACGGACGACGGTGTGTACGCCTACTCGGGACATCAGGCGTTCGGCAAGGCCGACAGCTGCCACAGCGCCAAGCACAAGGGCCAGGTGCTGTTCACGGCGATCCAGGCCACCGGCTCCGACCACCGCGACGCCGACGCCATGAAGCGTCTGATCACCCGCTACACGCAGGCATCCACGAAGACACGGTGCGGTTGACGACCGCGCCGGAAAGCCGCGTCCTCACAACGCCCCGTTCACCCTCCCCCGCCGGCGGGCGTCTCGTACCGCTATCGCTGTGCCGCTGAGGGCCGCTACCAGGATCAGGGCGCTGATCGCCACGTAGGTGCCCAGGCGGTGGTTGCGTTGGGTGGGGGTCTCGCCGAAGTGGAGGGGGGCGACGGCGGGGGGCTGGGCACGGGTGACGCCGCCCTCGGGGCGGGGGGACTGGACCGGGCGGGCCGGGTCGACGTCGGTGAGGGCCCGGACCGGGTCGACCACGCCCCAGCCGACCAGGCGGTCGTGGCCGGGGATGGAGCGCTCCGCCGTCTGCTCGATCTGGGCGACGATCTCGCGGGCGGTCCAGTCGGGGTACTTGGACTTCAGCAGGGCGGCCACGCCGGCCACGTAGGGCGCGGAGAAGCTGGTGCCGTTGTCGGAGCAGTGGCCGCCGCCGGGGACCGTCGAGATCATGTCCACGCCGGGTGCGGCCACGCCGACGAACTCGCCGGACTGGGAGAACGCGGCGCGCTCGTTGTTGCGGTCGGAGGCAGCCACCGCGAGGACGCCCTCGTAGGACGCCGGGTAGGTGATCTGGACGGTGCCGCCGAGGCCGTCGTTGCCGGCCGAGGCGACGACCACGACCTGGTGGCCGAGGGCGTAGTCGACGGCCTGTTCGAGCGCGGAGTCGGGGCGTACGGCGTTCGCCGTGTCCTGGGAGATGTTGATGACGTCGGCGCCGGCGCCGACCGCGTGCCGGATGGCGTCCGCGAGGGTCTTGGCCGTGCCGTCGCCCTCCGCGTCGTTCTGCTTGATCGGGATGATCGTCGCGTCGGGGGCGAGGCCGACGAAGCCGGTGCCCTTGGCGGGGCGGGCCGCGATGATGCCGGCGACGCGGGTGCCGTGGCCCACGGTGTCCGTGGTGCCGTGGGCGTCGCCGCGCTCGATCTTCTCGCCCCTGGCGTTCTTCGGGGGCAGGTTGTTCATGCCCTTGGACGCGTCCACCGCCTGCTTGAGCTGCGGGTTCTTGACGTCGACGCCCGTGTCGATCACGGCGACCCGGACGCCCTTGCCGGTGGACAGCGCCCACAGTTCGTCGAGGTTGACGCGTTGCAGGGCCCAGGGCCGGCCGGTGTACGGCTTCGACGGGAAGGTGCACTGGCCGTCGTCGGCGTGGGCGGCGGCGGGCAGGGCGAGGACCGAGGTGGCCGCGGTGAGCGCGGTGGCCGCGGCGACGACCGCGGCCCGGGTGGGCGTCCCCGCGCGGCGGCGGGCGTGTGCCTTCAGCATGAGTGCGTCTCCTCCGGCCGCTACGAGCCCTGCGGCTGGCGGGCCGCCGCCTCCGACAGGCGCGGTCCGGTCGGCAGGAACGTCGACCACTCCATGGGGACGGGAGTGGGGTTGACCTTGGCGTACCCCAGCCGGGTCTGGGCGATCTTCGCCTCGTTGAGGGCGTCCTTGCGCTGCTGGGCGGTGGTGCCGATGCCCTTGTCGTCGGTGGCGCTGTCGCTGTTGGACTGAAGGGCGTAGCGCAGGCCGGTGTCGGTGACCAGGAAGACCCCGCCCGCCTGGGTCTCGGTGCCCTGGAACTGGCGGAAGAGCAGGCCGGAGCCGGCGGTGACGTACGCGCTGGAGGAGCCGGTGGGCAGGTCGGCGGGGAAGTCGGCGCCGGCCCAGGTGGACAGGGTGGTCGTGCCGTGTCCGTCGACCGAGCGCAGTACGTTGCAGACGGTGTCGCGGCCGCCGGCGGCGGCGCCGCCGTCGTTGACCGTCCGCGGCTTGTAGGCCGGCCAGGTCTTGTCGCCCTCGAACGTCGTGCTGTCGGTGACCGCGCCGGGGCTGACCTGCTGCGCCTCGCCCGCCTGCCCGACGTCCACCAGCTGGCGGCTGTTGAGCAGCAGGGTGGCGGTGAACTCCGAGATCCGCGCCACCCGGCCGCGCAGCACCACGTAGTACTGCATGCGCCGGCCGTCGTACGCCTTGATGACCATGCCGATCTTGTCGTACTGGTCGTACTGCTGGAGGCCGCTGAACGCGCCGGCCTTGGCGCCCGCGGCGCCGTCGATGTGCGGGACGACGATGTCGTCGCCCTTGTGGAAGGTCGCCAGCCACTCCTGCGAGACGCGCTGCGGTGCGCGGCCCTGGGTGTCGAGCGCCTTGAGGAGTTCCGTGCCGGCCGGGTCGGCCAGCCGGTAGCGGTAGCCGCGCGCGTCGACGACGTACTGCGTCCTGCCGTCGGGGGCGACGACGTACATCAGGTCGCCGCCGGTCGTCCGGTCGCGGCCCTCGACCTTGGCCCAGTCCTTCTCGGCCAGGACGAACGCCGCCTTCTGGATGGCCCGGCCGCCGGCGCCGGGGCGTTCGCACACCGCCCACCGCTTGGCGGCCTCGGCCTCCTCGGGGGCGGGCAGCCGGTCGGGGGCGTAGGGGATGCCGATGGTGGCGCCGTGCGGGGGCTTGCCGCTGTCGAGGACCTTCTCGTCGACGGTGATGACGCTGTCCTTGGCCGGGTCCAGCAGGAGCCGGGCCGACGCCATGTTGAGGACCGGGTGCAGCTGCACCTGCTTGCCCGTCTTCAGCACCACGTACCGCGTCGTGGACTTGCTGGCGACGATGACGTGTTCGCCGGGGGTGTCCCAGCCCTTGGGGGCGGTCGGACTGAACATGCCGATGCCGCCGAAGACCGCGAGGACGACCGCGCCGACGACGACGCCGGGCACCACCGCGCCCAGCGGCTTGGGGGCGCCCTCCTCCGAGCCCGACGCGGCGGGCCGCAGGAAGGACGCGAGCATGCGGCGCTTCGCGAAGGTGTAGGCGTTGAGTTCGTCCCGCCGTGATGCCATCTGTTCCGCTCTCTCCCCGTGCAGAGCTGTGAAGGGGGTGTGGAGAATGCGCGCGCTCCGTGCCCGTCCCCCGGACTGCCTCTGGTGCCTCGGCTGTCAGCACCGGCCCCTACTATGCCTGTTGCGGCGCACCGCCCGCGGCACGGGTAGGGTGCTGGGGCCCGGAAGGGGCCGTGCACGAGGGTTTTCGGGAGAGTTCGGGGGTTTTGCAGTGGTGGCTTCCGCAGCACGGACCCGGTCGCGATCGCAATCGGGGTCACGATCGGGCGACGGGGGACGGTCGGGCTCCCGCGCGCCCCGCACCGGCACACGTGTGTCCGGCCCGCTCGCCGCACCCCGTCTGACCTCGCGTCCGGGCAGCGGCGGCGCCTCGGCCCGGCAGCGGCTCGTGCTGCTGGAACTGGCCGCCGCGCTGGTGCTGTGCGGCTGGGCGGTCGGCACGGTCGCGCTGGTCGCGGCCGCCGTGGTCGCCGCCGCGCTGGTGGCGCTGGCCTTCGTCCGCCGCCGCGGCCGCACCCTGCCGGAGTGGCTGGGCACCCTGCTCGCGCTGCGCGCCCGCAGGCGGCGGGCCGCGAGCACGCCGCCGCCCCAGGGCGTCGAGCCGGGACTCGCGCCGGTCGTCGAATGCGACCCCACCCTGCGCACCCACTCCTACGGCGGCCACGACCGGCGGCCGGTCGGCATGATCGGCGACGGCACCTTCGTCAGCGCCCTGGTGCAGGTGGAGGCCGACGTCGCCGCGCTGCGCGCCGAGCGGGGCCGGCAGCCGCTGCCGGTGGCCCTGGTGCGCGACGCGCTGGAGGTGGACGGGATCCGGCTGGAGTCGGCGCAGATCGTGCTGCACACCCAGCCCGCGCCCGCGCTGCACCTGCCGCAGCACTCGGTCGCCGTCACCAACTACGCCCCGTTGCAGGCCCGGACGGGCGCCCCGGCGGTGCGCATCACCTGGATCGCGCTGAAGCTGGACCCGGAGCTGTGCCGGGACGCGGTGGCGGCGCGGGGCGGCGGTCTGGAGGGCGCGCAGAAGTGCCTGGCCCGGGTGACCGACCACCTCGCCAGCCGGCTGACCGGCGCCGGTTTCCGCGCCACCGTGCTCAACGAGGAGGAGCTGACCGCCGCCCTCGCCACCTCCGCGTGCGCCAATCCGCTGGTGACGGCGGAGGCCGGACGGACCGAGGTACGGGAGCGGCGCACCGAGGAGCTGGGCCGCAGCTGGCGCTGCGACAACCGCCGCCACACCACCTACTGGATCCACCGCTGGCCGCAACTGGGCGGCCAGGGAGCGTCGTTGGCGCAGCTCGTGGCGCAGCTGACCAGTGTGCCGGCGCTCGCGACCACGTTCAGCCTGACGCTGTCGCGGGCGGAGCGGCAGGAGACCGCGCTGTGCGGGCACCTGCGGGTGACCGGCCGCAGCGACGACGAACTCGTGGCCGCGCGGCGGTCGTTGGAGGACGCCGCCCGGCAGGTGGGCGCGCAGCTCGCCCGGCTCGACCGGGAACAGACGCCCGGCATGCTCGCCACGCTGCCCCTGGGAGGCGCCCGATGACCGCCGCCGCCGCACGGTCGGCCCCTTCCCCTTCCGCCGCCGGGCCGTCCGCCTCCGCCGCCGCGCGGATGCGCGACCGGCTGCGCAGCGGCCTCGGGCTGAGCGGCCCGCGGCACGCACGGCACGCGCTCTCCGCCGAGCAGGTGGACTCGCTCGCGCTGCCCATCGGGGACGACGGCGTCGTCGTCGGCGTGGACACCGAGGGGCAGCCCGCCGTCCTCGGGCTCAACCGGCCCACGCCCTACGACGTCGTGCTGATAGGGAGCCTGTGGACGGCGCAGGTGCTGGCGCTGCGCGCGGCGGCCACCGGCGCGCGGGTCGCCGTGGAGACGGGCCGTCCCCAGGCGTGGATGCAGATGGTGCACGCCATGGGCGGCGGGCAGAACGGCCTGGCCGTGTACGAGGTGGGCCGGGTGCCCCCGCAGGGCGCGTCGGCGGGCACGCCGGTGCTGGTGGTGCGGGACTGCGGCATGCGGCCGCCGCGCGGGCGGGTGGTCTCCGGACCCTGGCAGTCGGTGGTGACGCTGCTGCCGTACCTGAGTCCGGTGGCGCCCCGGCTGATCCGGCAGGCGCGGCTCGTCGGCGTGCAGCGGATCTCGCCGGACGAGGCCACCGAGCTGGGCCGCACGATGGCGTTGCCGCGGCCCGACATCGAATCGCTGCCCACGCTTCCCGACGGGGTCACCCTGTGGTGCGCCGACCGGGACCGGCAGTACGTGATGACGCAGCCGACCGACGCGGAGATCGGGTTGCTGGGGACGCCCCGGCGGATGGACTGAAGAGTCGCGGTGTTGACGGCGCGGTGCGGGCGCGGGGGCGGGCGCACGGGCGCCGTCGGGGCGGCGGGGTGGTGAACGGGGATGCGGGTGACCGGGATTGGGTGAGGATGACCGGTTCATCCGCCTGTCTCGGGCGGGTTGACGTCGCGACGGCCGCCGTTTCGGTGCGGTGGGCGACCGTCCCCATGGTGATGTTCCGTCCGGTTTCGACCAGCTGCCGGGGATGCGGGCGGGCCCGCCGGGGCGCGGCGTCATGTCGCTGACGGGTGCGGAGGGCTGGACGGGCCTGCCGTGAGCGCGCTTGTGGTGATTAGGCTGGGACCGGGCGCCACATCAGAACCCGCGGCTGAGCCGTCGGCGCCCCGGGGGAGGCCGGGCGGGCCGGATCGGTTCCGTTCCGCCGGCGACCGCTTCCGACCGACCCCAATGGACGCCAACGGTCGCCCCAGCACGGCATGAGGGTGCTCGACCACACCAGGAGGAACTGTGAACAGCGATCGGGACGGGAACCGCGGGGGCTGGGCCACGCCTGGCGACGACCAGTCCGACGCGGCGTCCGCCGTGGAGGCGACGGGCGAGTTCACCATCGACTACGCCCCGCCGGCCTGGTACACGCAGAACTCGTCGGGCTCGGGCGGCGACGCCCAGCAGTCCGCGCCGGCCGCCGCGGCCACCCCGGCGACCCCGCCGCCGCCCCCGCCGGTCGGTCCGCCGGTCCAGCTGCCCGATCCGCCGCCGGGCAGCGGTTTCCAGCCCGCCTGGACGCCGCCGCCCGCCGTCGCCCCTCCGGCCCCGGACGCGGAGCCCGCCGACAACGGCGACCTCGTCAGCGGCGCGACGATGCGGATCTCCGCGGCGGCGCTGAAGCGGGAGTTCGCGGAGCGGGACGCCGCGAAGGGGATCGTCGACCCGGCGGCGGGCGAGGACGCGGTGCCGCCGGGAGCGGCGGACGACTCCGCGAGCGGCTCCCTGAGCGGCTCCGCGGACGGCGCCGCCGACGGGCCCGGTGAGGCGGCGGCCGTGGCCGGCGGTACGGCTCCGGGCACGGAGGACGGTGTCGCGGCGGCCTTTGGCGGTGCATCCGCCGAGGCCGACGCGGAAGCCGTGGCCGGCGAGGACGTACGGGCGAACGGCGGCGAGGACGTACGGGCGGACGGCGGGCACGACGCCGAGGCGGTCCCCGAGGCCGAGCCCGCCGCCGCGGCGGCGGCCGGGAGCGGTTCCGGGTCCGGCGCCGACGAGGACGGTGACGACGGCTCCGGCACGGACGCGGCCGGCGACGTCGAGGAGTCGGCCGGTGCCGCGCCGGTCGCGGACGGCGTCCCCGACGACGTGCCCGCCGCGCAGGACGACGCGACGCCCGCCGGGTCGGACGACGACGTACGGGACGCCGTGGCCGAGCCGGCTCCTGACGCCGGGGGCAAGGGCGACGCCGCCGTCGTCCCGGCCCCGGCGGACGACGTGCGGGACGCCGTTCCGGCGGCGGCCGCCGAGGACGCCGTCGCGGAGACGCCGCAGGGGTGGGGGCCGCCGCCGGTGCCGCAGAACACGGTTCCGCCGCTTCCGCCGGCCTACCGGCCCGCCGCTCCGGCCGCCGCGGCGCAGTGGCCCGCGCAGCCCCAGCCCGGTCAGCCCCAGCAGGCTCAGCCTCCGGCGCCCCCTCAGCAGCCTCCCTTCCAGCCGCAGGCCCCGCAGCCCGCGCCGACCGGGTGGAACCCGCAGGGCGTCCCCCAGCAGGGCGCGACACCCACTCCCCCGGCGCCGCCCGCCGGTTACGGCTTCCCGCAGCCCGCCGCGCAGCAGCCCACGCCGACCGGCCCGGCACAGAGCGGCTACGGCTTCCCGCAGCCCCCGAACACCCCCAACCCGCCCGCACAGCACGCCGGTTACGGCTTCCCGCAGCCCGCCGCGCAGCAGCCCGCGCCGAGCGGTCCGGCACAGGGTGGCTACGGCTTCCCGCAGCAACCGAACACCCCCAACCCGCCCGCACAGCATGGCGGTTACGGCTTCCCGCCGCCGCCCGCGCCCCAGCCTCCCCAGGAGGGGCAGCCGCAGGACCGGTCGGACGCGGGCCCGCGCCCCGATCCGGCGGCCGACCCCTCGACCGCCGCCCCGCAGACAGCCCCGCAGCAAGCAGCCCCGCAGCAGGGAACCGACGCGCAGGGCACGCCCCAGCAGGCGCCCGACCAGCAGGGCGCGCCCCGGGCCGCGCAGCCCCAGACGGCCGACCCCCGCGCCGCGCAGCCACAAGCCGCGCAGCCTCAGGCGTGGGCGCCGCAGCAGCCCGTGGATCCCCGCACCGGTACCGCCTGGCCGCAGCCGATCCAGCACGACCAGCGGCAGCCGACCAACCCCGGTGCCGCGCCGCTCGGTTACACGGCCGCCGTGGAGCTGTCCTCCGACCGGCTGCTCAACAACAAGAAGCAGAAGGCGCGCAGCACCCGTCCGGCCGCGGCCGGCTCGCGCTTCCGGATCGGCGCCAAGAAGGAGGAGGCCGAGCGACAGCGCAAACTGGAGCTGATCCGTACGCCGGTGCTGTCCTGCTACCGGATCGCGGTCATCAGCCTCAAGGGCGGCGTCGGCAAGACGACGACCACGACCGCGCTCGGCTCCACGCTGGCGACCGAGCGGCAGGACAAGATCCTCGCCATCGACGCCAACCCGGACGCCGGCACGCTCGGCCGCCGGGTGCGCCGGGAGACCGGGGCCACCATCCGCGACCTCGTGCAGGCGATCCCGTACCTCAACTCGTACATGGACATCCGGCGGTTCACGTCGCAGGCGCCCTCCGGACTGGAGATCATCGCCAACGACGTCGACCCGGCCGTGTCCACGACGTTCAACGACGAGGACTACCGGCGCGCGATCGACGTGCTGGGCAACCAGTACCCGATCATCCTGACCGACTCCGGCACCGGTCTGCTCTACAGCGCGATGCGCGGGGTGCTGGACCTCGCCGATCAGCTCATCATCATCTCCACGCCCTCCGTGGACGGCGCCTCCAGTGCCAGTACGACGCTGGACTGGCTGTCCGCGCACGGGTACGCCGACCTCGTCTCGCGCTCCCTCACCGTGATCTCCGGGGTGCGCGAGACCGGCAAGATGATCAAGGTGGAGGACATCGTCACCCACTTCGAGACGCGCTGCCGCGGGGTCGTCGTGGTGCCGTTCGACGAGCACCTGGCGGCGGGCGCCGAGGTGAACCTCGACATGATGCGGCCGAAGGTGCGCGAGGCGTACTTCCAGCTGGCGGCGCTGGTGGCCGAGGACTTCGTCCGGCACCAGCAGGCGCACGGGCTGTGGACCTCGGACGGCAACCCGCCCCCGGTGGCGGCCCCGCCGATGCCGGGCCAGTCCGCGCCGGGCCAGCCGATGCCGGGCCAGCCCTACCCCGGTCAGCAGCCCTACGCCGGCCAGCCGGGCCAGGGTTACCCGGCCCAGCAGCCCTACCCGGCCCAGCCCGGACAGCCCATGCCGGGCCAGCCCGCACAGACCCCCTACTCCGGCCAGCCCGGACAGCCGGCCCCGTACGGCCAACCGGGGCAGTACGGCCAACCCTCCGCCCCGGACCAGCAGGGCCAGCAGGGCCAGACCGGGTATCCGGGCCAGCCCGGACAACCCGGCCAGCCCGCGCCGGGCCAGTTCGCACCCCAGGCCCCGGCACAGCCGCAGCCGTACGGGCAGCCGTACGCGCAGCCCGGCCAGCCGCCCCAGCAGCAGGGACAGCCGGGCCAGACCGGACAGTCGCCCTACCTCCAGCAGCCCGGCCAGCAGCCCTACCCCCAGCAACCCGGCCAGCAGCCGATGCCTCCGGGGCAGGCCCAGCCGTACCCGGGCCAGCCGTACCCCGGTCAGCCGCCGGCTCCCGGCCAGTTCGCGGCCCAGCCGCAACCGCAGCCCCAGCCGTACGCACAGCCCGGCGAGCCGGGACAACCCGGCCGGCCCTACCCGCCGCAGCCCGCCCAGGACAGCCAGAGCGGCCAGACCCCGCCGCCCCCTGCCCCGCAGCACCCGCAGCAGTAGCCCGAAAGCACCAGACCGAGCACCGGAACGAGCACCCGACCGCCGCCGCCCAGCGGCAACCGGGTGATTCCCAGGCCCGCGCCGTCCTTGACGGCGCGGGCCTTCGCACGTGCGCGGGCAGAACGGCGAAAACACGCCGCCACGCCCTCACCAGGAGGGCGTCAGTGGTCTCGACCAATGGGAGCAACATCGTGGTCAACTCGTTGTTTCCGCAGGCCACATGGGGTTTGGCAAACCGTTGACGCGCGCAGACTGCCGCTGATAGACACTCACTTCATTCCGCCGGCGCGCCACCCGATCAAGGTCCTTCCAGCTCGTTCACGCCCTTCCACTCCGTTTCGGCCTGTTCACATCTGTTCGAAGCCCGCCCCGCGCGGGGCGCACCCCGCCCCGCGCGTGCGATGACGCGAGGTCACCGAGCCATGAACACACAAGATCAGCACGGCAGAGGACGTACCGGACCCCGCCCGAGGAGAGCACGGCTCCTCGCCGCGGCCGGCGCCGCCGCCCTCCTCCTCGCGTCCGGCCTCGCGGCCCCGGCGGCCTCGGCCGCGCAACAGGCCGGCAACACCCAGCAGGGGCAGGAGCAGGCACAGGGGCAGGGGCAGGGGCACGGCGGCAAGGTGCTCACCGTGGCCGTGGCGCAGAGCGTCGACTCGCTCAGCCCGTTCCTGGCCGTACGGCTGCTCAGCACCAGCGTCAGCCGGCTGATGTACGAGTACCTGACGAACTACGACCCCAAGGACGCCCACGCCATCCCGGGTCTGGCCACCAAGTGGGAGTCGTCGCCGGACAAGCTGACCTGGACGTACACGATCCGCTCGGACTCGAAGTGGTCGGACGGGCAGCAGGTCACCGCCGAGGACGCGGCCTGGACGTTCAACAAGATGATGACCGACCCGGGCGCCGCCACCGCCAACGGCAGCTTCGTCGGCAACTTCGCGAAGGTCACCGCGCCCAGCCCCGCCCAGCTGGTGATCCGGCTGAAGAAGCCGCAGGCCACGATGACCGCGCTCGACGTGCCGATCGTGCCCAAGCACGTGTGGGAGAAGGTCCAGGACTTCTCGAAGTTCAACAACGACAAGAGCTTCCCGATCGTCGGGAACGGGCCGTTCGTCCTCACCGACTACAAGCCGGACAGCTATGTGAAGCTGAAGGCCAACAAGGACTTCTGGCGGGGCGCGCCGAAGTTCGACGAACTGGTGTTCCGTTACTACAAGGACCAGGACGCCGCCGTGGCCGCCCTGCGCAAGGGCGAGGTCTCCTTCGTGGCCGGCTCGCCGTCGCTCACCCCGGCGCAGGCGGCCTCGCTCAAGGGCGACAAGGACATCCACGTCAACGAGGGCCCGGGCCGCCGCTTCTACGCGCTGGCCACCAACCCGGGCGCGCAGGCCAAGGACGGCACGAAGTTCGGCGACGGGGACCCCTCGCTGCTGGACGAGCGGGTGCGGCACGCGCTGTTCATGGCGGTGGACCGCGGGACGATCGTCGACAAGGTCTTCCAGGGCCACGCCGTCCAGGGCCAGGGCTACATCCCGCCGCGCTTCTCGTCGTACTACTGGCAGCCGTCCGCCGGGCAGGACCTGGCGTACGACCCGGCGAAGGCCGGGCAGCTGCTCGACCAGGCGGGTTACCGGAAGAACGCCGACGGCAAGCGGGTCGGCAAGGACGGCAAGCCGCTGAACTACCGCGTGCTGTGCCACGCCACCGACCCGAACGACAAGGCGGTCGGGAAATACCTCCAGGAGTGGTGGGGCAAGATCGGCGTCGGGGTCAGCCTCGACTGCCTGGACAACGTGACCGACCCGTGGCTGGCCGGCAAGTACGACCTCGCCTTCGACGGCTGGTCGGTCAACCCCGACCCCGACTTCGTGCTCTCCATCCACACCTGCGCCGCCCGCCCGCAGACCCCGAAGGACACCGGGGCCACCGACAACTTCATCTGCGACAAGACGTACGACGACCTGTACGCCCGGCAGCTCGCCGAGTACGACCCCGCCAAACGGGCGGACCTCGTCAAGCAGATGGAGTCGCGGCTGTACGACCTGGGATACATGAACGTCATGGCCTATCCGAACGCGGTCGAGGCCTACCGCACGGACCAGATCAAGTCGATCACCACCATGCCGTCCGCCGCGGGCAACATCTACGGCCAGGACGGCTACTGGAGCTGGTGGTCGGCGGTGCCGGCCGACTCCGACGGCTCCTCCGGCGGCGGCACGTCCACCGGCGTCGTGATCGGGATCGTCGCCGGGGTCGTCGTCCTCGGCGGGCTCGCGGTGCTCTTCGCGGTGCGCCGCCGGTCCACCGCGGAAGACCGCGAGTAGGGACGCGTACCGATGACCGCTGAAGCGACACCCTCGGCCCTGGACACGGCCGTCGCCGGCCCGGGCGGTTCCGGTCCGGCCGCGGCCGGGCGCGCCCGGTCCGGCCGCCCCGGCGCCGGGTACGCCCGCTACGTGGCCGGCAAGCTGGGCGGCGCCGCCGTCTCGCTGCTGGCCGTGCTCGTCACCAGTTTCTTCCTGTTCCGGCTGATCCCGGGCGACCCGGTGAAGTTCATGACCGGGGGCCGCCCGGTCTCGGCCGAGCAGATCGCCGCCTACCGGCGGGAGTTCGGCCTCGACCTGCCGATGTGGCGGCAGTTCACGCAGTACTGCGGCAAGGCCCTCACCGGGGACCTGGGCACCTCGTACCAGTTCCACGTGCCGGTCACCGACAAGATCACCGAGGCGCTGCCGAACACGCTGCTGCTCACCGGCACGGCCTTCGTCCTCTACACGGCGCTGGGCGTCTTCCTCGGCACCCGCTCGGCGTGGCGGCACGGCCGGCTCGGCGACCGGTTCCACACCGGTCTCGCGCTGACCCTGTACTCCATCCCGTCGTTCTGGCTGGGGCTGCTGCTGATCATCGTGCTGTCGGTCGGCGCGGGCCCGGTCCCGGGCCTGTTCCCGACCGGGGGCATGGAGTCGGGCGGCAAGGAGGGCTTCGCCTACGTCGTGGACGTCGTCCACCATCTGGTGCTGCCGGTGGTGACGCTGGTCGCGGTGGAGTACGGGCAGACGCTGCTGGTCACCCGGTCGGCGCTGCTGGACGAGATGGGCGGCGACTATCTGACCACCGCGCGGGCCAAGGGGCTGCGCGACGATCTGGTCAGGCGCCGGCACGCCGTGCCGAACGCCATGCTGCCGACCGTGACGCTGATCTTCGTCAACCTCGGGCGGACCGTGGCGGGCGTCATCCTGGTCGAGACGGTCTTCTCCTGGCCGGGGCTCGGCGGACTGTTCTACCAGGCGCTGAGCGTGCCCGACCTGCCGCTGGTGCAGGGGCTGTTCTTCGTCTTCGCCGCGGCGGTGATCATCATGAACACCCTCGCCGACCTGCTGTATCCGCTGCTCGATCCGAGGGTGGGCCGATGACGAGTGCCGAGACCACCGAGGCCGCCGAGCCCACCGGGGCGGCCGGGGCCGATGGGGCCGACGGGGCCGCCCCGGGCCCGGGCCCGCGCGCGCTCTCCTGGCAGCGCCGGCGGGCCTCCGCCGCCCGCTTCTGGCGCGCGTTCCGCACACACCGCGCGGGCGTGGTCGGGCTGGCCGCGCTGGTGCTGTTCGCGCTGGTCGCGCTCACCGCGCCGCTGACCGTCGGGTCGGACGTGGCGAGCGTGACGGCCGCGCCGGGGCAGCCCCTGCAGAGCCCGAGCGGTCACTTCCCGCTCGGCACCGACCAGTTCGGGCGCGACCTGCTGGGGCTGGTGATCTGGGGATCACGGGTGTCGCTGCTGGTGGGGCTGCTGGCGGCGGTGCTGTCGGTGGCGATCGGCGCGGTCATCGGGATCACGGCGGGCCACTTCCGCGGCTGGTACGCCACGGTGCTGATGCGGGTCACCGACTGGTTCCTGGTGATGCCGACGCTGGTGCTCGCCATCGCGCTGGCCACCGTGCTGTCGCGCTCGCTCGGCACGGTCGTGCTCGCCATCGGCGTCACCACCTGGCCGACCACCGCGCGGCTGGTGCGGGCGCAGACGCTGGCGGTGGAGTCCCGGCCGTACATCGAGCGCGCCAAGGCGCTCGGCGGCGGGCACTGGCACATCATGTCCCGGCATGTGCTGCCGAACGTGATGCCGCTGGTCCTCGCTCAGACCACCCTGATCATCTCCTCGGCGATCCTGGCCGAGGCGACGCTCGCCTTCCTCGGGCTGGGCGACCCGACGGTCGTCTCTTGGGGCGGGCTGCTCCAGGACGCGCGGGAGGCGGGGGCGGTCAGCTCCGGCGACTGGTGGTACCTGGTGCCGCCGGGCATCGCCATCGCGGTCGTCGCGCTGGCGTTCACGCTGTGCGGGCGCGCGGTCGAGTCCGTCCTCAACCCCAGGCTGGGGGTGTCGCGTTGAGCCTGCTCGACGTACGCGATCTGCACGTGACGTATCCGGGCGGGGCCGCCGCCGTGCGCGGGGTCGACCTGGCGCTGGCGGCGGGCGAGAAGCTCGGCGTCGCCGGGGAGTCCGGGTGCGGGAAGTCCACGCTGGCGCTGGCCCTGCTGCGGCTGCTGCCGGCCGGGGCGCGCGTCGGCGGGGAGATCCTGCTGGACGGCGAGGACGTGCTCACGATGAAGTGGGGGCGGGTGCGCGCGGTGCGCTGGGCGGGCGCGTCCATCGTCTTCCAGGGCGCGATGCACTCCCTCAACGCCGTGCACCGGATCGGCGACCAGATCGCCGAACCGATTCTGCTGCACAGGAAGGCGAGCGCGGCGGGCGCCCGGAAGCGGGCCGGCGAACTGCTGGAGCAGGTGGGGCTGCCGGCGGCCCGGGCGAGCGCGTACCCGCACGAGCTGTCCGGCGGGCAGCGCCAGCGCGTGATGATCGCGATGGCGCTGGCCTGCGATCCGCGGCTGATCATCGCGGACGAGCCCACCACCGCGCTGGACGTGATGATCCAGGCCCAGATCCTGCGGCTGATCGAGGAACTGGTGAGCGAGCAGGACGTGGGCCTCATCATGATCAGCCACGATCTGGCCGTCCTCGCCGACACCTGCGACCGGCTCGCGGTGATGTACGCGGGCCGGGTGGTCGAGGAGGGCCCGGCCCGGCAGGTCTACGACGACGCCCGGCACCCCTACGGCCGGGCCCTGTCGGAGGCGTTCCCGCGCATCGGCGACCCGGCCTCCCGGTTCGCGCCGCGCGGGCTGCCCGGCGATCCGCCGGACCCGGCGGCCGTGCCGTCCGGGTGCGCGTTCCATCCGCGCTGCCCGGTCGCCCTCGACCGGTGCGCCACCGAGGACCAGGCGCTGCGGGCGGCGGGCGCGGGCCGGCGGGCGGCGTGCGTGCACGTGGCCGGAGAGGTCCCGGCGGCCGGGGCGGAGGCGGAAGTGAGGAGCGGCACCGTATGACGAGCGCGACGACGAACACGACGACGAGCACGCCGGCGCTGCTGAGCGTGGCGGACCTGCGCATCGCCTTCCCCGGGCGCAACGGCGCGCCGCCCGCCCGGGCCGTGGACGGGGTGGACCTCGACATCCGGCCCGGCGAGATCGTGGCACTGGTCGGCGAGTCGGGGTGCGGCAAGACGACGCTGGCCCGCTCCCTGCTGGGCCTGGTCCCGCCGACCTCGGGCCGCATCCTGTTCGACGGCGCACCGCTCGCCTCCTCCGCACGGGCGCTGAAGGCGTACCGCAAGCGGGCGCAGCTGGTCCTCCAGGACCCGAGCGGGTCGCTGAACCCCCGGCACACGGTCTACGACGCGGTCGCCGAGGGCCTGCGTATCCACGGCTACGGCGGTGACGAGCGGGCGGCGGTCGCCGGGGCCCTGGCGCGGGCCGGGCTGCGCCCGCCGGAACGGTTCTTCCTGCGCTACCCGCACGAGCTGTCCGGCGGCCAGCGGCAGCGGGTGGTGATCGCGGGCGCGCTGGTGCTGGAGCCCGAACTGCTCGTCGCCGACGAGCCGGTGGCCTCGCTCGACGCCTCGGTGCGCGGCGAGATCCTCGCGCTGCTGCTGCGGCTGCGCGCCGAACTCGGGCTGTCCGCGCTGGTGGTGACGCACGATCTGGGGCTGGCCTGGAACATCGCCGACCGGGTGGCGGTGATGTACCTGGGCCGGATCGTGGAGACGGGCGAGGTCGAGCAGGTGCTCACCGCGCCCCGACACCCCTACACGCAGGCACTGTTGTCCGTGCTGCCGGAGGCCCCGGGCGCCCCGGTGGTCCTCACCGGCGAACCGCCCGACCCCTCCCGCATCCCCGGCGGCTGCCGTTTCCACGCCCGCTGCCAGATCCTGGCGGGCGGCGAGGCGGAACGCGCGGGCATCGCCGACGCCTGCCGGAGCCAGGACCCGGGGATCCTGACGGGCGGCGGCACGGCCCAGGTCGCCTGCCACTGGGCACACGCCCGGGCGGGCGCGGAGACGGGGGCGGGGGCGGGAACGGGCGCGGAGAGGGCGACGCCCGCCCAGTGACGGGGGCGGGTGTGGGGGTGCCGATGCCTCGGCGGGGCGGGACGCCCGGATCTCGCCGGGGCGGGGAACCTCCGCCTCGCCGGGGCGGGGTGCCTATGCCTCACCGGGGCGGGACGCCCGCGTCCCGGCGGGGCGGGGTGCCTACGCCTCGCCGGGGCGGGGTGCCTATACCTCGCTGGGGCGCGGAACCTACGCCTCGCCGGGGCGGGATGGCTGTGCCTCGGCGAAGTGGGGCGGCCTCGCCTTGAGGGAGGTGGGATCCGCCCGCATCTTGAGGGGGGCGGGGCCCGCCTGCGCCGTGAGGGACGGGTCCCGCCCGCGTCTGCTAGGCGTCCGCCGCGATGATCTCGCGGCACTTCTTGACGTCCTCGGCCATCGTCTCCAGCAGGGCGTCCAGCGAGTCGAACTTGGCCTGGCCGCGGACGAAGGCCAGGAAGTCGACGGCGACGTGCAGGCCGTACAGGTCGAGGCCGACCCGGTCGATGGCGTACGCCTCCACCGTGCGCTCGGTGCCGTCGAACTGCGGGTTGGTGCCGACGGAGATCGCGGCCGGCATCACCTCGCCCTGGGCGTGCAGATAGCCGGCGTAGACGCCGTCGGCGGGGGTCGCGGTGTGCGGGAGGGTCTCGACGTTGGCGGTCGGGAAGCCCAGTTCTCGGCCGCGCTGCGCGCCGCGCACGACGACGCCCTCGACGCGGTGCGGGCGGCCCAGGATCTCGCGGGCGCCGCCGACGTCGCCCTCGGCGACCAGGCGCCGGGTCAGGGTGGAGGAGAACGGTTCGCCGCCGCCCGCGGAGCCGGTGACGTACAGGTCGACGACCTCGACCTCGAAGTCGTGGAGCTTGCCCTGCTCGGCCAGGAAGTCGACGTTCCCGGCGGCCTTGTGGCCGAAGCGGAAGTTCGGGCCCTCGACGACCGCCTTGGCGTGCAGCCGGTCGACCAGCACCTTGACCACGAAGTCGGCCGGGGACAGCCGCGAGAACTCGGTGGTGAACGGGAGCACCAGCACCGCGTCCACGCCCAGGTCCGCCATCAGTTCGGCGCGGCGGTGGTGCGGGGCCAGCAGCGGCGGGTGGCTGCCGGGGCGGACGACCTCGCTGGGGTGCGGGTCGAAGGTGACGACCACGGCCGGGACGCCCAGTTCGCGGGCGCGGTTCACGGCGTGCTCGATGATGAGCTGGTGGCCTCGGTGGACTCCGTCGTAGGAGCCGATGGTGACGACGCTGCGCCCCCAGTCCTGGGGGATGTCCTCCAAGCCACGCCAGCGCTGCACTGTGACCGCTCCTCGTCGAACCCGTGTCCGTGTTGCCTTGGTTGCCTTGCTGCTTGTCCGCGGGGCTGCTCGTCCGCAGGTCTAAGGGTGCCATGCCCGGCGCCCCCCGCCCGCATCGGCATGGGGGCTGTGACGGGGCGCACGTCACCGGGCCGGCGGTGCGCCGTCCGCCGGCCGCGCCGGCCGCCGGTCGGGCGCGGGCCGGGACCGCCGGTCAGGCGAGGGCGGGGGCCGCCGCGAGGTCCAGCAGGGTACGGCGGGCGCTGGGGCCCACCACCGCGGTCCAGTCCTGCGGGGCGTCGGTCAGCCAGCCCGCCACGCGGGCGGCGAAGCCGGGCACGTGCCGGCCCAGCTCCGTCAGGGCGCGGTCGAAGACGGCCGCGCCTTGAGGGGTGCGGACGAGGAGCAGGCCGATGCGCCGGACGAGGTCGCCGAGGTCCTCCTCGGCGCCGCGGGCGGCGGTGTGCAGCACCGCGTCCAGCACGGCCGGGTCGCTCTCGTGGGCCAGCAGCGAGTCGAGCAGTGCCCGGCGCGTCCCCTGGCGGTCCGGGGCGCCGGGCGTGGCGAGGACGCCGCCCAGCGCGGCCCGCAGGGGTGTGGGACCGCCCTCCAGGAGGCCGTTGACCAGCGGGAACAGCGCCGAGCGCGCGACCGGACCGGACTGGAGCCGCCGGTCGACGTGGGCGGCCACCTGTCCGGCGGTGTCGGGCCGGTGCGCCACCGCCGCGCTGATCAGGGCGGCCACGCGCGGAGCGAGCGCGGCCGGGGCCGCATCGGCCAGGACCCGCAGCGCCTCCGCCGCACCGCCGCCGGGCCCGTGCCGCAGGCGTTCGCCGAAGGCGGCGAGGACGGCCTCGGGGTGGGTGACCAGAGCGGGGGCCAGCGCGCTCGGCGGCAGGTTCGCGTCGCCGGTGGCGAAGTGCCGCAGCGCCCGCGGCAGATGGCGGGCGCGGGTGCGCGGGTCGGCGACGAGGAGGGCGAGCGCGCCGCCGTGCAGGGCGGCGTCGGCGGGCCGGGCGAGCAGGGTCAGCGCGGCCTCGCGCAGCGCTTCGAGGTCGGCGTCGGTACGGACGTGCTCGACGGTGCGCAGGGCGTGCGTCACCGCGGCGGCGCGCCGGTCCGGGCGTGCGTCGCGCGCCCACCGGGCGACGGCACGGCAGAGCAGGGCCGGCTCCTCCTCGGCGAGCGCGGCGAGCAGTTCGTCGGCCCGCTCGTGCGCGGACTCGACCAGGGTCTCGGTGAGGTCGTCCGGGGCGCGGTGCCGGTGGGTGTGCAGCAGCGCCTGGGCGGCCGTGGCCACGGTGGCGTCCGGCGCGGCGGGCAGCGGCCGCTCGTCGTCGAACCAGCGGACGAGATGCGGCTGCACGGCCACCGGATCGGCGGCCAGCAGCCGGGCGGCGGCGTCGAGATAGCGGACCGGGCGAGGGGCGGGCGCGGGGGGCGCGCAGGGCGCGGGGGGCTCCGGTGGCGCGGACGGTGGGGCCAGGAGCGAGCCCTGCGCGCTCCGGGAGTGCTGAGAGGACTGGACGCGGTCGGGTGCGCCGTGCGCGCCCGGCGCTTCCCGCGGGCCGGGTGAGGGCCGCGCGGAGCCCTGCGCGGGACCCGGCCCTTCCGCGACTCCCCCACGTGCCGCGGAAGCGGACCCCACCGCGTACGCGAGGTCCGGAGGCGCGGAGCCGGTGGGCGCGTGACCCGGTCGGCCGGCGTCGAGAGGCGCGGGACCCGGGTGCGCGGCACCGGCGCTCTCCGCGTGCGGCAGCCCCCGGGGCGCCGGATCGGTCGGCAGGAGGCGGCGGAGGAGGTCGCAGTGGTCGGCCGGCGGCAGGTGCAGCGCGGTCCAGAAGCCGGGTCCGAAGCCGTCCGGCACCGGCAGTTCGCACTGCTGCCAGGCCACGATCCGCTCGGCGAGCAGCCGCAGCACACCGGCGTAGGGCCGCGCGTCCGGCACGCGCAGCAGGACGCCGGTGAGCAGCCGGGACGGCCACCAGGCGCCGGGGTCCACGTCCAGCGCGCACACCAGTTCCTCCAGCCGGACGGCGAGCCGCCGGGTGCCGTGCTGGCGGGCCAGGAGCAGCAGGGCGTGGACGACGGGGCCGATGCGGTGGTGCGGCACGGGCGGCACGGGGCGTGTCTCGCCGGGGATGTGCCGTTTGTGGACCAGGACGCGCAGCGCCTCGTCCAGGTCGAGGTGGGCGCCCTGGATCCAGTCGGCCAGTTCCTCGTGGGCGAAGCGGTAGCCGTCGCCGGCCGGGACGAGCAGGCCCTCGGTGAGGACGGCGGAGGCCCAGCCGGTGCCGCCGCCGAGCCGGGCGGGCGCGGGCCCCCACGGGAACACCGCCTCGAACGTCGCCCGGTCCAGCTCCCCACCGGGGCCGAGGCTGCGGCGGGCGGCCTCGTGCACCTGCCCGCAGACCCGGGCCGCGAGCCGCCGTACGGCGGTGCCGCGCAGGTCGTTCTCGGCGGCGAGGCGGACGGCGACGCGCAGGCACATCAGGTCGAGGTGGGCGGCGAGGACGTCGGCGCGGTCGAGCGGGGGGTGGCCGGGCAGGCCGGGCAGGGCCGCGCGCACCTCGGCGAGGAGGCGGAGGGTGAGGGGGTGGCCGGCGTCGGCGTCGACCAGGGCGCCGTCCGGGACGCCGTAGCGCAGGCGGGCCCGGCGGGCCTCGTCCGGTGTGAGGTCGCCCAGGCGCAGCCCGGGCGGCGGCTCGGTGGGAGCGGCGCGTACGTCGTCCTGCGGGGCGGGGGTGTGCAGCAGGCCGGCCGGGAAGCGGGCGGCCGCGCTCTCCCAGTACTCCTCCCGGCACGCCACCACCAGGCGCGCGCCGGTTCCGCGCAGCCACCGCGCGGTGCCGTCCGTCCACCCGGCCAGCCGGTGGTCCAGGGCGGCGGGCATCTCCTCGGGCCCGTCCAGCAGGAGCAGCAGCGGACGGCCGTGGGCGTGCGCCAGCCGGGCGACGCGCGCCGGGGTGAGGTCGGCCAGTTCGGTGGGGAAGGGGGCGCGGGCGGCGGCGACGATCCGGGCCGCGCGGTCCAGGGCGCGGCCCGCCGCGTCCGCCACGCCGTCGTCCGCGCCGTCCAGGTCGGCGCCGCGCAGCCACAGCGTGGGGGTGGGGGCGTCGCCCCGGGCGCGGCGGCCGGTGAGGGCGGCGAGTTCGGTCGTGCGGCCGCTGCCGGGCGCTCCGACGAGCCCGAGCACGACCGACGGGCCGGCGCCGAAGGCATCCAACTCCCTTGCGGTATGCGTGCGTTCGACGCGGATCGGGAAACGGCCGGGGTGGTGGGCAGTGGGGGTGGGCGGGGCCGTTTCGGTGTCGGCCGGCCACGACAGGCGGGCGCCGTCCGCCGCCGGAAGGCCCGCGACCGGGATGTCCGGGCCACCGGGTCCGGGGACGGGGGCGGGGAGGGAGGGCGGCGCGCCGGGGCCGGAGGACGGCGGGGATGCGGGCGCCGTCCGCAGGGCCGGGTGGGCGTACGGTCCGGCGCACCCGGAGAACAGGGTGTGGGCCGTGGGCGCGGCGGGGGCGGCGTGCCGGGGCAGGGCGTCCTGGGGGCCGTCCTGGGCCACCGAGGTGGCCGTCAGCTCCAGGACCGCCGCGAGGTTGAGGTCGGGGCCGTAGGCGGGGACGGTGGCCGCGTTGCGGGCGAGCAGGTCGGCGAGCGGGCCCTCGGTCAGGGCCGCGCCGCCCGCCCGCGCGGGGCCGGGCGACGGCGCGCGCAGCGGGACGGCGAAGCGGGCGTCGCGGTCGCCGGAGCGCAGCGCCGTGCCGAGGACGGCGACGACGGCTCCGGTCGCCGCGTCCAGCACCGGACCGCCGGCCGTGCCGCCGCCCCGGCGCAGCGCGTCCCGGCCCGCCGTGCCGATGGCCAGTTCCAGCGCCCCGTCCAGGAGATGGCGGCCCTCGGTGGCGGTGTACGTCACGGAGGCCGGGCCGAGGACCCGGGCCTCGCGCCAGCCGCCGGCCGCGATCCGTACGTAGGCGCCGGTGCCGACGGCGTCCCGGGCGGTGACGGGGAGCGGCTCCACGCCGAGGCCCTCGGTCCGTACGAGGGCGAGGTCCAGCTCGGGCAGCGGTGTCACCGCGTCGGCGCCCACCACGCAGGATCTGCCGCCCGCGCCCGGCGCGTGCAGCACGAGCCGGGTGAGGCCGTCGACGGCCTCGTGACTGGTGAGGACCGTGCCGTGGTGGTCGGCGGCGAAGCCGGTGCCGCGCGGGCGGCCGGCGAGGTCGCGGAGGCAGACCAGGGAGGCGTCCAGGGCGCGGTCGAGGGCGTCGGCGGCGGCCTGCCGCCGGCCCGCCCCGGCCGGGGGCTCCGTGTCGCCGCCGGCCGGCGCCGGGACGATCCCGCCCGTCGTGGTGCGCGCGCCCGGTCCGGCCGGTTCGCCGCCCGTGCGGTCGCCGCCCGGCCGGCGGGCGGGCGCGGCCGTGGTCCGCGCGTCGTGTGCCGCCATGGTCGTGCCTCCCGCCGTGTCGCCGCACCTTCGTGTCCGGATGCTCCGACGGTAGGCAGGAAATGATCAGCGGGAAAGATCGCGCGGTGAACGCGCCCCCTCGCACTCCCCCGGTTCACTCCGAGCGCCCGCGCGGTCGGGTGAATAGCGCGGCGTGGCGGAACCCATCCTAGGAGTGGGGGAACCGGGGGAGATCGTGGAGCGGCGGCCACAGGGGGTCCTGTGGCCGCCGCTCCACGGCAGGCGGACGGGTCGTCCGCCGGGCGTCAGCCGAAGACGGCCAGGCTCTTGGCCTTGCCCCGCTGCTCCTCCACCAGGGCCAGCAGGCGGCCCTCGGGGGTGAACACGGCGACGGGGCCGCGGCCCGCGTACTCGTCGGGCATCTCCAGGCGGACGCCGTTGGCGAGCAGCCCGGCGCGGCGGGTGTCGACGTCCCAGCGCGGGAACGCCGCGGCGGCGGCCTCGGCGACCGGCATGACGGTCAGCTCCTGCTGGAGCTGGTCCAGGGTCTTCGCCGCGTCCAGCTTGTACGGGCCGACGCGGGTGCGGCGCAGCGCGGTGAGGTGGCCGCCGACGCCGAGGTCGGCGCCCAGGTCGCGGGCGAGGGCGCGGATGTAGGTGCCGGAGGAGCACACCACCGAGACGACCAGGTCGAGCACGGGGGTGCCGTCGGCGGCGACGGCGTCCCTCAGGTCGTACACCTGGAAGGAGGAGACGGTCACCGGGCGGGCCGGGATCTCGAACTCCTCGCCCTCGCGGGCCCGCTTGTAGGAGCGCACGCCGTTGATCTTGATGGCGCTGACCTTGGACGGCACCTGCATGATGTCGCCGGTCAGCTTGGCGACGGCCGCGTCGATGGCCTCGCGGGCGATCCCGGAGGCGTCGGCGGCGGAGGTGATCTCGCCCTCGGCGTCGTCGGTCAGGGTGTTCTGCCCGAGGCGGACGGTGCCGACGTACTCCTTCTCGGTCAGCGCGAGGTGGCCGAGGAGCTTGGTGGCCCGCTCCACGCCGAGGACGAGGACGCCCGTCGCCATGGGGTCGAGGGTGCCGGCGTGGCCGACGCGGCGGGTCTTGGCGATCCCGCGCATCTTGGCCACGACGTCGTGCGAAGTGAAGCCCGACGGCTTGTCGACGATGACAAGGCCGTCGGGCGGGGTGGGCTTGCTGGTCATTCGGTGGTGTCGTCCGTCTCGTCGGCGTCGGCCCCGTCTTCCTCACCGGGCTTCCGGTAGGGGTCCGCCCCGCCGGCGTACGCGGCGCCCGCGGACTTCTCGCGCACCGCGGCGTCGGACTGGCGCGCCTTGTCGAGGAGGTCCTCGATGGTGCGGGCGGTGTCCGGGAGGGCGTCCGCGACGAAGGTGAGGGTGGGGGTGAACTTCACTCCGGCCGCACGGCCGACCTCGGAGCGCAGGACGCCCTTGGCGCTCTCCAGGCCGGCCGCGGCGGCCTGGCGCTCCTCGTCGTCGCCGTAGACCGTGTAGAAGACGGTCGCCTCCCGCAGGTCGCCCGTGACCCGGGTGTCCGTGATGGTGACGTGCGAGCCGAGCCGCGGGTCCTTGATCCCGCGCTGCAGCTTCTGGGCCACCACCTCTCGGATGAGGTCCGCCAGCCTTTTCGCCCGCGCGTTGTCGGCCACTGGTCCGTCTCCCGTTCTTTCTTCTTCTGCGTTCTGTCGGGTGGTGCGGTGGGGTGCGGCGCGCACCGCGCCGTACGGCCCGCTGGGGGCCTCAGTCGTCGTCCTCGCCGTGGATGCGGCGTCGTACGGACAGCAGCTCCACCTCGGGGCGGCCGGCGACGAGCCGTTCGCACCGGTCCAGCACGTCGGTCAGGTGCGTCGCGTCGCCGGAGACCGCGGCCAGGCCGATGACGGCCCGCCGGTGGAGGTTCATGTGGTCCACCTCGGCCACGCTCACCGCGTACTTGCGCTGGAGCTCGGCGACGATCGGGCGGACGACGGAGCGCTTCTCCTTCAGCGAGTGGACGTCGCCGAGGAGCAGGTCGAAGGACAGAGTCCCCACGTACATGTGTGTGCCGGGTTGCCCGCCGGTGCGGGGTCGATGCTCCTGCCTCGGTGCGGGCAGGGACATCAAGAACGGTACCGCGATCCCGGCGCGGGCTCGACGGGGTTTCCTCCCGCCCGGCCCGGCGCCCGGGTCCCGGCCGTTCCGGCGGTGCGGCCGTGGGGTGCGGGCGTGGGCCCGGACACGGCCGCACCGGCCGGCGGGAACCAGGTCCCGCCGGCCGGTGCCGAGGCTCCGTGGGGTGTTACGCCCGCGGCTTCTCGCGCATCTCGTACGTCGCGATGACGTCGTCGATCTTGATGTCGTTGAAGTTTCCGAGGTTGATACCGCCCTCGAAGCCTTCGCGGATCTCGGTGACGTCGTCCTTGAAGCGACGCAGGCCCTCGATGTTGAGGTTCTCCGCGATGACCTTGCCATCGCGCAGGAGGCGCGCCTTGGTGTTGCGCTTGACCTCGCCGGAGCGGATGAGGACACCCGCGATGTTGCCCAGCTTGGACGAGCGGAAGACCTCGCGGATCTCCGCCGTGCCCAGCTCGACCTCTTCGTACTCCGGCTTGAGCATGCCCTTGAGGGCCGCCTCGATCTCCTCGATCGCCTGGTAGATGACCGAGTAGTACCGGACGTCCACGCCTTCGCGCTCGGCCATCTGCTGCGCACGGCCGGCCGCGCGCACGTTGAAGCCGATCACGATGGCGTCGGAGCCCATCGCGAGGTCGATGTCGGACTCCGTGACCGCACCGACGCCGCGGTGCAGGACGCGGATGTCGACCTCTTCGCCGACGTCCAGCTGGAGCAGGGAGGACTCCAGAGCCTCGACCGATCCGGACGCGTCGCCCTTGATGATCAGGTTCAGCTGCTGGACCTCGCCGGCCTTGAGCACCTTGTCCAGGTCCTCCAGCGACACGCGGCGCGTGCGCTTGGCGAACGCGGCATTGCGCTCGCGGGCGGCACGCTTCTCCGCGATCTGGCGGGCCGTACGGTCCTCCTCGACCACGATGAAGTTGTCGCCCGCACCCGGGACGTTGGTCAGGCCGAGGACCTGGACCGGCGTCGAGGGACCGGCCTCGGCGACGTTGTTGCCGTTGTCGTCGAGCATGGCACGCACGCGGCCGTAGGCGTCGCCCACCACCATCGTGTCGCCGACCCGCAGGGTGCCGCGCTGGACGAGCACCGTCGCCACGGCGCCGCGGCCGCGGTCGAGACGGGACTCGATCGAGATGCCCTGCGCGTCCTGGTTCGGGTTGGCCCGCAGGTCGAGCGAGGCGTCGGCCGTGAGGATCACGGCCTCCAGCAGCGAGTCGATGTGCAGACCCTGCTTGGCGGAGATGTCGACGAACATGGTGTCGCCGCCGTACTCCTCGGCCACCAGGCCGTACTCGGTCAGCTGACCGCGCACCTTGGTCGGGTCGGCGCCCTCGACGTCGATCTTGTTGACCGCGACCACGATCGGCACGTCGGCCGCCTTGGCGTGGTTCAGCGCCTCGACCGTCTGCGGCATGACGCCGTCGTTGGCCGCGACGACGAGGATCGCGATGTCGGTCGACTTCGCACCGCGGGCACGCATGGCGGTGAACGCCTCGTGACCCGGGGTGTCGATGAAGGTGATCCGACGGTCCTCTTCGTTGACCTCGGTCGTGACCTGGTAGGCACCGATGTGCTGGGTGATGCCGCCGGCCTCGCCCGCGATGACGTTCGTCTTGCGGATGGCGTCGAGCAGGCGGGTCTTGCCGTGGTCGACGTGACCCATGACGGTGACGACCGGCGGGCGGACCACGAGGTCCTCCTCGCCGCCCTCGTCCTCGCCGAACTCCAGGTCGAAGGACTCGAGCAGCTCGCGGTCCTCCTCCTCCGGGCTGACGATCTGAACCGTGTAGTTCATCTCGTCCGCGAGGAGCTGGAGCGTCTCGTCGGAGACGGACTGCGTGGCCGTGACCATCTCGCCGAGGTTCATCATGACCGCGACGAGGGAGGCCGGGTTCGCGTTGATCTTCTCCGCGAAGTCGGTGAGCGACGCACCGCGCGACAGGCGAATGGCTTCGCCGTTGCCGCGAGGCAGCATCACGCCGCCGACCGACGGGGCCTGCATGGCCTCGTACTCCTGACGGCGCTGCCGCTTCGACTTGCGACCGCGACGCGCCGGACCGCCGGGACGGCCGAAGGCGCCCTGCGTGCCGCCACGGCCGCCGGGGCCGCCGGGACGACCGCCGAAGCCGGGACGGCCACCGCCGCCGCCGAAGCCGCCGCCACCGCCGGGAGCACCGCCGCCGGGACGACCGGCGAAGCCGCCGCCGCCACCGGGACGACCGCCGCCACCGCCGCCGCCGGGACGGCCGGCGAAGCCGCCGCCACCGGGACGACCGGCGCCGCCGCCGGGACGACCCGCACCGCCCGGACCGCGGCCGCCGGGGCCGGGACGCGGGCCGGCAGCGGGACGCTGCGGCATCATGCCGGGGTTCGGACGCGGGCCGCCGGGACGGGGACCGCCGGGACCGGCCTGCGGACGGGGCATCCCGCCCGGAGTCGGACGGGGACCGCCGGGACCGGCCTGCGGACGCGGACCGCCGCCCTGGGCGCCGGGCGCCTGCGGACGGGGACCGGCGCCGGGAGCACCCGGGCCGCCGGGCCGCTGGCCCTGCGGACGGGGCGCCTGCGGGCGCGCCATGCCGGTGGAGCCACCGGAGGTGAAGGGGTTGTTGCCCGGACGCGGACCGGCCGGACGACCGCCCGGACGGGGCGCCTGGCCACCGGGGCGCGGCGCGCCCTGGCCCGGACGGGCCTGACCCTGGCCCTGACCGCCGCCGGGACGGCCGCCGCCGGGCTTGGGAGCGCCGGGACGGGCGCCGCCGGGGCGGGCGCCCTGCGAGGGGGCCGGGGACGGCGCCGGAGCCGACGGCGGAGCGGTGAACTCCGGCGTGGTGGGCGCGGCCGGGGCCGGACGCGGGGCGGGCTTGGGACCCGGCACCGGACGCGGGCCGGAAGCGGCCGGCGCGGGAGCCGAGGGTGCCGAAGGAGCCGCCGGCGGCTGGGCCGCGGCGGGCTTGGGGGCGGCCGGCGGCTTGGGAGCAGCCGGACGCGCCGCCTGCGCCGGGGAGGGCGCGGCGGGCCTGGGGGCGGCCTTCTTCGGGGCGCCCGGCTTGGCGGACCGGCCGCCGCCGTTGCCCTGCTGGAAGGCGTCTGTCAGTTTGCGTACTACGGGCGCCTCGATCGTCGAGGATGCCGATCGGACGAATTCACCGAGTTCCTGGAGCTTGGCCATGACGACCTTGCTCTCCACACCGAACTCCTTGGCGAGTTCGTATACCCGGACCTTAGCCACTTCGCTCCTTTGAGGTCCGGGTTGCGGCCGGACCGTCGCTAGTTCATGGGCGTACTCATCGCGTACTCATCGAGTGCTCATCGCAATCTCGACCTGCTTTCGACTCGCGAGGTACCAGGCCGCACGGGTTCTTCCGCACGACTTGTCTTCCTACCGTGTTGCCTGCTCGGCAACTGTTGTCCGCTCGACGTGTTGGCGCAACGCCTTTGTGTCGAGCGCTCCCGGGGCGCGCAGCGCCCGCGTGAACGCCCGGCGGCGCACCGCCTGGTCGAGACAGACCAGGGCGGGGTGTACGTACGCACCCCGGCCGGGCAGCGTACCGCGAGGATCGGGGACGCACTCGTCCTCGATCGCCACGATCCGCAGCAGTTCCGTCTTGGCCGCTCGTTCCCGGCACCCCACACAGGTGCGTTCAGGGCACACTCGGGCCCGTGTCCGGCCAGACACCGCTAAGTCTACCTCCCCGAACGCACCTCACCCCTTCGGGGCAGGATTCGCACACGTGCCGCGCCCAAACCTGTCGTGATCTGAGCGCCTTTCGGCCAGGATCTATTCCCCGGCCTGCTCGGTGTCCGGACGGATGTCGATGCGCCATCCGGTGAGCCGGGCGGCGAGCCGGGCGTTCTGGCCCTCCTTGCCGATGGCCAGCGACAGCTGGTAGTCCGGCACGGTGACCCGGGCCGAGCGGGCCGCCAGGTCCACGACCTCGACCTTGTGGACGCGGGCCGGGGACAGGGCGTTCGCCACCATCTCGGCCGGGTCGTCCGACCAGTCGACGATGTCGATCTTCTCGCCGTTCAGCTCGCCCATGACGTTGCGCACCCGGCCGCCCATCGGGCCGATGCAGGCGCCCTTGGCGTTCAGGCCCGAACGGGTGGACCGTACGGCGATCTTGGTGCGGTGGCCGGCCTCGCGGGCGATCGCGGCGATCTCCACCGAGCCGTCGGCGATCTCCGGGACCTCCAGGGCGAAGAGCTTCTTCACCAGGTTCGGGTGGGTGCGCGAAAGGGTGACGGACGGACCGCGCACGCCCTTGGCCACCCGGACGACGTACGAGCGCAGCCGCATGCCGTGCGGGTACGTCTCGCCGGGGACCTGCTCCTGCACGGGCAGGATGGCCTCCAGCTTGCCGATGTCCACCAGGACGTTCTTCGGGTCGCGGCCCTGCTGCACCACACCGGTGACGATGTCGCCCTCGCGGCCGGCGTACTCGCCGAGCGTCGCGTCGTCCTCGGCGTCGCGCAGCCGCTGCAGGATGACCTGCTTGGCGGTGGTGGCGGCGATGCGGCCGAAGCCGGACGGGGTGTCGTCGAACTCGCGGGGCGCCTGGCCCTCCTCGATGTCCTCCGGGTCCTCCTTCGCCCACACGGTCACATGCCCGGTCTCCCGGTTGAGCTCCACGCGCGCGTGGCGGCGGCTTCCCTCGGTGCGGTGGTAGGCGATGAGGAGGGCCGACTCGATCGCCTCGACCAGCAGGTCGAAGGAGATCTCCTTCTCCCGCACCAAGCCCCGCAGGGCGCTCATGTCGATGTCCACGGCTACGCCTCCTCCTCTTTCTTCATGTCCTTGTCGTCCTTGCGGTTGAACTCGACCTGCACGCGCGCCCGGAGGACGTCCGGGAAGGCGACTCTGCGGGTCGTGGCCTTGCGGCCCTTGACTCCGGGCACCTCCAGGTCGAGCCCCTCGTCGTCCACCCCGAGGATCCTGGCCACCAGTTCGCCGCCCTCGGCCAGCTGGAACTTCGCCAGCCGGCCCGTGGCGCGCACGTAGTGCCGCTGTTCGGTGAGGAGGCGCTCGGCGCCGGGGGTGCCGACCTCGAGGGTGTACTCGCCCTCGCCCATCGCGTCCGACTCGTCGAGCTTCGCCGAGAGCGCGCGGCTCACATCGGCGATCCGGTCGAGGTCCGCTCCGGTGTCGGAGTCGACCACGACCCGCAGCACCCGCTTGCGGCCGACCGAGTCCACGGCGATCTCTTCGAGATCCAGGCCCTGGGAGGCGACGAGGGGTTCCAGCAGTTCCCGCAGCCTCTCGCTCTGGGTGGTGCTCATCCGGGTGACTCCTCGGCCGCGTGTGCTGTTGTGGGATGGTCGCGTGTCCGGTCAAAGGGTATCCGGTTCCAAGGGGTGTTGCCGTCCACCTGGCCTGGGGCGGTGCCGCTGAGCCGTGTCCGCGGGGTGCGCGGGTACGGTGATCACGGGCGGGCCGCCGCACTGCTTTTCCGGTTTGCTGCTCTTCCGGCTTCCCGGTTTCCCGCTTGCCTGCTTTTCCGCTTGCTCGCTTGTTCGCTTGTTCGCTTGTCCGCCTTCCCGTTCGCACGCACCCGAGGACGACCGCCGTGCCGTTGCCGCCATCCCCGCGCGCCCTGTCCTGGGGGCCGCGCCGAAGGAGCCTGCTCGCCTCGGCGGCCGGCGCCGCCCTGCTCGCGGGCTGCTCCGCCGGAGCCGACGACCCCGGCGCCGCGGACCGCGGCCCGTCGCCCGCCGAGCGGGCGCGGACGCGCGCGGCCGAGGACAGCGCGGGGCTGGCACGGCGCTACGACGCCGTGATCGCCGCGCATCCGGCGCTGGCGGAGCGGCTGCGGCCGCTGCGGGCGGAGGTGCTGCGGCACGCGGCGGCCTTCGGCGGCGCCGCGCCGTCGCCTTCCCCCACGGGGTCCCCCTCCGGGACGGCCACGGGGTCGCCGGCCGCGCCCGCGGGCCCCACCGCGACGGGCGGGGCCACGGCGCCCGCCTCCAGCACGGCCACGGCGACGGCCACGGGCGGGGAGACCGGCGGGCCGTCCAAGGGGCCTTCGGGCGCCGCGTCGCCCGCCGTTCCCGTCAAGCCCGCGGACGCCCTCGCCGCGCTCGCCGCCGCCGAGCGCGCGCTCGCCGACGCGCGGGCGGCCGCGCTGCTCGACGTCCCCGGCGAACTGGCCCGGCTGCTGGCCTCCGTGGCCGCGGCCGGGGCGGCGCACGCGTATCTGCTGACGGAGGGTGACAAGTGAGCCAGGCGGACGACGCGCGGGAACTGACGGCCGTGCAGGCGGCGCTCGCGGCGGAGCACGCGGCCGTGTACGGGTACGGCGTGGTGGGCGGGCGGATCCGCCGGGAGCGGCGCGCGGAGGCCCGGACGGCGTACGACGCGCACCGGGCGCGGCGGGACGCGCTGATGCGCCGGGTACGGGACCTGGGCGGGCGGCCGGTGGCGGCCGCCGCTGCCTACGCGCTGCCGTTCGCGGTGCCGGACTCGGCGGCGGCGGCGCGGTTCGCGGCGGTGCTGGAGGACCGGGTGGCCGGGGTCTACTCCGACCTGGTGCGGGCCGGTTCGGGCGCGACACGGCGGGACGCCGCCGGTGCGCTGCGGGAGGCCGCGGTGCGGGCGGTGCGCTGGCGCGGGGAGAGCGTAGCCTTCCCTGGTCTCGCCGAACGGGCCGGCGCCGGTACGGGGGCGGCGACCCCGACGCCCTAGCACGCCGCGCGCGACGGTGTCCGGCAGCACGGCGCGCCCGTAGGGACGCGGCAGGCGCCCCGGCGCAACGACCGACAGGGAACGCGTCGCGACGCGTCCAGGAAGGAACGACTCGCGCATGGCTTTCGAAGCACCGACGCGGCTGGTGCGGGCGCTCGGGGAGACGTCGCCCGAGGGCGACGACTGGCTGGAGCGGCTGCCCGAACTGGCCCGGCGGGCCGTCTCGGAGCGCGGGTTGACGGTCGAGCGGGTGCAGGCGCCCGGCGGGCGCAGCAGCCTGGTGGTGCTGGTGCGGACGGCGCGGGACGCGCCGGCCGTGCTGAAGCTGGCGCCGTCGCGGGCCCGGCCGGCCGCGGAGCTGGCCGCGCTGGCGCACTGGGACGGGCGCGGCGCCGTACGGCTGCTGGAGGGCGGCGCGGCGGACGAGGGCGTACTGCTGCTGGAGCGGCTGCACCCGGACGTGTCGGTGCGGTCGCTGCCGGAGGCGCGGGCGCTGCTGGAGGCGGCGGACACGCTGCGGCGGCTGTGGGTGGCGCCGCCCGTGAACCCCCAGGACCCGGAAGCCCCCGAGGGCGCGGGCGGGCTGTTCGAGACGGTGGCCGAGCGGACCGGCCGGCAGGCCGAGGCGATGCGGGCGGGCACGCCGCCGGAGGCCGAGGCGGAGGCGCTGGTCGCGGCGGCGCTCGCGGTGCGCGAGGAGTTGCTGGCCGCGCCGCCGGAACGGCTGCTGCTGCACGGCACGTTCCGGCAGAGCAAGGTGCTGGCGGGCGACCGGATGCCGTGGCTGGCGGTGGGGCCCGATCCGGTGGTCGGCGAGAGCGCCTTCGATCTGGCCCGGCTGGTCCGGGACCGGGTGGAGGACCTGATCGCCGCGCCGTCCGGTCCGGCCATCACCCGGCGGCGGGTGAAGCGGCTGGCGGAGTCGCTGGAGGTGGACCGGGAGCGGCTGCGCGGCTGGACTCTGTTCCGCGCGGTGGAGTCGGGCCTGCGGGCCCGCCGGGTGGGCCGCCCGAAGGACGCGGAACTCCTCCTGGAGTTCGCCACCTGGCTCTGAGCCATGCCGCGTGCGGGGGCGGCCGCCCGGAGGCGCCGGGGGTGGAGAACAGCCCCACCGCCGCGTCCGGAAGGCGGGTGGTGGGGCTGTCGGGGGGAGTCGTCACGCGGTCAGGCGGGTGAGGGCTTCCTCGACGGTCAGTTCCTCGCGCTCGCCCGTGCGGCGGTTCTTCAGCTCCAGGACGCCTTCGCCCGCGCGGCGGCCGGCGACCAGGATCTGCGGGACGCCGATGAGTTCGGCGTCGGTGAACTTCACGCCCGGGGAGACGCCGGCGCGGTCGTCGACCAGGACGCGGACGCCGGCCGCGGCCAGCTTCTGCGACACGTCGAGGGCCACCTCGGTCTGGAGGGCCTTGCCGGCGGCGACCACGTGCACGTCGGCCGGGGCGACCTCGGCGGGCCAGACGAGGCCGTGCTCGTCGGCGTGCTGCTCGGCGAGGGCGGCCACCGCGCGGGAGACGCCGATGCCGTAGGAGCCCATGGTGACGCGGACCGGCTTGCCGTTCTGGCCGAGCACGTCGAGCTTGAGGGCGTCGGTGTACTTGCGGCCGAGCTGGAAGATGTGGCCGATCTCGATGGCGCGGTCCAGCTTGAGGCCGGTGCCGCACCGGGGGCAGGGGTCGCCCTCGCGCACGACCACCGCGTCCACGTACGCGTCGACCTCGAAGTCACGGCCGGCGACGACGTTCTTCGCGTGCGTGTGCTCCTTGTTGGCGCCGGTGATCCAGGCGGTGCCGGGGGCGACGCGCGGGTCGGCGACGTACGTGACCTTCTCCCCCAGGCCCTGCGGGCCGACGTAGCCGCGCACCAGGTCGGGGCGGCCGGTGAAGTCCTCGGCGGTGACCAGTTCGACGGCGGCCGGGGCGAAGTGCGCCTCGACCTTGCCGAGGTCCACCTCGCGGTCGCCGGGCACGCCCACGGCGACGATCTCGCCGTCCACCTTGACCAGCAGGTTCTTCAGCGTGGCGGAGGCCGGGACGCCGAGCGAGGCGGCCAGGGTCTCGATGGTGGGGGTGTCCGGGGTGGGGATCTCCTCCAGCGCGGGCACGCCGGAGCCGTCCACCGGCTTCAGCTCGTAGGTGATCGCCTCGGTGTTGGCGGCGAAGTCGCAGTTCGGACAGTCGGCGAAGGTGTCCTCGCCGGCCTCGGCCGGGGCGAGGAACTCCTCGGACTTGGAGCCGCCCATCGCGCCCGCGGTCGCCGCGCAGATGCGGTAGTCGAGGCCGAGGCGCTCGAAGATCCGCTGGTAGGCCTGGCGGTGCAGGCCGTAGGACGCGGCCAGGCCCTCGTCGGCGGCGTCGAAGGAGTAGGAGTCCTTCATCAGGAACTCGCGGCCGCGCAGGATGCCGGCCCGGGGGCGGGCCTCGTCGCGGTACTTGCTCTGGATCTGGTAGAGGATGACCGGCAGGTCCTTGTAGGAGGACGCCTGGTCCTTCACCAGCAGGGTGAAGATCTCCTCGTGGGTGGGGCCGAGGAGGTAGTCGCCGCCCTTGCGGTCCTTGAGGCGGAACAGCTCGCCGCCGTACTCGTCCCAGCGGCCGGTCGCCTCGTACGGCTCCCTGGGCAGCAGCGCGGGCAGCAGGACCTCCTGGGCGCCGATGGCGTCCATCTCCTCGCGGACGATCCGCTCGACGTTCGCGAGGACCTTCTTGCCCAGCGGCAGCCAGCTCCAGATGCCCGCGGCGGTGCGGCGGACGTAACCGGCGCGGACCAGCAGCTTGTGGCTGAGGACCTCGGCGTCGGCCGGGTCGTCGCGCAGCGTCTTCGCCATCAACTGGGACATGCGCTGGACCGGTACGTTGGCCATGGTTCTCGTACTCCTGCCGGGTATGGGTGATGGCTAGGAGGTTAGCCGGGCGGGGTGGGCCGGTGGAAATCGGTTAACCGCGGCGGTCAGCGGCGGCGCAGCGGCAGCGGGGCGCCCATGACGGCGTACGGCTTCGGGGCGCTGGGGAAGACGACCTGGCGGGCCAGATCGGTGTAGCCCAGGGAGTGGTAGAGGCCGCGCGCCGGGCTGTCGGCGTCGATCGCGGAGAGGATCGAGCGGGACTCGGCGGCGCCGTCGGTGAGGGCGGTGATCAGGGCGCGGCCGACGCCGCGGTTCTGGTGGCGCGGGTGGACGTGCAGCTCGGTGATGACGAAGGAGTCGTCGAGCCATTCGTCGTTGTCGCGGGCGCGCAGGTACGGCTCGACGACGGTGGACCACCAGTGGGCGCGGTCGTTGGGCATGCCGTAGACGAAGCCGGCCAGCCGTCCGTCGGGGGTGGTGGCGCCCAGGGCGCGGGCGCCCGGGTTGTTCATGTGCCGCAGCACGATCTGGCGGCGTACGGCGACCTCCTCGGCGCCGAGTCCGAAGGCGACGGCCTGCACGGCCAGCGCCTCGTCCACACGGGCCGGCAGGTCGAGGGGACCGATCTCGATGTCGTCCGCGATCGCGTCGGGGCGGTGGCCGGAGCCGTGACCGGGAATGTGCGCCATGCGGGGAGACTACCCGGCACACGCCCGCACAAGAGCTCAGAACAGCACGCTGGTGAAGGCGCCGGTCTCGCGGAAGCCGACGCGGTGGTAGGTGCGGCGGGCCGGGGTGTTGAAGTCGTTGACGTACAGGCTCACCACCGGGGCCACGTCGGCCAGCGCGTACCGAAGGACGGCGGCCATGCCGGGGGCGGCCAGGCCCCGGCCGCGGTGCTCGGGGGCGACCCAGACGCCCTGGATCTGGCAGACCCGGTCGGTCGCCGCGCCGATCTCGGCCTTGAACATCACCTTGCCGTGCTCGTCGACGCGGGCGAAGGAGCGGCCGGAGCCGACGAGTTCGGCGACCCGGGCCTGGTAGAGCAGGCCGCCGTCGCCGGCGAGCGGGGAGACGCCGACCTCCTCGGTGAACATCGCCACGCACGCCGGCATGATCGTCTCCATCTCGTCCTTGCGGACGCGGCGGACGTACGGGTCGGGGGCGATGTCGGCGGGCATGCGGTCGGCGACCATCAGCGGCTGGCGGGCGCGGACCTCGCGGGCCGGGCCCCAGCTGGGTTCGAGCAGCCGCCACAGCTGGGTGGTGGGGGTGGCGGGGCCGACGATGGAGGAGCAGCGGCGGCCGGCCCGGCGGGCGCGGTCCGCGAAGGCCCGCACGGCGCGCGGGGTGGCGCATATGGGAACGAGGTTGGCGCCCGCGTAGCACAGCGAGGTGAGCGTCCCGTCCTCGTACCAGCCCCACATCTCGCCGCCGAGCCGCCACGGGTCGAGCCCGGCGACCCGCACACGGGAGGCCACGAAGGCGTTCACGACCGGCTCGCGGTCGAGGACGGCGAGCGCGGCGTCCAGGTCGCTCGGTTCGAGCACCCGTGAGGTGGTCTGGGTCAACACGTACGGGGCCTCACGCTGGGGGTATCGCTGATCTCCGCACTGTACCCGCCGAATCCGGGCCGCGCCGCCCCCTGTGGGACGGGGCCTTGGGGGGTGGGCGGAGGGTGTGCTGCGGGGCCGGCGACACACTCCGCCCGAACGGCGACGGGTTTCCCCAGAACGGTAAGAATGGTACAAGGAGAGACGAACGGGACGGCCTCGGGAGAGCGGTGATCGCGGTGACGGCACACCGGAGGACCGTCCGGAGCGGGGAGGGGGTCGGGCCATGAGCGGGGCGGGCACGGCGGATCCCGCCCTGGACCCGGACTTCCCGCTCCAGGTCCTGCGCGATCTGGGCACCGGTGTCTTCACGCTGGACACCGCGGGGCGGATCACCTACGTCAACCCGTGGGCGCAGCGGCTGCTGCGCCGGGAACTCGACGACATGCTCGGCGAGGACGCGCACGACCTGCTGCACCGCCGCCCCGACGGCTCGCCGGTGCCGCGCGAGCAGTGCGCCATGCAGACCCCGATGCGCGGCAGCCGGACCGCCGAGGAGGGCAGCGAGGAGTACTTCCTGCGCTCCGACGGCACCACCGTGCCGATCATCTGGTCGACCACCCCGCTGCGGGTGGCGGGCCGGGTGGCCGGGCTGGTGGTCGTCTTCAGCGACTTCAGCCTGCACCGCGCGGCCGAGGAGCGGATGGCCGCGCACACCGCCGCCCTGGAGGCGCTGACCGCCCGGCTGAACCTGCTGGCGGACGTCTCCGCGGTGCTGATGACCGCCCTGGACTCGCACCACCGGATGCGCCGGCTGCTGCGGGTGCTGGTGCCGGAGCTGGGCGACTGGGCGTCGGTGTCCCTGTACTCGGAGCGGACCGGGGCGCTGGAGCGGGTCGCCGTGCGCTGCCCCGCCCACCAGCGCCGGGCCAAGCGGCTCCAGGGTCCGCTGCCGCCGCTGCCGGCCGGCGTCCGCGCGGCGGTGGCCCGGATCCTGAGCGCCGACGAGCCGGTGCCGCTGACCGCCGAGGAGATGCGCGACCCGGACGCCCCGCTCGCCACCACCCACGGGAAGCTGTTCGAGCGGCTCGGCGGCCACTCGGCCGTGGTCGTCCCGCTGACCGCCCGCCGCAACCACTACGGGATGCTGACCCTCGGCCGCACCGGGGACTCCCCCGCGCCCACCCGCGCCGAGATCAGACTGCTCGCCGACATCGGCCGCCGGCTGGCGCTGGTGCTGGACAACGCCCGGCTCTACCAGGAGCAGCGCAACGTCTCCGAGACCATGCAGCGCCAGCTGCTCGCCCCGCTCCCCCAGGTGGACCACCTGCGGATGGCCGCCCGCTACCTGCCCGCGCAGCGCGCCATGGAGGTCGGCGGCGACTGGTACGACGCGTTCCTGCTCGCCGACGGGGTGATGGCCCTGGTGATCGGGGACGTGGTCGGCCACGATCTGAAGGCCGCGGCGCACATGGCGGAGGTGCGCAACATGCTGCGCGCCCTGGCCTGGGACCAGCAGCATCCGCCCAGCCTGATCGTGTGCCGTCTGGACGAGGCGGTGACGAACACCAGCGACGCCCCGATGGCCACGCTCGTCTTCGCCCGGATCGAGGGCCCGGAGGGCGGGCCGTGGCGGATGAACTGGGTCAACGCCGGGCATCCGCCGCCGCTGCTGGTGACCCGGGAGGGCGACGCGCGGTACCTGACGGGCGGGCACGGTCCGCTGATCGGCATGAGCGCCACCCTGCACCTGGGCCTGAGCTGGCCCGACGCGTACGAGGAGCTGCCGCCCGGGTCGACGCTGCTGCTGTACACCGACGGGCTGGTGGAGAGCCGGGGCCGGCCGATCGACCTGGGGCTGGCCAAGCTCCGCCACCACGCCTCGGTGCTGGTGCGGCGGCCGACCGGCGGGACGGTGGACGAGTTCTGCGACGAGCTGCTGCGGCGGATCGCGCCCAGCGGCGACGACGTCGCGCTGCTCGCGCTGCGGCTGCCGCCGTCGGGTGCGGGCGCGCCCGGCGACCGCAGTGCGCCGCCGCCCCCGCAGTCGCCGTACAGTCCGGCCGCCCCGGACCGCTCCGCGCCCGGTTCGCTCCAGGAGGACGCGCCGGTCAAGGACCCCACGCGGGGGCTGCGGGGGCAGTTCCCGGGGGACGGCCCGCCGGAGGGGTTCGGGGGCGGGCCGCCGGAGGAGGTCCGGGACGGGCCGTCCGAGAAGTTCGGGGGCGGGTCCCCCGAGGAGGGGTCGGGGGATTCGGACGAGGAGGAGTGAGGGCGGCTGCGGCCGTGTGCCGGGCGCGCCCTCGGGTCGCCGCGGGTTTCGGGCGCGGCCCTCGGGTCGCCGGGGGTTTCGGGCGCGGCGCTCGGGTCGTCGCGGGGTTCAGCCCGCGACCGAGATCTCCGGTTCGCCGGAGGCGACGCCCTCGGCCTCCATCTGCTCGGCCAGCTTCATGGCCTCCTCGATCAGGGTCTCCACGATCTTCGACTCCGGCACGGTCTTGATGACCTCGCCCTTCACGAAGATCTGCCCCTTGCCGTTGCCCGACGCCACACCCAGGTCCGCCTCACGCGCCTCGCCGGGACCGTTGACCACACAGCCCATCACCGCGACCCGCAGCGGCACCTCCATGCCCGTCAGACCCGCCGTGACCTCCTCGGCCAGCTTGTACACATCCACCTGCGCGCGCCCGCACGACGGACACGACACGATCTCCAGACCCCGCTGACGCAGGTTCAGCGACTCCAGGATCTGGATGCCGACCTTGACCTCCTCGGCCGGCGGCGCCGACAGCGACACCCGGATGGTGTCGCCGATGCCCTGCGAGAGCAGCGCGCCGAACGCCACCGCCGACTTGATCGTCCCCTGGAAGGCCGGACCCGCCTCCGTCACACCCAGGTGCAGCGGGTAATCGGACTGCTCGGCCAGCTGCCGGTACGCCTCAATCATCACGACCGGGTCGTTGTGCTTCACCGAGATCTTGATGTCCCGGAAGTCGTGCTCCTCGAACAGCGACGCCTCCCACAGCGCCGACTCCACCAGCGCCTCCGGCGTCGCCCTGCCGTACTTCTGGAGCAGCCTGCGGTCCAGCGAGCCCGCGTTCACCCCGATCCGGATCGGCGTGCCGTGGTCCTTGGCCGCCTTCGCGATCTCCCGGACCTGGTCGTCGAACTTCTTGATGTTGCCCGGATTCACCCGCACCGCCGCGCAGCCCGCCTCGATCGCGGCGAACACGTACTTCGGCTGGAAGTGGATGTCCGCGATCACCGGGATCTGCGACTTGCGCGCGATCGTCGCCAGCGCGTCCGCGTCGTCCTGCGTCGGACACGCCACCCGCACGATCTGGCAGCCCGACGCGGTCAGCTCCGCGATCTGCTGCAACGTCGCGCCGATGTCCGACGTACGCGTCGTCGTCATCGACTGCACCGACACCGGCGCGTCCCCGCCCACCGGGACCGTGCCGACCTGGATCTGCCGGCTCTTGCGGCGCTCGGCGAGCTTGGTCGGAACGGACGGCATGCCGAGAGAAATCGCAGTCATCTGCTGTGCAACCCCAAGTCGTGGATCAAGGTCCGGCCCCGTTCAGCGGCGGGCTCCAGGCTTCGAGATTACGGTACGTGGCGCTGCCCGAGCACATCCCACCCGGCAAACCACTCATTGGTAGGCGGCCGGAGCGGTGGACCGCCCGGCCGCCTGGTGAACGCCCGGGGGCCAGGGCCTGTCCTAGGAGATTTTGACCGGGTTGACCACGTCGGCGATCAGGACGAGCGCGGTGAAGCAGATGAAGACGCTGGCCACCACGTAGGCCACCGGCATCAGCTTCGCCACGTCGAACGGGCCCGGGTCCGGGCGGCGCAGCACCCTGGCCAGCCGGCGGCGCAGCGACTCCCACAGCGCGCCCGCGATGTGGCCGCCGTCCAGCGGCAGCAGCGGGAGCATGTTGAACAGGAACAGGGAGAGGTTGAAGCCGGCGACCAGCATCAGGGCCATGGCCAGCTGCTGGGTGGGCGGGATGTGCAGGGTGAAGATCTCGCCGCCGACGCGGGCCGCGCCGACCACGCCCATCGGGGAGTCGGGCTGGCGCGGGGCGCCGTCGAAGGCCGCGTCCCACAGGGCGGGGATCTTGCCGGGCAGGTCGGCGATGGAGTCGACGGCCTCGCCGAGGCGGTCGCCCATCCAGCTCACCGACTGGCCGAAGTCCTGGCGGGCGACGCCGGTGGCGGCGCTGAAGCCGAGGAAGCCGGCGTCGACGTACTTGCCCTCCACGATCCGGCCGCTGGAGTCCTTCTCGGCGACCTGGTTGGTGGCGATCTTCGCGTGCAGGGTGACGTCCTGGCCGCCCCGCTCGACGACGATCGGCACGTCCTTGCCGGGGTTGGCGCGGATGAGGTCCGACAGGCGGTCCCACTCGTCGGTCTTCACGCCGTCGAAGGAGACGATGCGGTCGCCGGCCTTCAGGCCCGCGGCGGCGGCCGGGGAGGGCGCGTCGGTGGCCTTGCAGGTGTCGCGGTTCTCGCTCTGGGCGATGACGCACTTGGAGACCGAGCTGACGGCGGTGGTCTGCTGCGAGATGCCGAAGCCCATCAGGACGGTGAGGAACAGCGCGACCGCGAGGATCAGGTTCATGAAGGGGCCCGCGAACATCACGATGACCCGCTTCCACGGGGCGCGGGTGTAGAACAGGCGCTTCTCGTCGCCCGGCTGGAGTTCCTCGAAGGCGGCCGAGCGGGCGTCCTCGATCATGCCGCGCCAGGGCGAGGTGGAGCGCGCGGCGATCCGGCCGTCGTCGCCCGGCGGGAACATGCCGATCATGCGGATGTAGCCGCCGAACGGGATGGCCTTGACGCCGTACTCCGTCTCGCCCTTCCTGCGGGAGAAGATCGTCGGGCCGAAGCCGACCATGTACTGCGGCACCCGGATGCCGAACAGCTTGGCCGTGGACAGGTGGCCCAGCTCGTGCCACGCGATGGAGAACAGCAGGCCGATCACGAAGACGACTATGCCGAGGATCATCATCAGGGACGTCATGCACGCGCCTCCGCGGTCGCCGTCTGCGCTGTCAGTTCCCGGGCCCGGGCGCGGGCCCAGGCCTCCGCTTCCAGGACGTCCGGGACCGTCAGGGAAGTTCCCGTCCCGGGCGTGCCGTGTTCCTCGACCACCTGTGTCACGGTCTCCATGATGGCGTTGAAGGGCAGCGCGCCGCGCAGGAACGCGTCGACGCACTCCTCGTTGGCCGCATTGAACACGGCCGGGGCGGTGCCCGCGAGGCGGCCCACGTGCCGGGCCAGGCCCACGGAGGGGAAGGCGTCGGTGTCGAGGGGGAAGAACTCCCAGGTCGACGCGGTGCTCCAGTCGAAGGCGGGCGCGGCGTCGGGGACGCGTTCGGGCCAGCCGAGTCCGATGGCGATCGGCCCGCGCATGTCGGGGGGCGTCGCCTGGGCGAGGGTGGACCCGTCGGTGAACTCGACCATCGAGTGGACGTACGACTGCGGGTGCACGACGACCTCGATGTGCTCGAAGGGGATGTCGTACAGCAGGTGCGCCTCGATGACCTCCAGGCCCTTGTTGACGAGGGTGGCGGAGTTGACCGTGATCACCGGGCCCATCGCCCAGGTGGGGTGCGCGAGGGCGTCCTCGACGGTGACGTCGGCCAGCTCCGCCTTGGTGCGGCCGCGGAAGGGGCCGCCGGAGGCGGTGATGACGAGTCGGCGTACGTCGGCGCGGGTGCCGGCGGCCAGCGCCTGGAAGAGCGCGGCGTGCTCGGAGTCGACCGGGATGATCTGGCCGGGCTTGGCGACGGCCTTGACCAGGGGGCCGCCGACGATGAGCGACTCCTTGTTGGCGAGCGCCAGGGTGCGGCCCGCCTCCAGGGCGGCGAGGGTCGGGGCGAGGCCGATGGAGCCGGTGATGCCGTTGAGGACGGTGTGGCAGGCGGAGGCGGCGAGCTGGGTGGCCGCCTCGGGTCCGGCCAGGATCTCCGGCAGCGGCTCGCCGGCGCCGTACTCGGCGGCCAGCGCCTCGCGCAGGGCCGGCACGACGTCCTCGCGGGCCACGGCGACGGCCCGGACCCGCAGCCGGCGCGCCTGCTCGGCGAGGAGGCCGACCCGGCCGCCGTTGGCGGACAGAGCGGTGACCCGGAAGCGGTCCGGATTGCGCAGCACGAGGTCGATGGCCTGGGTGCCGATGGACCCGGTGGACCCGAGGACCACGACGTCCTTGGGGCCGTCCCCGGCGACGGGATCGAAGACGAGGTGCGGATCGGCGAGAGGGGCTGGACGGTCGCTCATCCCCCCATTGTGGCCGCACCGGCGCCGTCCTTTGACAGCGCGTCCCCCGGGCGGGTCCCGCCGTCATCGGCGGCGCTCCTCGGGCCACGGCCTGAAGCGCCGCCGTCCCCACTCCACGGCTTGCTCCCGCATCCGGCCCCGCAGCCAGGACGCCCAGAAGACGAGCGGGGTCGCCACCAGGGCGAACAGCAGCGCCGCGCCCCAGCCGACGCCGGAGCCGGCGAACCGGAGGAAGAGAGCGACGGCGGCGTACGTGGCGCCGGCGCCGAGCACGTACTGGATTCGCTTCCGCATGGGGCGCGGATACCCCGGCGGGGCGCCCGCACGGCCGCGGGGCCCCGCCGGGGCGGGTGGTCAGCGGACGGGGCGGTGGACGTTCTCGCGTCCGCTCGGTCCGGGCGGCGTCTCGGCGATCCACGGGCCGTCGTCCGAGGGGTCGATGACGCCGTGCTCCAGCCACTCGTAGACGCCGCCGAGGACGCCCTTGACGACCTTGTTGTCCAGGTCGTCGGTGTTGGTCCACAGCCGGTCGAAGAGTTCGCCGACCCGGATGCGGGACTGGCGGCAGAAGGCGTCGGCGAGCTGGTACGCCTCGCGGCCGTGCTCGCCCCGGCCGCGCAGGAGTTCGGCGCGCACGCAGGCCGCGCTCATCGCGAACAGCTCGGCGCCGATGTCGACGATCCGGCCCAGAAAGCCCTGCTTGGTCTCCATCCGGCCCTGCCAGCGGGACATGGCGTAGAAGGTGGAGCGGGCGAGCTTGCGCGCGGTGCGTTCGACGTAACGCAGGTGCGGGGACAGGTCGACGTGGCCGGCCGGATGGAACTCGGCGTAGGAGCCGGGGAGTTGACCGGGGCCCGCGACCAGCTTCGGCAGCCACTTGGCGTAGAACAGGCCCGCGTTCGCGCCCGCCTTCGCCTTGTCGGGCAGGGACTTGTCCGGGTCGATGAGGTCGCCGGCGACCGAGAGGTGGGCGTCGACGGCCTCCCGTGCGATCAGCAGGTGCATGATCTCGGTGGAGCCCTCGAAGATGCGGTTGATGCGCAGGTCGCGCAGCATCTGCTCGGCGGGGACGGCGCGTTCGCCGCGGGCGGCGAGCGAGGCGGCGGTCTCGAAGCCGCGGCCGCCGCGGATCTGGACCAGTTCGTCGGCCATCTTCCAGGCCATCTCGGAGCCGTAGAGCTTGGCGAGGGCGGCCTCGATGCGGATGTCGTTGCGGTTCTCGTCGGCCATCTGGGAGGACAGTTCGAGGACGGCCTCCAGGGCGAAGGTGGTGGCGGCGATGAAGGAGATCTTGGCGCCGACCGCCTCGTGCAGCGCGACCGGCTTGCCCCACTGCTCGCGGGCCGCGGACCACTCGCGGGCGATCTTCAGGCACCACTTGCCGGCGCCCGCGCACATCGCGGGCAGGGAGAGGCGGCCGGTGTTGAGGGTGGTGAGAGCGATCTTGAGGCCCTGGCCCTCCTCGCCGACGCGGTTCGCGGCCGGGACGCGCACCCGGTGGAAGCGGGTGACGCCGTTCTCGATGCCGCGCAGGCCCATGAAGGCGTTGCGGTTCTCCACCGTGACGCCCTCGGAGCCGGCCTCCACGACGAAGGCGGTGATGCCGCCGCGGCCCGTCTCGGACTTCGGCACCCGCGCCATGACGACGAGGAGGTCGGCCACCACCCCGTTGGTCGTCCACAGCTTGACCCCGTCCAGGACGTAGTCGTCGCCGTCGCGCACGGCGGTGGTGGCCAGGCGCGCCGGGTCGGAGCCGACGTCCGGCTCGGTCAGCAGGAAGGCGGAGATGTCCGTGCGGGCGCAGCGCGGCAGGAAGGTGTCCTTCTGCTCCTGGGTGCCGAACATCTTCAGCGGCTGCGGGACGCCGATCGACTGGTGCGCGGAGAGCAGCGCGCCGATGGCCGGGCTGGCGGAGCCGGCCAGGGCGAGGGCCTTGTTGTAGTACACCTGGGTGAGGCCCAGGCCGCCGTACTTGGTGTCGATCTTCATGCCGAGCGCGCCGAGCTCCTTGAGCCCGGTGATCACGTCGTCGGGGATGCGCGCGTCGCGTTCGATGCGGGCCGAGTCGACCTTGGACTCGCAGAAGTCGCGGAGTTTGGCGAGGAACTCCTCGCCGCGCTCGACGTCGTCGTCGGCGGGGAGCGGGTGGGGGTGGATCAGGTCGAGGCGGAAGCGGCCGAGGAACAGCTCCTTGGCGAAACTGGGCTTGCGCCAGTCCTGCTCCCGTGCGGCCTCGGCCACCTCGCGCGCCTCGCGCTCGGTGACGGTGGGTTTGGACGTTGGTGCGGACATGAGGCTCACCTCGCCGCCAAGTGGGCTATGGGGGATGTCGGTTACCGACCGGTCGTGCTGGTTCACCCGTACCCGCCCGAAGGCCGGGATCACCGCCCCGCGGGGCGGGAGCGCCCGCCTCGCGGCGGTGCGACGGTGCGTGTCCGGCCGGTCGCGGAACGGATTGCTCCCAGCATCGCGCCGTACGGCCCCGGTGGCCAGTCGTACGGGCCGATCCGCGCGACGCGGGCGAGCCGGGGCCCGTCGGGCCCGTACGGGCCCCGGGACGGCACGACGACGGCCGGAGCCCCCGCACACGGGCTCCGGCCGTCGTCGTTCTGCGGTCGCCGGTTCGGCGACCCGGGGCGGTCCTACAGGGCGAGGCCCGTCAGGACGAGGACGCGCTCGTAGGTGTAGTCGTCCATCGCGTAGCGCACGCCCTCGCGGCCCACGCCGGACTGCTTGGCGCCGCCGTAGGGCATCTGGTCGGCGCGGTAGGAGGGGACGTCGCCGATGACGACACCGCCGACCTCCAGCGCGCGGTGGGCGCGGAAGGCGACCTGGAGGTCGTGCGTGAACACGCCCGCCTGGAGGCCGTACTTGGAGGAGTTGACGGCGGCGAACGCGGCCGCCTCGCCGTCGGCCTTCTGCACGGTCAGCACCGGGCCGAAGACCTCCTCGCGGGCGATCGTCACACCGGCCGGGACATCGGCGAGGACGGTCGGCGCGTAGGAGGCGCCGTCGCGCTTGCCGCCGGTGAGCAGGGCGGCGCCGGCGTCGACGGCCTCGCTCACCCAGGACTCGACGCGCTGGGCGGCGGCCTCGCTGACCAGCGGGCCGACCTCGGTCCTCGGGTCGGCGGGGTCGCCGGTGACCTGGGCCTCGACGGCGGCGACGATGCGCGGCAGCAGCCGGTCGTAGACCGCGGCGTCGGCGATCACGCGCTGCACCGAGATGCAGGACTGGCCGCCCTGGTAGTTGGAGAAGGTCGCGATGCGGTTCGCGGCCCAGTCCAGGTCCTCGTCGCTCGCCCAGTCGCCGAGGACGACGGCCGCGCCGTTGCCGCCCAGCTCCAGGGTGCAGTGCTTGCGCGGCACCGAGTCCATGATCGCGTAGCCGACCTGCTCGGAGCCGGTGAAGGAGATGACCGGCAGCCGCTCGTCCTGGACGAGGGCGGGCATCTTGTCGTTGGCGACCGGCAGGATGCTCCAGGAGCCGGCCGGCAGCTCGGTCTCGGCCAGCAGCTCGCCGAGGATCAGGCCGGACAGCGGGGTGGCCGGGGCCGGCTTGAGGATGATCGGGACGCCGGCGGCGATGGCCGGGGCGACCTTGTGCGCGCACAGGTTCAGCGGGAAGTTGAACGGCGCGATGCCGAGGACGACGCCCTTGGGGAAGCGGCGGGTGAGGGCCAGGCGGCCCTGGCCGCCGCCGTCGGTGTCCAGGCGCTGGGCCTCGCCGCCGTTGAAGCGGCGGGCCTCCTCCGCGGCGAACCGGAACACCGAGACGGCACGGCCGACCTCGCCGCGCGCCCACTTGATCGGCTTGCCGTTCTCGGCGGAGATCAGCTGCGCGATCTCCTCGGTGCGCTCGGTCAGGCGCTTGCCGACGTGGTCCAGGGCGGCGGCCCGTACGTGGGCGGGGGTGGCGGCGAACTCGTCCAGCGCGGCGTGCGCGGCGGCCACGGCCTCCTCGACCTGGGCGTCGGTCGGCACGCCGACCGTGCCGACCGTGCGGCCGTCCCACGGGGAGGTGACGTCGAAGGTGTCCTCGCCGGTGACCTGGCGGCCGGCGAGCCAGAAGGCGGTGGTGGAAGTCATTGTGACGAGTCCGGCCCTTCCGCGTTGGGGGTGGTCTGCTTGCGTCGTCAACGGTAGGGCGACGACGCACGCACGGCGCTTGTCCGGGGTGGAGCAGTGGGGGGCGGGGGTGCGCCGGTTTGGCAGAGGCGGGGTGGGCGGCCGGCGCGGGGCGGTTGGCGGGTGAGCGGTCGCGGGCGGCCGGGTCGAGCCACCGCCACCGACGCGGAGGAACGGCCACGGCCGGGCCGGGGAGACGGGCGGCCACGGCCGGGCCGGGGAGACGGGCGGGCACGCGGCCCGGGCGAACGCCTGCGGCCGGGCCGGGCAAGCGGCGACACGGCCTGGGCGAACGGCCACGGCCGATCCGGCGAGCGGCTGTCGACGGGGCGAGCCGGGCAAGTGGCCACGCGGCCCGGTGAAACGGCCATGGGCGGTCCGGAGCGGCTGCCGCCCGGGCATCGCCACTGGCGCGCGGACGAACGCCTGCGGCCGGGCCGGAGAGGCGGGCACCGGCGGCCCGGGCGGGCGGCCACGGACGGTGCGGGCGCGTGGCCGCGGCCGGTCGGGGCGAGCGGGTGGGGCCGGTCCCGGGCAGCGGGCGCGGGTGGTGGGCGCGAGGGGTGTTACGGCTGGTCCGGGGTGGTGGTTTTGAGGGCCAGCCAGAGTTCCATGCGGACGTCCGGGTCGTCCAAAGAGCGGCCGAGGATCTCCTCGACCCGGCGCATGCGGTAGCGCAGGGTGTGGCGGTGGACGCCCAGGTCGGCGGCGGCCGCGTCCCACTGGCCGTGCCGGGAGAGCCAGGCGCGCAGCGAGGCGACCAGGTCGCCGCGGCCGGTCGCGTCGTGCTCGTACAGCGCCCGCAGCAGGCCGTCGGCGAAGGCCCGCACCGCGTCGTCCGCGAGCAGCGGCAGGACGGAGCCGGAGGCCAGCTGTTCGTGCTCGACGAGCACCCGGCCGCGCCGCCGGGCCACCGACAGGGCCTGTTCGGCCTGCTTGTAGGCGCCGGCCGCGGCGATCGGGCCGGCCGGGGCGGACAGGCCGACGACCAGCTCGCCCCCCTCCCCCGCCCGCTGCTCGGACGGCGCCGCGGCCCGCGCGGCCTCCAGCGCGGCGGCGTGCTCCGCGCAGGCGGCGACGGCCGCGCTGCCGTCCCCGGCGAGCACCACCAGCCGCTCCCCGTCGGGGACGACCAGCACCGCCTCGCCGGAGCGGGCGGCCGCCGCCTCCACGATCTCGGCGAGGCCCGCGAGCGGGTCGCCGCCCAGGACGACGGGCGGGGCGGCCGAGGCGGTGGGCTTGGCCGTCTGGGCGGTGGGCTTGGCGGCCGGGACGCGGGCGTGGGCGTCGGCGTGGGCCCGCGCCGCCGACGCCGAGGCGGACTCGGCGACGATCACCCTAAAGGGCGCGTCCAGCAGCCCGCCGTACAGGTCCCCGGCGACGCCGCGGGCGTGGTCGGGCTGGCCGGCCAGCAGCATGCGCAGCACAGCCGCGCCGATCCGCTGCTCGGCGGCGTGCAGCGAGCGCGAGCGTTCGGTGGTGAGGGTGAGCAGGGCGATGGCGGAGTGCACGGCGTAGCGCTCGGCGGTGCCCAGCGGCGCGGCGGTGCCGACGGCGAGGGCGGCGCGCGGGCGGCGGCCGGTGCCGATGGAGTGCAGTTCGACGCGGTCCTCGGTGTCGGGGCCGCCGACCACGGCGGAGGCGGGCGCCGGCCGGTCGCGCAGCCGTTCGACGTCGGCGGTGAGCCGGGCCGCCCGGCGGCCGGCCCACTCGGGCGCGGTGGCGACGACGGCGCCCGAGGCGTCGTAGAGCGCCGCCCAGCCGTCGACCTGCGCGGCCAGCGCGGCGAGCAGTCCCTCCGGGCCGGAGATCAGGGCCTGCCGGGTCAGCTCCCGCTGGGCGGCGAAGCCCGCGGTGACCGCGCGGTACTGGTCGGCGGCGATCGCGGCGGAGACGGCCTTGCTGATGGCGAGGAACGGGGTGCGCCGGGGCACCTCCAGCAGCGGCAGCCCCTCCGCCTCGGCCGCCTCCACCAGCGCGGCCGGCACCTCGTCGTAGTTCACCCCGACGGCGAAGCCGAGCCCGACGACGCCGGCCCCGACCAGCCGCTTCACGTAGCGGCGCATCGCCTCGGGGTCCGCCGCGTCCAGTTTGAGCGCGGTGATCAGCAGCAGCTCGCCGCCCTCCATGTACGGCACGGGGTCGGCGAGCTCGCTGACGTGCGCCCAGCGGACGGGCACGTTCAGGCGGTCCCCGCCCGCGCGCACGGTCAGCTTGAGCGCGGAATGGTGGACGAGCGAGGCGAGCGTCGGGGGCATGGGGCCTTCAGATCTGCGGAGGTCGGGTGAGGGGTGGGGCGTTTTGGCCGCCGCGTATGAACGACCTCTGCCGATTGTGCCTCACCGTACGATCGGCGCGAGTCGGTACACCGGCCGCTCCGCTCCGGTCCGCTCCGGTCCGGTCCGGTGCGCCCCGGCCGCCGCCGTCCGCCCCCGTCCGCCACCGTCCGCCCTCGGCCGCCCCCGACCTCCCTCACCCGCGCAGGTCCACCAGCAGCGGCGGGGCGTGCTCGCCGCGCACTCCGGTCAGCGACAGCACCGCGTGGCCCGGCGGCAGCTCGTGGGCCAGCTGGGAGGCGGACCAGCGCTCGCGCTCGACCTGCTTGGTGGTGACCGCGTCGGTGGTGACGGCCTTGCCGGTGACCAGCTTGCGCAGGGCGTGGAGGGCGCGGGTCATGGGCTGGTCGGCGAAGACGGTGTGCTTGGCGACCTCCTTGGTCTCCACCCACTCGGTGCCCCAGGCGTGCGCGAACCGGCCGCCGTCCCAGGTGGTGACCCCGGCCAGCGCCATCCGGCAGCCGACCGCGCCCAGCAGCGGGCCGTGCAGCGCCTCGGGCACGTCGGCGACGGTGCGCAGCGCGAGGACCACCCCGGCGTTCAGCGCGCGCAGCCGCTGGACGCGGCGCACGGACTCGGGGGTGACGGCGCCGGTGGCGTCGTCCAGGACCAGGAAGGCGCGGTGGCCGCGCCGGGTGTCGCGTACGACGGTGTGGAACTGGGCGAGGACCAGCCGGGTGATCAGCCGCGACGCCTCCTCGTGGCCGCGTTCGGGCAGGTCGACGCGGACCCGCAGCGGGTGGTGGGCGACGGCGCGCAGTGAGAAGGGCCTGCCGCCGCCCTCGCCGGTGCCGAAGAAGTCGGCGAAGACGGGGCGGTCCAGGAGGGAGAGCCGGTCGGCGAGGGCCGGTCCCGCGTCGGTGGGGGTGCCGGCCTGCCGCATCCGGGCGTCCAGCTCGCGGCGCATCACCGTGTGCTCGTCGGCGGCGAGTCCGGCCCGCAGCGCGGCCAGCGTGCCCGGCTCGCCCTCCAGCAGTTCGCGCAGCACGGGCAGCGGCGGGAAGCGGCCGTGGACGGCGCGGTAGGGGCCGAGGAGCTGGGCGAGGGCGGTGGCGGCGCCGCGCGCGGTGACGCCGCCGGCGCCGTCGAGGTCGCCGACGAGGGCCTCGGCGAGGAAGGCGGCGGCCTCGTCCGGGTCGTCGGACTCGGCGTAGGGGTCGAGGTCGTGGACGGAGGCGGGGTCGCCGATCCGCACCACCACGTCGTACGCCGCGTCCCGGCCGAGCGGCGCCCCGGCGGCGGAGACGGCGACCACCGCGCAACGGCCGGTGAGCGCCTGGAGCGCGAGCGACTCGGTGATCGGCTCGGTGACGTACCGGGTCTTGCCGGAGCCGGGCGGGCCGACCAGGAGCAGGGAGGTGGCCAGCAGGTCGGGGCTGAGGGCCGCGCCGGCGTCGTGGTACGGGCGCGGGGTCCGCTCGGCGGGCACCCAGCGGCCGAGCCGCACCTGTCCTTCGAGCAGGTCGTGGCGGGCGGTGCGGCCGGGCAGGTCGCGGGCGCCGGAGGGGTGGACGAAGGCGGCGGCGCCGTGCCGCAGCACGGTGTCGGCGAAGGCGTCCGGGTGCGCCCCGTCCCGGGCCTCGGTCCAGGCCCGCTCCACGCGGGCGCAGTCCACGTCGGTCATCCGGCCGCCGGCCACCTCGGCGGTCAGCAGGTCGGCGGCCTGGTGCCGGCCGGCGTGGCGCAGTGCGGGCCACTGGGAGCGGGGCAGGTCGGCGGGGGGCGGGGCGGCGGGGTCGGCGGCGGCGCGGCGCCGGGCGGCGAGTTCGGCGGCGTAGGCCCACCAGCCGCCGACGCGGGCGAACGGCCACACCACCAGGGCGGTGATCAGCGCGTACAGGGCGTCGGTGAACAGCTGGGAGGCGAACAGGTCGTAGCCGCCGGAGACGAGGACGACCAGGGAGAAGACCGGGTCGGCGACGGGCAGCGGGTCCCAGTTCACCAGCGGGAAGGCGCTCGGGAAGACCAGGCTGAGCGCGCCGAGGGCGCCGAGGGCGGCGTACCCGGCGCGGGCGGGCTGCGGGCGGCGGCCCACGAAGTGCCGTACGACCTCGGGCCAGCTGCCCAGCCGGGCCACGGCGTAGACGAGGACGGCGAAGAAGAGGCCGTCGTAGACCACCCTGGCCTCGCGGCCCTCCATGCCCTTGGGCGAGACGGTGCCGGCCCACCACCAGTCGGAGGGGGTGAACAGGCGCAGCGGCGCCGACTCGTAGGGCACCGCGCCCTGCCGCCACAGCGACCACACGAGCAGCGCGAGCACGAGCGGGACCAGCAGTCCGACGACGGTGATCGACGGCAGCCGGTCGGGGGCGGCGTCCTTGGGCGGGCGGTGGCCCAGGCGCCAGATGCCGGGCGCGGCGGCCGGGCGGGGGGTGTCGAGCCAGTCGGCGACGGCGGAGCGCGGCGCGGCCGGTCCGGGGGCGTACGGCGCCCGGCGGGCGTCCGGCGGTCCGGCGGGCCGGGGCGGGGCCGCGGGGGCCCGCGGGGGCTCCGGCGGGGCGTACGGCGGCGCGGCGGGCGGGGTGTCCCGCGGCGCCGCGGGGCGCGGCACGGGGTGCGCGTGCTTCGGGTGCGTCCCCCGGGCGTCCTGCGTCCCGTCGTCCATCTCCCGTGCCCCCTGAGCAGCCGTTCCGTCATCGTCATGGAGTCGATCCGCGAGTCAATCTAACGCCCCGGCAAGGGGAGTTCACGGTACGCGCGCGAAGGCGTGCGGAAGGCCGCCGGCCGGCGGCCGGCCGAAGCCCGTCCCCCCTTCTCTATCCATCTCGGACAACGGCGAACGCCGACAACGCCCACATGGAGCATGCCCACCCCTCCTCCGCCGCCCTAACCTGCGAGAAAAGACGGAAAGCGTCCGGAGAACGCCTCGTACGCACCTGGTGCGCGGCCCCGCACAGGCCCGGCCCCGGTCGTACGTCCCCGCAAGATCTCATCAGGGAGCCCCCCATGACCGCACTTGAGCAGGAGCGCCGCGTCGTCACCGCCATCCCCGGCCCGAAGTCGCAGGAGCTGCAGGCCCGCCGTACCGCCGCGGTCGCGCAGGGCGTGGGCTCCACGCTGCCGGTCTTCGTCACCCGCGCCGGCGGCGGCATCATCGAGGACGTCGACGGCAACCGGATCATCGACTTCGGTTCCGGCATCGCCGTGACCAGCGTCGGCGCGTCCGCCGAGGCGGTCGTACGCCGCGCCTCCGCGCAGCTCGCCGACTTCACCCACACGTGTTTCATGGTCACCCCGTACGAGGGCTACGTGGCCGTCGCCGAGGCGCTGGCCGAGCTCACGCCGGGTGACCACGCGAAGAAGTCGGCCCTGTTCAACAGCGGCGCCGAGGCCGTCGAGAACGCGGTGAAGATCGCCCGCGCCTACACCAAGCGCCCGGCGGTCGTGGTCTTCGACCACGGCTACCACGGCCGCACCAACCTCACCATGGCGCTGACGGCGAAGAACATGCCGTACAAGCACGGCTTCGGCCCGTTCGCGCCCGAGGTCTACCGCGTCCCGGTCGCCTACGGCTACCGCTGGCCGACCGGCCCGGAGAACGCGGGCCCGGAGGCCGCCGCGCAGGCCATCGACCAGATCACCAAGCAGGTCGGCGCGGAGAACGTGGCCGCCATCATCATCGAGCCGGTGCTCGGCGAGGGCGGCTTCATCGAGCCGGCCAAGGGCTTCCTGCCCGCGGTCCGCCAGTTCGCCGCCGACAACGGCATCGTCTTCGTCGCCGACGAGATCCAGTCCGGCTTCTGCCGCACCGGCCAGTGGTTCGCCTGTGAGGACGAGGGCATCGTCCCGGACCTGATCACGACCGCGAAGGGCATCGCCGGCGGTCTGCCGCTGGCCGCCGTGACCGGCCGCGCCGAGATCATGGACGCCGCGCACGCCGGTGGCCTGGGCGGCACCTACGGCGGCAACCCGGTGGCCTGCGCGGGCGCGCTCGGCGCGATCGAGACGATGAAGGAGCTGGACCTCAACGGGAAGGCCCGGCGCATCGAGGAGGTCATGAAGGCCCGCCTGGGCGCCATGGCCGAGAAGTTCGACGCCATCGGCGAGATCCGCGGCCGCGGCGCGATGATCGCGATCGAGCTGGTCAAGGACCGCGACACCAAGGAGCCGAACCCGGAGGCGGCCGGCGCGCTCGCCAAGGCCTGCCACGCCGAGGGCCTGCTGGTGCTGACCTGCGGCACCTACGGCAACGTGCTGCGCTTCCTGCCCCCGCTGGTCATCGGCGAGGACCTGCTGAACGAGGGTCTCGACATCATCGAGCAGGCGTTCGCGCGCATCTGAGCGGTGGGTCCGCCCATCGGGCGCGCCCGGCGGCAGACCGTGTGAAGAAGGTGTGGGAGGAGGATGGCGGGTCGTCGTACCCGCTGTCCCCGGCCCCCCGGCTGCCGTAGGTTCTACGGCAGATGAGAGATACACCCGCCCACAGGGGACTGTGGGCGAACCCGGGCCGTGGCCTCCCCAGCTTCGACCTGGTCGTGCCTCGCGCACACCGGAGCCCCCGGGCTCCGGATCTCCTCACCGATCGGACGGTCGCCCGCCCCAAACCCCCCGGGGCGCGCGACGTTCCGTCCCGATCAGGACGGTCACCGCAGACGTTCGGACCGACCGTTCCCAGAAGGGCCGACGCGAATCCCCCCCTCGCGCCGGCCCTTCGGTGTGTCCGGGGCCGCCTTCCCCCGAGCGGCCGGGCGGTCCGGATCACACCGTGAGCCTGATCGCCTCGATCCACAGGTTGTTGTCGTGGGTGCCGACGTAGGTGAGGGTGAGCGCGTCCCCGGGGTTGTCGCACGCCATGCCGAGCCAGGCGCCGTCGTGGATGTAGGAGGTCTGGCAGAGGGTCTCGGCGCCCTTGTCGACGTTGATGGGGAAGCCCAGCATGTGCGGGGCGTCCTTCTTGGTGCTGCCGACGTAGTTGTCGACGCCGTCGTCGGCGCCCGCCCACGGATCGGGGAAGTATCCCGTGCCGTCGGTCGACGCGGGGTTGTGGACGAAGGCGGCCATGGAGGTGCCCTTGGTTCCGGACACGGCGACGTTGACGGCCGTGGTCGGCTTCCCCGAACCCACCGTGCCGGCCGTCCCGCCGTCACAGGCGACTTCGGACCAGCCCCGGCCCGCGGTGTAGATCCGGTAGCAGATGTGCTGTCTGCTCGGGTCCGTCGCGGCCAGTTGCTGCACGGCCGTCGCCGCGGTCCTCTCCGGCGCCTTCTCCTCCTTCTTCTTCTCGGAACCGCCGCCGCCCGACCCGCCTCCCGCCCCGGCTCCGTCGCCCTTCGCGGCTCCGTCGTCGCCGGCCTGCGGTGACGTGGTCGCGGCCGGGGGCGCCGGGACGTCGTCGGCCGGGGCCTTCGGCGCCTGGGAGGTCGGTGAGGCAGCGGGCGCGAGCGTGTTGCCGGCCTCGGCGGCCTTCTCGGTGGCACCGCTGGCGACGTTCGGCTTGTAGGCGATCCACAGCATGGTGAAGGTGATGCCGAGGGCCAGGAACACGCCGAAGAACGTCGCGAGCCAGCGGGGCAGGAACCCGCGCTGGAGATACGTGCCCTCCACGTTCAGCGGCGTCACGCCCGACCGCTGCACCGCCAGGGTGTAGGGCCGCTGCTCCGCCGAACCGAACCAGATGATCTTCCGCGGCTTCAGCGTCGTCCCGACGAACACCGCGCGGCCCGGTTCGATCTGCACATTGCTCGGACGGATGTCGTACGACAGCTGGTCACCGTTGTCGCTGCCGCTCACCGACGCGGTGACCTTCGTATTGCCCAGGTTGTCCACCGCGAGCCGCGGTCGGCCCCGGAACCGCCCCTTCACCGTCGGCGGAACCAGCTCCGCCCGCACCTCCGTGAACGGCGTGATCGTGAGGTTGCCCTCCGGGACCGTCACCGCCTCCGGATGCTCCGTCGGCGTGATCCGCACCGCGTACGGATTCGGGCCCGCCGTCGCGTCCGGCGTGCGCGGCGGGGAGAAGGTCAGCTCCACCGACCCCGTCGTCCCCGGATACAGCCGCAGCGTCTGCGGCTCCACGACGGCCCAGGGCGCGAGCGCGCCCACCGCCTCGAAGCGGTACTCGTCCACCACGTCGCTGGTGTTGCGCAGACGTAGCCGCACGGTCGTACTACCACCCGGGTCCACGGTCGCGGAGGCGGGCTCGAGGGAAGTCCAGAGGCTCACTCCCGGACTTTAAACATGGCGACAGCGCCGGGTCAGTAAGCCTCGGGGCACGACGCGTGCCCGAAGAGGCGGGCCCGGTTGCACCCGGAGTTCCCCCGTCACGGGCCATGGCGTGCCGGGCTGGGAAGCTGTACGGCATGTCGGCCTCGCGAGATCAGCATCATCGGCACGCGCCCGCCGCCCGGGACGCGGCGCGCCCCGCCCCGGCGCGGCGGGGCTGGGGAGGTCCGGCGGCCGCCGTGCTCGTCGGGCTGCCCGCCGTCCTCTTCGCCCTCATCACCTGGCAGGTCGTCGACGACGGGCCGCTGCTCGGCGCGGACCGGCGGCTCAGCCGTGCGCTGGTGGAGCCCGACCGCGCCTCCGAGCTGCTCTCCGACCTCGGGAACGTGCAGGTCGCGGTGCCGGTGCTGGTCATGGTGCTCGGGTACGCCGCCTGGCGGGCGCGCGGGGCGGGGGTGGTGCGCTGGTGGGCGGCGCCGCTGGCGGCGGCCGTGCTCATGGCCGTGCTGCCCGCGTTCGTCGTGCCCGTCAAGGAATGGGCCGGGCGGCACGGCACCTCCGCCGTGCCGCCCGGCACCGGGTACTACCCCTCGGGGCACACCGCCACCGCGGCGGTCGCCTACGGGGGCGCGGTGCTGGTGCTCCTTCCGTGGCTGCGGTCGGCGCTCGCGCGGCGCGTCGCCGTGGGGGTCTGCGCCGCGCTGGTGCTGGCGGTCTCGTACGGGCTGGTGCGGCGCGGTTACCACTGGCCGCTGGACGTGGCGGCCAGCTGGTGTCTGTGCGCCGTGCTGCTGACCTGCCTGGGGCTGGTGCTGCGGCGGCTCAGCCGAAGTACGAGTCGAACGTGTTCTGGAACTGCCAGCCGCCGAACCGGTCCCAGTTGACCGACCAGGTCATCAGGCCGCGCAGGGCCGGCCAGGCGCCGTGGGTGGCGTAGGAACCGCAGTTGGTCTTCTTCGTCAGGCAGTCCAGGGTCTTGGTGACCTCGGCGGGCGCGACGTAGCCGTTGCCCGCCTGGGTGGAGGCCGGCATGCCGATGGCGACCTGGTCGGGGCGGAGCGCCGGGAACACGTTGCCGGTGTCGCCGGCCACCGGGAAGCCGGTCAGCAGCATGTCGGTCATCGCGATGTGGAAGTCCGCGCCGCCCATGGAGTGGTACTGGTTGTCCAGGCCCATGATCGAGCCCGAGTTGTAGTCCTGGACGTGCAGCAGGGTCAGGTCGTCGCGCAGGGCATAGATCACCGGGAGGTAGGCGCCGCAGCGCGGGTCCTGGCCGCCCCACTTGCCGCTGCCGTAGTACTGGTAGCCCATCTGGACGAAGAAGGTCTCCGGGGCCATCGTCAGCACGAACTTCGAGCCGTACTTGGCCTTGAGGGTCTTGATCGCCGAGATCAAGTTGACGATCACCGGCGTGGTCGGGTTCCGGAAGTCGGTGTCGCCCGTGTTCAGGGACAGCGAGTGGCCCTCGAAGTCGATGTCGAGGCCGTCCAGACCGTACTCGTCGATGATCTTGGAGACGGAGGAGACGAAGGTGTCCCGCGCGGCCGTCGTGGTCAGCTGGACCTGGCCGTTCTGGCCGCCGATGGAGATGAGGACCTTCTTGCCGGCCGCCTGCTTGGCCTTGATGGCGGCCTTGAAGTCGGCGTCGCTCTCCACGTTCGGGCACTCGGTGACCGGGCAGCGGGTGAAGCGGATGTCGCCGGAGGTGACCGAGGTCGGCTCGCCGAAGGCCAGGTCGATGACGTCCCAGCTGTCGGGGACGTCGGCCATGCGGGTGTAGCCGGAGCCGTTGGCGAAGCTGGCGTGCAGGTAGCCGACCAGGGCGTGGGCGGGCAGGCCGGAAGTGCCGCCCCCGCCGCCCGGGTTGCCCGGGTCAGCGGCGGTCGTCGCCGTCACCGCCGCCGACCTGGCGGACTCCCCCGCCGCGTTGACCGCGCTGACCTGGAAGCCGTAGGCGGTGGCGGCGGTCAGGCCGGTGACGGTGGCCGACGTGCCGGTCACCGTCTGGACCTTGGCGCCGTCGCGGTAGACCGCGTAGCTCGTCGCGCCGGTCGCCGCCGACCAGGACAGGGCCACGCTGGTGGCGGTGACGGTGCCGGTCTTCAGGCCGGCGGGCGCGGCGGGCGGCTGCTGGGTGGTGCCGCCGCCGGGGCCGGTGAGGGAGACGTCGTCGGCGTAGTAGGCGCCGGTGCCGTACCAGCCGTGCGTGTAGATCGTGACCTGGGTGGTGTTCGCGCCGGTCTTGAAGGTGGTGGTCAGCTGCTGCCAGTCGGCGGCGGACTGGGTCCAGCTGTAGCCGTCGGTGGTGCCGGTGCCGCTCGCGCCGAGGTAGACGTACGAGCCGCGCACCCAGCCGGACAGCGTGTACTGCGCGTTGGGCTGCACGGCGACGGTCTGCGAGCACTGCGCGTTGTCGCTGCCGGCCGGGGTGGCCTGGAGCGCGGCCGTGCCGGTGCGCACGGGGCTGGTCACGGCCTTGCCGGCCGTGCAGGTCCAGCCGTCGAGGCCGGATTCGAAGCCGCCGTTGCGGGCGAGGTCCGCGTCGGCCGCCCGGGCGGTGGTCGACAGGGCGGTGAGGCCGGGGGCGGCCAGGAGCGTGGCGGTGAGCGCGGCGAGCAGCCGTCGCCTGGCCGTTCTGGATCTGTCGCGAACCTCGGGAACCACAAGTGCCTCCGGGCAGGGGGAAATTGGAGGGTGGGCGCCGCACAATTTGGTCCAGACCAATTGGGTTGTCAAGACCTGTGGCGGCGCCCGCCTCCGTACCTGCCGCGTCAGCTGTCGAAGCCGAGCCCCAGCTTGTCCATCGTCCGCAGCCACAGGTTGCGCCGCCCGCCGTGCGCGTCGGCCCTGGCCAGCGACCACTTGGTGAGCGCGATGCCGGTCCAGGCGAACGGCTCGGGCGGGAAGGGCAGCGGCTTCTTGCGGACCATCTCCAGCTCGGTGCGCTCGGTGCGCTCGCCCGACAGCAGGTCGAGCATCACCTCGGCGCCGAAGCGGGTCGCGCCGACTCCGAGGCCGGTGTAGCCCGCGGCGTAGGCGACCTTGTTCTGGTGGGCGGTGCCGAAGAACGCCGAGAAGCGCGAGCAGGTGTCGATCGCGCCGCCCCAGGTGTGCGTGAAGCGCACCCCCTCCAGCTGCGGGAAGCAGGTGAAGAAGTGCCCGGCGAGCTTGGCGTACGTCTCCGGGCGGTCGTCGTACTCGGCGCGCACCCGGCCGCCGTAGGGGTAGACCGCGTCATAGCCGCCCCACAGGATCCGGTTGTCGGCGGAGAGCCGGAAGTAGTGGAACTGGTTGGCCGAGTCGCCGAGGCCCTGGCGGTTCTGCCAGCCGATCGACGCCAGCTGGCCGGCGGTGAGCGGCTCGGTCATCATCGCGTAGTCGTAGACCGGCACCGTATAGGAGCGCACCCGCTTGACCAGGCTGGGGAAGATGTTGGTGCCCAGGGCGACCTGGCGGGCGCGGATGTGCCCGTAGGGGGTGCGGACGGCCATGCCGGCGCCGTACGGCTTGAGGGCGAGGGCCGGGGTGTGCTCGTAGATCCGCACCCCGAGGCGCAGGCAGGCCTGCTTCAGGCCCCAGGCGAGCTTGGCCGGGTGCAGCATGGCCACGCCCCGTCGGTCCCACAGCCCGGCCTCGAAGGTGGGCGAGGCGACCTGCTCGCGCACCGCGTCCCGGTCGAGGAACTCCAGGCCCTCAGCCAGCCCCTTGGCCGCCAGCTCGGTGTGCCACTCCTCCAGCTCCCGTGCCTGGTACGGCTCGGTGGCGACGTCGATCTCGCCGGTGCGCTCGAACTCGCAGTCGATGCCGTGCCGGGCGACCGCCTTCTCGATGGCGTCGAGGTTGCGGGCGCCCAACTCCTCCAGCTTGTGGATCTCCGCGGGCCAGCGGGTGAGTCCGTTGGACAGGCCGTGGGTGAGGGAGGCGGCGCAGAAGCCGCCGTTGCGGCCGGAGGCGGCCCAGCCCGCCTCACGTCCCTCCACCAGCACCACGTCCGTGGCCGGGTCGCGCTCCTTGGCGATCAGCGCGGTCCACAGTCCGCTGTAGCCGCCGCCGACCACCAGCAGGTCGCAGGTCTCGGCGCCGGTCAGGGCGGGCTCGGGGCGGGGCCTGCCGGGGTCGTCCAGCCAGTACGCGACCGGCTGCGCTTCGGAAAGTGACGTGGTCCAACGGGTCATGGCGCCAGGGGCCATGATTTCAACTCCCTACAGAGTTATGACGGTCATGCCTTTTGCTTGTTACGGCGATTCGAGATCGCCATGGAGGTCAGCACGAACAGTACGGCGACGACGAACATGGCCGTTCCGATCACGTTGATCTGGACGGGTGTGCCGCGCTGCGCCGAGCCCCACACGAACATCGGGAAGGTGACGGTGGAACCGGCGTTGAAATTGGTGATGATGAAATCGTCGAAGGAGAGCGCGAAGGCGAGCAGCGCGCCCGCGGCGATTCCGGGCGCCGCGATGGGCAGGGTGACCCGGAGGAAGGTCTGCAGCGGGCCGGCGTAGAGGTCCTGCGCGGCCTGCTCCAGCCTCGGGTCCATCGACATCACCCGTGCCTTGACGGCGGTGACGACGAAGCTGAGGCAGAACATGATGTGGGCGATGAGGATGGTCCAGAAGCCCAGCTGGGCGCCCATGTTGAGGAACAGGGTGAGCAGCGAGGCGGCCATGACGACCTCGGGCATCGCCATCGGCAGGAAGATCAGCGAGTTCACGGCGCCGCGGGCGCGGAAGCGGTAGCGGACCAGCGCGAAGGCGATCATCGTGCCCAGCACGGTGGCGCCCAGGGTCGCCCAGACGGCGATCTGGAGGCTGAGCGAGAGCGAGCCGCACATTCCGGCGACGCCGCACGGGTCCTTCCAGGCGTCGGTGGAGAATTGCTGCCACTCGTAATTGAAGCGGCCCTTGGGCTTGTTGAAGGAGAACACCGTGACGACGACGTTCGGCAGCAGCAGATAACCGAGCGTGATGAGTCCGGCAATGACGACGAGGCGGCGCTTGAGCCAGTTGACGAAGGGCATTTAGACGAGATCCTCCGTCCCGGACCTGCGGATGTAGACGGTGACCATGGCGAGAATGGCGGCCATGAGGATGAAGGAGAGCGCGGCGGCCGTCGGATAGTCGAGGATCCGCAGGAACTGCGACTGGATGACGTTGCCGACCATGCGGGTGTCGGTGGAGCCGAGCAGGTCGGCGTTGACGTAGTCGCCGGCGGCCGGGATGAAGGTGAGCAGGGTGCCGGAGACCACGCCGGGCATGGACAGCGGGAAGGTGACCTTGCGGAAGGTGGTCCAGGGCCGGGCGTAGAGGTCGCCGGCCGCCTCGTGCAGCCGCCCGTCGATCCGCTCCAGCGAGGTGTACAGCGGCAGGATCATGAACGGCAGGAAGTTGTACGTCAGTCCGCACACCACCGCGAGCGGGGTGGCCAGCACCCGGTCGCCCGCGGTCCAGCCGAGCCAGTTGGTGACGTCCAGGACGTGCAGGGTGTTCAGGGCGCCGACGACCGGGCCGCCGTCGGCGAGGATCGTCTTCCAGGCCAGGGTGCGGATCAGGAAGCTGGTGAAGAACGGCGCGATCACCAGGATCATGATCAGGTTGCGCCAGCGGCCGGCGCGGAAGGCGATCAGATACGCCAGCGGATAGCCGAGCAGCAGGCACAGGATCGTCGCGGACGCCGCGTACAGCACCGAGCGGACGAACTGCGGCCAGTACTCGGACAGCGCGTCCCAGTAGGTCGCGAAGTGCCAGGTGACCTTGTAGCCCTGCTCCAGGGAGCCGGTCTGCACGGAGGTGGAGGCCTGGTAGACCAGCGGCAGCGCGAAGAAGACGACCAGCCACAGGATGCCGGGCAGCAGCAGCCAGTACGGGGTGAGGCGGCCGCGCTTTCGCGGCGGCCTGGTCTCGGGGGCGGTGGGCGCGAGCGGGGGCGGCGCCTCGGTGGCGGCGGACATCAGGCGGCGTCCTCCTCGACACTCTCGACACCGGCGTCGATGGCCTGGGTGGCGTCGAGACCGAACGTGTGCGCCGGGTTCCAGTGCAGGACGACCTCGGCGCCGGGGGTCAGGCGCGGGTCGCGGTCGACGTTCTGGGCGTAGACCTCGAAGCCGGAGCAGACCGGGCTGTCGATCACGTACTGGGTGGAGACTCCGATGAAGCTGGAGTCGGCGATGCGGCCGGTGATGCGGTTGCGGCCCTCGGGGATCTCGCCCGCGTCGTCGGCGTGGGCGAGGGCGATCTTCTCCGGCCGCACGCCCACCAGCACCTTCCCGCCGGCCGCGGCCTGGGCCGAACATCGCGCCGTGGGCAGGAACAGCTTGCCGCCGCCCGCGTTCAGGACGATCTCGTCGCCGCTCTTGAAGTCGACGTCGGCCTCGATGAAGTTGGAGGTGCCGAGGAAGTTGGCGACGAACGTGGTGCGCGGGTTCTCGTAGAGGTCGGCGGGCGAGCCGAGCTGCTCGACCCGGCCGGCGTTCATCACGGCGACCGTGTCGGCCATGGTCATGGCCTCCTCCTGGTCGTGCGTGACGTGCACGAAGGTGATGCCGACCTCGGTCTGGATGCGCTTGAGCTCCAGCTGCATCTGGCGGCGCAGCTTGAGGTCGAGGGCGCCGAGCGGCTCGTCCAGCAGCAGCACCTTGGGGTGGTTGATCAGGGCGCGGGCCACGGCCACGCGCTGCTGCTGGCCGCCGGAGAGCTGGTGCGGCTTCTTGCGCGCCTGCTCGCCGAGCTGGACCAGGTCGAGCATCTCCTCCACCTGCTTCTTCACGCTCTTGATGCCGCGCCGGCGCAGGCCGAAGGCGACGTTCTCGAAGATGTCGAGGTGCGGGAAGAGGGCGTAGGACTGGAAGACGGTGTTCACCGGGCGCTTGTAGGGCGGCAGGTGCGTCACGTCCTGGTCGCCGAGGTGGACGGTGCCCTGGCTGGGCTCCTCCAGGCCGGCGATCATGCGCAGGGTGGTGGTCTTGCCGCAGCCGGAGGCGCCGAGCAGGGCGAAGAAGGAGCCCTGCGGCACGGTCAGGTCCAGCGGGTGCACGGCGGTGAAGGCGCCGTAGCGCTTGCCGATCTGGGTGAGGCGGACGTCGCCGCTGTTGTCTGTCGTCGTGTTCATGGTCGTCACGCCCCTGTGAGCTTCGCGAACTTCTCTTCGTAGGCCGTCTCTTCCTTCTCGCCGAGGGCGCGGAAGGAGTGGGACCTGGCTGCCGTGTCCTTGGTGGGGACGATCAGCGGGTTGTCGGCCGCCGACGCGTCGATCTTCGCAAGGTAGGGCCGGACACCGTCGACGGGAGACACGTAGTTGACGTACGCGGCGAGCGCGGCCGCCTGCTCGGGCCGGTAGTAGAAGTCGATCAGCCGCTCGGCGTTGGTCTTGTGACGGGCCTTGTTGGGGACCAGCATGACGTCGGTGGAGGTCATGTAGCCGCCGGCCGGGATGACGTAGTCGATGGCCGGGTTGTCGGCCTTGAGCTGGACGACGTCGCCGCCCCAGGCGACGCAGGCGGCCAGGTCGCCCTTGCTGAGGTCGGAGGTGTAGTCGTTGCCGGTGAAGCGGCGGATCTGGCCCTTGTCGACCGCCTTCTGGAGGCGGGCGAGGGCCGCGTCGTAGTCGTCGTCGGTGACCTTGGCCGGGTCCTTGCCCATGTCGAGCAGGGTCATGCCGATGCTGTCGCGCATCTCCTGGAGGAAGCCGACCCGGCCCCTCAGCTTCGGGTTGTCGAGCAGGTCGGAGACCGACTTCACCTCGACGCCGTCGAGGGCCTTCTTGTTGAAGGCGATGACGGTGGAGACGCCCTGCCAGGGATAGCCGTAGGCGTGGCCGGGGTCCCAGTCGGGGCTGCGGAACTGGGCGGAGAGGTTGGCGAAGGCGTGCGGCAGGTTGGCCGGGTCGAGTTTCTGCACCCAGCCCAGCCGGATCACCCGGGCGGCCAGCCAGTCGGTGAGGACGATGATGTCGCGGCCGGTGTCCTGGCCGGCGGCGAGCTGCGGCTTGATCTTGCCGAAGAACTCGTTGTTGTCGTTGATGTCCTCGGTGTACTTGACCTGGACGCCGGTGCTCCTGGTGAACGCCTCCAGGGTCGGGTGGTGCTTGCCGCTGTCGTCCACGTCGATGTACTCGGGCCAGTTGGAGAAGTTCACGGTCTTCTCCTCGGCCGAGTGGTCCTCGGTCGCGGTGCCGCCCTGCGTCCTGCCGGCCGCGGGGATCCCGCAGGCGCTGAGCGCCCCGAGTCCGCCGACGGCGAGCGCGCCGCCCGCGCCGGCCCGCAGCAGCGACCGGCGGGTGAGGGCGGTCCTGCCGCCGGTCGGGCCGCGCCCGGCGGTGCGCGGCGGGGCCTGGGGCGGGCGGTCGGGCTCGTACTGCTCCATGCGCTGGTGCCCTTTCGGGAGGGGTCGGCCTGGTCGGACGGCCGGTGTGCTATCGGTCCCCGAAGACGGTGCGGTGCCAGTCCTTGCGGGGCACCGCGGTGTTGTCGAACATGACGTGCTTGATCTGTGTGTACTCCTCGAACGAGTACGCCGACATGTCCTTGCCGAAGCCGGACTGCTTGTGCCCGCCGTGCGGCATCTCGCTGATGATCGGGATGTGGTCGTTGACCCAGACGCAGCCCGCCTTGATCTCCCGGGTGGCCCGGTTGGCGCGGTAGACGTCACGGCTCCAGGCGGAGGCGGCCAGACCGTACGGCGTGTCGTTGGCGAGCCGGATCCCCTCGTCGTCGCCGTCGAAGGGCAGTACGGCGAGGACGGGACCGAAGATCTCGGACTGGACGATCTCGCTGTCCTGGGGGGCGTCCGCGATCAGCGTCGGGCGGTAGTAGGCGCCGTCCTTCAGCTCTCCGCCCGGGGCCTCGCCGCCGGTGACCACGCGGGCGTAGCCGCGGGCCCGGTCCACGAACCCGGCGACGCGGTCGCGCTGGGCGTGCGAGATCAGCGGGCCGAGGTCGGTGCCGGGGGCGAACGGGTCGCCGAGGCGGACGGTCTCCATCAGGGCGGCGGTGCGCTCGACGAACGCCTCGTACAGGGGGCGCTGCACGTAGGCGCGGGTGGCGGCGGTGCAGTCCTGGCCGGTGTTGATGAGCGCGCCGGCGACCGCGCCGTGGACGGCGGCCTCCAGGTCGGCGTCGTCGAAGACGACGAACGGCGCCTTGCCGCCCAGCTCCAGGTGCAGGCGCTTGACGGTGGCGGTGGCGACCTCGGCGACCCGCTTGCCGACGGCGGTGGAGCCGGTGAAGGAGGTCATGGCCACGTCCGGGTGGCCGACCAGCCGCTCCCCCGCCTCCCGGCCGGTGCCGGTGACGATGTTCACGACGCCGTCCGGCAGGCCCGCCTCGGTGGCGGCCCGCGCGAACAGCAGCGAGGTCAGCGGGGTCAGCTCGGCCGGCTTCAGCACGATGGTGTTGCCGGCCGCGATCGCCGGGAGGATCTTCCAGGCGGCCATCTGGAGGGGGTAGTTCCAGGGGGCGATGGAGCCGACGACGCCGATCGGCTCGCGGCGCACATAGGAGGTGTGGTCGCCGGAGTACTCGCCCGCGGACTGTCCTTGCAGGTGCCGGGCGGCGCCCGCGAAGAACGCGGTGTTGTCCACGGTGCCCGGGACGTCGAACTCGCGGGTCAGCTTCAGCGGCTTGCCGCACTGGAGGGACTCGGCGCGGGCGAGGTCCTCGGCGTGCTCGGCGAGCACCGCGGCGAAGCGGTGCAGGGCGTCCGAGCGTTCGCCGGGGGTGGCGCCCGCCCAGCCGGGGAACGCCTCGCGGGCGGCGGCGACCGCGGCGTCGACGTCCTCGGCGCCGGCCAGGTCGTAGGTGTAGACGCCCGCACCGGTGGCGGGGTCGATCACGGTGTGGGTGCGGCCGGACGTGCCCTTCCTCAGGCGGCCGGCGATGTACTGCGCGCCGTCCGCGAAGCGGTCCTGCGCGGGGAATCGTTCCGGCGTGGCGGTGGCCGGGTTGTGCATGTCGCTCTCCTCCGCCGTCGCCCCGCGTCCTTGGGGGGCGGGTGGCGTAGCTCCAGCTCGATTTGAGTGCCGATCCTGACAGAGCAGGTAACCGCCAACAAGTGATTCCGTTGTTGCCTTTTGGTTACGCGACGGAATCTGTCGACCAGGTGTCGAGTCACCACGGAAAAGGCGGGACGGAGTGTCAGTGGTGCGTGCCACACTCGCGTGCATGGGAAGGATCGACTCTCAGGAATCCCTGATCAGGGAGGTGGGCGCGGGGGCGCGCGTGACGTACCTGTACTTCTGGGGACACCGGCCGCGGCCCGACGGACAGGTGGGTCCGGGCTGCCTGAGTCAGTGGTGGCCGGCGCCGTTCACCGTCGACGGGGCGACGTACGCGACCGCGGAGCACTGGATGATGGCGGGCAAGGCGCGGCTGTTCCAGGACGCGGAGGCGGAGCGGCGGGTGCTGGCCGCGGGGCACCCGGCCGAGGCGAAGAACGCCGGACGGCTGGTGCGCGGCTTCGACGAGGAGGTGTGGGCGCGGGAGCGGTTCGACGTCGTGGTGGAGGGCAGCGTCCACAAGTTCGCCGCCCACCCCGGGCTGCGGGAGTTCCTGCTGAACACGGGCGAGCGGATCCTGGTGGAGGCCAGTCCGGTGGATCGCGTGTGGGGCATCGGCCTGGCCGGCGACGACGAGGCGGCGGCGGATCCGGCGCGGTGGCGGGGGCCGAACCTGCTGGGCTTCGCGCTGATGGCGGCGCGGGAGCGGCTGCGGTAGCGGTAGCGGGGTGGTCGTGCCGGGGTGCCGGTGAGGGTGACGGTGCCGGTGAGGCCGGCGGTCCGGGGCGCGGGGGCGCGGGGCGGTGGGGTGCCGCGTCGCGGGGGCCGGCCCGGGCCCGCCCCCGCGGTGGCGTCAGAACGTGCTCGCGCTGCTCATGAAGCTCGCGAAGACGATGAAGCCGAGCAGCGGCAGCACCACCGTGGCGATGATGCCGCAGACCAGGCCGCCGGTGGCCGCGCCCTTGTTGGTGGCCTCCCCCCGGTTGGCCTTCCCGCGTCCGATGGCGCCGAAGATGATGGCGAGGATGCCCAGGATGATCCCGAAGAACCACAGGAAGAAGGTCAGGCTGCAGACCAGGCCGATGATGCCGAGCACCAGACCCGTGGTGCCCATGCCGTTGCTCGGCTGCGCGCCCATGCCGTAACCGGCGGCCGACGGGTAGCCCACCGGCGGCGCGGCCGGGTAGCCGTATCCCTGCTGCGCGTAGCCGGAGCCCGGCTGCTGCGGGAAGGCCGCTCCCGGCTGCTGGGCGTATCCGGCGCCCGGCTGCTGCGGGTAGCCGTAGCCCGGTGCGGACTGCGGGTGTCCGTATCCCTGGGCCGGCGGTGGCGGCGGCTGGGACGGCGGCCCGAATCCTTCGGGTGCGGGCTGGGTGTCGGACATGGTGTGGTCTCCCCTCCGTTGACGGTCAAGGCATCGTAATGGCCCTGATCGACACGGGGGCCGGGATGTTCCCAGGCTGTTGCGGAGCCGGTCGGCGCCGGTGACCGGCCGGTCCCCGCCCCGGCGGCCGGGACGGGGGTCCGCTCAGCGGTTCAGGGGGGCGGTGGCGGCCGGGCGCAGGGCGTCGTATGGGTCGTACGGGTCCGAGCGGTCCTCGTTCACGGCGGTCACGATCATCACGATCATGAAGACGAGCATGGCGACGCCGAGCACGATCCCGATGATGCCCATGACGAAACCGGCCTGCGCCTGACCGTGGTTGTCGGCCTCGCCCCGCTCCGCCCTGCGCCGGCCCTTGATGCCGAAGACCACGGCGAGGATGCCGAGGATCAGCGAGACCACGCCGTACAGGCAGAACAGGCAGCAGGCGAGGATGCCGAGCACCATGGCCGCCGTGCCCATGCCGTTCTGCGGGGCCATCGCCACCCCGGGCCAGCCGTAGGCCGGGTAGCCGCCCTGGCCGGGGTATCCCGGGTAACCGGGCTGCCCGGAGGGGTCGGGATAGCCGTAGCCGCCGGGGCCGGTGGGGGCGATCGGCGGCGGGGGTATGGACGGCTCGCCGGCCGGGTCGCCCGGTCCGGCGCCCGCGGGGGCACTGGGCGGCGGGTACTCGGAGAAGGGCATCGCGGCCATGGTGGCCTGGTCGTGCACGGACGACGGCGGCGCCGGCGGCACGGGCGGCCGGTCCTGGCCCGGGTGCGCGTCCTGCGGCCCCTTCTGCCCGGCGGAACCGCTCTCGGGCGGCGCCGCCCACGGGTTGCCGCCGGTTCCGGCGTCGCCGCCCGCCCCTGTTCCGTCCGTCATGTCGTCGCATCCCCCTCGGTCGAACGTCCCGCCATGCTAAGGCCTGGTCCGCCTGCCCCCGACGGCCGGGCGGGCGCCCCCCGTACCGGGACCGGCCCTGGGCGGCGTCCGCCCGTCCGGCCGCCCGGCCGCGCCGTCCCGCGGCCGGCCGTGCGCCTACCATGGCCGTGCCCGTCGATCAGCCGATCACCGCACCGCCCGTACCGGGCCGGTGCCCTGCCGGGGAGGGAATCCCTTGACCGTCCAGCCCGCGTCCCACGACCCGCACGCCTTCATCGCGGGACTGCCCAAGGCCGAACTGCACGTGCACCACGTCGGCTCCGCCTCCCCCCGGATCGTCTCCGAGCTGGCCGCCCGGCATCCCGACTCCAAGGTCCCCACCGACCCCGAGGCGCTGGTCGACTACTTCACGTTCACGGACTTCGCCCACTTCATCCAGGTGTATCTGTCCGTGGTCGACCTGATCCGCACCCCGGAGGACGTACGGCTGCTGACGTACGAGATCGCCCGGGACATGGCCCGCCAGCAGGTGCGCTACGCCGAGCTGACCCTCACCCCGTTCTCCTCCACCCGCCGCGGCATCGACGAGCGGGCCTTCATGGAGGCGATCGAGGACGCCCGCAAGTCCGCCGAGGCCGACTTCGGGACCGTGCAGCGCTGGTGCTTCGACATCCCCGGCGAGGCCGGTCTGGAGTCGGCCGAGGAGACCGCCCGGCTGGCCACCGACGACCGGCTGCGGCCCGAGGGCCTGGTCTCCTTCGGGCTGGGCGGGCCGGAGACAGGAGTGCCCCGGCCCCAGTTCAAGCCGTACTTCGACCGGGCGATCGCGGCCGGGCTGCACTCGGTGCCGCACGCCGGGGAGACCACCGGCCCCGAGACGGTGTGGGACGCGCTGACCGAGCTGCGCGCCGAGCGCGTCGGCCACGGCACCAGTTCCGCCCGGGATCCGAGGCTGCTCGCGCACCTGGCCGAGCACGGGATCGCGCTGGAGGTGTGCCCGACCTCCAACATCGCCACCCGCGCCGTGCGCACCCTCGACGAGCACCCGCTGCAGGCGTTCGTGGAGGCCGGCGTCCTGGTCACGATCAACTCCGACGACCCGCCGATGTTCGGCACCGACCTCAACAGCGAGTACGCCGTCGCCGCCCGCCTGCTCGACCTGGACGAGCGGGGCCTGGCCGAGCTGGCGAAGAACGCGGTGCGCGCCTCCTTCCTCGACGAGGCCGGCAAGAGGCGGATCGCCGACGAGATCGACGCCTACACCGCGCGGTGGCTCGCCTCCTGAAGGGTCCGGGCGGGCGGGCGGCGCCGACGGGACACAATGGGGCCATGCAGACCGTGACCGCCGTGGCGCACCGCGGCGACCCCTACCGCGTCCGTGAGAACACGATCGCCTCGCTCCGCTCCGCGCTCGACCAGGGCGCGGACGCGGTGGAGATCGACGTACGGCTGACCCGGGACGGCGTCCCGGTGCTGCTGCACGACGACTCGCTGAAGCGGCTGTGGGGGCACGAGCGGCCGCTGCGCTCGCTGTCCGCCGAGGAGGTGCGCGGCCTGACGGACGGCCGGGTGCCGACGCTCGCGGACGCGCTCGCCGCGACGGCGGGCAGCCGGGTGATGGTCGACCTGCCCGGGGTGCGCGAGGTGCGGACGGTGCGGCGGATCATGGACGTGATCCGTGACTGCGGGGCGGCGGACCGGGTGTACTACTGCGCCGGCGCCGAGGCGATGCTCGCGGTCCGCGCGGCCGACCCGGCCGCCGAGATCGCCCTGACCTGGACGACGCTCGCGCCGCCCCGGGCCGGGCTGCTGGCGGCGGTGCGGCCCCGGTGGCTGAACTACCGGTTCGGCCTGGTGGACCGGGAGCTGGCGGCCCGCGTCCACCGCGACGGCCTGCTGCTGTCGGTGTGGACGCCGGACACCGCCCGCTCCCTGCGCCGCCTCCTGCGCGCCGGCGTCGACTCGATCACCACCAACCGCGTCGACCTGCTCTGCGCGCTGCGCGAGCGCTGAGCCGCGCCCACCGTCGCACCGGGCCGCCGCTCACACCGCCTTGACCAGCCGTACGTCCGCCACGCCGAGCAGCCCGAGCAGCGGCACCCGGGCGGTGCGCTGGGCCGGGTCGACGACGAGGCCCGCGTCGCGGACGAGGTCGAGGAGGAGTTCGGCGAGCGGCATGACCATGTGCCGGCCCCAGCAGCGTTCGGAGGAGTGGCCGAAGGGCAGGTAGCCGGGGGCGGTGTCGGGGTCGAGCGTGTCCCAGCGCTCGGGGCGGAAGGTGTCGGGCTCGTCCCACAGGGCGGGGTCGCGGTGCGAGAGCAGCGGCAGCACCAGGACGTCGTCGTCCGCGCCGATCCTGGCGTCGAGGGCCGGGTACTCCGGCGAGGCGTTGCGCAGGATGTTCCACGACGGCGGCAGCAGGCGCAGGGACTCCAGGATGATGTTGCGGTGGGACACGCCGGCGGCGAAGGGCGCGCCGAGCCAGAGCGCGTTGGCGACGAGGGTGGAGATGGTGAAGCACACCGGGGCGGCGGCCCTGCGGTACATGCCCATCGCGTAGCGGCGCTGCTGGTAGCCGACGGCGCCGGCGGCCCGCTCGCCGAGCGCGGTGAGGTCGCCGCCGGGCCGGGGCCAGCCGGGCAGGGCGGCGCCGACGCCGATCACGGACCAGGTGAGCCAGGTGGTCAGTTCGAGGTTGCGGCTCATCAGCATCCGCAGCCGGTACGGGTCGCGGCCGAGGATCAGGTCGCGCAGGAAGAGGTGGCCGGTCAGCGGCCAGACGCCGGACAGGTCCACGTCCTTGGGGCGGGGCCGCGCGAGGGCGTCGCGGACGTCGCCGCCGATGGTCCGGGTCACCGCCGACGCCTCGGTGCGCGAGATCGAGCGGCCGTGCAGCGGCTTGAACGTGGGCCGCTCGGTCTCGGTGGCGCGCCGCGCGGCCAGGATCCGGTCGGCGGCCTCGGGTCCGGCGACTCCGACGGTGTCGGGTTCCAGCCGGAAGACGTCCTGGCCGAGGTGGTCCCTCAGCAGGGCGGCCAGCCGCGGGGCGAACACGGTGGTGCGGGCGCGCGGCTCGGACGACAGGGGCATACGGGTTCTCCGGGAGCGGTGGGAGCCGGCGCGGGGAGGCCGCGGGTGGACGGCCGCTGGCGGACGGCCACCGGTGGGCGGCCGCGGGTGGACGGCCGCGGGGTGACGCCCCCGCCGGGCGGTGGGCCGTGGTCGCCGGACGCGTGTGCACAGGTCACGCGCCGGGCGACGACGTCCTCCCGGCCGCTCGGCGGGGGCGGGCGCGCCGGATCAGTACCAGATGTACCAGGCGCTGGCCTTCAGGCTCTTGCGAGCCGTGACCTTGTTGCGAACGGCGAAGAGAAGCTTCATCACTGCACCTCCTCTCGGGGGCGGACTGTGGGACACGCGGCCTTCCCGGGCGAAGCCGTGAAGATCACGTGCGGTGGCTCGATGAGCCTTGCCCAAGTCCCTGAACAGATAATCAACTCCCTGGTCAGACGCGTGCCGTTCCGGGCCCCCCTAAGGGGGAGACCCCGACAACGTCCGGATCCGGCAGGTGACTTGATACGGGTCGTCTCCGGGGCCGGACCCTCCTCGGCGACGATCCGGCCCGCTCCGTACGGCCCGAGGATGACCGGTGACAGCGCCTCGCACCGACCGGCCCCCAGGAGCAGCACATGCGTGCCCGTACCACCACTCTCACCGCCGCCCTCGTGCTGGCCCTGACGGCCGGCCCGCTGACCGCCGCCCAGGCGTCCGCCGCACCCGCCGCCCCGGCCTCGAGCAGCGGCAGGGACGCGCCGGTCGGGACGGCGCCGGACGCCGGGGCGCTGTCCGCCGCGATCGCCGGGCTGCCGGACCAGGACGCCACCGCCGCTCTCGTCCGGGTCGGCGGGACCGATGGCGTCTGGCGCGGCAGCGCGGGCGTGCACGACCTGGAGAGCGCCGCAGCGGCCGACCCGGACGCCCGCTTCCGGGCCGGTTCCACCACGAAGGTGGTGACGGCCGCGCTCGTGCTGTGGCTCGCCGCGCAGGGGCGGATCGACCTGGGCACGCCGGTCCAGCACTATCTGCCGGGTCTGCTCACCCGTGCGTTCCGGCCCGTCACCGTACGGCAGTTGCTGAACCACACCAGCGGCATCCCGTCCGGCGACGGCTTCGGGGACTCCTTCGAGGAGCAGTACGCGCACCGCTTCGACACGCTGACGCCGCGCGAGGTGGTGGCGTCGGCGGTGGCGAAGGGGCCCGAGTTCGCGCCGGGCAGCCGCCAGGACTATCTGAACATCAACTACACGATCCTCGGACTGCTGGTGGAGAAGGTGACCGGGCGGTCCTACGCCGACGAGGCGACCCGGCTCGTGCTGCGCCCCGCGGGGATGCGGGACACGTACTTCCCGGGCGTCCGTCCGCGCATCGACGGTCCGCACAACCACGGCTACCAGGCGGTGCGGCAGGCCGACGGGACGACCCGGTTCGTCGACGTCACCGACTGGAACCAGGCGGACCGGTGGGCTGCGGGCGACATGATCTCCACCACCGCCGACCTGGAACGCCTGGTGCGCGCGCTGTTCTCGGGCCGCGTCGTGCCGCGACCGCAACTGCGCGAGATGTTCACGCTCCCCCGGCACATCGAGGGCGCCGCCTACAGCGCGGGCCTCCAGCGCTTCGAGTACGGCGGCCGGGTGTACTGGCTCAAGTCGGGCGCCCGCTACGGCTACAGCACGCTGATCGCCGCGACCCGCGACCTGAGCCGCACCCTGGTCTACTCGGTGAACTCCACCGACGCCAAGGGCGAGGAGATGAACCCGGTGGCCGAGCGGATCGCGCGGGCCGCCCTCAAGTAGCCGCCGGGACGGCGGCGCTGGGCGCGGTCAGCGCCTCCAGCCGCTTGATCCGGCGCCGCACGACGTAAAGCGGCACGATGCCGAACACCCCGAAGGACATGTCGATCAGCGACCACCAGAAGGGGATGCCGCGCACCGGCCCGCAGATCAGGGCGAGCGGCACGATGCCGACGCAGGCGATCATGCCGAACTCCACGACCCAGATGTTGCGCACCGGGTCGCGGTAGGGGCCGTAGAAGGCGACGGCGATGACCAGGTGCGCGAAGGCCAGCCAGTCGGTGCCGTACAGCAGGAACGGGTAGTCGGCGTCGGCGGTGTCGAGGCCGTGCCGCACCCGCTCGATCCACTCCGTCAGCGCGGGCAGGTGTTCGGGCACGGACAGGGAGTTCAACAGGCTCTCGGTCCACCGCAGTTCGTGGACCAGCGGGAAGGCGGTGGCTCCGCTGAGCACCAGGCAGACGACGAAGAGAACCAGCCAGGCGCGGATGCCCTTGAGCAGGGCGGCTCTGTCGCTCATGGCAGGAGCGTACGCCTGACTTGAACATGTTCAAAACACCCGCGCGGTGCGGCCGGCCGCGCGCTCGGAGTGTGTTCAGGGGGCGGACATGCCCGGGCAGCGGTCGGCGGCGGGACGGTCCCGGCCGCCGGTCCGCTCCGCGCCGAGCGCGTCGCGCAGTTCACCGCGCCGCCGGATGCCCAACTTCTTGTAGGCGCTGGTCAGATGGGTCTCCACGGTCCGTCGGGCCAGGTGCAGCGATGCGGCGATCTCGGTGTTCGTCCGCCCGGCGGCGGCCAGTTGGGCGATGCGCCGCTCGCTGCCGGTGAGGGCGGCCGAGCCGGTGCGGGCGGTGCCGGGACTGCGGGCGCCGACCGCGCGCAGCGCCTCCTCCGCCAGGACGCGCAGCCGTACCGCGCCCAGGCGTTCGGCGCGTTCCGCGGCCTCGCGCAGGCACTCCCTGGCCCGCGTCCGCTCCCCCGCGGCGGACAGCTGGCGGCCCCGGCCCAACAGCGCGGCCACCAGCTCCGGTTCGGCGCCGGACGGCGCGTCGCGCAGCAGCCGTACGGCCTCGTCGGCCAGTTCCAGGCCGCGCCGGCCGCCGGTGGCGGCGGCCAGCACCCGCAGGGCGCGGCCCACCGTGCGCGGGGTGTCCCACACCCGGGCCAGCCGCAGTTCCTCCTCGGCCAGCGCGAGCGCCTCGCGGGGAGCGCCGAGCGCGAGCCGGCACTCGGCGGCGGCCGTGCGCCACGGGGTGACGACCGGGCTGACCACCTCGCGGGCCGACTGACGGCGGCCGCACTCCAGGAAGTCGTGCAGCGCGCCCGCGTGGTCGCCGGCGGCGGCGCGCTGCGCGCCGCGCGCGTACAGGAACCGGTTCAGCTCGAAGGAGTCGGGCGCCGCCCTGAGGTCGAAGGCGTCGGCGAGCCGCCGTGCCTCGTCGGTGCGGCCCTGCGCCACAAGGGCGAGCAGGGTGTGGGCGTGGGTGTTGCCGGGCCCCGCGGCGAATCCGACCGGCGGCTCGCCCGGCAGCCGCCCGTACAGGCCGCGGGCCGCCTCGATGTCGGCGCGGGTGTTGAGCAGCGCCTGGTGCATCGGGTGCAGCAGGCCGGGCCGCTGGCCGGCCAGTCCGCGGTCCACCAGCCGGTCCGCCTCGTCGAGTTCGTCGGCCCACTGGGCGACCGCGGCGGCGGTGCCCAGCAGGAACGGCTCGGTCAGCGGGTCGGACGGTTCGGCGAGCAGTTCGCGCACCTGGCGCATCGCCTCCCGCGCGGAGGTGTGCCCGGCGGTGGCGGCGTGCCGGACCAGCAGCGCGCGGGCGGCGGGTCCGGACAGCTCGGGCGAGTGGGCGGCGGCCTCGCGCAGCAGGCCGTAGACGTCGCGCCGTACGGCCGAGTCCCAGTCGGAGAGCAGGGCGGAGGCGGTGCGCAGGGCGCCGACCAGTTCGGGGCGGTCGGTGAGCTGCCCGTCCACCGCGCACAGCACCTCCACGGCGGCGCGGGCCCTGCCGTGGCCGGCCAGCGCGGTGCCCAGGGCGACGGCCGCGCGCACCCGGTCCTGCGGGGTGCCGGGCTGCCGCAGCGCCTCGGTGAGGCGGGGTATCCCGGCGGCGGAGTCCCGGCAGGCGCACTCCAGCGAGCCCAGTTCGATCAGCAGCCGCTGCCTGCGGCCGCCGGTGAGCGGTTCGTCCAGGGCCCGGCGCAGGAAGGCCACGGCGTCCTGGGGGCGGTCCTCGCGCAGGGCGCGGTCGGCTGCCTCCTGGAGCACGTCCGTCGCCCAGGCGGCGCCCACCGGACCGGCGGGCAGCAGTTGCCTGGCCACCGTGTCGACGGGCGCGCCGTGGTGCAGCATCGCCTCGGCGACCGCCCGGTACGCCGTGCGCCGCCGGGCCGCGGAGACGCCGGTGAGCACCGCGTCCCGCAGCAGGGGGTGGGCGTAACGGGGGCGGCCTTCGGCGTCCTTGCGCAGCAGTCCGAGGCCGGTCATGGCGGTGAGCCAGCCGGCCACCCGGGCCGGGTCGGCGCCGGCCAGCCCGGCGAGCAGCGCGGCGGGCGCCGTACCGGAGTGGCCACCGACCGGTCCGCGTCCGCCCCGACGCCTTCCGTGACGGTCCTGGCGGTCGTGGGCGTCGGGCCCGCCGTGGCCGTCGTGGCCCGCGGTGGTGCGGTACGGGGGCGACTGCGGGAGCCGGGGGTCGCGGTGCGGGGGCGGGGGCGCGGGGGCGCCGTCCGGGGTGGGCGCCTGGCCGCCCCGGCCGGGGAGATCGCCGTGTCCGCCGGGTGGAGCGCTGCCCCAGCCAGGCAGGCCGGACCCGCCGGGAAGCCCGCTGCCCCCGCCGGGAAGGACGCTACCCCCGCCAGGCAGGCCGGACCCGCCGGGGAGGGCGCTACCCCCGCCAGGCAGCCCGGACTCGCCGGGAAGGCCGCTGCCCCCGCCGGGGAGGGCGCTACCCCAGCCGGGGAGGCCGCCGTCCCTGTCAGGGAGGCCGCCGCTCCGGACGGGCAACCCGCCGTTTCCGCCGGGGAGATCACCGTGCCGGCCGGGCAGAGCCCCGGACCCGCCGGACAGGCCGCTGCCCCCGCCGGTCGGACCACCGTCCCCGTCAGGGAGATCACTGCGCCAGTCGGGCGAACCGCCGTACCCGCCAGGCAGATCGCTGCCCCCGCCGGGCGAACCGGCGTACCCGCTGGACAGATGGCCGTACCCGGCGGGCAGACCGCCGTACCCGCCGGACAGACCGCTGCCCCCGCCAGGCAGACCGCCGTACCCGCCGTGGACATCGTTGCCCCAGCCGGGCAGGCCGCCGGCCCCGCCGGGAAGACCGCTACCCCAACCGGGCAGACCCCCGGACCCGCCCGAAACACCGCTGCCCCAACCGGGCAGACCGCCGTACCCGCCGGGAAGGCCGCTGCCCCAACCGGGCAGACCGCCGGACCCGCCGGGAAGGCCGCTGTCCCGGGCCGGGAGGCCGGCGTCCCGGGTCCAGGGGTCGCCGTCCCGGGTCCAGGGGTAGCCGTCCGAGGGGGAGCCGAAGGCGTGGTCGGGGGACCGCCGTCGGCTCGGGTCCTCGAACGCGTGGGCACCGCCCGTGCGATCCCGTCGCTCCGCAGCGCCTCCTAAACCGGCGGCGGCTCCCGGGCCCGGTTCCGTGCGGGCCCAGCCCTCGTCCAGGATGGCCAGCGACCGTGCCACCTCCGCGGTGCCGGGGCCCGCGCTGTCCAGCCACCACGACACGGCCGCCGGATAGGCGCCCGGATACAGGGCGGCCGTCGACTCGGGCACGGCCAGGTGCCCGTCCGGCCCGGCGAGGTCGTCCAGGAGGGCCCGCAGCAGCAGCGGGCTGCCCGCGCCGGCCCGTACGCAGTCGTCGGTCCAGGACGGCGGCGCGGCCGGGAAGCGGGCGCGCACCAGCCGGGTCGCCGAGTCCGCGGTGAGCGGGGCCAGGGTGCGGGTGTGCACGAGGGCGGGCGAGAGGGTGTGCGTGAAGCCGGGGCGGGGCGCGTCCACGTCGTACTGGCTGCGTTCGGTGACGGTCAGCAGGATCGGCAGCGACAGCCGGTCGACGTGCCGGGCGGTCTCCACCAGCCAGCGGTGGGAGGGCCCGTCGGCGAGGTGCACGTCGTCCACGGCCACCAGCAGCGGGCCCTCGGCGGCGTGCGCCCGCAGCGCCTGCCACAGCGACTCGGCCTGCTCACGCTCCCCCGTCGCACGCTCGAAGTCCGGGCACTGGCCGAGGAGTTGCCGTACGACGGCGAACGGGACGGTGTCCTCGCGGTCGGCGCGCGGCGAGCACCGGGCGCGCAGCACCCGCATGCCGTACGCCTCGGCGGCCCGCCCCGCGGCCTCCAGGACGGTGGTGCGGCCGGTGCCGGTCGCCCCGCGCAGCACCACGAGGGCACCGGCGCCGGCCCGGGCGCGCGCGGCGCGGGCCGCGATCAGCGCGGCCGCCTCCCGGTGCTCGCGCGGCTGGTCGAACGGCCCCTCCCACACCTGCCCACACCCCCGTTCATGCGTTCGCTCGCACATCTGTCACACCCCTGTACACGCCGGCTGTCGCGATGGTTCACTCGGTTGCTTCCGCTGCGGTCCGGGCGCCGCCGCCTCGCTGCGCCGCGACACCGTCCGCAGACGTAGACGTCCCTGACCGCCGTCCGGTGGCGTGACAAGGCCCACTGGGGCCGACCGATCCGTCCTCGCGGGCAATCTAGTGGTCCCGTACGCCTCTTCTCGTGGTGCCCCTCGTGGTCTTCCACGATTGTGCGGGCACCTCCCCGCGCAGAAGTCTGGGAACCGCACGCCCCGTCACCGAACCCACACAGTCGACGGGCCCGCGGACATGGGGGAAGACGGTTGCTCAGCTCATCCGGCACCACCCGCCCCGGTACGGCCGGCTCCGCCGACCGGACACCGGTGGCAGTGCACGCCACGGACCCGATCCTGCGCGAGGGGGTACTCAGCCAACTGCGCCGGTATCCCGAGGTCGACCTCCGGGAGGAGGCCGCCGCAGGTCCGGGCACCGTCGCGCTGCTCGTCGACGACACCCTCGACGAGACCGCCCTGGCCCGGCTGCGCCGGCTGGTGCGCGGCGAGGGCGCGCGGGCGGTGCTCGTGGTCAGCTCGCTCAGGGAGGCCGGGCTGCTCGACGTGATCGAGTGCGGGGTCGGCGCCATCGTGTGGCGGCACGAGGCCACCGCGCACCGCCTGGTGCAGGCCGTGCTCGCGGCGGCGCGCGGCGACGGCGACCTGCCCGCCGACCTGCTCGGCCGGCTCATCGACCAGGTGGGCACCCTGCACCGCAACGCGGCCGGCCATCCCGGCGTGCCGGTCTCCGGACTCACCGCGCGCGAGGTGGACGTCCTGCGGCTGGTCGCCGAGGGGCTGGACACCGGGGAGATCGCCGGCAAGCTCTCCTACTCCGAACGCACCGTCAAGAACGTCATCCACGGACTGACCACCCGGCTGCACCTGCGCAACCGGGCGCACGCCGTGGCGTACGCCCTCCGGGAGGGATACATCTGATCCGCCGGGCAGGGGCGGGCGGCCGCTCGGGCAGCGCGGTGTGCCCCGCCGCCGTCCCCGGCACGCCTGCGGGCGCGGCCCGCGGGCAGGGCAGGATCGGTCACGGCGACCGGCGCGGCGGACCGGCGCGCCGAGACCGGCGTGGCGCGATCGATGCGGTGAGGGCTCCGCGCGGGGCCGGCCGGACGACGGACATGGCACAGCACGGCAGGGCGGGAGCGCGACGGTGATCCACGAGGTGGACGAGGTCCTCAAAACCCTGCTCGGGGGTGGCGCGCTGGCCGGTTCAGGCATCGACGTCGCCTTCGACGCCCCCACCCGCGACTGGGCCGCCCGGCGCAACGCGCCGACGATCAACGCCTACCTCTACGACATCCGGGAGGACGTGGCCCGCCGCCAGCGCGGCCAGCTGCCCGTGGTCGACGACCGGGACGTGGTCGTCAAGCGGCGCCGGCCGCCCCGCTGGTTCCGGCTGTCCTACCTGGTGACGGCCTGGACCCGGCAGCCGCAGGACGAACACCGGCTGCTGTCGGCCGCGTTGGCCACCCTGCTGCCGCGCGAGCTGCTCGCGCCCTCGGAACTTGGCGGCCAGCTGGGCGCGTTGGGCATGGCCGTACCGCTGTCGGTGGCCGGCAGCCAGACGGAGTCGCGGTCACTGGCCGAGATCTGGTCCGCGCTCGGCGGCGAACTCAAGCCGTCCCTCGACCTGGTGGTCACCGTGCCGTTCCCCGCCTACCCCGACTACGACGCCGGTCCGCCCGTCACCGAGGGCGCGGTGGTGCGCGTACGCCGCCTGGACGACGGCGGCGCGGCCGAGCCGGAGGAGCGCGCCCACCGGCCCCCGCAGGTGGCGGCGGCCCGCGCCGCCCGCTCGGCGGCCCGACGCACCCGCGGCACGATCGGTACGACCGGTGCGACCAGTACGGGCGTGACGGGCGGGACGGGCGGCGTCGCCGGAACGGACGGCACGCCGTGACCGCCCCGAGCACCTCCGCGCCGCAGCCAGCCGGGGCCACGCCCGCCACCCACGCCACCCAAGACACTCAGGCCGCTCAGGCCGCTCAGGCCGCTCAGGGCACTCAGGGCACTGAGGCCGCTCACGGCGCCGAAGCCGCCCAGACCCACGATCCCGCCGACGCGCTGCTCGTCCGCCTCGCCGAGCTGCGCGAGCGGGTCGCCGCGCTGGTCGACGAGCGGTCCGCGGGCGACCCCACGGCCGGCGATCCGCTGCGTGGCCTGTATCTGTCGCCGGAGGCCGTGCAACGGCTGCTGCGCCCGGCGGAGTCCCGGCCCGGCGCGCTGCCGGACGCGGCGCCGGACCCGGCAGCGGGCGCGCTGCCCGGCGCCCCGGCCGGCGCCCCCGCACCGGCCCAGGACCCGGTGTCCGGGCTGTGCGCGCGGCTCGGTCTGACCGAGCTGGACGCCGCGCTCCTCCTCGTCTCCCTCGCCCCCGACCTCGACCGCACCTTCGAGCAGCTGTACGGCTACCTCAACGACGACGTCAGCCGTCGGCGGGCCACCGTCGCCCTCGCCCTCGACCTGTGCGGGATCCCCGTGCACTCGGCGCCCGCGCGGGCCCGGCTGCACCCCACGGCGCCCCTGGTCTCGCTCGGTCTGCTCGCCGTGGACGAGCCCGAACGCCCCTTCCTCAGCCGGTCGTTGCGGGTGCCCGACCGGGTGGTGTCGCATCTGCTCGGCGACGACACCCCCGACCCCGCGCTCGCCGCGCACCTGCGCCCGCTGCCCGAGCCGCCGTACGCGCTCGGTGCCGACGAGGAGTTCGCCCGCTTCGCCGAACTGCTGGCCGCCCGGCTCGCCGCCGCTCCCCCGCTCACCGCGTATCTGCGCGAGAGCCGGGAGGGCGACGGCCTCTCCTGCGCCGCGACCGCCCTGCGCGCCGCGGCCCTGCCGGCCCTGCACTTCACCGGGCCCGAGGACCGGGTGTCCGACCTGCTGCGCGAGGCCCGACTGAGCGGCGGCGTGGTCGTCGTCTCCGCGTTGCCCGAGGAACCGGGCGCGTTGGTGCGGGAGTTGGCCGCGTCCGGTGTGCCCGCGCTGATCACCGGCCGCCGGCCGTACGACCCCCAGTGGTGCGACCACGGCGCTCCCGACCCGCTGGTCCTGGAGGCGCCCCGGCGCGGTACCGGGGCGGTGCTCGCCTGGGCGGCCGTGCTCGGGCCGGAGCCCGGTTTCGACCTGGCCGCCACCGTCGCGCCGTACCACCTCCCCGACGACCGGGTCGTCCGGGCCGCCCGCGCCGCGCGGGACCTCGCCGGTTTCGAGGGCGCCGAGCTGACCGCGGCCCATCTGCGCGCCGCCGCCCGCCGCCAGTCCGCCTCCGGCCTCGAACAGCACGCCCGCCGGATCCGCCCCGCCGTCGACTGGACCGACCTGGTGCTGCCCGACCGGCCCCTGATCCAGCTGCGGGAACTCGCGCTGCGCGCCCGGCACCGCGACCGGGTGCTCGGCGACTGGCGGCTCAGCGCGGGCGGCGGCCGGGGCCGGGGCGTCCTCGGCCTGTTCGCGGGCGAGTCCGGCACCGGCAAGACGCTGTCGGCGGAGGTCGTCGCGGCCGAACTGGGCCTCGACCTCTACGTCGTGCAGCTGTCGTCCGTGGTCGACAAGTACGTCGGGGAGACCGAGAAGAACCTGGAACGGATCTTCACCGAGGCCGACCGCACCGACGCGGTGCTCCTCTTCGACGAGGCCGACGCCGTGTTCGGCAAGCGCTCGGAGGTGAAGGACTCGCACGACCGGTACGCCAACATGGAGAGCGCCTACCTGCTCCAGCGGCTGGAGTCGTTCGACGGCATCGCGCTGCTCACCACGAACCTGCGCGCCAACATCGACGAGGCGTTCACCCGGCGGCTCGACCTGGTGGTCGACTTCCCGTTCCCCGACGTCGAGCAGCGCCGCGCGCTGTGGTGGCACAGCCTCTCCCACGTGCCGTGCGGGGACGGCCTCGAACTGGGCTCGGTGGCGGTCGACTTCGAGCTGGCGGGCGGTTCGATCCGCAGCGCCGTGGTGACCGCCGCGTATCTCGCCGCCGGCCGCGGCGACGCGGTCACCGCGGCCGATCTGCTGGAGGGGGCCCGCCGCGAGTACCGCAAGGCGGGCCGGCTGCTGCCCGGCGACGGCTCCTGGTGACGACGGCCCTCGGTGATGACGGCCCTCGGTGACGACTGCTCCTGGTAGCGGCGGAGCCGGTCACCGGTCCGCCGCCTCCGGGGGGGCTCAGTCCTGAACGCGCCACTTCTGGTTGGGCGTTCCGGCACACGTCCACAGCTGGAGCTTGGTCCCGTTGCCGGTGCCGTTGTCCACCGCGTCCACGCACTTGTTCGCCTGCGGGTTCACCAGGTCGCCCTGGGTGCTCAGCACGAACGTCTGCGCCGGGTTGCCGCTGCACCGGGCCAGCTGGATCGCCGCCCCGTCGTCCTTGGACCCCCACGCCACGTCCATGCACATGCCGAGCGAGCGCACGGTGCCGTCGCCGAGGAACTGCCACTTCTGGTTGGGGGTGCGCTTGCAGTCCCGGATCTGGAGCCGGGTGCCGTCCCGGCCCACGCCGTCCTGCCCGCCGGTGACGTCGACGCAGCGGTCGGACCCCTGCCCGATGATCAGCTGGCCCGCCGCCTCGGCGGGCTTGGGCTTCGGCTTGGGCTGGGACCCGCCACCGCCCGACCCGCCGGACGTGCCGGAACCGCCCGAGCCGCCGGAGGTGTCCGCCGGCGGCGGGGCCGCGGAGTGTCCTCCGCTCGGCTTCTCGCTCTCGCCGCCGCCCGGCGCCGGAGCCGGCTGCTCGGGCTGCTCCCGCGGGGGCGCCGAGACCAGCGGGCGGCTCGGCTCCGCGGAGGGTGCGAGCGTGTTGCCGGCGGCGGCGACCTTCTCGGTGGTGCCGGTGCTGACGTTGGGTTTGTAGGCGATCCACAGCATGGTGAAGGTGATGCCGAGAGCCAGGAACACGCCGAAGAACGTCGCCAGCCAGCGCGGCAGGAAGCCCCGCTGAAGGTACGTACCCTCCACCGGCAGCGGACTGGCCCCTGAGCGGTGCACGGCCAGGGTGTACGGCCGCTGCTCCTTCGACCCGAACCAGATGATCTTCCGCGGCTTCAGCGTCGCCTTCACGAACGCCGCCCGACCGGGCTCGATCTGCACATTGCTCGGATGAAGGTCGTACGACAACTGATCACCGTTGTCGCTGCCGCTCACCGACGCCGTGACCTTCGTATTGCCCAGGTTGTCCACCGCCAGCCGCGGACGCCCCCGGAACCGCCCCTTCACCGTCGGCGGCACCAGCTCCGCCCGCACCTCCGTGAACGGCGTGATCGTGAGGTTGCCCTCCGGGACCGTCACCGCCTCCGGATGCTCCGTCGGCGTGATCCGCACCGCGTACGGATTCGGACCCGCCGTCGCGTCCGGAGTACGGGGCGGCGCGAACGTCAGCTCCACCGTCCCCGTCGTACCCGGATACAACCGCAGCGTCTGCGGCTCCACCGTCGTCCACGGCGCGATGTCGCCGACCGGCTCGAAACGGTACTCGTCCACGACGTCACCGGTATTGCGCAACCGCAGCCGCACACGCGTACTGCCGCCGGGGTCCACCGTCGCGGACGCTGGTTCCAGCGAGGTCCACAGACCTGCCATGTCAGCCACCCGCCTGGGGGATGATCAGCCATTCCTGGTCATCGGTGTTGGAGCAGTCGAAGATCGTGAGCGGGGTGTCGTCGCCGCCGGTGCTGTAACCCGACACGTCCAGGCACTTGTTGTCGCTGGCGAAGTTGCGGATCCAGTAGGCGCCGCTCGCCTGCTTCTGCGCCCACCACAGCTGGTTGTCGTTGGTGGTGCCGTCGCAGGTGTACTCGGCGACGGGCGTACGGATGGGCTCCGCACCGTAGTTGCGCAGGTCCATGCAGAACTGGTCCTTGACGTTGCGGATCAGGAAGAGGGGGGTGCCGCCGGGGCCGCCCTTCGGGAGGGTCACGTCCAGGTCCCACAGCTGGTTGTCGTGCGAGGTTCCGTCACACGTGTACTCGCGCACGGGCCCGGCCTTGGTGCCCTTGTCGTAGCCGGGGATGTCCGCGCACTTCTTGGTGGTGGTGTTGCGCAGCACGACGTTGGAGACGGGCACCACCGGCTTGGGCTTCTTCTTGGCCGGCGCGCCGCCGCCTCCACCGCCGCTGCCGCCGCCGGAACCGCCGTCGCCGCCCGAGCCGCGGTCGCCCTTGTCGTCGCCGCCGGACGACGGCTCGGTCGGCTGCTGCGGTGCGGAGGAGGGCGTCTCGGGTGCGGGCAGGACCGGGGAGGCCGACGGGGACGGCGCGAGCGTGCTGCCCGCCTCGGCGAGCTTCTCGGTGGCGCCGGTGGCGACCTTCGGCTTGTAGGCGATCCACAGCATGGTGAAGGTGATGCCCAGGGCCAGGAACACGCCGAAGAACGTCGCCAGCCAGCGCGGCAGGAACCCCCGCTGGACGTAAGTGCCCTCCACCGGCAGCGGATTGGCGCCGGAGCGCTGCACGGCCAGGGTGTACGGCCGCTGTTCCTTCGAGCCGAACCAGATGATCTTCCGCGGCTTCAGCGTCGCCTTCACGAACGCCGCCCGGCCCGGTTCGATCTGCACATTGCTCGGATGGAGGTCGTACGACAGCTGGTCACCGTTGTCGCTGCCGCTCACCGACGCGGTGACCTTCGTATTGCCCAGGTTGTCCACCGCGAGCCGCGGTCGGCCCCGGAAGCGTCCCTTCACGGTGGGCGGGACCAGCTCCGCCCGCACCTCCGTGAACGGCGTGATGGTGAGGTTGCCCTCCGGGACGGTGACCGCCTCCGGATGTTCCGTCGGCGTGATCCGCACCGCGAACGGGTTCGGCCCCGCTGTCGCGTCCGGCGTGCGTGGTGGGCTGAAGGTCAGCTCCACCGTCCCCGTCGTACCGGGATACAGCCGCAGCGTCTGCGGCTCCACCGTCGTCCACGGCGCGATGTCGCCGACGGGTTCGAAGCGGTATTCGTCGACGACGTCACCGGTGTTGCGCAACCGCAGCCGCACACGGGTACTGCCGCCGGGGTCCACGGTCGCCGACGCCGGCTCCAGGGAAGTCCAAAGGCTCACCGGTCGACGCTATGGTGGGCCCCCTTCGCGCGTCAGGAGTCGCCGGGGCACGATCGCTGCCCGAAGGGGTGGGAACGGCAACCCTCCCGGGCCCGGCCGGAACCCGTGGGCTCCGGCCGGAAAGCGCGGGCCGCGGCCGAAACACAGGGGCTCGGCGGGCCGTGCGGGTGCGTCGGGGGGCTACTGGTCCGTCGCCGGGAGGGGCGGGTAGTCGTCGGCGGTCACCTCGCCGGGCTGGTCCTGGGAGACGACCCTGCCGCCGTGCAGTTGCCGGTACGTGGCCTCGTCCGCCGTCCCGGTGACCGGAAGGCCCATCGCCCGCTGGTAGAGCTCGATCCGGTCCTTCAGGGCGTCGTTGGAGGGGGCGTGCGCGCGGGGCTTGACGCCTTGCAGGTACTGCGTGTTCGACCGGATGAAGAGGCTCTGCACGGTCACCACGTCGTCGGTGATCCGGTCGTAGGTGGCCCACAGCAGCACGCTGTTGAACCACACCACGTCGGGGTTGTCCTCGCCGGGCTGGATGCCTGCCGTGTTCTTGCCGAGGTGGGCCATCAGCAGGGCCGTCATGGTGGAGCGGCCCAGGTTGCCGAGGCCGTCCGTCTTGACCATGACCCCGTCGTAGATGCCGTCGACCTGCCGCTGCCAGCACTTCAGGGCCTCGACCGTCGCCGTGTCCATCATGCCCACGGTGTGGTGTTCGGTGAGCCGGCACGGCGAGTCCTGCGGGAACGTGGACAGCCTGACCTGGGCGAACTGCACGAACAGGTTCGGCCCGTCGCCCGGCCGGAAGGGGAGCGGACCGCGGGGCGCGTCCTTCTCCGTCTTCGCCGGCACTCCGCCGCCGCTCTTCGGCCCGCCGGAGCCGTCCCCCTTGGCCCGGTCGTCGCCGCCACCGCCCGCCGGGAGGGCGAGCCCCGCCCCGCCGTCGTCCCCGTCCGCCGCGTCGCCGCCGGCGCCCCGGGACGCCCCGCCGGAGGGCGGCACGGCGATCGAGGGCATGGCGGTCGGCAGCGCGGTGGCGGCGGCCTCCGCCAGCTTCTCGGTGGCCACGCTGCGCACCTGGGGTCGGTAGGTGATCCAGAACATGACGAAGGCGAGGGTGAGGGCCAGGGCGATGCCGAGGAGGGTGGCGAGCCAGCGCGGCAGGAACCCGCCCTGGAGGTAAGTGCCCTCCACCGGAAGGGGTTTCGCGCCGGAGCGCTGCACGGCCAGGGTGTACGGCCGCTGCTCCTTCGACCCGAACCAGATGATCTTCCGCGGCCTCAGCGTCGCCTTCACGAACGCCGCCCGACCGGGCTCGATCTGCACATTGCTCGGATGAAGGTCGTACGACAACTGATCACCGTTGTCGCTGCCGCTCACCGACGCCGTGACCTTCGTATTGCCCAGGTTGTCCACCGCCAGCCGCGGACGCCCCCGGAACCGCCCCTTCACCGTCGGCGGCACCAGCTCCGCCCGCACCTCCGTGAACGGCGTGATCGTGAGGTTGCCCTCCGGGACCGTCACCGCCTCCGGATGCTCCGTCGGCGTGATCCGCACCGCGTACGGATTCGGACCGGCGGTCGCGTCCGGAGTACGGGGCGGGCTGAAGGTCAGCTCCACCGTCCCCGTCGTACCCGGATACAGCCGCAGCGTCTGCGGCTCCACCGTCGTCCACGGCGCGATCTCGCCGACCGGCTCGAAACGGTACTCGTCCACGACGTCACCGGTATTGCGCAACCGCAGCCGCACACGCGTACTGCTGCCGGGGTCCACCGTCGCGGACGCCGGTTCGAGGGAAGTCCAAAGGCTCACCTGAAGACGCTACGAACGCGCCACCACCTGGTCAGGAGTCTTCCGCGCACAGCCGGTGCCCGATCGGCCACCCCGCCCGGACCGGTCCGGCGACCCGCCGGGGCACCCGGGCCGGGCCACGGACGGCGCGCACGGCGGCCCTCGGCCGCGGCGGCGACGGCGCGCGCCGCCACCCCCGGCCGCCGTGCGCCGGACTGCCCTTGTGGGCAACGGGAATGCCCCCGACCCGGCACCGCAAGACGTTTCGGCCGACGCGCCTCGCGCGTGAGGCTGGACGAGATCCTTACTCGTACCCCGAGGAGCGCGGAGCATGCCTTCCTACCTGTCGCCCGGCGTCTACGTCGAGGAGGTGGCCAGCGGTTCGCGCCCGATCGAGGGAGTGGGCACCTCGGTGGCGGCCTTCGTGGGGCTCGCCCCGGCCGGACCGCTCAACGAGCCGACGCTGGTGACCAACTGGAGCCAGTACGTCGCGTCCTTCGGTGAGTTCACCGACGGGTACTACCTGGCCCACTCGGTCTACGGCTTCTTCCAGAACGGCGGCACCGCCGCCTACGTCGTGCGGGTCGGCGGCTCCAGCGAGGGCGCCGCCCTCGACGCGGACGCCGCGGCCGGCCGCAACGGCAAGTCCCCGGCCGCGGTGGGCGCTTCCGCCGCCCCGGCCGCGCTGCCCGCCGCCGAGCCGACGCAGATCGGCACGTTCGCGGTGACCGCCATCGCCTCCGCGCCCGGCGGCGGCTCGCTGAGCGTGGAGGTCGCCGACCCGGAGGGCGAGGGCCCGGCCGAGCGGTTCCGGCTGATCGTCAAGGACGGCGACAAGGCGGTCGAGACCTTCGACGTCACGGCGAAGAAGGGCGGCCGCAACTACGTCGTCACGCAGGTCAAGGAGCGCTCCAAGCTCATCACGGTGACCGAGACGGCGCCGGCCGCGCAGCTGGCCCGTCCCGACAACCAGACGGTGGCCGTGGCCGCCCCGGCGCCGGCTCCGGCCCCCGCCGTGCCGGCGGCCTCCGACCCGGTGCGCGACTCGCACCCGGGCCCGGCCTCGTACCTGGGCGACAGCGCGGACCGCACCGGGTTCGGCGGCCTGGAGGCCATCGACGAGGTGTCCATGGTCGCGGTGCCCGACCTGATGGCCGCCTACCAGCGCGGCGCGATCGACCTGGAGGCCGTCAAGGCGGTCCAGCTCGGTCTGATCGCGCACTGCGAGCTGATGGGCGACCGGGTCGCGGTCATCGACCCGCCGCCGGGGCTCAACGCCCGCCAGATCCGCGTCTGGCGGCAGGAGACCGCCGGCTACGACTCCAAGTACGCGGCCCTGTACTACCCGTGGATCAAGTCCTTCGACCCGAGCAGCGGTCAGACCCGGATGATCCCGCCGAGCGGCCACATCGCCGGCATCTGGGCCCGCAACGACGCCGAGCGCGGTGTGCACAAGGCGCCCGCCAACGAGGTCGTGCGCGGCGCGGTCGATCTGGAGACCCAGATCACCCGCGGCGAGCAGGACCTGCTCAACCCGATCGGCGTCAACTGCATCCGCGCCTTCCCCGGCCGCGGCATCCGCGTCTGGGGCGCCCGCACCCTCTCCTCCGACCCGGCCTGGCGCTACCTGAACATCCGCCGGTACTTCAACTACCTGGAGGAGTCGATCCTGATCGGCACCCAGTGGGTGGTGTTCGAGCCGAACGACCACGCGCTGTGGGCGCGCATCCGGCGCAACATCTCGGCGTTCCTGGTCAACGAGTGGCGCAGCGGCGCTCTGTTCGGGCAGCGCCCCGAAGAGGCGTACTACGTCAAGTGCGACGAGGAGACCAACCCGCCGGAGTCGGTGGACGTCGGCCGGGTCGTCTGCGAGATCGGCATCGCGCCGGTCAAGCCGGCCGAGTTCGTGATCTTCCGGCTGGCCCAGTTCTCCAGCGGCAACGGCGAGTTGGAGGAGTAGGCGCGAGCGCCGCTCCCCCCGTCGCCCTCAACACCCCTAGAAGGACAGCGAACTCATGAGTCTCCAGCCGGGTGACGCCCTCACCTCGCACAATTTCGGCCTCCAGATCGACGGTGTGATGGTCGAGTACCTGGCCGAGGTCAGCGGCCTCAGCATCGAGCAGGACGTCATCACCTACCAGCAGAACACCCCGGGCGGCCAGAACGTGGTCAAGAACCTGCCGGGTGTGAAGAAGAACGGCACCTGCACGGTGGTGCGCGGCATGACCCAGTCGGCGTCGTTCACCCAGTGGATCAACCAGTCGATCACCGGGCAGATGACCACCGCCCGCAAGAACGCCTCCATCATCATGATGGACTTCCAGAACAACCCGGTGAAGCGCTACCACCTGCGCAACGCCTGGTGCAGCAAGATCGACGCGAGCACGGTCAAGGCGGGCGAGGCCGCCGCCCTCACCGAGACCGTGACGATCACGTTCGAAGAACTGGTCATCGAGTAATGCGGCGATCGGCTGCCAGGCCCGGCGGCACCGTCGCGCACGCCGGCCCGGACGCGGCGGAGTCCGCGCCGGAGCCGGCGGTGGCGGCGGCCCCGCCGCCGCAGCAGCAGCTCCCGCTCCAACAGGAGGCGCTGCGCACCGAGTTCCCCTTCCAGCTGCCCCGCGGGTACGTCGACGAGTCGGGCGCCGTGCACCGGGACGGGACGATGCGCCTGTCGACCGCGCGGGACGAACTCGTGCCGCTGCGGGACGTACGGGTGCAGGAGAACCCGGCGTACCTGTCGGTCGTGCTGCTCGGCCGGGTCATCACCCGGCTGGGCACGCTGCCCATGGTCCACGACGGGATCGTGGAGAACATGTTCGCCTCCGACCTGGCGTTCCTTCAGGACTTCTACCGCCAGATCAACGCGGAGGGACACACCCGCGCGGCCGTGCGGTGCCCGCACTGCGCGGAACCCTTCGAGGTGGAACTCGGCGGGAGCCGCCTGGGGGAATCGTGACGTACGCGACCGACCGGCTGCACGAGGAGATCGCGTACGTGGCCTACCACTTCCACTGGAGCATGGACGAGATCCTGGACCTCGAACACCACGACCGCCGCCGCTACACCGGCGAGATCGCGTCCCTGGTGACACGCGCCGGAGCGGAGGGCTGATCGATGGGTCTCCTGGACCGGTTCCGCGGACGGGCGGACGACGGACGTGCCGACGGGAACGCGGTCGGCTCCGGCGGCGAGGTGGCCGCCCCCTCGGTGCCTCCGGCGCCGTCGGGGACGGTGGCGGCGGTGGCGGTGGCCTCCGGCGGTGACGAGGGGCCGGCGGGCGGCGGCCGTGCGGTCGCGCCCGCGTCCTGGCCCGCGCTGCCCCCGATCCAGCGTGCGCTGGCCCCGAACCCGGCCGGTGTCGCCGACCGCGGCTTCGGCGGGCGGCTGCCCACCTGGCAGAACCCGACCTTCATGGGCACGGCCTCCCACTCCGTCCTGGACGGCCGCTCCAGCGCGCTGCTCGGCGGCGGATCGGCGCACCCGCTGCCGGGCCGCCCGGTGACGGGCCTTGAGCGACCGGCGACGTCGCTGCCTTCGGCGACGCCCCCGGGCGCCGCCCAGGGGCCGTTGGTGCAACGCGCGCCGGCGGTGCCGCTGCGGTGGCTTGCGCCGCGTGGGGTGTCGGCGGGGACGTCTGCGCCGTCGGCGCCGGGTGCGCCGTCGCCCGCGGGCGGTGGCGCTGCCGTACGGCCCGGTGGCGGTGCGCCAGGCTCCGCTCCCGGGGCGGCCGGTGGGGCCGTCCGTCCCACGGCGACCCCTGGGACCGTCCGCCCGGCCGCCGCGTCCGGGGCCGGATCTCCCGGTACGGCCGCCGCGGCGGCCGGTGGTACGGCCGGTGTCGCGGGCACGCCTGTTCTCCGGGCCGCCGCCCGGTCCTCGGCCGGCGCTGCCGCCGGGGCCGGTGCGCAGGGCGCCGCAGGCGGGTCGGCTCGTTCCGGTGGCGGGCCGGTCTCCGCGCCCGCGTCCGCGCCTGGTGGCGTGGGCCGTTCCGGTGCGTCCGGGTCCGCCGCCCTGGACTCGTCCCCGGCGGCTTCGGGGACGCCTGCCGCTGCGGGGGCCGCCGCCTCGGTGGCGGGTGCTCCGGCGGTCGCGCCCGCGCCGGTTCCGCCCGTGGTGTCGCCCCGGGCGCCTCTCACGCCGTCGGCGCCCCCGGCCCCGGCCGCCTCCGGGCTGCGGGTGAGCCCTGTCCGTACCGGACCGGCGGCCGCGACTCCTGCGGCGTCGCTCACCCGGACACACAGCAGGGTGCTTCCGGTGTCCCGGCGCATGGCCGCGTCCCCGGCCGCCGCTCCCGCGTCCGCTGCGGGGAAGGCGGCCGACTCCCTTGGTACGGCGAGCGGTTCGCCGACGCCGACCGCCGAGGGTGACAGCGGCCCCGCACCCGCGGCGCTGCGCGCCGAGCGGTCGTCCGAGGGGCCGGACGCGCCGTCGGCGTCCGCCGCCGGGAGCGGGAGCGCCAGTGGTGGGCATGCCGGTAGCGGGAATGCCGGTGCGGTGCCGCCGGTGCAGCGGGTGGTGAGCCCGGCCGGTGTTCCGTCGTCCACCGACGCGGTCACCTCCGCATCCGCAACCACAGCCGCAGCCGCCTCCGCCGGGCTTCCGCCTCTGCCTCCCGTCGCCGCGCCCGCCTCCGGTCCGGTGACGGGCGAGGGCGCGGGCGGTGCCGTACGGCCGTCGGGCGCCGGTCCGGTGCCCGGGACGTCCGAGCGGCGGAGTGCGGGCGCGCCGGACGGCTCGGCGGGCTCGACGCCTCGGCCCTCGGCCGCGACGGGCGCCGGGAGTTCGGCCTCCGCCGCGGGCTCGGGCGCCGGGAGTTCGGCCTCCGCCGCGGGCTCGGGCGCCGGAGGGTCACGGCCCGTCGTGCAGCGCCGGACGGCGGACGGCGGCGGTCGTACGCCGCGTTCCGGTGCGACGCCGAGCACCGGCGCCCCGGTCCGTCCCACGGCCGCCTCTTCCAGCACGACGCCGTCCGCGCCCGCTCCGGGCACTCCGGTGCGGGGTGAAGCCGCGTCGGGAGGCTCCGCACGGGGCGCGCAGCCTCCGGCCGCCGACGGGCCCGTACAGCGGGCGCAGTCGGGCACTGCCCCGACTCCGGCCGCTCCCGCGGCCGCGCCCGCGTCCGCTCCGGGGTCCGCTCCGGTGAGTGGAGCAGAGCCGGCCGCCTCGCCGCAGACCGCGCGCCCACCGGCTGCCGACCTGCCCGTACAGCGGGCGCAGGCGGCTCCTTCCGCGTCCGCCGCGCAGTCACCGGCGACCGCGCCCACGACCGCCGCCGGACCCGCCACGCGCCCGGCCGCCCCCGCTGCCGCCGAGCCCTCCCGCCCGGCCACCGGAACGTCCTCACCGGCTGCGGAGACCTCCCGAGCCGTCACGGAAACGGCCCGGCCGACCCCGCAGACCTCCCGGTCGGCCTCAGACGTCTCCCGGTCGGCCGGTCACTCCGCCGCCGAATCGTCCCCGTCGTCCGCCCCTGCGGCGGCTGCCCCGCGCTCGGCTGCGACGCCGCCCGCCGCCGAGCCCTCGTCCGCCCCCGCGCCGGTCGTCCAGCGCAGCGCCGACCGTCGTGCGCCGCGTCTCGGACTCGGCGCGCCCGTCTCCGCGCGGCCCTCCGCAGCGGCGACCCCCGATCCGTCCCGGCCGACCACGCCGACCGCGCCAACCACAGGCTCGGACACGGCCGCACGGTCCGACCTGCCCGTCCAGCGGGCCACCCCGGCCGACCGCACACCCGCGCAGCGGCCCGCGCTCCAGCCCCAGCCCCAGCCCCAGCCCCAGCCCGGCGAGTCCCACCGCCCCGCCGCTCAGCCGGGCGCAACAACCCACCCCGGCCCGGCGGCCGCCCCGACCCCGGCGCCCCAGTCGGCCCACACCGCACCGCACACCACACCGCACACCCAGCCGACGTCTCAGCCGAGCACGGGCACGGGCACGCACCCGAACCCGAGCACACCCGCCGCCGCTCCGGGAACGCCCCCGGCCCGGACCACCACCCCAGGTCAGCCAGGCCCGGCGGTCAAGGCAGCCCCAACCGCCGCCCAGCGCCCGGCGGTTCAGCGCAGCACACCCCCCACGGCCACGGCGCAGCCCGCACCCCGGCACACCGCGCCTACCGACCCGAGTTCACCCGTCACGCCCGCCCCCACGCCTCCGGTCGCCGTCCAGCGCACGTCCGCCTCCGCAGTCACCGCTCCCGCACCCGCCCGACGCCGCTCCCCCGTGGGAGCGCCGCTGCCCACGGTCCCGGCCGACGGCGCCCCGCTCGCCACCCCGGCGGCCCCCGCCCTGCCCACGGTGTCCGTCCCCGTCGCCGTACAACGGGCGGCGGCCACGGCTCTCCCCGCCACGCCCCCCGGCGGCGACACACCCGGCCCGGCGGCCGCCCCGGCGACTCCGCCCCCGGCCTCCGCCGCCTTCCCGGCGACCGCACACCCGGCAGCCGCACACCCGACCCCTGCCTTCCCGGCCGCCGCACACCCGGCCGCCGCCCTCCCGGTAGCCCGCCTCACACCCCCCACCCCGCCGCCCCTCCCCGTGGTCCAGCGCGCCCCCCAGCTCCACAAACCCGCACCGCCAGCCACCCACACGACCCACGCGGCCGCCGTCCCGCACCCGCACACCACCGCCACGGCCGCCTCGCACACCCCCACACCCGCACCCACGCACCGAACCCCGGTCCCGCCCCCTCCCCCGCCGACCCACACCTCCCGTGCCGCCGCACCCCCGCCCGCCGACGCCACCGCGCCGCCGGAGTACACGGCGATCCCGCCGGGCGGCTTCGATCCGAGGGAGCTGACCGACTTCCAGCTCGACGAGCTGGTGCACCGGATCATCGGCCGCGTCACCCGGCTGATCCGCACCGAACTGCGCCTGGACCGCGAGCGGATCGGCAAGCTCCGCGATCCGCGCCGCTGAGCACCCCCGCGGCACGCGATCGCCGGGCGCCGACCGCCCACCAGGAACGACGGAAACCGAAAGAAAGGCCCACCCTCGATGTCCCGCCAGGACCCGGGCTCCACCATCTGGTTCACCCTCAGCATCGACGGCGAGAGCCTCGGCTACTTCAACGGCTGCGAGGGCCTGTCGTCCCAGGTGGAGGTCGAGCACCGCCAGGAGGGCGGCAACAACGGCTTCGTGTGGCACCTGCCGACGCGCGTCACGTTCTCCACCATCCGGCTGACCCGCCCGCTCACCCCCGACACGGCCAAGGTCGCCAAGTGGATCTCGTCCGTGCAGACCGGCATCAAGCGGCCCACCGCGCAGATCACGGCGCTGCGCGCGGACGGCTCCGAGGTGGCGCGCTGGGGGCTGATCGACGTGCTGCCGGTGAGCTGGACCGGTCCCACGCTCGATCCCGCGAGCCCGGCCGTGGCGACCGAGGTGCTGGAGATCGCCCACCACGGGTTCACGGACTGAGGGGAAGCGGACACATGGCGAAAGGCAGCAGGGGCGGCGCGGGCAAGAGCCTGGTGCGGGCCACGCTCGCGATCCACCAGCCGCCCAAGGGCAAGAGCAGGACGCCCGGCGGGATCATCAAGACGTTCGGCTTCGACTTCAACCCGGCGCAGCTGTCGATGACGCGGCGCGCCAACTGGAAGGTCACCCCGGCGCAGATCGAACGCAAGGGCCCGCTCCCGGAGTTCATGGGCGCCGATCCGCGCGAGATGAGCCTGGAGATCTTCCTGGACTCCTCCGACGACCCGACGAGCAACTCGGTGCTGAAGAAGGTCGAGTCGCTGCTGTCGTGCTGCGAGGTGACGTCGCAGAGCGTGGCGGCCAAGCAGCCGTCGCCGCCGTGGGTGGTCTTCCAGTGGGGGTCGTTCTCGACGGCCCGTTTCACGGCGTACGTCAGCTCGGTGGAGGCCAGTTACACGCTGTTCGGGACGACGGGCGTGCCGATCCGCGCCACCTGCCGGATGCAGCTGCACGAGATCCCGAGCCGGACCAAGGGGCAGAACCCGACCTCGGGCGCGCTCACCGCGCAGCGGGTGCACCGGGTGGTGGCGGGCGACTCGCTCCAGTCGCTGGCCTGGCGGGAGTACGGCAACGCGGCCGCCTGGCGGGCCATCGCCGAGGTCAACGGGATCGACGACCCGCAGTGTCTGCCGACCGGCACCGAGCTGATCATGCCGGCCGCCGAGGAGGTGCGTACCTGATGGTGCAGTCCGCTTTCTCCAACGTCATCGACGTGCGGGTCGGGGGCGCCAAGCTGCCGCCCGAGTACGCCGCCGACCTCGTGGACAGCTACGTCGACCAGGGTGTGGGCGTCCCGGCGGCGTTCCGGCTCACCTTCCGCGACCCCTACCGGCTGCTGCTCGGCGACCTGGGCATCACGTTCGGCACGAAGGTGGTGCTGGCGCCGGTGGCCGACGGCGACGGGGCCGGCGATCCGCTGCTGACCGGCGAGGTGACCGGTCTGGAGGCCGACTACGACGGCACCGGCAGCTTCACCGTCGTCCGCGGCTACGACCTCGGGCACCGGCTGCTGCGCCGGCGCCGGGTGGCGGCGTACCGCAACCAGAGCGCCTCCGACATCGCCCGCAAGCTGGCCGCGCAGGACGGGGTGCCGGTCGGGAAGATCGAGTCGACGCGGACGGTGTACGAGTTCATCAGCCAGTCCAACGTGACCGACTGGGACTTCCTGGCGCGGCTGGCCGACGAGAACGAGATGGTCATGTCGGTCGACGCGAAGGGGAAGTTCCAGTTCGTCAAGCCGAAGTCGGCGTCCGGGGCGCCGTCGCCGAGCACCGACGGCGAGAAGAGCCCGTTCGTGCTCCAGGCCGGGCACGACATCCTGCGGCTGCGGGCCGCGGTCACCGCCTCCGACCAGGTGGGCAAGGTGGAGGCGCGCGGCTGGGACGTGACGACGAAGAAGAAGCTGACGGCGACCGCGCCGGCCACCGTCAACCCGGGCATCACCATCGGCACCACGCCGGGAGCCGCGGCCGGGAAGTTCGGGGCGGCGAAGCTGGTGGAGACGGGCACGCCCTACGACAAGCAGAACGAGGTGAAGTTCGCGGCCGACGCGCTCGCCGACGACGTGACCGGCTCGTTCGGCGAGCTGGAGGTCGTCGCGCGCGGAAATCCGCTGCTGCGGCCGGGAGTTCCGGTGGCGCTCGCGGAGGTCGGCGTGCCCTTCGAGGGCAAGTACACGGTGACCTCGGTGCGGCACGTGTTCGGCGACGGCAAGCACTACGAGGTGTGGGTGACGGTCAGCGGCCGGCAGTGGCGTTCGCTGTACGGGCTGGCCTCGGGCGGTTCGGACACCGCGCCCCGGCTGCCGAGTGTGGCCAACGCGCTGGTGACGGACGTGAACGATCCGCTGAAGCAGGGCCGGGTGCGGTTGCAGTTCCCGTGGCTGGACGACACGTATGTCAGCGACTGGACGCGGACCGTGCAGATGGGCGGTCTCGGCGGCGGCGGGATCTTCCCGCTGGACGTCAACGACGAGGTGCTGGTCGCCTTCGACCGGGGCGCGCTGGACCATCCGTTCGTCATCGGCGGGCTGTACAACGGCCGGGACAAGCCGACCGTGGTCGGTGACGTGCCGCTGCACGACACCGTGCGCAAGAAGGCCAGCCGGCACACCGTCTCCGACCGCGACGGCAACCGCATGGACCTGCTCAGCCAGAAGACCGGCCTGCGCAAGCAGGGGGTGCGGCTGGTGTCCGGGGACAAGCGGCTGACCATCAACCTGGACCGGACGAAGACCGAGATCATCGTGGACAGCAAGGGATCGGTGACGATCAAGGGCAGCCGGTCGGTGTCGGTGGAGGCGGGCGCCGACCTGTCGCTGACCGCCGGGCGCAGCCTGACCCTCAAGAGCGGCGGCCCGCTCAGCATCCAGAGCGCGAGCATGGTCAACATGCGGGCCGCGGGCGAGATCGGGGTCGTCACCGGGGGCGCGCTGAACCTGACGGCGGGCGGCATCGCCAACCTCACCGGCGGGGGCACCGTGCAGATCACCTCGGCCGCCAACACGACGATCAAGGCGCCGACCACGATGGTGGCCTCGCCCGTGTTCGGTGTGACCACCATCCCGGTGCCGATGGTGATCCCGTGAACAAGCTCAATTCTCCGAGTGGTTGCCGGGTCCGTGGAAGGCGGGTGGGTCGCTGATGGCCGAGCAGTTCGTCGGGTCCGGGTGGTCGTTCCCGCTGCGGATCGGGCCGACCGGCGGTATCGCGCTGGTCAGCGGGGAGCGGGAGATCGAGGAGGCGATCCGGCTGGTGCTGTCGACCGCGCCGGGCGAACGGCCGATGCGGCCCGACTTCGGCTGCGCCATCCACGACCTGGTCTTCGCCCCGGTCAACGAGCAGACCGCGGGCCGCATCCAGCACGAGGTGCACGCCAGCCTGGACCGCTGGGAGCCGCGGATCGAGGTGGACGACGTGGAGGTGACGGCGGGCGGCGACCGCAGCGTCCTCTACATCGACGTGCGCTACTCGATCCGCGGCACCAACAACCCGCGCAGCCTCGTCTTCCCCTTCTACGTCATTCCGTCCCACGACGAGCCGGAGGGCCGCGGCCCCTCCCCGGCTCCGGAAAGCGACCGCTGATGGCACTGCCCTCCCCCAACCTCGACGACCGCCGCTTCCAGCAGTTCGTCGACGACGCCAAGCGCTACATCCAGCAGCGCGCGCCGGAATGGACCGACCACAACGTCTCCGACCCGGGCGTCACCCTGGTCGAGACGGTGGCCCACATGGCCGACCAGATCGTCTACCGGCTCAACCGGGTGCCGGACAAGAACCACCTGGCCTTCCTGGACCTGGTCGGGATCACCCTGTTCCCGCCGTCCGCGGCCCGCACCGACGTCACGTTCTGGCTGGCGGCGCCGCAGGAGGAGCCGGTGGCGGTGCCGATCGGCACCGAGGTCGCCACCCTGCGCACCGAGAGCGAGGAGGCCGTCGTCTTCGCCACCGAGCGCCAACTGAGCGTCGTGCCGAGCGAGTTGCGGCATCTGCTGGTGCAGCACCAGGGCGAGGCGGCGGTGGACCGTACGCACGACCTGGCCGAGGAGGGCAAGGACCTGCTGTGCTTCGCCGAGTCGCCCGACCCCGGCGACTGCATGCTGCTCGGGCTGTCCGCCGCGGTGCCGCACTGCGCCGTCGCGCTGGACCTGGACAGCCGGGTGGACGGCGTCGGCGTGGACCCGCGCCAGCCGCCGCTGGTGTGGGAGGCGTGGACGGCGGACGGCTGGCGGCCGTGCGAGGTCGACCGGGACGGCACGGGCGGTCTCAACCGGCCCGGCGAGGTGATCCTGCACGTCCCCGGCGGACACGTGCTCTCGCGCAACGCCGGTCAGGAGGCGGGCTGGCTGCGCTGCCGGGTCACCGAGCCCCACCCCGGCCAGCCGTTCTACACCACCTCGCCGACGGTCCGCGCCGCCGAGGCGTTCACCGTCGGCGGCACCACCGCGGTCGTGCACGCCGAGACGGTGTACGACGAGGCGCTCGGCGAGTCGACCGGGCTGCCCGGGCAGCGGCTGCGCCTGACGCACGCGCCCGTGGTCGGCGACGATCCGCCGGTGCTGCTGCAGACCGCCGAGCACGAGGGCTGGCGGGACTGGCGGGTGGTGCCGAACTTCGCCGCCTCCGGGCCCGAGGACCGGCACGTCACCCTGGACGCCACCACCGGCGAGATCGCCTTCGGACCCGCGGTGCGCGAACCGGACGGCTCGCTGCGCCAGTACGGCGCGGTGGCTCCCAAGGGCTCCCCGATCCGCGCCCACCGCTACCGCACCGGCGGCGGCCGGGCGGGCAACGTGGCCCGCGGCGCGGTGCAGATCCTGCGCACCTCGATCCCGTACGTCTCGGAGGTCGTCAACCGCGAGGCGGCGCGCGGCGGCGTCGACGGGGAGACAGTGGCGGAGGCCAAGGTCCGCGCGCCGATCACGCTGCGCGCCCAGGAGCGTGCGGTGACCCTGCGCGACTACGAGGAGCTGGCCCGCCGGGCCGCGCCGGAGACGGCGCGGATCACCTGCCTGGAGGGCGAGGAGGGCGAGCACGGCGCCTACGCGGTACGGGTGCTGGTGGTGCCGCAGGCCGTCGCCGACCCGGGCGGCCGGCTCCGCTTCGAGCAACTGGTGCCCGGCGACGCCCTGCTGGACCGAATCACCCGGCACCTGGACGAACGGCGCCTGATCGGGACCCGGTTGGCGGTCGGGCCGCCGTACTACCAGGGTGTGACGGTGGTGGCGACGGTGCACGCCTTCCGGGGCGTGGACACCGACCGGGTGCGCCGCGACGCCCACGACGCGCTCTACCGGCACCTCGACCCGCTCACCGGCGGCGCCGACGGGGCCGGCTGGCCCTTCGGGCGGCCCGTCCAGTCCGGCGAGGTGTTCGCGGTGCTCCAGCGGGTGCCGGGGGTGGAGCTGGTCGACCAGGTGGTGCTGCACCCGGCCGACCCGCTGACCGGCAAGCGCGGCGAGGCCACGGACCGCATCGACCTGTCCCGTCCCTCGCTGGTGTTCTCCTTCGACCACCGGGTGCGTGTGATCGGGGACGGTGCCTGATGCGGGGCTCCATCGACGGTCTCGGCTCGTCCGCGCCGATCGGCATGATGCTGCCGGCGGTGTTCGCCGACGACGACCTCGCGCAGCGCTTCGTCGGCGGTCTGGACGAGGTGATGGCGCCGATCCTGAGCGTGCTGGACTGCCTGGACACGTATTTCCGCCCGTCCGTCGCCCCGCTGGACTTCGTCCGCTGGCTGGCCGGCTGGGTCGGCGCGGAGACCGAGGGCGGTGAACCGGAGCCGCTGCTGCGCGCGGCGGTGGCCGCGGCGGCGTATCTGCACCGCATCCGCGGCACCCGGCGCGGGCTGTCGGAGGCGGTGCGGCTGGCCTTCGGCGTGGCGCCGGAGATCAGCGAGAGCGGGGCGTCCGACTGGAGCGCCCGCCCGCTCGGTCCGGTGCCCGGCGAGACGCGCCCGCGCCTGCATGTCCATCTGCGGCTGCCCCACCCCACCACAGCGGACCGGCACCGCCTGGACACCCTGGTGGCCGCCGCCCGCCCCGCCCACATGCCATACACGGTTCAGGTGACCCCCACGGAAGCCGCCGTCCCCGCCGAAAGGACCTCCGAACGATGACGACCACCCAGAACTGCGCCGACTGCGGCACCCGCGCGGAACCGGGCCAGTCGTTCTGCGACGCCTGCGGGGCGGTGCTGAGCTGGACGGACCGCTCGGCGCCGCGCACGCCGGCCGGGGCGACGGCGACGGCCTCGGCGGCGGCCGCCGGGGCGCAGACGAGTGCCGGCGGCGGTTCCGGCGAGCCCGCCGGGGCGCAGACCGCGGCGCCGGCCGGGGCACGCCCCGCCGCGCCGCCGACGGCGGAACCCGCGACCGCCGGTTCCCCCTCCCCGGCCGCGGCCGCGCCCGCCTCCCGCCCTGCCGACGCCGGGGAAACTCCGGCTCCGCACCCCGCCACTCCCGCCCCCGCGGAGCCCACTCCTGGCTCGCCCGCCACATCCCCGTCGGCGGACACCGTTCCGCAGCCCTCCGTGCCCACCGCCACCCCGGCCACGGACGGGAACGCCACCACCACGCCCCTGCCCGCCGCCGCTCCGGAGCCCGGCGCGGACGAGGGGATGACCGACCGGGCACGGCAGCTGCTCATCCCGGTCGCCGACCCGTCCCCGCAGGCCGCGCCGTCCCCCGCCGTGGCCCCGGTGCTGCCGGGCCGCCCGGTCGCCCAGCGCCCGCAGACGGTGCGCGCCCCGGGCGAGGAACTGGGCGCCGACGGCGGGGCGCCGTGCCCGTGGTGCGGCACGCGCAACCGGCCCGACCGGCACTACTGCACCCGCTGCGCGATGCCGATGGCGGGCAGCGGGCAGACGCCGGGCCGGCTGCCCTGGTGGCGGCGGCTGACGTCGGCCGGCAACCGCGAGGCCCCGTGGGCCGGCGACCGCCCCCGACTGCGCCGCGCCTTCGACCGGATCCTGGCCTGGCTGGTCGCGGCCGTCGTCCTGACGCTGCTGATCGTGCTGGCGGTGCACATCCCGCAGGGCGTCCAGGCGACCCGCGACCACTTCGCCAAGCGGGCCCCGGTGGCGCCGGACAAGGTCACCGCGTCCCGCTCCTACCCGGGGCACAAGCCCGAGCTGGCTTTCGACAAGCTCAACAACACCTGGTGGGGTCCCGGAGTCTCCGAGTCGGGCCAGGGCCAGTGGATCGAGGCGCGGTTCTCCGAGCCGACCCGGCTGCTGGACCTGATCATCACGCCGGGCGTGTCGATCCGCCCCGACCAGCTCTCCCAGTCGGCGCTGCCGCACCGCGTCGAGGCGCTGATCACCCTGGCCGACGGCAAGACGACCAAGCGCGAACTCACCCTCGACCAGGGCGCGGGCGGCCAGCGCCGCGCGTTCCGGGTCGGCAAGGTCACCGCGGTCCGCTTCATCATCGAGTCGGCCTACCAGACCTCGTCGAGCAAGCAGGTCTCCCTGGCCGAGATCGAGTTCTTCGGCCCGTCGAACGGGGGCTGAGCGGCGGCTGAGCGGCGGCCGCGGGGTGTCCGCCCCGCGGCCCGCGTCGCCGTGGCCTACAACCCCACGATCTTGTTCCAGCGCCGGGCGAACTCCAGGCGTTCCGTGGACGTGATGTCGCGGGCGACGGCCAGGCGGCGGCGCATGGTGGAGTCGGGGAAGACCAGGGGGTTGTCGGCCAGGGCGGCCGTGTCCTCGTCCTTGGACCGGGCGAGCACCTCCCGGGCCGCCGGGACCGGGCACACGTAGTTCACCCAGGCGGCCAGCTCGGCGGCGACCTCGGGTTCGTAGTAGTAGTCGATCAGGCGCTCGGCGTTGGCCTTGTGGGCGGCCAGGTTCGGGATCATCAGGGAGTCCGACCACAGCTCGGCGCCCTCCTCGGGGACGACGAAGCGGATGTCGGGGTTGTCCGCCTGGAGCTGGATCACGTCGCCGGAGTAGGCCTGGCAGGCCAGGACGTCGCCGCTGACCAGGTCCTTGGTGTAGTCGTTGCCGGTGAAGCGGCGGATCTGGCCGCGCGCCACCTCCTTCTCGACCTGGTCGCACACCCGGTGGAAGTCCGCCGCCCGCCACGTGCGGATGTCGACGCCGTTGCCCTGCATCAGCAGCGCGAACGCCTCGTCGAGCCCGGACAGCAGCGTCACCCTGCCCTTCAGGTCGCTCGCCCACAGGTCGGAGACGGCGCGGATCTCGCGGCCGAGCCTGCGGCGGTCGTACGCGATGCCGGTGATGCCGGACTGGTACGGCACCGTGAACCGCCGCCCGGGGTCGAAGGCGGGCGAGCGCAGCAGCGGGTCCAGGTTGGCGGCCACGTGGGGCTGGTGGGCGCGGTCCATCTGCTGCACCCAGCCCAGGCGCACGAACCGCGCGCACATCCAGTCGCTGATGACGATGAGGTCGCGGCCCGGCTTCTGGTGGTTCATCAGCGCGGGGCTGATCTTGCCGAAGAACTCGTCGTTGTCGTTGATCTCCTCCGAGTAGTGCACCGAGATCCCGGTGCGCTTCTCGAAGCCCTCCAGGGTGGGCCGCCGGTTGGGGTTCTTGTCGTCGGTGTCGATGTAGAGCGGCCAGTTCGACCAGGCCAGGTGCTTGTCGGTGGCGGAGGTGTCCGGGGCGGAGCGGTCGCCGGGCCGGACGTAGGCCGCGGGCACCCCGCAGCCGGCGAGCGCGCCGAGCGCGGACGCGGCGCCGAGCGCGCGCAGCAGGGAACGGCGGGAGGGTGCGGGCGCGCTCGCGAGCGGCTTCAGGGGCGTCATCGGTGTCCGGGGCATTGGCGCAGCATGCCGCGACCGCCGGGACCGGGACAATCGACGCTCCGTCGAGCCCACCGGTGCGGAGGCGACACGTTGTCGATCAGCCCTGGCCGGCGGTCCGGGAGACCCGGCCGGCGGCCGCCCTGCCGGCATGCCGAGGCCCGGCCGGACCGCACCCCGGCCGACGGCCAGTACGACGGCGTCGAGCCGGACCCCACCCGGCCGGCGGCCAACGCGACGGCACCGAGCCAGACCCCCACCTCGGCCAGCGGCCAGCACGACGGCACCGAGCCGGACCCCACCCGGCCAGCGGCCGCACCCAGCGGGATCCCACGCACCCGACGAGCCCCCGCGCACCCCGCCGCGCCCGCCCGACCGGCCGGGCCGCCCTCACCCGCCCGCGAACCCCGGAACCCCTGAGCCCCGGGAACCCCTGAGCCCCCGCCACCCCGGTAGCCGCGGAAGCCCCAACAGCCCCGCAGCCCCGCGCCGTGCGACCGACGGGACGGCCGACGGCATGGCGCGACCCCGGACGGTCCGTCCTCCGTCCGGGGTCGCGGGTCGTACGGCGGGCGCCGCTCGGACCGCGGGGGCGGGGGAAGCCCCCGCGTCCGCCGTCCGAGCCGTCCCGCCCGCGGAGCGCTACGCGTCCAGCGACGTCATCACGTGCTTGATCCGCGTGTAGTCCTCGAAGCCGTACGCCGACAGGTCCTTGCCGTAGCCGGACTTCTTGAAGCCGCCGTGCGGCATCTCGGCGACCAGCGGGATGTGGGTGTTGATCCACACGCAGCCGAAGTCGAGCCTCTTGGACATCCGCATGGCGCGGGAGTGGTTCTTGGTCCACACCGAGGAGGCCAGCGCGTACTCGACGCCGTTGGCCCACTCGACGGCCTGGTCCTCGTCGCTGAAGGACTGGACCGTGATGACCGGGCCGAAGACCTCCTGCTGGATGATCTCGTCGTCCTGCTTGAGGCCGGAGACGACGGTCGCGGCGTAGAAGTAGCCCTTGTCGCCGACCTGGTGGCCGCCGGCCTCGACCTTGGCGTGGGCGGGCAGCCGCTCGATGAAGCCGGCGACCTGCTTGAGCTGGTTGGGGTTGTTCAGCGGGCCGAAGAGCACGTCCTCGTCGTCCGGCTGCCCGGTCTTGGCCTCCTCGGCGGCCTTGGCGAGCGCGGCGACGAACTCGTCGTGGATCGACTCGTGCACGAGGACGCGGGTGGCGGCCGTGCAGTCCTGGCCGGCGTTGAAGAAGCCGGCGACCGAGATGTCCTCGACGGCCTTGTCGATGTCGGTGTCCTCGAAGACCACGACCGGGGCCTTGCCGCCCAGCTCCAGGTGGACCCGCTTGAGGTCCTTGGAGGCGGACTCGGCGACCGACATGCCGGCCCGTACCGAACCGGTGATGGAGGCCATCGCCGGGGTGGGGTGCTCGACCATGAGGCGGCCGGTGTCGCGGTCGCCGCAGACGACGTTGAAGACGCCCTTGGGCAGGACCGAGCCGATGATGTCGGCGATCAGGACCGTGGAGGCGGGGGTGGTGTCCGACGGCTTGAGGACGACCGTGTTGCCCGCGGCGAGGGCCGGGGCGAACTTCCACACGGCCATCATCATCGGGTAGTTCCACGGCGCGACCTGCGCGCACACGCCGATCGGCTCGCGGCGCACGATGGAGGTCAGGCCCGCCATGTACTCGCCGGCCGAGCGGCCCTCCAGCAGGCGCGCCGCGCCCGCGAAGAAGCGGATCTGGTCGACCATCGGCGGGATCTCCTCGGAGCGGGTGAGCCCGATGGGCTTGCCCGTGTTCTCCACCTCGGCCGCGATCAGCTCCTCGGCGCGCTCCTCGAAGGCGTCCGCGATCTTCAGCAGGGCCTTCTGGCGCTCGGCCGGGGTGGTGTCGCGCCAGGCCGGGAAGGCCGCCGCGGCGGCGGCCATGGCGGCGTCGACGTCCGCCTGGCCGGACAGCGGCGCGGTCGCGTACGCCTCGCCGGTCGCGGGGTTGACCACCTCGGTGGTCCGTCCGTCGGCGGCGTCCCGGAACTCACCGTCGATGTAGTTGCGCAGACGACGCAGCTCGGTGCTCACTGCCGGCCCTCCTTGGCTGGTTCAGGTGTCCAATCGCTGAGACACCCACCCTAGTCGCCGCGGCCACGTTTTCAACACCCCCACCGCCGTGACTTCTGCGAAATCCGCAAAGATCTGGCATCACAACAACGAATTACATCGCTCACGCCTTGCAAAACTGTCGAGACGTCGTGCACAGTGAGGTCGTGGCCAGTCGAAGCGCAGAGCAGAGGGACTCGTCCCGCGAGTCCCGCAACGGGAACGGCACCCCCCAGCTGGACGCCGTCTCCCTCGCCATCATCCAGCAGCTCCAGGAGGACGGCCGCAGGCCCTACGCCGCGATCGGCAAGGCGGTCGGCCTCTCCGAGGCGGCCGTCCGCCAGCGCGTCCAGAAGCTGCTGGACCAGGGCGTCATGCAGATCGTCGCCGTCACGGACCCGCTCACCGTGGGCTTCCGCCGGCAGGCGATGGTCGGCGTCAACGTCGAGGGCGATGTCGAGGCCATAGCGGACGCGCTGACTGACATGTCGGAAGTCGAGTACGTGGTGATGACCGCGGGCTCGTTCGACATCCTCGCCGAGATCGTCTGCGAGGACGACGACCACCTGCTGGACGTCATCAACAAACGCATCCGGGCCCTGCCCGGCGTGCGCTCCACCGAGAGTTTCGTTTACCTGAAACTCAAGAAGCAGACCTACATGTGGGGAACCCGATAACCGTGAGCAAGGACCTCAGCCGCACCGCGTACGACCACCTGTGGATGCACTTCACCCGCATGTCCTCGTACGAGAACTCGCCCGTGCCGACCATCGTGCGCGGCGAGGGCACCTACATCTACGACGACAAGGGCAAGCGCTACCTCGACGGTCTCGCGGGTCTGTTCGTGGTCCAGGCCGGCCACGGCCGCACCGAACTGGCCGAGACCGCCTTCAAGCAGGCCCAGGAACTGGCGTTCTTCCCGGTGTGGTCGTACGCCCACCCGAAGGCCGTCGAGCTGGCGGAGCGCCTGGCCGACTACGCGCCGGGCGACCTGAACAAGGTGTTCTTCACCACCGGCGGCGGTGAAGCCGTGGAGACCGCCTGGAAGCTCGCCAAGCAGTACTTCAAGCTGGTCGGCAAGCCCACCAAGCACAAGGTCATATCCCGCGCGGTCGCCTACCACGGCACCCCGCAGGGCGCCCTGTCCATCACCGGCCTGCCGAGCCTGAAGGCCCCGTTCGAGCCGCTGGTGCCGGGCGCGCACAAGGTGCCCAACACCAACATCTACCGCGCCCCGCTCTTCGGGGACGACCCGGAGGCCTTCGGCCGCTGGGCCGCCGACCAGATCGAGCAGCAGATCCTCTTCGAGGGCCCCGAAACCGTCGCGGCCGTCTTCCTGGAGCCGGTGCAGAACGCCGGCGGCTGCTTCCCGCCCCCGCCCGGCTACTTCCAGCGGGTGCGCGAGATCTGCGACCAGTACGACGTGCTGCTCGTCTCCGACGAGGTCATCTGCGCCTTCGGCCGCCTGGGGACGATGTTCGCGTGTGACAAGTTCGGCTACGTCCCGGACATGATCACCTGCGCCAAGGGCATGACCTCGGGCTACTCCCCGATCGGCGCCTGCATCATCTCCGACCGCCTGGCCGAGCCGTTCTACAAGGGCGACAACACCTTCCTGCACGGCTACACCTTCGGCGGCCACCCGGTCTCCGCCGCGGTGGGCCTCGCCAACCTCGACCTGTTCGAGCGCGAGGGCATCAACCAGCACGTGCTGGACAACGAGGGCGCCTTCCTGTCCACGCTGGAGAAGCTGCACGACCTGCCGATCGTCGGCGACGTCCGCGGCAACGGCTTCTTCTACGGCATCGAGCTGGTGAAGGACAAGCACACCAAGGAGTCCTTCAACGACGAGGAGACCGAGCGCGTCCTGTACGGCTTCCTGTCCAAGGCGCTGTACGACAACGGTCTGTACTGCCGTGCCGACGACCGCGGCGACCCGGTCGTCCAGCTCGCCCCGCCGCTGATCTCCAACCAGGAGACCTTCGACGAGATCGAGCAGATCCTGCGCGCCACGCTGACGGAGGCCTGGACCAAGCTGTGACCCTCGCGTCACGGTGAGCGCCACAGGCGCGCGCTGAGGGCCCGCGGCTGAGGCGCGTGCCTCCGATCAGATGATCATCACCGGCCCCGGCGCCGTCCGTTCGAGTGGGAAACGGCGGCCCGGGGCCGTGTGCTGTCCGGGCTCCCGGCGTCGGCTGCCTAGCGTTCAGTGACCGATCGGCTTCGCCTTCGTTCCCTCGTACGGGGGATTCGTACGAAGGATCCCCGACCCGTACGGCAACGCGCGGCATTTCTGATCCGAACCGAGGTGTACGCCATGGTGGCCCCGCCGGACAACGACGTGCTCTGGGCCCGCGCCCTGCACTACACCCACAAGGACGGCTCGCCCGCACTCGCCGGCGTCTCGCTCGGCGTCCGGCAGGGCGAGATCCTCGCCGTCGGCGGCCCGAGCGGCAGCGGCAAGACCACGCTGCTGCGCTGCCTGTCCGGCATGGTCCGGGTGCGCGAGGGCGAGGTCTGGTTCAACAGCTCCCCCGTGCACACCCTCGGCCCGCTCGCCCGGGAACGGCTGCGCCGCGACCGGTTCGGCTGGATCGACCCGGCCCCCGTGCTCGTACCGGAGCTGAACGTCTGGGAGAACACCGCCCTGCCGCTGATGCTGCGCGGCTCCACCCGGCGCCGGGCCAAGGTGGCCGCCCTGGAGTGGCTGGACCGCCTGGACGCCGGCGAACTCGCCCGCAAGCGCCCGCACCAGCTGCGCCAGGCCGAGCGCCAGCGCGTCTGCGTCGCCCGCGCGCTCGCCCCCGCGCCGACGGTGCTGTTCGCCGACGAGCCGACCGCCCCGCTGCACCGCGCCGACCGCGCCCACGCGCTGCGCACCCTCACCACCGCCGCCCGCTCGCACGGCATCACCGTCGTGCTCGCCACCCACGACGCGGAGACCGCGGCCCTGGCCGACCGCACGGTGAACCTGCTCGACGGCCGCTGCGTGAAGACCGTCCACCTGCCGCCGGCCGGCGACACCACGGAAGGCCGGGCGGCGTGCTCGCTCTCCGTCTGATCCGCGTCGCCCACCCCGCCGTCCAGCTGCGCCGCCTGACCGTCGTGGCGGCCTCGGCGGGCACCGGCTTCCTGCTCCTGAGCAGCCTCGGCCACGCCCTCGGCCACCCCGACCACCCCTCCGCCGCGCTGCTGCGCCTGGCCTGGTGCGCGGTGCCGCTGGCCGCCACCGCGCACCTGGCGGTCGCCGTCGCCCGCACCGACCCCGGCACCCGGCCGCGCAGCGCCCTGTCCGCGCTCGGCCTGGGCCCGGCCCGGCTGCTGGCCGTCTCGGCCGGCACCACCGCCCTGTCCTCGGCCTTCGGCGCGCTGCTCGCGCTGCTGCTCTTCCTCTCCCTGCGCGGCGACCTGCCCGGCTGGCCGTTCCCCGTCGACGGCACGGCCCACGGCTTCCTCGCCGCCCGCAAGCGGCTGCCGGTGCCCGGCACACTGCTCCTGCTCGCCGCCGTCCCGGCGCTCGCCTCCGCGGCCGTCGCCGCCGCCCTGCGCCCGCGCGAACCACGGCCCGGCCCCGCCCGCACCGCCGGCCCCGCCGGCCCCGCCGGTCCCGCGCCGGAGACGGCCGTCTCCGGCGACGACGGCCGCGACGACGACGGCGACGGCGGCACGGCCACCGGAGCGGGCGCCGGCGGCAGCGGCACGGCCACCGGAGCGGGCACCGACGGCAGCGGCACGGTCACCGGAGCGAGCGCCGACGGCAGCGGCACGGCCACCGGAGCGGGCACCGACGACGACCCCGGCCGTCCGCTCCCACCCGACCGCACCCCCACCGGCCTGCCCTGGGGCATCGCCGTGCTCGCCGCCGGCCTCACCGTCGAGACCTACGCCGGGGGCGCGGCCGGCACCGCCGCCCGCGCCGCACTGCCCGGCGGCCTCACCGCCGGATCGGCGCCGGTCCTCGCCGGCTGGCTGCTCACCGCGGCCGGGCTCGCCCTCGCCGGCCCCGGCCTCACCCATCTGTGCGGCCGGCTGCTCCAGGCGGTGCGGCCGGGCGCGGTGCGCCTTCTGGCCGGGCGGGTCCTGATGGCGGAGGCGGTCCGGATCGGCGGACCGCTCGGCGTGCTGTGCGCGGTCGCCTCGGCGGCGTACGCCCTGATCACGCTGCACGGCCGGGCCGCCGGGCCCCTCGGCCCGCTCACCGCGCTGGGCGCGCTGCTCGTGGCCGGATGCGCGGTGGCCGCCCTGCTCATCGCCGCCGTCGAGGCGCGGCAGCTGCGCCTCGGCACCACCTCCGCGCTGCGGCGCCTGGGCGCGCCCGCCACCGTGCTGCGCTCCGCCGCCGCCCTGCGCACCGCCGCCGTGCTGACCCTGTTCGTGCCGCTGACCTGGGCGGTGGCCACCCTCGCCGCACTGCCCCTGACCCGCTGACGCGACCGCCCCGGCGCTCGGGAGGACCGCCGGAAAAAGTTGGCTGAACGGCGATGAGTTCCGCGAGCCCGTCGCGTCTACCCCTGCGTAAGCACGCACGGCACCGCCCACGACGGGAGCGACCCCACCATGTACCAGCAGATGATCTTCGTGAACCTGGCGACCGACGACGTGGCCGCGTCGAAGGAGTTCTTCAGCGCGCTCGGCTACTCCATCAACCCGCAGTTCTCCAACGACGACTGCACCTGCGTCGTCATCAGCGACACGATCATCGCCATGCTGCTCAGCAAGAAGCACTACGCCGAGTTCACCAAGAAGGAGATCGTGGACTCCACCCGGACCAGCGAGGTGCTGATCTGTCTGAGCGCCGAGAGCCGCGAGAAGGTGGACGAGCTGGTCGAGAAGGCGGTCGCGGCCGGTGGCACGGCGTCGGACCGGATCCAGGACTACGGCCAGATGTACGGCCGCGCCTTCGACGACCTCGACGGGCACACCTGGGAGGTCATGTGGATGGACCCGGCGGTGGTCCAGGGCTGACCCGGACGGCCCCGGAGCGATTCGCTCCGACCCGGGCGGGATGCGCCCGGGCGGGCCCTATCACCCCCACCGCCCGGATCGGACCCATTCACCACGCGCTCAAACGTCACGGCGGTTAATGAACGGGCAAAGTCAACGCCCTTGCGGGGCAGGCGCGTTGACACTGCTGTCCGAGCGCCTATAGATCTGGGCCTCTTGGGGGTGCCGGGGCACTCCTCGACGTCCCGTGGCCGCCCCACCACCCCCTTCACCCCCCGCAACCGCACCTCCCGTGAAGGGCACAGTGGCCATCTTGTCGATATCCCGCCGCACCGCACGACCCCTGCGCGCCCTGGGCGTCGCCGCCGCGTCCGCCGCCCTCGCCCTCGGCGCGGCGGGCACCGCGCTCGCCTGCGACATCAGCGAGTTCTCCGCCGAAGCCAAGTGCGTCGATGGCAACGGTGTCATCGTCGTCACCGACAAGGACGCCTCCGGCACCCCGGCCGTCGTCACCGTCTTCCTGGAGAACAACGGCGCGGACGTGAAGCGGATCGGCGCACCGCGGTCGGTCAAGGGCACCGCCCTGGGCGCCACCGTCTCGTTCACCGAGGACTGGCAGCCGAACGCCGAGTACCGCGTCCGCGTCAAGGCCGGCGGCAAGCTGGTCGACGACGACATCGAGCCGAACCTCAGGACCCCGTCCGCCGCGTGCGCGTCGGCCACCCCGAGCGCCCCCGCCTCCCCGGCGAAGCCGGGCACACCCACGCAGTCGGCCACCGCGACCCCGTCGGCGCCGGCCACCTCCGCGGCGCCCTCGACGCCCGCCGCCCGGACTCCGGTCCCGGCCCCCTCGCAGAACAGCACCGCCCCGGCGGGCACCACCGTGGACAACGCGCCCTCGCCCGCGGCCGGTGACTCCCACCTCGCCGAGACCGGCACGAGTTCGCGCACCCCGCTGATCGCCGGCATCGCCGCCGCCCTGGTCGTCGTCGGCGGCGGCGCCGTCTTCTACGGGCTGCGCCGGCGCGGGACCGGCAGCGCCCGCTGACGCCCACGTCCGCACCCGCCGGCCGCGGCCCGCCCCCGAACCCGGGGACGGGCCGCGGCCGTCGGACCGGTCGGGGCGGGCCGCGGCCGGCAGACCGGTCGGGGCGGGCCGCGGCCGGCAGACCGGTCGGGACGGCCCGGCGGGTTCAGTCCAGCAGCACGACGTCCGCCGGGTCGAGCTCCACCCCCACCTCGTCGCCGACCTCCGGCGCCGAGCGCAGCGCACAGGCCGCCTCCAGGCGCGGCGCGTCCGCGGGCTGGAGGTGGACGGCGACATGGGTGCCCTTGAAGGCGCGGGCGGCGACCGTGCAGCGCAGGCCCTCACCGGCGGGGAGCAGCCGGACGCCGGCCGGCCGGACGAGCAGGGTGCGGACGCCCTCCGCGGCGCCCTCGGCGACCGGCACCTTGCCCCAGGGGGTGATCGCGACCCGGCCGTCCACGCTCGCCTCGACGACGTTCTCGAAACCGAGGAAGCGGGCCACGAAGGCGTCCGCCGGGCGCTGCCACACCTCCAGCGGGGTGCCGGACTGGGCGATCCTGCCGTCGCGCATCACCACGACCCGGTCGGCGAGCGCGAACGCCTCGCCCTGGTCGTGCGTGACAGCGAGCACCGTGGTGCCCAACCGGCCGAACAGCTCCCGCAGTTCGACCACGAGCCGCTCGCGCAGGGTGCGGTCGAGCTGGCCGAGCGGCTCGTCCAGCATCAGCAGCCGCGGCCGGGGAGCGAGCGCGCGGGCCAGTGCCACCCGCTGCTGCTCGCCGCCGGACAGGGCGGCGACGGACCTGCCGCCGGCCCCGGGCAGCCCGACCAGGTCCAGCAACTCCGCGACGCGCGCGGCTCGTTCGTCCTTGGCCGTGCCGTGCATCCGCAGCCCGAAGCCGACGTTGCCGGCCACGTCGCGCTGCGGGAACAGCTGGTGGTCCTGGAACATCAGCCCGACCTCGCGCCGGTGCACCGGCACCGCCGCCTGGTCCCGGCCGTCCAGCAGCACCCGCCCCGCGTCCAGCGGCTGCAACCCGGCCACCGCCCGCAGCAGCGTCGACTTGCCGCTGCCGCTAGGGCCGAGCACGCACACGATCTCTTGCTCGGCGACCGCCAGACCGACGCCGTCGAGCACCGCCCGCCCGCCGAAGCGCACGGTGGCGGTCTCCAGACTCAGCAGCATCACAGCTCCCCGCTCCGGTCGGCGGTCCGCAGCCTCTCCAGGAGCAGCAGGGCCACGGCGCACACCACCATCAGAATCGTCGACAGGGCCATCGCCTGCCCGTAGTTGAGGTCGCCGGGCCGGCTCAGCAGCCGGGCCACCGCGACCGGAAGCGTCGGATTGTCGGGCCGGGCGATGAACACGGTGGCGCCGAACTCGCCCAGCGAGACCGCGAAGGCGAACCCGGCGGCCACCAGCAGCGCCCGCCGCACCATCGGCAGGTCGACCTCCCGCCACACCCGCCACGGGGACGCGCCGAGCACGGCGGCCGCCTCCCGCAGCCGTGCGTCGACCGCGCGCAGCACCGGCAGCATGGTGCGCACCACGAACGGCACGCCCACCAGAGCCTGGGCGAGCGGCACCAGGATCCAGGACTGGCGCAGGTCGAGCGGCGGCTTGTCCAGGGCGATCAGGAAGCCGAAGCCGACGGTCACCGCCGAGACGCCGAGCGGCAGCATCAGCAGCGCGTCGAAGCCGCGTACCAGGCGTCCGGCGTCCCGGCGGGTGAGCGCGGCGGCGGCCAGCGAGCCGATCACCACGGCGATGGCGGTGGCTGCGGCGGCGTAGGACAGGGAGGTGCCGACGGCGCTGATCGGGGCGACGGGGAAGACGCCGCCGTCGGGGTCGGTCAGCGCCCGGTAGTAGCCGAAGCCGGGGGCGGTCAGGGAGCGTTGCACGAGCACGGCGAGCGGCAGCAGGAGCAGTACGGCGATGGTGGCGAGCACCCCGGCCAGCAGCGTCCACTGCCCCGCGCCGCGCGGCCGGCGGGCGGTCAGGGCGGCGTCCACCAGCTTCAGCGCGCCCTCCCGGCGCCGTACGGTCCAGGCGTGCACGGCGAGAATCGCGCCCACCGCCGCGAACTGGACGAGGGTGAGCACGGCGGCGGTGGACAGGTCGAAGATCTCGGAGGTCTGCCGGTAGATCTCCACCTCCAGGGTGGAGAAGGTCGGGCCGCCCAGGATCTGCACCACGCCGAAGGAGGTGAAGGTGAACAGGAAGACCATCAGCGCGGCGGCGGCGACGGCGGGGGCCAGCGCCGGCAGGGTGACCGTGCGCCAGGCGGTCAGCGGCGAGGCGCCGAGCATCCGCGCCGCCTCCTCCTGCCGCGGGTCGAGCTGCGCCCACAGGCCGCCGACGGTGCGCACCACGACGGCGTAGTTGAAGAAGACGTGGGCCAGCAGGATCGCCCACACGGTGGTGTCCAGGCGTACGCCCCACAGCTGGTCGAGGAGGCCGCCGTGGCCGAGGAGGGCGAGGAAGGCGGTGCCGACGACGACGGTGGGCAGCACGAACGGCACCGTGACCACGGCGCGCAGCACCTGCCGGCCGGGGAATTCGAGGCGGGCCAGCACGTAGGCGCCGGGCAGCGCGATCAGCAGGGTGAGCGCGGTGGAGGCGAGCGCCTGCCAGGTGGTGAACCACAGCACGTGCCGGATGCCGGCGTCGCCGAGGACGTCGGCGAACCGGCCGAACCGCCAGGCGCCGTCGATCCGCAGGCCGCGCCGGACGATCGCGGCGACCGGGTAGGCGAAGAAGACCGCGAAGAACGCGACGGGCAGGGCCATGAGGCCGAGCCGCGCCGCGTTCCCCGCACGCCGGCGTCGCCCGCCGGTCACTTCACCGCGAGCGAGGTCCACGACTTGACCCACTGGTCGCGGTGGGCGGCGATCCTCTCGGGCGCCATGGTCTCGGGGTCCTTGGCCTGCGGGCCGTACTGGGTGAACTCCGCCGGCACCCGGGCGCCCTGGAGGACCGGGTAGACGAACATGTTCAGCGGCATGTCCTCCTGGAACCGCTTGCTGACCAGGAAGTCCAGGAAGGCCTTGCCGCCCTTGGTGTTGCCGGCGTTGGCGAGCAGTCCGGCGTACTCGACCTGGCGGAAGCAGGTGCCCTGGGCGACGCCGGTCGGGGCGGTCTTGGGGCGGGGCTGGGCGTAGATGACCTCGGCGGGCGGCGAGGAGGCGTAGGAGACGACCAGCGGGCGGTCGCCCTTGGCCTTCCGGCCGCCGGCGGAGCCGGAGAACTCCTGGTCGTAGGCCTGCTCCCAGCCGGAGACGACCTTGACGCCGTTGGCCCGCAGCTTCTTCCAGTACGCCTGCCAGCCCGTGTCGCCGTACCGGGCGGCGGTGCCGAGCAGGAAGCCGAGGCCGGGCGAGGAGGCGGCGGCGTCCTCGGTGACGAGGAGGTTGCGGTACTGCGGCTTGACGAGGTCGTCGAAGGTGGCGGGCGGGGCCAGCTTGTGGTCGGCGAAGTACTTCTTGTCGTAGTTGACGCAGATGTCGCCGGTGTCTATGGGGGTCACCCGGTGCTTGGCCCCGTCGGCGCGGTACGGCGCCTCGATCCGGTCGGAGCCCTTGGCCTCGTAGGGCTGGAAGAGGCCGTTGTCCAGGGCACGGGACAGGAGGGTGTTGTCGACGCCGAAGAAGACGTCGCCCTGCGGGTTGTCCTTGGTGAGGATGGCCTTGTTGACGGCCTGTCCGGCGTCGCCGTCGGTGAGGACCCGCACCTTGTAGCCGGAGGACTTCTCGAACTCCGCGATGACGCTCTTGGACGCCTTCCACGAGTCGTGGCTGACCAGGGTCACGGTCTTGGAGTCGGCGGCGCTCTTGCCGCCGGACGATCCGCACGCGGACAGCGTGACCAGTCCCAGCCCGACCGCGGCCGCGACGAACGTCTTGGTGTGCACTGGATTTTCCTCCTGGATGGTGGCCAGGAAGAGACGCGGCCCTGCCCGGGCATCCGCGCGGATGCCCGGGCAGGGCGCAACAGCTCGAGTCATGACCGAACTTCCTACCCAGAATGACCTGGGCGAGGTTCAGAGGGTCTGCGGCCGGTGCCGCACTCTCAGCGCTGTGGCGCTCCCCTGTCGGAATATGAAGATGTGTGTACCGGCTCAGACTACCGCTCGGTGGCGGCGAGCTGGCCGCAGGCGCCGTCGATCTCCTGGCCGCGGGTGTCCCGGATGGTGACCGGCACGCCGTGCGCGGCGATCGCCTCGACGAACGCCTTCTCGTCCTCGGGCCGCGAGGCGGTCCACTGGGAGCCGGGGGTCGGGTTGAGCGGGATGCAGTTGACGTGCACCGGCCTGCCCTTGAGCAGCCGGCCGAGCCGGTCGCCGCGCCAGGCCTGGTCGTTGATGTCGCGGATCAGCGCGTACTCGATGGACAGCCGGCGCCCGGACTTCGCGGCGTACTCGAAGCCCGCGTCCAGCACCTCCCGCACCTTCCACCGCGTGTTGACGGGCACGAGGGTGTCGCGCAGCTCGTCGTCGGGGGCGTGCAGGGAGATGGCGAGCCGGCACTTGAAGCCCTCGTCGGCGAACCGGTGGACGGCCGGGACCAGGCCGACCGTCGAGACGGTGATGCCGCGCTGCGACAGGCCGAGCCCGTCGGGCTCGGGGTCGGTGAGGGCGCGGATCGCGCCGACGACGCGCTTGTAGTTGGCGAGCGGCTCGCCCATGCCCATGAAGACGATGTTGGACAGCCGCGCCGGGCCGCCCGGGACCTCGCCGTCGCGCAGCGCGCGCATGCCGTCCACGATCTGGTGCACGATCTCGGCGGTCGACAGGTTGCGGTCCAGACCCGCCTGCCCGGTGGCGCAGAACGGGCAGTTCATGCCGCAGCCCGCCTGCGAGCTGATGCACATGGTCACCCGGTCCGGGTAGCGCATGAGCACCGACTCGACCAGCGTCCCGTCGAACAGCCGCCACAGCGTCTTGCGGGTGGTGCCCGCGTCGGTCGACAGATGCCGCACGACCGTCATCAGGTCGGGCAGCAGCGCCTCCCGCAGCTTCTCCCGCGAGCCGGCCGGGATGTCGGTCCACTGCTCCGGGTCGTGCGCGTACCGCGCGAAGTAGTGCTGCGAGAGCTGCTTGGCACGGAACGGCTTCTCGCCGATCGCGGCGACGGCCTCCTTGCGCTCGGCAGGTGAGAGATCGGCAAGGTGCCGCGGCGGCTGCTTGGCTCCGCGCGGGGCGACGAAAGTGAGTTCTCCGGGCTTGGGCATGGTGCATCCAGTGTCGCAGATCGACTTGGGTGGCCCGGGCGGGCCGGCGCCGGACGTGCTGTCACGCCGACGGGCCCCCACCGGGTGGGGGCCCGTCGGCGTGAGACGTGGTCGGCGGTCAGGCGGAGCCGACGAACAGGACGAGCAGCAGCCAGACCACCGGGGCGGTGGGCAGCAGGGAGTCCAGGCGGTCCATGATGCCGCCGTGGCCGGGCAGCAGCGTGCCCATGTCCTTGATGCCCAGGTCCCGCTTGATCATGGACTCGCCGAGGTCGCCGAGCGTGGCGCTGGCCGCGACCGCGAGGCCGATGACCAGGCCCTGCCACCAGACGCCGTCGTCGATCAGGAACTGCGTGCACAGCGCCCCGGCCACCATGGCGAACGCGATCGCGCCGAACAGCCCCTCGCGGGTCTTGCCCGGGCTGATGCGCGGAGCGAGCTTGTTCCTGCCGAAACGCCAGCCGACGGCGTACGCGCCCGTGTCGCTGACCACGGTCAGGATCAGGAAGGTCAGGACGCGGTACGGGCCGTCGTCCGCGGTGAGCATCATCGCCACGAAGGTGGCCAGGAACGGCACGTAGAAGGCGGCGAAGACGCCCGCCGTGACGTCCTTGAGGTAGCCCTCGGGCGGCTGGGTCATCCGCCAGACGAGGACGGCGAGCGTGGTGAGCGCCATCGCCACCCAGGCGCCCTCGGCGTCGCGCACGTATCCGGCGACCACCATCGCGGCGCCGCCGACGGCCAGCGGCACCAGCGGCGCCTTGATGTCCTTGCGTTCCTGGAGGCGGCTGGTCAGCTCCCACAGGCCGACGACGACCGCGACCGCGATCACGCCGACGAAGACGGCCTTGACGATGAACAGGGAGGCGACGATCACCACGCCGAGCCCGAGACCGACTCCTATGGCAGCGCCCAGGTCCCGGCCCGCGCTCTTCTTCTGCGGGGCGGGCGCCGGCTGCGGGGCGTCGGGCATGGGCTCCGGATTCTGCGCGGCCGCCTGGGGGAAGGGCGGCGTCTGCGGCGTGTCGTAGGGCCGCGGCTGCGGGTGCGGCTGCGGCGCTTCGTACGGCTGCGGGTGCGACTGCTGGTGCTGCCGCGGTATCTCGTACGGCTGCGGGTGCGGCGGTATGCCGTACGGGCGCGGGTGCTGCGTGTCGTACGGCTGCGGCTGCGGCTGCGCGGGCGCCTGCGCCGCGTACGGCTGTGCCTGCGCCTGCGCCGCGTAGGGCTGCGGCTGTCGTGGGTCGTACGGCTGCGGCTGCGCGGCGTAGGGCTGCGGCTGCGGCTGTTGCTGCGGGGGCTGGGCGCCGGGAGGCCGCGGGGCCTCGTCGCGGAACAGAGGGCCGCCCGTGCGGACGGCCCCCCGGTCGTCATCCTGGGCGCCGCCGTGAGCGGGCACCTCGGGCACGACGGGCATGGGGCGGGTCTGCTGGACGCCCTGCTGCGCGTCGTGGACGGGGCCTTCGGGGACGGACCCCTGGTCGGGTGACCCGTCCGCGGGCCCCCAGTACCCGGCCGGCTGCGGCGTTCCCCAGGAAGAGTCGTTCATCAGACCTCGAGCAGCTCCGACTCCTTGTGCTTCAGGAGCTCGTCCACCTGCGCCACGTACTTGGCGGTGGTGTCGTCGAGCTCCTTCTCCGCACGGCGGCCCTCGTCCTCGCCGACCTCGCCGTCCTTGACGAGCTTGTCGATGGCGTCCTTGGCCTTGCGGCGCACCGAGCGGATGGAGACCTTGGCGTCCTCACCCTTGCCCCTGGCGACCTTGATGTACTCGCGGCGGCGCTCCTCGGTCAGCTCCGGGAAGACCACTCGGATGATGTTGCCGTCGTTGCCGGGGTTGACGCCCAGGTCGGAGTCCCTGATCGCCTGTTCGATGTTGCGCAGCGCGGTCTTGTCGAACGGGGTCACGACCGCCATGCGCGGCTCGGGCACGGAGAACGAGGCCAGCTGGTTGATCGGCGTCGGCGCGCCGTAGTAGTCGGCCACGATCTTGTTGAACATCGCCGGGTGCGCACGGCCGGTGCGGATCGCGGCGAAGTCCTCCTTGGCGACCACGACGGCCTTCTCCATCTTCTCCTCGGCCTCGAGGAGGGTCTCTTCGATCACCACTTGCTCCTGCGTGTCTTGAGTAGGCCCGGCTGCGGTTCCTCGTCGGGGCCGACGGCCGGCTGCGTCGCGTCTTCTTCCTGCACGGTTCCCGACCGGCAGGACATTGTCCATCCCCCGGCCCGGGTCCGTCCCGCCCGTCCCCCGGACAGGTGCCGGGCGGCCGGACGAGGCCGGTCGTCCGGCCGGGCGGTTCCCGCCGGGACGGGGTCAGCCCCGGCCGGCCTGGTCACCCACAAGCGTGCCGATCTTCTCACCCTTGACGGCGCGGGCGATATTGCCCGCCTTCAGGAGCTCGAAGACGACGATCGGGAGCCGGTTGTCGCGGCAGAGCGTGATCGCCGTGGCGTCGGCGACCTTCAGGTCCCGGGTGATGACCTCGCTGTAGCCGAGGGCGTCGAACTTCACCGCGTCCGGGTTGGTCTTCGGGTCGGAGTCGTAGACCCCGTCCACGCCGTTCTTGCCCATGAGGAGCGCCTCGGCGTCGATCTCCAGGGCGCGCTGGGCGGCGGTGGTGTCGGTGGAGAAGTACGGCATGCCCATCCCGGCGCCGAAGATGACCACGCGGCCCTTCTCCAGGTGGCGCACGGCACGCAGCGGGATGTACGGCTCGGCGACCTGGCCCATGGTGATGGCGGTCTGGACCCGGCTGTCGATGCCTTCCTTCTCGATGAAGTCCTGCAGGGCGAGGCAGTTCATCACGGTGCCGAGCATGCCCATGTAGTCCGAGCGGGCGCGGTCCATGCCGCGCTGCTGGAGCTCGGCGCCGCGGAAGAAGTTGCCGCCGCCGATCACGACCGCGATCTGCGCGCCGTCCCGGACGACGGCCGCGATCTCACGGGCGATGGCGTGCACCACGTCCGGGTCGACGCCCAGGCCCCCGCCGCCGGAGAAGGCCTCTCCGGACAGCTTCAGCAGAAACCGGCCGGACACTTTGCCGTCGTCGCTCTTCTGGGCCTTGCTGGTCATTGGGATACCGCCTCTGTTACGTGGTGCACATGCGAAGAAGGCCATTGCCGGTGGGGCGTGTTTCGCATCCCATGCTCGGCAATGGCCTCCTCGTCAGATCTGCTGTCGTCCGTCACGCGCGCGTGCGTGGCGCCCTACGCGAGCGACGGGGACGACTGCTGTCGACCCTATCCGGGTCGGCGTCCGTCGCGGTACGGACTGTGGACTCAGATGCCGACCTTGATGCGCGTGAAGCGCTTCAGGGTGACACCGGCCTCGTCCAGGACCTTCTGGACGGACTTCTTGTTGTCCAGCGCGTAGGGCTGGCCGAGCAGCGTGGCGTCCTTGAAGAAGCCGTTCAGACGACCCTCGACGATCTTGGCGATCGCGGCCTCGGGCTTGCCCTCGGCGCGGGTGGTCTCCTCGGCGATGCGACGCTCGGACTCGACGACGTCGGCCGGCACGTCCTCCTTGGCCAGGTACTTCGGCGCGAAGGCGGCGATGTGCTGGGCGATGCCCTTGGCGACCTCGGCGTTCGGCTTGTCCAGCTCGACGAGGACACCGATCTGCGGGGGCAGGTCGGGCATCGTGCGGTGCATGTACGCGATGACGAAACCGTCGGTGAACTGCGCGAAGCGGTCCAGGACGATCTTCTCGCCGAGGTTGGCGTTGGCCTCGTCCACGAACGCCTGGACGGTCTTGCCGGGCTCGATCTCGGAGGCGAGCAGGGCCTCCAGGTCGGCCGGGGCGGTCTTGGTGACGTGCTCGGCGATGGCGTTGGCCACGGCCTGGAACTTCTCGCCCTTGGCGACGAAGTCCGTCTCGCACTTCAGCTCGACCAGGACGCCGGCGGAGTTGTCGTCGGCGATGATCGAGACCACGGCGCCGTTCTCGGCGGAGCGGCCCTCGCGCTTGGCGACGCCCTTCTGGCCCTTGATGCGCAGCGCCTCGACGGCCTTCTCGACGTTGCCCTCGGCCTCGTCCAGCGCCTTCTTGCAGTCCATCATGCCGGCGCCCGTGAGCTCACGAAGCTTCTTGACGTCGGCGGCGGTGTAGTTCGCCATGAGTCTGTGAATCTTTCTCGAAGTCTGGAAGATCGAAGATCAGGGGGCCTGCGGTCCCCCGCCGCCCATGGAGCGGGAGCCCGCTGACGCGCCGCTGACCTACGGGTGAACGGCGGGAGCGGGGTTCACACCGCTCCCGCCGTCAACGCTGACACTGACGGGTCAGGCCTGCTGCTCGTCCTCGGTCTTGACCTCGGCGGCGTCCTCGGTCTTGACCTCGTCCTCGGCCTTGACCTCGGCGGCGGCTTCCTCGACGGCCTCGGCGACCGGGGCGTCGGGGGCCGGCGTCTCGGCGGCGGCCTCGACGGCCTCGGCGGACTCGTCCGCCTTCTTCTCGCCCTCGAGCAGGTCGCGCTCCCACTCGGCGAGCGGCTCGCTCGCGGCCTTCTCGCCCTTGTCACCGGTGTTGACGCCGGAGCGGGAGATGAGGCCCTCGGCGACGGCGTCGGCGATCACGCGGGTGAGCAGGGTGACGGAGCGGATCGCGTCGTCGTTGCCCGGGATCTTGTAGTCGACCTCGTCGGGGTCGCAGTTGGTGTCGAGGATGGCGACGACCGGGATGTTGAGCTTGCGGGCCTCGCCGACCGCGATGTGCTCCTTCTTGGTGTCCACGATCCAGACGGCGCTGGGCACCTTCTGCATCTCGCGGATACCGCCGAGGGTCTTCTCCAGCTTGGCCTTCTCGCGGGAGAGGACCAGCAGCTCCTTCTTGGTGAGGCCGGAGGCGGCCACGTCCTCGAAGTCGATCTGCTCGAGCTCCTTCAGGCGCTGCAGGCGCTTGTAGACGGTCGAGAAGTTGGTGAGCATGCCGCCCAGCCAGCGCTGGTTGACGTAGGGCATGCCGACGCGGGTGGCCTGCTCGGCGATGGCCTCCTGCGCCTGCTTCTTCGTGCCGACGAACATGACCGTGCCGCCGTGGGCCACGGTCTCCTTGACGAACTCGTAGGCGCGGTCGATGTACGACAGCGACTGGAGCAGGTCGATGATGTAGATGCCGTTGCGCTCGGTGAAGATGAAGCGCTTCATCTTCGGGTTCCAGCGACGGGTCTGGTGACCGAAGTGGACGCCGCTCTCCAGCAGCTCCCGCATCGTGACGACGGCCATGGCCGTATCTCCTTGAATTTCTCGGTTGTGCCGCGGATGCCGGACGGCTTCCGCGCCTGACGCCCGCGTGCGCCTGCCGCGAAGGACCGAGGGGCGCTGACACCGACCGTTGCCGGCCGGGGTGTCGGGGCGTGCGAAGTCGACCCGGTGACCCGGGTCGCCATCAGAAGTGTACGGGACACGGAAGGCCCCGGGTGACGCCGCTGTCCACAACCGGAGGGTTGTCCACAGGTTCCGGCGGCGGGCGGCGCGGCGGGGCACCGTGGTGCGCATGTCCGAGGTGCGCGGGAAGCGCTGTGCGAAGGGGCGGCCGGGTCCGCATTCGGGCCTGCCGGCCCGGCTGAACCTGCTGAATCCGGTGGTTCTGGTGGTCCTACTGGTCCTGGTGTTCGACGTGCCGGCGCCGGGCGTCCGGGCCGACGGGGACGGCGCCGGCCCGGCGGGCGGTCTGGGTGCTTGGGGGTCTGCGGGTGCTTGGGGATCTGTGGGTCCTCGGGGGGCTGGGGCGAGCGGGGGGCGGGGAGCGGCGGTGGCCGACGGGGCGGTGGTGTCGGCTGGCGGGACGGTGGCGGCGGCCGACGGAGCGGTGGCGGCGGTTGGCGGGACGGTGGCGACGGCCGGCGAGGCGGCGGCCGAGGGGGCGGTGCCTGCCGTGGGGCGGTACTGGCCGGTGGGGGCGCGGCCGCCGGTGCTGCGCGGCTGGGAGCCGCCGGCGACGCCGTACGGGCCCGGCCACCGGGGCGTGGACCTCGGGGCGCCGCCGGGCACTCCGGTACGGGCGGTGGCGGCGGGGCGGGTCTCCTTCGCGGGCCCGGTCGCGGGGCGGGGCGTGGTCGCGGTGGAGCTGTCGGGGACCGGAGATCCACCGCTGCGGACGACGTACGAGCCGGTCAGGGCGTCGGTGAGGGAGGGCGAGTCGGTGGCGGCGGGACAGGTCGTCGGCACGGTGGAGGGACCGGGACCGGCGTCCGCGGCGCACTGCGGGCGCGGCTGTCTGCACTGGGGCCTGCTCAGAGCGGACGCCTACCTCGATCCGCTGCTGCTCCTGCCGCCGTGGCTGCTGAACACCGGCCCGCCGAGACTGCTACCGGTCCTGGCAGCACCGCCCCCGCCGACGTGACGGCGCACAACGACGGACGACACCGACCACGAACGTCCGCCCGCCCCAGGCCGGTGCTGCCGACCGGAACTGGCCGCGCCGGGGCGATGGCCGCTGCGGTCGGCCAGGCTGGTCGGTCCCGGGGCGGTGGCCGCTGCGGTCGGCCAGGCTGGTCGGTCCCGGGGCGGTGGCCGCTGCCGTCGGCCGCGCCGACCGAGCCGGGGCGGCGGTCGGCCGGCGTTTCGCCGCGTCACGGGCCGCGGGCGCCGCGGTCGACCGGGCTGGCCGGGCTGGCCGGGCTGGCCGGGCTGGCCGGGCTGGCCGGGCTGGCCGGGCTGGCCGGGCTGGCCGCCGCAGGATCCGTGGCCGGTGCAACCGGCCGCTCTCTCCGCCCCGGGTCGTGGTCGGTGTGGCGGTCCGGGACCGGCCGTCGAGGGGCGTCGCCGCCGCGGTCGGCCGGTGCTGGCCGCCGGGGGCCTTGGCCTTGCGGTCGACCGGGCCGACCGCCGGGGACCTCGGCGCTGCGGTCAGCCCTGCCGGCCGGCAAAAGCGGGGGTCAGCCGTTGACGCCTCGGAGGACCATCGACACCGCCGCCTCGGCGATCACCGGAGGGTCTTCGGCCGCGCCCAGTTCGATCCGTCGCACGGCCGCGTCCACGACGCCCTGGAGCAGCATCGCCGCCAGACGGGGCTGGGCGTGGCCCAGCGCCCCCAGCGCCTCGACGATCATGGCGACCAGCTCGCCGTGCGCGGCGCGGATCTTCTCCCGCGCGCCCGCGTCCAGTTCGCTCGCCGAGATCGCCACCACAGCCCGGTGGCGCCGGTCGCCGACCAGCTCCAGCTGCTTGCGGACGTACGCCTCGACCTTGGCCTCCGGCCCGTCCACGGCCGCCATCGTCGCCGCGACCTCCGCGGCCCAGACCGGGAAGTCGACGGCGCACAGCTCCTCGACCACGGCGGCCCGCGACCGGAAGTACTCGTACACCGACGACCGCGCCAGCCCCGTCCGTTCGGCCAGCGCGGGGAAGGTCAGGGCCTCCGTCCCGCCCTCGGACAGCAGGGTCCGCGCCGCGTCCAGCAGGGCGGCTCGCTGCATCGACCGGTGCTCGGCCACGGAGGCCGCTCGAATCCTTGGCACGTCGACCACTGTACGGACGCCGCGCCCGCGACGGGAACGACTCCCCCGGCACGGGCCCCGCCGGTCACCGCCCGAAACTGGCCAGCTTGGCGCGCAGCTGGAGCACCGACTTGGTGTGGATCTGGCTGACCCGGCTCTCGGTCACACCGAGCACGTTGCCGATCTCGGCGAGCGTCAGCCCCTCGTAGTAGTACAGCGTGACGACGGTCTTCTCCCGCTCGGGCAGGGTGTTGATCGCCCGGGCCAGGAAGCGCCGCAGCTCGCGGTCCTCGGCGACCTCCACCGGGTTGTCCGCTGCGGTGTCCTCCAGGGTGTCCATGAAGCTCAGCCCGTCCCCGTCCTCGCCGCCGACGTGCAGCAGCTCCTCCAGGGCGACGACGTTGGCCAGCGACAACTGGCTGAAGACGGCGTGCAGTTCGTCCACCGCGATGCCCATCTCGGCGGCCACCTCGGTCTCCGTCGGGGTACGCCGCAGCCGGGCCTCCAGCGTCGCGTACGCCCGCTCGACGTTGCGCGCCTTCTGCCGCACCGAGCGGGGGATCCAGTCCAGCGCGCGCAGCTCGTCGATCATCGCGCCCCGGATCCGGGTGATCGCGTACGTCTCGAACTTGATCTCGCGGTCGATGTCGAACTTCTCGATCGCGTCGATGAGCCCGAAGACGCCCGAGGAGACGAAGTCGGCCTGTTCGACGTTGGGCGGCAGGCCGACGCTGACCCGTCCCGCCACGTACTTCACCAGCGGCGAGTAGTGCAGGATGAGCTGCTCTCGCAGCCGGTCGTCCCCCGTCGCCTTGTACGACCGCCACAGCTCGTCGAGCGTCGAGGGAGCGGGCGGCCGCACGCTGCCACCGTCACGGGCGGCTGGGGGGATCGCCGCCCGGTCGGACCCGGAGGTGTGCTGGGGCATTCGTCGCCTTGTGCCGTTCTGCCGTGGGGTGCGGGCTTGTCGGGTTGCTGGGATTTCCGGTCGCCTGGGCGAGTCGTCGGTATCGGTCGGTTCTGGTCCGGTTTTCGTGGGTCTCAGCGCCGGAACCCCGTGAGCGTAGCGTGACTGGAGTGTCGCGGTGCGCGAACGGCGAGGCGCGGGGCGTGCGCGGATGCGTTCCGCACCGTGCTCCACGGGATCATTCCGGTCACCCTGCGTGACAAGGAGAACGCTCAACTGCCGGAATTTCCGCAGCCTTCGGCGTTCCCCCGGACGGCCGAACACGCTCGGTCAGCAACCGTCCCGGCCCGCGCGCGCCGAGATCACCGCCTGGCGTGTCAACTTCCATCCCTCGCCGTGTCGTTCGACGTAGCCAAGCGATCGGAGTTCGTACAGCCTCGCGATCGCGTCGTCCACGGTCGTCCGGGCGTCGCGGGCGACGGCGGGCGCGGTCGCCGCGCCGCGGGCGGGCAGTGCGGCCAGGACCTGCCGGGCGTCCGGTTCGAGCAGGTCGCGCGGGAGCACGGGGCCGTGCCGTTCCGGGGCCAGCTCGCCCATGTCGCCGACGAGTTCGACGACTTCCGAGGCGTCGGTGACCAGGGTCGCCCCGTCGCGCAGCAGTGCGTGGACGCCGGCGGAGCGGGCGCTGGTGGCGGGGCCCGGCACGCCCATGGTGTGGCGGCCCAGGCGCTGCGCCGCGCGGGCGGTGACCAGCGATCCGCTGCGGTAGGCGGCCTCCACGACCACGGTGCCGCGGGTGAGTGCCGCGATGACCCTGTTGCGGACGATGAACCGGCTCGGCGTCGGGTGGTCGCCGGGCGGCAGCTCGCCGACGACCAGGCCCTGCTCGGCGATCCTGTCGATCAGGGCCGCGTGGCCGCGCGGGTAGGGCCGGTCCACGCCGCAGGCCAGGACGGCGACGGTGGCTCCGGCGCTGCCGAGCGCGCCCCGGTGGGCGGCGCCGTCGACCCCGTAGGCGCCGCCGGACACCACCACCCAGCCGCGGTCGGCGAGGCCGGCGGCGAGTTCGGCGGCCATGTGGGCGCCGTACTCGGTGCAGGCCCGCGCGCCGACCACAGCGACCGAGCGCAGCGCCCACAGCCGCAGGCTGGGCCCGCCGCGCAGCCACAGGCCGAGGGGGCGGGCGTCGCCGAGGTCGTCGAGCTGCCGCGGCCACTCGGGGTCGCCGGGGCACACGAAGCGCACACCGGCCTCGCGGGCGGTGACGAGGTCGCGCTCGGGGTCGGCCGGCGCGGCCCGCGCGCACAGTCCGGACCACCGTCGGTCCGACACCCCGGCGAGGCGCGGTCCGCCGTCCCGCAACCGCCGGACCACCGCCACGGCGCCCAGTTCGCGCACCCACCGTCCGGCGGTCGCGTCCCCGGGTTCGACGACCCGGCCGAGAAAGACCCGAGCCACCGCCTCGGCCTCCGCCTCCGCCTCCGCCCGCCCGGCGTCCTCTCCCGCGCGTTCCGCGCACTCCGGAAGGTCCCAGGACGCCGGGCCGTCAGGATCACCTGAGCGCTCGGGCCGGCCGGGACGGCCGCCACCGGCGCCCTCCGGGCCCTCCCGCCCCGTACCCTCCGGGGCGGGCCGGGTCGCGCTCATGCCGGTGCTCCGATGGCCATGGGCTCGCCCCGGGGCACTCCCGTGCGCAGTTGCAGCGCCAGCCGTACGTCGCCCGGGTCGGGGCGGGCGTGGCCGCGCAGGTCCGCGATCGTCCAGGCGACCCGCAGCACGCGGTCGAGTCCGCGGGCGGTCAGGACGCCGCGCTCCAGGCCGCGTTCGGCCTCGTCGAGCGCGCCGGGGGCGGCGTGCCAGCGGGTGCGCAGTTCGTGTCCGGGCACCTGGCCGTTGGCCCGCCACGGGGTGTCGGCGAACCGCGCCGCCGCGCGTTCCCGCGCGGACCGCACCCGTGCGGCCACGGCCGCGGTGGTCTCGCCGCGGGCGTCGCGCCGGGCCAGTTCGGCCCGGGTGACCGGTTCGGCCACGACCCGCAGGTCGACCCGGTCCAGGAGCGGGCCGGAGATCCGGGCCTGGTAGCGGCGGATCGCCGAGGACGGGCACTCGCACAGGCTGTCGCGCCCCGGTGAGAACCGGCCGCAGGGGCACGGGTTGGCCGCGAGGATCATCAGGAACTTCGCCGGGAACCGCACCACCCCCGCGCTGCGGGCGATCACCACGTGGCCGGCCTCCAGCGGCTGGCGCAGGGCGTCCAGGGCGTGGCTGCTGAACTCGGGGGTCTCGTCCAGGAAGAGCACGCCGCGGTGGGCCAGGGAGACGGCGCCGGGCCGGGCGACGCCCTGGCCGCCGCCGACGAGCGCCTGCATGGTCGCCGAGTGGTGCGGGGCGCAGTACGGGGCGAGGTCGATCAGCGGCTTGTCCGGCGGCAGCAGCCCGGCCACCGAGTGGATCGCGGTGACCTCCAGCGACTCCTGCCGGCCCAGCGGGGGCAGGACGGCGGGCAGCCGCTCGGCGAGCATGGTCTTGCCCGCGCCGGGCGGCCCCTCCAGGAACAGGTGGTGGCCGCCGGCCGCGGCGACCTCCAGCGCCGTACGGGCGGAGGCCTGGCCGATCACGTCGGCGAGGTCGTGTCCCTGGTCGTGCTGGGCGGCGCCCATGCTGTGCATGCCGGTGGCCGAGCCGGCGCCGGGCAGGCGCAGTCCGGCCAGCAGCGGGTCGGGGCGGCCCTGCTCGTCCCGTTCCTCCTCGGGTACGGGTTCGTCGGTCAGCACGGCGATCAGCTGCCGCAGGCTGCGCACCCCGAGCACGGAGATCCCGGGCACGAGCGTCGCCTCGGCGGCGGCGCACTCGGGGACGACGACCTGTTCGTAGCCGGCGTCCGCGGCGGCCAGCACGGCGGGCAGGATGCCCCGTACGGGGCGCACCTGGCCGTCCAGGCCGAGTTCCCCGATCATCACGATGTCGGCGAGCACCCGGGGGTCGATCCGTTCGGCGGCGCCGAGCACCGCGCAGGCCACCGCGAGGTCGAAGCCGCTGCCGGCCTTGGGCACCGAGGCGGGGCTGAGTCCGACCGTGAGTTTCTTCTGCGGCCATTCGCCGCCGGAGTTGACCACGGCGGCCCGGACCCGGTCCCGGCTCTCGGTCAGGCTCTTGTCGGGCAGGCCGACCAGGGTGAAGGCGGCGACGCCCGGTTCCAGGTCGGCCTGGACCTCGACGACCACGCCTTCCACCCCGACGAGGGCCACGGAGCACGTGCGTGCGAATCCCATCAGGCCGCCCCCCGCACGTGCTCGACCTGCGGCGCCCCGCGCCGGGGCAGCAGGACGCCGACGAGGTCGATGCGGACTCCGCCGGGCGGCGCCCCGCCGTGGGTCTGGAGCCAGCGTTGCGCGAGGCCGCGCAGCCGCTCGGCCTTCTCGGGCGTGATCGCGGCCATCGGGTGCTGGAAGCCGCCCGCCCTGCGGGTCTTCACCTCGCAGACGACCAGGACGTCGCCGTCCCGGGCCACGATGTCGATCTCGCCGGACCTGCCGTCGCGCCAGTTGCGCGCCAGGACCGTCAGCCCGGCCGTGGTCAGCCGGCGGGCGGCCAGTCCCTCTCCGTACCTGCCCAGTGCGCTGCGTGCCTGATGGGTGTTCATGTCGGCACCACCTCCGGCGCCCACCGTCACGCATCCGGGCCCACCGAGTGGATCTTGGTGGGTTACTCACCGGTTGTGGACAACTCCATCACCCGCACGAGTGATCCTCAGCCGCCGGGCAGCTCCAGCTCGCTCTTGCTCAGCTCCTCGATGTTCACGTCCTTGAACGTCAGGACACGTACCTGCTTGACGAAGCGGGCCGGCCGGTACATGTCCCACACCCAGGCGTCGGCCATCGACACCTCGAAGAACACCTCGCCCTGGACCGAGTGGACCTGCATCTCGTAGTCGTTGGTGAGGTAGAAACGCCGCTCGGTCTCGATCACGTATTTGAACAGACCGACGACATCGCGGTACTCCCGGTAGAGCTTCAGCTCCATCTCGGTCTCGTACTTCTCGAGGTCCTCGGCGCTCATGGCATGTTCCCCTTCAGCCGTACGGTCACCCCATTGTGCGCCAGTCCGGTGCGCCCTCAGACGATTTCGGTGTCCAGGGTCACGGGTTCGGCGGGGGGACCTTCGTCGAGCAGTGTGCGCAGCAGCCCGGCGAGTCTGGTCGGGTACACGGTCTCATGCGTGCGGGCCAGTTCCCGACAGGTCCACCAGCGTGCGCCCGCCACGCTGCGCCGCTCCAGCTCGGTCAGGGCCGTGGCGGCGGTCGCCGTCTGGGTCGTGCGGGCCAGGTAGTACCACTCGTCCTGGTCCCAGCGCCGCCCGGCGAACGGGAAGGAGCACCGGCGCCGCCACAGCACCGGGCCGAGGACGACGTCGGTGATGCCGGTCTCCTCGGCGAGTTCCCGCAGCGCGGCCGCCGCCCGGCTCTCGTCGCCCTCCAGGCCGCCGCCGGGCGTGAACCACCAGTCGTCGGCCGGGTCGTCCGGCTCGTGGCCGTGCAGCAGCAGGATCCGGTCGGCCGGGTCGAGCAGCACCACCCGCGCCACCCTGCGCAGCCCGCCCGCGTACGTGTCCGCGCCCACGCCTCGGTCCTCAGCGGGCACCGGCCGGCTCCGTCCGGGTGCGGGCGCGGCCCAGCCGCTTGGCGACGGGGCCGTAGGCGCCGCCGGCCAGGACGAGCACGCCGCCGGCGACGATCAGGAAGACGATGACGCGCAGCGGGCCCGGCTGCGAGAGGGGGCCGAGCACCTCGAAGCCGGTGGGGCGCTCCAGCATGCCCTGGGCGGGCCAGATCACGGCGTCCACCCGGGCGCTCACGTCACCGCGGGCGACGGTGCCCTTGGCGGCGTCGGTGAGATGGGCGGTGGAGTCCAGGGAGCCCTGGCGTTCGTCGCCGAGCAGGAACAGGCGGCCTGCGGGCACCTTCACGGTGGGGAAGCCCTGGATCTCGGCGACGCCGCCCTTGAGGTAGGGCTCGTCGATCCGCTTGCCGTTGACGGTCAGCCTGCCGTTCGTGCAGCAGGCGACGGTGTCGCCGCCGACGGCGACCACGCGCTTGACGACGGGGGCGTCCGCCACCCAGGTCTTGTCGCGGAAGACGACGACGTCACCGCGGCGCACCTCGTCGCCGTCGACGCGCTGGGCCAGCACCCGGTCGCCCATGCCGATGGTCGGCGACATCGAACTGGTGGGCACGGTGTAGGGGCGGTAGACGACGGCCGCCCAGCCGAATCCGCCGAGGAACAGCACCAGTCCCAGCGCCACGGCCAGCCCGGACAGCCGCTGTCCCGTCCTGCCGCCCGCCGGACCCCTGCCTGCGCCGCCGCTCACCGGGGCCGTACGCGTCGTGCTCTCGCCGCTCATGGACCCGCACCCTACCCGGCGGTACCGGAACGGGGCAGCCCCCGATCGGCGCCCCGGTCACAGCTGCACGGGTGCTTCACAGCCGCCGGCTGACGCGCGCGAAGCCCCTGGTCGGCGACCGCGGCCCGGAAAGACCGCCACCCCCCGAGGGCTCCGGACGGAGTCCTCGGGGGGCGGGTGGGCGGCTCAGCGGCCCGCGGTGGCCGTCGTCGTGCCGCCGGTGCCGTTCACGGCCTTCAGCGAGCGCCTGCGGCGCCACACCGCCACCGGTACGACCGCGCTGACGGCGACGCCGGTCGGGGCGACCGTCAGGGCGCCGGCCGCCGAGGAGTGCTCGCCGATGCCGGGCTGGTCGAAGGTGTCGGGAACGGGCAGCGTGCCCCAGCGGTTGATCGGCCAGGCGCGCACGACGGCACGGCCGACGACCTCCTTGACCGGCACCATGCCGTGGTACTTGTCGGCCTGGTTGTAGCGGGAGTCGCGGGAGTTCTGCCGGTGGTCGCCCATGACCCAGACGTAGCCCTTGGGCACCGTCACCTTGAACCGGCCGCCCTGGTCGTCGTCGCTGCACGGGGTGTTGCCCGGGTACACGTACGGCTCGTTCAGCGCCTTGCCGTTGACCACCAACGGGCCCGAGCCCTTGCACTCGACGGTGTCGCCGCCGACGCCGATGACGCGCTTGATGAGGTCCTTCTCCTCGGCGGACGGCATCAGCCCGATCCAGCTGAGCACCGTCTGCAGGGCGTTGGGGCTGGCCGTGGGCTCACCGGCCAGCCACTCGCCCGGGTCGTGGAAGACGATGACCTCGCCGCGCTCGGGCTTCGAGCCGAACCACGGGGTCAGCTTGTCGACCAGCACCCGGTCGCCCCGCTGGAGGGTGTTCTGCATCGAGTCCGACGGGATGGAGAACGCCTGCACCAGGAAGGTCTTGATCAGCAGCGCCAGCACCAGCGCGATGCCGATCAGGATCGGCAGCTCCTTCCAGAAGGAGCGCGGCTTCTTCGGTTCCGGGGAGCCGCCGCCGGTCCCCTGCTCTTCGCTCTGACTGTGCTCCGTCACCGTGCCGTCCTCGGCTGCTTCGCTGTCACTCCCGGAGGGCACGGCGCCGTCCGCCGCGGGGGCCGCCGCTCCCGCGGGACGCCGGCGGGGATCCTCGCCGCCGTTTCCGGACCGTGCGCCAACCGCCACATCCCCCACGCCAACTCCTCACTCCGTGCCGCCGCCTGCCCCGGGTGCGGTGCAGGCCCACCACTCCCATAACGAGCGGGAGTTCCGCAGGGCTCGGGAGTTGAACCGATCTGTTGGGATCGTAGGGGGCAACCCTATGCGACAGCCGCGCGGCGGCGGTCGACCCGGCCGCCGAGTCGGACACCGAGGCGAACGTCCTCGGTTCCCTCAGCGTGCTCCAGTGGCCGAACGGCCAGCCGATCACCCGGGCCCGGCCGACCACCGAGTCCAGCGAGACGGTCCCCTGGTACGCGGTGTTCAGGTGGAAGCGGGAGTCCGCGGAGTTGCCGCGGTGGTCGCCCATCACCCACAGCCGCCCCTGGGGGACGGTGACGTCGAACTGGAGGTCGGAGGGGGCGTCGCCCGGGTAGATGTAGTCCCGCTCGTTCAGGGGAACGCCGTTGACGGTGATCCGGCCCTCGGCGTCGCAGCACTTGACGTGGTCGCCGCCGACGCCGACGACCCGCTTGATGAGGTCCTTCTCGTTGTCGGAGGGCAGCAGGCCGATGAAGGTGAGCCCTTCCTTGACCTGCTTGACGACGACCGGGTCGTTCTTCTTGGCCGGCTGCTCGTCCTTGAGCCAGCCGCCCGGGTCGTGGAAGACCACCACGTCCCCGCGCTGCGGCTCGGAGCCGAACCAGGGGGTGAACTTGTCGACCAGGACCCGGTCGCCGATGCGGATGGTCTGCTCCATGGAGCCCGACGGGATCACGAAGGCCTGGACGAGGAAGGTCTTCAGCACCAGGGCGATGAGCACGGCGACGCCGACCAGGAGCGGGATCTCCCGGACGGCGGAGCGCCTGCGCTTGCGCTTGACCTTGCGCTGGAGCTTGCGCCGCTCGGCGCGGGTGCGCCCGCCGGCCGGGCCGGCGGCGCGCCGGGCCCCGGTGGGCAGCAGGCCCGCCGCGGCGTCCGGCGCCGGGCCGCCGCGCGGTCTGCCGCGGCTACCCATGGGCGCCGTCCGGGGCACCCGGCGCGGGCACGCGCGCGTACGCGGCGGGGCGGGTGATCCGGGACCAGTGGCCGGCGGGCCAGGCGATCCAGTCGGCCCGGCCGACGACGTCGCCGACCGGGATCATGCCGCCGCCCGGCGAGCCCAAGTGGTCGCGGGAGTCGCTGGAGTCGTCGCGGTGGTCGCCGAGCAGGAACAGGGTCCCCTCGGGCACGACGACGTCGAAGGGCACCGCGGAGGGGCGGTCGCCGGGGTGGAGGAACGTCGACTCGTCGACCGACCGGCCGTTCACCTCGATCCTGTCCTCCTTGTCACAGCAGACCACGTGGTCCCCTCCCACGCCCACGACGCGTTTGACGTAGTCGGAGTCCCCGAAGTATCCGGCGCCGTCGAAGACGACGACGTCGCCGCGGCGCGGCCCGGCTCCGAAACGGTACGCCAACTTGTTTACGAGAACGCGGTCGCCGATCCTCAATCCCGGCTCCATGGAACTGCTCGGGATCTGGAACGGCTGGGCCACGAACGCGTTGAGCGCGAGCAGCAGGGCCAGGCAGAGCAGCGCGGACAGGGTGATCCGCCCGCCGGGGAGCCGGTCGGCCAGGCGCGCCGGGAACGACGAACGCGACCGGCCCTGTCGGCCCCGTGCGTCCGGCATCTCATCGGATCCGGCGTCAGGGGGACGGCAGGAGCGGTCGCGCTCCATCGACTGTGCTTCGGTGTCCATCGGGGCGGAATGCTATCCGCCCCGGCCATGAACCCCGGAAGGCGCTCAGTTGTCGCGCTTCTCCTTGATCTTCGCGGCCTTGCCGCGCAGCTCACGGAGGTAGTACAGCTTGGCGCGACGCACGTCACCGCGGGTGACGAGCTCGATCTTCTCGACGATCGGGGTGTGCACCGGGAAGGTGCGCTCGACGCCGACGGAGAAGGAGACCTTGCGGACCGTGAAGGTCTCGCGCACGCCGGAGCCCTGGCGGCGGATCACGACGCCCTTGAACTGCTGCACACGGGAGCGGTTGCCCTCGATGACGCGGACGTGCACGTTGACCGTGTCGCCCGGGCGGAAGGCGGGGATGTCGTCGCGGACCGACGCGGCGTCGACGGTGTCGAGCAGGTGAGACATGTCTCTGCTTTCCTCGTTGATGCCACAGGTCATCAACGGAACTAGGAGTTCTGGGGTGGTGCCGCGCGGATCGGGGCGGGCGTCGTGTCCCCCTGTGGCAGGGGCGCACGCCGGACGGCGCACAGCAGCGGCCTATTCTTCCACGTCGTCGGCCCTGCGCCAAAATCGCCCGTACGGCTCGCCCTCGGGGTCCGGGGCCCAGCCCAGGATGGAGAGCATCTCGCGGTCCTTCTTGTCGAAGGCCCCGGGGGCGCAGCGCGCGACGAGGTCGGGCCGGTGGGCGGTGGTGCGCCGCAGGGCCTCGTCGCGGCGCCAGCGGGCGATCTTCCCGTGGTGGCCGCTGAGCAGCACGTCCGGGATGTCCCGGCCGCGCCACTGGGGCGGCTTGGTGTACACGGGACCTTCCAGCAGGCTCGCCATGGCGCCGGGGGCGAAGGAGTCGTCGCGGTGCGACTCGGCGTTGCCGAGGACGCCGGGCAGCAGCCGGGCGACCGCCTCGGTGACGACCAGGACGGCCGCCTCGCCGCCGGCCAGCACGTAGTCGCCGATGGAGACCTCGTACACCGGCATCCGGGTGGCGTACTCGTCCATGACCCGGCGGTCGATGCCCTCGTAGCGGGCCGGGGTGAAGACCAGCCAGGGGCGCTCGGAGAGTTCGACGGCGAGGTCCTGGGTGAACGGCCGGCCGCTGGGCGTCGGGACGATCAGCGCGGGGGCGTGCGAGCCGCTCTCGTAGCCGTCGGCGAGGACGGTGTCGAGGGCGTCTCCCCAGGGCTCGGTCTTCATGACCATGCCGGGGCCGCCGCCGTAGGGCGTGTCGTCGACGGTGTTGTGGCGGTCGTGGGTCCAGGCGCGCAGGTCGTGCACGTGCACGTCGAGCTGTCCGCGCGCGCGTGCCTTGCCGACCAGGGAGACGTTCAGCGGTTCGAGGTACTCGGGGAAGATCGTGACGACGTCGAGGCGCATCAGGACGCGTCCCCGGCCTCGCGCGGCCCGGACTCGGCCGGCCCCTGCCCGTCCCCGGGCTCCCGCTCCGCCTCGCGTGCGGAGGCGATCTCGGCGCGGTCGTCGATCAGGCCCGGCGGCGGGGCGATGACGGCCCGCTGCTCCTCCAGGTCGATCTCGGTGACGATCGACTCGACGAAGGGGATCATCACCTCGCTGCCGTCGGGACGCTCCACGATGAACAGGTCCTGCGAGGGCAGGTGCGAGATCTCGGTGATCCGCCCGACCGCCGTGCCGTCCTCGGTGACCACGTCGAGGTCCATCAGCTGATGGTCGTAGTACTCGTCCTCGTCCTCGGGCAGTTCCTCCGGATCCACCTCGGCGATGAGCAGGGTGTTGCGCAGGGCCTCGGCGGCGGTGCGGTCGCCGACGCCCGCGAAGCGCAGCAGGAGGCGGCCGCTGTGGACACGGCCGGTCTCGATGGTCAGCGGGCCCGCGGCGGCGGGTTCGGTGGCGAGTACGGCGCCGGGCGCGAGCCTCAGCTCCGGCTCGTCGGTACGCACCTCGACGGTGACCTCGCCCTTGATGCCATGGGCACGGCCGATCCGTGCGACTACCAGCTGCACGTGTCCAGTTCTCCTGTCTGCTTTCCGCTCATGTTCCGCTCACGTATTCCGCGATGGTCCGCTCATGCGATTGTCCCGCTGACACGACTCGGGCCGGGGACGGCCGTAAGGCCCTCCCCGGCCCGAGCCGGTTGCGATATGCGTCAGCGGACGTGGTCCACGTCGACGAGGTCGACGCGGACACCGCGGCCGCCGATGGCGCCCACGACGGTGCGCAGCGCACGTGCGGTACGGCCGTTGCGACCGATCACCTTGCCGAGGTCCTCGGGATGCACCCGGACCTCCAGCACGCGTCCGCGACGCAGGTTGCGCGAGGCGACCTGCACATCGTCAGGGTTGTCGACGATGCCCTTCACGAGGTGCTCAAGCGCCTCTTCGAGCATGCTGCTCAGGCCTCGGTCGACTCGGAGGACTCGGCGGCGGCCTCGTCCTTCTTCTCGGCCTTCTTCTTCTGGGTGATCGCCTCACCCTTGCCCTCGTCGTCGCCGCCGAGAGCCTCGAACGACGGACGCGACGCCTTCTCCTGCGGCTGGAGCAGCGGCGCGGGGGCGGGCTCGCCCTTGAACTTCTGCCAGTCGCCGGTCTTCTTCAGGATGGCGAGCACGGGCTCGGTCGGCTGGGCGCCGACGGAGAGCCAGTACGCCACACGGTCGGCGTCGACCTCGATGCGCGAGGGGTTCTGCACCGGGTGGTACAGACCGATCTCCTCGATGGCCCGGCCGTCACGGCGGGTCCGGGAGTCGGCGATGACGATGCGGTAGTGAGGCGAACGGATCTTGCCCAGACGCTTCAGCTTGATCTTGACTGCCACGGGAGTGGGTTCTCCTGGTTTTGACGTGGTTGGGCACGGCGAGACGCCGCGTGGGGTTGCGGTACCCGAGTGCCCGACGGACGCGTCAGCCGGAGGAGAGAGGGGTCCTGTGCGGCTGTCGAGTACAGCTTGCCATTGTGCCACACCCCGACGTACCGATCGGGCGCGGGGCGGATCGCCCGTATGCGGGCAGGGCTGGGCGGCACCCGGCACGACGGCTCCGCGGCCGGGCCCGCCGCTGCCGGGCCGGCCGGGTCCGTCGCCCCGGCGTGCCGCCTCGCGCGTCCGGCACCCACGAGATGCCGGACGCGGTCAGCCCGCCGCCGCTCCCACCGTCTCCGGGATCCGGAACGGCTTGCCGCACCCGCCGCACACGATCGGCGCCTGGGCGAGGACGGAGGGGACCACCCGTACGTTGCGGCCGCAGTCGCAGACCGCCTTGACCCGCACGCCGCCGCCGGAGGAGCCGTGGCGGGCGGCCGGGCCGCGGAAGGTGCGGCTGGTGTCGGCGGAGGTGGCCGCGGTGTGCGCCTTCAGGGCGCGCTGGAGGCGTTCCATGGTCGGGCGGTAGCGCCGCTTGGCCTCGGGGTTGAGCGTGACCAGGGAGAAGCCGCTGCTGGGGTGCGGTTCGTCGGGGTGGTCCAGGCCCATCTCCTCGGCGATGGCGAGGAACCGGCGGTTGTGGTAGCGGCCGGCGCGGGAGGTGTCGCGCACCCCGCGCGCGGCGGCGATGCCGTGGACTGCTTCGTGCAGCAGTCGCTCGAAGGAGAGTTCGTGCCCGCACGCGGACGACGACTCTCCGATCAGGGATTCCGGCGCGGCCAGATCCGGCAGTTCGGGGTGGTTCCGCTGAATGTCGGCCCACGCCTGCGCCAGTTCCGCTGCGAGAACAGGTGTTGTCTGTGTCGTGCTCACGTAATGACAACGAGCGTAGGTGCCGCCGTGTTCCTATTCCGGGGCATCCCAAATAATTTGCACGTACCCGTCAGTTGCCGCTGATGCGTCCTGACGAGGGCGGGTGCGCTGATCTGCGGAGAAGCCTCGCAGCTCGTATCAAGCTGGTGCGTAGTCCCGCGTACGCCGCGGCGTGTACCGCCCGGGACGCGCGGGGCGCGGGGCGCGGCAAGGGGCGTTTCGGCCGCTTTCGCGCGCGAACGCGTCACTCGCTCGGCGTGCCCGGCGCCCGTGACGTTACCGGGCCCGCTCCCCCGGTCCGGCACCGGCCCGGCCCCGGTCCCACCGGCCCGTCACCGGCCCACCATCGGGTGGCCCGGCCGGTGTCCGGAAACAGCTCGTCGAGGCTCCGGTTACCGGGATGTGAAATCTCGCCCCACGCGCCCGAAACCGGCAATCGAGGGGCCCACGACCCCTGGACGCGGTGCGGAGCGGGGAGTTACCTGACATACGGGGAGTGCGAGCGTACGGCACGGGGGCCACGGAACCCGCACAGCGGCAACTCTCGGCGGATTGGGGCGCTTATCCATGACACCTACGCTCGTGCGTCAGCACGTGTCCCCGACGGGGCCCGGCCCCTGGGCGGACCCGCGTGCACGCGCGCGTGACTGGTCCGAGATCCAGGAGCGGATGCTGGTGCCGCTCCACGAGGCCGTGTACGAGCGACTGGAGGTGGGCGCCGGCACCCGGCTGCTGGCCCTGGGCTGCGGGTCCGGGCTGGCCCTGCTGACGGCGGCGGCCAGAGGGGCGGCGGTCACCGGCGCGGGCCCCTCCTGCCCCGAACGGCTCGCCCTCGCGCGCCGCCGCCTGCTGCCCCGGCCGGCAGGCGCGCCCGCGCGGGCGACCGTCCGGATCGTCGACGGGCCGCTCACCGACCTCCTCGGCGAGAAGACCCCGGACGGCGTCCCGGGACCGCCGTACGACCTGATCACCGCGTTCGACCCGGTCGGGTGCCTGCCCGGCGACGGCGAACAGCTGAGCGAACTGCTGTCCGCGGCGGTGCCGCTCGCCGGGCGCGGGGCGGCCGTCGTGCTGGCCGGCTGGGGACCGTCGGAGCGGTGCGCCACCTCCTCGGTGCTGCGGGCCGTCGGCGGGCCGGAGGCCGCCCGCCCCGCCGCGCGCGACGGCCTGGAGGACGTGGCCCGGCGCGCCGGTCTGCGACCCGCCGGCTCCGGGCGGGTGGCCTGCCCGTTCGGCTACGCCGGTCTCGACAGCGCGGTGCGCGGCATGCTCTCCACCGGGCTGTTCGACGCGGCGGTCGAAGCGGGCGACGCCGGCCAGGTCGCCAAGGAGCTGGCCGAGGCCCTGCACGCCCACCAGCGGCCCGACGGCACGGTGTGGATGCCGAACGTGTTCCGCTACCTGATCGCGCTGACGCCCTGACCGCGCGGACGCCCCGACCGGGTCCCGGGTCGTGGTGGCCGGATCACGCCGGGTGCGCGCCGCGGCCGGGACCGTCCCGGTCGTCCGGACCGTCCCGGTGGTCCCGGCCGCCCCGGTGCTCCCGGCCCTCCTCGCCCCGGCCGTCCGGCTCGGGCACCGGCTCCGCCTCCGCCTCCAGGTCCTTCTTCAGGCGCGTGATCCCGGCCACCCGGTAGGCGTCGGCCTCCTCCAGGGTCTCGTTCTCCAGCAGGGCCGCGGCCAGCGCGTCCAGCTGCGGCCGGTGGTCGCGCAGCTTGTGGCACGCCTCCTCGTAGCACTCGTCGACGATGCGCCGCATCTCGGTGTCGATGGCGTCCAGGGTCTGCGGGGCGGCGGCGAGCCCGTACGCCTGCTGGGCGTCGTTCGGCAGCGCCGAGAGCCGGCCCAGGTGCTCGCTCATGCCCCAGCGGGCCACCATCCCGCGCGCGATGTTGGTGACCTGTTCCAGGTCGCTCTCGGAACCCGTCGTGATCACGTCGTAGACCACGTGTTCGGCCGCCATGCCGCCGAGCGCGCCGATGATCCGGCCGCGCAGGTACTCCTCGGTGTACGCGTACTTGTCGGACTCGGGCGTCGACAGAGTCACGCCGAGCGCCCGCCCGCGCGGCACGATGGTGATCTTGCGGACCGGGTCGGCGCCGGGCTGGAGCATGCCGAGCAGCGCGTGCCCGCTCTCGTGGTACGCGGTGCGCCGGCGCTCCTCCTCCGGCATCACCAGGGCGCGTTCCGCACCGAGCTGGACCTTCTCCAGGGCCTGGGAGAAGTCGGTCTGCGTGACCTCCCGCTGGCGCCGCTTGACCGCGAGCAACGCTGCCTCGTTGGCGAGGTTGGCCAGTTCGGCGCCGGTCATGCCGGGGGTGGTGCGGGCCACCCGGCCCAGGTCGACGTCGGGGGCGAGCGGGATCTCCCGGGTGTGGATCCGCAGGATCGACTCGCGGCCGCCCCGGTCCGGCGGCGCCACCTGCACCAGCCGGTCGAAGCGGCCCGGCCGGGTCAGCGCCGGGTCCAGGACGTCGGCCCGGTTGGTGGCGGCCAGGACGATCACGCCCTCGGAGCCGGAGAAGCCGTCCATCTCGGTCAGGATCTGGTTCAGCGTCTGCTCGCGCTCGTCGTGACCGCCCATCGACGCGCCGCCGCCGCGCGCCCGGCCGATGGTGTCGATCTCGTCGATGAAGATGATCGACGGGGCCACCTTGCGGGCCTCCGCGAACAGCTCGCGCACCCGCGAGGCGCCCACGCCGACGATCATCTCGATGAACTCGGACGCCGAGGCGGAGAAGAACGGCACCCCCGCCTCGCCCGCCACGGCCCGCGCCAGCAGCGTCTTGCCGGTGCCCGGCGGCCCCGTGAGCAGCACGCCGCGGGGCATCTTGGCGCCCATGCGGCGGTAGTCGTCGGGATGCTTGAGGAAGTCGACGACGTCGTCCAGCTCGCCCTTGACCTCGTCGATGCCGGCCACATCGGCGAACGTGGTGCGCTGGGTGCCCGGCTGCAGCTCGACCGGCCGGGGCGGCGCCTTGCGGCCCAGCAGCCCGCCCGCGCCGCCGAGGCCCGCGCCGATCCGCCGGGCGAAGAAGACCCACAGCACCGCGAGGACCGCGATCGGCGCGAGCGACAGCAGCAGGTTGGACAGCAGTCCGCGCTCCTGCACGACCGGCTGCGCGGTCACCGTGACGCCGTGGCCGCTCAGACTCTGCCAGAGCCGGTCGTCCGCGAACGACGGCCGCTGGGTGCGGAACTTCGTGTACGTGCCGTGGCCGCCGGGCTTGGTCCGCGCCGTCTTCAGCTGGCCCTGGATGGCGTCGCCCTTGGCGTAGATCTTGCCGACGTTGCCCGTGTCGACCTGCCGGCTGAACTCGGTGTACGAGATCGTCGGCTCGCCGCCGCCGCTGTAGTAGCTCAGCCCGCCGTAGGCCAGCAGGAAGACGATCACCGCGGTGACCAGCAGCCCCCACCATCTGCCGCGCATCCGGCGACCGCCGGGCCGCTTCGGCGGCTGGTCCGGCGTGCCCTCGGTGCGCCACGGCTGGTCCGGTGCCTTGCGTGGTGGCGCGGCGTTGCTCATATCTGGACGTTACGGCAGATAGCCGACCCTGGCACGCGCTGAGGGCGCCCCCTCCTCGCGGAAGGGACGCCCTCGACGCCGTGGCCGCGGGGGACGCCGTGGCCGGGGGAACCGCTAGCCCATGAACTTCTTGAACTCGTCGGGCAGCTCGAAGTCCTCGGCGCCCTGCTGCGGCAGTCCGAGGGCGCCGCCGCCCTGGGCCGCGGCGGCGCGGCGCGCGGCCTCCTCCTGCTCCTGCTGCTTGCGCTTCATCGGGTTGCCCGAGCGCTGCTTGCCCTTGGCCTTCTTCGGCTGCTTCTTGACACGGCCGGGGCCGCCGCCCATGCCCGGGATCCCCGGCATGCCGGGCATGCCGCCGCCCTGGGCCATCCGGGACATCATCTTGCGGGCCTCGAAGAACCGCTCGACCAGGTTCTTGACGGCGCTGACCTCGACGCCGGAGCCCTTGGCGATACGGGCCCGGCGGGAGCCGTTGATGATCGTCGGGTCCTGGCGCTCGCCGGGGGTCATCGACTTGATGATCGCGGCGGTGCGGTCGACGTCGCGCTCGTCGATGTTGTTGATCTGGTCCTTGATCTGCCCCATGCCGGGCAGCATCCCGAGCAGCTTGCTGATGCTGCCCATCTTCCTGACCTGCTCCATCTGGGACAGGAAGTCGTCCAGGGTGAAGTCCTGGCCCTTCTTCGACGCCAGCTTGGAGGCCATCTTCTCGGCCTCTTCCTGACTGAACGTCTTCTCCGCCTGCTCGATCAGGGTGAGCAGGTCGCCCATGTCGAGGATGCGGGAGGCCATCCGGTCCGGGTGGAAGGCGTCGAACTCGTCGAGCTTCTCCCCGTTGGACGCGAACATGATCGGCTTGCCGGTGATCTGCCGGATCGACAGGGCCGCGCCGCCGCGGGCGTCGCCGTCGAGCTTGGAGAGCACCACGCCGTCGAAGCCGACGCCGTCGCGGAAGGCCTCCGCGGTGTTGACCGCGTCCTGGCCGATCATCGCGTCGACGACGAAGAGGATCTCGTCGGGGCCGACCGCGTCCCGGATGTCCGCGGCCTGCCGCATCATCTCCTGGTCGATGCCCAGGCGGCCGGCGGTGTCCACGATCACGATGTCGTGGACCTTGGACTTGGCGAACTCGATGGAGTCCTTGGCGACCTTGACCGGGTCGCCCACGCCGTTGCCCGGCTCGGGGGCGTAGACGGCCACGCCGGCGCGCTCGGCGACGACGCTGAGCTGGTTGACGGCGTTGGGGCGCTGGAGGTCGCAGGCGACCAGCAGCGGGGAGTGGCCCTGCTCCTTGAGCCAGCGGCCCAGCTTGCCCGCCAGCGTGGTCTTGCCGGCGCCCTGGAGGCCGGCCAGCATGATCACGGTGGGCGGCTGCTTGGCGAAGCGCAGCCGGCGGGTCTCGCCACCCAGGATGGTCACCAGCTCGTCGTTGACGATCTTGAGAACCTGCTGGGCGGGGTTCAGGGCCTTGGAGACCTCGGCCCCGAGGGCGCGCTCCTTGACGTTCTTGATGAACGTGCGGACGACCGGGAGGGCCACGTCCGCTTCGAGGAGGGCGATGCGGATCTCGCGAGCCGTGGCGTCGATGTCCGCCTCGGTCAGCCGCCCCTTGCCACGCAGGCTCTTGAAAGTCGCTGAGAGGCGATCGGAGAGAGTATCGAACACGGCGGCGTCGGTCCTCGGGGTAGGGGTCGTCTTGGGCTGCCCTCCAGGGTATCCGCCCCCGCAAGCGATTCGTTCCCGCCCGTCTCCGACGGAAGGGAACGAACCTCCGAAAGCGGGTCACCCCCGCAGCGTCTCCTCCAGCCGCCGGGCCACCGAGGCGGCCTCCTCGTCCGGGAGCGGGGCGCCGTCCAGGGCGGTGACGTAGAAGGCGTCCACCGCGTTGGCGCCCAGCGTGGAGACGTGCGCGCTGCGCACCCGTACCTTCGCGTCCTCCAGGGACTGGCCGAGGCGGAACAGCAGGCCGGGCGCGTCCTGGGCGCGGACCTCGATGACGGTGGCGTGCCGGGAGGCGGCCGGGGCGACCGTCACCCGCGGCGGGGGCGGCGGCACGCCGCGGCGGCGCGGATAGGCGGCGTCGCGCTCGGCGAGCCGGCCGGCGACGTCCAGGCTGCCGTCCAGCGCCCGGACCAGGTCGGCGCGGAGCCGGGCGGCCTGCGGCAGCGAGCCGTACTCGGCGGCGACGCGCCAGTTCAGCAGCAGGACGGTGGAGTCGTCGACGCCGTCGGGCAGTTCCAGGGAGCGCAGTTCGGCCGTGCGGACGGTCAGCCGGTGCACGGCGAGGACGCCGGCCACCGCGGGCAGCACTCCGGGCTGGTCGGGGACGGCGAGGAGCAGTTCGACGCCGAGGGGCTCGGGCTCGCGCGCGGGGTCCGCGGGGTTCCCGTCCTCGTCCGGGGCTCCGGCCTGGGGGCGCAGGGTGAGGACCGGGCCGCCGGTGCGGAAGGCCTCGACGGCGAGCCGTTCCTGTTCGGCGGTGGGCGCGGCGGCCGGTTCCGGGGTCTCGGGCTCCTCGCCCGCGAGGAGGGCGGCGACCCGGCGGACCAGGTCGGCGACGAGGGAGGCGCGCCAGGAGGACCAGGCGGCCGGGCCGGTGGCCAGGGCGTCGGCCTCGGTCAGGGCGTGCAGCAGTTCCAGGGTGCCCTGGGCGCCGACCGTCTCGGCGACGGCGCCGACGGTGGCGGGGTCGTCCAGGTCGCGGCGGGTGGCGGTCTCCACGAGGAGCAGGTGGTGGCGGACGAGGGTGGCGAGCACGGCCGCGTCGGCGTGGTCGAAGCCGATCCGCCCGGCCACGTCGCGGGCGATGGTCTCGCCGGCCACGGAGTGGTCGCCGGGCCAGCCCTTGCCGATGTCGTGCAGCAGCGCGGCGGCGAGCAGCAGGTCGGGGCGGTGGACGCGGCGGGTGAAGCCGGCGGCGCGCACCGCCGTCTCGATCAGATGGCGGTCGACGGTCCAGACGTGGACGGCGTTGCGCTGCGGGCGGCAGCGCACCCGCTCCCAGTCGGGCAGCAGCCTGCTGATCACGCCCTCCGCCTCCAGGGCCTCCCAGACCTGGACGGTGGGGCGGCCGGAGCCGAGCAGGGTGACGAGCTGTTCGCGGGCCTCGGCCGGCCAGGGCGTGGGCAGCGGGCGGGCGGCGGCGGCCAGGCGCCGTACGGCGTGCAGGGAGAGCGGCAGTCCGGCCTGGGCGGCGGCGGCAGCGGCGCGCAGCGGGAGGACCGGGTCGCGTTCGGGGCGTGCGGTGCGGGCGAGGACGGCCTCGCCGTCCTGTTCCACGACGCCTTCGGCGAGCGGGGTCCGCTCGGCGGCGCTGGTCCTCCCGCCGCCGAGCAGGGCGCGCAGCCTGGGCCGCACGGCGCGCGCGGCCAGGACGCGGCCCACTTCGCGCCAGGTGACGTCGGCGGCGTAGGAGATGACGCGGGCGGCCTCGTAGACCTGGCGCAGCAGGGTGTCGGCGTCCAGGAGGCCGAGGTGTTCGGCCACCTGGTCCTGTTCCTGGAGGGCGAGCCGGTCGGTGGCGCGGCCGGTGGTCAGGTGGAGGGCGTCGCGTACGTCGAGCAGCCGGCGGCGGGCGTCGGCGAGGCCCTCGCGGGGGGCGTCGGCGAGCCAGGAGGCGGCGACGGCGCGCAGGGCGGTGGCGTCGCGCAGGCCGCCGCGGGCCTCCTTGAGGTCGGGTTCCAGCAGGTACTGGAGTTCGCCCTGGCGTTCGGCGCGCCGCGCGCACAGTTCCCGCAGTTCGGGCAGGCGTTTGGGGGCCTGGTTGCGCCAGTCGGCGAGGATCTGGGTGCGCAGCGCGGTGGTCAGGCCGCGGTCGCCGGCCAGGTGCCGGGCGTCCAGCAGGCCGAGCTGGACCTTGAGGTCGTCGGCGGCCGTCCTGCGGGCCTCGGCCGGGGTGCGGACGGAGTGGTCGAGGGCGAGCCCGAGATCCCACACGGGGTACCAGAGGCGGTCGGCGAGGGCGGCGACCGCTTCGGGGGCGGTGCCGTCGTGCAGCAGGAGCAGGTCGAGGTCGCTGCGCGGGGAGAGTTCGCCGCGGCCGTAGCCGCCGACGGCGACCAGGGACACCCCGGGCAGGCCCTGGGCGGCCGCGGCGTGCAGGCCGGCCAGCCAGTCGTCGGTGAGGGCGGCGAGGGCGGCACGGCGCGGCGGCCCGGACCGCGTCTCCTCGGTGAGGAGGCGCAGCCGGGCCGCCGCGTAGCCGCTGGGTCCCGAGTCCTCTGCTTCGTTGCGCGTGTCGGTGTCCGTCACCCGGCGACTCCTGTCCTCGTGGCGCTCAGAGCGCGTCCGGGCCGCGTTCGCCGGTGCGCACCCGTACGGCCGTCTCGACCGGCAGGGACCAGACCTTGCCGTCTCCGATCTTGCCCGTCCGGGCCGCCTTGACGACGACTTCGATGAGCTGTTCGGCGTCGTCGTCCTCGGCCAGCACCTCGATGCGGATCTTGGGCACCAGGTCGACGGTGTACTCGGCGCCGCGGTAGACCTCGGTGTGGCCGCGCTGGCGGCCGTAGCCGCTGGCCTCGGTGACGGTGAGGCCGTGGACGCCGAAGGTCTGGAGGGCCTCCTTGATCTCGTCGAGCCGATGCGGCTTGACGACGGCGGTGATGAGCTTCATGCGTCCACCTTCTTGCTCGGCTTGCTCTGCGTCGCGCCGCCCTGGGAGGCGGCGGTGGGCCCGGCGGAGATGACGCCGCCGCCGGCGCCGGTGAAGTCGTACGCGGTCTCGGCGTGCTCGGCGCGGTCGATGCCGGAGATCTCGTCGTCCTCGGGGACGCGCATCCCGATGGTCTTGTCGATCAGGAGGGCGAGGACGGCGGAGGCGATCAGCGAGTAGGCGAGGACCGCGAAGACGCCGGCGCACTGCTTCCAGAACTGGTCCAGGCCGCCGCCGTAGAAGAGGCCCTTGACGTCGGACTGGCCGGCGCCGCTGGCGAACAGGCCGATCAGCAGGGAGCCGATGACGCCGCCGACCATGTGGACGCCGACGACGTCCAGGGAGTCGTCGTAGCCGAACCGGTACTTCAGGCCGACCGCCATGGCGCACAGGACGCCGGCGATGACGCCGACCGCGATCGCGCCGAGCGGGGAGACCGCGCCGCCGGAGGGGGTGATGGCGACCAGGCCCGCGACCGCGCCGGAGGCGGCGCCCAGGGTGGTGCACGCGCCGTGCCGGATCTTCTCGTAGCCGAGCCAGGCGAGCATGGCGGCGGCGGTGGCGACCTGGGTGTTGACGAACATCAGCGGGCCGACGCCGTCGTCGTTGCCGAGCCAGGAGCCGGCGTTGAAGCCGAACCAGCCGAACCACAGCAGTCCGGAGCCGAGCATGACCAGCGGGAGGCTGTGCGGGCGCATCGGGTCCTTGCGGAAGCCGACGCGCTTGCCGATGACGAGGATCACGCCGAGCGCCGCCGCGCCGGCGTTGATGTGCACGGCGGTGCCGCCGGCGAAGTCGATCACGCCGAGGTCGAAGGCCCAGCCGCCGGTGCCCCAGACCCAGTGGGCGACCGGGAAGTACACGATCGTGGCCCACAGCACCACGAACAGCGACCAGGCGGTGAACTTCACCCGGTCGGCCAGGGCGCCGCTGATGAGGGCCGGTGTGATGATCGCGAACATCAGCTGGAAGACGGCGAAGACGAAGACCGGGATGGTGTAGCCGGGCCACAGGTCCGTCTTGCCGATCCCGCCGAAGCCGACGTAGTCGGAGCTCCAGCCGACGAGTGAGCCGTGGTCGGTGCCGAAGGCCATGGAGAAGCCGTAGAGGACCCAGAGGATGGTGATGATCCCGAGGCTGATGAAGCTCATCATCAGCATGTTGAGGGTGCTCTTGACGCGGACCATGCCTCCGTAGAAGAAGGCCAGGCCCGGGGTCATCAGCATCACCAGGGCGGAACAGATGAGCATGAAGCCTGTGTTGGCGGACGACAGCTTGGGTGCGTCCGCCGCAAGCATGATGGCTGGTGCCATCGGCGTCTCCTCGTCTTGGGTACGGCCCCGTGCGGGCGAAGCCTTGCGCGGTCCGGGAAGCGATTCCCGGCCAGGAGGGGTGGGCCGGTTATGCGCCATGAGATTGGCGCAGCGCGGTTTCGGCGGGCGCCCCCCGTTGTTTCGCCGGGGTGACGAAGGCGCCTGCCGTGTTACGCGTCGGTGAATCGCGGGTGTGGGCCGGTGCACGGGCGGGTGCGGGCCGGCCGGGGCACCGGGCCACGGGGCGGAGGAGACGAAACCGGCCGCGGCGGCCTTCCGATGACCTGGCGGGGGAGCCGAGTCGGGCAGTTCGGGAGGGCCGGCCGCGGCCGGGGTTCTCGGGGTGGCGCCGGCGTCTCAGCCGGTTTCGGCGGTCTCCGGTAACTCGGCGGCGAGCTGCTCGGTGAGGTCGATGACCTCGCTGAGGTCGCCGAAGTCGCGTACGGCGTTGTCGACGGTCTTGCGGATGCGGGTGTTCACGCGCTCGGAGCGGACCTTCTTGGCCACCTTCATGGCCTGGGTGACGTACTCGGTGCTGTGCTCGGGCTCGCGCTGGAGCAGGTGGACGGTGGCCATGCCGATGAGGTTGAGCGCGTAGGAGCGCTGGTGCTCGGCGTCCTCGGCGAACAGCCGCACGGCCCGCTCCATCAGGGGCTGGGCCAGGGAGGCGTAGGCGGGGCTGCGGCCGGCGACGTAGGCGAGGTCGCGGAAGGAGTGGCTGTTCTCGCCGTGCAGCTCGGCCTCGGAGAAGAAGCGGATCCAGTCGGGGTCGGGCTCGTCCCATTCCTCGGCGTCGGCGAAGGAGTCCTCGGCCATCCGGACCGCGCGCTTGCAGCGGCCGGGCTGGCCCATGTTGGCGTAGGCGCGGGCCTCCATCGCATACAGCATCGACTGGGTGCGCGGGCCGGCGCAGTCGCGGCTGCCGTACTGGGCGAGGTGGATGAGTTCCAGCGCGTCGTCGGGGCGGCCGAGGTGGATCATCTGCCGGCTCATGCTGGACAGCACGTAGGAGCCGAGCGGCTTGTCGCCGGCCTCCTTGGCGGCGTGCAGGGCGAGTACGAAGTACTTCTGCGCGGTGGGCTGGAGTCCGACGTCGTAGCTCATCCAGCCGGCCAGTTCGGCCAGTTCGGCGGCGACCTTGAACAGGCGCCGGGTGGTGGCCTCGGGCTGGGGTTCCTGGAGGAAGTCGGTGACCTCGTGCAGCTGGCCGACGACCGCCTTGCGGCGCAGGCCGCCGCCGCACTGGGCGTCCCACTGCCGGAACATCTTCGTGGTGGTCTCCAGCAGCTCCAGTTCGGGGCGGGAGAGCCGGCCGGGGCGGCGGGAGGCGGCGGCCGGTTCCGGCTCGCGCGCCGGGGCCGGGGGCGTGGGCACGAGCCAGCGCTGCAGCGGCTCGATCAGGGACGGGCCGGCGGAGAGCGCCAGCGAGGTGCCGAGGAAGCCGCGCCGGGCCAGCATCAGGTCGCTGCGGGAGAACTCGCTGAGCAGCGCCACGGTCTGCGGGCCGGTCCAGGGCAGGTCGACGCCGGTCACGGAGGGTGCCTGGCGGGCGGTGCGCAGGCCCAGGTCTTCCACGGAGACCACGCAGCCGAAGCGCTCGGAGAACAGCTCGGACAGGATCCTCGGGATGGGCTCGCGCGGGTTCTCGCCGTCCAGCCAGCGGCGCACGCGGGAGGTGTCGGTGGAGATGTGGTGGGCGCCCAGCTGCCGGGCCCGGCGGTTGACCTGGCGGGCCAGCTCGCCCTTGGACCAGCCGCTGCGGACGAACCACGAGGAGAGCAGTTCGTTCGGTCGCTTGTCCCCGCTCGCAGTGTTCGTCCCGCCACCGCCGTTGCCGCTCACTGGAACGCCCCCATTCCTGAGACCACTTGTCACCGAGTGCGCCAAGCCCTATCAGAATGCCGGTCGGCTCCGCTGTCCGTCCGTCGCTTCTCAGCCGTCGAACGGGAAGGCGACTTGCCTCCGGCATACCCACGAGTGCATGGACCCCCGGGACTCGTGCACTCACAGTAATCCCACGATCACCGTGATGACCATGGCGGTCCAGGAAACGCCACCATTCGCCACCCCTTCGAATGAACTCTCGGCAGCCACGACGCGATTCACTTGACATCACACGTCCACGACGGGGTGGAACGGTGCACGGGACGGCGCGCGTCGACGACCGCACCACCCCGCATGCCCCTGAGCGCCGTCTGAACGCCGCGAGGCCGGGGATGGGACAGGGAGACGGAGAGTCACCGACCGCATCCGCCGCGTAACCATCGGGGCGGCGGACCCGTTGGAGGGGGCATGGGGTTCACCATCGGCGGCATGCGCGAGATCCGTTCCGGCACGCGACGCCGCGGCCGGCCGTACCGCTCGTCGGAGTGCACGGCGGTGGCCGAGTACACGGGGCTGTGGGGCTGGGACGTGGCGCCCGGCGCGCGGGCCGTCGGCCGCGCCTGCTCGTGCGGCCGCGCGAACTGTCCGGCGCCCGGCGCGCACCCGCTGGAGTTCGCCCCCGTCGTCCCGGCCGGCGCCACGCTGGACGAGGTCGCCGCGGCGTGGGCCGAGGTGCCGGGGGCCGCGGTGATGCTGGCGGTCGGGCGGGCGTTCGACGCGATCGAGGTGGCCGAGCCGACCGGGCGGTGCGCGCTGGCCCGGATGGAGCGCATGGGCCTGCCGCTCGGCCCGGTGACCGTCTCCCCCGACGGCCGCGCCCACTTCTTCGTCGCCCCCGGGGCCGCCGCCGAGCTGCCCGGGCTGCTCTACCGGATGGGCTGGGACGACCCCGCCGCACTCGACCTGCGCGGTCTCGGCCCGGGCGCGCACCTGACGGCCCCGCCCTCCGACCGGGGCGGCCGCGGCCCGGTCCGCTGGCTCAGGCCGCCCGCCCTGGACACCGCCAACCCGCCGGAGGCCCGGCTGCTGCTGGGCACCCTGGCGTACGTGGCGCACCGCTCACGGGCGTAGCCCGCGCGTCCCGCACCCGGCCCGCTCATACGACAGCGCCCGTCCCCCGTGGTTCCGGGGACGGGCGCTGTCGTACGCGATGACGGCCGGTCAGTCTCCGATGAGGGCGTCAACGAACGCCTCCGGCTCGAACGGCGCGAGGTCGTCCGCGCCCTCGCCGAGCCCGATCAGCTTCACCGGGACGCCCAGCTCGCGCTGGACCGCGACCACGATGCCGCCCTTGGCGGTGCCGTCCAGCTTGGTCAGCACGATGCCGCTGATGTCCACGACCTCGGCGAAGACCCGCGCCTGGACCAGGCCGTTCTGCCCCGTGGTGGCGTCCAGGACGAGCAGCACCTCGTCCAGCGGGGCGTGCTTCTCGACCACCCGCTTGACCTTGCCCAGCTCGTCCATCAGACCGGTCTTGGTGTGCAGGCGGCCGGCGGTGTCGATGAGCACCACGTCGACGCCCATCTCCTTGCCCTCTTTCACCGCGTCGAAGGCGACGGAGGCGGGGTCGCCGGCCTCCGGGCCGCGCACGGTGTGGGCGCCGACCCGCTCGCCCCAGGTCTGGAGCTGGTCGGCGGCGGCGGCGCGGAAGGTGTCGGCGGCGCCGAGGACGACGGTGCGCCCGTCGGCCACCAGGACGCGGGCGAGCTTGCCGGTGGTGGTGGTCTTGCCGGTGCCGTTGACGCCGACGACCATCACGATGCCCGGCTTGCGGCCGTCCGGCTCGGTGCGCACGGTGCGGTCGACGTCGGTGCCGACCAGCGTGAGCAGCTCTTCGCGCAGCAGGGTGCGCAGTTCGGCCGGGGTGCGGGTGCCCAGGACGCGGACCCGTTCGCGCAGCCGCTCGACCAGTTCCTGGGTGGGCTGCACGCCGACGTCGGCGGTCAGCAGGGTGTCCTCGACCTCCTCCCAGGTGTCCTCGTCGAGGTGCTCGCGGGACAGGAGCGTGAGCAGCCCCTTGCCCAGGGCGTTCTGCGACCGGGAGAGGCGGGCGCGCAGCCGGACCAGCCGGCCGGCGGTCGGCTCCGGCACCTCGATCGCGGGCGCCGGGATCTCCTCGACGACGGGCGGCTCCTCCACGACGACGGGAGAAGACGCGTCGGGCAGGTCCACCTCCTCGATCGTCCGCCGCGTTTCCTCGCGCGGCGTCTCGGCCTCTTCGCCGACGTGCGGCTCGGCCGGAGGAGCGGTGATGTCGGGCGGGCTGGGCGGAGGCGGGGGCAGCGGCCTGCGGCGCCGGCTGCCGACGACGAGCCCGCCGAGCGCACCGAGCACCACCACGGCGATGACTACAGCAAGGATGATGGTTTCCATAACGCGTCCAGTATCAGCCATGGGTCCCGGCCGCAGGCGGCTTGTGGCTTCCGCCGGGAGACAAAGGCCACCGAATGCCCTGAGTCGGATCAAAGTACGATGGTGTGGAATGCGTCCGTACGCGTAGAGTCCCGACGTCGCCGCCCTTTTCGCCGGCGGCCCCCTCCCCCCACGAACAAGGCCGGACCCTTCTTCATGAGCAAGACCGCCGAGACCGAAGGCGCGCTCGAAACCCGTGGCATCGAACAGGTGCCCGATCGCGAGCGCACCGCCAGGACCCGTGAGCTGTTCCCCACCTGGGTCGGCGCCAACATCAGCGTGCTGCTGCTCACCATGGGCGCCAGTCTCGTCGTGGCGTACCACCTGAACTTCTGGCAGGCGCTCGTCGTCGCCGTCGCGGCGCCCGCCGTCTCCTACGGCCTGGTCGGGTTCATCGGGATCGCGGGCAAGCGGGGCGGGGCGCCGGGCATGGCGCTGTCCCGCGCGGTCTTCGGGCAGCGCGGCAATCTGCTGCCCGGCGCGCTGATCTGGGTGGCCCGCTGGGGCTGGGAGACGATCAACGCGGTGACCGGCGCGTACGCCGTGCTCACCATCCTGAAGATCTGCTTCGGCGTGCGCGGCAACGGCGTGCTGGACCTGGTGACGCTGCTGGTGTTCGTGATCGCCACCTTCGCGATCTCCGGGCTCGGCATCACCGCCGTGCAGAAGTGCAACAAGTACGCGACCTACCTCTTCGGCCTCTTCTCGGTGCTGGTCCTCGGCTACCTGGTCGTGGACACCGACTGGTCGGCGGTGTTCGGGCACTCCGCCGGATCCACGGCCTCGGTGATCACCGGTGTCGGCATGATCGCGGCGGGCGGCGTGAGCTGGATCCCGACCGCGCCCGACTTCACCCGCTACCTGCCGCGCACCGCCTCCTCCCGGGCGATCGTGGGCCATTCGGTCGGCGGCGCCGGCATCGTCGTGCTGCCGATGGTGCTGATGGGCGCGGTGATGGCGGTCTCCACGCCCGATCTGGCCTCGGCCGCCGACCCGGTCTCCTTCCTCGGCGAGATCCTGCCGATCTGGATCGCGGTGCCGTACCTGCTGATCGCGCTGATCGGCATGCTGCTGATCAACTCGATGTCGATGTACTCGGCGGGCTTCACCGCGCAGACCCTCGGCTTCAAGGTGCCGCGGCACTGGGCGGTCTCGGTCAACGCCGTGATCTCGCTGGCCTTCGGCGGGGTGCTGATGCTGGTGGCGACGAGCTTCATGGGCTCGTTCATCGCCTTTCTGTCGCTGCTCGCGGTCGCCTTCTCCGCCTGGGTCGGCGTCTTCGGCGCGGACATGCTGCGGCGCACCGAGTACGACGGCCGCGCGATGGCCGACACCACGCGCACCAGCGCCTACTGGTACCGGGGCGGCTTCTCGCCGGCCGCGGTGGCGGCGTGGGCGATCGGCCTGGCTGCCGGCCTGATGTTCACCACCTCGGACTGGTTCACCGGCCCGCTCGCCCGGGGCAACGTCATCGGCGAGTACGGCCTCGGCTGGGTCGCCACGATCGTCGTCTCCGGCCTGCTGTACCTGGTGCTGCCCAAGCCGGCCGTGGCGCCGCCGGCCGCGCCGGACGCCGGGGAGCGCGCCGAGGCGCCCGAGGCGCTGATGGTCTGAGCCCCACGCGCGTCCACCCTGTGCCGAAGTCCCCCTCCACCTGACCGGAGGGGGACTTCCGTGTGTGGGGACCGATATCGCGTGGCTCCCGGGCGGCGGCGTGTGCTGGACCGCTGCCATGACGTTGTCGGTGGAGGTCTTCGTCCGGGAGCCGGACGGGGAGATGCGCATCCTGGACGTGCCGGACGACGCGTTCCGCTCCGGCGGTTTCGAGTCCTGGCGTACGACGGTGTGGGGATCGGAGTTCGTGCGTTCGCTGGGCGCGCGGTACCTGCCGGTGCCGGCCGAGGACGACCTGGTGGTCGAGGCCGGGGAGGTGCCGGAGCTGCTGCGCGAGGTCGCCCTGCTGCGCGGCCGGCTGGACGAGGTCGCGCTGCGGACCGGGCGGCCGCGGACGGTCGAGGAGCACCGGCACGAGCTCGATATCCGGCTCCGGATCATCGAGGACAGCGCCCGCGAGGCCCTGGTGATCGGCGGCGGCGTCCTCATCTGGTGACCGGCGGCGGCCTGCCGCACCCCCGTGCTCCGGTGACCTGCGGCGGCCCGCCGCGCACCGCGTGCGAAACCGCCGCCCCCGTCCGGTCGTGGACCGGGCGGGGGCGGCGGCGGGAACGAGGAGAGGGGCAGCGGGGGGATGGGCCCGTCTCCTCGGGTTCTCGGGGGCGCGGCCGTTCTGGGCGGCGCGGCCCTCGGGGCCTCAGCCCATCTCCTCCAGTGCCTTGCCCTTCGTCTCCTTGACGAACTTGAGGACGAACGGGATGGAGAGCGCGGCGAAGACCGTGTAGATGACGTAGGTCCCGGAGAGGTTCCAGTCGGCCAGCGACGGGAAGCTCGCGGTGATGGCCCAGTTGGCGATCCACTGCGCGGAGGCGGCCACGCCGAGGGCGGCGGCCCGGATGCGGTTGGGGAACATCTCGCCGAGGAAGACCCACACCACCACGCCCCAGGACAGGGCGAAGAAGAGGACGAAGACGTGGGCGGCGATCAGGGCGACCCAGCCCTGGGCGGCGGGCAGCTTGCCGTCGACCAGCGGGTGCGAGAAGGCCCAGGCCTCCAGCGCCAGGCCGATCACCATGCCGACCGAGCCGACCAGGGCGAGCGGCTTGCGGCCGACGCGGTCCACGAAGATCATCGCGATCACGGTGCCGACGATGTTGATGATCGAGGTCGTGAACGAGTAGAAGAAGGACTGCGACGGGTCGACGCCGACGGACTGCCACAGCGTCGAGGAGTAGTAGAACGCGACGTTGATGCCGACGAACTGCTGGAACACCGACAGGCCGATGCCGATCCAGACGATCGGCTTGAAGAAGAAGCCGCCGCCGAGCAGGTCCTTGAAGGTGGACTTGTGCTCGCGCTTCATCGCGGTCTCGATCTCGTGCACGCGCGCGTCGAGGTCGACGTCCTTGCCCTCGACCTCCGCGAGGATCTCGCGGGCGCGCTCACGGCGGCCGACGGAGATCAGGAAGCGCGGGGACTCGGGGATGGCGAGGGAGAGCAGGCCGTACAGGACGGCGGGTACGACCATGACGCCGAGCATGACCTGCCAGGCCTCCAGGCCCATCAGCTTGCCGCGCTGGTCGCCGCCGGCCGCGTTGAGCAGGCCCCAGTTGACCAGCTGCGAGATGGCGATGCCGACGACGATCGCGGCCTGCTGGAAGGAGCCGAGCCGGCCGCGGTAGGCGGGCGGGGAGACCTCGGCGATGTAGGCGGGGCCGATCACCGAGGCCATGCCGATGGCGAAGCCGCCGATGACGCGCCACATGGCGAGGTCCCACAGCGCGAAGGGCAGGGCCGAGCCGACGGCGCTGATGGTGAACAGCACGGCGGCGATCTGCATGCAGCGGATGCGGCCGATGCGGTCGGCTATGCGGCCGGCGGTCGCGGCGCCGATGGCGCAGCCGATCAGCGCGATGGCGATGACCTGCGCCAGCACGGCGGAGCCGACGTCGTAGCGGTCCCGGATGGCCTCGACGGCGCCGTTGATCACGGAGCTGTCGTAGCCGAAGAGGAAGCCGCCCATGGCCGCCGCCGCGGCGATGAAGATGACGTGCCCGAGATGATCGGGGTGAGCCGTGGCTCCTGGCCTGGGTGCCTGCGCTGTGCTGGTCACGTGTACTCCTCGGGCACACCGGCAACGCTGCCGGGGTGGGGGGTCAGCCCTACAGGCCGCGAGACCTGAAGGTAAAAGCAACGTTGCAGAGACTATGCCTTCAATACCCGAAGTCAATAGTTCGACTGCTGTGAGTTTGACCTACCCGCGTGGCGCGCTTGCGTTCAAGTGTTGTAATCAAGTAGCGGACAAGGTCCGTCTACCCCGAAGTCATGGGTACACGCGGGAGCCGTTCACGAAACGGACACGAGCGCCCGACCGGCCGAGCGGGCCCGGCGGAGCGGTCCCGGCCGGCGCGGCCGCCGCCCCGGCTCCCGCCTTCCGGTCAGCGCAGGCGCTGGCTGATGACCTTCGACACGCCGTCGCCCTGCATGGAGACGCCGTACAGCGCGTCGGCGACCTCCATCGTGCGCTTCTGGTGCGTGATCACGATCAGCTGGGAGGCCTCCTGGAGCTCCTGCATGATCCGGATGAGCCGCTGGAGGTTGGTGTCGTCGAGGGCGGCCTCGACCTCGTCCATGACGTAGAACGGGCTCGGCCTGGCCTTGAAGATGGAGACCAGCAGGGCGACGGCGGTCAGCGAGCGCTCGCCGCCGGAGAGCAGGGACAGCCGCTTGACCTTCTTGCCCGGCGGGCGCGCCTCGACGTCCACCCCGGTGGTGAGCATGTTCTCGGGATCGGTCAGCACGAGCCGGCCCTCGCCGCCGGGGAAGAGGCGGCCGAAAACGCCCTCGAACTCGCGTGCGGTGTCCCGGTAGGCGTCGGTGAAGACCTGCTCGACGCGCTCGTCGACCTCCTTGACGACCTGGAGCAGGTCGGCGCGGGTCTTCTTGAGGTCGTCCAACTGCTCGCTGAGGAACTTGTGGCGCTCCTCCAGCGCGGCGAACTCCTCCAGGGCCAGCGGGTTGACCTTGCCGAGCTGCTGGTAGGCGCGCTCGGCGGCCTTGAGCCGCTTCTCCTGTTCGGCCCGCACGAAGGGGCGGGGGCGGTTGCGGGGGTGGCCGCCCGCGGCGGAGCCGCTGTCGGACGCAGTCTCAGGCAGCTCCTCGCCCTCGGCCGGCAGCGAGGGCGGCACGAGCTGGTCCGGCCCGTACTCCGCCATCAGGACGGCCGGCTCCACGCCCAGCTCCTCCAGGGCCCTGGCCTCCAGCTGCTCGATCCGCATCCGCTTCTCGGCGCCGAGCACCTCGCCCCGGTGCACGGAGTCGGTGAGCTTGTCGAGTTCGCCCTTCAGGCCGCGGCCCTCGGCGCGGGCAGCGGTCAGCTCCTGCTCGCCGCGGGCCTTGGCCGCCTCGGCGGCGGCGCGCTCCCGCTCGGCGCGGGCGAGGGAGACCTCGACGTGCGCCAGCAGCTGCCGGGCGCCGGAGGCGACGGCCCCGGCGACGGCCGCCTCGTGGCGCAGCCGGGCGCGCCGCTGCTCGGCCCGCGCGCGTGCCTCGCGTTCGGCACGGGCGGCGCGGTCGAGGGAGTCGGCACGGCCGGCCAGCGACTTGACCCGTTCCTCGTGGGTGCGGGCCTGGAGGCGGGCCTCCATCTCGGTCTGGCGGGCGTTGGCGCCGTCCGCGGCGAGCCGGTCCCGTACGGAGGTGTCGGGTTCCTCCTCGACGGGCGTCTCCTCGGCGACGGCGAGCCGTTCGGCGAGTTCCATCACGTCCTGGAGCGCCCGGTCCAGTGCCTCCTGGGCGCGGGCGGCGGCGGCCGTGGAGCGTTCGGCCTCGCCCGCGGCGCCGCGTGCCTGGCCGGCGAGCCGGCCGAGCTGCTGGGCGACCGCCGACTTCTCCCGGTCGGCGGCGCGCCGCCGCTCCCCCAGTTCCTCGGCCAGCGCGGCGCACTCCGTACGCCGCCGGCCGGCCAGCCGCTGGGCCTCGGTCAGCTCCTCGCACCGCACGTCGAGTCCGGCCAGTTCGGCGGCGGCCTCGTCCACGGCGGCCCGTACCTCCAGCAGGCTGGGCGCGCCGGCCGAGCCGCCGTGCGCGAAGTGCGCCCCGAGCAGGTCGCCCTCGGCGGTGACGGCGGTGAGGCGGGGGTGGGCGCGGACCAGGTCCTCGGCGTCCTCCAGGGCGCCGACGACGACGATGCCGCGCAGCAGGCGGCGCACGGCGGGCATCAGCTCGGCGGGGCCGTGCACGAGGTCGGCGGCGAAGGGGTGCCCGACGGAGGCGGCGGGGCCGCCGGCTCCGTCGGTCGCGGCCGGGTCCGCGGGGTCCTCGAGCGCGTCGGCCAGGAGGAGGGCGGCGCGGCCCGCGTCCTGTTTGCGCAGCAGGCGCAGGGCGTCGGCCGCGGCGGCCGGGTGGGCGACGGCCAGGGCGTCGGCGGCGGTGCCGAAGGCGGCGGCGAGGGCACTCTCGTGGCCGGGGGCGAGGGTCAGGAGTCCGGCGGCCGGGCCGAGCAGGCCGGTGAGGCGGTCTGCGGCGTCGAGCAGGGCGCCGGTGCCGTCCTTGCGGCGCAGGCCCAGGGCGAGGGCGTCGTGCCGGGCGCGGGTCGCCGCGCGTTCGCGTTCGGCGGCGGTGAGCGCCTCGCGGGCGGCGGCCGAGGCGGCCTCCGCCTCGGCCAGCGCCGTCCTCGCCGCCTCGTGCCGTCCGGCGAGTTCGTCCTCGTCCGCGTCGAGGCCGTCGACCTCGGCCCGCAGCGCCTCGTACTCCTCCTGGGCGTGCACGGCGCGGTCCTGGGCCTCGTCGCGGGCGGCGGCCAGGCGGTCGATCTCGGCCTGGGCGGAGGCGGCGCGGGAGCGGGCCGCGTTGACCTGGCCGGCCAGCCGGGCCAGTCCCTCGCGGCGATCCGCGATGGCGCGGGCGGCGTCCTTGAGGCGGCGCTCCTCGGCGGCGAGTTCGCGTTCCAGGTCGGAGCGGTGGGCGACGGTGTCCTCCAGCGCCCGCTGGGCGGCCTCCAGGGCGGCCTCCAGCTCGGCTTCCTGCTCGCGGACGCGGGCGGCCTCGCGCTCCAGGTCCTCGGGGTCGCGGCCGCGCCGCTCCTCCTCGGGCGCTGAGGTGGCGCTCCTGACCCGGGCGTCGGCCAGGGAGACGGTGCCGCGGACGCGTTCGGCGAGCTGGGACAGTTCGTACCAGGTCTCCTGGGCGCGGGTCAGGCGCGGGGTGAGGCGGCGTACCTCGTCCTCCAGCCGGGCCTCGCGTCCCAGTGCCCCGGCCAGCTCCTGTTCGGCGGCCTCCTTGCGTTCCTTCAGGGCGGCCTCGTCGGCGATCTCCGCCGCGAGCGCCTCGCTCAGGCGTACGAGGTCGTCGGCGAGCAGGCGCAGCCGGGCGTCGCGCAGGTCGGCCTGGATGACGGCGGCCCGCCGGGCGACGGCGGCCTGGCGGCCGAGCGGTTTGAGCTGGCGGCGCAGTTCGTCGGTGAGGTCCTGGACGCGGGCGAGGTTGGCCTGCATGGAGTCGAGCTTGCGGAGCGCCTTCTCCTTGCGCTTGCGGTGCTTGAGGACGCCGGCGGCCTCCTCGATGAAGGCGCGGCGGCCGGCCGGGTCGGCGTGCAGGACGGAGTCGAGCTGGCCCTGCCCGACGATGACGTGCATCTCGCGGCCGATGCCGGAGTCGGACAGCAGTTCCTGGATGTCCAGCAGCCGGCAGGTGTCGCCGTTGATCTGGTACTCGCTGCCGCCGTTGCGGAACATGATCCGCGTGATGGTGACCTCGGCGTACTCGATGGGCAGGGCCCCGTCGGAGTTGTCGATGGTCAGGGACACCTCGGCGCGGCCCAGCGGCGGGCGGCCGGTGGTGCCGGCGAAGATGACGTCCTCCATCTTGCCGCCGCGCAGCGACTTGGCGCCCTGCTCGCCCATGACCCAGCTGAGCGCGTCCACGACGTTGGACTTGCCCGAGCCGTTCGGACCGACGACGCACGTGATCCCCGGTTCGAAGCGGAGCGTGGTCGCCGAGGCGAACGACTTGAAGCCGCGGAGGGTCAGGGCCTTGAGGTGCACGCCGACGGACTCTACCCGCCGCCGCGAGCCCGCTCCACGAACCCTGGCTACCGCGCGGTTTCACCCAGGAGCGGGCAGGGCACACCAGACGTTAAGACGGTGAAAGGATGCGCGGGGAAGCACCGCGGCCGGCCGGGGGGCATGCGAGCGGGGGTCCAGCGGGGGGTCAAGAAAGAAGGGACGCCGAAGCGTCCCTTGCAACTCTGACGACGGAGCGGTTGACACGGGCGGCCCAACCACTGTGTCGTGGTGCTGTGCAGTGATCAGGTGAGCGCAGGCTCCGCCTGGTGTGCGTCGACTCGCTCCATGAACCTGTCGTGAGAAGCGGCAGCCGTCAGCTCGTCGTTCTCCGCCTGGATCCGTACGAGTTCGGATTCCAGGTCCTGGACGCGCTGCTGGAGCCGTCGCATCTCGGCGAGGAGTCGAGGGTCGGAGCCGCCGACGTAACCGAGAAGCGCCTTTGCCATGATGGATGGTCCTCCACACTGAGTGACCGACCGATGCGGTGTGGGTCGTGAGGGATTCGCACCCGCGGTGCTTGGCAGTGTTCAGTTGTGCTGCCGTTCATCCATGCCAAACAGCTAAGGTGCGCGGGCTTTCAGCGTCTCACCAAAAAGTTTGACGGTCAACACGATCACACCCCGTGTCGGTGGGCGCCCCGGGCCGCGCGACCGGAAAGGGCGGCGCGGCGGCTTCTGCGGGCCCCTCGGGGCGTGGCGGTCATCCTGCCGCGCGCGGCCCGGCACGGCAAGCGTCTTCCGGCGGCCACCTGCTCTTTTCCCCGCGGGCCCGCGCCCGGGACGGCCGCACCGGCCGGCGCCCGGCGGTGCGCGGTGAACGCCTCAGCGGATGGCGAAGCCGTCGTAGCCGCCGCGCGGTGTGTCCCAGATCTCCGTGACGCCGTCCACCCTGCCGGGCGTGTCGTCGCCCTGGAGCCAGTCGAGGAGCCCCTGACAGCCCTCGCGGGCCCCCTCCGCGACGACCTGCACGCGCCCGTCGCCGAGGTTGAGGGCGAAGCCGCTGAGGCCGCCGATCTCCAGCGCCCGCGCCCGGGTGAACCAGCGGAAACCCACACCCTGGACGTGTCCACGCACCCAGGCGACCAGTCGAACATCCTCGCTCATGACTGCAACCTAACCGGGCGATGTCGCTCCGGGCACGCCCGCCCCCGGCGCCGTGCGGTACCGTCCCCACCCAATGGATCTCATCTGAAACTCACTCGATCGAGTGGGTCGGGTTGATCGCGACGGCGCAGGGCGCGCGTCGGCCCGGGGGACGAGGAAGGCCAGGACATGGGACGCCACCGACGTGCGGACGCCGGCCGCGCCACCACGGACCGTGCCACGGGGGCGGCGGACACGCACGGCTCGTACGGGCAGGGCCGCGGCCCGCGCGACCCACAGGACGCCCACCCGGACGACGACCGCAGGGGCATCGCGCCCTATCTGAACCCGGAGCGCTACGCCGACGTCTACGCGCGGGCCGAGGAGTACCTCTTCGCCGCGGACGACGCGCAGGCCCGCGCCACGGACACGGTCCGCTTCCCGCCCGAGGGCTTCAGCCCCGCGCCGGGGTCGCTCGGCCGGGGCCGCCGCCGGCGGCGCAGGCCCGCGACGCCGGTGCGCACCGGCCTGCTCGGGGTCTCTGCGGCGGTCGCCCTCGGCACGGTCGCGGTGGCCACCGGCGCGGTGCCCGGACTCCAGAACTACCGGCTGGGCGGGGGCGGCGGCGTCGGCGCCGACCAGGTGCGGGCCGCGGGCACGCCCGCGGCCGGCGCGAGCGAACAGGGCGGCACGTCCGGCGGGGTGCTCCCGGGCGACCGGCCGGGAGCGTCCGCCGCCGGGCGCGGCGCGGGACGGCCGGCCTCGCCGACGCACGCCGCCGCCCGGCCCTCGGCGACGGCGGACCCGTCCACCCCGGCCGCGTCGGCAGGCCGTTCGGCCGCCACCGCCCCGGCCACCCCGGCGCAGCCGCCGACGGCCGGGCCGACGACCGCGCCGGCCGGCGGCGCGAGCCCGAGCGGGAGCGCCGCGGCCCGGCCCGCCCCGAAGATCCCGCGCCAGCGGACCCAGCCCCCCGTCACCGACACCGCCCAGAGCGCCGCCGAGGCGCAGGTGCTGAGCCTGGTCAACCAGGAGCGGGCGCGGGCGGGGTGCGGCCCGGTCGCCGCGAACGGCGCGCTGACCTCGCTGGCGGAGGACTTCAGCCGGGCCATGGCCGACCAGGACTTCTTCGACCACACCGACCCCGGCGGAGCGACCCCGTGGGACCGTGCGGCCCGGCTCGGCATCACCGGCCTGGGCGGCGAGAACATAGCCCGCGGCCAGGCGGACGCGGCGGCCGTCATGGACGCCTGGATGGACAGCCCCGGCCACCGCGCCAACATCCTGGACTGCGACTTCACCACGCTCGGCGTCGGCGTCCACTTCGGCCCGGGCGGACCGTGGTGGACGCAGGACTTCGGGTACTGACGCGCCGGCGTCGGGTGGGCGCTGTGTTTCGGTGAGCGCTCTCTGTCGGTGGGCGCTGTGCTCGCGTACGCTCCGGGTATGAGCGGCACCCAGGAAGGCATCGAGGCACAGGACCTCCCGTACGACGTGTTCGCCAAGGCGTGTCCCTCGCGCGGCACGCTGGAGCACGTCACGGGTCGCTGGGGCGCGCTCACCATGGGGGCGCTGCGCGAGGGCTCGCTGCGCTTCAACGAGCTGCGCCGACGCGTCGACGGGGTGAGCGAGAAGATGCTGTCCCAGACGCTCCAGGCGCTGGAGCGGGACGGCCTGGTGCACCGCGAGGCCCAGCCGACCAACCCGCCGCGCGTCGACTACGAGCTGACCGCGCTGGGACACGAGGTGACCGAACGGCTGCTGGCCCTCATCCACTGCGTGGAGGGCCGGATGGACGACGTGCTGGCCGCCCGCGAGCGCTACGACGCCCGCCGGGACTGACGTCCGGTTCCCGCCCCCCCGACCTGGCCGTCGGCCTCCCGACCCGGCCGTCGGCCTTCAGATCCGGCCGTCGGCCTTCAGATCCGGTCGTTCGCCGCCGGGCGGAGTCGGGGCGCGGGCTGGCACGTGGGGCAGTAGTGGCTTGAGCGGTTCATCCACGGGCGGCGGCGTATCGGGGTGGCGCAGCGGCGGCAGGGCAGGCCCTCGCGGCCGTAGGCGTCCAGGGAGCGGTCGAAGTAGCCGGACTCGCCGTTGACGTTGACGTACAGGCTGTCGAAGCTGGTGCCGCCGACGGCGAGGGCGTCGGTCATCACGTCCCTGATGTGGCCGAGGAGCTCGGCGGTGCGGGGGCGGGTGAGGGTGGCGGTGGGGCGCTCGTAGTGCAGGCGCGCCCGCCACAGCGCCTCGTCGGCGTAGATGTTGCCGACGCCGCTGATCAGCGACTGGTCGAGCAAGGCGCGTTTGACGGTGGTGCGCTTGCGGCGCAGCGCCTGGTGGAAGCCCTCGTCGTCGAAGAGCGGGTCGAGGGGGTCGCGGGCGATGTGCGCGATGACGTCGGGCAGCCCCTCGGGGCCGGTGTCGTGCAGCGAGAGGCCGCCGAAGGTGCGCTGGTCGACGAAGCGGAGTTCGGTGCCGTCCTCGTCGGCGAAGCGGACGCGGACGCGCAGGTGCTTCTCGGTGGCCGCCTCCCGCGGCTGGACCAGGAGCTGGCCGCTCATGCCGAGGTGGGCCAGGATCGCCTGGCCGCTGTCGGCCAGCGGCAGCCACAGGTACTTGCCGCGGCGGCTGGGCGTGCCGACGCGGTGGCCGGCCAGGCGCCGCGCGAAGTCGTCCGGTCCCGCCAGGTGCCGGCGCACGGCGCGCGGGTGCAGCACCGCGACCTCGGCGACGGTCCGCTGGGCGACCCAGCGCTCCAGACCGCGCCGTACGACCTCGACCTCGGGCAACTCGGGCATGGCTCCCCCGCACTCACTCGACACAGGAACGGACAACGGTAACGGCACACGCGCCGAGCGCCCGCCCCGGCCGGAACGGTGGGGCGGGCGCTCGGCGCTGCTGTCAGCTCGGTACTGCCGCTGTCAGGCGGAGGCGGGAGCCTCGTCGGTGCCGGTGGCGGCCGCGGCGGACTCGGCCGCCTCGGCGCGCTCGTCCGCAGCGGCCTTGATGGCGCGCCAGGCGGACTCGGCGGCCTGTTGCTCCGCCTCCTTCTTGCTGCGGCCGGTGCCGGTGCCGTACGAGACGCCTCCGACGCGGGCGGCAGCAGTGAAGGTCTTCTCGTGGTCGGGGCCGGTCTCCGTGACCAGGTACTCGGGGACGCCGAGCCCTTCGGTCGCGGTCAGCTCCTGGAGGGAGGTCTTCCAGTCCAGGCCGGCTCCGAGGTTCGAGGACTTCTCGATCAGCGGATCGAACAGGCGGTGCACCAGTTCGGAGGCCGCGTCGAGGCCCTGATCGAGATAGACCGCGCCGATCACCGCTTCAAGGGTGTCGGCGAGGATGGATGCCTTGTCCCTGCCGCCCGTGCCCTCTTCACCGCGGCCGAGCCGGATGAAGGCGCCCAGGTCGAGGCCGCGGCCCACTTCCGCCAGCGCACGCGAGTTGACCACCGCGGCCCGCAACTTGGCCAGCTGGCCTTCGGGCAGGTCGGGGTGGGTGCGGTACAGCGTGTCCGTGACGACGAGACCGAGGACGGAGTCACCGAGGAACTCCAGCCGCTCGTTCGTCGGCAGGCCGCCGTTCTCGTACGCGTAGGAACGGTGGGTCAGCGCGCGCACCAGAAGGGCGGACTCGAGCCGGTAGCCGAGCCGCCCTTCCAGAAGCGTGTGGGACGAGGCGGTGTTGTCCGAGGGGCTACCCCCGCCGACGCGGGGAGCGTTCTTCTTCGCCGTGGACACGGTGCCTCTCACCAGCCGCTCAGACCTCGAGGACCTGGCGCTTGTTGTAGGTGCCGCAAGACGGGCACGCGATGTGCTGCAGCTTGGGCTCGTGGCAGCGCTCGCACGCCACCAGGGTGGGGACCGCAGCCTTCCACTGCGACCGGCGGTGGCGCGTGTTGCTGCGCGACATCTTCCGCTTCGGAACAGCCACGGCTACTTCTCCTGCTTCTCGTCGGCGCGTGCTGACTGAGGCGCGCCGCCGCTCATCTCGTCCTTCTCGCCGTCTTCGAGTGAACCGGCGAGTCCCTGCAAAGCCGCCCAACGGATGTCGACGGCGTCGTGGTGGTGGTCCGGGTCGTCCGCGAGCCGCGCTCCGCATTCGGAGCACAGGCCCGGGCAGTCGTCCTGGCACACCGGCTGCATCGGCAGTGCGAGCACCACCGCATCGCGCAGCAGAGGTTCGAGGTCGAAGAGTCCGTCCTCGAGGTAGAACCTGTCCTCGTCGTCCTCGGCGTCGTCGCCCGGTTCCGCGATCACGCGGCCCCGGTCGTCGGCGTCAGGGTACGAGAACAGTTCCTGGAAGTCCGCTTCGAGCTCCAGCCCGACCGGCTCCAGACACCTTACGCACTCCCCCTCGGCCTGTGCACGGGCGGTGCCTGTGACGAGCACCCCTTCCATGACCGACTCGAGCCGGAGCTCCAGCTCGACCGGGGCGCCCTGCGGCACTCCGATCACCGACTGGATACCGAGGTCCCGGGGGGCCTCGACCGTGCGGGTCAGGCGTTGCAGCGCGCCAGGACGCCGTCCCAGCTCATGTGTGTCGAACACGAGAGGGTCGTGGTGGTCGAGGCGGGCGTTCTGAGCCATTCCTGCTTTCGGTTTCCGAGCTAGGAGGGACGCGGCCCGGTCGGTGTCTCCCGGGCAGCGCGGATCGCGGACGTGCACGCGACCGAAGGGCCAGGATACTGGACCTTTCGCTCTCGTCCCAATCCGGCCTCTTCGGGCCGCGCGGACGCCCGCGCTGACGCCCGCCCGCGGCCCGGCCGGAGGCCGTGTCCGGACTAGAGCCCGCGGCCCTGTTCGTAGGCCCGCAGCTGTTCGGCGCTGATCATGCCGGTGTCGAAGAGGCTGGTCTCGTCGAGCGCGTAGCCCTGCTGCGCCTGGTGGGACTGCTGCGGCTGCTGCTGCGTCTGGTGGGGCTGCTGCGCGTCGTGACCCTGTTGGCCCTGCTGGGCGTGCTGGGCGTGCTGGGCCTGGTTCGGGTCGTAGACGGGCTGCTGTCCGGTGTCGTAGCCCGGGTACGGCTCGCCGGCCGCCGTCCCGTAGCCGGGGGCGGCGGCGTAGGGGTCGGCCTGCTGGTAGCCGTACTGGTCCTGCTGGGTGTCGTAGCCCTGGCCCTGGTAGCCGTACGGGTCGCCCTGCTGGGGCTGCTGGTAGCCGTAGGCCGGCTGGGGCTCGTACCGCGGCTGCGGCGGGGCGGCGGGGCGCTCGGGGGCCGGGGCGGCGGTCCGGGGCGCGGGGGTGTCGGCGAGGCCGGCGAGACCGGCGAGGTAGTCGGCGTCGCTGGAGTGCTGGACGGTGCTGGTGTCGTCGGCCAGCGCGCCGAGGTCGTCGGTGGCGATCCGGCCGTGCAGCTTCTGCCGGCCGCGGCCGACCGCGTCCAGGGTCTTGGCGAGGACCGCCTCGAAGGCGCCGAGCTTGGCGTCGACGTAGGCGTCGGCGTCGCGGCGCAGGGTCTCCGGGTCGTGGCTGCGCTCGGGGGCGTCCTCGTCCTCGTAGCCGTCCTCGTCCAGGCCCGGTCCGGTGCCGAGCAGCTTCTCGCGGCCGCGGCCGACCGAGCCGAGGGTCTTGGTGAGGACGACCTCGAAGTTGGCGAGCTTGGAGTCGACGTAGTCGTCGGCCTCGGCGCGGACCTCCTCGGCCTCCTGGCGGGCCTCGGTCAGGATCCGGTCGGCCTCGGCCTGGGAGCGGCGGGCGACCTCGGTGCCGGAGACCAGCGAGCCGCGCTCGGCGTGCGCGGACTCGATGATCCGGTCGGCCTCGCGGCGGGCGTCCTCGACCATCTGCTCGCGGTCGCCGATCAGCTCCTGGGCCTGCGCGAGCGAGCCGGGCAGCGCCTGGCGGACCTCTTCGAGCAGTTCGAGCAGCTGGGCGCGGTTGACCACGCAGGACGCCGACATGGGCATGGAACGGGCGCCGGAGACCGTGGTCACGATCTCGTCGAGCTTCTTCTGCACGTCCACGGTGTGCTCGCCACTCCCTACCGGTGTGCGCATCTTGACGGGACGACTGTACGACCACGGCGCACCCGGCGGACAGCGGGTGACGGCACGTCAGCGGCTCAGTTCTTCCCCAGCCGGCCGGACAGCGCCTCGAAGACCTGCGGCGGCACCAGGTGGGAGACGTCGCCGCCCCAGGCCGCGACCTCCTTGACCAGGGAGGAGGACAGGAAGCTGTAGGTGGGGTTGGTGGGCACGAACAGCGTCTCGACGCCGGTGAGGCCGTTGTTCATCTGGGCCATCTGCAGCTCGTAGTCGAAGTCGCTCACCGCGCGCAGGCCCTTGACGATGGCGGGGATCTCGCGCTGCTTGCAGAAGTCGACGAGGAGGCCGTGGAAGGACTCGACGCGGACGTTGCCGTACTCGGCGGTGACGTCGCGGATCAGCTCGATCCGCTCGTCGATCTCGAACAGGCCCTTCTTGGACTGGTTGATCATCACCGCCACGTAGACCTCGTCGTACAGGCGGGAGGCGCGGGCAATGATGTCCAGGTGCCCGTTGGTGATGGGGTCGAACGACCCGGGACAGACGGCACGGCGCACTTGAGATCCCTCGCTCTCCGGTCCGGTCATCGTGCGTCTTCGCACGTAGAGGCGGCGCGACCGTACCAAAACGTTCCCTCGCCGTAACGACGGGCCCGGAGCGCGTCGAAACCCTCCGGCCAACCGAATTCACCGCCTCTGGTGCTGCGCTCCACGGTGACGAGGGCCGCGTCCGCCAGCCACCCCCGCGAGCGGAGTGTGAGCAGGATCTCGCGAAGATCGTCGTCCGTGACGGCGTAGGGCGGGTCCAGGAAGACGATGTCGTACGGCTCGGCGGGCGGCGGCGACTGGACGGTCTGTTCCGCTCTGCCCGCCCTCACCTCGGCGCCGGGCAGGCCGAGGTTCTTCACGTTCTCCCGGACGGTCCGGGCCGCCCGGGCGTCGGCCTCCACGAGCAGGGTGTGGCCGGCGCCGCGGGAGAGCGCCTCCAGGCCGACGGCTCCGGAGCCGGCGTACAGGTCCAGGACCCGTTCGCCGTCGAGGGGGCCGCCCAGCAGGGACTGCCAGGTGGAGAACAGGCCCTCGCGCGCGCGGTCGGAGGTGGGGCGGGTGCCGGTCCCCGGCGGGACGGCTAGGCGACGTCCGCCGGCCTTGCCGGCGATCACGCGGGTCATCTGGGGTCCTTGGTCGTGGGCGGCATGGCGTCCAGTGTGGCCGGTCGGGCGGTTGACCGCGTCGCCGGGGCGGCGGGGGCCGGCGGGTGCTCGGTGGGTGTTCCACGGGAGTTCGGCGGGCGTTCGGCGGGCGTTCGGTGAGTGAGGGGCAGGTGCTCAGCGGGCGCTCATCCCTTTTCCAGGTACTGCTCCTTCTCCTCGTCCAGCAGGGCGTCCAGCGCCGTGCGCAGGCCGGGCAGGGCGGTCAGCTCCGGGTCGGCGGCGACGACCGCCGCCGCCTCCTGCCTGGCCTCGGCGATGATCTCCTCGTCCTCGATGACGGCGAGGACGCGCAGGCTGGAGCGGGCGCCGGACTGGGCCTGGCCGAGGACGTCGCCCTCGCGGCGCTGTTCGAGGTCGATGCGGGACAGCTCGAAGCCGTCGAGGGTGGCGGCCACCGCGTTCAGCCGCTGGCGGGCCGCGCTCGCCTCGGGCATCTCGGTGACCAGCAGGCACAGGCCGGGCGCGGAGCCGCGGCCGACGCGGCCGCGCAGCTGGTGGAGCTGGGAGACGCCGAAGCGGTCGGCGTCGGTGATCACCATCACGGTGGCGTTGGGGACGTTGACGCCGACCTCGATGACGGTGGTGGCGACCAGGACGTCGGTGTCGCCGGCGGCGAAGCGGCGCATGACCGCGTCCTTGTCGTCGGGGGCCATCCTGCCGTGCAGCACCTCCACCCGCAGCCCCTGCAACGGCCCCTTGGCGAGCTGGTCCGCGACGTCCAGGACGGCCAGCGGGGGCCGCCGCTCGGCCGTCGCGTCGGCGTCCGGGGCCTTCTTGGCGGCCTTCTTCGGGCCGTCCTCCTCGTCGCCGATGCGCGGGCACACCACGTACGCCTGGTGGCCGTTGGCGACCTCCTCGCGCACCCGCTCCCAGGCGCGGGCGAGGAAGTGCGGCTTGTCGGCGGCCGGGACGACATGGCTGGCGATGGGCGAGCGGCCGGCGGGCAGCTGGTCGAGGACCGAGGTCTCCAGGTCGCCGAAGACGGTCATGGCGACCGTGCGCGGGATGGGCGTGGCGGTCATCACCAGCAGGTGCGGGGGCTGGGTGCCCTTGCCGCGCAGGGCGTCGCGCTGCTCGACGCCGAAGCGGTGCTGTTCGTCGACGACGACCAGCCCGAGGTCGTGGAACTGGACCTTGTCCTCGATCAGCGCGTGCGTGCCGATCACGATGCCGGCCTCGCCGGTGACGAGGTCGAGCAGGGCCTGGCGGCGGGCGGCGGCGCCCATGGAGCCGGTGAGCAGCACCACCTTGGTGGCGTGCTCGGAACCGCCGAGCATCCCCCCTTGGGCCAGCTCGCCCATCATCTCGGTCACCGACCGGTGGTGCTGCTGGGCCAGCACCTCGGTGGGCGCGAGCATCGCGGCCTGCCCGCCGGCGTCGACCACGGCGAGCATGGCGCGCAGGGCCACCATGGTCTTGCCCGAGCCGACCTCGCCCTGGAGCAGGCGGTGCATGGGGTGGTCGGTGGCGAGGTCGGTGAAGATCTCCCGGGAGACCTTCCGCTGGCCGTCGGTGAGGGTGAAGGGCAGGCGGTCGTCGAAGGCGGTCAGCAGGCCGTCGGGGCGGGGCAGGCGCGGGACGGCGGGGAGTTGGGCGTCGGCGTGGCGGCGGCGGGCCAGGGCGACCTGGAGGACGAATGCCTCGTCCCACTTCAGCCGGGCCTGGGCGTCGGCGATGTCCGCCTTGGTGTGCGGGCGGTGGATCTTGAGCAGGGCCTCGGGCAGGGGCAGCAGGGCGCGGCCCGCGCGCAGCGCCTCGGGCAGCGGGTCCACGGCGTCGCGGGCGTCCGGCAGGACGGTCTGGACCGCCTTGGCGATCTTCCAGGACTCCATCTTGGCGGTGGCCGGGTAGAGCGGGATCAGGGCGCCGGCGAAGGACTCGACGCTCTCGCCGGCATCCCTGGTCTCCCCGCTCTCGCCCTGGAGCAGTTCGTAGGCGGGGTGGGCCAGTTGGAGCTTGTGGTTGAAGAGGGACACCTTGCCCGCGAACATCGCGCGGGTGCCCGGCAGCAGCTCCTTGTGCGGCTTGTGCACGCCGTTGCCGAAGAAGACCAGCTGGAGCCGGCCGCTGCCGTCGGTGATCGTCACCTCCAGGCGCTGCCCCTTGCCGCGCGGCGCCCGCGAGGAGGCGAAGGAGTGCAGGCGGGCGTCGGCGACCTGGGCGACCACCGTGACGTGCTCGTCCATGGGGAGGTCGGCCAGGTGGGTGAGCCGGCCCCGCTCCTCGTACTTGCGCGGGTAGTGGTGCAGGAGGTCGCCGACGGTGTGCAGGCCGAGGTGCTCGGCCATCACCTTCGCGGTGGCGGGGCCGAGCACCGACTTCAGCGGTCGACGCAGTGGTTCTTGCAGTGCGGGCACGGGATCCATTGCACACCACGCTACTGACAACGCCGTATACGTCCTGCGAAACCCCTGGTCAGGTGGGTGGTGCGGGCCCTAGGATGACGCGCTCACGGACCTTCCCCCGCGGCCCGCCGCCCCGTCGGCGCCGCCCTACCCCGCGCCGTCGGCAAGCCCCTCCACCAGCGGCGCTGCGACGATGGACTCCCAGACCCCCCAGTCATCAGCCGAAGGCCCCCCGTCCGCCGCCACGTTCCGGGTCGACCCGCGCGGTCCGGTGGACCCGTCGGCGCAGCGGGCGCGGCAGCCGCTGCGGCCGGCCGGCTCCGCGCCGCTCGACCACGCTTTCACCGGCCCGCCGGAGCGGTCCGCCCACGGGGAGGACGGCCGCCGATGAGCTCGGTCACGGACCTCGGCTCGCTGCGGCGGGCCATGGCGGAGAACGGCGAGCGGCCCGAGGGGCCGGCCCGCAACGCGCGCGCGGCGGAGCTGCTCGCCGAGGCGGAGCGGCTGGGCGAGCCGCCGGCGGTGATCGAGGCGCTCGGGCACCAGCTGAGGGTTCTCCACTACAGCTCCGAGAAGGACAGGATGTTCGCGCCCTTCGCGCGGCTGCTGCGGCTGTGGGACGAGCACCCCGAGGACTTCGACGCGTACGAGGCCCACTCGCTGCACTGGGTCTTCAAGTGGATGTCGGCCGGCATGGTGGACCGGCCGCACGTGCCGCTGGCCGCGATCGAGAAGTGGCTCGGCGAGATGGAGCACCGCTACCGGCTCGCCGGGTACAGCGAACGGGCGGTGCGCGGCGCGGAGTTGAGTGTGGCCGCGCACGTGGGGGACGTGGCGCGGGCGGAGCGGGCGTACGGGGCGTGGCTGGCGGCCGACCGGGACCGGATGGCCGACTGCCCCGCGTGCGAGCTGCGCGCCCAGGGCTGGTGGCAGGCCGAGCGCGGCCGGGACGAGGAGGCGGTGCGGCTGTGGCGGCCGGTGCTGGAGGGCGGGCTCTCCTGCGCCCACGAGCCGCACACGGTGCTCGCCTCGTCCCTGCTGCCGCTGCTGCGGCTGGGCCGGACCGAGGAGGCGCGCGCCCACCATCTGCGCGGGCTGCGGCTGGTGCGGCCGATGGAGAGCATGCGCGCCGCGTACGCGGAGCACGTGGAGTTCTGCGCGCTGACCGGCAACGAGGCGCGCGCCCTGGAGCTGCTGGCCGAGCGGCCGGCGTACTTCACCGACTCCGGGCATCCGCGCAGCCGGCTGGACTTCCTGGCGGTGGTGGCGCTGCTGACGGGGCGCCTGGTGGAGCTGGGGCACGGCGGGCGGGCGGTGCCGGGTCCGGCGGGCCGGCCCTGGACGGCCGCCGAGCTGGCCGCTCACGCGCGCGGGGAGGCCGAGGCGCTGGCGGCCCGGTTCGACGCGCGCAACGGCACCTCGCACGTCGGGGAGCGGACCCGGGCGCGGATGGCGCGGCGGCCGCTGGTCGAGCGGCTGCCGCTGGGCGTGCGCACGGGGCGGCCGGTGGCCGTCCGGCCCGCCGTGCGGCGGCCGGCCGCCGCGGCCGGGCCGGAGCCGGTGGCCCTGCCCGAGCTGGTGGCGCGGGCGCGCCGGCTGTCCAGCACGCTGCGGCCGCACGCGGTGGAGGCGTGGGCGGCGGTGGCGCGGGCCGCCGAGGGCGCCGCGGACACCGAGGGCGCCGCGGACGCCGCTGGCACCGCTGGCACCGCTGGCACCGCTCTGAGCGACCGGGACCGGGCCGAGATCGCCGAGCACGAGGCGATCGACCGAGGCGCCGAGGGCGCACCGCTGTTCGAGCGGGCCGCCGGGCTGTACGCGGCGGCGGGCGATCCGGGCGAGGCGCTGGCGGCCCGCGCGCGAGGGGCGTACGTACGGGCGCTGGCGGGCGACCAGGAGAGCGCGCTCGCCGAGGTCGCCGCGCTGTACGAGGCGGTCCTCGCGCTGTACGCCGAGGAGGGCACCGGACTGCGGCAGACCGCGTCCGTGCTGATGGCGCGGGCGCGGGTGCTGATGCGGCCGGTGCACGAGGCGCACGGGCCGGTCGCCGCGCCGGTCCTGGCCGCCGCCGGGGCGGCCGCGCGGGAGGTGCTGGCGCTGGTCGGGGGCCGCACCGGCCAGGACATACGGCTGGCCGCGCGCTCCGCGGAGGCGCGGGCGATGCTCGCCGAGGTCGCCGCGCGCGCCGGTGATCTGCCGGGCGCCGCCGGGGCGTTCGAGCGGGCGGCGGCCGAGTACGTGGCCGCCGGGCTGCCGTGGTTCGCGGTGGAGTACGAGTCCCGGCTCGCCGCCCTCGCCCACCACCTGGGGGACGCGGACGGAGCCGAGCGGGCGCTGCGCGGGGCGCTGGAGCACGGCGGCACGGTGCTGGAGGCGCCCGGGCGGGCCCGGCTGCACCTCCAGCTGGCCGAGGTGCTGGGCGGTCTCGACCGGGTCTCCGAAGCGGCGGACCACGCGCTGGAGGCGGCGCACTGGGCCGACGCGGCCGGCGAGGGCCCGGCGCTCGGCGCGTGGGCGCGGCAGCAGCTGGGCGGACTGCTGCTGCGGCTGGAGCGGTGGGCGGAGGCCGCGGAGGTGCTGGAGTCGGCGCTCGCGGACCTGGACGCCGAGACGCACGGCGACGGGGCGGTGGTGCAGACGCAGTGGTGGCTCGGGGACGCGCTGGGCGAACTGGGCGAGCACCGCGCGGCGGCCGAACAGCGGCTCAGGGCCGCCGAGATCGCCCGGCACTGGCCCGAGCAGCAGGACCACGCGACGCTCGCCCACCTGGCCGCGGAGTCACTGAGCCACGCGGGCCTGGTCGCGGAGGCGGACGCCGCGTACGCGCGCGCAGGCGAGCTGTGGCGGTCGGTGGGCAGCGTGTCCGGCACGGTCCGCGCCCTGCGCGCGCGTGCTTGGCTGGCGGTGCGCGGGGAGGAGGTCGCCGAGGCGGAGGCGGGGGGCGACTCGGGTGCGGGTACGGGTATCGGGTGCGGCTCGGGGGCGGGAGCGGGTACGGGTATCGGGTCTGACCCGGGTACGGATGCGGGTACCGGTACCGGTACCGGTACCGGTGCGGGATCCGGCTCGGGTGTGGGGGCGGCGCGGGAGTTGATGGCGGGTGCGGTCGAGGTGTGCCGGGTGGCGCTGGAGGGCGTGGTCGACGAGGAGGAGCGGGTGCTGCTCATCGACGAACTCGGCGGCAGCCACCAGCAGTTCGGCGAGCTGCTGATCCGGTGCGCCGACGGGGGCGACGCGGCCGACGAGAACGAAGCCCTGCTGGCGGAGGCCCTGACCCAGACCGAGCGGGCCGTCGCCGTCTTCGCCCGGCTCGGCCCGGCCGCCCGGCACGACCGCGCCGGCGCGGAGCTCACCGCCGCCCGGCTCGCCGCCGACCTGGGCCGCCCCGCCGAGGCGAGGGCACACGCGCGTGCCGTGCTGGATGCCTACGGGGCCGCGGACATCCCGGGCGACGACCTGGCCGTCGCCCGCCGGACGGAGGCCGCGCGGCTGCTTCGGCGGTGGGACGAGCGGCAGGAGCAGCCGCCGGAGCCGCAGGAGCCGCAGGAGGGGTGAGCCGGGGCGGGCGGTCGCGGCCCGGGCGCTACTCCACCCCGATGAGGAGCGGCGCGCCCTGCCGGCCGCCGCGGTAGATCACCGTGTCCACGGCCAGGTAGGAGTCGCGGACGCGGCTCTCCAGGCGGGCGGCGACGGTGTCGGGGACGTCGTCGCCCAGGACCAGGGTGACCAGTTCGCCGCCGGCCGCGAGCATGCGGTCCAGCACGGTCTCGGCGGTGGCCGTGACGTCGGAGCCGATCACGGCCACGTCGCCGTCGATGAGCCCGAGCACGTCGCCGGCCTGGCAGACGCCGGCCGAGGTCCAGGACTCGTGCTCGGCGACGGTGACCTCCGCGTGCCGGGTGGCACCGGCCGCCGAGGTCATGGCGACCACGTCCTCGTCGAACCGGCGGCCGGGCTCGTGCACGGCGAGGGCGGCGAGACCCTGGACCGCCGAGCGGGTCGGGATGAGCGCGACCCGGACGCCCTCGCCGCGGGCCTGTTCGGCCGCCGCGGCGGCGGTGTCGCGCAGTTCGGCGTCGTTGGGCAGCAGGACCACCTCGCGCGCGTGGGCCCGCCGTACGGCCTCGACCAGCTCGCCGCTGGCCGGGGGCTCCCCGGGGCGGGCCAGCACCGTGGTGGCGCCGGCCTCCGCGCACAGGCCCGCCAGGCCCTCTCCGGGCACCACGGCCACCACCGCGCGCTGGGCCCGCGTGCGGGGCGGTCGGCCGGGTCCGGCGGCGTGCGCGTCGCCCGTGCCGAAGTGGGTGATGCGGATGCGGTGCGGCCGGCCGGCCTCGACGCCCGCCTCCACCGCCGCGCCGGCGTCGTCGACGTGGACGTGCACGTTCCACAGGCCGTCGCCGCCGACCACGACCAGGGAGTCCCCGAGCCCGTCGAGGCGCTGCCGCAGCCGGGCCACGGCGGCGTCGTCGGCCTCCAGGAGGTAGAGCACCTCGAATGCGGGCCCGCTGACCGGAGCGGCCGGCGACGCGCAGCCGCCCGGCCCGTCCGGCTCGGCCCCGCACACCGCCGTGTCCGCCCCGCCCAGGACCGTGGCAGCCGGCGTCCCGGCCCCCGCTCCGGCCCCGCCGTCCGTCCCGGTACCGGCGCCCGCACCGGCACTGATTCCGGCACCAGCACCAGCACCAGCACCAGCACCAGCACCAGGCTCCACACCGGTGCCGGTACCGGCACCGGCCTCGTCGTCCGCACCGCGGCCCACGCGTGCGTGCGGCACCCCCGGCGACCGGACCGCGCCGCCGCCGTCCCGCGCCGCACCGGCCGCCCCGTCCGGAGCCGCCCCGCCCGCGCACGTCCCGTCCTTGTACGTCCCGTCCTTGAACGTTTCTCCGGTGAACGTCTCTCCCGTGAACGTCTCCGTCCCGGCCGGCTCCCCCGTCAGCGTCTCGACCAGCGCCGCGAGCACCGCCACCAGACCCCGGCCGCCCGCGTCGACCACTCCCGCGCGCCCCAGGACCGCCAGCTGGCCGGGGGTCGCGGCCAGGGCCGTCCGCGCGCCCCGGTAGGCGGCCCGCGCCACCGTGCCGCAGTCGCCCTCGGCCCCGTCGGCCGCGTCGGCGGCGGCGGAGGCGACGGTGAGGACCGTGCCCTCGACCGGGTGCGCGACCGCCAGCCGGGCGGAGTCGGCGGCGCGCCGCAGGGCGGACCGCAGCCCGCGGCCGTCGGTGTGAGGACTGTCACCCTCGGCGGCGAGCACTTCGGCCATGCCGCGCAGCAGCTGGGCGAGGATCGTCCCGGAGTTGCCGCGCGCGCCGATGAGCGCCCCGTGCGCCATGGCCCGCGCCGCCTCGGCCAGGGACGGGCCGCCGGAGCCGCCCGCGCCCGTCTCGTGGGCGGCGAACACGGCCTCCACGGCGGCGGCGGCGGACTCCGCGGTCAGATACAGGTTGGTGCCGGTGTCCCCGTCGGCGACGGGATAGACGTTGATCGCGTCGATCTCCTCGCGGGCCCGGCCCAGCGCCCGCAGGGCCAGGGAGCACCAGGTGCGCACCGCCGGCGCGTCGAACGTCTGCGCCACCTGCGCCACCTGCGCCTCCCTGAGCTGCTGGACTGGACGGCAGCGTAGACCCAGGGGCGGTCCCGGCCGGAAGAGGGCCGGGGCGGGGTCCTCGGCCGCCATGGTAGTTTCGTTGCACGGAAGCAGCCGTTGTATGCTGCTCCGGTTGCCCGATCTCGATCGGGCTCTCCCCCTGGCAACGCCACTCAGATCAGAGTGCTCATTCGAGCCCCCGATCCCGGCATGCCGGGATCAACCGTAAGTGCATCTGAAGTCTTTGGAGTGACCCGTGGCTGCCAACTGCGACGTCTGCGGCAAGGGGCCGGGCTTCGGCAACAACATCTCGTTTTCGCACCGCCGTACGTCCCGTCGCTGGAACCCGAACATCCAGCGTGTGCGTACCGTGGTCGGCGGGACGCCGAAGCGCGTGAACGCTTGCACCTCGTGCATCAAGGCCGGCAAGGTCTCGCGCTGACGCACAGCAACAGCTAAGCGCGCGGCCACTGCTGGTTCGCTGCACTAAGCCGGTCCACCGAGGTGGACCGGCTTTTTGCCGTACCCCCGACAGGTCGGGCGGCCCCCTGCCGGAGGCCGTCGGCGGGCCGGGCCGCCCCGGCCGCCGGAAACCACCGGCGGCCCGTGCGCCCCGCCTGCCAGAATCCGGGGAATGCGCTTCGGCATCCTGGGCCCGCTGGACATCCGTACCGACGACGGCGGGTCCGTCGACCCCGGCGGCCCGCGTCCCCGCGCCCTGCTCACCCTCCTGCTGCTCGCCGCCGGCCGCACCGTCACCACCGGCCGCCTGACCGAGGGTCTGTACGGCGCCGAGCCGCCCGCGGGGGCCGCGAACGCGCTCCAGTCGCAGATATCCCGGCTGCGCCGACGGCTGGGCCCGCACGCGCCGATCGAGGCCGTCCCGGCCGGCTACCGTCTCGCCGTGCCGTCCGGCGCGGTCGACGTCCACCGGTTCGAGCGGCTGGCGGCGGAGGGCCGCACCGCCCTCGCGGCCGGTGATCCGGAGCGGGCGGCCGACCGGCTGCGCGCCGCGCTCGCTCTGTGGCGCGGCCCGGCCCTGCCGGACCTGCCGAACGCGCACGCCGAGACCGCCCGCCTCGCCGAGCTGCGGCTGACCGCCGTCCAGGACCGCGTCGAGGCCGATCTCGCGCTCGGCGGCGGCGCCGAGCTGGTGCCGGAGCTGCGGGCGCTGCTCACCGCGCACCCGCTGACCGAGCGGCTGTACGGGCAGCTGATGCGGGCCCTGCACGCGGCCGGACGGCCCGCCGAGGCGCTCACCGTCCACGAGGAGGCCCGGCGCACCCTCGCCGACGAGCTGGGCGCCGACCCCTCCCCCGAGCTGTCGGCCCTGCACCTGGACCTGCTCCGGCAGACCCGGCCCGCACCGCACCGCCCCCGGCTGCCCGCGCAGCTGACCGGCTTCGTCGGCCGGGACGGCGAACTCGCCCGCATCGCCGCCCTCCTCACCGCCCCCGACGCCCGTCTGGTCACCCTCACCGGACCCGGCGGCGCGGGCAAGACCCGGCTCGCGGTCGAGGCCGCCCGCAGCCACCCGGACGCCTGCCTGGTCGAGCTGGCCCCGCTGTCCGACGGCGCCCGCCTCCCGTACGCGATCCTCGCCGCCCTCGGGGTGCGCGAGGGCCTGCGCAGCACCGCCGCGGACGGGCTCGACCGGCTGCGCGACGCCCTGGAGGAGCGGGACGCGCTGCTGGTGCTGGACAACTGCGAGCACCTGGTGGAGGACGCGGCCCGCATCGCCGGGCTGCTGCTCGGCCACTGCCCCGGGGTGCGGGTCCTCGCCACCAGCCGCGAGGCACTGGGCATCACCGGCGAGGTGCTGGTGCCGGTGGAGCCGCTGCCGCCGGCCGCGGCGCAGCGGCTGTTCCTGGAGCGGGCGCGGGCGGTGCGGCCGGACTTCGCGGGGCACGCGTGCGTGCCCGACGTGTGCCGGGCCCTGGACGGGCTGCCGCTGGCGATCGAGCTGGCGGCGGCGCGGCTGCGCACGCTGGAGCCGGAGGAGCTGGCCGCCGGCCTGGACGACCGGTTCCGGCTGCTGTCGCGCGGCGACCGCACCAAGGCGCCGCGCCACCGCACCCTGCGGGCGGTCGTGGAGTGGAGCTGGGACCTGCTGGACGCCGGCGAACGGGAGCTGGCCGAACGGCTCACCGTCTTCGCCGGGAGCGCCACCGTGCGGGCGGTGCGGGAGGTGTGCGGGACGCCGGACCCGGAGGAACTGCTCGCCTCGCTGGTGGAGAAGTCGTTCCTGGAGGTGACCGGGGGCCGCTACCGGATGCTGGAGACGATCCGCGCCTTCGCCGCCGAGCACGCCGCACGGGACCTGAACACTGACGGCGCCGACAGCACTGACGGCACCGACGGCACCGACGCGCTGCGCGACGCGCACGCCGCGTACTTCCTGCGCCTGGCCGAGCGGGCGCAGCCGGGGCTGCGCGGCGGCGGGCAGCTGCCCTGGCTGGCCCGGCTGGCCGCCGACCGCGCCGACCTGGACGCGGCGCTGCGCCGTCTCGCCCGCACCGACCACGCCGGCGCCCTGCGGCTGACGGCGCTGCTGTCGTGGTTCTGGCGGCTGCGCGGGCTGCACAGCGAGCAGGTGCCGGCGGCCCGCGCGCTGGTGGCGGCGGTGGGCGACGTACCGCCGCCGGGTCTGGAGGAGGAGTACGTCCTGTGCGCGCTCGGCGCGCTGTCCGGGGACGGCGCGGACCCCGCCGCCGAGGAGGCCCTGCACGCGCGCGTGGACGCGGTGCTGGACTCGCTCGACGGGCCGCTGCGGCTGCCGTACGTGCTGGTGCTGTGGTCGGTGGTGGCCGGTCCCCGGCCCGAGGCCAACGCGAGGGCGCTGCGGCTGGCCGGGGCGGACCCGTGGGCGGGGGCGCTGCTGGACATGGGGCTCGGCCTCCAGGCTCGGTTCGCCGGGCGGCCCGGTCAGGCCGAGGAGGCGCTGACGCGCGCGCTGGCCGGGTTCCGCGCGACCGGCGACCGCTGGGGCATGGCCAACTGCCTGGAGCCGCTGGCGATGTACGCCCACGCGCGCGGGGACGACGACGGCGCGCTCGCGCTGCTGGCGGAGGGGCTGGTCCACGTACGGGAACTGGACGCGCCGGAGGAGACCGCCGACCTGCTGCGCAGCCGCGCCGTCGTCCTGCTGCGCCGGGGCGGCACGGCCGCGGCCGAGGCCGACTTCGAGCAGGCGGCGGCGCTGGCCCGGCGCGCCGGGGCCGGGGACAAGGCGGCGGGGGCGCGGCGCGGCCTCGGGGACGCGGCCCGGCTGGCGGGGGACACGGCCCGCGCGCGGGCGCTGTACGAGGAGGCGCTGCGGATGTGCGCGGCGAACTGGTTCAGCGTCGGCGAGGTCGTGCGCGTCCTGATCGGGCTGGGCCGCACGGCCGCCGCCGAGGAGCGGGTGCGGGAGGCGCGGGAGTGGTTCCGGCAGGCCGCCGTCGCCGCCGGGGACGCCGCGAGCGTGCTCGAACCGGCCGAGGCGGCCGAGGCGCTGGCGTCGGTCGCCGGGACACCCGAGCGGGCCGCCGTCCTGCTGGGCGCCGGCGCCGGCCTCCGGGGCGCACCGGCACGCGAGGACCCCGATGTCGTACGCACCGAGCGGGAGACCCGGGCACGGCTGTCCCCGCAGGCGTACGCGGACGCGTTCGAGCGGGGCGTACGGCTACGGGGCGCGGCACTCGGCGACCTCTAGGCGCCGGCCGACGCACCGAGGGCGTACGCACCCTGGGCGACGGTCAGCAACCCACGGGCTGCGGCCGGCGCACCCTGAGCGGCGCGCAACGAACCGCAGACGGCGGCCGGCGAACCGCACCCAGCGCACCGAGGCCGGCAGCCGGCGCACCGCAGACGGCGGCCGGCGCACCGAGAGCGTCAGCGCACCGCAAGCGGCGGTCAGCGGACGGTAGGCGGGCGGTCAGCGTCGCCGCCGAGGGTGGGGCGCATGACGAATCCGCAGCACACCCCAGCCCTCGCCCACCTCAGCGTCCTGGTCTCCGGCGCGAGTGTCGCCGGACCGGCCCTCGCTCTGAACCTCGCCCGCCACGGCGCCCGCGTCACCGTCGTGGAGAAGGCGCCCGCCCTGCGCGGCGGCGGCTTCGCGGTCGACTTCCGCGGCCACGTCCACCGCCGGGTCCTGACCGAGATGGGCATCTGGGACGAGATCCACGCCCGCCAGACCCACATGGGCCCGCAGAGCGTGGTCGACGCCGACGGCGTCCCGCGCGTGGACCTGCCGGCCGCGATGATGAGCGGCGACGTGGAGATCTTCCGCGACGAGCTGGCGCGGATCATGTACGAACGCACCAGGGACGAGGTCGAGTACGTCTTCGGCGACTCGGTGACCGCGCTGACCGAGACGCCCGGCGGAGTCGACGTCGCCTTCGAGCGGGGCGCGCCGCGCCGCTTCGACCTGGTCGTCGGCGCGGACGGGCTGCACTCGAACACCCGCCGCCTGATCTTCGGCGACGAGTCCCGTCACCTGCGTTTCTTCGACCACTACGTGGCCGGCTTCCCCGTCCCCAACCACCTGGGCCTGGACCGCCGGGGCCTGCTGTACAGCGAGCCCGGCCGCTGCGTCGCCGTCAGCAACTACGACGGCGACCCGGAGCGCGCGGGCGCCCTGCTGGTGTTCCGCTCACGGGAGTTGGCGTACGACCGGCGGGACGTGGCCGCGCAGAAGCGGATCCTGGCCGAGCGGTTCGCGGGCATGGGCTGGGAGACGGAGCGGGTGATGGCCGCGCTGGAGCGGACCGACGAGCTGTACTTCGACGCGATCGCGCAGATCCACCTCGACCGGCTGACGCGGGGCCGGGTGGCGCTGCTCGGCGACGCGGGCCACGGCGCGACCATGGGCGGCATGGGCACCGGAGTGGCGGTCGTCGGAGCGTACGTGCTGGCCGGTGAACTCGCCCTGGCGGGCGGCGATCACCGTACGGCGTTCGCGCGGTACGAGAGCCGGGTGCGGGACTTCGCCAAGGGGTGCCAGAAGATCTCCGGGAACGCCGGCCCGTTCTTCGCCCCGCCGACCGAGCGGCGCATCCGCAGCCGGGACCGGATGTACCGGCTGCTCGGCTCCCGGCCGCTGGCCGGCTTCTTCAGGCGGCTCACGGAGAAGGCGGCCACCGCGATCGAACTGCCCGACTACCCGGCCGCCTCCGGGCACCCGGTCGTCCCGGATCACCAGGCCGCCGCCGGCTACCCCGCCGCCGCCCCCGGCTCCTGCTCCGGGTGAGGGGTGCGGGTGCGGAAGGTCCAGGCGTGGTCCACCGGTCCGATGCCGCCGCCGAGCGCGAAGCCGGCGGCGACGGCTCCGGTGACGTACTCCTTGGCCGCCGTCACCGCCGCCGGCACCGAGCGTCCCTGGGCGAGGTGCGCGGCGATCGCGGAGGCGAGGGTGCAGCCGGTGCCGTGGGTGTGCCGGTTGTCGTGCCGCGGGGCACGCAGCCAGTGCTCCTCCCTCCCGTCGGTGAGCAGGTCGACGGCGTCCCCGGCGAGGTGGCCGCCCTTGATCAGCACCCACCGGGGCCCGAAGGCGAGGACGGCCGCCGCGGCCTCGGGCAGCTGCTCCTCGCGGGTGACGCGCACGCCGGTGAGCTGGGCGACCTCGTCCAGGTTCGGGGTGGCGACGGTCGCCGCGGGCAGCAGCTTCGCGCGCACGGTGTCCAGTGCGGAGGCGGCCAGCAGCGGGTCGCCGTGCTTGGAGACGCCGACCGGGTCCACGACCGCGGGCGCGTCCGTGGCGGCGATCAACTCGGCGACCGTCGCGACCAGTTCCGCCGAGGACAGCATGCCGGTCTTGACCGCTTGGACGCCGATGTCGTCCACGACGCTGCGGTACTGGGCCCGCACCGCCTCGACGGGCAGCTCCCAGGCGCCCTGCACGCCGAGCGAGTTCTGCGCGGTCACCGCGGTGAGCACGCTCATGCCGTGCACGCCGAGGGCGAGCATGGTCTTCAGGTCGGCCTGGATCCCGGCGCCGCCGCCGGAGTCGGAGCCGGCGACGGTGAGGACCCGGGGCGGCGCGGGCCGGGAGGCGGGAGCGGGGGCGGACGCGGTGCTCATGACTCGATGTCCCCGAAGTGGTCCCAGCCGCCCTTCTTGGTCCACGGCGCGCCGTCGACCGTGACCTGGGGCAGCGCCGAGAGGTTGAGCACCTCGCCGATCACCTTCCAGCGGGCCGGCAGCTTCACGTCCGGGGGGAAGGTCGCCACGATCGCGTGGTCCTCTCCCCCGGTCAGCACCCATTGGAGCGGGTCGACGCCGACGGCCTGCCCGATGTCGTTCATCTGCGAGGGGACGTCGATGGCACCGGAGCGCACGTCGATGCGGACCTTGCTGGCCTCGGCGATGTGCCCGAGGTCGGCGATGAGCCCGTCGCTGACGTCGCACATGGCGGTCGCGCCGAGTCCGGCCGCCGCGGGGCCGGCGTGGTACGGCGGTTCGGGGCGGCGGTGCGCCTCCACGAAGGCGCGCGGGGAGCGGAAGCCGCGGGAGAGGACGGCGTACCCGGCGGCGGACCAGCCCAGCCAGCCGGTGACGGCGACCAGGTCGCCGGGCCGGGCGCCGGCGCGGGTCACCGGCTCGTGGTTGCGCAGGTCGCCGAGAGCGGTGATGGAGACCATGATGCTGTCGCCGCGCACCACGTCGCCGCCGACCACCGAGGCGCCGGCCACCTGGCACTCGTCGCGCAGGCCGTCCATCAGCTCGGTGGGCCAGGTGACCGGGAGTTCGGCGGGGACGACCAGGCCGAGCAGCAGCGCGGTCGGCACCGCGCCCATGGCGGCGATGTCCGCGAGGTTCTGCGCGGCGGCCTTGCGGCCCACGTCGTACGCCGTCGACCAGTCGCGCCGGAAGTGCCGGCCCTCCAGGAGTATGTCCGTGCTCGCCACCACCCGGCGGTCGGGAGCGGCCACCACCGCGGCGTCGTCACCGGGGCCGACCCGGACCGCCGGGGTGGTGGTGAGACGGGAGGTCAGCTCCCTGATGAGCCCGAACTCACCTAGCTCACCCACAGTGCCCTTCATAGCCCTTACGCCCCTTCTGTCCCTGTACGTTCCCCGGCGTGCGGCCACCCGGTCGGCGCCGCGGCCCCGACGGCCGTCAACTTCAGTCCTACCTGCACCCCGGCGCGCCGGCCACGTTCCGCGAGGGTCTCCCCGCGGCGTACGGCGACGCGATACCGTGGCGTTCCTTTTCCCCACATGATCCTCGTGGCCGCCCTGGAGGTTCCGTGGTACAGGCGTACATCCTGATCCAGACGGAGGTCGGCAAAGCGTCGACCGTCGCCGAGACGATCAGCAGACTCCCCGGAGTGATCCAGGCCGAGGACGTGACCGGACCGTACGACGTCATCGTGCGCGCGCAGGCCGACACCGTCGACGACCTGGGCCGCATGGTGGTGGCGAAGGTCCAGCAGGTGGACGGGATCACCCGTACCCTGACCTGCCCGGTCGTGCATCTGTAGCCCCCGTCTACCCTGGGGCCGGTGAGCTTCTCCCGTCACCGGCCTTTCGGCCTGCCCGTCCTCGCCGTGCTGATCGCCGCCACGGCTTGTTCTTCGAGCGACGACGGCGCCGCCGTGGCGGTTCCCCGTCCGGACACGTCGGCCGTGAAGCTGTGCCGGGACCTGGACGGGGCGCTGCCGCCGAAGCTGGCCGGACTGAGCCGCAAGGACCCCCGGCCCGCCTCGGCGCTGACCGCGGGCTGGGGAAGCCCGGTGATCATACTGCGCTGCGGTGTCCCCCGGCCGCCGAAGATGATCGACCCGAAGGTCGCCGAGGGCAGCGACCCGGACGCGGTGGCCGGCGGGGTGAACGGCGTCGACTGGCTGATGGAACGGCAGGGCGACGGCGGGTACCGCTTCACCACCGCCAACCGCAGGGCGTACGTCGAGGTCGAGGTGCCCGAGGGGCAGGACAGCTCCACCGTGCTGGTGGGTCTGGCCCCGGCCGTCAAGAAGGCGATCCCCGAAGGGATCGCCGACTGACGCAAGGCCGGGCGCGCCGGGTCAGCGCAGGCCGGTCGGGCGGTCCAGCGCCGCCTGGATGAGGCGCTCCACCAGCTCCTCGTAGGAGACGCCGGTGGCCTGCCACATCTTCGGGTACATCGAGATGGGCGTGAAGCCGGGCATGGTGTTGATCTCGTTGATGACGAAGCCGCCGTCCTCGGCGAGGAAGAAGTCCGCGCGGACCAGGCCCTCGCAGGAGGCCGCCTCGAACGCCTCCACCGCGAGCCGGCGCACCTCGGCGGTCTGCTCCTCGGTCAGCGGGGCGGGCACGACGCCGGGCGTGGAGTCGATGTACTTCGCCTCGAAGTCGTAGTACGCGTGCTCCTGGGGCGGCGGGATCTCGGCCGGCACGGAGGCGCGCGGGCCGTCCTCGAACTCCAGCACCCCGCACTCGATCTCGCGGCCGCGCACCGCGGCCTCCACCAGCACCTTCGGGTCGTGCCTGCGGGCCTCCTCGATCGCCTCGTCGAGGCCGGAGAGGCCGTCCACCTTGGTGATGCCGATGGAGGAGCCCGCGCGGGCGGGCTTCACGAACAGCGGCCAGCCGTGCTCGCCGGCGAAGTCCACGACCTTGGCGCGGGCGGCGGCCCGGTCGCGGTCCCACTCGCGCGGCCGGATCACCACGTACGGGCCGACCCGCAGCCCGAAGGAGGTGAACACCCGCTTCATGTACTCCTTGTCCTGGCCGACGGCCGAGGCGAGCACGCCCGAACCCACGTAGGGCACGCCGGACAGCTCCAGCAGGCCCTGGAGGGTGCCGTCCTCGCCGTAGGGGCCGTGCAGCACCGGGAAGACCACGTCGACCTCGCCGAGCGCCTTGGGCACCGAACCGGGCTCGCTGTAGACGACTTCGCGGTGGTGCGGGTCGACCGGGAGCACCACGGAGCCCTCGGTGGACTCGGCCAGCTCGTCGACGCTGGGCGTGCGGCGGTCGGTGATCGCCATGCGCTCCGGTTCGTCCGCGGTCAGGGCCCAACGGCCGTCCGTGGTGATGCCGATCGGCAGCACCTCGTACTTGGACCGGTCGATGGCGCGCAGCACCGCTCCGGCGGTGACCACGGAGATCCCGTGTTCGGAGCTGCGGCCGCCGCACACGACGGCCACGCGCGGCTTGCGGGGCGGCTGCTCGGGGCTCTGGGGGATGTTCTCGGTGCTCATATCGCGATGAGAGTACCCGGTGGCAGTGCCCCTGGGCAGCGTTGGCGGGGCGGGGTCGCTCAGCGTCGTTCGGGCTTCGCGCTGCGCGACATCAGCTCCCTGAGGGCGACCACCGGCGGCTTGCCCTCGTGCACGATGCCGACGACCGTCTCCGTGATCGGCATGTCGACGCCGTGCCGGCGGGCCAGGTCGAGCACCGACTCGCAGGACTTGACGCCCTCGGCGGTCTGCCGGGTGACGGCGATGGTCTCCTGAAGGGTCATGCCCTTGCCGAGGTTGGCGCCGAAGGTGTGGTTGCGCGACAGCGGCGAGGAGCAGGTCGCCACCAGGTCGCCGAGGCCGGCCAGGCCGGAGAAGGTGAGCGGGTCGGCGCCGAGCGCCATGCCCAGGCGGGTGGTCTCGGCGAGTCCGCGGGTGATGAGCGAGCCCTTGGCGTTGTCGCCGAGCCCCATGCCGTCCGCGATGCCGACGGCGAGGCCGATCACGTTCTTGACGGCGCCGCCGAGTTCGCAGCCGACGACGTCGGTGTTGGTGTACGGCCGGAAGTACGGCGTGTGGCAGGCGGCCTGGAGCCGCCGGGCGACCGCCTCGTCGGCGCAGGCCACCACGGCGGCGGCCGGCATCCGCGCGGCGATCTCGCGGGCGAGGTTGGGTCCGGTGACCACGGCGACGCGGTCGGCGGGCACCTCGGCGACGTCCTCGATCACTTCGCTCATGCGCATCGCCGAACCCAGCTCGACGCCCTTCATCAGGGAGACGAGGACGGTGTCCGGGGCGAGCAGCGGCAGCCACTTGGCGAGGTTGTCGCGCAGGGTCTGGGAGGGGATGGCGAGGACGGTGAAGTCCGCGTCGCGGGCGGCCTCGGCGGCGTCCGCGGTGGCCCGCACGCCGCCCGGGAGTTCGAGGCCGGGCAGGTAGTCCGGGTTGGCCCGGGTGGAGTTGACCGCCTCGGCCAGTTCGGGGCGGCGGGCCCACAGGGTGACGTCGCAGCCGGCGTCGGCGAGGACCACGGCGAAGGCGGTGCCCCACGATCCGGTGCCGAAGACGGCCGCCTTGACCGGTGCGCTCACGTGCCCTGCCCCTCTTCCCGTACGGCTTCGCGCGCGGCCGGCTCCTTGGGCGCGACGGCGGCGGTCCGGCCCTGGACCCGCGCCTGGGCGTGCTGCTGCGCCTGCGCCTGCGCCTGGGTCCGGCGGCGCTGCTCGATGCGCTCGCGGCGCGGGTCGTAGGGCACGGCGGGCGCCTTCTCGCCGCGGACCTGCTCCAGCAGGGCGGTGATGGCCGCCATGATGACCTCGGTCGCCTCCTTGAGGACGTCCGGCGTCATCTCCTTGTCGTAGAAGCGCGACAGGTCCACCGGCGGGCCGGCCAGCACCTGGTGCGTCTTGCGGGGCAGCAGGTTCGGCTTCTTGGCGTAGGGCGGCAGGAGTTCGTTGGCGCCCCACTGGGCGACCGGGACGACCGGGCATTTGGTCTGCAGGGCGACCCGCGCGGCGCCCGTCTTGCCGGTCATCGGCCAGCCGTCCGGGTCGCGGGTGAGGGTGCCCTCGGGGTAGAAGGCGACGCACTCGCCGCGCTGGACGGCGTCGATGGCGGCGCGGAAGGCGCTCAGCGCGTCCGTGCTCTCGCGGTAGACGGGGATCTGTCCGGTGCCGCGCATGGCGGCGCCCACCAGGCCCTTCCGGAAAAGCCCGCTCTTCGCGAGGAATCGCGGGACGCGCCCGGTGTTGTACTGGAAATGGGCATAGGCGAAGGGGTCGATGTGGGAATTGTGATTCACCACGGTGATGAATCCGCCGTCGGCCGGAATGTTCTCCATTCCGCGCCAGTCCCGCTTGATCAGAACCACCAGCGGTGGTTTGCAGATCACCGCTGCGAAGCGGTACCAGAAGCCGATTCTGCGGCGGGGCACGCGGACACCTTCCTCTAGGTCTGCCCCCGGGGTCGGGAGCCGCACAAGTGTCGCCCCAGGCCGCCGGTCTGTCGAGAACACCGTACGCCCCGCTCCGCGCGCCCTCGGCTGGGCCGGGGAGAATGTCCGCGACGAAGAGAGGGACGAACGCCCGTGCAGTGGACCTTGGTGATCCCCCTGAAGCCCCTTGCGCGGGCCAAGAGCAGGCTGGCGGACACCGCCGGGGACGGGGTGCGGCCCGCTCTCGCCCTCGCCTTCGCGCAGGACACCGTGGCGGCGGCGCTGGCCTGTGTGGCGGTCGCGGATGTGGCGGTCGTCACGGACGACGCGCTGGCCGGGCGGGAGCTGGCGGCGCTGGGCGCGCGGATCGTGCCGGACGCGCCGGGCGCCGGTCTGAACGCCGCGCTCGCGCACGGCGCCGCCGCCGTCCGGGCGGTAGGGCCCGCGGGTCCCGTGGCGGCCCTCAACGCCGATCTTCCGGCGCTGCGGCCGGGGGAATTGGCCCGTGTTCTGGCGGCGGCGGCCGCATTCCCGCGCGCTTTTCTCGCGGACGCCGCGGGGGTGGGCACCACTTTGCTGACGGCGGCGCCGGAGCGGGAATTGCGGCCGGCGTTCGGCGGCGCCTCCCGGTTGCGCCACCGCGCCTCGGGCGCGGTGGAACTGGACCTGGACGCGGTGGACTCGGTACGCCAGGACGTCGACACCGGCGCCGATCTGCGCGCCGCGCTGGCCCTGGGCGCCGGCCCCCGCACGACGGCGGCCGCGTCCCACCTGCTGATCCCGGACCCGTGAGACCACGCGCCCGCCGGGAGCCGCCCGCCGAGGACCGGCGGCGGCGCACGGCCGGGCGCCCGGGACCCGGTCGCGGAGCCGCGCGGGCCGCCGCCGGGGGCAGTAGGCTGCGGTCATGCAGGCGACCGCATACACGTACGACCCCGAAAGCCGCAGCGGGCAGGTGCTGCTGGACGACGGCACACCGGTGCCGTTCGACGCCGCCGCGTTCGACGCGGGCGGGCTGCGGCTGCTGCGGCCGGGGCAGCGGGTGCGCGTCGAGACGGCGGCGGACGGCGGCGCGGGCGCCGGGCCGCGGATCACCCTGGTGACGCTGCAGACCTTCTGACCGCCGCTGAGCAGGCCGAACGCACCGCGGGCCGGGCTCCCTCGGGAGTCCGGCCCGGCGCATGAGGACCGCGGTGCGCCTACTTGCCGCGGGCGGTGGTCTTCTTCGCGGCGGTCTTGCGGGCGGTCGACTTCTTGGCCGGGGCCTTCTTCGCCGTCGCCTTCTTCGCCGGGGCCTTCTTGGCGGCGGTCTTCGCGGCGCTCGTCGCCGTCGTCTTCTTCGCGGCCGGCGTGGCCTTCTTGGCCGCCGCCGTCGTCGTCTTCTTGGCGGTGGTCTTCTTCGCCGCGGCCGCCGTCGTCTTCTTCGCGGCCGACTTCTTCGCCGCCGCCGCGGTCGTCTTCTTCGCGGCGGCCTTCTTGCCGGCCGCCTTGGCGATGGTGGGGGGCGGGCCGGACAGGCTGCCCTTGGGCGCCTTCTTCACCGCGATGTCGTTCTTCGGGAGCTTCTTCGAGCCGCTCACCAGGTCCTTGAACCCCTGGCCGGCCCGGAAGCGGGGAACGGAGGTCTTCTTGACCCGCACCCGCTCACCCGTCTGCGGGTTGCGGGCGTAGCGGGCCGGGCGGTCGACCTTCTCGAAGGAGCCGAAGCCGGTGACCGAGACCCGGTCTCCCGCGACGACCGCTCGGACGATGGCGTCCAGTACCGCGTCGACGGCGTCGGCGGCCTGCTGCCGGCCGCCCATCTTGTCGGCAATCGCTTCCACGAGCTGCGCCTTGTTCACGTCTTCCCCTTCGGAGACCTCGCCAGAACGAAGATGTTCAAGCTTTTTCGCACGTTAGGCAGATATATACCGCAAATCAAACACGAAACGGGCTAATCACCCTTGTGCCGCAACAGACTCGACGGTCTCGGGCTGTTCAGGCTTACTCGCCGGGGATTCGTCCCTCGTCGAGCTCCGCCGTGAACCGCTCCAGACGCCTTGCCGCCCCGGCGAGATCGTGCTTGGCCGCAGCCGTAATGACCAGCAGCTTCCGGGTCAGCGCCATCCGTACGCCCTCCGGGACTTGCAGTGCGCGCACCCGCGAGTGCGCTTCCTTCAACTGGGCCGCGACCACCGCGTAGAGCTGGAGTTGGCCGTCGCTGTCCATGCACAGATTGTGCCATCTGGGGCGAGTTGTCGCCTGCGCAGGGGGCAACTGCCGCCTCGGACAGCCGTCCGGGCGACGCCGTCGACCGGCACCCGGGACCTTGTGTACCCGGGCAACAACCGCTCTAACCTGGGCAGTTGTCCGCTCGCCCGGCGGCCGGCCGACCGGGTCGGCCCCGAAAACGGCTGTACCCCCGATCGTGGCGATCGGGGGTACAGCGGCGTTTCGCGGTGGCCGAAACTCGACTTGTCACGGAGCCGGAGCACCGCTCCGGCTCAGCGGTCCGTCACCGGCCGGGGCGGTGGATCACACCGGGGACACGTGTGATCACCGCGGCTCACACCTGGAGCGTGCGCGGCTTGAAGGACGGGCGCTTCGCCTCGTACGCGGCGATGTCCTCCTCGTTCTGGAGCGTGAGGGAGATGTCGTCCAGACCGTTCAGCAGCCGCCAGCGGGAGTTCTCGTCCAGCTCGAAGGAGGCGGTGATGCCCTCGGCGCGCACCTCGCGCCCGACCAGGTCGACGGTGATCTCGGCGTCCGGGTCGTTCTCGGTGAGCTCCTGGAGCGCTTCCACGATCTTCTGGTCCAGGACCACCGTGAGCAGGCCGTTCTTCAGCGAGTTGCCGCGGAAGATGTCGGCGAAACGGGCGGAGATCACGGTCTTGAAGCCGTAGTTCTGCAGCGCCCAGACCGCGTGCTCGCGGGAGGAGCCGGTGCCGAAGTCGGGTCCGGCCACCAGGACCGTGGCGCCCTGCCGCTCGGGGCGGTTGAGCACGAACTCGGGGTCCTTGCGCCAGGCCTCGAACAGCCCGTCCTCGAACCCGTCGCGGGTGACCTTCTTGAGCCAGTGGGCGGGGATGATCTGGTCGGTGTCGACGTTGCTGCGGCGCAGCGGGACGGCCCGGCCGGTGTGGGTGGTGAAGGCTTCCATGATCTCTCAGACTCCAGCGGGCGTGGGGGCGTCGGCGTCGGACAGGTCGGCCGGGGAGGCCAGGTGGCCGAGGACCGCGGTGGCGGCGGCGACCTGCGGCGACACCAGGTGGGTACGGCCGCCCTTGCCCTGCCTGCCCTCGAAGTTGCGGTTGGAGGTGGAGGCGGAGCGCTCGCCGGGGGCCAGCTGGTCGGGGTTCATGCCCAGGCACATGGAGCAGCCCGCGTGCCGCCATTCGGCGCCGGACTCCTTGAAGACCACGTCCAGGCCCTCGGAGACCGCCTGGAGGCCGACCCGCGCGGAGCCGGGGACGACCAGCATCCGCACGCCGTCGGCGACTTTGCGGCCTCGCACGACGTCGGCGGCGGCGCGCAGGTCCTCGATGCGGCCGTTGGTGCACGAACCTACGAAGACGGTGTCCACCCGGATGGAGCGCAGCGGCTGACCGGCGTCCAACCCCATGTACTCCAGGGCCTTTTCGGCGGCCAGGCGCTCCGAAGCGTCTTCGTACGAGGCCGGGTCGGGGACGGCGGCCGAAAGCGGCGCGCCCTGGCCCGGGTTGGTGCCCCAGGTGACGAACGGGGACAGCGCGGCGGCGTCGATGACGACCTCGGCGTCGAACTCGGCGTCGTCGTCGGTGCGCAGCGTCCGCCAGTACGCGACGGCGGCGTCCCAGTCCTCGCCCTCGGGGGCGTGCGGGCGGCCCTGGAGGTAGGCGAAGGTGGTCTCGTCGGGGGCGATCATGCCCGCGCGGGCGCCGGCCTCGATCGACATGTTGCAGATGGTCATCCGCGCCTCCATCGAGAGCTTCTCGATGGCGGAGCCGCGGTACTCCAGGACGTAGCCCTGGCCGCCGCCGGTGCCGATCCGGGCGATGATCGCCAGGATCAGGTCCTTGGCGGTGACGCCCTCGGGCAGTTCGCCGTCGACCGTGATCGCCATGGTCTTCGGGCGGGCCATCGGCAGCGTCTGGGTGGCCAGCACGTGCTCCACCTGGGAGGTGCCGATGCCGAACGCCAGCGCGCCGAAGGCGCCGTGCGTGGAGGTGTGCGAGTCGCCGCAGACGACGGTGGTGCCGGGCTGGGTCAGGCCCAGCTGGGGGCCGACCACGTGCACGACGCCCTGCTCGACGTCGCCCAGCGGGTGCAGCCGCACGCCGAAGTCCGCGCAGTTCTTGCGCAGCGTCTCCAGCTGGGCGCGGGAGACCGGGTCCGCGATGGGCTTGTCGATGTCGAGGGTCGGGGTGTTGTGGTCCTCGGTGGCGATGGTCAGGTCGAGCCGGCGCACACCGCGCCCGCTCTTGCGGAGGCCGTCGAAGGCCTGGGGGCTGGTCACCTCGTGCAGCAGGTGCAGATCGATGAAGAGGAGGTCGGGCTCGCCCTCGGCGCGCCGGACGACGTGGTCGTCCCAGACCTTCTCCGCGAGTGTCCTACCCATCGCTTTCCCTCCGGCCGGTCGCACCAGTGCGTCCGGCCCAACTAGAGATCTTGGGGAAGCGGCGCCGCGCCCCCCTACGGGCAACCGCCTCCGGGCCCGCCGGTCCACGAGCCGCTGTGACTACCAGGGTGGCGTGTTCCATGGAAAATTGAACTTGCGTTTCACAGAGTGAGACGCGAGTATCGTTTCATGGACAACAGTAGCGGCGTCGGCGTCCTGGACAAGGCAGCCCTTGTCCTGAGCGCCCTGGAGTCCGGTCCGGCCACCCTCGCGGGTCTGGTCGCGGCCACCGGACTCGCACGACCCACGGCCCACCGGCTGGCCGTGGCCCTGGAACACCACCGCATGGTGGCACGCGACATGCAGGGCCGGTTCATTCTCGGCCCGCGGCTCGCGGAACTGGCCGCGGCCGCCGGCGAGGACCGTCTCCTCGCCACCGCCGGGCCGGTGCTCACCCACCTCAGGGACGTCACCGGCGAGAGCGCGCAGCTCTACCGCCGCCAGGGCGACATGCGCATCTGCGTCGCCGCCGCCGAGCGCCTGTCCGGCCTGCGGGACACCGTCCCGGTCGGCTCCACCCTCACCATGAAGGCGGGCTCCTCCGCGCAGGTCCTGATGGCCTGGGAGGAGCCGGAGCGTCTGCACCGCGGCCTCCAGGGCGCCCGCTTCACGGCGACCGCCCTGTCCGGGGTGCGGCGACGCGGCTGGGCGCAGTCGATCGGCGAGCGCGAGCCGGGCGTCGCCTCGGTCTCCGCGCCCGTGCGCGGCCCCTCCAACCGCGTGGTGGCCGCCGTCTCGGTCTCCGGACCCATCGAGCGCCTCACCCGCCACCCCGGCCGGATGCACGCCCAGGCGGTCATCGACGCCGCCGGCCGCCTCTCCGAGGCGCTGCGCCGCTCCTGACCCGCTCCCCCGCCGGACGGCGGCCCCGACGCCGCGGCCCCGTCCCCGCCGGAACCGCACGACGACCCCCCGCACCGCACCACGCCCCGCCCGGCGACACCGGGCGACGACACCCGCACGACGAACACCAGGCGGCCCCGAGTCCCCCCCCCCGTCCGGACTCGGGGCCGCCTCGTCAGCTCCGGGAGGCCGCAGGGCGCGGACGCCAGGTGAACGCCACGAGCGCCGAGTACGACGAGGAGCATCTGCGCCGGCTGCGGCTGGTGCGGGCGATGATCCAGGTGGGCGAGGTGCCGGTGGCCACGGTGCGCGAGGTGCTCGGGCACGTGGACGACGACGGTCTGGGCCGGACGATCCGGCTGGGCGCGGCGCTGTGGGCGCTGCCGCAGGTGCCGGAGCCGGACCAGGACGACGAGCACGTCCGGGCCGCGCGGCAGGAGGTCGCGGCGCTGCTCGACCGGCTCGGCCGGCGCAACTCCGAGCAGCTCACGACCCTCTCCCCCGCCTACCGTTCGCTGGTGGTCGCGGTGGCCGCGTTCCGCCGGCTCGGCTACGACTGGGGGGCCGAACTGCTCGCGCCGTACGCCGAGTTGATGCACCGGGCGGCGGTCCTGGACCTGGACGCCATGGAGCGGTACCCGTCGCAGGCGGAGCGGGTCGAGTTCGCGGTGCTGGGGGCGATCCTCAACGAGCCGGTACTGCGGGCGCTGCACCGGCCGGCCCAGGAGGAGGAGTCGGCGCGGCGGTACGGCTTCGAGTGAGCCGGTGAGCCGGGCACGGGAACGCCGATGGGCCCCGCCGAAGCGGGGCCCATCGGATCTTGACGTACCCCCGACCGGATTCGAACCGGCGCTACCGCCTTGAGAGGGCGGCGTGCTAGGCCGCTACACAACGGGGGCCTGGGCCTGCGGGCGTTCAGTACTGCACCGCCGCAGGTCCGAGCTGGTCTACCTGGACTCGAACCAAGACTAACTGAACCAGAATCAGTCGTGCTGCCAATTACACCATAGACCAATGATGGTTTAGACCAGTCGTACCCCCGACCGGATTCGAACCGGCGCTACCGCCTTGAGAGGGCGGCGTGCTAGGCCGCTACACAACGGGGGCCCTAGCGATCCTGCGTCAAGGACAGGGGGAGCTACCCTGTCTGTCCTCGCGGGAAGGATCTGTACCCCCGACCGGATTCGAACCGGCGCTACTGCCTTGAGAGGGCAGCGTGCTAGGCCGCTACACAACGGGGGCTCGCGGATGTGATCCGCGGTTGCAGATTGAAGCATCTGCGAGCTGGCCTACCTGGACTCGAACCAAGACTAACTGAACCAGAATCAGTCGTGCTGCCAATTACACCATAGGCCACTGGAACGCAAGCCCCTGCGGGGTTCTCGTTCTAGTACTGCGCTTCGGGTTTCCGGCCTTTCGGCCCGTTCCCCGCGGCGCAGGAAGAACATTACCTGAAGGTGGACGGGGCTCCAAAACGACTGTCCGTGCCGAGCGTCGCGGGCAGTTCGGCGAGGGAGGAGATCCGCCGCGGACCGCCCTCGGCGTCACCCAGGGTGTACACCCCGCCACGGTCGATCCAGACCGACAGCAGCCCCGCGGCGGCGGCGCCCCGGCCGTCGATCTCGGGGTGGTCGCCGACGTACGCGACCTGGTGCGGGGCGAGTTCCAGCGCCTCGCAGGCCGCGTGGAACGCTTCGGGGGCCGGCTTGGACACGCCCAGCTCCGCCGCGCACAGCACGGCCTCGAAGCGGTCGCGCACGCCGAGGACGCGCAGCTTGTGCTCCTGGACCTGGAGGTTGGAGTTGGACAGCACGGCGTGCCGGTGGCTGGCGGCGAGGGCGTCCAGCACGGGCAGCACGTCCGGGAAGAGCGCCCAGGCCGCCTCGTAGTGGCGCAGGTAACGCCCGAACCACGCCTCCGCCTCGGCGTCGGACAGCTCCGGCCGGCCGAGGAAGACCCGCACCCGGTCGCGCCGCTGCTGCTCGAAGGTCGCCTCCCCCGCCGCGAACCGCGCCCACTGCTCGTCGGTGATCCGCCGCCAGTGCGCGAGGGCCCGCTCCGCGTCGCCGTACCGCTCCAGCAGCCGTTCGGCCAGCAGGTGCGCCCGCATCCCGGTGCGGTCGGCCGTGGTGTAGTCGAAGAGGGTGTCGTCGACGTCCCACAGGACGGCTCGGACCTCCGACAGGACGGGCTCGGTGGTCATGTCTACGACGGTACCGCCGTGTCGGGCCCCGGCGGGAGGCGGCGCCCGGACAGCGCGAAGGGGCGGCTCCCGGCGACCGGGAACCGCCCCTTCCGGACGCGCGGGCGTCAGGCCGCGAGCCTGGCCAGCGCCGCGTCGATGCGGGACAGCGTCTTCTCCTCGCCCAGGACCTCAAGGGACTCGAAGAGGGGCAGGCCGACCGTGCGGCCGGTGACGGCGACGCGGACCGGGGCCTGGGCCTTGCCGAGCTTGAGGCCGTGCGCCTCGCCGGCGGCCAGGACGGCCTCCTTCAGCGACTCGGCCGAGGTCCAGTCGGCCGCCGCCAGCTTCTCCCGGGCGGTGCGCAGCAGGGCGTCCGAGCCCTCCTTCATCGCCTTCGTCCAGCTGGCCTCGTCGAAGACGGGCTCGGGCAGGAAGAGGAAGTCGACGTTGTCGGTGATCTCGGAGAGGACCTTCAGGCGGGTCTGGGCGTGCGGGGCGATCGCCGCCCACTTGGCCTCGTCGAAGTCCTCGGCGGCCCACGGCGCGAAGGGGGCCCGCAGCCAGGGCGCGCAGCGCTCGGTGAAGTCCTTCACGTCGAGCATGCGGATGTGGTCGGCGTTGATCGCCTCGCACTTCTTCAGGTCGAAGCGGGCCGGGTTGGGGTTGACGTCGGCGATGTCGAAGGCCGCGACCATCTCCTCGACCGAGAAGATGTCCTGGTCGGCCGAGAGCGACCAGCCGAGCAGGGAGAGGTAGTTGAGCAGGCCCTCGGGCAGGAAGCCGCGCTCGCGGTAGAGGTTCAGCGAGGACTGCGGGTCGCGCTTGGAGAGCTTCTTGTTGCCCTCGCCCATGACGTACGGCAGGTGGCCGAAGGCGGGGATCTCCTTGGCGACGCCCAGCTCGATCAGCGCCTTGTACAGGGCGATCTGGCGCGGGGTGGAGGAGAGCAGGTCCTCGCCGCGCAGGATGTGGGTGATCTCCATCAGCGCGTCGTCGACCGGGTTGACGAGCGTGTAGAGGGGGGCGCCGTTGGCGCGGACGATGCCGTAGTCCGGGACGTTCTCCGGCAGGTAGCTGATCTCGCCGCGGACGAGGTCGGTGAAGGTGATCGTCTCGTCGGGCATCCGGAAGCGGACGATGGGGCTGCGGCCCGCGGCCCGGTACTCCTCGGCCTGTACGTCGCTCAGCTCGCGGCAGTGGCCGTCGTAGCCGGAGGGCTTGCCGGCGGCGCGGGCGGCCTCGCGGCGGGCGTCCAGCTCGTCCTGGGAGCAGTAGCAGTGGTAGGCGTGGCCGGCGTCCAGCAGCTTCCGCGCGACGTCGCGGTAGACGTCCATGCGCTGCGACTGGCGGTAGGGCGCGTGCGGGCCGCCGACCTCGGGGCCCTCGTCCCAGTCGAAGCCCAGCCAGCGCATCGCGTCCAGCAGCTGCTCGTACGACTCCTCGGAGTCGCGGGCCGCGTCGGTGTCCTCGATGCGGAAGACCAGGGCGCCCTGGTGGTGACGGGCGAACGCCCAGTTGAACAGGGCGGTGCGGACCAGCCCCACGTGCGGGTTGCCGGTGGGCGAGGGACAGAAACGGACGCGGACGGTGGATGCTGGTGCGCTAGCCACGCTTGACAACCTTGTTGGTGAGAGTGCCGATGCCTTCGATGGTGACGGCGACTTCGTCGCCGACGTTCAGGGGGCCGACCCCCGCCGGGGTGCCCGTGAGGATCACGTCGCCGGGGAGCAGCGTCATGGCCTCGGAGATGTTGACGATCAGATCCTCGATGGAGTGGATCATCTCGCTGGTGCGGCCCAGCTGCCGCTGCTCGCCGTTGACGGTGAGCTGGACGGTCAGGTCGGACGCGGCGGCGAGGTCGAGGCCGGTCTCCACCCAGGGGCCCAGCGGGCAGGAGGAGTCGAAGCCCTTCGCCCGGGCCCACTGCTTCTCGCGGCGCTGGACGTCGCGGGCGGTGACGTCGTTGGCGCAGGTGTAGCCGAAGACCACGTCCTTGACGCGGTCGCGCGGGACCTCGCGGCACATGCGGCCGATGACGACGGCCAGCTCGGCCTCGTGGTGCAGTTCCTCGGAGAAGGAGGGGTACTGGATGGGGTCGCCGGGGCCGATCACCGAGGTGGACGGCTTGAAGAAGGCGAACGGCGCGTCGGGCACCTCGTTGCCGAGTTCGCGGGCGTGCTCGGCGTAGTTGCGGCCGAAGGCGACGACCTTGTTGGGGAGCACCGGCGGCAGCAGCCGCACCTTGCTCAGCGGGACCTTGGTGCCGGAGAGCTCGAAGTCCGCGAACGGGATGCCCTTGATGATGTCGAGGACGAGCTCGTCCGGCTGGTCGCCCTCGACCGCGCCGAAGGCGACGTTCCCGTCGATGGAGAACCTGGCGATGCGCACGGGTTGCTTGGCCCCTTGACTGAGCTGGCTGGAGTCTGACGCTCCAGGCTAACGCGGCACGGGCCCCGTCTCTCGCGCATCGCGCCGCCGGGACGGCGGGTCACGGCCGCACGGGGGCGTCCGCCGCGGGCGCGGCGGAGGGGCGGGCACGGCGGAGGGACGCCCCCTGGAATTCGCCGTCGGGGGCGCCCCTGGGTCTCCGGATGCGCGTCGGCGCGTGCGGCGCGCGGCGGATTGAGCACGCGGCGGGCCGGGCGCGTACTGCTCCGTGCGGGAGGCGGCGGTCCAGTCCGCGACGGAGGCTGCGGTCTACTCGGCGACGGAGGCGGCGACCGGGGCCTCCATCAGGATGGTGCGCCGGGGGTTGGCGGTCTGGGTCGGGAGGGTGACGGAGTGCTCCGGCAGTTCCGGGATCTGCAGCGCTTCGGCGTCCTGGAGGTGCGCGAGCGTGGTGCGCCGGGGGTTGGCTATGTTGCGGAACATCATCGTCGTCTTCACGGCTGTTGGAGACCTTGTCGTCTACGGGCGCCGCGGGGCCTCGGGAGCCCCGCTCGGGCACCGGTTGTCGGTTTTGCCATCGCTGTAAAGCGTCAGGCTAAACATGCGATTCCCGGCCGAGGCCGTGAAGAGACCGTGATCTCCATGTGAGTTTGCTCACGACACCGTCGACAATTCGGACAATTGCCGGACGCCTCGCGCCGCACCAAAACGGACATTCATCACCTGAAGCAGCCATTCCGCTCCCGATCATGGCGACTGGGACACCTGCGGTCGCTCACCGGGTCGTAGCCATATGTCCGCATTGCGGGAGATCACTTTCCACCACCGGTAACTCGCCACTCACGCCGTGTCACAGAGGTCACAGCATGGCCCACATGCCTTGTTGGAGATCCTGCACTGTGCTGGAATGCCACGGACCGCCGCAGGATCGAGCCGGCGCGCAGGGGGCGCAACGCAGCGCCGAGTGGCGGCGAGACAGGGGGAGCCAGCGCCGGTCACTCACGACCACCCGGGGAACGTATTCAGGACGCTCCCCATGACGCCGACACCGTCTTCCCGCTCATCCGGGAGGGCGCCTGGTCCAGAGGTTGCGACGCTAGTGCAGGGACGTTTCAAGAGGGATGGCAGCGCTTCGGCGGAGCCGGAGCCGCACGGCGGGACAGGCCCCACGGCCGTCAGCTCCTCGCCCCAGCACGCCCAGAACCCGGGTCCGGCCTCGTCCGGCGACAGCAAGGAACGCGGCGGCGCGGCCGGTACGACTCCCCCGTCGGGCCCCGGCGCGCCCGCCAAGCCGGCCAAGTCGGCCAAGAACTCGGCCCCCACCGGCCCCGGCTCGCGCGTGGCACTGCGCAACTGGCGCATCTCCACCCGTCTGGTGTCGCTGCTCGCCCTCCCCGTGGTGGCGGCCACCACGCTCGGCGGCCTGCGCATCAACCAGAACCTGGACGACATCCAGCAGCTCGACAACATGAAGCTGCTGACCGACATGACCAAGCAGGCCACCGAGCTGGCCGCCGCGCTCCAGGAGGAGCGCGACCAGTCCGCAGGTCCGCTCTCCCACCCCTCCAGCGCGAGCGCCATCACCGTCAAGGGCTTCCGGGACAAGACGGACCGCGCCAAGACGAACTTCCTCACCGCCTCCGAGGAGATCGACAGCGCCAGCAAGGACGGCAACCTCCAGGGTGTCCGCGACACCCTCGTGGGCCTCGCCAGCGAGCTGAACGGCCTGGCGAAGATCCGCAAGAGCGCCTACACCTCGGAGCGCAACTCCTCCCAGACGGTCGAGGCGTACCACCACCTCATCACCGAGCTGCTCGGCCTCTCCCAGGACATGGCCGAGGCGACCAGCAACCCGGAGATGATCCAGCGCACCCGCGCGCTGGCCGCGTTCTCCTCCGCCAAGGAGTACGCCTCCGTGCAGCGCGCCGTCATCGCGGCGGCGCTGCCGGCCAACAACACCTCCAAGTCCGACCTCTCCGACAACGACCGCCTGTACGCGCAGTCGGCGCTGGACAGCCAGACCTCGGAGATCAACAGCTTCCGCAACATCTACGGCAACGGGGCCGAGGAACTCCTCAAGCCGGTCGAGGAGGGCAACCCGACGATCCAGTCGGCCGACCAGTACGCCAAGCGCGCTTTGGACAGCGCCGACGGTCTGGCCTCGCTGAACAAGCGCTCCTACCGCGACTGGGTGGACGACAGCTCGACCAAGATCGAGCAGATGCGGAAGATCGAGCACACCCTGCTGGAGAACATGGAGCAGAAGGCGCGCGAGCTGCGCAGCTCCACCGAGCAGGACGCCATCATCTCCGGTGTGCTGATCCTGCTGGTGCTCGGTGTGTCGCTGGTCGGCGCGTTCGTCGTGGCGCGGTCCATGATCCGCTCGCTGCGCCGCCTCCAGGACACCGCGACCCGGGTCGCCCAGGACCGGCTGCCCGAGCTGGTCAAGCAGCTGTCGGAGTCCGACCCGCAGGACGTGGACACCACCGTGGAGTCGGTCGGTGTGCACTCGCGTGACGAGATCGGCCAGGTGGCCGCGGCCTTCGACGAGGTGCACCGCGAGGCGGTCCGGCTCGCCGCCGAGCAGGCCCTGCTGCGGGGCAACGTCAACGCGATGTTCACCAACCTCTCGCGCCGCTCCCAGGGCCTGATCCAGCGTCAGCTGTCGCTGATCTCCGAGCTGGAGTCCCGCGAGGCCGACCCGGACCAGCTGTCCTCGCTGTTCAAGCTCGACCACCTCGCCACCCGCATGCGCCGTAACGGCGAGAACCTCCTCGTCCTCGCGGGCGAGGAGCCCGGCCGCCGGTGGACCCGTCCGGTCCCGCTGGTCGACGTCCTGCGCGCCGCGGCCTCCGAGGTGGAGCAGTACGAGCGCATCGAGCTGGCGTCCGTGCCGACCACCGAGGTCGCCGGCCGGGTCGTCAACGACCTCGTGCACCTGCTCGCCGAGCTGCTGGAGAACGCGACCTCGTTCTCCTCGCCGCAGACCAAGGTCAAGGTCACCGGTCACGCGCTGCCCGACGGGCGGGTGCTGATCGAGATCCACGACACCGGCATCGGCCTCTCCCCCGAGGACCTCGCCGCGATCAACGAGCGGCTCGCCTCGCCGCCCACCGTGGACGTCTCCGTCTCCCGCCGCATGGGTCTGTTCGTGGTCGGCCGGCTCTCCCAGCGGCACGGCATCCGCATCCAGCTGCGCCCGTCCGACTCGGGCGGTACGACGGCCCTCGTCATGCTGCCGGTCGACGTCGCCCAGGGCGGCAAGAAGCCGGCTCCCGGCAAGCCCGGCATTCCCTCCGCGGGCGGTCCGGCGGCTGCCGCCGCTGCCGCCGGCGCGGCCGCGGCCCGCCGGAGCGGTCAGGGCGGTGGTGGCGCGCTCGGCGCCGGCGGCCCCGCGGGCGGCCCGGGCCGGCTCGGCCCGGGCGGCGCTCAGCGCGGCCAGGTCGGCGCAGGTCAGGGCCCGCGGGCCGCGCTGCCCGGCACGGGCGGCCGACCCGGCGGTCCGGGCGGTCCCGGTGGTCCGGGCGGTGCGCGTGGGCCGCAGGGTGGTCCGGGGCAGCCGCAGCAGGGCCGGCCGGGTCAGAACGGCCCCGGTCAAAGCGGTCCGGGCCAGAACGGTCCCGGGCAGAACACTCCCGCTCAGAACGCTCCCGGTCAGAATCCCGCGGGCGCCGGTTTCGGCGGCCGCGCGCCGGGCGCCGGGCAGGGCCTCCAGGCCGCCGGCCCGGCCGCCCCGCAGGGCTTCGGCGACGGGCGGCGCACGGACAACCGGCAGGGCTTCGGCGAGGGCGGCCGGCAGGACGCCTTCGGCGGCACCCGCCAGGACGCCTTCGGCAACGGCGCACGCGGCGCCGTGCCCCCGCAGCGGGGCAACGGCGGCGAGCAGGGCCGTGCCCCGCAGCTGCCGGCGCGCGGTGGTCCGCGGGCCGAGCTGCCCGGCGGCAACCCGCAGCCGCGCACCCCGAGTTGGGGCAACGAGAACGCCGCAGGTCCCGGCCGGCCGGACGCCCCGCGCGGGCACGACGAGGCGGAGCGGGCGCAGAACGCGCGCACGCCCCGGTTCGAGGACCACTCGGGTCCGGGCGGCACGGCGCAGATGCCGGCCCTGCCCGCCCCCGGCGACCGGCAGAACCCGGGCGCCCCGGCGGACACCTCGGCCTTCCCCCGCCCCGACTTCGACGCCCCGCAGGGCGGCGGCCGGGACGCGGGCCGGTTCCAGGACCCGGGCGCGCAGCAGAACACCGGCTCGTTCGTCCGGCCGGACATCTTCGGCGCCGGCGCGCAGGGCGGCCAGCAGCACGGCAACCCGTCGGACACCGGCCAGTTCGCCGCGCCGCAGGGGTACGACACCGGCTCCACCGGCCAGTTCCCCGCCGTGCAGGGCTACGAGGACGGCTCCACGGGCCAGTTCCCCGCCGTCCAGGGCTACGAGGACAACTCCACGGGCCAGTTCCCGGCCGTGCAGGGGTACGACAACGGCTCGACCGGCCAGTTCCCGGCCGTCCAGGGCTACGACAACGGTTCCGACGGGCAGTACCAGCAGCCCGGTTACGACCACGGCGCCACCGGTCAGTACGCCACCCCACAGGCGTACGGCAACGGTGCCGCCGGCCAGTTCCAGCAGCCGGCCCAGGCCGACGAGACCTCTGGCCGGCCGCAGCTGCCGGGCCGTCAGGGACCGTCGTCCACCGGCCAGTTCGAGCGGCCGCAGCCGGGTCAGGGGCCCGCCGACTTCGGCGCCCCGCGCCCGCCCGCGCCGCACCAGCAGCAGCGGCCCGTCTCCCGGGAGCCGGAGGCGCTGCCGCCGGCCGGTCCGGGCGACGGACGCACGCCGCTGTTCGACACGCTGGAGACCAACTGGTTCCGCGGTGAGCGCGAGCAGGCGGCGACGCCCGCTCCCGCCCCGCAACAGCCGCAGACACCCGCGGCTCCCGAGCGTCCCGCCGCCTCCGCCTGGCGCAGCTCGCCGAACGACGAACTCGTCCGGCAGGCAGAGCGCGTACGGCAGCCGGCTGCGGGCGGCGTCACCACCTCCGGCCTGCCGCGCCGGGTGCCCAAGGCGAACCTCGTCCCGGGCACGGCTCAGCAGCAACAGCACCAGAGCGGTCCGCAGGTCTCGCGTGCGCCCGACGACGTACGCGGCCGACTGACCAATCTCCGTCGGGGCATCGCACAGGGTCGTCAGGCCGGCAACGGCCAGACGGGCAGTCACCCGAGCCCCACTCACCAGCAGGAGCGTTAGTTGAGCCCGATGAGCCAGGCGGCACAGAACCTCAACTGGTTGATCACCAACTTCGTGGACAACACCCCCGGGGTGTCCCACACCGTCGTCGTGTCCGCGGACGGACTCCTTCTGGCGATGTCCGAAGGGTTCCCGCGCGACCGCGCCGACCAGCTCGCGGCCGTCGCGTCCGGCCTCACCTCGCTGACCGCGGGGGCCTCCCGGATCTTCGAGGGCGGCAACGTGGCGCAGACGGTCGTGGAGATGGAGCGCGGCTTCCTCTTCCTGATGTCCGTCTCGGACGGATCGTCGCTGGCGGTGCTCGCCCACCCCGAGTGCGACATCGGCCTCGTCGGCTACGAGATGGCGCTGCTGGTCGACCGGGCGGGCGCGGTGCTCACCCCCGACCTGCGCGCCGAACTACAGGGCAGTCTGCTCCACTGACCGGCCCCGGCACCACCCGCGTCACCAAACCACCGTCCGGCCGCCACAATCCCCCCACCGGCCTCGTCCGACGGCTTGCCCGACCGACTTGCTGTCCCGCCCGGAGGATTCATGACCCCGCCCACCGCCCATCATGATCCGTACGCCGAGCCGTACGGGGACGAGGGCGACCAGCCGCTGGTCCGTCCGTATGCGATGACCGGCGGCCGGACCCGGCCGCGCTATCAGCTCGCCATCGAGGCGCTGATCAGCACCACGGCCGACCCGGCAGCGCTGATGGGACTGCTCCCGGAGCACCAGCGGATCTGCCACCTGTGCCGCGAGGTGAAGTCGGTCGCCGAGGTGTCGGCGCTGCTCGCCATGCCGCTCGGCGTGGCGCGGATCCTCGTCGCGGACCTGGCAGAGGCCGGGCTGGTGGCCATCCACCAGCCGGGCGGTGACGAGAACAACGGCGGCGCGCCTGATGTGACGCTGCTCGAAAGGGTGCTCAGTGGACTTCGCAAGCTCTGACGGGGGCCGGGCCACCACCTCCGCGAAGATCGTGGTGGCGGGCGGCTTCGGCGTGGGCAAGACCACGTTCGTGGGTGCCGTCTCGGAGATCAACCCGCTGCGCACGGAGGCCGTGATGACCTCCGCGTCCGCGGGCATCGACGACCTCACCCACACCGGGGACAAGACCACCACCACGGTGGCCATGGACTTCGGCCGCATCACGCTGGACCAGGACCTGATCCTGTACCTGTTCGGCACCCCGGGCCAGGACCGCTTCTGGTTCATGTGGGACGACCTGGTGCGCGGCGCGATCGGCGCGGTGGTGCTCGTGGACACCCGCCGCCTGGCCGACTGCTTCCCGGCGGTCGACTACTTCGAGAACAGCGGCCTGCCGTTCGTCATCGCCCTCAACGGCTTCGACGGCAACCAGCCCTACAGCCCGGACGAGGTGCGCGAGGCGCTCCAGATCGGCCCCGACACCCCGATCATCACCACCGACGCCCGCCACCGCGCCGACGCCAAGTCCGCGCTCATCACCCTCGTCGAACACGCGCTGATGGCCCGCCTGCGGTAACGGCGCGGACACGGACACCTCTCACATAGCACCCGAGCGGGGATCGCGATACACCAGTTGTCGTAGCGGCACCGGAGCCGGCTGTGTCCTTTGACACGGTCGGCCCCGGTGTTCATAACGTTTCGGCAGAGGAATCGGGTGGTACTGCAACGCGTCGCGCACATCCGGTGTCGCTGCGCGCACGACGCGCCCGCCTTTTGAGGCCGCTCGCTCTTTATGACCGTTTTATCTGCGGCGCACACGTGCGCGCGAGGCCGGTTCCAACTGTTTGGAAGACCGCATGCCCGCGTGCTGGAATGCCTGAACTGCCCAATAGTCAAAGACGTACTCAGTAGTGCTGACGTCGTCACCGGCGCAGAGGGCTTGAGACACTGCGGCACAAGCGAAGGTGCCGACCGCCGAGAGGTTGTTGGTCGAGTGAGGCGAAGCAAGAACGGTCCCGAGCCGTCCGCGGCCCGGGGCAACTTCACCCCGCCGCCGCGCGGCGCGGCGCCCGCACACGTGCCCGGTGCGGAGCCGGCGAACGCCCCCGCGTCGAGCGGCGGGCGCTTCTCGCCCCGCAACTGGCGGGTGCGCACCCGACTGAACGCGATCCTGCTCATACCCGTGCTGGTCGGCCTCGTCATGGGCGGCTTCCAGGTCAAGAGCTCGATCGACACCTGGAACGAGGCCCAGGACGCGGAGAACACCGCCCGTCTGGTGCGCGCCGCCCTCGCCTACACCAGCGCCCTCGACAACGAGCGTGACGTCACCGCCGCTCCCCTGCTCCAGGGCAAGGGCCAGAACAACCCGACGGTCACCCAGGCCCGCGCGCAGACCGACAAGGCCGCCGACGCCTTCGACCAGGCCGCCAAGAACATGCCGCAGACTCCCGGCCTGGTGCGCCGGCTGAAGCTGTTCCGCGAGACCGAGCCGCAGCTCCAGTCGCTGCGCGCCGCCGCGTACACCTCCAAGCTGACCGGCGTGCAGACCGAAGAGGGCTACATCAAGGTCGGCCACCCGCTGATGGAGTTCGCCAACGAACTCGGCCTCGGCACCGGCAACATCACCTCCTACGGCCGTACCGTCTACGCCATCTCGCTCACCAACTCCGCGCTCTCCCTGGAGCGTTCGATCGGCATGCACCTGCTGGTCAAGCCCGGTCCGGACGAGGGCAACCTGGCCAGCCAGCGCCTCGCCCTGTCCTCCTACGCCTATCTGGAGGGCATCGCCGTCGAGGAGTACCTCGGCGGCGGCACCCAGGCCGACGCGGACAAGCTGGACGAGGCGAAGCGGGACATCCAGGCCAAGGCCGCGGCGGCGGCCCAGGAGGCCAAGGGCCAGAACCCGGACTACGTGGCCCCGCCGGCCGACCCGCAGAAGATGGTCACGGCCCTCGCCACGCTGGAGAGCACCGACCCGGGCGCCCGTCAGCAGCTCGCCGCCAAGGGCATCACCGCGCAGAACTGGTGGGCGGTCAACACGCTCAAGTTCGACGCCTACCGCAAGATCGAGTCGGACATGGCCGACACCGCGGTGAACGAGGCCTCCGACATCGCCGACGACGCCAAGCAGTCGACGTTCGTCACCAGCGCGGTCGTCCTGGTCGCCCTGCTCGCCGCGTTCGTCCTGGCCGGTCTGGTGGCCCGGCAGATGAGCCGCTCGATGCGCCGGCTGCGCAGCGCCGCCTTCGGCATCGCCGAGCAGCGCCTGCCGATGCTGGTCGACCAGCTCTCGCGCACCGACCCGGGCCGGGTCGACACCCGGGTCGAGCCGATCCCGATCACCTCGACCGACGAGATCGGCGAAGTCGCCCGCGCCTTCGACCAGGTGCACCGCGAGGCCGTCCGGCTCGCCGCCGAACAGGCCCTGCTGCGGGGCAACATCAACGCGATCTTCACCAACCTCTCGCGCCGCAACCAGTCGCTGATCGAGGGCCAGCTGACCCTGATCACCGACCTGGAGAACAACGAGGCCGACCCGGACCAGCTGGAGAACCTGTTCCGGCTGGACCACCTGGCCACCCGTATGCGCCGCAACGGCGAGAACCTGCTGGTCCTCGCGGGCGAGGAGCCCGGCCGCCGCTGGGACCAGCCGGTCCCGCTGGTGGACGTGCTGCGCGCCGCCTCCTCGGAGGTGGAGCAGTACGAGCGCATCGAGATGTCCGGCGTGCCGGAGGCGGAGATCCACGGCCGCGCGGTCACCGACCTCGTGCACCTGCTGGCCGAGCTGCTGGAGAACGCCACCACGTTCTCCTCGCCGCAGACCAAGGTCCGCGTCACCGCGACCCGGCTGCCCGACGGCCGGGTCATGGTCGAGATCCACGACAAGGGCATCGGCCTGACCGCCGAGGACTTCGCGGACATCAACCACAAGCTCGCCAACCCGCCCACCGTGGACGTGGCGATCTCCCAGCGCATGGGCCTGTTCGTGGTCGGCCGGCTGGCCGACCGGCACGGCGTCCGGGTCCAGCTGCGCCCGTCGGGCGAGCAGGCCGGCACCACCTCGCTGGTCATGTTGCCGGACGCGATCACCCACGGCGGTGGCGGCGAACAGGCGCTGGACCGCGATGAGTTCACCGTCTCGCAGATCATCCCCGAGCAGCAGACGCAGCAGGTGTCGGGGCCGGCCGAGAGCTTCACCCAGCTGCCGCCGATGCGGACCGCCGCCGAACTCGGCTTCGACGACAGCCGCTACACGCAGGCGCCGGACGACGGCCGGGGCCTGGACCCGGTGGGCCGCTCGCTCAAGCGCGAGGAGCGCCGGGCCGCCCTGGAGACCCAGACGGGCGGTGTGCCGGAGACCCACGAGGCCGCGGCCGCCTACCCGGACGACGCCGCGGTCCCGCAGCAGCCCTACGACACCGGCCAGACCCCGTACCCGGAGCAGAACGCCGGCTACGGCGGCCAGGGCGGCTACGAGGACCCGCAGCAGCCGTACGAGCAGCAGGCGCAGGGCGCGTACGACCAGCACGGCCAGGTGCGGTACGAGCAGCAGGGACAGCAGTCGTACGAGCAGGGGTACTACGCGCCGGACGGCGCCCTGCCGCAGAACGGCGGATACCCGGCCGCGAACGGCTACCCCGCCCCCGACACCTATGCGGAACCGGTGCGCGAGGACCACTCGGGCGCCCACCCCGGTGCGCGGGACCAGTACGCCGGCTTCCAGGAGCAGCCCTACCAGGACGACTGGCCGCAGGGCGACGCCTACCAGAGCGGCTACGCCGGCCAGTACGCTCAGCAAGCGGAATCCGCGCAGAGCGCTGACGCGAGCGAGGCGCACCGCGTAGGCTTCGACCAGCCGGAGGCCGACCCGGCCGCCGGTCACGCGCTGACCGAGGCGGGACTGCCCCGCCGCGGTTCCACCGCGAGCGGTTCGAACGGCGCGCGGCCCGAGCACTCGGACGCGCCGGCCCCCTCCCCGGAGAACAACGGCGACGACGACTGGCGTTCGGCGAACGACGACCGCTGGCAGCAGGCGTCCAAGCTGCGCAAACCCAAGGCGGGCGGAGTGACCTCCTCCGGTCTGCCACGGCGGGTGCCCAAGGCCAACCTGGTCGAGGGAACCGCGGAATCGACCCCGCAGGGCGGCCCACAGGTCTCCCGCGCCCCCGAGGACGTCCGGGGCAGGCTGAGCAACCTGCGCCGGGGCGTCGAACGGGGACGCACCGCGGGAAATGACAAGAACGGTCAGGCCACAAGGAATGACCACAGTGGTCCTGACAGCACCTACCACCAGGAGCGTTAGTGTGAGCCCGATGAGCCAGGCGGCGCAGAACCTGAACTGGTTGATCACCAACTTCGTGGACAACACCCCCGGGGTGTCCCACACGGTGGTGGTCTCCGCCGACGGACTCCTTCTGGCGATGTCCGAAGGCTTTCCCCGCGACCGTGCCGACCAGCTCGCGGCCGTCGCGTCCGGTCTGACCTCGCTGACCGCGGGCGCCTCCCGCATCTTCGAGGGCGGCAGCGTGAACCAGACCGTTGTGGAGATGGAGCGGGGATTCCTCTTCATCATGTCCGTCTCCGACGGCTCCTCGCTCGCGGTTCTCGCACACCCCGAGGCGGACATCGGTCTCATTGGGTACGAGATGGCCCTTCTTGTGGACCGTGCGGGCACGGTCCTCACCCCGGATCTCCGCGCGGAACTCCAGGGGAGCCTTCTCAACTGAAAGTCAGACGGTGCGTTTTGGTGTCCTGTGGCCGTAAGGTTTCGGGACGCGGCTTCCACACCTTTGGAGGCCCGGCGCCATCGGAGGAGGAGAGAGAGTGGCAACACCCCCAGGCGGTTCGCATTCGGGCAACTGGTCGTACGGTCCTGCCCAGGGCCAGGGCGACGGTTCGGCGAACCAGTACGGCTACCCCTCCGTCCCGCGCCACCGGCAGCCGTACCCGCCGCAGGGCCCCGGCCCCTCGCCGTACGACCAGCCGCGGGCGCCGCGCATCCAGCCGGTGCAGCCGCAGCGACGCGCCCCTGAGCCGACGCCCGCCGGGGGCGCGGGCAACCCACTGGTCCGCCCGTACGCCATGACGGGCGGCCGCACCAGGCCGCGGTACCAGCTCGCCATCGAGGCCCTGGTGCACACCACCGCGCAACCGCACCAGATGCAGGGCCAGTTGCCCGAACATCAGCGGATCTGCCAACTGTGCCGCGAGATCAAGTCGGTGGCCGAGATCTCGGCCCTGCTGACGATTCCTCTCGGCGTGGCCAGGATCCTCGTCGCCGACTTGGCGGAGGCGGGCCTGGTCGCCATCCATCAGCCCGGCGGCGACGAGAACGCCGGCGGCCAGCCAGACGTGACACTGCTCGAAAGGGTGCTCAGTGGACTTCGCAAGCTCTAGCGGAGGGCCGGTTTCTCCAAGTCGCTCCACCACGTCCGCGAAGATCGTGGTGGCGGGCGGCTTCGGCGTGGGCAAGACCACGTTCGTCGGCGCCGTCTCGGAGATCAACCCGCTGCGCACAGAGGCCGTCATGACGTCTGCTTCGGCGGGCATCGACGACCTCACCCACACCGGGGACAAGACCACCACCACGGTGGCCATGGACTTCGGCCGCATCACCCTCGACCAGGACCTGATCCTGTACCTGTTCGGCACCCCGGGCCAGGACCGCTTCTGGTTCATGTGGGACGACCTGGTGCGCGGCGCGATCGGCGCGATCGTGCTGGTCGACACCCGCCGCCTGGCCGACTGCTTCCCGGCGGTCGACTACTTCGAGAACAGCGGCCTGCCGTTCGTCATCGCCCTCAACGGCTTCGACGGCAACCAGCCCTACAGCCCGGACGAGGTGCGCGAGGCGCTCCAGATCGGCCCCGACACCCCGATCATCACCACCGACGCCCGCCACCGCGCCGACGCCAAGTCCGCGCTCATCACCCTCGTCGAACACGCGCTGATGGCCCGCCTGCGGTAGCGCTCCGCGCACCCCCCGGAACACCGGAAAGGGGGCGTCTCCTCCCCCGCGGGAGGAGACGCCCCCTTTCGTCGTACGCCGGCGTACGCCCGGGAACGCGCGGAGGGGGCCACCCGTGACGGGTGGCCCCCTCCGCGTCGTCCCGTGGCGCCCGGCCGGGCGCCGTGGGGCGTCAGTGCCAGCTGTGCGGGGCGCGGAAGCCGTTCTCGCGTTCCAGGCGGCGCCAGGCGGCGCGGGGGCGGACGCGGTGGGCCGGGGCGGTCTCGGCGGGGCGGGCGGCGGCGCGGGCCAGCAGGAGGGCCGTCAGGGCGGCGACCTCCTCGGGCTCGGCGTGGCCCTTCTCGACGCGGATGTCGGGCATGTCCATGGTGTCAGTCTCCGTGGCTCAGAGGTCCGCGGGATTGCCGCGGAGCGTCCGCTGGGTTACTGCGGGGGGTTGCCGTGCTTGCGCGAGGGCAGGTCGGCGTGCTTGGTGTGCAGCATCGCCAGCGACCGGACGAGGATCTCGCGGGTCTCGGCCGGGTCGATGACGTCGTCCACCAGGCCGCGCTCGGCGGCGTAGTAGGGGTGCATCAGCTCGGCCTTGTACTCCTTGACCATCCGGGCCCGGGTGGCCTCGGGGTCGGTGGCCTCGGCGATCTGGCGGCGGAAGATGACGTTGGCGGCGCCCTCGGCGCCCATCACGGCGATCTCGTTGGTGGGCCAGGCGTAGGTGAGGTCGGCGCCGATCGACTGGGAGTCCATGACGATGTAGGCACCTCCGTACGCCTTGCGCAGGATCAGCGAGATGCGCGGCACGGTGGCGTTGCAGTAGGCGTAGAGCAGCTTCGCGCCGTGCCGGATGATCCCGCCGTGCTCCTGGTCGACGCCGGGGAGGAACCCGGGGACGTCCAGGAACGTGACGATCGGAATATTGAAAGCGTCACACATCTGCACGAAGCGCGCAGCTTTTTCGCTGGCCTCGATGTCGAGGACGCCCGCCAGCACCTGCGGCTGGTTGGCGATGATGCCGACGACCTGGCCGTCCAGGCGGCCCAGCGCGCAGATGATGTTGCGCGCCCAGCGCTCGTGGACCTCCAGGTACTCGCCGTCGTCGACGATCTCCTCGATGACCTTGGTCATGTCGTAGGGCCGGTTGCCGTCGGCCGGGACCAGGTCCAGCAGCACGTCGGAGCGGCGCTCGACCGGGTCGGAGGTCTCCGCCCGCGGCGGGTTCTCGCGGTTGTTCTGCGGCAGCAGCGACAGGAGGTAGCGCACCTCCGCGATGCACGTCTCCTCGTCGTCGTAGGCGAAGTGGCACACGCCGCTGGTCTCGGCGTGCACGTCGGCACCGCCGAGGCCGTTCTGCGTGATCTCCTCACCGGTGACGGCCTTGACCACGTCCGGGCCGGTGATGAACATCTGCGAGGTCTCGCGGACCATGAACACGAAGTCGGTCAGCGCCGGGCTGTAGGCCGCGCCGCCCGCGCACGGGCCGAGCATCACCGAGATCTGCGGGATGACGCCGCTGGCCCTGGTGTTGCGCTGGAAGATGCCGCCGTAGCCGGCGAGCGCGCTGACGCCCTCCTGGATACGGGCGCCGGCGCCGTCGTTCAGGGAGACCAGCGGGGCGCCGGCCGCGATGGCCATGTCCATGATCTTGTGGATCTTCGTGGCGTGGGCCTCGCCCAGCGCGCCGCCGAAGATGCGGAAGTCGTGGGCGTAGACGAAGACCGTGCGGCCCTCCACCGTGCCCCAGCCGGTGATGACACCGTCGGTGTACGGCTTCTTCGCCTCCAGGCCGAAACCGGTCGCCCGGTGCCGGCGCAGCTGCTCGACCTCCTGGAAGGAGCCCGGGTCCAGGAGCAGTTCGATCCGCTCCCGCGCGGTCAGCTTGCCCTTGGCGTGCTGCGCCGCGGTCGCCTTCTCGCTGGGGCCGGCCACCGCCTGCGCACGGATCCCGTGCAGCTCCGCGACCCGCCCGCGCGCGTCCGCCGGCTCCCCGGCCGGATCGCCCGTCGGCTCACCCGTCGTCTCTTCCAAAACGGTCATGTAGCGACCTTACGAAGGACACCAAGGAAAGCGAGCCGTCGACTCCGTACAGTCTCCGGCCCGTTTTCCTGGTGCCACTGAACAGAACCCCGGGGCCGCTGAGGCATTCCGACTGCTCAGAGGGGATCGGCGTTGTGGAGGTCGCACAAACCCGGGAGCCGTAAGACGGCTCACATTCTTCCCTTGAGGATGCCATCCCCGGAGTGACGCGCAGAGCCGTACGGCGGACGGCGGCGGCACTCCGGAGACTACCTCCGCGCTTTATGTTGAAAATTGAACGGAATGGGTCTACGGTCGTCCTCGTTGGAAGTGATTGAACGTTCAACATCACCGGCGTCACCCCCGCGCCGGCGACGACACCGTCCCCAAGGAGCACGCCATGGGCATCTTCGGCCGCAGGAACGACACCCAGACCGCCGCCACCCCCTCCGCCCCGGCCCCTGCCGCCGTGAACCCGGACCTCGCCGCGCTCACCGGCGACTACACGATCGACCCGGCCCACTCCACGCTCGGCTTCACCGCCCGGCACGCCATGGTCACCAACGTCAAGGGCCGCTTCACGGAGTTCACCGGCAGCCTGCGCCTGGACGGCGCCGACCCGGCCGCCTCCACCGCCGCCCTCGACATCGCGATGAACAGCATCGACACCGGCTCGGCGGACCGCGACGGGCACCTCAAGAGCGCGGACTTCTTCCGGACCGAGGAGTTCCCGTCGATGACGTTCCGCTCCACCAAGGCGGAGGCGCTGGGCGGCGACGACTACCGCGTCACCGGCGACCTCACCATCCTCGGCGTCACCAAGCCGGTCACCATCGACCTGGAGTTCAACGGCGCCGCCACGGACCCGTTCGGCAACGAGCGCGCCGGCTTCGAGGGCAAGGCCGAGATCCTGCGCTCCGAGTGGGGCCTGACCTGGAACGCCGCACTGGAGACGGGCGGCGTGCTGGTCTCCGACAAGATCAAGCTGACCTTCGACATCTCGGCGATCAAGAGCGCCTGACGGCCGGCGCCGCCCGCTCCGCCCCGCTCTCCAGAAGTTTTCGATCGAATCCGCGAAGAACTGTTATTCGATCCGCCTTCAGTGGTCTCCCAGGCATCGGACATCATCGACCGACGTCGAGGGACAGGGAACTTCTCCTATGAGCACACAGCACCCGGTGGAGCTGGCGGCGCTGGTGACCCGCGCCCGCGAGGGCGATCCGGCGGCTCAGGACGCCTTGGTCAGCGCGCACCTGCCGCTCGTGTACAACATCGTGGGCCGCGCCCTGAACGGTTCCGTGGACGTCGACGACGTCGTGCAGGACACCATGCTGCGCGCTCTGGACGGACTGGCCGGGCTGCGCGATCCGGAGAGCTTCCGGTCCTGGCTGGTGGCGATCGCCATGAACCGGGTGCGGGCGCACTGGCAGGACCGGCGGTCGGCGCCGGGCGGCGTCGAGGAGGCCGGGCAGGCCCCGGACCCGGGCGCGGACTTCGTGGATCTGACGATGCTGCGGCTCCAGTTGTCCGGGCAGCGCCAGGAGACGGCGCGCGCCACCCGCTGGCTGGAGCCGGACGACCGGGGCCTGCTGTCGCTGTGGTGGCTGGAGTGCGCCGGTGAACTGACCCGCGCGGAGGTCGCGGACGCGCTCGCGCTGTCCCCGCAGCACACCGCGGTCCGGGTGCAGCGGATGAAGGCGCAGCTGGAGGCGGCCCGCGTGGTCGTGCGCACCCTCGACGCCCGGCCGCGCTGCCCGGAACTCGCCGAGACGCTGGCGGGCTGGGACAGCCGGCCGGCCGCGCTGTGGCGCAAGCGCATAGCCCGGCACGCCCGTGAGTGCGTGCGCTGCGCGGGCCTGTGGAGCGGGCTGATGCCGGCCGAGGGACTGCTGGCGGGCCTCGGTCTCGTGCCGGTCCCGGTGGCGCTGCTGCCGCACCCGCCGGCCGGCTTCGACGGCACGCCGGCCGGTTCGGCCGCCGAGGGGTTCGACGCGACCGCCGCCACGGACGTGACCTCCGGCCACGGCGTTCCCGGCGCCGGCGGCCGGGCCGCGGCGCGGCGGGCGGCGGGCCGCGGTACGGGCCGGGGCACCGCCCGTGACGCCGCCCGGCGCAGGCGGCGGGTGCGCAGGCGGGCGACGGCCGCCGCGGTCGTGGCCGTCTGCCTCGCGGGCGGCGGCGCCTGGTACGTCGGCACCGGTCCGGGCGGCGGTTCGCACGACGGCGACACCGTGGCCGAGGCGCCCACCACCCCGGTCACCGACCTCGCCGCGACGGCCGCGAGCCCGGCGCTCTCGCCCTCAGCCTCCGCGTCGGCCTCCCGGTCCGCGTCCCCGTCCGCCTCGCCGTCCAAGAGCCCGAGCGCGTCCAGGAGCCCGAGTCCGAAGAGGACCACGCCCGCCCCGACGCGCAAGCCGCAGCCCCGGCCCACCCGCACCGCGACCGGCGCACCGCCCGCCCAGCCCGCCCAGCCCGCTCCGGCCGGGACCGTCGCGCAGGTCATCGCGCTCGTCAACCAGGAGCGCTCCAAGGCGGGTTGCGGCCCGGTCACCGGCGACTCCCAGCTGGACGCCGCCGCGCAGGCCCACTCCGACGACATGGCCGCCCGGAACTTCTTCGAGCACACCAACCCCGACGGCAAGGACCCCGGCGACCGCATCACCGCCGCGGGCTACCGCTGGTCGACGTACGGCGAGAACATCGCCCGGGGCCAGCAGAGTCCCCAGTCGGTGATGGACTCCTGGATGAACAGCCCCGGCCACCGCGCGAACATCCTCAACTGCGCGTTCAAGAACCTCGGCGTGGGGGTGCACAAGGGCTCGGGCGGCCCTTGGTGGACCCAGGACTTCGGCACCCGCATGTGACGTCCGCCCCGCCGCCCGGACCGGCTCCCCCGGCTCCGCGCGCGAGGCGGGCGGCTCAGAACCCGCCGCCGAAGTCGCCGCTGTTGCCTCCCCCGCCGAAGTCGCCGCCGCCCCCGGCGTCCCCGCCGCCGAAGCCGCCGCCGAAGTCGCCGGGATCGAAGTCGGCGCCGGAGACGTCGCCGCCGTCGTAGCCGCCGAAACCGCCGGCGTCGCCGCCGAAGTCGCCGTAGCCCGTGCCGTAGTAGGCGCCGTAGGCGGGGGCGGACATCATGCTGCCGAGCAGGGTGCCGACGAGGAGGCCGGGGAGGATGCCGCCGCCGAAGTAGCCTCCGGCCCACGGGCCGTAGGCGGGGCCCGCGTCCCAGTAGGGTCGGCGGCCCCAGTCGGTGTCGACCTCGCGGACCACCGGGTCGCGGCCGTCGGCCAGGCGGGTGGCGTCGGCGGCGCAGACGGGGACCTCGCGGGGCGCGCCGCCCACGGGCGTCCAGGTGGCGTCGGCGACCGAGGGGCCGTGGCGCGGGTCGAAGAAGCAGGGCGGGCGGCGCTCGGGCAGCGGCCGGCCCGCGCGGCGGGCGGCGAGCTGGGCGAGACTGAAGCGGCCGTCCTCCAGGGCCTGGGTGACGGGCCGCACGTCCTCGGGCCTGCGGGCCTCGGCCATGGACTGCTTCGCCTGGTCGTAGGCGTTGAGGGCGCGCTCGTAGTCCGCGCGCATGGCGTCGTCCGCGCCGGCCTCGGCCGGGTGGAAGTCGAGGCGGTCGAGTTCCTCGCCGAAGGCCGTGATGTCCTCGTCCACCACCACCCGCAGCCGCTCCAGCGCGGCCCGCTGCTCGGCCGCCTTCCGGCTGCGGCCGCGCCGGACCAGGGCGTACGCGCCGACGCCGCCCGCCACCAGGACCGCGCCCGCGGTGATCAGCGCGGTGCTCGACGTGCCGCCGCGGCCGGAGCCGCCCCAGGAGGCCGGGGCCGAGCCGCGCATGTTGGCCAGTGCCCGGTCGGTGAAGTCGGTGAGCTGGGTCCTGGTGTCCTCGCCCTGGACGCTGGTGACGAGGTTCTGGACGGCGGTGCGGGGCAGCACCGAGGAGTCGGCGCGGGCGTCGAAGCGGTCGCCGAGGCGGACGGCGTAGGCGCCGGTGACGCCGGTCGCGGTGCGCAGGTCGGTGAAGAGGCTCTGGGTGGGATAGCCGGCCGGGAGGACCGCGATGAACAGGGGTTTGCCGGCGTCCTTGATCCGTCGGGCCAGTGCGTCCGCGTCGCCGGCCGGCAGCTGCGCCCGGACCGCCGGGTCGACGTAGACCGGGCTCTCGCGCAGCGCCCGGGCGACGGCCGAGACGGAGGTGTCGGCGGCGGCCGGCGGGACGCCGGTCGCGAGGGCGGCCATGACGGCCACCGCGAGCGCCAGCAGCAGCTGTACGGGGACGCGTGCTCGGGTCACGGCGGCGGCCTTCATAGTTAGAAATTACCGGAAAACAGGGCATTAGGGGCTCATCGCCGGTGCGGGCCGGACGGCCGGGCGGGTGCGGCGACGAGAGCGGCGCACCTACGGAGATCCGTAGGTGCGCCGTCCTGCCGTGCGCCTTCCCCGGTGTGCGGCTACCCGGTCATGCCGCCCGGTACGCCGCCGTCAGCCGTTCCACTGCGGCCCCGTACTTTCCGGTCAGCAGCAGGTGGTCGGCGTCGGCGAAGGGCTTCGCCACCGCCGCGCTCATGCTGTTCGCTGCCTTCTGCTGGACGATCAGCCGGGCCTGGTCGACCAGGGCGCGGCCCGCGTCGGCGGCGTGCGCCCGTTCGGCGAGGGTCGCCGCGATGCCGAGCGCCTTCAGCGTGGCCGTGCCGCCCGACGGCGTCCTCGTCAGGGTGGTCAGGCCCCAGCCGTAGGGGAACTGCGGGTCGTAGGAGGCGTCGCCGACGTTGATCGGCAGCTGTGCCTCGCTCCTGGGCCAGGTCACCGGGAGCTTGCCGGTGAAGGCGCGCTTGCCGTAGAGCACGTCGGCCACGCCGTCGCCCTCGGTGCCCGGCAGCCAGGAGGCGACCAGGGCGTCGATGGTCCCGAGGCGGTCGCCGACGAGCTGCGGGCGTCCGGAGACGACCAGCACCGCGCACTTCATCGCCGCGCACACCTTGTCCACGGCGGCCTTGTCGGCGGCGGACAGCTCCATGCTGTGGCCGTTGCCGACGTCGCCGACGCCCTCGGCGTACGGGGTCTCGCCGACGACGACCACGCCGACGTCGTAGCCGCCGGTGGGCGCGGAGGCGTCCTTGGAGTAGGTGACGTTCCCGCCGGCGTTCCGCATGCCCTGGAGGATCGTCGTGCCCTTGATGATGTTCCCGGAGGAGCCCTGCCAGGTGATGGTCCAGCCGCCGGTCTGGTTGCCGATGTCATCGGCGTTGGAGCCGGCGACGTAGACCTTCTGGCTCTTCTTCAGCGGGAGCACGTTCTGGCTGTTCTTGAGCAGCACCTGCGACTCGGCGGCGGCCTGGCGGGCGACCGCGCGGTGGCCGGCGGAGCCGATCTCCGAGGCGCCGCGGGTGTCGGTGTAGGGGTGCTCGAAGAGGCCCAGCTCGAACTTCTCGGTCAGGATGCGGGAGACGGCGTCGTCGATCCGCCGCTCGCTGATCCGGCCCGCCTTCACCTCGTCGATCAGGGTGGAGGTGAACGTGGTGTAGCTGTAGGGGACCATCATCATGTCGACGCCCGCGTTGACGGACGCGGTGACCTGCGCCGGGTAGGCGCCGGGGAGCTGGTCGAGGGCGTTGTAGTCGCTGATGACGAAGCCGTCGAAGCCCATCCGGTCCTTGAGCACGCCGTTGATCATGTCGCCGCGGGCGTGCATCTTGACCGGGCCCTTGCCGTCGCCGGCGATGTCGAGGGAGGAGTAGGACGGCATGACGGTGCCGATGCCCCGGTCCACGGCGTCCTGGTAGGGCGCGAGGTGGATGTCCTCCAGCTGCTGCCGGGTGACCTCGGTGACGCCCTGGTCGATCGTGTAGGTGCCGGTGGTGGAGGAGCCGTAGACGGTGCCGCCGTCGCCGACGAAGTGCTTGGCGGTGGCCAGCACCTTGTCGTCGCGGTCCAGGTCGCTGCCGTCGGCGCGGCCCTGGAGGCCCTGGATCACCGTCTCCATGGATGTCACCAGCGCCGGGTCCTCGCCGAAGGACTCGTAGGAGCGGCCCCAGCGTTCGTCGCGGGTGACGCACAGGCAGGGCGCGAAGTCCCACTGGGGGCCGGAGGCACGGACCTCGGCGGCGGTCACCGCGCCGGCCTGCTCGGCCAGGCGCGGATCGCGGCTCGCGCCGAGGCCGATGTTGTGCGGCATGATCGTCGCACCGGCCAGGTTGTTGTGGCCGTGGACGGCGTCGACGCCGTAGACCAGCGGGATCTGGAAGCGGGTGGCCCGGGTCTGGAGCTGGTAGCCGTCGATCATCTTCGCCCAGGCCGCGGCGGTGTTGGGCGTGGGCGTGGAGCCGCCGCCGGACAGCAGGGAGCCGAGGGCGTAGCCGGCGATGTCACCGGGGTTGCTCATCGCGCCGCGCTCGGCCTGGGTCATCTGGCCGGCCTTCTCCGCGAGCGAGAGCCGGGACACCAGGTCGGCGACGCGCTTCTTCACCGGCAGGCGCGTGTCGAGGTAGGGCAGCCCGTGGGCGTTCACCACCACCTGCGGCTGCTGCGCGGGTGCCTTGGCGCCGGTGACGGTCAGGGCGAGCGGGATCGTCTCGGCGCTCTCGGCCGCCCTGTCCTTCAGGGTGCGCACCTCGACGGTGCGCGAGGCGCCGGAGGCGGTGCCGGCCGGGAAGGTGAGCGTGCCGGAGACGGGCGTGTAGTCCTTGCCGGCGTCGGCGGTGCCGCCCGCGGTGCGGTAGGCGACCGTGACGGGCTCGGTGAGCGGGGCGGCGCCGGTGGTGGCGACGGTGATCCGCACCTTCGCCGTACCGCCCTCGGTGACCGCGTAGACGGGCGCGTCGGTGGTGACGGAGGCGCGCAGCGACTGGTCGGCCTTGCCGTACAGCTCCACGTCGTCGATGGCGAAGCGGCCCTTGACGCCGGTGGGCAGGGTGAGGGAGTAGCCCCACATCTGGGTCAGGCCGAGGACGTGGTCGATGCCGCCGACCGGTTGGTAGTCCGTGCGATAGGTGAAGTCGGCGAACGGCAGCTCGATCTGTTTCCAGCCGGTGAAGTCGTCGGTGAAGGACGTCGTCCACAGCTCGGACGCCTCGCCGTTGGCGCCGCCGTCCTTGATCTCGAACGGGATCTTCTTGCCGTCGTTCTGGCCCTCCCACCACAGGCGGATGCCTTTGTGGGCCGACCAGTCGTGAGCCGGCAGGCCGGCGGCGTAGTCGTGGGTGAAGCCGCCGTAGCCGCTGATGTCGTACGTGCCGGTGAGGACCTTCTCGCCCTCGGGTGCGTCGGAGCGGGCGGTGAGCTGGAGGGCGGGCGGGTCGTCGCTGTCGCCGCCCCAGGTGAAGATGCCCTCGGCGGGCTGGCCCGCGAAGGGCACCTCGCCCTCGAAGCGGTCTACGGGCACGGGGGCGGGATCGTCGGAGGCGGGGGCCGCCTGTGCGGTGGCCAGCGGCACCAGCGCGGTGAGCAGCGCGGCGGAGGCGAGCAGGGCGGTTCTTCGCATGCACGGACCTTCCCTCGTCTCAGGGGCTTCCTGAGGCTCACGATTCACTCATGACTTAGATCAGGGCGTGAGTTAAATGGGGCGGCGGCGATCCGTCAAGACTTCACACCGGAACTGGTACGCGGCTCAACTCCCGGCGACTTACGGGCCGTTGTCGCTTCGAGCAATGAACGCACACCCCCTTGACGGGCCGCCCGTGCCGTCATTTACTCACGGCTCGCACGCCTCCCCCTCTCTTCCCCCCACCTTCCGAAAGGGCGGCGCACGATGAGAAGACCCCTGCGCGCGGTCCGGCTGCTGCTGGCCGGGCTGCTCACCACCGCCGGGCTGACGGCCCTGGCCGCGCCCACCGCGCACGCGGCCGGCGAGCAGGTCACCGCGTGGCTGACCACGACCGACGACAGCGGCGGCCGGCACGTGGTGCGCGGTCTGGAGCCGCAGACCCCGTTCGCCTTCCAGTCCGGGACCGGCGGCTCGGGCGAGAACATCACCGTGGACGAGAACACCCGCTACCAGACCTTCACCGGCGGCGGCGCCTCCTTCACCGACACCGCCGCCTACCTGATGAACAGCAGCGGCGCGCTGTCCCAGGCGACGCGCGACGCCACGATGCGCAAGCTGTTCTCGCCCACCGACGGCATCGGCCTGTCCTTCCTGCGCAACCCGATGGGCGCCTCCGACCTCGCCCGCTACGGCTACACCTACGACGACGTGCCCGCCGGGCAGAGCGACCCGTCGCTGGCCAAGTTCTCGATCGCGCACGACCTCGCCGACGTCGTCCCGCTGACCAGGCAGGCGCTCCAGCTGAACCCGGCGGCGACCGTGATGGCCTCGCCGTGGACCGCGCCGGCCTGGATGAAGGACAGCGGCCAGCTCAACGGCGGCTGGCTGAAGGCGGAGGACTACGGGGCGTACGCCTCGTACTTCGTGAAGTACCTCCAGGCGTACAAGGACCAGGGCGTCCCGGTCTCCTACGTCACCGCGCAGAACGAGCCGACCTGCTGCTCGGGCTACCCCTCGATGAGCTGGAACGCGAGCGGCCTCCAGTACTTCCTCAAGAGCGAACTGCTGCCCAAGCTCCAGGCGGCGGGCCTGAGCACCAAGGCCCTCGCGCTGGACTGGAACTGGGACACCTACGACTCCTACGCCGCGCCCAGCGTGGACGACGCGGCGATCCGCACCCACCCGAACTTCGGCGGGATCGCCTGGCACGGCTACGGCGGCGACGTGACCAAGCAGACCAGCGTGCACAACCAGTACCCGTCGCTGGACGCCTTCGGCACCGAGCACTCCGGCGGCACCTGGATCGCCGACCAGCAGCGCGAGGACATGTCCAACATCATCGACTACACCCGCAACTGGGCGAAGTCGGTGACCAAGTGGTCGCTGGCCGTGGACCAGAACATGGGCCCGCACAACGGCGGTTGCGGCACCTGCACCGGGCTGATCACCGTGCACAACGGCGACGGCAGGTCCGGACAGGTCGACTACACCGTCGAGTACTACACGATGGGCCACCTGACGAAGTTCGTCCGCCCCGGCGCGCAGCGCATCGCCTCCACCGCCTCCACGGCGGTGCCGAACGTGGCCTGGCGCAACCCGGACGGCTCCAAGGCGCTGATCGCCTACAACGGCGGCACGAGCGCGAAGACGGTCACCGTGAACTGGGGCTCCCAGCACGCCACTTACGCGCTGCCCGCGAAGACCTCGGCCACCTTCACCTGGTCCGGCACGCAGTCCGGGGGCGGGGCGAGGACGGGGGCGTTCAGCGGGCTCGCGGGCAAGTGCCTGGACGTGGCGGGCGGTTCGAGCGCGGACGGCACGGCGGTCCAGCTCTACGACTGCAACGGCAGCACCGCCCAGCAGTGGACCGTGCAGGGCGACGGCACGGTCCGGGCGCTCGGCAAGTGCCTGGACGTGGTCTCCGGTTCGACGGCGAACGGCGCGAAGACGCAGCTCTACGGCTGCAACGGCACCGGCGCGCAGCAGTGGTCGTACAACAGCTCCACCGGTGACGTGGTGAACACGGCCGCCGACAAGTGCCTGGACGTCACGGACAACTCCTCGGCGAACGGGGCGCGGGCGCAGATCTGGTCGTGCACCGGGGCGGCCAACCAGAAGTGGCGGCTCCAGTAGGAACCACGGGGGCCAGGGGTCGCGGTCCGTGCTGCGGATCGGCCGGGGCCGCGACATGCTGGAGCGTATGACCACACCGCGCGACCTGCTGATCGTGGCCCTGGACGTGCCCGGCACGCGCCCCGTCGAGCAGGGCGACCTGTCGCTGGCCCTGGCCGGGGCCGAGCTGGCCGACCTGCTCGCGGCGGGGCGCGTCGCGCTGGACGGCGAGCGCGTCGTACCGGGCTCGGCGTCGGCCACCGGCGACCGGATGCTGGACGAGGCGGTGGCCGCGCTGGTCCGCGAGGCGCCGTACGAGCCGGTCGAGGACTGGCTGTGGCGGCGCGGGCGCGCGCTGGCCGCCGCCTACGTCCGTGTGCTGGAGGCGGAGGGGCAGCTCGCGACGCCGCGCCGCCGGCTGCTGCCCCGGGGCACCGAGCGGCCGGTGCCGGTCGACGGCCCGGCGCGGCGGTCGGCGGGCGACCGCTGGGCCTTCCACGAGCCGGTCCTCGCCGGGCTCGCCGCGGCGCTCGGCATCGAGCCCGAGGGGGCTGGGGAGATCCCCGTCCCCGAGGACGAGGCCGCGGTCACCGTGCTGGCCGCCGTCAACGGCGCGGTGACCGAGCTGGAGGCGGTGCGGCAGCGGCGGCGGATCGAGGACGCGGCGTTCCAGAACATCTGGCGGGGTCCGTGAGGCGGCCGGGGGCCGGGGTCCGGACGGTTCAGGCGGCCGGTTCGACCCCCGCGCGCAGCAGGCCGTAGGTGTAGGCGTCCTCCAGGGCCTGCCAGGAGGCGGCGATGACGTTCTCGGCGACGCCGAGCGTGGACCACTCGCCCGTGCCGTCGGAGGTGGAGATCAGGACGCGGGTGGTGGAGGACGTGCCGTGCTTGCCCTCCAGGATGCGCACCTTGTAGTCGACCAGCTCCAGGGCGCCCAGCTGCGGGTAGATCTTCTCCAGGGCGACGCGCAGGGCGCGGTCCAGGGCGTTGACCGGGCCGTTGCCCTCGGCGGTGGCGACGATGCGCTCGCTCTTGGCCCACAGCTTGACGGTGGCCTCGTTGGCGTGGGTGCCGTCGGGGCGGTCCTCGACGATGGCGCGCCAGGACTCGACGGAGAAGTACTTCAGCGGCCGGCCCTCGGCCTCGGCGCGCAGCAGCAGCTCGAAGGAGGCGTCGGCGGCCTCGTAGGTGTAGCCCTTGAGCTCGCGCTCCTTGACCCGCTCCACGACCCGGCCGACCAGCTCGCGGTCGCCGCCGAGGTCGATGCCGAGTTCTTTGCCCTTCAGCTCGATGGAGGCGCGCCCGGCCATGTCGGAGACCAGCATCCGCATGGTGTTGCCGACCCGCTCGGGGTCGATGTGCTGGTACAGGTCGGGGTCGACCTTGATGGCGGAGGCGTGCAGTCCGGCCTTGTGGGCGAAGGCGGAGACGCCGACGTAGGGCTGGTGGGTGGAGGGGGTGAGGTTGACGACCTCGGCGATGGCGTGGGAGATGCGGGTCATCTCGCGCAGCCGGCCCTCGGGCAGCACCTGCTTGCCGTACTTCAGTTCCAGGGCGGCGACGACCGGGAAGAGGTTGGCGTTGCCGACGCGCTCGCCGTAGCCGTTGGCGGTGCACTGGACGTGGGTGGCGCCGGCGTCGACGGCGGCGAGGGTGTTGGCGACGGCGCAGCCGGTGTCGTCCTGGGCGTGGATGCCGAGGCGGGCGCCGGTGTCGGCGAGGACGGTGGCGACGACGGCCTGGATCTGGGCGGGCAGCATGCCGCCGTTGGTGTCGCACAGCACGACGACGTCCGCGCCGGCCTCCGCGGCGGCCCGGACGACGGCCTTGGCGTACTCGGGGTCGGCGCGGTAGCCGTCGAAGAAGTGCTCGCAGTCGACGAAGACGCGGCGGCCCTGGGCGCGCAGGTGGGAGACGGTGTCGCGGACCATCTCCAGGTTCTCCTCCAGGGTGGTGCGCAGCGCCAGCTCCACGTGCCGGTCGTGCGACTTGGCCACCAGGGTGATCACCTCGGCGCCGGAGTCCAGCAGCGCTTTGACCTGCGGGTCGTCGGCCGCTTTGGCGCCGGCCCGGCGGGTGGCGCCGAAGGCGACGAGCTGGGCGTGCTGGAAGTCGATCTCCTCGCGGGCGCGGGCGAAGAACTCGGTGTCGCGCGGGTTCGCGCCGGGCCAGCCGCCTTCGATGAAGCCCACGCCGAAGTCGTCGAGGTGCCGAGCGATGGCCAGCTTGTCGGCGACGGTGAGGTTGATGCCCTCGCGCTGGGCGCCGTCGCGCAGGGTGGTGTCGAAGACGTGGAACGAATCGTCCAGCCGGCTGGTTTCGGTCATGTCTCTGGGCTCCTGGAAAGGGATCTCGGTCGTACCGGAATGACCGGCTCCACCGTCCCCCCAATACTCCCTCGCGCCTCGCTCCCGGCTGCGGGTGGGCCAGGAAAACGAAAAACCCCTCGCGGGTGCGAGAGGTCTGCGCGCGGGTCGAGGACGACGGTGGCCGTCCGTACCTGGTCGTACGTGACGGTCACTGCGGACCGGCGCGCCTGCTGCCAATAATCGTGGCGAACGAGAGCACGGGGGCAGTCTGGCACAGTACCGCCCGCGCGCTCACCGCCGTCTCAGGATGCGGGCGTCGGCGTGGACGCCTCGGGCGGCCTTCACCCGGGTGAGGTCCGGCAGGCGACTGCCCCGGCGAGGGGCGGGCGACGCGCGGCTAGCGGTACAGCGACTCGGTCAGGAACTCCCGTACGTGGCCGAGGGCCTGCTCGCGGTCGGTGCCGCGCAGGCCGATGGCAACGTGGATGGAGAAGCCGTCCAGCAGGGCGCGCAGGCGGGCGGCGAAGCGGTCGGCGTCCACGGGGCGGAACTCGCCGCGGGAGACGCCCTCGGCGACCAGGGCGGCCAGGTCGCGGTGCCAGGCGCCCTCGATGGCGGCCTGCCGGTCGCGGGCGTCCGCGACGGCGCCGAGCGACCGGTTCCAGACCTCCAGCCACAGCGTCCAGTGCGGGTCGCGGTGGCCGTCGGGCACGTACAGGTCGACGTAGGCGGCCAGGCGTTCGCGGGCGGGGGCGGCGCGGGTGAGCAGCCGGCCGCGCTCGGCGCCGAGCCGGCTCTCGCTCCACTCCAGGGTGCGCAGCAGCAGTTCGTCCTTGGAGCCGAAGTAGTAGAGCAGGTGCCCGCTGCTCATCCCGACCGCACGGCCGAGCGCCGCCATGGTCAGCTTCTCCAGACCGCGCTCGGCGATCATCTCCATGGCGGCTGCGAGGACCTCCTCGCGGGGCGGCGCGCTCCGGCGCGCCCGCACCCCATCGGCCATCTGCGACTCTCCTGACGGGTTCGTGACTTCGGCTGGCGCCGGGGTGAGGTGACGTGGTGACCGCCACCGCGGGGCCATCTTCTCAGGAGCGGGGAGGCCGGCGCCGCCCGGGCCCCGTGCCCGCACGCGATCCGCACCCGTCGCGAACAGCCCGTACCGGACCTCGCGGCGTCCCTGGGCCCCACCGGTTTCGGTCGGTGGAGGTCTTCCTCGTGTCCGAGTGTCAGTGCAGTGCCTCGATGGCGCGCAGGACCAGGGCGCGGGCGTCGGCGCCGTACACGGCCATGGCGCGCAGTTGCTCGAAGGCCTTCAGGTAGAGGACCACTTCGGACGGCTGGGTGATGCGGACGCGGGCCGCCATCAGCTCGACGGACACGAGTTGGTCGTCGTAGACGTGGAACAGTTCCTGCGGCCACAGTCCGCGCGGCGAGCTGTGGGGGATGATGCCCAGCGACACGAGAGGCAGCGCGCCGGCGGTGAGGAGGTAGCCGAGCTGGGCGGCCATTGCGTCGGTGTCGCCGAGCCGGTGGTAGAGGACGCTCTCCTCGATGACCATGACGAAGCGGCGACCAGGCTCGTGGATGATCTGGGAGCGCTGCACGCGGGCGGCGGCCGCCGCTTCGGCGTCGTCGGGCAGTTCGAGGAAGTCCGCCGTGGCCGACAGGACGGCGCGCGCGTATCCCTCGGTCTGCAGCAGGCCGGGCACCAGGGTGGGCGAGTAGATGCGGAACAGTTCGGTGGATCGGTACAGCTGGAGGTAGCTGTCCTGCAGGCGTTTCAGGCCGGCGCGCACCTTGCGCCGCCACTCCACGTAGGCGGACTCCGCGTCCTGGGACTCGGCGATGATGTCGGGCGCCTGGCCCTCGGCGTCGCAGGCCTGGCACCAGCGGCGGATGTCGTCGGGGGTCGGTGGTGTGCGGCCGTTCTCGATGCGGCTGGTCTTGGGGTGGGTCCAGCCGCAGCGCACGGCCAGCTCCGTCCCCGTCAGACCGGCGTCGGCGCGCAGGTCCCGCAGGCGACGCGCGACGCGTTCGCGCGCCTCCTGTCCCGAGGAGGAGGGGGAGGTGGCCATGTGCCGCGCTTGAGCCTTTCGTGTGGTGCTACTGGATCTTGTATTCGTGATGCGGGGTCGCGCGTTCCCACACGGCTTCGAAGGCCTGGGCGCACAGGCGCGCCGCGGCCGGATCCTCGCTGATCTCGCCGGGTGCGCCGGCACCGTCGCCGGTGAAGTGGTTCCAGCGGATGAGGCGGTTGTCGATCAGCCAGAAGTCGTTCCCGGGCAGGGCGATGTCCGACGCGCGCCGACGGGGCAGCCAGCGCACCGACTCGCCGGCGGCGAGGTTGACGCCGGTGCCCGCGTGCTCGTAGCGGATGTAGTCGCTGACCGGCTCGGACACGATGCGGGCGCGGCGGACGATGACCCCGCGGGCGGTGGTGCGGCGGATCAGGTCGGTCCAGGGCGCCCAGTACGGGGAGTCCGGGTCGGTGTCCACCTGGCCGGTGGCCTGCCACCGGGCGAAGTCATCTGCCTCGCTGGAGACTCCGTAGCTGTCGCGCATCTCGAGGTGGACGGCGGAGCGTCGGGCGCCGTCCAGCAGATCAGCGAAGCCGGGCACGCTCCGCGGCATCGCATGCCTCCCTCAGGATCGACGTCATGCGGGCGGGGATCCGTACGACTTGCTCGTGGTCCGGGATGCCGGCGGCGTGGTCCGGCGCCTGGAAGCGGGCGCATTCGGCCTCCGTCTCGGCGTCCGGCTTCCACCCTTGGATGATGAGTTCGCCCTTGCTCTCATCGACCCAGACCGTGGGGCTTTCGCCCTGGCCGGTGTTCGGGTCGATGCCGATGAACTGTATTGACACGGCGGTCTCCCTCACTCGTGATGTGCACGGATGTTCATCACACTCGGCCACTCGGCGGTACGGCGGCAAGCCGTGTTCTGGCCATTACACCCGTTCGGCGGATAGTCGTGAACATCGGCGAACATCAGTGGAAGCGCCGCGCATCACACTCCTAGCGTCGGCAAGGACGACAGAGCCCCGGCGAGGCGGTCACCTCCCGGGGCTGTGGCCGACGCCCGAGGAGCGCCGACATGACGAACGGCACCGTCGCAACACCCATCCCAGCAGCGCCCGCCGCCTTACGGAGGCTCACGGCCGCCGTCCTTGAGGTTCTGCGGCTCCCGACCCGTGAGAGCGTCACCGACAGCCAGGCCCGCAGCGCCGACTGCGTGTGGTGCGCCCGCGGCCCGCTGAACGCGGAGACCGCCGTGGACCTCGGCGAGCAGCACGACGAGACCGGCCCCGGCTGGTTCCCGCGCGCCTGCCGCGAGTGCGCCGCCAAGCGCGCGCACGAGGGCCTCTTCGCCCACACCCCGGCGTGTGAGCGGTGCGTGGGCGAGGCCGCTCTCTGCCCGGTCGGGCGGGCCCTGTACCGGCTGGTGCGGGAGGGGCGCCGGTGATCTGCGACCGCTGCGCCGAGCCCATCGAGGGCGAGCCGGAAGTGATCCCGGTCGACTCGGCGTCGGGGGCCGCGCGGGACGTGTACCTCTGCCCCACACTCTGCCGCCCGTCGACCGCCTTCCCCCATGGGGCGGCGGCGAGCACGACGGACACACCGAAGGAGAGAGCGATGAAGGACGAGTTCACCTGGCGAACGGCTGGAGGCGGCAGCGGAGGCGAGGGCGGTGACGGCCTGCCCGGTGAGCCGTGGCCCGGCCCGCAGGAACCGCCGTCCCCCGACGGCGGCCCGAGGTTCCTCGGCTGAGATGGCACTCACCGGAGCGGAGGAGGAGCGGACCGCGCTGGGCCGCTCCCTCCTCGGACGCGAGCACCTGACGCCTGACTGGACGCCGGCCTTCCTCGCCGTGCCCCGGTCCGCATTCCTGCCCGACCTGATGTGGCCGTACGACATGACCACGGGCGACACCGTTGCCGTCGACCGGCGCGACGAGCCGAAGCTGTGGGCCGCGTACGCCAACGCCGACGTCCCGATCGTCACCCAGTGGGACGACGGTGCCGGCGAGGGACGCGGCAGCGTGCCGACGTCGTCCGCGTCCATGCCCTCGGTCGTCTTCCGTATGCTCAGCGCGCTTGACGTCCAAGCCGGCCATCGCGTCCTGGAGATCGGCACGGGCACCGGGTGGAACGCCGCGCTCCTGGCGCTGCGGCTCGGCGTGGACAACGTGACGAGCATCGAGATCGACCCGGACGTGGCCGAGGCGGCACGCGGCCGTCTGGCGGCCGAGGAACTCCCGTGCACCGTCCTCACCCGGGACGGCGCGGACGGCGACGAGACCGGCGCCCCGTACGACCGGATCATCGCCACGGCCGGCGTCCGGCAGATCCCGCCCGCGTGGCTCCGCGACACCGCCCCCGGCGGCCGCGTCGTCGCGCCGTGGGGAACGCACTTCGGCAACGAGGACGCCCTCGTACGGCTCGACCTGGCGGAGGATCAGGCGTCCGCGTCAGGCCGCTTCCTGGGACCGGTGGAGTTCATGAAGCTGCGCTCCCAGCGGTCCCCGTTCGCCGGCCACCGGGCGTACGTGCCGGACGGCGTGAGCGGTGCCGACCGCGGCACGACGACCGTGACCGAGGAGCAGTTGCTCGGCGACGGGCGGTTCGCCGTCACACGGTTCGCCGTCGGGCTCAGGGTGCGCGACTGCCACCATCAGGCGGCGGCCGAGCGCGACGGCGCCCGGCCGGTCTGGTTCTACGGCCTGACGGACCGGTCCTGGGCGTGTGTCATGTTCCGCGAGGGCCGGGCCGAAGCACAGGTCTGGCAGTCCGGCCCCCGCCGCCTGTGGGACGAGGTGTCGGCCGCCCTCTCCTGGTGGCGGGCGGCCGGCGAACCGGGCTACGAACGGTTCGGACTCACCGTTACGGCACACGGTCAGCACGCCTGGCTCGACTGCCCGACGGAGGTCTGGGACGTGTGAAGCAGGGCCCGCCCGGTCAGACCTTCGGCTGCTGCTGGGTGATGCAGTGGATGCCTCCCCCTCCGGAGAAGATCGTACGGGCGTCCACGAGGGTGACCGTGCGGTCGGGGAAGAGACGGCGGAAGACGGCGGCCGCCTCTTCGTCGCGCGGGTCGTCGAAGGCGCACAGGATCACGCCGTCGTTGCAGAGGTAGTGGTTGATGTAGGAGTAGTCGGCCCAGTGGCCGTCCGCCTCCAGGACGGTCGGGGCGGCGATCTCCACCACCTCCAGGCGGCGGCCCCGGGCGTCGGTGGCGGACTTCAGGAGGCCGATGACCTCCTGGGTGACCTCGTGGTCGGGGTGGGCGGGGTCGGGCTGGTGGTGGGCGACGACCACGCCGGGGCGGGCGAAGGCGGCGACGATGTCGACGTGGCCGAGGGTGCCGTAGCCGTAGGGGGGGTAGTCGCCGGTCAGGCCGCGCGGCAGCCAGATCGCCTTCTCGGTGCCGAGGTGGGCGTGGATCTCCGCCTCGACCTGCTCCCGGGTCCAGTGCGGGTTGCGCTCGGGGCCGAGCTGGACGGTCTCGGTCAGCAGGACGGTGCCCTCGCCGTCGACGTGGATCGCGCCGCCCTCGTTGACCAGCTTCGAGGCGTACGTCTTCGCGCCGGCGAGGTCGGAGACGTACGCGCCGATCTTGGAGTCGTGCTCCCAGCGCGCCCAGTCCTGCGCGCCCCAGCCGTTGAACGTCCAGTCCACGGCGGCCAGTTCGCCGGCGCCGTTGGTCAGGAAGGTGGGGCCGATGTCGCGCATCCAGGCGTCGTCCAGCTCGCGCTCCACCGTCTCGACGTCCTCGCCGAGCAGGGCGCGGGCCTCGGCGGACTGGCCGGGGCCGCACACCACGGTGACCGGTTCGTGGCGGCGGATGGCGCGGGCGACCGAGGCCCACGCGGCGCGCGAGTCGGCGACCTCCTCGGGGGTTTCGAAGGTCGGGTTGGGGCCCGGCCAGGCCATCCAGGTGCGCTCGTGCGGCGTCCACTCGGCGGGCATGCGGAAGCCGTCGGCTGCGGGGGTGGTCATGTGCGTCGGTCCTTAGCGGAAGTCTGGGGCCGGGCCTCAGAGGAAGTACAGGCGGTTGAGGGAGACGGAGTCGGCGGGCTCGGAGCGCAGCGGGTCGCCGTCGAGGGTGACCAGGCCGGTGCGCTGGTCGACGTCGACCGCTCCGGTGCGGGAGTTGAGCCGCAGGTCGGCGGGGCCGATGCCGCGGGTGTGCCGGACGGCGACCCGGCGCCTGCGGGTGGGCATCGTGTCGTGGCCCTGGTCCAGGGCCGCCTGGGCGACGAAGGCGACCGAGATCTCGGCGGGGGTGGCGCCGTGCGCGCCGAACTGCGGGCCGAGGACGAGGGGTTCGCAGGTGTCGGTGGCCGCGTTGGGGTCGCCGACCACGCCGTACGCCGGGAAGCCCGACTTCAGCACCAGCTGCGGCTTGGCGCCGAAGTACTCGGGGCGCCACAGCACGATGTCGGCGAGCTTGCCCACCTCCAGCGAGCCGACCTCGTGGGAGAGGCCGTGCGCGATGGCCGGGTTGATGGTCAGCTTGGCGATGTAGCGCAGCACGCGGGCGTTGTCGTCGCCGTCGCCGTCGCCGTCGATCGGGCCCAGTTCGGCCTTCATCTTGCCGGCCATCGCGAAGGTGCGGCGGACGGTCTCGCCGGCCCGGCCCATGCCCTGCGCGTCGGAGGAGGTGATGCCGATCGCGCCCAGGTCGTGCAGCACGTCCTCGGCGCCCATCGTGCCGGCCCGGATGCGGTCGCGGGCCATCGCCGCGTCGCCGGGCAGGTCGGTCTTCAGGTCGTGGACGGAGACGATCATGCCGTAGTGCTCGGCGACCGCGTCCCGGCCGAAGGGCAGGGTGGGGTTGGTGGAGGAGCCGATGACGTTCGGCACGCCCGCCATCTTCAGCACGTTGGGGACGTGTCCGCCGCCGCAGCCCTCGATGTGGAAGGCGTGGATGGTGCGGCCCTCCAGCACCCGCAGGGTGTCCTCCACCGACAGGCACTCGTTGAGGCCGTCGCTGTGCAGGGCCACCTGCACGTCGTGCTCCTCGGCGACGCGCAGCGCGGTGTCCAGGGCGCGGGTGTGGGCGCCCATGTCCTCGTGCACCTTGAAGCCGGACGCGCCGCCCTCGGCCAGCGCCTCGATCAGCGGGGCCTCGTGCGAGGACGAACCCCGGCCCAGGAAGCCGATGTTGACCGGCCAGGCGTCGAAGGCGCCGAACGCGTGCTTGAGCGCCCACGGCGAGTTGACGCCGACGCCCCACACCGGCCCGAACTCCTGGCCGATGATCGTGGTCACGCCGGAGGCGAGCGAGGCCTCCATGATGCGCGGCGACAGCAGGTGGACGTGGGTGTCGACGGCGCCGGCGGTGGCGATCATGCCCTCGCCGGAGACGATGGTCGTGCCGGTGCCGACGACGACGTCCACGCCGTCCAGGGTGTCGGGGTTGCCGGCCCGGCCGATCGCGTGGATGCGGCCCTCGCGGATGCCGATGGACACCTTGCGGATGCCCTGCGCCGCGTCGATCACGACGACGTTGCTGATCACGACGTCGCAGGTCTCGCGGACGGCGGCGGCCTTCAGGTGCAGTCCGTCGCGGGCGGTCTTGCCGAAGCCGGCGAGGAACTCGTCGCCGTAGCGCTGCGCGTCGGACTCCACGCGGACGACGAGTCCGGAGTCGCCGAGGCGGACGCGGTCTCCGGCGCGCGGGCCGTGGGTGGCGGCGTAGGCGTGCGGGTCGACGTGGATCGCCCGGCTCACCTCGCGTCCCTTGGAGCGGCTCATCGCTCGTCTCCTTCCGTGGTGATGCCCAGGTAGCCGCAGGCGGCGGCCCGGCGCAGGGCCTCCTGCTTCGCCCCGGGCGCGTCCAGCGGCCCGTCGACCAGTCCGGCGAAGCCGATCGCGACGCGCGCCCCGCCGATCGGCACGAGACCGACCTCGGCGCTCTCGCCGGGCCCGAAGCGCACCGACGATCCGGCGGGCACCGCCAGGCGCATGCCGTAGGCGGCGGCGCGGTCGAAGTCGAGGCGCGGGTTGGCCTCGAAGAAGTGGAAGTGCGAGGTGACGGAGACGGGGACGGCCGCGGTGTTGGTGACCGTCAGGCACACGGCCGGCTCGGGGTCGGCGTGCTGCGGTCCGGGCAGCAGCGCGCCCGGCGCCGCTTCGCCCTGGCTCCCGCCGGCCAGCGGCTCGGTGACGATCGCGAGCCGGGAGCCGTCGTCGAAGACGGCCTCCACATGGACCTCGGTGACCACGTCGGCGACGCCCGGCAGGACGTCGTCCGGGCCGAGCACCGCGCGGGCGCGCTCGATCGCCTCGGCGAGGCGGGCGCCGTCGCGGGCGGCCTCGCACACCGTGTCGGCGATCAGGGCGGTGGCCTCGGGCACGTTGAGCCGCAGGCCACGGGCCCGGCGGGCGCGGGCCAGTTCGGCGGCCCCGAAGAGCAGCAGCCGGTCACGTTCGGTGGGAGTCAGTCTCACGCCTCGGCACCTCCTTGCCTTTCGCACTTTAGAACACCACTCTAAACGTGAAATTCATGGAAGCGAAAGATTGACGGCACGGTATCGGCCGCGTCACATTGAACGTCGATCTAACCTCCCTCACCCCCAGCGGGCGGCAGTCGAAGGAGTCCCGGCCATGCCGATAGAACAGCACGGAGTCGACACCATCCCGGAAGCGGAACGCGGCAGCGGACCACGCGACCTGGTGTCGATCCTCCTCGGCTCCAACCTCTGCCTCGGCGTGATCATCTTCGGCTGGCTGCCGGCGTCCTTCGGCCTCGGCTGGTGGGCCTCGGTCAGCGCGGTCGTGGCGGGCACGGTCGTCGGCGCCCTGTTCACCGCACCGCTGGCCCTGGTCTCGCTGCGCACCGCCACCAACCTGTCGACCTCCTCCGGCGCCCAGTTCGGGGTGCGCGGCCGGCTGGTCGGCTCGGTGGTCGGACTGCTGCTCGCCCTCGGCTACACCGCGCTGACGGTGTGGATCGGCGGCGACGTGATGGTGAGTGTCCTGCACCGCTTGTTCGGACTGGCCCCGAGCTCAGCGGCGTACGCGATCGTCTACACGCTGCTCGCCGCGGCCACCGTCACCGGCGCGGTCTACGGCTACCGGGTGCTGCTCGCCATGTCCCGCGTCCTCGCGGTCGGCATGACCGCCCTGCTCGCCCTCGGCGTGCTCGCCTACGCCCCGCACTTCGGCACCGCCGCGCTGCCCGAGACCGGCGGCTACCTGCTGGGCGGGTTCTGGCCGACCTGGTTCCTGGCCGCGGTGGCCGCCGGACTGTCCGGGCCGATCGCCTTCATCACCCTGCTGGGCGACTACACCCGCTACATCTCCCCGCGCCGCCACTCCCCCCGCCGGGTGCTGCGCGCCACCTGGCTCGGGCTGATCGCCGGCCTGCTGGTGCCGCAGCTGTTCGGCACCTTCACGGCGTACGGCGCGCGGGCCGCGTTCGACTACGCCGGACCGCTGGTCGACGCCTCCCCCGGCTGGTACCTGGTGCCGCTGCTGCTGGCCGCCTCCGCCGGTTCGGTCGGCAACGCCGGGCTGATGCTGTACTCGATGGGCCTGGACCTGGACGCGATCCTGCCGCGCGCCTCCCGCGCCCGCGCCACCTACACCGTCGCCGTCGTCGCCACCGTCTGCGTCTTCGCCGGGCACTACGCCTGGAACGCCCAGTCGGCGATGACGTCGTTCGTGCTGCTGCTCACCGCCATCGGCACCCCGTGGGCGGTCGTCACCCTCATCGGCTTCGTCCGCTGCCGGGGCCGCTACGACGCCGACGCCCTCCAGGTCTTCAACCGCCGCTCGCGGGGCGGGATCTACTGGTACCGGGCCGGCTGGAACGTGCGGGCGACCGCGTCCTGGGCGGTGGGCGCCGGCGTCGGGCTGCTGGCCGTCTCCCTGCCCTCCTACCAGGGTCCGCTGCTGCACCTGACCGGCGGCGTGGACTGCAGCTTCCTGCTGTCGGGCGCGGCGGGCGGCCTGGTCTACCTGGCGCTGACGGCCGATGGCCGGGAACGCGCGGGGGCCGCCGCGGACGGGGAGGCCGCGGCGGCCCTGACGGTGAGCGGGGAGCTGTAGACCGGCGCCTGCCGCGGACCCGGGTCCGCGGCAGGGGCGACGAGACTCCCGGCCGGGTCACTCGCGGTGCCCGGCCGGGACGCCCGTCGGGACCGGGGCACGCGCGGGGCCCGGTCCGGACGCGGGGCGTCAGCCGATCTGGTGCATCCAGCCGTGCTTGTCCTCGACGGCGCCGCGCTGGATGCCCAGCAGCGCCTCGCGCAGGCGCAGGGTGACCGCGCCGGGCGTGCCGTCGCCGTGGGTCCAGGCGTCCGACTTGGTCTTGACGTGGCCGATCGGGGTGACCACCGCGGCGGTGCCGCAGGCGAAGACCTCGGTGAGCGCGCCGGAGGCGGCGTCGGCCCGCCACTGCTCCAGGGTGATCACGCCCTCCTCGGCCTGAAGACCGAGGTCGCGGGCGACCTGGAGGAGGGAGTCGCGGGTGATGCCCTCCAGGATGGAGCCGCTCAGCTCCGGAGTGACGATCCGGTCGCCGTAGACGAAGGCGACGTTCATGCTGCCGCTCTCCTCGACCTTGGTGCGGGTCACCGCGTCGAGGTAGACGACCTGGTCGCAGCCGTGCGCGGCGGCCTCGGCCTGGGGCAGCAGGGAGGCCGCGTAGTTGCCGCCGGTCTTGGCGTCGCCGGTGCCGCCGGGCACCGCGCGGACGTGGTCCTCGGCGACCCAGATGGTGACCGGCTTGACGCCGCCGGCGAAGTACGCGCCGGAGGGCGAGGCGATCAGCATGAACAGGTACTCGTTGGCCGGGTGGACGCCGAGCCCGGTCTCCGAGGCGAACATGAACGGCCGCAGGTACAGCGACTCCTCCCCGCCGTGCGGCGGGACCCAGGCGGCGTCCTGCGTCAGCAGCGCGTCCAGCGCCTCGATGAACAGCTCCTCCGGCAGCTCGGCCATGGCCATGCGGCGGGCGGAGTTCCGGAAGCGGCGGGCGTTGGCCTCCGGGCGGAAGACCGCGACCGAGCCGTCGGGCCGGCGGTACGCCTTGAGCCCCTCGAAGATCTCCTGGCCGTAGTGCAGGACGTGGCAGGAGGGGTCGATGGAGATCGGGCCGTACGGGACGAGCTGCGCGTCGTGCCAGCCGCGGCCCTCGGTCCACCGGATCGTCACCATGTGGTCGGTGAAGTGGCGGCCGAAGCCGGGGCTGGCCAGGATCGCCTCACGCTCGGCGGCGGACAGCGGATGGGCGGAGGGCTTGAGCTCGATCGTGGGCGTCGTCATGAATGGATGTCCTTCACCGGTTGTCGTGACGGGCCGCATTCACGCCCGTCACGACCGTTTCCGGCCAGTGGTCGGACGTCCGAGCATTCCCTCATGCCGCGGCTCCGCGTTCGATTATCGCGCGGGGCCCGCTGCGGACGGAATCGGGGTGAAAGGCGGCCCGGGGTTTGATGGTGGCACCCGGCGGCGGACACGGGAAAGCCGCCGGGCGCGGAATGCGACCCGACGGCTTCGATGGTGCGAGCGGCGGGTCAGCCGGCTACTCGTACGGCCAGCGCGTCGCCGATCTCGGAGGTGCTGCGCGCCGGCAGCCCGCCGCGCTCCGCGAGGTCGGCGGAGACGGCGTCCTCGATCCGGGTCGCCTCGGCCTCGTAGCCGAGGTGGCGCAGGAGCAGGGCGACGGAGAGCACCGTGGCGGTGGGGTCGGCCTTGCCCTGGCCGGCGATGTCCGGGGCCGAGCCGTGGACCGGCTCGAACATCGACGGGAACGCGCCGCTCGGGTTGATGTTGCCCGAGGCGGCCACGCCGATGCCGCCGGAGACGGCCGCGGCGAGGTCGGTGATGATGTCGCCGAAGAGGTTGTCGGTGACGATGACGTCGAAGCGCTCGGGCTGGGTGACCAGGTAGATGGTGGCGGCGTCGACGTGGATGTACTCGGTGGCGACCTCGGGGTACTCCTCGGCCACCTTGTTGAAGACGTTCGTCCACAGGTGGCCGGCGAAGGTCAGCACGTTGTTCTTGTGGACCAGCGTGAGCTTCTTGCGCGGGCGGGCCTGGGCGCGGGCGAAGGCGTCGCGGACGACGCGCTCGACGCCGAAGGCGGTGTTGACCGAGACCTCGGTGGCCACCTCGTGCGCGGTGCCCTTGCGGATGGTGCCGCCGTTGCCCGTGTAGGGGCCCTCGGTGCCCTCGCGGACGACGACGAAGTCGATCCGCGGGTCGCCGGCGAGCGGGGTGGCGACGCCGGGCAGGAGCTTGCTCGGGCGCAGGTTGACGTGGTGGTCGAAGGCGAAGCGCAGCTTGAGCAGGAAGCCGCGCTCCAGGACGCCGGAGGGCACCGACGGGTCGCCGATGGCGCCGAGCAGGATGGCGTCGTGCGCCTTGAGGGCGTCGAGGTCGGCGTCGGTGAGCGTCTCGCCCGTGGCGTGGTAGCGCCGGGCGCCGAAGTCGAACTCCTTGGTCTCCAGCTTCACGTCCTGCGGGAGGACGGCGGTCAGGACCTTCAGGCCCTCGGCCACCACTTCCTGGCCGATGCCGTCACCGGGGATCACTGCGAGATCGATGCTGCGAGACATGTCGGCACCCTACTCCTCGTCCCGAGAGATGACACGGCACGTCCGCCATATGGACGTCTCCCCGGCCGGGGCCGGTGGGGATCGATGGAGGTCAGTGGCCGGTCTGGCCGCCGTTGTCCCGGCGGTCGAGGGCGCGCTGGAGGGCGGCGGCGGCGTTCTTGCGGTCGGACTCGCTCGTACGGGAGGCGTGGCGGACTCGGCGGCGGACGGTCGTCTCGGCCATGGCGGATCGACTCCTTCGAAGGAGCGCACGCGGGGGGGAGCACCCGGAGTGCGTGGGGCAGAGGGGGGTGGCGAGACGCCGGAGTGGGCGGGGAGCGCGGCGCCGCAGGGGTGGCCTGCACGGGGCCCGGCTCACGACCGCCCTTCGCTGGGTCGAGCGTGACGTTCGTCCTCTACAAAACTAAGCGAGGAGCGCGCGGCTGTCTGCATAATTACTCGGACTTCCTACTATCTGAGACGGCGATCGCCCCCGCACCGCCGTGACCTGCGGTTCTCCCGGAAGCGGGTCAGAAGACGTCGCCGTCGCGCCAGTCGAAGACCAGTTCGGCGCCGGGATCGTCCGCGTCCGCCGGGGCGGGCCACAGATAGGTGGAGCCCTCCTCCCCGGCCAGCCGCACCACGCCGTCCGGGCCGAGCGCGCACAGCGGCCCGGCCCACGGCCGCCAGCCCCGGGCCGTGTACAGCGGCGCGCCGGCGGCGCTGGCGGACAGCGCCCCGAACGCGTACGCGCGCGTGACGACCTCCTCCAGAGCGGTCATGACGCGGCCGCCGATCCCGGTGCGCCGCACGTCCCCCCGCACCGCCACCCCTTCGACGTACCCGACCCGCCGCCAGCGCCCCTGGTGGCGCGCCCGCCGCTGGACCACGGAGCCGTGCCCGGCGAGGCCCTGCACGTCGTACGCCAGCGCGTGGACGCCGCCCAGCGTGTGGTCCCAGTCGTCGTCGCTGAAATCCCCCTCGAAGGCGTCGTCCAGCAGGTCGCGGACGGCGCGCAGTTCGGTCGGGGCGAGTTCGGCGGTGTGGGCGGTGCGGATGAGGAGGGCCATCGGGTCAGTATCCGAGTGCCCGGAGGTCGCGGGCGAGGGGTTTTCGGCGGCCCGCATCGCCCACCCGGCTGATCCTCGGCCCGACAGGCGGCATCGGGGCGCGGCGCGGGAACGGTGAGGTCATGGACGACACGGCCAAGGCACTTCTGGAGGGCGGCCCGCAGGACCTGCCCGGACGGATCGTCGCGCGCCCTGCGCCGGGCGACGACGCGAAGATCGAACTCCGGGGCGGTTACGAGCACTTCCGGCCGACCGGGCGCGAGACGGACACGCCGGAGGGCAGGCTGCCCGTGTACGAGTGGTGGGAGCGCACGGAGATGCCCGGCTAGTCCGCCCGTACGGCACGGCCCGCAGACACGCGAACGGGCCGGGTCCAGGAGGATCCGGCCCGTTCGCACACCTGGGTGTCAGCCCATGTGCGGGTAGGTGTAGTCGGTCGGCGAGACCAGCGACTCCTTGATGGCGCGGGTCAGCGTCCAGCGCATCAGGTTCTGCGGGGCGCCGGCCTTGTCGTTGGTGCCGGAGGCACGGCCGCCGCCGAAGGGCTGCTGGCCGACCACGGCGCCGGTCGACTTGTCGTTGATGTAGAAGTTGCCGGCCGCGTAGCGCAGCTTCTCCATCGTGTACGCGGCGGCGGCGCGGTCGTTCGCGATGACCGAGCCGGTGAGCGCGTAGTCCGACACCGACTCCATCTGGGTCAGCATCTCGTCGTACTTGTCGTCCTCGTAGACGTGCACGGCGAGGATCGGGCCGAAGTACTCGGTGGTGAAGACCTCGTTCTCCGGGTCGGTGCACTCGATGACGGTCGGGCGCACGAAGTAGCCCACCGAGTCGTCGTAGCTGCCGCCGGCGACGATCGTGCAGGCCGGGTCGGCCTCGGCGCGGTCGATGGCGGCCTTGTTCTTGGCGAAGGAGCGCTCGTCGATGACCGCGCCGATGAAGTGCGACAGGTCGGTGACGTCGCCCATGGCCAGGCCGTCCACCTCGGCCGCGAACTCCTCCTTGAAACCGGAGTTCCACAGCGAGGCCGGGACGTACGCCCGCGAGGTGGCCGAGCACTTCTGGCCCTGGTACTCGAAGGCGCCGCGGGTCAGGGCGGTCTTCAGCACCGCGCGGTCGGCGCTCGGGTGGGCGACGACGAAGTCCTTGCCGCCGGTCTCGCCGACCAGGCGCGGGTAGGCGCGGTACTTCTCGATGTTGTTGCCGACCGTCTTCCACAGGTGCTGGAAGGTCTTGGTCGAACCGGTGAAGTGGATGCCGGCCAGGTCGCGGTGGTTCAGGGCGACCTCGGAGACCTCGATGCCGTCGCCGGTGAGCAGGTTGATGACGCCCTTGGGCAGACCCGCCTCCTCCAGCAGCGCCATCAGCAGCACGGCGGCGTGCGTCTGGGTCGGGGACGGCTTCCAGATCACCACGTTGCCCATGAGCGCGGGCGCGGTGGGCAGGTTGGCGGCGATCGCCGAGAAGTTGAACGGCGTGATCGCGTAGACGAAGCCCTCCAGCGGGCGGTGGTCCATGCGGTTCCACACGCCCGGCGCGTTGGCCGGAGGCTGCTCGGCCAGGATCTGGCGGGCGTAGTGGACGTTGAAGCGCCAGAAGTCGACCAGCTCGCAGGGGCTGTCGATCTCGGCCTGCTGGGCGGTCTTGGACTGGCCGAGCATGGTGGAGGCGGCGATGGTCTCGCGCCAGGGGCCGGCCAGCAGCTCGGCGGCGCGCAGGATGATCGCGGCGCGGTCGTCGAAGGACATGGCGCGCCAGGCCGGGGCCGCGCCGAGGGCGGCGTCCACGGCGTCCTGGGCGTCCTGCTTCGTGGCGTTGCGGTAGGTGCCGAGGACGGCCTTGTGGTTGTGCGGCTGCACGACCTCGAAGGGCTCGCCGCCGCCCAGGCGCTTCTCGCCGCCGATGGTGCAGGGCAGGTCGACCGGGTTCTCGGCCAGCTCCTTCAGCTTGGCCTCCAGGCGGGCGCGCTCGGGCGAGCCGGGGGCGTAGCCGTGCACCGGCTCGTTGACCGGGGTGGGGACCTGGGTCACAGCGTCCATGTGTTCCGTAACTCCTTGAGGTGAGCGGTGTTGCGGGCCGGGGGTGCGGGCCGCGGGGGTGCGGGCTCAGCCCTTGCTGACCATCGAACGCAAGAAGAAGCGCAGGTTGGCCGGCTTCTCCGCGAGACGGCGCATGAAGTAGCCGTACCAGTCGGTGCCGTAGGCGGTGTAGACACGCATGCGGTGGCCCTCGGCGGCCAGGCGCAGGTGCTCGTCGCCGCGGATGCCGTAGAGCATCTGGAACTCGTACTCGTCCAGCTTGCGGCCGGCCGTGCGGGCGAGTTCCTGGCCTATGGAGATCAGCCGCGGGTCGTGCGAGCCGATCATCGGGTATCCGTCGCCCTCCATGAGGGTCTTCAGGATCCGCACGTACGCCTTGTCGATCTCGTGCTTGTTCTGGTGGGCGACCTCGGCGGGCTCCTTGTAGGCGCCCTTCACCAACCGTACGCGGCTGCCGGCCGCGGCGAGGCGGCGCGCGTCGGCCTCGGTGCGGAACAGGTAGGCCTGGATGACGCAGCCGGTCTGCGGGAAGTCCTTCCGCAGCTCCTCGTGGATGGCGAACATCGAGTCGAGGGTGGTGTGGTCCTCCGCGTCCAGGGTGACCGTGGTGCCGATGGCGGCGGCGGCCTCGACGACCGGGCGGACGTTGGCGAGGGCCAGCTCGTGGCCGCCGTTGAATGCGGGGGCGAGCCCGGAGGGCTCTCCGTTGAGGGCGGTGGCGGGAGACGGGAGGGACTGACCGAACATGGAGAGCTTGACGGACATCTCGACCCGCGGGCCGAGGTCCAGGTCCTCGATGTGGTCGATCAGCGCCAGGTAGGCGTCCCGGGCGGCGGTGGCCTGCTCGGGCGTGGTGATGTCCTCGCCGACCACGTCCATGGTCAGCTCCAGGCCCTTGGCCGTGAGGTCCTCGATGATCGGGACGATGTCGGTCACGGTCTCGCCGGGGATGAAGCGGTCCACGACCTGCTTGGTCACCGGGGCCGCCGAGATCAGACGTCGCATCCGGTCGCTGCGCGACGCGGCAAGAATCACGGGACCCAGCACGGGAACCTCCACAACAGTCAGTAAAAGTCCGCTACCCGTTCATTCGGGAACGGCACGGAGAACCACTGTGAAAGCTAGGGAACCCTCCGATCCTCGGCCATCGACAGCTGTCACGCATCAGCGGAGTCGATCTCAGACAGATGTATGAAGGCGCTGCCGGAGTGCGGGACAATGGCGGGGTGACGGCGGCGTACAGAGGTGACTACCAGGAGCTGGTGGACGAGATCTCGGAGCTGCTCGGCGCTCCGGCCACCCTGGAGAGCCGCACCTTCGAGCTGATCGCCTTCGGCGCCTACGACAGCGAGGGCGACCTCGACCCGTCCGCCCTGGACCCGGTGCGCACCCGCTCGATCCTCACCCGGCGCTCCACGGCCGCGGTGCGCCGCTGGTTCGAGGGCTTCGGCATCACCCGGGCGACCGGGCCGGTGCGCATCCCGCCGACCCCCGAGGCGGGCGTGTACCGGGGACGGATCTGTCTGCCGGTACGCCATCGGGGTGTCGTCCTCGGGTACGTCTGGCTGCTGGACGACGATCCCGGACCCGGCGAGCGGCAACTGGCCGCCGCGATGCTGGTGACCGGGCGGATCGGCGCGCTGCTGGCGGACGAGGCGCAGCACGGCGCCGATCTGACCCGGGAGCTGCGGGCGGTGCTGACCGCGGAGGCGGGCTGGCCGCGCGACATGGCGGTGGCGGAGCTGCGGACGGCGCTCGGGGTGCGGGCGGACGGGCCGCACACGGTGGTGTGCGTGGCGCCGTGGCCCTCGGCCGACCCGGACGACGCGCCCTCGGTGCGGACGCTGCCGGGTGCGACGGCCCTGTGCACGGTGCCGTGGGGCACCACCGGGCAGAGTCTCGCGGTGCTGGTGCGGCTGCGCGCCCCGGAGACGCTGACGGCGGCGGTGTCGGCGGCGACCCGGCTGCTGGAGCAGGCGGAGGCGGGCGCCGTGCCCGCGAGCGGCCCGGCGAGCGCGGCTTCGGCTTCGGCTTCGGCTTCGGCTTCGGCTTCGGCTTCGGCTTCGGCTTCGGCTTCGGCCGGGAACGGCGCGGTGACGTCCGGGAAGCCGGGCGACGGCAAGGGGGCCGGCGGTCGAGCGGGGGACGGGCAGGCGGCCGGGGGCAGGGCCGAGGACGGCAAGGGGGCCGGCGGACGGGGCGGCGCCGGGAGGGCGGCCGGGGCCAGGGCGGCCGGGGGCGCGGTGGGCCGGGGACGGGCCGCGGCCGGTGTGGCCGCCGGGCGGACCGGGCTCGCGGACCTGGCCGCCGCCTGGACGCAGGCGTCGGCGGCGGCCCGCGCCGCGCTGGCCGAACCCCGGCTGGGCCCGGTCGCCGAATGGGCCCGGATCGGCCCCTACCGCCTGCTGACCTCACTGCCCCCGCCGGCCACCCGCGACGCGGTGACCGGGCCGCTGCTCGCCCTCGGTCACGAGGAGCTGGCCCGTACCGCCGAGGTGTACCTCGACTGCGCGGGCCAGGCCGGCCGCACCGCCGCCGAGCTGGGCATCCACCGGCAGACGCTGTACTACCGGCTGTCCCGGGTGGAGCAGCTGACCGGTCTCGACCTGGACGACGGCGAGGACCGGCTGCTGCTGCACATGGCCCTGAAGGCGGCGCGGCTCTAGCCTTCGCCCGCCCGCTCCTCCGTGGCGCCCGCGATCACCCGGCGCAGGCCCTCGGTGAGCTGGTCGGCGTGGGTGGCGGTGCCGGGGTCGAACAGCCACTGGACCATGAGGCCCTGGAGGAGGGTCTGGTAGAGGCGGCCCTCGGTGTCGGCGGTCTCCGTGTCGAGGTCGGCCTCCGGGACGTCGGTGAACAGCGGGACGATGCCCGAGCGGCCCTCCTCCTGGGCCTGCGCCAGCAGCTTGCGCACCTCCGGCATGCGGTCGCCCTGGAGGACCAGTTCGAAGCTGACCAGCCAGATCGCGCGCGTCTCGGGCACCGAGCGGATGACGTTCGCCCACACCTCCTGGAACCGCTCCAGTGAGCCGGCGCGGCTGCCGGTGCCGCCGCCCGTCCCCCAGCCGGAACCGCCGTCGCCGTCGCTCATCCCCTCGACCAGCGAGATGTACGCCTCCACCAGCAGCGCGTCCTTCGACCCGTAGTGGTAGCCGATGGAGGCGAGGTTGGTCCCCGACTCCTTGACGATGTCGCGCGCCGTCGTGCGCAGGAAGCCCTTCGCCAGCAGGCAGCGCTTCGCGCCCTCCAGCAGATCCTCACGATGTCCCATGCGCCCACCCTACCCACCGTTCATACGCCTGTCCCAGACGACTGTCCTATACAAGCGTTCTAGACAAACGTTTAAGACGCTTGTACATTCCTCGTCATGACGAACCCGACGAGCACCACCCCGCTCCCGGCCGCACGGGCCGGCCGCCGTGAATGGACCGCCCTGGGTGTGCTGATGCTGCCGCTGCTGCTGGTCTCGATGGACGTCTCGGTCCTGTACTTCGCGATCCCGGCGATCAACGCGGACCTGCGGCCCAGCGGCACCCAGCAGCTGTGGATCTTCGACATCTACGCCTTCGTCCTGGCCGGCCTGCTGATGACGATGGGCTCGCTCGGCGACCGCGTCGGCCGCCGCCGGCTCCTGCTGACCGGCGCCGCCGCCTTCGGCGCCGCCTCGCTCGCGGCGGCGTACGCGAACAGCGCCGAGACCCTGATCGCCGCCCGCGCGGTCCTCGGCATCGGCGGCGCGACCCTCATGCCCTCGACGATGGCGATCGTCCGCACGATGTTCACCGACCCGGGCCAGCGGGCGAAGGCGATCGGCATCTGGTCCGGCGTCATGACCGGCGGCATCGCGCTCGGCTCGGTGCTCAGCGGCGTCCTGGTGCAGTACTTCTGGTGGGGTTCGGTCTTCCTGGTCAACCTGCCCGCGATGGTCCTGCTGCTGGTGCTCGGCCCGATCCTGCTGCCCGAGTCGAAGAACCCCGCGCCCGGCCGCTTCGACCTCGTCGGCGTGCCGCTGTCGATGGCCGCGGTACTGCCCGTGGTCTACGGCCTCAAGGAGATCGCCGCCGAGGGCGTGCACCCGCTGTACGCCGTCTCGATCGGCGTCGGCCTGCTCTTCGCGGCCCTCTTCGTCCAGCGCCAGCGCACGGCCGCCTCGCCGATGATCTCGCCGGCCCTGTTCCGCGGCCGGGCCTTCGCCCCCGCGGTGCTCCTCAACCTGGTCTCGTCGTTCGCGATGATGGGCTCGGCGTTCTTCACCACGCAGTACCTGCAGTCGGTGCTCGGCAAGAGCGCGCTGGAGGCCGCCCTGTGGGCGCTGCTGCCCTCGGTGCCGATCGGCCTGGCGGCGCCGCTGGCGACCCAGCTGGTGCGGAAGGGCGTCAACCGGGCCTACGTCGTCACGGCGGGCTTCACGATCGGCGCGGCCGGCTACGGCCTGCTGGCGCTGACCGGCACCGACTCGCTCTGGCTGCTGCTGGCCGGGTGCGCGGTGCTCGCCTCCGGGATCGTGATGGTGCTGTCCCAGATGACCGACCTGGCGCTGAGCGCGGTCCCGGTGGAGCGGGCGGGCTCGGCCGCGTCACTGCTGGAGACGGGCCAGGAGTTCGGCGGCGCGCTGGGGATGGCGGTGCTCGGCTCCGTCGGCACGGCGGTCTACCGCCACGAGATGCCCGCCGGCGCCCCGGCCCCCGCCCGCGAGACCCTAGGCTCCGCCCTCGCGGTCGCGGACCGCCTGCCGGCCGAGGCGGGCACGGCCCTGGCGACGGCGGCCCGGCACGCCTTCACCACGGGGATGCACGGCGCGGCGCTCGCGGCGACGGCGGTCCTGCTGCTGGCGGCGGCGGCCGCGGGGGCGACCCTGCGGAAGGTCCACGTCAGGACCCCTGATGCGGAGCCGGAGCCGGTGGAGCCGGCGCGGGCCGCGGTCTGACCCGCTGGTACCGGCCCGGCCCGTACGGGCCCGCCGCACACGGAAGGCGCCGGAGGAGCTGGGCTCCGCCGGCGCCTTCGGGCGATCACGCGTCAGACGAGGTTCACCGACCGGGCGGACGTGGCCCCGATCTCTGCGGCGACCTCGGCGAGCACCGCCGCGGGCACCGTGTCGTCCACCGTGAGGACGGCCAGCGCCTCGCCGCCGACCGCCGCGCGGGCGACCTGCATGCCGGCGATGTTGACGCCCGCCTCGCCGATGATCCGGCCCACCGTGCCGACGACGCCGGGACGGTCCTCGTAGCGCAGGACGACCATGTGGTCGGCGAGCGCGAGGTCCACGTCGTACTCGCCGACGGCGACGATCTTCTGGAGGTGCTTGGGTCCGGCCAGCGTGCCGGAGACCGAGATCTCCTCGCCGTCGGCGAGGGTGCCGCGCACGGTGACGACGTTGCGGTGGTCGCTGGACTCGCTGCTCGTGGTCAGCCGCACCTCCACGCCGCGCTCCTGGGCGAACAGCGGGGCATTGACGTAGGAGACGGTCTCGGCGACGACGTCCTCGAAGACGCCCTTGAGCGCGGACAGCTCCAGCACCTTGACGTCGTGCTGGGTGATCTCGCCGTAGACCTCGACGTCGAGGCGGACGGCCACCTCGCCGGCGAGGGCGGTGAAGATGCGGCCGAGGCGCTCGGCGAGCGGCAGGCCCGGCTTGACGTCCTCGGCGATGACGCCGCCCTGGACGTTGACCGCGTCGGGCACCAGCTCGCCGGCGAGGGCGAGACGCACCGACTTGGCGACGGCGATGCCCGCCTTCTCCTGGGCCTCGTCCGTGGAGGCGCCCAGGTGCGGGGTGCACACGACCTGGTCGAACTCGAACAGCGGGGAGTCGGTGCACGGCTCCTTGGTGTACACGTCCAGGCCGGCGCCGGCGACCCGGCCCTCCTTGAGCGCCGAGTACAGCGCCTCCTCGTCGACGATGCCGCCGCGCGCGGCGTTGACGACGCGCACGCTCGGCTTGACCTTGCGCAGCGCCTCGTCGCCGATCAGGCCGAGGGTCTCGGGGGTCTTGGGCAGGTGGACGGTGATGAAGTCGGAGACCTCCAGCAGCTCGTCCAGGGTCAGCACCTTGACGCCCATCTGCGCGGCCCGCGCGGGCTGCACGTACGGGTCGTAGGCGACGACCTTCATGCCGAAGGCGGACATGCGCTGGGCGACCAGCGCGCCGATGCGGCCGAGGCCGACGACGCCGAGGGTCTTCTCGGCCAGCTCGACGCCGGTGTACTTGCTGCGCTTCCACTCGCCGTTCTTGAGCGCGGCGTTGGCCTGCGGGATGTTGCGCGCGGTGGCCAGGAGCAGACCGCAGGCCAGCTCGGCGGCGGTCACGATGTTGGAGGTGGGCGCGTTGACGACCATCACGCCGGCCTTGGTGGCGGCGGAGACGTCGACGTTGTCCAGGCCCACGCCGGCGCGGGCGACGACCTTCAGCTTCTTGGCGGCGGCGACGGCCTCGGCGTCGACCTTGGTGGCCGAGCGGATCAGGATCGCGTCGACGTCGGCGATCGCGGGAAGCAGTTCGGCGCGGTCGGCGCCGTTGCAGTGCCGGATCTCGAAGTCGGGGCCGAGCGCGTCGACGGTGGCGGGCGACAGCTCTTCAGCGATGAGTACGACGGGTTTCGAGCTCACGTGAGTCCTCACAAGTCCAATGCGGACGGCCGTCCCGACGGCCGCAGGCGGTGGAGGGGCATGCCGCGTGGAAGACGCACGACGCTGTGGGCCTGACGCGTTGTTGAGCAGCAGTCTAGTGGCGTCGCGGGCGCCGTAATACGCCGCTGCGGAAGGATCACCCGTCCGTGGCTGGACGGGGTGGACAACGCGGTGCGCCGGCCATGGCCTCCGGTAGCGCCCCGGGTGCGGCGAAAGGGGCCGGAGCCTGTGCTCCGGCCCCTTCGCCGTGAGGCTTACGCCTCCTCGTTCACCCAGCTCATGAGCTTGCGCAGCTCCTTGCCGGTGGTCTCCAGCAGGTGCTCGGAGTCCTGCTTCTTGTACTCGTTGTACTTCTTCAGACCGCCGTGGTACTCGTCCATCCAGTTGCGGGCGAACGTGCCGTCCTGGATCTCGGCGAGGACCTGCTTCATCTCGGCCTTGGTGGCGTCGGTGATGATGCGCGGGCCGGTGACGTAGTCGCCCCACTCGGCGGTCTCGGAGATGGACCAGCGCATCTTCTCCAGGCCGCCCTCGTACATGAGGTCGACGATCAGCTTCAGCTCGTGCAGGCACTCGAAGTAGGCGATCTCGGGCTGGTAGCCCGCCTCGACCAGGGTCTCGAAGCCGGCCTTCACCAGGGCGGCGGTGCCGCCGCACAGCACGGCCTGCTCGCCGAAGAGGTCGGTCTCGGTCTCCTCGGTGAAGGTGGTCTTGATGACGCCGGCGCGGGTGCCGCCGATGCCCTTGGCGTACGACAGCGCCAGCGCGAACGCGTCGCCGGAGGCGTCCTGCTCGACGGCCACGATGCACGGGACGCCGCGGCCCTCCTCGTACTGACGGCGCACCAGGTGGCCCGGGCCCTTGGGGGCGACCATGCAGACGTCCACGCCGGCCGGGGGCTTGATGAAGCCGAAGCGGATGTTGAGGCCGTGGCCGAAGAACAGCGCGTCGCCGTCCTTCAGGTTGGGGGCGATGTGCTCCTCGTAGACCTGGGCCTGGATCGGGTCCGGCACCAGGATCATGATGACGTCGGCCTCGGCGGCGGCCTCGGACGGGCTCACCACGCGCAGGCCCTGCTCCTCGGCCTTGGCCTTGGACTTGGAGCCCTCGTGCAGACCGACACGCACGTCGACACCCGAGTCGCGCAGCGACAGCGCGTGGGCGTGACCCTGGCTGCCGTAGCCGATGACCGCGACCTTGCGGCCCTGGATGATGGACAGGTCGGCGTCGGCGTCGTAGAACAGCTCGGCCACTTTGGGTTCTCTCCTTGGTGTGCAGGTTGTGCGTCCCACCGTATGCCGGTGGGAGGGCGGGAAGTCTCGGGGTCTCGGGATACGGGCGGCCGGTGTCGCCCGACCGCCCGAACGTGGCGCTAGGCCGACCGGTCGAGGGCGCGCAGCGATCGGTCGGTGATCGAACGGGCGCCGCGGCCGATCGCGATCGTGCCGGACTGGACCAGTTCCTTGATGCCGTACTGCTCCAGCATCTTGAGCATCGCGGCCAGCTTGTCGGTGGAGCCGGTGGCCTCGATGGTGACGGCCTCCGGGGAGACGTCGACGGTCTTGGCGCGGAAGAGCTGGACGATCTCGACGATCTGGGAGCGCGTCTCGTTGTCGGCGCGCACCTTCACCAGGACCAGTTCGCGCTGGACGGCCTGGGTGGGCTCCAGCTCGACGATCTTGAGCACGTTGACGAGCTTGTTGAGCTGCTTGGTCACCTGCTCCAGCGGGAAGTCCTCGACGCTGACCACGATGGTGATGCGGGAGATGTCGGCGTGCTCGGTGACGCCGACCGCCAGGGAGTCGATGTTGAAGCCACGGCGGGAGAACAGGGCGGTGATCCGGGCGAGGACGCCCGGGGTGTTCTCGACGAGGACCGAGAGGGTGTGCTTGGACATGGGTATCGCTCAGCTCTCTGTCAGTCGTCTTCGTTGTCGCCGAAGTCGGGGCGGACGTCCCGGGCGGCCATGATCTCGTCGTTGGAGGTCCCGGCGGCGACCATCGGCCACACCATGGCGTCCTCGTGGACGATGAAGTCGATGACGACCGGGCGGTCGTTGATGGAGTTCGCCTCCTCGATCGCCTTGTCGAGGTCGTCCGGGGACTCGCAGCGGATCGCATAGCAGCCCATGGCCTCCGACAGCTTGACGAAGTCCGGGACGCGGGTGCCCTTGGCCTGCGGGTTGACGTCGTCGGGCCCGGAGTGCAGGACCGTGTTGGAGTAGCGCTGGTTGTAGAACAGGGTCTGCCACTGGCGGACCATCCCGAGGGCGCCGTTGTTGATGACGGCGACCTTGATCGGGATGTTGTTCAGGGCGCAGGTGGTGAGCTCCTGATTGGTCATCTGGAAGCAGCCGTCGCCGTCGATCGCCCACACGGTGCGCTCGGGCATGCCGGCCTTGGCGCCCATGGCGGCCGGCACCGCGTAGCCCATGGTGCCCGCGCCGCCGGAGTTGAGCCAGGTGGCGGGCTGCTCGTACTGGACGAAGTGCGCGGCCCACATCTGGTGCTGGCCGACGCCCGCGGCGAAGATCGTGCCCTCCGGGGCGAGCCGGCCGATGCGCTCGATGACCTGCTGCGGGGCGAGCGAGCCGTTGCCGGGCTGGTCGTAGCCGAGCGGGTAGGTGTCGCGCCAGCGGCTGAGGTCGTTCCACCAGGCGGTGTAGTCGCCCCGGTGGCCCTCGGCGTGCTCCTTCTGGACGGCCTGGACCAGATCGGCGATGACCTCGCGGGCGTCGCCGACGATCGGCACGTCGGCCTCGCGGTTCTTGCCGATCTCGGCCGGGTCGATGTCGGCGTGGACGATCTTGGCGTGCGGGGCGAAGCTGTCCAGCTTGCCGGTGACGCGGTCGTCGAAGCGGGCGCCGAGGGCGACGATCAGGTCGGCCTTCTGCAGCGCGGTGACGGCGGTGACCGCACCGTGCATGCCCGGCATTCCTACGTGCAGCGGGTGGCTGTCGGGGAACGCGCCGAGCGCCATCAGGGTGGTGGTGACGGGCGCTCCGGTGAGTTCGGCCAGCACCTTCAGCTCGGCGGTGGCCTTGGCCTTGAGCACGCCGCCGCCGACGTAGAGGACCGGCCGCTTGGCGGCGGTGATGAGCTTGGCGGCCTCGCGGATCTGCTTGGCGTGCGGCTTGGTGACGGGCCGGTAGCCGGGCAGGTCCATGACCGGCGGCCAGGAGAAGGTGGTCCGCGCCTGGAGGATGTCCTTGGGGATGTCGACGAGGACCGGACCGGGGCGGCCGGTGGAGGCGATGTGGAACGCCTGCGCGATCGTCTTCGGGATGTCCTCCGCCTTGGTGACCAGGAAGCTGTGCTTGGTGATCGGCATGGTGATGCCGACGATGTCCGCCTCCTGGAAGGCGTCGGTGCCGATCGCGGCGGAGACGACCTGGCCGGTGATCGCGACCAGCGGCACCGAGTCCATGTTCGCGTCGGCGATCGGCGTCACGAGGTTGGTGGCGCCGGGGCCCGAGGTGGCCATGCAGACGCCGACCTTGCCGGTGGCCTGCGCGTAGCCGGTGGCCGCGTGGCCGGCGCCCTGCTCGTGCCGGACCAGCACGTGGCGCACCCGGCTGGAGTCCATCAGCGGGTCGTACGCGGGAAGGATCGTGCCACCGGGAATACCGAATACGGTGTCGACCCCGACCTCCTCGAGAGAGCGGATGAGGGACTGCGCACCCGTGACGTGCTCGGGCGCCGACTGGTGTCCTCCGGATCGGGGCCGCGGCTGCGGATGGGCCCCGGTGGCCTGCTCGGTCATCGGCATTCTCTTCTCGATGCTGAGGTCTTTTGCGAGGATTGTGCGAGGGTCTGCTGTCGGCTTTCGCCGGGTTCGCACGGTGTGCGAGTGCTGTACGGAGGGTGCCCGTGCAACAAAAAACCCCTCGTGCCGTGAGGCAAGCGAGGGGAGCGCGCCGGTGTGGGTCGCTGGGGATTCCGGATCTCTCCTCCGGTGGGTCCCAGCTCAGCCGACGCGCTGTCCAAGTACGTGAATTCGGGTGCGCATGGCACTGACCCTCCCCCCGGCGCGCACCCACTGTCAAGTGGGTGGGACGGGCGTCTCATCATGTGGGCGCAGGGCCGTCCCGCCCCCGCTCCCGACCCCGGCCTTCGCTCCGCCGCCGAGCACTGCCGGCACCCCGGCGGTGAACGCGGCCACTCCCTTGCCGGCGAAGACCGGTTCCGCGGGCCCGGGCGGCACCGGGTAGCAGCCGGCGGTGAGCGCCCGGCGCAGCCGGTACTCGTCCAGCGGGCCGGCGAAGGCCGCGCCCCGGGCGTGGGTGCAGCCCATCGCGCGCAGGGCGACGACCTGTTCGGGCAGGTCCACGCCCTCGGCCACGGACTGGAGTCCGAGATCGCCCGCGATCCGGAGCAGCCCGCCGGTGATCTTGTGCAGCCGGGCCGACTCCACGACGCCCTCGACCAGGCCCCGGTCGAGCCCGAGCACGTCGACGGGGAGCCTGCGCAGGGCCGTGACGGTCCCGTGGCCGCCGCCGAAGCCGTCCAGGGCGATCCGCGCCCCGAGCCGGCGCAGGGCGGACAGCCGGCGTTCCAGTTCGTCCAGCGGCACTCTGGGGTCGGTGTCGGCCAGCTCGATCACCAGGGCGCCGGAGGGCAGCCCGTGCCGGGTCAGCAGGGTCTCGACGGCGCCGGAGGGCAGGGTGCGGTCCACCAGGCGGCGGGCGGCGATCCGGACCACCACGGAGACGGCCGGCCCGGTCCTGGCCCGCTCGGCGGCCTGCGCGACGGCCTCCTCCAGCAGCCAGCGGCTCAGTTCGGCCGGCCGGTCGCCGTCCTCGGCGGCCCGCAGGAACTCGGCCGGGGTGAACAGCACCCCCTGGGAGGAGCGCCAGCGGGCCTGGGCGGCGACCGCCGTGATCCGGCCGTCCGCCAGGCGCACCACCGGCTGGTGCAGCAGGGTGAACTCGCCGTCGTGCAGGGCGGAGCGCAGCCGGCCGGCCAGGCCCGCCCGGCGCACCACGTCCTGCTGCATCTGCGGCTTGTACAGCTCGACCCGGCCCTTTCCGGCCGCCTTGGCGCGGTACATCGCGAGGTCGGCGTTGCGCAGCAGTTCGCCGGCGCCGAGGCCCGGTTCGGCGAAGGCGACGCCGATGGAGGCGGCGACGCGGACATCGTTGCCGTCGATGAGGTAGGGCTGCGACAGGGTCACTCTGAGCCGGTCGGCCAGCTCCAGGATGTGGCCCTCGCGTGCGGTGTGGTCGCGGCCGCCGTCGCCGACGATGAGGGCCGCGAACTCGTCGCCGCCGAGCCGGGCGGCGGTGTCGCCGTGCCGGACCGCCTCCTGGAGTCTGCGGGCGGCCTGGACGAGCAGTTCGTCCCCGGCCTGGTGGCCGATCGTGTCGTTGACGCCCTTGAAGCCGTCCAGGTCGAGGAAGAGCACGGCGGTGCCCCGGTCGGTGCTGCGGCGGCCGGACAGGGCCTGCCGCACGCGCCGGGTGAACAGGGCGCGGTTGGGCAGGTCGGTGAGCGGGTCGTGTTCGGCGTTGTGCTGGAGCTGCGCCTGGAGGCGGACCCGCTCGGTGACGTCCCGGCTGTTGAAGATCAGCCCGCCGTGGTGGCGGTTGATGGTCGACTCGACGTTGAGCCAGCCGCCCCCGCTCTCGGCGCCGCCCGGGCGGACGGCGCTGCGGCCGCCGGAGCGGAAGCGGCACTCGATGCGGGTGGTCGGCTCCTCGTGCGGGCTGGCGGCCAGGAAGCGGCGCACCTCGTGGACCACGCAGCCGAGGTCCTCCGGGTGGATGAGACTGGCCAGTTCGGTGCCGACCAGTTCCTCGGCGGGCCGGCCGTAGACCCCGGCGGCGGCCGGGGAGACGTACCGGAGGACGCCGTTGGGCGCGGCGATCATGATGACGTCGCTGGAGCCCTGCACCAGGGAGCGGAAGTGGTTCTCCTTGTGGGCCAGCTCCTGGGCGAGGGTGATGTTCTCCAGCAGGGTGATGCCCTGGCGCACGAGCAGGGCGAGCACCACGGCTCCGGCGGTGATCAGCACCACGCGGTCGACGCTGTGCCCGTCGAGCACGTTGTAGAGGATGCCCAGGGTGCAGACGGCGGCGGCGAGGTACGGCGTGAGGGCGGCCAGGGAGCCGGCGAGGGGGCGGCCGGCCGGGTAGCGGTCGTGGCCGCCGTCGGCGTAGCGGTCGTGCTCGCCGTTCGGGTGGCGCTCGCGCCCGCCGTGCGGGCGCCGGCCGTGGTCGCCGTCCGGCGTGGGCGGGCGGAGGCGGCCGCCGTCCTCGCCCGGGCGCTGCCCGGGCACGTGTCCGGACGCGCCGCCGCCCGGGCGGCCGTCGGCGGGCGGGGGTCCGTCGGCCACGCGCTCGTGGGCGTCGCCTCCGTGGTCGCCTCCGTGGTCGCCGACGTGGTCGCCGCCGTAGTCGCCCACGTGGTCGCCGGCGGGACCGTCGTGCTCGCCGGTGTGCGGGCGGGCGGTGTCCGCCGGCGGGCGGGCGTCGTGCGGGTGCGCCTCGGGCGCCGCGGGGCCGGTGCCGGGCCGGGCCGACGCGTGCCGCTCGGTGGCCGTGCGGGCGAACCGGGTCGCCGCCCAGGGGGCGTAGGCGAGGATGAGCGAGCCGGCGAACCAGCCCGCGTCCAGGAGCTGCCCGGAGCGGTAGGTGTGGTGCAGCAGCGGCGAGGTGAACAGGGCGTCGCTGAGCACGGTCAGCGCCAGGCCGCCGATCGCCGTGTTCACCGCTCTGCGGTTGCTCCGCGAGCGCCGGAAGTGCAGCGCGAGCACCATGCTGACCAGGGCGATGTCCAGCAGCGGGTAGGCCAGCGAGAGCGCGGTGTAGGCGACGCTCGGGCCGTCGAACTTGGCCGCCTGGGCCAGCGCGAGGCTCCAGGAGAGGGTGAGCAGCGAGCCGCCGATCAGCCAGGCGTCCAGCGCCAGGCACACCCAGCCGGCCCGGTTCACCGGTCGCTTGGCCAGCACCAGCAGGCCGGTGATCGCGGGCGGGGCGAAGCACAGGAAGAACAGGTCGGCGTAGCTGGGGCTGGGCACCTGCTCGTCGAGGACGACCTCGTACCACCCCCAGACCGCGTTGCCCAGGGCCGCCATCGTGGAGGAGAGGCCGAACAGCAGCCAGGCGAGCCGGAAGCGGACGCCGTGGCCGCGCGCGTACCGCACGCAGGAGACGGCGGCGGCCGCGGCCGCGGCGCTGAGCCCGAAGTCGCCCATGACGAGCGCGACCTCGTGCGAGCCCCAGCCGGTGGCGGACCCCACCGCGTACCCCGCGCACACCAGCGCCAGGACGAGCTGCGGCACGGTCTTGCGGGCGGCGTCGGCGGTGGCCGGCGACCGGGACGGCAGGACGCCGGGCGCCAGCTGGCCGCGCGGCGTCTTGCTGAGCGTGGTCATGACGGAGGGAGGCGGGCTCACCGGTCCCTCCCGGTGCGCGCCGACGGGTCCAGCGGGTCCCGGCGCGCCGTCTGCGGGTGCCGGCCGCGGATTGCGGGCCGGTGCCGCTGGGGCCGGCCGCCGTGCGGGGGCCGGCCGCGGTCGCGCGCCGCCGTGCTCCAGGGTTTGCGGTGGCGGCCCCGCCGCGTCGGATGGTTCGTCCATAGGCCGTGCATCGCCCGTCGCCCCCCTCACAGTTCACAGTCTGGAATGTCCGTCCCCGGCGCCGACGTCCCCGGCGCAGCCCCTGTCGGGACGATACACCAGTATCGTCACTCAGGGACATAGCTGCTCTACGCTCCGTGACGACCAGCGCATATGCGGGTACGCACCGCGTCCGGAGGATCGCGGACGGTGCCCGAAGCGGAACTACGCGCCCTTCGCGCCCGTGGTCGTCCGGCCGGCCGGGCCCGTCGTGAGGACCACGTTGGCGAGCGGCTCACGGTTCACGAAACGGGTCAGCTGGCCCACCAGCAACCGTTCGGCGCGCGGCCGGAACGCCGAGGTCGGGCCGCCGGCGTGCGGGCTGATCAGGACGCCGGGCGCGTGCCACAGGGGGTGCTCCGGGGGCAGCGGCTCGGGGTCGGTGACGTCGAGGGCGGCGGTGATCCGGCCGCTCTCCAGCTCCGCCAGCAGCGCCCCCGTGTCGACGACCGGGCCGCGCGCCACGTTGACCAGCAGCGCGCCGTCCTTCATCCGGGCCAGGAACGCGGCGTCGGCCAGGCCGCGGGTGTCCCGCGTCAAGGGCGTGGACAGGATGACGACGTCGGCGTGCGGGAGCAGCTCGGGCAGATCGGTGAGCGGTTGCACGGGACCGCGCGCCGTGGTGCGACCGGAGCGCGCAACGCGCGCCACCCGCGCGAGCTCGAAGGGCGCGAGCCGGTCCTCGATGGCGGCGCCGATGGCCCCGTAGCCGACGATGAGGACGCTCCGGTCGGCGAGGGCGGGGTGGAAGGCGCCGGCCGGCCACTCGCCGCGGTCCTGGGCCCGCACGAAGCCGGGGATGCCGCGCAGGGCGGCCAGGACGAGGGTCAGGGCGAGTTCGGCGGTGCTCGCCTCGTGCACGCCGCGCGCGTTGCACAGCCGTACGCCGTCCGGCAGCGCCGTCAGGCCCGGTTCGACGTTGTCGGTGCCGGCGGACAGCGTCTGCACGACGCGCACCGAGCGCATCAGCGGCATGGGGCGCGTCACGAGGGCGGCGGGCCGCATGTACGGCACCACGTAGAAGGCGCAGTCGGCCGGGTCCGCGGGGTACTCCTGGCGCCCGTCGTCCCCGCCCTCCCAGAACAGGTAGTGCGGCCCGTCCGGGAGCCCGGCGATCTCGTCCGGCGGGATGGGCAGCCACACGTCAGCGGTCATGGTCAGGAGGCTATGTCAGGGGCGCGGAGAGGCAGAGGTTAGGTTGGTCAACCGCAGGCGAGGGAGGGTTACGGCGAGGTGGAGCGCAGGACGATCGGCGCGGGCGCACGGGCGGTGGGGGCCGTGGGACTCGGGTGCATGCCGATGAGCTGTTCCTACAGCGCGTCCCGGCAGCGGGGGCAGACCTCGCTGCGGGCCGTGCACCGGGCGCTCGACCTCGGCTCCACGCTGCTGGACACGGCCGACGTGTACGGCCCGTTCACCAACGAGCTGCTGGTGGGACGGGCGTTGAAGGAGCGCCGGGCGGACGCCTTCGTCGCGACGAAGGTGGGTCTGCTGGCGGGCGACCAGCACATCGTGGCCAACGGCCGTCCCGGGTACGTGCGCCGGGCCTGCGACGCGTCGCTGCGGCGGCTCCAGACGGACGTGATCGACCTCTACCAGCTGCACCGGCCCGATCCGGAGGTGCCCGTGGAGGAGACCTGGGGGGCGATGGCGGAGCTGGTGCGGGCCGGGAAGGTGCGGGCGCTGGGCCTGTGCGCGCTGGAGGCGCACGGCCGGCGCCGGCCGGGGACGCTGCCGTACGACGGGGCGGTGCGCCGGCTGGAGCGGGTGCAGCAGGTGTTCCCGGTGAGCGCGGTGCAGGCGGAGCTGTCGGTGTGGTCGCCGGAGGCGCTGGTCGCGCTGCTGCCGTGGTGCACGGCGCGGGGCGTCGGCTTCCTGGCCGCGATGCCGCTGGGCAACGGCTTTTTGACCGGCACGCTCACGCCGGGCCAGGGCTTCGAGCCGGACGACGTGCGGGCCCGGCATCCGCGCTTCACCGCCGAGATGATGGCCGCCAACCAGCCGATCGTGGCCGGGCTGCGGCGGGTGGCCGCGCGGCACGGCGAGCAGGTGACCGCGGCGCAGGTGGCGCTGGCCTGGGTGCTGGCGCAGGGCCCGCAGGTGATCCCGGTGCCGGGCGCCGAGCAGGAGCGCTGGGTGACGGAGAACGCGGACGCGGCGCGGCTGCGGCTGACGGCGCGGGACCTGGCGGAGCTGGGACGGCTGCCGGCGGCGCGGGGGTCCTGGGACTGAGGTGGGTCCCGTACCGGGCGCGGGCGGTGCACGAGGGTGTATCAGTGGGAGGACCCGCCGCGTCGAAGGGACCTGATCGTGCAACGTCGAGCCGTGCCCGGACTGCTGGCCGCCGCCGTCCTCGTGCTGGCGGCCGGATGCTCCTCCGGCCGGTCGCCGTCCGGCCATCACTCCACGACGCCCGGCGCCACGGCGTCGTCCCCGGCCCCGGCCCGGCCGGCCGAGACCGCGCCGCCGGCCAAGGGCACGGTGCGGGTGGTGCGCACGGTAGCCGAGGGCCTGGACTCGCCGTGGGGGCTCGCCCCGCTCCCGGAGGGCGGCCTGCTCGTCTCCTCCCGCGACCGGGGCACGATCGTCCGGGTCGACGAGAAGACGGGCCGCAAGACCGAGCTGGGCGCCGTCTCCGGGGTGGCGGCGCAGGGCGAGGGCGGCCTCCTCGGCATCGCCCTCTCCCCCCGCTACGCCTCCGACCACCTGATCTACGCCTACTTCACCTCGGCCTCCGACAACCGCCTCGTCCGGATGCTCTACGACCCGAAGCGCCCGGCCGGCGACCAGCTGGGAGCGCCCGACACGATCTTCAAGGGCATCCCCAAGGGCGTCATCCACAACGGCGGCCGGATCGCCTTCGGCCCCGACGGCATGCTCTACGCGGGCACCGGCGAGAGCGGCGAACGCGGGCTGGCCCAGGACCGGAAGTCCCTGGGCGGCAAGATCCTGCGGCTGACCCCGGACGGCGCGCCCGCCCCCGGCAACCCCTTCCCCGACTCCCCCGTCTATTCGTACGGGCACCGCAACGTGCAGGGCCTGGCCTGGGACGACAAGCAGCGCCTGTTCGCCGGCGAGTTCGGCCAGGACACCTGGGACGAGCTGAACGCGATCACGCCCGGCGGAAACTACGGCTGGCCGGACGCGGAGGGGAAGTCCGGGGACGGCGGGTTCCGCGACCCGATCGCCCAGTGGCACACCGACCGGGCCTCCCCCAGCGGCATCGCCTACGCCGCGGGCTCGATCTGGCTGGCCGGTCTGCGCGGCGAGCGGCTGTGGCGCGTCCCGCTGAAGGGCACGGCGGCCTCCGCGGCGCCGCAGGCGTTCCTGACCGGGACCTACGGACGGCTGCGCACGGTCGTCGCCGCGGGCGGCGACCGGCTGTGGCTCGTCACCAGCGACACCGACGGCCGCGGCACACCGAAGAAGGGCGACGACCGCATCCTGGAGCTGCGGGTGACGTAGCGGGGGCGCGGTGGTCCGGCGCGCTCAGTCCTCGCCGGGGCCGGCCTCCTGGTCGGACCCGGAGTCCTCCGGGGGCGTCCTCGGCAGGCGTACGACGATCCTTCCGGAGTCGAGATCGACGGGGCCGCGTCCGGGGTCGCCGTCGCCGGTGTCCTCCCGGGTCAGCTCCAGGCGCCGCTTCTCGTCGCTGGTGTGCTTGCGCCCTGGTGCGAACAGTTCCTCGAAAGCGTTGAACACGGCCCGCTCCCCTCCGGTCGTCCCCCCACCGTACGACTATCCGACCGCCGGGGCGGAGAGCGTGTCGTGGGCGAACAGCTCCAGCCGGTGCGCCACCGCCGCCGCCTCCCCGCGGCCCGAGACGTCGAGCTTGGCGAGGATGTTGGAGACGTGGACGCTGGCCGTCTTCGGGGAGATGAACAGCTCCTCGGCTATCTGGCGGTTGGTGCGGCCCTGGGCGACCAGGCGCAGCACGTCGTGCTCCCGGCGGGTCAGGCCAAGGGACTCGGCCGGGTCGGCGTCCGCGGCCCGCCGGTCCGGCGCGGCGGTCAGGGTCAGCCGGCCGCGCCGGGCGAGCCGGGTCGCGGAGTCGGCGAGCGGCCGGGCGTGCAGGTGCTCGGCGACGGCGTGCGTGAGGCGGAGCAGTTCCGTGGCCCTCGCGCGCTGGTCGCCGTCCTCGTCGGCCAGCAGGGACGCGGCGAGGCGGTAGCGGACGCGGGCGAGGTCGTAGGGGCGCTCCAGGGCCTCGAAGGCGGCGACGACGCCGGTCCACTCCTCGGGCCGGTCGCGGCCCTCGGCGCGCAGCAGCTCGGCGCGCACCCAGCTCTCGTACGCCCGCCACAGCGGCACGACGGTGGGCAGGGTGCGGGCGGCGCGCCGGACGCGTTCGAGGACGGCGGCGCGTTCCGGGTCGGCGGCGGACGGGTCGGCGGCCCCGGCCTCCATGGCGGCGGCGGTCAGCAGCACGGGCCAGCCGTAGCGGTGGGTGCCGGGCGGGAAGCCGCTCTCCAGGACCCGGTCGAGCGCGGCGCGGGCGTCGCTCAGGCGGCCCTCGCCCGCGGCGACGGCGATGGCGAGCCGGGCCAGCGGGATGGAGTGCTGCGGGGCGTTGTCGTACTTGCCGTAGGTGTCGAGCGCCAGGGCCAGCTGGTGTGCCGCCTCGGGCAGGTCGCCGCGGGCGAGGGCGAGTTCGGCGCGGTTCCTGGCGTGGAAGGCGCCCGGCTTGGCGCTCTGCCCGATCCGTTCGGACCGGGCCACGGCCTCGGCGGCCTCGTCCCAGCGGCCCAGGCTGGACAGGGACTCGGCGAGGTTGCCCCACACCCAGGCCTCGTGGTCGAGCAGGCCGTGACCGCGGGTGTAGGCGAGCCCCTCCTCCAGCAGCGGTACGGCCTCGCGGGAGCGGCCCACGGCCTCCAGTTCGGAGGGCAGGTTGATGTAGGAGCGGCCGGCGACGGCGGAGATGCCGTCGGCCACGGTGCGCCGGTTGACCTCGTGCATCTCGGCGAGGCCCGCCTCGACGTGCCCGGCGTCGACCATGAGGCCGCCCAGGGTGAGCCGCGCGTTCATCTCGATCTCGCGGGCGCCGACCATGCGCGCGTACTCCACGGCCCGTTCGGCGGCCGAGACGGCCTCCGGGCCCGGGATGTGGACCATGGACCAGTTGGCGACGTGGGCCAGCACCTCGGCGTGCACCTCGGAGGGCGGCAGTCCGCGCACCAGGTCCTGGGCGGTGGCCAGCTCCCGCCAGCCGTCGCCGTGCGACCTCTGCTGGACCAGCCGGGAGCGCTGGACCCAGAACCAGGCGGCCCGCAGCGGGTCGTGCTCCTCGTCCAGCAGGCGCAGCGCCCGCTTGGCGAGCTTCATGGCGCGTTCCCGCTCGCCGCACAGCCGGCCCGCGACGGCGGCCTCGGCCAGCAGGTCGAGGTAGCGCAGCGGGACGGGCGCCCCGTCGCTGCCGCAGGCGAGGTAGGCCTCGACGTAGTCGGCGGCCCGCAGCCGGGCGCGGACCTCCTCGGGTGCGGCGTCCCACAGTTCCATCGCCCGCTCCAGCAGGCGCAGTTGCTCGCTGTAGGCGTGCCGGGAGCGGGCGGCGACGGAGGCGTCCAGGACGGCGGGCAGCGCCTTGGCGGGGTCGTGGGCGTGGTACCAGTAGCTGGCCAGGCGGGTGACGCGCTGGTCGGCGGGGACGAGCGTCGGGTCGGCCTCCAGGGCCTCGGCGTAGCGGCGGTCCAGGCGGGAGCGCTCGCCGGGCAGCAGGTCGTCGCTGACGGCCTCGCGGACCAGGGCGTGCCGGAAGCGGTAGCCGTCGCCGGACGGCGCGGGGGTGAGGACGCTGGCGTTGACCGCGGCGCGCAGCGCCTCGATCAGGTCGTCCTCGGCGAGCCGGGCCACGGCGGCCAGCAGCCGGTACTCGACGGTGGAGCCGCCCTCGGCGGCGATCCGCACGACCCGCTGGGCGGTCTCGGGCAGCGTCTCCACGCGGACCAGGAGCAGGTCGCGCAGGGAGTCGCTGAGGTCGGGGCAGTCCGTGCCGGTGCAGCTGGCGAGTTCCTCGACGAAGAAGGCGTTGCCGTCGGAGCGTTCGAAGATCTGGTCGATCTGGGCCGGGTCGGGTTCGGCGGCGAGGATGCCGGCGATCTGGCGGGCCACCTCCTGCCGGGTGAAGCGGGCCAGTTCGATGCGGTGGATGGTGCGCAGCCGGTCCAGTTCGGCGAGCAGGGGGCGCAGCGGGTGGCGGCGGTGGATGTCGTCGGAGCGGTAGCTGGCCAGGACGAGCAGGCGGCCGGTGCGCAGGGTGCGCAGCAGGAAGGCGAGGAGGTGCCGGGTGGAGGCGTCGGCCCAGTGCAGGTCCTCCAGGACGAGCACCACGGTGTGGCCGGCGGCGACCCGCTCCAGCAGGCGGGCGGTGAGTTCGAAGAGGCGGGCCATGCCCTCCTCGTCGTGCCGGCCGGCGCCGCGCGCAGCGGCGGCCGGTTCGCCGCCGAGTTCGGGCAGCAGCCGGGCGAGTTCCTCCTCCTGTCCGGCGGCGGCGGCGTCGAACTCGCCGGGCAGGGCGCGGCGCAGGGCGCGCAGGGCGGTGGAGAACGGGGCGAAGGGCAGCCCGTCGGCGCCGATCTCCACGCAGCCGCCGAGCGCGACGACGGCCGCGCGGCGGGTGGCGGCGTCCGCGAACTCCTCGATGAGGCGGGTCTTGCCGACCCCGGCCTCGCCGCCGAGCAGCAACGCCTGCGGCTCCCCCGCGGCCGCGCGGGCGAGCGCGTCGTTCAGCGTGCCGAGTTCGCTCTGGCGGCCTACGAACACCGGACTGACGGACCTGTTCTCCACAGGCCCGAGCATCGCATGCGGCGCCGACAGCGCGGGAACGGTTTTCCCGGCGGCGGGCGGACGGACGACCGCGGTGCGGCTCACGGCCGGTACGGATCGGGCGGGTACGGGTCGGGCGGGTACGGGTCGGGCGGGCGCCGGGGTTGGCGACGACCGGGGCCGGCCCACCCCCGTGGGACCGGCCCCGTCCGCCTGCGTGCTCACGCGGCTGGGGTGAAGCGATGGCGGAAGGGCGTGTCTTGGCTCTCCGCCTCGCGGTTCTCGCGGCGGGCGGCACGGCGGGCGCGGGCCGCGGAACGGGCCAGTCGCGCCTGCTCGGCCTCACGGCGCAGTTCGGCGGAGCGCAGCTGGAGGTACTCGTACTCGAACATGGTGTGTCCCTGGGTGAGAGGCGGTCGTGGCGTCGCCGGGAGGCGATGCGTCCACCTTCGTCTCCCAGGGGGGTCGCGGGCATCGGGAGAGTTCCGCATCTTGGGCGGCGCCCGACGCCTTAGGGACGTGCGGAAGGGGTCCTTAGGGCCGCCGTCGGGTGCGTACGGCGGGCCTGAGGACCCCTTGCGGTCGCGGTGCCGGTCCGGTCAGGCGGACGGGAGGGCGAGGAGGGCGTCGGTGTACTTCAGTACGGCCAGCAGCAGGCCGACGACGCCGAGGACGACGCCCGCCCAGGCCACCGACTTGATCCACGGCGTCTGCGGGGCGCGCGCGGCGCCGAACGCGGGCCGGGCGAGGACGACGACGCCGACGATCACGGCGGCCAGCGCGAACACCCCGGCCCACAGCGCGGTGGTGTGCCAGGCGTCGCCGTAGACCTCCTTGATCTGGGTGGCGACGCTCGCGGAGGTGGAGGTCCGCAGTTGGCCGATCAGCTGCTCGCGGGCGGAGGCGACGGTCCCGAGCCAGCCGCCGCTGAGCGAGACGACGCCCAGCGCGGCGGCGACGACGGCGCCCGCGCCCTGGCCCACTGGGGAGGGGGCCTGCCCGCCGTCGCCTGCGGGGTCCGCGGCGTCCACGGCATCCGCGTCGGCGGCGGGCGTCTCCTCGGCGGCGGCCGTCTCCTCGGCGGCGGGCGCCGGGGTGGTGGCGGGTTCAGCGGCGGGGGCGGCGGCGGTGTCCCCGGTGGGAGCGGACCCGGCAAGGTCCGCCTTCTTGTCTTCGATCTTCGGTTCGGCGGCGGTCTCGGCTGCGGTCTTGGTTCCCATGCTCCGCACCGTACGGACGCTCTCTGAGAGGTCTCTTAATGATCGTCGCGACCGGCGGGCGCGGTACCCGCGCGGGCCGCACGCCACTCGGGGGCGAGCACCGCCCACACCTCCATGTCCTGGCGCACGCCCCGGTAGGAGACGCTCTGGCGCAGCACGCCCTCACGGGTCATGCCGAGGCGCCGCGCCGCGTTGACGCTCGGCTCGTTGGCCGAGGAGGCGTGCCACTCCACACGGTGCATGCCGCGCTCCTCGAAGGCCCAGTCGATCAGGACGCGCGCGCCGCGCGCGACGAGTCCGCGCCCGGTTCCGGCCGGCTCCAGCCAGCAGCCGATCTCGCAGGTGCCGCTCGCCGTGTCGAAGATCCGGAACAGCAGCCCGCCGACCAGTACGCCGTCCAGCCACAGCCCGTGCAGGAAGCCGGTGCCCGCTGCGTGCTTGTCCGCGTACGCCTGGAGGAGGGCGCGGGCGGAGTCCGGGTCCGTGGCGTGCGCGCCGAACGGGATGTGCCGGGTGATGAACTCCCGGCCGCGGTCCAGGTGGGCGAGGAACTCCTCGGCGTGCCAGGGCTCCAGGGGCCGCAGTCGTGCTCCGTCCTCACCCAGCGATATCGCGTACATCCGGCTGCCGCTCCTTCTCCAGTGCCACGACGACGTCGCCGAGCCTCTCATGGGCGGCGCGGCACTCGGGCGGCTCGATGCTGATCCGGGGCAGCACCTGGTCCAGCCGGCGCGGCAGCCACCAGTTGGCGCGGCCGAGCAGGTGCATCAGGGCGGGCACGAGCAGGGTGCGCAGCACGAACGCGTCCAGCGCGACCGCGGCGGCCAGCGCGATGCCGAACATGGCGATCACCCGGTCGCCGCCGAGCACGAAGGAGAGGAAGACCGAGATCATGATGACCGCCGCCGAGTTGATCACCCGGCTGGTCTCGGCGAGGCCGACGCGCACCGCCCGGCGGTTGTCGCCGGTGGCCAGCCACTCCTCGTACATCCGGCTCACCAGGAACACCTGGTAGTCCATGGACAGCCCGAACAGCACCGAGACCATGATCACGGGCAGGAACGGCTCGATGGGGCCGGCCCGGCCCAGGCCCAGGAACTCGCTGCCCCAGCCCCACTGGAAGACCGCGACGACGACGCCGAAGGCGGCGGCGACGGCGGCGATGTTCATGGCGGCGGCCTTGAGCGGGATGCCGACGGACCGGAAGGCGAGCAGCAGCAGGAGGCAGCCGAGGCCGACGACCACGCCGACGAACAGCGGCAGCCGGCCGACGATCACGCCCGCGAAGTCGTCGTACCCGGCGGTGACGCCGCCGACCTGCACGTCGAGCGAGGTGCCGGTCTCGGCGCGCGGCAGTACCTCGGTGCGCAGCCGGTCGACCAGTTCGCTGGTGCGCTGCGACTGGGGCGCGGAGTCGGGGACGACGGTCAGGTAGGCGGTGGCGCCGCCGCCGTCGTAGGTGACCGGGGTGACGTCGGCGACGCCGTCGGTGGTGTGCAGGGCGCTGTCCAGGTCCTCCAGGGCGAGCCGGTCCTTGGCGTCGTCCACGCGGGTGACGAGGGTCAGCGGTCCGTTGACGCCGGGGCCGAAGCCGTCGGCGACGAGGTCGTAGGCCCGCCGGGTGGTCGAGGAGGCGGGGTCGTTGCCCTGGTCGGAGGTGCCGAGGTGGAGGGAGAGGGTGGGCAGCGCGAGCACCGTGATCACGGCCAGGGCGAGGACGCCGAGCAGCTTGGGGTGGCGTTCCACGAAGGCCGACCAGCGGGCGGCGAACCCGGTGGGCAGCTCGGGTTCGGGGCCGTGCTCGGCCAGTCTGCGCCGCTCGCGCCGGCTTAGGGCGCGCGGGCCGATGAAGGACAGCAGGGCGGGCAGCAGGGTCACCGAGGCGGCGACGGTGAGGGCGACGGTCGAGGCGGCGGCGATCGCCACGCCGTTGAGGAAGCCGAGCCGCAGGATCAGCATGCCGAGCAGGGCGATGCAGACGGTGGCGCCCGCGAAGACGACGGCGCGCCCGGTGGTGGCGACGGCGTTCGCGGCCGCCTCGGCGGTGGTGAGCCCGCGTTTGAGGCCGCGCCGGTGCCGGGTGACGATGAACAGCGCGTAGTCGATGCCGACGCCGAGGCCGATCAGCATGCCCAGCATGGGCGCGAAGTCGGCCACGGTCATGGCGTGGCCGAGCAGCTCTATGGCGCCGTAGGCGGTGCCGACGCTCACCAGCGCGGTGGCGATGGGCAGCAGGGACGCGGCGAGCGAGCCGAACGCGAGGAGGAGCACGACGGCGGCCATCGCCACGCCGACGATCTCGGCGAGGTGTCCGCCGGAGGACTGGGTGCCGCCGATCGCGCCGCCGCCCAGCTCCACCTGGAGCCCGTCGCCCTGGGCGGCCTTCGCCGCGCCGACCACGGCCCGGCTCTGGGACGCGGGGATGTCCTGGGCGGCGTGGGTGAAGGTGACCGTCGCGTACGCGGTGCGGCTGTCGGCGCTGATCTGGCCGGCGCCCCGGCCCTGGTAGGGGCTGACCACGGAGGCCACCCCGGGCAGCGACTCGACGCGGTCCAGGGTGCGGGTCATCGTCTGCTCCACGTCGGCGGCGCGGACGGTGCCGGACGCGGTGTGCCAGACGACGGTGTCGCTGTCGCCGCCGAGATCCGGGAAGCCCTCGCGCAGCAGCTGGGTGGCGCGGCCGGACTCGGTGCCGGGGACCTCGTAGTCGTTCGAGTACGCCGGGCCGGTGACGGCGGCGGCGACGGTGACCCCGCCGAGGGCGAGGAGCCAGAGCAGAACGGTGACGAGGCGGTGCCGGACACACCAGCGCGCGAGGGCTGCCACGAACGTGCTCCCAGAGGACGGTTTGTGGATCTTTGACCGGGAACAGTCGTCCGTGAACGGAACGGCCCGCAAAGAACGCATGAGCAAGGGAGAAACACTCTTGCAGGCGAATGTGATCGTTGACCGTGTTCGTGTCGTTATTCACATCATTACGGGTGATGTCACGGGACGGGGGCTGCCGGGCGGGCCGGACGGTCAGTCGAACTGGTCTCCGAGTGCCATCACCATCACGCCGGCGATCATGAGCCACAGCGCCCGCCGGGTGTGGCCGCGCAGGCCGAGCAGGGACGCCGGGGCGCACAGGGCGGCGCCGACCGCGTAGGCGCCGCCCACGAGGGCCGGGGCCGAACCGGTCAGCCGCAGGAGCGCGGCGGCGAGTCCGGCGAGCGCCAGCAGCGCCCCGGCCCCGCCCGCCGTCCAGCGCGCCCGGCGGGCGACCTCGGCGAGGTCGTGGGCGCCGTCGTGTTCGTCCTCGCCGGGGGCGGTTCCCGAAGACGTCAGGGGTGCGGTCCCGGTCTCGTCCCGCGGGGCGGTGGCCTCGTCCCGTGAGTCAGGAGCCTCGTCCCGCGGGCCGGCGGTCTCGGCGCCGTCCGGCCGGGGTATGGCGGCGGGGGCTTCGGAATCGACGCGTCCACTCATGGCGGGCGAGCGTAGCCGCCGGACCTGGGGCGGCGGTCGGCGGGGGCGGCCCGCCCGGCGCCCGGCGCGGCCCGGGGCGGGGGGACGCCACGCGGGGAACGGGCGGAGACGGCCGAAGGGCGCGCCCCGGAGTGGACCGGGACGCGCCCTTCGGTACGGCGGCGGAACCGGCCGGGGCCGGCACCGCCGCGCGGGTGCTACTCGGAGACGCCCAGCTTCTCCAGGATCAGCTCCTTGACGCGGGCCGCGTCGGCCTGGCCGCGGGTGGCCTTCATGACCGCGCCGACCAGCGCGCCCGCCGCCGCGACCTTGCCGCCGCGGATCTTGTCCGCGACGCCGGGGTTGCCGGCGATGGCCTCGTCCACGGCCGTGCCGAGCGCGGAGTCGTCGGAGACGACCTTCAGACCGCGCTTGTCGACGACCTCGTCCGGGGTGCCCTCGCCCGCGAGGACGCCCTCGATGACCTGGCGCGCCAGCTTGTCGTTCAGGTCGCCGGAGGTGACCAGCTCGGTCACCCGGGCCACCTGCCGCGGGGTGATCGCCAGCTCGTCCAGGGACGTGCCGGACTCGTTGGCGCTGCGCGCCAGCTCGCCCATCCACCACTTGCGGGCGGACGTCGCGTCGGCGCCGGCCTCGATGGTGGCGACGATCGGCTCCAGCGCGCCGGCGTTGAGGATGGCCTGCATGTCGGTGGCCGAGATGCCCCACTCCGCCAGCAGGCGGGTACGGCGGGCCAGCGGCAGTTCGGGCAGCGCGGCGCGGATCTCCTCGACCCAGGCGCGCGAGGGCGCCACCGGCACCAGGTCGGGCTCCGGGAAGTACCGGTAGTCCTCGGCCTCCTCCTTCACGCGGCCCGAGGTCGTGGACCCGGTGTCCTCGTGGAAGTGGCGGGTCTCCTGGATGATCGTGCCGCCGGAGGAGAGCACCGCGGCGTGCCGCTGGATCTCGAACCGGGCGGCCCGCTCGACGGACCGCAGCGAGTTGACGTTCTTCGTCTCGCTGCGAGTGCCGAACTTGTCCGCGCCCTTGGGCATCAGCGACAGGTTCACGTCGCAGCGCATCTGGCCCATCTCCATGCGGGCCTCGGAGACGCCGAGTGCGCGGATCAGCTCGCGCAGCTCACGGACGTAGGCCTTGGCGACCTCGGGCGCGCGCTCGCCGGCGCCGACGATCGGCTTGGTGACGATCTCGATCAGCGGGATGCCGGCGCGGTTGTAGTCCAGCAGGGAGTGGGACGCGCCGTGGATGCGGCCGGTGGCGCCGCCGACGTGCGTCGACTTGCCGGTGTCCTCCTCCATGTGGGCGCGTTCGATCTCCACGCGGAAGGTCTCGCCGTCCTCCAGCTGCACGTCGAGGTAGCCGCCGAAGGCGATCGGCTCGTCGTACTGGGAGGTCTGGAAGTTCTTCGGCATGTCCGGATAGAAGTAGTTCTTCCGGGCGAAGCGGCACCATTCGGCGATCTCGCAGTTCAGCGCGAGACCGATCTTGACGGCGGACTCGACGCCGGTCGCGTTGACGACCGGGAGCGCGCCGGGCAGACCGAGGCAGACCGGGCAGGTCTGGCTGTTCGGTTCGGCGCCGAGCGCGGTCGAGCAGCCGCAGAACATCTTGGTGGCGGTGCCGAGTTCGACATGGACCTCAAGGCCCATGACGGGGTCGTACGACGCCAGCGCGTCCTCGTACGACACCAGGTCGGTCGTGGTGGTCACGGTGAAAACTTCCCTCTCAGCCCAGCAGGACGTCGTCGTCGCCCAGCCGCTTCAGCTCGCGGTAGAGGATGGCGAGGCCGGTGACGATCGCGACGGCGGACACGGACGCGTCGATCAGGCGCAGCGTGTCGCTCTCGGCGCGGGCCTTCTTGATCTGCTTGGCGACGCCCAGCGCGCCGAACGCGGTCGTGGCCATCGACAGGTACGTACCGGACTTGGACTTCTTGAAGCCCTTGGCCTTGGACAGTGCGTTACTCACAGCGACGGAGCCTCCTCGAGCAGCGGGTGTCCCCACTTTTCCACGAACGCGGCCTCGACGGCGGCGCCCACCTTGTAGAGGCGGTCGTCCTTCATCACCGGGGCGATGATCTGCAGGCCCACCGGGAGGTTGTCCTCCGGGGCGAGACCGCAGGGCAGGGACATGGCCGCGTTGCCCGCCAGGTTGGTCGGGATGGTGCACAGGTCGGCGAGGTACATCGCCATCGGGTCGTCGGCGCGCTCGCCGATCGGGAAGGCGGTGGTCGGGGTCGTCGGGGAGACGATCACGTCGACCTGCTCGAACGCCTTGTCGAAGTCCTGCTTGATGAGCGTACGGACCTTCTGGGCGCTGCCGTAGTACGCGTCGTAGTAGCCGGAGCTGAGCGCGTAGGTGCCGAGGATGACGCGGCGCTTGACCTCGGGGCCGAAGCCCGCCTCACGGGTGAGGGAGGTGACCTCCTCCGCCGAGTGGCCGCCGTCGTCGCCGGTGCGCAGGCCGTAGCGCAGGCCGTCGAAGCGGGCCAGGTTGGAGGAGCACTCGGACGGCGCGATCAGGTAGTACGCCGACAGGGCGAGGTCGAAGGACGGGCAGTCCAGCTCGACGATCTCCGCGCCCAGCGAGCGCAGCAGCTCGACCGCCTCGTCGAAGCGCTGGACGACGCCGGCCTGGTAGCCCTCGCCGCGGAACTGCTTGACCACGCCGACGCGCATGCCCGCCACGCTGCCGTTGCGGGCGGCCTCGACCACCGGCGGGACCGGCTCGTCGATGGAGGTGGAGTCCAGCGGGTCGTGGCCGGCGATCACCTCGTGCAGCAGTGCCGCGTCCAGGACCGTGCGGGCGCAGGGGCCGCCCTGGTCGAGGGAGGAGGAGAAGGCGACCATGCCGTAGCGGGAGACCGCGCCGTAGGTCGGCTTGACGCCGACCGTGCCGGTGACGGCGGCCGGCTGGCGGATGGAGCCGCCGGTGTCGGTGCCGATGGCCAGCGGGGCCTGGTAGGAGGCGAGCGCGGCGCTGGAGCCGCCGCCGGAGCCGCCGGGGATCCGGGTGAGGTCCCAGGGGTTGCCGGTGGGCCCGTAGGCGCTGTTCTCGGTGGAGGAGCCCATGGCGAACTCGTCCATGTTGGTCTTGCCGAGGATGACGACGTCGGCGGCCTTGAGCCGCTGGGTGAGCGTCGCGTCGTACGGCGGGATCCAGCCTTCGAGGATCTTGGAGCCGACGGTGGTCGGCACGCCCTCGGTGGTGAAGATGTCCTTCAGCGCGAGCGGCACGCCGGCCAGCGGGCCGAGCTTGTCGCCGCGGGCCCGCTTCTCGTCCACGGCGCGGGCCTGGGCGAGGGCGCCCTCGCGGTCCACGTGCAGGAAGGCGTGCACCTTCTCGTCGACGGCCTCGATGCGGGCCAGGTGCGCCTCGGTGACCTCGACGGCCGTCAGCTCGCCGGAGGCGATCTTCTCGGCGGTCTCGGCCGCGGTGAGCTTGATGATGTCCGTCATGGCTTACTCCTCCCCCAGGATCTGCGGCACCTTGAAACGCTGCTGCTCCTGGGCCGGGGCGCCGGAGAGCGCCTGCTCGGGGGTGAGCGACGGACGGACCTCGTCCGCGCGCATGACGTTCGTCAGCGGCAGCGGGTGGGAGGTCGGCGGTACGTCTCGGTCGGCGACCTCGCTGACGCGGGCCACCGCGCCGATGATGTCGTCCAGCTGTCCCGCGAAGTGGTCGAGCTCTTCGGGCTTCAGCTCCAGACGCGCCAGCCGGGCGAGGTGGGCGACCTCCTCGCGCGTGATGCCAGGCATGCAGCGTTCCTCTGGGTGAGTGTGTGTGGTGTGGAGCCAATCCTAGGGGGCGGGGCCGCGTGCCCGTGCAGCGGTTTCTCCCCGCACCCCGGCGTGGCGGCCCCGCGGGCTCCCGGTGCGCCCGGCTCAGAGCGCGAAGAGGAGGCCCACGGAGACCAGGACGACGGCCGCGGTGGCGAAGTGGACGCCGAACGCGACCGCCTTCGCGCCGCCGTGGCGCAGGACTATCAGGGTGTCGGCCAGCGGGACGAGTGCCACGCAGAGCATGAACCACGCCTCGGCGCGGGCGCCGGCGAAGGCCAGCAGGGCCAGGCCCACCACGCCGAGGGCGCCGTCCCGGACGCCCTTGATCGAGAGGTAGGCGCCGGCGTCGCCGCGCGGGTCGGCCGGGACGCCGTAGCCGGCCGCGGCCGGTCCGGGCTGGAAGAGGAAGCGGTAGGCGAGGAACACGCAGAACAGGTCGAGCAGGACGGCCACGGTGTAGGCGGTGGTGGTCATGTCACTTCTCCTCATCGGCGATCCGGTTCCTAGCGTCGCTAGGCGATGAAGCGAAGCTAGAAGATCGATGACAGCTTTTCTAGCACTGATAGAATCCGTTCATGACGATCCAGCGGCGCAGGGAGCGTGAACGGGCGGAGCGGGAGCGGCTGATCGTGACGGCCGCGCGGAGGCTGGCGGAGGCGGAGGGCTGGGAGTCGGTCACCACGCGCCGGCTGGCGGCCGAGATCGAGTACAGCCAGCCGGTCCTCTACAGCCACTTCAGGGGCAAGAGGGCCATCATGGCGGCGGTCGCGGTGCAGGGCTGCGCGGAGCTCGCGGCCGAGCTGCGCGCCGCGCGCACGGCGGCGGGGAGCCCGCGGCGGGCGCTGGCGGCGGTCGGCGAGGCGTACACCGCCTTCGCCCGGCGGCGGCCCGCGCTCTACGACGCCATCTTCACCCACCCGGTGGACCTGCCGTTCGCGACGCCGGAGGCCCCCGGCGCGCTGCACGAGGCGTTCGGCGAACTGGTCCGGACCGTCGAGCCGGTCGCGGACCAGGGCGACGAGCCGGGACTGCTGACGGAGACCTACTGGGCCGGACTGCACGGTCTGGTCACGCTGATGCGCGGCGGCCGCCTCCCCGAACCCGCCCACGAACGCCGCCTGGCCCTCCTGACCAGCCACTTCGCACCCCCCGACCGGGACTGACCCGGGACCGGCCCGCGGACTTCCGGGCGGCGGGCCACCGGGACGGCGGCGGGAGGCCGGACGGCGGCGGCCGAAGTCACCGGCAGAAGGCCGAGGGAATGGGCGGGAGGCCGAGGGGATGGGTGCGGGGCGCGCCCGGGCGGCCCCGGAAGGGGGCGGGGGTTCGTCGGGGGGTGGCGGCTCAGTCGTCGGTGGCCGCGGCGGGGAGGGCCGCGGCGGGGCGGACCCAGCCCTGGGAGCCGCGGGCGCGGAGCCACGCCGTGGTCTCCTCGGGCGGCATCGCGGCGGCCACCAGCCAGCCCTGCACGGCGTCGCAGCGCAGGTCCCGCAGCCGCTCCCAGGTCTCGTCGTCCTCGACGCCCTCCGCGACGACGAGCAGCCCGAGGGAGTGGGCGAGGTCGACCGTGCAGCGCACGATCGCGGCGTCCTCGGTGTCCACCGCGAGGCGGGCCACGAAGGAACGGTCGATCTTCAGTTCGCTCACCGGCAGCCGCCGCAGGTGCACCAGCGAGGAGTAGCCGGTGCCGAAGTCGTCCAGCGACATCTTCACCCCGTGCGCGGTGAGCCCGGCCAGCGTGTCGGCGGCCCGCTGCGGGTCCTCCAGCAGCACGTGCTCGGTGATCTCCAGCTGGAGCGCGCCGGCCGGGACGCCGTGCCGGGCCAGCCGGGCGGCCACCGAGCCGGCGAAGCCGGGGGTGTGCACGTCGCGCGGCGAGACGTTGACGGCGACCGGGGTGAACAGGCCCTGGGCGCGCCACCGGGCGACCTGGGCGAGGGCGGTCTCCAGCACGTACTCGGTGAGGTGGGGCATCAGCCCCGAGGACTCGGCGATCGCTATGAACTCGTCCGGCGGGACCTTGCCCCGCTCCGGGTGCACCCAGCGCACCAGTGCCTCCAGGCCGGCGACCTGGCCGTCGAAGCGGACCTTGGGCTGGTAGTGCAGCTGGACCTCGTGGGCGTCCAGGGCGCGGCGCAGATCGCCGAGCAGGCCGAGCCGGTCGGGGGTGTTGGAGTCCCGTTTGGACTCGTACACCTCCACCCCCGTGCGGTCCCGCTTGGCCTGGTACATCGCCACGTCGGCGCGGCGCAGCAGGCCCTCGGCGTCCAGGGCGTGGTCGGGGAAGACGGCGACGCCGGCGCTGGCCTCCAGGACGAGGGTCAGGCCGTCGAGGTCGAGCGGCGAACTGAGCGCGGTGACGAGCTGGCGGGCGATGCGGGTCGCGGACGTGGTGGAGTCGGCGACCGGCAGTAACACGGCGAACTCGTCGCCGCCCAGCCGCGCGGCCTCCGCCCCGCGGGGCAGCGCCTGCCGCAGCCGGTCGGCGATCTGGAGCAGCAGCCGGTCCCCGGCGAGATGGCCGAGCGTGTCGTTGACCGAGCGGAACCGGTCGAGGTCGATCAGCAGCAGGGCGGCCCGGCCGCCGGCGCGTTCGGTGTCGTCCAGGGCGGTCCAGATGCGCTCCAGCAGCCACTGCCGGTTGGGCAGGCCGGTCAGCGGGTCGCGCAGCTGCTCCTCGGCCCGGGCGCGGGCGATCCACAAGGTGGCGTCGAGCGCGATGAGCGGGATGGCGAACAGCGGCAGCAGCACCGGCTGGGCGACGGCGACGACGCAGAGCAGGGGCGCGATACCGAGCAGGGCGATCGCGAGGAGGCCCTGCCGGATCAGGGCGGGGCGGGCGACGGTGGGCAGCGGGCCGGTGCGCGGGGCGTGCAGGCACCAGATCAGCAGACGGGTGACGGCGAGGTAGACGGCCGCCGCCAGCACCACTTCGGGGACGGCGTACGCGGTCCAGTCGCCGGGGTCCCAGGGCTGCTCCACGGTCGGCACCCGGCCGCAGGCGCCCAGCAGGAGCGCGGCGGCGGCGATCCCGAGGAGGTCCGCGGCGCCGCACAGCACACCGGGCCGCCACCGCCCGCGCCGGGCCACGCCGGCCAGGACGACGACGGCGAGGCTGACCATGGCGGCGGGCACCCAGCCGTAGAGCAGGAGCACGGCGAGGGTGAGGGCGGCGCCGGAGCCGGTGCCGCCCGACCAGCGGGCGCGGCCGAGCATGACGAGGTGGCCGACGACGACGCCGGTGAGCACGGCCAGCGACCAGCCGGCGGCGCCGGACGGGAAGAGGGCGTGCGCGCCGGTGAACGACCGCAGGACGCCGGCCCCGAGGACGAGGGCTGCGGCGGTGAGGACCGCAGGGGCGAGCGCGGCGCGCGGCGCGGGGCGCTCGGTGCGGGATCCCGCGCCGAGCGGCCCGGCTGCCGTTCGGCCGGCCGCCGCCGGGTGGAGCTGCGGGCGCGCGACGGTGTGGTGTGCGGCGGGGCGCACGGCCAGGGGCGCGCGCCCCGCGTGCTGTTCCGTACCCGAACGCTCCGCCGTCCGCCGCAGGCACCCTCGCCATGCGCCGGTCACCCGGCGCAGCCGCGAGTGCGGGGCGGCGCTCTCGGTCGGTTCCATTCCCGTCCCTCTCACAGCCGGCGGTGCCCACACCACGCGGCCCCGGTGCGGCGCCCCTTCGGCCCGCACCGGCACCGCGCCGGAAAACCCTTCCCCGCGCTCGTCGGAGCACGGGGGATGCCCCGACCGCGGCCGGACACGGCGGGCGCACCCCTCAACAGTAGGCCGCGGAAGGCTCGCACGGGCAGCGGTCGCCGACGGTTGCCCGAATGCGCCCCGGCCACCCGTATGCATCTGATATGCGCCGTACGGGTGGCCTTCAACCGCTACCCGCCGGTCGGGGCGGCCACTTCGGCCACTACTCGCCCCTCGGGGGTAGCACTTCGGCCACTACTCCTCGACGGGGAGCGCGACTTCGGCCGCCGCGTCGGGAACGGCGTCGGGCGCGGCTTCGGCCGCCGCGTCGGGGAGCGCCACTTCGGCCGCCGCGTCCGGGCCCCGGTCGAGCAGGACGCCGAATCCCTCCTCGTCCAGCACGGGCACCTTCAGCTGCATCGCCTTGTCGTACTTGGAGCCGGGGCTGTCGCCGACGACCACGAAGGAGGTCTTCTTGGACACCGAGCCGGTCACCTTGGCGCCGCGGCTCTGGAGCGCCTCCTTGGCGCCGTCCCGGGTGAAGTGCTCCAGGGTGCCGGTGACCACGACGGTGAGGCCCTCCAGCGGGCGCGGGCCCTCGTCCTCGCCGGGGCCCTCCTCCTCCATGCGCACGCCCGCGGCCCGCCACTTGCGGATGATCTCCTGGTGCCACTCCTCGGCGAACCACTCCTTGAGGGAGGCCGCGATGATCTGGCCCACCCCGTCGGTGCCCGCCAACTCCTCCTCGCTCGCCTGCTCGACGCGGTCGATGGAGCGGAACTCGCGGGCCAGCGCCTCGGCGGCGACCGGGCCGACGTGACGGATCGACAGGCCGGTGAGCACCCGGGCCAGCGGGCGCTGCTTGGCGGCGGCGATGTTCTCCAGCATCGCCAGCGCGTTCTTCTTCGGCTCGCCCTGCTGGTTGGCGAAGACGGTGGCGATCTTCTCCTCGCCGGTCTTCGGGTCGCGCTTGGGCAGACCGCTGTCCTGGTCGAGGACGTACGCCTTGATGGGCAGCAGCCGCTCGATGGTGAGGTCGAACAGGTCGCCCTCGTCGCGCAGCGGCGGCTCGGCCGGCTCCAGCGGCTTGGTGAGGGCGGCGGCGGCGACGTAGCCGAAGTGCTCGATGTCCAGCGCCTTGCGGCCGGCGAGGTAGAACAGCCGCTCGCGCAACTGGGCGGGGCACGCGCGGGCGTTGGGGCAGCGCAGGTCGACGTCGCCCTCCTTCATGGGCCGCAGCGGCGTCCCGCACTCGGGGCACTCGTCCGGCATCACGAACGCGCGCTCGCTGCCGTCGCGCAGGTCGGCCACCGGGCCGAGGATCTCCGGGATGACGTCGCCGGCCTTGCGCAGCACGACGGTGTCACCGATGAGGACGCCCTTGGCCTTGACCACGTCCTGGTTGTGCAGGGTGGCGAACTCGACCTCGGAGCCGGCGACGGTGACCGGCTCGACCTGCGCGTACGGCGTGACCCTGCCGGTGCGGCCCACGCCCACGCGGATGTTGAGGAGCTTGGTGTTGACCTCCTCGGGCGCGTACTTGTACGCGATCGCCCAGCGCGGGGCGCGCGCGGTGGAGCCGAGGCGGCCCTGGAGGCGGATCTCGTCGAGCTTGACGACCACGCCGTCGATCTCGTGCGCCACCGAGTGGCGGTGCTCGCCGTAGTAGGCGATGAAGTCGCGGATGCCGTCGAGGCCGTCCACCACTCTGTTGTACGGGGAGGTGGGCAGGCCCCAGCCGCTCAGCAGGTCGTACCCCTCGGACAGGCGGGTCAGGCCCTCGTAGCCCGCCAGGGCGCCGATGCCGTGGACGACCATGTGCAGGGGGCGGGTGGCGGTGACCCGCGGGTCCTTCTGGCGCAGTGAACCGGCGGCGGCGTTGCGCGGGTTGGCGAAGGGCTTGTCGCCGGCCGCGACCAGGCGGGCGTTCAGCTCCTCGAACCCCGCCATCGGGAAGTAGACCTCGCCGCGGATCTCGACCAGGTCGGGGACCCGGTCGCCGTGCAGGCGGTCGGGGATCTCGGCGATGGTGCGGACGTTGGGCGTGATGTCCTCGCCGGTGCGGCCGTCGCCGCGGGTGGCCGCGCGGGTGAGCCGGCCGTGCTCGTACGTCAGGTTGACGGCGAGGCCGTCGACCTTCAGCTCGCACAGGAAGTGGTACTCCTGCTCGCCCAGCTCCCTGGCGATCCGGTCCACCCAGGCGGCCATGTCCTCGTCGTTGAACGTGTTGTCCAGCGAGAGCATCCGCTCGCGGTGCTCGACCGCGGTGAACTCCGTCTCGTAGGACCCGGCGACCTTCTGGGTCGGCGAGTCCGGCGTGCGCAGCTCCGGGTGGCGCTCCTCCAGGGCCTCCAGGGAGCGCAGGAGGCGGTCGAAGTCGGCGTCGCTGACGACCGGCGCGTCCTTGACGTAGTACCGGAAGCGGTGCTCCTCGACCTGCTCCGCGAGCCGCGCGTGCTCCTCGCGGGCCTCGGCGGGCACCGCTGTCTCCGCTTGCTGCTTGTCGCCGGCCACCGTGTGGTCCTCCCGTTACTCAGGGTTGTCCGCGAGGGATCTCGCCGCCCGGACGCAGTGGGCGAGCGCCTGGCGTGCGTACGCGGGGGAAGCGCCCGCGAGTCCGCACGCCGGGGTGACGGTGACCGCGTCCGCGAGAAGCCCCGGTCGCAGCCCCAGCCTGCGCCACAGCGTTCTGACACCCATGACGCTACCGGCAGGGTCTGACAACGGGCCGTCCGTGGCCGGCACGACACCGGCGAACAGCCGGGTGCCGGCCTCCACGGCCTCCCCGAGCGCCTCGTCGTCGCGCTCGGTGACGAGCGAAAAGTCGAAGGAGACGCCCGCCGCGCCCGCCCGGCGCAGCAGCGCGAAGGGGATGTCGGGGGCGCAGGAGTGGACCACCACGGGCCCCTCGGCGTGCACGCCGACGACGTCGCGCAGCGTCGCCTCGACCACCTGGCGGTCCACGGCGCGGTGGGTGCGGTAGCCGCTGGCGGTGCGCACCTGCCCGCGCAGGACGGCGGTGAGGGAGGGCTCGTCCAGTTGCAGGACGACCTGCGCGCCGGGCACCCGCCGCCGCACCTCGGCCAGGTGCGGGCGCAGGCCCTCGGCGAGGGAGGCGGCCAGGTCGCGGCAGGCGCCGGGATCGGAGAGGGCCGCCTCGCCGTTGCGCAGCTCCAGGTTCGCGGCGAGCGTCCAGGGGCCGACGGCCTGCACCTTCAGCGGCCCTTGGTGCTCCTGGGTGTGCTCCTCCAGGGCGTCCAGGTCCTCCCGCAGCCAGGAGCGGGCCCGCCGGGTGTCGCGGCCCGGCCGGTCGCCGAGCCGCCATCCGCTGGGCTCCACGCGCGCGTACAGCTCGACCAGCAGGCCGGCGGTGCGCCCGATCATGTCGGCGCCGGGCCCGCGGGCGGGCAGCTCCGGCAGGAAGGGGAAGTCCTCGAAACTGCCCACGGCGGTCTTGGCGGCCTCCCGCGCGTCGCCGCCGGGCATCGATCCGACCCCGGTGGCGGCGCCGAACTGGAACTGGCTGTTTTCGCTCACCCGCGCAGCCTACGCAGCGGCGCGCCCGGGCCGGCGCACCGGTCAGCGCCCCGGCCGGACCGTGAGGTCGTTGACCTCGGCGTCGTGCGGCAGGTCGAGGGCCATCACGATGGTCGTCGCCACCGATTCGGGGTCGATCCAGCGGGCCGGGTCGTACTCCTTGCCCTCCTGCTGGTGCACCTTGGCCTGCATGGGGCCGGCGGTGCGGCCCGGGTAGACGGAGGTGACGCGCACGCCGTTGCCGTGCTCCTCCTGGCGCAGGGCGTCGGCCAGCGCCTTCAGGCCGTGCTTGGAGGCGGCGTAGGCGGACCAGTCGGGGCCCGCGCTCAGGCCGGCGCCCGAGTTGACGAACAGGACGTGGCCGCGCGCGGCGCGCAGCTGGGGCAGGAAGTGGCGGGTCAGCTCGGCGGGCGCGATCAGGTTGACGTTGAGCTGGTGGCGCCACGCCTTCGGGGTCAGCTCGCCGACCGGGCCGAGGTCGACCACGCCGGCGACGTGCAGCAGGGAGTCGACCCGCTCGGGGAGCGTCTGGTGGGAGAACGCCCAGCTGAGCCGGTCCGGGTCGGAGAGGTCGCCGACGAGGGTCCGGGCGCCGGGGAATTCGGCCGCCAGTTCCTTGGCGCGGCCCGCGTCGCGCGCGTGCAGCACGAGCTGGTCCCCGCGCGCGTGCAGGCGGCGGGCGACGGCCGCGCCGATGCCGGAGCCGGCTCCGGTGATCACGTGTGTAGCCATGCCGCCATGCTCGCACCCGGGCGTCAGGCCGCGTCCAGGGACTCCTCCAGGTAGGCGAGCGCGGCCGCCGGCTGGTCGGCGAAGAAGACCAGCTCGGCCAGCGGCCGGGGCAGGAAGCCCTCCTCCTCCATCCGGCGGAACTGCTCGCGCAGGCCGTCGTAGAAGCCCACGGTGTTCAGCAGCACCACCGGCTTCTCGGTGCGGCCGTGCTTCTTCAGCTCCAGGATCTCGGTGGCCTCGTCCAGGGTGCCGGTGCCGCCCACCATGATCACCACGGCGTCGGCCTTCTCCAGCAGCAGCCGCTTGCGCTCGGCGAGGTCGCGCGCGATGACCATCTCGTCGGCGCCGGGCCGCGCCTTGGCCGACAGGAAGTCCACCGACACGCCGACGAGCCGGCCGCCCGCCTCCTGCACGCCGTCCGCGACCACCTTCATCAGGCCGCTGTCGGAGCCGCCCCACACCAGGGTGTGCCCGCCCTTGCCGAGCAGCCGGGCGAAGTCGCGCGCGGGGCGGGTGTAGCGGTCGTCGAGGTCGGCGGCGGAGAGGAAGACGCAGATGTTCATGCGGCCCACGGTACGCGGGGCGGGTAGGTGTATGACACACGGGAAGATGCGGGGCCCGGCCGGTGCTGCCCCTGGTATGACCCGAGAAACCCGAGGACACACGATCACCGTCGAGCCGAGCGGCGAGCACGTGCGCGTGGTGCGCGACGGGCAGGTCCTGGCGGACAGCCGCCGCCCCTTGGTGCTGCGCGAGACGGGCTGCCCGCCGCGCTACTACCTGCCGCCCGAGGACGTCCGCCTCGACCTGCTGACGTCCTCCGGCACGCACACCCACTGCCCCTTCAAGGGCGACGCGTCCTACTGGTCGCTGCCGGACGCGCCGGACCTGGTGTGGGCGTACCCCGAGCCCAAGCCGGACGTGGCCGCGATCAAGGACCACCTTTGCTTCTACGACACCGAAGTGGTGTGAGCGCCTGAGAGCCGGGGCACCGAGCCCCGGCCCAGTGGACCCGGGTCGCCGGACTTCTCGCCGCCTCCCCGATGAGTCCGGGCCGGCGTGGCAGTCTGCCTAGGCATGGAGAACGGCAGGGAGACGGCCATGGACCATCAGGTCACCTCACGCGACGGCACCCGCCTCGCGTACGCCCGCACCGGCGAGGGCCCGCCCCTCGTCCTGCTGAGCGGGGCGATGTCGACGGGCGCGACGCTGGCGCCGCTGGCCGCGCGCCTCGCCGGCCGCTTCGACGTCCTCGTCCCCGACCGCCGGGGGCGCGGCGCGAGCGGTGACACGGCGCCGTACGCGGTCGAGCGCGAGGTGGAGGACATCGCCGCGCTGATCGGGGCGGCGGGCGGCGGCGCGGCGCTCTACGGCGTCTCGTCGGGCGCCGCGCTGGCCCTGGAGGCGGCGGCGAGCGGGCTGCCGGTGACCCGGGTCGCGGTGTACGAGCCGCCGTTCGCGCTGTCCGACGAGGGCGCGGAGGAGCGCGCCGCGTACACCGCGCGGCTCACCGAGGCGCTGGACCAGGGGCGGCGCGGGGACGCGGTGGAGCTGTTCCTGGCCCTGACCGGGCTGGCGCCCGCGATGATCGCCCACGCCCGCACCTCCCCGATGTGGCCGGACATGGAGGCGATCGCGCCGTCCCTCGCTCACGACGACGCGGTGATGGCGGGCGGCCGGGTCCCGGTGGAGCGGCTGGCCGCGATCACGGCGCCGGTGCTGGCCCTGGCGGGCGGCGCGAGCCCGGCGTGGATGCGGGAGGCGGCCCGGGCGACGGCGGACGCGGCCCCCGAGGGCGCCTACCGCTGCCTGGCGGACCAGACGCACCTGGTCGACCCGGACGTACTGGCGCCGGAGCTGGTGGAGTTCCTGACCGGCTGAGCGCCGCTCCCGCTGTAACCAACTCCACACCCACCGGCCTCACTTGGCGGCTCTAGGATCTTGGGCGGGCGCGGCGCACGACCGCGTCCGCACGGGGAGCCGCCATGCGTTACGCCGACCAGCCCGCCACGCACCGCGAGGTGCGCGTCGCCGCCGATCCCGCCCGGGTGTGGGAGATCGTGGCCGACGTGCCGGCGATGACCCGCTGGAGTCCCGAGCTGGAGCGGGTGGAGTGGTGCGACGGGGCGACCGGACCCGCCCTGGGCGCCCGGTACACCGGTCACAACCGGCATCCCGTCAACGGCGAGTGGCGGACCGTCTCCGAGATCACCGAGTACGCGCCCGGGCGGACCCTCACGTGGTGCGTCCTGGACGTCGACGGCCGGTTCGGCAAGGCCCCCGACGGTTCCGCGTCCCGCATGGCCACCTGGTCCTTCACCCTCTCCCCCGCCCCGGAGGGCGGCACCGTGCTGCGCCAGTCGGTGACGATCGGCCCCGGCCGCTCGGGCCTGAGCGCGTACATCGAGCAGCACCCGGAGCGCGAGGAGGCGATCGTCGCCTTCCGCCTGGACGAGCTGGGCAAGGGCATGGAGGCGACGCTCGGCGGGATCAAGGAGGCGGCGGAGGGCGACCGCCGCCCCTGAACACCGGTGCGCCGCCCCCGCGCCGCGACGCTCAGACCGCGCCGGCCGTCGTCCTGCGCGTCGAGGCGATCGTCGCCGAGCCCACCACGCGGGTGCCGTCGTACAGGACGATCGCCTGGCCGGGGGCGACGCCGCGGACCGGCTCGGTGAAGGTCACCCGCAGTTCGCCGTCGACGAGTTCGGCGCTCACCTCGCTCTCGCCGCCATGGGCGCGCAGCTGGGCGGTGTAGACGCCGGGGCCGGCGGGGACGGCGCCGCACCAGCGGGGCCGGATCGCGGTGAGGGCGTCGACGTCCAGGGCGGCGGCCGGGCCGACCGTCACCGTGTTGTCCACCGGGGAGATGTCCAGGACGTAGCGGGGCTTGCCGTCGGGGGCCGGGGTGCCGATGCGCAGGCCCTTGCGCTGGCCGATGGTGAAGCCGTACGCGCCCTCGTGGCTGCCGACGACCGCGCCGCTCTCGTCCACGATGTCACCCTCCGCCCGGCCCAGCCGGCGGGCGAGGAAGCCCTGGGTGTCGCCGTCGGCGATGAAGCAGATGTCGTGCGAGTCGGGCTTCTTGGCGACGGCCAGGCCGCGCCGCTCGGCCTCCGCGCGGATCTCCTCCTTGGTGGTGACCGTATCGCCGAGCGGGAACAGCGCGTGCGCGAGCTGCTTCTCGTCCAGCACGCCGAGGACGTAGGACTGGTCCTTGGCCATGTCGGAGGCGCGGTGCAGTTCGCGCACGCCGTCCGCGCCGCGCACCACCTTGGCGTAGTGGCCGGTGCACACCGCGTCGAAGCCGAGCGCGAGCGCCTTGTCCAGCAGCGCGGCGAACTTGATCTTCTCGTTGCAGCGCAGGCAGGGGTTGGGGGTGCGGCCGGCCTCGTACTCGGCGACGAAGTCCTCCACGACGTCCTCGCGGAAGCGGTCGGCGAGGTCCCAGACGTAGAACGGGATGCCGATCACGTCCGCGGCGCGGCGGGCGTCGCGGGAGTCCTCGATGGTGCAACAGCCCCGCGCGCCCGTGCGGAAGGACTGCGGGTTCGCGGAGAGCGCGAGGTGGACGCCGGTGACGTCGTGGCCGGCTTCCGCGGCGCGCGCGGCGGCGACGGCGGAGTCGACGCCGCCCGACATGGCGGCGAGGACGCGGAGGGGGCGGGGGCGCTGCGGGGTGTCAGTCATAGCCCTTACAGGGTACGGGGCGCGGGAACGACGGCGGTCTGATATCCGTTGCAGATCGCATGGGGGAGAACGAGAGCGCCGGGGGCGGCGGCCCTGAGCGGAGCGTGCGGCGCCGGGCCCTGCTCGTGGGCGGGGCCGCGGCGGTCGCGGGCGCGGCCGTGCTCGGGCACGACGCGCTGTCGCGGCTGCGGTGGAAGCTGCCCGGCGCGCGGCGGCCGCGGGCAGCGGGCGCGGTGGACTTCGGCAGCGCCCGCTGGGTGGGCGCCTCACCGGCCAACTACCGGGAGGCAGACCGCCCGGACGACTATCCGATCGACCGGGTCGTCGTCCATGTCACCCAGGGCAGCTTCACTAGCGCGGTCAAGGCGTTCCAGGACCCGGGTCATGGTGCCGCCGCGCACTACATAGTGCGCCGGGACGGACGGGTCACGCAGATGATCCGCGAACTGGACGTGGCCTTCCACGCGGGCAACCGGGCCTGGAACGAACGCAGCGTCGGCGTCGAGCATGAGGGCTTCGTGGACGACGCGTCGTCCTTCACGGACGCGATGTACGCCGCCTCGGCGCGGCTGACGGCGCAGATCTGCCGGCGCTACGGCATACCCGTCGACCGGAAGCACATCGTCGGGCACGTGGAAGTGCCCGGCACGGACCACACGGACCCGGGGCCGCACTGGGACTGGATCCGGTATCTGCGCCTGGTGCGGGCGGTGCCGCCGGACTCCCCCACACCGTCGCCGTCGGGATCCGGGGCGCCGTCGGGATCCGGCGGGGCCACCGGGCCCGGTGAGGGCCGCCAGGCCCCGTGAAGCCGTCGGCTGAAGGGAGCCTCCCGGCTCCGGAAGCCCTCCCCCAGCGGGTGAGCGCGCGCCCCGGTTCCGGCAGACCAGACCCCCGGCGGCGGCGCGCCGGACGGCCGGTCGGTGGCGAGCCCGGCCCGGTCCGGGCCGGGCCCTCAGGGACCGGTCAGGTCAGGCCCGCCGCGCGGGCGCGTTCCACCGCCGGGGCGATGGCCTTGGCGACCGCCTCTACGTCGGCCTCCGTGGAGGTGTGGCCCAGGGAGAAGCGCAGGGTGCCGCGGGCCAGGTCCGCTTCGGTGCCGGTGGCGAGCAGGACGTGGCTGGGCTGGGCGACGCCGGCTGTGCAGGCGGAGCCGGTGGAGCACTCGATGCCCTGGGCGTCCAGCAGGAGCAGCAGGGAGTCGCCCTCGCAGCCGGGGAAGGTGAAGTGGGCGTTGGCCGGGAGCCGTCCGCCGGGCGCGGGGTCGCCGTTGAGGATCGCGTCGGGCACGGCGTCCTGGACGGCGGCGACCAGCCGGTCGCGCAGCGCGCCGATCTCCCGGGCGAACCGTTCGCGGTGTGCGGCGGCGTGCCGGCCGGCCACGGCGAACGCGGCGACGGCGGGCACGTCGAGGGTGCCGGAGCGCACGTGCCGTTCCTGGCCGCCGCCGTGCAGCACGGGCACGGGGGTGTGCTCACGGCCCAGGACCAGCGCGCCGATGCCGTACGGGCCGCCGATCTTGTGGCCGGAGACGGTCATCGCGGCGAGTCCCGAGGCGGCGAAGTCGACCGGGAGCTGGCCGACGGCCTGGACCGCGTCGGCGTGCAGCGGGACACCGGACTCGGCCGCCACGTCGGCCAGTTCGCGCACCGGCTGCACCGTGCCGATCTCGTTGTTCGCCCACATGACGGTGGCCAGCGCCACGTCGCCGGGGTCGCGGGCGATCGCCTCGCGCAACGCCTCGGGGTGGACGCGGCCGTAGGAGTCGACGGGGAGGTATTCGACGGTGGCGCCCTCGTGTTCGCCGAGCCAGTGCACGGCGTCGAGGACGGCGTGGTGCTCGACCGGGCTGGCCAGGACGCGGACGCGGGCCGGGTCGGCGGCGCGGCGGGACCAGAACAGGCCCTTCACGGCGAGGTTGTCGGCCTCGGTGCCGCCGGCGGTCAGGACGACCTCGCTGGGGCGCGCGCCGAGCGCTTCGGCGAGGGTCTCGCGGGACTCCTCGACCGTGCGGCGGGCCCGGCGGCCGGACGCGTGCAGGGAGGAGGCGTTGCCGGTGACGCCCAGCGCGGCGGTCATCGCCGCTGCCGCCTCGGGGAGCATCGGCGTGGTCGCGGCGTGGTCGAGGTAAGCCATGGTGAGCCCGATTCTACGGGGCGTGCCGCCATGGCCCCGGGGCGCGGTCGCGCCGGGTTCCGCCCGCCCGCGCGCGGCGCCTCACGGCGGACCGGCCCTCGCGGGACGCGGCGCCCGCGAGGGGTGGGACGCGCTGGCTAGAAGTTCCAGGACACCGTGTGGTCGGCCTGCATGAAGGCGGCCAGGACGAGGAGGTCGGCGACGCCCAGGCCGAGGCCGAGCAGGGCGCGGCCGCGGCGGTGGGTGCCGCGCCACAGGGCCACCGCGGCCAGCGCGATGGCGATGGGGCCGAGGACGAGGTTGAGGACGAGCAGGCCGAGCAGGCCGAGGACGAAGGACGCGACGGCGGCGCCGTCGGCGTCGCGCAGTCCGGTGCGGCGGGCGGCCGGTGCGGTGAGGTGCATGGTGCGTGCTCCCTGCGGTCGGTGCGGGGCGTCAGTGGGACGTGCCGTGCCTGCGGGCGTGCCGCTCGCGGAGCGCGAAGACGGCCAGCCAGACGGCGATCACGACGGCGGCGACGGCGCTGAGGCCGAGCGGCGCGTGGGCCACGGTGCCCAGGGTCAGCCCGAACAGCAGCAGTGCGGCGACGAGGAACAGCATGGGACGGATCCCCCTCCAGCGTTCTCCCGGACCTCTGTGCCGCGGCCGGGAACGTGCGGTGAACGCTTGTAGTAACAGTTGTTCACTGACTACCCAGTCTAGCGTGCGCGATTGCTTGGAAATTCCGGAGAACAGTTGTTAACTGCATGGCATGAGTCACACTCCCGGCGTGCGCCAGGCGCAGAAGCTGAAGACCCGGCGGGCGCTGCTGGACGCGGCTCTGACGCTGCTGGAGGAGCAGAGCCTGAGCAGTCTGGGCCTGCGCGAGGTCACCCGCGCCGTGGGCGTCGCCCCGACCGCCTTCTACCGGCACTTCCGGTGCACCGCCGACCTCGGGGTGGCGCTGGTCGACGAGGCGCTGGGCAGCCTGCACCCGATGATCCGGACCACGGTGTCCGACGCGGACGACAGCGAGGAGCGCATCGCGCGCGCCGTCGAGCTGATCGCCCGTCATGTGGACGCCTACCCCGCCCACGTCCGCTTCATCGCCCGCGAGCGGCACGGCGGGGTCCAGCGGGTGCGGGCGGCGATCCAGGAGCAACTGGGCCGGTTCGCCCGCGAGGTGTGCGACGAACTGGCCAAGGACCCGCAGTCGGCGGGCTGGAGCGCGGACGACCTGCTCATGCTCGCCCATCTCTACGTCGACCAGATGCTGGTCACCGCCTCGCTGTTCCTGGAGGCGCCGCCCGCCCCCTCGGCCGAGCGCGAGCGCGTCGCCCGGCTCGCCGCCCGGCAGTTGCGGCTGATCAGCGTGGGCCGCCGGCACTGGCGGGACTGACGCCGCGCGCCCCGTGGAGTCTGCGGTCCGGCTTCCTCACTCCCCCTGCGGACCGTCGTAGATCCGCGCCACCGAGGTGAGCGCCCGGCGCAGTTCCTCGCGCGCCTCGGGCGGTGACACCACCTCCACCTGGTCGCAGAATCCGAGCAGTTGGCGCACCGCGCGGGGGCTGCCGTACGACAGCCGTACGGTGACCCACTCGCCCTCCCCGTCGTCCTCGGGGCGGCCGGTCATCGACGCGCCCTGGAGGCGCAGGAACATGTCCAGGCCGGCGCGGCGCACCCGGACGGTCACCTCGAAGCCCTCGGGGCGCTCCTCGACCTGGCGGCGCAGCACCTCCCAGGCGTCGGCGAGTTCGACGCCCGGCCGGCGCCGTACCGGGTCGGGCAGCGACCGGGCCGAGCGGACCCGGTCGGCCCGGAACAGCCTTGGCCGGCCCCGCCGGTCGGCGACCAGGTACCAGACGCCCGCCTTGGCGACCAGGCCGTAGGGATCGACGGTGTACGTGCGCGGCTCGCTCTCGCCGCCGTGCCGGTAGCGCAGCCTGAGGCGGCGGTCGGCGAAGACCGCGTCCTGGAGGACGCCCAGGTCGACGGGCGGGTGCGGGCCGCTCTTCCAGCGGGTGGCGTCGACCAGGATGCGCCGGCCGGCCGCCTCGGCCGCCGGGCGGTGCGGGGCGGGCAGCGCGGCCATCACCTTGCGCAGCGCCGAGCCGAGCGCCGCGTCCAGGCCGAGCGCGGCGTGCGCGCCCTGCGCGGCCAGCACGAACAGGGCGCGGGACTCGTCGGCGGTCAGGCCGGTGACGTCGGTGCGGAACCCGGCGAGCAGGGCGATGCCGCCGTGCCGGCCCCGCTCGGCGTAGACCGGCACCCCGGCGGCCGACAGCGCCTCTACGTCCCGGTAGACGGTGCGCACCGACACCTCCAGGCGCTCGGCGAGTTCGCGCGCGGGCACCCGGCCCCGGGTCTGGAGGAGCAGCAGGACGGACAGCAGGCGGTCGGACTTCACGGCCCCAGGATCGCGTCCGGCGCGGGCCGGGGACAAATGTTGACGGCAGGTGTCAGGTTTTACGCCGATGCTGGGCTCGTCATCGGGTCGGCGCCCCCGGCGTGCGGCTCGACGGCTTCGAGAACGCTCGATGTTTTGAGGAAGGCAGCAGCATGGACCCCACCACCCCCCTCCCCGACCCCCGTCCCGTCTACGCCCGCGCCACCGAGCAGGCGGCGGCGGTGATCGCGGCGGTACGGCCCGAGCAGCTGGCCGGGCCGACGCCGTGCCGCGAGTTCGACGTGCGGGCCCTGCTGGACCACGTCGTCGTGGTCAGCCTGCGGCTCGCGGCCGTCGGCGCGGACGGCGTCCCGCGCGCGGTGGACACCGCCACGGACGGCGTGCCGGACGACGGCTGGTCCGCCGCCTACGAGGAGGTCCGCACCAGGGTGATCAGGGCCTGGGAGAGCGACGAGCGGATGGCCGCGCCGACCCGGGTGCCGTGGGGCGAGATGCCCGGGCGCGCCGCCCTGTCCGGCTTCGTCATGGAGCTGGTCGCCCACACCTGGGACCTCAACGAGGCACTGGGCCGGCCGCTCGTCCTCGACCCGGAGCTGGGCGAGTTCGCGCTCGCGGCCGCGCACCGGGCGCTGCCCGAGCCGGAGCGCGACCCGCGGCGGCCCTTCGACGCGGCCCGGCCGGCCCCCGAGGGGGCCGACGCCAACGACCGCCTGGCAGCGTGGCTCGGCCGGCGCCCGCTCGACCGGGTCTGACCCCGGGCGAGCCCCTCGGCCGGGGTCAGACCCCGGGCCGACCCTCGGCCGACCTGCCCCCCTGGCGAGCCGGTCAGCCGGGTCTGACTCCGGGCGAATCCCTCGGCCGAGCCCGACCCCCGGGCGCACCGGTCAGCCGAGCCGGACGCGGGCCAATCCCTCAGCCGAGCCCGACCTCTGGCGAACCGCTCGGCCGAGCCCGACCCCGGGCGACCCGGTCAGCCGAGTCGGACGCGGGCGAATCCCTCGGCCGAGTCGGACGCGGGCGAGTTGGCGGGACTGGGCGACCAGGCGGTCGGCGCTGTCCCACACCTCGGCGTCCTCCTCCAAGAAGCCGCCGGCGAGGTTGCGGGTGGTGATGGACACCCGCAGCGGGCCGGGGGCCGGGCGGCAGCGGACGTGCACGGTCAGCTCGACGGTCGGCACCCAGCCCTGGAGCCCGAGTTCGAAGGCGGTCGGCGGCAGCGCGTCCACCGCGAGCAGCAGGGAGAGCGGGTCGGCGTCGCGGCCGTCGGCGAGGCCGAACCAGGCCCGCATCTCGCCCTTGCCCGAGGGCGCGCCGAGCGCCCAGCCGAGGGTGGCCGGGTCCAGCTTGAGCATCAGGCGCTCGGCGATGGCGGAGACGCTGTCGTCGGGGGCCGGGCCGTCCTCGGGGCCGAAGCACTGGGCCATCGGCGGGAGGGCGGGCGGCTCGGCCGTGGTGCGCACGTCGTCGGGCAGGGCGGCCAGGTCGCCGTAGGAGGCCAGGACGCGGATGCGCTCCACCTCCCGGCCCTCGTCGTCGTACTGGAAGAGGGAGGCCTGGCCGGTGGAGAGGGTGCGGCCGGTGCGGATCTCCTCGGTGCGCACGACGGCCGGGCCGGGCCGGGACGCGGTCAGGTAGTGCGCCGAGATCGTGAACGGGTCCGGATGCGGCAGGGCGTCGCCGAGCGCGCGGCCGAGGACGGCGAGCAGATAGCCGCCGTTGACGGCGCCGAAGATCGTCCAGCCGGCGGAGAGGTCGATGTCGTAGACGCCCGGGGCGCGCCTGGCGACCGCGGTGTCCCGGTCGAACTCGCTGTCGCCGACGGTGGCCCGCGCGGCCGGGGCGGAGGCTGCTTGTGACATGGCTGAACGGTACAGCAGGAAACTACTAAGCGGTAGCTTTGTGTGTTGCGCCGAGGTGAACACCTCCCCGCCTGCAGGTTCCCCCCAGGTTCCGCGCGGATGAGACATCGGCAATAGTCCGGTAAGTGTCCGTACGCGCCCGTAACCCTAAGGGGCGAAATCCCCTCTACGGGGACATGAGCCTCACCGGGACCGCGTTCCTCTACACCGCCGTGGCGCTGGCCGCCCTCGCCCTGGCGCTGCCGTTCCTGCTGTGGACGCGGCTGCGCGGCCCCCGGGCGGTGCGCGCCGCGCTGCGGGCGCTGATGCTGCTGTTCGCCCAGACCACGGCCGTCACCCTGGTCTTCGTCCTGGTCAACAACAGCAACAACCTCTACGACAACTGGGCCGACCTGCTCGGCACCGGCAACCACGTGCAGCGGGCCGCCGACCTCGGCGCCGACGGCACCGGCGGCATCGCCTACCGCAAGCTGCCCAAGGTGAAGCAGGACTTCGAGCAGGCCGACGGACCCCGGATGCACGAGGCCGGCGGGGTCCGCGTCACCCAGCTCAAGGGCCGCGTCTCGGGCGTCTCCGCGGAGGTGTACGTCTGGCTGCCGCCGCAGTACGACGACCCCGCCTACCGGGACAAGAAGTTCCCGGTGGTCGAGCTGCTGTCCGGCTACCCGGGCTCGGCCAAGGCGTGGTTCGGCTCGATGCACGTGCACGAGCAGCTGGAACCGCTGATGCGCACGGGCCGGGTTGCCCCCTTCATCCTGGTCTCCCCGCGCACCAACCTGGTCGCCAAGGCCGACACCGGGTGCGCCAACATCCCCGGCACCGTCAACGCCGACACCTGGCTGAGCATCGACGTGCCCAAGATGATCACGGACAACTTCCGCGCCCTGCCCGCCCCGGACGGCTGGGCCGCCGCCGGCTACTCGGCCGGCGCCCACTGCGCCGCCAAGCTCGCCGTCGCCCACCCCGACCGCTACCGGGCCGCGATCAGCCTGTCCGGCTACAACGACCCGATCGGCGAACGCGACTCGCTGGCCAACCAGTCCCCCGCGCTGCGCCGGGCGAACAACCCCTATGTGCTGCTGCGCGAGGCCCGCACGCCGCCGCGGATCGCGCTCTACGTGTCCGGCGAGGCCGGCGACGGCTACGAGGCCGCGGTGGCGCTGGCACAGGCCGCCAAGGCGCCCACGACCGTGCGCCCGGTGTTCCTGCCGCGCAGCGCCGGCGGGCACACCATGGCGCTGTGGCGGCCGCAGGTGCCGGTGGCGTTCCGCTGGCTGACCGCCGAGCTGAGCGGCAAGGCGGCCGGCGCGCACCCGGGCGCCGGCTCACCCGCCGCCCCGGGCGCCGGCCCGCACGGCCGGCCGGCTACTCCTCACGGACCGTCGAGCGCCGGTTCCACGCCCGCGGAGCTCGCCAGTGGTACTTCATCGCGAGCAGGCGCAGGGCAAAGGCACTGACCGCCGCGAGCGCGGTGGTCAGCGGGGTCAGCGCGTCGTAGTGGATGCACAGCACCACCATGGTGGAGCCGACGATCGCCGGGACCGCGTACAGGTCGCGGTCCCAGCGCAGCAGCGAGGGCACCTCGTTGGCGAGCACGTCGCGCAGCACGCCGCCGCCGACCGCGGTGGCCAGGCCGAGGGTCGCCGACGAGGTGAGGCCGAGGCCGTAGTCGTACGCCTTCGTCGTGCCCGAGACGCAGAACAGGCCGAGGCCGGCCGCGTCGAAGACGTAGACCGCGCGCTGGATGCGCTCCACGTGCGGGTGCAGGAAGAAGACCACGACCGTGGCGAGCAGCGGGGTGAGGAAGTAGCCGAGGTCGGTGAAGGCGGCCGGGGGCACCGCCCCGATGACGATGTCCCGGAACAGCCCTCCGCCCAGCGCGGTCACCTCGGCGAGGACGGCGATGCCGAAGACGTCGAAGTTCTTGCGCACGGCCAGCAGCGCGCCGGAGATGGCGAACACGAAGATGCCGACCATGTCGACCGTGTGCTGGACGGAGGGGCTGAACAGTTGCTGAAGCACCCCACATTCTTACTCAGGACGCGAGGTGCGCCTTGCGATGCAAGGCGTGGTACGGACTACAGGGCGGGTTTGCCCGTGGTGTAGAGCCACTTGTCGAACAGGTCGTCCAGCTGCTGACCCGAGACGCGCTCGGCCAGGCGCACGAAGTCGGCGGTGTCCGCGTTGCCGTAGCGGTGCGCCTTCGTCCAGGCCGGCAGCAGCTTGAAGAACGCCTTGTCGCCGATGCGTTCGCGCAGCGCCTGGAGCGTCATCGCGCCGCGGTAGTAGACGGCGGAGGCGAACATGGTGTCGCGCTGCGGGTCGGCCACCTTGATCTGCCAGAAGGAGCTGTCGGCCGGGCGGGCGTCGTAGGCGGCGCGGAAGGAGTCGTGCGCGGAGCGGGTGCCCCGGTGCTCGGTCCACAGCCACTCGGCGTAGGTGGCGAAGCCCTCGTTGAGCCAGATGTCCTTCCACTGGTCCACCGAGACCGAGTCGCCGAACCACTGGTGGGCCAGCTCGTGCACGATGGTGCCCTCGCTGCGCACCGCCGAGTACGCCGGTTTGCTCTGCACCTCCAGCGAGAAGCCCGCCTCCGGCATGTCGTCGACGATGGCGCCGGTCTCCTCGAACGGGTACGGCCCGAACACCTGCGACCAGTAGTCGGTGGCCGCCGCGGTGACCCCGTACACGTCGACGCTGTTGCTGTTCTTCAGTACGGGGTCGACGGCGACGTAGATCGGTGTGCCGGCCGGGGTCCGGCCGGTGCGCACGTCGAACTTGCCGATGGTGGCGGTGGCGAGGTAGGTGGCCATGGGCCGGTTCTCGCGCCAGTGGGTGTACGTCGAGCCGCCCCGGTCGTACGTCGAGACCAGGCGGCCGTTGGAGACGCCGGTCAGGCCCTTGGGTGCCTTGATGCGGATGTCGTAGGTCGCCTTGTCGGCGGGGTGGTCGCTGGAGGGGAACCAGGTGGAGGCGGCGTTGGGCTCGCAGGCGACGAAGACGCCGTCCGCGGTCTTCATCCAGCCGTACTTCGAGCCGAAGACGATCGGGCCGCTCAGCGGCTGGGGCACCCCGCCGTAGGTGACGGCGACCTGGAAGTCGCGGTGCTTGCGCAGCGTGCGGCGCGGGGTGACGCGCACCTCGTCGCCGTCGCGGGTGAACCGCGCGGGTCTGCCGTCCACCCGGACGTCGGTGACCTGGAGCTGCTGGAGGTCCAGGTCGAAGGAGGCGAGGTCGTCGGTGGCGCGGGCGGTGAGGGTGGTACGGCCGTCGAGGCGGCCGGTGGCCGGGTCGTAGGCGATGTCGAGCGCGTAGTGGCGGGCGTCGAAGCCGCCGTTGCCCAGGTCTGGGAAGTAGGGGTCGCCGATGCCCGGGGCGCCGTGGATGGGGGCGGAGGAGGCGGCGACGGTCAGGAAGGAGAGCGCCGCGGTGACGACGGCCCCCAGACGTGCCGAACGGGAGAGTGCCATGAGGTCATCCCTTCGCGCGTGCGTCGATCGGTGGATCGCACGTACGGAGACGACTCTGCGCTCTCCCGTTCGGTCATGTGCATGACTTTGCCAACTTGTCATGCCTCAGTCGACGGTCACTCCTGACCGGTGCGGTCGGCTCGGCTGTCGCCTTCGCCGTCGCCGTCCTGGGCCTCGTCGCCGTCCCGGGCCGCGTCGGCGGTCGCGGCCTTCTTGGCCGCGGCCTTCTTCGCGGGAGCCTTCTTCGCGGCGGCCCTCTTCGCCGGGGCGCGCTTCTTGGCGGCGGGCTTCGCCTCGGCGACGGCCGGGACCGGCTCGGCGGTCTCGGCCGTCGGCTCGGCGGCCGGGGCCTCGGACACGGGCTCGGCCTTGCCGACCGGGGCCGGCTCCGCTGCATCGGCTGCCGCCGGCTCGGCCTCGGCCGGGCTCTCGACGTCGGTCGCGGGCTCGGCAGCGGCGACCGGCTTCGGCTCGGCTTCGGCCGGGGTCTCGGCGTCGGACGCGGCAGCCGGAGTCGACTTGGCCTCGACGTCGGCCGTGCCGGCCGGGGCCGGCTCGGTCTTCTCCGCCGCCGGCTTCGCCTCCGCCTCGGTCGCGGCCGGAGTCTTCGCCAGGGGCGCGGGCTCCGTCTCGCCGTCGGCCTCGGCCGCCTTCGACTCCTCGGCCGCCAGGGCCTTGTCCGCCAGGGCCTCGGCCTCGGACTCGGCAGCGACGACCGGCTTCGGCTCGGTCGTCTCCGCCGCCGGCTTCGCCTCCGCCCCGGTCACGGCCGGGGTGTCCGCCTGGGCCGGCTTCGCCGGGGCGTCGGCGGCGGACTCGTCCGCCACCGGCTCGGCCTTCGTCACCTCGGCGGCCGGAGCCGCCGCCGGCTCGTCCGCCGTCGACGGCTGCGCCGCGGCCACCGCCGCCGACGTCTCGGCGGACTTGGCCAGGGCCTCCTCGGGGACCAGCTCCGCGGCCTCCTTCGCGGCCGACAGCAGCACGGTGTCCTGCGGGGCCTGGTCCGCGAAGTTCTCCGGGTGGTGGCAGGCCACCCGCTGCCCCGGCTTCAGCTCCACCAGCTGCGGCTCGGTCGTCTTGCAGATCTGCGTCGCCTTCCAGCACCGGGTGTGGAAGCGGCAGCCGCTCGGCGGGGCGATCGGCGAGGGCACGTCGCCCTTGAGCAGGATGCGCTCGCTCTTCTGCCCCCGGCGCTTGGGGTCGGGCACCGGCACGGCCGACATCAGGGCCTTGGTGTACGGGTGCATCGGCGCCTCGTACAGCGAGGTGCGGTCGGCGAGCTCGACGATCTTGCCGAGGTACATCACCGCGATCCGGTCCGAGACGTGCCGGACGACGGACAGGTCGTGCGCGATGATCACGTACGTCAGGCCCAGCTCCTGCTGGAGGTCGTCCATCAGGTTGACGACCTGGGCCTGGATCGACACGTCCAGCGCGGAGACCGGCTCGTCCGCCACCACCAGCTTCGGCTTGAGCGCGAGCGCGCGGGCGATGCCGATGCGCTGGCGCTGGCCGCCGGAGAACTCGTGCGGGTAGCGGTTGTAGTGCTCGGGGCTCAGGCCCACCAGCTCCAGCAGCCGCTGGACCTCCTTCTTCACCCCGCCCTCGGGCGTCACGTTCTGCAGCCGGAACGGCGCGGAGACGATCGAGCCGATGGTGTGGCGCGGGTTCAGGGAGCCGTACGGGTCCTGGAAGATCATCTGGATGTCCCGCCGCAGCGGACGCATCTGGCCGGCGCTGAGCCGGGTGATGTCCCGGCCCTCGAAGTGGATCGTGCCGCCGGTCGGGTCCTGGAGACGGGTGACCACCCGGCCCATCGTGGACTTGCCGCAGCCCGACTCGCCGACGACGCCCAGGGTCTCGCCCTTGCGCACCTCGAAGTCGATGCCGTCGACCGCCTTCACGGCGGCGACCTGGCGCTGCAGGATGCCCTTCTTGATGGGGAAGTGCTTGGTCAGGCCGGTGACCTTGAGCAGCACCTCGCGGTCGTCGTCCGCCGCCCGCTTCGGCTCCGCGGCCTCGGCCGCGGCGTCCGTCTTCTTCGTCTCACTCACAGCTTCGGCGCAATCTCTTCGGTCCAGATCCGCGTACGGTCCTCCGGCGAGAGGTGGCAGGCGGACCAGTGGCCGCCGTCGACCTGCTGCAGCTCGGGGCGCACCGTGCGGGTGACGTTCCCCTTGGGGAGGTCCGCGTAGGGGCAGCGCGGATGGAAGGCGCAGCCCGAGGGGACGTTGATGAGGCTCGGCGGCTGGCCCTTGACCGGGATGAGCCGGTCGGAGGTCTCGCGGTCGACGCGCGGCATCGAGCCCAGCAGGCCCCAGGTGTAGGGGTGCTGGGGCCGCTCGAAGATCTCGTCGACCGGGCCGCGCTCCACGCACCGGCCGCCGTACATCACCAGCACCTCGTCGGCGATCTCGGCGACGACGCCGAGGTCGTGGGTGATGAGGACGACCGCGGAGCCGAACTCCTTCTGGAGGTCGCGGATCAGGTCGAGGATCTGCGCCTGGACGGTCACGTCGAGCGCGGTGGTCGGCTCGTCCGCGATCAGCAGCTCGGGGTTGTTCACCAGCGCCATGGCGATCATGGCGCGCTGGCGCATGCCGCCGGAGAACTCGTGCGGGTAGGAGGCGGCGCGCTTGGCCGGCTCGGGGATGCCGACCCGGTCCAGCATCTCGATCGCCCGGGTGCGGGCGACCTTCTTACTGACGTCGTGGTGGTTGCGGTACGCCTCCACGATCTGGTTGCCGACCGTGTAGTACGGGTGCATCGCGGACAGCGGGTCCTGGAAGATCATCGCCATCTCGCGGCCGCGCAGCTTGCGCACCTCGTCCGGGGTGGCGGAGACCAGTTCCTTGCCGTCCAGCCAGATCTCGCCGGACATCCGCACGTTCTTGCCGCGCGCGCCGAGCCGGTGCAGGCCCATGATCGCCAGCGAGGTGACCGACTTGCCGGAGCCGGACTCGCCGACCACGCTGAGGGTCTTGCCCTTCTCCAGCTTGAAGCTGAGCCCGTCGACGGACTTGACCAGGCCGTCGTCGGTCGGGAAGTGCACCTTGAGGTCGCGGACGTCGAGGAAGGCCTCGGGGGACTTCTGCTCGGCGGGGGCGGCCGGCTCGCTCACTGCGGCGCCGGTCTTGGAGAGTTCGGTCACGAGAGCCTCACCCGCGGGTCGGCGGCCGCGTAGAGCAGGTCCACCAGGAGATTTGCGATGACGACGAAGGCCGCGGCGAGCAGGGTCACGCCGAGGATCTTGGGCAGGTCGTTGTCGGTGATGCCCTGCACCGCGTACTGGCCGACGCCGGGCAGCGAGAAGACGCTCTCGGTGATCACGGCGCCGCCGAGCAGCAGGCCGAGGTCCATGCCGAAGACGGTGATGATCGGGGTGAGGGCGGCCCGCAGTCCGTGCCGGACGACGACCTTGCGCTCCCGCAGGCCCTTGGCGCGGGCGGTGCGGATGAAGTCCTCGTTCATCGTCTCCAGCATGCCCGAGCGGGTGAGCCGGGCGTAGACCGCGGAGTACAGCAGCGCGAGCGAACACCAGGCCGGCAGGAGGGTGTTGGCCCACTGCTGGGGGTTCTCGGTGAACGGGACGTAGTCGCGTCCGAAGATCGGCCACTTGAAGACGAAGAGCAGGATCGCCAGCTGGCCCGTGAAGAACATGGGCAGCGAGACACCGGCGAGCGCGATGCCCATGAAGGTGCGGTCGAACAGCGAGCGCGGCTTGAGGGCGGAGACGACGCCGACCGTGACGCCGGACAGCAGCCACAGCACCGCGGCGCCCGCGGCGAGCGAGAGGGTCACCGGAAGGCGCGAGGTGAGCTGCGGCCAGACCGCCTCGTGGGTCTTGAAGGAGTAGCCGAAGCACGGCGCGTCGCAGTGCACCGTGGTGGGACCGATGCTGTAATCGGCGCCGGCCACGATCCCCTTGATGAAGTGCCAGTACTGGACGTAGACCGGCTGGTCCAGTCCGAGGTTGTGCTTCACCGCGAGGATGTCGGCCTTCGACGGGCTCTTGCCTATGTACTGCTGCGCCAGCTGGTCAGCGGTCTGACCGACTAGCCGCGGCAGCAGGAAGAAGATGGCGAAGGTGACCGCGGAGACGACCAGCAGCAGGATCACTGCCGCGAACGTCCGGCGGAGGATGTACGAGATCACGGGGGCCGGCGCCAGCGCCCGCGGGTGGCGAAACCCGCGGGCGCCAATGCCTTCACCTGCCTTCCGGGGCTACTTCTTCGTGGTGCCGATGTTGAGGTAGTCGTACTGACCGCTCCAGGCCGCCGACGAGGCCACGTTGGTGGCGTAGGGCGAGCGGTAGAGCAGGACCTTGAAGTAGGTCAGCGGGACGATGACCGCCTGGTCCATGGTGGTCTTGTCGATCTCGGCGTACAGCTTGTTGCGCGCGGCCACGTCCGGGTTGGCGATCGCTTCGGCCAGTTTGGCGTCGACGTCCTTGTTCGCGAACTGCGACAGGTTCGTGTTGCCGGACTGGCTGATGGCCTTGCTGTTCAGGATCTGCTGGAGGAAGCCGTAGCCGGACGGCCAGTCGGCGCCCCACTGCATCATCATGATGCCGATGTTCTGCTTCTCGGTGAACTTCGGCACACCCGCGTAGTCGGTGAAGTACTTGCCCTGCGGGTACTGCTTGAGGGTCGCGTTGATGCCGACCTTCTTCAGCGAGCTGATGATCGCCGTGGCCGCGTCGACCTCCGACTGGCGGTCGGAGCGGGCCGAGATGTTGGTGTTGATCGTGGTGTGACCGCAGGCCTTGAGCTGGTCCTTGGCCTTGGCGACGTCGCCCTTGCTGTCCGCGGACGCGTACTGGTCGGCCTTCTCGTAGCCGGTGATGTCCGGCGGCACGACGGTGGAGGCGATCTCACCGCGGACCGGGCCGCCCATCGCGGTCTGCACGGAGACCTTGTCGATGGCGTACTCGACGGCCTTGCGGCAGGCGACGTTGTCGAACGGCTTCACCTTGGTGTTCAGCGCGGCGTAGACGAGCCGGCCGCCGAAGGTGTTGTCGGTGCTGGCCTTGCCGTCCGCCGAGTTGAGCAGGCTGGCCTGGGTCGAGGACCCGACGCCGAGGCCGGTCAGCTCCGCCGTGGCCTTGCCGGACTGGAGGTCCTGGTCGATGGTCTCGGCGTTGACCTTCAGGTTGATGACGATCTTGTCCGGCAGCTGCTTGCGCAGCGGGTCGGTCTTCGCGTCCCAGTTCTTGTTGCGCACCAGGACGGCCTTCTGGCCCTCCTCGTAGCTCTGGAACTGGTAGGAGCCGGAGGACACGATGTGCTTGACGTAGTCGACGCCGTCGTCCTTGGCCTGCGGCACCGGGGCCGTCTGCGGAGCGGCGACGAGGTAGTCGAACTCCTGGAAGGCGCGGTTCAGGTGGAAGACGATCGTGGTGTCGTCGGGCGTCGCGATCGAGGACAGGCCCTTGGCGCTCTTGTCCTTGTACGGGCCCTTGTAGTGGTCCGGGTCGTCCAGGTACTGCTGGAAGTAGTTCGGACCGAGCGAGAGCACGTCACGCGCGAAGTTGGACCGCTCGACGGCGTACTTGACGTCCTTCGAGGTGATCGGGGTGCCGTCCTGGAACTTCAGGCCCGCACGCAGCTTGTACGTCCAGGTCTTGCCGCCGTCGCTGGAGACGCCCTTGCTCGCGGCGAGGTCCGGGACCAGGGTGTTGCCCTGGGTGCCGGGGCCGGGCTGGAACGTCATCAGCGGACGCGCCCACAGCCGGCTCAGGTTGTACATGTACGCGTAGTACGTGTTGCCCGGGTCGAAGGAGTCCGGGACGTCCGACATCTCGTAGGTGACCGTGCCACCCTTCTTGTCGGACGCGTTGACGACGCCCTTGGTCGCCGCGTTGGCGCCGGCCGCCTTCGGCTTGCCGCCGTCCTTGTTGTCGTCGGCCTTGCTGCAGCCTGCCAGTAGCAGGCTGACGGAGCCGATGGCCGCGACCGCGGCCAGCGCTGACCTTCGCATGATGGTCTGCTTCCCCTCCATAGATCGGAAAAATTGATGGGCTCTCAGCGAGCAGGCGTCAGCGGCTGCGCGGGTCGAGAGCGTCGCGGAGACCGTCGCCGAGCAGGTTGAACGCGAGGACGGTGACGAAGATGGCGAGGCCCGGAACGATCATGTACTCCGGATCCACCTGGTAGTACTGCACGGCGTCGCGGAGCATGCCGCCCCAGGACGCCTGCGGGGGCTGGATGCCGACGCCGAGGAAGCTCAGGGACGCCTCGAAGAGGATGTTGGTCGGGATGAGCAGCGTCGAGTAGACGATGATCGGGCCGACCAGGTTGGGCATCAGTTCCCGGAACAGGATGTACGGCCCCTTGGCGCCCATGCCCCGGGCGGCGTCCACGAACTCGCGCTCGCGCAGCGCGAGCGTCTGGCCCCGGACGATGCGTCCCAGATAGGGCCAGTTGAAGAAGCCGATCACGAAGATGAGCACGCTCAGGTGCAGCGGCAGCCCGTTGAGGCCGAACGCGCCGCCCTGGAGGGTGGCGGAGATGGCGATCGCGAAGAGCAGGAGGGGGAAGGCGAGGAAGGTGTCCATCAGGCGGCTGATGACCGAGTCGACCCGGCCGCCGTAGTAGCCGGCGACGACGCCCATGATCGCGCCGATCACGTTGGACAGGATGGTCGCGCCGAAGGCGACCACCAGGGAGACCCAGGAGCCTTCGAGGATGCGGGTGGCGGTGTCGCGGCCGAACTTGGGGTCCACGCCGAGTGGGTGGTCCATGCTCATGCCGCCCCAGCCGCCCTGCGGCAGCGAGGTGTTGGGGTCGATCAGGTCCTGGTTGAAGGCGTTGGGGTCGAGGCCGAACAGGGCCTGGAGCGGGCGCGAGGCGACCGCCAGCAGGATCAGCAGGATCACGATGACGCCGCCGGCGACGGCGACCTTGTCCTTCTTGAACCGCGACCAGGCGATCTGCCCGAGCGAACGACCCTCGATCCGCCCCTCACCGGCGCCGGTGAGCACAGCCTCCGGCTGCGCCTCGGCTGCCGCCCCGGTGGTCTCGATCGGTGCGGTCACTGTGACCCGACCCCTCTCGCCGGTGGTGACCGGCTTGCGCCCTGCCGCTGTGCGCGGCGTTTGGTACGTGGCTGCCGGGCTCGGTCCGCGGGTGGAGCGGCCACTGTGACCCGGCTGTTACGTCAACTTGCGTTTGAACACGGGTCGTCGACCTCGTGTCTGACTCGCGAGTCTTCAGCGTGGTCGCGATCACCCGCCAGAGGGGACGGCGAATGTATGCGCAACCGTGATGCAGTCCGGGGGATTCCGTTATCCGAACAGCGGGTAACGCCCCTCGAACACTGAACAGTTGGGACACAACGGCGATCCTGCGCTCTTCGGGGCCAATCGCCGACAATCTACGCGCGCAGAAGAGGGGACCCTGCGGAGATCCTGTGCGCAAACCGGAAAGCGGCCACACCGGGCCGCTCCGTTCAGTAAGCGCCGCCGACCGGCGGGTAACCGTAGCCGCCGGCCGGCCCCGGGGCGGGGACGGCGTGGGCGTCGCGGTCGTAGAACGGGCGGGAGTTGGCGCGCAGCCACATCGCGACCGGGTCGAACTCGTCGGACATCGCCACCGTCGACACCGGCAGCCCGTCCGGGACGGCGCCGATGGAGCGCTGCATCATCGCCCGCACCGAGTCCACGGCCGGCGGCGAGGTGTCGTACACGTCCAGGCCGATGGCGAGGTAGGGCGCCCCGAAGGCGGGCTGCACCCAGGCCCGGCGCAGCGAGCGCAGCGCCGGGGTGCGGTGGGCGTTCTGGGTGAGCAGGGCGTAGAACTGCGGGATCTCGATCGCCGGTTCGGACAGTCTGAGCGGCCCGGCCGGCTGGCGGTCCAGGCCGGCCGCGATCCGGCGCAGGTCCAGCCAGGGCACGCCGACGCCGCCGCCCGGCGCGTGCGGGTTGAGCCACAGGCCGTAGCGGTCGGGGTAGAGGGTGCGGGCGACGTCGAGGGCGTCCACCACCTCGTAGGACCGCATCCAGCCGCTCGCGGAGAGCTCCTGGGCGGAGGTGACGCAGGGCGCGTAGCCGTGGCCGTCGACCTCCATGCGGCCGTACTGGGCGTCCGGGGCGCCGGCCTGGCCGTGCCACAGCAGCATCCAGATCTGGCCGGTGGCGGGGGTCGCGAGCGCGTGCAGGAGCGACTCGTAGGCGTCGTAACGGCCGGGGGTCACCTGGCGCAGCATCTGCTCCACGTGCCCGGCCGCGGTGCCGCTCGCGCTGGCGCTCACCTTTTACCGCCCCTTCGTGTAACTCCTCACCGAGCTGTGCGACTAGCTTAAGGCCGCCTACCGGCTCGGTCGCTGCCGTGACTTCAGTGCCCGTACTGGTAGAAGGGGCGGACGTTGTCCCGGAGCCAGGTGATGACCGGGTCGTCGGCCACGTCCATGAGGACCAGGTTCACCGGCCAGGCGACCGGGGCCGCGGCCAGGGCCCGGCCCAGGGCGTCCAGCGGGCGGACGCGCAGGTCGCCCTCCCACTGGGCCAGTTCGACGCCTATGAACATGACCGGGTCGGCGGTCTCGACGGCCGCCAGGCAGCGCCGGGCGGAGACGACGACGCCCGTCCCGGCGAACTCGGCCGAGGCGGCGGCCAGGAAGTCCACCGGGTCGTCCTGCCAGTCCGGTTCGAACAGGCGGACCCGGCCGCCGCTCGCCGGGCCGTCCAGCGCGCTGCGGCCGGAGCGGCACAGTTCGGCCACCGCCTGCGGCGGCAGCGGGAGGCCGACGACGCCGTCCGGGTTGAGCGCGAGGCCGATCTGCGGGGGCAGCCCGCGGGCGAACTCGACGGCGGGCGCGATGGTGTACGCCATGTGCGGGCCGGCGGCCCGGCGCAGCTGCTCCTCGGAGCTGAAGACGGGCACGTAGGCCTGGCCGTCGATCTCCAGGGCGGGCAGGTCGAGGGGGCCGCTGTGCGGGCCGCCGCCGCCGGGCAGCGGCACCCACAGGAAGCTGCGGCCGAGCACCTCGACGACGCGGGCGCCGGCCGTCGGCACGCCGAGGGAGGCCGAGAGCACTTCCTCCAGTTCGTTGCCGGGCCAGCCGCCGTGCGGCTGGGGGTGTGTCGGTACCGGGAAATCCCCCGGAAGGTCCGCGGAGAAGTCCGCCGGGAAGTCCATCTGCCTACCGCCTGCTGGGAACCACTGATGTGACCGAAAGGCTAACGGGTGCCGTCCGCGTCCTCGCCGGTGAACCCGATCCGGTGCAGGGCGGCGGCGGCCGCGCGGTCCAGCAGGACCGCGGAGCCGCAGCCGGCGGGCACCTCGCCGCCCTCCACGGCGCGCAGCAGCCGGGCGGCCGAGCGGCGGTGGCGGGCGAAGGCGTGCCGGGAGACGCCGCGGCCGCGCCGGCGCTGGCCCCGCAGGGCGGCGTCGGGGGTGACGTCGAGCAGCAGGAGGTGCAGGGCGCCGCCGCGGCGGCGGGCGGCGCGGGCCAGCCAGGAGCGGACCCAGGTCCGGGTGCCGCAGTCGTGCACCACGACCGGTGCGCCGGTGCGCAGGGCGCGGCGCAGGGCGGCGTAGTGGGCGAGGCGGACCAGGGGGCGGTAGAGGGCGTAGGGCAGGCGGCGGGGCAGCCGGGCGGCGAAGCGGTCGCGGGCGTCCTGGGAGTCGATGCGGACGCCGTCGGCCGCGCGCCGCATCAGGGTCGACTTGCCGCCGCCGGGCAGTCCGGTGACGACGACCAGGTCGCGGGGGCCGAAGAGCAGCGCGCGCGGGCCGCGGCCGGAGCGCTCGCGCAGGTCGCGGACGACGGGCGCGGGGGCCGGCCCGGCGGCCGCGCGGGTGCGGCCGGTCCGCTGGGCGGGCAGCGCGGGGGCGTGGGTCGTGGCGTACGCCGGCACGGGTCTGTCCACCGTCATCGTCCTCCCCTGGTGATGGGGTTCACCTACCCCCGGTAAAAAGAACGTAATGCGCTTCTGCCCGCGTTCCCGTGCGCGTTCTGCCACAGGCCGGTTACGGATGCGGCCCTGCCGGGCGGCGGCGAGCCGTGCAATGATGGGCGCGCCAACTGCATACCGGCCGCTTGAATCCGCGCGGGAGAGTCCCCGGCAGCACGTCTGTCCGGGGCGCCGAAGGAGCAAGTCCCTCCCTTGAATCTCTCAGGCCCCGTTACCGCGCGGGCGAGGCACATCTGAAAAGCGGGCCGCTGCCGCAGTGGCTCCACCCAAGGTGCAAGCCGTGACCCGTCCGTGCGACGGCGGTCATGGCGAACCTCTCAGGTTCCGATGACAGATGGGGAGGACACGAGTCCTGTCCTCGTCCTCCCGCACGCCCGGTTCGCGCCGGCGGGCGGGAGACCCCATCGCCTTGGAGACCGACCGATGAGCAGTTCCGCCTCCCGTCCGCCGCGCCGTACCGCGCTCGACGCGCTGCACCGCTCGCTCGGGGCGACGATGACCGACTTCGCCGGCTGGGACATGCCGCTGCGCTACGGCTCCGAGCGCGACGAGCACCTGGCGGTGCGCACCCGGGCCGGTCTGTTCGACCTCTCCCACATGGGCGAGATCGCGGTCACCGGGCCCGGGGCCGCCGCCCTGCTGAACTTCGCCCTGGTCGGCAACATCGCCTCCGTCGGCGTGGGCCGCGCCCGCTACACGATGATCTGCCGCGCCGACGGCGGCATCCTGGACGACCTGATCGTCTACCGGCTGGCCGAGACGGAGTACCTGGTCGTCGCCAACGCCTCCAACGCGCAGGTGGTGCTGGACGCGCTGACCGAGCGGGCGGCCGGCTTCGACGCCGAGGTCCGCGACGACCGCGACGCGTACGCGCTGCTCGCCGTGCAGGGCCCCGCCTCCCCCGGCATCCTCCAGTCGCTGACCGACGCCGATCTGGACGGCCTGAAGTACTACGCCGGCCTGCCCGGCACGGTGGCCGGCGTCTCCGCGCTGATCGCCCGCACCGGCTACACCGGCGAGGACGGCTTCGAGCTGTTCGTCGACCCGGCCGACGCCGAGAAGCTGTGGCAGGCGCTGACCGAGGCCGGCGCGGCGGCCGGGCTGATCCCGTGCGGTCTGTCCTGTCGCGACACGCTGCGCCTGGAGGCGGGCATGCCGCTGTACGGGCACGAGCTGACGACGTCGCTGACCCCGTTCGACGCGGGGCTCGGCCGGGTGGTCAAGTTCGACAAGGAGGGCGACTTCGTCGGCCGCGAGGCCCTGGAGCGGGCCGCCGAGCGGGCCGCGCAGAACCCGCCGCGGACGCTGGTCGGCCTCGTCGCCGAGGGCCGCCGCGTCCCGCGCGCGGGCTACCAGGTGGTGGCCGGCGGCGAGGTGGTCGGCGAGGTCACCTCCGGCGCCCCCTCCCCCACCCTCGGCAAGCCGATCGCCATGGCGTACGTCGACGCCGCGCACGCCGCGCCGGGCGCCGAGGGTGTCGGCGTCGACATCCGGGGCAGTCACGAGCCGTACGAGGTCGTGGCCCTGCCGTTCTACAAGCGGCAGAAGTGACACTGTCGTAACCGACCGCCGTGGCCCGGGGCGCATCGCCCCAGTTCACGCGCGCCTTCCGCAGTCCCCCTCCCTTCACCAGCACCCTCCCGCGTACAGGAGAATTCAGGCCATGAGCAACCCCCAGCAGCTGCGTTACAGCAAGGAACACGAGTGGCTGTCGCCCGCCCAGGACGGCGTCGCGACAGTCGGCATCACCGAGTTCGCGGCCAACGCGCTCGGCGACGTCGTCTTCGCCCAGCTCCCGGAGGTCGGCTCCACGGTGGCCGCGGGCGAGACCTGCGGCGAGCTGGAGTCGACCAAGTCGGTGTCCGACCTGTACTCCCCGGTCGCCGGTGAGGTCACGGAGATCAACCAGGACGTGGTGGACGACCCGTCGCTGGTGAACTCCGCGCCCTTCGAGGACGGCTGGCTGTTCAGGGTGCGCCTCACCGAGGAGCCGGCCGACCTGATGAGCGCCGACGAGTACGCCGCCCAGAACGCCGGCTGAGGAGCGGACGCGATGACTGTCCTCAACACGCCCCTGCACGAGCTGGACCCGGACGTGGCCGCCGCGGTCGACGCCGAGCTGCACCGCCAGCAGTCCACGCTGGAGATGATCGCCTCGGAGAACTTCGCCCCGGTCGCGGTCATGGAGGCGCAGGGCTCGGTCCTCACCAACAAGTACGCCGAGGGCTACCCGGGCCGCCGCTACTACGGCGGCTGCGAGCACGTCGACGTGATCGAGCAGATCGCGATCGACCGGGTCAAGGAGCTGTTCGGCGCCGAGCACGCCAACGTGCAGCCGCACTCCGGCGCCCAGGCGAACGCCGCCGCGATGTTCGCGCTGCTCAAGCCCGGTGACACGATCATGGGCCTGAACCTGGCGCACGGCGGCCACCTGACCCACGGCATGAAGATCAACTTCTCCGGCAAGCTCTACGACGTGGTCGCCTACCACGTCGGCGAGGACGGCCTGGTCGACATGGCCGAGGTGGAGAAGCTGGCCAAGCAGTCCAGGCCGAAGCTGATCGTGGCCGGCTGGTCCGCCTACCCGCGGCAGCTGGACTTCGCCGAGTTCCGCCGCATCGCGGACGAGGTCGGCGCGTACCTGATGGTCGACATGGCGCACTTCGCCGGTCTGGTCGCGGCGGGCCTGCACCCCAACCCGGTGCCGCACGCCCACGTGGTCACCACCACCACGCACAAGACCCTCGGCGGCCCGCGCGGCGGTGTGATCCTGTCCACCCAGGAGCTCGCCAAGAAGATCAACTCCGCGGTCTTCCCCGGTCAGCAGGGCGGTCCGCTGGAGCACGTGGTCGCCGCGAAGGCGGTGGCCTTCAAGGTGGCCGCCTCCGACGACTTCAAGGAGCGCCAGCGGCGTACCCTGGAGGGCGCCCGCATCCTCGCCGAGCGCCTGGTGCGGGACGACGCCCGCGCGGTGGGCGTGGACGTGCTGACCGGCGGCACCGACGTGCACCTGGTCCTGGTGGACCTGCGCGACTCGGAGCTGGACGGCCGGCAGGCCGAGGACCGCCTCCACGAAGTCGGGATCACGGTCAACCGCAACGCCGTCCCGAACGACCCGCGTCCCCCGATGGTCACCTCCGGCCTTCGGATCGGCACCCCGGCCCTGGCCACCCGCGGCTTCACGGCCGAGGACTTCGCCGAGGTCGCGGACGTGATCGCCGAGGCGCTGAAGCCGTCCTACGACGCCGACGCGCTCAAGGCCCGGGTGACCGCCCTGGCCGACAAGCACCCGCTCTACCCGGGTCTGAACAAGTAAGCCGCCCGGAGGCACCGCGCGGCGCCGGCGATCCCGGCGCCCGCGCGGCGCCCCCGGTCTCCCCCCTCGCATCACCCCCGTCTTGAGGAGTCCCCGTGGCCATCTCGGTCTTCGACCTGTTCTCGATCGGCATCGGCCCGTCCAGCTCCCACACGGTCGGCCCGATGCGCGCGGCCCGCATGTTCGCCCGCCGGCTGCGCGGCGAGGGCCTGCTGGAGGCGACCGCCTCGCTGCGCGCGGAGCTGTACGGCTCCCTCGGCGCGACCGGCCACGGCCACGGCACCCCGAAGGCGGTGCTGCTCGGCCTGGAGGGCGACTCGCCGCGCACGGTGGACGTGGAGACGGCCGACGCGCGGGTGGAGAAGATCAAGTCCGCCGGCCGCCTGAACGTTCTCGGCGAGCACGAGATCGCCTTCTCCTTCGACGACGACCTGGTCCTGCACCGCCGCAAGGCGCTGCCCTACCACGCCAACGGCATGACCCTGTGGGCGTACGACGCCTCGGGCGCCGAGCTGCTGGCCAAGACGTACTACTCGGTCGGCGGCGGCTTCGTCGTGGACGAGGACGCGGTGGGCGCCGACCGGATCAAGCTCGACGACACGGTCCTGAAGTACCCCTTCCGCACCGGCGACGAGCTGCTGCGCCTCACCAAGGAGACCGGCCTGTCGATCTCCTCGCTGATGCTGGAGAACGAGCGGGCCTGGCGCACCGAGGAGGAGATCCGCGCGGGCCTGCTGGAGATCTGGCGGGTGATGCAGGGATGCGTGGGGCGCGGCATGACCCGCGAGGGCATCCTGCCGGGCGGCCTCAAGGTGCGCCGCCGGGCCGCGATGACCGCGCGCCAGCTGCGCGCCGAGGGCGAGGCCGCGGCCCGCTCGATGGAGTGGATCACCCTCTACGCGATGGCGGTGAACGAGGAGAACGCGGCCGGCGGCCGGGTGGTCACCGCCCCGACCAACGGCGCGGCCGGCATCATCCCCGCCGTCCTGCACTACTACATCAACTTCATCCCCGGCGCTGACGAGGACGGTGTGGTCCGCTTCCTGCTCGCGGCCGGCGCGATCGGCATGCTGTTCAAGGAGAACGCCTCCATCTCCGGCGCCGAGGTCGGCTGCCAGGGCGAGGTCGGCTCGGCCTGCTCGATGGCGGCGGGCGCCCTGGCCGAGGTGATGGGCGGCACGCCCGAGCAGGTGGAGAACGCCGCCGAGATCGGCATGGAGCACAACCTCGGCCTGACCTGCGACCCGGTCGGCGGCCTGGTCCAGATCCCGTGCATCGAGCGCAACGGCATGGCCGCGGTCAAGGCGGTCACCGCCGCCCGCATGGCCCTGCGCGGCGACGGCTCCCACAAGGTCTCCCTGGACAAGGTCATCAAGACCATGAAGGACACCGGCGCCGACATGTCCGTCAAGTACAAGGAGACGGCCCGGGGCGGGCTGGCGGTGAACATCATCGAGTGCTAGGTGGATGGGCCCTGAACAGCGCGTTCGCATCCTTCAGCGCTGTCAGGGCCTTCCCTGCTTACGCGGCGAGAAGTAACGTTCAAGGCCCTCGCCTCCGCTCCACGCAGCGGGGGAGACGAACGCGGGACGTAAGCTGACGTGATCAGTCAGAGGGGAATAGTGGAAGCGCCGAACATCATCGGAGACTGACAGGACTATTAGTCCGATGAGTGGGTCGGCCTGCGTGTACGGGTGGACACCCTCACGAGGGGAGTGCCTCCGCACGGTCGTAGGGACGAGGCGCAGGGGCTGACGTATGTCTCGTTCCAGATGACGTTCGAGAACCGCCGTTCCACACACCTCTCCATCGATTTGTGCGAGCATCCCCGCCACGTTGACGTCCGTGTGGGACGAGACAGCCACGGCGCCTTCGTGGATGAGTACGGCTCCAGCGACATCCGAGGCTTCAACCTCTACCCGCAACAGCGAGCGACGGCCACCGTCTACGCCGCTGCACCCCCGTGCAGTTGCGGCAATTGGACATCCAAATCAATTCAGAGATCGACGGTGAGCAAGTGTTCGGATACGTCTGGGTCGGCGGACTCGGCATCCACGAGGGCTCAACGGGAAGGAACTCTCGCGGGTCAGCGGCTGAGTCCGGCGTGGCCCGCGAGGTAGAACGTGCCCTGGGGAGACGGCTCCCAGTTCCTGAAACCACCATGTGCGACCGGGGGCGCCTGCAGCTCTGACCCTCAACCGGGCCAGCGCTGTCTTCAGGTTTCGAACCCGAGAGCTACGCATGACGAGCACGCTAGTGGTCGTGCCGGGCTGTGTCGGCTGGTGTTGCCGAGTACCGTTTTGCCTGATCAGACCACTGGTGCCGGTCCGGCGGGTGCCGGTCCGTGTTGCACTGTCCAAAGGCGTCCCCGCTCCCCGTGCGCTCCCCTGGTGGCTGTCCGCGACCGGCTATGTCCGGTCAGCGACTGGCCGGTGGCTCCGGAACGGTCCTTGTCACCACCCCACAGACACCTGGCCGGGGAGGTCACAGGGTCCTGGAGAGGGGGAAGTGGCAGTCGAGGATCTTGCGGGCTTCCCGCCGGCGGGCTCGGCGGGGGTGGAGCAGGGCGACGCCGACGATGACGATGTAGACGGTGATCCAGATGTACAGGGCGGTGATCAGTGCCCAGGGCAGGGGTCCGGTCGCGGGGAGGAGGTCGGTGAGGGTGGTGAGCATGGTGGTCTCCTGGTCGTTTGCCGGGCCGTGTGCTCCGGCGGTTCCCCTAGATCACCACGCCCCGTGCGCCTCGCCCGGATGAAGGTGGGAGGGCTCTATGTCCAAAACCATGTCCTGTTTCCGGCGGTGTGGGTAGGTTCGCGGTATGTCTTCTACGGGTGATCCGGTTTCCGCTGATCAGCAGCTCATCGACCATGCTCTTCGGCACGATTTGGTGGTGTCGGTGAAGCAGCTCGCGCTATGGCGGCGGGCGGGTTTGTTGCAGAGGCACACGGTGCGGGCGCTGGGCCGGGGGCGCGGGAGTGCGTCGGTTCCGAATGATGAGGCGTTCGGCCTTGTCGTGGCGCTCGCCCGGCTGGCACGGAGGGGTGCCCGGCCCTCTCATCTGGCGCTAGCGCTGTTCGGCGAGGGGCATTCAGTGCCGGAGGCGGCCGTACGAAATGCCTTCGAGAAGGCCGTGCGGGGGCACGGAACCGGCCTCGCCGAGGAGGATCCGGAGACCGGGGAGGACGAGGAAGAGTGGGCGGAGCGTGTCGCCGACGAGGTGGTCGCCTCCGGGCAGCGGGTCCGGCTGATTCCCGCGCGGGCGCGGCGGATCGACGAGGGCATCGCCCAGTACATGCGTGACCGTGGGGTGGTGTGGCCTCCCCCGGAGCTGGCCGGCCTGGACCGGAACCCGGAGCCGTCGAGTCCATCCGGTGGGGAGATGACGGCCGCGGCGGTGACCACGGTGCTGCGCGGGGGTGCTTCCGTCACGCCGCAGGGGATCGGTGATGTGCTGCGGGCCATGCAGCCGACGGGGTGGGGCAACCCCGGGGCGTCCCTGGCCGAGTACACGGTCGAGGACGTTCCGGAAGCCTCCCAGGAGGTGTTCCTCCCCGACGGCGGGATGAGTACCGTCCCCGACGGGCCCGTTCTCGACACCCTGGTCGGTCTGGCGGTGACAGCGAACCTGAACGATCTGCGGGGCGCCTGGGCGGCGAGCGGGGCGACCCGGGAGTGGGCGCTGGACCTGTGCGACCGGGTCGAGACGGAGCTGGCGGCCAACGAGCTGGGCGATGCGGCCTTCGAGTGGTTGATGGGCAGGACCTTCGTGTCGGGGATGGTGCTGATGGCCGCAGTGGGCGATCAGCACTGGTCCCCGTCGGACCGGGCGAGGGACTCCCTGATGCTGCTGCTGATGCGGCAGGCGCTCCGCGATCTCGATGAGAAGGTGCCGGGCTGCCAGTGGGAGCTGCTCGAGTCCCCCGGGATCATGCCGGCCTCGCTGGTGCCTTTCCTCCGGCCGCAGCACGTCTCAGAGCTCCGGTAGGACGATCATGGACCAGGGCACTCGTGAGACCGTGGTGGTAGCTGTAGCCGAGATGGCGGTGCTGCGTGCTCTGCAAGTCGCTGGCCGCCGGCTGCTCGCGCGACGGAGCCGGGCGGTACGGGGCTCTCTGCAGGCCGTCTCTCCGTGGGAGCTGCATGTCCATGTGCCGGTTGGTGATACCGATCTGGATCTTCTCCTGCGGGACGCGTGGGTCATCCCCGAAGTCGTCGGCCTGCCCTCGATGATGATCGAGAGACTGGATCAGCATGTTCGGATTCTGCTCGCCGCCGGGCTCGGTTACCGCCGGGGCGACTTGATCAAGACGGTGTCTCGTCTTCCGCTGCAACAGCTTGAACTGCCCTGGAACGCGCACGCTGGAACGGATGAGACTCATGCCCCGGGCGGGTGATCCCGTGGAGCTGAGGACGGCAAGCGTCCTCTGGCATTGCACCGATGAGACCGTCGAACCGTATGACCATTGCCCTCGGTGTGATGACTTTCACGATGTACGGGCTGATCGCAACGGCCGCTACGACTTCATGTGCGGCAGTGACCGGGCGGTCGAGGTCACACTGGTGACCAGCAGCGTGGCCCGGCAGAACCGGAGCGCCTGGGAGCCGTACCTCACCCAGCGGGCGGTACCCGAGCTGGATCTGGGCTGGCATGTGGTGTTCGCGAACACGGCGAAGGCGACCTACGGAGGCCGCAAGGAGAACCCCCGATTCAAGGACGCCCTGACCGTCATCACCTGGGCCCTGGCCGAGCTGGAGCGGCGGGGCGTGTCCCGCTTCGGCCCCGGCACGGCCTGTATCGAGCAGCCAGTCCACGAAGAGGCATGCCCGTACGGCACCCTGGGCGCCGCTGGGGTGGCCTTCGGTTGTTCCATGCGCAGCGAGACAGGTGCCGGCTACATCAGCGCCGGGTTGCTGACGGGGTACGACCAGATGCCGGCTTTCAACCCAGACCACTGGGCCAAGAAGGCTGGGAAGAACCGCCGCAAGGGGAAGCCTCCGCCGCCTTCTCCGGTTCCGGAACCTCCTCAAATGGGCCCGGTGCTGTGGTCGTTCGATCCGGGCTTCATCGCTTTGCTGGAGGGGCGCCGGGCCGAGGACGAACGGAAGTGGTCCGAGACGATGCGAGCCCTGTTTCCCGGTCGCTATACCGATGCCGAGCTGTCCGAACTGGCCCACCGGGCGGTTAGCGAGCGGATCGCATGCGCACGATCCTTGACGTGGCGGACCGCGCTTCCGGCGAAGCCGCCGCCCATCGCCGACGCCGATGGCGGAACGGAGCTGGTGGAGCTTCTGGAGGTCGAGTTCGGGCTGCACGAGGACCTGGCCCTGAAGCTCAACGCGGCTTCTGACCGGCCGCGCCGAGAGGTGTTCTTCTGGCTCACCTGGATGCGTTCCTCCGCATGGCACCGCCTTGCCGACCCGGGCCTGCTGCCCCAGCGATCTCCGAACGTACCGGCCGGCATCACTGGCCTCTGGGTCGGCTGTCTGCTCGATAGAACCCACGTCCTGCACTGGGACCGCGACGCTGGCTGGACGCGCCACCCGCTCCCTGACCCGCTGCCCACCCTCGAATTCCCTGGCTGCCCCTGACCAGGAGTCGAATGGCTTGGCGGCCTTCACGCATGCGGCCAGCAGGGTGGCCGCACTGTCAATTCCGTCTCCTGCAGCAACCTGGCCAAACCGGTTCCTGAGTAGCAAGGGAGTGGCCGGGGTGCTCGATGGGGTCGCCGAACGAGTGGAGGCGGAGGGCTGGGGCGTGTGCCGCTGTGGTGATGGCAGATCATCCTGACTTGCTGCGGCCAGACTCGGCACCTCCGCCGCCCCTCGGCGTGCCGCTTCACCAAGACGCTGCCAATCTCGGTGCCGAGGTCCAACGGAGGGACTGCCGCCGGGCCGCCGCCGGTCAGGCTGGCTTACTTGCTGGCCTGCGCGGTGACCATGACCAGGTACCCCAGCGACTCGACACGGACACTCACCAGCCGGTCGTCCACGCCGGACGGGCCGGAAGGCGTGGGGCTGGACGGCTGCCGACTTCCGCTCGGCGGTCGCCGTCATGATGACGTCGGCCACGGCCTCCGGGGTGACCATGTGGGCGGCTTCGTCCTCGCCCGGCCCGACCCACTTCGCCATGGTGCCGACGAAATGGGCGACGACCCCGCGCACAGCGGCGGTCACCACTTCTGGAACAGAAGGCCCTGAGGATGCGTGCGCCAGAAATGCAACCCTTCTTTCTACTCACAGGTAACCACTCGCCATACCGGCACATAACAGCATCAAATCCTGCACTCTCTGAACCAAAGGTCTTGTTCGTGGCCATTGCCGCCGGAGAAGGCTCTCCCGACTTGGCCCAGGCGGGACGAGATTGGCACGCTGCTGCCGGTCACGGGTCGACCTACGGCCCAGCGAACCCGGGAGGGGTGCGATGCTCACGGAGGGATACGGATCACGGAAGCAGTGGGAGCCCGTGAATGCCCGCCTGATCAACCTACTGGAGGGCCAGCTCTCTGCACGGGGCCTGACCTACGGTCAGCTGGCGGTGCTAATCGGCCGGGACTCATCAACCGTGTCGCGGGCGCTATCCGGGCGAGGGATCCCTTCTCGGGCCGTGACGGAGCTGATGGCCCGATCTCTCGGCCTGGACGAGCACACCATGATGGCAGTCAGGGGTGAAGCGGTGGCGATCAGGCGGAGGGGTCAGTCAGTTCGAGCTGCCGGGGGACCGCCTGACGGGATGCGCACCCACAGGGAGTTTCTGGATGCTCTCCAGGAAACGATTCGAGGGGCGAAGCTCTCACAGCGAGAGATTGGGCTCAGGAGTCACGGCATACTCAAGCGCTCCACTATCGGAGCGGTACTCCGCGGCGAGCGCAGTGCGCCACTCGAGCTCGTAATGACGATCATCGAGATTTGCGGCGTCGTAGCCCCCACAGCAGTTGCCTCATGGGAGGAAGCCTGGTGCGACCTCGCAGAGCCTGACCGGGAAAGGCGCCGACAGCGGAGGTGGGCGGGTTACAGCCTTCAGCGGTACCTCCGCGGACTGCCAGCTCACCGAAGGCCGTCCGCCTGGGCCAGGTACGTGGAGGAGAGGAACCTCGATGACATCTTGAGGGGAACCTGCTAATAAGGAGTCCTCGTGCCCTGGTCTCCCACCACAGGTTTTGGTGCATCCCTCCAATCACTTCGTTACTGCTGGAGGAACTGACACAGGGCCGGAAGGGGTTTCAAAGGCTCCCGCCCGCGCACCCTTCCGCACACTGGCTGCGCAGATGCGCTTCCCTTGGACCGGGCGGCACGATCCGGGAAAGCCGGGCCGGCCGCAAGAAGGGATCGGCTCAGTCGAAAGCCGGGCCGGACGGTGTCTGACCCGGCTTTCGACTGAGCCGCCTTCGGGATTGGAGCCGACGCCCTCAGCCTCTCCAATCGGCTCGCCGAGGTCTGACCGAGGACCGCCGAAGGCCGCCCCACGCCGCTCAGGCAGGGGGCGGCCTCGTCGTGCGTCCACCCGTTCGTTCCATACGCTTGACCCGCCGAAGGAGGACACCATGGCCGACGACCAGAGGCTCTGGGGATTCCCGTCGACTTCTTGCACGCTGCCCTGGCGGAACCGAGAAACGCCGACGACCGCGCTGGAGGAGCGCCAGCGGAAGCCGATCACGGTCGGTCTGATCCTCACCTCGTCGTACGGCAACCGCATCTACTACCGCACCTGGAACGACCGCAGCTGGAATCGTGCGCTCGCCACCGCCGGACTGATCAAGCCCGTGGGCGAGAAGGTGCGGCACGATGGCAACCGAATCCGCCGGGTGCCGCGCTATGCCGCCCCACGCGAGGACATGTTCCACGTCCTCCGCCACACCTACGCGAGCGTGCAGTTGGAGGCCGGCGAGTCGGTGGTCAGCCTGTCCAAATGGCTCGGGCACTCGACACCGAAAGTCACGCTCGACCACTACGCTCACTTCATGCCCGGCGCGGGGCGGCGCGGCCTCGCCGCGATGGACGCCTGGCTTCGGGACCCCTCTCTGCCGAAAGTCCCTGAGAAGTCCCTACGGGCGTGGATCGCCCCTCAGATCCCCTCGAACGTGCAGGTCAAGGGCACAGCGCGCCAGGGGGCCAACATGTCCGTCAAGTACAAGGAGACCGCGCGTGGCGGGCTGGCGGTGAACATCATCGAGTGCTGAGGCGGACGTGCCGCCGGAATCGGCCGGGAGCGGGCCGGGCGGATGTTCGAGTGGGGCGGAGGGATCGGCCGTGCCGGGGTGGGGCAGGAATCAGGGGACGACTCCTTCCCCCACGGCACATCTCAGGGAGTTTGCATGCTCAAGGGCATCGATGTGAGCGCGTTCCAGTCCGCGACCTACGGCACGAGCGGGCTCTCCTTCGTCTTCGTCAAGGCGACGGAGGGCCGCTCGTACGTCAACTCCAGGCTCAGCGCCCAGACCAAGCACGGCCGGGACGCCGGTCTGGTCGTCGGCTTCTACCACTTCCTGTGGCCGGGCAACATCAGCGCCCAGGCCGAGTACTTCGTCTCGCACGCCCCCGAGAAGCGGGGCGACGTCCTGGCGGTGGACTGGGAGAACACGGCCGAGGGCACGCACGCCACCAACGCCGAGAAGGACAGCTTCATCCGCAAGGTGAAGCAGCTGCGCCCGCACAACCGGGTGGTGCTCTACACCAACCGCCACTTCTGGCTGACCGTCGACACCACCTCGTACGCGGGCGACGGTCTGTGGATCGCCGACTACGTCAAGGCCGGCCACCCCCGCATCAAGGCCAAGTGGCTCTTCCACCAGTACACCGACGAGCCGCACGACACGAACGTCGCGAACTTCGCCAGCACGGCCGCGCTGCGGGAGTGGGCCAAGAAGTGACGGGCGCCCGTGCCGCTCAGGCGCGGAAGGCCGCCGGACGCTCCGGGGACGCCTCCGCGAGGGCCTTGGTGACCGCCTCGACGCCTTCCTGGAGACCGTAGACCGGGGTGTCCGGCTGCTGGCGCCAGGAGTCGTCGATGCCGCCGGAGTCCACCGTGTCGAAGCCCAGCTCCTCGATCAGCGCCCGGACCTTCGCCTTGGCCGCCCCGTCGTCGCCGGCCACCGGCAGCGCCAGGCGGCCGGGGTCGCCGGCCGGGCGGTGGCGGTCCAGGATGTCCTGGGCGTAGGTGCCGTTGAACGCCTTGATCACCGGGTGGCCGAGGTGCCCCTCGGTCCAGCGGCTCTCGGTGAGGCCGTCGCCCTCGACGGCGTCGATCCGGCCGTCGCGCTGCGGGTAGTAGTTGCCGGTGTCGATGACCGCCACGTCGTCGGCGGCGCCGTCGAGCAGTCCGGACGGCAGGTCCGGGATTGCCTTCAGCGGGACGGTGACCACGACGATCTCCGCGCCGCGCGCCGCCTCCTCGACCCGCACCGGCGTCGCGCCGGTCTCCTCGGCCAGTGCGGTCAGGGTCTCGGGGCCGCGGGAGTTGGCGACGGAGACGTCGTGCCCGAGGGCGGTGAGCCGCCGGGTGAGATTGCCGCCGATGTTGCCTGCGCCGATGATGCCGATCTTCATCTGTACTCGCCTCGCTCTTCCGGGAGGTCGGTGCCTGTGCCGTGGTACGGCTGTGCAGGACAGGGCCAACCTCCGCGCGCGGCGGGGTATTCCGGGTGCGGGCGAACGGGTGAGGCGCCCGGCGCGGCCGCCGGGCGCTCTCGCCGCGTCACTACTTGCTCAGGTAGGCCCAGAACTCGTCGAACGAGAGGACCTTGTCGCCGTTGAGGTCCCGCTGCTTGATGATGGTCTCCGCCACGGTGTCGGTGACGTTCCAGTCGCCGCCCTGGGCCAGGGCCGACTTGAACTCGGCGGCGGTGATGAACCCGTCGCCGTCCGCGTCGATCCGCTGGAACTGCTTGCGTGCTTCCTCGATGTCCGCCATCGGTCCGCCCCTTTTGCGTCGCGTGTGATCTGGCTTGCTCGTCGTACCGACGGTACTGACGCAGGTCAGATTAACTGCACGACCGGGGCGGCCCTGCGGGCGGTAGGGGCTGGCGCCGGGACCGGGTGCGGTTCAGTGCCAGGGCTCGTAGTACGGGTTGCTCTCGCAGCGGCTGAGGATCTCGGTCTTCGTGGCCTTGTCGATGGGGCAGGCGCCGACGACGTACCGCCGGGCGATGCCGCCGGGGAAGGCCACCTCGACCTGGTCGGCCCACTTGTGGGTGGTGCCGATGGTCTTGTTGACGTCCACGCCGCCGGGGGCGTCGATGTAGTAGTTGTACGCCGACTTCCAGGTCTTGTAGAGGTCGTGGTCGTAGGTCGTCGAGACGTACGGCGAGGGCTGGTTGACCAGGACGTACTGCTCGACGTCGTACTGGCCGCGCAGCACGTCGCGGGGCAGGAAGCCCTCCGGGAAGACGGTCTCCGGGGCCCGGTTGTCGTTGCGCCACAGGGTGCCGCAGGTGGTGCGCCAGGCGGGGGCGGGCGTGATCCGGCCGACGTCCACGCGCCGGTCGGCGGCGGCCTCGACCTTGTCGGCGAACTGCGGGCAGGCGGGCGCGGCGGCGGCCCGTGCCGCGAGGGCCCGGCCGGGGGCCGCGGCGGCGGTGGTCGTGGGGGCGGTGGCGGCGGTGGTCGCGAGGACGGCCGACACGGACAGGACGGCGGCGGCGATCCGCCGCCGCGGACGAAGGGTGATCATGCGCAGCACGATCCCGGTCCCGCGGCGGCGGGCGGCGGACCGTCACCTGATCGGAGGCGTGTCCGGTCCGTGTGTTGCCGGCGTCCTTGGGGGCGCCGTCAGCGGAAGATGCCGGTGTGGCCGAGCGAGTAGCGGCCCGGCTGCGGGTAGACGGCGAGGCCGTGCGGGCCGTTGCCGACCTTGATCCGGGCGAGCTGCTTCCCGCTGCGGGTGTCGATGGCGTACACCTCGGAGTTGTAGCGCCCGGACAGCCACAGCACCCTGCCGTCGGCGGAGACGCCGCCCATGTCGGGGCTGCCGCCCTGGGGCAGCCGCCACTTCCTGGTCAGCTCGTTCTTCGCGAAGTCGAAGACCGAGATCGTGCCCTCGCCCCGGTTGGAGACGTACATCTCGCGCGAGTCGCGGCTGACGTAGAGGCCGTGGGCGCCCTTTCCGGTGTGCAGGAAGGCCGGCTTGGCGAAGGTGTCGCCGTCCAGGATCCACAGTCCGTCGGCCGCCATGTCGGCGATGTAGAACCTCTTGCCGTCGGGCGACATCTTCACGTCCTGCGGCATCGCGCCGCGCACATCGAGCTTCCGCTGCCCGACGACCTTCATCTTCGCGGTGTCGACCTTGAGCAGTTCGCCGCTGAACTCGCAGGAGACGATGAAGTAGCGGCCGTCCATGGAGAAGTCGGCGTGGTTGACGCCGCCGCAGGTGACGGGGACGGTCTTGACCCGGTCCATGGTGTGCGCGTCGCGGAAGACGAGCTGGCGGTCCTTGGACGCCATCACGATGGCGTACTTCCCGTCCGGGGTGAAGTAGAGGTTGTACGGGTCGTGCACGTCGACGGGCTTGCCGGCCTTGCCGGTCTTCGGGTCGATGGGGGTCAGGGAGTTGCCGAGGTCGTTGTTGACCCACAGCGTCTTCAGGTCCCAGGACGGCACGACGTGCTGGGGCTGGTGGCCGACCGGGATGGTCTCGGTGACCTTGTACGTCCTGGGGTCGATCACCGTGACGGTGTCGGAGAGGGTGTTGGGGACGTAGATCCGGGTGGGGAAGTCCTTGACGGCCGCGGCGAGGCGGCCCGGGCGGTCGGCGGCGTAGGCGTCCTTGGCGTCCAGCACGGGCGGCATGCCGGGCAGGGTGTCGGCCCGGCCCGGCTTCGGCTGTTCGGGCCGGGCGGGGGCCTGGCTGCCCAGGGCCTCGTCGGCGCGGTGGGCGGAGTCCGTCCCGCTGCACGCGGGCAGCGCGGCCAGTGCGGCGGCGCAGACGGCGCCGGCGATCAGGGTCCTGAGGGCGCGGGCGGGGGACGGCGCGGACGGCGCGGGCCGGGTGCGGGGTGGGGGCGGGGTGGGTGGCATCAGCTCAGCAGCTCCGTGGTGGTGACCGCGTGCAGGCCGCGGCGGTCGAGTTCGGCGAGTACGTCGGGGAGGGCGGCGACCGTGTCGGGGTAACCGAAGTGCAGGCTCACCACGGAGCCGCCCCTGACCCGCGCCATGACGGTGCGGACGACGGCCTGGGCGCCGGGCCGGGTGTAGTCGAGGGAGTCGACGTCGTAGGAGAGCACGTGCGGGTATCCCGCGTCCCGGGCCAGCCGCTGGACCAGCGCGGTGGCGGTCGGGGCGCGGGAGGGGCGGAACCAGGCGCCGATCGAGCCGGTGAGGCGGCGCAGGCGGTCGGCGCAGCCGGTGATCTCCGCGCGGGCGTCGGCCTCGGACATGTCGTTGACGGCCAGGTGGCGCTGGGTGTGGTTGCCGAGGTCGTGGCCGCCGTCCACGATCCGGCGGGCCATCTCCGGGTGCTCGTCCAGCCAGGTGCCGACGGCGAGCACGGTGAGGCGGGCGCCGTGCCGCTCGGCCGTGGTGAGCAGGGCGCGGGCGAGGGCGGGGTCGCCCTGGCCGTGGAAGGTGAGGGCGACGCGGGGCCGGTCGCGGGGGCCGTGGGCGATCTCGGCGGGCTGGTGCGGGAAGGCGCGCGGGGCGGGGGCGGCGGAGCTGACGGGGGTGGGGGTGGCGGCGCCGGTGGGCGGGGCGTCGGGCGCGGCGGGGTGCGGGGCGGCGCCGGTGGCGGAACACCCGGCGGCGAGCGCGCCCCCGGCGACGAGCCCGGCGCCGGCCCGCAGCACGCCGCGACGATCAGTGGTGGTCACCCGCACCATTTAAGGTGCGGAAGGTAAGAAAACGGGCGATTCACACGTGTGGCCGCCGCGTGGGCGTCGGCCACGCCCGGACGCCGGCGGCCGGCCCGGGCGGGCCTCAGCGGTCGGTCGTGCGGATCTCGAACCAGGTGGTCTTGCCGCGCGGCAGCAAGTCCACGCCCCAGCGGTCGGCGAGCTTGTCGACCAGGAACAGGCCCCGCCCGCTGATGTCCAGCTCCTGTACGGGCATCAGGCACGGCAGCCCCCGGGAGGGGTCGCGGACCTCGACGCGGATCCAGCCGCGGCGGCGGCGCAGCCGCAGCCCGAACACCCGGGCGCCGGTGTGCCGTACGGCGTTGCCGACGAGTTCGGAGACGAGCAGCACCGCGTCCTCGGTCAGCTTGGGGCTCAGTCCCCAGTGGCGCAGGACGACGACCTGGACCAGCCGGCGGGCGGTGGCCGCGGACTCGGGGCGGGACGGCAGCGGAACCTCCGCCTCCGTGGGATTGCCGTGCGACTCCAGCGCGGTCAGCGCCCGTTCGTCCTCGACCGCGGGCGACCAGCGTGCCGCGGAGGCGTGCCCCTGTCCCCGCGGCTGTTCCATGCCCTCCAGCCCCGCCATGCCCCCCATCATGGCGGCCCCCATCGGGCCCGGGTGGCCGTTCAGGGGAATACGCCCCCCGTGCGCTCCCGCCGCCCGGAGGGCGTCCGCCCGGGGCCGCGGGGGCTGCGCCGGCCCCGGCGGCCGTGCCGACCTGCGAGGACGGCACGGCCCCCGGCGCGGGGCCCGCGATACCGGCTGTCGGCCTTGAGGTTGCCTCAAGGCCCGGCTAAACCGCCCCTTCGGGGGACACGCGAGCGGACGCGGCGTCAACCGCGCGTGACGGGCGGGGCCGGCGGGCCGTGCCGGGCGTCAGAGGAACCGCGCCTTGCCCGGTCCCTCCTCGACGAAGCTGCGCATCCCGCGCTCGCGGTCCTCGGTGGCGAACAGTCCCGCGAACCAGTTCCGTTCCAGGGCGAGCCCGGTCTCGATGTCGGTCTCCAGACCGGCGTCGACCGCCTCCTTGGCGGCGCGCAGCGCGATCGCCGGGCCCTGGGCGAGCCGTGCCGCCCAGGCGTGCGCCGCCTCGTACACCTCGGCGGCCGGCACCACGCGGTCCACCAGGCCCAGCGTCAGGGCCTCGTCGGCCTTGACCTGGCGGCCGGTGAAGATGAGGTCCTTGGCCCTGGAGGGACCGATGAGCCGGGACAGCCGCTGGGTGCCGCCCGCGCCGGGGATCAGACCGAGCAGGATCTCCGGCTGGCCCAGCTTGGCGTTCTCCCCGGCGATGCGGTAGTCCGCGCAGAGCGCCAGCTCGCAGCCGCCGCCGAGCGCGTAGCCGGTGACGGCCGCGACCACCGGCTTGGGGATGCGGGCCACGGCGGTGAAGGACTCCTGGAGGGCGCGGGCCCGCAGCACCATCGCCGCGTGGTCCATCGCCTGCATCTCCTTGATGTCCGCGCCGGCCGCGAACACCTTCTCGCCGCCGTAGATCACCACGGCGCGCACGTCCTCGCGGCGGCCGGCCTCCTCGGCCAGCTCCTTGAGCCGGTCCTGCGTGGCGACGTCGAGCGCGTTCATGGGCGGACGGTGAAGGCGCAGCGTGCCGACGCCCTCGGCGACTTCCAGAGTTACGGTCATGGCAAGCAGGTTAACCACCACTAACGCCGACCGGCCCGGTGCGGTCGATCACACCGGGCCGGTCGCGAGGGCCGTGCCATACCGAGGGCCGTGCCATGCCGAGGGCCGTGCCATGCCGAGGGCCGTGTCCTTGCGAAGGCCGTGCCCTGAGGGGCGGTCACTCCCGGACGGGACGCGCCGCCCGCGCGCTCACGCCTTCCACTGGCTCCAGGACATGTTCCAGCCGTTGAGGCCGTTGTCCGGGGAGACGGTCTTGTCGTGCGAGTTCTTGACCTCGACCACGTCGCCGATCAGCGAGTGGTTGAAGAACCACGCGGCCGGCACCCCGCTGTCGTAGCCGCCGCGCACGTCGCGCAGGCCGACGCAGCCGTGGCTGGCGTTGTAGTTGCCGAAGGCGTCGCCGCCCCAGTAGTTGCCGTGGATGAAGGTGCCGGAGGTGGTCAGGCGCATGGCGTGCGGGACGTCCTTGATGTCGTACTCGCCGCCGTAGCCGACCGTCTCGCCGTTCATCCGGGTCACCGCGAGCTTCTCGCTGATGACCATGCGGCCGTTCCAGGTGTCGTAGCCCTGCTTGCCGGTGGTGACGGCGAGCGTCTTGACGACCTTGCCGTCGTGCGTGACCTTCATCGTGTGCTTCTCGGCGTCCACGACGGACACCTGGTTGCGGCCGATGGTGAAGGAGACGGTCTTGGACTGCTTGCCGTAGACGCCGGGGCGGCCCTCGACGCCGTCCAGGTCGATCTCGACGGTGACCTTGGTGCCGGCCTTCCAGTACCGCTCGGGCCGGAAGTCGAGGCGGTCGTTGCCGAACCAGTGGCCCTCGACGTCGACGGCCGGCTCGGTCTTGATCCTGATGGCCTTCTCGACGGCGTCCGGATGCGTGATGCCGCGGGTGAAGTTGACCGAGAACGGCATGCCGACGCCGACCGTGGAGCCGTCCTCGGGGGTGAAGGCGCCGACGAAGGTGTTCTTCGGGGTCAGCGTGGTGAAGCCGGAGTCCTCGGCGGCCTCGCGGCCGGCGGAGTCCTTGGCGACCGCGTGGACCGTGTACTTGGTCGAGGCCGCGAGGTGGGAGGACGGCGTCCAGGTGGCGCCGCCGCCGGTTATCTCCCCCGCCACCTCGGCGCCCTTGGAGTCCTTGACGACGACCTGGGTGAGCTTGCCCCCGCGCGCGGCGACCTTGAGGGCGCCGCTGGTGTCGACGGAGGTCGCGCCGTCCCGGGGCGCGACGGTGACGACCGCCTGCGACTGCTTGCTCTGCTCCGCGTCCCCGTCCTTGCCCCCGCTCCTGCCGGACCCCGCGTCCGCGTCGCCCCCGCCGCACGCGGTGACGGCGAACAGCATCGCCCCGGTGGTCAGCGCGAGCACTCCCCTGCCCGCCCAGCGCCCCGGACGCCCCCCGCGTCCGCGCGCGTCAACCGACGCCCCCGATATCGGCCGCACGTTCAAGTCGTCTCCCCTCCCCTGGGCCGGTCAAGACCCATGCCCCGGCGCGTCCCACGCGCACTTGGGCGCATAGTAACCACAAGGTCAGGGGGCGGGTCGCCCGCCAAGTGTCACTGTTCCGTCCCAACTTCGACAGCTGCCGGAAACCGCTTGTCCCCCCGGCCGAAACCCTTGCCTCCCGGGCTACTTGAGCGCGCCGCCCGCCGTCCAGTCGGCCCAGCCCATGTTCCAGCCGCCGAGCCCGTTGCTGGGCGAGACCGTGCGGTCCTCGCTGTTGACGACCTCCACCACGTCGCCGACGAGGCTGCGGTCGAAGAACCAGCCCGCCGGGGTGCCGGAGCTGCCGCCCTTGACGTCCTTGAGGCCCACGCAGCCGTGGCTGACGTTGGTCCGCCCGAACGGGTCCGGCACCGACCAGTAGTTGCCGTGCAGGAACGTCCCGGAGTCGGTCAGGCGCATGGCGTGCGGCACGTCGGGGATGTCGTACTCGCCGCCGAAGCCGACCGTGCGGCTGTTCATGCGGGTGACGTCCAGCATCTCCATCACCACCATCTTGCCGTTGTAGGTGGTGGACTCGGGCGCGCCGGCCGTGATGGGGACGGTGGCCAGCAGTTCGCCGTCGCGGCGCACCCGCATGGTGTGCGCGGCGGCGTCGACCAGGGAGACCTGGCTGCGGCCCACGGTGAAGGCGAACGTCTTGTACTGGAGCCCGTAGACGCCGGGCGCGCCCTGGACGTCCCTGAGGCGCAGGTCGACGGTGACGCGGGTGCCGGGGCGCCAGTAGTGGCGGGGGCGGAAGTCCAGGCGGTCCCCGCCGAACCAGTGCGGGCGGATCTCCACGGGCGGGACGGCGCTGACGCGCACGGCGCGCTCGACGGCGGCGCGGTCGGTGACCGTGCGGCTGAAGGAGAGCGAGACGATCATGCCGGTGCCGACGACGGAGCGGTTCTCGGGGGTGACGTAGCCGATGAAGCGTTCGTCGGGGACGTAGGTCGTGAAGGTGGTGTGCCGGGCGGCGCGGTGCCCGTCGTCGTCCACGGCGACCGCGTCGACGGTGTACTTGGCGGCGAGGGCGAGCCGGTCGTCGTCGGGCCGCCAGCTCCGGCCGTCCGGGGAGAGGCGGCCGGGCACCGGGGTGTCCTGCGCGTCCTCGGCCCTGACGACCCGGACGGACTCCAGGCGGCCGCCGGCCACCCGCACCCGCAGCCTGGTCCCCGGGCGGACGTCCTTGGCGCCGTCGGCCGGGGCGACGCGGACCACGTCCTCGGGCGCGGGCGGCTTGCCGAAGACCCGGCCGAGGGATTCCGGGCCGCCCGTGGTGCAGCCGGCCGCCCCGGCCAGCAGGGCCGTCCATGTCAGTACGGCGGCCATCACGGCCCTCGCGCGCCGTGCGCGCCGTTGTACGTGCCTCACGGGCTGCCCAACGACCGGCCCGCTTCCGGGAAACGTGAGTGCGACCCCGCCTCTGGGCAGAACAGTGGGGAGGAGCACGCGCCGGGGAGCCGCGCCCGGGAGGGAAGCCGCAGGTGCGGACCGGCGCCGAACGAGCCGCGACAGCCGAAAAAAGGGGCCGACCAGGTGTCCAGCGCAGCCGAGCGGGAGGCGGTGGCGAGCGGGCGCGCCACCACGGACGGGCACACCGCCGACGACGGGGCCGTGCCCGGCGCCGCGCCCGCGGACCCGGAGCCGACCAGGGAAGGACGGGTGCCGGACACCGGACCGGCGCCCGGGCACGGACCGGCGCCCGCGGACGGAGCCGTGCCCGGGGACGGGCCGCCGGGCGGGAACGGAGCACCGGGCGGGAACGGGTCGCCGGGCGGGAACGGAGCGCCCGGTGGGCGCGGTCCCGGCCAGGGCCGCGTGGACGGCCGGGGGCGGACCGGCGGGAGGGGGCGCTCCGGCGGCCGCGGGGCCGTCCTCGCGCCGGCCTCCGCCGCCGTCGCGGTGGCCGGCGGGCGGCGCGTGGCGCCGGCGGCGCCCGCCGTGCCGGTGTGGCCCGGCGCCGCCACCCCGCTGGGCGCCCGGTTCCGGACCGGCCCGGACGGTGTCGCGGGCACCAACTTCGCGCTGTGGGCCGGCGGCGCGGAGGCGGTCGAACTGTGCCTCTTCGACGACGCGGGCAAGGAGACCCGCGCCCGGCTGACCGAACTGACGCACGAGATATGGCACGGCTTCGTGCCCGGGGTGATGCCGGGGCAGCGCTACGGCTACCGGGTGCACGGCCGCTGGGACCCGTGGACCGGGGCCCGCTGGAACCCGGCCAAGCTGCTGCTGGACCCGTACGCGCGCGCGGTGGACGGCGCGTTCGCGCTGCCGCCCGAGGTCTACGGGCACGTCCGGGACTGGCCGGACCAGCACGTCGCCGACACCGTGCGCGACGACCGCGACTCCGCGCCGTACGTGCCCAAGGGCGTCGTGGTGCACGACGACGACGACTGGGCGGACGACCGCCGCCCCAAGACGCCGTGGGCCGACTCGGTCATCTACGAGCTGCACGTGCGCGGCTTCACCAAGCTGCACCCCGGCATCCCCGAGGAGCTGCGGGGGACGTACGCCGGACTCGCCCACCCGGCGGCGATCGCGCACCTGACGCGGCTGGGCGTCACGGCGGTGGAGCTGCTGCCGGTGCACCAGTTCGCCCACGAGGACCACCTGCTGCGCCGCGGCCTGCGCAACCACTGGGGCTACAACTCCGTCGGCTACTTCGCCCCGCACGCCGCCTACGCCGCCGCCGGCACCACCGGGCAGCAGGTCGGCGAGTTCAAGCGGATGGTGCGCGCGCTGCACGCGGCCGGCATCGAGGTCATCCTCGACGTGGTCTACAACCACACCGCGGAGGCCGGCGAGTACGGCCCGACGCTGTCCCTGAAGGGCATCGACAACCAGCGCTACTACCGCCTCCAGGCCGACGCCCGCCGCTACGCCGACTACACCGGCTGCGGCAACACCCTGCACGTCGTGCAGCCGCACGTGCTGCGCCTGATCACCGACTCGCTGCGCTACTGGGTCACCGAGATGGGCGTGGACGGCTTCCGGTTCGACCTGGCCGCCGCGCTGGCCCGTTCCATGCACGACGTGGACATGCTCTCCCCGTTCCTCGCCGTGATCGCCCAGGACCCGGTGCTGCGCCGGGTCAAGCTGATCGCCGAGCCGTGGGACGTGGGCGCGGGCGGCTACCAGGTGGGCGCGTTCCCGCCGCTGTGGGCGGAGTGGAACGACCGCTACCGCGACGCCGTACGGGACTTCTGGCGGCACGCGCTGCCGGACGTGCGGGAGATGGGCTACCGGCTGTCCGGCTCCAGCGACCTGTACGCCTGGGGCGGCCGGCGCCCGTACGCCTCCGTCAACTTCGTCACCGCGCACGACGGTTTCACCCTGCGCGACCTGGTGAGCTACGACCGCAAGCACAACGAGGCCAACGGCGAGGGCAACCGGGACGGCACCGACGACAACCGCTCCTGGAACTGCGGCGCGGAGGGCGAGAGCGACGACGGGCGGATACGGGCGCTGCGCCGCCGCCAGCTGCGCAACCTGCTGACCACGCTGCTGCTGTCCACCGGCGTGCCGATGCTGGTCGCCGGCGACGAGACGGGCCGCACCCAGCACGGCAACAACAACGCCTACTGCCAGGACAACGAGACCGGCTGGCTGGACTGGTCGCTGCTTCAGGATCCCGAGTGGCGGCCGCTGTACGAGCTGACGGCCCGGCTGATCGCGCTGCGCCACCGCCACCCGGTGCTGCGCCGCCGGGCGTTCTTCTCCGGCAGCGCCCACTCGGCGGACGGGCTGCGCGACCTGGCCTGGTTCACCGCGCGCGGGGCGGAGATGACCGAGCAGGACTGGTACGCCCCGGCGGCCACGCTCGGCATGTACCTGTCCGGGCGGGACATCCCGGGCCGCGACGAACGGGGCGCGCCGGTCCTCGACGACAGCTTCCTGGCCGTCCTGCACGCCGGGGACCGCCCGGTGCGCTTCGTCCTGCCGGGGCCGCCGTGGGCGGAGCGCTACGCGGTGGTGGTGGACACCTCGCTGGAGGAGCAGGCGGACCCGCCGGACGCCGTGCACCGGGCGGGCGAGGCGATCACGGTGCCGGGGCGCTCGGTGCTGCTGCTGCGGGTGGCCGGCTGACCGGCCCGCACGCCGTGCCGGGCACCGGCGCGCACGCCCGCCGCGGGCCGCCGCTCAGCCGAGGATGCCCCGGTCGTAGGCGACCGCCACCGCCGCCGCCCGGTCCTTGACGCCGAGCTTGCCGTACAGGTGGGTGAGGTGGGTCTTGACGGTGGCCTCGCTGATGAACAGCTCGCGGGCGATCTCCCGGTTGGAGGTGCCGCGGGCGACCAGCACCAGCACCTCGCGCTCGCGCGCCGACAGCGCCTCGTTGCCCGGGGCGGGGGCGCGGACGGCGGAGACCAGCCGGGAGGCCACCGCCGGGGACAGGACGGTGCGGCCCTCGGCGGCGGCGCGCACGGCGGTGAACAGCTCGTCGCGCGGGGCGTCCTTGAGCAGGTAGCCGGTCGCGCCCGCCTCGATGGCGGGCAGCGTGTCGGAGTCGGTGTCGTACGTCGTCAGGACCAGCACCCGGGCGCGGGCGCCGCGCCGGGTCAGCTCGCGGATCGCGTCCACGCCCGCGCCGCCCGGCATCCGCAGGTCCATCAGGATCACGTCCGGGTCGAGGGCGGCGGCCCGCTCGACCGCCTCCACCCCGTCCGCCGCCTCGGCGAGGACCGTGAAGCCGGGCGCGGACTCGAACATGCCGCGCAGACCGTCCCGCACCACGGGATGGTCGTCGACGATCAGCAGGGAGACGGTGGTGTCATCGGTCATGGCGCACCAACGGTACGCGAGCGGAGACCGCCGTGCCGTGTCCCGGTTCGGATTCGACGGCCAGGGTGCCGGCGATGCGTTCGGCGCGGGCCCGCATCCCGGCCAGGCCGAAGCCGCCGGCGCGGGTGCGGGCGGGCACGGCGGCCGGGTCGAAGCCGGCGCCGTCGTCGCGGATGTCGAGGATGACCTCGTCGCCCAGGAAGGACAGGGTGACCCCGACCCGGGCGGCGCGGGCGTGCCGGGCGGCGTTGGAGAGGGCCTCCTGCGCGATGCGCAGCAGGGTGGCGGACACCTCCTCGTGCAGGTGCTCGGCGGTGCCGGTGACGGTGAAGTCGGCGCGGGCGCCGGTGCGCTCGCCCCACGCGGCGACCGTGGACTTCAGCGCCTCGGGCAGTCCGGTGTCCTCCAGTTCCACCGGGGCGAGGTTGTGCACCGAGCGGCGGGCCTCGCCGAGGCTGTGCCGGGCCAGTGCGGAGCCCCGCTCCAGGTGGGTGCGGGCGGTGGTCAGGTCGGGGGCGTTGGCGACGACCTGGAGCTGGGCGATGATCCCGGTCAGGCCCTGGGCGAGGGTGTCGTGGATCTCGGCGGCCAGCCGCCGGCGCTCGTCGGCGACGCCGGCCTCGCGGGCCTGGACGAGCAGTTGCGCGTGCAGGGCCGCGTTCTCGTCCAGGGCCTGCTGCAGCGCCGTGTTGGTGCGCTCCAGTTCGGCGATGGTCTCGGCCTGGGCGAGGGCGCGGCTCTGCTCCTGGTCGGCGAAGCGGGTGAACAGGGCGACCAGGCCGATGTTGGCGCCGAGCACCACGACGAAACCCGTCCACAGGGTCAGCCCGTGCGGCGGCATGCCGCCGATCTCGCTGCCGGCCATGGTGACGGCGGTCAGGCACAGACCCGGCACCACCAGTCTGCGGGGCAGTTGCACGGTGGCCGTGTAGTAGCCGATGACGGCGTAGAAGGCGAAGAAGGGATTCAGCCAGGTGAGGACGAAGCCGAACGACCAGCGCAGGAAGTAGAGGAAGGCGGCGGCGCGGCCCCGCGGCGGCCGGTGGCGCAGTATCCGCCGCCGCCCCGGCTCCAGGACCAGGGCGGCGGCCACCAGGACGGCGGACAGGTACAGCTCGCCCCGGGACATGCCGACCACGTGGGCCGACCCGGCCGCCGTCAGGACGCCCACGGCCAGCAGGCCGTACGGTCCCCAGTCGGCGAAGCCGACCCGGAGCGGCGTCCATTCGGCGTTCGTCATCCCCTCAGTATCCGGCACGGCCCGCTCACTCCCAGCGGAACCAGCGCGCCGCCCCGGCGGTCAGCAGCACCGACCAGAGGGCGAGCACCCCGAGGTGGGTCCAGCCCGGCCAGTGCCCGCCGACGGCCTGGTTCAGGGCCTGGGCGGCGGCGCCGAAGGGCGTGTAGCCGACGATCCGGGCGAGGACGTGCGGCATGGCCTGCACCGGCACCCACAGTCCGGCGCAGAACATCATCGGGAAGAGCACCGCGCTGCCGACCGCGCCCGCGATCTTCGTGGTGCGCGAGACGGCGGAGATCACCGAACCCAGCGCGAGGGCGACCAGCACCGCCAGCAGCAGGGCGGCGGCGTACCCGAAGGGCTGCTCGGGCAGGCGGACGCCGAAGGCGAGCCGGCCGACGAGCAGGGCGAGCACCGCGGAGGCCAGCGCCGCGCCCGCGAAGACCACCATGTGGGCGGTGAGCAGGGTCAGCGGCCGCACCGGGGTGGTGGACATCCGGCGCAGGATGCCCCGCTCGCGGTAGCCGGTGAGGACCTGCGGCATGCCCTGGAGGCCGCCGAGGATCAGGCCGAGCAGCACCGCGACCGGCACATAGGTGTCGACCAGCCGGAGGCCGCCGAGCGAGTCGTCGCTCTGCCGGAAGGACGGGATGGAGCCGAGGATCACCAGCAGCAGGGTGGGGAAGAGCAGGATCCAGAAGATCGCTCCCGGCTCGCGGCCGAAGAGGCGGATCTCGGTGCGCAGCACGGCGCTGTCGAGGACCGGGGTACTCATGCGGCGGCCTCCGTGAGGTCGAGGAACGCGTCGTCGAGCGTGGCGTCGCTGACGCGGAGCTGGTGGGCGGTGACGTGGTGGCGGGCGAGCAGGGTGATGACGGCGTTGACGGTGGCGTCGGTGCCCGAGAGCGTGACGCGGCCGTCCTTGTACGCCACCGAGGCCACCTCCGGCAGCGCGTTCAGGTCGTGCTCGTCCAGCGGCGCGGACGGCGTGAAGCTGATGACGGTGGCGCCGGCCGAGCGGCGGATCAGGCCCTCGGGAGTGTCCAGCGCGGCGATCCGGCCCTTGTCGATGACCGCGATCCGGTCGCACAGCCGCTGCGCCTCCTCCATGAAGTGCGTGACCAGCAGCACGGTGACGCCGGCGGCGCGGACGTCCTCGATCAGCTGCCAGGTGTCGCGGCGGGCGCGCGGGTCGAGGCCGGTGGTCAGCTCGTCCAGGACGACGACCCTCGGGTCGCCGACCAGGGCGAGCGCGATGAACAGGCGCTGCTTCTGGCCACCGGACAGCTTGCCGAAGCGGGTGGCGAGCTTGTCGGTCAGACCGAGCCGCTCGGCCAGCGGGCGCCAGTTCGCCGGGCGCGGGTAGAAGGAGGCGTACAGCTCCAGGGCCTCGCGGACGGTGAGCTTGGCCTGCAACTCGCTCTGCTGGAGCTGGGCGCCCAGCACCCGGGCCACCCGCTCGTGGTCGGCGACCGGGTCGAGGCCGGTGACCCGGATCCGGCCGGCGTCGGGCACGCGCAGCCCCTCGACGCACTCCACGGTGGTGGTCTTGCCGGCGCCGTTGGGGCCGAGGATGCCGAAGATCTCGCCCTCCTGCACGGAGAACGAGACACCGTCCACGACGGCCCGGCCGCCGTAGGACTTGCGCAGTTCGCTGACTTCGATGACGGACATGGCTTCAGAATCCCGGCGCGCGGCCCGCCCGCGCATCGCCCGACGCGCTCGAAGGCGCATCAGCCGATCGGTTGATGCCGCGCTACGACCCGGCGGCCCGCGCCCTCACCCACACGGCCGTACACGCAGGTCGCAGGACCAGGGGCGGAGCGGGGTCCGGCCAAAACTCGGTGGGCGATGTCAGTGCCGATCCGTACGCTCGCTCCTGATGTCCACGACACCCGCTCCCGCCGAGGAGACCACCGAAGAAGGCGCCCGGACAGGCCCCGAGGGCGCCGGCCCGGCCGAACGGTCCGCCGTGCGCGCGCTGCTGCGCCTGTGGCCGTTCGTCCGGCCGGTGCGCGCCCGGCTGTCCGCCGCCGCGGCCGTCGCGATCGTCGCCTCCTGTGTGGGGCTGGTGATCCCGCTGGTGCTGAAGTGGCTGGTGGACGGGCCGGTGGCGGACCGGGACACCGGCGGCGTGTGGCTCGGCGCGCTGTACGTGCTGCTGCTCGGCCTGGTCGAGGCGGTGCTGTTCGGGCTGCGGCGGTGGCTGGTGGCGCGGCCGCTGTCACGGGTCGAGGCGGACATGCGGGCGGCCCTGTACCGGCACCTCCAGCGTCTCCCGGTCGCCTTCCACGACCGGTGGGCCTCGGGCCAGTTGCTCTCGCGGGGCACCACCGACCTGATGCTGCTGCGCATGTTCCTCGCCTTCCCGCTGACCTTCCTCCTGGTCAACGGCGTGACCATCCTGGTGGGCGTGGCCATCATGCTGGTCCAGGACTGGGCGCTGGGGCTGGTGATGCTGGCGCCGGCGCTGCCGCTGATCGCGCTGAGCGCGCTCTTCGAGAAGCGGTACGCGCGGGTGGCGCGGCTCGCGCAGGACCAGGTCGGCGATCTGACGACGGTGGTCGAGGAGAGCGTGCTCGGCATCCGCGTCGTCAAGGGGTTCGGCCGGCACCGCAGCCAGGCGCGGGCGTTCCGCGAGCTGGCGGGCACGCTGCGCGGCACCGAGCTGCGCAAGGCGCGGCTGCTGGCGACGATCTGGGCGGTCATCATGGCGCTGCCCGAAGTGGCCATCGGGGCGACGCTGGTGGTGGGCGCGGTGCAGGTGGCCGACGACGCGCTGTCGGCGGGCACGCTGGTCGCCTTCCTGTCCACGGCGCTCGCGCTGCGCTGGCCGGTGGAGTCGATCGGCTTCCTGCTGGCGATGAGTCAGGAGGCGGCGACGGCGACGGAACGGTACTTCGAGGTGATGGACGCGGAACCGGAGACCGCGACGGCGCCCCGCTCCGCCGAGCCGGACGCCGGCGCCCGCTCCGGACGCGTCGCGGGGCTGCGGTTCGAGGAGGTCCGCTTCCGCTACCCCGACGCCCCCGAGGACTCCCCGCTCCTGCTCGACGGAGTCGACCTGCACATCCGGCCGGGCGAGTCCGTCGCCCTCGTCGGCGCGACCGGCAGCGGCAAGACCACCCTCACCGCGCTCGTCCCGCGGCTGCACGAGATCACCTCCGGCCGCATCACCCTCGACGGCGAGGACATCACCGCCATGGACCGCGACCGCCTGCGCTCCCTGGTCGCGGTGGCCTTCGAGGAACCCACCCTGTTCTCCGCGAGCGTCGGCGAGAACGTCCTGATGGGCGCCGCCGCCACCGCGGGCGCGGCCGACCTGGACCGCGCGCTCGCCGTCGCCCAGGCCGAGTTCGCGCACGCGCTGCCCGAGGGCGTCGACACCCAGGTCGGCGAGCAGGGCCTGAGCCTGTCCGGCGGCCAGCGCCAGCGCCTGGCCCTGGCCCGGGCGGTCGTCGGCCGCCCCCGCTTCCTCGTCCTGGACGACCCGCTGTCCGCCCTGGACGTGCACACGGAGGCCGCCGTGGAGGCCGCGCTGCGCCGCGTCCTCGTCGACACCACCGCCCTGATCGTGGCGCACCGTCCCTCCACGGTGCTGCTCGCCGACCGGGTCGCGCTGCTGTCCGGCGGCCGGATCACCGCGGTGGGCACCCACCAGGAACTGCTGCGCGGCCACGCCGAGTACGCCCACCTGATGGCGGGCGCCGCGGCGTCGCACGAGCCGTGCGAGCCGTACGAGCACGAGCGCGAGCACGAACAGAGCGAGCCGAACGAGGGGGACCAGGACCGATGACGGCCTCCACCACGCCCGTCCCCGCCGCCGAGGACGAGGCGGACCCGCCGCGCCCGAAGGACGCCGGCGACCCCTTCGACCGGGACGTCCTGCCCACGCCCCCGGGCGCCACGGCCGCGCTGCTGCGCTCGCTGCTCGCCCCCATGAGGGCCCGGGTCGCCGGGACCACCCTCCTGCTGCTGCTCCAGCAGGCGGCGGCGCAGGCGGGCCCCCTGCTGGTGGCGTACGCGATCGACACCGCCGTACCGGCGCTGCGCGGGCACGACCACGGGCCGCTGGTCGCGGTGGCGGTCGGCTACCTGGTGTGCGCGCTGGCCTCCGGCGTGCTCCAGTGGGCGTTCGTCGTGGGCGCGGCCCGGGTCAACCAGGACGTGCTGCTGGACCTGCGCGGCCGGATCTTCCGGCACGGCCAGGCGCTCAGCGTCGACTTCCACGAGCGCTACACCTCCGGCCGGCTCATCTCCCGTTCGACCACGGACGTCGAGTCGCTGCGGGAACTGCTCAGCGAGGGGCTCCAGGAGCTGATCACGGTCGTCCTGTCGTTCGTCTACATCTCGGCGATGCTGCTCTGGCTGGACCTGGGCATCGGCGCGGTCGCGGTGGCCTCCTTCGTGCCGCTGTACCTGCTGGTGCGCGGCTACCAGGGGCGCGCCGGGCGGGCGTACGCGGAGCGGTCCACGGCGATCGCGGCGCTGATCGTGAAGTTCGTGGAGACGATGAACGGCATCCGGCCGGTGCGGGCCTTCCGCCGCGAGGCCGCCAACGACGCCGACTTCGCCGCCCTCAACCGCCGGCACGAACGCGCCAACGGCGACGCGCTGCTGGAGATGGCCCGCTATGTGGTCGGTTCCCGGCTGGTGGCCAACACGGCGGTCGCGGCGATGGTGCTGTGGGGCGCCTACCGGGTGACGGACGGCTCGCTGGAGCTGGGCGTGCTGGCGGCGGCGGTGCTGTACCTGCGCCGGCTGTACGACCCGATCGACCGCCTGGGCATGTTCCTCAACTCCTACCAGTCGGCGGCCGCGTCGCTGGAGAAGATCGCCGGCCTGCTCGCGCAGACGCCGTCGGTCCCGGAGCCGTCGGCGCCCCGGCAGCTGCCGCCGCCCGCCTCCGAACTGCCGGGCCGCGAGGTGGTGTTCGAGTCGGTCGGCTTCGGCTACCGCACCGGCGGCGAGGTGCTGCCCCGCTTCGACCTGACCATCGCGGCCGGGCAGACCGTCGCGGTGGTCGGCTCCACCGGCGCCGGCAAGTCCACCCTGGCCAAGCTGCTGGCCCGCTTCTACGACCCCTCGGCCGGGCGGGTGCTGCTGGACGGGGTGGACCTGCGCGACCTGGCCGTGCCCGAGCTGCGGCGCGGGGTGGTGATGGTGACCCAGGAGGCGTTCTTGTTCTCCGGCACGGTCGCCGACAACATCGCCCTCGGCCGCCCGGACGCGGGTCGCGCTCAGATCGAGGCGGCCGCGAAGGCGATCGGCGCCCACGACTTCATCAGCGCCCTGCCCGACGGCTACGACACCGACGTCCGCAAGCGCGGCGGCCGCATCTCGGCCGGACAGCGCCAACTGGTGGCGTTCGCGCGGGCGTTGCTCGCCGATCCGGCCGTGCTGATCCTGGACGAGGCGACCAGCTCGCTGGACGTCCCGGGCGAGCAGGCCGTGCAGCGGGCGATGGCCACGGTGCTGCACGGCCGTACGGCGGTGGTGATCGCCCACCGGCTGTCCACCGTGGAGATCGCCGACCGGGTGCTGGTGATGGAGCGGGGCCGGATCGTGGAGGACGGCCGCCCGGCCGAACTGATCGCCGGCACGGGCCGGTTCGCGGATCTGCACCGGGCCTGGCGCGACAGTCTCGCCTGAGGCTCGACCGAGAACGACGATCGGGGGAAGCGTGATCGACCCGTACGAGGACCCGGGGACGCCGGACCGGCGGGGCGGCTGGCACTACCTGTGGTGGCTGGTGCTGCGCCAGCCGGGCCGCTCGGTGGCCGGCGCGGTGCTGGCCAGCGGATGGATGGTGCTGCTGGCGGTGACCCCGTACCTGCTGTCGCGGGCGGTGGACGACGGGCTCCAGCCGGGCGACCCGACGGCGCTGGCCGGCTGGACGGCCGCGCTGGTCGCGGTCGGCGCGGTCAACGCCTGGGTGAGCATCATGCGGCACCGCACGATGACCCGGCTGCGGATGGACGCCAACTTCCGCACCGTCAAGGTGGTCGTCGACCACGTGGTGCGGCTCGGCGCCGCGCTGCCGCGCCGGGTGGGCGCCGGGGAGGTCGTCACGATCGGGGTGGGCGACGTGCAGACCATCAGCAGGGCGCTCACCGTCATCGGTCCGGGCGTCGGCTCGGCCGTGGTGTACGCGGTGGTGGCCGTCCTGCTGATGTCCGTCTCGCCGGCGCTGGCGGCGGTGGTGGTGCTGGGGATGCCGGTGATCGCCGTGCTGGTCGGGCCGCTGATGCGGCGGCTCCAGGGCGCCGAGGGCGAGTACCGCGAGCAGCAGGGTCTGCTGACCGCGCGGATCGGCGACCTCGCGGGCGGGCTGCGGGTCCTGGGCGGCTTGGGCGGCAAGGAGCTGTTCGCGGACGCCTTCCGCCGGGATTCGGGGCGGCTGCGCGCCCAGGGCTACCGGGTCGGCGCGGTCACCAGCTGGATGCAGGCGCTCGGGGTGGGGCTGCCGACGCTGTTCCTCGCGGTGGTGACCTGGCTCGCCGCCCGCTCGGCCGCCCGGGGCGAGCTGACCGTGGGCGAGCTGGTGTCGGTGTACGGCTGGACCGCGGTCCTCGTCGGCCCGGTGGCCTTCCTGGTGGAGATGGGCTACGACCTCAGCCGCGGCGTGGTGGCGGCCCGCCGGGTCGTCCGGCTGCTGCGGGTGGAGCCGGAGGCGGATCCCGGCGTCCTCGACGCGCCGGCCGAACCGTGCGTGCTGCACGATCCGGACTCCGGCGTCCGGGTGCCGCCGGGGCGGCTGACGGCGCTGGTGTGCGCCCGCCCGGCCGAGGCGGCGGCGGTCGTGGACCGGCTGGGCCGCTACGAGCCGTCCGCCGTCACCTGGGGCGGGCGGCGGCTGTCCGAGATCCGGCTGCGCGAGGTGCGCGAGCGGATCCTGGTCGCCGACCACGAGGCCGATCTGTTCGCCGGCGCCCTGCGCGAGCTGCTGTCCGGGCGCGCCGAGCGCCCGGCGGCGGACCTCGTACGCGCGCTGCGCGCGGCCGTCGCCGAGGACGTCGTACGGGGGCTGCCGGACGGGCTCGACTCGCCGGTGGCGGCGCAGGGGCGCAGCCTGTCCGGCGGACAGCGGCAGCGGGTGCGGCTGGCGCGGGCGTTGCTGGCCGATCCTGAGGTGCTGCTCGCGGTGGAGCCGACGTCGGCGCTGGACGCGCACACCGAGGCGGCGGTGGCCGGCCGGCTGCGCGCGGCCCGGGCGGGGCGCACGACGCTGGTGACCACCACCTCGCCGCTGGTGCTGGACCACGCCGACCTCGTGCTGCACCTGGTCGACGGCAAGGTCGCGGCGAGCGGCCGCCACCGCGAACTGCTGGCGAACGAGCCCGACTACCGGAACCTGGTGGCCCGGGACACCGGAACACCGAGCCGACCGACCCCACCGAGCACGGCGGAGACGGTCCGATGACGGCCGGGGCGCAGGGACTGCCTCCGGCTGACGGGCCCACGAAGGAACGGCCGCCCGTCGGCGGCCCCGTCGAGGAACGACCGCCCGTCACCGGAGCCGTCGAGGAACGGTTGCCGACCGACGCCCCCGGGAGGGAACGGCTGCCGGGCAGCGACCCTGCGGAGGAACGGCCGCCGACCGGCGAATCCGCCGAAAGGCAGCCGCCTGGCAGCGGACCCACCGAGGGACGACCGCCGGGCGGCAGGCCCGCCGACGGGCAGCCGCCGGCCAGCGAACCCACCGAGAGGCAGCCGCCGCGCAGCGACCCTGCGGAGGGGCGGCCGCCGACCGGCGGACCCACCGAGGATCAGCCACCGGGTGGCGGACCCACCGGGGGACGACCGCCGGCCGGCGAACCTACCGAGAGGCAGCCGCCGGGCGGCGGACCCGCCGGGGGACGGTCGGCGGTGGAGGAAGGGCGTTCGTGGCAGGGGCGGTTGCCGGTGGCCGGGCCCGGGGAGGTGCGGCGGGCCGCGGCGCGGCTGGTCCGGGCGGACGGGCGGGCCTTCACCGCCGTCCTGCTGCTGAACGTGCTGGCCGCCGGGGCGGCCCTGGCCGGGCCGTGGCTGCTGGGCCGGATCGTCGACCACGTCCGGTCGGGCGGCGGCGTCGGCGGCGTGGACCGGATGGCGCTCGCCATCCTGGTGTGCGCGCTGGCGCAGCTGCTGCTGGCGCGCTGGGCCCGCTACCTGGGGCACCGGTTCGGCGAACGCACGCTGGCGCGGGTGCGCGAGGGCTTCGTGGACCGGGCGCTGGCGCTGCCCGCGGCGGTCGTGGAGCGGGCCGGCACCGGCGATCTGGCCACCCGCGGCACCGCCGACGTGGCCGCCGTCGGCACCACCCTGCGCGACGCGGGGCCCGAACTGCTGGTGTGCGCCATGCAGGCACTCGCGGTGCTGGTCGCGGTGTTCCTGATCGATCCGCTGCTGGGCGCGGTCGGCGTGCTGACGCTGACGCCGATCTGGCTGGCGCTGCGCTGGTACCTGCGCCGGGCCAGGCCCGGCTACCTCGCCGAGGGCGCGGCCACCTCCGAGGTCGCGGAGGTCCTGGCGGCGACGGCGGCCGGGGCCCGCACGGTGGAGGCGTTCGGGCTGGCCGGCCGGCGGGTCGAGGCGAGCCGGGAGGCGCTGGCGCAGGCCCGCCGCACCCGTCTGTACACCCTGTTCCTGCGCACCGTGTTCTTCCCGGCGGTGGAGGTGTCGTACACCCTTCCGGTGGCCGGGGTGCTGCTGCTCGGCGGGTATCTGCACGCGCGGGGTGCGATGTCCCTGGGCGCGGTGGTGGCCGCCGCGCTGTACCTGCGGCAGTTCACCGAGCCGCTGGACCAGGTGCTGATGTGCGTGGAGCAGCTCCAGAACAGCGGGGCCTCCTTCGCCCGCGTGGAGGGCGTGGCGCGGGCGCCGCGTACCGCCGCCGACGCGGCCGGCTCGCCCGTTCCGGCGGACGACCGGATCGACGTGGCCGGGGCGTGCTACGCCTACGAGCGCGGCGGCGAGGTGCTGTCCGGGGTCGATCTGACGGTGCGGCCCGGGGAGCGGCTGGCCGTGGTGGGGCCGTCCGGCGCGGGCAAGACCACGCTGAGCCGGCTGCTGGCGGGCGTGGACTCGCCGACCGCGGGCTCGGTGACGGTGGGCGGGGCGCCGATCGCGGACCTGGCGCCGGAGCGGCTGCGCCGTCAGGTCGTCCTCGTCACGCAGGAGCACCACGTGTTCCTCGGCACGGTCCGCGACAACCTGCGCCTCGCCGAACCGGCGGCCTCGGACGCCGACGTGTGGGCGGCGCTGGCCGCCGTGGGCGCGGACGGCTGGGTACGGGAGCTGCCGGCCGGCCTGGACACCGAGCTGGGCGCGGACGGCTGCCGTACGGACGGTTCGCGGGCGCAGCAGCTGGCGCTGGCGCGGGTGGTGCTGGCCGATCCGCACACGATCGTCCTGGACGAGGCCACGGCGCTGCTCGATCCGGCGACGGCCCGCCACACCGAACGCGCCCTGGCCGCCGTGCTGGCGGGCCGCACGGTCATCGCCGTCGCCCACCGGCTGCACACCGCGCACGACGCGGACCGGGTGGCGGTGATGGAATCCGGCCGCCTGACCGAACTCGGCACCCACGAGGAACTGGTCGCGGCGGACGGCGCGTACGCGGCGCTGTGGCGCACCTGGCACGGGGAGGAGCCGGGGACCCCCGGGGGCGGCGGGGACTCTCCTGCGGACACCGGGGGTTCCTAGCCGGGCACTGGGAGCCCTCCTGGCGGACGGCGGAAGCCCCCCGGCAGCCACCGGAAGTCCCCCAGCGGGCAGCGCGAGTCCCCCGTAAGCGTGCCGTCGCGTCGGGTGGTCCTGCGGTCCGGGGCGTTCGAGGGGTGCGAGGGTGTGGGGGTCCGCACCGACTCACGGAGGGGAACCGCCGGCATGGCCGTCATCCACCGCACCACCCTCAAGCCGACCAAGCTGGAGCTGCTCACCGACTGGCTGCCCACCCGCGCCTGGTACCAAGGCGGCGGCGAAGGAGCCGAGTTGGCCAAGGCGGGCGGCTTCCGGCTGGACGACCCGGAGGGCGAGGTGGGGATCGAGTTCATGGTGGTCGAGGACTCCGCCGGAGCGCACCCGGTCGCCTACCTGGTGCCGCTCACCTACCGCGCCGCCCCGCTCGACGGCGCCGAGGCCGCCCTGATCGGCACCATGGAACACGGCGTCCTGGGCCGGCGCTGGGTCTACGACGGCTGCCAGGACCCGGTGCTGACGGCCGAGCTGGCGGCGCTGATCGACGGCCGGGCCGAGGCGCAGGCGCAGAGCACCAGCCACACCCCGGACCAGGAGGTCACCGCCGTCCGCGGCACCGCCGGCCCGCTGCCCGGCGGCTTCGCCGCGGCCGCCGACACCGGGCGGGACACCCGGCTGTCCGCGCCGGACGGAACCACCCTGCGCCTGCACCGGATCGTCACGCCCGCCCCGGACGCGCGGCCGGTCCCGCCGCCGTCGGCGATCGGCCATGTCGCCGGCGGATGGGACCTGCCGGACGGCACCCGCGCCCACGGCCTGTTCGCCACGGTGCACCCCGCCCGCGGCTGACCGCCGGGGCGCCTGAGACCCCGTATCACCGGAGCCCCGCCGCACGTCGTCGCGCGGCGGGGCTCCTCGCGGCGCCCGGACGCGCGGCGGAACGGACCAGCCGAATGCGCCGCCCGCACATCAGGTCCGTATACCGAACATGAACATCCGGACAACGAACCATTTCCGGCCAAGTTGATGACGCGGTCCTGACAAGGACAGCGTCCTCCTGCCACTCTTCCCCTCGGCCGTTCACAGCCACACCACAGCACCCCCCACCGTTTCGCGGACTGTGGCCCGGCCGGCATCCCGCCCTTCGGCGCCGTGCACCCCGCACCGCGCACGCCAGCACAGCGCACCTCGCACTTCGGCACTTCGCAGTTCTGCCCGGACGGCTCACCCCCCGTCCGGATCTCCCCGAATGGCCGCGCGACCCGCGGCCACGCAGAAGGAGTCAGTGTTGAGTAGCAGCAGCTCTCGCAGACGCACCTCCCACATCACCCACCGCCGGGCCGCGGGCGTCGCCCTGGCCGGCGTCGCCGCCCTCATCGCCACGGCCGTCCAGTCGGGCGCCGCCAGCGCCGCGCCGCACCCCGGCAAGGCCAACCCGGCGCACACCGCCGTGCAGTTGACGCCCTCGCAGCGCGCCGAGCTGATCCGCGACGCCGACGGCGCCAAGGCCGCCACGGCCAAGGACCTCGGGCTCGGCGCCCAGGAGAAGCTGGTCGTCAAGGACGTCGTGAAGGACGCCGACGGCACCCTGCACACCCGCTACGAGCGCACCTACGCCGGTCTGCCGGTCCTCGGCGGCGACCTGGTGGTCGACACCGCGAAGTCGGGCGCGACCGAGCGGGTCGTGAAGGCCACCGACGCGGCCGTCAAGGTGCGCAGCCTGACCCCGAGCGTGTCGCAGGCGGCCGCGCAGCAGCAGGCGCTGCGCAGCGCGCGGGCGCTGGGCGCCGAGAAGACCTCGGTGGCCCCGTCCTCCCGCAAGGTGATCTGGGCGGCGAACGGCGCCCCGGTGCTGGCGTACGAGACGGTGGTCGGCGGTCTCCAGGACGACGGCACGCCGAACCAGCTGCACGTCGTCACCGACGCGAGCACCGGCAAGGAGCTGTACCGCTACCAGGGCATCGAGACCGGTGTCGGCAACACCCAGTACAGCGGCCAGGTCTCGCTGACGACGACCCAGTCGGGCTCGTCGTACACGCTGACCGACGGCGCGCGCGGCGGCCACAAGACGTACAACCTGAACCACGGCACGTCGGGCACCGGCACGCTGTTCAGCCAGACCAGCGACACCTGGGGCAACGGCACCACGTCGAACGCGGCGACCGCCGCGGCCGACGCGCACTACGGCGCCGCGGTCACCTGGGACTTCTACAAGAACACCTTCGGCCGCAACGGCATCAAGAACAACGGCGTCGGCGCCTACTCCCGCGTCCACTACGGCAACTCGTACGTGAACGCGTTCTGGGACGACAGCTGCTTCTGCATGACGTACGGCGACGGCTCCGGCAACAACGACCCGCTGACCTCGCTGGACGTGGCCGGCCACGAGATGAGCCACGGCGTCACCTCCAACACCGCGGGCCTCAACTACAGCGGCGAGTCCGGCGGTCTGAACGAGGCGACCTCCGACATCTTCGGCACCGGCGTGGAGTTCTACGCGGCCAACAGCTCGGACGTCGGCGACTACCTCATCGGCGAGAAGATCGACATCAACGGCGACGGCACCCCGCTGCGCTACATGGACAAGCCCTCCAAGGACGGCGCCTCGGCCGACTCCTGGTCCTCGGGCGTGGGCAACAAGGACGTGCACTACTCGTCCGGCGTCGCCAACCACTTCTTCTACCTGCTGAGCGAGGGCAGCGGCGCCAAGGTCATCAACGGCGTCAGCTACAACTCGCCCACCTCGGACGGGCTTCCGGTCACCGGCATCGGCCGGGACAAGGCGCTGCAGATCTGGTACCGGGCGCTGACCACGAAGTTCACCTCGACCACCAACTACGCCTCGGCGCGCACCGGCTCGCTCGCGGCGGCGGGCGAGCTGTACGGGACGACCAGCGCCGAGTACAAGGCGGTGCAGGACGCGTGGGCGGCCGTGAACGTCGGCTCGCGCTCCGGCGGCGGCGACCCGGGCGGCGGCGGCACGTCCTTCGAGAACACGGCGGACGTGCAGATCCCGGACTACGGCTCGGCGGTCACCTCGTCCATCACGGCCAGCGGGCGCACCGGCAACGCGCCCTCCAACCTCCAGGTCACGGTGGACATCGTGCACACCTATAGCGGCGACCTCCAGATCGACCTGGTGGGTCCGGGCGGGACGACGTACCGGCTCAAGAGCAGCAGCTCCGACTCCACCCCGGACGTCCACAAGACCTACACGGTCAACGCGTCCACCCAGACGGCCAACGGGACCTGGAAGCTGAAGGTCCAGGACAAGGGTCCGCAGGACACCGGTTACATCGATGGCTGGAAACTGACCTTCCCGTAAAGGTCTCTTGTAGGCCGCTGTGACCCCAGGTCAGGGTGCCGTTCCGGAGGTGTCGCACCCGGAACGGCACCCGTTCACACGGCTGAAACATGAACTCTCTCGTCATTTTTCGGCCAACATCACTTCAGGGTCATGACATGTACGCGTCCTGGATGCCACTCTCTCTCCACCCGCCGCACAGCAACCTGACACCCGTTCCGGTCCCGGCAACCCCACGCCGGGCGGACTCCCCCACAAAGGAGCTCGTGTGACTCCCCGCTACACGCGTCACAAGCGCACCACTCTGGCCGTCGCCACCGCCGTCGCCGCCGGCGCCCTCCTCAGCACGGGCCTGACCACCAGTGCCTCGGCCCAGGTCCCCACCGGCGCCGCGACCCTCGCCGCCGCGCCCACCGACCTGACCGCCGCGGCCCGCACCTCCCTGATCCAGCAGGCGCAGGCCGGGGTCACCGAGACGGCGCAGAGCATAGGTCTGGGCGCCCAGGAGAAGCTGGTCGTCAAGGACGTCGTGAAGGACGTCGACGGCACGGTGCACACCCGCTACGAGCGCACCTACTCCGGTCTGCCCGTCCTCGGCGGCGACCTGATCGTCCACACCTCCAAGGCCGGCAAGACCGAGGGCGTCACCAAGGCCGTCAAGGCCGCCATCAAGGTGGCCTCGCTGACCGCGAAGGTGACCCCGGCCAAGGCCGAGAAGCAGGCCGTGGGCCTGGCCAAGGACGCCGGCTCGGCCGCCTCCGCCGCCGACCAGGCGCCGCGCAAGGTCATCTGGGCCGGCAACGGCACCCCGGTCCTCGCCTACGAGACGGTCGTCGGCGGCCTCCAGGACGACGGCACGCCGAACCAGCTGCACGTCATCACCGACGCGGCCACCGGCAAGAAGCTCTTCGAGTACCAGGGCATCGAGAACGCCACCGGCACCGGCAAGACCCTGTACTCCGGGACCGTCAGCCTGACCACCACCCTGTCGGGCTCGACGTACCAGCTGTACGACACCACGCGCGGCGGCCACAAGACGTACAACCTGGCGCACAAGACGTCCGGCACCGGCACGCTGTTCACCGACGCGGACAATGTGTGGGGCACCGGCACCGCCTCCAGCTCCACCACCGACCAGACCGCGGCCGCCGACGCCGCCTACGGCGCGCAGGAGACCTGGGACTTCTACAAGGCCACCTTCGGCCGCAGCGGCATCAAGAACAACGGTGTCGGCGCCTACTCCCGCGTCCACTACGGCAGCAACTACGTCAACGCCTTCTGGGACGACAGCTGCTTCTGCATGACCTACGGCGACGGCTCGGGCAACAACCACCCGCTGACCGCGCTGGACGTGGCCGGCCACGAGATGAGCCACGGCGTCACCTCCAACACCGCGGGCCTCAACTACAGCGGTGAGTCCGGCGGTCTGAACGAGGCGACCTCCGACATCTTCGGCACCGGTGTCGAGTTCTACGCCAACAACGCCTCCGACAAGGGCGACTACCTCATCGGCGAGAAGATCGACATCAACGGCGACGGCACCCCGCTGCGCTACATGGACAAGCCCAGCAAGGACGGCGGCTCCGCCGACTACTGGTCGTCCTCGGTCGGCAACAAGGACGTGCACTACTCGTCCGGCGTCGCCAACCACTTCTTCTACCTGCTGTCCGAGGGCAGCGGCGCGAAGACGATCAACGGCGTCAGCTACAACTCGCCGACGTACAACGGCTCGGCGGTCACCGGCATCGGCCGGGACAAGGCGCTGCAGATCTGGTACAAGGCGCTCACCACGTACATGACGTCGACCACGAACTACAAGGCCGCCCGCACGGCGACCCTGAACGCGGCCTCGGCGCTGTACGGCTCGACCAGCGCCGAGTACAAGGCGGTCGGCGCCGCCTGGACGGCGGTCAACGTCAGCTGATCAGGGAATCACCGGCACAGGGCGGCACCCGGGAGGCGGAATCTCCCGGGTGCCGCCCTACGCTTGGGTCCCATGTCTTCGGCCCACTTCACCTACGAGCAGGTCGGCGCGACCCGCGAACAGGGACACTGCCCGCCCGGCTTCCACCCGATGCTCGTGCGCTCCCGCATCGGCGAGGGCGAGGCGGTGTTCCGGCGCGCCGCCGAGGCCGTCCTCACCTGGGAGATGCACCGCGCCCTCGGGGTCGGCGTCGCCACGGACGCCGAGCGCGCCGTGCCCGGCGCCGACGTCACCATCACCCTGGCGGGCGTCGTCAAGGCGCCCTGCCGCGTCGTCTGGACGGCCGAGGAGCACCGCCGCGCCGGCTGGGCCTACGGCACGCTGCCCGGGCACCCGGAGTGCGGCGAGGAGTCCTTCGTCGTGGACCGCACCGGCGACGGCACGGTCTGGCTCACGGTGAACGCCTTCAGCCGCGCCGCCAAGTGGTACGCCCGCGCCGGCGGCCCCGCCACCCGCGCCTTCCAGCACGCCTACGCCCACCGCTGCGCGAAGGTGCTGCGCGCGCTGTGCGCGGACATCCCCGAGGACGCCTGACCCCCGGGCCGCCCGGCCCGGAGCCGGAGCCTGAGCCGGACCCGGGACCGGACCCGGGGTCCGGGCGGCCGCCGGGTCCGGGACGCGCTCAGCGCAGGAGCACTCCCGCGCCGTCCGCCGCGCCCTCGGCGCCCTCGGCGGGCACCGTCACCAGGCCCAGTTCCGCGCCGGAGGCCAGGAGGCGGTGGGCGGGCAGGATGCGGACCGTGTAGCCGTAGGGGCCGGTGCGGTCCAGGGCGAGCGGGCCCTCGTAGACCCAGCGGCCGTCCGGGTCGGGGGCGCCCGCCGGTTTGAGCGGGACCGCGGTGGCGTCCTCGATGCGGTCCTCCTCGTCGACCCGCCCGGAGACGGCCTGCACCTCGATGTCCTCCGGGCCCAGACCGCCGAGCCCCACCCGCACCCGCAGCCCCAGCGTGCTGCCGAGTTCGGCGGTGGGCGCGCCCGCGACCGTCTCCACGTGGTCGACGGTCACCTCCGGCCAGGCGCCGCGCACCCGCGCCTTCCACGCCGCCAGCTCACGCGCCGCCTCCGGGCCCAGCGCGCGGTGCGCGTGCGCCGCCGGGGTGTACAGCCGCTCGACGTACTCGCGCACCATCCGCCCGGCCAGCACCTTCGGCCCCAGCCGGGCCATGGTGCGGCGGACCATCTCGACCCACCGGTCGGGCAGTCCGGCCCGGCCGCGCTCGTAGAAGCGCGGCGCCACCCGCTGCTCCAGCAGGTCGTACAGCGCCGCCGCCTCCACGTCGTCGCGGTGCTCTGCGTCGGTGCCCGCGCCGTCCGCCGTCGGCACCGCCCAGCCGAAGTCGGGCTGGTACCACTCGTCCCACCAGCCGTCCAGCACCGACAGGTTGAGGCAGCCGTTGAGGGCCGCCTTCATCCCGGAGGTGCCGCACGCCTCCAGCGGCCGCAGCGGGTTGTTCAGCCACACGTCGCAGCCGTGGTAGAGCTTCTGCGCCATCGCCATGCCGTAGTCCGGCAGGAAGACGATCCGGTGCCGCACCCGCGGGTCGTCGGCGAAGCGGACCAGCTCCTGGATGAGCCGCTTGCCGCCGTCGTCCGCCGGGTGCGCCTTGCCCGCCACCACGATCTGGACCGGCCGCTCGGGGTGCAGCAGCAGGTCCATCAGCCGGTCGCGGTCGCGCAGCATCAGCGTCAGCCGCTTGTAGGACGGCACCCGCCGCGCGAAGCCGATGGTCAGCACGTCCGGGTCCAGCACGCCGTCGACCCAGCCCAGCTCGGCGGTGCCCGCGCCGCGCTGCCGCCAGGACGCCCACAGCCGGCGCCGCACCTCCTCCACCAGCTGTCCGCGCAGCTCCCGGCGCAGCTCCCAGACCTCCTCGTCGGGGATGTCGGCGACCGCGTCCCAGCGCTCCGAGCCGCCCACCGACAGCGCGTCCTCGGTGCGCTGCGCGCCGATCTGCCGGGCGCCGAGCCGGAACACCTCCGGGGCCACCCAGGTGGGCGCGTGGACGCCGTTGGTCACCGAGGTGATCGGCACCTCTTCGGGGTCGAATCCGGGCCACAGTCCGGAGAACATCTCGCGGCTCACCTGGCCGTGCAGCAGCGACACCCCGTTGGCGCGCTGGGCGAGCCTCAGCCCCATCACGGCCATGTTGAACAGGTTCGGCTCGCCGCCCGGGTACGTCTCCATGCCCAGCTGGAGGACGCGCTGCACGTCGATGCCGGGCAGCTCGGCCTCCGGCCCGAAGTGGCGGGCGACCAGTTCCCGGTCGAAGCGGTCGATGCCGGCCGGGACGGGGGTGTGGGTGGTGAACACCGTGCCCGCGCGCACCGCCTCCAGAGCGGAGTCGAAGTCGAGCCCGGCCGCGCACAGCTCCGCGATCCGCTCCAGGCCGAGGAACCCGGCGTGCCCCTCGTTGGTGTGGAACACCTCCGGCTCCGGGTGCCCGGTGAGCCGGCAGTACGTCCGCACCGCCCGTACCCCTCCTATGCCAAGGAGCATCTCCTGGAGCAGCCGGTGCTCGCTGCCGCCGCCGTACAGCCGGTCGGTCACCCCGCGCTCGCCGAGGTCGTTCTCCTCCACGTCGGAGTCGAGCAGCAGCAGCGGGACCCGGCCGACCTGGGCCAGCCAGATCCGGGCGTGCAGCGACCGGCCGCGGGGCAGCGCCAGAAAGACCCGGGCGGGGCTGCCGTCGGCCTCGGCCAGTTGGGTGACGGGCAGCTCGTTGGGATCCAGGACCGGATAGTGCTCCTGCTGCCAGCCGTCCCGCGACAGGGTCTGGCGGAAGTAGCCGTGCCGGTACAGCAGCCCCACGCCGATCAGCGGCGCGCCGAGGTCGCTGGCCGCCTTGAGGTGGTCGCCGGCGAGGATGCCGAGGCCGCCGGAGTACTGCGGCAGGGCGGCGGTGATGCCGAACTCGGGCGAGAAGTAGGCGATCGCGGCCGGCAGCCCCGCGGGCTGCTCCTGGTACCAGCGCTCGCCGCTCGTGTAGTCGTGCAGGTCGTCGGCGGCGGCGGTCAGCCGGCGCAGGAACCGGCGGTCGCCGGCCAGCTCGGCCAGCCGGGCCGGGCGCACACTGCCGAGCAGCCGCACCGGGTCGCCGCCCGAGGAGGCCCAGCGCTCGGGGTCGACGGACTGGAAGAGGTCGCGCGTCTCGGCGTGCCAGGACCAGCGCAGATTGCGGGCCAGCTCGCTGAGCGGTCGTAGGGGCTCGGGGAGAACGGGACGGACGGTGAACCGACGGATCGCCTTCACATTCCACCTCGGCGCATTCGCTGATGGACGCACGGCACGGCGCGCTTCGCCGAAAGCGCGCACGACGCCCTGCGCTTCGCTGGGACGCACGGCACTGTGCGCCCCGTCACCCGGAACACCGTACCGGTCGTGGTGCGGCCCCCGCTGGGACCGACGCCGCCGGTCCTGGCCGGGCGACCTGAACGGGTTCGCCCCGACGCACCGGTAATCGGCCATTCTCAGGAGGCCGAGAGGCGGTGCGTGGTGGTGTGCGTCCGGGGTACGCGACCGGTGGGTGAGGTATCAGGCCAGGTTCCCGGCGCCCGCGGGCGACGGGGACCGGCTTGTCGAACACGTTTACGCAGCTCCAGGGGGTCGCGGTGACAGAGGAACGGTGCGGGCCCGGCCCGTGGCCCGAGACGGCCGGTCTTGTGCGCGGACATACGCGTGAGTAGTTAACAAAGTGCCGGAATGCTCACCCGAACAGGGTGGGAAGGCTCCACCGGTACACCCGGCCGGCCCCACGCACCTTCACAGGTACATACACGTCCCGGTTCCTGAGGACAGCCTCGCGGGACCCACCTCCCCACCCACCTCCGCCCACCCCCTCGTTGACGCGGACAGGAGCGGTCATGCCCGCCACGCACCACCCGGCACCACCCGGCACCACCAGCAAGCGCCCACGCGACGCCGGTCCACAGACCGCCGCCGGGGCGCCCGGAGCACACCCGTCGCCGCGGGACACCCCCGCGGGAACGGCCACCGCCGTCGGCCGGATCCCCGTGCTGGACGTCCGGCCGGTCGTCCAGCACGGCCGCCGGCCCGCGAAGGCGGTGACCGGCGAGTCGTTCGAGATCACCGCCACGGTGTTCCGCGAGGGCCACGACGCGGTGGCCGCCGACGTCGTCCTGCGCGACCCCGAGGGCCGCCCGGGACCGTGGACGCCGATGCGTGAACTGGCCCCCGGCACCGACCGCTGGGGCGCCGCCGTCACCCCCGGGGAGCCCGGCCGCTGGACGTACGCGGTGGAGGCCTGGAGCGATCCGATCGCCACCTGGCGCCACCACGCGAAGATCAAGATCCCGGCGGGGATCGACACCGCGCTGGTGCTGGAGGAGGGCGCCCGGCTGCACGAGCGGGCCGCCGACGGCGTGCCCGAGGACGACGAGGGGCGGGCCGCCGTCCTGGCCGCCGCGGCCGCCCTGCGCGACGAGGGCCGCCCGGCCGCCTCCCGGCTGGCGGCGGCGCTGACGCCGGAGGTGGCCGCGGTGCTGGCCCGCCATCCCCTGCGCGAGCTGGTCACCTCCTCCGACCCGCTGCCCCTCCAGGTCGAACGCGAGCGCGCCCTGTACGGCGCCTGGTACGAGTTCTTCCCCCGCTCCGAGGGCACCCCCGAGCAGCCGCACGGCACCTTCACCACCGCCGCCCGCCGCCTGCCCGCCATCGCCGCGATGGGCTTCGACGTCGTCTACCTCCCCCCCATCCACCCCATCGGCACCACCTACCGCAAGGGCCCCAACAACACCCTCACCGCCGGCCCCGACGACGTCGGCGTGCCCTGGGCGATCGGCTCCCCCGAGGGCGGCCACGACGCGATCCACCCCGCGCTCGGCACCCTGGACGACTTCGACGCCTTCGTCGCCCGCGCCCGCGAACTCGGCATGGAGATCGCCCTCGACTTCGCCCTCCAGTGCTCCCCCGACCACCCCTGGGTCCACAAACACCCCGAGTGGTTCCACCACCGCCCCGACGGCACCATCGCCTACGCCGAGAACCCGCCCAAGAAGTACCAGGACATCTACCCCATCGCCTTCGACGCCGACCTCGACGGCCTCGTCGAGGAGACGGTACGGGTGCTGCGGCACTGGATGGACCACGGCGTGCGGATCTTCCGCGTCGACAACCCCCACACCAAACCGGTGGTCTTCTGGGAACGCGTCATCGGCGAGATCAACACCGCCGACCCCGACGTGATCTTCCTGGCCGAGGCGTTCACCCGCCCCGCGATGATGCACACCCTGGCCCAGATCGGCTTCCAGCAGTCCTACACCTACTTCACCTGGCGCACCACCAAAGAGGAACTGACGGAGTACCTCACCGAACTGTCGGGGGAGGCCGCCTCCTACATGCGGCCCAACTTCTTCCCCAACACCCCCGACATCCTGCACGCCTACCTCCAGCACGGCGGCCGCCCCGCCTTCGAGGTCCGCGCCGTCCTCGCCGCCACCCTCGCCCCCTCCTGGGGCATCTACAGCGGCTACGAACTCTGCGAGAACACCCCCCTCAGGCAGGGCGGCGAGGAATACCTCGACTCCGAGAAGTACCAGCTCAAACCCCGCGACTGGGCCGCCGCCGAACGCGAGGGCCGCTCCATCGCCCCCCTCGTCACCCGCCTCAACGACATCCGCCGCCGCAACCCCGCCCTGCACCGGCTGCGCGATCTGCGCTTCCACCACGCCGACAACGACGCCGTGATCGCGTACTCGAAGCGGAGCGGATCGAACACGGTTCTGGTGGTCGCCAACCTCGACCCGCACCACACCCAGGAGGCCACGGTCTCGTTGGACATGCCGCAACTCGGCCTGGAATGGCACGAGTCGGTGCCGGTCCGCGACGAGCTCACCGGCGAGACCTATCACTGGGGCAGGGCCAACTATGTGCGTCTCGGACCGGGCGGGGCACACGTCCTCGTCGTCGGCCCCGAGCCCGGGGGCCGGTCCCCGGACGAGCACGGCACGGTTCTGCGACCGTCCAACCCGCAGATCGGAGGGTCACCCACCATATGATCGTCAATGAGCCCGTTCCGGACACCTTCGAGGACACACCCGCCAAGGACCGTGACCCGGAGTGGTTCAAGCGCGCGGTCTTCTACGAGGTCCTCGTCCGCTCCTTCCAGGACAGCAACGGCGACGGCGTCGGCGACCTCAAGGGCCTGACCGCCAAGCTGGACTACCTGCAGTGGCTGGGCGTGGACTGCCTGTGGCTGCCGCCGTTCTTCAAGTCACCCCTCAGGGACGGCGGTTACGACGTCTCCGACTACACCGCGGTCCTCCCCGAGTTCGGCGACCTGGCCGACTTCGTGGAGTTCGTGGACGCCGCCCACCAGCGCGGCATGCGCGTCATCATCGACTTCGTCATGAACCACACCAGCGACCAGCACCCGTGGTTCCAGGAGTCCCGCAAGGACCCCACCGGCCCCTACGGCGACTACTACGTGTGGGCCGACGACGACAAGCAGTACCAGGACGCCCGGATCATCTTCGTCGACACCGAGGCGTCCAACTGGACCTACGACCCGGTGCGCAAGCAGTACTACTGGCACCGCTTCTTCTCCCACCAGCCGGACCTCAACTACGAGAACCCGGCCGTGCAGGAGGAGATGATCTCCGCGCTGAAGTTCTGGCTGGACCTCGGCATCGACGGGTTCCGGCTGGACGCGGTGCCGTACCTGTACCAGGAGGAGGGCACCAACTGCGAGAACCTGCCCGCCACGCACGACTTCCTGAAGCGGGTGCGCAAGGAGATCGACGCGCAGTACCCGGACACGGTGCTGCTGGCGGAGGCCAACCAGTGGCCGGAGGACGTCGTCGACTACTTCGGCGACTTCGCCGGCGGCGGCGACGAGTGCCACATGGCGTTCCACTTCCCGGTGATGCCGCGCATCTTCATGGCGGTGCGCCGCGAGTCGCGCTACCCGGTCTCCGAGATCCTCGCCAAGACCCCGCCGATCCCCTCCAGTTGCCAGTGGGGCATCTTCCTGCGCAACCACGACGAGCTGACCCTGGAAATGGTCACCGACGAAGAGCGCGACTACATGTGGGCGGAGTACGCGAAGGACCCGCGGATGCGCGCCAACATCGGCATCCGCCGCCGTCTCGCGCCGCTGCTGGACAACGACCGCAACCAGATCGAGCTGTTCACCGCCCTGCTCCTGTCGCTGCCCGGCTCGCCGATCCTGTACTACGGCGACGAGATCGGCATGGGCGACAACATCTGGCTCGGCGACCGCGACGCGGTGCGCACCCCCATGCAGTGGACCCCGGACCGCAACGCCGGCTTCTCCTCCAGCGACCCCGGCCGGCTGTTCCTGCCCACGATCATGGACCCCGTCTACGGCTACCAGGTCACCAACGTCGAGGCGTCCATGTCGTCGCCCTCCTCGCTGCTGCACTGGACCCGCCGCATGATCGAGATCCGCAAGCAGAACCCCGCCTTCGGACTCGGCTCCTACACCGAGCTGCAGTCCTCCAACCCGGCGGTCATCGCCTTCCTGCGGGAGTACGAGGACGACCTCGTGCTGTGCGTGCACAACTTCTCCCGCTTCGCCCAGCCCACCGAACTCGATCTGAGCGCCTTCCACGGCAGGCACCCGACGGAGCTGTTCGGCGGGGTGCGCTTCCCGGCCATCGGGGAGCTGCCGTATCTGCTGACCATGGCCGGACACGGCTTCTACTGGTTCCGGCTCCGCAAGGACGCCACGGTCTAGCCCGCCGCTCCGCGCGGGGCCGGGACCGCCGGCCTCCGCCCGGACGCGGGCCCGCCCGCGTCCGGAGGCGGCGGACGATCCCCGACGTGATCCGGACGCGGGGCCCCGGCCCCCGGGCGGGGCGGTTTCCGCCGCCCCGCCTGTGGGCACGCGTGAGTCACACCCGACCAGCGATTGGACGCGACGCCATGTCGGAAGCGACGCCGCAAGCCGTCACCCGCTCCGCCGCCACCGGCGGTCCCGGCCTCCTGGCCTCGCTCGACCCGCTGCTGCGGGAGTGGCTGCCCCGGCAGCGCTGGTTCGCGGGCAAGGGGCGGCCGGTCACCGGGTTCTCGCTGGTCGCGGCCACCGAGCTGCTGCCCTTGGACGCGAAGCTGGGCCTGTACCACCTGCTGGTGCGCGCCCACCAGCCGCTGCCGCCCGTGCAGGGCGGCGGCGTCCCGCACCCCGGCGACTGCTACCAGCTGCTCATAGGCGTGCGCGAGGCGCTGCCGCCGAGGCTGGCGCCCGCGCTGATCGGCCACGTCCACGAGGGCCCGCTCGCCGGCCGCACCGTGTACGAGGCCCTGTACGACCCCCGGCCCGCCGAAGTGATCCTGGAGGCGCTGCGCGCCCAGGCCCGCGTCGGCGGGCTGCGCTTCGAGCGGCGCGAGGAGATACGTTCCGACCTGGTGCCCCGGCTGGTGACCGCCGAGCAGTCCAACTCGTCGGTGATATACGGGGACGCGTTCATCCTCAAGCTCCTGCGCCGCGTCCTGCCGGGCGTCAACCCGGACCTGGAACTGCCGCTGGCGCTGGCCCGCGAGGGCTGCCCCCGGGTGCCCCCGCCGACCGCCTGGATGAGTGCGGAGGTGGCCGACGAGTCGTACCTGCTCGGCGTGCTCCAGCCGTTCGTGCAGGGCGCCACCGACGGCTGGGAGCTGGCGCTGCGCGGGCTGGCCAAGGGCGAGGACTTCAGCGCGGAGGCGCGGGCGCTGGGCCGTGCGACGGCCGAGGTGCACACCGCGCTGGCCCGGGCGCTGCCCACGGTCACCCTGGCCCACCTCCAGGTCCAGTCGCTGGTCGACGGCATGACCGAGCGGCTCCAGGCGGCCGCGCAGGCGGTGCCCGCGCTGCGGCCGTACGCCCCCGGGTTGCAGTCCGCCTTCGACGCGCTGGCCGATCTCGCCGCCGAGGGCCACACCTGGACCGCCCAGCGCGTGCACGGCGACCTCCACCTCGGGCAGTGCCTGCGCTCGGCGTCCGGCCAGTGGTCGCTGATCGACTTCGAGGGCGAGCCGGCGAAGCCGCTGGCCGAGCGGCGGATGGCGCAGCCGGTGGCGCGGGACGTCGCCGGGATGCTGCGCTCCTTCGACTACGCGGCGCACTCGGCCGGCGGCCCGCCCGCCCCGGCCTGGGCGGCGGCCTGCCGGGCCGCGTTCTGCGCCGGGTACGCCGAGGCCGGCGGGCACGACCCGCGCACCGACCCGGTGCTGCTGCGGGCCTACGAGACGGACAAGGCGATCTACGAGGTCGTCTACGAGGCCCGGCACCGCCCCGACTGGCTTCCGGTGCCGCTGTCCGCCGTACGGCGGCTGGCCACCGACACGGAGGCCGACGCCGGGGCCGGCGCCGGGGCCGACGTCCGCTGACCCACGCACCACCGCATCCGATCTGTCCTGTCCTGCGCCGAGGAGGCTCCGCCCGTGACTGCCCGTCCCCCGTCCAGCGGTCCGGATCCCCAGCGGACGGCCCAGGCCGCCGGCGCCGAACCGCCGGCGGCCGCCAAGAAGGCCGCGAAGAAGACGCCCCCGGCGACGCGGACGGCTCCCGCCCGCGAGGCCGCCGCGAAGAAGGCCGTCACGAAGAAGGCCGCCGTCACGAAGAAGGCCGTCACCACGAAGGCCGCGGCGCGGAGGGCGACCCCGGACACGGCGGCTGCCAAGAAGGCCCCCACCGCCGCGAAGAAGGCCCCCGCCGCCAAGACGGTCACCGAGAAGACGGTCGCGGCCAAGACCGTCACCAAGAAGGCCGCCGCGCAGAAGGCGACCCCGGACACGACGGCTGCCAAGAAGACCGCCGCCGCCAAGAAGACGCCCGCCCGCAGGACAGCGGCTGACAAGGCGGTCGCGGCGAAGACCGTCACCAAGAAAGCCACCGCGCAGAAGGCCCTCCCGGACACGGCGGCCACCAAGAAGACCACCGCCGCGAAGAAGACCACCGCCAGGAAGGCGCCCGCGGAAAAGGCCGTGGCGGAGAAGGCAGTGGCGGCGAAGGCCGCGCCGGACGCCGCGGCCGCCGCGAAGAGGACCGTCACGAACAAGGCCGCCGCGAAGAAGACCGGCACGAAGAAGGCCGTGGCGCAGAAGACCGCCGCGAAGAAGGCGCCCGCCGGGGCGGCCTCCGCCGCCGGGACGCCGGGCGGGCACGCGGCGGACGGGACGGTCGCTCCCCGGAACACCCCGCCCTCCCTCTCCCCCCTCTCCCCCGTCTCCCCCGTCTCCCCCGAGGTCTCCCTGGGCGTCTCGCCCGCCGTGGACACCCTGGACCGGGAGCGGCTGCTCACCGGCACGCACCACGATCCGCACGCCGTGCTCGGCGCGCACCCCGTGCCCGGCGGCGTGGCGGTGCGGGCGTTCAAGCCGTACGCGCTCGGTGTCGCCGTCGTCGCCGGGGATCTCCAGGTCGAGCTGCGGCACGACGGCGACGGCTTCTTCTCGGGGCTGCTGCCGCTCGGCGACGTACCGGAGTACCGGCTGGAGGTGGCGTACGCGGGGACGGTGCAGGTCGCCGAGGACGCGTACCGCTTCCTGCCGACGCTGGGCGAGCTGGACCTGCACCTGATCGGCGAGGGACGGCACGAGGAGCTGTGGCGGGCGCTCGGCGCGCACCCGACGACCCAGCAGGGCGTCGAGGGCACCCGGTTCGCGGTGTGGGCGCCCAACGCGCGGGGCGTGCGGGTGGCCGGCACCTTCAACTTCTGGGACGGCGCCGCGTTCCCGATGCGCTCGCTGGGCGCGACGGGCGTGTGGGAGCTGTTCGTGCCCGGGATCGGCGAGGGCGAGCTGTACAAGTTCGAGATCACCCGGCCGGACGGCTCCATGACGCTGCGCGCGGACCCGATGGCCCGCCGTACCGAGGTGCCGCCGGCCACCTCGTCGGTCATCACCGCCTCCCGCCACGAGTGGCAGGACGAGGAGTGGATCGCCCGCCGCGGCGAACGGCCCGCGCACGAGGCGCCGTTCTCGGTGTACGAAGTGCACCTGCCGTCCTGGCGGCCCGGTCTGACCTACCGCGAACTGGCCGCCCAACTGCCCGCGTACGTCAAGGACCTGGGCTTCACACACGTGGAGCTGATGCCGGTCGCCGAGCACCCCTTCGGCGGCTCGTGGGGCTACCAGGTCACCGGCTTCTACGCGCCGACCGCACGCCTGGGCAGCCCGGACGACTTCAAGTACCTGGTGGACGCGCTGCACCGGGCCGGCATCGGCGTGATCATGGACTGGGTGCCGGCGCACTTCCCGCGCGACGCGTGGGCGCTCGCCGAGTTCGACGGGCGGCCGCTGTACGAGCACTCGGACCCGCTGCGCGCGGCCCATCCCGACTGGGGCACGCTGGAGTTCGACTTCGGCCGCCGCGAGGTGCGCAACTTCCTGGTCGCCAACGCCGTGTACTGGTGCGAGGAGTTCCACATCGACGGCCTGCGCGTGGACGCGGTCGCCTCGATGCTCTACCTGGACTACTCGCGCGAGCCGGGCCAGTGGCGGCCCAACGAGCACGGCGGCCGGGAGAACCTGGACGCGGTGGCGTTCCTCCAGGAGATGAACGCCACCGTGTACCGCAGGGTGCCGGGCGTGGTGACCGTCGCGGAGGAGTCGACGGCCTGGGACGGGGTCACCCGCGCCACCCATCACCGCGGCCCGAGCGGCTTCGGCGGGCTCGGCTTCGGGCTGAAGTGGAACATGGGCTGGATGCACGACTCGCTGGAGTACATGAGCCACGAGCCGGTCCACCGCAGGTTCCACCACGGCGAGATGACGTTCTCGATGGTGTACGCGTACAGCGAGAACTACGTGCTGCCGATCTCGCACGACGAGGTGGTGCACGGCAAGGGCTCGCTGGTGTCGAAGATGCCGGGCGACTGGTGGCAGCAGCGCGCCAACCTGCGCGCCTACCTCGCCTGGATGTGGTCGCATCCCGGCAAGCAACTGCTGTTCATGGGGCAGGAGTTCGCGCAGGGCGCCGAGTGGTCCGAGGAGCGCGGCCCGGACTGGTGGCTGCTGGACCCGGCCTACGGCGCGGCCGCCGACCACCGGGGCGTGCTCGACCTGGTCCGCGACCTCAACTCCGTCTACCGCGACACCCCGGCCCTGTGGTCGCGGGACGTGCACCCGGACGGCTTCCAGTGGGTCGTCGGCGACGCGGCCGACGACAACGTGTTCGCCTTCCTGCGCTACGACGCGGACGGCTCCCCGCTGCTGGTGGTGTCGAACCTGGCCCCGGTGGTGCGGCCGGACTACCGCCTCGGCGTCCCCGACGACGTGCCCGCCTGGCGGGAGGTCCTGAACACCGACGCGGCCCGCTACGGCGGGAGCGACGTGGTCCGCCCGGACCCGGTCAAGCCGGACCCCCAGCCCTGGCACGGCCGCCCCGCCAGCGTCCACCTGACCCTGCCCCCACTGGGCACGGTGTGGCTCCGGCCGGCGTGAGGGCGCGGCCGGCCGCCCGCGCGGGAGGCGGTCCGGGGCGGTGGCGGGGGCCCGGGAGCGGCGGCCCCCGGAACGTCCGCGCCTACCGGGCGAGCGCCTCGGCGAGGGCCGGAGGCAGCGCCTCCATGTGCACCACGCCCAGCCGCTGGGTGGCCCGGGTCAGGGCCACGTACAGGTCGCTGGTGCCGTAGCGGGCGGGCTCTACCACCAGGACGGAGTCGAACTCCAGGCCCTTGGCCTGGCGGGGGTCGAGCAGGACCACCCGCCGGGTCAGGTCGGGCTCGGCGCCGGCCGTCACGCCGTCCAGCCGCGCCGCCAGCCGCCGGTGCAGGTCGCGCGGGGCGATCACCGCGAGCCGGCCCTCGGCCGGGGTGAGTTCGGCGACGGCCTTCTCCACCGCGCCGGGCAGGTCGTCGGTGGCGCGCGCCCAGGGCCGTACGCCCGTGGAGCGGACCGAGCTGGGCGGCCGGAAGGACGGGTGCTCGGCGCGGACCACGGCCGCCGCGAGGTCCATGATCTCGGCCGGGGTGCGGTAGTTGACGTCGAGGCGGGTGTGCTCCCAGCGGTCGCCGACGTACGGGTCGAGGATGTCCGCCCAGGCGCCGACGCCGGCCGCCTCGGCGGTCTGCGCCGGGTCGCCGACCAGCGTCATCGAGCGGGTCGGGCTGCGTCGCATCAGCAGCCGCCACGCCATCGGCGACAGCTCCTGGGCCTCGTCCACGATGATGTGCCCGAACGCCCAGGTGCGGTCGGCCGCCGCGCGTTCGGCGGCGCTGCGGTGGTCGTCCTCCTCGTGCCGCTCGGCGAACCGCTCCGCGTCGATGATGTCGTGCGCGGAGAGCACCTCGGAGGCGTCCGGGTCGCTGTCCTCCTTGTCGTCGAACTCGTAGGTCCGCGAGGCGTAGGACACGTCGAGGACGCCCTGCGCGTAGGCGATCTGCGTCTCCCGCTCGCGTTCGGCGCGGGCGCGCAGCAGCCGGTCGTCCTCGCCGAGCAGTTCGGCGGCCTCGTCCAGCAGGGGGACGTCGGCGACGGTCCAGGCGCGGGTGACCGGGCGGCGGACCGCGGCGGCGTCGGGGGCGGGGAGATACCCCTCGGGCGCGGCGAGGAAATCCGCGACCAGCCGCTTCGGGGTGATCCGCGGCCACAGCCGGTCGATGGCCGACCACACCTCGGGGTTCTCGGCCAGTTCGTCGCGGATCTGGGTGATGTCGCTCGGGTCGAGGAGGTTGGAGCCGTCGTAGGGGTCGGTGCCGATGCGTTCGGCGACCATGTCGGTGAGCGTGTTCAGGATGTGGCCCTCGAAGTGCTCGCGGGCCGCGTTGTGCGGCAGCTTCGCGGCGCGGGTGCGTTCGCGGGCGACGTTCACCAGGCCGTCGTCCAGCATCAGGACCTCGCGGTCGTGCTCGACGGCGATCACCGGGTCGGGCAGCGCCTGCCGGTCCCGTACGACGGCGGCGAGCACGTCGGCCATGTCGGCGCGGCCCTTGACGGCGGCGGCCTCGGGGGTGTCGGCGGCGGTGGCCCTCACCCCGGGGAACAGCTCGCCCACGGTGGCCAGCAGGACGCCGGTCTCGCCGAGCGCGGGCAGCACCTCGCCGATGTAGCCGAGGAAGGCGGGGTTGGGGCCGACGATGAGGACGGCCCGCCGGGCCAGCAGCTCGCGGTGCTCGTAGAGCAGGTAGGCGGCGCGGTGCAGGGCGACGGCGGTCTTGCCGGTGCCGGGGCCGCCCTCCACCACCAGCACGCCGCGGTGCGGGGCGCGGATGACGCGGTCCTGGTCGGCCTGGATGGTGCGGACGATGTCGCCCATGCGGCCGGTGCGCGCGGAGTCGAGCGCGGCCAGCAGCACCGCGTCGCCGGTCGGGTCCTCGTGGCCGGTGCGGGTGGCGTCGCCGAGATCGAGGATCTCGTCGTGCAGGGCGGTGACCCGGCGGCCCTCGGAGGAGATGTGCCGACGGCGGGTGAGACCCATCGGGGTGTGGCCGGTGGCCAGGTAGAACGGGCGGGCGACGTCGGCCCGCCAGTCGATCAGGACGGGCGTGCGCTCGGCGTCGTCGGCGCGCAGGCCGATGCGGCCGATGTGGTGGCTGGTGCCGTCGGCGAGGTCGATCCGGCCGAAGCACAGGGAGCCGTCCACCGCGTTCAGCGCGGCGAGCAGCCCGGAGCGCTCGGCGACGAGGATGTCCCGCTCCAGCCTGGCCTGCAGGGGCTTGTCGCCCTGCGCGAGCGCGTCGGCGACGGAGGACTCGGTGTCGCCGCGCAGCGCGTCCACCCGTGCGTACAGACCGTCGACGAATTCCTGTTCCCGTCGCAATTCACCGTCGGTCAATTCGGTGTTTGACAATTCCGCTCCCGCCCGGATATACTGTGCTCACTGAACTTCTTTCGCGACCGTCCACAATAAAGTCGCGAACCACCGAATATACGCAGAGAAATGCCCCGGACGCAATTGTCCGGGGCATTTCCTCGTTTCCGGCGACGTTTCCGGCGGCCGGCTCAGGAGGTCACGGCACCGGGCGGCGCCGCCTCGCGGGGCAGCCGGTCCGGCAGCACGTCCGCCAGCTCCGCCAGCAGCCGCCGCTTGGCCCGGGCGCCCACCATGGACCGCACGGGCTCGCCGTCCCGGAAGACCAGGAACGTCGGCATCGACAGGATCCTGTACGCGTTCGTGGTGTCCGGGTTGCGGTCCACGTTCAGCTGGACCACCTTCAGCCGGCCGGCCTCCTCCGCGGCCAGCGCGCCGAGCACCGGCCCCATCTGCCGGCACGGCGGACACCAGTCGGCGGTGAACTCCACCAGCACCGGCAGCTCGGCCGCCAGCACCTGTCGCGCGAAGTCCGCGTCGGTCACCTCGGACACCCCGGGGGCGTCGCTCATCGTCGCCCTCCTCCCAGTTCGCACACGGGTTCCGGACCCCCCGGAACCAGCGCCTCGGCGGCCAGCCCGTCCCGCGCCGACTCGGCCCGCGCCAGCTGCTCGCCGACCTTCGCCCGTACGGCCGCCAGCTCGGCGATCAGCGCGTCCAGCTCGTCCAGCTTGCGCCGGTACACCACGAGCGACGCAGGGCAGGAGTCGCCCTCCGGGTGCCCGGCCCGCAGGCACTCCACGAACGGCCGGGTCTCCTCCAGGTCGAACCCGAAGTCCTGGAGCGTCCTGATCTGCCGCAGCAGCCTCAGGTCCCCCTCGTCGTACGTGCGGTGCCCGTGCGCGTCCCGCCGCGCGGGCAGCAGCCCCCGCGACTCGTAGTACCGCAGCGCCCGGGTCGTCGTCCCGGTCCGCGCGGCCAGCTCACCGATTCGCATGCCGACGACCGTACGGGTTGACGCCGACGTCAAGGCAAGAAGCCGGCGCGGCCGCGCGCGGTCAGACCAGCACGCCTGCCGACTCCTCGACCTCCAGCAGGGAGGCGCTGCGGCGTTCCTCGTCGAAGGCGCGGCGGCCGCCGCGCAGGCCGAAGAGGCGTTTGGCGAGGGCGATGTAGAGGACGGCGAGGATGTTGAGAACCAGGGTGGTGATCTTCAGCGCGCTGATGTGCTCGGTGAGTTCGTAGATCTCCAGCGGCAGGAAGGCGGCCGTGGCGACCACCGTCAGGTACTCCGCCCAGCGCTCGGCGTACCAGAGGCCGACCGCCTCGACGATCTCGATCAGCGCGTAGGCCAGCAGCAGTCCGGCCACCAGCAGCAGGGTGGAGTGCCGGTACCCGAAGCTCTTCTGGACGGTGCCGACGACCGGCGAGTGGTCGAGGTCGTAGTGGAAGTGCCGGAAGACCGGGCGCAGGACGTCCAGGTACTCGTCGAACAGCCGGCGCACCGCGTCCTGGCTGTTGCTGAACTTCCACACCGCGACCGCGACCAGCACGATGAACACGCCGCGCACCGCCCGTTCGACGGCGAGGAAGCGCAGGATGAACAGGTCCCGCAGCACCTTGCCGCGCGGCACCAGCGGGGCTTCGGCGGCCGGTCCCGAGCCGTGCGGGTCGCCGAGCACGAAGTCGCCGCAGCGCAGGCAGCGCCAGACCTCGCCGAGCGCGGTGTCGGCGTGCAGCCGGATCCGCAGCCGGGGGTCGTCCGGCGCGTAGGTCACGTGCCCCTTGCGTGCGCAGGTGCGCCGGTCCCAGTCGATCGCCATCCCCCGTTGCCTCCCTCATCCGTGTCCGGTGCACGCACCGCCGTGCCGCACCCGGACGGTACGGCACGGCGCGTCGGTGCGCCGCCCGGTGAGAGACGACGTACGGGGGCGTTCAGTTCACCGCGCTGTCCGCCGGCTCCTGCGCCTCCTCCTCGGCCGGCTCCGGCTGCGGGGCGGTGCCGCGCGGCAGCAGCAGGGCCACGGCCACGGTGCCGACGCCGAGGACGATCGCGCCGACCAGGCTGGTGCGGGCGACCGCGTCCGCGAAGGCGGAGCCGACGGCGTCCTTCATCTGCCGGGCGCCCTCGGCGAGCTGTCCGGCCTGCGCCTTGAGCTGGGCGGCCTGCTGGGGGTCGCCCGCGTGGGCGGCCTGGGCGGCGAGCTGGCGCGCCTTGTCGCCGATGCCCTGGGCGACGGCGTATCCGGCGCCGACCGAGTCCTGCGCGGTGGCCAGGGCGTTCGCCGGCAGGCGGCTGCCGGCGGTGGCGTCGGAGAGGCGGTCGGAGTAGGAGGTGGCCAGCAGGGATCCGAGGATGGCGATGCCGAGCGAGCCGCCCAGCTCCAGCGAGGTGTCGTTGACGGCGCCGCCGACGCCCAGCTCGGACTCCGGGAAGGAGCCCATGATCGCGTCGGTGCAGGGCGACAGGGCGAGGCCGATCGCCAGGCCCAGGACGACCAGCGGGAGCACGAAGTCGCCGTACGTCGAGGAGCCGTCGACCCGGGTCAGCAGGGCGAGCGCGGCGGTGCCGCCGACCATGCCCGCGCCGACCGTCCACTTCATGCCGACGCGCGGGGTGAGGTAGCCGGTGAGCGCGGAGCCGGCGAAGACCGCGCCGGCCAGCGGCAGCATGCGCACGCCGGTGGCGAGGGCGTCGTAGCCCAGGACGAACTGGAGGTGCTGGGTCAGGTAGTAGAAGGCGCCGAAGACGGCGAGGAAGAACAGGGCGACGGCGAGGTTGGCGCCGGCGAAGCGGCGGTGGGCGAAGCGGCGCACGTCGAGGAGGGGGCGCGGGTGGCGCAGCTCCCACAGCACGAAGGCGACCAGGCCGGCGCCCGCGACGGCCGCGGCGGTGATCGCCTTGGCGTCCCAGCCGAAGTGCGGGCCCTGGATGATCATGTAGACGAGGGCGCCGGTCCACAGCACCGACAGCAGGCCGCCGACGTAGTCGATCCGGTCGTGGTGGCCCGCCTTGGACGGCGGGACGAGGACGAGGGCGGCGACCAGGGCGACGGCGGCGACGGGCACGTTGATCAGGAACGTGGAGGCCCAGCCGTGGTTCCTGAGCAGCGCGCCGGCGACGACCGGGCCGGCCGCGATGGCGAGTCCGGCGGTGGCGGTCCACAGGGTGATCGCCTTGGCGCGTTCGGCGCGCGGGAAGGTCGCGGCGAGCAGGGAGAGCGTGGCCGGCATGATCAGCGCGGCGCCGAGGCCCATCACGGCGCGGGCCGCGATGACGGTGGCCGCGCTGCCGGCGAGGTAGCCGAAGACGGCGCCGCCGCCGAACACCAGCAGCCCGAGGACGAGGGCGCCGCGGCGGCTGTACTTGTCGCCGATCGCGCCGAGCAGCAGCATCAGCGCCGCGTACGGGACGGTGTAGCCGTCGATGACCCATTGCAGGTCGGCGCTGGAGAGGCCGAGGTCGCGGGTCATGTCGGGCGCGGCGACGGTGAGGGCGGTGTTGGCCATCACGATGATCAGCAGGCTCAGGCAGAGCACGAGCAGCGCCCACCAGCGCCGGGCGTAGGGGCGGTCCGTCCGCTCGACCGGTTCGTTCACGACGAGTCGCATGGGCAGGGGTCGCCTTCCTCGGGTACGCGACAGAGATTGCACAGGCGTGTGCACTTACACAACCCTGTGCAATGTACGTTGGTGCACAGGGCTGTGCAAATCGAGGGAGGTAGCAGAATGTCAGCCATGACCACGGGTAACAGCACTCGCGCCGACGCGAACCGCCGCCGCATCCTCGACGTCGCCCTCGCCGAGCTGCTGCGCGACCCCGACGCCTCCATGGACCAGATCGCGCGCGCCGCGGGCGTCGTACGGCGCACCGTGTACGGCCACTTCCCCAGCCGCGAGGCGCTGATCAGCACCCTCGTGGACGACGCGGTGCAGGCGCTGGCGGAGGCGCACGCGGCGGGGCGCGCGGGCGTCGCGGACCCGGCGGAGGCGGTGGCCCGCTCGGTGCTGGCCATCTGGCCCATCGCCGACCGCTACCGGCTGCTGGTGGCGCTCGCCCAGCGCACGGTCACCATGGAGGGCATCCGGGAGCGGCTCGCGCCGGTCCGCACGGCCTGCGCGGACCTCCTCCGGCACGGCATCGAGCGGGGCGCCTTCAGCTCGCCGCTGCCCGCCGCCGCGCTGGCCCACGTCCACGAGCAGATCCTGTTCGCCCTGATGGAGGCCGTGAACGACGGACTGCTCCCGGCGCACGAGGCCGGCCGTTCGGCCGCCGTGACGGTCCTGACGGCGGCGGGGGTGCCGGCGGCGCCGGCGGACGCGCTGGTCGCCCGGCTGACGGACTGACCGGCCCGCGGACGGCCGGCGAGGGGCGCGGCGAAAGGCCGGACGCCCGGCCAGGGTTCAGGCGAGGCCGGGCATCCGGAGCGAGAGGGTTCCCGCACGGCGCGGGAGCCGGCGGACGGGCCTTGTTCGTCGTTCGTCGCAGGCCGCCGGAAGGGAAAGGGTCAGGCCGTGGCGAGCTGCTTCTCTTCGTTCTCCTGTGCCGCAGGCGCGTCGTCGGAGTCGTCCAGCAGGGTCCGCTCGTCGAACGGCAGCTCGCCCGCGAGCACCCGCCGTACCCGGTCCTGGTCGACCTCGCCCGTCCAGGTGCCGATCAGCAGCGTGGCGACCGCGTTGCCGGCGAAGTTGGTCAGCGCGCGGGCCTCGCTCATGAAGCGGTCGATGCCGACGATGAGGCCGACGCCGTCGACCAGGGCGGGCTTGTGCGACTGGAGGGCGCCCGCGAGGGTGGCGAGCCCCGCGCCGGTGACGCCGGCCGCGCCCTTGGAGGCGATCATCATGAACAGCAGCAGGGTGATCTGCTGGCCTAGGGAGAGCGGCTGGTCCATGGCGTCCGCGATGAACAGCGAGGCCATGGTCAGGTAGATCATGGTGCCGTCGAGGTTGAAGGAGTAGCCGGTCGGCACGGTGATGCCGACGACCGGGCGGCTCACGCCCAGGTGCTCCATCTTGGCGATCAGTCGGGGCAGCGCGGACTCGGACGACGAGGTCGACAGGATCAGCAGGAACTCGCGGCCCAGGTACTTCAGCAGCCGGAGGATGTTGACGCCGGCCACCAGCCGGGTCATCGCGCCGAGCACCACGATCACGAACAGCAGACAGGTGGCGTAGAAGCCGAACATGATCGTGGCGAGTGCCTTCAGGGCGTCCACGCCCGTCTCGCCGACCACGGCGGCCATCGCGCCGAACGCGCCGACCGGCGCCGCCCACATGATCATGGCGAGCACCCGGAACACCAGCCGCTGGATGTGCTCGACGCCGCGCAGCACCGGCTCGCCCTTGCGGCCCATGGCCTGGAGCGCGAACCCGACGAGCAGCGCCACCAGCAGGGTCTGGAGCACCTGGCCCTCGGTGAAGGACGACACCAGCGTGGTCGGGATGATCCCGAGCACGAAGTCGACCGGGCCCTCCTTCGCGGCGTCCGCCTGTGCCTGACCGACGCCCTTGACGGCCTCGGTCAGGTGCATCCCGCTGCCCGGGTGGACCAGGTTGCCGATCACCAGGCCGATGGCGAGCGCCACGAACGACATGACGACGAAGTAGCCGAGGGCGAGGCCGCCCACCTTGCCGACCTTGGCGGCCTTGCGCACCGAGCCCACGCCGAGCACGATCGTGCAGAAGATGATCGGGGAGATCATCATCTTGATCAGGTTCACGAAGCCGGTGCCGAGCGGCTTCAGCTCCTTGGCGACGCCGGGCGCGGCGAACCCGACGACGACGCCGAGCACCACCGCGGCGATCACCGCCAGGTACAGGTAGTGGGTGCGGTCCCGCTTGGCTGCGGGGCCGGGCCCGGCTGCGGGCGCGGCAGGCGGCGTATCGGCTGCGCTGGTCACGGCGGCCCTCCTTGACGACGTCGTCGGCATCACCGGCGTGCGGCTCACGTCCGGGGAGTTTCGGGGATGCCGCGACTATCTCCCGACCCGTGGGAGCGGTCACCCTTCCGTTCATTTAGTTCACGCCAGGGCCGGGAGGCAGACTGGCCGCATGCGTACCCCCGCCCTCCCGAGACCGCGCAGCCTGGCGGGCCAGCTCTTCGCCATGCAGGCCGTGCTGCTGGCGCTCGTGGTGGCCGGATACGCGCTGTTCACCTACGTCAGCGACCGCGGCCAGGCGGAGGACGCGGCGCGCCGGCAGGCCACGGCGGTGGCCCGCTCGACCGCCGACTCGCCCTCCGTGCGGGACGCGATCCGCACCGCCCGCCCCACCGCCGACCTCCAGCCGTACGCGCTGCGGGTGCAGCGGGACACCGGGGTCGACTTCGTCACGATCATGAACCCCGAGGGCATCCGCTGGACCCACCCCGACCCGGCGCAGATCGGCCGGCCCTTCCTCGGCACCATCGCCCCCGCCCGGCGCGGCGCGACCTTCACCGAGACCTACACCGGCACCCTCGGCCCGTCCGTCCGCGCGGTCACCCCCGTCTTCGACGGCGGCCGGGTGGTCGGCCTGGTCAGCGCGGGCATCCGGGTGGAGGCGATCAGCGAGCGGGTCCGCGAGCAGGTCACGGCGCTGTTCGGGGTCGCGGCCGGCATCCTTGCGGTGGGCGCGCTCGCCACGTACGTCCTCAACGCCCGGCTGCGCCGGCACACCCACGGGATGAACGCCGAGCAGCTCAGCCGGATGCACGACTACCACGAGGCCGCGCTGCACGCGGTGCGCGAGGGCTTGCTGATGCTGGACGCCGGCTACCGGGTGGCGCTGATCAACGACGGCGGCCGCGAGCTGCTGGGCGTGGGCGGCGCGGCGGAGGTGGTGGGCAGGTCGGTGGCGGACCTGGGGCTGCCCGCCCCGCTCACCGGCGCGCTGCTGTCCTCCGAGCCCCGGCTCGACGAGGTCCACCTGACCGCGTCGCGGGTGCTGGTGGTGAACACCTCCCCGGTCTCCGGCGGGCAGCGCCGGGGCACCGTGGTCACCCTGCGCGACGTGACGGAGCTCCAGTCGCTGATGGGCGAGCTGGACTCCGAGCGCGGGTTCACCCAGGCGCTGCGCTCCCAGGCGCACGAGGCGGCCAACCGCCTGCACACCGTGGTGTCGCTGATCGAGCTGGGCCGCGCCGAGGAGGCGGTCGGCTTCGCGACGGCGGAACTGGAGCTGGCCCAGGCGCTCACCGACCAGGTGGTCTCGGCGGTGAGCGAACCGGTGCTGGCCGCGCTGCTGCTCGGCAAGACGGCGCAGGCCAACGAGCGGGGCGTGGAGCTGGTGGTGTCCGGGGACAGCGGCCTGGACGACGGGCTGCTGCCGGACGCCCTGCCCGCCCGGGACCTGGTGACCATCCTCGGCAACCTCGTCGACAACGCGGTGGACGCGGCCCAGGGCGCACCGCGGCCCCGGGTGACGGTGACCGTGACCGCGGGGACGCGGGAGAGCGAGCTGGTGCTGCGGGTGGCGGACACCGGGCCCGGCGTCGACCCGGCCCACACCGACCTGGTGTTCCAGCGCGGTTTCTCGACCAAGGCGACCGGTTCCGGCGGGCGCGGTCTGGGGCTGGCCCTGGCCCGGCAGGCGGTGCACCGGCACGCGGGGACGCTGACGGTGACGGCGGCCGCGGACGGCGGCGCGGTGTTCGAGGCCCGCCTGCCCCTGGGAGCGACCCCCGCCGCCACGACGACCGCCCCGGGAGGCGAGGCATGACCGACGACAGAACCCCGATCAGGGTGCTCGTCGTGGAGGACGACCCCGTCGCGGCGGACGCGCACGCGCTGTACGTGGACCGGGTGCCCGGCTTCGTCGCGGTCGGGAAGGCGCACACGGGCGCGCAGGCCCGGCGCGAGCTGGAGCGCGCTCCGGTGGACCTGCTCCTGCTGGACCTGCACCTGCCGGACGTGCACGGCCTGAAGCTGGCCCGCTCGCTGCGGGCGGCCGGCCATCACGCGGACGTGATAGCGGTGACCTCGGCCCGCGACCTGGCGGTGGTGCGCGAAGGAGTCTCGCTCGGCGTGGTCCAGTACGTGCTGAAACCGTTCACGTTCGCGACGCTGCGGGACCGTCTCGTGCGCTACGCCGAGTTCCGTGCGGCGGCCGGCGAGGCCAGCGGGCAGGACGAGGTCGACCGGGCGCTGGCGACGCTGCGCGCCCCCGGCCCGGCCGCGCTCCCCAAGGGCCTGAGCGCGCCGACCCTGGAACGGGTGACGGGCGCGCTGCGGGAGGCGGCCGAGGGGCTGACGGCGGCCGCCCTGGCCGAGACGGCGGGCATCTCCCGGATCACGGCCCGCCGCTATCTGGAGCACCTGGTGGAGGCGGGCCGGGCCGCCCGCCGGCCGCTGTACGGGCAGGTGGGACGGCCGGAGCTGGTCTACCGCTGGGTGCGCGGGAGCGGCGGTCCCCGCTAGCGCGCACCGGAAAGGCCCGGCCCGCCTCCCCACGTGCCGGTACCGCCGGACCCGCCCGGCCGTACTTTCCCACAATCCGTGATCCTGGCGGAACGGACCGTGGTCAACGGCGCGCCGGGCCCCTAGCTTGTGCCCGTGCACCGACCCTCAGTCCCATCGAACCAGCCCGGCCCGTCGGACGCTTCCACGCCTCCGTTCAACGCCCCCGCCGCCCGCCGGATGCGTGCCGCCCTCGGCATGGGCCCCGAGCACGTGGCCCACACCCTGCGCGTCTCCTACGGCCTGCCGTACGCGACCCCCGACCTCGTCACCGCCTGGGAACGCGGGATCGCCTCCCCGTCCAGCCCCGAACTCACCGCGCTGGCAGGAGTGCTGTGGTGCTCGCCGGGTGAGCTGATCGGCCGGCCGCGCACCTTGCGCGAGCACCGCGTGGCGCGCGGGCTGCCGGCCGAGGAGGTGGCCCGCGCCCTGGGACTCGACCTGGCCCGCTACCAGCGGATGGAGGACGGCGGCGGCTGGCGCGGCACCGAGCGGCAGACCGCCGCGCTCGCCCGGGTGCTCGACCTGGCCCTGCCCGACTTCGTCGCCGTCACCGACCGCGAGGCCGAACTCGCCGGCCTGCTGCGCAGCGCGGTCGGCACCCGCTGGCAGGCGTACGTCCGTCCGGTCGGCAAGCTGGTGCCGATGGAGCGGCAGCAGCTGGAGCGGGCGCTCCAGCAGCTGCACCAGGACTACCAGGGGCAGGTGGTCGCCTCACTGAGCTGGGGCGGCAACAGCGCCGCCAGCCAGTCGGGCGACGCCGGCCGCGACTTCCTGGACCGGATCGTGGAGCGCTTCTGGGAGACGGCGCGGCCGTAGGACCGCCGGTCCGGCCGGTCCGCACCGCGCGGACGCGGCCTAGAAGACCGACTCCGCCTCGTCCATCCGGTCCTTGGGGACCGTCTTCAGTGCGGTCACCGCCTCCGCCAGCGGCACCATGACCACGTCGGTGCCGCGCAGCGCGGTCATGTGGCCGAACTCGCCGCGGTGCGCGGCCTCCACCGCGTGCCAGCCGAAGCGGGTGGCCAGGACCCGGTCGTAGGCGGTGGGCACGCCGCCGCGCTGGACGTGGCCGAGGATGACCGGCTTGGCCTCCTTGCCGAGCCGGCTCTCCAGCTCGTACGCCAGCGCCGTGCCGATGCCCTGGAAGCGCTCGTGGCCGAACTTGTCGATCTCGCCCTTGCCGTAGTCCATGCTCCCCTCGGCGGGGTGGGCGCCCTCGGCGACGCAGATGACGGCGAACTTCTTGCCGCGGTCGAAGCGCTCCTCGACCATCTTGACCAGGTCGGCGGGGTCGAAGGGGCGCTCGGGCAGGCAGATGCCGTGGGCGCCGGCCGCCATGCCGGACTCCAGGGCGATCCAGCCCGCGTGCCGGCCCATGACCTCCACGACCATCACCCGCTGGTGGGACTCGGCGGTGGTCTTCAGCCGGTCCATCGCCTCGGTGGCCACGCCGACGGCGGTGTCGAAGCCGAAGGTGCGGTCGGTGGAGGAGATGTCGTTGTCGATCGTCTTGGGCACGCCGACCACCGGAAGGCCGGCGTCGGAGAGCATGCGGGCCGCGGTCAGCGTGCCCTCGCCGCCGATCGGGATGAGCGCGTCGATGCCGAACCGGTGGATCATGTCGGAGGCGTTCTCGCAGGCCTCGCGCAGCCGGTCGCGCTCCAGCCGCGAGGAGCCGAGGATGGTGCCGCCGCGGGCGAGGATGCCGCTGACCGCGTTCAGGTCGAGCGCGCGGTAGCGGCCGTCGAGCAGGCCGGCGTAGCCGTCCTCGAAGCCGATGACCTCGTCGCCGTAGGTGGTGACCGCTCGGTGCACGACCGACCGGATCACCGCGTTCAGTCCCGGACAGTCGCCGCCCGCCGTGAGAACTCCGATACGCATCGCGCTGTGTCTCCTGCTCACTGTTGATACCGGTGATCCTGTCCGATTGTTTCACGTCCCCGGGGCGGCTACGTCTTGACGGGCGCCTTATCCAGCGCCGGGGGTACTGTCAAGAGGGCCCCGCGCGCCCGGCGGGATTTCCCGCACGCCGAGCGGCAGAACCCGGGAATCCCGAAGCCCCGAAAGGCCCGGAGGCGCCCGAGGCCCCGGAGAACCTGAGGACCCTGAGGAAACGGAGAGCCGCGTGACCCGCAGCGTGTACGTGACCGGCATCGACCGCGGCGACGGCCGCCAGGTCGTGGAGCTGGGAGTCATGGAGCTGCTGACCCGGCAGGTGGACCGGGTGGGCGTCTTCCGCCCGCTCGTCCACGACGGCCCGGACCGCCTCTTCGAGCTGCTGCGCGCCCGCTACCGGCTCTCCCAGGACCCGGCGACGGTCTACGGCATGGACTACCAGGAGGCGTCCGCGCTCCAGGCCGAACGGGGCACCGACGAACTGGTGTCCACCCTGGTCGACCGCTTCCACCTGGTGGCCCGCGACTACGACGTGGTCCTCGTCCTCGGCACCGACTACGCCGACACCCAGCTCCCCGACGAGCTGTCGCTCAACGCCCGGCTCGCCAACGAGTTCGGCGCCTCGGTGCTCCCGGTCGTCGGCGGCCGCAAGCAGAGCGCGGAGTCCGTGCTCGCCGAGACCCGCAACGCCTACCGCGCCTACGACGGCCTGGGCTGCGACGTGCTGGCCATGGTCACCAACCGGGTGGCCCCCGAGGACCGCGACGAGATCGCCCGGCGGCTGGCCGGCCGGCTGCCGGTGCCCTGCTACGTGGTGCCCGACGCGCCCGCCCTGTCCGCCCCGACCGTCGCGCAGATCACCCAGGTCCTCGGCGGCAAGGTGCTGCTCGGCGACGACTCGGGCCTGGCCCGCGACGCGCTGGACTTCGTCTTCGGCGGCGCCATGCTGCCCAACCTGCTCAAGGCGCTCACCCCGGGCTGCCTGGTCGTCACCCCCGGCGACCGCGCGGACCTCGTCGTCGGCTCGCTGGCCGCGCACAGCGCCGGCACCCCGCCGATCGCCGGTGTGCTGCTCACCCTGAACGAGGAGCCCGGCGCGGAGATCCTCACCCTGGCCGCCCGGCTCGCCCCGGGCACCCCGGTCGTCTCGGTCACCGGCAACAGCTTCCCCACCGCCGAACGACTGTTCGCCCTGGAGGGCAAGCTGAACGCGGCCACCCCGCGCAAGGCGGAGACCGCGCTCGGCCTGTTCGAGCGGTACGTGGACACCGCCGACCTCAACAAGCGGGTCTCCGCGCCGAGCAGCGACCGGGTCACCCCGATGATGTTCGAGCACAAGCTGCTCGAACAGGCCCGCTCCGACCGGCGCCGGGTGGTCCTGCCCGAGGGCGCCGAGGAGCGCGTGCTGCACGCCGCCGAGGTGCTGCTGCGCCGGGGCGTGTGCGACCTGACCCTGCTCGGCCCGGTGGACGCGATCCGCAAGAAGGCCGCCGACCTCGGCATCGACCTCGGCGACACCCAGCTGATCGACCCGGCCGTATCCGAGCTGCGCGACTCCTTCGCCGAGCGGTACGCCCGGCTGCGCGCCCACAAGGGCGTCACCACCGAGCTGGCCTACGACGTGGTCTCGGACGTGAACTACTTCGGCACGCTGATGGTGCAGGAGGGCCTGGCCGACGGCATGGTGTCCGGCTCCGTGCACTCCACGGCCGCCACCATCCGCCCCGCCTTCGAGATCATCAAGACCGAGCCGGACTCCTCGATCGTCTCCTCGGTGTTCTTCATGTGCCTGGCCGACAAGGTCCTCGTCTACGGCGACTGCGCGGTCAACCCGGACCCGGACGCCGAGCAGCTGGCCGACATCGCCGTCCAGTCGGCGGCCACCGCCGCCCAGTTCGGCGTCCAGCCGCGGATCGCGATGCTGTCGTACTCCACCGGCACCTCCGGCACCGGTGCCGACGTGGACAAGGTGCGCGAGGCCACCGAACTGGTGCGGCTGCGCCGCCCGGACCTGATGATCGAGGGGCCGATCCAGTACGACGCGGCCGTGGAGCCGTCGGTGGCCGCCACCAAGCTGCCCGGCTCGGAGGTCGCCGGCCAGGCCAGCGTGCTGGTCTTCCCCGACCTGAACACCGGCAACAACACCTACAAGGCCGTGCAGCGCTCGGCCGGCGCGATCGCGGTCGGCCCGGTCCTCCAGGGCCTGCGCAAGCCGGTCAACGACCTCTCCCGCGGCGCTCTCGTGCAGGACATCGTCAACACCGTCGCCATCACCGCGATCCAGGCCCAGGCCCGGCCGACCGCCGACTGACCCCGCCTGAACCCGTCCGAGTCCACACGGTCAACCCGAATCGACCTGAGTCCATACTGGTCCACTCGAATCAACCTGAATCAACCTGAATCCACCTGAGTCCACGGAAGAAGGCTCCGAACCCCGTGCACGCCACCCGCGTCCTCGTCCTCAACTCCGGCTCCTCGTCGCTGAAGTACCAGCTGCTCGACATGAGCGACGCGAGCCGGCTCGCCGTCGGGCTGGTCGAGCGGATCGGCGAGCAGACCTCCCGGCTCAAGCACACCCGCCTCGACTCCGGCGACACCCGCGAGCAGAACGGCCCGATCGCCGACCACGACGCCGCCCTCAAGGCGGTGGCCGAGGAGCTGGCCAGGGACGGACTCGGCCTGGACTCGCCGGAACTGGCCGCGATCGGCCACCGGGTGGTGCACGGCGGGATGTTCTTCACCGAGCCGACCGTGATCGACGACACCGTGCTCACCGAGATCGAACGGCTGATCCCGGTCGCGCCGCTGCACAACCCGGCCAACCTGACCGGCATCCGCACCGCCATGGCGCTGCGCCCCGACCTGCCGCAGGTCGCCGTCTTCGACACCGCCTTCCACACCACGATGCCGGAGCCGGCGGCCCGCTACGCCATCGAGACCAAGCTCGCCGACCGCTACCGGGTGCGCCGCTACGGCTTCCACGGCACCTCGCACCGCTACGTCTCCCGGGCCACCGCCGAGCTGCTGGGCAAGGCGCCCGAGGACGTCAACGTGATCGTGCTGCACCTGGGCAACGGGGCGTCCGCCTCGGCGGTGCGCGCCGGCCGGTGCGTCGACACCTCCATGGGCCTCACCCCGCTGGAGGGCCTGGTGATGGGAACGCGTTCCGGCGATGTCGACCCGGCCGTCATCTTCCATTTGCAGCGCGTCGGCGGAATGTCCATGGACGAGATCGACACTCTCCTCAACAAGAGGAGCGGTCTGTTCGGTCTGTGCGGCGACAACGACATGCGGGAGATACGGCGCCGGATGGACGAGGGCGACGCACAGGCGCGGCTCGCCTTCGAGATCTACGTCCACCGCCTCAAGAAGTACATCGGCGCCTATTACGCGGTACTCGGCACGGTGGACGCGGTCGCCTTCACCGCCGGGGTCGGCGAGAACGCGGACTTCGTGCGGGAGGCCGCCGTCGCGGGCCTGGAGGGGCTCGGCCTGGCGGTGGACGGCGCCCGCAACGCCGTACGGGGCGATCAGGCGCGGCTGATCTCGCCCGAGGGCGCGCGGGTGGCGGTGGCCGTGGTGCCGACGGACGAGGAAATGGAGATCGCCAGCCAGACCTACGCACTGGTCGGAAAGGACGACAAAACCGCCGAGTAACTTTTCCCCTCCGCGGAATTCGTTCGGTACTCGCCTGAGCGGGAACGCGCCCATTTGTATCTTCCGCCAGACGGAATATTCCGCAGCGAAACAAACCGATAGGATCGCCCCCATGCGCCGTTCGAAAATCGTCTGTACTCTCGGCCCCGCGGTCGACTCCCACGAGCAGCTCGTCGCGCTGATCGAGGCCGGCATGAACGTGGCCCGCTTCAACTTCAGCCACGGCACGCACGCCGAGCACCAGGGGCGGTACGACCGCGTCCGGGCCGCCGCCAAGGAGACCGGCCGGGCCATCGCCGTCCTCGCCGACCTCCAGGGCCCGAAGATCCGGCTGGAGACCTTCGCCGAGGGTCCGGTGGAGCTGGAGCGGGGTGACGAGTTCACCATCACCACCGAGGACGTGCCCGGCGACAAGCAGATCTGCGGCACGACCTACAAGGGGCTGCCGGGCGACGTCTCGCGCGGCGACCAGATCCTCATCAACGACGGCAACGTCGAGCTGAAGGTGCTGGACGTCGAGGGCCCGCGGGTCCGCACGATCGTCATCGAGGGCGGTGTGGTCTCCGACCACAAGGGCATCAACCTGCCCGGCGCCGCGGTGAACGTGCCCGCGCTGTCCGAGAAGGACATCGACGACCTGCGCTTCGCGCTGGGCATGGGCTGCGACATGGTCGCGCTGTCCTTCGTCCGGGACGCCAAGGACGTCGCCGACGTGCACCGCGTCATGGACGAGGAGGGCCGCCGGGCCCCCGTCATCGCCAAGGTGGAGAAGCCGCAGGCGGTGGAGAACATGGAGGACGTCGTCATGGCGTTCGACGGCGTGATGGTGGCCCGCGGCGACCTCGCCGTCGAGTACCCGCTCGAAAAGGTCCCGATGGTGCAGAAGCGCCTGATCGAGCTGTGCCGGCGCAACGCCAAGCCGGTGATCGTGGCGACCCAGATGATGGAGTCGATGATCACCAACTCGCGGCCGACCCGCGCCGAGGCCTCCGACGTGGCCAACGCGATCCTGGACGGCGCGGACGCGGTGATGCTGTCCGCCGAGTCCAGCGTGGGCGCGTACCCGATCGAGACCGTCAAGACGATGTCGAAGATCGTCACCGCGGCCGAGGAGGAGCTGCTGTCCAAGGGCCTCCAGCCGCTGGTCCCGGGCAAGAAGCCGCGTACGCAGGGCGGTTCGGTGGCCCGTGCGGCGGCCGAGATCGCCGACTTCCTGGGCGGCAAGGGCCTGGTGGCCTTCACCCAGTCCGGGGACACCGCCCGCCGGCTGTCCCGCTACCGCGCGACCCAGCCCATCCTGGCCTTCACCACCGACGAGTCCGTCCGCAACCAGCTCGCGCTGAGCTGGGGCGTGGAGCCGCACGTCGTGCCGTTCGTCAACACCACCGACGAGATGGTCGACCTGGTGGACCAGGAGCTGATCAAGCTCAAGCGGTTCAACACGGGCGACGTCGTGGTGATCACCGCAGGCTCCCCGCCCGGCGTCTCCGGCACCACCAACATGGTCCGCGTGCTGCACCTGGGCGGCGCCGGCCGCGACTGACGGCCCCCGCCCGGGCCGCGCGCCCGGGCACGGCCGTCCGGCACGGCCCGGTACGACGACCGAGGGCGCCCTCCGCAGTGTGCGGGGGGCGCCCTCGGCCCTTTCTCGGCTCCCGGACGGGCTCGATGGACCGGCGGCTACACGCCGTCGGTCGTGTACACGTGCATCCCGGGGATTTTCAGCGTGCCGCCGAACTGTCCCGCCTGGACCACCTTGACCTTCGTGAACAGGATCCACGGGATGTTCAGCGGGGGCGGGTTGTCCGGGCTGAAGGTGACCGGGAGCAGTCCGAGCAGGTTGCCGGAGATGCTCTCGGTGTACATCACCGTGTCGCCGCCGGTGATGGTGGACTCCTTGCCCTTGGCCGACTGCACGTGGTACGTCTTGCCGGCCTGCTTGTCCTTCACCGTCTGGTGCAGGTCGACGATCTGCGTGCCGGCCGAGATGACGTACTTCAGCACCTTCTTGACGGTGCCGTTGGCCGTGCGGACCTCGACGATGCCCTTGTAGTCGGCGCCGTTGAGCGTCAGCGAGGTGGCGTTGAGGTACCAGGGATCGTCCGGCAGCGTGGTCGTGTTGTCGACGCCGCCCTCGGCGTCGGTGGCCGCCGGGCAGTCCTCCGGCTTCGCCGAGGCGCTCGCGGACGGGCTCGGGCTCGGCGACCCGGTGGCCGTGTCGGCGGCGTCGTCGGCCTTCTTCCCGGCGTCGTCGGCCGCCTTGGACGCCGTGTCGGTCACGTCCTTCACGGTGTCCTTCACCGTGTCGGCGGCCTTCCGGGTGGTGTCCTCCACGGTGTCGGACGCCTTCTTGCCGGCGGTGTCCGCCGTACCGCCGCCGTCCGAGCCGCCCTTGCCCGCGTCGGCCGACGGGGAGGCGGACGGCGAGGGCGACGCGCTCGGCGAGGGCGAGGCGTCCGCACCCGGCTTGCCGCCGGTCAGGATGTCCCCGATGCTCCCGATCGTGTCGTCGATCGTGTCCCCGATGGTGTCCAGCAGGCCGCCGCCGCTCTTCGTGGCGGTCGCCGACGGCTTCGGCGCGGCGGCCGAGCCGCCGTCCGCCTTGTCCTGCGATCCGGTGGCGGACGTCTTGGGCGCGTCCTTGTCGTCGGAACCTGAATCCGGCGAAGAGGGCGTGCCCGAGACCGCGTCGTCCGAAGAGGCCGGGTCCGAGCCGGCCGTGTCGGCCTTGTCGGTCCTGCCCGCCTCATCCGCCGTGTCGGAGGCGGACGCCGACGGGGAGGGAGTGCTCTCCTTCGCCGCGTCGGACGCGCTCGCGGAGGCGGACGGCGAGGGGGACTCGGAGGACTTGTCCTTGTCGTCCTTCAGCGCCTCCACACAGGCCTTGTAGTCCTCGGCCGACATGGTCTCGGTGGGGGACGCCGCCGCGATCTTGTTGTTGTCGGCCACCGTGCGGTTGTTGTCGGCCACCGCGAGGGAGGCCGTGAATCCCATCCCCACGATGACCGCCGTCGGCATCGCCGCCATGGCCATCGCCTTGCCGGCCGGCACATGGAACCTGGTGAACAGCGGCTTCTTGGGCGCCGCGTGGCGCGGTCCGCCGGTTCTCGCCCGGGACTCCCCGGGGTCGGCCCCGCGGGTCACCTCGTCAGCCGGCACTGTGCCTCCCGTTCGCCCCGTTGGCCGGGCTCGTTCCTGACAGGTCGTTCTCCCCCAGCACTTCGTAGCCCTGGGAGTGGCCGCCGTCGGTCGCCGTGTCCGCCGCCGGGTTGCCGACGGGCTCGGGGGCGCCGCCGGCCACCGGGCCGGCCGCCTCGAAGTCCTGCGGCGCGGGCGGTGCGCCCGGCGCCCACGACACGGCCATCGCCCCGCCGATGAGGGCGAAGAGGAAGCCGAGGACGAAGCCGCCGAAGTTGGACACGGGGATGGACACCAGCGCCAGAAGGATCGACGCGACGCCCGCGAAGACCCGGATGTGCTTCTGGAACCAGAGGCTGATGCCGAGGACGACCAGCAGCACGCCGATGATCAGGGAGCCGGCGCCCGCCGTGGTGGACATGGCGAGCGTGAGGTGGCCGAGCTGGAGATGCGCGTACGGGAAGTACATGATCGGAAAGCCACCGAGCAAGACGAACAGGCCGGCCCAGAACGGCCGGGTGCCCCGCCAGGCGCGGAACTGCAGCCTCCGGCGAGTGAACTGGCCGGGTACGGCAGGAGTCTCGGCGCTCATGGAAAACAGCTCCCTGGTGCAGCGTTGCTGTGGGTTGTGGTGCGGTGGTGACGTGGGGGGTGTGAGGGCACGCGTCGGAAGCAGGGGGTGGGGGCGGGGGCGGCGCAGGGCCTCCCCCGCCCGTCACCGGGTGCTCAGTAGCACTCGACGCCCTTGCCGCTGCCCTGGAGCAGGGCCATGTGCAGCTTCGGGAGCGTGAAGGTGCCGGCGGTGGTCGCCCACGCCGTCGACTGCACGCCGACCAGCTGGGCCGTGTCGGCCTGCTGGGCGAAGCCGTACTCGTTCGTCCGCTTCTTCTGGACCTCGTCGGGGTTCAGGCCGATGCCCTTGCCGCCGGCCTTCGGGTCGCCCGTGTCCTTGGCGGCGACACCGATGTCGATGTTGCCGAACTTGGCGTAGCCGGTGGTGTTCAGGTCGGAGACGTCCATGAACAGCTTGCCGGCGTGGACCTGCTGGTCCTCGTCGCTGCTCTTGCCGGCCGTCAGCCTGAGCGTGATCGTGCCGACGAACGGGATGTCCGGGGTGACCACCGACTGGCACAGGTTGTTGATCCGCGCGGTGTCGAACGACGACACGGCGACCGCGTGGGCGGTCGGCTTGCCCGCGAGCGTGTAGCCGGAGTCGACCGCGCCGTACTGCGTGAACTTCGTGCCGTTGAGCTCATCGGCCGTGACCTTGAACTCCTGGCCCGACACGCTGAACGACGCGGCGAGCGCACCCTGTGCGAGGGCGACGCCTATCGCTGCCGTCGCGGCGACGCTGGGCACCATGACCACAGCGAACCGCTTCCATCTGGTCCCGCCACGCACCTGGGACTGCATATTGTTCCTCCTTCTCGGACGTACATCTCCTGGCCTCGGCTCGCCCCGGATTCGGCGGCTCGGCCGGGCAGGGATGGGAGAAGTGCTACGTCCTCGGTAAGGAGAGCGCCCGCGCTCGGCGGCGCGAACAGCGCCCGAATCACCGGCGATCACCCCCGAGCGACAACCACTGGTCGCGCCTGACACGCATCACGCACAACCTTGCTGGACAGGCTTCGCCGGACGGCGAAGACCCCCCTGCCCGAGAGCCGGCGCCACTGCCGCCGGCTCTGCTCGGTGGGGACCCAGGAGGCCCGGGACCCGGCCGGCTGCCGGGGGTACGGGAATGGACCGAGCGTCGCCGATCGTGGTGCATTCTGGCCGCCCGCACAAGGGGGTTCGTTACTGGCTAGTAACGGGGGGATAACCGGGGCGCGACTCGCCGGTCTCGAACGGCGACACACGGTGGCAACATTGGCCAGGGCAAAACTATTGATTCCCGGACCAAACGGGGCAGTAACCCGCCCTCGACTTACTCGCAGTAACAGCGGCCGCGTTTACCAAGTTTTGGCAAAGCGCGGCCGCTGTGGCGAAGCGGCGGCAGATCTTTCACCCGGGCACCACACGCCCCGCCGTACGGCGGCCGCTCGGCGCGGTGCCCCGTCCGGGCTCAGAACAGGGCTCGGGCCAGCGCCCGGCGCGCCCCCGCCACCCGCGGGTCCTCGGACCCGACGACCTCGAACAGCTCCAGCAGTCTCAGCCGCGCCGCGTCCCGGTCCTCACCGGCGGTGCGCCGCACGGCCTCGATGAGCCGGCCGAACGCGTCCTCCACGTGACCGCCCACCAGATCCAGGTCGGCGGCGGCGATCTGCGCCGGCACGTCGGACGGCTTCTCGGCCGCCTCCTGACGGACCTTGTGCGGGTCCAGGTCCTGCACCCGCTGAAGCAACTCGGCCTGCGCGAGACCGAGTTTGGCCTCGGGGTGCGCCGGGTCGTCGGCCAGCACGTTCTGGTACGCGCGGACCGCGCCGGCCAGGTCACCGGCGTCCAGCGCCTGCGCGGCCGCGTTCAGCAGCCCCTCGTACGGGCCCGCCTGGGGCTGCGCGGGCGCCTGGCCGTCCGGCTCCGCGTCCGGGTCCACGGCCAGACCGGTCAGCCCGAACCGCTGCTCGGCGACCTGCACCAGCTGGTCGAGCGTCTGCCGGATCTGCGCCTCGCCCGCCGCGCCCTGGAAGAGCGGCAGGGCCTGGCCGGCGACGACCGCGAAGACGGCGGGGATCCCCTGGACCCCGAACTGCTGCATCAGCAGCTGGTTGGCGTCGACGTCGATCTTGGCGAGGAGGAAGCGCCCGTTGTACTCGACGGCCAGCCGTTCGAGGACCGGGCTCAACTGCTTGCAGGGCTCGCACCACTCGGCCCAGAAGTCGATGACGACCGGTACCTCGGCGGAGCGCTGGAGGACATCGCTTTCGAAGCCGGCTTCATCGACGTCGATGACGAGGTCGGCCGGGGAGACGGCGCCGGTGCCGCCCTCCCTGGCCGCTTGGGCGCGCGCCTGCTCCGCCTTCGCCTTGGCCTCCTGGGCCGCCTTCACCGCGGCGAGGTCGACGACACCGCTCATGGACATGTTCCGTGGCTGCATGCGTCTATCCTCCCCGTTCCGCGGGCCGAAGTGAAAACCGCTCGAAAGCCGGACCGCACGGGCGTCCGGTCCCCACCGGACGCCGGGCGCCGACCGGCGTGTGCTGTGCTGTTGTCGCCGCCGTCGCGGCGGTGCCGTTGCGTGGTGCGCGCGCGTGGCCGTGCGCGTGGTGTCGCGTGGTGTGGTGCGTGGTGTCGCGTGGTGGTCGTCGCTCCGCGCGGGACGGCGCCCGCGCTTTCGATACGACCCGTAGCGTAATGGCACCGGGTGCCTCCGCGAAACCGCGTCCCGGTGATCTCCCTCACGACCGCACGGAATCCGCCGGTTATGGTCGGCACATGCACCGTCGCACCCCGCCGCCCGGCCGCGCCGGCCGCCCGCGCAGCGCCACCGCGGACGCGGCGATCCTGGCCGCCACCCGGGCGGCCCTGGTGGAACTGGGCTGGTCCAAGCTCACCCTCGGGGACGTGGCGATGCGCGCCGGGGTCGCGAAGACCACGCTGTACCGCCGCTGGGCGGGCAAGAACGAGCTGGTCGTCGACGCGGTGGCGGAACTCTTCGACGAACTGCGGGTCCCCGACCGCGGCAGCCTGGCCGCCGACATCGAGGGCGTGGTCCTCCAGTTCGCCGCGATCCTCGCCCGCCCGGAGGCGCGCAGCGGCCTGATGGCGGTGGTCGCCGAGTCGACCCGCGACGAACCGCTGCGCGAGCGCATCCGCGCCTCGATCGTGGAGCGGCAGAAACGGCTGGTCCTGGAGGGCCGCGCCCGCGCCCAGGCGCGCGGCGAACTCCCCCCGGAGTCGGACCCCGGGGAGGCGGCCCGCACCGTCGACCTCATCTTCGACGTGGTGGCCGGCGCGGTGGTGCACCGCACCCTGGTCAGCGCGGAACCGGCGGACGAACAGTGGGTACGCAGCTTCACCCGCGTCCTGGCGACGGGCCTGACCTCCCTCGCCGCACCGCCTTTCGAAAGCCGCACCCGCCCCGACAGCCCGTCCGGCGCTTGAGGACGAGGCCGTTCAGGCCGACAGCGGGGGTCCGGGGGCGCGGCCCCCGGGGACGGGACGGGTAGGGGCGGCGGGGGCGAGGAAACCCGCCCCCGCCGCCCGTACGGCTCAGAACCCGGGCGGCTCCGTGTACACCCCCCACTCCTCCCGCAGCACCCCGCAGATCTCCCCGAGCGTCGCCTCCGCCCGCACCGCCTCCAGCATCGGCTCGATCATGTTCGCCCCCGACCGCGCCGCCGCCAGCATCGCGTCCAGCGACGCCCGCACCCCCGTCTCGTCCCGCCGCCCCTTCCGCTCGGCGAGCGCCCGCACCTGCTCCCGCTCCACCTCGTGACTCACCCGCAGGATCTCCAGGTCCCCGGTGACCGACCCGGTGTGCGCGTTGACCCCGACGACCCGCTTGTCCCCCTTCTCCAGCGACCGCTGGTACTGGAACGCCGACTCCGCGATCTCCCCGGTGAACCAGCCGTCCTCGATCCCGCGCAGGATCCCGGACGTGATCGGCCCGACCGGGTGACGCCCGTCCGGGTGAGCCCGCAGCCCGCGCTCCCTTATCTGTTCGAAGATCTTCTCCGCGTCCGCCTCGATCCGGTCGGTCAGCTGCTCGACGTACCACGACCCGCCCAGCGGATCGGCCACGTTCGCGACCCCGGTCTCCTCCATCAGCACCTGCTGCGTGCGCAGCGCGATTTCCGCCGCCTGCTCACTGGGCAGCGCGAGGGTCTCGTCGAGGGCGTTGGTGTGCAGCGAGTTGGTGCCGCCGAGCACCGCCGCGAGCGCCTCCACGGCCGTGCGCACGACGTTGTTGTACGGCTGCTGCGCGGTGAGCGACACACCCGCGGTCTGGGTGTGGAAGCGCAGCCACTGCGCCTTCTCGGACCGCGCGCCGTACACGTCCCGCATCCAGCGGGCCCAGATCCGGCGTGCCGCGCGGAACTTGGCGATCTCCTCGAAGAAGTCGACGTGCGCGTCGAAGAAGAAGGACAGGCCGGGCGCGAAGACGTCCACGTCCAGACCGCGGCTGAGTCCCAGCTCCACGTAGCCGAAGCCGTCCGCGAGGGTGTACGCCAGCTCCTGCGCCGCCGTGGCCCCGGCCTCGCGGATGTGGTAGCCGGAGACGGACAGCGGCTTGTAGGCCGGGATGCGGGCAGCGCAGTGCTCCATCAGGTCGCCGATGAGGCGCAGGTGCGGCTCGGGCTGGAAGAGCCACTCCTTCTGGGCGATGTACTCCTTGAAGATGTCCGTCTGGAGGGTGCCGTTGAGGATGCCCGGGTCCACGCCCTGGCGTTCGGCGGCGACCAGGTACATGCAGAAGACGGGGACGGCGGGGCCGCTGATCGTCATCGACGTGGTGACGTCGCCGAGCGGGATGTCCTTGAACAGGACCTCCATGTCGGCCGCGGAGTCGATGGCCACACCGCAGTGGCCGACCTCGCCCAGCGAGCGCGGGTCGTCGGAGTCGCGGCCCATCAGGGTCGGCATGTCGAAGGCGACGGAGAGGCCGCCGCCGCCGTTGCCGAGGATCATCTTGTAGCGCTCGTTGGTCTGCTCGGCGTTGCCGAATCCGGCGAACTGCCGGATCGTCCACGTCCGCCCCCGGTAGCCGGTCGGGTACAGGCCGCGCGTGAAGGGATACTCCCCCGGCCAGCCGATCCGCTCGAAGCCCTCGTAGGCGTCCCCCGGGCGGGGTCCGTACACCGGGTCGACGGGGTCGCCGGAGAGAGTCGTGAAGTCTGCGTCGCGCTTGCGTGCGGCGTCGTACCGGGCCTGCCAGCGGCGGCGGCCCTCTTCGATGGCGTCAGCGTCCATACCCCCGAATTTACTAGGACGTCCTAGTAAAAGTCGACGGGTGACCGCCGTACGTGTGATGACGTACGGCGGTGAGACGTGCGGGGCGCTGCCGCGCGGGGGCGGTGCGGTGGTGCCGCGCGGTGCGCGGACGCGCCGCTGAGGTGCGGGGTCGCGCCCTCGTGCGGTGGCGCTACGCCTCGGCGGCCACAGGCGCCGGGTCCGCGACCTTGGCGTCGAGTTCGCGGCTGATCCGTCGCTCCACGAAGAACGCGGCGGTGGGGATCGTGCCGGCCAGCAGCACCCACAGCTGCTTGGCCACCGGCCACTTCGCCTTGGAGCCCAGGTCGAAGGCGACGACCAGGTAGATCACGTACAGCCACCCGTGCGCGATGCCGATGACGGTGGTGAACTTCGCGGCGCCGTCGATCTGGAGGCCGTACTTGGCGATCACGCCGAGGGTCAGCAGGACCAGCAGCACGCCGGTGACGTAGGCCATGACGCGGTAGCGGGTCAGCACGCTCTTCTTCATGGCGTCGAGCGTAACCGCCCGTTCCGGGAGATCTTGTCCCGGGTCGGGTGCGTCTCAGGACTCGTCGAAGTCGTTCGCCGCCACCCGCAGCGGCCTCAGCATCGCGAAGATCTCCGCGCACTCCTCCGCGTCGTACGCGCCCAGGCCGAAGTCCATCGCCATCAGGTCGCGGGTGGCCGACTCCACGACCTCCCGGCCCTTGTCCGTGATGACGGCGAGCGTGCCCCGGCCGTCGTTGGGGTTGGGGCGCTTGGCCACCAGGCCGGAGGTGACCAGGCGGTCCACGGTGTTCGTCACGGAGGTGGGATGCACCATCAGCCGCTCGCCGATCTTCGACATCGGCAGCTCGCCGGCCTTGGAGAAGGTGAGCAGCACCAGGGCCTCGTAGCGGGCGAACGTCAGTCCGTACGGCTTGACCACCGCGTCGACCTCGGCCAGCAGGATCTGGTGCGCACGCATGATGGAGGTGATCGCCGCCATGGACGGCACGCTTCCCCAACGCTGCTTCCACAGCTCGTCGGCGCGGGCGATGGGGTCGAACGGGAGACTGAGGGGCTTCGGCACGGCATCAGACCCTACCCGCCGGTCATATCGCGGTCAGCCCTGTCTCGCCTGTCGGTCTTCCGCCGGTCCTCTGCCGGTCGGTCTCCTGCCGGTCGTCCGTCGGTCGTCCGTCGGTCGCCTGTCGGTCCCGCGTCGGTCTTCCGGGCGTCCACGGCCAGGACTGCGCAGGCCGCCGTTCCCAGGGCTCCCGCGGCCGCCACCGTCGCCGGCACGCCTGCGAACTCCGCCGCGACGCCCGCCAGGGCCATCCCCACGCCCTGGATCGTCATCAGGCCCGCCGTGAGCAACGTCATCGCCCTGCCCCGCAGCTCCTCCGGCACGGCCGCCACGAACCACTGGTCCAGGCCCAGCGTGTACGCCGAGCCCGCGCCCGAGAGCAGCAGCAGGAGGAGGGAGGCGGTGAGGTTCGGGTGCCAGGCGAAGCCCAGGTACGGCAGGAGCATGCAGCAGACCAGCGGCAGGGCGACGCGCTCGCGGGTGGCGGGGCGCAGGCGGGCGCCCGCGTACAGCTCGCCGGCGATGGTGCCGACGGGCAGCGCGCACATCAGCAGGCCCAGGCCGGTGGAGCCGGCGCCCAAGGCGGCCGCGTAGGGGGCGGCCAGGGCCTCGGGGACCACCGAGAACATCGCGGGGAGCCAGAAGAGGAGGAGCAGGACTCGCACCCGGGGGGCCGCCAGGACCTGGCGGGCGCCCTGGAGGGAGTCGGCCAGGAGGGGGCGGGGGGTGGGGGCGGTACCAGTTGCGGCGGTACCGGTGGCGGCGGTACCGGTGGCGGTGCCTGTGGCGGTTCGGTGGAGCGCGGCTCGTGCGGGGCGGTGCTGGGTGCCCAGGCGGAGCAGCGCCGCGGAGAGCAGGAACGTGGCCACCGTGATCAGCAGCGCGTGCCTCGGGCTGACCACGGTGAGCAGGATGCCGCCCAGGCCGTAGCCGATCAGCAGGGAGCTCTGCGAGACGATCCGCAGCAGGGAGCGGCCCAGGACGAAGAGGTCGCCGTCGCCGAGGATGTCGGCCAGAGTCGCCATGCGGGTGCCCTGGAAGACCGGGGAGACCAGCGCCAGGGCGCAGCGCAGGGCCAGTACGACGCCGATGGGGGCGCTCGACGTCGCCATCGGCAATACGCAGGCCGCGCAGACCAGGTCGCACGTCACCAGGACCCGGCGGGCGGGGAAGCGGTCGGCCACTCCGGCGAGGAGGGTGCCGCCGACGACGTACGGGAGGAAGCCCAGCGCGAAGGTCAGCGCGCTCCACAGGGGGGAGCCGGTCAGGTCGTACACCAGGACCGAGAGGGCGATCTCGCTGACGATCACGCCCAGGAGGGAGAGGGCGTGGGCGGCGAAGACCGCTCGGAACTCCGGGAGGGCTAGGGCTGCGGTGTAGTTCGAGGGGGTGGGGACGGGGGTGGCGGGTGGGGGTGTGGGTGCCGGTTGGGGCGTTGGCGCGGGGGCGGGTGGCAGGGCTTGCTCTTGCATGCGCGGCACACTGCCCGGGAGGGCGTCGCGGACGTAAAGTTTCGGTTGTCGGCGAATCTTCTGGGGTTGAATGTGCCGTTTCGGCTGTTTTTCGGGGACGACGACCTGCTGCGCTGCCGGTTCGCCGTCTCGCCGCTGTGGGAGACGCAGGAGGCGGTGCGGACGCTGGGGCGGCCCGACCGGCACGGGTATCACCCGCAGTGGCTGCGGCGTATCCGCGAGGCCGCGCGCGGGCTCGATCTCGCGCCGCTGTGGCTGCTCATGCCCGTGCGCGGGCACAGTCCGGACTTCCTGGGGCCGCCGCCGATCGGGCCCACCGCCACGTTCGAGGAGGAGATCGCCGGTGTGCGGGCCGCCGATCCGGTGGCCGCTCGGGCGGACATCGCGCGGTCGCTGGCCGACACGCCCGGTGCGCTTCAGTCGCCTCGCGGGCGGGCGTGGCTCGCCGATCCGGCGGGGGCGGTGCGGGAGCTGGCCGAGCTGACGGAAGTCGCCTGGCATGCGCTGGTCGAGCCGGAGTGGCCGCGGTTGCGGGCGCTGCTGGAGGCGGACGTGGCGTACCACTCGCGGCGGCTGGCCGAGGTGGGGCTGGGGGCGCTGCTGCCCGAGCTGGACCGGCGGCTGGCCTGGGACGGGCGGACGCTGACCGTGGACTGGCACGGTGAGCATGTGCGAGACCTGGGTGGGCGGGGGCTGGTGCTGATGCCCAGCGTGTTCTCCTGGCCGGAGGTGGTCAGCGGGTTCGAGGCGCCCTGGCAGCCGACGGTGGTGTATCCGGCGCGGGGGCTGGCGGGGTGGTGGGCGGAGCCCGGTGGGGGGCGAGGGGTGGCGCTGGTGCGGCTGCTGGGGCGGGGGCGGGCGGCCGTGCTGGGGGCGCTGGAGGAGCCGGCCACCACGTCCGCGCTGGCGCATCGGCTGGGGCTGGCGCCGTCGTCCGTGTCCGCGCATCTGTCGGTGCTGCGGGGGGCGGGGCTGCTCGCTTCTCGGCGGTACGGGCATCAGGTGCTGTACGAACGGACGCCGTTGGGGATGGCGCTGGTGGTGGGTGCGGGGTGACGGGGGTGTGCGGCCTTCGGTGCGCTGTGCCGCCTGCTGTTCGTTGTGGGTCGGGGCCGTGGTGGTGCGTCCAGCCCGCCGCGCACGGACGTACGGCCCTGAGTTTGTTCGTTGAGGTAGGGAGGGACCGCAGTATGCGGCGGGCATTGGACGCACCACCACGGCCCGCTCCCGTCCGTCGTGCGGCTGCGGGAGCGTGGCCCCTCCTGAGGGGGCGGGCCGCGTCTGGGGTCTCTTCCGGGGTTTGTCACAATGGGGGGAACCTTGTGCCTGCGTTCACAAACTCTGGCCCAGCGTCTCTCCCACCGAAGGTGATCCGTGGACATCAAGACAGCCTCCGCCCTCCGCCGCCTCCGCCTGGTCTCCGCACCCGAGGCGGTCAGCTTCATCCTGCTGCTCGTCTGCTCGGTCCTGAAGCGCACCACGGACTTCAACGGCGTGCCTGTGATGGGCGCGATCCACGGCATCCTGTTCGTTCTGTACGTGCTCTTCTGGGCCGACGCCTGGAACCGCGCCAAGTGGCCCCTGAAGACCGCCGCCCTGTACTTCGTCCTGTCCGTGCTGCCCACCGGCGGCTTCTTCGCCGAGCGCCGGCTCAAGCGGGAGGCCGAGGACGCGGTGATCGCCTCCCGTGCCCGTCGCGAGGGAGTGGTGAACGCGTGATCGTCGCCTTCTCCGTGACTCCGCTGGGCGTCGGCGAGGACGTGGGCGAGTACGTCGCCGACGCCGTCCGGGTGGTCCGCGCCTCCGGTCTGCCCCACCGGACGGATGCGATGTTCACCTCGATCGAGGGTGAGTGGGACGAGGTCATGGACGTGGTCAAGCGTGCCGTGGCCGCGGTGGAGGCCCGGGCGCCGCGGGTCTCCGTGGTGCTGAAGGCCGACATCCGTCCGGGGGTCACCGACGGTCTGAGCAGCAAGGTCGAGACGGTGGAACGGCATCTGGCCGGTTAGGGCCCCCTCCGCGCCCGTCCCCTAGGGGTGGGTTTGGGGGGTGTCTCCACCCTGTGGGCTCTGTTGGTCGGGGCCGGTTCGCCGCTACCTTCGCATCTGTGGCGATGTTCCGACTTCAAGGCAGCAGGGTGCTCGCCGTCGACATGACCGGGGACGCCGTGAAGGCGAAGAACGGCTCGATGGTCGCGTACGACGGGCAGATGGCGTTCAAGAGGCTGACCGGTGGGGGTGACGGGCTGCGGGGGATGGTGACGCGGCGGCTCACCGGTGAGCAGATGACCGTGATGGAGGTGCGGGGGCAGGGGACGTGCTGGTTCGCCGACCGGGCGTCCGAGATCAATCTCGTGCAGCTGCGCGGGGACAAGCTGTTCGTCGAGTCCAGCAACGTGCTGGCGACCGACGGGGGGCTCAGGACGGGGACCTCGTTCACCGGGCTGCGGGGGGCCTCGCAGGGGAACGGGCTGTTCACCACGACCGTGGAAGGGCACGGGCAGGCGGCGATCATGTCGGACGGGCCCGCCGTGGTGCTGCGGGTCGCGCCGCAGTTCCCGCTGGTGGTCGACCCCGGGGCGTACATCGCCCACCAGGGGAACGTACGGCAGTCCTTCCAGTCCGGGGTCACCTTCCGCACCTTCCTCGGCGAGGGCGGCGGCGAGGCCTTCCAGATCCGGTTCGAGGGCGACGGGCTCGTCTACGTGCAGCCCAGTGAGCGGAACACGATCGCGGGGGATGTGTGACGTGGGCTTCCGGGAGATCAATTCGAAGGTGGTCGAGGCGGCCGTCGTGCCGGGGCAGCGGCTGTTCAGCCAGCGGGGCGCGATGCTCGCCTACCGGGGGGACGTCTCGTTCACGCCCAGCGTCCAGGGCGGTCAGGGCGGGGTGATGTCCATGATCGGGCGGCGGGTCGCGGGCGAGGCGACGCCCCTGATGAGCGTGGAGGGCAGCGGCACCGTGTTCTTCGGGCACGGCGGCCATCACGTCCAGGTCATCACCCTGGCGGGCGACACCCTCTACGTGGAGGCGGACCGGCTGCTCGCCTTCGAGGGCACCCTCCAGCAGGGCACGATGTTCATGGGCTCGCAGGGCGGCGTGATGGGCATGGTGCGCGGGCAGGTGACCGGCCAGGGCCTCTTCACGACGACGTTGCAGGGGCACGGGGCCGTCGCCGTGATGGCGCACGGCGGCGTGCTGGAGATCCCGATCAGCCCGCAGCGGCCGGTGCACGTCGACCCCCAGGCCTACGTCGCCCACCACGGCGAGGTGCGCAACAAGCTGTCCACGGCCCTGGGCTGGCGCGAGATGGTGGGGCGCGGTTCCGGCGAGGGGTTCCAGCTGGAGCTGAGCGGCGACGGCGTGGTCTACGTCCAGGCCTCGGAGGAGAAGCTGTGAGCGTCGTGTACGACCCGACGACCCTGCCGGTCGACGACAACGTGAACGCGTACACCTTCTGCGTGGAGCTGAAGGGGAGCCAGTGGTTCCTTCAGAAGGGGAAGATGATCGCCTACTACGGGGCGATCGACTTCAACGGCGTCGGGCACGGCCGGCTGGACCGGCTGGTGCGCAGTTCGTTCCATTCGCCTCTGCACGCCGGCGACTGGGTGGTGGCGGAGGGCTCGGGCAAGATGCTCCTCGCCGACCGGGCCTTCGATGTGAATTCGTATGACTTGGACGACGGCAATCTGACCATTCGCTCGGGCAACTTGCTTGCTTTTCAGCCAAGTCTCGCGCTCAAGCAGTCGATCGTGCCGGGGTTCCTGACCCTGATCGGAACCGGAAAGTTCGTGGCCGCGTCGAACGGTCCGGTGGTGTTCATGGAACCCCCGGTCCGGGTGGACCCCCAGGCGCTCGTCGGCTGGGCCGACTGCCCCTCCCCGTGCCATCACTACGATCATGGGTACCTGACCGGGGTGATGGGCGGTCTACGTGCGATGACGGGGCTCGGCGGGGCCTCCGGGGAGGAGCACCAGTTCGAGTTCGTGGGGGCCGGCACGGTGCTGCTGCAGTCGTCCGAGGCGCTCATGGCGGAGCAGGCCACGGGAGCGGTTCCACAGGAGCCCGGGGTGCCCGGCGGGGCGGGGGGTTCCGCGGGGCACGGGGCGCACGCCGGCGCACCGCGTCTTCCCGGACAGCTGGGGGACCTCCAGCGTCGCTTCGGGCTGTGAGCGGTAGTCTGCGGAGTGTGACGGCTCGAACGCGTGCGCACCGTCACAGCACCCCTCACTCGTTCACTTTTCAACTTCTTAGGTAGACTTCATACATGGAGACCGAGACGGCCACGCGCTGGCTGACGGATGCGGAGCAGTGCGCCTGGCGCACCCACCTGGAGGTCAACAGGCTGTTGTCCTACCAGCTCGAAAAGGATCTGCAGCCGTTCGGCCTGACGATGAACGACTACGAGATCCTGGTGAATCTGTCCGAGTCGGAGGACGTACGGATGCGGATGAGCGACCTCGCGTCCGCCACCCTCCAGTCCAAGAGCCGCCTCTCGCACCAGATCACCCGCATGGAGAACGCGAACCTGGTGCGCCGTGAGAACTGCGAGTCCGACCGCAGAGGACTCTACGCCGTCCTCACCGAGCACGGCATGGAGACGATGCAGAAGGTCGCGCCGCACCATGTGGCGTCCGTGCGCAGGCACTTCATCGACCTGCTGGACCCCGAGTCCCTGACGGAGCTGGACAAGTCCCTCAAGCCCATCGCCGAGCACCTGCGCGGGCAGCGCGGCCGCCCCTGAGGCGGACGAGGACGCGTGGACACACGGCGGCGGGCGGGAACCCTTCCCACAGGGTTCCCGCCCGCCGCCGTGTGTCCGGCTCAGGACTCCGTCAGGCCCGCGACCAGTTCGTCCGCCGCCCGGTACGGGTCCAGTTCGCCGGCGACGATGCGCTCGGCCAGGGCGCTGAGACGGCGGTCGCCGTGCAGGTCGCCGATGCGCTCGCGCAGGGCGGTGACGGCGATCGTCTCCACCTCGCGGGCCGCGCGGGCGCGGCGCCGCTCGGCGAGCACGCCCCGTTCCTCCATCCACGCCCGGTGCTTCTCCAGCGCCTCCACGACCTCGTCGACGCCCTCCGCGCGCGCCGCCACCGTCTTCACGATGGGCGGGCGCCAGTCGCCCGGGCCGCGGGCCTCGCCGAGACCCAGCATGTGGTTCAGCTCGCGGGCGGTGGCGTCCGCGCCGTCCCGGTCGGCCTTGTTGACCACGTAGACGTCGCCGATCTCCAGGATGCCGGCCTTGGCCGCCTGGATGCCGTCGCCCATCCCGGGCGCCAGCAGGACCACGCTGGTGTCCGCCTGGGAGGCGATCTCCACCTCCGACTGGCCCACGCCCACCGTCTCGACCAGGACCACGTCGCAGCCCGCCGCGTCCAGCACCCGGATCGCCTGCGGAGCGGCCCAGGCGAGGCCGCCCAGATGGCCGCGGGTGGCCATCGAGCGGATGTAGACGCCCGGGTCGGAGGCGTGGTCCGACATGCGCACCCGGTCGCCGAGCAGAGCGCCGCCGGAGAACGGCGAGGACGGGTCGACGGCGAGCACCCCGACCCGCCTGCCCTGCTTGCGGTACGCCGTCACCAGCGCCGAGGTGGACGTCGACTTGCCGACGCCCGGGGAGCCGGTGAGACCGACGACGTAGGCGTTGCCGGTCAGCGGGGCGAGGGCCGCCATGATCTCCCTCAGCTGCGGGGACGCCCCCTCCACCAGGGAGATCAGCCGGGCCACGGCCCGGGGCCGGCCTTCCCTGGCCTGGGCCACCAGAGAGGAGACGTCCTGCATCACAGCTCCGTTCACGTGATCGGCTCGCCCGGTCCGCGCGGGTCGGCGGTGCGGACCGGGCCGTTCGAGGGGGTGGGCCCGCGCCGACGCCTTCGGCACGCGGACCGTGCCGACGCCTTCGGCACGCGGACCGTGCTTACGCCTTCGGCACGCGGACGATCAGGGCGTCGCCCTGGCCGCCGCCGCCGCACAGCGCCGCCGCGCCCACACCGCCGCCGCGCCGCTTCAGCTCCAGCGCCAGGTGCAGCACGAGACGGGCGCCGGACATCCCGATCGGGTGACCCAGGGCAATGGCGCCGCCGTTCACGTTCACCTTTTCCGTGGATACGCCGAGGTCCTTCATTGACTGCACGGCGACGGCGGCGAACGCCTCGTTGATCTCGACCAGGTCGAGGTCGGAGACCTCCAGGCCCTCCTTCTTCAGGGCGTGCGCGATCGCGTTGGAGGGCTGCGACTGGAGGGAGTTGTCCGGGCCGGCCACGTTGCCGTGGGCGCCGATCTCGGCGATCCAGTCCAGGCCCAGCTCCTCGGCCTTGGCCTTGCTCATCACGACCACGGCCGCCGCGCCGTCGGAGATCTGCGAGGCGGAGCCGGCGGTGATCGTGCCGTCCTTGGCGAACGCCGGGCGCAGCTTGCCCAGCGACTCCGCCGTGGTGTCGCCGCGGATGCCCTCGTCCTTGCTGAACAGGACCGGGTCGCCCTTGCGCTGCGGGATCTCCACCGGGGTGATCTCGGCCTCGAACAGGCCGTTCTTCTGCGCGGCGGCGGCGCGCTGGTGGGACAGGGCGGCGATCTCGTCCTGCTCGGCGCGGCCGATGCCCAGGCGGGTGTTGTGCTTCTCGGTGGACTCGCCCATGGCGACGCCCTCGAAGGAGTCGGTCAGGCCGTCGTGGGCCATCGAGTCGAGCATCTCGACGGCGCCGTACTTGAAGCCCTCGCGGGACTTGGGCAGCAGGTGGGGGGCGTTGGTCATGGACTCCTGGCCGCCGGCGACGACGATGTCGAACTCGCCGGCGCGGATCAGCTGGTCGGCCAGCGCGATGGCGTCCAGGCCGGACAAACACACCTTGTTGACGGTCAGCGCCGGCACGTTCATCGGGATGCCGGCCTTGACGGCGGCCTGGCGGGCCGGGATCTGGCCCGCGCCGGCCTGGAGCACCTGGCCCATGATCACGTACTGCACCTGGTCGCCGCCGATCCCGGCGCGGTCGAGGGCGGCCTTGATCGCGAAGCCGCCGAGGTCGGCTCCGGAGAAGGACTTCAGCGAGCCGAGCAGCCGGCCCATGGGCGTGCGCGCGCCCGCGACGATCACCGAGCTGGTCGTACCGGGAGTTCCAGAAGACATGAGCTGCGATCCCCTTACCGGCCTGCACAGCCGAGGAGTGAACGAGGGTTTACTTCGAATGTACTGAGCGGTACTTCGCCCGTCATCGGCCTTTCGGTGTGATCGCGCGCACGTTGCGTAACCACCGCCTTGGCGCTGCACTGAAACCATGCTGACGCGAATCGACCACATCGGGATCGCCTGCCACGACCTCGACGCCACCGTCGAGTTCTACCGGGCCACCTACGGCTTCGAGGTGTTCCACACCGAGGTCAACGAGGAGCAGGGCGTCCGGGAGGCCATGCTCAAGATCAACGAGACGTCCGACGGCGGCGCTTCCTATCTGCAACTGCTGGAGCCGACCCGCGAGGACTCCGCCGTCGGGAAGTGGCTGGCGAAGAACGGGGAGGGCGTCCACCACATCGCCTTCGGCACGGCGGACGTGGACGCGGACGCCGCGGACATCCGCTCGAAGGGCGTACGCGTTCTGTACGAGGAGCCGCGTGTCGGCTCCATGGGGTCCCGGATCACCTTCCTGCACCCCAAGGATTGCCACGGTGTCCTGACAGAACTGGTCACTTCGGCGGCTGTTGAGTCGGCCGAGCACTGACCCTCGTACATAAGGGCCGGTAGGGTTGGGGGCGGTCGCACCTGAAAAGCGGGGGCGGCCGCTTTCCGGGGTCCGCGTTTCGGGGGACGGGCGACGGGCGGCAGCCCATGCTCCGCCGTCGGTCTGACACCATTCCCCGGGGGCCCCGTCCGGCGGATGGACGGAGCTCGTTGGACAGGCTTGCGACCAGGGGACGGATGGGACCGCGCAGTGCGGGGCTACGAACGCCAGGAGCGAGAGCCGGCGGCTGACGTCGACCACCTCTCTCGGTTCGAGGCCGAGATGGATCGGCTGAAGACCGAGCGGGAGAAGGCGATCCAGCACGCCGAGGATCTCGGCTACCAGGTAGAGGTGCTGCGCGCCAAGCTGCACGAGGCGCGCCGGACCATCATGACCCGGCCCGCCTACGACAGCGCGGACATCGGCTACCAGGCCGAGCAGCTGCTGCGCCAGGCGCAGGTGCAGGCCGAGCAGATCCGCGCGGACGCCGAGCGGGAGCTGAGCCAGGCCCGGTCGCAGACGCAGCGCATCCTCCAGGAGCACGCCGAGCAGGCCGCGCGGCTCCAGGCCGAGCTGCACCAGGAGGCGGTGACCCGCCGCCAGCAGCTCGACCAGGAGCTGGCCGAGCGCCGGCAGACCGTCGAGTCGCACGTCAACGAGAACGTGGCGTGGGCGGAGCAACTGCGCGCCCGCACCGAGCAGCAGGCCCGCCGGCTGCTCGACGAGTCCCGCGCGGAGGCCGAGCAGGCGATGGCCGCGGCGCGCGCGGAGGCCGAGCGGCTGACCGCCGAGGCCCGGCAGCGGCTGCAGAGCGAGGCCGAGTCGGCCCGTACGGAGGCCGAGCAGCTCCTGCGCCGCGCCCGCGCGGACGCCGAGCGGCTGCTGACCGCCGCCTCCACCCAGGCCCAGGAGGCCACCGACCACGCCGAGCAGCTGCGCAGCAGCACGGCGAGCGAGTCGGACGCCGCCCGCCGCCAGGCCGCCGAGCTGAGCCGGTCGGCCGAGCAGCGGATGGCCGAGGCCGAGGAGGCGCTGCGCAAGGCGCAGACCGAGTCGGAGAAGCTGGTCACCGAGGCGAAGGAGGCCGCCGCCAAGGCGCTGTCGAGCGCCGAGTCGGCCAACGAACAGCGCACGCGCACCGCCAGGGAGCAGGTCGCCCGGCTGGTCGAGGAGGCCACGAAGGACGCGGAGAACACCCGCTCCGAGGCCGAGCAGCTGGTCGCCGACGCCCGGGCCGAGGCGGAGAAGATCGTCGCGGAGGCCGCCGAGAAGGCCCGCAGCGCCACCGCCGAGGAGACCGCCACCCAGCTGTCCAAGGCGGCCAAGACCGCCGAGGACGTGCTGAACAAGGCGGCCGAGGACGCCCGCAGGACCACCAAGGACGCCGCCGAGCAGGCCGAGCGGATCCGCACCGAGGCGGAGGCGGAGGCGGACCGGCTGCGCGCCGAGGCGCACGACATCGCCGAGCAGCTCAAGGGCGCCGCCAAGGACGACACCAAGGAGTACCGGGCCAAGACGGTCGAGCTCCAGGAGGAGGCGCGGCGGCTGCGCGGCGAGGCCGAGCAGCTGCGCTCCGAGGCGGTCGCCGAGGGCGAGCGGATCCGCGCCGAGGCCCGGCGCGAGGCCGTCGCGCAGATCGAGGAGGCGGCCAAGTCCGCCGAGGAGCTGCTGGCCAAGGCCAAGGCGGACGCCGACGAGCTGCGCAAGACCGCCACGGCGGACAGCGAGAAGGTCCGCACCGAGGCCATCGAGCGGGCCACCGTGCTGCGCCGGCAGGCCGAGGAGACCCTGGAGCGCACCCGCAAGGAGGCCGAGCGGCACCGCGCGGAGGCCGACGAGCAGGCGGAGACGGTCCGCACCGAGGCCGAGCGGGCCGCGCGCGAGCTGCGCGAGGAGACCGAGCGGGCGATCGCGGCCCGCCAGGGCGAGGCCACCGAGGAACTGACCCGGCTGCACGGCGAGGCCGAGCAGCGTCTGGCCGCCGCCGAGGAGGCGCTGACCGACGCCCGGGCCGAGGCCGAGCGGATCCGCCGTGAGGCCGGCGAGGAGATCGAGCGGCTGCGCACCGAGGCCGCCGAGCGGGTCCGTACGCTCCAGCAGCAGGCGGAGACGGAGGCCGTCCGGCTGCGCGACGAGGCCGCCGCCGACGCGTCCGCCTCCCGTGCCGAGGGCGAGGCGCTGGCGGTGCGGCTGCGGTCGGAGGCCGCGGCCGAGGCGGAGCGGCTGCGCACCGAGGCGCAGGAGACCGCCGACCGGGTCCGCGCGGAGTCGCAGGCCGCGGCGGAGCGGCTGGGCGCGGAGGCGTCCGAGACGCTGGCCGCCGCGCAGGAGGAGGCCGCCCGGCGCCGCCGCGAGGCCGAGGAGCTGCTCGGCGCGGCGCGTGCCGACGCCGGCCAGGAGCGCGAGCGGGCCCGCGAGCAGAGCGAGGAACTGCTGGCCTCGGCGCGCAAGCGCGTGGAGGAGGCGCAGGCCGAGGCGGTCCGGCTGGTGGAGGAGGCCGACCGGCGCGCCACCGAGCTGGTGTCGGCCGCCGAGCAGCACGCCCAGCAGGTACGGGAGTCGGTCGCCGGGCTGCACGAGCAGGCGCAGGAGGAGATCGCCGGGCTGCGCTCGGCCGCCGAGCACGCGGCGGACCGTACCCGGCGGGAGGCCGAGGAGGAGGCGGACCGGGTCCGCACCGACGCCTACGCGGAGCGGGAGCGGGCCGGCGAGGACGCGGCCCGGCTGCGCCGGGAGGCGCAGGAGGAGACCGAGGCGGCCAAGGCGCTCGCCGAGCGCACGGTGTCCGAGGCGATCGCGGAGGCCGACCGGGTCCGCACCGATGTCGCCGAGCACGCCCAGCGGGTGCGCACCGAGGCCTCGGACACGATCGCGCAGGCAGACCAGGACGCCACGCGCACCCGGGCCGAGGCCCGCGAGGACGCCAACCGGATCCGTTCGGACGCGGCGACGCAGGCGGACGCGCTGATCTCCGAGGCCCGTTCGGAGGCGGAGCGGCTGCAGACGGAGACGGTTGCGGAGGCGGACCGGCTGCGCACCGAGACGATCGCCGAGGCCGACCGGCTGCGCACCGAGACGGCCGCCGAGACGGACCTGCTGCGCACCGAGACGGCCGCGGAGGCCGAGCGGGTGCGCACCGGGTCGCTGGCCGAGGCCGAGCGGGTGCGGGCGGAGTCCGTCGACCGGGCGGAGAAGCTGATCTCGGACGCGAGCGGGGACGCGGAGCGGTTGCGGGCGGAGGCGGCCGAGACGGTCGGCGCCGCGCAGAGCCGTGCCGAGCGGATCCGTACCGACGCCGAGCGGCTGAAGGCCGACGCGGAGGCGGAGGCCGAGCGCACGCTGACGGCCGCCCGCGAGGAGGCCGAGCGGACCCTGGACGAGGCCCGCAAGGAGGCCAACAAGCGGCGTTCGGAGGCGGCCGAGCAGGTCGACACGCTGATCACGGAGACCGCCGCCGAGGCCGACAAGCTGCTGACCGAGGCGCAGACGAGCGCGGTCAAGACCAAGGCGGACGCGGAGTCGCAGGCCGACACGATGGTGGGCGCCGCCCGCCAGGAGGCCGATCGGATCCTCGCCGAGGCGACCGTGCGGGGCAACACGGCGGTGGAGAAGGCCCGTACGGACGCGGACGAGCTGCTCGTCGGCGCCCGCCGGGACGCCACCCAGATCCGGGAGCGCGCCGAGGAGCTGCGCGAGCGGCTGACCAGCGAGATCGAGGAGCTGCACGAGCGGGCCCGGCGCGAGTCCGCCGAGACGATGAAGTCGGCGGGCGACCGGTGCGACGCGCTGATCAAGGCCGCCGAGGAGCAGCTCGCCAAGGCGCAGGCCAAGGCCAAGGAGATCGTCTCGGACGCCAACTCCGAGGCGGGCAAGGTGCGCATCGCCGCGGTGAAGAAGGCCGAGGGCCTGCTGAAGGAGGCCGAGCAGAAGAAGGCCAAGCTGGTCAAGGAGGCCGAGGAGCTGAAGGCCGAGGCGGTCCACGAGGCCCGGCGCACGGTGGAGGAGGGCAAGCGCGAGCTGGAGGTCCTGGTGCGCCGGCGCGAGGACATCAACGCCGAGATCTCCCGGGTCCAGGACGTGCTGGAGGCGCTGGAGTCCTTCGAGGCGCCCGCGCCGGCCAAGGACTCCGGGGTGCGGGCCGGGGCGACGGTGGGCGCACCCCGCTCGGGTGGCAAATCGTCAGAAGGGTAGTCTTTGAGGTGAATTCGGGGACTTGACGGGGGAGTCTCCGGGGGTTCGGCTAGGGGTGTTGGCAAGCCTCGCGGCGGTCAGCCACCCAAAAGAGGTGTCATTCTCCAGATCAAACACGTATCCGCTCGATGACACACCGCTTCGGCCCCTAGGATTCGACCTATCACCTCACCGGTCTCATTCGACAGGAACCCCATGAGCGACACTTCCCCCTACGGCTTCGAGCTTGTGCGGCGTGGGTACGACCGCGCTCAGGTGGACGACCGTATCTCCAAGCTCGTCTCCGACCGTGACAGTGCTCTCTCCCGCATCACCGCCCTGGAGAAGCGCATCGAGGAGCTGCACCTCGAGACGCAGAACGCGCAGGCGCAGATCACCGACGCCGAACCGTCGTACGCGGGTCTCGGCGCGCGGGTCGAGAAGATCCTCCGGCTCGCCGAGGAGGAGGCGAAGGATCTGCGTGAGGAGGCCCGGCGCGCGGCCGAGCAGCACCGCGAACTCGCCGAGTCGGCGGCCCAGCAGGTGCGCAACGACGCCGAGTCCTTCGCCGCGGAGCGCAAGTCCAAGGCCGAGGACGAGGGCGTCCGGATCGTCGAGAAGGCCAAGGCCGACGCCACGCAGCTGCGGTCCGAGGCGCAGAAGGACGCGCAGTCCAAGCGGGAGGAGGCGGACGCCCTCTTCGAGGAGACCCGCGCCAAGGCCGCGCAGGCCGCCGCCGACTTCGAGACCAACCTCGCCAAGCGGCGCGAGCAGTCCGAGCGCGACCTGGCGTCGCGTCAGGCCAAGGCGGAGAAGCGGCTGGCGGAGATCGAGCACCGCGCCGAGCAGCTGCGTCTTGAGGCGGAGAAGCTGCGCACCGACGCGGAGCGCCGGGCCCGGCAGACGGTGGAGACCGCGCAGCGTCAGGCCGAGGACATCGTGGCCGACGCCAACGCCAAGGCGGACCGCATCCGTTCGGAGTCCGAGCGTGAGCTGGCGGCGCTGACCAACCGCCGCGACTCGATCAACGCGCAGCTGACCAACGTGCGCGAGATGCTGGCCACCCTCACCGGTGCCGCGGTGGCCGCCGCGGGTTCCCCGGCCGAGGACGAGCCGGTCTCCCGCAGCGTGCCGGCCCAGCAGACCCGGTAGCCCCTGCGAACGGGACCGACGTCGCGAAGCCCTCCGCCGCCCTCGGGCAGCGGAGGGCTTCGTGCGCGTCCGGGGGCGGAAGGCCGGCCCGGCGCCGGACGACGCGGCCTTGGTGACGGGTGACGGCTCCGGCGGTAGGCGGCGGCTCCGGCGGGCGGCGGCTCCGGTGGCGGGGTGTGCCGGGCGGATCTAGCGTGGCCGCATGATCGAGATTGCGGGGCTGAGCAAGCGGTACGGGGAGAAGCTGGCGGTCGACGGTCTCACCTTCACCGTGCGGCCGGGGACCGTCACCGGGTTCCTCGGGCCCAACGGCGCCGGGAAGTCCACGACCATGCGGATGATCCTCGGTCTCGACCACCCCACCGGCGGTGACGTCCGGATCGACGGGCGGCACTACCACGAGCTGGCCGACCCGCTGACGTACATCGGCGCGCTGCTGGACGCCAAGGCGGTGCACGGCGGCCGCAGCGCCCGCAACCACCTGCTGTGCCTGGCCCAGAGCAACGGCATCCCGGCCCGCCGGGTGGGCGAGGTGCTGGAGACGGTCGGGCTGACGGCGGTCGCCCGGAAGAAGGCGAAGGGGTTCTCGCTGGGCATGAGCCAGCGGCTCGGCATCGCGGGCGCGCTGCTCGGCGACCCGCGGATCCTGATGTTCGACGAGCCGGTCAACGGCCTCGACCCGGAGGGCATCCACTGGATCCGCGGTCTGATGAAGTCGCTGGCCGCGCAGGGCCGCACCGTGTTCGTCTCCTCGCATCTGATGAGCGAGATGGCGCTGACCGCGGACCACCTCGTCGTCATCGGCCAGGGCCGGCTGCTCGCCGACACCACGATGGCCGACTTCATCGAGCGCAACTCCCGCTCCTGGGTGCGGATCCGCACCCCCGACCGGGAGCGGCTGCTCGACGCGCTGCACACGGCCGGGATCGCGGTGGTGGAGGCGGGCGACGGGCTGCTGGAGGTGGACGGCGGCAGGCCGGAGCGGATCGGCGAGCTGGCCGCCCGGCACCAGGTCGTGCTGCACGAGCTGAGCGTGCGGCAGTCCTCGCTGGAGGACGCGTTCATGCGGCTGACGGCCCAGTCGGTGGAGTACCACGCGCGGCCGGAGCCGGCCGGGCAGTCGTGGGGCGCGCACCGGATCGCGCGGACGGCGGCGGGACCGCCCGCGCCGAAGGCGGCCCCGACGACGACACCGGCCACGCCGGCCCCACTGACGACCCCGACCACACCGGCGACCGCGCCGACGACTACGCCGACGGAGGGCTGAGCCATGGCGGCGACCCAGGTCGTCCGGTCCGAGTGGACCAAGATCCGGTCGGTGGCGTCCACGGTGTGGACGCTGTCCCTGGCGGCGGTCGTCACGATCGCCCTCGGCATGCTGATCTCGGCCCTGTCCAAGAACGAGTTCGGCTCCATGGGCCCGCGCGAGCGGCTCTCCTTCGATCCGACCTTCGTCAGCTTCGCCGGCATGACGCTCGGCCAGCTGGCGATGATCGTGTTCGGGGTGCTGGTGGTGTCCAACGAGTACAGCACCGGCATGATCCGCACCTCGCTGGCGGCGGTCCCGCGGCGCGGCGCGTTCCTGGCGAGCAAGGTGGCCGTCGCCACCGGCCTGGCGCTGGTCGTCGGCATGGCGACCGGCTTCGCCGCGTTCTTCCTCGGTCAGGCGATGCTCGGCCCGCAGCTGCGGACCACGCTGGACGCGCCGGGGGTGCTGCGCGCGGTCGTCGGCGGCGGCCTCTACATGACCCTGATCGCGGTGTTCTCCATGGGCGTGGCGGTGATGCTGCGCTCGCCGATGCTGTCGCTGGGCGTCCTGATGCCGTTCTTCTTCCTGGTCTCCAACATCCTGGCGAACGTCTCGGCCACCCGGAAGGTCGGCCAGTACCTGCCCGACCAGGCGGGCAGCCGGATCATGCGGGTCCTCCCCCGGGTCGGCGACGACACCCCCTACGGGCCGTGGGGCGGCCTCGGGATCATGGTGCTGTGGGTGATCGCGGCCCTGGCCGGCGGCTACGCGCTGCTGCGCCGGCGGGACGCCTGAGAGCCCGGCTGTTTTTACTTTCTTTTGGCCGGAACCGTCAGCCGGTGGATATCCTCCTAACCCTTACGGGGGCGTGCGCCCCGCTGTCCCGGACCTGGGACGGGTACCTTCCGATGGGACCGGAGCATGATCGAGGCAGTCGGCCTGACCAAGCGCTACGGCGACAAGACCGCCGTGTACAACCTTTCCTTCCAGGTACGGCCGGGCGCCGTGACCGGATTCCTCGGGCCGAACGGTTCCGGCAAGTCGACGACCATGCGGATGATCCTCGGTCTGGACAACCCCAGCGCGGGCACCGTGACCATCGGGGGCCACCCGTACGGCAAGCTGCCGAACGCCCCGCGCCAGGTGGGCGCGCTGCTGGACGCCAAGGCGGTGCACGGCGGCCGCAGCGCCCGCAACCACCTGCTCTCGCTGGCCCAGCTGTCCGGCATCCCGGCCCGCCGGGTGGACGAGGTGCTGGGCGTGGTCGGCCTCCAGGAGGTGGCCAAGCGGCGTTCGAAGGGCTTCTCGCTCGGCATGGGCCAGCGGCTCGGCATCGCGGCGGCGCTGCTCGGCGATCCGCAGGTGCTGCTGTTCGACGAGCCGGTCAACGGCCTCGACCCCGAGGGCATCCTCTGGGTGCGCAATCTGATGAAGGCATTGGCCGCCGAGGGCCGGACCGTGTTCGTCTCCAGTCACCTGATGAGCGAGATGGCGCTGACCGCGGACCATCTGATCGTCATCGGGCGCGGGCAGCTGCTCGCCGACATGAGCGTGACGGACTTCATCTCCGCGAACTCCGCCGACTTCGCCCGGGTCCGCACCCCCGGCACCGAGCCGCAGCAGCGGGAGAAGCTGACCTCGGCGCTGACCGAGGCCGGCGGGCACGTGCTGCCCGAGCCGGACGGCGCGCTGCGCGTGACCGGCCTGCCGCTGCCGCGCATCAGCGACCTGGCGCACGAGGCCGACGTACGGCTGTGGGAGCTTTCGCCGCACCGGGCCTCGCTGGAGGAGGCGTACATGCGGATGACGCAGGGCGCGGTCGACTACCGCTCGACCATCGACCAGAAGGCCGGGCTGATGCAGCCGCTGCCGCCGGGCGCGCAGCCCCCGGTGCAGGTTCCGGGCCAGGGGCAGCCAGGCTGGTACGCCCCGCCGCCGCCCCAGCAGGGCGGACAGCCGTTCGCGCCGCCGCAGCCGCCGGCCCCGGGCCAGGCCCCCTACGGCGGAGCGCCGCAGCCGTACGGCGCTCCGGGCGCGGTGAACCCGTACGCGCAGCCCGTCCCGCCGGCGCCCGCGCAGCCGTCCGCCGCGCCCGCCGCGCCCGCCGCGCCCGCCGCGCCCGAGAATTCCGCCCCGACCAAGTCCGAGGACGCCCGATGAGCACGCCGCAGACTCCGCTGCCGCAGGCCGCGCCGCCCGCCCGGGAGGCGGGGGCCGCCGCCCCGTACGCCGGTTACACCTCGCCGATCCCGGTGGTCCGCACGCATCTGGGGCACGCCCTGGCCTCGGAGTGGACGAAGATCAGATCGGTGCGCTCCACGATGTGGACGCTCGGGGTGTTCGTCCTGCTCGTGGTCGGGATCGGACTGCTGACCGGTGCGATCGTCGCCAACTCCGGCTCCGATCTCTCCGGCGACGACGACCCGCTGGCGCTGGGCTTCTTCGGGGTGCTCCTGGGCAGCATCGCCGTCATCACGCTCGGGGTGCTGACCACCGCCTCGGAGTACGGCACGGGTCTGATCCGCACCACGGCGACGGCGTGCCCGGCGCGCGGGCGGTTCCTGGTGGCGAAGGCGCTGATCTTCTTCCTCGTCTCCTTCACGGTCACCCTGGTGTCCACCGTGCTGGTGGCCGTGTTGCAGACGGCCATGCTGGAGGGGAGCAGCGCGCGGCAGCCGACCGGCGGCGAGTGGTTCAAGGCCACGGTCGGCGTCAGCCTCTACATCGCCCTGCTCGGGCTGTTCTCGCTGCTGATCGGCTCGGTGCTGCGGCACTCGGCGGGCGGCATCACCGTGATGATCGGCGCCGTCCTGGCCCCGCTGGTGATCGCGCTGTTCATGGCGACGAGCTCGCTGGAGAAGGTGCGCACGGCGCTGTTCGAGTACTCGATCCCGAACCAGCTGGGCGTGTTCTACTCCAGCTCGCTGAGCGACTCGGGGCCGTCCGGCTGGGACCCGCTGTGGATCATGATCGGCGCCGTGGTGGTCGCCTTCGCCGGCTCCTGGCTGCTGCTGGAGAAGCGGGACGTGTAGGAGTTCTCCCGGAACCCGGGCTCCGGGAGCCGGGGTTCAGAACCTGGGCGCGTTACGGGACCGCTGCACCCGCGTGGTGCGGCGGTCCTTGGCGTTCCAGCAGGCCTTGTGCCAGTGCCGGCGGTCGTCCACCCCGGCGTGCTCGGGCCAGGCCACCACGTGCGGGACGCCCGAGGCGATCACCTGGTCGCACCCCGGGCAGCGGTACGTCTTGCCCGCCGCGCTCGCCCCCGCGACATGGCGCACGCTCCACTCCTCGCCCCGCCAGCTCTCCGTGGCCTGCCAGCCCCCGTACCGGCTCGCGGCGTCGTCCTCGGCGCTCCGGCCGGCGGAGCCGGGGCCCTTGGGGCGGTTGCGACGCGGGGACACGGGACACCTCACGGAACGTGCTGGGAACGGGGCTCCGTCCAGACTACGCGCCGCCGACCGGGGTACGCGTGCGGAACCGTATTCCGGCCCAACCCCCACAAGTCCCCCTGCCGGACACCGTATTCGACCGACAATCCGGAAATCCTTCTTCCAGACCGTGTCCTCGGCACGTGTCGGACGGTTATGCCGGGCGGGGGAGCTCCGCGTCGGAGCCGAGGAAGCAGGAAACAGCGATGCGCGTAGGAAGTTTCGTGTTGGCCGCCCAGTTCCCGGGACAGGGACAAGGGGAGGCGCTGCACCGCGCGGTCCGTACGGCCGAGGTCGCCGAGGAGGCGGGCCTGGACGCGGTCTGGCTGGCCGAGCACCACTTCGTACCGTACGGAACGTGCCCGTCGGCCGTCACCCTGGCCGCGCTGCTGCTGGGCCGCACCCGCCGGCTCCGGGTCGGCACCGCGGTCAGCGTGCTGCCCACCGTGCACCCGGTGGCGCTCGGCGAGCAGGCCGCGCTGCTGCACGTGACGAGCGGTGGCCGGTTCTCGCTGGGCGTGGGCCGCGGCGGGCCGTGGGTCGACCTGGAGGTGTTCGGCACCGGCCTCTCCGCGTACGAACACGGGTTCCCTGAGTCACTCGATCTGCTGATGCGCTGGCTGCGCGAGCCGTCCGTGTCCGCCTCGGGGGAACGATTCGCCTTCCGCGAGGTGCCCGTCGTGCCGCGCCCCTCGGAGGCGCTGACCGAGACGGCGGGGCCCGAGGTCGTCGTCGCCTGCACCTCGCCGGCGAGTGTGCGGCTGGCCGCCGAGCGCGGACTGCCGATGCTGCTCGGGATGCACGTCGGCGACGAGGAGAAGGCCGAGATGGTCGCCCTGTGGCGGCGCTGCGCCCGGGCGGCCGGCCGGCCCGGCGAGGAGGTCCGGGACGCCGCGCACGTCTCGGCCGGCGTCTGCCAGATCGCCGACCGGCGCGCGGACGCCGCCGAGGCGCTGCTGAAGGCGATGCCGGGCTGGTTCAAGCAGGGCCTGGACGCCCACGTCACGGTGGACGACCGGGCCCGCCGGATGCGCGATCCGCTGGCGTACACGGAACTGCTGTGCGGGCTGCACCCGGTGGGCGACCCGCGGCTGTGCGCCGACCGGCTGGCGGCGACCTCCGAGCGGACCGGCATCACTCGTTTCGCACTGCTCGTCGAGGGCTCGGGCGACCTGGCCGCGACCGAGGAGAACGTACGGCGGCTCGGCGCCGAGGTACTCCCCCACCTCGGCTGACCGAGCCGTCGCGGTGACGACGGACAGCGCCCGCGCCGGCCGCTCGGTCCTGACCGCGCCTCCCGCGGACCGAGCGGTGTGCGGACGTCCGGGCCCCGCGTCCGGTGCGCACCCCGGAGGGTCCGGCGTGCCCCGGGCGTCAGGCCCCACGCGTCAGCAGTCCCGCAGCTCCGGGGACTGGTTCAGCAACTGGCCGCGCACCGACGTGAACCGGGCGAGCCGTTCGTCGACCGAGGAGTCGAGCGGGAAGACCGCCACCCGGTGGCAGTTCTGGAAGGCCAGCCGCACACCGAAGTGCCGCTGGAGCGCGCCGCGAATCGCATCGCTCGCGAGCGCGCGCAGCAGCTGGCCGCGCGCCTGCTCGTCCGGCGGGGGCGTCTGGTTGTCGGCGAACTCTCCGCCGTCCACCTTCAGCTGGGCCACCAGGGAGCTGATCATCTCCCACGCGTAGGGCAGGGAGGTCCGGACGCAGTCGACGAAGTCGGCTTCGTCGACCTCGCCTCGCTCGGCCTGTTCGAGTAGGGCCGGTGAGACGTCGAGCGACATGGGTTCTCCTCTCGCACCCCCGGACTGCGGGGGTTGCCGGACAGATGAGGGAGTTCGTGATACCGAACACGGTGCGTACACACATCGCGACCTCCCGTTCCCTACGTTAGGCAACTGAACGGTCACCCACCAGGCGAATGCACTTACCGGCAGGACGGGTTGGGCACACAATCGGCCACAAGTGAACACGGGTGATCGTGGGAAAAATGGGGCGGTGCGCGCGGGCCGCCCACGCGCCGGAGTCGGAGCCCCGGCGGGCGAATCGCGCCCGGCCCGGTGCGTCGAGTAGCGTTGCCGACCATGCGTCTCGTCATCGCCCGGTGCTCCGTCGACTACGCCGGCCGGCTCACCGCCCACCTTCCCTCGGCACCCCGTCTGATCCTGGTCAAGGCGGACGGCAGCGTCTCGATCCACGCGGACGACCGTGCCTACAAGCCTTTGAACTGGATGTCGCCGCCGTGCAGCCTCAAGGAGGGGGCGGGCGACGAGGAAGGCGTGTGGACGGTCGTCAACAAGGCGGGCGAGAAGCTCATCATCACGATGGAGGAGATCCTGCACGACTCCTCGCACGAACTCGGCGTGGACCCGGGGCTGATCAAGGACGGCGTGGAGGCGCACCTCCAGGAGCTGCTCGCCGACCGCATCGACACGCTCGGCGAGGGCTACACGCTCATCCGGCGCGAGTACATGACCGCCATCGGTCCGGTGGACATCCTGTGCCGGGACGGCTCGGGGCAGACCGTCGCCGTCGAGATCAAGCGGCGCGGCGAGATCGACGGGGTGGAGCAGCTCACCCGCTATCTGGAGCTGCTGAACCGCGATCCGCACCTCGCTCCGGTGCGCGGGATCTTCGCCGCGCAGGAGATCAAGCCGCAGGCCCGCGTCCTCGCCACCGACCGCGGCATCGGCTGCCAGCTCCTGGACTACGACGCCCTGCGCGGCATCGAGGACGACAAGCTGCGGCTGTTCTGAGCGACGGCGCCACGACAGAGGGGCCGGATCCGCCCGAGGCGGGCCCGGCCCCTCTGTCGTGGGCCGTGGGGCTCCCCGTGCGCGCGGGCGCTCAGATCACCGGGTCGCCCGAGCGGCCCGGGGACTGCGCGCCGCCGGCCGGTGCGCTCTCGGAGCTGTCGGAGGCGGTCGGCACGCCGGAGGCGGCGGGCGCGCCGGAGGTGGCCGGCCGGCTCGCCGAGTTCGTGGTGCCGGGCGGCTCCTCGGAGGTGTCCGGCGGTGTCTGCGGGGTGGACGGGCTGCCGGAGTCGGACGGTGGCTGCGACGGGCTGGTCGAGGCGCCACCGCCTGTCGGCGACGAGCTCGGCGAGGGGGACGAGGGGTGCGAGGACCCCGGCCGGGTCGGGGCGCCGGACGTGGTCGGCGCACCGCCGCCGCCCGTGCCGCCGTCCTCGCCACCGCCCTGGTCGCCGCCGCTGGCGCCGCCCGTTCCCGCCGTCCCGCTCGGGCCTGCCGAGGGCCGGTCCGCGTCCGCCGGGCGGGCCGGGTCGTCCGCCGTGCCGTAGGCGCCGTCGGGGCCCGGGTCCGTGGGGCGGCTGGTGGCCACGCCGGTGTCGCCGCCGCCGCTGCCGCCGCCCGTGCCGTCCTGCGGGGCGTCCGCGCCCACGCCGCCGTCGTCGGCGCCCTGACCGGCGGACGGGTTGACGCCCACGTTGTCGGAGGGGTCGTTGGCGTCGTTGTGGGAGGTGGCGCCGAGCGTCACCACCGTGCCGAGGACGGCCGCGAGCAGCGCGCCCGCGCCCGCCGCCACCAGGTTGCGCCGGGCCAGCCCCTTCAGGCCCACCCGGTGCCGGGCCTTGCCGCCCGGCGCGGAGGAGGGGGCGTACGGCGTGTACGGCGCGGACGGGGCGGGCCGGTGGGTGACCAGCGTCGAGGGCTCGCCGACGGGCGACCGGAGCACGGGGAAGGGCGCGGGGACCCCGCCGGGCGGCGGCGCCGGTTCCCCGGCGCGCACGTCCGCGATCTCCTCGTCCGCGGGCGGGCCGGAGCCCGCCGGCAGCGCGAGCGGCCCCGGCGCCGTGCCGGAGCGGTCGGCGACCAGCGCCAGGGCGCGGCGGCCGGCGACGGTGCCGCGCTTGTCGGAGAGCGCGCCGCGCAGTCCGATGGAGGTCTCCAGCTCCGCGCGGGCCCGGTCGAGGCGGTCGCCGCAGAGCGCCAGGACGCCCAACTCATGGTGGAAATACGCCTGTTCGGCGACGTCTCCGGCCAGCCGGGACGCCTCGGCGCCGAACCGCAGCGCCCGCTCCCAGGCGCCCCAGTGCAGACCGGCGGCGAACGCGGGCGCGGCTGTGCGGGCGAGCCGCAGGGCGAGGCTCTCCTCGCCGTCGCCCAGGGGCGTGGTGGCCGGCACCAGCACGGCCAGCGCGGCGAGCACGGCGTCCGCCTCGACGCTCACCCGCTCCGGGGTGACCGAGGGGTGCCCGGACCACCAGGCGTAGTGCCGGGCCGCGGCGCGGGCCTGCTCCTCGGCGTCGGCGCCGTAGCCGGCGGCCTCCAGCTGGGTGAGCACCCCGGCGGCGAGCCGGTAGCGGGCGCCGACCGGGGAGACCAGGCCGCAGCTCGCCAGTTCACCGAGGGCGGCGTCGGCGTGGGTGTCGCCGACCAGGGCGGGCAGGTGCGCCTGGTGGGGCACCTCGCCGCCGAGTGCGACGGCGAAGCGCAGGGTGGCGCGCGCGGAGGCGCTGAGCCGGGAGGCGAGCAGCGGCGCGGGCGCGGCGGCGTCGCCGAGCGAGGGCAGGGGCGCCTCGTCGGCGGTGGGGTCGCCGAGGACGGCGTCCTCGGGCGCGGTCTCGGCGAAGACGCCGAACTCCTCCACGGCGCTGGTGCCGGCCCGCAGCCGGTCGCGCTGGCGCAGCAGGGCGCCGGCCTGGACGAAGCGCAGCGGCAGGCCCTCGGACTCGAACCAGAGGTCGCCGGCCCACCGGGTCTCCTCCTCGGTGAGGACCCGGCCGACGCCGCGCTCGATGACCTCGACGCCGCCGGCCCGGTCGAGACCGCCGAGGACGACCTCCTCGACGCCGGACTCGGCGGACGGGGCGGACACGTCCGGGGTGGCGGAGACCAGGAAGGCGCACTCGGGGGTGGCGTCGAGGAGTTCGTCGAGCGCCGCGCCGCCGAACTCGATGTCGTCCACGACGACGACGGCGCCGATCTGCTGGACGTGGGCGAGGAGTTCGGCGCGGTCGGGGCGGTGCAGGGGGGCGCTGTGGACGGCGCGGAAGAGGTCGTGCAGCAGCTCGCCGGCGGTGCGGCGGTGGCCGCAGAGGCGGACCACGCCGTCGGGGGCGAGGTCGGCGCAGTCCTCGGCGACGAGGTCGAGGAGGCTGGTGCGGCCGGAGCCGCCCGGTCCGGTCAGGCGCGCGGAGCGGCCGCGGGCGAGCAGCCGTACCAGCCGCTCGCGCTCGTCCTGGCGGTCCACCAGCCCTTCGGCGCAGGGGGCGGGGCCGGACGGGACCGGCGGCCGGCCGGCGCGCTCGGTCTCGGCGCGCTCGTCGGCGGTGCGGCGGCGCGGCCGGCCGGGGCGCTCGCCGGGCGGGCAGATCTCGATCTCGCTGCCGTCGACGGGGTTGACGGTGAGCAGGAGGCCGCCCGCGACGACCCGGACCGTGCGGGCCAGGGCGGGCGCGTGCGGGGTGAAGTCGGCGGCGCGGGACTCCCTGGGCGGGCGCGGGCCGGGCGCGTGGCCGTCGCCGTCATGGCCCATGTCCTCGGGCTCCCGGATGTGCGGGTCCATGGGTTCCATGGGTTCCATCGGTTCCACGCCCCCAAAAGCGGTGTGCTCTTCGAGCCCTCCCGGCCTTGCTGCACGCTGTCGCTTCTGGTCCGGGCCCGCTCGAGGGTTGCTGAGCAGCGGGCGACCGAACCCTAAACCTTGGCACAGTATCCACGACAGGCCGGGGTACCGCGCCGTCCGAGACGTCACGGTCTCGGGAGGATTGTGCGACGTACGGCCGGGTGCCGTTCGCCCGGGTGTCCCGCCTCGCCGGGTTCACACCCGTACGGCGCGCGCAAGGCGCCGCGGCGCGCTCGCGGGCGTCTCGGACGCGGGGTGTTCCGGACGCGGGCGTCTCAGACGGAAGGTGTCTCAGACGCGGGGCAGGGACTCCACGCCGATGCCGCCCTCGATGGCGAGGATGCGGTGCAGCCGGGTGGCCACCAGCAGGCGCTGCATCTGCGGCGGCACGTCGCGCAGCACCAGTCGCCGGCCGCAGCGGCCGGCCCGCCGGTGGACACCCATGATCACACCGAGTCCGGTGGCGTCCCAGGAGTCGAGCTCGGAGAGGTCGAGGACCAGGTCGCCCAAGCCGTCGTCCACGGCCGAGTGCAGGACCGTACGGGCGTCCGCCGCGCTGCGGACGTCGAGGCGGCCCCCGACGACCACCTGGGCGTGGTCGCCCCTGATGTACATATGCGCTCCCCGGGAATGCGGTGGCGTGCTCCGTTGGACGATGGGCTGTGCAAGGTCTGACTGCGTGTGCGGCGGTGCGGTTGCCGCCCGAGGGCGAACCGCTGCCGAATTCACCCCGGAGGGTGATCCGGGCGGCTCCGGCGCGGTCTCAGTGCTTGTAGAAGCCCTGCCCGCTCTTGCGCCCGATGTCACCGGCGTCCACCATCCGGCGCATCAGCTCCGGCGGGGCGAACTTCTCGTCCTGGGTCTCGGTGTAGATGTTGCCGGTGGCGTGCAGCAGGATGTCGACGCCGGTCAGGTCCGCGGTGGCGAGCGGGCCCATGGCGTGGCCGAAGCCCAGTTTGCAGGCCAGGTCGATGTCCTCGGCGGTGGCCACGCCCGACTCGTACAGCTTGGTCGCCTCGACGACCAGGGCGGAGATGAGGCGGGTGGTGACGAAGCCGGCCACGTCGCGGTTGACGACGATGCAGGTCTTGCCGACGGACTCGGCGAACTCCCGCGCGGTGGCGAGGGCTTCGTCGCTGGTCTTGTAGCCGCGGACCAGCTCGACCAGCCGCATCATCGGCACCGGCGAGAAGAAGTGCACGCCGACGACGCGCTCCGGGTGCTCCGTCACGGCCGCGATCTTGGTGATCGGGATGGCGGAGGTGTTGGAGGCGAGCACCGCGTCCTCGCGCACCAGCTTGTCGAGGGTGCGGAAGATCTCGTGCTTGACCTCCAGCTTCTCGAACACCGCCTCGACCACGACGTCCGCGTCCGCGGCGGCGTCCAGGTCCGTGGTGGTGGTGATGCGGGCGAGGGCGGCCTCGGCGTCCTCGGCGGCCAGCTTCCCCTTGGCGACGAACTTGTCGTAGGAGGCCTTGATGCCGTCGGTGCCACGCCTGAGCGCCTCGTCGGTCACGTCCCGCAGAACGACCTCCCAGCCCGCCTGCGCGGAGACCTGGGCGATGCCGGACCCCATGAGGCCGGCTCCGATGACGGCGAGCTTCCGTGCCACTGACGACTCCCCTGGTGAACGTGTTCCACGTGTTGAACGACTGGGTGGACGACGGCGCGAGCGACCGGCGGTGACCGCGGGACGGCTTACACGCTGTTCTCGTACGACTCCTGAGCGGACACTAGCGCTCGTACGGGGCTGTGTGACCGGTAAGTAACGCGCGTCACGTCTCAGATGACGGACGTCACACCGGCAGGGGTCACGGCACGCCCCGGACGGCGTAGTTGGGCGGCCTCCCGCTCAACAGGTCCGCGCCGCGGCCGGGAAGTGCGGGCGCGTCACGGGAGGTTTCGCGTGCGTCGCGGCCGCCGGCGGTCCCGGGGCGCGAGCGCGTCCGTCCCGGCTGACGTGTCGTCGGGTGAGGAGGGATCGGACGCCCGCCGTGACGGTGGGCACAGCGGTCTGCCGACCGGGCCGCGGGTAACTAGGCTGGTCGCATGGTCAACCTGACGCGCATCTACACCAGGACCGGGGACAAGGGCACGACCGCCCTCGGTGACATGAGCCGGGTCGCCAAGACCGATCTGCGGATCTCGGCGTACGCCGACGCCAACGAGGCGAACGCGGTGATCGGCACGGCGATCGCGCTCGGCGGGCTCGACGCGGAGATCGTCAAGGTCCTCGTCCGCGTGCAGAACGACCTGTTCGACGTGGGCGCGGACCTGGCGACGCCGGTCGTGGCGGACCCGGAGTTCCCGCCGCTGCGGGTGGAGCAGTTCTACGTCGACCGGCTGGAGGCGGACTGCGACCACTTCAACGAGCGGCTGGAGAAGCTGCGCTCCTTCATCCTGCCCGGCGGCACCCCCGGCGCGGCCCTGCTGCACCAGGCGTGCACGGTGGTCCGCCGCGCGGAGCGCTCCACCTGGGCGGCCCTGGAGACGCACGGCGACACGATGAACCCGCTCACCGCCACCTACCTCAACCGCCTCTCCGACCTCCTGTTCATCCTGGCCCGCAGCGCCAACAAGGAGACGGGCGACGTGCTGTGGGTCCCGGGCGGCGAACGCTGAGCCGGGCGGCACGCCGGGCGGTCGAGCGCCGAACCCCGCTCCCCCGCTCGTCCCGCCCGGCCCGCCCGAGCGGCCCCGTGCCGCGCGCCTCAGCGGTCCCCGTGCACCCGCCTCAGCGGCCCTCGTGCCGCGCGCCTCAGCGGTTCTCGTCCCGTACGCGTCAGCGGTCGTCGTCGCTCGCCGCGTCCCGGTCGGCCGCCGCCGCCGCGGACTCGGCCGCGTCGACCTTCTGCCGCATCCGCTCATAGTCGCCGGCCGACCCGGCCGACCCACCCGACCCGGTCGGCGCGGACGCCGCCGGTGACGTGGCCGGGGCCGGCGTCGCGGCGCCGTCGTGCCGGCCGCAGCCGGCGGCGAGCAGGGCCGTGAGCAGTCCCGCCGCGGCCCCCACCGCGCACCGCCGAGCCCGCATCAGCTCGCCTTCGCGCCGTTGCCGTGCGCCGCGCACCAGGTGCGGACGGCGGCGATGTCCTTCTGCCGGGCGCCCAGGTCGGTGCGCAGCCGCTCGCGGTGGTTCAGGCGGTCCTGGAGGTAGGTGGCGACCGCGCTGTCGCCCGCCTTCTTGGCGTTGTCGACCCGCTTCTGGAGCCGGGAGACCGAGCCACGGGCACCGGCACCGGCGTCCAGCCGCTTCAGGGCGCGGTCGATGCGCCGGTCCAGCTTGGGCACCCGCTTGCACAGCGCGTGCGCGCCGTCGCCGGTGGGGCCGGGGGCGGGGCTGGCGTCGGCCGCCGCCGCGGCGCCCGCGCCGGTGGCGAGGAGCGCCGTCACCGCGAGTGCCGTGCACAGCGTGCGTGTTCCGTGTCGTGCGTCCATGTGCGGTCCGTCCCTTGCGGTCGGGTGCGTCGCCGCGGCCGGCCGGCCGTGGCGCGGACGACGCTAGGGACCCTCTTTGGGGAAACCTTGTGACCGGTCCGCCGTGGCCGTCCCGGCGGCGACGGTCAGCCAGTCGCGGCGGCCGGGCAGCTCCCCGCCGCCGCGGGGCAGCCGCACCGTGAAGCGCGCACCGCCGCCGGGCGCGTCGGTGACGGCGGCCTCGCCGCGGTGCAGGGCGGTCTGCTGGGCGACCAGGGTGAGGCCGAGTCCGGAGCCCGCGCTGTGCGGGCCGCGCCGGAACCGCTCGAAGACGGACTGCCGGTCCTCGGGCGGGACGCCCGGCCCGTGGTCGTCCACCGTGATCACCACGTCGTCGCCCGCGGCGGCGAGGGTCACCCGGACGCGGGCGCGGCCGTCTTCGCCTCGGCCGTGGGCGAGGGCGTTGGCGAGCAGGTTGTCCAGGAGCAGCCGGAGTCCCGGCTCCCAGCCGTGCACGGGGAGCGCGGCGGGGGCGTCGAGCGCGAGCGCCGCCCGTGGGGCGCGCCGCGCGGCCTCGGCCAGGGCGGCGCCCGCCACCTCGGCCAGGTCCACGGGGCCGAACGCCTCCGCCTCCACCAGGTCCCCGCGGCCCAGCTCGCGCAGCGTGACCAGTAGGCCGAGCAGCCGGGCGTGCTCGTGGCGCAGGTCGGTGAGCACCTCCGTGCGGTCCGGGTCGGGCAGGTCCGGGTGGTCGGCGAGGATGTCGAGGTTGGCGCCCATGCTCATCAGCGGGGTGCGCAGTTCGTGCGCGGCGGCGGCGGAGAAGGAGCGTGCCGTGTCCAGGGCCTCGGCGGTGCGGGCGGCCTGTTCGTCGTAGCGGGCCAGCACGGTGCGGACGGTGGCGGCCAGTTCGTCGACCTCGGTGACTCCGGTGCGCCGATGCTCCGGGCGGGCGGCGGTGGCCCGCGGGTCGAGTCCGGCGGTGCGGCGGGTGAGCCGGCGCAGCGGGGCGGCGGCGCCGGCGGCCAGGCCCCAGGCGAGCAGCCCGGACAGCGGTGCGGCGAGCAGCGCGGTGAGCGCCACCCGGTGGCGTACGGCGCGCAGTTGGGCGCGGTCTGCGGTGTCGGGCGAGAAAACCCACAGGGTGCCGGAGGCGGTGCCGCCGACCGGCCGGGACAGCACCCGCCAGCCATGTCCGCCGGCGCGCACGGTGACCGGGCGGTCGGCGGCGGGCAGCCGGACGCCGGCGGCGGGCTGGGGTCCGCCGCTGAACACGGCGTCGCCGTCGCTCACCCGGACGCCGACGTCCAGGGCGGCGCTGAACAGCTGCCGCTGCCTGGTGTCGGCGGCCCGGGCGCGGTCGTCGGCGGTGGCCCGCAGCAGGGCGCGGGCGTCGGGGGCGAGGGCGGCGGCGCGTCGGCGCAGGTGCTGGTCCTCGACCCGGTGCAGGTCCCGGGCGACCAGGTGCAGCAGCAGCCAGCCGGAGGCGGCCACCAGCAGCGGCACGGTGCAGCCGACGGCGAGGCCGATCCGGGTGGACAGTCTCACGGGGTCTCCCGCAGGACGAAGCCGACGCCGCGCACGGTGTGGATGAGCCGGGGCCGCCCGCCGGCCTCCAGCTTGCGCCGCAGATAGCTGACGAAGGTGTCGACGGCGTCGGTGCGCACGTCGAAGTCGTAGCCCCAGACGCGTTCCAGGAGCTGGTCGCGGGTGAGGACGAGTCCGGCGTTGCGGGTGAGCACCTCCAGGAGTTCGAACTCGCGGCGGGTCAGCTCCAGTGGCCGGCCCTCGCGCTCGGCGGTGCGGGCGGCGGGGTCGATCACCAGGCCGTGCGCGCGCAGCACGTCCGGTCCGGCGGGCGGGCGGCGGCGCAGCAGGGCGTGCAGGCGCAGCACGAGTTCCTGGAGGGCGAAGGGTTTGACGAGGTAGTCGTCGCCGCCGGCCTGGAGTCCGGCGATGCGGTCGGCGGTGTCGTCGAGCGCGGAGAGCATCAGCACGGGCAGGTCCGCGCCCTGCTCGCGCAGCCGGGCGCACACCTCGATGCCGCTCATGCCGGGCATCGACACGTCGAGGACCACGACGTCGGCGGGTTCCTCGGCGAGCGCCGCCAGTGCCCGGCGGCCGTCGGCGGCGCTGCGCACCGTGAACCCGCTGAGTCCGAGGCCGCGTTCCAGCGACCGGCGTATCGCCGCGTCGTCGTCGACGACCAGCACCGCCCCGGACCGTCCCGCCCGTGTCATGCGCGCCCTCCTCGTCTTCCGGCCAGCGTACGGCCCGTCGCGGCGCGTCCGGTGCCGGGCGGCCGCGACGGTGCGGGGCGCGGCGAAGGCGCACGTCAGCCGCCCGTGCGACGGCGCGGAGCCGCCCGGGCGGGGGCAAGCGGCGGCGCTCGCGGGGGAGTTGAGCGGGCGGCCGATCCCCGGCCGAACCTCCGCCGTAGTGGTCCAGACCTATTGACCTGTGGTCCAGACCTTTCTATTCTCGCGGCACTTGGGCATGGAGGCTCAGTCATGCCCCTGACATTCACCCCCGACAAGGGAGGCGCAGCATGCGCTTCAGACACAAGGCCGCGGCAGGGCTCGCGACCCTGGTGCTCCCCATGGCCGGCCTGGTCGCCCTCACCGGCCCCGCCAGCGCGGCCGCCGACGCGGCGTCCACCGCCACCGCCACCTTCACCAAGACCAGCGACTGGGGCACCGGCTTCGGCGGTTCCTGGACCGTGAAGAACACCGGCAGCGCGGCCATCAGCTCCTGGACGGTGGAGTGGGACTTCCCCTCCGACACCAAGGTCACCTCCGCCTGGGACGCCACGGTCACCAACTCCGGCAACCACTGGACCGCCAAGAACGTCGGCTGGAACGGCTCCATCGCCCCCGGCGCCTCGGTCTCCTTCGGCTTCAACGGCTCCGGCCCCGGCTCCCCCTCCGGCTGCAAGCTCAACGGCGGCAGCTGCGACGGCGGCCCCAGCGTCCCCGGCGACAACCCGCCGAGCGCGCCGGGCGCCCCCACCGCCTCCGGCGTCACCGACACCTCGGTGAAGCTCTCCTGGAGCGCGGCCACCGACGACAAGGGCGTCAAGAACTACGACGTGCTGCGCGACGGCAAGAAGGTCGCCACCGTCACGACGACCTCGTACACGGACAGCGGTCTGACCGCCGGCACCGACTACTCCTACAGCGTGCAGGCCCGCGACACCGCTGACCAGACCGGCCCGGTCAGCGGCTCCGTCGCCGTGCACACCACCGGCGGCGGTGGCACCACTCCCCCGCCCACCGGCGACAAGGTCAAGCTCGGCTACTTCACCGAGTGGGGCATCTACGGCCGCAACTACAACGTCAAGAACCTGGTGACGTCCGGCTCCGCGGCCAAGATCACGCACATCAACTACGCCTTCGGCAACGTCACCGGCGGCAAGTGCGCGATCGGCGACTCCTACGCCGACTACGACAAGGCGTTCACCGCCGACCAGTCGGTCAGCGGCGCCGCCGACACCTGGGACCAGCCGCTGCGCGGCAACTTCAACCAGCTGCGCGAGCTGAAGGCCAAGTACCCGAACATCAAGATCCTGTGGTCCTTCGGCGGCTGGACCTGGTCCGGCGGCTTCGGCGACGCGGCCAAGAACCCCGCCGCCTTCGCCCAGTCCTGTTACGACCTGGTGCACGACCCGCGCTGGGCCGATGTCTTCGACGGCATCGACATCGACTGGGAGTACCCGAACGACTGCGGTCTCACCTGTGACACCAGCGGTCCGGACGCCTTCAAGAACCTGATGGCCGCGCTGCGCGCCAAGTTCGGCAAGGAGCTCGTCACCGCCGCCACCACCGCGGACGGCTCGGACGGCGGCAAGATCGACCACACCGACTACGCCGGCGCCTCCCAGTACGTCGACTGGTACAACGTCATGACGTACGACTTCTTCGGCGCGTGGGACGCGAAGGGCCCGACCGCCCCGCACTCCCCGCTCACCTCCTACAGCGGCATCCCGAAGGCCGGCTTCAACACCGCCGACGCGCTGGCGAAGTTCAAGGCCAAGGGCGTGCCCGCCAAGAAGCTGCTGATCGGCATCGGCTTCTACGGCCGCGGCTGGACCGGCGTCACCCAGGACGCCCCCGGCGGCACCGCGACCGGAGCGGCGCCCGGCACCTACGAGGCCGGCATCGAGGACTACAAGGTCCTCAAGACCAGCTGCCCGGTCACCGGCACGGTCGCCGGCACCGCCTACGCCCACTGCGGCAGCAACTGGTGGTCCTACGACACCCCGTCGACCATCAAGTCGAAGATGGCCTGGGCCAACAGCCAGGGCCTCGGCGGCGCCTTCTTCTGGGAGTTCAGCGGTGACACCAGCGACGGTGAACTCGTGAACGCCCTCAGCAGCGGCCTGTCGTAAGCACCGCCCGCACCTGAGACACGAAAAGCTCCCCCGGACCTCGTCCGGGGGAGCTTCTGCCTGTACGGCCTAAGCGACGTTCACCCTCTGCCCCGGCGGCGCCGCCTCCAGCCAGGCGAGGAAACCCGTCAGGGCGTCGTCGCTCATGGCCAGCTCCAGACGGATGCCGCGGTGCAGACAGGTGAGGATGACGGCGTCGGAGAGCAGCGCGAGTTCCTCCTCGCCCTCGGGCAGCCGGCGGCCGGCCACCTCGATCGAGGACCGCTCCAGGGTGCGGCGCGGACGGGGCGCGTAGGAGAAGACCCGGAACCACTCGACGCGGTCGCCGTTGTAGCGGGCCACGCCGTAGCTCCAGCCCTTGCCGCTGGTGTCGGAGGTCTGCGGCACGTCCCAGCGCAGGCTGCAGTCGAAGGTGCCGCCGGAGCGCTGGATCAGCCGGCGCCGCAGCCCGAAGACGAACAGTCCCACCACCACGAGCGCGACCACGACTCCGCACACAGTCAGAGCGAGGACCATCGGCACCGACCTCCTCGTCTCCTAGGTAATGGAACGGAAAAAACACCCACATCCGCCTCAGCCGCGACCGGTTCCGGATTGCTCCGGTACCGGCCGCGGCTGAGTGACGTCATCGCATCGGCGCGGGGTTCAGCGCGTCGCCGTCGCCGCCCGCAGACGGACGTCCGCACGACGCTCGGCGGAGGCGTCGCCCTCCGCCTTCGCACGTTCGAGCTCCCGCTCCACGCGCTGGACGTCGATCTCGTCCGACAGCTCGGCGATCTCCGCCAGCAGCGACAGCTTGTCGTCCGCGAAGGAGATGAAACCGCCGTGCACCGCGGCGACGACCGTCCCGCCGTCACTCGTACGGATGGTCACCGGGCCCGACTCCAGCACACCGAGCAGCGGCTGGTGACCGGGCATGACGCCGATGTCGCCGGACGTGGTGCGCGCGACGACCAGGGTGGCCTCGCCGGACCAGACCTGGCGGTCGGCGGCGACCAGCTCGACATGCAGCTCAGCAGCCAAGGGAGGCTCCTCGGGTCACCACCCGGTGGGGTCACCGGGTGTTGGAAACAAGTCTAGTGGGCCGTGCGGCACCAAGTGCCGGGGCCCGCCCCTGGCAGGGCCGGGGGCTTGGGGGAAGTCCCCCGTGAGGCACAGCGTTGGGCGTGGATGAGGGGGCGGGACGCCCCGCCCCCTCGGGTGTGAGCCGGACGGCTCACGGTGAGCCGGAGGCTCAGGAGACGCCGAGCTCCTTGGCGTTGCTCTTCAGGTCCTCGATGCCACCGCACATGAAGAACGCCTGCTCCGGGAAGTGGTCGTACTCGCCGTCGCAGATCGCGTTGAACGCGGCGATCGACTCGTCCAGCGGCACGTCCGAACCGTCCACGCCGGTGAACTGCTTGGCGACGTGGGTGTTCTGGGACAGGAAGCGCTCCACGCGACGGGCACGGTGGACGACGAGCTTGTCCTCCTCGCCGAGCTCGTCGATACCGAGGATCGCGATGATGTCCTGGAGGTCCTTGTACTTCTGCAGGATGTTCTTCACGCGCATGGCCGCGTTGTAGTGGTCCTGCGCGATGTAGCGCGGGTCCAGGATCCGGGACGTGGAGTCCAGCGGGTCCACGGCCGGGTAGATGCCCTTCTCGGAGATCGGACGGGACAGAACCGTCGTCGCGTCGAGGTGGGCGAAGGTGGTCGCCGGGGCCGGGTCGGTCAGGTCGTCGGCGGGGACGTAGATCGCCTGCATCGAGGTGATCGAGTGACCGCGGGTCGAGGTGATGCGCTCCTGGAGGAGACCCATCTCGTCGGCCAGGTTCGGCTGGTAACCCACCGCGGACGGCATGCGGCCGAGCAGCGTGGAGACCTCGGAGCCGGCCTGCGTGAAGCGGAAGATGTTGTCGATGAAGAACAGCACGTCCTGCTTCTGGACGTCGCGGAAGTACTCGGCCATGGTGAGGCCGGCCAGCGCGACGCGCAGACGGGTGCCCGGGGGCTCGTCCATCTGGCCGAAGACCAGCGCGGTTTTGTCGATGACGCCCGAGTCGGACATCTCCTCGATGAGGTCGTTGCCCTCACGGGTGCGCTCGCCGACACCGGCGAACACGGAGACACCGTCGTGGTTGTTGGCGACGCGGTAGATCATCTCCTGGATGAGCACCGTCTTGCCGACGCCGGCGCCGCCGAACAGACCGATCTTGCCGCCCTTGACGTACGGGGTCAGCAGGTCGATGACCTTGACGCCGGTCTCGAACATCTCGGTCTTCGACTCGAGCTCGTCGAAGTTCGGGGCCTTGCGGTGGATGGACCAGCGCTCGCCCGCGTACTGCTCGTCGACGTTCAGCACCTCACCGAGGGTGTTGAACACCTTGCCCTTGGTGAAGTCGCCGACCGGGACGGTGATGCCGTCGCCGGTGTCGGTGACCGGGGCCTGGCGGACCAGACCGTCGGTGGGCTGCATGGAGATGGTGCGGACCAGGCCGTCGCCCAGGTGCTGGGCGACCTCCAGGGTCAGCGTCTTGCGCTCGCCCTCGTTCGCCGGGTCGGCGACCTCGACGTGCAGGGCGTTGTAGATCTCCGGCATCGCGTCGACGGGGAACTCCACGTCGACGACCGGGCCGATGACCCGCGCGACGCGGCCGGTGGCCACGCCCGCCGCAGCGGTCGGCTCAACAGTGGTGGTCATTAGTTGTCACTCCCCGCGGTCGCGTCGGCCAGGGCGCTCGCGCCACCGACGATCTCGCTGATTTCCTGGGTGATTTCGGCCTGGCGGGCCGCGTTGGCAAGACGGGAGAGCGTGTTGATCAGCTCGCCCGCGTTGTCGGTGGCCGACTTCATCGCGCGCCGCGTGGCGGCGTGCTTCGAAGCGGCCGACTGGAGCAGCGCGTTGTAGATGCGGCTCTCCACGTAGCGCGGCAGCAGGGCGTCGAGGACGTCCTCCGCCGAGGGCTCGAAGTCGTAGAGCGGAAGGATCTCGTCCTTCTTGCCCGTCTCGGCCGCGACCTCGTCCAGACGCAGCGGAAGCAGTCGGGGGTCGACCGCGGTCTGCGTCATCATCGAGACGAACTCGGTGTAGACGATGTGGAGTTCGTCCACGCCGCCGTCCGCCGTCTCCGTCTCGATGGCCTCGATCAGCGGCGCCGCGACCTTCTTGGCGTCCGCGTACGTCGGCTCGTCGGTGAAGCCCGTGAACGACTCCGCGACGGTGCGCTCGCGGAAGTTGTAGTGGGCGACGCCGCGCCGGCCGACGATGTACGTGTCGACCTGCTTGCCCTCGCGCTCCAGGCGCTCGGTCAGCTGCTCCGCCGCCTTGATGGCGTTGGAGTTGAAGGCGCCGGCCAGACCGCGGTCGCTCGTGAGGAGCAGGACCGCGGCACGGGTCGGGTTCTCCGCCTCCGTGGTCAGCGGGTGCCTGGTGTTGGATCCCGTGCCGACCGCCGTGACCGCGCGGGTCAGTTCCTGCGCGTACGGCGTGGAGGCCGCCACCTTGCGCTGCGCCTTGACGACGCGCGAGGCGGCGATCATCTCCATCGCCTTGGTGATCTTCTTGGTCGCGGTGACGGATCGGATGCGACGCTTGTAGACCCGGAGCTGGGCTCCCATGAGTCAGGTCCCTTCCTTACGTCACTTGGCGGCAGCGGCCGGAGTGTCGTCGCCGAGCAGCTTGCCGTCCGAGGTCTCGAACTGCTTCTTGAACTCCACGATGGCGTCGGCGACGGCCGTGAGGGTGTCGTCGGACATCTTGCCGCCCTCCCGGATGGAGGTCATGAGGCCCTGCTCCTTGCGGTGCAGGTACTCCAGCAGCTCCTTCTCGAAGCGGCGGATGTCGGCGACCGGGACCTCGTCCATCTTGCCGGTGGTGCCGGCCCACACGGAGACGACCTGGTCCTCGGTGGACATCGGCTGGTACTGGTTCTGCTTGAGCAGCTCGACCATGCGCTGACCGCGCTCCAGCTGCGACTTGGAGGCCGCGTCCAGGTCGGAACCGAAGGCGGCGAACGCCTCCAGCTCACGGAACTGGGCGAGGTCCACGCGCAGTCGGCCGGAGACCTGCTTCATCGCCTTGTGCTGCGCGGAACCGCCGACTCGGGAGACGGAGATGCCGACGTTCAGCGCGGGGCGCTGACCGGCGTTGAACAGGTCCGACTCCAGGAAGCACTGGCCGTCGGTGATGGAGATGACGTTGGTCGGGATGAACGCCGAGACGTCGTTGGCCTTGGTCTCGACGATCGGCAGACCGGTCATCGAACCGGCGCCCATGTCGTCGGAGAGCTTGGCGCAGCGCTCCAGCAGACGGGAGTGCAGGTAGAAGACGTCGCCCGGGTAGGCCTCGCGGCCCGGCGGGCGGCGCAGCAGCAGGGAGACGGCGCGGTAGGCGTCGGCCTGCTTCGACAGGTCGTCGAAGATGATCAGGACGTGCTTGCCCTGGTACATCCAGTGCTGGCCGATGGCGGAACCGGTGTACGGCGCCAGGTACTTGAAGCCGGCCGGGTCGGACGCCGGGGCGGCCACGATGGTCGTGTACTCCAGCGCGCCGTTCTCCTCCAGCGCGCGGCGGACCGACGCGATGGTGGAGCCCTTCTGGCCGATGGCGACGTAGATGCAGCGGACCTGCTTGTTCGGGTCGCCGGTGCGCCAGTTGTCGCGCTGGTTGATGATCGTGTCGACGGCCAGGGCGGTCTTGCCGGTCTGGCGGTCGCCGATGATCAGCTGACGCTGGCCGCGGCCGACCGGGGTCATGGCGTCGACGGCCTTGTAGCCGGTCTCCATCGGCTCGTGCACCGACTTGCGCTGCATGACCGTGGGGGCCTGCAGTTCGAGGGCGCGGCGGCCGTCGGTCTCGATCTCGCCGAGGCCGTCGATCGGGTTGCCGAGGGGGTCGACGACGCGGCCGAGGTAGCCCTCGCCCACGGCGACCGACAGGACCTCACCGGTGCGGGTGACCGGCTGGCCCTCCTCGACGCCGCTGAACTCGCCGAGGACGATGGCACCGATCTCGCGCTCCTCGAGGTTGAGGGCGAGGCCGAGGGTGCCGTCCTCGAACTTCAGCAGCTCGTTGGCCATGGCCGAGGGCAGGCCCTCGACCTTCGCGATGCCGTCGCCGGCAAGGGTGACCGTACCGACCTCCTCGCGCGAGGCCGCGTCCGGCTTGTACGACTGGACGAAGTTCTCCAGCGCGTCCCGGATCTCCTCCGGCCGGATCGTGAGCTCCGCCATCTGGGTTCCCTGCTCTCCTTGTTGGGCCCGAAGTTTCACTCGGGGGGGTATTCCACGAGTCTGGGACTCCCCCCGATAAGAGGTGAATCCTCTGCACGGCCCAACCAGGGCCGTCGTGTACGTCTTGCGTGTTGAGTTGCTGCTAGCTCGCCATGCGGCGGGCGGCGTCGTCCAGCCGGTCCGCGAGCGAGCCGTTGATGATCTCGTCGCCGACCTGCACCCGGATGCCGCCGACCAGCTCGGGGTCGACGTCGAGGTTGAGGTGCATCTGGCGGCCGTAGAGCTTGCCGAGCGCGGCGCCGAGGCGTCGCTTCTGGCCCTCGCTCAGCGGGACCGCCGAGGTGACGACGGCGACCATGCGGCCCCGGCGGTCGGCGGCGAGCTTGGACAGGGACTCCAGTCCCGCCTCCAGGCTACGTCCCCGCGGCGCGGTCACAAGGCGCGTCACCAGACGCTCGGTGATCCGGTTGGCCCGGCCGCCGAGCAGGCGGTGCAGCAGTTCGGCCTTGGCCGAGGCGCCGGCGGCCCGGTCGGTCAGCGCGGCGCGCAGCTCGGTGCTGGAGGAGATGATCCGGCCGAAGCGGAACAGCTCGTCCTCGACCTCGTCGAGCGCGCCCCGCCGCTGCGCGGTGGTGAGGTCGGCGAGGTTCGCCAGCTCCTCCAGCGCGTCCACCAGGTCCCGCGACTGCGACCAGCGCGAGCGCACGGTGCCGGAGACCAGGTCCACGGTCGCCTCGCCGGCCTGGCCGGCGAGCAGGCGCTGGACCAGCGCGGCCTTGGCGTCACCGGACTGCGCCGGGTCGGTCAGGACCCGACGCAGGCCGACCTCGCGGTGGAGCAGCGCCGTGACGGACGCCAGCTCGTCGGCGAGCCGCGCGGCGTCGGCGGACGTGGAGTCCGTCAGCGCGTCGAGACGCTCACGTGCGGAGGTCAGGGCCTCGCGGCTCGCTCCGTTCATCGCGCGGCCTCGGCCTTCTCCTCGAGCTCGTCGAGGAAGCGGTCGATCACGCGGCTCTGCCGGGCGTGGTCCTCGAGGGACTCGCCGACGAGCTTGCCGGCCAGCTCGGTGGCGAGCTTGCCGACGTCCTGGCGCAGCGCGGACGAGGCGGCCTTGCGGTCGGCGTCGATCTGGGCGTGACCGGCGGCGACGATCTCCTCGCGCTGACGCTGGCCCTCGGCCCGCATCTCGGCGATGAGCGTGGCGCCCTGCTCCTGGGCCTCCTGGCGCAGGCGCGCGGCCTCGTGCCGGGCTTCGGCCAGCTGGGCCTTGTACTGCTCGAGGACGCTCTGGGCCTCGACCTTCATGGCCTCGGCCTCTTCGATGCCGCCTTCGATCGCCGAGCGGCGCTCCTCCAGAACCTTGTTGATGTTCGGCAGGAGCTTCTTCGCGAGGAAGAAGAAGACGATGGCGAAGGTGACGAGGCCGATGACCAGCTCGGGGCCCGGCGGGATGAGGGGGTTCTGCGAACCCTCCTCCGCCAGCTGCACCATCTGCTGTGTCAGCTGCATGTCATCAGTGCCTTTCCCTAAGGGTGGGGTCGTCCGCCGTCGGTTTACTTGTAGGTGTAAACGAACGGCATGACGATGCCGATGAGGGCGAGCGCCTCACAGAAGGCGAAGCCCAGGATCTGGTTGGCACGGATCAGACCGGCGGCCTCGGGCTGGCGGGCGAGCGCCTGGGTGCCGTTGCCGAAGATGATGCCGATGCCGATGCCGGGACCGATGGCGGCGAGGCCGTAGCCGACGGAGGCGATGGAGCCGGTGACGGCGGCAAGGGTCTCAGTGGCAGCCATGCTGATTCTTCCTTCTCTTTCAAGGACCGGTGGGGGTTGGCCACCGGACGTCTGTGACGGGGCGGAGCGGGACTGGGGCTCAGTGGTGCTCGGCCAGAGCGCCCTGAACGTAGGAGCAGGCCAGGAGGACGAAGACGTACGCCTGGACGGCCTGGACGAAGAGCTCGAACAGGATCATGACCAGGGCCATCACGAAGGAGACGGCGCCGGCCGCGGCCAGCCAGCTGTTCATCAGGTACCAGCTGGCGACGGTGAACATCACGAGCAGCAGGTGGCCGGCGAACATGTTGGCGAACAGTCGCACCGCGTGCGTGAACGGGCGGACCAGGACGTTCGAGAAGAACTCGATGACGACGACGAGCGGCAGCACGGCGCCGAGCGACTTGTCGTAGCCGGTGAGGTTCTTGAGACCGCCGGCGAAGCCGTGCTTCTTGAACGTGAGGAACATCCACGTCACGTACACGCACAGGGCGAGCGCGGCCGGGTAGGCGATGATCGACGTCACCGGGAACTGGGCGACCGGGATGATCGACCAGAGGTTCATGATCCAGATGAAGAAGAACAGCGAGACCATGAACGGGACGAACTTCTCGCCCTCGCGCTTGCCGAGCGTCTCGTAGACGATGCCGCGGCGCACGAAGTCGTAGCCCGCCTCGCCGACCATCTGGAGCTTGCCCGGGACCACCTTCGCCTTGCTGAAGGCGGCCCAGAAGAAGCCGACGACGACCACCGTGGTGATGATGGCGAGCAGCATCGGCTTGTCGAAGTCGTAGCCGCCGACCGAGAACATCGGCTTGAAGAGGAAGGAGTGGAGGCCCGGCGAAGGGAAGCCGCAGCCGTTGTCGGCGAAGACGCGGCAGCTCCAGTCGAAGGCGAGCGTGGTCTGTTCAGCACTCACCGCGGGCTCCTTCAGCGTGGCGCATGGGTACGGCAACCTCGTTGTGTCGGCGCGGCGAGCAGCCGCGGGTCGGCACCGGACTGGTGTGACGGATGTGGGGACGGCGGGCGGGCATCGAGCCTCGCGATCGAGCAGGCGTCAGCTCAGATGCCCGCGCCCGCGATGCCGCAGTTGGCACCGGACGATAGCAGGAGATCTCACACGCCTTTATCCCGGGCCTACCCCTCACGACGAGGACCCTGTCTTCTGGGACTTGTCGTTCTTGTCGGAGTCCGGCTCAACGTAGAAGATCTTGGACTTCATGTGAGCGCGCGCCTGTGCGGCCATCCAGACGACGGACGCGACGACGAGCGAGAACGCGAACGCCTTGGCGTTGAACAGGGATGTGCCCTTGAAGAGGGCCAAGAAGATCAGCAGCAGCAGCAGTTGGGCGACGTAGAGCATGAGGCCCATCGCCTGGAAGAGCTGCGGAAGCGTTTTGGCCGTCCATTGCAGGACCCAGAGGCCGATCCCCATGTAGAGGATGGCGAGGACCGCTCCGACGGCCGCCCCGATCGCGCCCTTCCCCCCGGCGACCGCACCACCGACCGCCACCGCGACCACACCGACAGCTGCGGTGGGCACGGCGGTGTGCAGTAGGTTCCGGACGTCATTGGAGGGCATGGCGGCAACTCCGCTTTCGCAGGGGGGCAGGGGTGTCGTCATGGACGAGCGTAGTACCCGGTTCGAGAGAGGAACCTCTTCGCCAAGGGACCCTTGCTCTTGGCCCCTTCGGCTCTATCCCGGGTTCTCGTGAACGGTATCACAAACTATTTGATGCGGTCTTTACCAAGAGGGTGTGCTGGCTGTCACACATGAGAGTGACCGTGCCCGTCTGTGCAAAAACCGGGGCGAGTTGTCTGGTATAAACCGCTTCGCTCCCCCATGAATGGGCAACGCTTTAGTCAGATTCTTACCTTGGCGTCAGCGCGACGTTCCGGCTTTGCGCCTCTCGAGCACCCGCGGACGCGCGCCGACGGCGGTCGCGCCGTTGGTCCCGGCCACTCCCGCCGCCACCGGAGCGGGGTGCTCGCGGGCGGCGCACGCGTCGGCGCCGGCGCCGTCAGCGCCGGCTGTCCCGGCGGCGGCGAGCCCGAGGGGCGCGGCCGCGTCCGGCGCCGTGGCCGCCGCGCGCCGGCGGCGGTAGCGCGGCGGCACGAAGCGTTCGGCCCAGCGCGGGGCGCGCGGCGTGAAGCGCGGCAGCAGGAGCAGCACCAGACCGACGAAGCTGAGGGAGACGATGCCCAGCACGATCCACATGGACGCCGAGTTCACCGAGTAGCCGAGGGCGCCGAAGCCGATCACCGCGGCCCAGAAGTACATGATCAGCACGGCCCGGCTGTGCGAGTGGCCGATCTGGAGCAGCCGGTGGTGCAGGTGGCCGCGGTCGGCGGCGAACGGCGACTGCCCGCGCCAGGTGCGCCGCACCACCGCGAAGACGAAGTCGCAGGCCGGGATGGCGATGATCGACAGCGGCATCAGCAGCGGGATGTAGACCGGCACCATCTGGTGCACCGCGTTGCGCTCCGAACCCGCGAACAGGCCGATCACGTCCGGGTCGACCTGACCGGTCACCGAGATCGCGCCGGCCGCCAGCACCAGGCCGATGAGCATCGAGCCCGAGTCGCCCATGAAGATCCGCGCCGGATGCATGTTGTGCGGCAGGAAGCCCAGGCACATGCCCATCAGCACGGCCGCGAACAGGGTGGCCGGGGCGGCGGCCTCGATGCCGTACGAGTACCAGATGCGGTAGGCGTACATGAAGAACGCGGCGGCCGCGATGCACACCATGCCCGAGGCCAGACCGTCCAGGCCGTCGACGAAGTTGACCGCGTTGATGGTGATGACGACCAGCGCCACCGTCAGCAGCGTGCCCTGCCACTGGGTCAGCGCCACCGTGCCCACACCCGGCACCGGCAGCCACAGGATCGTCAGCCCCTGCATGACCATCACACCGGCGGCGATCATCTGGCCGCCCAGCTTGATCAGCGCGTCGATCTCGAACTTGTCGTCCAGGACGCCGATCAGCCAGATCAGGGCGGCCCCGGAGAGCAGCGCGCGCGGCTCGTTCGACTTCTCGAAGACCTCGTTGAGGTTGGTGAGGTGGTCGGCGACCAGCAGCCCGGCGCACATGCCGAAGAACATCGCGATACCGCCGAGCCGCGGCGTGGGTTCCCGGTGCACGTCCCGCGCCCGGACCTCCGGCATCGCACCCGCCACGATCGCGAACTTGCGCACCGGCCCGGTCAGCAGGTACGTCACCGCGGCCGTGACGCAGAGCGTCAGCAGGTATTCACGCACGGGCATTCCCCACAGGTCTCGCTGGCCATCTCAGCCCCACACACTAGCGACGCGGGCATATGTATGGGGACTGCCGGGTAGCGACGATGGTTGCACGTGTGGCTGTGTACCGTTTCCTCCCGGGTGCCCATACCCGGGCTCAGCCGGGATACGGCGGGAAGGCGCCGGTGAGTTCGCGCACGTCCTCACGGGCCCGCGCCACGTCCGCCTCGCCGCGCAGCACCTTGCCGAACAGCACCGCGATCAGCGCCATCTCCTCCTGCCCCATGCCCTGGGTGGTGATCGCCGCGGTGCCCAGGCGCAGCCCGCGGGCGTCGGTGTGCGGAAGCGCACAGCAGTCCAGCACCATCCCGGCCGCCGCCAGCCGGCCCCGCGCGGCGCGTCCCTCGACGCCGAGCGGCGCCGGGTCCGCGGTGATCAGATGGGTGTCGGTGCCGCCGGTGGTGACCGCGAGACCCTCCGCGGCCAGACCCGCTGCCAGCACCCGCGCGTTGGCGACCACCTGGTGCGCGTACGCGCCGAAGGCCGGCGTGGCCGCCTCGCCGAACGCGACCGCCTTCGCCGCCACGGTATGCATCTGGGCGCCGCCCTGGGTGAACGGGAACACCGCCCGGTCCACCCGCTCGGCCAGCTCGCTCCCGCACAGCAGCATCCCGCCGCGCGGCCCGCGCAGCACCTTGTGCGTGGTGGCGCACACCACGTCCGCGTACGGCACCGGACTGGGCGCCGCTCCCCCGGCCACCAGGCCGATGGGGTGCGCGGCGTCCGCGATCAGATAGGCGCCCACCTCGTCGGCGACCTCGCGGAAGAACGCGTAGTCGATGTGGCGGGGGCAGGCGATCGACCCGCACACGATGGCCTTGGGCCGGCGCGTGCGGGCCAGGGTGCGCACCTGCGCGTGGTCGACGAGCCCGCTCTCGGCGTCCACGCCGTAGCCGACGAAGTCGAACCAGCGCCCGGAGAAGTTCGCCGGCGAGCCGTGCGTGAGGTGGCCGCCGTAGGACAGCCCGAGGGCCAGGACGGTGTCGCCGGGGCGCAGCAGCGCCGCGTAGGCGGCCAGCACGGCCGAGGAGCCGGAGTGCGCCTGCACGTTGGCGTGCTCGGCGCCGAACAGCTCGGTGGCGCGCCGCACCGCGAGCCGTTCGGCGGCGTCGACGAACTCGCAGCCGCCGTGGTGGCGGCCGCCCGGGTAGCCCTCGGCGTACTTGTTGGCCAGCGGCGAGCCGAGCGCGGCCAGGACCGCGGGCGAGGTGAAGTTCTCCGCCGCCGTCAGCTGGAGCGTCGTGGACTGCCGCGCCAGCTCCCCCAGCAGCAGATCGGCCACCTCGGGGTCCTGCCGCCGCAGCACATCGCCCTGGAGAGCGGGGATGACCGGCATGGTGGTCTCCGGACGGGTCGGCGGTGACGTACGTCCAATGTAGGCCCGCTCCCGGGGCCGCGCGCGGCCGTTGCGCCCGACGGGTGCCCCGGCGCCCGCCGGGCCCTCAGGCGCGCGCCGCGACCCCCGTCAGGGCCGTCACCACCGGGTCCAGGGCCTGGTGTATCTCGTCGCCGATCGAGCGGAAGAACGGCAGCGGGGCGCCGTAGGGGTCGTAGACCTCGTCCGCCTCCGCGGTCGGCGCCAGGAGCCACCCGCGTAGAGCGGCGGCGGCGCGGACCAGGGCGCGCGCGCGTTCGACCACGCCGTCCTCCAGGGGCGGCAGCGTCGCCGGGTCGATCGCCTTGACCAGGCGGGTGAACTCCTTGAGCGTGAAGGTGCGCAGCCCCGCCGAGTGGCCCATCGAGACGACCTGCGCGCGGTGGTCGCGGGTCGCGGTGAGCACCAGATCGGCCGTGATCACGTGTTCGTCGAGCAGTTCGCGGCCGGTGAAGCCGGAGGAGTCCGCGCCGAAGTCGGCGAGCACTGTCTCCGCGTTGGTCTCCATGGGCGCGCCCTCGTGGCCCCAGGTGCCGGCGCTCTCCACGATCAGCCCGCCGCCCGCCGGATCGCCGAGCCGGTCCGCGAGGAAATGCCGGGTCAGCCGCTCGGTGATGGGCGAGCGGCACACGTTGCCGGTGCTGACGTGGAGGATGCGGAAGGTGTCGCCGGGCGGGCCGGGCTGCGCCGGGATCGCCGGGTCGGTCTTGCCGCCTATGCCACGCCCCGCGTCAGGGGCCGTCAATTCGCCACCTCGAGGTCGGGTACGACCTTGCGCAGCTCCTCCGGCGACAGCGCGCCCTCGCGCAGCAGGACGGGCTTCTCGCGGCTGACGTCGACGATGGAGGAGGGCACGATGCCGGGCGTGGGGCCGCCGTCGAGGTAGACGGAGACGGAGTCGCCGAGCATCTCCCGCGCGGCGTCGCAGGTCTCCGGCGCCGGGTGTCCGGTGAGGTTGGCCGAGGAGACGGCCATCGGGCCGAACTCGGTGAGCAGCTCGATGGCGACCGGGTGCAGCGGCATGCGCACGGCGACGGTGCCGCGGGTGTCGCCGAGGTCCCACTGCAGGGACGGCTGGTGGCGGGCGACCAGGGTCAGCGCGCCGGGCCAGAACGCGTCGACCAGCTCCCAGGCCTGCTCGGAGAAGTCGGTGACCAGGCCGTGCAGCGTGTTCGGGGAGCCGATGAGGACCGGCGTGGGCATGGTGCGGCCGCGGCCCTTGGCGGCCAGCAGATCGGCCACGGCGTCCCCGGAGAACGCATCGGCGCCGATGCCGTACACCGTGTCGGTCGGCAGCACCACGAGTTCGCCCCGGCGGACGGCGGACGCGGCCTCGCGCAGACCCGTCACGCGGTCGGTCGCGTCGTTGGTGTCGTATCGCCGTGCCATTGTCAGCGGGCCTCCTCGTACACGTACTGCTGGCTTGAAGTTCTGGCGGGCGCGGTCACGGCAGCGCCTTGCGGGCGGTGGCGAACCGCGGCCGGTTGTTGAGGTCGGGGTGGTCGGCCGCGTCGGCCCAGCCCCGCTCCTCGGTGAAGATCCACGGCACCTGTCCGCCCTGGGTGTCGGCGTGCTCGATCACGACGACGCCGCCCGGCCGCAGCAGCCGGTGCGCGGTGCGCTCGATGCCGCGGATCAGGTCGAGGCCGTCCTCTCCGGAGAACAACGCCAGCTCCGGGTCGTAGTCGCGGGCCTCGGGGGCGACGTACTCCCATTCGGTGAGCGGGATGTACGGCGGGTTGGAGACGACCAGGTCGACCTGGCCGTCCAGGTCCGGGAAGGCGGTCAGGGCGTCGCCCTGGCGCAGGTCGACGCGGGAGCCCTCGACGTTCTTGCGGGTCCAGCGCAGCGCGTCCTCGCTCAGCTCGACCGCGTGCACGCGCGAGCGCGGCACCTCCTGGGCGAGGGCGAGCGCGATGGCGCCCGAGCCGGTGCACAGGTCGACGATGCACGGCTCGACCACGTCCATCGCGCGCACCGCGTCTATGGCCCAGCCGACCACGGACTCGGTCTCCGGGCGCGGCACGAAGACGCCGGGGCCGACCTGGAGCTCCAGGTAGCGGAAGTAGGCCCGTCCGGTGATGTGCTGGAGCGGCTCGCGCTGCTCGCGCCGGGCGACGACCTCCCAGTAGCGGGCGTCGAAGTCGGCGTCCTTGACGGTGTGCAGCTGGCCGCGCTTGACGCCGTGCACGAACGCGGCCAGCTCCTCGGCGTCGTTGCGCGGCGAGGGCACGCCCGCGTCGGCCAGCCGCTGGGTGGCCTGCGCCACCTCCGCGAGCAGCACGCTGCGGGGGCCTGGGGGGCGCCCCCCGAATTCTTGCTGCACGCTGGGTCCTCCGGTGCTCGTGCTTCGTCCTGCGTGCCGGTGCGGCCCGCCGGTGCCCTACGCGGCCGCGAGCTTGGCGGCCGAGTCCGCGTCGACGCAGGCCTGGATCACCGCGGCGAGGTCGCCGTCCAGGACCTGGTCCAGGTTGTACGCCTTGAAGCCGACGCGGTGGTCGGAGATGCGGTTCTCCGGGAAGTTGTAGGTGCGGATCTTCTCGGAGCGGTCGACGGTGCGCACCTGGCTGCGGCGGGCGTCCGCGGCCTCCCGCTCGGCCTCCTCCTGCGCGGCCGCGAGCAGCCTGGAGCGCAGGATGCGCATCGCCTGCTCCTTGTTCTGGAGCTGGCTCTTCTCGTTCTGGCAGGAGGCCACGACGCCGGTGGGCAGGTGCGTGATGCGCACGGCGGAGTCGGTGGTGTTGACGGACTGGCCGCCGGGCCCGGAGGAGCGGTAGACGTCGATGCGCAGGTCGTTCGGGTTGATCTCGACGTCGACCTCCTCGGCCTCGGGGGTCACCAGGACGCCCGCGGCGGAGGTGTGGATGCGGCCCTGGGACTCGGTGGCCGGCACCCGCTGCACGCGGTGCACGCCGCCCTCGTACTTCAGCTTGGCCCACACGCCCTGGCCGGGCTCGGTGGCGCCCTGGCCGCCCTTGGTCTTCACCGCGACCTGGACGTCCTTGTAGCCGCCCAGCTCGGACTCGGTGGCGTCGATGATCTCGGTCTTCCAGCCGACGCGCTCGGCGTAGCGCAGGTACATGCGCAGCAGGTCGCCGGCGAACAGCGCCGACTCGTCGCCGCCCGCGCCCGCCTTGATCTCCAGGATGACGTCCTTGTCGTCGCTGGGGTCGCGCGGCACCAGCAGCAGGCGCAGCTTCTCGGTGAGTTCCTCGCGCTGCTTGTCCAGCACCTTGACCTCGGCGGCGAAGTCCGGGTCGTCGGCGGCCAGTTCGCGCGCGGTCTCGATGTCGTCGCCCGTCTGCTTCCAGGAGCGGTACGTGGCGACGATCGGGGTGAGCTCGGCGTAACGCTTGTTCAGCTTGCGCGCGTTGGCCTGGTCGGAGTGGACCGACGGGTCGGCGAGCTTCTTCTCCAGGTCGGCGTGCTCGGCGACGAGCTCCTCGACGGCCTCGAACATCTTTCGGCTCCTGTACTGCCTGTACTGCTGGTAGGGGGAAGGCGAACGACCAAAAACGCCGGTCCCGGCCCGCCCCGCGAGGGGGTGCGGCCGTGGACCGGCGAAGAGGGGCTCGCTACTTCTTGGAGCCGGCGGCAGCCTTGCCGAAGCGGGCCTCGAAGCGGGCCACACGGCCACCGGTGTCGAGGATCTTCTGCTTGCCCGTGTAGAACGGGTGGCACTCGGAGCAGACCTCGGCCCGGATGGTGCCGGAGTCGATGGTGCTGCGGGTGGTGAACGACGCGCCACAGGTGCAGCTGACCTGGGTCTCGACGTACTCGGGGTGGATCTCGCGCTTCAAGGTGTCTCCTAGGTTTCGGGAGGGCGCCGGGTCGCCGTCCGCGGGATGCGGAAGCGTGAACCGGAGCCGACGTACCAGTCTGCCAGGACTGGCGCCATCCCCCAAAACCGGGGGGCGGTGCGAGGTATTCCCGAGGCGCCCCGGGACCGGAGGCGTCCGGGCCCCCGGCGGGTCCGGGCCGCGCCCCTGGCCGGGGCGGGCGGCTCAGGAGGCGCTGACGACGCCCTTGGCCTCGCCGGTGGCGGTGCCCTTCGTGGCGCTGTCCGGGATCGGCCGGTCGGCCCGCAGGGCGTTCCACACCTGCCGCGCCTTGGCCTCGTCGATGACGACCCGGTTGGCGTTCGCGGTGTCGTACTGCACCGGCATCGTGATCATGTGCATCTGTCCGGCGCCGATGCCCTTGAGGCCGCCGGCGAAGGACAGCAGCGAGTTCACCGAGCCGATCTCGGAGTCGGTGGTGACGGCCTTGGTGGCGGTGTCGGCGAGGTCGTAGAGCTTCTTCGGGTCGCCGAACAGGTCCACCTGCTTGACCTGGGTGAGCAGCGCCTTCACGAACGCCTGCTGGAGCTGGATGCGGCCCAGGTCGGAGCCGTCGCCCACGCCGTGCCGGGTGCGCACCAGGCCGAGGGCCTGCTGACCGTCGAGAGTGTGGGTGCCGACGGCGAGGTTCAGGTGGCTGTCGGGGTCGTGGATGGCCTTGGTCGTGGTGACCGGGACCCCGCCGAGGTCGTCGATGAGCTTCTGGAAGCCGGTGAAGTCGACCTCCAGGTAGTGGTCCATCCGCAGCCCGGTGAGCGCCTCGACCGTCTTGACGGCGCAGGCCGCGCCGCCGGTGCCGTAGGACTCGTTGAACATCACGTTGCGCGCGGCCCGGTGCTCGGCGCCCTGGGGGTCGGTGCACTCGGGGCGGTCGACGAGGGTGTCGCGGGGTATGGAGACCACGCTCGCCTTCTTGTGGCCCTGGTACACGTGCACGATCATCGCGGTGTCGGAGCGGGCGCTGCCGTCGTCGGTGCCGCCGCCCAGCTTCTTGTTGCCGCCGGCGCGGGTGTCGGAGCCGAGGACCAGGATGTTCTCGGAGCCGTTGTCGGCCGCGGTGGGCCGGTCGGTGCCGAGGGCCTGGTTGATGTCGACCGTCTTGAGGTTGTCGTTGAGCTTGAAGTACAGGTAGCCGGCCCCGGTGCCGCCGAGCACCACGATCCCCGCCGCGGTCCACGCGGTGGCCGTCAGCGCCCTGCGCCGTCCCGTGGGCGGCTTGCGGCGGCGGCCCTTGGCGGTGGACCCTCGTCTGCTGCTCGTGGAACCGTTCTCCCCCGGTATGCCGGGGTCCGGTGTGCTCTCGGCGGACATGCGCTCCTCGACTCTCGTATCCGGTCGGTTACCCCCTGCTCGCAGGGTCGGGCTCCGGTGTGTCCGTCCTCGTCGGCGAGTACCCCCGAGCCCCCGCTTCGTCGCTCGCACCTTCAGACGGGACAATGGGCCAAAGGGTTGCACAGGGTTCTGTGCGGCAGCTGCCGCGCGGCCTGTGGCAAACCTCTCGCCCCAGGCGCGCACGCGAAAGGGCCGCTCCCGCCACGAGGACGGGAGCGGCCCTTCCGGGGACGCGAGGAGCGACTAGTCGCCGTTGCCCGGCGTGGGCGTCGTCTTCTGGATCTGCATCAGGAACTCGACGTTCGACTTCGTCTGCTTCATCTTGTCCAGCAGCAGCTCGATCGCCTGCTGCTGGTCGAGCGCGTGCAGCACCCGGCGCAGCTTCCAGACGACCGCCAGCTCCTCCGCGCCGAGCAGGATCTCTTCCTTACGGGTGCCGGACGCGTCCACGTCCACCGCCGGGAAGATCCGCTTGTCCGCGAGCTTGCGGTCGAGCTTGAGCTCCATGTTGCCGGTGCCCTTGAACTCCTCGAAGATCACCTCGTCCATGCGGGACCCGGTGTCCACCAGCGCGGTGGCGAGGATGGTCAGCGAACCGCCGTCCTCGATGTTGCGCGCCGCGCCGAAGAACCGCTTCGGCGGGTACAGGGCGGTGGAGTCGACACCACCGGACAGGATGCGGCCGGAGGCCGGCGCCGCCAGGTTGTAGGCACGGCCCAGACGCGTGATGGAGTCGAGCAGCACGACCACGTCGTGGCCCAGCTCCACCAGGCGCTTGGCGCGCTCGATGGCCAGCTCGGCGACCGTGGTGTGGTCCTCGGCCGGGCGGTCGAAGGTCGAGGAGATGACCTCGCCCTTGACCGACCGCTGCATGTCGGTGACCTCTTCAGGACGCTCGTCGACGAGGACGACCATCAGGTGGCACTCGGGGTTGTTGTGCGTGATCGCGTTGGCGATCGCCTGCATGATCATGGTCTTGCCGGTCTTCGGCGGGGCCACGATCAGACCGCGCTGGCCCTTGCCGATGGGCGAGACGAGGTCGATGATGCGGGTCGTCAGCACGCCCGGGTCGGTCTCCAGACGGAGCCGGTCCTGCGGGTAGAGCGGGGTGAGCTTGTTGAACTCCGGCCGCCCGCGGCCGTGTTCGGGCGCCATGCCGTTGACCGAGTCGAGGCGGACCAGCGCGTTGAACTTCTCGCGGCGCTCGCCGTCCTTCGGCTGGCGGACCGCGCCGGTGATGTGGTCGCCCTTGCGCAGGCCGTTCTTGCGGACCTGGGCGAGGGAGACGTACACGTCGTTCGGGCCGGGCAGGTAGCCGGAGGTCCGGATGAACGCGTAGTTGTCGAGGATGTCGAGGATGCCGGCGACCGGGATCAGGACGTCGTCCTCGTTGATCTGCGGCTCCTGCACGTCGTCGCGGCCGCGACGGCCCCGGCGGTCGCGGTAGCGGCCGCGCCGGCCCCGGCGCCCGCCGTCGAAGTCGTCGTCGTCCTGCGGGCCGACGTTGCGGTCCTGGCGGCCGCCGCCCTGCTGCTGGCTCTGCTGCTGACGCCGGCCGTCCTGGCCGCCGCCCTGCTGGTCGTCGCCCTTGCGGCGCTCGCGGTCGCCACCGCGGTCACGGTCGCCACCGCGGTCACGGTCGCCGCCACGCTCGCGGTCGCGGTCCCGGCCGCGCTCGCGGCGCTCGCGGCGGCGGCCCTCGGCGCCGTCGGCGTCGGTCTGCGGCTGCTGGGCGGGAGCGGCCGTCTCGGCCTTCGCCTCGCCCTTCGCCTCGGCGGCGACGGTCTCGGCGCTGCCGGCCGGGCTGCCCGCGTCGGCGGTGGCGCGGCGCCGACGGCGCTCGACGGGAGCGTCGTCCGCCCCGCGCTCGGCCTCGCCGGCCCGGGCGGCGGGCTGGCCGGGGATCTCGATCTGCTGCTGGGCCGTGGCCTTCTCGGACGGCGCCTCGACCGCCTTCTTCGCGGCCTCGTCACCCGTGCGGGCGCGGGAGGTGGCGCGGCGCTTCGGCTTGGTCTCGGCCTCACCGGCGGCGGCAGCGGCCTTCGCGGGGGCGCCGCCCCCGGCCTGCGCCTCCTTGATGACCTCGATCAGCTGGCTCTTGCGCATCCGCGCGGTGCCCCTGATGCCGAGGCCGGAGGCGACCTGCTGAAGCTCGGCCAGCACCATGCCCTCGAGGCCGGTACCACGGCGCCGCCGGGAGCCGGCACCGGTGGCAGGCGCGGAGGCGTCCGTGGCGGGCGCGGCAGCGGTCTCCTCGACACGTGCGCCCATCAGATCGGTGGTGTCGCTCACGAAGGGTCCTTCCCTGGAGCGGACGTCGGCCTGTCTGGCTCGGCGACCGGTTGTGCTGTCCGGCTTCGGTCCTTGCTGTGTGGACCGTGCCGGGGCGGTGGTCCGCCCAAAGCGGCGGAAGAGATATCTGATGACTGGCGCTATCCCCGACGATCCGCGACACCGTGTGTCACGTGGCGTGGTAGCACCGATTCCGGAGCTCCCCCAGCGGGGGTGCCCCCACCTGTGGACCGCTCAGCATCCGCGTACGACGCACTGCCCCGATACGGCGTACGGAACACAGAGTGGCTTGGGGAGCTCCCGGAAGAATGTTGGTCCCGGACGGGGACACGAAGCACCTCGCCATGGTGGGGTCGGGTGCAGACTTGAGATTAACACTACCGGATCCAACAAACATTCCCCCTCTCGAAAACCGGCAATCGCGTGTCAGCCCGACAGCGGCAGCACGCTCGCGCCCCGCTGGTCGAGGCGCAGCCGGTTGGCGGCCCATTCGGGCCCGGCGAGCCGCTCCACCTTGTCGGCGGAGTCCGCGTCGGCCAGCGCCATGACCGTGGGCCCGGCGCCGGAGATGACCGCCGGGACGCCGTCGGCGCGCAGTCGCTCCACCAGCGCGGCGCTCTCCGGCATGGCCGGGGCGCGGTACTCCTGGTGCAGGCGGTCCTCGGTGGCCGGCAGCAGCAGCTCGGGGCGCCGGGTGAGGGCCTCGACGAGCAGCGCGGCACGGCCCGCGTTGACGGCCGCGTCGACGTGCGGGACGGTGCGCGGCAGCAGGCCGCGCGCGGTCTCGGTCAGTACCGGCTTTCCGGGCACGAAAACCACCGGAACGATGGAATCGCAGGGCTCCATCCTGATGGCGCGGGCGGCGCCGCCCTCCATCCAGGACAGGGTGAACCCGCCGAGCAGACAGGCCGCCACATTGTCCGGGTGCCCCTCGATCTCGGTGGCCAGCTCCAGCAGCGCGGTGTCGTCGAGGCGGCCCTCGCCGCCTATGGTCACGGCGCGGGCGGCGACGATGCCGGCGCAGATGGCGGCGGAGGAGGAACCGAGGCCGCGGCCGTGCGGGATGCGGTTGGCGCAGACGATCTCCAGGCCGCGCGGCTGTCCGCCGAGCACGTCGAAGGCGGTGCGCAGCGACCGTACGAGCAGGTGCTTCTCGTCGCGCGGCAGGGTCTCGCCGCCCTCGCCCGCGATGTCGATGTGCAGCCCGGAGTCGGCCACCCGGACGACCACGTCGTCGTAGAGCCCCAGCGCGAGGCCGAGGGCGTCGAAGCCCGGGCCGAGGTTGGCGCTGGTGGCGGGGACGCGCACCCGGACGGCGGCGGCGCGGAACGCTGGACCGGCCATCGCTCGTTGACTCTCCTTGAGCTGCGTGGTGGCCGAATGTCGTTCGAGGGCATCCGACGGACATTCGACCGACATTCGGCTGACGTTCGACAGGGACGTGAGGACCCGGGGGCCGCGACCGCGGGGACGGCGCGGTGCCGCGCGCCATGCGGGGCATATGCGGCGGGCGGGTTCAGTACAGCCTATCGAAGGAAGGTTCTGCCGCGACATAGGGCGCACAGGAGGCGCACGATGCGTGTCGCCTGCCCCCCGTGCACCCTCGCACGGCGTCCCTGGAGGGGAGGTCAGTGAGGGTGGCGGAGGTGCACGGCGCGGTTCGGTCGGGCGCCGTCGCGCCTGGGGTGCGTGGTGGGTCGGGGCCGTGGTGGTGCGTGCAGCCCGCCGCACACGGACATACGGCCCTGAGTCTCATGCGCTGAGGTCAGGAGGGACCGCAGTACGCGGCGGGCATTGCACGCACCACCACGGCCCGCTCCCGTCCGTCCGGCGGCTCCGGGCCGGTTGTGCCGGGGGGCGGGTGCGGACCGTGGTTCGGCGGGGGCGGGCCGATTGTGCCGGGGGGTGCGGGTGCGGGCCGTGGTTCGGCGGGGGCACGGAGTGCACCGCGCGCCGCCTGCACGAGTGCGCCGGACGGAGCCCTGCCGTCGCGTACGGCGGGCACGGGGCCGACGGCTCCGGGCGGCGGGCCGTCCGGAGCCGTCGGGCCGGATCAGGCCAGGCCCAGCCGCTCCGCTGCCGTGGCCGCGTCGACCGGGACGGTGACCGGCTGCGGGGCGCCGGCGACGGCCCAGTCGGGGTCCTTGAGGCCGTTGCCGGTGACGGTGCACACGATCCGCTGGCCCGGGTCGACCTTGCCCTGCTCGGCGGCCTTCAGCAGGCCGGCGACGGACGCGGCCGACGCCGGCTCGACGAAGACGCCCTCCTGCGCGGCCAACAGCCGGTAGGCGCGCAGGATCTCACGGTCCGTCACCTCGTCGATGGCGCCGCCGGACTCGTCCCGCGCGGCCAGCGCGTACGTCCACGAGGCCGGGTTGCCGATGCGGATGGCGGTGGCGATGGTCGAGGGGTCCTTGACCACCTCGCCGCGCACGATCGGGGCGCTGCCGGCGGCCTGGAAGCCCCACATGCGGGGCGTCTTCGTGGCGATGCCGTCGGCGGCGTACTCCCGGTACCCCTTCCAGTACGCGGTGATGTTGCCCGCGTTGCCGACCGGCAGGACGTGGATGTCGGGGGCGTCGCCGAGCATGTCGACGATCTCGAAGGCGGCCGTCTTCTGCCCCTCGATCCGCACCGGGTTCACCGAATTCACCAGCGCCACGGGGTAGTTGTCGCTGAGCGAGCGGGCGAGCGTGAGGCAGTCGTCGAAGTTGCCGTCGACCTGGAGGATCTTCGCGCCGTGCACGAGGGCCTGGCCCATCTTGCCGAGCGCGATCTTGCCCTGCGGCACGAGCACGGCGGAGACCATCCCGGCCCGCACGGCGTAGGCGGCGGCGGAGGCGGAGGTGTTGCCGGTGGAGGCGCAGATGACCGCCTTGGCGCCCTCCTCCTTCGCTTTGCTGATCGCCATGGTCATGCCGCGGTCCTTGAAGGACCCGGTCGGGTTCGCGCCCTCGACCTTGAGGTGGACCTCGCAGCCGGTGCGCTCGGAGAGCACCTGCGCGGGGACGAGGGGCGTACCGCCCTCGCGGAGCGTCACGACCGGCGTGCCGTCGGACACCGGCAGCCGGTCCCGGTACTCCTCGATGATGCCGCGCCACTGGTGGGTCATTGCTGGTTACTCTCCTTCAACCCGCATGATGCTGGCGACGCCCCGCACGGTGTCGAGGCTGCGCAGCGCCTCGACGGTGCCGGTGAGGGCGGCGTCGGACGCTCGATGGGTGACGACGACGAGGGAGGCCTCGCCGTCCTTGCCCTGCTGACGGACGGTGTCGATGGACACGCCGTGCTCGGCGAACACGGTGGCGACCTGGGCCAGGACGCCCGGTTTGTCGGCGACGTCCAGGCTGATGTGGTAGCGCGTGACGACGTCGCCCATGGGCGAGACGGGCAGCGCCGCGTACGCCGACTCGCCGGGTCCGGTGGTCCCGTTGAGCCGGTTGCGGCAGACCGCGACGAGGTCGCCGAGGACGGCGGAGGCGGTCGGCGAACCGCCGGCGCCGGGCCCGTAGAACATCAGCTGGCCCGCGGCGTCCGACTCCACGAAGACGGCGTTGTACGCGCCGCGCACCGAGGCCAGCGGATGGCTGAGCGGGATCATCGCGGGGTGCACGCGCGCGGTGACGGAGGCGCCGTCGGCGGCCCGCTCGCAGATGGCGAGCAGCTTGATGGTGCAGCCCATCTCCTTGGCGGAGGCGAAGTCGGCCGCGGTGACCTCGGTCATGCCCTCGCGGTACACGTCGTCGAGGCGTACCCGGGTGTGGAAGGCGATCCCGGCGAGGATGGCGGCCTTGGCGGCGGCGTCGAAGCCCTCGACGTCGGCGGTCGGGTCGGCCTCGGCGTATCCGAGCGCGGTGGCCTCGTCCAGGGCCTCCTGGTAGCCGGCGCCGGTGGAGTCCATCTTGTCGAGGATGAAGTTCGTGGTGCCGTTGACGATGCCGAGCACCCGGTTGACCTTGTCGCCGGCGAGGGACTCGCGCAGCGGCCGGATCAGCGGGATGGCGCCGGCGACGGCGGCCTCGTAGTAGAGGTCGCGGCCGTGCTCGCCGGCGGCGGCGTGCAGGGCGGCGCCGTCCTGGGCGAGCAGGGCCTTGTTGGCGGAGACGACGGAGGCGCCGTGCTCGAAGGCGGTGGCGATGAGCGTACGGGCCGGCTCGATGCCGCCGATCACCTCGACCACGACGTCGATGTCGCCGCGTTTGACGAGGGCGGTGGCGTCGGTGGTGACGAGGGCCGGGTCGATGCCCGCGCGCACCTTGGCGGGCCGGCGGACCGCCACGCCCGCCAGCTCCACCGGGGCGCCGATCCGGGCGGCGAGGTCGTCGGCGTGCGTCGTCATGATGCGCGCCACCTCTGAGCCGACGACCCCACAGCCCAGCAGCGCCACCTTCAGCGGACGCGTACGCATCATCCGACCTCGTTTCCTCATACCGTCTACGGTTCGACCAGTCTCACTCACCGGACCGGCGTTTCTGTCATTTGTCCGGATCGTGAGACGTTTATTTCATTTTCGCCGGGCCGGAAAACGGAGATCTTCCGGCGCCGCGCGGTACCGCGGGTGTCGCGGGTGTCTGGGGTGTCGGGGGGGGGTGTCCCCTTCGGTCATCCGACGTCGAGGCGCAGGAGGTCGTCCTCCGTCTCCCGGCGGACGATCACCCGGGCCTCGCCGTCGGCGACGGCGAGCACCGGTGGGCGCAGCGCGTGGTTGTAGTTGCTCGCCATGGAACGGCAGTACGCGCCGGTCGCGGGCACGGCGATGAGGTCGCCGGGGGCGAGGTCGGCGGGCAGGAAGGCGTCCTTCACGACGATGTCGCCGCTCTCGCAGTGCTTGCCGACGACGCGGACGAGCATCGGCTCGGCGTCGGAGGTGCGGGAGACCAGCGCGACGCTGTACTCGGCGTCGTAGAGCGCGGTGCGGATGTTGTCCGACATGCCGCCGTCGACGGAGACGTACGTGCGCAGCCCGTCCAGCGGCTTGACGGTGCCGACCTCGTAGAGCGTGAAGGCGGTGGGGCCGACGACGGCGCGCCCGGGCTCGACCGAGATGCGGGGCGTGCGCAGCTTGGCGGCCTCGCACTCACGGCTGACGATCTCGGTGAGCGCCTTGGCGATCTCGTGCGGCTCGCGCGGGTCGTCGTCGCTGGTGTACGCGATGCCGAGCCCGCCGCCGAGGTCGATCTCGGGCAGCTCGACGCCGTGCTCGTCGCGGATGTCCTTCAGCAGTCCGACGACGCGGTGGGCGGCGACCTCGAAGCCCGACATGTCGAAGATCTGCGAGCCGATGTGGCTGTGGATGCCGATGAGTTCGAGCCCGTCCAGCCGCAGGGCCCGCCGTACGGCCTCGGCGGCCTGCCCGCCGGCCAGCGGGATGCCGAACTTCTGGTCCTCGTGCGCGGTGGCGATGAACTCGTGGGTGTGCGCCTCGACGCCGACGGTGATACGGATCTGCACCCGCTGCCGCCGTCCGAGCGACTGGGCGATGTGCGCGACGCGGACGATCTCCTGGAAGGAGTCGAGCACGATCCGCCCGACCCCCGCGTGCACGGCCCGCTCGATCTCCGCCGCGGACTTGTTGTTGCCGTGGAAGGCGATGCGGTCCGCGGGCATCCCGGCGGAGAGCGCGGTGGCCAGTTCGGTGCCGGAGCAGACGTCGAGGTTGAGCCCCTCCTCGTCGAGCCAGCGCACGACGGCGCGGGAGAGGAACGCCTTGCCGGCGTAGAAGACGTCGGCGTCCTGTCCGAAGGCGTCGCGCCAGGCGCGGGCGCGGGCGCGGAAGTCGGCCTCGTCCAGGACGTACGCCGGGGTGCCGAACTCCTCGGCGATCCGGGTGACGGGGATGCCGCCGACGGTCACGACGCCGTCCGCCCCCCTCTCGACGGTCTGCGCCCACACCTTGGGGTCGAGGGTGTTGAGGTCGGCGGGCGGGGCCGCGTAATGGCCTTCGGGCAGGACATCGGCGTGACGGGGCCCGGCGGGGTGTGCGGAACGGCTCATGTCGGTGTGTCTCTCTGGACTCTCTCAGAGGTGGTCGGGTGCGTCGATGCCGAGCAGGGACAGGCCGCCGGCCAGCACCGTCCCGGCGGCTTCGGCGAGGGCGAGCCGGGCGCGGTGGGCGGCCGAGGGTTTCTCCTCGCCGAGCGGCAGCACGGTCAGGAGGCAGGGCAGGGCGGCATCGGCGACGGTGACGAGGTGCCGGGCGAGAGCGTCGGGCGCGTGGTGCGTGGCGGCGCGGTCGAGGACGCGGGGGTGATCGGCGAGGACGGTGAGCAGCGTGGCCGCCTCCGGCCGGTCGAGGGGCCCGGGTTCGGGTCCGAAGCCGAGATCGGCGGCGTTGCGCAGCAGGGCGCGGGTGCGGGCGTGGGCGTACCGGACGCGGAAGAGGGGGTTGCTCTCGCGCTGGACGAGGTACGCGGGGTCGGCCCTCGGCCGGTCGTGCGGCGCGGGATGCAGCAGGGCCCAGCGGGCGGCGTCGGGCCCGAGCGCGAGGAGGTCGCCGAGGGCGGGGGTGGGGCGGATGTCGACGGTCTCGGGGCGGATGTCGACGGGGGCGGCGCGGTCCGCGTCGAGGGTGGCAGCGGCGTCGGTGGCCTCGGCGGCTTCGTCGTCGGTGACGGCGAGGAGGTCCGCCCACCCGGGCGTGGCGGGGGGCGGGGGCGGGCCGGTGCGGGTGACGCGGACGGCGGTGGGGGTGGTGCGGGTCGCGCGGAGGAGCCGCGCGACGACGTCGGCGTGGACGAGGGCGCGGGGTTCGCGGGGGCAGCGCACGTGGACGACGGCCTGGGGCTCGGCGCCGGGGCCGGCGTGCTCACGGTGCCCGTACCGCTCCCCGCGGCGGAGGATCTCCTCGACGAGCCGCCGGGCCCCCGCGTCGGCGTGGGCCTCGCGGAGGCTGATGTTGAGGAACCCGGGCCCGGTGACGGAGACGTCGTGGATGCCGTCGAGGCCGAGGAGGTGGGCGCGGAGTACGTCGGCGACACGGAGGGCGGGCTGCCCGGCGGGGCGGGCGAGCTGGAGGGCGACGTTGGTGGCGTAGTCACCGCATCCGCCGGGCCCGGGCGGGGTCACACGGACGCGCTCCGGCACGGCGACGCTCAGCTCCCCCACGTCGACAGCGCGACGCACCGCGTGCAGCACGGTGCGGGAGAGCTCGACGGGGGTCACGGGACAAGCGTAGGGGAGGAGGGGGGTGGGTAGGCGAGTGGATTTGGCCGGGGTATCGGCATGTGGACGTTCGGATACTTCTGGTTACTGACGCACGGGCCCCGGAGGGGCCTCCGGAGCCGGAATCCGCCGGAAGCTGAACGGGATCCGTGAGACCCGTCGAGGACTGAAAGGCCCGCCGAGGACTGGGGGTGCCGACGGAGACCGGAAGCGCTGGCGGAGACCGGAGGCGCTGGCGGAGACAGGAAGTGCTGGCGGAGACAGGGGGAGTCGGCTGGATCAGCCGCCGGGCCGCCCGGCCCACCGCCCGGTCCCTCCGGGCCCGGAAGGGCCGTCCCCGGCGGCGCCGGCCTGCCGCCCCCGCCCCTCGACCAGCCCCAGCACGACGCGCACCAGCTCCGCGGGCTCGAAGGGCTTGGCGAGGAACGCGTCGACCCCGACGCCGACCCCCGCCTCGACCTCACGCTCACTACAGGCACTGACGATGGCGAGAGGAAGGTCACGGGTACGGGGGTCGGCACGGAGCTGGGCGGCGGTGGAGAGGCCGTCCAGCCGGGGCATGACGACGTCGAGGGTGACGACATCGGGCCGAACCTGATGGATAACATCCAGACACTCGGCACCATCGGCCGCGGTCACGACCTCGAGACCCTCAAGCTCGAGATTGACCCTGATCAGCTGCCGGATGACCTTGTTGTCGTCCACAACAAGCACCCGTCCCGAAGCGCCTGACACAACTCGAGAGTAGGTCTAGTCCGGCCGTCGCGTCCGGGTTTTCCCCACTTCCACCCCGTCCGGGGGACGGGGGGTACGGAGGTGGACGCGGGCACTTCCACACGGAGGACGGACACGACCGGACACCGGGCCGCCCACGCAGCCCACCGCCCACCACGGAGGCGAGGCACCACTCCCCGCCCCGGTAAACGTTCATGACCACCCCACCGGAGCTGGTAGTGTTCTACTCGTCGCCGGGCGCGAACACCGCACCCGACACGCCCCCGTAGCTCAGGGGATAGAGCAACGGCCTCCGGAGCCGTGTGCGCAGGTTCGAATCCTGCCGGGGGCACTCCGGATCAAGGCCCTGACCAGCAGAAATGCCGGTCAGGGCCTTTTTTGTGCATGCCAGAACAGCAACGGCCCACCTGACTCTGTGCGAGTGGCTGCCATCGGGGCACTGACCAGCGGTTTCATCGCGATCCATCGCTTGGAACACCAATGACCTACATCCGGGGGGCGTTTGTCTTTCTGGGGCTATATGCGTCACGAAGTCTCGATCAGCCATCAAGCCGTGCCAGCAGAGCCATTCGGGTCCCGGGCCATGAGGAGGGCGGAGGCCGGCGCGGCCCAGTGCTCGGCTTCACGGAGGAGATCAGTCGCCACCATCGCGCCCTCTTGTGCCAGGAGTTGCTCGCCGATGCCCTGGGGAACCCACAACGCCGCGGTGGACAGCGCCAGTCCACGGCAACCCGGTACACCGCGAGGACAGCCGACTCCCAGAAGCGGGGAGCTTGCGCTGCTCCATCGCGTAATGAACGGCATGGACCAGAACCTTGTGCTTGTGACGCTGGGTCTCCGCGGCTGCCGCCGTGCCGTCCTGCTTGAATCGCAGGGCGGTCAGGACAGATCGCATGACGCGCGGATCCAGCAAGTCCATGAGCGGGCGCGAGGCCGCCGCGCAGGTCTCGGAGCATGGCCAGCGCGATGACACGGAGCGCATCACTCGTTTCGTTACGCGTCCTGGCCGCGATGAGGGCCGGCGCATTTCCAGGTACTCCAGTGCGAAGGCGTACCGGCTCGGGGCGAGTGATTCCGGGACGGCTCCCGCGCGTTCGACTGCACCACTCTGCTCACGGATTGCTCTGATCAGCGCAGCAGCGAGTTCATTGCCCATACTTCCGACGGCCATCCCCTGCGCTGCGCCTTGGCCGACATCGCTCCGGTGCCGAGTTCGGCTTGCCCCACGTCGGTCCTCCCCTTCGACGGTCTGCGGTCGCTTCCCCTTCGCGTTCACGACGAGCCACCACCTCTCCCACCAGGCGAACCCGCCGGGTCTGCGTGGTGTTACCCGGCACACACCAAAGGGCATCAGCGGTAGGATAGGTAGCATGAGCGAACCTACCGGCAAATATTCGATCACCATGCCGCGCGATATCGCCGAGGCTGCCAAGGCCCGCAGTGGCCCCTCCGGACTTTCCGCCTATGTGGCCGCCGCTGTCGCCCGGCAGATCGAGCGCGACAACCTGAACGAAATCATCCAGGTCGCCGAGGCCGAGCACGGCCCCATCAGCGACGAGGAGATCCAGTCAGTGCGCGACCAGCTCCACCACGCCCGAGACCAGCAGCAGGCGCAGGGCGGAGCGAACGCCGCATGACCCGCTCCCCCGCCGCCCCCGGCGGCACGCTCGTGCTGGACAGCGAAGGGCTGACCAAAGCGGTCTTGCGCGACCGGACGGTCACGACCTGGCTCGCCCTGGCCCGGACCGACGACCTCCGCGTGATCACTTCGGCGGCCACCCTGGTGGAAGTCGTCCACCCCCGGATCAACCGCCCCGCCCTGGAGTGGACCCTCTCCCGCATCGTGGTGGAACCGGTCACCGAGGCCATAGCCCGCCACGCGGCGACCCTCCTCGCGGGCGCCGGCCTCCACGGTCACAAGTACGCGATCGACGCCATGCTCAGCGCCACGGCCCGCGCCGCACCCGGGCCGGCCACCATCCTGACCTCCGACCCCGAGGACGTGACCACCCTCTGCGGTGGACGCGCGACCGTGATCAAGATCTGACCGCGCTCGCGGACCGCATTCGACCCGCCCGGACATGAGAGCACCGAGCGGGCAGCGACGGGATATTCGCGGGATCGGCGCGCTGACCAGCCGTCAAACCTGCCGGGGTCTTCTCCGCGGCGCCGTGTCGGTGGAGGGTGGTGAGCACTCAAGTCAGTTGACAGTAGGTCCGTGCGTGTTGACGTCGCACAGATTGCGGTGGTAGCTGATGTGCGCCTCGTTCACCGGGTGGCTGGGGTTGCGCCGGAGTGGGCGGGGTTCTCTGCCGCCTCTCGTTCCCCTGACCAGGCCGTCGGAGTCGACGTAGATCTCCAGGCCGTCGAAAAGGACGTGGCAGTTGGCACACAGGCACAGGAGGTTCTGGAGTTCGTCGGGGCCGTGGTGGGGGCTGCCGAGGCCTCTTATGTGCGCCGCCTCGCTGTACGGGCGGTCCAGGTAGCGGAGCAGCGTGCCGCAGATCTGGCACTGGTCGCCCTCGAGTTCCTTGACCCTCCTGGCCAGCGCTCCGTCGCGGACGATGACGGAGCGGGTCGCGTCGCGGCGCGGGGCTGGGCCGGTCGGCCGCCCGTACTCGTCCACGCCGGCGCCGCTGGTTTCCGCCTCCGGCGGGTTCAGCAGGCTGCCCGCCGTGGTGTATCCGGCCAGGCCCATTCGGTTGAAGAGGGCCTGGCGGTCGACGCCGCGGAGGTACGTCTCGCAGATCGTGGCGATGGCGTCGAGGCGGGTCACCGGGTCCTGGAGGAGGACAGCGGCCTCTTCCGTGAAGCCGGCCTGTGCGTCGTGCGCGGCGAGGATGCTCACCTTCGGCATGTCTGCGGCCAACGTCGGCGGTATGCCCTGGACTTCCCACAGTCCGCTGCCCCGGAGATGCCAGAAGGGGTACTCCGGTGTGGCCTTCGCGTTGGGGAGGCCGTACTCGGCCAGGAGCGGGCCGACTTCGTCCCGCCATCGCGGCCACGGCGTCATGCGGGACGACCCGTCGGCTGCGCGGCTCATCGCCCACAGGAGGCTCAACGGCTGGTGACGGCTGGGGGACGGATTGCCGGGGCCGCGGGATGCCTTAAGTTTCCTCAGGCGCTCCAGCAGGACCGCACGGTTCAGCGGGATTCCTCCGGTCTCCACCACGAAGCCGAGTTCGCGCAGGCATCGCGCCACCGTGGCCTCGCCACCGCTGAAATCGCGCGGGCCCAGAACGTCGCCGGTGGCGTGCCCGTGGGCGACGCCGACGATGGCCTTCGAGTCGTAGCGAAGGCCCTCCAGGACGAGTTCGTACGACGTCGCCCGGCGGAAGCGGTATTTCAGGAGGAAGTCGTCCCGGCCCAGACGGCGGAACTCTTCGGTCGCCGCGATCACGTCCTCGTACCTGATGTCGCCAAGCCCCATACGCCGAAGATTAGTCGGACGGTACGACAATCTATGCGGCGTGTAGAGCCTGCACTGTCTGGGAGACCCCGCCCACCGGCGATTTCGCCTTGCGGGCGGGGCGGCGGCCGCGGTTCAGGCGGATGTCGTCGTGTTCTCCCTCGACGGGCCCTGGCGGGGTGTCGTGCGGTCCAGGTGGATGACCACCGTCGTGTAGAAGCGGTGGACCGCGTCGTCGACGCTGCGGATGAAGCCCGTTTCCGCGTTGCCCCGGGTGCTTCCCATGCTCTTGAGGAGGGAGAGGCGGAAGCCGGTGACGCGGGTGGTGCCGTCCTTCGGGAGGAGGTCCGCCGGTTCGGGGCGGAGGCGTTCCAGGGTGCCTCGGGGGCCGCTGGTCTCCCCCTCCACCAGGGTTTCGACGTGGAGGTCCGCCGGTGCGTCGGACAGGTGGCGGACGAGCCGCTTCGCCCAGGACAGCGGGTAGCCCTGCCCGGGCGCCGGGATCTCGATGGAGGTGCGCAGCTTTCCGGTGCGCAGGTCGGCGGTGACCGTCAGGACGCCGGGCGTTCCCTCGATGCGCAGTTCCGCCTGGAGCTTCCCGTCGGCACAGAGCCGGTCCGCGAGACCGCTGCGGCGGGCGCCCGGGTCCGTCCCCCGCTTGGTGCGCTGGACCGGCAGCACCTTCTGGCCCAGTTCACCGCCCAGGCCCAGGCACACCTGGCGGACGAGCCGTTCCCAGCTCTCCACCACTTCCAGGGCGCGCAGGTCTCCCTGGCACAGGGTCTCGTCGTCGATGCCGTTGCGCACCGGGACCCAGGCCGGGCCCATGTTCTGGAAGCCGTGGCAGCCGGAGTTGTCGTGCTGGAGGTAGTGGAGCAGTTCCTGGAGCAGCCAGGCGTGTGCCGCGTTGCCGACGCCCTCGTGCCGGATCAGCAGCTGCGCCTGGTGCGCGACCTCCGCCCAGGACAGGTGCCAGAGCCCCACCTTGTGCTTGCGCCGCCGGTCGACCTTCACGTCGACCAGGGGACTGCCCTCCAGCGCGACATCGTTCGAGACGGTGATGACGGCCTCGTAGCCGCGGCGGGCGGCGATGTCCATGTACGCCTGGACCTGGTCGGACTTGAGGGCGTTGCCGTTGGTCTTCGTCTCGACCAGCGCCGTCCACAGCTTTCCGGCGCGTTCGACGCGGATCACCCCGTCAGGGCGGCGCGGGGTGTCGCCGTGCGGCAGCGTGACCTCGGTGAACGTCTCCATCCGGCCGGCCGGCGCCCCGAACGCGGCGGTGAGCCGCCTGCCGAACTCCGGCACCTGCGCCATCACCGACAACAGGACCGAGGTGGCCCGCGTCTCCCGGTCGCGGTCGCTCTTGAGCGAGGAGACCGGGAAGAGCCGGGCGGGGCGCCAGGAGTCATTCTCCGCCAGGGGCTTCTTGACCACCTTGGGCAGGGTGACCTTCTTCTTCGCCGTGCGCGGGCGCGCCGCCGGCTTCTTCCGGCCCGCGTCGTCCTCGGACCGGCGGGGCGCCGGTACGGCCGCCTCCGGCGTCGGCGGTGCGCTCGGTCGCCCGTCGGTCTCCTCGGCCTCGGCCGGGGCGGGGGTCGGGGCCGGGTCCGGCGCCGGCAGGTCCGCGCGGTCGTCGGCCGCGGCGCTCTCCCGCGCCTGCGCCTCCACCGCTGCCGCGTCGTCGTCGATGTCGACCCCGAAGTCCGTCGCCAGACCGGCGAGGCCGGTGGCGTAGCCCTGGCCGACGGCGCGGAACTTCCATGCCTCCGCGCGCCGGTACAGCTCGCCGAAGATGATCGCACTCACCGAGTCGGCGTCGTCGATGGCGAAGTGGAGAAGGTCCTCACCGGCACCGTCCGCCAGCGTCAGCCGTACATCCTCGAGTTCGCCGAAGCGGGCCTCGCCGTACCGGCTGGCGGCCACGACGATGCGCTCCACGTCGGACGGAACGGCGGTCAGGTCGAAGCTGATCCGGTCCTCGTCACCGTGCGCCGTCGGTGTCTTGCCCAGCAACTGCACGCTTCCGTCGGCAGCGACCGGGTTGTTGTAGAAGTAGAAGTCGGTGTCGCTGCGCACCTTGCCGTTCTGGTCCAGCAGCAGGACGGACACGTCCGCGTCGCCCTCGCCGGTCGGGCTCCCCCAGCCCAGACTGACCAGCACCGAACCGGTGTCCTCGCTCAGGGCTCCCAGAGAGACGTTCGAGCCCTTGATCATTTCATGCACAATGCCCCCCACCCTACGCAGACCGGACACGAGGAACTTCCCGCCCGGCCGCCTCACAGCACGACGCAGAGTGACGCGTCGCACACAAGTAACTGTAGTGCCCATGGAGCGAGGCGGAAGGGGTCGTTCGGTACTTGTCCAGCGGCGGATCGAAGACGGTGGCCGGCTCGGCGCGCTACGTCGTGGGGCTCGTGAGGATCAGTCTGGTGAGCTGCACTCGGGATTTGGTGCCCAGTTTTCGGTAGGCGCGGGTCAGGGCTGCTTCTACTGTTTTGACGCTGAGGACCAGGGACGTGGCTATTTCCCGGTTGGTGGCGCCCTGGGCGGCTCGGGCCACGACGTCGCGTTCGGTGGGGGTGAGGTGTTCGGTCCAGGCGCCGGGGGTGGGCGGGGGCGGGGCGGGGGTGTCGGGGACCTGGTCGCGTTCGGTGCGGGTGGTGGTGGCCCAGGGGTGGGCGCCGGACTTGGTGTAGAGGTGGAGGGCGTCGGTGAAGGCGCGGCGGGCGGACGGCTCGTCTCCGGCGCGGCGGTGGACGCGGGCCAGGAGGAGTCTGGTGCGGGCCTCCTCCAAGGGGTAGCCGATGCGGTGCAGGCGGGACGCTGCCGCCGACAGTTCCCGCGCCGCTCGCGGCAGGTCGCCCCGGGCCGCGGTCACGGTCGCCGTGGCTCTGTCGAGGGTGGCCAGGACGCCCTGGCGGGCCAGGCGTTCGGCCTGGTGGCGGGCTCGGGTGACGACCGCCTCGGCCTCCTCGGGTGCGCCGGCGGCGGCCAGGGCTTCGGCCAGGTCGGCGTGCCAGCGGCGGGTCGCCGGGTCGCGCTGGCCCTGGGCCGACTCCAAGTCGGCGGTGCGGCGCAGGAGTTCGACGGCGTGGGCGGGTTGGCCGGCGAAGAGTCTGATTCTGCCCTCGGCGTGCAGGGCCCGGGGCAGGAAGAGGCGGTCGTCGTCGTCCTCGCTGTGCCGTCCGGCCGTCTCGGCGGCGGCGAGGGCCCGGGGCAGGTCGCCGGCCGCCGTCTCGGCCAGCGCGAGGGTGTACCAGGCGGGTCCCGGGCTCAGTCCCGCCTCCTCGGTGATGCGCAGGCTCTGCCGGGCGACGGTCAGGGCCGGGCGGCAGCGGCCGCGCCAGATCTCGACCTGGGCGAGGCCGACGAGGCACTGGCTGAGGCTGTCCGCCGAGCCGCGCTGGCGCAACGTGTAGACGAGGCCGCGCAGTTCGGCGTGGGCCTCGTCGAGTTCGTCGCGTACCAGGTGGAAGCGGTGCTTGAGGTAGAGCGGGCCGTTGTGGTGGGTCATGGCGTGCGCGTCGTGCGGGGCCGCGAGGGCGGCGGTCAGGGTCGCCTCCGCCTTCGGGTGGCCCAGGAAGAGTTCCAGGGCGGCCTGCTGGGTCAGCGCCATGAGTTCGGTGTGCCGGTCGCCGGTGCGCGCGGCGAGTTGGGCGGCGCGGACGGCGTGGCCGTGGGCGCGGGCCGCGGAGCCGCCCACCATCCACTCGCGCCAGCTCATCCGGTAGTGCAGCGGGGCCAGCAGCGCGGGGTCGCCGCGCGCGTCGCGCACGGCCTCGGGGAAGACGTCGGCGATCTCGGCCATGGCCTGGCCGCAGGAGTCGATGACGACGTTCCACGCCCTGACCCGGTCGGCGGGCCGGTCGGCGCCGGCCAGCGCCTCGTGGGCCAGTTGCCTGGCGAAGTCCAGGTCGCCGGCGGCCAGGCCGTCCTCGGCGGCGGTGAGCCGGCGGTCGACGTCGGCGTGCGGCTGCCCCGCGGGCGTGTGTTCGGCGGCCAGCCGGCCCAGGCGCGCCGCGATCGCGGGGGCGCCGCGTCGGCGGGCGGCGCGGGCGGCGTCGGCGAGCCGGGCCGCGACCGCCGGGTCGGGGCCCGCGGCGAGCCGGGCGAGGTGGTGGGCGCGCTCGACGGCGTCGTCGGACGCGTCGGCCAGCGCGCGGTGCGCGGCCGCCCAGTCCTCGTAGGGTGTCTCGGCCGCCAGCACGATCGGGGTCAGCGGATCGCTGAACCTCAAGGTCGCGTGGCCTGAGCCCTGCGGGCCGGTGAGGAGGCCGTGCCGTACGCAGGTGTCGACGTCGGCCGCGGCGTCGGGGCGGCCCGCGCGCCGCAGCAGTTCCACGGTGGGGCGGGCGGCGGCGGCCGCGGTGACCAAAGTCCGGCGGGCGCGGGCGGGCAGGGCGTCGGCCCGGTCGAGGACCCGGCGGCGCAGGCGGTCCGGTACGGGCAGCGGTTCCGCGCAGTCGGGCGGCTCCGCGCCCGGGGCGCGGACCCGTTCGTCGAGGGCGGCGCCGAGTTCCAGCGCCGTACGGGGGTTTCCGCCGCTGGCGTGGTGCAGGCGGGCGAGAAGCGGCCGGGGCCAGGGCGGCTGGTCGTGCGCCTCCAGCAGCTCGGCGATCTCGCGGGCGGTCATGGGCGGTACGGCCACGCGGCGCACCGGGCGCGGGCACAGGTCCTGGGCGCTGTCGGGGCCGTAGGGGCGGTTGGGCGCCGCCGACGTCAAGGGGGCGCCGGATCCGGCGGGTGTGTCCGGCGGGCCGTCCGTGCGCAGGGTGGCGAGGACGGGCGGGGCCCCGTCGCCGCGCCGGGCGCGGAAGTCGAGGATCTGCGCCGTGGGCGGATCGAGCCACTGGGCGTCGTCGACGACCAGCAGCAGCGGGGCGGCGGTGGCGAGCCGGGCGAGGACCTTGCGCACGGCGATGCGCAGGACGAGCGCGGCGTGCCCGGTGACGGGTGCGGTGCCCGCGGGCGGTGCGGTGCGCAGCAGGGCGGCTTCGAGTACGGCTCGTTCGTGGGCGGCGAGTGCGGTGAGGGCGTCGTCGGCGACCGGGGCCAGCAGGTCGATGAGGCCGAGGAAGGGGGTGTCGCGCTCGGCGGGGGCGGGCGAGCAGCGCAGCACGCGGTGGCCGCGGGCGCCGAGGTCGGCCGCGAGCTGGGCGGCGAGGGTGGTCCTGCCGATGCCCTCCGGGCCGGTGAGCAGGACACCGCCGGAGCAGGTCAGGTGGGTGCGTACGGTGTCGCGCAGGGCGTCGCGTCCGACGGCGGGCGGTCGGGGGCCGGCCGGTTCGGCGGCGGGCGGCAGGGGGGCAGCCGGTTCGGCGCCCGGCGGGGCGGTCGGCTCGGCGCCCGGCGGGGTGGTCGGCTCGGCGCCCGGCGGGGTGGTCGGCTCGGTCATCGCAAGCCCTCCCGGAGACAGCCCTGTTCACGTGTCGGAAGCCAGTGCCGATCATGAACCTGCCATGTTCGTGGTGCCGCGCCGAATTTAGGACCGGCCCTCGGGAAAGGTCAAGACCAATCGAGGCGCTGGACGCGATCGGGGCGTTGGACGCGTACGACCCCCGGGCATGACGACCGGGCCACCGGTCTCCCCCCGACGGCCCGGTCGCGTACGCGGCGGCGGCCTCAGCAGGCCCCCGCGTCCTTCCAGACGGCCCAGGAGCCGGGCGCGCCGGGCTCCGCGCCGGTCGAGTACCACTGCGAGGTCCACTTGTGGCCGTTGTAGGAGACCTGGTCGCCCGGCACGTAGCCGGTGGTCGCGCTCCAGGCCGGCAGGTTGCCGCAGCCCTGCGGGGGCGGGGTGCCGCCGCCGGTGATCGTCCAGGTGAAGGAGGCGGTGCCGGTGGCGTTGTCGGTGTTCTTCGCGGTGACCGTCACCGACGAGGTCCCGGCCGTGGTCGGGGTGCCGGTGATCCGGCCGGTCGTGGCGTCGATGGACAGCCCGGCGGGCAGGCCGGTCGCGCTGTAGGTGAGTGCCTTGCCGCCGGGGTCGCTCGCCTGGATCTGGAGGGAGACCGCGGTGCCGACGACGCCGTTCTGGTTGCCGGGGTTGTTCACCGAGGGCGCGCCCGGCTGGCTGGTGCAGGTGCCCGGCACGGGGTCGGCGCCGGTGACGCTGACGGCCGTCCAGGCGGCGGCGACGGCGTTGTACTCGGCGCAGTGCGCGCCGTAGAGGTCGGCCGCCGCGCGCAGCGAGTCGGTGCGGGCCTGGTGGTAGTTCTCGCTGCTGTTGGCGTAGGAGGCCAGCGCCTTGTACCAGATCTTGGCGGCCTTGTCGTTGCCGATGCCGGTGACCGTGGAGCCGTCGCAGGTGGGGCTGTTGCCGTAGCCGTGCTCGCCGCTGCCGACGGCCAGCAGGAAGAACCAGTGGTTCAGCGGGCCCATCGAGTAGTGCGGGTCGAGGCCGCCGTTGGCGCTGGTCCAGCAGTTGGGCGACTGGCCGTCCAGGGACGGGTTGTACATGTAGCGCAGCGGGCGGTTGTCGCCGTTGATGTTGATCAGCTCGCCCATCGTGTAATCGGGCGTGTCCACGGGGTTGTTGGCGTAGAACTCCACCATGGTGCCGAAGATGTCGCTGGTGCCCTCGTTCATGCCGCCGGTCTCGCCGGTCTCGTCCCAGCCGGTGAGGGCGCCGCTGACGCCGTGGCTCATCTCGTGCCCGGCGACGTCGAGTTCGACCAGCGGGCGGGCGTTGCCCTGGCCGTCGCCGTACGTCATCTGGGTGCCGTCCCAGAAGGCGTTGACGTACGCGTTGCCGTAGTGCGTGCGCGACGGGACGCCCCGCCCGTCGCCGAAGATGCCGTTGCGGCCCTGGACGTTCTTGTAGTAGTCGAACGTCTTCGCCGCGCCGTAGTGCGCGTCGACGCCCGCGGAGGCCGGGTCGCTGGTGGCGCCGTTGCCGAAGGTGCCGCTGGTGCTGGTGAAGACGCTGCCGGTGCCGCTGGTGGCGTGGTTGAGGTTGGTGGTGTAGCCGTTGCCGTGCGCCGGGTCCTGGAGGGTGTAGCCGCTGCCGGACTGGGTGACGTCGAGGGAGACCCGGCCGCTGTAGATGGACTGGCCGGTGCCGGCGGCGGTGGGGGCGGCCGCGGTGGCGGTGCGGGGCGTGGCGGCGGTGCGTCCGGCCCCGGCGGTGGCCGTGCCGGCCGCGAAGGTGTCCACCTCGTCGCTGGTCCGTACGACCGCGCCGGTACGGGCGTCCACCAGCACGTGCAGCCGGCTCGGTGTCTGGTCCGGGCGCACTCCGCCGACGACCGTCTCCCAGACCAGGGTGGCGTGCGCGCCGTCCAGCTGTACGGCCAGGTGGGCGGCGGAGACCGAGTCGACGCGGCCGTCGAAGGCGGCCCTGGCCTCCCGCGCCGCGCGGGCGGCGGTGAGTTCGGGCGCGGTGGAGACCGCCGCCGAGGTCCTGGCGCCGGTGGCCAGCGACTCGTAGCCGCCGTCCCGCTTCAGGCGTACGACGACGTCGCCGCCGTAGGCCGGCAGCCCCTTGTAGGTGCGGTCGAAGCGGACGGTGGCGGAGCCGTCCCGGTCGACGACCAGGTTGCGGACCGAGAAGGCGTCCCCGTCGCTCTTGTGGGCGGGGCCCGGATGGGCCGCCAGCGCCTTGCGCGCGTCGGTCACGACGCGGTCGCGGACGGCGGGGGTCGGGTCGGCCGTGTAGGGGGCCGCGGCGAAGACTCCGGCGCCGGCCGGCGCGGGGGTCCGGTGCGGCGCGGGGGCCGCCGTGGCGGCGGGCAGGGCTACGGCGGACGCGGACACGCAGGCCAGAGCGACCGTCAGGAGTCTCGCGGCTCTTCGTATGTCCATGGGGCGGGGAGTTCCTTTCACCTCGTGCGGCGAGTGGGCCGGCGGCCGCGCCGCCCGTGGGCGGAACCGCGCCGACGCACGAGTGTCGGGAACCGGCGCTCCGGGCGGCCAGGCACTGCGCCGAGGGAGAGGGGTTTCCCTATCCGGGCCGGCCGCGTGCGGAATCGGGGCCGCCGCGTGCGGACGGCGGCGGCCACGGCGTCCTGTCGCGTTGCCGGACGGGCGCGGTCCGGGGATGCTGGGCCGATGCCAGGACAGCGGAAGCGCGGACGCGCGCGCGAGCGGGCCGCCGCGCGGCGGCCGGCCGCCGGTGAGGAACTCGGTACGGCTCTCGGTGCGGAACTCGGTACGGAACTCGGCGCTGGGCGCTGGGAGGTCGTTCTGGAGACCGAGGACCGGGCGCGGTTGCGTGACCGCCTGCGCGAACTGGGCGCCGGCGGGGCGGGGTTCGACCCGGCGGCCGTCCGCGTCGACACGCTCTGCGGACGACTGGCGCGGCCGACCGTCCACCGGCTGAGCGTGTTCGTGCCGGAGGACGCCGGCGGGCGGGCGGCCACGGCGTGACGTTGCTGCCGGTGTTCGCGGGGCTCGTGCTCTGTCTGGTCGGGCTGCGCGGACTGCTGGGCCGTCCGACGCCGCACGTGGCGGTGAAGGCCGTCGTGCTGCTGGCGGTGCCGGTCGGCGCGCTCGCGTGGCTGTCGGTCGTGACGGCGGCCGACTACGTCCTCTTCCCGGACACCGCCCCCTGCCCCCGGGAGCCGTACCGGGTGGGCGTCATCGGCGGCGGCGCGGTGACCGGCGTCTCACGGACGTTCCCGCCGCGGGCCTACTGCGCCTGGGAGGACGGGACGACGTACGAACTCGCCACGGGGAGCGAGTTGGTGTTCTGGGTGTGCTTCGGCGTCGTGGCGGTGGCGCTCGGCGCCGGTCTGTGGCGGGCGCTGCGCGATCCGCTGGCGCTGGTGCGCCGGTAGGACGGACCGGCCCGCGCCGGGCGGTGTGGCGGGGGTCTCACCCCGGCGTGGCGGCGAGCGTGAGTGAGCCGGCGCACATCCGGGCCGGGGGCGCGCCTCAACTCGGGTGCTGTTCGCGTGCTTTGCGGGTATTCGTACAGGCGTCCTGTTTGGGACCCATATCTACTTCCGTAGTTTTTCGGACCTTTGCCCGTTTCACTCTTTCTGGTCCGCATTGCGGCAGTTGGGTCACAGGAAGCAGCCAGGAAGAAGTACGGGTATGTCCTTTTCGTCCGATATGCCAGAAGTCCCCATCGATCCCCACCCGGTGACCGCCGAGGAGCTCGTCCCCGGCGATCTCGTCGCGCTGACCCGGGAGGCCGCCGGACAGCGGCGATGGCGTGCCGTGATGCACACCCTGCCCGAGTCGCCCGGGACGATCCGCCTCACGCTGCGGCCGCCGCTCGGCGGAGTGGACCGCGACGAGGTGCTGCGGCGCGGCCAGGAGGTGATCGTCGCCGGGCGGCGCACGGACGTGGCGGCGGTGCCGTCCGTGACCTCGCCCCGGCTGGACGCCGTGGAGTTCCGCGACGGGGACACCGTCACGCGGCTGCGGGCCGTCGATCCCGAGGGCGTCGAGGTGACGTACCGGCGGCGGTGGGGCGTGTGGCACCGTGACCTGGAGTCCCGCACCTCCGGGACGGTCCCGGACGACACGGTGCGGGGGTGGGCCGCCGACGCCGACCGGGCCGGGTACGTCGTACGGCATCACGCGCGGCCGGCCCGCGAGCCCTCACCGGTCGTGCCCCGGCGGGTGGTCGTCACCGGCCTCGGCGCCCTCACCCCGCTCGGCGCGGGAGCGCCCGAACTGTGGCGGGGACTGCTCGAAGGGCGGCACGGCATAACGGAGTTGGCGGACGAGGAGTTCGCCGGACTGCCCGTGCGGACGGCGGGCACGGTGCCGGTGGACCCGGCCGCGCTACTGCCCCGGGCCGCGGCCCGGCGGATGAACCGGTCGGCGCAGTTCGCCGTGCTCGCCGCCCGTGAGGCGTGGCGCGACGCCGGGTTCGCCGATGGCGGCACCCGGGAGAGCGGGCTCGACCCGGAGCGGGTCGGGGTGAGCCTCGGGGCCATCCTCGGGGACGCCTCGGTGCTGGTCGGCGGGGACCGGAAGCTGCGCGAGAAGGGGCCGCGCGCGGTGTCCCCGCTCACCACGCCGATGACCGTGCCCTCGCAGGCCGCCTCCCAGGTCTCCCTCGACCTGTGCGTCACCGGCGAGGCCCGCACCGTGACCAGCGCCTGCGCCTCCGGCACCGAGGCCATCGGGCAGGCGATCGACCGCATACGGTACGGGCGCGTCGACGTCGCCCTGGCCGGTGGCGCGGAGGCGGTCGTCACGCCCGCGATCATGGCGTCGTTCGCCGCGATGCGGGCCCTGTCCGGGCTCGGGATCGAGGACGGCGCCTCGCCGTCACGGCCCTTCGCCCGGGACCGCGCCGGGTTCGTCAACGGCGAGGGGGCGGGCCTCCTCGTCCTGGAGGCCGAGGAGCACGCGCGAGCCCGGGGCGCCCGGATCTACTGCGAGGCCGCCGGGTGGGGGCTGTCCGCCGACGCCCACCACATGGCCGCGCCGGACCCCAGTGGCGGCGGCGTCGCGCTCGCGCTGCGGCGGGCGGTGCGGGACGCGGGCGGGTACGTGGTGGACGTCGTGCACGTCAACGCGCACGCCACCGCCACGGTGGAGGGCGATCTCGCCGAGGCGGTCGCGCTGCGGGCCGTGCTCGGCGGCGGCGCGGGGGCAGGGGTTCCGGAGGTCCCGGTGACCGCGCTCAAGGGGCACCTCGGGCACCTCCAGGGGGCGGCCGGCGGGGTCGAGGCCGTGGCCGCCGTGCTCACCCTGCACCACGGGGTCGTACCGCCGACCGTGGGGTGCGCGGAGGTGGACGAGGACATCGCCCTCGACGTGGTGACCGGCGCCCCGCGCCCGCTGCCGGCCGACGGCGACCTGGTCCTCAGCAACTCCTTCGGCTTCGGCGGCCACAACGCGGTGCTGGCGCTGCGGCGGGTGTAGCTGGTGCGGGGGGCACGGGGGCGGGTCCGGAAGGCGGGCGGCGCCCCCGCGGCCGGCGGCCCCGCCACCCCATGTCCGGTGGCCGCCGGCCGCGGGGGCGCGCCGCCCGGACGCGCGCTACGCCGTGCGGACGCGTGCCACGCCGTGCGGGTGCGGGCTATGCCGTGCGGGTGCGGGCCACGCCGTGCGGACGCGCGCCACGCCGCCCGGGCGCGCGCTACGCCGTACGGGTGCGCGCTACGCCGTGCGGGTGCGGGCGGCCGTCTTCTTGGCCGGGGTCTTCTTCGCGGTGCTCTTCTTGGCCGTGGACTTGGCGGTGGACGCCGTCTTCTTCGGCTCGGACTTCGCCGCGCTCTTCTTCGCCGCCGTCTTCTTCGCGGTCGACTTCTTGGGCGCCGGCTTCTCCTCGGCGGCGCGGTCGGCCTTGCGCCGCGGGAGGTGTCTGACCTCGGCCTCGGCGGCGGGCGCGGCCTCCGGCTCCTGCTCCGCCGTCTCCTCTCCCCCGTCTCCCCCGTCTCCCTCGCCCCGGGACCGCTTGGCGGCCCGCACGCTGTTCTCCAGGGCCGCCATCAGGTCGAGGACCTTGCCGCCGGGGGCGGGTTCCGGGCTCTCGGGCGGCACCTCGCCGGCCGCCTTCGCGGCGATGACCTCCTCCAGGGCCTCGCGGTACTCGTCGTGCAGGTCCGAGAGGTCCACCTCGCCGAGCGTGTCCATCAGGGCGTCCGCGAGGTCCAGCTCCTGGTCGCGCACCTTCACGTCGGTGTCCGGGGCGACGCCCTGCGGGGCGCGGATCTCGTCCGGCCACAGCAGGCCGTGCATGGCGATCACGTCGTCCACGACCCGCAGCATCCCGAGGCGTTCCCGGCCGCGCAGGGCGAACTTGGCGATCGCCACCCGCTTGCTGCGCTTGAGGGCCTCGCGCAGCAGGGTGTACGGCTTGGCGGCGGGAGCGCCACTGGCGGCCAGGTAGTAGGCGCTCTCCATCTGGAGCGGGTCGATCCGGTCGGCCGGGACGAACGCCACGATGTCGATCGTCCGCGCGGTCGGCAGCGGCAGATGAGCCAGGTCCTCGTCCGTGATCGGGACGATGCTGCCGTCCGACTCCTCGTAGCCCTTGCCGATCTCCCCCTGGGCGACCTCGCGGTCCTCCAGCTCGCACACCTTGCGGTAGCGGATGCGGCCGCCGTCCTCCGTGTGGATCTGGCGGAAGGAGATGGTGTGGTGCTCGGTGGCGTTCATCAGCTTGATCGGGATGCTGACCAGGCCGAACGAGATGGCGCCGTTCCAGATGGATCGCACGGGCGCTACCTTCCGAATCGATGCGGTACGGGAGGTTCGTGGCTTTTTGAGGCGTTCGTAGGTGTTCGCAAGTGTTCGCAGTGGTACGTCGTGGTTTTCTTATCGTATGGCACCGATCACGGAGGTGGAGGGGCGGCGGGTCGCGCTCAGCAATCTGGACAAGGTGCTGTATCCGGCGACCGGCTTCACCAAGGGCGAGGTGCTGCACTACTACGCGTCCGTCGCCGATGTGCTGCTCCCCCATCTGCGCGACCGGCCGCTGTCCTTCCTGCGGTATCCGGACGGGGCGGACGGGGAGCGCTTCTTCGTCAAGAACGTGCCGCCGGGTACGCCCGAGTGGGTGACGACGGCGGAGGTGCCCCGGTCGGCGGGGGCGGCACGGATGGTGCTGGTGCAGGATCTGCCGAGCCTGATGTGGGCGGCGAACCTGGTGACCGAGTTCCACACTCCGCAGTGGGTGGCCGAGGCGCCCGGCGAGGCGGACCGGCTGGTCCTCGACCTCGACCCGGGGGCGCCGGCGACGGTGGTGGACTGCTGCCGGGTGGCGCTGTGGCTGCGGGAACGGCTGGCCGGCGACGGGATCACGGCGTACGCGAAGACGTCCGGGTCCAAGGGGCTGCACCTGCTGGCCGCGGTGCGCGGGGCGTCCGGCGAGCGGACCTCGGAGTACGCGAAGGGGCTGGCCGTGGAGGCGGAGAAGGCGATGCCGGAGCTGGTGCTGCACCGGATGACGCGGAGTCTGCGGGCGGGGAAGGTGTTCGTCGACTGGAGCCAGAACGCGGCGCGCAAGACCACCGCGGCGCCCTACACGCTGCGGGCTCGGCGGGTGCCGACGGTGTCGGCGCCGGTGACGTGGGAGGAGGTCGCCGGGTGCGAGGGGGCCGGGGGGCTGGAGTTCCGGGCGGAGGACGTGGCGGGGCGGGTGCGGGAGTTCGGGGATCCGATGGCGGCGGTGCTGGATGCTTCCGGGGCGGCGGAGTTGCCGTGAGCTCGGGGGCGGGCTCTCCCGGAGGGCGCCGCCGCGGCCGGGGGCGGGCTCACACCCGGTTCCAGGTTCTCCTGTCCCGCGCCATAGCGTGCAGGGCGTCCGCGTCCGCCGGTTTGAGGACGCCGCCCAGTTTCGCCAGGGCGGGCAGGGACGCGGCGTCGAGGACGCGCAGGGCTCTGGGCGGGGCGGTGACGAGCAGGCCGGCGGGGTCGGTGAGGGCCAGCAGGGGAACCACCTCGGCGGTCAGGGCGTAGGACGCCCGGGCGGCGAGCGCGCGCAGCAGGCGCAGCAGCGGCTCCGGGGCGCGTCGGCCGAGCGTGACCACCGGGTCGGCGATCCGCACCCGCTGCTTGCGGGCGTACAGGCTGTGCACGGCGAACAGGCCGCCCGGCCCGATCACCAGGTGGTGGACGCGGTCGCCGCCGGGCAGCGGGATCGAGTGCAGGGTGTGCCAGCCGGCGCCGTCCAGCCGGTCGAGGGCCCCGCCGACGGTCCGCTCGGCGGTGAGCGCCCGGCGGCGCGGGTCCGGGCGCAGCCGGTGCGCGGGGGCCGGGTCGCGGTCGAGGGCGATCAGCAGCGCCTCGCCGGGGCGGTTCGGCGCGAGGTCGTCGTCCGGGTGCAGGCTCAGCCGGGCGAGGTCGGCGGCGGTGGGCACGGGCGGCGGTCCGACCGCGACCGGTCCGGTGAGGAAGGGGCCGAGGGCCTGGAGCACGTCCTCCCGGTCGGCCTCGCTGAGCAGGTGGACGCGGGCCGCCTCGCGGTCGTACCAGGCGGCGCTCCCGCCGTCCGGGCGGCAGACGTAGAGCCGCTCCTGGCCCTGGTGCCGGCCCGGTACGACGCGCAGGCCGCCCGGACCGGCCGGTCCGGGTCGTCGACGTGATCCGCTCATGCACCATCACCCCTACGACCATGGGAACAGGGAGGGTGCTGTCAGGGCAAGAACCCGGCTACCGTGGAGGGGCGGTGGGGAGCGGAGTGGGGGAGGCGCCGTTGCGGACCCGCGGGAAGCAGCCCGACGTACCGGCTCCGGACAGCCCGTGGAGCGAGATCGTGCCCGGCCTGTGGATGGGCGGGCACGAGACGCGCACCCGTTCGGGGCAGCGGGAGACGGTCGTCGTGCGCGACGAGTTCGACCTCGTGCAGAGCCTGCTGAGGCTGCCGGGGTACGGCCCCGATCCGGGCGTGGAGCACCAGGTGTGGCCGATTCCCGACGGCCCGCTGGACGGTACGCAGCTGGCCGGGGTGATCCGGCTGGCCGAGGCCGCCTGCGACGCGCTGGACGCGGGCCGCCGGGTCCTGGTCCGCTGCTGGTCCGGCTACAACCGCTCCGGGCTGGTCGTCGGGCACGCGCTGGTGCGGCGGGGATGCTCCGCCGACGAGGCGGTCCGGCTGATCCGCGCCCGCCGCTCGCCCTGGGCGCTGCACAACACGCTGTTCGTCGACTACCTGCGGGCGGGGCTGGCCACGGTCCGGCTGCTGGAGGAACTGTCCGAATAATCGTTTCGTCATTCTGTGCACGCCCCGCACGGTGCGGCGCCCCGTACGCAAAAAGGACTTCCGTACGAATAAGGTGTACGCGCCCCCTGCGTGCCCCATACCCTCCTCACCCTCCTCCATCGCCCGCCCCATCGCCCACCGGAGAGCAGTGTTCCGCAGCCGTCGCCCCGCCCTGGTCACCGCCCTCGTCGCCCTGCTGGTGGGCACGGCGGCGGGGTGCGGCGACGCCGGCGGCCTGGAGTCGGCCGGCGGCACGCCGACCGCGATCAGCCCGGCCCGGCTCTGGCCCACGCTGCGGCCGGCCGCCAGCCCGGCCTGGCCCTACGACGAGGTGCAGATCGAGACGGTGAAGGGGATCACGGCCCCCGGCGACGACATCCGCAAGGTCGACCCGGTGGCCGTCGTACGGGCCGAGGTCGCCGCGCACCCGGACGACTACACCGCCGCCAAGGCGCCCTACCGCGAGGCGGCGGCCCGGCTGGCGGACTGCGGCGAGCCCGGGGCGGCCGGCGCGCGGTGCCCGGTCATGCGGCCGTACTTCCGCGATCTGACCGGCGACGGGCGCGAGGACATGACGCTCGGCTTCCGGCTGTACCCCACCAACCAGACCGCCGTCCGCGTCTACACCTTCGAGCAGCACAAGCTCGTCCAGGTGTTCGCCAACGACGACGCGGTGATCGGCGTGGAGCTGGCCGGACGGGCGGTGATCATCCGCTCGCCGGCCGGGATCGCCGGGTACGAGTACCGCACCACCTGGTCCTGGGACGCGGACCAGCGGGCGATGGTGTTCTCCCGCGACGAGTTCCTGCGCACCGGCCGGCGCAAGCCCACCCGGGCGCACACCCCGGCGGCCACCGCCTCGCCCTCCCCGGTCCCCCGCCCCACCCCGCCCCCGGACCTCACGCCCTCCGGGGACACGGGATGAGGGTCGCGCTGCCCGGGTGGGCCGGGACCCTGGCCATGAAGGCCGCGGCCTTCATCACGGTGATGTGCTGCGCGCTGGCCGCGCTGCTCGGCATCCTCGTGCACGTCTCGGTGACCGACCAGACCGTCGGCCAGGCCCGCGCGCTCGCGCTGTCCCGGCTGAAGGACGCGACGGACGCGTTCGAGAACGGCGACACGCTGCTGCCGGGCGCGGGCGTGGACCCGCCGGCGCTGCCGGAGTCGCTGCGCCGGCTGGCCGCGCGGGGGCAGCGGGGCACGATGGTCGGCCGGCACGACGGGCGGCCCACGATGTGGGCGGCCGGGCCCGCCGACCACGGCCGGACGCTGGCCGTCGAGGTCGACTACTCGCAGCAGGCCCGCACCATCGCCGGTCTCGACGGGGCCATCCTGTGGTCCTCGGCCCTGGCGATCGGGGCGACGCTGCTGGTCGGCGCGTTCGCGGTGACCCGGGTGACCCGGCGGCTGCACGCCTCGGCGCGGGTGGCCCGGCGGATCACCGCGGGCGACCTGGACGCCCGCGTCAACGATCCGCTGAGCCGCGACCGCTCCCGCCCGCAGGACGAGGTGGCCGCGGTCGCCGCCGCGCTGGACTCGATGGCGTCCTCGCTCCAGGGCAAGCTGCTGGCCGAGCAGCGGTTCACCGCGGACGTGGCGCACGAGCTGCGCACGCCGCTGACCGGACTGCACGCGGCGGCCGAGCTGCTGCCGCCGGGGCGTCCGACCGAGCTGGTGCGCGACCGGGTGGCCGCGCTGCGCACCCTCACCGAGGACCTGCTGGAGATCTCCCGGCTGGACACCGGGCGGGAGCGGCTGGACCTGGACGCCGAGCATCTGAGCACGGTGGCCGAGCGGGTGGTGCGCGCGGCGGGCGGCGGCGCGGGCGACGGCACCCACGTCGAGGTGGTGCGGGACGTGTACGTGGAGACCGACCGGCGGCGGCTGGAGCGGGTGCTCGGCAACCTCGTGGCCAACGCGCACCGGCACGGGCGGGCGCCGGTGGTGGTGCGCGTGGACGGTCCCGCGCTCAGCGTGCGCGACCACGGCGAGGGCTATCCGGAGTACCTGCTCGCGCACGGGCCGCAGCGTTTCCGCACCGAGGGCGGCGCGACCGGGCACGGGCTGGGGCTGACCATCGCGCTGGGCCAGGCGGAGGTGCTGGGCGCGCGGCTGGACTTCGCCAACGCGCCGGACGGCGGGGCGGTGGCGACGCTGACACTGCCTCGGCGACCGCCGGGCGGCGAGCCGGCCGGGGCCGCCCCCACGCAACCGCCGGGCGGCCCGACCGCCGGGGACGAAGCCTCGCGATAGCCGGGCCGCCGGTCGGTCGGGGCCGACGCCTCGCGCCCGCCGGATGCCGGGCGACGAAGACGACCCCACGCGACCGCCAGGCGGCCGGACGACCGGGGACGACACCGCGCGACTGCCGGGCGGCCGGAGACGACGCCTCACGACCGCCGGATGGCCGGGCGACGGAGACGACCCCACGCGACCGCCAGGCGGCCGGACGACCGGGGACAACACCTCGCGATAGCCGGGCGGCCAGACGACCGGGGACGACGCCACGCGACCGCCGGATGGCCGGGCGACGGAGACGACCCCACGCCACCGCCAGGCGGCCGGACGACCGGGGACGACACCGCGCGACCTCCAGGCCGGCCGGGCGGCCGAGGACCACCCCGCTCGCTGGCCCGCCGCGTCCGCCGGGCTCGCGGCGACGCCGCGCCGACGCCTCCGCCCGTGGGGACGCGCGGCCCCGATGGCGCAGTGCGGCGGGCATCGCGGGGGTGCCGCTCCTAATGTGGCGGTTAGTCAGATTCGTCCGCCCATGGCGGGCTTCGCCACCTCAGGTGGAGGTTCTTCATGTCCCTGCGTTCCCCCCTCACCCGGCTGGCCGTGGCGGCGGCGGCCGGCGTCCTGGCGGCCGCGGCGGCCGTCGTGCCCGCCGTCGCCGACGACGGCCGGGGCGGCGCCTCGGGTCCCACACCGGCCGGCGGCACGGCCACGCCGAGCGCGGGCAGCACTCCGGCCGCCCCGGGCAAGGGCGCCGCGACCGGCACGCCCGCCGCGACCGCCGGTGCGCAGACCGTCGTGCCCGCCGGTACGGACCCGGCCGGCACCCGCTTCTACCGGGGCCGCGTCACCGCGCGCGGCGGGCTGGCCCTGCGCTCCCGCCCGGACCGGGGCAGCCGGGTGTTGCGGGTGGCGCGGCCGGGCGAGGTCGTCTGGATCTACTGCAAGACGCCCGGCCAGAGCGTGCAGGGCAACAACGTCTGGTACCTGCTCGCGGACGGCACCTGGGCGTGGGGCGCGGCCCGCTTCATCGACAACATCGGGCCCGCGCCGCGCTGGTGCTGACCCACCCGACGGGCGGGGCGGCCGTGCCCGACGGGTCTCGGCCATGACCGAGGCCGAGACCACGGGCACGCCCGCAACCACCGGCGCGCCCGGAACCACCGGCATGCCCCGAACGCCCGGCGCGCCCGGAACCACCGGCACGCCCGGAGCAGCCGGACCCCCCGGGACCCACGGAGCCGCCGCAATCACCGGCCCGCACGGAGCCACCGGAGCCACCGGAGCCACCGGAGCCACCCGAGCCGCCGGACCCCACGGAGCGGCCGAGACCACCCGGCTCCTCGCAGCCACCGGAACCGCGGAAGGCCGCGGCACCCCGGGGAACCCCGACCGCCTCGAAAGCCCCGTGGCCGCCGCCGGGACGGCCGCGGCGGGCGCCGGGACGGCCGCGGCGGGCGCCGCGCCCTCCGTACCGGCCACCCCCCTGCTCCCCCGGCGCCGCGGTGTCGAGCTCGCCCTGATCGTCGTCGCCGTCCTGCTGTCCGTGTACGGCTACTGCGCCGTCGGGCTGGCGAAGTCCGGCGCGCTCCCGCCCGGCGCCGCCGGCTACGGCGCCGGGCTCGGCGTGCTCGCGCTGCTCGCGCACGGCGCGGTGCGGCTGCGCGCGCCGTACGCCGATCCGCTGCTGCTGCCGATCGGGGTGCTGCTCAACGGGCTCGGCCTGGTGCTGATCTACCGGCTCGACCTGGAGACCCCGGGCGAGCGGGCCGCGCCCGCCCAGCTGGTGTGGTCGACGCTGGGCGTCGCCCTGTTCATCCTGGTGGTGCTCGTGCTGCGCGACCACCGCTGGCTCCAGCGCTACTCCTACCTCTGCGTGGTCGCCGCGCTCGCCCTGCTGGCGCTACCCATCCTCTTCCCGCCGGTGAACGGCGCCCGCATCTGGGTGCGGGTCGGGGCGTTCTCCATCCAGCCGGGCGAGTTCGCCAAGGTGCTGCTCGCGGTGTTCTTCGCCGCCTACCTCGCCGCCGGCCGCAGCGCGCTGGCGTACACCGGCCGCCGGGTGTGGCGGCTCCAGCTGCCCACCGGCCGGGTGCTCGGCCCGGTCGCCGCGATCTGGCTGCTGAGCGTCGGGGTGCTGGTGCTGGAGCGGGACCTCGGGACCTCGCTGCTGTTCTTCGGGCTGTTCGTCGTCATGCTGTACGTCGCCACCGGCCGCACCGGCTGGATCGCGGTCGGGCTGCTGCTCGCGGTGGCCGGCGCGGTCGGCGTCGGCCGGCTGGAGCCGCACGTGCACGGCCGGGTGCAGGAGTGGCTGCACCCGTTCGCGTCCATCGACGCGGGCCAGGGGCCCGGGCAGATCGCCCAGTCGCTGTTCTCCTTCGCGGCCGGCGGGCTGCTCGGCGCGGGACTGGGCTCGGGCCACTCGATCCTCGTCGGGTTCGCCGCCAAGTCCGACTTCATCCTGGCCACTGCCGGGGAAGAACTGGGGCTGGCCGGGCTGTCGGCGGTCTTCCTGCTGTACGCGCTGCTGGTCGAGCGCGGCTACCGGACGGGCCTCGCGCTGCGCGACCCCTTCGGCCGGCTGCTGGCGGTGGGGCTCGCCTCGCTGCTGGCGCTCCAGGTGTTCGTGATCGCGGGCGGGGTGACGGGGCTGATCCCGCTGACCGGCATGGCGATGCCGTTCCTGGCCCAGGGCGGCTCCTCGGTCGTCACCAACTGGGCGATCGTCGCCCTGCTGATCCGGGTGAGCCACGTGGCCCGCCGCCAGTACGACGGTACGGCGCCGCCATGAGCCGTACGCGTACACGATCGGGCCGTAGCCGTAGCCGTAGCCGCGGCCGAGCCGGCGGGCGGTGCCCCCGGTGAGCCGGTGCATCCGGCACGCCGCCGCCTTCTGCGTACTGCTGCTGGTGGCGCTGCTGGTCAACACCGCCTGGCTCCAGCTCTTCCTGAGCCCGTCCTACGCCGGCAACCCGGCCAACCGCCGCCCCACCATCGCCCGTTACGACCAGCCGCGCGGCCGGATCCTGGTCGGCGGCCGGCCGGTGACCGGGTCGCGGGACACCGGCGAGCAGCTGCGCTACGAACGCACGTACGCCGACGGCCCGTTGTACGCGCCCGTCACCGGCTTCGCCTCGCAGCGCTACGGCACGACGTTCCTCGAACACTCCGAAGACCAGGTGCTGTCGGGCACCGATCCGATGCTGGCGGGGCTGCGCCTGTGGAACGACTTCACCCGGTCCCGGGCGCCCGGCGGCGACGTCGTGACCACCCTGAACCCGGCGGCGCAGCGGGCCGCGTTCGACGCCCTGGGGGCGCGCAAGGGCGCGGTCGCGGCGATCGAGCCGGCCACCGGCCGGATCCTGGCACTGGTGTCCACGCCGTCGTACGACCCGGCGGAGCTGTCCGGCAACGGGCCCGCGGTGGCGGCGGCCTGGGCGCGGCTGAACGACGACCCGGAGCAGCCGATGCTCAACCGGGCGGTGCGCCAGACGTATCCGCCGGGTTCGACGTTCAAGGTGGTCACCGCGGCGGCGGCGCTGGACGCCGGGCTGGTGACGGACCTCGACATGCCGACCGACTCACCGGACCCGTATCCGCTGCCGGGCAGCACCGCGCGCCTGGTGAACGAGGGCGAGGGCTGCGAGAACGCCTCCCTGCGCTACGCCTTCGAGTTCTCCTGCAACACGGTGTTCGCGAAGCTGGGCGTGGACGTGGGCGCGGCGGCGATGCGGACGGCGGCGCAGGGGTTCGGCTTCGACGACGAGGGGCTGCGGATCCCGTTCCCGGTGACGCCGAGCACGTTCGAGGCGCCCGCGGACCGGGCGCAGCGGGCGCTGTCGTCGATCGGCCAGTACAACACCCGGGCCACGCCGTTGCAGATGGCGATGGTGGCGGCGGCGGTCGCCGACGGCGGGCAGTCGCGGGCGCCGTACCTGGTGGAGCGGACCACCCGCCACGGCGGCGCCACGGTGTCGGCGGCCGGGTCGCGGCCGGCCCGGCAGGTGATGCTGCCGACGACGGCGGAGCGGCTGCGGGAGCTGATGTGCGGGGTGGTCGAGGAGGGCACCGGGCGCAACGCCGCGATCCCGGGGGCCGTGGTGGGCGGCAAGACGGGGACCGCGCAGCACGGCGTGGGCAACCGGGGCACGCCGTACGCCTGGTTCGTCTCCTGGGCGCAGGGCGATCAGGACCTCGATCCGCGGGTGGCGGTCGCGGTGGTGGTGGAGGACGCGTCGGCGCGGCGCGGGGACATCAGCGGGGGCGGTACGGCGGCGCCGATCGCGAAGGCGGTGATGGAGGCGGTGCTGCACTCACCGCCGACGCGGTGAGCACAGCAGCTACGCGGTGAGGGCGGCGGCGACGCGGTAAGCGCGGCGGCGTCCGTGTGCGGCCCGTGTGCGGCTCAGCCCTCGGCCGCGCCCGCCTCGATCGCCTCCCGCACCTCGGCCACCCGCTGCGCCTCCTCCGTCGCGAAGCGCTCGGCGTCCAGGCGTTCGGCGATCTCCTCGTCCTGGGCCATCAGCAGGTCCAGGCTGGAGTCGCCCAGCTCCAGGACGCCCATGTCGACGTAGGCCCGTTGCAGGCGCTCGCCCCACAGGCCGATGTCCTTGACGCAGGGGACGATGCGGCTGAACAGCAGCTTGCGGAAGAGCTGGAGGAACTCGGAGCGCTCGCTCAGTTCGTCGGCCTCGGCCTTCGGGACGCCGAAGTTCTCCAGGACCTCGACCCCGCGCAGCCGGTCGCGCATCAGATAGCAGCCCTCGATGACGAACTCCTCGCGCTCGCGCAGTTCGGCGTCGGTGAGCTGGCGGTAGTAGTCGCGCAGCGCCATGCGGCCGAAGGCCACGTGCCGGGCCTCGTCCTGCATGACGTAGGCGAGGATCTGCTGGGGCAGCGGCTTGTCGGTGGTGTCGCGGATCATGCCGAAGGCGGCCAGCGCCAGGCCCTCGATCAGCACCTGCATCCCGAGGTACGGCATGTCCCAGCGGCTGTCGCGCAGGGTGTCGCCCAGCAGGGACTGGAGGTTGTCGTTGATCGGGTAGAGCATCCCGATCTTCTCGTGCAGGAAGCGGCCGTAGATCTCGGCGTGCCGGGCCTCGTCCATCGTCTGGGTCGCGGAGTAGAGCTTGGCGTCGAGGTCGGGGACGGACTCCACGATCCGCGCCGCGCAGATCATCGCGCCCTGCTCGCCGTGCAGGAACTGGCTGAACTGCCAGGACGCGAAGTGCCGGCGCAGCTCGCCCCGGTCGCGCTCGGTCATCTTCGCCCAGTACGGCGTGCCGTACAGGATCATCGCCTCGTCGGGCGTGCCGAGCGGGTCGTACGGATCGACCTCCAGGTCCCAGTCGACGCGCTTGTTCCCGTCCCACTGCTTGTCCTTGCCCTTCTGGTAGAGGGCGAGGAGCCGCTCGCGGCCCTCGTCGTACTCCCAGCCGAAGCGGGCCGCGCCGGTCGCGGGGACCTGCCAGTGCGGATCGCCCGGGTCGTTCGCGTACAGGTCATAGGTCGGCATACTCCGCAGGCTCACACGCGGCCGTCCGCTCAACAAGTCCTGCCGCAGGGATTGACGGGCTTGCTGACGCGCAGTCTCATAAGAGACGTGAACCTGACCGCCGGGTAACGAGCTGATCCGGCCACACTCCCGTACGACGAGGTGGGACACCGATGACGACCGTGACGGATGCCGACGCGCTCGCCGGACTGCGCGACGCGCTCGGTCTGCTCAAGGACCGGGAGCAGGTGGCCGAACGGCTGCTCGACTCGTCCGCCAAGCACTCCTTCGACCCGGACCGGGAGCTGGACTGGGAGGCCCCCTTCGAGGAGGGCAAGTGGTTCTGGCCGCCGGAGCTGGTGTCGCTGTACGGCACGCCGCTGTGGAAGCGGATGGGCGAGGAACAGCGCATCCTGCTCTCCCAGCACGAGGCCGCCGCGCTCGCCTCGCTCGGCATCTGGTTCGAGCTGATCCTGATGCAGCTGCTGGTGCGGCACATCTACGACAAGCCGGCCACCAGCGCGCACGTGCGGTACGCGCTGACCGAGATCGAGGACGAGTGCCGGCACTCCAAGATGTTCGCCCGCATGATCAACCGCGGTGACACGCCCTGGTACCCGGTGGCCCCCGTCCACCTGCACCTCGGCCGGCTGTTCAAGACGATCTCCACCACGCCCGGCTCCTTCACCGCGACCCTGCTCGGCGAGGAGATCCTCGACTGGATGCAGCGGCTGACCTTCCCGGACGAGCGGGTGCAGCCGCTGATCCGCGGGGTCACCCGGATCCACGTCGTGGAGGAGGCGCGGCACGTGCGCTACGCCCGTGAGGAGCTGCGCCGGCAGATGGTGACCGCGCCGCGGTGGTCGCGGGAGTTCACCCGCCTCACCTCCGGCGAGTTCGCCCGCGTGTTCTCGGTGGCCTTCGTCAACCCCGAGGTCTACGCCGGCGTCGGCCTGGACAAGCGGGAGGCCATGGCCCAGGTGAAGGCGAGCGGCCACCGGAAGGAGATCATGCAGACCGGCGCCAAGCGGCTGACCGACTTCCTGGACGACGTGGGCGTGCTGCGGGGAGTCGCGCGGCGGATGTGGCGGTCCTCGGGCCTGCTGGCGTAGCGCCGGTGCGCCGGGCGGACGCGGAGATGACCGCGGGCCGGCGGCGGCCCGGGTGGGCAGCGATTACGCTGCCCAGCATGAGCCCTGCCGCATCCACCCCCGCCTATCGAAGGCTCAGCGTCGAGGAGCGGCGCGCGCAGCTGCTCGACGCCGCCCTGACCCTCTTCGCGCACCGGGCGCCCGAGGAGGTCTCGCTGGACGACGTGGCGGAGGCGGCCGGGGTGTCCCGGCCGCTGGTGTACCGGTACTTCCCGGGCGGCAAGCAGCAGCTGTACGAGGCCGCGCTGCGCTCGGCGGCGGAGGCGCTGCGCACCTGCTTCGACGAGCCGCGGGAGGGCCCGCTGCTGCCCCGACTCGCCCGCGCCCTGGACCGCTACCTCGCCTTCGTCGACGGCCACGACGCCGGGTTCACCGCGCTGCTCCAGGGCGGCAGTGTGGTGGAGACGTCCCGCACCAGCGCCATCGTGGACGGGGTGCGCCGGGCCGCCGCCGAGCACATCCTGCGCCATCTCCAGGTCAGCGAGGCCGGGCCGCGGCTGCGGATGACCGTGCGGATGTGGATCACGGCGGTGGAGGCGGCCTCGCTGATCTGGCTGGACGAGGACAAGCAGCCGCCGGTGACGGAGCTGCGGGACTGGCTGGTGGAGCAGTTCGTGGCGGTGCTGGCGGTGACCGCGAACCGCGACGAGCAGACCGCCGCGGTGGTGGGGCGCCTGCTGACGCCGGCGGATGGCTGACACTGGGACCGTGAAGAGCCAAGACACCCCCTTCGAGGGCGGCCCCATGGACGGGCGGGTGCTGCCGGTGCTGGTGGGGCCCACCGGGAACCCTCCGAAGACGTACCGCATCCCGGTCCCGGACGCGGCGGGCGGCCCGCCCACCGTGCTCGTCTACCGCCGGGTCCCGCGCGGCCACAGCAAGCGTCTAGGGCTGCCCCAGGGGTGGAAGTACGCGTTCGATCCCGAGGGCCGGCGCGGCGGCGGCCCGAAGTGGCCGTGGTCGAAACCGCCCGGTCGGCAAGCCGGGTGACACGGGCGGGTGAGCATGTTGCGCCGTACGGCGCAGCGTGGGCACACATCGTCGGTTGATACGTCGAATCTCACGGTGTGAGGCGGACAGGCCGCCGCGCACCGGAGGTGATGACGTGTCAGGAAGGTTGCCGCGCCTGGTGTGCACGGCCGCGATGGCGGCCCAGGCGGCCCTCTCCCCCGCCTCCACCACGGCCACCCCCCTGCCCGCCGCCGGGTCACGGCCCCCGGCCGCCCTCCGCGTGGCTGCCGGACCACGGCCTGCGGCCGAGCACGAGGCCGTCCCGGCGTCGCCGTCGGCGGGCGGGCGGCCGCCCGCCGACGGCAAGGCTCCCGCGTCGGGGACGCGTCCGTCGCCGACGGCGGCGCCCGCCGCCGGGCCGGGGCAAGCGCCGCCGGGCGGGCGCCCGCCCGCCGCGGGGCAGCGGCTCCCGGTCGCCCCACGAGCGACCGTCGCGGCACGGCCTCCGGCCGGACAACGCCCCGCCGCACCGCCGCGGGCAGGCGTCCCGCTCGTCGGCGGGCCGCCCTCCGCGCCGGAGGCGCGCCCGGCGCCGACGGCCGGGGCACTGCCTGCGGCCGGGCACCGAGCCCCCGGCGCGCCACCGGTGAGCGGCCGACACTCCCTCGCCGAGAAGTTCCCCACGCCAGGGGCACAGTCCGCGCCGACGCCGCCGGTCACCGCAGGAAGCAGGCAGTCCTCGCCCGGCGGCCGGTCGCCCGCCGTGCGGGAGACCACGGACGGCCCGCGCGTGGCCACTTCGGCACCGCTCGCGGCCGAGCTCCAGGCCGGCACCGCGCCACCGGCGAGCGGCCGGCCCTCCGGCGGCGCGAGGCTCTCCGCGCAGGCAGGGGCATCAGCGACCGGCACGCAGGCCCCCCGTAGGCCACGGGGTACCGCCGCGCCGGCCCCCGCGCCTGGTGCGCGGTCCGTCCCGGCTCCGGCCGACGCCGGGCGGCCCGCCACCTCCGCAATGCCTGCCGCCGGTGGGCCGCAGGGCCGAGGCGCTGCCGGACGGCCCCCCGGGGCAGCGGCACCGGCCCCGACGGGACAGCCCACCGCGCCGAACGCGCGACACACGCCCGTGCGGCCGACCGCCGCCGAGCGGACTCCCGGGGCAGGGGCGCCGACCACCGCCGGGCGGACTCCCGAGGTGGGGACGCCGCCTCCCGCGAGACAGTCCACCGCGCCGGATATCCGACACGCACCCGCGCGGCCGACCGCCTCCGAGCAGCCCCTCAGGGCCGAAGCGCCGACCCCCACGGGACCGCCCTCCGCGCCGAGCGCGCTCGCCGGGCAACCCTCGCCCTCGGCGGGGTCGGTCGCGTCCCGGGGGCCGCTGGTCGTGGGTGCGGGGCCCGCCGGCGGGCCGGGTGGACTCGGAGAGCTGTCGTCCGGTCGTCGGGGCGCGCAGCCCGAGGCGCGGAGTCCCGCTGGGCCGGCGAGTGGGTCCGTGGCGGAGTTGCTGGGGCGGCTGGGGCTGTTGTACCGGGAGGCCGAGCGGGCCACCGAGAGTTACGACGCGGCCGGAGTCGCGCTGGGGCGGCAGCGGGCCGAGGTCGCGCGGGTGGACGCGGCGCTCGCGCGGGCGCGCGAGGCGGTGGCCGCGAGCCGGGCGGCGGCCGGGCGGCTCGCGAGGCAGCAGTACCAGGACGGCGGCGACCTGTCGCCGTACCTGCGTCTGCTGCTGGCCCGCGACCCGCAGCACGCGCTGCAACAGAGCCACGTCGTCGGGCAGATCGCCCGCGAGCGGGCCGAAACGGTGACCCGGCTGACCGGCGACGAGCGGCGCGCCGCCGCCCTCGCCCGCCAGGCGCACGCGGCGCTCGACGCCCGGCTCGCCCTCGCCCGGCGGCAGCAGCGCGCCCGGGACGACGTACGCGCGCGGCTGGCCGCGGTGGAGAAGCTGCTGGCCTCGCTCAGCGCCCAGCAGCTGACCGCGCTCGCCGCGTTCGAGCGCGGCGGGATCGTCGAGGCGCAGCGCGGGTTCCTCGCCTCCGGCGCGCTCGGCGCCGGGCAGCCGCCCAGCGCCGAGGGCGAGGAGGCCGTGCGCTACGCGGTGCGCCAGCTCGGCAAGCCGTACCAGTGGGGCGCCGCGGGCCCGCAGGCGTACGACTGCTCGGGGCTGACCTCGCAGGCGTGGGCGCGGGCCGGGACCGCGATCCCGCGCACCAGCCAGGAGCAGTGGGCGCACCTGAAGCGGGTGCCGCTCAGCGAGCTGCGCCCGGGCGACCTGGTGGTCTACTTCCCCGAGGCCACGCACGTGGCGCTCTACCTCGGCGACGGCATGGTCGTCCAGGCGCCCCGGCCCGGCGCCACGGTGAAGGTGTCGCCGCTGGCCGCCAACCCGGTGCTGGGCGCCGTACGGCCCGACCCGGGCGGGCGGCCCCTGCCGCGGTACGTGCCGCCGGCGCTGCCCGCGGGCGCCCTGGACGGGCCGGACGCGGGGCTCTACGCGGCGGAGCCGGCGGCGGCGACCTCGCCGAGGTAGGCCTCGGACTTCGCCGGGTCGAAGAAGAAGTTCTCGAAGTCGGCCGGGTCGTCGAAGCCGTTGGCGAAGCGGTCGGCGACCGGCTGCAACTGGCCGGCGGCGCCGAGCAGGTTGAGCACGTGCTCCGGCGGCGGCGCGAGCATGGCGTTCGTCCACTTGGTGACGTGCCGCGCGGTGTTCCAGTAGCGGTCGAACGTCTGCCCCATCCACTCCTCGTCGAACGGCTGGTCGCCGCGCTCCAGGATCGAGGCGAGGTAGGCGGCGGCGCACTTGGCCGCCGAATTGGAACCCTGGCCGGTGATCGGGTCGTTGGCGACGACGACGTCCGCGACGCCCAGGACGAGGCCGCCGCCGGGCAGCCGGCCGATCGGCTTGCGCACGGTCGGGGCGTAACGGCCGGCGAGCGTGCCGCCGGCGTCCGTCAGCTCGACCCGCGTGGCCCGCGCGTACTCCCACGGCAGGAAGGTCTTCATCAGGTCGAGCGTGAGCGCCAGGTGCTCGGCCGGGTCCTTGACGCCCTGGAAGGCGTCGAGCGGGCCGCCGGGCACGCCCTCCCAGAACAGGATGTCGGCGCGGCCGGAGAGCGTGTACGTCGGCATGACGAACAGCTCGCCGACGCCGGGCACGATGTTGCAGCGGACCGCGTCGAACTCCGGGTGCTCGGGGCGCGGGCCGAGTCCGTGCACGTACGCCACCGCCAGCGCGCGCTGCGGCTCGCTGTACGGGGAGCGCTCGGCGTCCCGCTCGAACATCGAGACGAGTTCGCCCTTGCCGGCCGAGACCAGGACGAGGTCGTAGGCGCGGGAGAAGTAGTCGAGGTCGCCGACGGCCGCGCCGTGCACGACGAGCTGGCCGCCGCGCTGCGCGAACGTCTCCGTCCAGCCGGCCATCTTGACCCGCTGGTCGACCGACTGCGCGTACCCGTCGAGCCGGCCCACCCAGTCGATCGCGCGCTGCGAGGGGCCCGGGTCGAAGGAGCCGGGGGCGGCGACGGAGACGCCGAGTCCCTCGATCCTCGGGGCCTGGGACTCCCAGAAGTTGATCTGGAGGTCCCGCTCGTGCTGGAGCGCGGTGTGGAACATGCACTGCGTCGACATGACCCGGCCGGAGCGGATCTCGTCGGCGGTCCGGTTGGACATCAGGGTGACCTCGTAGCCGTGCGACTGGAGGCCGAGGGCGAGCTGGAGACCGGACTGGCCGGCCCCCACGACGAGTATCTTGCGCATGCGGGTGGTATCTCCTACGGCTGGGGAACGGCGCGCGCACCGGAACGGACTGCCGGGGGGCCGGCGACTACTCGGGAGCCGGGACGGCTCGGGGCCGGGACGGCTCGGGGACCGCGGACTACTCGGGAGTCTCCTCGAGCGCGTGGGCCACCAGGGCCAGCAGCGTCTCGATGGCCGAGATCCGGTGCCGCGCGTCCATGATCATGACAGGTATGTGGGCCGGGATCGTGAGCGCCTCCCGGACGTCGTCCGGCTCGAACAGCTCGGTGTCGTCGAAGTGGTTGACCGCGACGACGTACGGCAGTCCGCAGCTCTCGAAGTAGTCCAGGGCCGGGAAGCAGTCCTTCAGCCGGCGGGTGTCGGCCAGGACGACGGCGCCTATCGCGCCGCGCACCAGGTCGTCCCACATGAACCAGAACCGCTGCTGGCCGGGCGTGCCGAACAGGTACAGCACCAGGTCGTCGTCGAGCGTGATCCGCCCGAAGTCCATGGCGACGGTGGTGGTGACCTTGCCGGGGGTGGCGGTGAGGTCGTCGGTGTCGGCGCTGGCCTCGGTCATCAGCGCCTCCGTCTGGAGGGGCGTGATCTCCGAGACGGTGGTGACCAGCGTGGTCTTGCCCACGCCGAAGCCGCCCGCCACCACTATCTTCGTGGCGATCGGGGCGCGGGTGCGGTCCGTCTGCCAGGGCCGCAGCGTCTCGTCGGTTTCGTCGAGCGGGGAGACGCCGGTCGCGAAGGCGGCGGCGTCAGAGACGGCGGAGTCCACTCAGCACCCTTTCCAGCAGAGCGCGGTCCGGACGGCCGGTGCCGTGACCGGTTCCGGTTCCGTACACACGGATCTTTCCCTGGTCCGCGAGGTCGCTCAGGAGCACGCGGACCACACCGAGCGGCATCTTCAGCAGCGCGGCGATCTCGGCCACCGTCCGCATCCGGCGGCACAGTTCGACGATGGCCCGCATCTCGGGCATCACCCGGGTGGTGAGCGAACCGTTGTCCAACTCCCGGCGCTCCTCGCCCGCCTCCAGCGCGGCCGTGCTCGCCACGAACGTCTCCACCAGGAGGACGTGGCCGAAGCGGGTGCGGCCGCCGGTGAGGGAGTAGGGGCGGACCCGGGCGGGCCTGCGGTCGCCGCCGCGCACCGGGAGCTGCTGTTTGGGCACGCCGCCCAGCGGACCGCTCATGGCATGGCTCATCGAAGGCTCCCGGCCGACTCGGACTCCAGTGACTTCCGCAGCTCGCTGCGGAGTTCGGGCGTCAGGACGTGTCCGGCGCGGCCGACGAAGAGCGCCATGTGGTACGCCACCACGCTCATGTCGCACTCCGCCGAGCCGTGCACGCCGAGCAGCGAACCGTCGCTGATCGACATGACGAACAGGCTGCCCTCGTCCATCGCGACCATCGTGTGCCGGACCGCGCCGCCGTCCATCAGCCGGGCCGCGCCCACGGTGAGGCTGCCGATGCCGGAGACGACGGTGGCGAGGTCGGCGGCGGAGCCGCGCGGGCCCCGGGGCGCGCCGGGGGCCGTGCGGGCCGCCTCGTTGCGGTCCTGGTCGGAGGAGAGCAGCAGGAGGCCGTCGGAGGAGACCACGGCGACCGATGCGATGCCGGGGACCTCCTCGACGAGGTTGGTCAGCAGCCAGTGCAGGTTGCGGGCCTCTCGGCTCAGTCCGAAGGTGCTGGGAGCGGTCAACTGCTTGCCTCCTCGACGGTGCCCCCCGTGGATTCCTCGGCGTGTGCGCGGGTGGCTGCCGGGTCCGGCCGCTGGTTCTGGCCCGTCCGTTCGGCGATCTCCGCCTGTACGTCCCGGTGGCCGGCCTGCGCGCCCTTGCGGAATCCGCCCAGGCGGCGGCGCAGCGCGTCGGCGTCCACGGAGCCGGTGCGCTGGCGCGGCGCCTGGGTGGGGGTGCTGATTCTGGGGGTGCGCTTGGGCAGACCCTTGGCGGTGAGCTGGTCGTCCTCGGCGCGTTCGTGCACGTCGGCGGCGTCGGCTCCGCCGTCGGCCGAAAGCCTGTGCGCGGCGGCGTGCGGCGCGGGGTGCGGTGCAGGGTGCGGTGCGGATACGCCGCCGTCGGGCGCGGGGTCCGTCCGGGACGCGGTCCGGTCGCCCTCGGGGTGCGGCCCGGTCGTGGCGCCGTCGCCCGCGGGGCGCGGCCTCGCGGGCGACGCCTCGGGCGCGGGGTGCGCCTGCGGGGAGGCCGTCGCGGGGTCTCCCTCCGTCCGCCCGGGGGCCGCGCCGGCCGTCGGGCGCGGCCCGGACCCGGCGCGGTCGTCCACGGGATGCGGCTGCGCGGGGAACGCCTCGGCGGCGGGCCGGGGTCCGGTGCCGTCCGGCTCCGGGGCGGGAGACGGGGACAGCTGCGGGGAGGAGGCCGGGGACGGAGACGGCTGCGGCGACGGCGACGGCGACGGCGACGGGAGGAAGAGTTCCATCGTCGTCTCCGCCGGGGACTCCGCGGGCACGCCGGCCGGGGACTTCGCGGGCGCGGGGGCCGGGGACTTCGCGGGCGCGGGGGCCGGGGACTTCGCGGGCGCGGGGGCGCCGGCCGGGGACTCTGACCCGGGTGCGGGAGGGTCGACGGCGGGGGCCGCCGGGGCCGGCGCGTTCGCCGCCGCCTCCGAGCGCCGTACCGCCTGTTCGGCCTGGCGGACGAGCGGGTCGCCGGCCGCGGCGCGGACGGGCAGCACGTTGGAGTTGGCCTCGGCGTCCGCGCCGGGCAGCGAGACCGTCCCGGTGGCGCCGGCGACGGCCGGGCCGGCGGCCGGGACCGCGGCGGCCGGCGCGGCGGCCAGCAGCGGCTGGGGCACGACGACGACCGCCGCGATCCCGCCCTGCTTCTGCTCGCGCAGCCGCACCCGGGCGCCGTGCCGGTGGGCGAGGCGGGCCACCACGTACAGGCCGAGGCCGAGGCCGTCCTCGCCCTCGTGGTCGTGGGCGGCCGCGGGGTCGAAGTCGGCGAGGCGGGCGTTGAGGCGGGTGAGCCGCTCCGCGGCCATGCCGATGCCCTCGTCCTGGACGGAGAGCATGATCTCGCCGTTCTCCAGGAGCCAGCCGCAGACCTCGACCGGCTGGTCGGGCGGGGAGAACGAGGTGGCGTTCTCCATGAGTTCGGCCAGCAGGTGGGAGAGGTCGTCGGCGGCGAACCCGGCCACGTGCGCGTGCGGCGGCAGCGCCGCGATGCGCACCCGCTCGTAGCGCTCGATCTCGCTGACCGCGGCCCGCACCACGTCCACCAGCGGCACCGGTCCGGCGTGCTGCTGGACGTGCTCGGCGCCGGCCAGCACCAGCAGGTTCTCGCTGTGCCGGCGCATGACCGTGGCGAAGTGGTCGAGCTTGAAGAGGGTGGCGAGCCGGTCGGGGTCCTGCTCGCGGTCCTCCAGGCCCTCGATGACGGCGAGCTGGCGCTCCACCAGGGCGAGGGTGCGCAGCGCGAGGTTGACGAAGGTGGAGCCGATGCCGGTGCGCAGCCGCTCCAGCTGGGTGGTGGCGGCGTCGAGTTCGGCGCGCAGCTCCTCGCGGGCGTCGGCCATCTTCTGCCGCTGGCCGATCAGGTGCTTGCGGTCGGTCTCCAGGGTGGCGAGCCGTTCGGCGACGGCGGCGGCCCGGGCGTGCAGGGTGTTGACGGAGCGGACGACCTGGGCGAACTCGTCGTCGCGGCCCGTGAAGCGGATCGCCTCCTCGGCGCCCGCGTCCTCCGCGCCGGCCAGCCGGGCCGAGCCGAGCCGGAGCACGGCGAGCGGCCGGGTGAGGGTGCGGGCGAGGCCGGTGGCGATGCCGAGGGTGAGCAGCAGCAGCGCGCCGAGCAGGGCGACCCGGATCTCCAGCGCGGTGACGTCGTCGTCGCGCAGGGCCGCGAGGTCCTTGGTGCGGTGGTCGTAGAGGGAGGACTCCGCGCCGCGCATCAGGTCGACGCGGGCGCTGAGCGCGGCGTCCGCCTTCTTGACGCTGGTGTTCAGGTCGTCGTCGGAGAGCGCCGGCTGCGCGGTGAGCTTCTTGAGGTAGTCCTCGGCGGTCTTCGCCTCGGCGCCGGTGACCGTGGAGTCGTAGGAGTCGCGGGCCGCGTCGGGGGCGGTGCCGCGGAACTCGGCGAGGGCCGCGTCCGAGCGGAAGCGGGCCTGCTGGGCGGCGGCGCTGAGGGCGTCGCGCTGCTTGGCGTCGGCCTCCGAGGAGGTGTTCTCCCGCGTGTTCTGTCCGGTGAGGGGGTTGTAGACGGTGCGCGAGGAGTACGGCACGTTCAGGGCGGCCAGCAGCAGTCCGCGGGCGGCGGCGGCCTGCTGGACGGCGGTGTCGAGTTCGGCGAGCGCGTGCGCCCCGGAACCGGCCCGCGAGGGCATCCGCTCGGCCAGCTGTTCGGCCAGCCGGTGCAGTTCGGCGATGGTGGCGGAGTACGCCTGGTGGACCTGGAGGGCGCTGCTCTGCCCGGTGAGCGCCGAGCGGCGCACGGTGGCGATGCCGTCGAGGTCGGCGCGCAGCCAGGCGGGGGTGTCGGCGTCGCCGCGCGCCTCGTCGACCTGGCGGTCCACGCGGGTGCTGCGCTGCTCGGAGGGCGCCTTGGACCGGGGGCGGCCGGCGGCGACGTAGGAGGTGACCTCGTCGCGTTCGTCGGCGAGCGAGTGGGCCAGGGTCAGGGCGTCCTGGGTCCGCTCGGCGAGGGCGACCAGGTCCTGGGAGTCGCTCAGCTGTCCGGAGGCGGCGATCACGGAGGGCGCGCCGGCCGCGGCGACGGCGGCGGTCACGACGGCGACCGCGGCGATGAGGCGGTTGCGCACGTGGGTGGGGCGGCCCTTGCCGACCGGGACGGCGGGGGGCGCGGGGACGGCGGCGGGCGTGGGGACGGCGGGGGGCGCAACGGCCGCGGGGGGCGTGCCGGGCGGCTGCGCGGGTCCGCCGGCGGTGGCCGTCTGCTTGCCTGGGCGCCGAGGCCGCTTCTTCTGCACCGGTGCTCGCATTCCTGTACTCGTGTACTCAAGGGCCCGGGTGGCGCTCCGTCAGCTGGTGCGACGGGTGCGCGGCACCCTCCCCGGCCTGCGCTGTCGCGCGTGCGGGGGACCTGCGTCGGTTTCCGACCCTCCCAGTGCCGGTGGGCAGTGGGCCCGCATCGTCCGACCGGCCACCCGAAGGAGTGAACATCGGAGGGGAGTTGGCGGGCAAGTTCCTCCGGCCCGTGCCGGGGGCCTTTCCGGTGGGCCGGTTGGACGTCTGCGACAGGCTTTGGCAGGATTCGCCGCCACGCCTCCCCAGAGTCTGGCAATACCTCTCAAAAAGGGCGTCTGACCTGCGGTGCCGCGTTGTTTCCCAGGCGGTTGCCAGCTTTTGGCGGGCCATGTGAAGGGCTGGTGCAGACTGGCCGGATGCGTACTGAGGTTGTTTCCGAGCCCGGCCGCCGGGAGCGGCCCAACGAGGACTTCGCCGCCGTCGCGCTGCCCGCCTCCGGGCGGGGCGGCTGTCTCGTCGTCCTGGACGGGGTGACGCCGCCGCGGGAGACCGGGTGTCTGCATTCGGTCCCCTGGTTCACCGCCCGGCTCGGTGGCGCGCTGACCGAACTGACCGTTTCCTGCCCAGATCTGACGCTGGCGGAGATTCTTTCGAAGGCGATCGCCCGGACCGCCGGGGCGCACGCGATCACCTGTGACCTTTCTCACCCGCGCACGCCGCAGGCAACCGTAGTGCTCGTCCGCTGGTCCGCCGACGCGGTCGACCATCTGGTCCTGTCCGACTCGGCGCTCCTGCTGGAGACCGCCGACGGCTCGGTCCTGCCCGTCCTGGACGACCGGCTGGCCCGGCTGCCCCGTGCCCTGCTCGCCACCGACGAGCTGATCGACGCCACCCTGCGCAACAAGGAGGGCGGCTTCTTCACCGCGGCGGCGGACCCATCGGTCGCGGACCGGGCGGTGACCGGCTCGGCGCCGCGCGAGCGGGTGCGCGCCCTGGCCGCGCTGACCGACGGGGCGGCGCGCTGGGTGGAGACGTTCGGCGAGGGCGACTGGGCGCAGTGCCTGGGCCTGGTCCGCAAGGAGGGGGCGCGGGGCCTGGTGGACCGCGTCCGGGCGCTGGAGGAGGCCGACCGGGAGACCCGGACGCACCTCGGCCGGAGCAAGACGCACGACGACGCGACGGTGGTCTTCGCGGAACTGTGAGCGCGGGGCCGCCGACGCCGGCGGGCGGCGAGGGACGAGCGAGGGACGGCCGGGCGCTGCTCCACCCTCGCCCCCGCCCGTCCCCCCGCACGTGCGGCTACTTGTCCATGACGCCGTTCAACTCGTGCAGCAGGCGGGCCAGTTCGGCCACCTCGCGGCGGTCCCAGTGGGTGAGCTGGCGGACGTAGCGGGCGCGGCGCGCCTCGCGCACCTGGCCGACCCGGCGGCGGCCGTCGGCGGTGAGGGCGACCAGCCAGGCGCGCCCGTCGGCGGGGTCGGGCTCGCGGGCGACGAGCCCCAGCTCCTCCAGGGCGCGCAGCTGGCGGGACATGGTGGCCTTGCCGACGCCGATGTACGCGGCGAGCGCCGTGGCGCGCTGGCCGCCGCACTCGTCCAGCCGGGCCAGCAGCCCGTACGCGGAGGACTCCAGTTCGGGGTGGACCTCGCGGGCCATCTCGCCCTGGCTGGCCCGCGCCCGGCGCAGTAGCAGGGTCAGTTCCCGCTCCAGGGCGAGGAACGGCAGGTCTGCACCACTGGGCGACGAGCCCGGTTCATCCGCGTGTACTTCGCTGTTCGCGTCTTCGTGCACGTCAGCCCCTGCCTGAAGTTTCCCGGTCCTGAAAGTTTCCGCCAACCGCCGCCATCGCCGCAGCTCCGTCAGTATTCCGCAGGCGTAGACCAACGGCGGCCCCCGGACCCCCTTCCCAGCCATGGGTCTACGTGCGTAGCTTCTTCTCCAGAACATAAATGGCATGCTCACGCCAGCACACTGTCGGCGGGTCTCCCCTGATCCGCTCTCCCCCCGTGCGACCGTGGGCGATGCCCGCGTTTTCCCCCACCGAGCACCACCGAACTTTCGGAGGCACGTCATGCCCGTGCACAGATCCGGAACGGCCCGCGCCCGGCGGCTGACCGCGGCGGGAGTCCTGCTCGCAGCGTTCTCCTTCCTCCTCACGGCGCCTTCCTCGGCCACCACGACGCCCGCCCGCGGCTCCGCCTACATGGGCATGGGCGTCCTCGCCCACGACGGTCAGAAGGGCACGCCCACGACCGACAAGGCCGCCCAGACCGAGGGCGTCGACGTCGCCGGCTACCAGGGCAACGTCGCCTGGTCCACCCTCTGGAGCAGCGGCGTGAGGTGGGCCTACACCAAGGCGAGCGAGGGGACGTACTACACGAACCCCTACTTCACGCAGCAGTACAACGGCTCGTACAACGTCGGCATGATCCGCGGCTCGTACCACTTCGCCACCCCGGACACCACCAGCGGCGCCACCCAGGCCAACTACTTCGTGGACCACGGCGGCGGCTGGTCCAAGGACGGCAAGACCCTGCCGGGCGCCCTCGACATCGAGTGGAACCCCTACGGCGCCGCCTGCTACGGCAAGTCCGCGAGCGCGATGGTCAGCTGGATCGCCGACTTCCTGAACACCTACAAGGCCCGCACCGGCCGCGACGCCGTCATCTACACGGCCACCAGCTGGTGGACCCAGTGCACCGGCAACTACGGCGGCTTCGCCGCCAACAACCCGCTGTGGATCGCCCGCTACGACTCCACCGTGGGCACGCTGCCGGCCGGCTGGGGCTACCAGACGATGTGGCAGTACACCTCGTCCGGCCCGACCGTCGGCGACCACGACAAGTTCAACGGAGCCCTGGACCGGGTGCAGGCACTCGCGAACGGCTGACGGTTCTCCCCAGCTCCCCAGCTCCGCGCAGCCGCCGCGCGCGGTGAGGGCCCGGGCCCCTTCGGGGGACCCGGGCCCTCGTTCTCCGGCGGCGTCCGTCACGCCGCCGCCGGAACCCCGCTCTCCGCACCGTTCACGGCCGGCGCGAGGGCCAGTTCCAGGACCTGGCGGACGTCGGTGACGGCGTGGACGTCGAGCTTGTCCAGCACCTGAGCCGGGACGTCGTCCAGGTCGGCCTCGTTGCGCTTGGGGATGATCACGGTGCGCACCCCGGCGCGATGGGCGGCCAGCAGCTTCTGCTTGACGCCGCCGATGGGCAGCACCCGCCCGGTGAGCGACACCTCGCCGGTCATCGCCACGTCCGTGCGCACCAGCCGCCCGGACAGCAGCGAGGCCAGCGCGGTCGTCATCGTCACGCCCGCGCTGGGGCCGTCCTTGGGGACCGCGCCCGCCGGGAAGTGGATGTGCACGCCCCGGTCCTTCAGATCGCCCACCGGCAGCTCCAGTTCGGCGCCGTGACTGCGCAGGAAGCTCAGCGCGATCCGCGCGGACTCCTTCATCACGTCGCCCAGCTGACCGGTCAGCGTCAGACCCGCGGCGCCGGTCTCCGGATCGGCCAGCGACGCCTCGACGTAGAGCACGTCGCCGCCGGCCCCGGTGACCGCCAGGCCGGTCGCCACGCCGGGCACGGCCGTGCGGCGCTCGGCCGGGTCCTGCGCGGACTCCGGCACGTGGTGCGGGCGGCCGATCAGCGCGCGCAGATCGCCGTCGGTGACGGTGAACGGCAGCTCCCGCTCCCCCAGCTCGTGCTGGGCCGCGATCTTGCGCAGCAGCCGCGCGATGGAGCGCTCCAGGGTGCGTACGCCCGCCTCCCGGGTGTACTCGCCCGCCAGCCGGCGCAGCGCGCCCTCGTCGAGAGCGACCTCGTCCGCGCGCAGACCGGCCCGCTCCAGCTGGCGCGGCAGCAGGTGGTCGCGGGCGATGACGACCTTCTCGTCCTCGGTGTAGCCGTCGAGCCGCACGATCTCCATCCGGTCCGCCAGCGCCTCCGGGATGGCCTCCAGGACGTTGGCGGTGGCGAGGAAGACCACGTCGGACAGGTCCAGCTCGACTTCCAGGTAGTGGTCGCGGAAGGTGTGGTTCTGCGCCGGGTCGAGGACTTCGAGCAGGGCCGCGGCCGGGTCGCCGCGGAAGTCGGAGCCCACCTTGTCGATCTCGTCCAGCAGGACCACCGGGTTCATCGACCCGGCCTCCTTGACGGCCCGTACGATCCGGCCGGGCAGCGCGCCGACGTACGTGCGCCGGTGGCCGCGCACCTCGGCCTCGTCGCGGACGCCGCCGAGGGCGACCCGGACGAACTTGCGGCCCATGGCGTGGGCGACGGACTCGCCGAGCGACGTCTTTCCGACGCCGGGCGGGCCGACCAGGGCGAGCACCGCGCCGCCGCGGCGGCCGCCGATCACGCCGAGGCCGCGCTCACCGCGCCGCTTGCGCACCGCCAGGTACTCGGTGATGCGCTCCTTCACGTCCTCAAGACCGGAGTGCTCGGCGTCCAGCACCGCCTTGGCGCCCTGGATGTCGTAGGCGTCCTCGGTGCGCTCGTTCCACGGCAGCTCCAGGACGGTGTCGAGCCAGGTGCGGATCCAGGAGCCCTCGGGCGACTGCTCGGAGGCGCGCTCCAGCTTGTCGACCTCCTTGAGGGCGGCCTCGCGGACCTTCTCGGGCAGGTCGGCGGCCTCGACGCGGGCGCGGTAGTCGTCGGACTCCTCGCCCTCGCTCTCGCCGTTCAGGTCGCGCAGCTCCTTGCGGACGGCTTCGAGCTGGCGGCGCAGCAGGAACTCGCGCTGCTGCTTGTCGACGCCCTCCTGGACGTCCTTGGCGATGGTCTCGGCGACGTCCTGCTCGGCGAGGTGGTCGCGCAGGTGCCGGGTGGCGAGCCGCAGCCGGGCCACCGGGTCCGCGGTCTCCAGCAGCTCGACCTTCTGGTCGGTGGTCAGGAACGGCGAGTAGCCGGAGTTGTCGGCGAGCGCCGAGACGTCGTCGATGGCCTGGACCCGGTCGACCACCTGCCAGGCGCCGCGCTTGCGCAGCCAGGCGGTGGCGAGGGCCTTGTACTCCTTCATGAGTTCGGCGACCTGCCCCGACGGGGGCTCGGGCGCGTTCTCGTCGATCCGCGTGCCCTCGACCCACAGGGCCGCGCCCGGCCCGGTGGTCCCGGCGCCGATCCTGACCCGGCCGCGACCGCGGATCAGCGCGCCGGGGTCGCCGTCGGCGAGCCGTCCGACCTGCTCGACGGTGCCCAGCACGCCGGTCGTCGCGTACGTCCCCTCGATCCGGGGCACCAGCAGCACCCGCGGCTTGCCGGGCTCGTCCCGGGCGGCGGCCTGCGCGGCCTCGACCGCGGCGCGCACCTCCGGGTCGCTCAGATCCAGCGGGACCACCATCCCCGGCAGCACGACCTCGTCGTCGAGGGGCAGCACAGGCAGGACGATCGGCGTGAACGGCATGGACTCAGCAGCCATGATCTCCCCTTAGGCAGTCAAGTTGAGTTATGCCGACTCAATGCCCGGGGCGGCCTCGATTGTTCCCGGCCGCTTGTTCGCTGTGAGCGATCAGGCAGGAACGGAGCGGAAACAGCAGGTGGGAAGGGTGCGCGACGGGCGCGGGGACGACGCTCCGTCAGCCGCCCCGCCCTCCCCCGCGCGCACCCTCAGCCGTCCGCCCCGCCTCCGCGCCGACCGCGTACCACCGGCCAGCTCGCGACGCCGAGCGTCACGGCGACGAGGTGCCCCGCGCTCGTCATCGGATCGGCGAAGGTGAGCAGGTCCGACAGCGCCGCCCCGGCGAAACCCGCGAGCAGGATCCAGCGCGGCCAGGGCCGCAGCAGCCCCGCGAGGGCGCCGAGACTGGCGGCGACGCCGAAGCTGATGCCGTAGTCGAGGCGGTGCAGCGAACTGTCGGGCAGGTCGCCCGCCAGCACCGCGAGCCCGACGGGCACCTCGGTGGCGAGGGTGGCCAGCACGTGCCCGGCCAGGAACACACCGGCCGCGCGCAGCGTCCCCGCCCGCCGCTCCAGACCGGTGAGGACCAGCAGGAAGCACAGGGAGTACGGCGAGGCGATCCCGCCCGCTATCCACAGCGCGCTGCCCGCCAGCACCGGCACCGGCGTCTTCACGAGATGGGCGACGTCCGTGCTGGAACTCCGGTACACGGCGTCCATCACGGCGGGGCTCGCGTACCGGGCGGCGAGCGAGGTGAGGACGAGCACCGCTCCGTAGACGAAGGTGAAGGGGGTCGCGGCGGGGGTGGGCAGCAACCGCGAGAGCCGCGGCCCCCAGCGGCGCGCGCCTCGGAGCACCGCACGGACCCCCGCCCGGCCGGCGCCGACGGACGCGCCGTCCGGCACGGCGACGACGGCGGGCGCCTCGTCCGGTACGGCGACGAGGGATGCGGCGTCCGGTACGGCGGCGACGGACGCGGCCTCCGGTACGGCGACGACGGGCACGGCCTCCGGCACGGCACCGGTGTGCTCCCGCCCGGGCCGCTGTCGCGGCACGCCGTTCAGGCCAGGCGAGGTCGCGGCCTCGTCCGGGGCGGTCCGCTCCACGGTGGGGCTCCTTCCGTCAAGACCCCAACCCTTCGCACCGTACGCACCCCTGTCTGTGACCCGCGCCACCCGGGGGCCGATTCACAGGAACCTCATCGCCGCGCGCGGCCCGAACGGACGCGGCCGGTCGCCGAACCACCGGCCCGCGCAGCGGAACTCACCCAGCGTCACCCGTAATTCATGCCGCGGCCCGCCCGCGTTGGGGCAGGATGAGCCCCATGACCGCCTCGTACGAGACTCCTGTGGTGCTGGACCGCCGCGAGGGCCCCTACGGCGAGGTCGTGCTGCGCCGGCACGGAGCGCTGCTGCAGATCATCGCCAACGGCTGCTTCCTGATGGACACCTCCGACGGCCGCTCCGAGCGGCTGCTGATCGACGCCGCCCTCGCCGCCCTGGACGACCGCCCGGCGCCGCGCCTGCTGATCGGCGGCCTCGGCGTCGGCTTCTCGCTCGCGCACGCCGCGGCCGACCCGCGCTGGGGCCCGATCACCGTGGTCGAACGGGAGCGCGCGATCGTCGACTGGCACCGCGCCGGCCCGCTGTCGGAACTGACCGCGCGGGCGCTCGCCGACCCGCGCACCGCCGTCGTCGGAGCCGATCTGCTCACGTACGTCAATGAGACATCCAACACGTTCGACGCGCTCTGCCTCGACATCGACAACGGCCCCGACTGGACCGTCACGGAGGGCAATCAGGACCTCTACCGTCCTTCCGGACTCGCCGACTGCGTACGGGTGTTGAGGCCCGGCGGAGTGCTCGCCGTATGGTCCGCGCAGCCGTCTCCGGAATTTGAAGGAACCTTGTGGAATGTCGGATTCCAGCAGGTGCGCACCGAAGAGATCCCGGTTGCCCGGGGCGTTCCCGACGTCGTGCATCTCGCCGTAAGACCTGGATAGCAATGCGACGGTGACTCCCCGTACGCTGCTTCCCTGGCGCCGATCATTCAAGCGTCAATCGCAACCATGCGCAGTCGAGGAATCACCCCACGGATTCCGGAAGCACACCTCAGGGGCGGGCGATGGAGCAGACACACACCGCGCACAACGGCACGACGGCGGGCCCGGGCGCACAGCGCCGGGTCCTGGTGGTCGAGGACGACCAGACCATCCTGGACGCCATCGCCACCCGCCTGCGGGCCGAGGGATTCCTGGTCCAGACCGCGGCCGACGGTCCCGCCGCGGTGGACACCGCCGAGGCATGGCAGCCCGACCTGCTCATCCTCGACATCATGCTGCCCGGCTTCGACGGCCTGGAGGTCTGCCGCCGGGTGCAGGCGCAGCGGCCGGTGCCGGTGATGATGCTCACCGCGCGCGACGACGAGACCGACATGCTGGTCGGGCTCGGGGTCGGCGCCGACGACTACATGACCAAGCCGTTCTCGATGCGCGAGCTGGCGGCGCGGGTGCACGTGCTGCTGCGCCGCATGGAGCGGGCCGCGCTGGCCGCCGCGACGCCGCGCAGCGGCATCCTGCGCCTGGGCGAGCTGGAGATCGACCACGCGCAGCGCAGGGTGCGGGTGCGCAGCGAGGACGTCCACCTCACGCCCACCGAGTTCGACCTGCTGGTGTGCCTGGCGAACACCCCGCGCGCGGTGCTCTCCCGCGAGCAGCTGCTGGCCGAGGTGTGGGACTGGGCGGACGCCTCCGGCACCCGGACCGTCGACAGCCACATCAAGGCGCTGCGCCGGAAGATCGGCGCCGAGCGGATCCGCACGGTGCACGGCGTGGGCTACGCGCTGGAGACGCCGACCCCATGAGCGCGGGGCGGCCGGCCGCACGGCGGGTCCGGCGCGAGTCCGCGCGCCGGGAGCGGCGCGAACCCCACGACGGCGGACGCGGCGGCGCACGCGGCGGCGGCCGGGACGGCGTGCGCGCCGGCGCGCGCCCGGTCCCGGACGGTACCGGCGGCGGCGCACCGGCCCGGGGCAGGCCCGGCCGCCCGGCCGGCGGCGGCCTCGGCCGCCCGGTGCGGACCCGGCTCGGCTTCTCGGTCAAGACCAAGCTCGGCGCGCTGGTCGTCATCTCGGTGCTGATCACGACGGGTCTGTCGATGATCGCCGTGCACACCAGGACCGAGCTGCGCTTCATCATGGTCTTCTCGATGATCGCCACCCTGCTCATCACGCAGTTCGTGGCGCACTCGCTCACCGCGCCGCTGGACGAGATGAACGCGGTGGCCCGCTCGATCTCGCACGGCGACTACACCCGCCGGGTGCGTGAGAACCGCCGCGACGAGCTGGGCGACCTGGCCCAGACGATCAACCGCATGGCGGACGAGCTGGCCGCCCAGGACCAGCAGCGCAAGGAGCTGGTGGCGAACGTCTCGCACGAGCTGCGCACCCCGATCGCGGGCCTGCGCGCGGTGCTGGAGAACATCGTGGACGGGTTCACCGAGCCCGACGCGGAGACCATGCGCACCGCGCTGAAGCAGACCGAGCGGCTCGGCCGGCTGGTGGAGACGCTGCTGGACCTGTCCCGCCTGGACAACGGCGTCGTGCCGCTGAAGATGCGCCGCTTCGAGGTGTGGCCGTATCTGTCGGGGGTGCTGAAGGAGGCCAACATGGTCGCCTCCGCGCGCGCGTCGATGGCCTCCGGCTCCGGCAGCCACACCCGTAAGGACGTCCATCTGCGCCTGGACGTCTCCCCGCCCGAGCTGACCGCGCACGCCGACCCGGAGCGGGTCCACCAGGTGCTCGCCAACCTGATCGACAACGCCGTCAAGCACAGCCCGCCGCACGGCCGGGTGACGGTGAAGGCGCGGCGCGGGACGCAGCCGGAGTCGCTGGAGCTGGAGGTCCTGGACGAGGGGCCCGGCATCCCGCGCTCCGAGTGGCACCGCGTCTTCGAGCGGTTCAACCGGGGCCAGGTGAGCCGGCCGCACGGTCCGGGCAGCGACGGCGGCACCGGGCTCGGGCTGGCGATCGCGCGCTGGGCGGTGGATCTGCACGGCGGCCGGATCGGTGTGGCCGAATCCGAGCGCGGCTGCCGGATCCTCATCACCCTTCCGGGGCTCCCCGCAGTTCAAAGTTGACGTAAAGTTCGAGCCGGAACCACAAGATCCACGAGCGTCCGGGCAGACGGACACGTGTGATCAGCCAGGGGACCGCGCCTCGTACGGGCCGGACCCGGGTCCACCCTTCCCGCACGCGGGTGAACCACGCTTGTTTCCCGCCATTTCAAGCCCCGAAACACAGCTTTCGATGTGACTTACGCGACGATGAACGGGCCCGACCTGACCTACCCGGTCCGGGAGGCGTAGCCTTTATTCCCGCTGTCCATCACCTTGTGAAGCGGAAGAGGGCGGTTGCCGCCGTGTCGCCACAGTCCCCCAGTAACTCGAGCATCTCCACCGAGACCAGCCAGGACGGGAAGAACCCCGCGGCGGCCTTCGGTGCCAACGAGTGGCTCGTCGACGAGATCTATCAGCAGTACCTCCAGGACCCGAACTCCGTAGACCGTGCCTGGTGGGACTTCTTCGCCGACTACAAGCCGGGGGCGGCCGCGGCTGACTCCTCGGCCCCGTCGGGCTCCGCGGCCGCGGGGGCCGACGGAGCCGGCACGACGCCCCAGCCGGCGCCCGCCGCCCAGGCCCCGGCTCCCCAGGCTCAGGCTCAGGCCCCTCAGGCCCAGGCCCCCCAGGCCCAGGCCGCTCCGGCTCAGGCCGCTCCGGCGCAGCCCGCTCCGGCGCAGCCCGCCGCCCCGGCCAAGGCCGCCGCCCCGGCGAAGCCCGCCGCGGCGAAGGCCCCGGCGCCCGCGAAGCCGGCCGCCGCCAAGGCGCCGGCCGAGCCCGCCGCCGCGGCCCCCGAGGGCCCGGAGTTCGTGACGCTGCGCGGCCCGTCCGCCGCGGTCGTCAAGAACATGAACGCCTCCCTGGAACTGCCCACGGCCACCTCCGTGCGCGCCGTCCCGGTGAAGCTGCTGTTCGACAACCGCATCGTCATCAACAACCACCTCAAGCGGGCCCGGGGCGGGAAGATCTCCTTCACGCACCTCATCGGCTACGCCATGGTGCAGGCCATCAAGGCCATGCCCTCGATGAACCACGCGTTCGGCGAGAAGGACGGCAAGCCGACCCTGGTCAAGCCGCCGCACGTCAACCTCGGCCTGGCCATCGACCTGGTCAAGCCGAACGGTGACCGCCAGCTCGTCGTGGCCGCCATCAAGAAGGCCGAGACGCTGAACTTCTTCGAGTTCTGGCAGGCCTACGAGGACATCGTCCGCCGCGCCCGCGACGGCAAGCTGACGATGGACGACTTCACCGGCGTCACGGTCTCCCTGACCAACCCCGGCGGCCTCGGCACCGTCCACTCCGTGCCGCGCCTGATGCCCGGCCAGTCGGTGATCATGGGCGTCGGCTCCATGGACTACCCGGCGGAGTTCCAGGGCACCTCCCAGGACACCCTGAACAAGCTCGGGATCTCCAAGGTCATGACGCTCACGTCGACCTACGACCATCGGGTGATCCAGGGCGCCGCCTCCGGCGAGTTCCTGCGCCAGGTCGCCAACCTGCTGCTCGGCGAGAACGGCTTCTACGACGACATCTTCGAGGCGCTGCGCATCCCCTACGAGCCGGTCCGCTGGCTCAAGGACATCGACGCCAGCCACGACGACGACGTCACCAAGGCCGCCCGCGTCTTCGAGCTGATCCACTCCTACCGGGTGCGCGGCCACGTCATGGCCGACACCGACCCGCTGGAGTACCAGCAGCGCAAGCACCCCGACCTGGACATCACCGAGCACGGGCTCACCCTGTGGGACCTGGAGCGCGAGTTCGCCGTCGGCGGCTTCGCCGGCAAGTCGATGATGAAGCTGCGCGACATCCTCGGCGTGCTGCGCGATTCGTACTGCCGCACGGTCGGCATCGAGTTCATGCACATCCAGGACCCCAAGCAGCGCAAGTGGATCCAGGACCGCGTGGAGCGCCCGCACTCCAAGCCGGAGCGCGAGGAGCAGCTGCGCATCCTGCGCCGGCTGAACGCGGCGGAGGCCTTCGAGACCTTCCTGCAGACCAAGTACGTCGGCCAGAAGCGGTTCTCCCTGGAGGGCGGCGAGTCCGTCATCCCGCTGCTGGACGCGGTCATCGACTCCGCGGCCGAGTCGCGGCTGGACGAGGTCGTCATCGGCATGGCCCACCGCGGCCGCCTCAACGTGCTGGCCAACATCGTCGGCAAGTCCTACGCGCAGATCTTCCGCGAGTTCGAGGGCAACCTCGACCCGAAGTCGATGCACGGCTCCGGCGACGTGAAGTACCACCTGGGTGCCGGGGGCACCTTCACCGGCCTGGACGGCGAGCAGATCAAGGTCTCGCTGGCCGCCAACCCCTCCCACCTGGAGACGGTCGACCCGGTCATCGAGGGCATCGCCCGCGCCAAGCAGGACGTCATCAACAAGGGCGGCACGGACTTCACCGTCCTGCCGGTGGCGATCCACGGCGACGCGGCCTTCGCGGGCCAGGGCGTGGTGGCCGAGACCCTGAACATGTCGCAGCTGCGCGGCTACCGCACCGGCGGCACGGTCCACATCGTCATCAACAACCAGGTCGGCTTCACCGCCGCCCCGGAGTCCTCGCGCTCCTCGATGTACGCCACCGACGTGGCCCGCATGATCGAGGCCCCGATCTTCCACGTGAACGGCGACGACCCGGAGGCCGTGGTCCGCGTCGCGCGGCTCGCCTTCGAGTTCCGCCAGGCGTTCAACAAGGACGTGGTGATCGACCTCATCTGCTACCGCCGCCGCGGTCACAACGAGTCGGACAACCCGGCCTTCACCCAGCCGCTGATGTACGACCTGATCGACAAGAAGCGCTCGGTGCGCAAGCTCTACACCGAGTCCCTGATCGGTCGCGGCGACATCACCCTGGAAGAGGCCGAGCAGGCGCTCCAGGACTACCAGGGCCAGCTGGAGAAGGTCTTCACGGAGGTCCGCGAGGCCACCGCGCAGCCGGCCGCCCCGGAGACCCAGGACCCGCAGGCGGGCTTCCCGGCCCAGGTCGACACGGCGATCTCCGCCGAGACCGTCAAGCGGATCGCCGAGTCCCAGGTCAACCTGCCCGAGCACTTCACCGTGCACCCGCGCCTGCTGCCCCAGCTCCAGCGCCGGGCGGCGATGGTCGAGGACGGCACCATCGACTGGGGCATGGGCGAGACCCTCGCCATCGGCTCGCTGCTGCTGGAGGGCACCCCGGTCCGGCTGTCCGGCCAGGACTCCCGCCGCGGCACCTTCGGCCAGCGCCACGCGGTCCTCATCGACCGCGAGACCGGCGAGGACTACACGCCGCTGCTGTACCTGGCGGACGAGCAGGCCCGCTACAACGTCTACGACTCGCTGCTCTCCGAGTACGCGGTCATGGGCTTCGAGTACGGCTACTCGCTGACCCGCCCGGACGCGCTGGTGATGTGGGAGGCCCAGTTCGGCGACTTCGCCAACGGCGCCCAGTCGGTCATCGACGAGTACATCTCGGCCGCCGAGCAGAAGTGGGGCCAGACCTCCGGCGTCACGCTGCTGCTGCCGCACGGCTACGAGGGCCAGGGCCCGGACCACTCCTCGGCCCGCATCGAGCGCTACCTCCAGCTGTGCGCGCAGAACAACATGACGGTCGCGATGCCGACCCTGCCGTCGAACTACTTCCACCTCCTGCGGTGGCAGGTGCACAACCCGCACCACAAGCCGCTGGTGGTCTTCACCCCGAAGTCGATGCTGCGCCTGAAGGCCGCCGCCTCGAAGACGGAGGAGTTCACGACGGGCGGCTTCCGCCCGGTCATCGGCGACGCCTCGGTCGAGCCGAACGCCGTGAAGAAGGTCGTCTTCTGCTCCGGCAAGGTCTACTACGACCTCGACGCCGAGCGGAAGAAGCGCGGCGCGACGGACACCGCGATCATCCGCATCGAGCGCCTGTACCCGCTGCCGGGCGCCGAGCTCCAGGCGGAGATCAAGAAGTACCCGAACGCCGAGAAGTACCTGTGGACGCAGGAGGAGCCGGCGAACCAGGGCGCCTGGCCGTTCATCGCGCTCAACCTGATCGACCACCTGGACCTCGCGGTCGGCGCGGACGTGCCGCACAGCGAGCGCCTGCGCCGCATCTCCCGCCCGCACTCCTCCTCCCCCGCCGTGGGTTCCGCCAAGCGGCACCAGGCGGAGCAGGAGCAGCTGGTGCGCGAGGTGTTCGAGGCGTGAGCGCCGCGCGGGGCGCCGTCCGCCCCGCGGGTCGTACGTGACCGGGCCGCATCCCCGCCGGGGGATGCGGCCCGGCCGTTTCCGCGGCCTTTCGGCGCACTTATCCTGGGCGCATGTACTTCACTGACCGTGGCATCGAAGAGCTGGAGAAGCGGCGGGGCGAGGAGGAGGTCACCTTCGAGTGGCTGGCCGAGCAGCTGCGTACCTTCGTCGACCTGAACCCGGACTTCGAGGTTCCGGTGGAGCGGCTGGCCACCTGGCTGGCCCGGCTGGACGACGAGGACGACGAGGACGACGAGTAGGGCCGTCGGCAGGCCCGCGGGGCGCCCCTTCGGGGGCGCCCTTTCGTGTGTCTTGACTTTCCGTGCCCGCGATATATCGTGTCTTGTGGAGGACACGATATGGCGCGTCGCGTCGTCGTCCCCGTTCGCACTGTTTCACCCCGTTCCGATCCGTTCTTCTCAGCTCTTCTCAGCTCTTCTCAGGAGGTCAGCACCATGTCCGAGTGGTCCGTGGGAGAGCCCGGGAAGCTCACCTTCGACAAGCCCGTCACCGTACTGAACGTCCGCATCGTCAACGGCACGGTGAACGTCGTGGGCACGGACGAGGACGCCGCCCGCATGGAGGTGTCCGAGATCGAGGGCCCTCCCCTGCTGGTCACCCAGCAGGGGAGCACGCTGACCGTCGCCTACGACGACCTGCCCTGGAAGGGCTTCCTCAAGTGGCTCGACCGCAAGGGCTGGCGGCGCAGCGCCGTGGTCTCCCTGGCCGTCCCGGCGGGCACCCGCGTGGAGGTCGGGGTCGTCGGCGCCGCCGCGGTGGTCTCCGGCATAGCCGGACGCACGGAGGTCAGGGGCGTCACCGGCGACACCACGCTGGTGGGCGTCACCGGCTCGGTGCGCGCCGACACCGTCTCCGGGAGCCTGGAGGCGCAGGCCCTCTCCGGCGACCTGCGCTTCCACTCGGTCTCCGGCGACCTGACGGTGGTCGAGGGCGCCGGCTCCTCGGTGCGGGCGGACTCGGTGAGCGGCTCGATGATCATCGACATCGACCCGGCGGGCCGCCCCACGGACATCGCCCTGACCAACGTCTCGGGTGAGATCGCCATCCGCCTGCCCCACCCCGCGGACACCGAGGTGGAGGCGAACACCGCGAGCGGTTCGGTGTCCAACGCGTTCGAGGACCTCCGGGTGGGCGGCCAGTGGGGCGCCAAGCGGATCACCGGCCGGCTGGGCACGGGCCAGGGCCGGCTGAAGGCGACGACCGTCTCCGGCTCCATCGCCCTGCTGCGGCGCCCACCGGCGGCGGACGACTCCTGGGACGCCACGACCGACAAGAAGGTGCTCTGACATGCCTCCCGTCTTCGCCCACGGACGTCTGCGTCTGTACCTGCTCAAGCTGCTCGACGAGGCCCCGCGCCACGGCTACGAGGTGATCCGGCTGCTGGAGGAGCGCTTCCAGGGGCTGTACGCGCCCTCGGCGGGCACCGTCTACCCCCGGCTGGCCAAGCTGGAGACCGAGGGTCTGGTCACCCACACCACCGAGGGCGGCCGCAAGGTCTACGCCATCACGGACGCGGGCCGCGCCGAACTGGCCGACCGCAGCGGTGAACTGGCCGATCTGGAGCTGGAGATCCGCGAGTCGGTCGCCGAACTCGCCGCCGAGATCCGCGCCGACGTGCGCGGCGCGGCGGGCGACCTGCGCCGGGAGATGCGCGCGGCGGCGTCCGAAGCCCGGCAGGGCTCCGCGAAGAACGGCGGCTCGGAGTCCTGGGCGGAGGAGCCGGGCGAGGAGAAGGAGGCCTGGCGCGCCGCCAAGGAGGAGATGCGCCGGGTCAAGCAGGAGTGGAAGGAGCAGGCCCGGCGCGCCAAGGACGAGAGCCGGCGTGCTCGCGAGGAGGCCCAGCGGGCCCGGCGCCAGGCCAAGGAGGCGCAGGAGCGGGCCCGGGCCCAGGCGCAGGAGGAGTTCCAGCGGGTCGCCCGGCACGTGCAGGAGCAGGTGCAGGACCACTTCGCGCGCGGCGACTGGCCGACCGGGGTGCGCGACGGGCTGACCGAGCTGGCCAAGGAGTTCGGCGACTTCGGCAAGAACTTCGGGTTCGGCCGGCCGCCGGGCGGTGAGGGGTCGGCGCGCGCCGAGTACTCCCGGACCCCGGAGGACTTCCCGGCCGCCTATGAACCGTCCTGGGCGCACGAGGACTCCACCGGCGACCCGGCCCGCGACCTGGACCGGCTGCTGGACCGCTTCCGGGACGACATCCGCGACGCGGCCCGCGACCAGGGCATCACCGCCGACCAGCTCCAGGACGCGCGCCGCCATCTGTCGACGGCGGCGGCCCACATCGGCGCCCTGCTGCGCGGCCCGAAGGTCTGAGCGACGCGCGGCGTAATGGACGCGGCGTGCGGGGCGCGGCGCGATGGGCGCGGGGCCCGCGGTGCGCGGGCCCCGGGCGGGTCGGCCGGGTCAGGAGCCGGTGAGGACGATCTTGCCGAACTGGTCGCCGGTGGCCAGCCGTTCGAAGCCCTCGCGGGCGCGGTCGAGCGGCAGCACCTCGTCGATGACGGGGCGCACCCCGGTGGCGGCGCAGAAGGCGAGCAGGTCCTCCAGCTCGTCCTTGGTTCCCATGGTGGAACCGACCACCTTCAGCTCCAGGAAGAAGATCCGGGTCAGCTCGGCGTGGGAGGGTCGGTCGCCGCTGGTGGCGCCGGAGATGACGAGGGTGCCGCCGGGGCGCAGCGACTTCACCGAGTGGGACCAGGTGGCCGCGCCGACGGTCTCGATCACGGCGTCCACCCGCTGCGGCAGCCGTGCGCCCGACTCCACCGCCTCCACCGCGCCGAGTTCGAGGGCCCGCTTGCGCTTGGCCTCGTCGCGGCTGGTGGCGAAGACCCGCAGGCCGGCCGCCTTGCCGAGCACGATCGCGGCGGTGGCGACACCGCCGCCGGCGCCCTGCACCAGGACGGAGTCGCCGGGGCGTACGCCCGCGTTGGTGAACAGCATGCGGTAGGCGGTGAGCCAGGCCGTGGGCAGGCAGGCGGCCTCCTCGAAGGAGAGCTCCTTGGGCTTGGGCAGGACGTTCCAGGTGGGGACGGCGACCTGCTCGGCGAAGGTGCCCTGGTAGCGCTCGGTCAGGATGGAGCGGGGCTCCTCGGGCCCGACCCCGTGGCCGCTCTGTCCGATGACGGAGTGCAGGACGACCTCGTTGCCGTCCTCGTCGACGCCTGCGGCGTCGCAGCCGAGGATCATGGGCAGCTTGTCCTCGGACAGGCCCACCCCCTTGAGCGACCAGAGGTCGTGGTGGTTCAGGGAGGCGGCCCTGACGTTGACGGTGCTCCAGCCGGGGCGGGCCTCGGGGGCCGGGCGCTCCCCCGACTCCAGTCCGTTCAGCGGCTGGTCGCGGTCGATTCGGGCGGCGTAGACAGCGAACATGACCTTGACGATAGGGGCGTGCCGACGCCTGCGGAACCGCACGGCCCTGTGAGACACACCCTCTTGCCAACCGCCGCCCGCGTACCGCCGAGTGCGCGGCGCGCTCGTCGAGGGGGCGCGCGGCGCGTCGTCGGCGGGTGCGCGGCGCGTCGTCGGCGGGTGCGGGCACGAGAATGGCCCCGCTCTTTCGGGCGGGGCCATTCGGGTTCACACCGGCTCGCGCCGGCTCACGTCAGCGACGGGCGACGCCCTCGGCGCGCGCCGCCGCGGCCACCGCCGCCGTCACGGCGGGGGCGACCCGCTCGTCGAACGGCGAGGGGATCACGTAGTCCGCGGCGAGGTCGTCCCCGACGACCCCGGCCAGCGCCTCGGCCGCCGCGATCTTCATTCCCTCGGTGATCCGCGACGCCCGCACCTGGAGCGCCCCGGCGAAGATGCCGGGGAAGGCGAGGACGTTGTTGATCTGGTTGGGGAAGTCGGAGCGTCCGGTGGCCACGACCGCCGCGTACTTGTGCGCGACGTCGGGGTGCACCTCGGGGTTCGGGTTGGCCATGGCGAAGACGAAGGCGCCCTTCGCCATGGAGGCCACGGCCTCCTCGGCCACCGTGCCGCCGGAGACGCCGATGAAGACGTCGGCGCCGTCGAGCGCGTCCTCCAGCGTCCCGGTGAGGCCGGCCTTGTTGGTGAACTCGGCCAGCTCGCGCTTGACCGAGGTGAGGTCCTGCCGGTCGGCCGAGACGATGCCCTTGCGGTCGGCGACCGCGACGTCGCCGATGCCGGCCTCGACCAGCATCTTGGCGATGGCGACACCGGCCGCGCCGGCGCCGGAGATGACGGCGCGCAGCTCGGCGATGGTGCGTCCGCTCAGCCGGGCCGCGTTGCGCAGCGCGGCGAGGGTGACGACCGCCGTTCCGTGCTGGTCGTCGTGGAAGACCGGGATGTCCAGGCGCTCCTGGAGCTTGCGCTCGATCTCGAAGCACCGGGGGGCCGAGATGTCCTCCAGGTTGACGCCGCCGAAGGACGGCGCGAGCCGCACGACGGTCTCGACGATCTCGTCGGCGTCGGTGCAGGCGAGGGCGATCGGCACCGCGTCCACGCCGCCGAACTGCTTGAACAGGATCGCCTTGCCCTCCATCACCGGGAGGGAGGCTTCGGGACCGATGTCACCGAGGCCGAGCACGGCCGTTCCGTCGGTCACGACGGCGACCACGGACGATTTCCACGTGTAGTCGTTGACCAGTTCCGGCTGCTCGGCGATGGCGGTGCACACCCGCGCGACGCCGGGCGTGTACGCCAGGGACAGGTCGTCCTTGTCCCGGACGGGCACGGTGGCCTGCACGGCCATCTTGCCGCCGCGGTGCAGCGCGAACGCCGGATCGAAGGAATCCAGCGGCTCTGCCCCGCCGTCCTGATCCGTACTGCTGTCGCTGCGAGGATTGACGATCTCCGCTGCCACTTGGTTTTACCCCTTAATTGTTCATGGTTTGAGGGTGGCCACTCCTGGTGAGGGGTGGGCGAGGCCGCGCACAGCCCAGTGAGTGATGCTTCGGGCGCATACGCGTCGGGCGCGCCGCACACGCGCCCTGAGCCCCGGATGAGGGGTGTAAAGAACCTTCATACCGGACGGACCGCGTCGGCGACGAGTCCATAACGCGAAGGTCACATGACGACACACCGACACTTGGCCCAATATGGGGACAAGTGCGCGTCGAATGCTTGACAAGGCCCTGGAATCGCCCAAAAGACCTGTTCTTTTGATCCACAGCCGGAGACGGGCCGAAGATCTTGCGGCCGTAAGGAGTCATTCCCGCAGATGGTCCGGCCTTGAGAGGGCGGCTTTGAGGGGTTCGGGGGTCGCCCGTTATCCGATTTTGACATGGCGAGTCCCCTGATTGGCTCATCCCGAATGGCAAGATGCGTCAATCGCACGAGGTCGCGACACCCGAAGGTGTGTGTCGTCGCCGGCCTCACCACCCATCGGCAAAGCCACCCATCCGCCGGAGGAACCACCATGACCGCACGCTCCACCCGTCGTACGACCGCCGCGCACTCCCGTCTGGCAGCGGTCGGTGCGCTCGCGGTCGCAGGCGCCCTGATGCTCACCGGCTGCGGTGACCAGACCAAGGACACCAAGGACACGGACAAGTCGTCCGACAACGCGTCGTCCGCCTCCGCCCCGCTGGCCGGCAAGCTCCCGGCCTCGATCCGCGACAAGGGCGTCATCCGGGTCGGCTCCGACATCTCCTACGCGCCGGTCGAGTTCAAGGACGCCTCCGGCAAGACCGCCGGCATCGACCCGGACCTCGCCGAGGCGATGGGCAAGCAGCTCGGGGTGACGTTCGACTTCCAGAACGGCACCTTCGACGCCCTGCTCACCGGTCTGCGCTCCAACCGCTACGACATGGCGATGTCGGCGATGACGGACAACAAGAACCGTCAGGACGGCGTGGACTCGACCACGGGCAAGAAGGTCGGCGAGGGCGTCGACTTCGTCGACTACCTCCAGGCCGGCGTCTCCATCTACACCCGCAAGGGCGACACCAAGGGCATCACCTCCTGGTCCGACCTGTGCGGCAAGAAGATCGCCGTGGAGCGCGGCACGGTCTCGGAGGACCTCGCCAAGGCCGAGGCGAAGAAGTGTCCGGGCGGCGAGAAGCTCACCATCCAGGCGTTCGACGACAACCAGCAGGCCGAGACCCGCCTGCGCTCGGGCGGCGCCGACGCCGTCTCCGCCGACTTCCCGGTCGCCGCCTACGCGGTCAAGACCTCCGGCGGCGGCAAGGACTTCCAGATCGTCGGCGACCAGGTCGAGGCGGCCCCGTACGGCATCGCCGTGGCCAAGGACAGCACGCAGCTGCGCGACGCGCTCAAGGCCGCGATGGACGCGATCATCAAGAACGGCGAGTACCAGAAGATCCTGGCGAAGTGGGGCGCCGAGGACGGCGCCGTCAAGCAGTCCGCCGTCAACGGCGGCAAGTGACCGCCCCCGCGCGGCCGCTGAGAGGCAACACCCGTGAGTGCTGACATCGACAAGACGGCGGAGCCCCAGGGCACGCCCCCCGCCGGGCCGCAGGCCGTCAAGGCCATCCCGGTCCGCCACTACGGGCGGTACGTCACCGCCGTCATCGCGATCGCCCTGCTCGTCGCGGTCGTCTACGCGTTCGGCCAGGGCAAGATCAACTGGCACGCGGTCCCCGACTACTTCTTCGACGACCGGATCACCACCGGCGTCGGCAAGACCCTCCTGCTGACGGTCCTGTCGATGCTGATCGGCATCGTCGGCGGCATCGTCCTCGCGGTGATGCGCCTGTCGAAGAACCCGGTGACCTCGTCCATCGCCTGGTTCTACATCTGGTTCTTCCGCGGCACCCCGGTCCTGGTCCAGCTGTTCCTCTGGTTCAACCTGGGCCTGGTCTTCGAGTACATCAACCTGATGCCGTTCTACAAGGACTACTGGTCGAACTTCATGACGCCGCTGCTGACGGCGCTGCTCGGCCTGGGTCTGAACGAGGCGGCGTACATGGCGGAGATCTGCCGCGCCGGCCTGCTCGCCGTCGACGAGGGCCAGACCGAGGCCGCCCACGCGCTGGGCATGAGCCACGGCAAGACCCTGCGCCGCATCGTCATCCCGCAGGCCATGCGGGTGATCGTGCCGCCGACGGGCAACGAAGTGATCAACATGCTGAAGACGACCTCGCTCGTGGCGCAGGTGCAGTTCGCGGAGCTGTTCCGCTACGCCCAGGACATCGGCACGGTCTCCGGCTCCCCGGTGGAGATGTACTTCCTCGCCGCCGCCTGGTACCTGATCCTCACCTCGGTGCTCAGCGTGGGCCAGTACTACATCGAGCGCTACTACGCGCGCGGTTCCAGCCGCAGCCTGCCGCCGACGCCGTGGCAGAAGGTCAAGGCCAACATGTTCTCCATCGGCCGGCCGAAGGGAGCCGTGGGCGCATGAGCGACAAGCTCACGAAGCAGGACGCCACCCCCCGCGACGCCTCCGTCGCGATGGTCAGGGCGGAGGGCGTGCACAAGTCCTTCGGCCAGGTGGAGGTCCTCAAGGGCATCGACCTGGAGGTCAGGCCGGGCGAGGTGTTCTGCCTCATCGGCCCCTCCGGCTCCGGCAAGTCGACCTTCCTCAGGTGCATCAACCACCTGGAGAAGATCAACGCGGGCCGGCTGTACGTCGACGGCGACCTCGTCGGCTACCGCCAGAGCGGCGACAAGCTCTACGAGCTGCGCGACCGCGAGGTCGCCATGAAACGCCGGGACATCGGCATGGTCTTCCAGCGCTTCAACCTGTTCCCGCACATGACGGCCGTCGAGAACGTCATGGAGGCACCGGTCCAGGTCAAGGGCGTCGGCAAGGGAGAGGCCCGGGAGCGGGCGATGGGCCTGCTGGAGCGGGTGGGCCTGGCCGACCGGGCCGGCCACTACCCCTCGCAGCTGTCCGGCGGCCAGCAGCAGCGGGTGGCGATCGCCCGGGCCCTGGCCATGGACCCGAAGCTGATGCTGTTCGACGAGCCGACCTCGGCGCTCGACCCGGAGCTGGTCGGCGACGTCCTCGACGTCATGCGCGACCTGGCCGAGTCCGGCATGACGATGGTCGTCGTCACCCACGAGATGGGCTTCGCCCGCGAGGTGGGCGACAACCTCGTCTTCATGGACGACGGCGTGGTGGTCGAGTCCGGCCACCCGCGCGAGGTGCTGACCAACCCGCGGCACGAGCGCACCCAGTCGTTCCTGTCCAAGGTGCTGTAACCGGCGCATGACGGCGAAGGGGCGGTACGGAGATCTCCGTACCGCCCCTTCCGCGTGCGCCCGGGGGGCCGGTGCGCGGTCTACTTCAGCGCCAGCAGCAGCGTGTCCGACGGGGAGCACCACACCGGGCGGGCCTCCGCGAAGCCCTTCTCGCGCAGCACCCGCGCGTGCCAGGCGGCCGGGGGCATGTCGCCGTCGGCGTGCTCGCCGTAGATCTCGAACCGGCGGGCGGTCGGCCCGGCCAGCACCGGGTCCTGCGCGGCCAGCTGCCACCACTCGGCCCAGTCCAGGGCGTCCGCCTGCTTGGCCTGATCCATGCGGGCGTGCCGCTGGGCGCGCTCGGCGGCGTTGATCCGCGGGGTGGTGTCGTCGATCATGTGGTCCGCGTTCATGAAGACGCCGCCGTCGCGGACCAGTCCCGCGACCGATCCGTAGAGGGCCGCGAGGGGTTCGCTGTGCAGCCAGTGCAGGGCCGTCGCGGTCAGGACGGCGTCGTAGGAGCCGTGCGGCAGCCGCGCCGTCCAGTCGGGGTCCTTCAGGTCGGCGGTGACGAAGGAGACCCGCTCGTCGCCCTCGAAGGTGCCGCGGGCGATGGCGAGCAGCGCCGGGTCGAGGTCGACGCCGGTGCTGGTGGCCTCGGGGAGGCGGGCGAGCAGGCGGGCGGTGATGGTGCCCGTGCCGCAGGCGAGGTCGAGCACGCGCGGCGCGGTGCCGACGAGGGCCTCCACCATGTCGAGCATGACGCTGAAGCGGTCCTCCCGGTCGGGCATGTACCACTCCTGCTGCCGGTCCCAGCTCTCCTGCCAGGCCCGCCAGTCGGTCCCCGCCGTGGTGATGTCCGCGCTCGTGTCCGTCATCGTCGCCCTCCCTGACGTAGGTCGCGTAATACCCTGGAAGCACGACCGTCTGTTACACGGTCGCGCTCACGACCCTAGAGCACACCGGTAAGGACTACAAGTGGAACTGGCCTATTACTCGGACTACGCCGTCCGTCTCGTCAACACCGAGGAACCGGCCCGGGGCAAGGACACCCTGACGTCGGTGGAGGCGGTGCGCGACCTGTTCGGCGCCAACGGCTCGGCGGCCCGCCGCGCCGCCGAGGCCGACGTGACCCGCTTCCGCTCGGTGCGGGCGAGGCTGCGGGCGGTCTTCGAGGCGGCCGACCAGGGCGACGAGACGCTGGCCGTGGCGCTGCTGAACTCACTGCTGCTGGAGTTCCCGGTCAGCCCGCAGATCTCGGGGCACGACCACCGCGACGAGGACGGCCGCCCGCTGTGGCACATGCACCTGGCCGACCACCCGTCGAACGCCACGGCCGGTTACGCGGCGATCGCCGCGATGGGCCTCGCCTTCCACCTGACCGAGTACGGCGTGGACCGGCTGGGCCTGTGCGAGGCCGCGCCCTGCCGCAACGCCTACCTCGACACCTCCACCAACCGCTCGCGCCGCTACTGCTCCGACCGCTGCGCCACCCGGGCCAACGTGGCCGCCTACCGCGCCCGCAAGCGCCTGGAGGCCGACCGGTCGGCGAGCACGGGCCTGACCGCCGACAGCGCCCAGCGCACCAGCGCCGGCCCGGAGCGCTGAACGGGCCGCCGCGGCCGGTAGCGGAACCACACCTTCGCGAGCACCAGCTCCTCCGGGACGGTGCCGTAGTCGGTGCTGTCGCCCCCGGCCCAGGCGTTGTCCGCGAGCACCCACCAACCGCCCTCGCGCCGCTCGGCCGCCCGCTTGACGACCAGCAGGTCCTGCTGGAACGGATGGCGCAGCACCACCACGTCACCCGGTCGGATCCGGGCCCCGTACCGCACCACCAGCCGGTCCCCGTGGTACAGCGTCGGCACCATGGACGGCCCGGTCACCTCGGCCAGCCCGAAGGGCACCACGCCGGCCCCGCGCTCGGTCTCCTGCGACAGCTCCGGCATCCCCGGCACCTCCCCGGTCCGTTCCTCCACCAGTCTCAGTCTGACCCTGGACTTTTGTCCTAAGCCCAAGGGGGCACCCGAGAAAACACGTCTCGCAGGGAGTAATGTCCCACCTGAGAAGACGATCACGAGGAAGGAATGCTCCATGCTTTCCCGCCTGTTTGCCCCCAAGGTCAAGGTCAGCGCGCACTGCGACCTGCCCTGCGGCGTGTACGACCCGGCCCAGGCCCGCATCGAGGCGGAGTCGGTGAAGGCCGTCCAGGAGAAGATGGCCGGCAACGACGACCCGCACTTCCAGGCGCGTGCCACCGTCATCAAGGAGCAGCGCGCCGAGCTGGCCAAGCATCACGTCTCCGTGCTGTGGAGCGACTACTTCAAGCCCCCGCACTTCGAGAAGTACCCGGAGCTGCACCAGCTGGTCAACGACACGCTGAAGGCCCTCTCCGCCGCCAAGGCCTCCACCGACCCGGCGACGGGCCAGAAGGCCCTGGACCACATCGCCCAGATCGACAAGATCTTCTGGGAGACCAAGAAGGCTTGATCTCCGGCCAGGCGACGCGCCCCGCGGTGACGCGGGTTCGCATCACCTACCTGCCCGCACCCGGTCCGCGGGCCGCCGAACACGGTGGCCATGAGGCCGGGTGCGGTCGTCTTTCCTGTCACCCATCAGGCCCTGCCCCCCGTCTTTCAGAACGACGCGCGACGTCGGGTGTGGGAGCGGGCGGGTTCGGTCGGCGCGGAGCTCGAGCCGTCGGACGACAGCAGTGGCCCTCCACAACGGGTGCCGGGGAACCCTCCGCGATGGTCGAGGGCATCACTCTTCATGACCGAACGCCCGCTCCGCCGCCGTCCTACGATCACGGCATGAGCATCCGTTGGACGTACGCCTTCGTCGACCGGCCCGCCGAGCGGTTCGCGCGCGCCCTGGAGTTCTGGATCGCCGTGACCGGCACCCGGCTGTCCGGACTCCGGGGCGACGAGGGCGAGTTCGTCACCCTGCTGCCGGGCGGTTCGGACGCGTGCGTCAAGGCGCAGGCCGTCGCCTCGGGGGACGGCGGCGCGCATCTCGACCTCGTCGGCGACGACGTTCCGGGCCTGCGGGCCGCGGCGGTACGGCTCGGGGCCGCGGTCGTCGCCGACCACGGAGACTGGGCCGTTCTGCGCTCCCCTGGCGGGCAGTCGTTCTGCGCGGTGCCCTGGGACGGGGAGTCGGCGCGCCCGCCCGTCGTCTGCGGCAGTCGGCTCGACCAGGTGTGCCTCGACGTCCCGCCGTCCGCCTGGGGCGCCGAAGTCGCCTTCTGGAGCGCGCTGCTGGACGACTGGGAGTCGCTGCCGGGCTCCCGGCCCGAGTTCCACGTCCTCACGCCGCCGGCCGGGCTTCCGGTCCGGGTCCTGCTGCAACGTCTGGACGAGGAGCGGCCCGCGGCCGCCCATCTCGACCTCGCCTGCGCGGACCTCGCCGCCACCCGTGCCGACCACGAGCGGCTGGGCGCGACCCGGGTGGCCGACCATCCCCACTGGACCGTGCTGCGCGACCCGGCCGGCGGTCTGTACTGCCTGACCGGGCGGGACCCGGAGACGGGCGGACTGCCCGCCGCCGGACGCCGCTGAGACAGCGGCCGGTTTCCCGGGAAAGGCGCTGAGACGGCGGTCAGTTGTCGGGGGACGGCGCTGAGATGGCGGTCAGTTGCCTGGGGACGGCGTCGCGGCTGCCGGCTCGCGCCACATCGGCCACATCTTCGGGCCGTCCGGCAGGTCGAGGGTGCGGCCGGTGGCGGCGAAGCCGAGGCGTTCGTAGAGCTTGGCGCTGCGGGGGCTGCTGGCCTCCAGATAGGCCGGCAGCCCCTCGCGGTCGCAGCGGTCCAGGACGTGCCGGATCAGCGCGGCGCCCAGGCCCTCGCCCTGGCGCCTGGGTGCGACGCCGATCATCCACAGGTACTCGTGGGCACGGCCGGCCGGGTGGGTCCCGGCCAGCAGCCGGGCTATCTCCTCCACCCGGGGGTTCGCCGGGTCGACGGCCTCCCGCAGCCGCACCGCGTCGTCGGCCTCGCCCGTGCCGGTGGACGCGCCCGCGACGGCGTCCGCCTCCGGTTCCTCGTGGCCGTTCGCGGGCACGGACAGCCACAGCGCGCACGCCGAGCCGTCCTCGGTGACATCGATGCGGCCCTCGGCGAACACGATGTCGGTGAACGCGGCCATCAGCCGGTGGTGGGTCCGGCGGCGGTAGTCCTGCCCGGGAAAGACCCAGCCGCTCACCGGGTCGTCCTGGAACGCCTCGTCCAGCAGCCGCACGACCAGCTCCCGGTCGTCGGCGCCCGCCGCCCGAATCACCACACCCATCCTTCCGCCCCTTCTCCTTCAAAAAGCCTCGGGAACAAGGAAGTTGAGCGTACCTGGGAGGCGGCGCGCAGTGAGGAGCGGGCCCCGCACACCGTGGGGAAGTGCGGGACCCGCCGGGCCGGAGCCGCCGGGGGCCGTACGGGGTCAGGAGCCGTACGGACCCGGTGGCTCCGGGGCCTGCGTCCACCACGCCGGGGGAAGCCCCGCCCCCGCCGCGGGGCTTCCCTGCCGGGTCGTGGACCTGGGGACCTATGGAGTTGTGGACCCGTGGTGCGTGGGGCGCGGCGTCATCGAGTGGCGCCGCCGCCCCGGGGCGGGCTCAGCTGGTGCGCCTGGTCACGAACTCGGCCAGGGCCAGCAGACCGCCCGCCGCGGCGGGGTCCGGGACGGCCCGGGACAGTTCGTGGACCGCCTGGGCCATCCGGTCGGCCGCTTGCGACTGGGCCCAGTCCCGGCCGCCCGCCCGCTCCACCGCCACGGTGGTGCGCTCCTCCTCCCCTTCCTGGTGCGGCCGGGCGTACAGCTCGGCGAGTTCGGCGGCCGCCGGGGTGCCGGAGGTGAGCGCGGCGACCACCGGCAGCGACTTCTTGCGGGCGGCGAGGTCGGCGCCGGCCGGCTTGCCGGTGCGCTCGGGGTCGCCCCATATGCCGATCACGTCGTCGATGAGCTGGAACGCCATCCCGGCCTGCCGGCCGAAGGCGTCCAGCGCCCGCACCTCCTCCTCGTCCGCCCCCGCGTACAGCGCGCCGACGGCGCACGCGCAGCCCAGCAGCGCGCCCGTCTTGGCCTCGGCCACGGCGAGCACCTCCGCGAGCGTCACCTCGTGCGGCGCGCGGCTCTCCAGCGCCGTGTCCGCCTGCTGGCCCGCGCACAGCTCCACCACACAGGCGGCGAGCCGCGCCGCGGCGGCCGGGGCGGCCGGGTGCGGGTCCTCGGCGAGCATGCGCAGGGCGAGCGCCTGGAGGGCGTCCCCGGTCAGGATGGCGTCGGGGTCGCCGAACACCGTCCACACGGTGGGCCGGTGCCGCCGGGTGGTGTCCCGGTCCATCACGTCGTCGTGCAGCAGCGTGAAGTTGTGGACCAGTTCCACCGCCGCGGCCGCCCGCGCCGCGGCCGCCCGCCCCCGTGCCCCGCCGATCGCCTCGGCCGCGGCCAGGACCAGCGCGGGACGGATCGCCTTGCCCGCGTTCCCCGTGGCGGGGGTGCCGTCGGCGTGCTCCCAGCCGAAGTGGTAGCCGGCGACCCGGCGCAGGGACGACGGCAGCGAGGCGACGGCCGAGCGCAGTTCCGGGTCGACATACGACCGGGCGCGGTCGAGGATCACCGCCGCGTCGTGGCCGTCGGGCGCCGCCGCCGGGGCGCCGCCGGGGCCGCCCGGGGCGGGCCGGGGGAACGCCGTGGCGGGCGCCGCGGGTCCCGGCCGCGCCGTCGGCACGGCGTCGGGGCCACCGGGTGGGCGTGGTGTCGTCTCCGTCATGAACTCGGCCATCCGCTCCCCCTCGGAGAGTCCGCGAACACTGGTGGCTGCGCAGGCGGTACCGGGTCCCTGTCCCCGGGGTGTTCTACCCGGGCCGGCGGGCGGGGACACCGCGGGCGGGCGGGGAGCGTCAGCGCCAACGGCCGACCTCGATGTTCTCCAGGACGCCCAGCGCGTCCGGCACCAGCACGGCCGCCGAGAAGTACGACGTCACCAGGTACTTGATGATCGCCTGCTCGTTGATGCCCATGAACCGCACGGACAGGCTCGGCTCGATCTCGTCCGGGATGCCCTGGGCGCGCAGTCCGATGACGCCCTGGTCCTCCTCGCCCAGACGCATGGCGATGATGGAGCTGGTCCGGGCCTCGGTGACCGGGATCTTGTTGGACGGGAAGATCGGCACCCCGCGCCAGGTGGGGATGCGGTTGCCGCCCATGTCGATGGTCTCGGGCACCAGACCCCGCTTGTTCAGCTCGCGGCCGAACGCCGCGATGGCGCGCGGGTGGGCCAGGAAGAGCTTGGTGCCGCGGCGCCGGCTGAGCAGTTCGTCCATGTCGTCGGGGCTCGGCACGCCGTCGTGCGGCTGGATCCGCTGGTCGTACTCGCAGTTGTGGAGCAGACCGAAGTCGCGGTTGTTGATCAGCTCGTGCTCCTGGCGCTCCTTCAACGCCTCGACGGTCAGCCGGAGCTGCTGCTCGGTCTGGTTCATCGGCTGGTTGTAGAGGTCGGCCACGCGCGAGTGGATGCGCAGCACGGTCTGGGCGATGCTCAGTTCGTACTCGCGGGGCCGGGCCTCGTAGTCGACGAAGGTGTGCGGGATGTCGGGCTCGCCGCTGTGGCCCGCGGCGAGGTCGACCTCCTTCTCGCCGTACTTGTTGGTGCGCTGGCCGGGGATCGAGCGCAGCCTCCTCAGGTGCTCGCGCAGCGATGTGGCGCGCTCGGTGACCTGCTCGAAGTCGTGCCGGGACAGGACGAGGACGGTGCACGTGGTGTCCGCGCGGACCGTGTACTCCCAGATGGCGTCGGGGTCCAGGAGCGCGTGCTCGCCGAAGTAGGCGCCGTCGGCGAGGATGCCGAGGACCTGGTCGTCGCCGTAGGGGCCGGTGCCGACCTTCTCGGCGCGGCCGTGGACGAGCAGGTACACCTCCTCCTGCTGGTTGCCGAACGAGGCGATCACCTGTCCGGCGCCGATCTCGCGCTGCCGGCAGCGCGAGGCGAGTTCGGAGAGCGCGTCGTCGTCCTCGAAGCCCCGCAGCACGGGCAGTTCGCCGAGTTCGGCGGGGATCACCTCGACCCGGTCGCCCGTCTTGACGAAGGTGATCCTGCCGTCGCCGACGGCGTAGGTCAGCCGCCGGTTCACCCGGTAGGTGCCGCCCTGCACGTCGACCCAGGGCAGCATGCGCAACAGCCAGCGCGAGCTGATCTCCTGCATCTGGGGTACGGACTTGGTGGTGGTGGCCAGGTTCCGCGCGGCCGCCGTGCCGAGGCTCTGCTGCGGCCGGCCCTGCTCCGTACGGACCTCTTCGCCTACCGACATAGAGAATTGCCCTCCCGACTCATGCCCGGCACTCGATCGGAGCCGGGCATCGATTTGCATGCGCCAGCCTTCCATCACGCACCGTGTCGGTGCTATTACACGAAAGAGCGGGAATGGATCATTGCCTGGCCGGGCACAGGAGGTGGTCCGGCCGGGGGCGCGCGCGGCCGTTCCCCCGGCGGCGCACGGGACCGCGCGCCGCCGCGCCGCCCCGTGCGCTCCCCGGCCCGCTCCGGGACAATGGCCCGGTGACCAGCTCCGCCGACCCCGCCAGCCCCGCCGGTCCCGCCGGTCCCGCCGTCTTGGCTCCCCGGCTACCGTCCCCGTTGCAGGAGCTGGCCGACGACCGTTTCACCCGGCGCGGGCTGCGGCTGCTGCTCAAGCGGGACGACCTGATCCACCCGGAGCTGATCGGCAACAAGTGGCGCAAGCTCGCGCCGAACCTCCAGGCCGCGGACGGGCGGACGATCGTCACCTTCGGCGGCGCGTACTCCAACCATCTGCGCGCCACCGCGGCGGCGGGCCGGCTGCTCGGTCTGTCCACCGTCGGCGTGGTGCGCGGGCAGGAGCTGGCCGACCGCCCCCTGAACCCGTCCCTGGCCCGGTGCGCGGCCGACGGGATGCGGCTGCACTTCCTCGACCGCTCGACGTACCGCCGCAAGGCCGAGCCGGAGACCCTGGCGAAGGTGCTGGCGGCGGTCGGGGCGCGGGAGGCGCACGTCGTGCCGGAGGGCGGCAGCAACGCGCTCGCCGTGCGCGGCTGCCGCGCGCTGGGCGCGGAGCTGGGCGCGCACGCCGACGTCGCCGCGGTGGCCTGCGGCACCGGCGGCACCCTCGCGGGCCTGGCCGCCGGGCTGCCGCCCGGCCGGCGCGCCCTGGGCGTACCGGTCCTGAAGGGCGGCTTCCTGGGCGCAGACGTGCGGGCCTTGCAGGAGGGGTCCTTCGGCGGGCGCCGGGGCGACTGGTCGCTGGACGAGCGTTTCCACTTCGGCGGCTACGCCCGCACCACGCCCGAGCTGGAGTCCTTCGCCGCGGACTTCACCGCCCGCCACGGCGTGCCGGTCGAGCGCCTCTACGTCGCCAAGCTGCTGTACGCGCTGGCCGCCCTGGCGGCCGAGGGCGCCTTCGCGCGCGGGACGACGCTCGCGGCGGTCGTCACGGGCCGCCCCTTCCCGGACGAGCCCTGAGCCGCCCCCTCGGCGCGGGGCTCCGGGGAGGCGGCCTCACGCCGTCTCTCGGTAGACGGCCGCCTCCTCCAGGTCCAGCCGGCGCAGCAGCACGCGCAGCATCTCGTCGTCGATGTAGCGGCCGTCGCGCAGCCGGACGAAGACCTCCCGCTCGGCGCCGATCATGTCCCGGGACAGGCGCCGGTAGGTGTCGTCGACCGACTCGCCGGTGACGGGGTTGGTCTGGCCGAGGCGTTCCCAGACGGCGTTGCGGCGGCGCTCCAGGACGGCGCGGAGCCGTTCGGCCAGCGGCGGGGGAAGGGTGTTGCGCTCGTCGGCGAGCAGTTCCTCCAGGCGCCGTTCGGCGGCCAGCGAGGCCTGTGCCTGGGCGTTCGCCTCGGCGAGGGTGGCGGCCCGCTCGTCGTGGCCGGGGAACCTCAGCAGGCGGATCAGCGGGGGCAGGGTCAGGCCCTGGACGACCAGGGTGCCGATGACGGTGGTGAAGGTCAGGAACAGCAGCAGGTTGCGCTGCGGGAAGGGGCCGCCGCCGTGCACCGTGAGCGGGATGGAGAAGGCGATGGCCAGGGACACCACGCCCCGCATCCCGGCCCAGGCGGTGACCATGGCGCCCCTCCAGGTGGGGTTCTCCTCCCGCTCCCGCACCCGCCGGGACAGCAGCCGGGGCAGGAACGCCGCCGGGTACACCCACACGAACCGGGCCGCGACGACGACCAGGAAGAGCACGACCGCGTACAGGACGGCGTCGGCGCCCGCATACGTGTCGAGTCCGCGGACCACGACCGGCAGCTGGAGCCCGATGAGCGCGAAGACCGCGGACTCCAGGACGAAGGCGACCATCTTCCACACGGCCTCCTCCTGGAGCCGGGTGGCGAAGTCGACCTCCCACGCGCGGTGCCCGAGGTAGAGGGCGACGGTGACGACCGCGAGCACCCCGGAGGCGTGCACCTGCTCGGCGACGCCGTAGGCGACGAACGGGATCAGCAGCGAGAGGCTGTTCTGCAGGAGCGCCTCCTTCAGATGGGTGCGCAGCCAGTGCAGCGGCGCCATCAGCACCAGTCCTACGCCGACGCCGCCGAACGCCGCGAGCAGGAACTCCTCCACTCCCCCGGCCCACGTCGCGCTCTCGCCGACCGCGGCGGCCAGGGCGACCTTGTAGGCGGTGATCGCGGTGGCGTCGTTCAGCAGGGACTCGCCCTGGAGGATCGTGGTGATGCGCGAGGGCAGTCCGACCCGGCGGGCCACCGCCGTCGCCGCGACCGCGTCCGGCGGCGCCACCACCGCGCCCAGTACCAGGGCGGCCGTCAGCGGCAGGCCCGGCACGAGCAGGTAGGCGGCCCAGCCGACCGCGAAGGTCGCGAAGAGCACGTATCCGACCGAGAGCAGCGCCACCGGCCGCACCTGGGCGCGCAGGTCCAGGTAGGAGCTGTCGATGGCCGAGGTGTACAGCAGCGGGGGCAGCAGCAGCGGCAGGACGACCGCCGGGTCGAGGGTGTAGTCGGGCACCCCGGGGAGGTAGGAAACCGCCAGCCCCGCGGCGACCAGCAGCAGCGGCGCCGGCACCGGGGTGCGCCGGGCCGCCCCGGCCACCGCGGCGCTGCCCGCCACCAGCAACAGCAGCGGCATCACGTCCATCGTCCTCGCCCGCCCATCGTCGTCCCGTCCCGTCCGCCCGTTCCGCGTGGTCGCGCGCGGGGAAGTCGTAATCTGGCAATCATGAAACAGTGCACGCACACCGGCGCGCTGCCGAATCCGGAGCCCGACCCCCGCAGCGAGACGTGCCTGGAGTGCCTGGCCGACGGCACGCACCCGGTCCAGCTGCGGCTGTGCCTGACCTGCGGGCACGTGGGGTGCTGCGACTCCTCGCCGAATCAGCACGCCACCAAGCACCACAAGGACACCGGGCACCCGGTGATGCGGACGTTCGAGCCGGGTGAGGACTGGCGCTGGTGCTTCGTGGATCACGTACTCGTGTGACCAGGGCTCCGGACGGTTCGAGGGTGTGACGCCTGGGTACGTCAACCCGGCGCGCGCTGTTCCCATTTGAGGCCGCCACACCCCTAGACACGGAGCGTATTCGTACGTTTACTATGAGTGACAGCCGGGGTCGGGGTCCCAGGGACAGTAATGTCGAGAGCGCGGTAGCGTCACCGCTGAACCACGCGTCGCGTGACCCGGGGGGCGACCCTCGGCCCCGAAAAAGCTTGTACCACCTTGGAGGTGAGGGTGTCCCAGATCGCAGGCGAGCCCGCGGCGAACCAGGACTTCGTGGAGGTCCGGCTGCCGGCTGCGGGTGCCTACCTGTCGGTGCTGCGGACGGCCACGGCCGGCCTCGCGGCCCGTTTGGACTTCACCCTGGACGAGATCGAGGACCTGCGCATCGCGGTGGACGAGGCCTGCGCGATCCTGCTTCAGCAGGCCGTGCCCGGCTCGGTGCTCAGCTGTGTCTTCCGGCTGGTCGACGACTCGCTGGAGGTCACGGTCTCGGCCCCCACCACGGACGGCCACGCGCCCTCGCGGGACACCTTCGCCTGGACCGTGCTGTCCGCGCTCGCGGGCAAGGTCTCCTCCGCGGTGGACGAGGACAAGACCGTTTCGATCAGCCTCTACAAACAGCGCGGCGCGGGACCCGGGCCGGCGTGAGGAACGGGGACGGGCCGGTGCGGGACGAAGAGCGCGGCACATGGGAACGGCCGGGCGAGGGCGGGAGGCCGCCCCGCGCGGACGGGGCCGGGACCCCGGCCGAGGACGGCCCGGACGGCCCGGCGGGGGCCCCGCGGCCGGCCGGCGGCATCGACGGCATCCCCGAGCAGGCCAGGCCGCATCCGGACGACGAAGGCCCGGGGACCGCTTCCCCGGGCGCGCGTCCGGAGGACGCCGCGGGGCGGAGGGGCCCCGCCGCCCCCGCCTCGCCGGGGGCGGGGGCCCGGGGAAGGGCGACGGGCGGGACGATGGGCGAGCACGAGCGGAACTCCGAGGACGGCGCGCCGAGCGTCTCCCGCGTGCACGGCACGCATCACGACGCGCACGACCGCAGTGGAGCACGCGTGATGTTCGTGGAGCTGCGCGCCCTGGGCGACGGCGACCCGCGGTACGCGGAGCTGCGCAACCAGCTGGTCCGCATGCACCTTCCGCTCGTCGAGCACCTGGCGCGGCGCTTCCGCAACCGCGGGGAGCCGCTGGACGACCTCACCCAGGTCGCCACCATCGGCCTGATCAAGTCGGTCGACCGGTTCGACCCGGAGCGCGGGGTGGAGTTCTCCACCTACGCGACCCCGACGGTGGTCGGCGAGATCAAGCGGCACTTCCGGGACAAGGGCTGGGCGGTGCGGGTGCCGCGCCGTCTCCAGGAGCTGCGGCTCGCGCTCACCACGGCGACCGCGGAGCTGTCCCAGCTGCACGGCCGCTCCCCCACGGTGCACGAGCTGGCGGAGAAGCTCGCCATCTCCGAGGAGGAGGTCCTGGAGGGCCTGGAGTCGGCCAACGCCTACTCCACGCTGTCCCTGGACGTCCCCGACACGGACGACGAGTCCCCGGCGGTCGCGGACACCCTCGGCGCGGAGGACGAGGCGCTGGAGGGCGTGGAGTACCGCGAGTCGCTGAAGCCGCTGCTGGAGGACCTCCCGCCGCGCGAGAAGCGGATCCTGCTGCTGCGCTTCTTCGGCAACATGACCCAGTCGCAGATCGCGCAGGAGGTCGGCATCTCGCAGATGCACGTCTCCCGGCTGCTGGCCCGCACCCTGGCCCAGCTGCGGGAGAAACTGCTGGTGGAGGAGTGACGGCGGTGCGGCGGCCGCACGTTCCCTGACCTGACCGAGCGGCACGCACGCCCGCCCGCGCGGGGCCGTGCCGCCGGCGCCGACCGCTCAGTGCCGGCCGATCGCCGCTGACCGATCGCCGCTGACCGATCAGTGCCGGATGAGTAGTGCCGATCGAGCAGTGCCGGTTGATCGGTGCCGGCCGCTCAGCGCTGGTCGCTCTCCTGGGTTCGGCCCGGACCCCTGATGCCGAGGGCCTGGGTCGTCGCCGGGTTGACCAGCAGGACCAGCGACGTCACCGCGACCGCCGCGAGCGCGATGCCGGCCGGGACGGCCAGGCCGTCCGCCTTGAGCAGGCTGTAGGCGACGGGCAGCGCCATGATCTGGGTGATGACGGCCGGTCCGCGGCTCCAGCCGCGCCGCAGCAGCAGCCCCCGGGCGGCCAGCAGCGGCAGCAGCGCGAGCACCAGGACGGTGATCCCGCCGGTGACGGCCTGCTGCCGGTCGTCACCCGTGACGCCGAGGACGAGCATCCAGACCCCGCCCACGATCAGCGCGAGCGCCTCCAGCGCGGACAGCGCGGCCGCGTACGTCAGCCGCCGCGGCCGCGGCCCGGCGGTGTCCGTCGTGGTGTCGGCGGTGTCCGCGGTGTCGGTGGGGTCCGTGGTGTCGGCGGCGCCGGGAACGGGTTTCTGCTGACTGCTCACCCCTGAAGAGTAGCCCTCGGGCCCCGGGCGCGGGCCGTGCGGGCCGCGCCGCCGTGTCCGGGCTCACGCCCCCCCTCTTACCCGATCCCTACCTCGGCCTGGGCGGAGTACTGCCCAGTAGGTACCCTGCAACCCATGCGTGCACTTCTCGTGGTCAATCCGGCGGCAACCACCACAAGCGCACGTACGCGCGACGTCCTGATCCACGCGCTCGCCAGCGAGATGAAGCTGGAGGCGGTCACCACCGAGTACCGCGGCCACGCCCGCGACCTGGGCCGGCAGGCCGCGGACAGCGGCGAGATCGACCTGGTGGTGGCCCTCGGCGGCGACGGCACCGTCAACGAGGTGGTCAACGGCCTGCTGCACCGCGGCCCCGACCCCGAGCGGCTGCCCCGCCTCGCCGTGGTGCCCGGCGGCTCCACCAACGTCTTCGCCCGCGCCCTGGGCCTGCCCAACGACGCGGTGGAGGCCACCGGCGCGATCCTGGACGGCCTGCGGGACGGCAGCGAGCGCACGGTCGGCCTGGGCCTGGCCTCCGGGACGCCGGGCACCGAGGACGCCGCCGTGCCCGAGCGCTGGTTCACCTTCAACGCCGGCCTCGGCTTCGACGCGGGCGTGGTCGGCCGGGTCGAGCAGCAGCGCGAGCGCGGCAAGAAGTCCACGCACGCGCTGTACGTGCGGCAGGTCGTCCGCCAGTTCCTCGGCGAGCCGAACCGGCGGCACGGCACGATCACCGTGCGGCGGGACGGCGAGGACCCGGTCGCCGATCTGGTGGTCGCCATAGTCTCGAACACCTCGCCGTGGACGTATCTCGGCAATCGCGCGATGTACACCTCGCCTAAGGCCTCGTTCGACACGGGCCTCGACGTGCTCGGTCTCAGCCGGCTCTCCACGGCCGCGGTCGCCCGGTATGGCACGCAGTTGCTCACTTCGTCCCCCGAACGCGGACCCCAGGGCCGGCACGCCCTGTCACTGCACGATCTGAGCCGCTTCACCTTGCATTCGAAGGTGCCGCTCCCCCTCCAGATGGACGGCGACCACCTGGGACTGCGAACGAGCGTGACGTTCACAGGCGTACGCCGTGCACTGCGTGTGATTGTGTGAGTAGAAGGGCCGAAAGTCCTTTCACTCGAACGTTTAGGCCAGGGTCCACCCCATGGAAGTACGGCTGTGACCTAGTCGACACCGAGGAATCAAAAAAAACTTTCCGGAAGGGGTTGTATCCGCCGCCGAGGTTTGCGAGTCTCTACATGGCGATCGGGGCGGCCCAACCACACGGGCCCCAGAGATCACCGGAACCCCTCTTCAATCCACAGGACCACGCCAGGGAAACCTGACGGTCGGCCCTTCACTTGTTGAGGGATTCGTGAAAGCGTTCACATTCACAAGCAACTTGCACGTAATACCAAGGAGAGGTAGCAGCCATGGACTGGCGTCACAACGCCGTTTGCCGCGAGGAAGACCCCGAGCTCTTCTTCCCCATCGGCAACACCGGTCCTGCGCTGCTGCAGATCGAGGAAGCCAAGGCCGTCTGCCGTCGCTGCCCGGTTATCGAGCAGTGCCTGCAGTGGGCGCTCGAGTCCGGTCAGGACTCCGGCGTCTGGGGTGGTCTCAGCGAGGACGAGCGCCGCGCGATGAAGCGCCGCGCCGCCCGCAACCGGGCTCGTCAGGCCTCCGCCTGACCACAGCCACCCCGCTGACAGCCTGAGCTTGGCGGCGCGTACAGCGCGTACGCATCTCCCGCCCCCGAGCCGCAGCGCGCAGTACCCCCCGGTGGCCCCCCGCTCTTCGAGCGGAGGCGTCCCGCGACGGGGAAGCACGAAGCGACTAGCCCCGGACCTTTCGAGGTCCGGGGCTCTTTGCCGTGCGCCTGCCGCGGCCCACCGGCGTGGCCCGACGGCCCGGACGCTGGCCCGGTTACTTGTGGGCCTCGACCGGGAGGTCCAGGATCACGCGCGTACCGCGGTCCGGGGCCGGGACCATGTCGAAGGAACCGCCCAACTCCCCCTCGACCAGGGTTCGTACGATCTGGAGGCCGAGATTGCCCGAGCGGTGCGGGTCGAAGTCCTCGGGCAGGCCCACCCCGTCGTCCTGGACGGTGACCAGCAGCCGGGACTCGCGGGAGGTGCCGCCGCGGACCGCGGAGACCTCGACCGTGCCGGTGTCGCCCTCCCGGAAGCCGTGCTCCAGGGCGTTCTGCAGGATCTCGGTGAGCACCATGGACAGCGGCGTGGCCACCTCGGCGTCCAGGATGCCGAACCGGCCGGTGCGCCGGCCGGTCACCTTGCCCGGCGAGATCTCCGCGACCATCGCCAGCACCCGGTCGGCGATCTCGTCGAACTCCACCCGCTCATCCAGGTTCTGAGACAGCGTCTCATGCACGATGGCGATCGAGCCGACCCGGCGCACGGCCTCCTCCAGGGCCTCCCGTCCGCCCTCGGAGCCGATCCGCCGGGCCTGCAGCCTGAGCAGGGCCGCCACCGTCTGGAGGTTGTTCTTGACCCGGTGGTGGATCTCCCGGATCGTCGCGTCCTTGGTGATCAACTCACGCTCGCGGCGGCGCAGTTCGGTGACGTCGCGGAGCAGCACCAGCGAACCGATGCGGGTGCCCTTGGGTTTGAGCGGGATGGCCCGGAACTGGATCACCCCGTCGCTCGCCTCGATCTCGAACTCGCGGGGCGCCCAGCCGCTGGCCAGCTTCACCAGCGCCTCGTCCACGGGGGCGCGGGACGGGGCCAGTTCGGCCGTCGCCTCGCCGAGGTGGTGGCCGACCAGGTCGGAGGCGAGGCCGAGCCGGTGGTAGGCGGAGAGCGCGTTCGGCGAGGCGTACTGGACGACGCCGTCCGCGTCCAGCCGGATCAGTCCGTCGCCGACGCGCGGCGAGGCGTCCATGTCGACCTGCTGGTCCGGGAAGGGGAACGTTCCGGCGGCGATCATCTGCGCCAGGTCGGAGGCGCTCTGGAGATACGTCAGCTCCAGCCGGCTCGGGGTGCGCACGGTGAGCAGGTTGGTGTTGCGCGCGATGACGCCGAGGACGCGGCCCTCGCGCCGTACCGGGATGGACTCGACGCGGACCGGGACCTCCTCGCGCCACTCCGGGTCGCCCTCGCGCACGATCCGGCCCTCGTCGAGCGCCGCGTCCAGCATCGGGCGGCGGCCGCGCGGCACGAGGTGGCCGACCATGTCGTCCTGGTAGGAGGTCGGGCCGGTGTTCGGGCGCATCTGGGCGACCGAGACGTAGCGGGTGCCGTCGAGCGTGGGGACCCACAGGACCAGGTCGGCGAAGGAGAGGTCGGAGAGCAGCTGCCACTCCGAGACCAGCAGGTGGAGCCACTCGAGGTCGGAGTCGTCGAGCGCGGTGTGCTGGCGTACGAGTTCGTTCATGGAGGGCACGTCTGCGAGCGTACCCGGGGGTTTGTACGGTCTCGAAATACCGGGCCGCGCGGCCGCGGAACGCCTCCGGAGACACCCGCGGGCCGCGGCGCCTGAGAGGGACCCTCAGCCCTCCCGGCACCGCAGCCCGGAGCAATATCGGCCGTGGGGTGTGCGGTCCCGGTCGGCCGAAGGATGAGGAGCCGGAGCAGTCAGGGCAGAGAGCACCGGTTCCTCGGTCCGTCCTCCTGTGCGGGGAGGACGGAGGCTCGTGCGTTCGTGTGTCGCTCGTGCGCCGCTCGCGGGCGGTGCCGCTCGCGGTCCGCCGTTCGAGGACTTCTCCTCGATTCTGGACTAGACCACTTGCGCCTGTCCATGAGCGGGGCGGTGTTCGTCGCCCTTTCTCGGCCCTTCCCGGCCCTTCCCGCCGATCGGACGGACCGGTACGGGTCGGATGCGGTCACCGGCCGGACGCCGGAACGTCACCGGGGAGCAGCCTAGCCCGCCCGGCTCGGCCGCGGGGCCGCCGGACGGCGGCAATTTCCGCGTGTCCCCCGGCCGCCCCCCTCTCACGCCCCCGCGCGCCGCTCGCGCGCCGCCGCACACCCGCCGCTCCCCGGCCGCACGTCCGCCGCGAGCGTCCTTGATCGCCGCACCGCCGGTCCGGCCCGGTCTCCCGAGCCGGACCGGCCCGGGAGACCTTGATCGGTACGCCGTCGGAACGGTGTGTCGGGGGCGTCGGAGCCCGCGCCCCGCAAGGGCCGTTCTGCTAGATTGGTCTAAACCACAGGCCCCTCGACCGGGTCCGGTCCTCTCTTCGGTTCTCCTCAGATCGGCAGGCCCAGCGTGGAAGTTGTCATCGTTCCGGACGCCGCAGCGGGCGGCGAGCTCATCGCCGAGGCCATGGCGCGGCTGCTGCGGCGCAAGCCCGATGCGCTGCTCGGCGTGGCCACGGGTTCCACCCCGCTCCCCGTCTACGAGGCGCTGGCGGCCAAGGTGCGCTCCGGCGCGGCGGACGCCTCGCGGGCCCGGATCGCCCAGCTCGACGAGTACGTCGGACTGCCCGCCGACCACCCCGAGTCCTACCGCTCCGTACTGCGCCGCGAGGTGCTGGAGCCGCTGGGCATCGGCATGGAGGCGTTCCTCGGGCCGGACGGCACCGCCGAGGACGTGCAGGCGGCCTGCGAGGCGTACGACCGGACGCTGGCCGAGGCCGGCGGCGTCGACCTCCAGCTGCTGGGCATCGGGACGGACGGGCACATCGGGTTCAACGAGCCGTGCTCCTCGCTCGCCTCGCGGACGCGGATCAAGACGCTGACCGAGCAGACCCGGGTGGACAACGCGCGTTTCTTCGACGGCGACGTCGACCAGGTGCCGCACCACGTCATCACCCAGGGCATCGGCACCATCCTGGAGGCCCGGCACCTGGTGCTGCTGGCGACCGGCGAGGGCAAGGCGGACGCGGTCGCCGCGACCGTCGAGGGCCCGGTCGCGGCGGTCTGCCCGGCCTCGGCGCTCCAGCTGCACCCGCATGCCACGGTGGTCGTCGACGAGGCCGCCGCCGGCAAGCTGAAGCTCGCCGACTACTTCCGCCACACCTACGCCAACAAGCCCGAGTGGCAGGGCGTCTGAGCGGCGCCGCCGCCCCGGACGCACCGGCGCCGGCCCCGCAGCGGGGGCCGGCGCCGTCGTCCGTCGCCTCCGGCGGGGCCGCCCCGGCTCCCGCCCGGCCCCGCGTGCCGCCGTCCCCATGTCGGACGTTGGACTAGACCAGCCTGGGTCACGGCGGTATACAGAGGAGATCACGGAGCGTGCGGGTGAGCACCCGGCGCGAGAAGCCGTGCCACGATGTGAGCCGTGGCCGATGGGATGTCGGCCGCTTCGGCACCCGAGCCGGGAAGGCGGAGCATGAGCACCGACGTCAGCAGTGCGGAGAACGAGGGTGGGGCGACCGTCCGTACCGCGCGCGTGCCCAAGTACTACCGTCTGAAGAAGCATCTGCTCGACATGACCCGGACACAGGCGCCCGGGACGCCGGTGCCGCCGGAGCGCACGCTGGCGGCCGAGTTCGACACCTCGCGCACCACCGTGCGCCAGGCGCTCCAGGAACTGGTGGTCGAAGGCCGGCTGGAGCGCATCCAGGGCAAGGGCACCTTCGTCGCCAAGCCGAAGGTCTCCCAGGCGCTGCAACTCACCTCCTACACCGAGGACATGCGCGCCCAGGGCCTTGAGCCGACCTCGCAGCTGCTGGACATCGGCTACATCACCGCCGACGACCGGCTCGCCGAGCTGCTCGACATCACGGCCGGCGGCCGGGTGCTGCGCATCGAGCGGCTGCGGATGGCCAACGGCGAGCCCATGGCCATCGAGACCACCCATCTGTCGGCCAAGCGCTTCCCGGCGCTGCGCCGCAGCCTGGTGAAGTACACCTCCCTCTACACCGCTCTCGCCGAGGTCTACGACGTCCACCTCGCCGAGGCCGAGGAGACCATCGAGACCTCGCTGGCCACCCCGCGCGAGGCCGGGCTGCTCGGCACCGACGTGGGCCTGCCGATGCTGCTGCTGTCCCGCCACTCGCTGGACCGCGCGGGCGAGCCGGTGGAGTGGGTGCGCTCGGTCTACCGCGGCGACCGCTACAAGTTCGTCGCGCGCCTGAAGCGCCCGGTGGACTGACCCGGCGGACCGGGCCGCCGGCCGGACCCGGCCGAGTCCGTTCGACCGCGCCGGCCGGCCGTGCGCGGCGGGCGTCAACCGGTATGCGGACAAGGGGTTCCGTTTCCTCGGCGCCGTGACCTAGATTGCCTGCGCATCGCACCGATGGTCTGGGTCAGCGAGGGGACGGAGCCGCACATGTCAGATGCCTCAGGAGCCGGCGGAGGGGCGGTGACGCCCGTGCGGGTCGTCATCGGCCTCTGCCTCGTCGCCCCATTCGTGGCGATGCTGTGGGTCGGTTCGTACGCGAAGACCGACCCGGCGTTCATCGGCATCCCGTTCTTCTACTGGTACCAGATGCTGTGGGTGATCATCTCCACGATCCTCACGGTGCTCGCCCACCGGCTCTGGCAGCACGACCAGCGCGCCCGCGCGACCCGGAAGGACGGTGCGGCGCGATGAAGGACGGCGTCAACGGCGTCGCGCTCGGCGTCTTCATCTTCTTCTTCGTCCTGGTCACCGCCATGGGCTTCCTCGCCGCCCGCTGGCGCCGCGCCGAGAACGAGCACAGCCTCGACGAATGGGGCCTGGGCGGCCGGTCGTTCGGCACCTGGGTCACCTGGTTCCTGCTCGGCGGCGACCTGTACACGGCGTACACCTTCGTGGCCGTGCCCGCGGCGATCTACGCGACCGGCGCGGCCGGCTTCTTCGCGGTGCCGTACACGATCCTGGTCTACCCGCTGATCTTCACCTTCCTGCCGCGCCTGTGGTCGGTCTCGCACCGGCACGGGTACGTGACGACCTCCGACTTCGTGCGCGGGCGGTTCGGCTCCAAGGGCCTGTCGCTGGCGGTGGCGCTCACCGGCATCCTCGCCACCATGCCGTACATCGCGCTGCAACTGGTCGGCATCCAGGCGGTGCTGGACGTGATGGGCGTCGGCGGCGGCGAGAACACCAACTGGTTCGTCAAGGACCTGCCGCTGCTGATCGCCTTCGGCGTGCTGGCGGCGTACACGTACTCCTCGGGGCTGCGCGCGCCGGCGCTGATCGCGTTCGTGAAGGACGCGCTCATCTACATCGTCATCGCGGTCGCGATCATCTACATCCCGATCAAGCTGGGCGGCTTCGACGACATCTTCGCCAAGGCCGGCGACGCCTTCGCGCAGACCAACCCGGCCACCGGCAAACCGCGCGGCGCGGTCGTGCCCGGCGAGGCGAACCAGTGGACGTACGCCACGCTCGCCCTGGGCTCCGCGCTGGCGCTGTTCATGTACCCGCACTCGATCACCGCGACGCTGTCCTCGAAGAGCCGTGAGGTGATCCGCCGCAACACCACGATCCTGCCGCTGTACTCGCTGATGCTGGGCCTGCTCGCGCTGCTGGGCTTCATGGCGATCGCAGCGGGTGTGAAGGTGCAGAACGGGCAGCTGGCGATCCCGCAGCTGTTCGAGGACATGTTCCCGGACTGGTTCGCGGGCGTGGCCTTCGCGGCCATCGGCATCGGCGCGCTGGTGCCGGCCGCCATCATGTCGATCGCGGCGGCGAACCTGTTCACCCGCAACATCTACAAGGACTTCATCAAGCGGGACGCCACGCCGAAGCAGGAGGCCCAGGTCTCCAAGATCGTGTCGCTGCTGGTGAAGGTGGGCGCGCTGGTCTTCGTCCTGACGATGGACAAGACGGTCGCCATCAACTTCCAGCTGCTGGGCGGCATCTGGATCCTGCAGACCTTCCCGGCGCTGGTGGGCGGCCTGTTCACCCGCTGGTTCCACCGCTGGGCGCTGCTCGCCGGCTGGGCGGTCGGCATGGTCTACGGCACGCTCGCGGCCTACGGCGTCGCCTCGCCGACCCAGAAGCACTTCGGCGGCTCGGCCAAGGAGATCCCGGGCATCGGCGAGATCGGCTACATCGGCCTGACGGCGTTCGTGCTCAACGTGGTCGTCACGGTGGTCCTGACCTTCGTCCTGCGGGCGCTGAAGGCGCCCGAGGGCGTCGACGAGACCAGCCCGGAGGACTACGTCAAGGACGCGGGCGACCCCGGTGTCGCGGTGGAGCTGCCCCCGGCCACGGCCGGCAGCGCCCACTGATCCCGCACGGACGCTTGAAGGGCCGCCGGAGCACTCTCCGGCGGCCCTTCGCCGTCCCCGCGCGCCACGACTCCGGACGGACCCCGTGGGCACGGCCCCGGACGGCCCCGGGCGGCCTCACGGCGCCGGAAAACCAGCGGTCCGCCGTCGTGCCCCTGCGGCAGACTCCGCACATGGACATCGTGGTGCGGCGGGCCGAGCCCGCGGAGTACGGGGTGGTCGGGGAGATCACCGCTCGGGCCTATCTGCGGGACGGGCTGCTCGACTTCGGGGAGGACGACGCGTATCTCGGGGTGCTGCGGGACGTGGCCGGGCGGGCCGCCGCGGCCGAGGTGCTGGTGGCCGTGCGGGACGGCGGCGTGCTCGGCGCGGTCGCCTTCGTGCCGTCGGGCGGCGCCATGGCCGACATCGCCGGACCCGGGGAGGCCGAGATCCGGATGCTCGCGGTCGATCACGCGGCCCGCGGCCGGGGCGTCGGGGAGGCGCTCGTACGGGCCTGTGTCGACCGTGCGCGGGCCACCGCGGGGTGCGCACGCCTGGTCCTGTCCACCCAGCCGACGATGCGCGCCGCCCACCGCCTCTACGAGCGCCTCGGCTTCACGCGCACCCCCGACCGCGACTGGAAGCCCCTGCCGGACCTCCTGGACCTCTCCCTGCTCACCTACGCGTTGCCCCTCTGACACGCTGCGCAGTCACCACGACACTACATATGGGGGTGGCTCCCTCACCCGGCACAAGATGTATGCTCGTGCTCGCTGTCGTCGCAGGGGAATCCGGTGCGAATCCGGAACTGTCCCGCAACGGTGTACACGTACACATGTGCCCTTATGGCCGGGTACGTGCGTCAGTCCGAGGACCTGTCGACAGTGCGCCCGGCCGTCCGGTCCGGGTGCCGACGTCCGGGCCTCGTGGAATGGGCCGGTGGACGCGACGCCGCGTGCGCTCGTGTACTGCCGCATGCCCTCGGCGAGGCCCCGTGCCGAGCGAGGGAGAGCCCCAAGTGACCATCGCGCCTGCGGATCCGGCTTCAGTCGTCGACCGCCTGGAGACCGACGGCCCCGGTGCCGCGCTGCTGCGGACCCTGACCGAGCTGACCGCCGACCTCCCCGACGCCGACCCCGGCCGGGTCGCCGCCGCCGCGCTGCGCGGCCGGTCCGCGCACGCCGACGAGGCCGAGCTGCGCGAGCTGGCCACCGAGGCGTCCGCCGGGCTCATCTCCGAGGACCCCGCCTACTCGCGGCTGGCGGCCAGGCTGCTGACCCTCGCCATCCGCGCCGAGGCCGCCTCGCAGGGCGTCACGCGCTTCACCGAGGCGATCGCGGTCGGCCACCGCGAGGGGCTGGTCGCGGACCGCACCGCCGCGTTCGTGCGGCTGCACGCCGCGCGGCTGGACGCGGCCGTGGACCCGGCCGGCGACGACCGTTTCGGCTACTTCGGCCTGCGCACCCTGCACAGCCGCTACCTGCTGCGGCACCCGATCACCCGCAAGGTGATCGAGACGCCCCAGCACTTCATGCTGCGGGTGGCGAGCGGCCTCGCGCAGGACGACACCGCCCCTTCCGTGGACGAGGTCACGGCGCTCTACGGGCTCATGAGCCGCCTCGACTACCTGCCCTCCTCCCCCACGCTCTTCAACTCCGGCACCCGGCACCCCCAGATGTCGTCCTGCTACCTGCTCGACTCCCCGCAGGACGAGCTGGACAGCATCTACGACCGCTACCACCAGGTCGCCCGTCTCTCGAAGCACGCCGGCGGCATCGGCATCGCCTACTCCCGCGTCCGCTCGCGCGGTTCGCTGATCCGCGGCACCAACGGCCACTCCAACGGCATCGTGCCGTTCCTGAAGACCCTGGACGCCTCGGTGGCCGCCGTGAACCAGGGCGGCCGGCGCAAGGGCGCGGCCGCGGTCTACCTGGAGACCTGGCACTCCGACATCGAGGAGTTCCTGGAGCTGCGGGACAACACCGGCGAGGACGCCCGCCGCACCCACAACCTGAACCTGGCGCACTGGATCCCGGACGAGTTCATGCGCCGGGTCGACGAGGACGCGCGGTGGTCGCTGTTCTCACCCGCGGACGTGCCCGAGCTGGTGGACCTGTGGGGTGCGGAGTTCGACGCCGCCTACCGCGCGGCCGAGGCGAAGGGCCTGGCCAGGAAGACGATGCCGGCCCGCGAGCTGTACGGCCGGATGATGCGCACCCTGGCGCAGACCGGCAACGGCTGGATGACCTTCAAGGACGCCGCCAACCGCACCGCCAACCAGACGGCCGAGCCGGGCCACGTGATTCACTCCTCGAACCTGTGCACGGAGATCCTGGAGGTCACCGACGACGGCGAGACCGCGGTGTGCAACCTGGGCTCGGTCAACCTGGGCGCGTTCGTGCGCGCCGGGGACGACGGGAGCGACGGGAACGAGGGTGCCATCGACTGGGAGCGGCTGGACGAGACCGTCCGCACCGCCGTGACCTTCCTGGACCGCGTGGTCGACATCAACTTCTACCCGACCGAGCAGGCGGGCCGCTCCAACGCCCGCTGGCGGCCGGTCGGCCTGGGCATGATGGGCCTCCAGGACGTCTTCTTCAAGCTGCGCCTGCCCTTCGACTCCGCCGAGGCGAAGGCCCTGTCCACCCGGATCGCCGAGCGGATCATGCTCGCCGCCTACGAGGCGTCCGCCGACCTCGCCGAGCGGCACGGGCCGCTGCCGGCCTGGGAGAAGACCCGCACCGCCCGCGGCGTGCTGCACCCCGACCACTACGACGTGTCCCTGACCTGGCCCGAGCGGTGGGCGGCGCTGCGCGAGCGGATCGCCGCCGTCGGCATGCGCAACTCGCTGCTGCTGGCGATCGCGCCGACCGCCACCATCGCCTCGATCGCGGGCGTCTACGAGTGCATCGAGCCGCAGGTCTCCAACCTGTTCAAGCGCGAGACGCTCTCCGGCGAGTTCCTCCAGGTCAACTCCTACCTGGTGAACGACCTGAAGGCGCTGGGCGTGTGGGACGCCCGCACCCGTGAGGCGCTGCGCGAGGCCAACGGCTCGGTGCAGGACTTCGCCTGGATCCCGGCCGAGGTGCGGGCGCTGTACCGCACGGCGTGGGAGATCGGGCAGCGCGGCCTGATCGACATGGCCGCCGCCCGCACCCCGTTCCTCGACCAGGCCCAGTCGCTGAACCTGTTCCTGGAGACGCCGACCATCGGCAAGCTCTCCTCGATGTACGCGTACGCCTGGAAGCAGGGTCTGAAGACGACGTACTACCTGCGTTCGCGCCCGGCGACCCGGATCGCCCGCGCCGCCCAGGGCCAGACCCGCGCCCAGGCGCCCCTTCCCGTCCAGCAGGCGGCCGATCCGGACGCCGTCGCCTGCTCCCTCGAAAACCCCGAGTCCTGCGAGGCATGCCAGTGATGACCACCGACCGCTCCACCCAGAACCTGCTCGACCCGGGCTTCGAACTGACCCTGCGCCCCATGCGCTACCCGGACTTCTACGAGCGCTACCGGGACGCCATCAAGAACACCTGGCACGTCGAGGAGGTCGACCTCCACTCGGACGTCGCCGACCTCGCCAAGCTCACCCCGGGCGAGCAGCACCTCATCGGCCGTCTGGTGGCCTTCTTCGCCACCGGCGACTCGATCGTCGCCAACAACCTGGTGCTCACCCTCTACAAGCACATCAACTCCCCGGAGGCGCGCCTGTACCTGTCGCGCCAGCTGTTCGAGGAGGCCGTGCACGTCCAGTTCTATCTGACGCTGCTGGACACCTACCTGCCCGACCCGGACGACCGGGCGGCGGCCTTCGCGGCGGTGGAGAACATCCCCTCCATCCGCGAGAAGGCGGAGTTCTGCTTCAAGTGGATGGACTCGGTCGAGAAGCTGGACCAGCTGGAGTCCCGGTCGGACCGCCGGCGGTTCCTGCTCAACCTGATCTGCTTCGCCGCCTGCATCGAGGGCCTGTTCTTCTACGGCGCGTTCGCCTACGTCTACTGGTTCCGCAGCCGGGGCCTGCTGCACGGCCTGGCCACCGGCACCAACTGGGTGTTCCGCGACGAGACGATGCACATGTCGTTCGCCTTCGACGTGGTGGACACCGTCCGCAAGGAGGAGCCGGACCTCTTCGACGACCGGCTGGAGCAGCAGGTGGTCGACATGCTGCGGGAGGCCGTCGAGGCCGAGCTGCAGTTCGCGCGCGACCTGTGCGGTGACGGCCTCCCGGGCATGAACACCGAGTCGATGCGGCAGTACCTGGAGTGCGTCGCCGACCAGCGGCTGACCCGGCTCGGCTTCGCTCCGGTGTACGGCTCGGAGAACCCCTTCTCCTTCATGGAGCTCCAGGGGGTTCAGGAGTTGACCAACTTCTTCGAGCGGCGTCCGTCGGCGTACCAGGTGGCGGTGGAGGGCACCGTCGACCTGGACGAGGACTTCTGAGACCGCTGCTGTCGCTGTAGGGCCTCACGGGCTTCCTGGTCCGCGTGCTCCCGCCGCGCCTGCCTGATCTGGCGGTCGATGCGCTTGTCGCGCACGACGCCGAGGGCGGCGGGGAGCGCCATCAGGACCAGGAGTCCGAAGGTCGCGAGGAGTCCGATCAGGGCTTCGATCTGGTCTGTGTTCATGTCCTCCACTCTCGCGCCGGATCCCTCCGGCCGTGAGTGGCAGGACTGCCGCACATCTTCAAATTCCTGCCACTGGTGGGGCACACTGGCCGCATGCTGGAGAACGTGGCCGCCGTCCTGCTCGACGGTGTGCATCCCTTCGAACTGGGCGTGGTCTGCGAGGTCTTCGGGATCGACCGTAGCGACGACGGCCTGCCCGTCTACGACTTCGCCGTGGTCTCCGCCGAGGGCCCGTCGCTGAGCACCCACGTGGGCGGGCTGAGCGTCAGCACGCCCTACGGGCTCGACCGGCTGGAGGAGGCGGATCTGATCGCCGTGCCGGCCGGGAACGACTTCGCGACCCGGGTCCACCCGCCCGCGCTGCTGGCCGCCCTCGTGCGGGCCGTGGACCGGGGCGCGCGGGTGCTGAGCGTGTGCTCGGGGGTGTTCGTGCTGGGCGCGGCGGGACTGCTGGAGGGGCGGCGCTGCGCGGCGCACTGGCGCCACGCGGCCGAGCTGCGCCGGCAGTACCCGCACGTGGTGGTGGAGCCGGACGTCCTCTACGTGGACGAGGGCACGGTGATCACCTCGGCCGGGACGGCCGCCGGGATCGACGCCTGTCTGCACATCGTGCGCCAGGAGCAGGGACCGGAGGTCGCCAACAAGATCGCCCGGCGGATGGTGGTGCCGCCGCACCGGGACGGCGGGCAGGCGCAGTACATCGAACGGCCGCTGCCGAAGTCGCGGTGCGACACGGTGGGCGAGGTGCTGGTCTGGATGGAGCGGCACCTGGACGAGGAGGTCACCGTCGAGCAGCTCGCCGCCCGCGCGCTGATGTCCCCGCGCACCTTCGCCCGCCGTTTCCAGCAGGAGACGGGGACGACTCCCTACCGGTGGATCCTGCGGCAGCGGGTGCTGCTGGCGCAGCGGCTGCTGGAGGGGACGGACGAGACGATGGACGCGATCGCGGACCGGACCGGGTTCGGCACCGCCGCCGCGCTGCGGCACCAGTTCGTCCGGACGCTGGGCACCACTCCGCACTCCTACCGGCGCACGTTCAGGGGCCCGCAGGCCGCCTGAACGCGCGTCCGGCGCGGCCGGGTTCCCGCCGGGGCGGTCCCGGCCGCGGCCGGTCAGCGGGGCAGGGCCCGCAGCAGCAGACGGCGCGGGCGCAGGGTGATCCCGATGCGCGGCCTGGGGTCGGAGCCGGGGGCCTGGTCGAACCGGAGGGCGGCGGCGACGGCCGCGGTGAGCAGGGTGAGCTCGGCCATCGAGAAGTGGTCGCCCGGGCACTTGCGGTTGCCCACGCTGAACGGGCTCATCGCGTACTTGGGGACCTCGTCGGAGTGTCCCGGCAGCCAGCGTCCGGGGTCGAACTCCTCATGCCGAGCGAAGGAGCGCCGGTCGCGCTGGACGGCGTAGGGGCTGTAGATGACGTCCGCTCCGGCCGGAATGCGGTATCCGCCGAGCCGGGTGTCGGCGACCGTCCGGCGCGTCAATATCCACACGGCCGGATACAGTCGCAATGTCTCGACGACGACATTGGCGGTGTACGTCAGTTTTCGGACGTCCTCGAATGCGACCGGGCGGCCTTCCGTGACCGTTTCCACCTCGTCGCGGATCTTGCCGCCGAGTTCCGGGTACTCGGTCAGGGCGAGAAGGAGCGACATGATCGTGGAACCGACGGTTTCGCTTCCCGCGGTCAGGATGGCAATGACCTGATCATGGATCTCCTGTTCCCCGATGGGATCGCCATTCTCGTCCGTCGCCTCCAGCAAAGCCGTCAGCAAATCGTCCGGTTTTTGACCGCTCGCCCGGCGGTCGGCGACGATCTCGTCCACCAGGAGATGGAAATCGGCCAAGGCCCGGTTGAATTCTCGGTTCGACCGCAGCGGCAGCTTGTAGAGCGGTCCGAGCGGGACGACCATCCGCTGGTACATGCCGCTGAACAGGGTGGCCAGCGCCGCGCAGATGCGCTCGGCGCGGTCGTCCATGTAGCTGCCGCGCATCAGGCAGCGGGCGGCGACGCGCACGGCTGCCCGGAAGGACTCCCTGGTTACGTCGAGCACGTCGGCCGAGCGCCAGCGCTCCACCAGCCCGTGCGCCTCCTCGGTCATGATCGGCCCGTACCCGGGGATCGCGTCGAGCCGGAAGGCGGGCTGGATGGTGCGTCGCTGGCGGCGGTGGAGCGGGCCGTTGGCGGTGGCCACGCCCTCCTTGCCGAGCAGGTCGCCCAGGGACTCCCAGAGCGGTCCGGCGACGATGAAGTCGGGGCTGAGCGCCAGCGCTCCGGTGAGGGCGGGCGCGGTGACGGCGTAGAGCGTCTTGGGGCCGAGCCGCAGGCGGACGACGTCGCCGTGGTCGCGCAGCCCGGTCAGGAAGGCCAGCGGGTCGCGGGCCAGCCGGAGACCGTGGCCGAGGAACGGGACGGCGCCGGCGGCGACCGGGGGCTCCAGCGGCTCGTCTCCGGCCCGGGACCGGTCCTCGGGCCTGACCGATTCGACGGTCATTTCTCACCTGCCGTTTCGTTGCTGACGTACGGGGGTGTGGAGCGGTCGTCCCAGCTGTCGACCATGTACCGGCCGGATTCATGGTGGAACCAGTAGACGGAACTGAACCAGTTCCGCATGTTCGCGACGCAGGACAGCACGGCGGCGCCGAGTTCCTTTCCGCGCGCCGTTCCGTCCGCCAGGGAGTCCGCGAAACGTAACGCGTCCTGTTCGGCGACCAGAAAATCGGAAATGCATTCCTCGACCCGGCGGCGGAGTTCCGCGATCGCCTCCTCCAGGCTGAGTCCTTCGTGTTTGACAAGACTTATGCCGAGATTGTGCACCTCGTCGCCCGCGATTTCCTTGGGCAGTGAGCACAGGTCGTTGTACCAGGCGGCGAATTCCTGGCTGAGCAGTGCCGGGCGCCGGTACGCGGGGTTTTCGCGGACGGCGTCGGGGAGTTCGCGGCCCGCGCTCGGCTCCAGCAGATCGGTCCAGATCCAGTGCGCGAAGGTGAGCCGGCGCAGCGCGAGGTACTCCTCGACCGTGGGCACGACGCCCTCGGTGCGGTTGTGGAACTCGCGGTCGTACGCCTCGATCACCGCGTGGAAGTGCCGGGCGAAGCGGGCGTTCCACGTCGCCGGCAGGAACCCGTACAGCCGCAGCACGCTGTCCGCGAAGGCCGCGACCAGGGTGTCCGGGTGGTTCAGGTGCTCCCGCGGCGCGTCGAGCGCCGCGTGCAGCGCGCGGCGCAGCCGCCGCCAGGCGACGGGCCGGCGGTGCACGATGTCGCGGTCGTGCCGGTCGTCCCAGACGAAGAACCACGCGCTGTAGTCCGCGATGGCCTGGAGGACCTCGTCGGGGGCGCCGAGGTAGTAGCCCGCCATGAGGTCGGTGTAGCGCAGGCCGTCGACGTGCTGCTCCACCTTGTCCGCCGGCATGAGCCGCATTTCCAGCAGCCAGCTCCGGGTCGTCTCCTGGAGCCGGGGCCAATAGGCGTGCAGCCGCCTGGGAAACGCCGCCTCGATCACCGGCAGGGCCAGTGACGGCGGCACCGCGACCGTCGTCGATGTCGATGTTGTGCTGTATGGGAAAGCCGGCACGAACAACCCCTCTCAGCCGCCGCCGGCGCCCGCCCCTGACGCTGTGTCCGGCGCACGCCGTCCTGTATCCCCGTCCTCCCATTCAGCACTACAACTGACCGTTCTGGGAACGGATTTGGCCCACCCATCGCCGTGGATGCCGAGAATATCCCCTTGTGTGACCGATTTGATTCGATCAATGCGCACAAAGGATCGAACAGGGGCGGGACACACGTACGGCGCCTGACCGTTCGTCCGGTCGGGCGCCGTTCACCGGGGCCTCCAGGGTCTCTGGCGCCCCGACTGCCGCGGTGGGCTCAGTCGTTGGCGACCACGGGGTAGCGCGGCTCGTTCTCGGCCATCTGCCGCAGCGCGTCCTTGCGCTCGCGCTTGGAGAGCCGGTCGATGTACAGCTGCCCGTACAGGTGGTCGGTCTCGTGCTGCAAACAGCGTGCGAAGTAGCCGGTGCCGCGCACCTTGATCGCGTGGCCGCGCTCGTCCTGGCCGGTGACCTCGGCGTAGTCGGGGCGGGCGAGCGGCGCGTAGGCGGTCGGCACGGACAGGCAGCCCTCGTTGCTGTCGTCCAGCCGGCGCCGGTCGGCGGGCAGCTCGACCGGCTTGGGGTTGCAGACCACGCCGACGTGCCGGACGCCCTCGTCGTCCATGCAGTCGTAGACGAAGACCTTCAGGTCGACGCCGATCTGGTTGGCGGCCAGGCCCACGCCCTCGGCGGTGCGCTGGCTGGCGAACATGTCGGCGACCAGCTGCTGGAGCTCCTCGCCGAACTCCGTGACGTCCTTGCACTCCTTGTGCAGGACGGGGTTGCCGACGACCGTGATCGGCCGCGAGGCGCCGCGCTCGCGCCAGGCCGTCTCGCGCTCCTCGGCGTCCGCCGTGTCGACGACGTAGCCCTCGTCGTCGACGGGGAGCACGCCCGCGTGCTGCTGATCGGTGTCCTGCTGCGCCATGACCGACGTACGCCTGCCTTCCTGGAATGACTGATCCCGACTAAGAGTACGGGGAATCCTCAGCAGACCTCTTCCAGGTCCCGCCAGTCCCGCGAGTCCGGACTGTCCGCCACCCAGCCGTCCAGCAGCCCCCTGACCAGCGCGGCCGGCGCGGCCACCCCGCACTCCCGTTCGGGCACCCACAGCTGCCCGTCGGTGCGGTGGCCCAGCGGTCCGGGGTGCCCCGGCTCGCTGTGGTCGTGCGGGTCCAGGTGCACGCCGTCGCCCTCGTCGGACGGCATCCGCGACTCCGAGCAGGTCCGGCACAGCAGCCGCACCGAGGACGACCAGTCCTCGGCGGCGAACCCGGCGTCGGCGGCGAGCTGTTCCAGGGCGTCCCGGTCGGCCTCGGTGGCCGCCTCCAGCAGCACCACCCAGGTGGGCACCGGTGAGGGCGCCCACAGCTCGATCTCGTCGAAGACGGGGTAGCTGTGCCCGGCGGCGGTGGTCCGCTCGCCGTGCGGCACGCCGTCGTGCAGCACGACCTCGCCCCAGCGCCGCCCGGAGGACGGCAGCGGGATGGACAGCACCTCCATCCGGGCCGGGTCGAGCCGCCGGCCCCACACCACCTCGGCCTCGCCCTCCGGCGACAGCCGCACCGCCGCGCTGCCCAGCTCCATGCCCAGCGGCTCGCCCGCCTCGGTCGCGCCGCCGGGCACCTTCAGGCCGTAGGCCTGCCAGGCCCGCCGGGCCAGCGGCCAGTCCTGGAGCGCGGTGGCGGCGATGCCGACGTTCCACCAGTCGGGCGCGCCGGTCTCCTTCTCCAGCAGCGCCACGGCGCGCAGGCCGGCCGCTCTGGCCTGTTCCCAGTCGTGCCGGAACTTGTGCAGCAGGGCGAGGTTGAACCAGGACTCCGACAGCCAGGGTTCCAGGTCGGCGGCGCGCGTCAGCAGTGCGCCCGCGTCCTCGTACCGGCCGTCGCCGATCAGGGTGAACGCGCGGTCGGTGGCCTGCCGCCAGGAGGCGGAGGGCCGGTGCCGTCCCTTGCCGAAGATCCTCACGATTCCTGCCTGCCAGTTCCGTCGTTTGGGCTGGCTCTGCCCCCGGACACCCTTTCCTTTCGCATCCAACCACGTACGGCTTCAGCGGCGCTCATTACCCATGGGTTACCCCGTCACGGGCGACGGAAGACTCTCCCGTGCGAGCACCCGGGCCAGCGCCTCGACCACGTCCGGTGCGTAGTCGTCCGCGGTGGCCAGGCGCAGCTCCTCCAGCGCCGTGAGCGGTCCGCAGGGTCCGGCGGCGCGCGCCTTCTCGTCGTAGGCGTTCACCGCCCGGACGATCCGCGCGGGCAGCGGCTGCTCCGGGCAGGGGTCGGCCTGCCGCTCCACCACCACCGCGACCTCCCGGCCCACCCCGCTGCGGCGCACCACGGCCCCGCCGAGCAGGGCGATGCGGCGCTGCTCCTCGGCGGGCAGGCCCGCGGTGGCGCCGGCGGGCACCGGGTCGACCAGGCTGAGCTGTCCGATGTCGTGCATGAGCGCCGCGTGCTCCAGGACGGTCAGCTCGGGCTCCGCGAGGCCCAGCTCGCGGCCCACGGCCCGGCTGAGCGCGGCGACCCGCCGGGCGTGTCCGGCCGGGGTGTACCCGGCGACCTCGGTGGCCCGGGCCAGGGAGGCGATGGTCTGCCGGTAGGTGGCCCGCACGGCCGCGTACCGGCGCAGCGACAGCTGGGCGAGCAGCAGCGGCACCGCGAGGACGGGCAGCGCCCACAGGCCCACGACGGCGACCGCGAGGGCCGTCACCGCGCCCGTCGCGCACACCGCCGGGCCGATGCCCAGCAGGCCGCGCAGCTCCTCGCGCAGCAGCGGCCCGAACGGCCACCGGGTGCGGCAGTGCAGCGGCGCGGCCGAGAGCACGGCGCCGCACAGCGCGGTCAGCGCCAGCAGCGCCACCAGCAGCAGGGCGTACGCCGGTCCGATCCAGTCCCGGAACGCCCCCCGGCCGTACAGCGGCTGGAAGCAGACGGCGGCGAAGAAGACGGTCAGGACGCGTCGCGCCAGGTGGTCGAGGGTCGGGCCGTGCCCGCGCGCGATGTGCGGCACGCTGCCGAGCAGGGCGGCGGCGAGCACGACGGCCACGACCTGGAAGGCGTCGTGGTGGCCGGCCCGGCCCGCGTTCTCGCCGAGCAGCGCGTACGACAGCGCGCCCGCGGCGCCGAGCGGCGCGGCCTCGCGGACCTGTTCCCCGGACCACCGGGTCAGCTCCCCGACCAGCACCAGCACCCCGAAGGCGAGCGCGGTCCCGCGCTCGGCCAGCCCCGTCCACAGGGTGACCGTCAGGGACAGCACCGCCACGAGGAGGGCGGCGCCGCGGATCAGGACCATCAGCCGGCACTCGCTCGCCGGCGCGCCCGCCGACGCACTCACCGGCGCGCTCTGCGGTGACCGGAGCGGTGCTCCCGGGCGGACGGCGGGGCGGGGGCGGCCGGCGGGGCGCGGTGGGCGTCCGGGTCGGCGGCTGCCGAGGGAACGCGGCGCGGGCCGGGCGCCGGGGCGGGGGCGGGCGGTTGAGCCGGGTGTGGGGCCGGTGGGGGCGGTTCGGCCGTGACCGTCGGGTGCCAGCCGTGGTGGTCGACGGCGCGGACCAGCGCGGTGACCATCCGCGGGTCGAACTGCGCGCCCGCGCACCGCTCCAGCTCCGCCAGCGCGGCGCCGACCGGCCGGGCCCGCCGGTAGGAGCGGGTGGACGTCATCGCGTCGAAGGCGTCCGCGACGGCCACCACCCGGGCGCACTCGGGGATCTGGCCGCCCCTCAGCCCGTAGGGGTAGCCGCTGCCGTCGAGCCGTTCGTGGTGGTGCAGGATCGCGGAGCGGGCCTCGTCCAGGAAGGAGATGCCCCGCACCATCTCGTGCCCGTACTCGGGGTGCAGCTCGATCACCCGCCGCTCCTCGGGCGTCAGCGGTCCGTCCTTGCGCAGCAGCCGGGTGGGGACGCCCAGCTTCCCGACGTCGTGCAGGATGCCGGCGAAGCGGAGCGTCTCCACGCGTTCGTCGGCCATGCCCAGTTCGCGGGCGATCAGCACGGAGGCCTGCCCGACCCGCTCGCTGTGACCGCGCGTGTAGCCGTCCTTGATGTCGACCGCCTGCACCAGCGCCCGGATGGTCGCCTGGTGGGCGGCGCGCTCGCGGTGGTACTGCGCGTACGCCCACCAGGTCACGTACATCGGCAGCAGGACGAGGAGGGCGGCGACCGGGCCGTAGCGGCTGCGCCAGAGCACGGCCATCATCAGCCCGGCGAGCCCGTGCACCGCGACGGGCGCCAGCGAACGGGCGAACAGGCCCCGCCAGGCCCGGTACGTCCCGACCCGCTCGGTGAGCGCGAGCATCCCGCCCTCCAGCGCGGTCAGCACCAGGCAGAACACCGTGACGGCGAGCGCGGCGGGCAGCAGGGCGTAGGGGAAGTCGGAGGTGACGACCGCGTCGCGCCCGCCCAGCTCCCAGTGCGTGCGGCCGGCGGCCCACACGGCGAGCACCAGCTGGGCCGCCCGCCAGATCCGGCGCGGCGCCTCGGGCCGCTGTCCGGTGCGCGCGAGCAGCGCCCCGGGCAGGGGCACGAACGCGGCGACGGGCGGCGGCAGCAGGAAGACGGCGGCCAGCAGCACGGGGTAGAACGGGCCGGCCAGCTGCCGCGGGGCGAGCCGCTTGCAGCCGGCGTAGAGCGCCGCCAGCAGGGCCAGCACCCACCAGGGGGCGTGGGTCGCGGGCAGCGGCAGCAGACAGAGCAGGGCGGCGAGGACGGCACCGGCGACGTACGCGCGGGCCTGGGGTGGAACGGCCTCCATGACGCCCCTCCCCGGTCACGCCTGTCCACGGCCAGTGGGTTCGAGCCTAGGCCGGACGAGGGGGCCTCCGCGGGCCGATAACCCGCGGATTAGCACGTTCGAGTGACATACAGTCAGGAAGTGGACGCCGGTTCGGCGCTCGGCGACCGCTCCGGGGGCGCCCGGGAAGGGGCGGTCGGGAAGGGGCGGTCGGGCTCAGGTCCCCTGCGGAGCGCCGGGCGGGGGCAGTACGTCGCGCCCGGAGCCGCCCTGGTCGCCGGAGCGGATCAGCTGGATCCGCCCCATGACCTTGGCGCGCAGGTCGGCGGGGACGTCGTCGTGTCCGCAGCACCGCTTGACCAGCTTCTTCACAGCCTGCTCAAGACCGTACTTCTCCAGGCAGGGCGAGCACTCCTCGAAGTGGTGCTCGAACTTGGTGCGATCGACTTCCGGCATCTCACTGTCGAGGAACTCGTACAGGTGGTCGAGTACCTCACCGCAGTCCGTCTCATGCGGCTCTCCGCAGCTCATGAGCCCGAGCCTTTCGCTTCGTTCGACTTGCCGGCGCCGGCCGGGACCAGTCCGCGGTCGCGGGCGTAGTCCTCGAGCATGCCGCGCAGCTGACGGCGGCCCCGGTGCAGCCGGGACATCACCGTGCCGATGGGTGTCCCCATGATGTCCGCGATCTCCTTGTACGCAAAGCCCTCGACATCGGCGAGATACACGGCGATGCGGAATTCCTCGGGGATCGCCTGGAGCGCTTCCTTCACGTCCGAGTCCGGCAGGTGGTCCAGCGCCTGCGACTCGGCGGAACGCAGGCCCGTCGACATGTGCGACTCGGCCCGGGCGAGCTGCCAGTCCTCGATCTCCTCCGCCGCGCTGCGCTGGGGTTCGCGCTGCTTCTTGCGGTAGGAGTTGATGAAGGTGTTGGTGAGGATGCGGTACAGCCACGCCTTGAGGTTGGTGCCCTCGCGGAACTGGTGGAAGGACGCGTACGCCTTGGCGTACGTCTCCTGCACCAGGTCCTCGGCGTCGGCCGGGTTGCGCGTCATGCGCAGCGCGGCCGAGTACATCTGGTCGAGGAATTCGAGCGCGTCCCGCTCGAAGCGCGCGCTGCGCTCGGCGGTCGACTCGGCGGACGCGGACGCGCCCGTGCCCTGGCCCTCGGGCAGCTCCGCGTGGCCGTCGTCGGTCCCTGCGTCGGTACCGGGAACCGGACCCACCTCCTCAAGCGATGTCGTGGGACCGAGAGAGATCCCACTCGTTTCGGAGGATAGACGACGACCCGTGCCCGCCGCCGCTCGAATAGGGGCGGCCTTGGCCGTGTGCAGCACCGTCCACTCCAGGTCGGCGCGGCTGCCGCGGCCGGACTCGGTCTCGGCCGGACGCGCCGTCTCCACCGGACGGCGGGCGACGGGCGGGCAGGCGGTGCAACCCATGCGGCGGACTCCCTCTCCTACGACTTCCCTACGACTTCGGTGCCGGCGACCAGCACGTACGTCCCGCTCAACAGCGCGGGGAGGTCCGGCATTCCCGGCCGCCGGCCGGCGTCACCCGAGCGCCGCGGTCCACCGCGTGACGGCGTCGGTGAGCAGCTCCAGCGCCTGCTCCTGGGTCGGCTCCGCCCGCTTGGGGACGGCGAAGCCGTGATCGGCGCCGGGGATCGCGACCAGTTCGTGGCCGCCCTCGGGGAACTCCGCCGGCCTGCCGAACGGGTCGTTGCCGCCCTGGACGACGAGCGTGGGCACACCGGCGCCGAGCAGTTCCGCCGCCCGGGACTTCTCCGGCCGGCCCGGCGGGTGCAGCGGGAAGGAGAGGGCGAGCACGGCGTGCGCGCCCAGCTCGCGCGCCGTGCGGCAGGCGACGCGCGCGCCGGCGCTCCGGCCGCCCGCCACCACCGGCAGCCCCGCCCCGGCGAGGACCGGCCACACCCCGCGCCAGCCGGTGTCCAGCGTCTTCGGCGCGGGCGCCACCTTCTTGCCGGCCACCCGCCAGGGCTGCTCCACCAGCGCGACGGTGACGCCGTGCGCGGGCAGCGCGCCGGCCAGCGCCTGAAGGTCGCGCGCCTCGACGCCGCCGCCCGCGCCGTGGCCGACGGCGAGGACGAGCCGGGGCGCGGCCGCCCGGCGCCAGGTGATCCGGGCCGGGCCCGGCTCCGTCTCGACGGTCTCGACGGACTCGGCGGATTCGGCGGACTCGGCGGACTCGGCGCTCGCGTCGGACGCCACCTGGGTCGTCACCTCGGTCCTCGCTTCGGGGCTGTCGGGGCTCACGTCAGAAGAGTGTGCCCTCTTCGGGTGCGGGCAGCTCCTTCAGCAGCTCCGGTCCGTTGTTGCGGACGTTGCTGACGGCGGTGGACACCGGGTAGGCGCGCAGCAGCCCCGGGGGCGGCGGGGCCAGCAGGGTGCGCAGGTCGTCCGGATCGGTGCGGGCCGGGTCCAGCCAGGCGTCCCAGCGGTCCGGGGTGAGCATGAGCGGCATCCGGGGGTGGATGTCGGCGAGCGCCCGCGGCCCCTCGGCCGGGGCGGCCGCCAGCGGACCGCGCTCCGCCTCCGTGGTGATCACCGAGCACGTCACCCACCAGGCCCCCGGGTGGTCGTCGGGCAGCGCGCGGTCGCGCCAGAACTCGTAGAGCCCGGCCATCGCGAAGACCGAGCCGTCGGCCGGGGTCACGAAGTAGGGCTGCTTGCGCGGGCGCTTGCGCCGCCCCTCGACCTCCAGCTCGCGTTCCTGCTCGCCGGTGACCCACTCGTAGTAGCCGTCGGCGGGCACGATGCACCGGCGGGCGGCGAAGGCGCGCCGGTACGACGGCTTCTCGTGCACGGTCTCCGCGCGCGCGTTGATCATCCGGGCGGCGCCGTCGGGGGACGTCGCCCACGACGGCACCAGACCCCACCTCAGCGTGCGCAGCTGGCGAACCGGCCGCGTGTCGCCGGCGTCCTTCAGGGGGCGGTCCAGGACGACGTGGACCGCCTTGGTCGGGGCCACGTTGTGGTCGGGGGCGAGGACTTCCCCGGGCTCCCACTTCTCGATCCCGAAGACCTCCGCGAGATCCTCGGCTCCGCGACTCGATGCATACCGTCCGCACATACGTGCAACACTGCCAGACCCCGCACCGCTCAAGGGAGCCACTCCGCACCATGGACCGCCTCGCCGCGACCGCGCTGCCCGACCTCTGGGACCGGCTCCTCGGCACCCAGCCCAACCCGGACCGGTGGGTGGTGACCGGCACGGCGCTGGTCGCGCTCGCCGTCGTCGTCCCGGCCGCGCTGTGGCGGGTGGCGCGCAACGCCATCACGATCGCGCACGAGGGCGGTCACGGGCTGGTGGCCCTGCTCACCGGGCGCACGCTGACCGGCATACGGCTGCACTCCGACACCAGCGGGCTCACCCTCAGCCGGGGCAAGCCGTACGGCCTCGGCATGATCCTGACCGCCGCCGCCGGTTACACCGCTCCCCCGCTGCTGGGCCTGGGCGGCGCGGCGCTGCTCGCCACCGGGCGCATCACGCTGCTGCTGTGGGCGGCGACGGCGCTGCTGCTGGCGATGCTGGTGATGATCCGCAACGCCTACGGGGTGCTGACCGTGCTCCTCACCGGCGGCACGTTCCTGCTGGTGTCGTGGCTGGCCGGGCCGCAGGTGCAGGCGGTGTTCGCGTACGCGGTGGTGTGGTTCCTGCTGCTGGGCGGGGTGCGGCCGGCCTTCGAACTCCAGGTCCGGCGCGCCCGCGAGGGCGGCGGCGACTCGGACGCCGACCAGTTGGCGCGGCTCACGCACGCGCCGGCGGGCCTGTGGCTGTTCCTGTTCCACGCCGTGTCGCTGTGCTCGCTGATGGGCGGGGGGCGCTGGCTGCTCGGGCTGTGAGTCCGCGGGCCCTCCCCGGCGGACCGGCGGACCGGCGATCCAGCAGCCCGGCAGACCGGCGGCCCAGTGGCCCGGCGGCCCGCCGGCCCGGCCGCCCGGCCGCCCCCGCGCGGGACGGCCGGGCGGACGGCCTCCTTATAGAGTGGGCCCATGGCCTCGAACCCCGCTGACACCGCCCTCTGGCCCGCCCCGCACGCGAGCGGAGCCGTCGACGCGACGGTCCACGTGCCCGGGTCGAAGTCGGTCACCAACCGCGCCCTGGTGCTCGCCGCGCTCGCCTCGGAGCCGGGCTGGCTGCGCCGCCCGCTGCGCTCGCGCGACACGCTGCTGATGGCCGGCGCCCTGCGGGCGATGGGGGTCGGCATCGAGGAGACGGTGTCCTCCGCCTCCGGCGCGGGCGCCTCGGGCGAGGCATGGCGGGTCATCCCGGCGGGGCTGCACGGCCCGGCGACAGTCGACGTGGGCAACGCCGGCACGGTGATGCGCTTCCTGCCGCCGGTCGCCGCGCTGGCCGACGGCCCGGTCCGCTTCGACGGCGACCCGCGTTCGTACGAACGTCCGCTGCACGGCGTCATCGACGCGCTGCGCACGCTCGGCGCCCGGATCGACGACGACGGCCGCGGCGCGCTGCCGCTGACCGTGCACGGCGGCGGAGCCCTGGAGGGCGGCGCGGTGGAGATCGACGCCTCCTCGTCCTCCCAGTTCGTCAGCGCCCTGCTGCTGTCCGGTCCGCGCTTCAACCAGGGCGTCGAGGTGCGCCACGTCGGCGCGACGCTGCCGTCGCTGCCGCACATCCGGATGACCGTGGACATGCTGCGCGCGGTGGGTGCCCAGGTGGACACCCCGGAGTCGGGCGGCGAGCCGAACGTGTGGCGGGTCACGCCGGGCGCGCTGCTCGGCCGGGACCTGACCGTGGAGCCGGACCTGTCGAACGCGCAGCCGTTCCTTGCGGCGGCGCTGGTGACCGGCGGCAAGGTGGTCGTCCCGGACTGGCCGACCCGCACCACCCAGCCGGGCGACCGGCTGCGGGAGATCTTCACGGAGATGGGCGGTTCCTGCGAACTCACCGACTACGGACTGGTGTTCACCGGCTCCGGCGCGGTGCGCGGCATCGACGTGGACCTGAGCGAGGTCGGCGAGCTGACCCCGGGCATCGCCGCGGTCGCCGCGCTCGCGGAGTCTCCCTCGACCCTGCGGGGCGTGGCCCACCTCCGGCTGCACGAGACGGACCGGCTGGCCGCGCTGACCAAGGAGATCAACGAGCTGGGCGGCGACGTCACCGAGACCGCCGACGGTCTGCACATCCGTCCGCGCCGGCTGCACGGCGGGATCTTCCACACCTACGACGACCACCGCATGGCCACCGCCGGTGCGATCATCGGCCTGGCGGTGGAGGGCGTCCAGATCGAGAACGTGGCGACGACGGCGAAGACCCTGCCGGACTTCCCCGAGCTGTGGACCGGGATGCTCGGGGCGTAGGACGCGGGGAACAGACATGCGCCGCTACGGCAAGCACACCGACGAGGACGACATCCGCTCCCGGCCCAACCGCCGGGGCAACCGCCCGCGGACGAACATCCGCCCCAAGCACGAGGACGCCGCCGAGGGCATGGTCCTCACCGTCGACCGGGGCCGGCTGACCTGCCTGGTCGACGGCCGCACGATCCTGGCGATGAAAGCGCGCGAACTGGGCCGCAAGGCCGCCGTCGTGGGCGACCAGGTGGCCCTGGTCGGCGATCTGTCCGGCAAGAAGGACACCCTCGCGCGCATCGTCCGCATCGAGAAGCGCAGCTCGGTGCTGCGCCGCACCGCGGACGACGACGACCCCTACGAGCGCGTGGTCGTGGCCAACGCCGACCAGCTGGCCATCGTCACCGCGCTCGCCGACCCCGAGCCCCGGCCGCGGCTGATCGACCGCTGCCTGGTGGCGGCGTTCGACGGCGGCCTGGAGCCGCTGCTCGTCATGACCAAGTCGGACCTGGCCCCGCCGGACAAGCTCCTGGAGCTGTACGGCGACCTGGACATCCCCTATGTCGTCACCAGCCGCGAGGAGCTGGAGAGCGGCGGCGCGGCGGACCGGGTGCGCACGTTCCTCGACGGGCGGGTCACGGCGTTCGTGGGCCACTCCGGCGTCGGCAAGACCACCCTGGTGAACGCGCTGGTCCCCGAGGAGCGCCGGCGCGTCACCGGGCATGTGAACGCGGTGACCGGCCGCGGCCGGCACACCACCACCTCGGCGCTCGCGCTGCCCCTGGCGAGCGACGGCGGCTGGGTCGTGGACACCCCGGGCGTACGGTCCTTCGGGCTCGCCCACATCGACCCGTCCCGCGTCATCCACGCCTTCCCCGACCTGGAGCCCGGCACCGAGGGCTGCCCGCGCGCGTGCAGTCACGACGAGCCGGACTGCGCGCTGGACGCGTGGGTGGCGGACGGCCACGCGGACCCCGCCCGGCTCTACTCGCTGCGCCGGCTGCTGGCCACGCGCGAGCGCACGGAGGGCGACTGACCCGCGGCCTCGCTCCGGCGCCGCGGGGCGGTCGGTGATCTCCGCGTTGTTTGCCCCGGGGCCGGGCCGGTAAGTGCATAATCGCACCGAGCCGGAGCGGCCACGGAGACGCGGACACGACCTACGGAGGACGGCACATGGCGTGGCTGCTGGTCATCGTCGCGGGACTGCTCGAGACCGGCTTCGCGGTGTGTCTGAAACTCTCCCACGGCTTCACCCGGCTCTGGCCGACCATCGCCTTCTGCTGCTTCGCCCTCGGCAGCTTCGGCCTGCTCACCCTGTCGCTGCGCAAGCTCGACGTGGGGCCCGCGTACGCGGTGTGGACCGGGATCGGGGCGGCGGGCACCGCGATCTACGGCATGGTCTTCCTGGACGACCTGGTCTCGGTGCTGAAGATCGTCTCGATCAGCCTCGTCATCATCGGCGTGATCGGACTCCAGCTGTCCGGCTCCCAGCACTGACGTCCCTGCCGGGACCGGAAGGGGCGGCGGGGCCAGTGGGGCCGGCGGGCCGTGGCTCAGACCGGTCGCCGGTGGCGCAGCGCGCCGCGCACCAGTGCGGCGGTCCCGCCCTCGCCCGGCGGCGCCGTCACGCAGGACAGCGCGAGCCGGAACACCAGTTCGCAGACGTCGGCCGGGACGGCGTCCGCCGCCCGCGGCGCGGAGACGGCGGCCGCGGCGCGGTCGCGGGCCGCCGCCAGCAGGCCGCCGGGCGACAGCGGCGGTCCGGCCGGCCACCGCTGGGCCGGAACGGCGGGCAGGTACGACGCCGCCGACCAGGCCACTCCGCCCGACTCCCCGCCCGCCACCGCACCCGCCGGCGTGGGCAGCCGGTCGCTCCAGCAGCCGGTGAGCAGGGCCTTGACCAGCGTGTTCCCCCGGGCGGCCGCGACGGTCCACTCGGCGGCGGCGGTCAGCCGCTCCCGCGGATCGGCGGACCCGGCCAGCGCGCGGTCGATCCCGGCCAGGAAACCGGCCGCCTCCCTGCGCACCAGCGCCCGGGCCAGCCCGTCCTTGCCGCCGAACTCGTTGTAGAGGGTCTGCCGGGAGACCCCGGCCGCCGCGGCCACGTCCACCATCCGCACCGCCGGCCACGGCAGCCGGGCCAGCGCGACGTACGCGGCGTCCAGCAGGGATTCCCGCGCTGCGGGCATCGTCGCCTCCCCGGGCCGAGCGGCTCCGCTGCCAGATTTGACGCGCCCGCGAGCACTGTCAAGGGTCCTCGGCGCGACCCGGGCGACGCGCGCCCCGTCCTGGCTGGCCCCCCGGCACGCCGGGCCGATACCGTTCCCCCATGCCCGACTACCTCGATGACCTGCGTCTGGCCCACGTCCTCGCGGACGCCGCGGACGCCGCCACCATGGACCGGTTCAAGGCCCTCGACCTCAAGGTCGAGACGAAGCCGGACATGACTCCGGTCAGCGAAGCGGACAAGGCGGCGGAGGAGCTGATCCGCGGCCAGCTCCAGCGCGCCCGCCCGCGCGACGCGGTGCTCGGCGAGGAGTACGGCGTCCAGGGCACCGGCCCGCGCCGCTGGGTGATCGACCCCATCGACGGCACCAAGAACTACGTACGCGGCGTCCCGGTGTGGGCCACGCTGATCTCGCTGATGGAGGCCGGCGAGGGCGGCTACCAGCCCGTCGTCGGCGTCGTCTCCGCGCCCGCGCTCGGCCGCCGCTGGTGGGCCGCGCGGGGGCACGGCGCCTTCACCGGCCGCAGCCTGTCCCAGGCCTCCCGGCTCCGGGTCTCGCAGGTGGCCCAGCTGTCGGACGCGTCCTTCGCTTACTCCTCGCTCAGCGGCTGGGAGGAGCAGGGCCGGCTGCACGGGTTCCTGGACCTGACCCGCGAGGTCTGGCGCACCCGGGCCTACGGCGACTTCTGGCCGTACATGATGGTCGCCGAGGGGTCGGTCGACTTCTGCGCGGAGCCCGAGCTGTCGCTGTGGGACATGGCCGCGAACGCGATCATCGTGACGGAGGCCGGCGGCACGTTCACCGGCCTGGACGGCCGCCCCGGCCCGCACAGCGGGAACGCGGCCGCGTCCAACGGGATCCTGCACGACGAGATGCTGGGGTATCTCAACCGGCGTCACTGAGACCAGAGGGACGCCTGCGCGCGCCCCCGGTCGGCCGCGCGCGCCCCCTTGTTGACCCGTGCTCCGCCTGCGACTCTGGGAGTCCCCCCACTTGTGAACTTGTGAATCCCCGCACGAAGTGGATTCCAGGAGGAGGTGGCTCCATCCCATGCTCGTCCGCGACGCCATGAGCACGGTGGTCCTCACCATCGGCCCCGCACACACCCTGCGGCAGGCAGCCGTCCTGATGTCCGCGCGCCGTGTCGGCGCGGCCGTGGTGCACGATCCCGACGCCGGCGGCATCGGCATCCTCACCGAACGGGACATCCTCAACTCCGTGGGCCTCGGCCAGAACCCGGACACGGAGTACGCCCACGCCCACACCACCACCGACGTCGTCTTCGCCGCGCCGTCCTGGACGCTGGAGGAGGCGGCCGGCGCCATGGCGCACGGCGGCTTCCGCCACCTGATCGTCCTGGCGGACGGCGAACCGGCGGGCATCGTCTCGGTCCGCGACATCATCCGCTGCTGGGCGCCGAAGCGGCGGCCCGCGGCGCGCGTTCCGGCCTGAGCGCGCCCGCCCGGCGGCACGCCGACGGGCCGGGCCCCCGAGGGGGCCCGGCCCGTCGCCGACGACAAGCGGTCCAGTGCTGGAATCAGCCACGCAGGGCCTGGAGCGCGGCCTCCAGCCGCTTGCCGAAGTCGGCGTCCGCCTGGCGGAAGTTGGCGATCGCGCGCTCGACGATGTCCTCGCGCGAGACCTGCGCGAGGGCGCCCGTCAGGTTGCCGATCAGGCGGTCCTTCTCCTCGTCCGTCATCAGCCGGTAGAGGTCGCCGGCCTGGACGAAGTCGTTGTCCTCGGCGTGCAGCGGCGCCTCGTGGTCGCCGGTGACGCCGGAGACGGGGACCGGCTGCCACAGCGGCCGGCCGGTCTGGACCGGGCCGCCGAAGCTGTTCGGCTCGTAGTTCTTCGCGCCCTTGTGGCGGCCGTCGTAGAGGGCGCCGTCACGGGAGTTGGTGCGCGCCTCGGTGGCGTGCGGGCGGTTCACCGGCAGGTGGTCGGCGTTGATGCCGACGCGGTAGCGGTGGGCGTCGCCGTAGGCGAAGAGGCGGCCCTGGAGCATCTTGTCCGGGGACGGGCCGACGCCGGGCACGAAGTGCGCCGGGGAGAAGACCGACTGCTCGACCTCGGCGAAGACGTTCTCCGGGTTGCGGTTCAGCTCCAGCTTGCCGATCTCGATGACCGGGTAGTCCGCGTGCGACCACACCTTGGTCAGGTCGAACGGGTTGAACCGGTAGGTCGCGGCCTCGGCGGCGGGCATGATCTGCACGCCGACCGTCCAGGTCGGGAAGTCGCCGCGCTCGATCGACTCGCGCAGGTCGCGCTGGTGGGAGTCGGGGTCCTTGCCCGCCAGGACGTCCGCCTCCTCGGCGGTCAGGCACTTGATGCCCTGGTCGGTCTTGAAGTGGTACTTGACCCAGAAGACCTCGCCGGCCTCGTTGTTCCACTGGAAAGTGTGCGAGCCGAAGCCGTCCATGTGGCGGTACGACGCCGGGATGCCGCGGTCGCCGAACAGCCAGGTCACCTGGTGCGTGGACTCCGGCGACAGGCTCCAGAAGTCCCAGACGTTGTCCGGCTCGGTCGAACCGGTGTACGGGTCGCGCTTCTGGGTGTGGATGAAGTCGGGGAACTTGATGGCGTCCCTGATGAAGAACACCGGGGTGTTGTTGCCGACGAGGTCGTAGTTGCCCTCCTCGGTGTAGAACTTCAGCGAGAAGCCGCGCGGGTCGCGCACGGCGTCCGCGGCGCCGAGGTTGCCGGCCACGGTGGAGAAGCGGAGGAAGGTCTCCGTCCGCTTGCCGACCTCGGAGAGGAACGCGGCGCGCGTGTACCGGGTGACGTCGGCCGTGACCGTGAAGGTGCCGTAGGCGCCGGCGCCGCGGGCGTGCACCACGCGCTCCGGGATGCGCTCACGGTTGAAGTGGGCGAGCTTCTCCAGCAGGAGCTGGTCCTGGACGAGCACCGGCCCGCCGGCACCCGCGGTCTCACTGTTCCGGTTGTCGGCTACCGGAGCGCCGGCCTCCGTCGTGAGCGGTCCCTGGGTCACGTCGCCTCCTGCGGAAAATCCGTCTGATCCTGTCGCTTGGCCAAAGCCAGGCTCGATCCTACAATGGACATTGTCTAAGTCAAGTTGAACTCCAAGTTCACACTCGTTCGGGATCTGTGTCCCTTTGCTGTTAGGCTGGTGGGTATGAGCGACCTTCTGGAACGGCTGCGCGGACGCGGATGGCGGATGACCGCGCAGCGTCGCGTCGTGGCCGAGGTCCTGGACGGCGACCACGTGCACCTGACGGCCGACGAGGTCCATGCGCGCGCCGTGGCGAAGCTGCCGGAGATCTCCCGCGCGACCGTCTACAACACGCTGGGCGAGCTGGTCACGCTGGGCGAGGTGCTGGAGGTCAGCACCGACAGGCGCGCCAAGCGGTACGACCCCAACGCCCACCGGCCGCACCACCACCTGGTGTGCGCCGGCTGCGGCGCGATCCGGGACGTCCACCCGGGCGGCAACCCGCTGGCGGACCTGCCGGACTCCGAGCGCTTCGGCTTCACGGTCTCGGACGTCGAGGTGACGTACCGCGGCCTCTGCCCGAACTGCACCGCCGCCTGACGGGCGACCGCCCGACCCGCACGACGACGAGCCCCGGCACGGGAAGTGCCGGGGCTTCGCGCTGCCACTTGGAGCGCTGGGGCTTCACGCTGTGCGTCGGCGAACGCGCCACCGGACGCGCATACACCTAGGGCCGGAATCCTGATCGGATTCCGGCCCTAGGTCTTCAGTAGCGGGGACAGGATTTGAACCTGCGACCTCTGGGTTATGAGCCCAGCGAGCTACCGAGCTGCTCCACCCCGCGTCGATGAATGGAACACTACGTGGTCGACGGCCCCGGATGCAAATCGCTTATGGAGAGCGTCCCGCGGACCGTTCGGCCCGGTCCGGGGAAGGGGTGGAGATCCCCGGTCCGGGAGCCGGCGGTCACGCGGACAGCTCCTCGCGCAGGGCGTCCCTGAGGCGGGTCGCCCGGGCGGCCACCTCGCGGGGGCCCAGGGCCGCGGCGCGGTCGGCCCAGCGCTGGCCCTCGGCCAGTTCGCCGCGGCGGGCGTGGACGAGGGCCAGGCGCAGCGCCGCCCGGCCGTGCCCGGCGTCGGCGGCCCGGGTCCACCACACGACCGCCTCCGGCTCGCTGCCCTCCCGGGCCAGCAGCAGCCCCAGGTTGAACGCGCCGTTGCGCGAGCCGGCCTCCGCCGCGGTCCGGTACCACCGCGCCGCCTCGACCACGTCGCCGCGGGCCGCGGCGAGCATCCCGACCCGTACCTGCGCGCGCCGGTGCCCCTGGGTCGCGGCCCGCTCGTACCACTCCTCGCACTCGGTCTTCTCGTGGACCGCCGACTCCCCGAGTTCGTGGGCGGGCACGGGCGGGCGGCGGGCGTCGAGCACGGTCGCCAGCCGGTAGGCGCCCTCCGCGCTGCCGCCGCCGGCCGCGCACCGCAGATGCCGCTCGGCGTCCTGCTCGTCCCCGGCGGCCAGCCGGGCCATGCCCACCTGGAGCGCCGCCTCGGTGTGTCCGGCGGCGGCCGCCCGCTCGTACCACCTCAGGGCCTCGGCCGTCAGGTCCCGGCCCGCGTAGAGGATGCCCAGGTTGAACGCGGCGTCCACGCTCCCGGCCTCCGCCGCCTTGGAGAACCACGGCTCGGCCCCGGCGGTGTCGCCGCCCTGGAGCAGCAGGACGGCCAGCGCGTTGGCGGCCTCGCGGTGACCGGCGTAGGCCGCGCGCCGGTACCACTGCTCGGCCTGGGCGGTGCGGCCCTGCTCGGCGCAGAGCAGGGCTAGGTTGTAGGCGCCGTTGACGTCGCCGGCGTCCATCGCCGCCCGGTACCACCGCTCGGCGGTCTGGGTCTCGCCGCGCTCGGCGTGCAGCGCGCCCAGCGCGTTGGCGGCGTTGCCGTCGCCGTCCTGGGCGGCGCGCAGCCACCACACGGCGGCGCTCTCGGTGTCCCCGGCGTCGCGCAGCAGGAAGCCGAGGGCGCAGGCGGCCTGCGGCTCGCCGTCCTTGGCGGACGTCAGGTACCAGCGGCCGGCCTCCTTCAGCTCGCCGCGGCCCTCCAGGATCGCGCCGAGGTGCAGCGCGGCGCGCCGGTGGCCGCGCGCGGCGGCCTGCCGGTACCACTGCTCGGCCTCCGCCCGCGGCTCCGCGCCCCCGCCGTCGGAGCCCGCCTCCGTGGCCCGCCGGTCCAGCGCCCGGGCCAGCCGGTACGCCGCCTCGCGGTGCCCGCGCTCGGCGGCGATCCGCATCCAGCGCTCGGCGCCGGCGTCGGCGCGGTGGTCCAGCAGGTCGGCGAGCGCGTAGGCGCCGAGCACGTGTCCCTGCTCGGCGGACTGGCGCAGCCAGTACTCGGCGGCGGGCTCGTCGCCGCGCTCGCGGTGGTGCCGGCCGAGCGCGTGCGCGGCCGGGGCGGAGCCGGCGACGGCGGCGATGCGCCACCAGCCGGCCGCCTCGTCCGGGTAGCCGCGCTGCTGGAGCAGCACGCCCAGGTTGTTGGCCGCGGCCCGGTCGCCGGCCGCGGTGGCGGCCCGCAGGTGGGGTTCGGCCGCGTCGAGGTCGCCCCGGCGCAGCAGCATGGCGCCGAGGACGCTCATCGCCTCGGCGTCGCCCGCCTCGGCGGCGAGCCGGCGGCGCGCCAGCTCGGCGACCTCGTCGGCGGCGGCGCCCGTCTCGTCCCGGGCCCCGTCCACGATCTCCACGGGATCGACTGCCAGCGCAAATCGCCCTGAATCGAACAGAGTTACCTTGTCCCCCATAACGTCCATCGTCGCACCACCCGCAACCCGGGTACACCTGGTATACCGCAGCCAGTGAGGTCACTTCAGCGTTTTGTCGACATGCCCACAGAGAGACAAGTCAAACACATTTGGCCCAACTCCCCACGGCGGCGCGGCGGTCCTGCACGTCGGCACATCCGTTCGCCCACGAACGGAAGGCCCGGATCCGCATCGGACCCGGGCCTCGCGTCGACTGCGACGGTCAGCCGCCGCTCTTCGCGCCGTTCTTGGCACCGTTCTTGGCGCCCGAGCCCGCGGCCTTGTCCGCCGCCGCCTGCGCCTGCTCGGCGCGCTTGAGGGCGGCCTGGAGCTCCTTCTGGGCCTCGTCGTAGGCCTTGAAGTCGGGCACCTTCAGCGCCTTCTGGCCGTCGTCGAAGGCCTTCTGGGCGTCCTTCAGGGCCTGTTCGACCGTCGGGTCGGCCGAACCCGGCGGTTTCGTCGTGCCGGTGTCCGGTGGCGGGTTCCCCGATCCGGACGTGCCGAACACCTTGTCGAGGGCCTGGCCGAGGGTGTCCTCGAACGCCGTGGTGCCGCCGAAGCTCACCAGCACCTTGCGCATCAGCGGGTACTTGAGCTGTCCGCCGCGCACATAGACCGGTTCGACGTAGAGCAGCCCGTCGTCGAGCGGGATCGTCAGCAGGTTGCCGTACTCGATCTCCGAGTCGCCGCCTCTGATGAGCCGGACGAACTCGGCGATGTTCTGCTGCGAGTTGGAGTTGAACTGGCTCTGCACCTGTTTGGGGCCGCCGACCGTCGTGCTCGCCGGCAGCTTCAGGAGTCTGATCTTGCCGTAGTCGGGCGTGCCCGCCTGGGAGTCCACCGCCATGTACGCGCTCAGCGTCTCCCGGCCGTTCGGCGTGAAGGTCGTCGTCAGCGAGAACGCCTGCGCGTCCTGGTCGGGCATCTTCATCGTCAGGTAGTACGGCGGCACCGAGTTGCCCGACTTGTTGGTCGGGTCGACCGGCACCTGCCACACCTCGCTGCCGCTGAGGAAGGTCTGCGCGTCCGTCACGTGGTAGCGGGTGAGCAGTTCGCGCTGCACCTTGAACAGATCCTGCGGGTAGCGCAGGTGGGCCATCAGGTCGGCGGAGATGTCCGCCTTGGCCTTCACCGTGCCGGGGAACGCCTTCATCCAGGTCTTCAGGACCGGGTCCTCGGTGTCCCACTGGTACAGCTTGACCTCGCCGGTGTAGGCGTCGACGGTCGCCTTCACCGAGTTGCGGATGTAGTTGACCCGGTTCTGCTGGGCCACCACCGCGCGCTGGTCGTTGTTGTAGGTCAGCGAGTCCGCCGTGGTGTCGCCGAGCGTCGTACGGGAGGCGTAGGGGTACCCGTTCGTCGTCGTGTAGGCGTCGACGATCCACTGGATGCGGTGGTCCACCACCGCCGGATAGGCGTCGCCGTCGATGGTCAGCCAGGGTGCCACCGCCTCGACGCGCTCCTTGGGCGTGCGGTTGTACAGGATCCGCGAACCGTCGCCGATGGCGCCGGAGTAGAGGATCTGCGGCTCGCCGAACGCCACCGCGTACGCCGCCCGGTTGAGCGTGCCGGAGAGGCTGACGCCGCTCCCGCCCCGGTAGGTGGTGGTCGCCTCACCGTCGCCCGCCGGATAGTCGATCTCCTTCTGGGGACCGCCGACGATCGAGTAGGTGGTGGTCTTCTCGCCGTAGTAGACCCGCGGTTCGTACGTCCCGAGGTCGCCGGTGGACGGCACGTCCTTCTCGGTGAAGACCGGCTCGCCGTTGCTGGCCTCGGTGCCCTTGGCGGCGACCAGGCCGTAGCCGTGGGTGTACCGGAAGTGGGTGTTGATCCAGTTCTTCTTGACGCCGTCCAGGTTCAGCTCGCGCAGGCCGACGACCGTGTCCTGGACCTTGCCGTCCTTGGTCGGGTACCGGTCGACGTCCAGGTTGTTCGGGAAGGCGTAGTAGCCCCGGATCTGCTGGTTCTGCTGGAAGGTGGGCGAGACGATGTTGGGGTCGAGTATGCGGGTGCTCGCCGTCTTGTCGACGTCGTCGCGCAGCGTCGACCTGTCCTTCGTCTTGCTGACTCCGTCGTACGGGGACACCTTGGTGTCGTCGATGCCGTAGGCGGCGCGCGTCGCCTTGATGTTCTTCTCGACGTACGGCGCCTCCTTGGCCTGCTCGTTGGGCTGGACCTCGAACTTCTGGACGAGCGCCGGGTACAGGCCGCCGATCAGGATCGCCGAGAGCACCATCAGGCCGAAGCCGATGACGGGCAGCTGCCAGGTGCGCCGCCACAGGGTGGCGAAGAACAGCAGCGCGCAGATGACCGCGATGCAGAACAGGATCGTCTTGGCCGGCAGATAGGCGTTGGCGTCGACGTACCTGAGGCCGGTCCAGTCGCCGGTCGCCTTGAAGTCGCTGGACTTGACCGCGAGTCCGTACCGGTCGAGCCAGTAGGCGACGGCCTTGAGGGCGACGAACACGCCGAGCAGCACCGACAGGTGCCCGGTCGCCGCGGCCGTGGCCCGCGGGCCGGGGCTGGAGACCCGCAGCCCGCCGTACAGGTAGTGGGTCAGCGCGGCGGCGATCAGGGACAGCACCGCCGCGGCGAAGCCGAAGCCCAGCAGGAACCGGTACCAGGGCAGGTCGAAGGCGTAGAAGGAGATGTCGAGGTGGAACTGCGGGTCCGTCTTGTGGAACGGGACGCCGTTGACCCACATCAGCCAGGTCCGCCACTGACCGGCGGCGGAGGCGCCCGCGACCAGGCCCACCAGCGCGGTCACCGCGCACAGCAGCCACTTGCGGTACGGCGCGATGCCCATCCGGTAGCGGTCGAGGTTCTGCTGCTCCATCGACATGGCGCTCAGCGGCGGCCGCAGCCGGTGGGCCAGCCAGACGTTGAAGCCGACGGCCGCCGCCATCAGCAGCCCGAAGACGAAGAACAGTCCGACCTTGGTCGACAGGGTGGTGGTGAAGACCGACGAGTAGTGCACCGACCGGTACCACAGCCAGTCCGTCCAGAATCCGGCGAACATCGTGAACGCCATGGCCAGGACGACCAGGACGCCCAATGTCATGAGCAGGGTCCTAGCTCGCCGGGACGGGCGGCCGACTCTGATCCGCGGCCCCGTGGGGCCGCCGCCGCGGTCCGGCATCTGGAAAGCCAAGGTGCGCACCTCGAAAGTTCGCTGTTGGTCACTGTGGTCGCGTCAGGCCCCCGTGTTCGCGGGCCCCACGGTGCGCCCTGGGTTCCCGGGCCCACACCTATGCAACTTACTCACCGCTTACTCGGTTCCCGATTTCGGCCGGTAACGAGGCAGGATTGTGACCATGTCCAACACTCCCATGGCAGCGAACCCCCTCACCCGGGCCGTGCTCGAGATCGACGAGTACGCCTCCGGCCTCGGCTGGGACCAGCCCGCTCGCCTCTTCGCCCTCGTCGACACCGCGCGGCTGCGGACCCAGGAACCCGCCCTCGCGGCGCAGCTCGGCCTCGCCGACGAGCAGGAGACCTCCGGTCTCACCCCGATCGAGCAGGAGGAGATCCCGTCGAACCAGCCGCTCGACGAGTTCCTCGCCACCATCGCCTGGCCCGACGCCGTGGCCGGCTGCGCGCTGACCGTGGAGCGCCTGATGCTGCCGCCGTCCGCCGAGGCGCAGGTCCCCGAGGGGCTGAACGAGGCGAAGCTCGCCCAGTGGGTGGCCGGTCACCCCGAGCGCCAGGAGGTCCGCATGACGGTCGCCGTCCTGCGCGGGGGCGACCGCGATTCGGCGGTGCGGCTGCGCGAGAAGGACGCCGCCACGGAGGTCCTCACCGGCTCCGCTCTGGTGCCGGGGCTGGCGGACGCGCTGGCGGCGACGTTCGAGGACTGAGGACCGCCGTCCTGGGCCCGGCGCGCGGGTTCTTCCCGCGCGCCGGGGCGTGCGGGAGGGGCGCGCTCAGCTCTTGGCGGTGCACTTCGGCAGGTCGGCGGTCTTGCCGGCGTCGATGTCCTTGAGGGCGCCGAGGGCGTCGCCGATGGTCTTCACCTTGACCAGGGTGAGCCCCGAGGGGGTGTCCTCGGCCGCGGCGGCGCAGTTGTCGGCGGGCGTCAGGAAGTACTGGGCGCCCTTGTCGCGCGCGCCGACGGTCTTCATCTCGATGCCGCCGATCGGGCCGACCTTGCCGTCGTCGTCGATCGTCCCGGTGCCGGCCACGAACTTCCCGCCGGTCAGGCTGCCCGGGGTGAGCTTGTCGTAGATGCCGAGCGCGAACATCAGCCCCGCGCTGGGGCCGCCGACGTCGGCGAGCTTGATGTCGATCGTGAACGGGAAGGTGTGGTCGGTCCCGGCGGAGATGCCGACTATGGCGCGCTTGGCGCCGCTGTCGTCGGACTCGGCCGTGGTGAGGGCGACGTCCTTGCTGACGGTCGCCGTCCTGTTCTGCTTGGCGGCGGCGGCCTGGTCCTTCGCCGGGATGATCGTGAAGACGACCTTCTGCCCCGGCTTGTGCTTGGTGACCAGCGCGGCGACGTCCGAGGGCTGCTTGACCGCGGTGCCGTCCACGGCCTTGATGACGTCGCCGGCGTGCAGCCTGCCCTCGGCCGGGGTGTCCTTGACCACGGTGGAGACGATCACCCACGACTTCACCGGGATGCCGAGTTCCTTCAGCGCCGCCACCTTGGCGCTCTCCTGGGACTGGCTGAACTCCTCGGCGTTCTCCTGGGTCGACTGCTGCTCCGTCTTGCCGTCGGGGTAGAGCGTGTCGTGCGGGACGATCTTGTCGTCGTGCGCCAGCCAGCCGTAGACCGCCTCGACCAGGTTCATCCGGTAGTCGGCGCTGGTCACGCGGACGGTCGTCATGTTGAGGTGGCCGTCGGTCGGGTACGTCTTGTGCCCGGAGATCTGCAGCACCGGTTCGCCGCCGTGCTCGCCGAGCGTGTTGACCGTCGGTCCCGGGGACATCTCCGCGTAGGGCACGGGGAGGAAGACCCCCGCGCACAGGAGCGCGATCAGCATCAGGGTGGAGGCGAGCATCGTCGCGGTGCGGCGTGGCATGACTCGACAGTACGGGACGTACCTGTCCGCGCACCGTCAGGGCCGCCGTCCGTGCGGCCGCCTCAGGTGCCGGACGTCGACTTCTCCATGGCCTCGCGGAACCGGGCGTATCCGTCCAGCTCGGGGCCGTCGCTGCGGATTCTGCGGGTGCGGTTGGCCCAGCTCCCCCACAGGCCCGCGGCTATCGTGGCCACGAGCGGAATCAGCAACCAGGCGAGCGCCGCCATGCCGACCTCCCAACGCCGATCTCGAGCGATCGCAACTGACTGATCAGCAGATTAACCATCCGCTCTGACAACGCTCATGCCCGGGGGTGGGTTACGCAACCCAGGACACCGTGTGCGGGGCCGCCCGGGTCCGGTCCGGGGCCGCTCGGGTACGGCCCCGGCTCTAGCAGGCGCCCACCCACTCCTCGGTGCCGTCGGAGAACCTCTGGTGCTTCCAGATGGGCGCCTCGTGCTTGAGGTCGTCGATCAGCTTGCGGCAGGCCGCGAAGGCCTCCCCGCGGTGCGGGCACGACACGGCGACGACGACGGCGAGGTCGCCGACCCGCAGGTCCCCCACCCGGTGCACGGCGGCCAGCGCCCGCACCGGGTGGTCGGCGGCGACCTTCTCGGCGATCCGCCGCATCTCGGCCTCGGCGCTGGGGTGGCAGGAGTACCCGAGCGAGTCGACGTCGGCGCCCCCGTCGTGGTTGCGCACGGTCCCCACGAACAGCGCGGTCCCGCCGGCGGCGTCGTCCCCGACGGCCCGGAACACCTCGTCCAGGGAGAGCGCGGTGTCCCGGACGGCGATCAGCTTGATGGGATCGTCGGCGGCGTACTCGCCGGGGTGATCGTTGCTCGGAGCCATACCCCCATCGTGCCGCACCGCCCCGACACCCCGGAATAGCGCTTTCACCCGGCACGCGCGCGTGCGCCTTTGTGAGGTCCTACAGGAGCGGCGAGGCACGGTGAGGAGCGGCGAGCAGTGGCGAGGCGCCCGTCCCGGGCGCTCAGATCCGCCGCCGCGCCTTCCGGGCCCGCCGCACCACCGCGGCGGCGCCCAGCAGCGCGACCGTCGCCCCCGCGGCCCCCGCCGCGGTGGCGTCCTTGCGGCCCAGCCGCCGCCCGACCACGGTGTGCCGCCCGGAGACCTCCGCCAGCAGCTCCGCGAGCACCTCCTCGTTGGTCCACTTCGGCCGCCATCCCGCGTCGTGCAGCCGGCTCCCGCTGACCACCCAGGGATACATCGTGTACGCCAGGTCCCCCGCGGGCGACGGCGTCAGCCCGATCCGGTGCAGCCGCGCTGCCGCGCCCAGCGCGACGGCCGACGGCAGCTCCATCCGCCGGATCCCGCTCAGCTCCTCGACCTCCTCCTGCTCCAGCCACCCGTCGCACCCCACGGCCAGCTCCCCGTCGACCTTCTCCAGCACCGCGTACTCCAGCGCCCCGCACAGGTCCTCCACGTGGCAGAACTGCCACGCGGGCCGCGACCCGGCCGCCACCAGCAGCCGGGGCGACTCGAAGTACCTGGTCAGCGCGGTGTCGGTGCCGCCGACGAGCACGGCGGGGCGCACCACGGTGACGTTCAGCCCGGGGTGCGCGCGCGGCGCGCGGCGCGCCAGCCGCTCGACCTCCAGCAGGTCGCCGACCCCGGTCGCCTCCGCCGTCGCCCGCAGCTCCGCGTCCTCCGACAGCGGCAGCTCGTTGTCCGGCAGCGCGCCGTAGACCATCGTGGAGGTGCACAGCACGACCCGGTGCACCCCGGCCGCCGCGGCCGCGGTCAGCACGGTCTGCGTGCCCCGGACGTTGTACGCCGTGCGGGCGGCGGCGTCGCTCTCCAGGTCGAGGTCGAGCGCCAGGTGCACGACGACGTCGGCGCCGCGCAGCTTGTCGGCGATGGCCGGATCGCGCACGTCGAGGATGTGCCAGCGCGCCGCCTCGCACTCCCCGCGCCGCTCGTCGATGGCGACGACCCGCCGGATCTCGTCGGAGGCGGCCAGCCGCTCGGTGAGCAGGGCGCCGACGCCGCTCGCGGCTCCGGTGACCGCGACGACGGGTCCGCGCACGGCGGGAGTGCTCTCGTGGTTTCGCGCTGCGCGAACCTGTGGATCTGGGGAACTCACCGGGCGTCTCCAGCGGTTGTCTTCCATACGGGCGCGAATGACGCGTACGTACCAGGTGGCATCCATCCTGCCGCAGGCGCCGTGTCGGCGGAGCACCGAGGCCCGAACCGCCCGCGGTGTCTACGCTGGGTGGTGATGTCGGGCAGCCGCGCCGCCGGAAGAACCGGTGGCCTTACCAGCCGAGGAACCCCGTGAGTGACACCCCATTCGGATTCGGCCTTCCGCCGGAGGAGCCGGACGACGGCGACGAGGGCAAGAAGAAGGACCAGCAGAGCGGTGGTGGGCAGGGACCGGCCAACCCGTTCGGTTTCGGGCCCGGGGCCGGAGGCCTTGGCGGGCCCGGCGCCGACAATCCGCTCGCTGCCATGTTCGGCTCGCTGAACCCCACCGACCTGGGCGCCGCGTTCCAGCAGCTGGGCCAGATGCTCTCCTACGAGGGCGGCCCGGTGAACTGGGACATGGCCAAGCAGATCGCCCGCCAGACGGTCGCCCAGGGCACGTCGGACGGCACCAAGGACGCGAGCGTCGGCCCCGCCGAGCGCGCCGCCGTCCAGGAGGCCGTGCGCCTGGCCGACCTGTGGCTGGACGACGTGACGTCCCTGCCCTCCGGCGCGGCCTCCGCCGTCGCCTGGTCCCGCGCGGAGTGGGTCGAGGCGACCCTGCCGGCCTGGCAGGAGCTGGTCGACCCGGTCGCCGAGCGCGTGGGCACCGCCATGGGCGACGTGCTGCCCGAGGAGATGCAGGCCATGGCCGGCCCGCTGATCGGCATGATGCGTTCCATGGGCGGCGCCATGTTCGGCACGCAGATCGGCCAGGCCGTCGGCGTGCTGGCCGGCGAGGTCGTCGGCTCGACCGACATCGGCCTGCCGCTGGGCCAGGCCGGCAAGGCCGCCCTGCTGCCGGTGAACATCGAGAAGTTCGGCAAGGACCTGGGCGTCGCCCAGGACGAGGTGCGGCTCTACCTCGCCCTGCGCGAGGCCGCCCACCAGCGCCTGTTCACGCACGTGCCGTGGCTGCGCTCGCACCTGTTCGGCGCGGTCGACGGCTACGCGCGCGGGATCAAGGTCGACACCGCCAAGCTGGAGGACGTGGTCGGCCAGTTCGACCCGCAGAACCCGGAGCAGTTGCAGGACGCTCTCCAGCAGGGCATGTTCCAGCCGGAGGACACGCCGGAGCAGAAGGCCGCCCTGGCGCGTCTGGAGACCGCTCTGGCGCTCGTGGAGGGCTGGGTGGACGCGGTGGTCCACGCGGCCGCGAAGCCGCGTCTGACGTCCGCCGACGCGCTGCGCGAGACCCTGCGGCGCCGCCGGGCCTCGGGCGGTCCGGCCGAGCAGACGTTCGCCACGCTGATCGGTCTCGAACTGCGCCCGCGCCGGCTGCGGGACGCCTCGCGGCTGTGGGCGTCGCTCACCGACGCGCGCGGGGTGGACGGCCGGGACGGCCTGTGGGCCCACCCGGACATGCTCCCGACCGCCGCCGACCTGGACGACCCAGACGGCTTCGTGCACCGCGAGCAGCTGGACTTCTCCGAGCTGGACAAGATGCTCGGCGAGGCGGCGAGCGGCAACGCCCCCCAGCCCGACCTGCGCAAGAAGGACGCGGCCGAGGACGACAAGGGCCGCCGGGACGACAAGGGCCCGGACGGCGAGGACGGCGACGGCCGGGACGGCCGGGGCGAGGGCGACGGCGCCGAGTGAGCCTCCACGACGACGCGGTCCTCGTCCTCAAGGGGTACGAGGACCAGCCGGAGCTGCGCCAGGTCTACCTGGACCATCTGGCGGCCCACCCGGACGGCCTGTGGAAGGCGTGCACGGCCGGTCACATCACCGCGAGCGCCCTGGTCGTCGACCCCGAGCGCGGCCGGGTGCTGCTGACCCTGCACAAGAAGATGCGGATGTGGCTCCAGATGGGCGGCCACTGCGAGCTGGACGACACGACGCTCACGGCCGCCGCCCTGCGCGAGGCGACGGAGGAGTCGGGCATCGAGGGGCTGACCTTGGCGCCCGGCGGCCCGGTCCGTCTGGACCGCCATCCGACGCCGTGCGCCTGGCACCTGGACGTCCAGTACGCGGCGATCGCCCCGCCCGGCGCGGTGGAGTCCATCAGCGACGAGTCCCTCGACCTGCGCTGGTTCGACTACGACGCGGTCGCGGAGGTGGCCGACGAGTCGGTCGTCCGCCTGCTGGCGGCGACCCGCGCCAGGCTCTGACCCGGGCACACGGGTAAGGGGCGACCGCCATGGCGGTCGCCCCTTACCTCTGCTCGTCGCTGCTGGTCTCTGCTCGTCTCTGTTCAGCTCTGCCGCGTCGTGCGCGGCGGGCCCGGCTCAGCTCCAGGCGTTGCCCTGGTTCTGCCCCCGCGCTCCCTGCTGGCCCATGCCGAACTGCGCGGCGACGCCCTGCCCGATCACCGCGTTCTGCGGCGGCAGCAGCTCGCTGGGCTGGACGAGGGCGTAGCCGCTGCCCATGAAGCTCAGCTCCCAGCCCTCACCGGTGCTGCCGCGCCGCCGCCACACCCCCGAGGAGTGCGTCTGCGCCTGCATCTGCACCCGCAGGCCGGTGGACCAGGCGACGATGGCGTCGGCGTCGCAGTTGACGTACTTGTCGGGCGTCACCTGCATCAGCAGCGGCGCGCCGGAGGTCATCAGGGCGACCTTGCCGCGGCCGGTGATGTTGAGCTGGTACTTCCCGGAGCCGGAGATGCCGTAGACGCTGTCGACGGCGATGACCTCGTGGTGCAGCGAGGAGTCCATCGCCAGCACATAGCTGCTGTCCACCGTCAGGCCGTCCTGCTCGACGTCCATCACATGGACGTACTGGGCGAGGTTGGCCAGGTAGACGGTGCCCTGCCCGTGGCAGCGCATCAGGTCCAGGCCCTCGCCGGTGCGCGCCCGCGCGTAGGCCTGGCCGGTGTTCTGGTACTCGGCGTCGAACTCGACGAGTCCCTGGTAGGCGACCATCGTGCCCTTGCGGGCGAGGACGTCGTCGTGGCCCTCCAGGACGACGCGCAGCATCTGCTTGTTCTGGAGGCTCCAGCGCTCCTGGGTCTGGGCGTCGTTGAAGGCGAAAAGCGGGCTCTGCATGATTCCTGTTCCCCCTCAGCCCCGGACCCGGAGGCGGTCGGTGCTGTCCTCGCTGGGCTGTACGACGACGATGCCCGTGCCGGAGAAGGCCATCTGGTAGGCCTCGCCGCTGCCCCGGCCGATCAGGGACTGCGCCTTGAAGCTGCGCTTGCCCTTGACCTTCAGGTTCGGCGACCAGGCGACGAGGGCGTCCGGGTCGACGTAGGTCTCGTTCTCGCCGCCGCCGCAGTCGACGACGATCGGCGTGCCCCGGGAGGTGAGCGCGACCCAGCCCTGCCCGGAGATCTTCGTGTTCCACAGGCCCTGACCCGCGAACTTCGCCAGCCCCTTGACCCGCTCGACGCCCCACTGGAGGCTCGCGTCGAAGGCCAGCAGGTTGGTGGCGTTCACCGAGATGGCATCGCCGCCGAGGTTGATCACGACGACGTCGGCGCCGTAGTCGGCGAGGTAGAGCAGGCCGTCGCCGGTGCACTTCATCAGCGGGGCGCCCTCGCCGGTGATCCAGTCGCGGGCGATCTGGCGTACGGCCGGCGGGTTGGGCTCGTACTGGATGAAGCCTTCGTAGGCGACCATCGACCCCACGCGCGCGAAGAGGTCGTTGCCGGTCTGCAGGGCGACCTTCAGCATGTGGCTGCCGTGGTTCTCCATGCGGGCCGTGACGGGTGCGGGGGCGTAGCCCGCGAGCGGCTGGTTCATGACGGGCTCCCTCTAGACCTCGTACGGCTGGACGACGACGAAGTTGCCGGGCGCGGCCCGGAACTGCAGGTTGACGCCCTCTCCGGTGTGGCCGGGGTAGGCGTTGCGGCGCATCCGCACCTGGCTGGAGACGATCACCTGGGCGGCGGCGGACCAGGCGACGACGGCGTTGGAGTCGACGAACGTCGTCGGAGTCACCGGCAGCACGACGGGCGTGCCGTGCGTCTTGACGACGATGGTGCCGGTGCCCTGGAACTGCATCGTGAACAGCGCGCCGCCGGGGATGCCGTGCCCCTCGATGCGGCGGACCTCGTACTGGAGGCTCTCGTCGAAGGCGAGGACGTTCTCGGCGGAGACGCAGATCGCGTCGCCCTGGAGTTCGACCGGGTGCAGATGGGTGGACTCCTCGGCGAAGAACACCTGACCCTGGCCGGTGCAGCGCATCAGCTGCATCTCCTGGCCGGTGGCGTTGCCGACGACGCGGCCGGCGAAGCCCGCGCCCTTGTAGCTGAAGTCGACCTTGCCCTGGTAGAGCACCATGCTGCCCTGACGGGCCAGCACGGGCTGACCGCCGACGCCGAGGTCGGCGCGGATCAGCTTGCCGTTCTGCGGGGTCCAGCGCTGCCCGGTCGGCGTCTCCTTGTACTTCTGGAGCGCGGCGGCCACGCCGGCGCCCTGGGGAGCGGCGGCCTGCGGGACGCCGTAGGGCGCGCCCTGGCCAGGGACCTGGCCGGAGGGAGGCTGGCCGTAGCCGGGCGGCGCGGTGGGCTGGCCGTAGCCGGGCGGAGGCGTCGGCCGGCCGTAGCCGGGCGGCGGGGGCGCGCTGGGGGCGGGGGGCTGGTGGCCGTAGGGCGGCGGCTGCTGGCCGGGGTGCCCGTAGGGCGCGGGGGCCGGCGCCGGCGGCGGGACGGTGCCGCCGGGGGGCGGGGACAGGGGCGCGACGATGGTCGGCGCGGCGTGCACGGAGGGCGTCGGCGTGTGCGGCGGGGTGGCCGCCGGGGGCGGCGTGTAGCCCTGGGGTGCGGGCGGCGGCGCGTAGCCCTGCGCGGCGGGCTGCGGCGCGGGCGGGGTGGACGCCGGTGGGGCGGAGGGCACGCCGAAGGCGGGCGGGGCGAAGCCCGGGGCGCCGCCGCTCTGCGGCTGCTGCGGGGCCTGCGCCGGGGCGGACTCCTCCTCCAGCACCTCGCCGCCGAAGTTCTTCAGCAGCGCGTCGAGGCCGCCGTCGAACCCCTGTCCGACCGCGGCGAACCGCCACACGTCCTTCAGGTAGATGTCGCCCAGCATCACGGCGCGCTCGGTGGAGAACTCCGAGCCGTCGAACGCGTACCGGGCCACTTCCTCGCCGCCCGCCACGATGCGCAGATACCCGGGGGCGATCTGCGACATCTGGCCGGCGCCGTCGATCGTCGCCGTGAACGCCAGCTTGCGGATCCGCGGCGGGATCCGGTCGAGCGTGACCCTGAAGGACTCCGTGTCGCCGGCCTGGGCGCCCAGAAGCTGAATGGCCTCCTCGGGGGACTTCGGCTGGTTGAAGAAGACGAAGTACCGGTCGTCCGAGAGCCGTTCGTCGGCGTCGAGGCCGAAGCAGCTGATGTCGAAGGTCAGTCCCGGGGCCGAGATCTGCACGCCGACGTACAGATCCGTGCCCGCGGTCAGGTCGCTGATCCTGGCCTTGTGGCCGCGTTGGAATTCCCTGGGCATGCCTGAGGACCGTCCCCCATCCCGAGTGCGAGTGCGTTGCGCCAGGCTAACGGCAAACCCGCACGCCGGGCCGAGTCGGTACAGACCCGGTACACAATCCCCGCCCGGGCGGGCCGGGCGGCCGGCGTCAGCGGGCCGGGGCGGGCGGGCGGTCCTCGTCCGGGTCCGGCAGGTGCGGCAGGCGGCTCGCGGCCGCCACCCCTTCCAGGTAGCCGCGGGCCCGCTCGGTGCGCGGATACGCCTCCAGCAGCCGCCAGAAGCGGGGGCCGTGGCCGGGGACGAGCAGATGGGCCAGCTCGTGCAGGAGGACGTAGTCGACGACGTACTCCGGCATGCCCTTGAGGCGGTGCGAGAGCCGGATGCTGCCCTCGGCCGGGGTGCACGAGCCCCAGCGGGTGTTCTGGTTGGTGACCCAGCGCACCGAGGCCGGCCGGGCGCGGCCGTCGAAGTACTGGGCCGACAGCCGCTCGGCGCGCGCGGCCAGCTCGCCGTCGCCGAGGGTGCGCCGGCTCTCCTGGGCGGCCAGCTTGTCGAGCATGACGCCCACCCAGCGCCGCTCCTCCGCCTCGGACATCCGGGCGGGGATCAGCACGATCGTCCGATCGCCCTCGCGGTACGCGGAGACCGTCCGGCGGCGGCGGTCGCTCCTGCGCACCTCGATCGCGCTCGCCGCCGCGCCGCTCGGCGGCGGACTCGTCTTGCTGCGCTGGGGGGCCTTGGCGCGGTGCAGTGGGTCGGCGGACACGCCCCGACCGTACCGGGTGCGGGCCGGAGAAGTCCCGGGTCGGGGACGGTTCCGTGCCGATCGCCCACCGACCGTCTGATTCGTACGACGAATACCCCCTGCCTGTGGACAACTTTCCGCACGGATTTCCCGGACCGGGCATGCTGGCTCCCGTCGGCGGAACAATGACCGGTTCTCCGGCGTACGCGGTCTTTCGGGCGTTTTCTGCTTTCGCTTTCGGCTTTCGGCTTGTTCCTTCTCACTTCGGGTTACGGGGGCTCACATGCATCCGGTGGTGAAGCCCGCGCTGCGGCGCGGCTGGCGGGACCTGAACACCGTGCAGTTCGGGATGACCCCGGCGCACGCGCTCACGCTCGGCCCGCTCGACCCGGCCACGGGCGGCCTCCTCGAACTGCTCAACGGCGCCCGCGGCCTGCCGCTGCTGCGGGAGGAGGGGCGGCGGACGGGCCTGCCGGACGGGCAGGTGGACCGGCTGGTGCGGCGGCTGGCCGACGCCGGTTTGCTCGACGACGCCCGCGGCGGCGGGCCCGCGGCCGGGGCGCTGCGGCAGGACAAGGAGGTCATGGACCGGCTGCGGCCCGACCTCGCCGCGCTCTCCCTGGTGGCGCGCGGGCCGGGAGAGGCCGTCGACCGGCTGGCCGCCCGGCGCGGTCTGCGCGTGCGGGTGCGCGGGGCCGGCCGGGTCGGGGCGGTGCTGGCCGCCCTGCTGTCCGGCGCGGGGGTCGGCGAGGTCGACGTGCTCGACGGCGGCCGCGTCGAACCGTGGGACGTCGCCCCGGGCGGGCTGCCCGCCGAGGCCGTCGGCGAGCGCCGCTCCGAGGCGGCGCGCCGCGCCGTGCGCCGCGCGGCCCCGGACCGCACGGCGCGCCGCGGACACCGCACCGGCTCCGCGGGGGACGAGCCCGGCCACGGCCTGGTGATCCTCGCCCCGCGCGACGACCTGGACGTGCACGCGCCCGACCCGGCCACGGCGGCCTCCCTGATCGCCTCGGGCACCCCGCACCTGTACGCCGGGGTGGTGGAGGCCACCGGCGTGGTGGGCCCGCTCGTCCTGCCCGGCCAGACGAGCTGCGCCGAGTGCCTGCACCGGGGCCGCGCGGAGCGGGACGGGACCTGGCCGCGACTGGTCGCCCAGTGGCGCTCGGGCAGAGCCCGCCCGGTGCGGCCCTGCGACCTGGCGCTGGCCACGACCGTCGCCGGGCTCGCGGCGGCGCACGCGCTGGCCTTCCTGGACGGGGAGACCCCTTCCAGCGCGGGCGTCCGCTGGGAGGTGTCCGCGCCCGGACTGAACTGGCACGGGCGGCCGGTGTGGCCGCATCCGGACTGTCCCTGCGGCGCGGCGCACGGGACCGTGGCGGAAGACACCTCAAAAGAGGGCGAGCCACGCGCGACAATGGCTGGGCAACGGCCGTCATCGACGCCCTGCCGTCAGGCAGCTCGGGCGGCACGGCCGGCTGGGACTTGGAGGGCGCATGTCTGATCTTCCCCGCAAGGCGGTCACCCGGACCGCCAAGCTCGCCGCGCTCCCGCTCGGCTTCGCCGGGAGAGCGACCTGGGGACTCGGCAAGAGGATCGTGGGCGAGTCCGCGGAGATCGTCGGCCGCGAGTTGCAGCAGCGCACCGCCGACCAGCTCTTCAAGGTCCTCGGCGAGCTGAAGGGCGGGGCCATGAAGTTCGGGCAGGCCCTGTCCGTCTTCGAGTCGGCGCTGCCCGAGGAGGTCGCCGGGCCCTACCGGGCGGCGCTGACCAAGCTCCAGGAGGCCGCGCCGCCGATGCCGACGCGCACCGTGCACGCCGTGCTGGCGGAGCGGCTCGGCGCGGACTGGCGCGACCTGTTCGTGGAGTTCGAGGACAAGCCGTCCGCGGCCGCCTCGATCGGGCAGGTGCACCGGGCGGTGTGGCACGACGGCCGCGAGGTGGCGGTCAAGGTGCAGTACCCCGGCGCCGGCGACGCCCTGCTGTCGGATCTGAGCCAGCTGAGCCGGTTCGCCCGCCTTCTGGGCCCGCTGATCCCCGGCATGGACATCAAGCCCCTGATCACCGAGCTGCGGGACCGCGTCTCCGAGGAACTGGACTACGGCCTGGAGGCGGCGGCGCAGCAGGCGCACGCGGCGGAGTTCGCCGACGACCCGGACGTCGTCGTCCCCGCGGTGGTGCACCAGCGCGAGCAGGTCCTGGTCACCGAGTGGATCGACGGCGTGCCGCTGTCGGAGGTGATCGCGGACGGCACCCGGGAGCAGCGCGACCGGGCCGGCCAGCTGCTGGCCCGGTTCCTCTTCTCCGGTCCGGCCCGCACCGGCCTGCTGCACGCCGACCCCCATCCGGGGAACTTCCGGCTGCTGCCCGGCGGTCCGGACGGCGCGGCGGACTGGCGGCTGGGCGTGCTGGACTTCGGCACCGTGGACCGGCTGCCGGGCGGGCTGCCGGCGCCGATCGGCCAGTCCCTGCGGATGACGCTGGACGGCGAGGCCGACGCGGTCTACGACATGCTGTGCGCGGAGGGCTTCGTCAAGGAGTCGATCGAACTGGACCCGGAGGCGGTCCTCGACTACCTGCTGCCGATCATCGAGCCGGCGCGGGTGACGGAGTTCACGTTCACCCGTGGCTGGATGCGCGGCCAGGCGGCCCGTATCGCCGATCCCCGCTCCCCCGCCTACCAGTTGGGCAAGCGGCTGAACCTGCCGCCGTCCTATCTGCTGATCCACCGGGTGACGCTGAGCACCATCGGGGTGCTGTGCCAGCTGGGGGCCACCGTGCGGCTGCGGGAGGAGCTGGAGGAGTGGCTCCCCGGCTTCGTCGCCGAGCCGGAGGAGGACCGCCCCGAGGAGGACCGGGAGACCGCCGCCGAGGCATGACCCGACGGCCCACCTCGCCGGGCCCCGGCGGACCGGCGGCTCCGGCGGACCGGCGGCTCCGGCGGGCACCGGCAGGCTCCAGATGGCTGGCTGGGACCGGTGGGGCGGACGCGCGGTGGGGGCCGGTCCGGTCGGTCGGGCCGGCCCCCTCGACGGGTTCGCCTCTGCGGGCGGTGCTCACCTCGCGGTGAGCGGGTGGATCAGTGCATGACCGCCATCGCGAGCGCGCGGCGGGCGCGCCGCGAGGCGCGCTCGGCGCGGCGCTGCATCCGGCGGGCGGTCACCACGCGCAAGGCGTGGCGCTCCGCGTCCACCTCCCGCAGTCGCTCGTGCATATGCGCACGTGCCATGGCTTCGGGGATGAGTTGCATCTCTCGGGTCCTGTTCTGACGCGAGTCGTTCGCGCCGGTGGTGGTGACGTCTTCGGTCGCGGAGCCTGCGGGCTCGCTGGTGGACGGCTTCATCGGGGCCTGCTTCTGGGGGTCTCGCGTGAGGGGACGGTCGATGGTTCCTGGGGTGTTCATGCTGTGACCGGGTTCTTGCGCGGGCGGCCGCGGGGCCGCTTCCGGGCGACGACGACGCCCTGGACGAACAGCTCGCCGCCCCAGACGCCCCACGGCTCGCGCCGCTCCTTGGCGCCGGCGAGGCAGGCCTCCATCAGCGGGCAGGTGCGGCACAGGGACTTGGCGTACTCCACGTCCGCCGGCGACTCGGCGAAGAAGACCTCCGGGTCGTAGGAGCGGCAGGGGACGGGCACGCCGAGGTTCTCGATGGCGTCGTCGAGCGCGGTGAGCGCGGTGAGGGGGATCAAGGTCGGGTCCTCCGTGAGACCGGGCTTGGGGATCGTGTCGGAAGGCGGTACGGACGGGGCGTGCGCTTCGAGTTGCACGGTTCGTCTTCCTCGTCTGGTCGTTCCGGCCGGTGGGCCGGGTGGCGGCTGGGTACCGGGTCTTTTCTTGTCCCGAGGCCCCTTCGCTCCGTCGTCCCCGTTCGGGGAAAACAGAAGGGCCGCGGATCCCGGATGGGGTTCCGCGGCCCTGAAGGCGCCGGCCTGATCGACGATCAGGCTGGATCACTCCAGGGTTCTGGCCCACGGAAGGCCCACATCAGGTGGTGCTGCGTCGTCTGCTTCCGGTCGCCGGCACCGGCCGCCGTAAAGGCATAGGCATGCGCCCGTGCCGCTACCGCTTCCAGTGCCTTGGTCGGTCGCTCATTGCCCTCGCGGACGGGAAGACCCGTCAGCGGCAGGGAGGACTCCGGACGCGCGGCGGAAATGCCGGACAGACCGGTGCCCTGGTCCGAGACGCCGAGCATGCACAGGGAGACGACCGAGCGATCGGTCAGTTTGGCGGTGCTGACGAAGCTGCTGATGCTGATCACTGGAATCGCCTCCTCTCGGCGTCTAGGGGGACCGGGTGACACCGGTCCGCATGGATATGCAAGTAGAGCACGAAAACGGGGCCTCAGGAAGGCCGCTGTCCCCGTGACCAAGAACCTATGGGGATTGCCGGGGCATGCGCAAACTATTTTTCCGACGAGTTGGCATCAGTCCCCGCTCTCCTCGTCCCCGGGCTCCTGGCCTGCGCAGATGGCGAGCACATCGGCTCCGTGACGGCGCAGCTTGCGCAGGCCGACACCGGGGATGCGGGCCAGCTCGCGCTCGTCGTCGGGAGCGGCCTCGGCGATGGCCATCAGCGTCCTGTCGGTGAAGACGCAGAAGGCCGGCAGCCCGCTGCGCCGCGCCTGCCCCTCGCGCCACTCGCGCAGCCGCTCGTACAGGCCCTCGTCCATGTCGGAGGGACAGTCGTCGCAGCGCATCAGCTTCATCTCGCCGGCGTCGGTGAGCGTGCGGCCGCACACCCGGCAGCGGGCCGGAACGCGCTGCACGCGCCGCCGCACGTCCGGCTGGGCGCTCGTCCGCCCGGCAGACGCGCCGAACCCGCGCTCGACGCCTCCGGCCGCCGCCGGGGCCGCCCGGCCGGTCCGGCCCGCCGAGCCGGGGCGCAGTCCGTCGAGGAACCGGCTGGGGCGGCGGTTCGGGCGGCCGCCGGGAGAGCGCGCCAGCGACCAGGACACGTACAGGCGCTCGCGGGCGCGGGTGACGCCGACGTAGAGCAGGCGGCGCTCCTCCTCGATCTGCTCGTCGGTGCGGGCGTAGGCGATCGGCATCATGCCCTCGGCGACGCCGACCAGGAAGACGGCGTCCCACTCCAGGCCCTTGGCCGAGTGCAGCGAGGCGAGGGTGACGCCCTGGACGGTGGGCGCGTGCTGGGAGTTCGCCCGCTCGTCCAGCTCGGCGACCAGGTCGGCCAGGGTGGCGCCGGGCCGGGCGGCGGCGAAGTCCTGGGCGAGGTGGACCAGGGCGGCCAGCGACTCCCAGCGCTCCCGGACGGCACCGGAGCCGGCCGGCGGCCGCGGTGTCCAGCCCTCGCCGGAGAGCACGGCGCGCACCTGCGAGGGCAGGTCGACGGCGTCGTCCAGGAGGTGGTCGTTGCCGCCGAAGCGGGCCGCGCCGCGCAGGGCGACGCCCGCTTTGCGCACCTCGGGCCGGTCGAAGAAGCGCTCGGCGCCGCGCAGCTGGTAGGGGACGCCGGCGTCCGCGAGGGCCTGTTCGTAGGTCTCGGACTGGGCGTTGGTGCGGAACAGGATCGCGATCCCGCTCGCCGGGACGCCCGCGGCGAGCAGGTCCCGGATGCGGCGGGCGGCGCTCTCGGCCTCGGCGGGCTCGTCGGGGTGCTCGGTGTAGTCGGGTTCGGGGCCGGCGGGCCGCTGGGAGACCAGTTCCAGCCGATGGTCGGCGGCGCGGCCGCGGGCCTGGGCGAGCAGTCCGTTGGCGAGGTGGACGACCTGCGGGGTGGAGCGGTAGTCGCGCACCAGCTTGACGACGGTGGCGCCGGGGTGTCGGGCCCGGAAGTCGAGGAGGTGGTCGGGGGTTGCTCCCGTGAACGAGTAGATCGTCTGGCTGGCGTCGCCCACGACGCACAGGTCCTCCCGGTCCCCCAGCCACAGCTCCAGCAGCCGCTGCTGGAGCGGGCTGACGTCCTGGTACTCGTCCACCACGAAGTGCTGGTACTGGGAGCGGACCTGTTCGGCGATGTCGCGCCGGTCCTGGAGGACGGCGACGGTCAGCAGCAGGACGTCCTCGAAGTCGATGACCGAGCGGTCCCGCTTGAGGTCCTCGTAGACGGAGTAGAGCTGCGCGATCTCGGCCGCGTCGCGCGGTGTCGAGCGGCCGGCCTTCGCGGCTGCGAGGGTGTAGTCGGCCGGGACGGTCTGGGTGACCTTGGCCCATTCGATCTCCGCGGTGACGTCCCGCAGCTCGCCCCGCTCCAGCCGGACGCGGCAGGCGGCGGCCGCGTCCGCGACGAGCTGGATCTTGCGGTCGACGAGACGGGGCATGCCGCCGCCGATCGCTTTCGGCCAGAAGTACTGGAGCTGGCGCAGGGCCGCGGAGTGGAAGGTGCGGGCCTGCACGCCGTGCGCGCCGAGCTGGCGCAGCCGGCCGCGCATCTCGCCGGCGGCGCGGTTGGTGAAGGTGACGGCGAGCACGCTGGCCGGCTGGAGGATCCCGGCCCGCACCCCGTAGGCGATGCGGTGGGTGATGGCGCGGGTCTTGCCGGTGCCGGCGCCCGCCAGCACGCACACCGGACCGTGCAGCGCGGTGGCCACCTCGCGCTGCTCCGGGTCGAGCCCGTCCAGCACGGCGTCGGCGGAGTCCGGTACCCGCGGAAAGAGGGTGGAGTGCGTTGCTGCTGTCACACAGCCATGCTGCCAGGTCCCACGAGACGGCCGAGGCAGTTGTCCACAGGCGGGGCCTTGCGGTCGTACTAATGCGACGGGCGTCACGCCTCCGCCTCGCGGTACCCCCCGTGGGAATGACGGAGCGGCGCCGTACGTTCCCTCACTGCGACCAACGACCCCGACCCGCCGAAGGAGCGCGAGAGACATGCCGGGCACCGTGACGATGTACAGCACCACGTGGTGCGGCTACTGCCGCCGGCTCAAGAGCCAGATGGACCGCGAAGGCATCGCCTACACCGAGATCAACATCGAGCAGGACCCGGACTCCGCGGCCTTCGTCGAGAAGGCCAATGGCGGCAACCAGACGGTTCCCACGGTCCGTGTAGTTTCCTCCGGGTCGGGTGCCGAGTCGATCATGACGAACCCGAGTCTCGCTCAGGTGAAGCAGGCGCTCGCCTGACGCCTGCCCCCACACATGCAGACAGGCCCTCGGACCTCGCGCCGGGGGCCTCTGCATGGTCGCGCCTCCAGCTACTGACTACGGACCCTGGCCTTGTAGCGCTCGATCCGTTGCAGGGCCACGTCCATACGAGCCTGAGCGTCCGCGAGGCTTGTCTCGAACTCTCGCCGTGACTTAGCGGCCTGAGCTGCGCCGAAGTCACCGTCGTAGAGGCCCTCGCGCTCGTCCTCCGTGAGATCGGCCAGTTGTCTGTGCGCTATCTCCTCATCGAGTGCCGCGCGCAAGGCGTCATAGCCACCCAGTTCCCCGCCCACGCACTCGTCCAGCAGCGTTCGTACGCGCTGTTTGACCTCATCTAGGTCCGCCGCACGGCTCACGACCTCGCCCTCCCGTATCGCGTGACAAGCCCCCTCCGTTCCGCCAAGCCGGGCAGCCCCACGCGGAGCGGACAAGCTCAGCCTATCGAGCGGCCCGCGCCGGCAGTTCGGCGTGGTCGACTACCCCCGATCCTTGTGCAGGCGCTCGGTCGACCGGTCGAGTAGGCGCAGCTCCCATGGCCCTGCCCCCTCCCAAGACCTCTCTTTATGCGACAACGCCAATATTGACGTGATCGCATGGACGGCGGTGACGCCTGTTCCGTACGGTCGTGGAGCCGCCCCATGAGGGGGCGCGGGACAGGGGGTTTCACCATGGCTCGTGAGGAACTGACCCGGCTGACCGGTAACGGGAATGGCGAGTGCAACAAGAACGACTGCCCGAACGTCTACCGCACGGCGTCCGGCTCGTTCGTCGTGCAGGGCGACGTGTCCAACGCGTTCGACGCCCCCACCGGGGAAGGACTCGTGGAGATCCCGGAGGAGACGCTGAGGGAGGCTTTCCGTGCTCTTGGATGGTGACGAGTGGGCGGCCCGGTTCGAGACCTTCCAGCGCGAGGCATGGCGGCTGGAGACTCTGCCGGAATACCGCGTCCCGCAGGAGGCCGAGGAGATCGCGGCATTCCTCGCCGGGGAACGCATCGACCCTCACGCCTACTCGAACGAGTACACCGACGACCTGAAGCGGGTGCGGCGGGAGGGAAGGAGCAAGGGCCGCGTTCACATCGTGACCCGCCCCCTGTCGGACTACCTGCGCTATGAGTTCATGTACTACCAGCCGCACGCATGGGCCGGTGAGGACATCCGCATTCTGGATGTCACGGACCGCGCCAATCCCTTGGAGGGGGTCCAGGACTTCTGGATGTTCGACCGCTCGGAAGTGGTGCTCATGAACTACGGACCGGACGGAACGCAGATCAACCGGGAGATCCACGAAGGGGACGTGAGCCCGTTCCTCGAATACCAGCGGATCGCCCTGGACGAGTCGGTTCCCTTCGAGGAGTACGTGAAGGGCCTTGACCTTTGACCCTGAATCGCTGGGTCAATCCAGGTCAGACCTAGCGGAAGCACTACGCGGTGAGCGCAAGCGATCCGGTCTCACGCAGACCGCGCTCGCTCGGCGCTGCAACATGTCGCAGACGAAAGTCAGCAATATCGAGAACGGAAAGCTCACGCCGACTCTCGTCGACGTCGAGCTGATCCTGGAGGCGCTCGGGGCGGTCGGTCCTGTCGCGACGGAGATACTCGCCCTCGCCCGCTCAGCCAACACGGAGTGGCAGGACGACTGGGGTTCGCTGCGGCGGGGGCTGGACAAGAAGCAGAACGAGCTGGCCCGGCTGGAAGCCCTCACCTCAGAGTTCCGGTTCTTCCTGCCGACCATGATTACGGGCCTCTTGGCGACGCCTGACTATGTACGGGCCAGTCTCTCGCGTAACTCCGGCGACATGTCCAAGACGGTCGCCAAGAAGCTGGAGCGTCAACAGATTCTCATGGACACGTCGAAGGTCTTCACGTTCCTTCTCACGGAACAGGCCGCGCGCTGGCCACTGGCGCCCCCCTTGGCGATGGCCATGCAGCTCGACCGCCTGGCGTCGGTGTCCCGCCTTCCGAACGTACGGCTCGGCGTGATCCCTCTTGGAATTGTCGGACCTGTGGCGGAAACCCCGCTCAGCGTCTTCACGATCTATGGCCGGCGGCTGGTCCAAGTCGAGACGCACACGGGGGCTTTGATCCTCCGAGACCACAGGGATGTAAGCGCGTACCGGGAGGACTTCGAACGGTACGAATCCCATGCCGTCTTCGGGGACGATTGCCGGTCGCTCCTGAACGAGTGGGCCATGATCTTTACCCGACAACACCAATAGGAGTGGATCTCTCCCGCCGGTCGGATGAAACTGGCTGCTCGCCCAGGACATTCGGTCGGGAGGCTGTACAGGATGAGTAGGCCTAAGACGACAATGGCGGGACCGGTACACCTGACGGCTCCGGCCGGGGAGCCGAACCCTTCGGCAGGTTGCGGCGAATGCCTCGGCATCGCGGTGACTCGAACCAACGCACGATCGGTCGGGGACTACTCCAAGGTGTCCGACGCGAACGTCGCTCTCCGGACACACCTGCGGGAAGAGCACGGTGCCGAGTGACGGACATGCGGACGTGGCGAGACGGGCGCAGCACGGCCGCCTCGGCGACCCAGCCATTACGGGCGGCCCTTGCCTCTCTCGGCGTCTCAGAGAGCGCCTGGGGGGCGTTTCGGCCGGTCGTCACCCATAGGGGCACGGCTTACGTACATGTGGGCATGGTGCGCGCGGATGTCGCCCAGCAGATGGCGGAGGCGCTGAGGGTCCGGGAGGCCACGCAGTGACCCGCTCCGTCCTGCGGTACGTGCGGCATCGGATCGCGGAGCACCCGGATACGGACGTGACGTTCGAGGCCGAGTGCCTCCACTGCAAGTGGTCGGCGCAGCCGTCGACGGACAGTGCGGCCGTGGACGTGGAGTGCATGAGTCACACGGGCCGGAGCAACCACAAGGGGTTCCGTCGGCTACGCACCTCGTTCGCGATGGTGGTGCGCGCCGAGTAGTCCCAAGTTCCTGCCCCTCCCGTGATCGTGGCGGCGCGAGACGGGAGGGGCAGGCCCGGCTTCGGAGACTGAACATGACGATGCCCCCGACGCGTACGCCAGGGGCTTGCCAGAACGGCTGTGCGCCTGCCTCAAGCGCTCTCTCCCAGATGCCGGTACAGGGTGGCCCGGTGGACTCCCAGGCCCTTGGCGATGGCTGTGACGCTCTCGCCCTTGGCGTGCCGGGCACGGGCCACGGCTAGCTTGTCGTCGTCCATGACGGACGGGCGTCCGCCCACGTTGCCCTTGCGGGCCGCAGCTTCAAGTCCCTCCATGGTCTTCTCCCGGATGCCTTCCCGCTCCACCTCCGCACTGACGGCAAGGACGGCGAAGACGATGGCTCCTGCCCCGTTCGGGTCGTACACCCCCTGGAGGGGACCGGAGAGGAGTTCGAGTTGGATGCCGTCTGCCTGGAGGGTGGACGACAGAGTCATCAGCTCGGCCGCGCTGCGGGCAAGGCGCTTCATCTCCAGCACGGTCAGGATGACCGGTTGTCCGGGCGCGGCCTGCTTGATTTCCCGCGCCAGGGCGAGGGCCTTCTCCAGTTCCAGCCGCTCCTTCACCCGGCTACTGATCTTCTCCGAGAACACCCGCGTGCACTGCGCCCGGGCAAGGGCGTCCAACTGGGACTGGAGTTCCTGACTGGCGGTCGAGGTGCGGGCATACCCGAGCCGGATCGCCGCACCCGGTACGGCGTCGGGCACCTGTGGGACGGAGGCGCCTTGCGTCCATCGCTTGCCGGGGTTGCGGTCGGCCGGGGTCTTCACGGTGAGTTCCGCCTTCAAGGCGGGCACGAGGGCGAAGCGTCCCGTGTGGTAGCTGGCTGCCACCTTGCCCGCGCCGGTACGGCAGGGGCTTCCTGCGGGGGCCTGGCACTTGGGGCAGCCGTGACGCTCGACCTGATCGGCCGGGGTGTTCGTGGTCATGATCGGGACTGTCGCACATACGTGTCGCGAAAGCCAGGCGAAGGGGAGATCTTTTGCGACGAGTTACGCGACAGCGAGTCAAGGGCGAATCGGACATGCGCCGAAGCGCGGCATACTGTCGCGCAACCGACCGTTTACGCGACACTTCGACCGGTTGTCCTGATGGGTGTCCGTGCGGGGCGCAGCGGTGGAGGTGGGCGCGTCAGCGGAGGGAGGAGCGACGGCGAAGGGGTGGGGTATGACCCCCCGAGCAGTGCTTGCTCGACCGCCGTGTCTTGGCGGCTCGGAATCTGCCACGGTTCCAAGGGTCGCCAGAGCGACGACAAGGAGAAGCGCAAGAGGAAACCCGCAGGCCAGGGCAGCGGTGAGGCTGTAGCCGGCGACGGAAGCCCGCACAAGAGTGAAGCCTTTCGAGGCGCGGCGCATGCGCCTCACCCTGTGACCGCGTAGCGGCCCCCATTAGGAAGCGCCTTGCCCTGTGGCTTCGCTCTTCGGGGGCGCGGCAGCGCCCCACCTGAGTAGCTTTCTGGTCTTCCTGATGTCGGCCCCTGCGGGGCCGCGCGGTCGAAGTGACTTCACTCTGTGGCGGCGGAGCCGCCTCTCCCTAGAGACTTTTCCACCGCTACGACTTGCGCAGGTGGGGCGCTGCCGCGCCCCCGGCTTGCCCTTGCCGTTGGTCGACGTGTCTTTCCTGTGTCGGCCCCGGAGGGGGCCGCACTGGACTTACTCCAAATAGAGAAGAGAGGACGCGAAGGTTTCCGCAGTTCAGTGCGCGTAACGGCACACGCCGGACGTGCTCTGACTACACGCGGGGCGTGCGGTCCTGGTGGACACGGCATGGAACGGGAGCGCCCTTGGCCTTCTGGAACAGGTGAGGTGGAAGCACCAGGCATGCCGCCCCGGAGCGGGGCGAGACAAGGTGGAGATCCTTGGCCCGCCCTATCGCGTTGCGCGTGCTCTGGTCGGAGAGCCGGTTGCCGTTCTTGCCGAGCAGCGTCGCGAGGCGACCCGGTTCGAAGGCCGCGTGTCCCTGCCTGTCCGCCCAGCCGATGGCGGCGAAGTGCACGCGGTAGGCGAGCGGGTGGCCGGCGTTCTGGGCCATGCGCCGGTACTCGTGCTGGGAGACGCCGCCCCACGGGCGGCCATGACCGAAGCTGATAGCCACAGACTGTGGCTCCTTCCTGTGCGGCGCACACGGGTGCGCCAGTGACCCCCGCCGGACGGCGGGACATGTGCCTCCCTTTCTTCGCGGGGGTGGCCGTGCGGTGAGCACGGCGCTTCACAGGTGGTCGCCCAGGCTTGCGGCCCGGACTCGGTCTCGTGCGGTCGGGAGTGACGGCGGCGACCTGCCAGGCATCGTACAGCCGCCCAGGTCAACGGCCTACCACAGGGCCCTCGCGGCACGAGAAACCCCCGACCCAGGAGATACCCGGACCGGGGGCTGTAAGACCGCTCAGCGCCCGTCTGTGGCTACGCGGCGGCGCATCTCGAAGTCCTCCCAGCTTCTGACGATCTCGGAACCCGCGCCGGTAAGCGTCGGCGGCTTCGCCACCGGCGTTCCTCCGGGGAGAACGATCGCTTCGAGCGGCTCCACGATCTGGGACGGCGCGGTGTGGACATCGACCCGGCGCGTGCCCTGCATCCGAAGGTTGTCGATCAGGTCTCCCGGATCAATGGCCAATACGTCAGTCCGGAAGTACGCCTTTACCTCGTGTTTCTTCAGGAACTCGCGCCGTTCGTCCACGCTGGATCGCTGCCACCACTCGGCGTAGCTCTCGCCCGTACCGGCCCACACCGTCACCGGTTTTGGCCCGTCCTGGCTCGTGACCTTTTCCCGATCCCGCGCAAGTTCAGCGACGCGCGAGGAGTACACGACGGCGCTGATCTCGCCCTCCTGTAGCTCCTTGAGAAGCTGGTTCATCTTGCCGTCGATGACGGCCAGCTTCGCCGCGCGGCTGTCGTCGATGGTGGTGCTGGACTCCATCCGCTCCAGGTGCCCGATCTCCCCCAGGAGCGTCGACTCCAGCCACGGGTAGAGGTCGTCAGCCAAGAAGGTCTGCTTCGGACACGCCTTGACGCCCTTGCTCTTGTTGCCGTGGCAGCGGTACCGGTCGCGCTTGCCCTTGGCCGGGTCGCCCTTGACGTAGTAGATCGGACTGCCGCACGACATACAGAACGAGATGCCCACCGTCGGGGAGGTCGAGCCCTTCTGCTTCTTGTACTTGACCGAGGTGACGGCCTCCGACAGGGTCGCCCACTCCTCCTCGTTCAACACTGGTTCCGACCGCATGACGGGCGTGCCGTCGTCGTTGCGCACCACCGTGCCATTGGCACGGATGTACTCCCCGAGGAGAGAACGGCTAGTGAGCACAGCCTGGACGGTGGTCGCCGTCCATCGACTGCCGCGTGGCTTTGGGGCAGCCAGTCGAGTCGTGCTCTCCCCCGTCGCGGCACGGATGCGAGCGATGTCCTGGGCCGTGGGCACGCCCTTGTCGTTGAGCCAGTCGGCCACAGCCGAGAAGCTCGGCTTCTCGATGAACCGGCGGATCATCTCGACGAGGACGGGGCCGTATTCCGGGTCCAGTTCCAGAGTGAAGCCGTCGTCTCCCTTGACCGCTCTGCGACCGAACGGAACGAGACCACCGGGCCAGCGTCCAGTCCGCCGCATGGTCTCGCGGGAAGCCTTGTTGCGGGCCTTGATGGCGTCCAGCTCGGCCTCGGCGACCACGGCCAAGATCTTGGCGATCGTCTTGCCCCAAGGCTTGGAGAGGTCGAACCCCTCCTCGCAGGAGATGAGCCCCTTGCCGTTCGCCTCGCACCACTCGATGACGTCCGAGAGGTGACGGACCGACCGTGCGATGCGGTCGATCTTCAGGATGACGATGTGGTCGAACTGGTCCCGCTTGTTGTTGAGCCAGTCCCCCAGGGACGGCCGCATCCAGGGCGAGATGGACGCCGACACGTCGATGTCGACGGCGAAGTCGACGAGTTCCATCTCCTCCGCGTCCACCCGCTTGGCGATACGGGTTCGCTGCGTCTCCTCCCCCGTCTGGTTCTCGTTGCCGACAGACAGACGGATCACGCCAAGAGCCCTGGGCTTCTTGTCCACGGTCTCCCCTCCCGGACATGGGGCAGCCGTGACTGGCCGCCCTCATCAGGAGGGAAGTCTATAGACCGTGCCGACCGTGCTCTTCGAGGACGGTTCGACGCTGACGAACCCCTCGCTGGCGCAGGTCAAGCAGAAGATCGGCGTCTGAGGGCGATCGCCCGCCGCTCGGTTCCCGGGCGGCTCGCGGCCCCGCGCCGGCCTCACGAGAAGGCGGCCCCCGACGATGTCGGAGGCCGCCTTCTCGTTGCTCGCGCGCTCGCGTGCGCTCAGACGAAGCCCCGGGTCGGCAGCGGCTTGCCGTACCACAGTTCGATCAGCCGGGCCGCGATGGAGATGCCGTAGGGCGGCAGGACCTCGCCGGACTCGAAGGCCGCCCGCAGCTCCTCGCGGGAGAACCAGCGGGCCTCGTGGATCTCGTCCCCGTCGACGTCGATCTCCGTCGACGTGGCGTGCGCCATGAAGCCCAGCATCAGGCTGGAGGGGAACGGCCAGGGCTGGCTGGCCACGTACTCCACCCGGCCGACGGCGATGCCGACCTCCTCCTGCACCTCGCGGCGCACCGACGCCTCGATGGACTCGCCGGGCTCGACGAAGCCGGCCAGCGTGGAGAAGCGGCCCTCGGGCCAGTGCACCTGGCGGCCGAGGAGGATGCGGTCCTCGTCGTCGGTGACGGCCATGATCACCGCGGGGTCGGTGCGCGGGTAGTGCTCGGCGCCGCAGGCCGCGCAGCGGCGGATGTGACCGGCGGCGGCGATCATGGTGCGCTCGCCGCAGCGGGAGCAGAAGCGGTGCAGGCGCTGCCAGTTCTCCAGGGCCACCGCGTGCACCATCAGGCCGGCGTCGCGCGGCGACAGCAGCAGACCCGCCTCGCGCAGGCCGGCCGCGCGGGCGGACTGGTCCATACGGCCGGGCAGCGAGTCCTTCTGGAGCGCGAAGTAGCTGACGCCGTCCTCGTCCGTGCCCAGGAAGTAGCGGTGCGCCTCGGTGAGCGGGGCCTCGAAGGAGGGCGTCATGACGAGCTCGGTGCGGCCGTCGGGCGTCTCGTCGATGAGCACCTGGCCGCCGGAGACCACGAAGCAGCGGGTCGAGGGGTGGCTCCAGGCCGCGGCGAGCCAGGCCTCGTCGAGCCGGTGGTGGGCGGCCCGGTCGACGCCGCTGGGCGCGGTGAGCGAGATGGGGCGGTCGGTGGTGTGGTCGGTCCAGGTGGTCACGGGTGCTTCCAACTCCCCCAGTACGGCAACGGTGGTGTTCGGCGGCGGTTCGGCGGGACGTAGGGCGGGAGGCGATCGGTCCGGCGGCGCCCGGCGGGGGCGCGGCGGCCTTTTCAGTGTGCTCCGCACGGGCGATGTGCTCCGCATGGGCGGGGTGCCCGTGCGGGGCGGGGCCCCGGGCGGCGGCCGTCCCTCAGGACGCCTCGCGCCAGTGCTCGGCGAGGTCGCCCCACAGGTACGCGCTGGTCTCGACGCCCTTGAACAGCAGGTCGAGCCCGACCTTCTCGTTCGGGGCGTGCCAGCCGTCGGAGGGGACGGAGATGCCCAGGAAGAGGACGGGTGCGCCCAGGACCTCCTGGAGGTCGGCGGCCGGGCCCGAGCCGCCCTCGCGGGTGAAGAGGACCGGTGTGCCGAAGGCGCGGCCCATGGCGCGGGCGACGGACCGCAGGGCCGGGTGGTCCAGCGGGGTCAGGCACGGGCGGGTGGCGGCGGCGAACACCGTCTCGTGCCGGATTCCGTCGGGCACCTGCTCGTCCACCCAGGCGCGGACGGCCTTCTCGATGTGATCGGGGTCCTGGCCCGCGACCAGCCGGAAGGACAGCTTGACCATCGCCGAGGCCGGGATGATCGTCTTGCTGCCGGGGCCCTGGTAGCCGCCGCCGATGCCGTTGACCTCGGCGGTGGGGCGGGCCCAGACGCGTTCCAGGGTGGTGTGCCCGGCCTCGCCGTGGGCGGCGTACGACTTGGCGGTGCGCAGCCAGCGGGCCTCGTCGAAGGGCAGCGCGGCGAAGAGCTCGCGCTCGCGGTCGGTCAGCTCCACCACGCCGTCGTAGAAGCCGGGGACGGCCACGCGCGCGTGCTCGTCGTGCAGGGCGGCGACCAGGCGGGCGGCGGCGGTGGCCGGGTTGGGCACGGCGCCGCCGAAGGAACCGGAGTGGATGTCCTGGTCGGGGCCGTACAGCCGGATCTCGCACTCGGCGAGGCCGCGCATCCCGGTGCACACCGTCGGGGTGTCCTCGGACCACATGCCGGTGTCCGAGACGACCACCGCGTCGGCGGCGAGCCGGTCGGCGCGGCTCTCCACCAGCGCGCGGAAGTGCGGGGAGCCGGACTCCTCCTCGCCCTCGATCAGCAGCTTGAGGTGGACGGCCGGGGCGGTGCGCCCGGTGGCGGCGAGATGGGCGCGGACGCCGAGTGTGTGGAAGAACACCTGGCCCTTGTCGTCCGCCGCGCCGCGCGCGTAGAGGCGGCCGTCGCGCACCTCGGGTGCGAAGGGCTCGCTGTCCCAGCCGTCCTCGCGGGCGGCCGGCTGCACGTCGTGGTGGCCGTAGACGAGGACGGTCGGGGCGTGCGGGTCCTCGGCCGGCCAGTGCGCGAAGACGGCCGGGGCGCCGGGCGTCGGCCAGACCTCGACGGTCGGGAAGCCGGTCTCCAGGAGTTTGGCGGCGAGCCAGTCGGCGCTGCGCTGTACGTCGGGCGCGTGGTCGGGCTGGGCCGACACGGAGGGGATGCGGAGCCACTCGGCGAGGTCGTCGAGGAAGGCGCTGCGGTGCTGCTCGATGTACGTGCGGACGGCGCTGTCCGGGGTCTGGCTCATGCTCCCGAGCCTAGCGGCACTCGGTGCCATCCGGTTCGGGCGGTTCGTCACACCGCCTCGCCGTCCGGCTCCGCCAGCAGCAGCCGTTCCAGCGCGGCCCGGCCCGGCAGGCTGCGCGGACGCACCACCTCGCCGGTGCGCACGTACACGAACGCGGCCGTGACGCGCTCCAGCGGTACGCCGTGCTGCTCGGCCCAGGCCAGCCGGTACACGGCGAGCTGGAGCGGGTCGGCGGTGCGCGAGCGGCTCGTCTTCCAGTCGACGATCTCGTACGTCGCGTTCTCGCCGTCGCCCTCCCGGTAGACGGCGTCGATCCGGCCCCGTACGACCCGGCCGGCGACGGCGAGCTGGAAGGGGGTCTCGACGCGCAGGGGGGTGCGGTGCGCGTACTCGGTGCGTTCGAACGCCTCCTTGAGGGCTTCCAGGTCGCGTTCGTCGGCGATCTCGGCGTCGGCGCCGGGCAGCTCCTCCGGTTCCAGCATGGGCAGGGTGAGCGCCTCGAAGCGGGTCTCGACCCAGGCGTGGAAGCGGGTGCCGCGCCGGGCGGCGGGCTGCGGGGGGCTCGGCATGGGGCGCGCCAGCTCCCGCGCGAAGCCCTCCGGGTCGGCGGCCAGGCGCAGCAACTGCGTCGCGGTCAGCGTGGTCGGCAGGGGCACCTCGGTGACGCTCTGCCGGGCGCGCCGCAGTTCCCCGGCGAGCGCGTCCAGGTCGCGGTCCCAGGAGGCCATGACGCGGGCCTCCTCCGGGGTGAGGGGGGCGTCCGGGCGGTCCTCTTCCGGGCGATCGTCCTCCGGGTGATCGTCCTCCGGGGCGGGGGCGGTCCCTGCGGTGTCGGGGGCGGTCGTCCCTAGGGCGCCGGGGTCGGGGGCCGCTTCTGCGGGCTCGGGGTGGGGCTGGGCTCCTGGTTCGTCCGGGGGCAGCGTCTGGTGCGGGATCGCGGGGCGGTCGCCGCTCCAGGAGTCCCAGTCGCCGGGGTCCTCGTCGGCGAAGGGGGCGTCCTCGTCGTAACCGGGTTCGTCGTGACCGGGTTCGTCGTAGCGGGGTTCGTCGTAGGGCGGCTCGTCGTCCTCCGGGGGCGGGGGCCAGTCGGGGTCGTCGTGCGTTCCTGCGGCCCGGGCCGGGCGCGCGGTGTCGTCCGCGCGTGCGGCGAGGGCGTCCAGGTGGGCGCGGACGGTCGCGGCGGCGGCGCGGCGGCGGCGCAGCGCCGTCTCGTCCAGGGGCAGCGGCCAGACCTGGTCGGCGGCGGACCCGTGCAGGGCCGGGTTCTCCGCGTCCTCGGCCGGTTCGTCCGTCCACACCTCGGTCTCGCCGTGTCCGGCGGCGCAGTGGTCGTGCAGCGCCAGGAGGAAGTCGGACGGGCCGCGGCGCCTCTTCTGGGTGGGGCCCCACCAGTGGCCGGAGCCGAGGAGCAGGGAGCGGGGGCGGGTGAAGGTGACGTAGCCGAGGCGCAGTTCCTCGGTGTGCTGGTGGTCCTTCATGGCCTCGTGGAAGGCCTTCATGCCCTTGGCGTCCCAGGCCCCGATGTCGGGCAGGGTGTCGGCGTCGCCGTGCAGGGCGTGCGGGAGCACCTTGGCCTGGGCGGTCCACTTCTCGCGCCCCTGGGCGCTCGGGAAGGTGCCGGTGACCAGTCCGGGTACGGCCACGACGTCCCACTCCAGGCCCTTGGACCGGTGCGCGGTGAGCACCTTGACGGTGTTCTCGCCGCCGGGCAGCGCGTTGTCGAGGCCCTTCTCGTACTGGGCGGCGGTGCGCAGGAAGCCGAGGAACGCCAGCAGGGACGCCTCGCGCTCGGTGGCGGCGAAGGAGGCGGCGACGTCCAGGAAGTTCGACAGGGTCTCGCGGCGGCGGGCGGCCAGGGCGTGCGGGGACGCCGACAGCTCCACCTCCAGGCCGGTGACGGCCAGCACCCGGTGCAGTACGTCCATCAGCGGGTCGGACAGCGCGCGGCGCAGGTCGCGCAGTTCGGCCGCGAGCCGGGCGAAGCGCACCCGCGCCTCCGGCGAGAACGGCAGCCGGTCGTCGTCCCCGCGCGCGTCCAGCGGGGTCTCCAGGAACGTGTCGAGGGCGTCGGCGAGCGAGATCACCTCGGCCGGGTCGACGCCTTCGACGGCCTCGGCGAGCCGACGGTCCGGGTCGTCGTCGGCCACGCGCGCGTGTGCCACGAGCAGCCGGGCCCGCCGGCCCAGGAGCGCGAGGTCGCGCGGCCCGATCCGCCAGCGCGGGCCGGTCAGCAGCCGTACCAGGGAGGCGTTGGCGCCCGGGTCCTGGAGGACCTCGCAGACGGCGACGAGGTCGGCCACCTCGGGCAGGTGCAGCAGCCCGGACAGGCCGACCACCTCGACGGGCACGTCACGGGCGACCAGGGCGCCCTGGATCTCGGCGAAGTCGGCCGCCGTGCGGCACAGGACGGCGATCTCGCCGGGCGCCGTCCCGGTGCGCACCAGGTGGGCGACGGAGTCGGCGAGCCAGGCCATCTCCTCGGCGTGGGTGGGCAGCAGCGCGCAGCGCACCAGGCCGTCGCGTTCGGCGCCGGGGGCCGGGCGCAGCGCCGCCACGCCCGCGTGCATGGCGCGCAGCGGTGCGGCGAGGCCGTTGGCGAGGTCGAGCAGGCGGCCGCCGCTGCGGCGGTTCTCGCTGAGCGCCTGCCGGGTGGCGGGGCGGCCGTCGGCGTGCGCGAAGTGGTCGGGGAAGTCGTCCAGGTTGGCGACAGAGGCGCCGCGCCAGCCGTAGATCGCCTGGCAGGGGTCGCCCACGGCGGTCACCGGGTGGCCGGTGCCGGCGCCGAAGAGGCCGGCCAGCAGGATGCGCTGGGCGACCGAGGTGTCCTGGTACTCGTCCAGCAGGACGACCCGGAACTCCTCGCGCAGCAGCCGGCCGACCTCGGGCAGCCGCGCGAGGCGGGCGGCCAGCGCGATCTGGTCGCCGAAGTCGAGCAGGTCGCGCTCCCGCTTGGCGGCCCGGTAGCGCAGCACCAGCCCGGCCAGTTCCCGGCGGGCGGCGGCCGTCTCGGGGACCTTGCGCAGGTCGACGTTGGACAGCTTGGCGCTCTCCAGCTCGCCCAGCAGCCCGGCGTCCCACGCGCGCAGGTCCTCGGGGCGTACGAGGTGCTCGGCGAGGTCGGCGTCGAGGGCGAGGAGGTCGCTGACCAGGTCCGGGAAGGAGCGGGTCAGCGCCGGGTAGGGGCCGGGGGCCTCGCGCAGCACGCGGGCGGCGAGCTGGAAGCGGGTGGCGTCGGCCAGCAGCCGGGTGCTCGGTTCGAGGCCGATGCGCAGGCCGTGGTCGGTCAGCAGACGGCCGGCGAAGGCGTGGTAGGTGGAGATCACCGGTTCGCCGGGCGGGCTGTCCGGGTCGATGACGTCCGGGTCGGTGACGCCGGCCCTGATCAGCGCCTTGCGGACGCGCTCGGCCAGTTCGCCGGCGGCCTTGTTGGTGAAGGTGAGGCCGAGCACCTGTTCGGGGGCGACCTGGCCGGTGCCGACCAGCCAGACCACCCGGGCGGCCATCACGGTCGTCTTGCCGGACCCGGCGCCGGCCACGATCACCTGCGGGGCGGGCGGCGCGACGATGCAGGCCGTCTGCTCCGGGGTGAACGGGATCCCCAGGAGCTCCTTGAGCTGTTCGGGGTCAGTGATACGGGCGGGCACGTCGAAGAGGCTAGCGGCGGGCACTGACACCGGGCGCCGGACCGCCCCGCCGGGTCGGGAAACGCCCAGGTCAGCTCGGGTGGTGCGGTTCGTCACGTGCCTGGCGCCACGGACGTCGCGTGCTCCGCGCGTCTCACTCCACCACGTGGCGGCCCTCCGGGCGGGCGCTGCACGAGGACCGGAACGAGCAGTGCGCGCAGTGCGCTCCCGCGGTCGGCGTGAACCGCTCGTCCAGGACCTTGCCCGCGGCGGTCGCCAGCAGATCGCCGACCCACTCCCCCGCCAGCGGCTCCTGGGCCTGCACCTTGGGCAGGCTCTCGCCGCCGTCCCGCTTGGCCGCGCCCTGGCGCAGCTGGACGAGTTCGGCGCCGCCCGGCTCGGGCCGTACGCCGTCGAACGCCTCGTCCACGGCGCCCTCGCGGACGGCCAGCTGGTAGACGGCCAGCTGCGGGTGGCGGGCCACCTCGGCGCCGGTGGGGGCCTGCTTGCCGGTCTTGAAGTCGACGACGTAGGCGCGGCCCTCGCCGTCCGCCTCGACCCGGTCCATGGAGCCGCGGATGCGCACCTGGTGCCTGCCGGCGGTCAGGGTCACGTCGAAGGTGTGCTCACTGGCCACCGCGGTGCGCCCGGAGCGGTCCAGGACGTGCCACTTCAGGAAGCGTTCGAGCGCCACGCGCGCGTTGTCGCGTTCCTGGGACGACTTCCAGGGCGCGTCGAAGGCGAGGGCGTTCCACACGGTCTCCAGGCGCTCCATGAGGACCGCGAGGTCGGCGGGGGTGCGGCCGGAGGCGACCTCGTCGGCCAGGACGTGCACCACGTTGCCGAACCCCTGGGCGGCGCTCGCGGGCGTGTCGGCCTTCACCTCCCGGCCGAGGAACCATTGCAGGGCGCAGGTGTTGGCGAGCTGGTCCAGGGCGCTGCCGGACAGCACGACGGGCTGGTCGCGGTCGCGCAGCGGCACCTTGCTCGCGGTCGGCTCGGCCATGCCCCACCAGCGGTCCGGGTGCGCGGTGGGGACCAGCGGGCGGCCCTCGTCGTCGGCGAGCGCGGCGAGCCGGGCAAGCCGGCGGGCGGCGGCCGCCCTGAGGGCCTCGGACGCGTCCGGGTCGACGGTCGTGGCGCGCAGCTCGGCGACGAGCGCCGCCACGGACAGCGGGCGGCGGGGGCGGCCGGTGACGTCCTGGGGCTCGACGCCGAGTTCGGCCAGGAAGCGGGAGGGCTGGTCGCCGTCCTCGGCGGGGGTCTTCACCGCGGTGACGACCAGCCGTTCGCGCGCGCGGGTGGCGGCCACGTAGAACAGCCGGCGCTCCTCGGCCAGCAGCGCGCCCGGGGTGAGCGGTTCGGCGAGTCCGTCGCGGCCGATGCGGTCGGCCTCCAGCAGGGAGCCGCGGCGGCGCAGGTCCGGCCACAGGCCCTCTTGGACGCCCGCGACGACGACCAGCCGCCACTGGAGGCCCTTGGAGCGGTGCGCGGTCATCAGGCGCACCGCGTCGGGGCGTACGGCGCGCCGGGTGAGCGTGTCGGCGGCGATGTCCTGGGCCTCGATCTCCTCCAGGAAGTTCAGCGCGCCCCGGCCGCCGGTGCGCTCCTCGGCCCGGCCCGCGGTCGCGAACAGCGCGCACACGGCGTCCAGGTCCCGGTCGGCGTTGCGGCCGGCCGCGCCGCCGCGGCGCGCCGCCCGCTCCAGACGGCCGGGCCACGGCGTGCCCTCCCACAGGTCCCACAGCGCCTCCTCGGCGGTGCCGCCGCCCGCCAGGCGCTCCCTGGCCTTCCTGAGGAGCGCGCCCAAACGCTGGGCGCCCCGCGCGTACGCCGGGTCGTGCGCCACCAGGCGCTCCGGTTCGGCCAGCGCGCGGGCGAGCAGCGCGTCGGAGGGGGGCGGTACGGGGTTGCCCGCGGCCCGCTCCTCCTCGCGCAGGGCGCGGCCGAGGCGGCGCAGGTCGGCGGTGTCCATGCCGGCGAGGGGGGAGGCGAGGAGGGTGAGGGCGGTCTCGGTGTCGAGCCAGCAGGGGGCGGGGGGCTCTTGCGAGTCCCGCACCGGGGCGGACTCCGCCGGCTCGGAGACCGCTGGCTGGGAGTCCACCGGATCGGATACCACCGGCTCGGAGTCCACCGGATCGGAGTCCGCCGACTCGGCCGCCCCGGGCTCGGCCGCCTCGGGTGTCGGTCCCGGGCCCGTCGGCTCGGAGCGGTGGGCCGCCGCCTCCGCCGTCGCCACCGCGCGCAGGGCCGTCAGCAGCGGGGCCACCGCCGGTTCGTGCCGCAGGGGCAGGTCGTCGCCGTCGACGTCCAGGGGGACGCCGGCCGCCGTCAGGGCGCGCCTCAGGGTGGGTATCGTGCGGGCGCCGGCACGCACCAGGACGGCCATCTCGCCCCACGGGACGCCGTCCTCCAGGTGGGCGCGGCGCAGGATGTCGGCGACGTTGTCCACCTCGGCGCCCGGCGTCGGGTACGTGTGCACCTCGACGCGGCCGCCGTCCCGCTCGGCGACCAGTTCGCGGTGGGCGCGGACCTTGTCCGCCGGGAGGCGGGTGAGCGGCATGCGCCGGGTCAGCTCCCGGGTCGCGTTCAGCAGCGTGGCCCCGGAGCGGCGCGAGGTGCCCAGCACCGCGACGGGCGCGGGGGCGCCGTCCACGCGCGGGAAGGTCTGCGGGAACTGCAGGATGCCGTTGACGTCGGCGCCCCGGAAGGCGTAGATCGACTGGTCGGGGTCGCCGAAGGCGAGCAGGGTGCGGCCGCCCCCGGCCAGCGCGCGCAGCAGCCGTACCTGCGCCGGGTCGGTGTCCTGGTACTCGTCGACGTAGACCGCGTCGTACCGCGCGGCAAGGCGGTCGGCGACCTCGGGGCGGCGGGCGAGGAGCACCGCGCGGTGGACGAGTTCGGCGTAGTCGAGCACGCCCTGGAGGTCGAGGACGTCGAGGTACTCGGCGAGGAAGACGGCCGCGGCCTGCCAGTCGGGGCGGCCGATGCGGCGCGCGAAGGCGGCCAGGGCGCCCGGTCCGAGGCCCAGTTCGCGGCTGCGGGCGAGGACCGCGCGGACCTCGTCGGCGAAGCCCCGGGTGGTCAGGCAGGCGCGCAGCTCGTCCGGCCAGCGCACGTGCGCGAGCCCCAGCCGCTCCAGGTCGGCCTGGCCCGCCAGCAGGTCGCGGACGGTGACGTCCTGCTCGGGGCCGGACAGCAGCCGCAGCGGCTCCACGAACAGGCCGCTGTCCTGGTGGGCGCGGACCAGGGCGTAGCAGAACGAGTGGAAGGTGGTCGCGCGGGGCGCGTGCGCCGCTCCGGTGCGCAGCGCCATGCGGTCGCGCAGTTCGACGGCGGCCTTGCGGCTGAACGTCAGCACCAGGAGCCGTTCGGGGTCCTGGCCGCGGGCGACACGGCGGGCGACGGACTCGACCAGGGTGGTGGTCTTGCCGGTGCCCGGACCGGCGAGGACGAGCAGGGGCCCGGTCTCGTGGCCGACGACGGCCTGCTGGACGGGGTCGAGGCGCGGGGGGTCCGGCGCCGCCGGAGGGGTGCGCACCAGCCGGTAGGCGCCATGGTCGCCCTGCCGTACCTGGAGGTGCGGCAGGGGCCTGGTGCTGGGGGAGGTGCTCACGTGGTTCGCCGGTCCTGGTGGGGTGCGGGGGTCTGTTCAGCGTCGGCGCCGGGCGCCGGGGTCGCGGAGGCCCTCTCCGAACGGATGTTCCTACGGATGTTCCTTTGGAGAAGAGGTTCCGTCCGAAGGCCCCCGTCCGGACGGAGGTCCCCTCCGAACGTACGGCATCTCGGGAACGTCCCCGGATTCGCCCGTACGGGCCACGGGCTCCCCCCCCGGGGCCGCCGGATGGCGGAAGCTGTCAGGTGTGACCCTGCGCACGTCCCCCGCTGCCGCCGTCCCAGCGCGCCCGCCCCATGTCGAGCCGGGGCAGATGGCCCTCGGCCGCCCTGCTCGCCTCCTTCAGGGGCGTGCCCTCGGCGCGGTAGTGGTCCAGGGCGCGCAGTTCGTGGCCCGGGAGGAGCTTCCCGTCGGCGCGTACCACCCGCCACCAGGGCACGGCTCCGCCGTACAGCGCCATCACCCGGCCGACCTGGCGCGGTCCGCCCGCCTCCAGCCATTCGGCGACGTCGCCGTAGGTCATGACGCGGCCCGGCGGGACCAGCTCGGCGACCTCCAGGACCCGCTCGGCGTACTCGGGCAGCGCCTCGGCCGGCCCCGCGCCGCCGTCGCCCCCCGCGCTCACTTCGCTCATCCGCCCCATCCTGCCGTACCGCACCGACAGCGCGCGGGCCCCGGACGGGATGTGCCCCTCGCCGCCGCGCCGTGCTTCCGGCAGACTGGCGGACCCCGCACCCGCACCCTGATGCCCCCGTGTGTCGGTGGGGCATGCCACCATCGTGCGGGCGGTGACCGGTGATACGAGACCAAGAAGAGAGCATGAAGCAGCAGGGTGTGCACCCCGACGGCGCGGAGGGCACCTCTGGGGTCTCGTCGCGCCCGGACCCGGGCGCCGGCGGCGCGGACCAGGATCGTACGGCGGACCAGGATCGTATGACGGACCAGGGCCGTTCGGCCGATGACCAGGAACGTTCGGCCGAGGAGCGCGACGACCGCCCGGCCGAGGACCAGGGCCGTTCGGCCGACGAGCGGGCGGCCTCGGGGCGGCGGCCGGAGCAGCCGGGCGGCGCGGAGGTGACCCACATCGACGAGGTGGAGGGCGACGAACCGCTGCTCCCCGCGCGCGTGCACCGGCCCTCGGACCTGATGCGGCTCCTGGTGGGCGTGCTCGCGATCGTGATCCTCCTGGCGATCGCCGCGTTCGCGCACGGCACCACCTCGGGCCTCGAACAGGACATCAACAAGGGCACCGGACAGGCGCCCGACCTGCTCATCAAGATCGCCGGCCTGGTGTCCAGCATCGCGATCCTGCTGGTGCCGGTCGCCTTCGCGATCGAACGCCTGATCAAACGCGACGGGCTGCGCATCGCCGACGGCGTCCTCGCGGCGGTCCTCGCGCACGGGGTGACGCTCGCCACCGACCTGTGGGTGGCCAAGGCCGCCCCGCACTCGATCCAGGAGGCGCTCACCCAGCCCTCCCCCGGCGACCTGCACGCGCTGACCGACCCGGTGCACGGCTATCTCGCCCCGGTCATCGCCTACATGACCGCGGTCGGCATGTCCCGCAGACCGCGCTGGCGCTCGGTGCTGCTGATCGTGCTGCTGCTGGACGCCTTCTCGATGCTGGTCACCGGCTACACGACACCGTTCTCGATCATCCTGACGGTGCTGATCGGCTGGACCATCGCCTACGGCACCCTGTACGCGGTCGGCTCGCCGAACGTACGGCCCACCGGACGGACCCTCATGGCGGGCCTGCGCACCGTGGGCTTCCACCCCGTCAGCGCGGCCCGCGAGGAGCTGGCGGAGACCGCGGCGGAGAACGGCGACCGGGGCCGGCGCTACTTCGTCACCCTGGAGGACGGCCCGCCGCTGGACGTCACGGTCGTCGACCGCGAGCAGCAGGCGCAGGGCTTCTTCTACCGGGTGTGGCGCAACCTCACCCTGCGCGGCTTCGCCACCCGCAGCAGCCTCCAGTCGCTGCGCCAGGCCCTGGAGCAGGAGGCGCTGCTCGCGTACGCGGCGATCGCGGCCGGCGCCAACGCGCCCAAGCTGATCGCGACCTCCGAGCTGGGCCCCGACGCCGTGATGCTGGTCTACGAGCACACCGGCGGGCGCACCCTGGACTCGCTGGCCGACGAGGAGATCACCGACGCGTTGCTGCACCACACCTGGCAGCAGGTGCGGGCGCTCCAGTCGCGGCGCATCGCGCACCGCAGGCTCGCGGGTGACGCGATCGTGGTGGATCGTTCCGGCAGGGTGGTCCTCACCGATCTGCGCGGCGGTGAGATCGCGGCCGGCGATCTGCTGCTGCGCATGGACGTGGCACAGCTGGTGACGACGCTCGGCCTGCGGGTGGGCGCCGAGCGCGCGGTGGCCTCCGCGGTCGGCGTGCTGGGCCCCGACGCGGTCGCCGACTGCCTGCCGATGCTCCAGCCCATCGCGCTGACCCGCGGCACCCGCGCCACGCTGCGCAGGCTGGCGCGGGAGCGGGCGCAGCGGGAGCGCGAGGCGGTCCTGGAGGCGTCCCGGCAGGCCAAGCAGGCCCGGCTGGAGCAGGCCGAGAAGGACGGCGCCGGACAGCCCGCGGCCGACGAACCCGGCCGGCCGGACGGGACCGACCAGGCCGAAACGACGGCCGCAAGGGCGGAAGAAGCCGAAAAAGCCGAGCGAACCGAACGACTCGAACGCACCGAACGACTTGAACGCACCGAACGGACCGAACGCACGGAGCGGACCGACAAGCGCGACAAGGGCGCCAAGAAGGCGGAGCGGGCCGAGGCGCGGGCCGAGAAGCGGGCCATCGACGAGGCCATAGAGGAGGCCCGCGAGGAGGATCTGCTGACGCAGATCCGGCACCAGGTGCTGCGGATCAGGCCGCAGGCGCCGGTCGAGCCGGCCCGGCTGGAGCGGGTGCGGCCGCGCACCCTGATCAGTTTCATCGCGGGCGCCATCGGCGCGTACTACCTGCTGACCCAGCTCACGCACCTCCAGTTCGGCACGCTCTTCGTGCACGCCCAGTGGGGCTGGCTGATCGCGGCGGTGCTGTTCTCGGCGCTCAGCTACGTGGCCGCCGCGATGGCGCTGCTCGGGTTCGTACCGGAGCGGGTGCCCTTCGTGCGGACCGTGGCGGCGCAGGTCGCCGGATCGTTCGTGAAGATCGTCGCGCCGGCGGCGGTCGGCGGCGTGGCCCTGAACACGCGCTTCCTCCAGCGCGCCGGCGTACGCCCCGGGCTCGCGGTGGCCAGCGTCGGCGCGTCGCAGTTGTTCGGGCTCGGCTGCCACATCCTGATGCTGCTGTCGTTCGGCTATCTGACCGGCACCGAGAAGACGCCGTCGCTCTCGCCGTCCCGGACGGTCATCGCGGGTCTGCTGACGGTCGCGGTGCTGGTGCTGGTGGTCACCTCGGTGCCGTTCCTGCGGAAGTTCGTCGTCACGCGCGTACGGTCGCTGTTCGCGGGCGTCGTGCCGCGCATGCTGGACGTGCTCCAGCGGCCGCAGAAGCTGATCACCGGCATCGGCGGCATGCTGCTGCTGACGGCCTGCTTCGTGATGTGTCTGGACGCCTCGATCCGGGCGTTCGGCGACGAGTCGACCTCGCTGAGCATCGCCAGCGTCGCGGTCGTCTTCCTGGCCGGCAACGCGCTCGGCTCCGCCGCGCCGACCCCGGGCGGCGTGGGCGCGGTCGAGGCGACGCTGACGGTCGGTCTGATCGCCGTGGGGCTGCCCAAGGAGGTGGCCGCGCCCGCGGTGCTGATGTTCCGGCTGCTGACCCTGTGGCTGCCGGTGCTGCCGGGCTGGCTGGCCTTCAACCACCTCAGCCGCAAGGGATCCCTGTAGCCGCAGCCGCAGAGGGTCCCTGTCGCCGCAGCCGTACAGGACCCCGGTGGCCGCAGCCGTACGGGACCCCTGTGGCCGCGGCCGTAAGGGCTCCCGGTAGCCGCGTAGCCCGGACGGCCCGCGTCCCGCGCGGGCGGCCGCCCGCGGCGTGAGGATGGGGGCATGCCGAACCCCCGCGGGCTGCGCGCCGCCGCCCTGACCTCGACCGCCGTCCTGCTGGCCGCCCTGCTGGCGGGGTGCGGCGACGACACCGGCCCGGGCGGCGGGGCCCCGTCGGGGCAGACGCCGGCCTGGAAGGACTGCCCGCCGCCCTCCGCGGCCGAGGGCGGCGGCACGGCACCGTCCCCGCCGCCGGGCGGCGGCGCCTGGCAGTGCGCCACGATGCGGGCGCCCCTGAACTGGGCCAAGCCGAACGGCGAGACGATCGGCATCGCGCTGATCCGGGCGAAGGCGAGCGGACCGGGCAAGCGCATCGGCTCGCTGATCTACAACTTCGGCGGCCCCGGCGGCTCGGGCGTGAGCACCCTGCCCTCCTTCGCCCCGGACTACGCCAAGCTGCGCACCCGCTACGACCTGGTCAGCTTCGACCCGCGCGGGGTGGGCCGCAGCACGCCCGTGGTGTGCGAGAGCGACAGCCAGCTGGACCAGTACTTCCAGCAGGACGCGACCCCCGACGACGCCGCCGAGCGGGCCACGTACCTGAAGAACACCGCTCGGTTCAACGCGGCCTGCGAGAAGAACTCCGGCAAGGTCCTCCCGTACGTGCGCACCACCGACGCGGCCCGCGACATGGACCTCATGCGCCAGGTCCTCGGCGACGAGAAGCTGCACTACTTCGGCATCTCCTACGGCACCGAACTGGGCGGCGTGTACGCCCACCTGTTCCCGCACAAGGTCGGCCGCGCCGTCCTCGACGGGGTCGTCGACCCCACCCAGGACCCCGAGCAGAGCTCGCTCGGCCAGGCCAAGGGCTTCCAGCTGGCCATGGACAACTTCGCGCGGAACTGTGTGTCGCAGGTCGCCGACTGTCCCGTCGGCGACTCGGCGCAGGACGTGAAGAACCGGATCGCCGCGCTGCTCAAGAAGCTCGACGCCCACCCGATCCAGGGCATCTTCCCGCGCCGCCTGACCCAGACCGCGGCGACCAACGGCATCGCCCAGGCCCTCTACTCCAAGGAACTGTGGCAGCCCCTCACCGAGGGCCTGGAGGACGCCTACGAGGGCGACGGCCGGATCCTGATGCTGCTGTCCGACGCGATGAACGGCCGCGACCAGAACGGCGAGTACAGCAACCTCGCGGCGGCGAACGTCGCCGTCAACTGCGCCGACGAGAAGCAGCGGTACGACGCGGCGTACGTCCAGAAGAAGCTGCCCGCGTTCCGGGCGGCCTCGCCGCTGTTCGGGGACTTCCTGGCCTGGTCCATGCTGAGCTGCACCGACTGGCCGGTCAAGGGCGCGGCCGACCACCCCGACGTGAGCGCGCCCGGCTCGGCGCCGGTCCTCGTCGTGGGCAACACGGGCGACCCGGCCACCCCGTACGAGGGCGCGAAGAAGATGGTGGACGCGCTCGGCAAGGGCGTCGCCGTCGAACTGACCTACAAGGGCCAAGGCCACGGCGCCTACGACAGCAAGAACAAGTGCGTCCAGAACGCGGTCAACGGCTACCTGCTCGACGGCAGACTGCCGGCCCCGGGAACGGTCTGCTCCTGACCTCTCCCGCCCCCGCCCCCGCCCCCGCCCGCCGCGAGAGAAACCCGGGTGAACCGGGCGACAGGCTCAGTACACCGGCTTGTGGGGTTCGATCTGGTTGACCCAGCCGATGACGCCGCCGCCGACGTGGACGGCGTCGGAGAAGCCCGCGGACTTCAGGACGGCGAGGACTTCCGCACTGCGGACACCCGTCTTGCAGTTCAGGACGATCTTCTTGTCCTGCGGGAGGCCCTCCAGGGCGTTGCCCATGAGGAACTCGTTCTTCGGGATCAGGCGGGCGCCCGGGATGGCGACGATCTCGAACTCGTTCGGCTCGCGGACGTCGATCAGTTCGATGTTCTCGCCGTCGTCGATCCACTCCTTGAGCTGCTTGGGAGTGATCGTGGAGTCGGCCGCCGCCGCCTGGGCCTCCTCGGAGACGACGCCGCAGAAGGCCTCGTAGTCGATGAGTTCGGTGACGGTCGGGTTCTGGCCGCAGACCGCGCAGTCGGGGTCCTTGCGGACCTTGACCTGGCGGTACTGCATCTCCAGGGCGTCGTAGATCATCAGACGGCCGACCAGCGGCTCGCCGATGCCCGCGAGGAGCTTGATGGCCTCGTTGACCTGGATGGAGCCGATGGACGCGCACAGCACGCCCAGGACGCCGCCCTCGGCGCAGGAGGGAACCATGCCGGGGGGCGGGGGCTCCGGGTAGAGGCAGCGGTAGCAGGGGCCGTGCTCGGACCAGAAGACCGACGCCTGGCCGTCGAAGCGGTAGATGGAGCCCCACACATACGGCTTGTTCAGCAGCACGCACGCGTCGTTGACCAGGTAACGGGTCGCGAAGTTGTCCGTGCCGTCGACGATCAGGTCGTACTGGCTGAAGATGTCCATCACGTTCTCGGCTTCGAGCCGCTCTTCGTGGAGGATCACGTTCACGTACGGATTGATGCCCTGGACGCTGTCCCGCGCGGACTCGGCCTTGGAGCGGCCGATGTCGGACTGGCTGTGGATGATCTGGCGCTGCAGGTTCGACTCGTCGACCTCGTCGAACTCCACGATGCCGAGCGTGCCCACGCCCGCCGCCGCCAGGTACATCAGCGCCGGCGAGCCCAGGCCGCCGGCGCCCACACAGAGCACCTTCGCGTTCTTCAGCCGCTTCTGCCCGTCCATCCCGACATCCGGGATGATCAGGTGGCGGGAGTACCTGCGAACCTCGTCTACGGTGAGCTCGGCAGCCGGCTCGACCAGGGGTGGCAACGACACGGGGACTCCGTTGGTCGGTCAATCACTACAGTTGTTCTCTCCGTAACACTGCCACGCCTTTCTTCATTCCGAGACACCTGTTCCGGTACGCGAGACGATGTCGTCCCAGTAGCCGGGCAGCCCCTCCCAGGGACGGGCGTGCCGGCCGCGGTCCGTGCGGTCGGTGAACCAGATCGTCGCCGCCCCCTGCCAGCGGGCGATGCGCAGCGCCTCGTCGAGATGGCCGCGCGGCACGCCGTGCACCAAGTGGCAGAAGCGCTCGGGCGGATACTCGGCGGTCCACTCGGCCGCCTGCGACCAGCGGTAGCGGTGCCAGGGACCGTTGAAGGTCACCAACTGGTCGGCGTTCTCGGCGTATCCGGGGTACGGATGGGTGCCGTGGCCGAGGACGACGTGGGCCTCGCCGTGCAGCGCGCGCAGCGCGGTGACCGTGCGGCGGACCTCGGGCAGGGACGCGCGGTCGGCGGGACAGTGCTCCAGGAGGAAGCCGTCGACCTGATACCACTCCAGGTAGCGGTGCGCGTCGGCGACCAGTTCGACGCGGGAGCGGGCGCCGTGGCCGGCGTCGAGGTGGCCGAGGACCCGCACGCCCGCGTTGCGCAGCCGCCCGGCGGCGTCCAGGCAGTGCGGGTCGGGCCGGACGCCGGGACCGCCGTGCGCCACGTCGAGGACGACCCAGTCCAGCGGGGCGCCGGTCCGGGCCAGCGAGTTCCACTCGGCGGAGGCCAGCAGCGGGTGGGCGCAGCCGGGCGCGCCGAGGCCGGTGCGCAGTCCGATGGCCGGAGCGTCGGTGGCCGGACCGCCGGTCGCCGTGCCGTCGGTCGCCGTGCCGGTCAGATGCGGCATGCCGCCTCCATCCAGATGTCGGCGAGCGACTCCTCCAGGCTGATCCGCGGCCGCCAGCCGAGCCGGTCGCGGGCGGTGCGCACGTCGGCCTGCTGCCAGCTGCCGCAGCCGTCGGGGTACGGGTACGCCATCGGGGAGGGGTGGTCCGGGTCGGAGCGGGGGTGGCCGATGCCGCCTCTGAGGTGGCCGCCGGGCGGGGCGTCGAGTTCGAGCAGGGTGCCGCCGTAGCCGGCCACGCGGGCCAGGACGGAGGCGGCCTCGCGCAGCCGGACGGCGCGGCCGGAGCCGATGTTGATGACGCCCTGGGCGGCCGACAGCGAGGCGGCGTGCACGGCGCGCGCCACGTCGCGTACGTCGACGAAGTCCCGCTGGACGCCGAGACCGCCGAGCTTGAGGTCGCTGTCGCCGGACTGCATGGCGCGGCGCATGGCCTCGGCGAGCCGGCCGAGCGGGGAGCCGGCCGGGGTGCCGGGCCCGGCGGGCGAGAAGACCCGCAGGACGACGGCGTCGAGGCCGGAGCCGAGGACGAGTTCGGTGGCGGCGAGCTTGCTGACGCCGTACGGGCCGCCGGGGCGGGGCACGGCGTCCTCGGCGGTGGAGGAGCCGGGCTGGCTGGGCCCGTACTCCGCGCCGCAGCCGATCTGCACCAGGCGGGCGCCGCAGCCGCTGCGGCGCAGGGCCTCGCAGACGGTGGCGACGGCGACGGTGTTGTGCCGGGTGAGTTCGCGCGCGCCGCCGCGGGTGGCGCCCGCGCAGTTGACGACGACGCCGGGGTGGACGGCGTCCAGGAAGCGGGTGAGCGCGCCCGGGCTGCCGGTGGCGAGGTCGAAGCGAACGTCGGCGTCGTCGCCGCGGCCGAGGGCGGTGAGCTGGACGGCCGGGTCGGCGAGCAGGCGGTCGGCGACGAACCGGCCGAGGTATCCGTTGGCTCCGATCAGCAGAACCCTCATCGGGCGGCTCCCGGGATGTGCGCTCCGGTGGCCCCGGATGCTCCGGACGCTCCGGATCGGGCGGTGGTCATCTGGTGTTCTCCTTCGAAAAGGGTGGTGCGATCGGCTCCGGCGGTACGGCCGGTCGCCGACGACGCGCGCCGGACCGGCCGCGTCGGCGACTCCGGTCCGGTGCGGTCGCGGGTGTCTGCGGGGGCGGGCACACGGGCGCCGGTGGCGTCCGGCCGAACGCGCGCCACGGCCGGACGCGACCTGGGGTGCGGGGCGCGGGTGTTTGCGGGGGCGCGGGTCGCGGGGACGGTGGGCGGCCGGGCACGCCGTACGGCCGCCCCTGCGCCCCGGCGTGCGTTCCGGCGTGCGCCGGGGCATGGGTCAGGGTGCGGGACGTGGGCGTCGGCGGGGGCGCGGGTCGCGGGTCCGGCGGTCGACTGGACGCGCCTCAACGTCGGCCCTGCGCACCGGCGTAAGCCCAGGCCCGGAGCGGAGTACGGGACGCGGTCGCCTGCGGGGGCGCTCGCCGCGAGCGCGGCCGTCGGCCGGGTGCGCCTCACTGTCGGCCCTGCGCACCGGCGTACGCCCAGGCCCGGGCCGGAGTGCGGGACGTGGACGACTGTGGGGGCGGTGGGTGGCTGGGTGGGTGTCATGGCTGGGGCTCCGTACCGGCGTGTGCGGAGGCGCGGCTCAGGTTGTGGGTCGCGTGGGCCAGCAGGGCCAGGGCCGCCGCCGAGCAGACCAGCGCGGGCACCCCGCCCGGACCCCAGGCGGCGACCACGGTGTCGACCGGGACCGCGAGCGCGTCGCAGCCCGGGAGGCGGCCGGCGAAGACGCTCGCCTGGGCGGCCGCCTCGGCCAGGGCGGCGGTGCCGAGGGCGACGGCCGGGACGTGGGGGAAACCGTGCACGGTGAGGAGGCGGGCGAGCAGCAGCAGGGCGCCCAGGGAGAGGACCTGCGCCTGGTCGGCGGGCTCGCGCAGGACCGCGCCGCACCCGGCGAGCAGCGCGGCCAGCGCGCCCAGGAACAGGGCGAACAGGCCCAGCAGCAGCGGCCGTGCGGAGGCGGCGAACTCGTCCAGGCCGCGGCTGGTCGTCAGCCGCCGCCGGGCGCGCACGGCGAAGAGGTGGGCGGCGCAGAGCGCCGGAACGCAGCCGAGGGCGAGCGCCAGCACGGGCGCGGCGGCCAGGGGCCAGGGGCCGGTGGCGGTGCCGTCGGGCAGTCCGTCGGGGCCGCCGCCGACGGCCGCGTCGAGCAGGCCGTCGCCGAGCACGGCGTAGCCGAGGAGCCAGCACGTCCAGGCGCGGGTGCCGGGAGCGCGGTCGCCGGGCGGCCGGCCTCGGCCGGTGGCCAGGGGGCCTCGGCGGAGCACGGCGCGTACGGCCAGGGCGACGGCGAGGACCGCGGCCGCGGCCACCGCCAGGCGCGCGCGGCCGTCGGTCAGCCGCAGTCCGGCGAGGCCCGCCGCGCACAGGGCGCCGGGCAGCGGGGCGAGCAGGAACGGCCCGATCCCGGCGCGGGGTTGGTCCGCGCGCCTCGGGTACGGGACCGGCTCGGCGTCGCGTGCGACGCGGGCGTACATCTCCTCGGCGAGGGAGAAGACGTCGCGGTGGCGGAAGCGCGCGGCGGTGCGGTCGGTGACCCCGTGCGCCTCCAGGCCGGCGGCGATCTCCAGCGGGTCGACCGCGTGCGCGCACAGGTCACGGTGACGGCGCATCAGCACCTTGACCGGGTCGGCGCCGCCGCGCGGGGAGGCGGTGCCGGGCGCGGGCGGCACGGCGGGCGCGGGGGACGGCGCGCGGTCGAGGACGGGGCCGAGGCCGGAGGCAGGGGCGGGGGTGAGGCCGGGGCCGAGGTCGAGGCCGGGGGCGAGTGGCTGCCGCCGCTGCTCGGGGGCGGTCATCGGGCGGCCTCCGAACCCGCGGAGCGGGTGAGCGAGGTCGCCGCCCACGCGGGGCCGCCGCGCGCCGTGCGCGGGGTCGCGGCGGCGGGCGGGCCGGTCCAGCGGCCGGCGACATGGGCCTCGGCCGGGGCCGCGAACGGGAGCGGTTCGCCCGCGCGGTCCAGGACGACGCGCCGGACCGGGCTCCGCGCGACGATTTCGAGGTAGAGGCCGTGGAAGGCGGCGGTGTTCTGCTCGACGGTGAACAGTTCGAGCGCGCGGGCGCGGGCGGCGGCTCCCAGGCGCGCACGGCGCTCGGGGTCGCCCAGCAGCGTCGCGCACGCCTCCGCGAGCGCCTGCGGATTGCGCGGCGGGACGACGAGGCCGGTGCCGCCGACGACCTCGACGACGGCGCCCACGTCCGTGGAGACGGTCGCCCGTCCGCAGAGCATGGCCTCGACCAGGCCGAGCGGGAAACCCTCCACGACGCTCGACAGGACGATCACGGAGGCCGCCGCGTAGGCGTCGGCGGGGGTGGGCGCCTCGGGGCCGCCGGTCTCCTCGAAGGAGACCGGGTTCTCCCCGGCGGTGTGCGGGCCCGCGGCCTCGTCCGGGAAGAGCTGGGCGGCCACCGCCTTGCAGTGGGCGAGGTAGGCGGCGCCGTCGGGACCGCTCGCCGAGCCCACGATCCGCAGCCGCGCCCCGGGCCGTGCGGTGTGCACCCGGGCGAAGGCGTGCAGCAGGGAGACCAGGTCCTTGGCGGGCTCGACGCGGCCCACCCACACCAGCGTGTCCGGGGCGGCGGCCTGCGGGGCCTCGCCGACCTCGGTGAAGGGGGCGGCGTCCATGCCGGGGTGGACGGTGCGCAGCCGGGCGCGGTCCGCGCCGCAGCGCTCCTGCCAGCGCCGGGCGTGGGCGTTGCCGTGGGTGACCAGGGCGGCGCGCTGGTAGACCTCGGCGGCGAGGGCGCCGTGGAAGGCGGCGAGCAGTGCCCGTACGGCGGGTGCGGCGCCGGTGGCGCGGGAGGCCAGGTAGTGCGAGCGCAGCGGCACGCCGTACTCGGTGACCAGGAGGGGGACGTCGCAGAAGTGGCGGGCGAGGAGGCCGGGCAGTGCGGCGGTGCCGCCGACCGTCGTGTGGCACAGGTCGGCGGCGCCGAGGCCGTCCTCCTCGTGCCAGTCGAGCGAGAGGGGGCGCAGGGCGCGTTCCAGGCGGGTGGCGACGGCGAGGAGATCCGGCACGCGCGCCTGGCGCGCGGCGCGCTGTGCGCCGGGCGCGCGGCAGGCGCGTTCGAGAGCGCGGACGGCGGTGTCCGAGCGCAGGGCGCCCGCGAGTCCGCCCTCATCGCGGGCGAGTTCGGCCAGTCCGTACAGCGCCCTGCCGAAACGGTCCGCCTCGGCGTCCGGGCCGGTCGGACGGGCCGGGTCGCCGAGGTCGGCGTCGTTCCTGGCGGTCAGGGCCGCCGCCAATTCGCCGTAGCACTCGGCGAAGCGCCGGCGCGCGCGGCGCCCGTAGCCCGCGCGGTCTTCCTCGCCCGCGGTCCACAGGGGCGCCGTACGGACGCGGCCGACGTGCCGCGGCAGCGGACGCCAGCCCTCGTCCTCCTGCTGCCGGGTGCGGCTGAGCGCGTAGAGGTCGAACTCGTGCTGGGTGAGCCCGCGCACGAGCCGTTCGCACCAGAGTCCGGCGTCACCGCTCACATACGGATAGCCACTCTCCGTCACCAGTCCGATGCGCACGCGTGCACCCCCGATCTCCTTCGTCCCTGGCCGCGCGGACGGCCGCCGGAAACGGTGTCGGCGGCGCGCAGCGGGACGAAGGTATGCGGACATGCCGGTGGCGCGATGGACGGTTGTCCATCGCGCCACCAGAAGGGGTGAACGGTCGTGACTTTCCCGTGCGGGTCGCGTTTGACCGCGCTAGCGGCTCGCGCCGCCACCCGGCGACACCGCGCGGGCCCATCCCGCGACCCCTCACCCCGCTGGACCTCACGCCGTGGCCGGCTCCCGGCGGGCGGCCCGGCGGCGGGCGGCGACCTCGGGGTCGAGCGCCGGAACGGCGGCCAGCAGCTGCCTGGTGTAGGCGTCGCGCGGCGCGCCGTAGACCTCCTCGGCCGGGCCCTCCTCGACGATCCGGCCGCGGTGCATCACCGCGACCCGGTCGCTGACCTGGCGCACCACGGCCAGGTCGTGGGCGACGAAGACGAGCGCGATCCCCAGTTCCCGCTGCAACTCGCCGAGCAGGGCGACGACCTGGGCCTGGGTGGTGACGTCGAGCGCGGAGACGGGCTCGTCGCACACGATCACCCTGGGGTCCGCCGCGAGCGCCCGCGCGATGCCCACGCGCTGGCGCTGCCCGCCGCTGAACTCGTGCGGGTAGCGGTCGTAGTGCGCCCCTTCGAGCCCCACGCGCTCCAGGAGTTCGATCACCCGCCGGCGGATGCGCCCCTCGTCGCGCTCGCCGCGCGCCCGCAGCGGGTCGGCGATCGACTCGCCCACGCCGCGGCGCGGGTTGAGGGAGGAGACGGGGTCCTGGAAGACCATCTGCACGGCCGGGTGCGTCCCGTGCCGGGCGCGGCCCTCGAACCGGACCTCGCCGGCCGTCGGCTGCAGCAGCCCGACGAGCATCCGGCCCAGTGTGGTCTTGCCGCTGCCGCTCTCCCCCACGACGCCGACGGTCTCGCCCCGGTGCAGGGTCAGCGACACGTCGTCCACGGCGGTCAGCGCCCGGCCGCCGCGCCCGAACTCGCGGCGCAGCCCCGTCGCCTCCAGGACCACCTCACCGGCCATAACCACCTCACCGGTCCCGGGGGCCTTCTCCGCGGCCTTCCCCGTGACCGCGCGGGGGGCGTCCACGCGCGGCACGGCGCCCAGCAGTTCCCGGGTGTACGCCGCCGAGGGCGCCCGGAGGACGGCGGCGACCGGGCCGTGCTCGACCGCCCGGCCGTCCCGCATGACCAGCACCTCGTCCACGCTCTCGGCGGCGACGCCCACGTCGTGGGTGACGAGCAGCAGGCCCATGCCGCTCTCCTCGCGCAGCGTGTGCAGCAGGTCGAGGATCTGCGCCTGCACGGTCACGTCGAGCGCGGTGGTCGGCTCGTCGGCGATCAGCAGGTCGGGCTCGCACGCCAGCGCCATGGCGATCAGGGCGCGCTGGCGCATGCCGCCGCTGAACTCGTGCGGGCGCGAGCGGGAGCGTCGCGCCGCGTCCGGGATGCCGACCCGCTCCAGCACCTGGACGGCACGCGCGCGTGCCGCCCGGCGCGACGCACGCGTGTGCACGCGGTACACCTCGGCGATCTGGTCGCCGACGGCGTAGTACGGGTCGAGCGAGGACAGCGGGTCCTGGAAGACCATGGCGGCCCGCGCGCCGCGCAGCCGCCGCAGTTCCTCGCCGGACGCCCGCTGTACGTCGGTCCCGGCCACCGTGACCGAGCCGCGCACCCGTGCTCCGGTGCCGTGGTGCAGGCCCAGCAGCGCCGCGGCGACCGTCGACTTGCCCGAGCCGGACTCGCCGACCAGCGCGAGGGCCGCGCCCCGGCCGAGCCGGAAGGAGAGCCCGTCCACGGCCCGCACCGGCCCGAACTCCACGCTCAGGTCGGTCACTTCGACCAGATCGGTGCGGGCGTCGCCCGCGCTGTCGATCGCACTCATGCGAGCACCACCCGTCGGTCGGCGACCGCGAACAGGACGTCCGCGACGGTGTTGGCGACGACCACGAAGAAGCCGACGATCAGGACCATGCCGACGACCACCGGCAGGTCGACGACATCGACCGCGTGCACCAGCTCCTGGCCGATGCCGGGCAGGCCGAAGAGGGTCTCGGTGAGCACCGCGCCGCCGACCGCCGAGCCCAGGTTGTTGGCGTTCAGGGCGATGACGGGCGCGAGGGCGCCGCGCAGCGCGTGCCGGCCGACGACCGACCGCTCGCCGACGCCGTAGGCGCGGAAGGTGCGGATGTGGTCCTCGGCGAGCGTCTCCAGCATGGCGGCCCGGGTCAGGCGGGCGAACGTGGCGGCCTCGATCAGGGCGAGCGAGAGCCAGGGCAGCAGCAGGTTCCACGCCCACTGCTCGGGGTCGTCGGTGAGGCTCACGTACTGCGGGAAGGGCAGCCACTGGAACTCGCCGCAGACGACGATCATCAGGACCAGGCCGATGACGAACACGGGAGTGGCCGTGCCCGCCAGGGTGACGGCCGTGAGCACCCGCTCGGAGATCCGGCCGCGCCGCCAGGCGGAGAGCACGCCGGTGCCGACGCCCAGGACCAGCCAGAGCACCATCGCGCCGGAGACCAGGGACAGGCTCACCGGGAGCTTGGCCGTGATGATGTCCATCACCTGCCGGCCGCTCTGGTAGGAGACGCCGAGGCAGGGCGCCGGGCAGTGCTCCACCGAGGTGCCCGTGGAGTAGTCATGGCCGGCGACGATGCCTTGGAGGAAGTGCCAGTAGCGCACGTGGAGCGGGTCGTCCAGGCGCAGTTGCTGGGCGACCTGGTGCACCTGTTCCGGCGAGCAGCGCGGGCCGCAGGTGATCTGGGCGACGTCGCCGGGGGCGGCGTAGAAGACGACGTAGACGATGACGGAGAGGGCGAGGAGGGTGGCGAGGGCGCCGACGGCCCGGCGCAGCACGAATCCGGTGAGCCCGCTGAAGGCGCTCATGCGGTGTCCTCCTTGTCGGCCCCGGCCTCCCGCTTGCGGCCGGTGCCGACGCGCAGGCGGGAGGCGGCGCGCGGGTCGAGGGCGGTGCGCACGCCGTCGCCGAGGACGGTGAGGGCGACGACCGTCACGAACAGGGCGCCGGCGGGGAGCATCAGGTACTGCGGGGCGGCCTGGTACCAGACGTCGGCCGCGGTGAGCATCTGTCCCCAGGACGGGGTCGGCGGCTTCACGCCGACGCCGAGGAAGGACAGCGCGGCCTCGGTGGAGATGTTGATGGGGACGAGCAGCGCGGCGTAGGTGATGACCGGCGCGGCAAGGCCGGGCAGCAGTTCGCGGCGGGTGATCCGCCAGGCGCCCCAGCCGCTGAGCCGGGCGGCGGCGACGTAGTCCAGTCCCTTGAGGGTGAGCGTCTGGGCGCGGACGATCTTGGCGGTGTTGCCCCAGGCGATCAGGCCGATGACGAGGGCGACCAGGACCGGGCGCGGGAAGCTCTGCGGCACGATCGCGAGCAGCGCCAGTGACATGATCATCAGCGGCAGGGCGACGATGATGTCGGTGATCCGGCTCAACAGTTGATCGATCCAGCGGTTGCCGAGCGCGGCGCCGACGCCGACCGCGACGCCGATGGCGATCTGCACGACGGTCGCGGCGAGCGCCACGCCCAGCGAGACCCGCGCCCCGTAGACGAGCCGGGCGAACAGGTCGCGTCCCGTCTGCGGTTCGACGCCGAGCCAGTGGTCGGCGCCGGCGCCGCCGAAGGCGCCGACGGGCACCCCGCCGCGCGCGGAGTCGATCAGGTCGGGGTGGTAGCTGGTCGGGTCCTGGCCCTCCAGCGCGGTGAGCAGGGGGGCGGCGAGCGCGACCAGGACGAGCAGGGCGACGACGGCCGCCGCGACGAGGGCGGCGCGCTGCGCGCGCAGCCGCCGCCAGAACGGGCGGGCCCCCGGGGCCGCCGGGACGGAGACGTCCGTCGCGGCGGCCCCGGAGGCGGCGAGTACCTCACTCACGGCGTCACTTCACCGCGACCTGGGAGATGTCCAGCACGCCGGTCCAGTCGCTGATCACGATGTTCTTGACGTCCTTGCCGTACAGGCGCTTGTAGACGGGGTGGAACAGCGGCACGGTCAGGGCCTGCTCGCCGATCTTCTTGTCCAGTGCGCCCCACCGCCGGGCGGCGGCGTCAAGATCGGTCAACTTGTTGATCGCGTCAATCTCGGTGTTGACCGACGTGTCGTTCAGCAGGCCGGTGTTGAAGTTGGCGCCGTCCTTGACGATCTGCCGGCCGTCGAAGATCGGGGCCAGGAACGGGCCGCCGGAGGGCCAGTCGGCGCCCCAGTGGGCGAGGAAGAAGCCCGGCTCGCTCTTCACGTCGTGGATCTTGGACTTGTAGTCGTTGTCCTCGAGACCCTGGAGCTTGACCGTGATGCCGGCCTTCTTCAGCGCGTCCTGGATCGCGGTCGCGATCTCCGGGCTGGTCTCGAAGTCCTTGCTGTTGGAGTGGGTCAGGGTGACGGTGAGGCCGTTCTTGTGACCGGCCTTCGCCAGCAGTTCCCTCGCCTTGGCGGCGTTGCCGGACGCCCCCGCCGGGAACGGGTCGTAGGGCGTGTAGCCGAAGGACTTCTGGTTCGGCAGGAAGGTGGTGGCGGGCTCGGCCAGCGCGGAGCCGCCCGCCGCGTTCACGACCGAGGAGCGGTCGACGGCGTAGGCGATCGCCTGGCGCACCTCGGGGTTGTCGAACGGCTTCACCTTCGGGTTGAACGCGATGTAGTTCGTGTAGCCGAAGTGTCCGGTGCCGACGCGGGCGGCCAGCGTCTTGTCCCCACTGACCTTGGCGAGTTCGGCCGGGCCGAGGTTGGTGTCGGTGGTGACGGCGGCGGCGTCCGCGCCCTGGGAGGCGGAGAGCCGCTGGTTGATCACCGAGGAGTCCAGGCCGGAGCGCACGTCGATCCGGTCCGGATAGGCCTTGCGCTCGGCGTCCGTGGCGGCCGACCAGTTGGGGTTGCGCTCCAGGAGAAGGTGCTCGCCGTCGTTCTCGTTCTTGACGACCTTGTACGGCCCGGAGGAGACCGGGTGCTCCTCGTACTTGGTGCCGGTGTCCTTGTTCTTGGGCACCGGCGCGAACTGCGTCTGGGTGGCCAGGAACGGGAACTCGCCCTCGGGCTTGTTCAGGTGGAACACGAGGGTCCGGCTGTCCGGCGTCTCGATCGCGGCCAGGCCCTTCTTGTCCTTGTAGGGACCCTGGTAGTCGGCGGCGCCGACCAGCCAGTCCCGCAGGTAGGGCGCGCCGCCGGAGAGCTCGGGGGCGAAGGAACGCTCGATGCCGTACTTGACGTCGGCGGAGGTGATCGGCGTGCCGTCCTCGTACTTCAGGCCCTCCTTGAGGGTGTACGTCCACACGGTCGCGTCCTTGCTGGGGCGTCCGGTGTCGGTGGCGAGGTCGGGCACGACCTTCGCTCCGGCGGCGCCGTTCTCGCGGTTGCGGGTGGTGAGGGTGCGGAAGACGAGCGAGGGGACGTTGCCGCCGCCGGAGGTGTACAGGCGGGCCGGGTCGAAGTCCTCCTGCGGCTGGGCGTTCAGGACGCTGAGGGTGCCGCCCTTGTGGGGCCGCGCGTCGCCGCCGCCGCTCTTGGCATCGCCGTCCTTGGGGCCGCAGGCTGCGGCGCCCGCTGCCACGACCAGGCTGACGGATGCCGCGGCCACGCGGCGCGCTCTGACGGACGTTTGACGCATCGGAGTGACGACCTCTCGGAGGGTGTCCCGGATCGCGAGACAGATTGACGAGGAGTGAGACGAAGGTGAGCAGACGTCTGCCTCGGCGCGGGTCGTCGGGAGACCGTGGACGCGCGGCCGCCGCGCTCAGGACACGAGCACGGAGGGGCCGTTCACGGCGAAGGGGGAAGCGATGCGACGCACGCGCCGGGGGCGGGCGTCAGCGACAGTGGATGTCGGCCACACAGAGGGCGGTCACGCCGAAGAGCGCCAGCTGGATGGCGGCGCTGTTGACGGCATGACGGGACCACATGCGCAGAAATATGTACGACCATTCGGCGCATTGTCAACATGATCCACACGTTGACGGTCAACTCGCGGGATAGGGCCAGGGGTTGGGCAGGCAGTGGATTCCGTCGTGGTCGAGGAACTTCGTCTGCTGCTGCATGACGGGCGCCAGGGCGCCGTTCTTCTGACAGCTGACATGGCCGTGGCCGAGCCGGTGGCCGACCTCGTGGTTGATCAGCATCTGCCGGTAGGCGTACATCGCGTCGCCGTAGGTCTTGGAGCCCTGGGCCCATCGATAGGCGTTGATCATCACGCGCTCGGTGGCAGCCGAGTCGCAGGAGACGTTGTCCTCGGTGGTGTCCAGTCCGGACTTGGCGCACCAGACGGCGGTGGTGCCGGGACTGGCCAGGGTGATCACGAAGTCGGGCGCGCCGGAGGAGATCCGCTCGAAGGTGCGGGCGCCGCCGTGGGCCCAGCTGCGGCGGTCGTTGAGGGTCTTCTGCACGGCGTCGGCGAAGAGCGCGCCGTCCAGCCCGAGGCCCTGCTCGACGTCGACGCGGTAGGTGTACTTGCGTCCCTCGCCGGGCGCCTTGGCGAAGCCCGGCACCGCCTCGAACTTCCCCGAGCCCTTCAGCGCCGGACTGAGCGGGTACCTGGTGTCCATCTTCTCGGCGTACGTCAGCGTCACCGCGCGCGGGGACGGCGCCGGGCGCGCCTTGCCGTCCGGGGCCGCGGCGGCGTGCGCGTCGCCGGCACCGCCCGAGGCCGCGGGCGTCCCGGCGCCCGGGTGGCCGTCGGTGACCTGTCCGGCGACGACGACGGCGAGCACGGTGGTGACCGCGGCGGCCGCGATGCCGGTGAACGTCCGGCCCTTGGCGACGCCCTTGCCGCGGGCGGGGTCGCCGGCGCCCGGAACGGCGGCGCCCTCCGCGGTGCGGTCGCTGCCGTTCCGGGCGGGCGGGACGGCGGAGGCGGTGGGGGCGGGGGCGGGCTCGGCCGGGCGCCGCGGGGCGCCGGCGGGTCGGGGGGCGAAGACGTCGTCCTCCTCGTCGAAGGCGTCGAGGTAGTCCTGCCGGGGGCCGCCCGGAGGCGCCTGCCGCTGCCTCGGGATGGGCAGACCGGGGCCGGCGGACGGGGCCGTGCCGACGCCGCCGGCGGAGCCGCGCCGACCGCGCCCGCCGCCGTCCGCGTCCTCGCTCCGGGAGCCCAGCCGCCCCCAGCCGCCCCCGGCTTCCCGCTGCTCAGGATGCCCCCCACGCGCCTGCGGCACCTCACGCGCGGGCGTGCCGTCGGACACCCCACGAGCCTGCGGAACCCCCCGCGCGGGCGTGCCGTCGGGCACCCGCGGGACGCCGTGGGCGGGGGTGCCGTCGGGGAGACGGGGAAAACCGTGGGCGGGCGTGCCGTCGGGAAGGCGCGGGGCACCGCCGGCGGGCGTGGCGCCGCCGCCCGGGAAGCGCGGGACGCCCCGGGCCGGCGTGCCGTCCGGGACGCCTCGCGCCGCGGTGCCCGCACCCGGCGCCTCGGCGCCGTCCTGACTCCCCCGGCCCTCTCGGCGGCTCCAGCGGCCTCGCCGTTCCTGGCCGTCCCGGCCTTCGGAGCCCTCCCGGCCCTCCTGGTCGCTGCGGCCCCCCGGGACATTCCGGCCGTCCAGGCCGTCCCGGCCCTCTCGGCCGCCCTGCCCGTCCTGTCCGTCCCGTCCTGCGGTCGTCTGCGCGCTGTCGCCCTTGGGGGCGGGTCCGCGGCGGCTGTGCCGTCCCACCTGGCCCCTCAGCCCCCCATACCCGTGCTCATGCCGGTAGTCCCCGCATCGGTTGCCTCATGTCCCTGTCCGGCGGCTTCCGCCCCGGGCTCCGTCGACTCCCCCGGCTTACCAGATGACGGACCGCGCCGTGCCGGTTCCCTCCGCTGCCCGGTGTCCGTCAGCAGTTCGCGGAACGCGGTCGCGACCGTCTCGGGGTACTCCATCATCGCCACGTGGCCCGCGTCCGGCAGGGTGAGCAGCCGGGAGTCGCGGAACGCCCGCGCCGCCCGCCGCGCCATGCGGTAGCCCACGAGCTGGTCCCGGCCGCCGTAGACCAGCAGCGTCGGCGCGAGCACCCGCTCGGCCTGGCGCCACAGCCCGTGCTGGCCGCCCAGTGTGTACGCGTCCACGATCCCGCGCGCCGAGCGTGCCATCGCGTCCCAGAAGTACGGCAGCCGCAAGCGCCGTTCCATCTCGCTCACCGCGGTGCGGAAGCCCTCGGGCGTCACCCGATCGGGGTCGCCGTAGCACAGGGCCATGACGCCGCGGACCCGCTGCTCGGCCGTCCACTCCCTGGTGAGCCGGGTGAACAGCGCGGCCACGCCCGGCAGGGCGAGCAGCCCGGTCGGCACGGCCGAGCGCTGCACGCGCAGTTCGGGCAGCGCGGGCGAGACCAGGGTGAGCGTGCGCACGAGGTCGGGGCGGAGCGCGGCGACGCGCGTGGAGACGGCGCCGCCCAGCGAGTTGCCGAAGAGGTGGACCGGTCCGCGGCCGGAGGCGTCGAGGAGGCGGATCACCGCGCGCGCGTGCGCCGTGACCGAGTAATTGCCGTCGTCCGGCGGCGGGGAGTCGCCGAAGCCCGGCAGGTCGAGCGCCTCGCCGTCGACGGTGTCGTCCAGCAGGGCCATCAGCGCCGACCAGTTCTGCGAGGAGCCGCCGAGTCCGTGGACGTAGAGCGCGGGCGGCAGGTCCTCGCGGGCGGGGGGCCGGGAGCGCACCGTGAGGGTGATGCCCGGCAGTTCGACCGAACGCAGCCGTTCGCCCTCCTCGACCGCGACGGGCGCCACCCGGGGAAGAACGTTGGCGGGCGGCACGGGAGGCAGCTCGGTCGAGGACATGCGGCAATGTTACGAGACGATCACGTAGTGATTCATGTGTTCGCCGTCACAAAGAGGCTCTGCATCGCCGCCGAGGGCCCCTCTTCGGGCCCCGCACGGCATGGCGTCCGGATCGGGTGTCTCCTACGCTCGTACAGAGGGCACCCGCACAGCCCCCGCTTCTCGCGGGGACGTCCACCAGAAGGGAGCCCAGCAATGGCATTCGACCCGACCGATCCCGACACGTTCGAGGACGAGACCGCCGCCGAGAACGGCACCGAGATCGACGTCGAGGCACCGGAGGGCGACGCCGCCGAACAGAAGACCGACGTCGCGCCGGAGGAGGACGACTCGCTGACGGAGGTGGACCCGGCCCGCGGGAGCGAGGGCGACCTCATCGAGCAGGCCCGGGTGGTCTCCCTCGACGAGGACGACTACCGGTGAGACTCCGGGCGGCCGGGAGCGGCCGCCGGTGACGCGGGCGTCCGCCGGTGCCTCGCGCACCGGCGGCCCGCCCCCGCCGTGCGGCGGCGCGGGCGGCCCACGGCCGGACGGGCGGCGCGACGGGCGGCTGGACGGGGACGCGGCCGCGCCCGGCCTGGAACCATGTGAAACGTTCTGCGCCGTTTCGGAACCGTCCGGTCCGTGAAATTTCGTGCTCGCACCGCGCACAGTACGGTTACCGAAAAGTACGATGGCGGCGCGGCGCACACCGCACAAGGGACGACTTCGGGAGGCGGCGTGACAGCCATCGAGCAGACAGAGGCGGCACGCCCGCGAGGCACGCGCCTGCCGCGCCGTGCCCGGCGGAACCAGCTGCTGGGCGCCGCCCAGGAAGTCTTCGTGGCGCAGGGCTACCACTCGGCCGCGATGGACGACATCGCCGAGCGCGCCGGCGTCAGCAAGCCGGTGCTCTACCAGCACTTTCCCGGCAAGCTCGACCTCTATCTCGCGCTGCTGGACCAGCACTGCGAGTCGCTCATCCAGTCCGTGCGCAGCGCGCTCGCGTCGACCACCGACAACAAGCAGCGCGTCCGGGCCACGATGGACGCCTACTTCGCGTACGTCGAGGACGACGGCGGCGCCTTCCGGCTGGTGTTCGAGTCGGACCTGACGAACGAGCCCCTGGTGCGCGAGCGCGTCGACAAGGTCACCAACGAGTGCGCCGAGGCGATCTGCGAGGTCATCGCCGAGGACACCGGGCTCTCCCGCGCGGAGTCGATGCTGCTCGCCTCCGGTCTCGGCGGGCTCGCCCAGGTCGTCGCCCGCTCCTGGCTGCACAGCGACCGCAGCGTCCCCCGGGACCAGGCGGTGCAGTTGCTGACGTCGCTGGCGTGGCGCGGCATCGCGGGCTTCCCGATGCACGGCAGCGACCAGCAGCACTGAGCGCCGCCGCCGTCCGCACGGCGGGGCGCCGGCGGCCGGTTCCGGCCGTTCTCCCGCGCGCTGTTCGCTCCTGGCGTGCCCCGGCGGAGCGTGTTCGTCCCCTCACCGGGCTAATGTGTGCTGGGTACGGCGCGGAAGGTCGCGCACTTCACTGACCGTCGGAGGGACATAGCCGTGGAGGTCAAGATCGGCGTGCAGCACGCGCCCCGCGAGATCGTTCTGGAGAGCGGTCAGAGCGCCGAGGAGGTCGAGCGGGCGGTGGCCGAGGCGCTGGCCGGCAAGTCGCAGCTGCTGTCCCTCGTGGACGAGCACGGCCGCAAGGTGCTGGTCCCGGCCGAGCGTCTCGCGTACGTCGAGCTCGGCGAGCCGGCCCCGCGCAAGGTGGGCTTCGGCGCGCTGTAGGCGCTAAGGCGGAAGAACAGGGGAGGGGCCCGGCGGTTGCCGCCGGGCCCCTCCCCTGTTCTCTCGGGTTCGCTGGTTCTCTCTGGTTCTCTCTGGTTCTCTCTGATTCTCTCCGAGCGGCGCCCGGTGCGCGCCGGCTCACGGGAAACGCACAAACAGCCCATAGGGGAGGGTTGTGTTCCGCAGGTCAGGGGTATGACGGCATATGACCGTCAGCACCGGCCGACCGTGTGGGAGGGAACCGTGTTGTTCTTCGAGGCGCTCGGCTCCGCCGTGCTGGGCCTGCTGTTCGGCCTGGCGGCGTTCCACCGCTTGGCGCACCGGCTGCCGTCCCGGCCGCTGGTGCTGTCGACCGGCGTCGCGGGCGCCCTGTTCGGCGACTTCGTCACCCACAGCGCGCTGGGCTCCGCCTCCGTCCTGCCGAGCCTGCTCGGCGCGGTGGTCGTCTCGGCCGCCTCGCTCTCCCTGCTGCTGCGCCCCGCGAGGAGGATGCGCCGACGATCGGCGACGGCGTGATCCGCCGCCGACGGCGCCGGCGCCTCGCCTGACCGCGGAGGGCGGCCGCGCGGGAGCCGGGCTCAGGCGGCCAGTCCCAGGGCGGACATGCGCTTGGTGTGGGCCTCGGTGATCCGGGAGAACATCCTGCCGACCTCGGCGAGGTCGAAGCCGTCGGCGACCCCGCCGACCAGCATCGTGGACAGCGCGTCCCGGTCGGCCACCACCCGCTGGGACTGCGACAGGGCCTCGCCCATCAGCCGCCGCGCCCACAGCGCGAGCCGGCCGCCGAGGCGCGGGTCCGCGTCGATCGCCGCGCGCACCTTCTCCACCGCGAAACCGGCGTGCCCGGTGTCGTCCAGGACGGCCAGCACCAGCTCACGGGTGTCGGAGTCGAGGCGGGCGGCGACCTCCCGGTAGAAGTCGCTGGCGATCGAGTCGCCGACGTACGCCTTGACCAGGCCCTCCAGCCAGTCCGAGGGCGCCGTCTGCCGGTGGAAGCCGTCGAGGGCGGCCACGAACGGGTCCATCGCCTCGGTCGGCTCCGCGCCGATCTCGGTGAGCCGGTCGCGCAGCCGCTCGAAGTGGTGGAACTCCGCCGACGCCATCTTCGCCAGCTCGGCCTTGTCCGCCAGGGTGGGCGCCAGCTTGGCGTCCTCGGCGAGCCGCTCGAACGCCGCCAGTTCGCCGTAGGCGAGGGCGCCGAGCAGGTCCACGACCGCGGCGCGGTACTGCGGGTCGGCGGCGGCCGTCGCCCAGTCCTGGGCGGCGATCCCGGTGCGCGCGGGAGAGTCGGAGACGTGGTCGGGCTTGTCGGAGCTCGTCATGAAGCGCACAATAGCCCGCTCGCCGCGCCTCGGAAGGACCTGGTCAGCGAGTGTGACGACGACTACGTGACCAATTCGGCCATCGCGTGTGCGGCATTCCGGGGTATGGTGGTAATGCGCCCGCCGAGTACGCCGATGCATCCGCTGCGTTCGGACGTATGCCGACAGGGCGCACGCATGAGGATGCCCGGTCGGTGGCCCGATCGGCTCCGACCCGACAGCCCTCCCTGACCGTACGGCACTGTGCGTACGACGATCGGAGGGACACCCTCAGCGGTACGAGCGCTAGAGCGTCGGCTGTGGTCCTGTGCCATCGAGCCGCCCCCCGAGGCGGCCGACGTCCCCGGCACGGTCAGACGACACGACCCCCGCGCTCGCCTCGCGCCGCACACACAGAAGAGGCAGCACCCTGACTACCACGTTCCGAGAACTCGGCATCCTTCCCGAGACCGCCGAGGCGCTGGAAGCCGTCGGCATCACCACCCCCTTCCCCATCCAGGAGATGACGCTGCCCGTGGCCCTCACGGGCACGGACGTCATCGGCCAGGCCAAGACCGGCACCGGAAAGACGCTCGGCTTCGGCCTTCCGCTCCTGGAGCGCGTGACCGTCCCCGCCGACGTCGAGGCCGGCCGCGCCAAGCCGGAGGCCCTCACCGACGCCCCGCAGGCGCTGGTCGTCGTCCCCACCCGCGAGCTGTGCACGCAGGTCACCAACGACCTGCTGACCGCCGGCAAGGTGCGCAACGTGCGGGTCGTCGCGATCTACGGCGGCCGCGCCTACGAGCCCCAGGTCGAGGCCCTGAAGAACGGCGTCGACGTCGTCGTCGGCACCCCCGGCCGACTGCTCGACCTGGCCGGCCAGAAGAAGCTGAACCTGAAGCACGTCAAGGCGCTCGTCCTGGACGAGGCCGACGAGATGCTCGACCTGGGCTTCCTGCCCGACGTCGAGAAGATCATCGGCATGCTGCCGGTCAAGCGGCAGACGATGCTGTTCTCGGCCACCATGCCGGGCGCGGTCATCGGTCTGGCCCGCCGCTACATGTCGCAGCCCACGCACATCCGCGCCACCGCGCCGGACGACGAGGGCGCGACGGTCGCGAACACCACGCAGTTCGTCTACCGCGCGCACAACATGGACAAGCCCGAGATGGTCGCGCGCGTCCTCCAGGCCGACGGCCGCGGGCTGGTGATGATCTTCTGTCGCACCAAGCGCACGGCGGCCGATCTCGCCGACCAGCTCAAGCAGCGCGGGTTCGCCTCCGGCGCGGTCCACGGCGACCTGGGCCAGGGCGCCCGCGAGCAGGCGCTGCGCGCCTTCCGCAACGGCAAGGTGGACGTGCTCGTCTGCACCGACGTCGCCGCCCGCGGCATCGACGTCGAGGGCGTCACGCACGTCATCAACTACCAGTCCCCGGAAGAGGAGAAGACGTACCTGCACCGCATCGGCCGCACCGGCCGCGCGGGCGCCAAGGGCACGGCGATCACCCTCGTCGACTGGGACGACATCCCGCGCTGGCAGCTGATCAACAAGGCGCTGGACCTGGGCTTCAGCGACCCGCCGGAGACGTACTCCACCTCGCCGCACTTCTTCTCCGACCTGGGCATCCCCGCGGGCACCAAGGGCATCCTGCCGCGCTCGGAGCGCACCCGCGCCGGGCTGGACGCGGAGGTGCTCGAAGACCTCGGCGAGACCGGTGGACGCGGTGCGCGCGGTCGGAACGACCGTGACCGCGGTGGCCGCGGTGGCCGGGACGAGGCGCGCTCCGGTGAGCGCGAGCGCTCGTCGCGGATCCCGCGCCGCCGTCAGCGCACGCGCGGCGGCTCGCTGGTCGACTCCCCCGCGGCGACCCCGGACACCGCGGCTGCGCGGTCCGAGTCGCCGGCCGCGGACGCCGCTCCCGCCACCCGCACCCCGCGCCGTCGCCGGCGCACGCGTGGCGGCGCCCCGGCCCAGCAGCCGGTGGCCGCCACCGCGGCGACCACGGTGAGCGAGCCGGCGGCGCAGGCCGTCGCGGCCGTGGAGAACACCGCGCCGGTGGAGGCCGTGGTCGCCACGGCTCCGGCCGCCGACGCGGTCGAGACGCCGGCGAAGCCGCGCCGCCGCCGGACCCGCAGGTCCGCGGAGGACACGGCGACGGCGCCGATCGAGCAGGAGACGGTGACCGCGACGGTGACCGCCGAGCCCGAGGCCGTGGAGGCCGCGCCGGCCCCGCGCCGCACCCGCAAGAAGGCGGCCCCGGCCGCCGAGGCGGCGGTGGAGGCGGCCGAGGCCACCGAGGCGAAGCCGCGCCGTACCCGGAAGGCCGCCGTGGCCGCCGTGGCCGCCGAGGCGGTGGCGGACACCGTCGCCGAGGCCGCGCCGCGCCGCCGCACCCGCAAGGCCGCCGAAGCCGTCGAGACGGCGGAGGCCGCCCCGGCGGAGACGGTGGAGGACGCCCCGGCCAAGCCGAAGCGCACCCGCAAGACGGCCGCGGCCGCCGCCGAGAGCGCCGTGGCGACCGCCGAAGGCACCGAAGCCGAGGCCAAGCCCAAGCGCACCCGCAAGACCGCGGCCACCGCCCCGGCCCCCGCCGAGGAGACCGAGGCCAAGCCGAAGCGCACCCGCAAGAAGGCCGCCGAAGCCGCACCGACGGCAGAAGCCGACACCGCCGAAGCGACCGAGGCCAAGCCCGCCACGCGCCGCACCCGCAAGACGGCCGCAACGCCCGAAGCGGTGGCGGACACGGTCGAGGCCGCCGAGGCCAAGCCGCGCCGTACGCGCAAGACGGCCGCCGCGGTGGAGGCCCCGGAGGCCGCCGAGGCGAAGCCGAAGCGCACCCGGAAGACGGCCGCGGCCGCCGCCGAGAGCGCCGTGGCGACCGCCGAAGGCACCGAAGCCGAGGCCAAGCCCAAGCGCACCCGCAAGACCGCGGCCACCGCCCCGGCCCCCGCCGAGGAGACCGAGGCCAAGCCGAAGCGCACCCGCAAGAAGGCCGCCGAAGCCGCACCGACGGCAGAAGCCGACACCGCCGAAGCGACCGAGGCCAAGCCCGCCGCACGCCGCACCCGCAAGACGGCCACCGCGCCCGAAGCGGTGGCGGACACGGTCGAGGCCGCCGAGGCGACTCCGCGTCGGCGGACCCGCAAGGCGGTCCCCGAGGCCGTCGCCGCGGGGATCCCGGCTCAGGCCACCGGCGAGCCGGAGGCCAAGCCGCGCCGCCGCACCCGCAAGGCCGCCGAGACGGCGGAGGCCGACACGGCCGAGGCGACCGAGGCGAAGCCCGCCACGCGCCGCACCCGCAAGACGGCCGCAGCGGAAGCCTGACCCGGCACCCGCGACAGCGGCACCCGCACAAACCGACGGCCCGGCCCCACCCCCGTGGAGCCGGGCCGCCGGCATACCCGGACCACCTCACCCGGGCGGCCCCCGAACCGCGACGAGAACGCTGCCCGCGCGGGCGCCGGGCCGGGGTGTCAGGTCGCAGCCCGCCTGCGCGCCGGGCCGGCAGCCTCCGCCACGCAGGCCAGCCCGGCACCCGCAACAGCGACGCCCACACAGACCGACGGCCCAGCCCCGCCCACGCGGAGCCGGGCGGTCGACGCATCCGGACCCCTCACCCAGGGCGTCCCCCGAACCGCGAAGGCGGCGCTGCCCACCTGGACGCCGGGCCGCTGCCCAGGCGGGTCCCGGGTCGCTGCCGGGCGGGTCCCGGGTCGCTGCCGGGTGGGCGCCGGGTCGCTGCCCAGGCAGGTGCCGGGCCGGTAGCCTCGGCGCATGAGCAGGCCTCCTACCTTTGTTCCGCCGCCCGGCGCCCGGGCGTACCGGCTGCGTACCGTTCGTGGGGAGTTCGCCGTCGTCGACGCGCCCGTGGCCGTCGGTGTCGAGCCCCGGGGCGTCGCGCTGCTGCTGCCCGGGTTCACCGGCAGCAAGGAGGACTTCAACCCGCTGCACGAGCCGCTGGCGGCGCGCGGCTACCGGACCGTGGCCGTGGACGGGCGCGGTCAGTTCGAGTCGGCCGGACCGGTGGACGACGTATCGGCCTACGCGCAGGAGGAGTTGGCGCGGGACGTCCTCGCCCAGGCCGAGGCGCTCGGCACGGCACCGCATCTGGTCGGGCACTCGCTCGGCGGGCAGATCGCTCGCGCGGCCGCGCTGCTGGACCCCTCCGCGTTCCGCTCGCTCACGCTCATGTCCTCCGGACCCGCCCAGATCTCCGAACCGCAGCAGCAGCGCGTGAAGCTGCTGCGGGACGCGCTCGGGGTGCTGACGATGGGCGAGGTGTGGGAGGCCATCCAGGCGATGGAACCGCCCGAGGAGACCGACGCGGGACTGGACGCCGGGCTGGACGACCGGGCGGACCTGCGCCGCCGCTGGCTCGCCGGCAGCCCCGCCCAACTCCTCGCCACCGGGCGCCAGTTGTGCACCGAGCCGGACCGCGTCGCCGAACTCGCGGCGATCGGACTGCCGTGCCACGTGCTGTCGGGCGCGCGGGACGACACCTGGCCGGTGCCGCTCCTGGACGACATGGCCCGGCGGCTCGGCGCCCGGCGCACCGTGGTGGAGGGCGCCGAGCACTCCCCCAACTGCGACCGCCCGCTGCCCACCGCCCGCGCGCTGGCCGACTTCTGGGACGGCAGCTGACCGTCGCCCGACGGCCACCGGCCGAGCAGCGCTAGTACTGCGCCTGGAGGTGGTCCCAGAAGCCGTCGCGCAGGGCGCGCCGCAGGTCGGCCTGGCCGCGCAGCGAGTACCGCAGCAGGCCCTCGGCCTCCACCAGGAGGTCCTGGTCGACGGAGCCGGGCAGGTAGGGGTGGCCGGGGAGGAGTTCGACCAGGGTGTCGCGGCCGCGCTCGGCGAGCCACTTCGCGGCGATCTGCGCGCCGACGAAGCGGACGTCCTCGCGGGTGGGCCGGTCCGTGCCCGTCGGGTCGTAGGCGACCGCGGTGCGCCGGGAGACGTAGGGCTTGAAGAACTCGAGGTCGAGGGTGCGCTGGCTGTCGACCTCCCACAGCAGCGGCTCGGCCTGGTTGCGGCCCTCGGGGGCCTCGATGCCCCACAGGTGGACCCGGGCGCCGTAGCCCTGGGCGGCCTCGACGGCGGAGACCAGGTCCTCGTCGCCGCCGAGCAGCGCGGCGTCGCTGATGGCGCGGTGCCGGGCCAGCGACTCCAGGTCCGAGCGGATGAGGGAGTCGACGCCCTTCTGCTGGTTGTTGGCGTTGAGGTTGCCGAGGCGGACCTTGACGTCGGGCAGCTCGGCGATGGTCTGCTGCTCGGCGGTGTGGATACGGCGCCGGGCGCCGTCGTACCAGTAGACGCGCAGCAGCCGGCTGTCGGCGAAGACGTTGCGGGCGCGGTCGATGAGCGCGTCGATCAGCCCCTCGGCGTCCAGGTCGAAGGCGCGGCGGTCCTCGGTCCCGGCCACCAGCCGGCCCGCGGCGGCGTAGAGGTACCCGGCATCGACGAAGATCGCGTGCGTCGAGGGGGTCTTGGCCACCTCGGCGAGCATGCGTTCCAGCAGCTCGTTGGTGCGGTCGATGCGGGCGGCCAGCGCCGCGGGGTCCTGGTTCATGGCCTCGTTCATCCCTTCCATTCTCCCGGTGGTCACCGTGCGAACACAACCGGTCCCGAACGGTCGACGAAACCAGACGTACTGGTCGGTAATTAGGCGTTCGAAAAATTTATTTAGCCAAGGGAATGTTTGTAACGTGCGGCCCGTTAGATAGGTACGGAGCACGGGCACCGATGCCCCGTACGCCGCCCTCACCCAAGTAATTCTCCGCAGGAGGATGACCAGACGAAGGGAGAAGCCCCATGCGCTTCGAGATCATGCGACTCGACGAGGTCGACGGGACCACCGTGGACACCACCGTCGTGGACGCCGCCTCCGTCAATCGGATCGTTCAGCAGGCCGCCGCGATCGGCCAGCGACTCTGGATCCGCCCGGCCGACACCCCGGCCTCATAACAGCGGGCCCGCTTTCGACACCACGAAGCCCCCGTACGGCGAGCTGCCGTACGGGGGCTTCGTGCACGGCGGACGGAGGGCACGGCGGACGGACCGGGGCGGGCCCCGGGCGTCCGGCGGGCTCAGCCGCCGCGGACCACCTGGGTGATCCCGTTGATGATCTGCTGGACGGCGATCGCGGAGAGCATCATGCCCGCCAGCCGCGTCACCAGGACCACGCCGCCGTCCTTGATGACCCGGATGATCAGCAGCGAGTAGCGCATCACGAGCCACAGCACCACGTGGATGGCGAGGATGGCCGACCACACCGAGACCTGGGAGGCCACGCTGTCGGCCTTCTGCACGGCGAGGATGACGGAGACGATCGCGCCGGGGCCGGCGAGCAGCGGCATGCCGAGGGGGACCAGGGCGACGTTGACGTCCTTGGTCGCCTTGGGCTCGTCGGTCTTGCCGGTGAGCAGGTCCAGGGCGATCAGCAGCAGGAGCAGTCCGCCGGCGATCATCAGCGCCGGCACGGACACGTGCAGGTAGTCGAGGATCTGGTGGCCGAGCACGCCGAACACGGCGATGACGCCGCCGGCCACGCAGACGGCCTGGAAGGCCATCCGCTTCTGCACCTTGCCGGGGCGGCCGGCGGTCAGCGCGAGGAAGATCGGGGTGATCCCGGGGGGATCCATGATGACGAACAGGGTGAGGAAGAGGGAGCCGAAGACGGCAGCGTCGAACATGGGTGTGGAACAGCCTTGCGAAAGCAGCACGGGAACAGACCCGTACCGGGGAGTGGGCGGGGGGCGCGGGGGGGGTTCAGATCCCGCCGGCGCCCGGGACGGGGAACGCCCCGGTCGACCGCCGCGTGATCTCCCCGTACACCTCGGGGTCGGTCGTGAACGCGCCGAGGGCGACGGTCTTGCGGCTGCCGTGGTAGTCGCTGGAGCCGGTGGTGAGCAGGCCCAGCTCCTTGGCGAGGCCGCGCAGCCGCGCCCGGGTGTCGGGGTCGTGGTCCATGTGGTCGACCTCGATGCCGTCGAGGCCGGCGGCGGCCAGGTCGGCGATCCGGGACTCGGGGACCGTACGGCCGCGCTTGACGGCGGCCGGGTGGGCGAAGACGCAGACGCCGCCGGCGTTCTTGACCAGCCGGATCGCCTCGAACGGGTCCGTCTCGTGCTTGCCGACGTAGGCGCGGCCGCCGTCGGCCAGCCACTGGTCGGTGAAGGCGTCGCTCACGGTCGGCACCACGCCGAGCTCCACGAGCGCGGTGGCAATGTGCGGCCGGCCGACCGAGCCGTCGCCCGCGATCCGGGAGACCTGCTCCCAGGTGACGGGCACGCCCAGCGCGTTCAGCTTGTCGATCATGCCCTTGGCGCGCGGCACCCGGTCGTCGCGGACCAGTTCGCGCTCGGCGAGCAGGGCGGGCTCCTCGGGGTCGAAGAGGTAGGCCAGCATGTGCATGCTGACGCCGTCGACCCGGCAGGAGAGTTCGGCGCCGGTCACGAGGGTGAGCCCCGCGGGCAGCGCCGCGACGGCCTCGGCGTGGCCGCGGGTGGTGTCGTGGTCGGTCAGCGCCACGACGTCCAGACCGGCGGCCGCCGCGTTGCGCACCAGCTCGGCCGGGCTGTCCGTGCCGTCGGACGCGGTGGAGTGGGTGTGCAGATCGATGCGCACGACACGGACTCCAGGCGGTGACGGGACGGAGGGGGACACCCAAAGGATAGCGGGCGCCCGAGCGTGCCCGTCACACCCGCGACGCCCGGCCGCCCCCTACAGCCGAGCCGTCCGGACATCCCCTACGGGGCTCCCGCCGACCTCACGGCCGCAGCAGCCGGGGCGACAGCGCCCCGCACGGCACGAGGTCGACCTCCGCGCCCGCGTCCCGCAGATCGGCGAGGACCAGCTCGTCGTACATCAGCAGGCCGGACTGCTCGGGCCAGACCACCGCCCACAGCCACAGCCCGAGCGCCTCGCCCGCGAAGACCGCGCGGTCGACGGGCGCGCCGGAGACGTGCCACAGCGGGGTCGGCCGTCCGCCGGCCAGGACCTTGGCGTCCGGCGGCTTCTCGACGTTCAGACAGGGGCCGGGGTCGGGGCCGTCGATGCCGGCGTAGCGCGCGCCGAGGCCGACGCCGAGTTCCTCGGCGACCAGGATGAGTTCGCCCATGCCGCCGAGCGGGCCGGGTCCGGAGCAGGCCACGGCGGTGGCGCGACCGCCGCTGCGGTCGTCGCCCGCGCTGGCCACGCCCGTGAACAGCCAGCCGACCGGCAGTGGCCACGGCATCCACACCGGCACCTGGGTGCGGTGCACGACGACGCCGAGGGCCTCGACGCTGGGCGGTATCACGGGCTGCACCGGGTGCACGGTCCCGTGGACATCGCACTGCCAGGAGTCGTTGAAGAGTCCGGGAGCCCTGACCCGGCCACCGCACTTCGGGCAACTGGGTTCGCCCCTCATAGGGCTCCACGGTCCTACCCCGACCGCGTCACGTCAAGGACGATCACCCGTCCGGCGGCGCGCTCCGCACGCCCCCACCAGGGCCAAGTAGATGCATATTGCATTAATTAGCTGAGCTAACTTACTATGTGCATACACCAACCATCTGGTTCACCGAGAGCACACCGGGACCGCTCGGCTCCGTCCCGGGATTGGAGAAGGCATGGCCGCGGATCCCTTCGACGCGGGGGCGGGCAGCCTCCTGCGGCAGCCGAAGGCAGTCTGGGCGACGGCCGGCGCGTCCGTCGTCGCCTTCATGGGCATCGGGCTCGTCGACCCGATCCTCCCCTCCATCGCCAAGGGCCTGGACGCCACCGCGAGCCAGGTCTCCTTGCTGTTCACCTCCTACTTCCTGATCACCGCCGTCGCGATGCTGGTGACCGGCTTCGTCTCCAGCCGCATCGGCGGCAAGAAGACGCTGCTGCTCGGGCTCGCCTTCGTCGTGGTCTTCGCGGGACTGGCCGGCACCTCGGGATCGGTCGGCCAGCTGGTCGGCTTCCGGGCCGGCTGGGGCCTGGGCAACGCGCTGTTCGTCTCCACCGCGCTCGCGGTCATCGTCGGCGCGGCGGCCGGCGGGAGCGCGGCGGCGATCCTGCTCTACGAGTCCGCGCTCGGCCTCGGCATGGCGTGCGGACCGCTGCTGGGCGCGCTGCTCGGCGACGCCAGCTGGCGCTACCCGTTCTTCGGCACCGCGTTCCTGATGGCCGTCGGGTTCCTGTGCGTCACGGTGTTCCTGAAGGAGCAGCCGAAGCCGGCCCGCAGGACCTCGCTGCTGGACCCGATCAAGGCGCTCGGCCACGGCGGGCTCGCCTCCGCGGCCGCCTCCGCGTTCTTCTACAACTACACGTTCTTCACCGTGCTCGCCTTCACCCCGTTCGTACTGAACATGACGCCCTACAAGTCGGGCGCGGTGTTCTTCGCCTGGGGCGTGCTGCTGGCCGTCTTCTCGGTGATCGTCGCGCCGCGGGCGCAGAAGCGGTTCGGGTCGCTGAAGGTGCTCGGCGGGTCGCTGGTGCTGCTGGCCGCCGACGTGGTCGTCCTGGGGTACGGCGACCACACCACCGCGATCGTGTGCACGATCCTGTCCGGGGCGTTCATCGGCGTGAACAACACGGTGTACACGGAGCTGGCGCTCGGGGTCTCCGACGCGCCGCGGCCGGTGGCGAGCGCCGGGTACAACTTCGTGCGGTGGTTCGCGGCCGCGGCCGCGCCCTACCTCGCGCCGAAGATCGAGGAGTGGAGCGACATCCACGTGCCGTTCGTGGTCGCGGGGGCGACCGCGCTGGTGGGCGCGCTCGTCGTCCTGGTGCGCAGGGGCGCGCTCGCGCACGAGGCCGAGGAGTTGCGGCCCCGGCACGCCTCCGAGGACGGGGTCGCCGTCTTCGCCAAGTGAGCCGCCAGGTGTCCCGACGACTGACTCGCCAGGTGTCCTCCGGAGGGGTTCGTCACTCCAGGGGCACCGAGGTCCGGGACGGGTCCCTGAGGTCCGTGCCGTGGGTCAGCCAGCGTTCCTGGAGGGCCTGGGCGCCGTGCACCCGCTTCCAGGCGGCCTCGTTCGGGGTCATCGGCAGCAGCGGCAGGAAGCGGACGGGGTCCAGGGGCTCGTCCAGCTCCAGGTCCGCCACCAGGCCGCCCGGTTCGGCCACCAGGACCGAGGTGAAGAGCGCGCCGGGCCACAGCGCCTCGCCCACGTCCAGTGAGGCGCCCGGCGCCACGACCACGCCCTCGACCTGCGGGGAGGCGCCGAGCACGGCGAGCGGGCGGAGCACCTTGTCGGTGTCGGCGAGGCCGGCCCGCACCGACAGGACCAGCTCGGCGCGCGGCCCCTTGACCGGGTCGGCGACCACGGCCGTGGGGTCCGCCATGGGCTGGGCGGACATGCCGAGCGTGGCGTAGCGGACGAGGGCGCCCTCCGCGTCGGAGTCCCGGAAGCGCAGCACCTCGACGCGGTCCGTGCCGAGGAAGGTGACCGCCGCGCGCGCGTCCGGATCGCCCAGCGCGGAGCGCAACCGGGCCTCGACCAGAGGAAGAACATCTGCCATGCCGCGAGCATAGAACTCGTCAGTACCCGGCAAAGCGGCACCTTGACACGTCGGCTGACTGATAGTCTTACCCGGCGGTTCGGGGCAGCACGCAGAAGCGTCGCGTATCGAGTCCCGACGCCGTTGAAACTCCCCTGACGGGGCACCCTTCAAACAGGGTATGGATCGTCCCTCACGAGGGACCGGCCGGAGGAGGTGGGGCTGGCATGGATCGAAGTCGACCGTGCAGTAGCACCCGCTCTTCCCGCCGCTGATGTAGCTGTTCCGGCTCCGGCTGACCCGCCACCTCTCGCGTTCGTGCCGCCGCGCACGTCTACGGAAGAGCACTTCGTCTCGTCCGTCGGATCGTCCGGTCCGGCTGATCCGTCTGGTTCGTCTGATCCGAGTCAGTGACGAAGCCCGCCACCGCGACGGTGCGGTGCTCCCCGCTTTGTGGACGTGCGAAACATCCTTCTTCTGCCCGACGGCGGAAGACCCTTGGCAGGACGTCCTCATTCCGGGCAGTTCCGACCGGCGCCCGGCGCCTCTTCGTCGCTCCTCACGAAGGAGCCCCGCCATGTCGATGATCCGTGACCTGCGCGCCGCCGTCCGTCCGTCCCGCCCGGCGCAGCGCAAGGACAACGGCGGCACCTACGACACCACTCGCGACCCGGCGACGCCGTCCGCCGTCGTCGACTGCGCCGTCTACCGCGACGGCGCCCGCCTGGAGACGCCCGCGCCGCTGACCCCGCAGGAGGCGATGCGCCTGGTGCGGCGCGACGGCGGCTTCGTGTGGATCGGGCTGCACGAGCCGACCGAGGCGGAGTTCGCCGGCATCGCCGGAGAGTTCGGGCTGCACCCGCTGGCCGTCGAGGACGCCGTCCAGGCCCACCAGCGGCCCAAGCTGGAGCGCTACGACGACACCCTCTTCACGGTCTTCAAGACCATCCACTACGTCGACCACGACCGGCTCACCGCGACCAGCGAGGTCGTGGAGACCGGCGAGGTGATGTGCTTCACCGGCCGGGACTTCTTCATCACCGTCCGGCACGGCGGCCAGGGCTCCCTGCGCACCCTGCGGCACCGGCTCCAGGAGGACCCCGAGCTGCTGGCCAAGGGCCCCTCGGCGGTGCTGCACACCATCGCCGACCACGTCGTGGACGGCTACATCGCGGTCGCGCACGCCCTCCAGGACGACGTGGACGACGTGGAGACGGAGGTGTTCTCGCCGGGCCGCGGCGGCACCGCGCGCGGCACCGACGCCGGGCGGATCTACCAGCTCAAGCGCGAGGTCATGGAGTTCAAGCGGGCGGTGTCGCCGCTGCTGCGGCCCATGCAGCTGCTGAGCGAGCGGCCGATGCGGCTGATCGACCCGGACATCCAGAAGTACTTCCGTGACGTGGCCGACCACCTGGCCCGCGTCCAGGAGCAGGTCATCGGCTTCGACGAACTGCTCAACTCCATCCTCCAGGCCAACCTCGCCCAGGCGTCCGTGGCGCAGAACGAGGACATGCGCAAGATCACCGCGTGGGCCGCGATCATCGCCGTGCCGACGATGGTGTGCGGGGTGTACGGCATGAACTTTACGTACATGCCCGAGCTGCACTGGAAGTACGGCTACCCGGTGATCATGAGCGTCACGGTCGTGATCTGCCTCGGCATCCACCGCACGCTCAAGCGCAACGGCTGGCTGTGAGCGGACCGGGCTCCGCCCGGCGGCGTCTCGTTACTCTTCTGCCATGACAAGCGCGCTGCTCGACCGGGCCCTCATCGAGGAGGCCACGAAGAAGTCCGGCCTGATCTGGGTCAAGGGCCCCGGCACGCCCGCCCGCGCCCTGTGGCACGTCTGGCACGCGGGCGCGGCCTGCCTGGTCGGCGACGGTCCCGGCGAGCAGCTGCTGCCGCACCTGACCGACGGGGCGGCGGCCGAGGTGACGGTGCGCAGCAAGGACAAGGGCGGCCGGCTGGTCACCTGGCCGGCCCGGGTCGTGGAGCTGGCACCGGAGTCGGAGGCGTGGCGGGAGACGGTGGCCGAGCTGAAGGGCAAGCGGCTCAACGCCCCCGACGGCGAGGCCATGCCCGAGCGGTGGGCCTGTGAGTGCCGGGTGCTGCGGCTGGAGCCGGCCGGGGCGAGCGAGCCGCTGCCGGACGGTTCGCTGGCCGAGGCGCCGCTGCCCACCCCGGCGACCACCCGCCGCCCGGCCCCGGCGGCCCTGCCCCGCCTGCTCCTGAAGAAGCGCCGCCGCACCTGACCTTCCGGGGCCGCCGTTCCCTCGGCACCTGACCTTCCGGGGCCGCCGCCCCCCGGGCGCGCGGCCCGCCCCGGCCGCGCCCTCAGGACGTCGGCAGCTGCTTGCCGTAGTCGACCGTCTGGTCCTTGGCCGGCTGGGTCAGCGGGAAGTCCTTGTTCCACTCCGAGAAGCCGAGCGTTCCCGCGCCGCCGGCGCGCTGCAGGCGCAGCGGGTACGGGCTGCCCTCCAGGGAGACGTCGAGGGTGCCGCCGGTGCCGCCGGCGCCGGTGAGGCGGATCGTGCGGACGCCGGACGCCTCGTGACGGCCGTCGGTCGCCAGCGTGCCGTGCAGCGTGAGCAGGCCGTCCAGCAGCGCCTTCTTGTCGGTGAAGCCGCTGAATCGCTGGTAGGAGGGGTCGCCCTGGGGCACCTTCACGTACTTGCCGTCGAGCTTTCCGGCCGCACCGCCGTCGCCCTTGCCGGCGTCGTCGGCGTGGTTCCAGAAGGCGGCGTCCGCCTTCAGGTAGAGCTGCTCGCCGACCCGCAGCAGTCCGAAGGCGACGCCCTGGGAGGTGACCGAGCCGGTGCCGCCGTCGGGCTTGAGCCGCATGTCGAGCCGGTACGTACGGCCGTTGCTGACCACGTCCCCGGACACGTGCACGGCGCCGGCGGAGTCCGCCGCCGCCCTCGTCCTGGACTGGATCTGCGCGGCCGGCAGCTTGCCGACCCCGTTGGTGCCCGCGTCCGGGTCGTCCCCGGAGCACCCCGTCAGCCCCGCGCCCGCGACGACGGACACGGCGCACAGCGCGCCCCTCAGCACGGTCCGGCGGATACGGCCCCGGGGAATCGCAGTCACAGGTGGCGCTGCCTTTCAGACGCGAGCGGCGGATGCGCGGCGGGCCAAGGGACGCGGGGCGGATGCCAGGGCGGCGCCCGACGCGGCGTACCGCAGCGTACCGGGGCCGCGGCGGGCCCACGGAGCCGGTCCGTCCGGACCCCTCACCAGGGCGTATCGGAACGGGACGGGCTAGCCTGAACCCGACCTGAGCGGGCAGGGGAAGGACACCGTCGAAGAACACCACCCCACCCACGAGATGCCCTCGGCATCACGGAGCACGCAAAGGAGACGCATCCATGGCAGCCGGCGCCCCCCGGATCTTCGTCTCGCACCTCGCCGGCGTCGCCGTCTTCGATCCGAGCGGCGACCAGGTGGGCCGCGTGCGCGACCTGGTCGTCATGCTGCGCGTCGGGCGCAAGCCGCCCCGGCTGCTCGGACTGGTCGTCGAACTGCCCACCCGGCGCCGCATCTTCCTGGCCATGACCCGGGTGACGAGCATCGAGTCCGGCCAGATCATCTCCACCGGCGTGCTCAACGTGCGGCGCTTCGAGCAGCGGCCCACCGAGCGGCTGGTGTTCGGCGAGCTGATGGACCGGCGGGTGACGCTCGTGGAGAGCGGCGAGGAGGTCACCGTCCTGGACCTGTCGGTGCAGCAGCTGCCCGCGCGCCGCGACTGGGAGATCGACCGGGTCTTCGTCCGCAAGGGCCGCAGGAGCGGCGCCTTCCGGCGCAACAAGGGAGAGACGCTGACCGTCGAGTGGTCCGCGGTGAGCGGGTTCTCGCTGGAGGAGCACGGGCAGGGCGCGGAGAACCTGCTCGCCACCTTCGAGCAGCTGCGCCCCGCCGACCTCGCCAACGTGCTGCACCACCTCTCCCCCAAGCGGCGCGCGGAGGTCGCCGCCGCCCTGGACGACGACCGGCTCGCCGACGTGCTGGAGGAGCTGCCCGAGGACGACCAGATCGAGATCCTCGGCAAGCTGAAGGGGGAGCGCGCGGCCGACGTGCTGGAGGCGATGGACCCGGACGACGCGGCCGACCTGCTGGCCGAGCTGCCCGTGGAGGAGCGCGAGCGGCTGCTCGGTCTGATGCAGCCCGCCGACGCGGCCGACATGCGCCGGCTGATGTCGTACGAGGAGCACACGGCGGGCGGTCTGATGACGACGGAGCCGATCGTGCTGCGCCCGGACGCGACCGTCGCCGACGCGCTGGCCCGGGTCCGCAACCCCGACCTGTCGCCGGCGCTCGCCGCCCAGGTCTACGTCTGCCGGCCGCCCGACGAGACCCCGACCGGCAAGTACCTGGGCACGGTGCACTTCCAGCGGCTGCTGCGCGACCCGCCCTACAGCCTGGTCGGCTCGCTGCTGGACGACGACCTCCAGCCGCTGGCGCCGGACGCGGAGCTGCCGGTGGTCGCCGGGTTCTTCGCCGCCTACGACATGGTGGCGGCGCCCGTGGTCGACGAGTCGGGCTCGCTGCTGGGCGCGGTCACCGTGGACGACGTGCTGGACCACATGCTGCCGGAGGACTGGCGGGAGACGGAGTTCCACCTGGACGACGAGGGGGTGGTCGGCCATGGCGGCTGAGCGCGAGGGCAACCGCGAGCGGCACCCGGTGGGCGCCACGGCGGCCGGCCGGCCGCAGCGCGCCCGGCTGGACCAGCCGCGCGCGCTGCGGCGCCGGCTGCTGCCCGAGTGGGACCCGGACGCCTTCGGCCGGCTCTCCGAGCGCATCGCCCGCTTCCTGGGCACCGGGCGGTTCATCGTCTGGATGACGGTGGTGATCATCCTCTGGGTGGTGTGGAACATCGCCGCGCCGGGCGCGCTGCGCTTCGACCAGTACCCGTTCATCTTCCTGACCCTGGCCCTGTCCCTCCAGGCCTCCTACGCCGCTCCGCTGATCCTGCTCGCGCAGAACCGGCAGGACGACCGCGACCGGGTCAACCTGGAGCAGGACCGCAAGCAGAACGAGCGGTCGATCGCCGACACCGAGTACCTGACGCGGGAGATCGCCGCGCTGCGCATGGGCCTGGGCGAGGTGGCGACCCGCGACTGGATCCGCTCCGAGCTGCAGGACCTGATCAAGGAGCTGGAAGAGCGGACCGACGGCCACCGGCCGCAGGCCGTATTCCCGGCGGATCACCTGCGCGGACGTGACATGGACGACCGCTGACGGGGGTCCCGGGGCGACGGCCGCGCGCCGTACCATCGTTGGCATGGTTACGGAAGACGCGGTGCGCGAAGCGCTGGCGACGGTTGACGACCCCGAGATCCACCGGCCCATCACCGAGCTGGGCATGGTCAAATCGGTGGAGATCGGCGCGGACGGGGCGGTCGCGGTCACCGTGTACCTGACGGTCTCCGGCTGCCCGATGCGCGAGACGATCACGCAGCGGGTGACCGACGCGGTCGCGCGCGTCGAGGGCGTCACGCGGGTCGGCGTCTCGCTGGACGTGATGAGCGACGAGCAGCGCAAGGAGCTGGCGAACGCGCTGCGCGGCGGCCAGACCGAGCGCGAGGTCCCGTTCGCCAAGCCCGGCAACCTGACCCGCGTCTACGCGGTCGCCTCCGGCAAGGGCGGCGTCGGCAAGTCCTCGGTGACGGTCAACCTCGCGGCGGCGATGGCGGCCGACGGCCTGAAGGTGGGCGTGGTCGACGCCGACATCTACGGCCACAGCGTGCCCCGGATGCTGGGCGCGGACGGGCGTCCCACCCAGGTCGAGAACATGATCATGCCGCCGTCGGCGAACGGCGTGAAGGTCATCTCCATCGGCATGTTCACCCCGGGCAACGCGCCGGTGGTCTGGCGCGGCCCGATGCTGCACCGCGCGCTCCAGCAGTTCCTCGCGGACGTGTACTGGGGCGACCTGGACGTCCTGCTGCTCGACCTGCCGCCCGGCACCGGCGACATCGCGATCTCCGTGGCGCAGCTGGTCCCGAACGCCGAGATCCTGGTCGTGACGACGCCCCAGCAGGCCGCCGCCGAGGTGGCCGAGCGGGCCGGTTCCATCGCCGTGCAGACCCACCAGAAGATCGTCGGCGTGGTGGAGAACATGTCCGGGCTGCCCTGCCCGCACTGCGGCGAGATGGTCGACGTCTTCGGCACCGGCGGCGGTCAGACGGTCGCCGACGGGCTGACCCGCACCACGGGCGCGTCGGTCCCGGTGCTCGGCTCCATCCCGATCGACGTGCGGCTGCGCGAGGGCGGCGACGAGGGCAGGCCGGTCGTCCTGTCCGACCCGGACTCCCCGGCCGGCTCGGCGCTGCGCGCCATCGCGGGCAAGCTCGGCGGCCGCCAGCGGGGCCTGTCGGGCCTGTCGCTGGGCATCACGCCGAGGAACAAGTTCTAGCCGCGGCGAGGCTTCGTACGACGCGAAGGGCGCCGTCCCCACCGGGGGCGGCGCCCTTCGCCGTGCGGTCCGCCGGGTCCGCGTACCGGTCAGGCGTAGGCGGTGATGTCCTTGACGACGGCGAAGCCGAGCCCGTACGCGCTCATCCCGCGCCCGTACGCGCCCAGGTGCACCCCCTGCTCGGTGGTGCCGGCGAGCACCCAGCCGTACTCGGACTCGCGGTAGTGGAAGGCCGCGGGGACGCCGTCCACGGGCAGGGACAGCGTCGACCAGTCCGGGCCGGACAGGTCGTCGGCCAGCACCCACGCCGTCTCGGTCTGCTGGTCCAGCCAGTCGTCGCGCAGGGCGTGGTCCATCTGCATCGGCCAGGTGAAGGACAGCAGCCCCACGCCGGCCAGCCAGGCCGCCGAGGAGACCGTGGTGGCCTCCAGCCGCCCGGTCCCGTCGGCGAGGTGCCGGACGGGGTTGGCGGCGACGGTGACGACGACGGCGAACTTCTCCTTGGGCTCGTCCGGGGACCCGGAGACGAACTCGTTGCGCAGGGAGGGCTCGTCGCCGTGTCCGATCGAACCGTGTTCCACGGAGCCGTCGGCGGAGGTGCCGACCTGCATCAGCCAGCGCGGGCCCGTGAAGGCCTCGTCGAGGCCGTACCACGGGAAGGGCGCCGGCAGATAGCCGTCGACCGCGCGCCGGGCGGCGGGGGCCGGTTGTCCGCCCTCCCCGGCCGGCGCCTGCGCCACCGCCCTACTTGTCGTCTCCATCTGCCCGGACGCCTCCTCGCTCTCGTCGGACCGGGGCGGCCCGCCCCCCTTCGGGCGCACCCGTCCGGTCCGCACAACAACTCGGCAGCATATCCACCCCGCCTCGGGCAGCCCGGAAGCTCCCGGCGCTCGGGGTGCGGGAGGACCCGTTCAGGCCGCGCGTGCCGCGCCTGCGGCACGACGGTGTGACGACGATATGACGCGCATCACGGCGATATGACGGTATGACACGCCTCACACCGCCGAGAACGACTCAGGTGGCGTCCGCGTCGAAGGGCGGCCGGTCGTCCTCGGCGCCCTCGGACTTCTTCGTCATGTCGATCCGGGCACTCCCCGAGGACGGGGAAGACGGGGAGGACGGGGTGGCGGTGTCGCGGCTGTGCACCGCGTCCGTGACCTCGGCCATCTCCTTCTTCAGGTCGAAGCCGTTGCGGATCTCCTTCAGCCCCAGGTCGTCGTTGTCCAGCTGCTTGCGGAGGAACGCCTTGGGGTTGAGGTCCTCGAACTCGAAGTCCTTGAACTCCGGGCCGAGTTCCTGACGGATGTCCTGCTTGGCACTCTCGGAGAACTCGCGGATCTTGCGGATCGTGCGCGTCACGTCCTGGATGACCTTCGGGAGCTTGTCCGGACCGAACACGAGCATGGCCAGGACGATGATGGTCGCCAGCTCGGGCAGTCCTATGTCGTTGAACACCTGAAGCTCCTTGCGATGTCCGTGGTCCTCGGCCCTCGGGCGGTCCGGTCTGTACGGGTCCATCCATGGTCCGGGCCGGCTCCACGGTACCCGCAGCACGCGCGCGACCGGTACCGTCCCGAGGTGTCGGACCGCGTGTACACGACGAGATTCGCGGTGCGTTCGCCCGGCGGCAGCCCGGCGTTCGCCCGCGCCGCACGCGTCTCGCGCCCGTGCGGCGCGGTTCAGCCGCCGGCGGACCCGAGCACGAGGGTGACCTCGCGGGCCCGGCCGCCGCTGCGGACGGTGAGCCGCAGGCGGTCGCCCGGCCGGTGGGCGCGGGTCCGCACGATCAGCTCCTCGCCCGAGTGCACGCTCCGGCCGTCCACCGCCGTGATCACGTCGCCGGCCTTGATGCCCGCCTTGGCGCCGGGACCGCCCGGGGTGACCGGGGCCCCGCCGTCCCGGCTCTTGTCGCCGACCCGGGCGCCGTCCCCGGTGTAGTTCATGTCGAGGGTCACGCCGATCACCGGGTGGCTGGCCCTGCCGGTGTTGATCAGCTCCTCGGCGACGCGCTTGGCCTGGTTGACCGGGATGGCGAAACCGAGCCCGATGGAGCCGGCCTGGCCGGTCTGCACGTCGGAGCCGGTGTCGGCGCTGCGGATGGCCGAGTTGACGCCGATGACGCGGCCGCCGGAGTCGAGCAGGGGGCCGCCGGAGTTGCCCGGGTTGATGGGCGCGTCGGTCTGGAGCGCGTCGACGTACGACACGTCGCCGCCGTCGCCCTTCTCGCCGCCGGCCGTGATCGGGCGGTCCTTGGCGCTGATGATGCCGGAGGTGACGGTGTTGGCCAGGTCGAAGGGCGCGCCGATGGCGACGACCGGGTCGCCCACCTGCACGTTGTCGGAGTTCCCGAGCGGCATCGCGGTCAGCCCGCGTACGCCGGTCACCTGGACCACGGCCAGGTCGTAGCCGGTGTCGCGGCCGACGACGCGGGCCTTGGCGGTCTGGCCGCCGCTGAACGTCACCGATATGGCGCCGCTGGACGCGGCCGGCTCGACGACGTGGTTGTTGGTGAGGATGTGGCCGAGGCCGTCGAGCACGAAGCCGGTGCCGGTGCCCTGCTCGCCGGAGCCGGACACGTGCAGGGTGACCACGCTGGGCAGGGCGCGGGCGGCGATCCCCGCGACGCTGTCCGGGGCGCGCCCGGCGGGCTCCTTCCCGGCCTGCGGCAGCTCTACGGCGCCGATGCCGCCGTCGCGTTCGAGGACGGCGCCGACGAGACCGCCGAGCACGCCGGAGACGAGCGCGAGGGCGAGGGCGCCGCCGACCAGAGCGCGCCGCACCCTGCGGCGCCGCTGGGCCGCGCCGCTCTGCGCGGCCCCGCTCTCCTGAAGCGGCGCGACGGCCCAGGGGTCGTACCGCCCCCAGGGATCACCGGCCCCGGCCGTCCCCTCCCCTCCCCCACCGTCCGCCCCGGAGGGCGGCGACACGGAGGCGGCGCGCTCGCCGGGGGCCTGCGCGGGCGGCACGAAGGGGGCGGGTGCCTCCGCCGAGGCCGGGGGCGGCGCGAAGGGGGCGGATGCCTCCGCCGAGGCCGGGGGCGGCTCGGCGGAGGCGGCCGCTCGGGTGGCGGGAGTCGCGGGCGCGGGGAACGGCGAGGTGGGGGCGGACGCGTCCGCCGGGGGCGTGGGGCGGGGCAGGGTGGGGTGCTGGACGGGCGGGGCGGGGGCCCAGGGGCCCGGTTCGCCGTAGGGCGGGGTGTCGTAGGGGTCGGGGTCGTGCAGGGGGCTGGGACGCGCGGACACGGGCGCGGGAGGCGTGGCCGAGGTGTCGTCGGCGAGCGGTGCCGCGGGCTGCTTCGTGAGAACCGGCGGCGGCGGACCCGGCGACATCGCCTCCGCCGCTCCGGTCCCCACCGCGGTCTCCGCCGCGGCCTGCGGCGGGTGGGCGGACGCGGCGGCTGCCCGGGCAGACCCGGGCACCTCCATGGCCTGCGGCCCTTGGGCGGGCGCGGCGGCGGTCCCGGCAGGCCCAGGCTCCTCGATGGCCTGCGGCCCCCGGGCGGGCGCGGCGGCTGCCCCATCCGACTCGGGCACCTCCATGGCCTGCGGTCCTTGGGGCGGCACGGTGGTGGCCCCGGCGGTCCCGGACGTCTCCGGCCCGGCGGGGCGGGCGAGTTCGAAGTCGGCGTCGGCAGACGGGGCGGGGGTGCTCTCCGAGGGGTGCCTCAGTTCGTAGTCGCCGTCGTCGCGCGGCCTGGACGGCGCGACCGTACGGGGTTCCCCCTCAGCGGCGGGCGAGACGGCATCGGCCGAGTCGACGACAGGCGAAACGCCGTCGGCCGGGACGGCGAGCGACGGGGCCTCGGCCGCGACGGCAGGCGAGGCTGCGTCAGCCGAGGCGGTGCGGGCAGGGGCGGCGGCCTCGGGAGTGGGAGGCGCGGCGGCGGCCTCGGGAGCGGGCGGCGCGGCGGCGGCCGGGGCGACGGCGTCAGGGGTGGGTGGTGTGGTGTCGCCCGGGGGGCGGGTGCGGGTGCGCCACCTCGGGCGGGTGGACTTCGTGGGCTTGCCCTCGTTCATGCTCTCCCCACAGGTGCCCGCGGCACGCCCCCGGCACGGAGGACGCGCTTCGTCGTCTCCGCGCCCCGACCGGTGTCATGGGCGCGACCACCAGGATTCAACCAGGTTCGCGGGCCACCGCGCAGAGACCGGTGGACGACCGGTCAGTGCGCGGTGCGCGCGGCGGCAGAGGCGGAGGGGTCCGGCGCCGGGGTGGCGGCGGGCGCGGCCAGCAGGCCGGGCGGGGTGAACCCCGCCTCCGCCGACCAGCCGGTCAGCGAGATCGGCGGCCGGGCGCCGAGCGGGCGTATCAGCGGCGAGAGCATGGCGGCGCCGGTCAGCACCGGCGTCGTCATCGCCCGGTCCCCCGCCGACTGCTGCCCGGCGGCCGACGGCTGCGCTCCGGGCAGCAGGGGCGCGGACAGCGAGGTGGGCACGAGCGGCGCCGTACCGGAGGAGGACCGCTGGCCCTGGGCGGACACGGGGCCGGCCGGCTGGCGGCGGCGGGCGGCCTCGGGCCACGTCACCGCACCCGCGCCGCCGGCCGCCGTACGCGCCGGAGTCACATTGCTGCCGGCGCCGGAGCCCCCGCGGGCCTCCGCCGCCGTGTCGCCCACGGCGCCGGTGGTCACACCGCCGAGCGCGACCGCGGCCAGCGACACCGCTCCGGCGGCGACGAAGGCGAACCGCAGCCCGCGCGAGGCCGACCGCTCACCGTCGGGACGGCCGACGGGATGGACGCGGAAGCCCTCCGCGGCGTCCGGGCGGTGCGGGTGCGGCTGGGCCGGGACGTAACCGAACTCGAACCGCTCGCGGCGCACGCCGAACACCCCGGACGCCCCGGGATCCCCGGAGCTCCGTCCGGGCAGAGCGGGAAAGCCCGCGTCGTCCAGGGGCGAGCCGCCGTCACCGCCGCCGGGCAGGCCCTGGAGCCGGGCCAGGAAGCTCGCGGAGGGCGGCGGCGGGGCCGTCTCCGCGAAGACGTTCTTCAGGCGGCGCTGCGCCTCCACCTCCGTCCTGCACTTCAGGCAGGTGGCCACGTGCGCCAGGACGCGCTCGCGCGCCTCATGACCCAACTCTCCGTCCACCAGGGCGGAGAGCCGGTCTCCCAGATGCTGTTCCGCGAAGCCGCTCGCGGCGGATTCGGGTCGGGAGCCACTCACGCGGTCGCGCCTCCTCCCCCCAGCGCGGGGACCCGGGCCACGAAACCGCGCCGCTCGGCCCGGCGCGCCTCGGGCGAGCGGTGCGCGAGGGCCTTGCGCAGCTGCGAGCGGCCGCGGTGGATCCGGGAGCGCACCGTGCCGAGCTTGACGCCGAGGGTGGCGGCGATCTCCTCGTAGGACAGCCCCTCGATGTCGCACAGGACGACCGCCGCCCGGAACTCCGGGGCGAGGGTGTCCAGCGCCTGCTGGACGTCCGCGTCGAAGTGCGCGTCGTTGAACAGCTGCTGCGGGGTGGGCTCCTTGCTGGCCAGCCGCTCGGCGGCGTCCTCGCCGAGCGCGTCGAAGCGGATGCGCTGCTTGCGGCGGACCATGTCCAGGAAGAGATTCGTGGTGATGCGGTGCAGCCAGCCCTCGAACGTGCCCGGGGTGTAGGTCGACAGGGAGCGGAAGACGCGGACGAAGACCTCCTGGGTGAGATCCTCGGCGTCGTGCTGGTTGCCGGTGAGGCGGTAGGCCAGGCGGTAGACGCGGCCGCTGTGCGTGCTGACGATCTCCTCCCAGGTGGGCGGAGTCCACGCCTGCCCGTCCGCGTCGGTGGAGAAGGTCGCGGTCTGGGCGAAGCCGTCGGCGCGGCTCGGGTCAGCGGCTGTGTCGGTCACGGATTTCGGCCTGCCCGCCGATCCGAGAAGGCGCCGCAGCGCTCCTCCCCGATCCACAGGCACAGCCGCACCTCCCCTGTCGGCTCTGGTGGTGTCCAGTGGAGCCCCTACCATAACCACCTCGCCCGTTAGCTCCGGATAAGCGGTTTTACGAGAATTTGACACCCGCTGCCCGGCCCGGGCCGGCCGCGTCAGCACGTGTCCCGCGTCCCGATCCATCCCATATCCCCCGTCCTGCCCCCGGCCGGTCCCGGCGCACCCGCGCCGTCGCTTCGCACACCCCTTCAAACGACCGGTCCCATCTGCGGGTTCCCGGCCCCAACGGATACAGTCACGCCCGAGGCATCCACGGGACATAGGAGAGGGTCATTACCGGCAACCGGCAGACGAGCTCGGCGTTCGCCGACGCCTATGTCGCCGAGGACGAAGCTCTGCTCTGGGCCCGGGACCGGGCCAGTGACGCGGGGCTGCGCTCGGTGTCACCCGGCGCGGGCGCGGCCCTGCGCCTGCTCGCCGCCACCGCGGACGCCAAGGCGGTCGCGGAGATCGGGACCGGGACCGGCGTCTCCGGCATCCACCTGCTGCACGGCATGCGCCCGGACGGGGTGCTGACCACCGTGGACCCGGAGCCGGAGCACCAGCAGTTCGCCCGGCAGGCCTTCCGGGCCGCCGGCTTCGCCAGCAACCGCGCCCGCTTCATCCCCGGCCGCGCCCTGGACGTGCTGCCCCGGCTCGCGGACGCCGGATACGACCTGGTCTTCTGCGACGGCGACCGCCAGGAGTTCCTGGACTATCTCGCCGAATCGTTGCGCCTGCTGCGACCGGGGGGCCTGGTGGTGTTCGAGGGCGTCTTCGCGCACGGGCGGACGGTGGACTCCGGGCCGCAGCCGACCGAGGTGCTGCGGCTGCGCGAGCTGCTGCGCACGGTGCGCGAGAGCCCCGATCTGGTGCCGTCGCTGCTGCCGGTGGGCGACGGCCTGCTGTGCGCGGTCAAGCGCTGAGGCGCACGGTCAACGGGCTCCATGAGCGAAACGACCGCCCCGGCGCCGCATGCGGCGCCGGGGCGGTCGAAAAGGATCTGTCCGCTCGCGCGTCAGCCGACGACCTTCTTGAGGGCGTCGCCGAGCGCGTCGGCCTCGTCAGGGGTCAGCTCGACGACGAGTCGACCGCCGCCTTCGAGCGGAACGCGCATGACGATGCCCCGCCCCTCCTTGGTCACCTCGAGCGGGCCATCACCCGTCCGCGGCTTCATGGCCGCCATGCTCGTACCCCTTCCTGAAACCCAGCTCATCGTCTAAGCCGACGCCCCACCGAAGGGCACGCGTGATCAGTGCCCCAAAGGACGCAGGACACGCGACACCGGCATCGAACACATTGCTTCCCAGCCATTATCCCGCATCCCAGGACCCGATGACCAACATCAGCAGGCATCGCTTGGGCAACGCGCGCGAGCAAAACCACCCAATTCGGCGATGTGGCTGCGATACTGCGCGCCCGCGCCGACTTCCTCCGCCGTCCGGCCCGGCGGAATTCTTTGACGCAGGTCACACGTCCGCTCCGCGCCGCGGCCGGTGATCTCCGTCATGCTGTCCTTCGGACCCAGCACGTACCGAGCGGTACGCCTCAGAACCGCCACACCGGAGGGGATGTCCCATGGCCGACACCGTGCTCTACGAGGTGAGCGACGGACTCGCGACGATCACGCTCAACCGCCCCGAGGCGATGAACGCGCTCGACGTCGCGACCAAGGTCGCCCTGCGGGACGCGGCCGAGTCCGCGGCGGCCGACGCCGCCGTGCGCGCCGTCCTGCTCACCGCCGCCGGAGACCGGGCGTTCTGCGTGGGACAGGACCTCAAGGAGCACATCGGGCTGCTGGCCGCCGACCGGGAGAGCGGGTCGGGCCGGACGATGAGCACGGTCGCGGAGCACTACAACCCGATCGTGCGGGCCCTGGCCGGAGCGGCCAAGCCGGTGGTCGCGGCGGTCAACGGCGTGGCCGCCGGCGCCGGCTTCGGCTTCGCGCTCGCCGCCGACTACCGGATCGTGGCGGACACCGCCGCCTTCAACACCTCCTTCGCGGGCGTGGCGCTCACCGCGGACTCCGGCGTCTCCTGGACCCTGCCGCGGGTGGTGGGTCCCGGCCGCGCCGCCGACCTGCTGCTCTTCCCGCGCAGCGTCTCCGCCCAGGAGGCCTACGAGCTGGGCATCGCCAACCGGCTGGTGCCGGCGGCCGAGCTGCGCGCCGAGGCCGAGAAGGTCGCGCGGGCGCTGGCTCAGGGTCCGACGGTGGCGTACGCGGCGCTCAAGGAGGCCGTGGCCTACGGTCTGACACACTCCCTGGCCGAGACCCTGGAGAAGGAGGACGAACTCCAGGGGCGGGCCGGGCAGTCCGAGGACCACGCCATCGCCGTACAGGCGTTCGTGAACAAGGAGAAGCCGAAGTACCTGGGCCGCTGATCCGGACCGCCCCGGCCCCTTGGGGGGCTCAGGGGCGGCGGCGGGCGACGCAGTCGGCGAGGTGGTCGTCGACCAGTCCGCAGGCCTGCATCAGGGCGTACGCCGTCGTCGGGCCGACGAAGCGCAGGCCGCGCTTCTTCAGGGCCTTGGACAGGGCCGTGGACTCGGGGGTGACGGCCGGGACGTCGCCCAGCGCCCGGGGCGCCGTACGGCCGGCCGGATCGGGGGCGTGGGACCAGATCAGGGCGTCCAGGTCGCCCGGGGACCAGTCGGCCAGCACGCGCGCGTTGGCGAGGGTCGCGTCGATCTTGGCGCGGTTGCGGATGATGCCGGCGTCGGCGAGCAGGCGCTCGCGGTCGGCGTCCGTGAACCGCGCCACCGCGGCGATCTCGAAGCCGGCGAAGGCGGTGCGGAAGCCGGGGCGGCGGCGCAGGATCGTGATCCACGACAGCCCGGACTGGAACGCCTCCAGGCTGAGGCGTTCGTAGAGGGCGTCGTCGCCGTGGACCGGGCGGCCCCACTCCTCGTCGTGGTACGCCACGTACTCCGGCGCGGACAGCGCCCAGGGGCAGCGCAGGCCGCCGTCCGGGCCGGCCACCGGCGCGCCGGCCGTCAGCGCGGCGCCCACCGTCGTCTCGACGGTCACCACGTCGTTCGTCGTCACGTCGTCGGTCGCCGCCTCGTTCGTCGTCACGTCGTCGGTCCCGCCTCGTTCGTCATCGTGTTCGTCGTCGCGTTCGTCGTCGCCGACGGCGCGCGGTTCTTCGTCGTCGCGTGGGCCGTCACCGCTGGTCCTCCCGGCCGGGCTCGGCAGGACGGGCGTGGGCCGCGGCGGCGCGGGCGCCGGCCAGCGCGGACTCCAGCTCGGCGATCCGGGCGTCGCGCTCGGCGAGTTCCGCGCCGAGCCGGCCGAGGGCGTCGTCCACGTCGGCCATCCGGTAGCCGCGGACGGTGACCGGCAGCCGCAGGCTCTCCAGGTCGGCGCGGCCCAGCGGCCGGTCCGCCGGCAGCGGGTCGTGCACCAGCTCGGGCGCCGCCTCGGACAGCGGCGCGCGGCCCTCGCCGCCGCCCACCACCGCCAGGGTGACCGCGGCGACCACGACGGCGAGCGCCACGACCAGGAACAAGAACATAACCATCGCTGGGGTCCCCACGGAGTCCGTCGTATGTGTCAGGGTCCGATCGTGCCATGCGACGCTGACGGTTAGGGTCGCAGGCGGCCGAAGACCGACAGCGTACGAGGAGAGGTCACAGGGGATGCTCAGGCTGGGCAAGCGCGAGTTCGACGCGCACGAGCCGGTGGTCATGGCGATCGTGAACCGGACCCCGGACTCCTTCTACGACCAGGGGGCCACGTTCCGCGACGAGCCGGCCCTGGCCCGGGTGGAGCAGGCGATCGCCGAGGGCGCCGCGATCGTCGACATCGGCGGGGTGAAGGCCGGGCCGGGCGAGGAGGTGTCCGCCGAGGAGGAGGCGCGGCGGACGGTGGGGTTCGTGGCCGAGGTGCGGCGGCGGTTCCCCGAGGTGATCATCAGCGTGGACACCTGGCGGGCGGACGTCGGCGAGGCGGTGTGCGAGGCGGGGGCGGATCTGCTGAACGACGCGTGGGGCGGCGTCGATCCGCGGCTCGCGGAGGTCGCCGCGCGGTACCGGGTGGGGCTGGTGTGCACGCACGCGGGGGGCGCGGAGCCGCGGACCCGGCCGCACCGGGTGGTCTACGAGGACGTCATGGCCGACATCCTGGCGGTGACGGTGGGGCTGGCGGAGCGGGCCGTCGCGCTCGGGGTGCCGCGGGAGTCGGTGCTGATCGATCCCGGGCACGACTTCGGGAAGAACACCCGGCACAGTCTGGAGGCGACTCGGCGGCTGGGGGAGATGGTGGAGACCGGGTGGCCGGTGCTGGTGTCCCTGTCCAACAAGGACTTCGTCGGGGAGACGTTGGACCGGCCGGTGAAGGAGCGGGTGGTGGGGACGCTGGCCACGACGGCGGTGTCGGCGTGGCTGGGGGCGCGGGTGTACCGGGTGCATGAGGTTGCCGAGACTCGGCAGGTGGTGGACATGGTGGGGGCGATCGCTGGGCATCGCGGGCCCGCTGTCGCCCGGCGGGGGCTGGCGTAGGGGGGTGGGGGCCTGGGGCTGCGCCCCCTGCCCCCCTGGCCCCCCCTTGGCCCTGCGGGCCTGCGCCTCAGGGGGTGGGGGTGGTGGTGTGTGCGCGGGTGCCGGCCCGGTGGGGGCTGGTCGCGCAGTTCCCCGCGCCCCTACTGAAGCGGGCGTTCACTCAAGAGCGCGCCCATGCGGCGGAGCCGCACAATGACACAGCCCCGCGCCCCTACTGAAGCGGGCGTGCACTCAAGAGCGCGCCCGCGCGGTGGAGCCGCACGATGACACGGCCCCGCGCCCCGCGCTACTTGCCCGCTTCCTTTGACATCAGGGCCACCGCCTCCTCCTCGTCGTCCGTGACGTGGAAGAGGGTGAGGTCGGCCGCCGCGGCCTTGCCCTGGGCGATGAGGGTGTTCTCCAGCCAGTCGACCAGGCCGCCCCAGTACGCCGTGCCGAACAGGACGATGGGGAAGCGGGTGACCTTCTTGGTCTGGACGAGGGTGAGGGCCTCGAAGAGCTCGTCGAGGGTGCCCAGGCCGCCGGGCAGCACCACGAAGCCCTGCGCGTACTTCACGAACATCATCTTGCGGACGAAGAAGTAGCGGAAGTTCAGGCCGATGTCGACGTACTGGTTCAGGCCCTGCTCGAAGGGCAGCTCGATGCCCAGGCCGACCGAGGTGCCGCCGGCCTCGCAGGCGCCCTTGTTCGCCGCCTCCATCGCGCCCGGGCCGCCGCCCGTGATCACCGCGAAGCCCGCCTCGACCAGGCCCCGGCCCAGCCGTACCCCGGCCTCGTACTCGGGCGAGTCCACCGGGGTGCGCGCCGAGCCGAACACGCTGATGGCGGGCGGGAGTTCGGCCAGGGTGCCGAAGCCCTCGATGAACTCCGACTGGATGCGCAGCACTCGCCAGGGGTCGGTGTGCACCCAGTCGGTGGGGGCGCGCTCGTCCAGCAGCCGCTGATCGGTGGTGCTGGCCTGGACCGCGCCCCGACGTCGGAGGACCGGCCCCAGGCGCTGCTCGTCCGGTGGCTGCTTCTTGCCCTCGGGATTGCCAGTAGGCATGTGCGCTCCCTCCGCTTGCAGGTCGTTCCACCTCAGCGTAGATCCACTCGGGTTACGGGCGGGGGACCCCGGCATGTCCGCCCCGCGGCGGCGTGCCGGGGCCGGGAGCGGAGATCAGTCGGTCAGCCAGGCGCGCAGGCGTTCCTCGCCGGCCAGGATCTTCGCCGTCTCCACCCGCTCGTCCCGCTTGTGCGCGAGGATCGGGTTGCCCGGACCGTAGTTGACGGCAGGGATGCCCAGCGCGGAGAAGCGCGACACATCCGTCCAGCCGAACTTGGGCTTCGCGGCGCCGCCGACCGCCGCCACGAAGGCCGCCGCGGCCGGGTGGCCGAGTCCGGGCAGGGCGCCCGGGCTGTGGTCGTCGATCACGAACTCCTCGACGCCGCAGTCGGCGAAGACCTCGCGGACGTGGGCGACGGCCTCCTCCTCCGTGCGGTCGGGCGCGTAACGGAAGTTGACGGCGACGACGCACTCGTCGGGGATGACGTTGCCGGCCACCCCGCCCGAGATCCGCACCGCGTTGAGGCCCTCGCGGTACTCCAGGCCGTCGATGACCGGGTACCGCGGCTGATACTCGGCCAGCCTGCGCAGGATCGGCGCGGCGGCGTGGATGGCGTTGGAGCCCATCCAGGAGCGCGCCGAGTGCGCCCGCTCCCCCGCGGTCCGCAGCAGGACCCGCAGGGTGCCCTGGCAGCCGCCCTCGACCTCGCCGTCGGAGGGCTCCAGCAGGATGGCGAAGTCGCCCGCCAGCCACTCCGGGCGGGCCTCGGCGACGTGCTTGAGGCCGTTCAGCTCGGCGGCGACCTCCTCGTTGTCGTAGAAGACGAACGTCAGGTCGCGGTTGGGGGCGGGGACGGTGGCCGCGATGCGCAGCTGCACCGCGACGCCGGACTTCATGTCGCAGGTGCCGCAGCCCCACAGGACGCCGTCCTCGTCCAGCCGGGAGGGGACGTTGTCGGCGATCGGCACGGTGTCGATGTGGCCGGCCAGGATGACGCGCTCGGACCTGCCCAGGTCCGTGCGGGCCACGACGTTGTTGCCGAGGCGGTCCACGGTCAGGTGCGGCAGGGCGCGCAGGGCGTCCTCGATCGCGTCGGCGAGCGGCTTCTCGGTGCCGCTCTCCGAGCGGAAGTCGACGAGCCGCGCGGTCAGCCGCGCGGCGTCCAGGGTGAGGTCGAGCGGGGTTTCGGGCATGTCCGGACCCTAGGGCCTGTCCGGGCCGTCCGGCGAACCGGCCGTGCGACAGACCGGCCGTGCGACAGACCGGCCGTGCGACAGACCGGCCGTGCGGCGCGGCGCAGCGCGCGCACCGGGCTCGGCAGCCCCGCCCGCCTCAAGTACCTTGTACGCGTGCCAGAGCCGTCCGCCTCTCCGCAGCGCCGTGGCCGTCTCCTCAGGACCGGGGCGGCCTTCGCCGTCCTGCTCGCGGTCGCCGGTTATCTCGTGGTGCAGTACCTGACGGGCGGCACCGGGCCCGGCTGCAAGGTCGTCTCCGCGGGCGGGGGCGGCACGTCGTACGCGTTCACGCCGGAGCAGGCGGTGAACGCGGCGACGATCGCGGCCGTCGGCACCGGGCGGGGCCTGCCGGAGCGGGCGGTGACCATCGCGCTGGCGACCGCCTTGCAGGAGTCGGGCCTGCGCAACATCGAGCACGGCGACCGGGACTCCCTCGGCCTGTTCCAGCAGCGGCCCTCGCAGGGCTGGGGCACGCCGAAGGAGATCATGGACCCGACGTACTCGGCGGGCGTGTTCTACGAGCACCTGGCCAAGGTCCCCGGCTACCAGGGGCTGCCGCTGACGGTGGCCGCGCAGCGGGTGCAGCGCAGCGGCTTCCCGGAGGCGTACGCCAAGCACGAGCCGGACGCGACGCTGCTCGCCGCCGCTCTGACCGGGCGTTCCGCGGCCACGCTGACCTGCCAGGGCCGCCCCGGCGCCGCGCGCGCCGCGGGTCCGGACGCGGTGCGGGCGGCGCTGGTACGGGACTTCGGGCGGGACGCGGTGGAGGAGGCCGGCGCGGAGGTGGGCGGCGCGGTGACGCCGACGCCCGTGCCGAGCGTGACGTCCTCGGGCGCGGCGTCCTCGGGCGCGGGCGGGCGGACCGTGACGCTGCCGGTGCGCTCCGGCGAGGGCGCCGACGGGCGCGATGTGCGCGAGCGCGGCTGGCAGCTGGCGCACTGGGCGGTGGCCAACGCCTCCGCGCTGCACATCGAACGGGTGGCGTACGCGGGGCGGGAGTGGACCGCCGGGGTCACCGACGGGGCGTGGCACACGACGGACGCGAAGAACGGCGACGGCACGGCGGCCGAGGCGAGCGCCGTGCGCATCACCACCGCCCGCTGACCGGCCCCGGCGCCTCACCACCGGCCGCTGACCCGGCCCCGACGCATCACCACCGGTCACTGACCCGGCCCGGACACGTTCCTGGCGGTCCCCGGACAGCCGTGCGGTTCGTCGCTCGCCCGGGTCATATGACGGTGTCCCGGGCGGCGGGGTGCGCAGGTTTTCGTGCCGTCACCCCCGTGCTCGCCGAAACCCTTGGGAACACAAGGCCGTAGGGGCGCGGCACCGGCCTCGGAGGTGGACGCTTTGTCCTACTTCCTCCGGAACCGATAATGCGACACATTGCCAACTCTTTGCGTCGGCGCGCCGCAACCTTCCCGGGCTTCGAGCGGTAGTCACTGCGTCCGAGCCCGGTCGGCCAACTTCCGGGCCGGGTCGAAGACTTCAAGGTTCACTTCCGTCGAAGGAGCAACATGTCCCTCCCCCTGACCCGCCGGATCGCCCGTGCCGCGCTCATCGTCGCCGCGGGAGCGGCTGCCGGGGTCGGTGCGGCCGGCTCCGCCGGCGCTGCCCCGCAGCTGCCCGCCAGCCCGAACCTCGGCGGCCTGACCGCGCTGGACGGGGCGCACGTCGGCAACGGCGTGGACGGCGCCGCGCAGCAGGTGGCCGGAGTCGCGGGCGGCACCGGCGGCAAGACGGTCGAGCAGGCGGTGCCGACCGCGGGCAGGACCGGCGGCAAGCTCGTCAAGCAGACCACCCCGGTGGCGCAGAAGACGGCCGGCGAGGCGACCGGCGCCGCGGGCGGCGTCCTCGGCGACACCGCGAAGACGGCCACCAAGGGCGGCGTGCCCGCCGCCAAGGGCCTGCCGGTCTCGGGTCTGCCGCTGAGCTGACCGCCGCGTCCGCTCGCCACCGGGCGGCCGAGCACCGGCGCTCGCGCGCCTCGTACGCACCTCGGTGCCTCACGCGCCTCATACGTGCCTAGCGCGCCTCGTACGCGCCGACGGGGCCCAGGAGTTCTCCTGGGCCCCGTCGGCGTGCGCGGGCCGGCGTCCGGCCCGCGCCGTCGGTCAGAGCCGGGCGACGGCCGCCGCGATCCGCTCGTCGGTCGCCGTGAGGGCCACCCGTACGTGCCGGTCGCCGGCCGGGCCGTAGAAGTCGCCCGGCGCGACCAGGACGCCGCGCTCGGCGAGGTGGGCCACGGTGTCCCAGCAGGACTCGTCGCGGGTCGCCCACAGGTAGAGGCTGGCCTCGCTGTGCTCGATGCGGAAGCCGTGGTCGAGCAGCGCCTGCCGCAGCAGGGCGCGGCGGGCGGCGTAGCGGCCGCGCTGCTCGCGGACGTGGGCGTCGTCGCCGAGGGCCGCCACGACGGCCGCCTGGGTGGGCGCCGAGGTCATCATGCCGCCGTGCTTGCGGATCTCCAGCAGCGGTCCGAGGACGGCCGGGTCGCCGACCAGGAAGGCGGCGCGGTAGCCGGCCAGGTTGGACCGCTTGGACAGCGAGTGGACCGCCACCAGGCCGTCCACCGAGCCGCCGTTGACGTCCGGGTGCAGGACCGAGACGGGGTCGGCCTCCCAGCCCAGTTCGAGGTAGCACTCGTCGGACAGGACGAGGACGCCGTGCTCGCGGGCCCAGGCCACGATCCGGGTCAGTTCCCGCTTGCCGAGGACCTTGCCGGTGGGGTTGGACGGCGAGTTCAGCCAGAGCAGCTTCAGGTTCGCCGGGTCCAGCTCGGTGGGGTCGTCGTAGGCGACGTACTCGGCGCGGGCCAGGCGGGCGCCGACCTCGTAGGTGGGGTAAGCCAGGCGCGGGAAGGCGACCGTGTCGCCGGGGCCCAGGCCCAGCTGGGTGGGCAGCCAGGCCACCAGTTCCTTGGAGCCGACGATCGGCAGGACGTGGCGGTGGGTGACCCCGCGGGCGCCCAGGCGCCGCTCGGCCCAGCCGGTGATCGCGTCGCGCAGCTCCGGCGTGCCCCAGACGGTCGGATAGCCGGGTGAGTCGGCCGCCGCGACCAGCGCCTTCTGGATCAGCTCGGGCACCGGGTCGACCGGCGTTCCGACGGACAGGTCGACGATGCCGTCCGGGTGGGCGGCGGCCGCCTTCTTGTACGGCTCCAGCTTGTCCCAGGGGAAGACGGGAAGCCGGTCGGAGACTGCGGACACGGGGATCAGGCTCACTTTCGCTTGCGGAAAACGCCTCGGTCCCGTACAGCGGTCGGAGCGCTCGGGGCGATCAGGCCGTACGGGACCGGGGCGGCGCGGCGCGGGACCGCCGGAGTGCTACTCGCCCTGCGGCGGCAGCGCGGCGACGAACGGGTGGTCACGCTCGATCAGGCCCAGCTTGCTGGCGCCGCCGGGGGAGCCGAGCTCGTCGAAGAACTCGACGTTGGCCTTGTAGTAGTCCTTCCACTCCTCCGGCGTGTCGTCCTCGTAGAAGATCGCCTCGACCGGGCAGACCGGCTCACAGGCACCACAGTCGACGCATTCGTCCGGGTGGATGTACAAGGACCGCTGGCCCTCGTAGATGCAGTCGACCGGGCACTCCTCGATGCACGCCTTGTCCTTCACGTCGACACAAGGCTGCGCGATGACGTAGGTCACGCTGTCGTTCCTCCTCGATAGGGCGCTGGCGGGCCTCCACAGGCTCCGCCGCCTGGCGCGCGGGAGCGCGGCGTCGTCGATGCCCCCCCTAGTATCTCCGTTCTTGGGCATGATCCGAACAGGAGGGGTGGACCGACCTGTGGAAATCTCGGGGGCAGGACGCCTCGTGGTCCGTATCACCGCCGCTGACGTGGGGAAACGCGTCTCCGTACGGCGCTTGGGCGAACCGGGTGGCCGGGGCGAGAAGTTCACCGACACGATCGGCGTTCTCACATCATGGGACGACGGTGTGCTGCTGATCACACAAAAGGACGGGGTGAGCGTCCGGATCGCGGAATCGTCACTGGTCGCGGGCAAGGTCGTGCCCCCGGCCCCGGCCCGCCGGCGCGGTCCCGCGGCCTCCTACGCCGAGCTGTCCCGGGTCGCCGCGCGGGCCTGGCCGCCGGTGGAGAGCGAGCGGCTGGGCGAGTGGGTGCTGAGGGCCGCGGGCGGGTTCACGCGGCGGGCCAACTCCGTGCTGCCGCTCGGCGATCCGGGCGTTCCGCTCGACGCGGCCGTGGCCGCCGTACGACGCTGGTACGGCGAGCGCGGGCTGCCCGCGTACGTCCAGACCGCCACCGGCGCCGAGGGCACGCAGGAGCTGCTCTGCGCCGAGTTGGAGCGGCGGGGCTGGACGCGCGAGGTGAGCGCCGAGCTGTGGACCGGCGCCCTGGCGCCGGTCGCCGACCGGCCCGAGGGCGCCGGCGGGCACGGGGTCGTGCTGTCCCGCACGGCCGACGAGGCGTGGCTTGCGCGCTACCAGCGCAAGGGGGTGAGCGAGGTGGCCCTGAAGGTCCTGGGCGGCGGGCCCTCGGTGTGGTTCGCGTCGGTGCCCGGCGAGGGCGCGGGCGCGCCCGCCGCGATCGGGCGCTGTGTCGTGGACGGGCGGTGGACGTCCTTCGCCGCCGTGCAGGTGGACCCGGCGCTGCGGCGGCGGGGGCTGGCGACCGCCGTCATGGCCGCGCTCGCCGGACGGGCTCTCGACGAGGGCGCGTCGGCCGGCTGGCTCCAGGTGGAGGCCGGCAACACCGGCGCGCGCGAGCTGTACAGCCGCCTCGGCTTCGGCGCCCACCACGCCTACCACCACTACCGCGCGCCGGAGCCGGGGACCGGCTCGGCCGCCGCCGGCGACGGCCCGTCATGAGCGGGTTCGAACTCGCCCTGGGCGCGCCCTGTCCCCCGCCGCCGGAACGGGCCGCCGAGGTGCTCCGGCGGTTCGCGGAGGAGGCGCGCGGCGAGCGGCCCGATCTGTCCGCGCTGTGCCTGCTGATCGGGGCGGCGGGCGACGAAGCGCTGGACGAGGCCGGGCTCGACGCGGCACAGATGGAGCTGGACCGGCTGGCGGGGCGGCTGCCGTACCGGCCGGGCGGGCCGCTCGCCTGGGCGCGGGCCGTGGGCGAGCTGCTGGGCGGCCGGTCCGGGTTCCGCGGTTCGGCCGCCGACTACCAGCGGCTGGACTCCTCGCTGCTGCACGAGGTGCTGCGCCGCCGGCGCGGGCTGCCCATCCTGCTGTCGGTGGTGTGGATGGAGGTGGCGCGGCGGGCCGGGGCGCCCGTGTACGGGGTGGCGCTGCCCGGGCACTTCGTGGTCGGCTTCGGCGCGGCCGGCGAGCAGGTGCTCGCCGATCCGTTCGACGGCGGCCGGGTGCTCACCGGGCCGGACGCCGAGCTGCTGGTCGCGGGGGCGACGGGGGCGCCGCTGCGGTCCCCGATGCTGGAGCCCGCCGATCCGCTGGACGTGGTGCTGCGCGTCCTGAACAACATCCGCGCCTGGGCGGCGGTACGGCCCGAGCGCTCGGACGTGGCCCTGTGGGCGGTCGAACTGTCCCTGGTGCTGCCCTCCCACCCGGCCCGGCTGCGCTACGAGCGGGCCCAGCTGCTCGTGCAGCGCGGTGACTTCGTGGGCGGCGCGCTGGAGCTGGACGCGTACGCGGAGCTGGTGTCGGCGGTCGACGAGTCCACCGCCGAGCAGGTGCGGGGCCAGGCCCAGGCGGCCCGCGCCCTGCTGAACTGAGGCCGGCGGAGCCCCGGCGGAGCCCTGGCGGCCTTTGAGGGCGGCCCGGTCCTCGGGGCGCCCGCGTGCCCGCCGGCCCTACAGCCAGCCCTTCTCCCGCGCCGTGCGGACCGCCTCCGCGCGGTTGCGGACGGCGAGCTTCTGGATGGCCGTGGACAGGTAGTTGCGGACCGTGCCCTGGGACAGGTGCAGGGCGGCGGCCAGCTCGGCGTTGGTGGAGCCGTCGGCGGCGGCGCGCAGGATCTCGCGTTCGCGGTCGGTCAGCGGATTGGCGCCCCCGGCCAGGGCGGCGGCGGCGAGCGTCGGGTCGATGACCCGCTCACCGGCCAGCACCTTGCGCACCGCCGCGGCGAGCTGCGCGGCCGGGGCGTCCTTGACCAGGAACGCGTCCGCGCCCGCCTCCATGGCGCTGCGCAGATAGCCGGGGCGGCCGAAGGTGGTGAGGACGACCAGCTTCACCGCGGGCAGCTCCTTGTGGAGCCGGGCGGCGGCCTCGATGCCGGTGCAGCCGGGCATCTCGATGTCGAGCAGGGCGACGTCCACGCCGTGCGCGTGCGCCGCCGCCACGACCTCGTCGCCGCGCGCCACCTGGGCGACGACCTCGATGTCGTCCTCCAGACCCAGCAGGGCGGCCAGGGCCTCGCGGACCATCGACTGGTCCTCGGCCAGGAGGACCTTGATCGTGCTGCTCATGCGGGGGATCCTACGTCCCCTCCCGCAGCCCGCGGCACCCGTGCCACCAGCCGGAAGCCGCGCTTGACGCGCCCCGCCTCCAGCCCGCCGCCGGCCTTCACGAGCCGTTCGGACAGACCGGTCAGACCGTTGCCCGGGACGCCGCCCGCGCCGCCCGCGCCGTCGTCCTCCACGGACAGCTCCAGCACCGGCCCGTCCAGGGTCTGGCGGCGCACCAGCTCCACCGCGCACCGCCGGGCGCCGCTGTGCCGTACGACGTTGGTGACCGCCTCGCGCAGCGCCCAGGCGAGGGCGGACTCGCTCTCCTCGGGAACGCCGTCGAGGTGTGTGTCAGGTTCGGCGGGCAGGCGCGCCTCGACCCCGGCCGCGGTGAGCGCGACCCGCGCGCCGGCCAGTTCGGCGGCCAGGCGGGGGCGGCGGTAGCCGGTGACGGCCTCCCGCACGTCGACCAGGGCCTGCCGGCTGACCTGCTCGATGTCGGCGACCTGCTGGGCGGCCTTGTCGGGGTGGCCGGGCAGCATCCGGCCGGCCAGCTCGCTCTTGAGCGTGATCAGGGAGAGCGAGTGGCCGAGCAGGTCGTGCAGGTCGCGGGCGAGGCGCAGGCGCTCCTCGTTGGCGGCGAGCTGGGCGACGGTGGCGCGGGCCTGGCGCAGTTCGACGGTGGTGCGCACGAGCTGGCTCACGCCCATCATCGCGAAGCCGATGAGCAGCACCAGCAGGAGCAGGTCCTTGGCGTCGGCGAGGTCCGTGGCGAGGCCGGTCAGCATCATCACGGCGGCGGTGCCCGGCACCGCCCAGTAGGCCGCCCGCACCGGCAGGGTCGCCCCGCAGGCGACGGAGACGTAGCAGAACAGGCCGAGCCAGCCCGAGCCGAGGGTGAGGCAGAGCACGACGGCCAGCGCGCACAGGAAGACGATGATGCCGGCGACGGCCGCGCGGTCGAAGGGCCTGCCCCAGTTGCGGAAGACCAGGGCCAGGTAGGCGCCGACGAAGGCCGCCAGGCCCGCCCAGCCGGCCGCCGTGCCGGCGGGGCTGTGGTGGCCGGCGGCCAGGTCGTGGACGGGCGAGCTGAGGAAGACCAGCCAGATGCCGATCCATACGATCTTGCGCAGCAGCTCCCGGAGGTTGCGGGGCGACTGGCCCATGGCGATCAGGCGGTCCGCCCGGTCGGCTCCCCGGTCCTCGGTCATGACGCTCACGCCTTCAGCGTGTCCTTCCGGTACAGCCAGGCCGCGCCGCCCGCGAACAGGACGAAGTAGACGGCGAGGACGGCGATGTCCTGGGTGCTCGGGGCCTGGCTCTGTTCGATGGCCCGTCCCAGAGCAGCGTACGCGTGGGTGGGCAGCCACTCGGCGATGTCCTGGAGCCACTGCGGGAAGGTGGTGGAGGGCATCCACAGACCGCCGAGGATGGACAGGCCGAAGTAGATGATCATCGTGATGGGGCGGACCGCGTCGCCGCTGGCGAGGTAGCCGATGGCGACGCCGAGCGCGGCGAAGACCAGGCTGCCGGCCCAGATGACGCCGGTCAGGGCCAGCCACTGCCAGGCGTCGAGCCGTACGTGCTTGACCGCTCCGGCGACGGCGAAGACGACGACGATGGACGGCAGGCTGACCACGGCGGCGCCGGCGGTCTTGGCGAGGACGTAGCCGCGGCCGGGCAGGCTGGTCAGCCGCAGCTGGCGCACCCAGCCGCTCTCGCGCTCCTTGGCGATGCGCTCGCTGTTGCCCATGAGGACGGCGGTCAGGGCGCCGAAGGAGGCCATGGACACCATGAGGTAGGTGGCCACGGTCAGGCCGGTGTTGTCGACGTGGTCGTCGGAGCCGGCGCTGCTGGAGAAGATCAGGAACAGGATCGAGGGGTAGAGCACCGAGAAGAACAGGAACTTGCGGTTGCGCAGGGCGCGGGCGAGCTCCAGCTTGATGAGGCTGTTCACGACTGCTTGGCCTCCTCGGCCTCGGTGATGGCCACGAACGCCTGCTCGAGACCGAGCCCGGCGACTTCGAGGTTGCGGGGGTAGACGCCGAGCCCGTACAGGGCGTGCACGGTGGCGTCGGCGTCGGTGGACTGGATGCGGACGGTCTGGCCGCTGACGTCCACGGAGGTGACGCGGGGCAGCGTGCCCAGGGCGGCCTCGTCGATGGCGCCGTCGAGGTCGAAGCGGACGCTGCGGGCGCCGGCCTTCGCCTTGATCTCGGCGGCGGTGCCGTCGGCCAGCAGCCGGCCCCGGTGCAGCACCAGCACCCGGTCGGCGATGGCGTCGGCCTCTTCCAGGTAGTGGGTGGCGAACAGGACGGTACGGCCCTGGTCGGCCTGCTCGCGCATGGTGGCCCAGAAGGCCTGGCGGGCGGAGACGTCCATGCCGGTGGTCGGCTCGTCCAGCACGATCAGATCGCTGTCGCCGGCCGTCGCGAGGGCGAAGCGGACGCGCTGCGCCTGGCCGCCGGAGAGCTTGTTGACCTTGCGGTCGGCGATCTGGGAGACGCCGGCGCGGGCCATCACGTCCTGCACCTTGAACCGCTTGGGGTGCAGGTCGCAGGCGAGGCGCACCAGTTCGGCGACGGTGACCTCCTCCATCAGTCCGCCGCTCTGGAGCATCGCGCCGACGCGGCCGGCGACGATCGCCTCGCGGGGGCCGGTGCCGAAGACGGAGACGGTGCCGCCGTCGGCGTGCTTGAGGCCGAGCAGCAGGTCGAGGGTGGTGGACTTGCCGGCCCCGTTCGGGCCGAGCAGGGCCACGGTCTCCCCCGGGTGCAGGGCAAGGGACAGTCCGTCCACGGCCCGCACGTTCCCGTAGCTCTTGGTCACCTGGTCGAACGCCACCACCGCGGTCGCGGTGGCGGTCTCCGCTGTCGTCGTCATGTCCCCCATCCTGGCCGGACGGCCGGGGCGGGCGGCAGTGTCGGGGGTCCTGAGCACCGGATGACAGATGTCATGCGCCCGGCATGACAGGGCGGGGCGGCGTGGCTGCACAGCGGGGGGTGCGATACGGCGAGGGGGCGCGATACGGCGGGATACGGCGGGATACGGCGCGGGGGCGCGACCGGTCCTCGACCGGTCACGCCCCCTCGGCGCGAGAATCCGCTAGCTGGGGTTGGTCTCGATGACGCCGACCCGGTTGGTCGTGCTCATCAGGGCCGGGCGCAGGGCGCTGATCACGTCCTGGACCGTGACGGGCGTCTTCTGGCCGGTGCCCCGGGTGATCAGGACGCCGTCGAAGATCCCGCCGTACAGGCCCTTGAGCCGGGCCTCGTCGTAGGAGTCGACCAGCTTGCCGTTGACGGCCTTGACCTGGAGGAACTTCCACAGCGACTTCTCGGGGCTGAACACCACCTCGTGCCCCGGACCGGCCGTGATCTTCACCTGGGCCGACATCGCCGGCTCGGCGAACTTCTTCATCATCCGGTCGACCTCGGCGTTGGAGACCGTCGGCTGCCGGCTGGTGGTGGCCACCTGGACCGGAGTGGTCGTGCCGGTCTCCACCTGGGTGCGGTACGCCTGCTCGACCGCGCGGGCCGAACCGGCGGCGTCGATGCCCTTGCCCGCCTTGCCGTACACGGCGACGGCCTTGCCGGGCTCGAACTTGATGGTGCCGTCGCCGGAACCGGCGCCGCCCGCCGCGTTCTGCAGGGCGACCTGGAGCTTCTCCTCGTCGACGGGCATCTGCGGCTCGACCACCCGGTGCCTGCCGAACAGCGAGCCGATCACCGAGACGGGGTTGTAGTCGCTGGTGGCCGCCGCGCTGGCCGTGGCCTGGGTGTCGAGCTGGAGGCCGGACTGGTCCGGCTTGAGGGCGACGGTGCGGCCGTCCACGGACAGCTTCAGCGGCTGGTGGACCCACTTGCCGAAAGCGTCGTCGAGCTTCTTGACCGCGTCGTCCCGGGTGCCGCCGCCGATGTCGACGCCGAGCACGGTGGTGCCCTTGGGCACGTCGGAGTGGTTCATCAGCAGCCCGGCGCCGTAGGCGACGCCGCCGACGATGACCAGGCCGACGCAGAGCAGCACCAGCTTGCTGCGGCCCTTCTTCTTGGGGGCCTTGGCCGCCTTGGTCGCCTTGCCCTTGGCCGGCTTGGCGGGCGCGGCGTTCGGCTGGGGCAGCTCGGACAGCTTCGGGAACGCCGGCGAGGGCGCGCCGTCGCCGCCCGCGCCCGGCCGGAACGGCGAGTCGGCGCCGGGCGTCACGACCGGCATGCCGCTGGTGACGGTCTGGCCGGAGACGTTGTCCGGCCGGCCCGGGTGGCCCGGGGCGCCCGGGCCGGGGGCGGGCTTCTGCGGGGTGAGGATCGCGGTGTCGTCGCTCAGGCCGCCGCCGGGGCGCGCGGTGTGCGCGCCGGGGCCGCCCGCGACGCCCGGTCCGGCGGCGGTGCCGGGTCCGGTCGCGGTGCCGGGTCCGGCGGCGGCCGCGAACAGCGCGCCGTCGCCGGTCACCGGGCCGCCGGTCGGACCGGCCGGGCCGCGCTGGCCGCCGGGGCCCGCCGGGCCGCCGGGACCGCCGGGCACGCCCGCGCCGTTGGTGCCGCCGGGCACGCCCGCTCCGGGGCCGCCGGGGGCGTCGTAACCGCCCTGGTCGGCCGGGCCGCCCTGGCCGTTCTCGGTGAAGAAGGGCAGGTCGTCGCGGCGCGGCTCGCCGCCGGGGCGGGAGCCGCCGGAGAGCGGGCCCGCGGCCAGCGCCTCGGTCACGTCGAAGGAGCCGGTGCCGCCGCCGTGGCCGGGGGCCACGGGACCGCCGGTGGCGCCGGGCAGTCCGGCGCCGTTGGTGGAGCTGTTGCGGGCGCCGCCGGGCATGCTCATGGAGCCGACCACGCCGCCGGGACGCCCGCCGGACGCGCCCGGTGCGGCCGGACCGCCCGCGGGGGCGGCGGGGGCTGCGGGTCCGGAGCCGGCGAAGCCCGCCCCGGCGCCGTCGTCGGCCGCGCCCGAACCGCCGGGCAGTCCGGCGCCGTTGGTGCCGCCGCCACCCTGACCGCCCTTGCCCGACTGGGGCTTGCGGGGCGCGAACCAGTCGCTGGTCGGCTTCTCGCCGGCGGGCGCGGCGGCGGCGGCGGCCGGCTCACCGGCGCCGCCGGGCACCGGGGCCCCGCCCGGCGCGGGCTGCTCGCCGCGAGCGCCCTGGACACCCTGGACGCCTTGGACGCCCTGGACGCCTTGGACACCCTGGGTGCCGTCACCGACGGCCTGGGGCGCGCCGGAGCCCTTGGGCCCGCGCGAACCCCGCGCGCCGCCCGTGCCGTTGGCGCGCTTGGCGCCGCCCGGGCGCGGGGCGGCGTCGCCCTCGGCCTCGGTCGCGGCGCCGTTCTCGCCGACGGTCTTGCGCACGACCACGGGCGGAATCGGCCGGGAACCGGGGATGTTGATCCGGATCCGGGTCGTCAGCGTGGTCTCGGTCTTGCGTTCCTCCGGCTGCGTGGCCGAACGGCCCGCGTCCGCACCGTCGTCGGACCCCGCCGGAACGCCGTACGGCGGGGTACCCGAGGGGTAGGCGGCTCCGCCGCGCCCGTTGGGCCCGGAGGACGGAGTGTCAGTTTCACGACTCAAGGCAGGTTCTCCCGGTTGGCTCCGCCGCCCGTCACGACCTCACTCTGCGGGCAGCTCGGCGGCGCGCACCACCATACTGGCCGCTCCCCGCACCTATCCCGGGACCGCTGTGGAAAACCACACCGGACCCGCACGGGAGCGACGGGAAGAAGTGGTACGTCATTCACCAAGTCGGACGTCACGGCGGCCGCGGTTACCGTCCACGCCCCAAAGTGGCACAGATCACAGCCAATGCCATGCCGCCGAGCAGGAAGAGGTAGGAGCCTCCGCCCGCCGCGAACAGGAAGTCCCCTTCCGGGCGACTGGCGGTCAGCAGCATGACGGCGATCAGCCAGCCGGCCGCGCCCGCCACCGCGCCGCCCCGGCCGCCGACGGCCCGCGCACCGCCCAGGAACAGCCCCGCCGAGCCCGCGAGGGCGAGCAGCAGCCCGCCCGGGAACCAGGCCGCCTGGAGCAGTGCCCCGGCGAGCCCGACGACCGCGCCCAGCACGAACAGCCCCAGGTAGGCGGCGGCCCGCCCGGCGGACGGCGGCCTGAGGGGCTGCGCCAGCAGCGGGCCCTCGGCGCTCTCGCGACGCGACGGGCTCACGACGCCGTCTCCTCGGCCCCGGCAGCGACGGCTTCCCCGGTCCGGGCCCCGGCCTCGACGCCGTCGAAGAGGTCGGTCAGCGCGGTGCCGGTGTGATCGTTCCCACGCACCAGCTCGTAGTACTCGGTGGTGAACAGCGGCTGGGCCAGTCCGTTGGAGAGCGCGAAGCAGGCGTCGGCCGGCTCGATCTGGGTGGCGTGCACGCGCATCGCGGCGGTCTTGGCCGCGGCCCGCGCGGCGTCGCCCTCGATCCGGGCGGCGATCCGGTCGTCGGCGACGACGCCGGGCAGGTCGTCCACGGCGGCGCACTTCTCGAACGGCAGGCCGGGCAGCGCGTCGTGCAGCCGCTCGAAGGCCGCCTCCACGACGGAGCGCGGCATCCGGTTCCAGTACACCCGGGAGATCCGCCAGGGCTCGCCCAGGTCGGGCCGTACGGCGGGGTCGGCGGCCAGGTCCAGGGCGCGCATGGCGACGCGGTGGGCCTGGATGTGGTCGGGGTGGCCGTAGCCGCCGTTGTCGTCGTAGGTGACGAGGACCTGCGGGCGCACCTCGCGGATCACGGCGACCAGGTGTCCGGCGGCCTCGTCCAGGTCGGCCTGCCAGAAGCACTCCGGGTCGTCGTTGTCGGCCAGGCCCATCATCCCGGAGTCCCGGTACCGGCCGGCGCCGCCGAGCAGCCGGTGGTCGGCGACGCCCAGCTCCCGCATCGCGGCGTCGAGTTCGGTGCGCCGGTGGGCGCCGAGCGCCGCCCCGGTCAGGTGCCGCAGCTCGGGCGGGATCACCTCGCCCAGCTCTCCCAGGGTGCAGGTCACCAGGGTCACCAGCGCGCCCTCGGCCGCGTACCGGGCCATGGTCACGCCGTTGTTGATCGACTCGTCGTCCGGGTGTGCGTGCACCAGCAGCAGACGCCGGGAGGGCAGTTCCGTCATGGCTCCACCCTACGAGGACCGGCCGCGCGAGCTGTCCACGTTCCGGGGAACCACCGGTACGGGACCGGCGCTCAGCCGTCGCCCTCCTGGGCGAAGATCTCCTGGGCGGAGGGCACGGTGACGGCGCGGGCGAGCCAGCGCCGCAGCAGCTCCGGGTCGTCGCACGCGGTGATCCGCCCGCGGAGGTCCTCGGGAACGTCGATGCCACGCGTCTCCAGCACGAGCAGGACGTCCTCGGCACCCCGCTGAGTGCGCCCCTCGGCGCGGCCCTCGGTACGGCCCTCGGTACGGCCCTCGTCACGGAGCTCTTCCGACAGGTACGACTTGTAGAAGGAGAGGTCCACGGCCACCAGGTTCCTCCAGAGTTCCGCGGCCCGGCGGTTGCCGCCCAGGCCTTGAGCGATGAATTCGATGATCGTGTCGGCGACGACTTCGGGTACGTCCTGCAGAGCGGTGGACAGCGCCTTCAGTATCCCATCGACTGCCGGATTCTTCGCGTGAGTGATGGCCGAGAGCGTGGCCAGCGCCAGGTCTGCGCGGGCATCGGCCGGCTCGGTGATCGCGGGCATGTTGTGCGGGCCGACCACGAGCGGGTGCAGTGTGAGTGCGGGCCACTGGCGGGGACCGATGGGAACGGGCCGGGCGGCCCACTGCGCGGTGGACGGATCCTGGCAAACGACCAGCAGCAGAGGCGGGATCTTGTACTTCGCGTAGAGAAAGGACAGGTAGTAGGACCAGCTGGCGGGCTTGTCCGGGTCTTTGCCGCTCTGCGCTTCCACAAGCAGCAGGACCGCCTCTCCGCCTGTGAAGTCGAGGCGCAGCAGCGTGTCGACACGGCGTTCGACGGTCCGCGCCTCGGTCAGATCGGTCGGCAGGACCGTGACGGACGCGGGTGGGGCAAAACTGAGGCCGAGGATCTCGGAGACACCGGTGAACAGGCCGGGATACTCCTGAAAGACGCGGTGCATCGCCTCGTGGGACGAGTTGACCATGTGACTCCTTGTGCGTGGACGGGTTTCACGGGAGGACCGGTGACCCTTTTCGGCAGTCGCGGCAGTGGCCCGGGTGTGGTGCGCGGAAAGCGCGGTCGCAGTGGTCGCAGGTCTGGAACGGGTGGCGTACGGGCGGCGGGGCGCGGAACGGGGGCGGCGGCGGCAGCTGGGCGGTGAGGCGGTGGGCCAGCAGCGCGGCCGGACGGCGCAGGCCCTCGGGCGGCAGGTCCGCGAGGAGCTCGGCAGCCGCCTGGAGGAGCGCGGGGGCGGGGTGCGCGGGGTGCGGTACGGCGGGGAGCGGCCTGGGGGCGTGCGCCCCTCCCGGCTCTCGCCCTTCTCCCGCTGCGGGTGCGTCCCGCGCCGCTCGCGCGGCGGGTGGGGCTCGTGGTGGGCCGCTGTCGGCTGGTTGCAGGAGATCGTGCGGGTGACGATACGGCCGTCGGGGACGCGTTCGCGCCGGCGGCGCAGACAGCCGTGCGCCTCCAGCTCCCGCAGCGCCGCCGCGATCCGGGTCGCTCCCTCGGGGAACCGTGCGGTGAGGCTCTTGATGTCCACGCGGGCGCCCGCCGGAAGCGACTGGAGGTGCACGCCGAGCCCGATCGCCAGCAACGACAACTCCCGGTGCTGGGCGAGGTGGTTGCCGATCACCGTGAAGCGGGCGGTGTGGCGGGTGTTGCGGTGGATGAGCCCGCCGGTGCGGTGGTCCTGGTTCGGGGGCTTGTCGCCCGTAGTACGGGCCTCGGCGGGCGGGGACGCGCTAGGGTTCTGGGTACCCATCGGGAAGGTCTCTCTTCCTCGGTGGTCAGGCCCTCGCACTGGGATTGCCGTCCCGGCGGGGGCCGTCTCATGTCTGCGGTTGTGCCGCTGAGCCTAGAGCCGCCGGGGGCCGCCGAAACCGCCAGAGCCGGATGTTCACCCACCCGAGTGAGCGCGGGCCACGGGCGGGAGGGGTGGGGTTTGGCAGGGTGCTTTCCCCGTCGTTCTTGGTCTTTCAGTCGCCGACGGCACCGGAGCGCGGGGAATCGGGTTCCGGTGGCGTCGCGTACGCCTCGGAGGTGTGACCCCGCCTCACGTCACGAGGACCCACATGCCCCCGGCGAGCACCGTGAGGAGCGGGCCGGCCGTCGCTCCCAGCAGGAGCATGCGGCTGTCCATCGCCAGGTCGCGGACGCCGGGGGCGTGGGCGAGGAGGATCAGCAGGGCCGCGGTGGCGACCACGACGAGGCAGGAGCAGAGGAAGAAGAGGCCGGAGCCGCCGCCCGCCGTGCCCCACAGGGTCGCCAGGCTGACGAGGAACGCCAGGAAGGCGAACGGCACCAGCGTGACGGCCCACAGCACGGCGGCCAGGACCACGACGAGCGGGCGCGCGCGGGGCCGTACCGGCACCCGAGGGCCGTACAGCCGCGCGTACGTCCTGGGGTCCACCGAGGAGTCCTTCCGTCGTCGCCTCCGGAAGGAGATTCTGCCCGACCGGGCCGCGCCGGCCGTCGGGCGGACCCCAGGGCCGCTAGAACTTGATGCTGCCGATCATGCCCGCGATGTTGGTCGTGAGATCGCTGATCGTCGGTGCGATCGTCGATGAGGCCAGATAGAAGCCGAGCAGCATGCACACGATGGCGTGACCGGCTCTCAATCCGGACTTCTTGATCAACAAGAAGACGATGATCGCCAGCAGCACCACCGCCGAAATCGAGAGTGCCACGGCGGCTCACCTCCAAAGATCCCAGGACGCGGGGGGTGTCGGGGGTCGGACTATGGGGGCCAGTAACTCCACACAACGGGCACCACGTTCATACCCACTCTGCGCTATTGATCATAACTATCCGCACGCGCGCACCAGCCCGCGCACAGTCGTACAAGGGGGCGCATGGCCAATATGGTCAGGGCATGACGACAGAGCCTGTCTCCTTCCCCCGACGGCACGCCCGCACCCTGCGTTTCACCCTGGGCGCGCCGCGCGCGTTCACGGTCGCGCCCGACGCCTCCCGCGTGGTGTTCCTGCGCTCCGACTCCGGTACGGACCGGGCGAATTCGCTGTGGGTCCTCGATCTGGCCGATCTCCAGGAGCGGGTCGCCGCCGATCCGCGCGCCTTGCTCGGCGGGTCGGGCGAGGACCTGTCGCCGGAGGAGCGGGCGCGCCGCGAGCGCACCCGGGAGGGCGGCGCGGGCATCGTGGGATATGCCACCGACACAGCCGTGGAGTTGGCGGCTTTCGCCTTGTCAGGGCGGCTCTTCACCGCCGAGTTGCGGGCCGCGACCACCCGCGAACTGTCGGTCACCGGACCGGTGATCGACCCGCGTCCGTCGCCGGACGGCCGGTACGTCGCGTACGTCGCCGGCGGGGCGCTGCGCGTGGTGGGCGCCGAGGGGGACGGCGACCGGGCGCTGGCCGCGCCGGAGGCGGAGGCGGTCTCCTACGGGCTCGCGGAGTTCATCGCGGCCGAGGAGATGGACCGCACCCGCGGCTTCTGGTGGGCGCCGGAGTCGGACCGGCTGCTGGTGGCGCGGGTGGACGACACGCCGGTCGGGCGCTGGTGGATCTCCGATCCGGCGCGGCCCGAGCAGGCGCCCGGCCAGGTGCGTTACCCGGCGGCGGGCACCGCGAACGCCGAGGTACGGCTGTTCGTGATCGGTCTGAACGGAACGCGGACGGAAGTGGACTGGGACCGGGACCGCTACCCGTACCTGGCACGAGTGCACTGGTCAGCGGCGGGTGCGCCGCTGCTGCTCGTCCAGGCGCGGGACCAGCGCAGTCAGCTGTATCTGGCGGTGGACCCGGACTCCGGCCGGACCCGGATGGTGCACGCGGACGAGGACCCAACTTGGCTTGATCTTTTCCCCGGTTCGCCGTGCTGGAGCCCCTCGGGACGGCTGGTGCGGATCGCGGACGAGGGAGGCGCACGGGTCCTGGCGGTCGGCGACCGGCCGCTGACCGGCGCGCAGTTGCACGTCCGGGCGGTTCTCGACGTCGGCGCCGACGACGTCCTGGTCTCCGCCTCGGCCGGTGCGGAGGCCGCCGCCCCGGAGACCGGCGAGGTGCACGTCTACCGGGTCAGCGAACTGGGCTGGGAGCGGGTGAGCCAGGAGGCGGGCGTGCACGCGGCGGTGCGCGCCGGGGGCGTGACCGTCCTGGTCACCGCCGCCCTCGACCGGCCGGGCGCCCGGGTGCGGGTGCTGCGGGACGGCAAGCACGTGGCGACGGTCGCCTCGCACGCGGCGGACCCCGGTCTCACCCCGCGCGTGACCCTCACCGAGGGGGGCGCACGGAAAATCCCGTGCGCCGTGCTTATGCCTACGGACTACCCGCGTGACACAGACAACGGGGCCGAACGGCCCTTGCTGCCGGTCCTGCTCGACCCCTACGGCGGCCCGCACGGCCCCCGCGTGGTCGCCGCGCACAACGCGCACCTGACCTCCCAGTGGTTCGCCGACCAGGGCTTCGCGGTGGTCGTCGCCGACGGCCGCGGCACCCCGGGCCGGTCCCCCGCCTGGGAGAAGGCCGTCCACCACGACTTCACGGTCACCCTGGACGACCAGATCGAGGCCCTGCACGACCTCGCCGAACGCCACCCGCTCGACCTCAGCCGGGTCGCCATCCGCGGTTGGTCCTACGGCGGTTACCTCTCCGCGCTGGCCGTGCTGCGCCGCCCGGACGTCTTCCACGCGGGCATCGCCGGCGCCCCGGTCACCGACTGGCGCCTGTACGACACCCACTACACCGAGCGGTACTTGGGCGACCCGGAGGCGGACGCGGCGGCGTACGCGAGGAGTTCACTGGTCACCGACGACGGTCTGGCCGGGGCCGCCGAGCCGCACCGGCCGCTGATGATCGTGCACGGCCTCGCCGACGACAACGTGGTGGTCGCCCACGCGCTGCGGCTGTCCTCCGCGCTGCTCGCCGCCGGCCGGCCGCACGAGGTGCTGCCGCTGTCCGGGGTCACCCATATGACGCCGCAGGAACAGGTCGCGGAGAACCTGCTGCTGCTCCAGGTCGACTTCCTCAAGCGCTCGCTCGGCCTCGGCTGAGCCCCGCCGTACCCGCCGCGCACACGCCAACGGGCCGGGAGCGCATGCACTCCCGGCCCGTCCACGGCACCCGCACGGCCGTACCTTCCACAGACTGACGCGTCCGTATATCGGTGCCGCTTCGGCGACGTTGCCCGTGCGTTAACGCACGTTCTGCCGCTCCGCGGCGAACAGGCACGCCGAGTCGTGGGCCACCGGTCCCTCGGCATACCGGTATTCCGCGGGCACCGCCAGCTCCGGCACCTCCAGGGCGCACCGCTCGCGGGCCTTGAAGCAGCGGGTGCGGAAGCGGCAGCCGGAGGGGACGGCGGCCGGGGAGGGCACGTCGCCGGTCAGGATGATCCGGTCGCGGTGCGCGCGGGCCTCGGGATCGGGCACCGGCACGGCGGACAGCAGCGCCTGGGTGTACGGGTGCGTGGGGTGGTCGTAGATCTCGGTGTCGGTGCCGGTCTCCACGATCCGGCCGAGGTACATCACCGCCACCCGGTCGGAGATGTGCCGCACGATCGACAGGTCGTGCGCGATGAAGACGTACGACAGCTCGAACTCCCGTTGCAGCCGCTCCAGCAGGTTGATCACCTGGGCCTGTACGGAGACGTCCAGCGCGGAGACCGGCTCGTCGGCGACGATGACCTCCGGGCGCAGCGCCAGCCCCCGGGCGATGCCGATGCGCTGGCGCTGGCCGCCGGAGAACTGGTGCGGGTAGCGGTTGACGTACTCCGGGTTGAGGCCGACGACGTCCAGCAGTTCCCGCACCTTGCGCCGCCGGTCGCCCTTGGGGGCCGCCTCGGGATGGATCTCGTAGGGCTCGCCGATGATGTCGCCCACCGTCATCCGGGGGTTGAGCGAGGTGTACGGGTCCTGGAACACCATCTGGATGTTGCGCCGGACCGCCTTCAGGGCGCGCCCGGACAGCCGGGTGACGTCCTCGCCGCGGTAGCGGATCGTGCCCGCCGTCGGCCGCTCCAGGTGGCACAGCAGCTTGGCGACCGTCGACTTGCCGCAGCCGGACTCGCCGACGACGCCGAGCGTCTCGCCGCGGCCGAGGACGAAGTCCACCCCGTCCACCGCCCGGACGGCGCCGATCTGCCGCTTGAACAGGATGCCCTGGGTGAGCGGATAGTGCTTGACCAGCCCGGTGACCTCCAGCACGGGTTCGGCGGGTCCCGCGGGTTCGGCGGGCGCGGCGGGTCGGGCCGGCTCAGCCATCGAGGCACTCCCTCCAGAAGTGGCAGGCGCTCCCCCGCTCACCGGACACCTCGTACAGCGGCGGCACGTCGGTGCGGCACACGTCCCGGGCCATCGGGCAGCGCGGGTTGAAGGCGCAGCCGGGCGGGATCGCCTGGAGGCTGGGCGGCAGGCCCTTGATCGCGTACAGCTCCCGGCCCTTGTGGTCCAGGCGCGGGATCGACTCCAGCAGGCCCTTGGTGTAGGGGTGCGCGGGCCGCTTGAACAGCTCGTGCACGGGGGCCGTCTCGACGATCCGGCCGGCGTACATGACCGCGATCTTGTCGGCGACGTCGGCGACGACGCCGAGGTCGTGCGTGATCAGGATCAGGCCCATGTCGTACTCGCGCCGCAGTTCCGCGAGCAGGTCCATGACCTGGGCCTGGACCGTCACGTCGAGGGCCGTGGTCGGCTCGTCGGCGATGATCAGGTCCGGCTCAAGGGCCAGCGCCATGGCGATCATGATGCGCTGGCGCATGCCGCCGGAGAACTGGTGCGGATAGTCGCCCACCCGCTGGGCCGCGGCCGGGATGCGCACCCGGTCCATCAGCTCGATCGCCTTGGCCCTGGAGTCCTTGCGGGACGTCCCGCGGTGCACCCGGAACATCTCGCCGAGCTGGTCGCCCACGGTGAGCACGGGGTTCAGGGCCGACAGCGCGTCCTGGAAGATCATCGCCATCCCGGCGCCCCGGATCCGGCGGTGTTCCTCCTCCTTGAGCGTGAGCAGGTCCTGGTCCCGGAAGCGGATCTCGCCGCCGGTGACGCGGCCTGGCGGCGTGTCGAGGATGCCCATGACCGCCTGCGCGGTGACGGACTTGCCGGAGCCGGACTCGCCGAGCACGGCGAGCGTCTCGCCGGCGTCGACCGCGTAGGTGACCCCGTTGACGGCGTGGGCGGCGCCGTCGCGGGTGCGGAACTCCACGTGCAGATCGCGGACTTCGAGCAGCACGGCGCCGTCACCTCAGCTTCGGGTCGAGGGCGTCGCGCACCGCGTCGCCGAGCATGATGAACGCCAGCACGGTCACCGCGAGGGCGCCGGCGGGCCACAGCAGGGCGTGCGGGGCGTTGCGGACGTAGGGCGAGGCGGCGGAGATCTCGATGCCCCACGACACGCTCGGCGGCTTCAGTCCGACGCCGAGGTAGGACAGGGTCGCCTCCAGGGAGATGTAGGTGCCGAGCGCGATGGTGGCGACGACGATGACCGGGGCGACGGCGTTGGGCGCGATGTGGCGCAGCAGGATGCGGGTGTCGGAGGCGCCGAGGGCGCGGGCGGCCTGGACGTAGTCGTGCTGCTTGGCGGTGATGACCGAGCCGCGGGCGATGCGGTAGATCTGCGGCCAGCCCAGCAGCACGATGAACCCGACCACCGGCCAGACGGTGTTGCTGGTGACCACGGACAGCAGGACCAGGCCGCCGAGGACGACCGGGATGGCGAAGAAGACGTCGGTGACCCGGGAGAGCACGGCGTCCCAGCCGCCGCCGAAGAATCCGGCGAGCGCGCCGAGGACGGAGCCGAGGAGGGCGACGCCGAGGGTGGCGCAGACGCCGACGGTGACGGAGGCGCGGGCGCCGTGGACGGTGCGGGTGTAGACGTCGCAGCCCTGCCCGTCGAAGCCGAACGGGTGGCCGGGGCTCGGTCCGTCCTGCGCCCGGGCCAGGTCGCAGGTGAGGGGGTTGCCGGGGGCGATCAGGGAGGGCCAGACCGCGATCAGGACGAGGAAGCAGATGACCAGCGCGGAGAGCAGGAAGACGGGGTTGCGGCGCAGGTCGCGCCAGGCGTCCGACCACAGCGAGCGGGGCCGGTCCTCGGGTCCGGCGCCGTCGGGCCGGTCCGGTTCCCGCTCCAGGGTGGCGGCCTCGCTCGCCGCCAGGTCCATGCCGCCGCCCATGCCGGTGCCCGCGACAGCACGCTCCGGCTCGTAGGGCTCCCGCGGGTCAGGCATAGCGGATCCTCGGGTCGAGTACGGCGTACAGGAGGTCCACGAGCAGGTTGGCGACCAGGAAGACCAGCACCAGGACGGTCACGAAGCCGACGACGGTCTGGGTGTTCTGGCGCAGGATGCCCTGGTAGAGCTGGTAGCCGACGCCGTGGATGTTGAAGATCCGCTCGGTGACGATGGCGCCGCCCATCAGCGCCCCGATGTCGGTGCCGATGAAGGTGACCACGGGGATGAGCGAGTTGCGCAGCAGGTGCCGTACGACGACGCGGCGGCGCGGCAGGCCCTTGGCGACGGCGGTGCGGACGTAGTCGGCGCGCCGGTTCTCGGCGATGGAGGTGCGGGTGAGGCGGGTGACGTAGGCGAGGGAGACGGAGGCGAGGACGAGACCGGGCAGGATCAGCTCGTCCAGGGGGGCGAGCGGGGAGACCGAGGGCCGGACCCAGCCCCACTTCACGCCGAGCAGCAGTTGCAGCAGCAGGCCGGTGACGAAGGTGGGCACCGAGATGACGACGAGGGTGGCGAGCAGGACGGCGGTGTCGACGGGGCGGCCGCGGCGCAGTCCGGTGACGACGCCGAGGGTGATGCCGATGACGATCTCGAAGACGATCGCGACCAGGGTCAGGCGGATGGTGACGGGGAAGGCGGTGGCCATCAGCTCGGTGACCGGCCGGCCGTTGAAGGCGGTGCCGAAGTCGCCGGTGAAGACGTTGCCCATGTAGGTCGCGTACTGCTGCCAGACCGGCTTGTCGAGGCCGAACTCCCGCTTGAGCTGGGCGGCGGTGGCCGAGTCGCAGGCGCGTTCGCCGCAGAGCCCGGCGACGGGGTCGCCCATCACGTTGACCATCAGGAAGATCAGCAGGGTGGCGCCGACGAACACCGGGATCATCTGGAGGAGGCGGCGGACGAGGTAGCGTGCCATGGCGGCTCAGCCCACCTCGATCTCGTTGTAGACGGGGACGCTGAAGGGGTTGAGGGCCACGTGGCGCAGCCGGTCGGAGTAGCCGGCGCTGCCGTTCTGGTACCACAGCGGGATGGCGGCCATGGTGTCCCGCACCACCTTCTCGGCCTGCTGGAACAGTCCGATCGCGGCCTTCTGGCCGGTCTCCGCGTTGGCCCGGTCGACCAGCGTGTCGAACCGCTTGTCGGACCACGTGCCGTCGTTGGAGGAGGCGTCGGTGTAGTACAGCGGCTGGAGGAAGTTCTGGATGAGCGGGTAGTCCATCTGCCAGCCGGCCCGGAACGGTCCGGGCATCCTGTGCTGGGAGATCTGGTTGCGGAAGTCGGCGAAGGTGCCGACCGGGTTGCCGACGCAGGCGCGGTCATCGCCCAGCGCGTTGTTGATGGAGTTGCACACGGCGTCCACCCACTCCTTGTGCGACCCGGTGTCCGCGTTGTAGGTGATCCGCACCTGGCCGCCGGGCAGTCCGCCGCCCTCCTGGACCAGCTTCCTGGCCTCGGCGGGCCGGTACTGGCAGGCGGCGCCGCACAGGCCGGCCTGGTAGCCGCCGTCGGCGCCGAGCACGGGCGAGGTCCAGTCGGTGGCCGGGGTGCGGGTGCCCCGGAAGAGGGTCCTGGTGATCTGGGCGCGGTTGATCGCCATGGACAGGCCGGTGCGGACCTTGCGCGCGCCGTCGGTGTTCCACGCCTTGTCGTAGTACGGGAAGGCGAGGGTCTGGAGGATGCCGGCGGGGGTGTTGATGTAGCGGCCGTCGAGGTCGGAGGCGACGTTCTTGAGCTGGCCGGCCGGGATGTCGTCGGCGAGGTCGAGGTTGCCGGCCAGCACGTCGGTGTAGGCGGTGTTGCTGTCGGTGTAGACCATGAGGGTGACGCCGTCGTTGCGCGCCTTGTCGGGGCCTGGGTAGCCGTCCCACTTCTTCAGATACATCTGGGCGCCCTTGGTGTAGGACTCCACCGTGTAGGGGCCGTTGCCGACCGGCTTGTCCAGCCAGGCCCTGTGGTGGGTGAAGAAGGTGCGGGGCAGCGGGGCGAAGGCGGCGTAGCCGAGGGTGTCGGGGAAGGTGGAGAACTTCTGGCCGAGGGTGATCGTGAAGGTGCGCGGGCCGGTGACCTTCAGGCCGGAGAGGGTGTCGGCCCGCTGGGTGCCGCTGTCGGGGTGGACCTTGTCGTAGCCCTCGATGTAGCCGAAGAAGTACGCGTTCTTCTGGTTGTTCCTCAGGCTCGCGCCGTAGTTCCAGGCGTCCACGAAGGAGCGGGCGGTGACCGGTTCGCCGTCGCTGAACCGCCAGCCGTCCTTGACGGTGACGGTGTAGGTGCGCGAGTCGGCGGTGTCGATGCGCTCGGCGAGCATGTTCTCGGCGCGGCCGGTGCGCGGGTCGTAGCGCTTGAGGCCGCGGAAGATCATGTCGAGGACCTTGCCGCCCTGCACCTCGTTGGTGTTGGACGGCTCCAGCGGGTTCTGCGGGTCGCCCCAGGAGGAGCTGAGGACGCGGCCCCCGGCGGCGCCCGTGCCGCTCGTGCAGGCGGCGAGCGGCAGCACGGCGGCCGCCGCCGCGCCCAGGGCCCGACGCACGCGCGTACGGCCACGCATGGGCGCCTCCTGGGGTGCTCCTGGGGTGCGGTGACAGACCTGTCCTCATATCAACAGACAAGCCGCATGTCGCACGCGTGCCGCACCGTTGCGGGCCGCCGCTTGAGCCGTACGGCGCAGCGATCGTTCAGCCGCCTTCAGCCGCCTCCGGCCGCCGTCCCGTCGGGCTGTTCGGCGGCCACCAGCTCGACCTCGTAGCCGTCCGCGTCGGTGAGGTAGCCCGCGTAGTGCCGCGGTCCGCCGGCGTGCGGGTAGCGGTCGGCGAACAGGGGCGACCAGCCGTGCGCGGGCGCGTCGCGCATCAGCGCGTCCACGTCGGCGCGGGCGCCCGCGTGGAAGGCCAGGTGGTTCAGGCCGGGCCGGGTCCGGTCGTGGCCGCCCGCGCTGAGCGCGGGCGACTGTTCGAGGACCAGGTAGGTGACGCCGTGCCGCCAGCTGCGGCCGTGCTCCCACTCCTGGTACGGCACATGGCCCAGGCGGCCCAGCAGCCAGCCCCAGGAGCGGGCCGCCCGGGGCAGGTCGGGGACCCAGAGTTCGACGTGGTGCAGCATCCGCTCGCCCTTCTCGCGACCGCCGGAAAACGCCGGTTCCCGGCGCCTTGGTGAAGACGCCGGGAACCGGAACGAGAAAACCAGGAGATCACGCCGCGCCGACGACGTCCTTCTCCTCGGCGAAGTGGCAGGCCGACTCGTGGGCCGCCGGGGTGTCCACGCCCTTGAAGCGCTCGGGCACCGCCAGGAGGGGGACCTCCTTGGCGCACTTGTCCTCGGCCTTCCAGCAGCGGGTGCGGAAGCGGCAGCCCGAGGGCGGGTTGGCCGGGGAGGGCACGTCGCCGGTGAGGATGATCCGCTCGCGGTGCGCGCGGGCCTCCGGGTCCGGCACCGGGACCGCCGACAGCAGCGCCTGGGTGTAGGGGTGCGTCGGGTGGTCGTAGATCTGCTGGTCGGTGCCGATCTCGGCCATCTTGCCGAGGTACATCACGCCGACCCGGTCGGAGATGTGCCGGACGATCGACAGGTCGTGCGCGATGAAGAGGTAGGACAGGTTGAACTCGTTCTGCAACCGCTCCATCAGGTTGATGACCTGCGCCTGCACCGACACGTCCAGCGCCGAGACCGGCTCGTCGCAGATGATGATCTCGGGGTTGAGCGCGAGACCGCGGGCGATGCCGATGCGCTGGCGCTGACCGCCGGAGAACTGGTGCGGGTAGCGGTTGATGTACTCCGGGTTGAGGCCGACGACGTCCAGCAGCTCCTGCACCTTGCGGCGCCGGTCGCCCTTGGGGGCCACCTCGGGGTGGATGTCGAAGGGCTCGCCGATGATGTCGCCCACCGTCATGCGCGGGTTGAGCGAGGTGTACGGGTCCTGGAACACCATCTGGATGTTGCGGCGCACGGCCTTCAGGGCGCGCCCGGACAGCCGGGTGATGTCCTGGCCCTTGTAGAAGATCTCGCCGGCGGTCGCCTGCTCCAGGTTCATCAGGAGCTTGGCCACCGTGGACTTGCCGCAGCCGGACTCGCCCACGATGCCCAGGGTCTCGCCCTGGTACAGGTCGAAGGAGATGCCGTCGACGGCCTTGACCGCGCCGATCTGCTTCTTGAACAGGATGCCCTGGGTCAGCGGGAAGTGCTTGACCAGGTTGCGCACCTGAAGGATCGGCTCACCGCGCTGGGCCGGGGCTTCGAGCACCTCGACCGCCTCCGTCTCGGAGGCCACCTCGACGGCTTCCACCTTGGAGACGTTCGGCGTGGCGTCGTCCTTGGGCTCTTCGTCCTTCGCGAGCTTGGTGGGCTCAGCCATGGATCGTCTCCTTCCAGAAGTGGCAGGCGGAGTGACGGCCGGGCAGCTCCGTGCCGTCCAGCTCGGTCACCGGCACCAGCGGCGGTACGTCGGTGCGGCAGACGTCCTGCGCCATGGCGCAGCGCGGGTTGAAGGCGCAGCCGGGCGGGATCGCCTGGAGGTTGGGCGGCAGGCCCTTGATCGCGTACAGCTCCTGGCCCTTGTGGTCCAGGCGCGGGATCGACTCCAGCAGGCCCTTGGTGTAGGGGTGCGCGGGCCGCTTGTACAGCTCGTGCACGGGGGCCGTCTCGACGATCCGGCCGGCGTACATGACCGCGATCTTGTCGGCGACGTCGGCGACGACGCCGAGGTCGTGCGTGATCAGGATCAGGCCCATGTTGTACTCGCGCTGCAACTCCGCGAGCAGGTCCATGACCTGGGCCTGGACCGTCACGTCGAGGGCCGTGGTCGGCTCGTCGGCGATGATCAGGTCCGGCTCAAGGGCCAGCGCCATGGCGATCATGATGCGCTGGCGCATACCGCCGGAGAACTGGTGCGGATAGTCGCCCACCCGCTGGGCCGCGGCCGGGATGCGCACCCGGTCCATCAGCTCGATCGCCTTGGCCTTGGAGTCCTTGCGGGACATGCCCTGGTGGACGCGGAACATCTCGCCGAGCTGGAAGCCCACCGAGAGCACCGGGTTGAGCGAGGACAGCGCGTCCTGGAAGATCATCGCCATCTTGGCGCCGCGCAGCTTGCGCCGCTCGCCCTCCGACAGGCGCAGGATGTCCTGGCCCTGGAAGAAGATCTCGCCCTTGGCGATCCGTCCGGGCGGGCTGTCGAGGATGCCCATGATCGCCTGCGCCGTGACGGACTTGCCGGAGCCCGACTCACCGAGCACGGCGAGCGTCTCGCCCGCGCTGACGCTGTAGTTGACGCCGTTGACCGCCTTGGTCACGGAGTCGCGGACCGCGAACTCCACGTGCAGGTCGCGGACTTCGAGGAGCGGTGCGGCCCCGTCCGCCCCGGCGTCAGTGGGAGCCATCTCCAGGCTGGTCATGCCGTCACCTTCATCATGCTTGGTCACTGGGGTACGACTCATGGCGGCGCCTCACCGCATCTTCGGGTCGAGCGCGTCGCGCAGACCGTTGCCCAGCAGGATGAAGCCGAGCGCGGTGATGACGATCGCGAGGCTCGGGTAGGTCCACATGAAGTCCTTGACGCCCATGAAGTTGCGGCCCGCGGAGATCATGTTGCCCCACTCGGCGACCTCCGGGTCGACGCCGACGCCCAGGTAGGACAGCGACGCCTCGGCCACGATCGCGATGCCGACGTTGCTCGTGCCGTACACCAGCACCGAGGTCAGCGAGTTGGGCAGGATGTGCTTGCGGATGATCCGGCCCTGGCCGGCGCCCAGCGCCTTGGCGGCGTGCACGAAGTCCATCTCGCGCACCGACAGGACCTGGCTGCGCAGCAGTCGGGCGAAGGTCGCCCAGGTGAAGATGCCCAGCGAGAGCACGACGGGCAGCACGCCGCGGCCCATCAGCAGGATGATGACGATGGCGCCGATCAGCAGCGGGAAGGCGAAGAAGACGTCCGCGACACGCATGATCACGGTGTCGACCCAGCGGCCGTAGTAGCCGGCCAGGGCGCCGAGGGTGACGCCGATGACCAGGGCGACCAGGATCGAGGCCATACCCACGATCACCGCGATGCGGCTGCCGTAGATGAGGCGGGAGAGCTGGTCGCGGCCGAGGGCGTCGGTGCCCAGCCAGTGGGCGCCGCCCGGCGACTGGAGGGTCTGGGTGAGGTCCTGCTTGAGCGGGTCGTGCGGCGCGAGCAGCGGGGCGAAGATCGCCACGAGGATCAGCACCGTGATGATCGCCAGCCCCACCACGGCCAGCTTGTTGGCGAAGAAGCGGTGCCGGATGTCGGTCCACTGGCTGACCCTGGCGACGCTGGGTTCAGCGCCCGGGGCCGCCGGGACGGGACCGGCCGCCGTCGGCTCGCCCGTGCCCGAGACGAGTTCGGTCATTGTGTGACTCCTAGAGGGGAACGACCCTGCGGGTCAGGCAAGGCGGATACGCGGGTCGAGGGCGGCGTACAGCAGGTCGACGACCAGGTTCAGCACGACGAAGACCGCCACGCCGATCGTCACCACACCCACGATGATGGGGTTGTTGTTCTGCTGGATCGCCTGGATGAGCGCGAGACCGATGCCGTTCCAGTTGAAGATCGTCTCAGTGATGATCGCGCCGCCGAGCAGACCACCGAAGGAGATGCCCAGGTAGGTGATCACCGGGATGACCGAGTTCCGCAGGATGTGCCGGGTCAGGACCGTACGGCGCGGGAGGCCCTTGGCGACCGCCGTCTTGACGTAGTCGGCGCGCAGCACCTCCAGCATCGTGCTGCGGGCGAGCTGGGCGACGAGCGCCGCGTCGATGATGGCGAGGGTGAAGGCCGGCAGGATGATGCCCTCGAAGCTGTCGCCCGCGATGAGCGGGAACCAGTCCAGCTCGATCACGAACACGCGCTGCATGATCATGCCGAGCACGATCGAGGGCACACCAATGGCCAGGGTCGTGATGAAGGTCGCCGACACGTCCCAGATCGAGTATCTGCGCATGGCGGCCAGGACACCGACCGAGATGCCGATGACGATGTCGATGATGATCGCCGCGACCGCCAGCTTGGCGGTGTTCTCCAGCTTCGGGCCGAGGATCTCGGTGACCGGACGGCTCTGCGTGTAGTCCGTGCCGAGGTCACCGGTGACCAGCTTGCCGACGTAGGTGCCGTACTGGACCACCAGCGGCTTGTCGAGCCCGTACTGCTTGTGCAGCTGCTCGATGACCGCCGGGTCGCGCGCCTTGTCGCTGCCCGCGATCTGACCCACCGGGTCGCCCGGGAGCACGAACAGGCAGGCGAACAGAATCATCGTCGCGCCGAGCACGACGACGACCAACTGGCCCAGCCTGCGGACCACATACCTTCCCATGACTGCCTCTCTGCCTCGCTGCCTCTTCCTCAGCAGCTCCCTCGCCCCGGAATGTGGGGGTGGGGTGGGGGCGGGAACGGCGGATCACACCGCTCCCGACGGTCGTCGAGGGTCGTGGCGTCCGAACAGGCTGCTCGGACCCCACGACCCCCGGTTGCCGGATTCCGCGCGGAGCGCGGCGAACCCGTTACTTCATGCTGATCTCAGCGAGGTTCGGGTCCTCGTGGAAGTCCATCTTCAGACCGGCGTACTTCTTGGTGTTGGCGAGACGCAGCTGGGTGCGGTTCCACAGCGGGATCAGGGCCATGTCGTCCAGGGCGACCTTCTCGGCCTGCTTGTAGATCGCGTTGCGGCCGGCCTGGTCCTCGGTGCCGCGCGCCTGGCTGAGCAGGTCGTCGAACTTCTTGTTGCTGTAGCGGGCCCGGTTGTCGCCGGTGACCTTGCCGTTGGCGTCCTTGTTGATGGACGCGGTGTCCAGCAGCGGGTACAGGAAGTTGTCCGGCGTCGGGTAGTCGGCGCCCCAGGCGAAGCGGTACATGCCCGTCGCGCCCGGCTTCTGCTGGTCGGCGAGCAGCTCGGCGAACGGCTTGCCGGTCGACTTCACCTTGACGCCGAGGACGTCCTCGACCTGCTGCTTGACGGCCTGGACCCACTCCTCGTGACCGGCGCCCGTGTTGTACGCGATCTCGATGGTGGTGCCCGGCTTCAGACCGCCCTCGGCGGCGAGCTGCTTGGCCTTGGCCTTGTCCTGCTTGATGCAGGAGGTGCACAGGTCCTTCTGGTACACGTCCGTGAAGGAGGGCGGCAGGATCGTCGTCGACTTGGTGTACATGCCCTGGAAGACGCCCTTGATGATGGCGTCGCGGTCGATCGCGTAGGAGACCGCCTCACGGGCCTTGACGTTCTTGAGCGGACCGTTGTCGGTGATCGGCATGAGGTAGTTCATGCCGCTCATGTCCTGCTGGATCCACTCGCCCTGCGGGTCGTACTTGGCCTTGGCGGCCGGCAGCTGCGGGGTGGGCATACGGGCCCAGTCGTACTGGCCCGACTCGAAGCCCTGGTACTCCAGCGTGACGCCGTTGGCGGAGTTCAGGATGTCGATCTGCACCTTGTCCAGGTGGGCCTTGGTCAGACCGTAGTCGTCGTTGCGGACGAGCGTGATCGACTTGTTGTGCTCCCACTTGCCCTGCATCTTGAACGGGCCGTTGCCGATGGGGGCTTCGTTGTACGCCTTGTTCTTCGCGTCGCCCGCGACCTTCGGGACGGGGCTGAAGACCGTGTGCGTGGTCTTGATGTAGAACTCGAAGTCCGGGGCGGACAGCTTCACCTGAAGGGTGTACGGGTCCGGGGCGCTCAGACCGGACATGGTCGTCGCCTTGCCGGACTGCGCGTCGGCGAAGCCCGCGATGCCGGCCATGTGGTACGCCACGTCGGACGCGGCCGTCTTGACCGCGACGCGGTTCCAGCCACGGATGAAGGACTCGGCGTCAACGGCCTCGCCGTTGGAGAACTTGGTGCCCTTCTTGATGGTGAAGGTCCAGGTCTTGCCGTCCTTGCTGACCTTCTTCGACGTGGCGAGCGCCGCGTCGACCTTGCCGTCGGCGGTCGGCTCGTACAGCCCCGTGAAGAGGTTGTCCGTGACCAGGGTGCCCTCGGACTCCTGGGCGTTGTACGGGTCGATGGCCACCGGCTCCGTGATGCCCATCCGGAAGGTGCCACCGGCCTTGCCGGATCCCTTGCTGCCGCCATCGTCGTCGCCGCCTCCGCAGGCGGTCGCCGCCAGAGCTATGACGATCGCACCCGCGACCCACTTGGCGCTGCTGGCACCACGCATGGGTTCCTCCTCTGAGTCCTTATGTTCACCACAAGAGGGAACACACGACATCCCACGGCCACGAAGAACGGGGAAGGTCAAGTGCACCCGCAACGCTCGTGAGTCGGCGCCTCCTGCGGCGCGTGACTCGTCGACCCGAGCTCTACGCGCCTAACTATCTGCCATCGCCTCACTGACAGACCACAGTCATTTGGTCTCGTTTCGATCACACCTGACGTCTACTTCTTCCAAAATCCGGACAAACGGTTTCGCGAAAGATGCCTGCGAAACGGACTTGTTACACAAGTATCGGAGTCCGGTGTCCGAATAGCGGACACGCTGAAGTGATATCAGTTGCGCTCGGCGACGGAGAGTGCTTCCTCGACGGCGTGAGCCGGGCAAACCGGGGCAGATGACTGCCTCAGGTCGCCCATATCCGGCCAACCGTACCGCCGCGATGTCGCGTGCGCGCCCATACATGGGGCTCACACCTGTTCCCTAGGGAAAACCCTCTATGCCCCTGTCTCCGCCCCGGCCGGCGCTCATCGCGGAGGCGACGAGTCCATAAGGCGGTCGTGATCGCGCCATATAAGAGGGAGGCCGCGCTCACTCCAGGAAGGCGGCCGCGATCACTCCCCCGCAGAACCGGGGAAAGGGACTCCGGCAGAGGCGGGAGCGGGCCGGGGGGCGTGCGCAGGCGGCACGTGCGGGGCACCCCGTACCATGGGGTGAGGCCGTGGCGTGTTTGCCCGGCAGGGCGCGTGTACCGAGGACGTACGCGCAGCCGTCCGCACACTCCGGGAGTACGCCTCACTATGGCCACGCGCCACGACATTCGAAACGTAGCCATCGTCGCCCACGTCGACCACGGCAAGACGACCATCGTCGACGGGATGCTGAAGCAGGCCGGCGCCTTCGCCGCGCACCAGCTCGACTCGGTCGACGACCGCATGATGGACTCGAACGACCTGGAGCGTGAGAAGGGCATCACGATCCTCGCCAAGAACACGGCGGTGAAGTATCACCCCAAGGACGGCGGGGACCCCATCACGATCAACATCATCGACACCCCCGGCCACGCCGACTTCGGCGGCGAGGTCGAGCGCGGTCTGTCGATGGTGGACGGCGTCGTGCTGCTCGTCGACGCCTCCGAGGGCCCGCTGCCGCAGACCCGCTTCGTGCTGCGCAAGGCCCTCCAGCAGCGACTGCCCGTCATCCTGTGCATCAACAAGACGGACCGTCCGGACTCACGCATCGACGAGGTCGTCAACGAGACCTACGACCTCTTCCTCGACCTGGACGCCGACGAGGAGCAGATCGAGTTCCCGATCGTCTACGCCTGCGGCCGTGACGGCATCGCCTCGCTGACCAAGCCGGACAACGGCACGGTCCCGGCCGACAGCGACAGCCTGGAGCCGTTCTTCTCCACCATCCTGGAGCACATCCCGGCCCCCACCTACGACGAGGCGCTGCCGCTCCAGGCCCACGTCACCAACCTCGACGCGGACAACTTCCTCGGCCGTATCGCGCTGCTGCGCGTGGAGCAGGGCGAGCTGCGCAAGGGCCAGACGGTCGCGTGGATCAAGCGCGACGGCTCGATCAGCAACGTGCGCATCTCCGAGCTGATGATGACCGAGGCGCTCACCCGCAAGCCCGCCGAGAAGGCCGGCCCGGGCGACATCTGCGCCGTCGCCGGCATCCCCGACATCATGATCGGCGAGACGCTGGCCGACCCGGAGAACCCGGTCCCGCTGCCGCTGATCACCGTGGACGAGCCCGCGATCTCCATGACCATCGGCACCAACACCTCCCCGCTGGTCGGCCGCGGCGGCACCGGCAAGGGCGCCGACGCGAAGGCGGCCGTCAAGGACCGCAAGGTCACCGCCCGCCAGGTCAAGGACCGCCTCGACCGCGAGCTGATCGGCAACGTCTCCCTGCGCGTCCTGGACACCGAGCGTCCCGACGCCTGGGAGGTGCAGGGCCGCGGTGAGCTGGCGCTCGCCATCCTGGTCGAGCAGATGCGGCGCGAGGGCTACGAGCTGACCGTCGGCAAGCCGCAGGTCGTCACCAAGGACGTCGACGGCAAGGTCCACGAGCCGGTCGAGCGCATGACGATCGACGTGCCCGAGGAGCACATGGGCGCGGTCACGCAGCTCATGGGCGTGCGCAAGGGCCGGATGGACAACATGTCCAACCACGGCTCGGGCTGGGTGCGCATGGAGTTCGTCGTCCCCTCGCGCGGTCTGATCGGCTTCCGTACCGAGTTCCTGACCCAGACCCGCGGCACGGGCATCGGCCACTCCATCCACGAGGGCTTCGAGCCCTGGTTCGGCAGCCTGACGACCCGCAACAACGGCTCCCTGGTCGCCGACCGCTCCGGCGCCGTCACCGCCTTCGCGATGACGAACCTCCAGGAGCGCGGCGTGCTCTTCGTGGAGCCGGGCACCGAGGTGTACGAGGGCATGATCGTCGGCGAGAACTCCCGCGCCGACGACATGGACGTCAACATCACCAAGGAGAAGAAGCTCACCAACATGCGGTCGTCCTCGGCCGACTCGTTCGAGGCGATCGTCCCGCCGCGCAAGCTCTCCCTGGAGCAGTCCCTGGAGTTCTGCCGCGACGACGAGTGCGTCGAGGTGACCCCGGAGGCGGTCCGCATCCGCAAGGTCAACCTGGACGCCCGCGAGCGCGCCCGCGCCGCGAGCCGTGCCAAGCACGGCTGACGCACGGCCGTTCCCGCGTGACGCGAACGCCGCCCGGGGAGACTTCCGAGTCTCCGCGGGCGGCGTTCGCCGTGTCCGGGGGCGCCTATGGGGGTGGTGGGGGGCTCACTTCGTCGCCGGCTTCGCGCCCTTGCGCAGGAAGCCCATGTCCTCGTAGACCGGCGTCTGGAAGCCGAAGGCGCCCACGTTGGCCAGGTCGGCGCGGGCGGCGACGAGCTGGGGGCGCTGGTAGAGCGGGATGGAACCGGCCGCGGCCCAGATGCGGGAGTCGGCCTTGCGGATCAGGCTGCGCTCCTCGTCCTCGTCCAGGGTGGCGATGGCCTGGTCGAAGAGCTGGTCGACCTGGTCGGTGCCGACCCGGGTGTAGTTCTGCTGGACGTTGAGGGAGCCGTCGGCGGCCGGGACCGGCTTGGCGTAGACGGGGCGGGCGTCGGTGGCCGGGTAGGCGGAGGACGGCCAGGAGTACAGGGCCAGGTCGAACTGCCCCGAGGCGATGTGGTCGCGGAAGTAGCTGTCCTCGGAGACCTTGGTGATCTCCGTGGCGATGCCGACCTTCTTCAGCATGGCCGTGATCCGGTCGGCGACCTTGCGCAGCGTGTCCGAGCCGGGGCCCGAGGGCAGCACGAAGCGGAGCGTGAGCGGCTTGCCGTCCTTGGCCAGCGGTCCGGCCACGGCGCCGGCCGGCGCGGCGGTGCCCTTGGGGGCGTAGGCGCCGGGCGCGCCGCCCTGGGTGAGGTGCTCCCTGGCGTACTGCCGGCCGTCCTGGGCGAGCTGCTGGGCGCCGCTGCCGTCCCCGGCGTGCTGCCCCGCGCGGTCCTCGGTGCTCTCCCGGCCGGCCGGCCGGCCGTGCTCGTCGCTCGCGGCGCGGCCCTTGCCGTCGCCGTTGTGCTCCACGTCGTCGTCGACGCCGACGATGTAGGTGCCGTCGCCGGCGGCGGCGTCCGGGCCGTCCCCGCCCTTGTCGCGTTCGGCGCCCGCCGCCTTGTCGCCCTTCTTCTGGTCCTTGACCGCTCCGTGCACCCAGCCGGCGTCGGTGAGCAGCGCCTGCGCCTGGGCCGCGTCCTGGCCGCCGAGCGCGTCGCTGCTGTCGGCGTAGGCGTCCTGGCCGGACAGGGCGAGGTGGCTGCCGACCGGGACGGCGGGCAGACCGAGCGGCTTGAGGACGAGGTCGGCGATCTCCTGGCGGTTCAGGGCGTGCGCCACGGCGTGCCGGACGCGTTCGTCGGCGAGCGGGCCGCCGGCGCCGTTGAGGGCGAGCTGGGTGTAGGCGGGCTCCAGCGACTTGCGGACCTTGATCCGCCGCAGTCCGTCCTGCTGCCTGAGGTAGGCGCCGAGCGTGCCGCGGCCCTTCGCCAGGGCGCCGCGCTCACGGTCGGCGGCCTCCTCGTCGGAGCCGTGCAGCAGCGCCCAGGAGCGCAGCGCCCTGGCTGCGGTGCGGCCGCCCGAGCCCGTGACCGGCGAGCTGCCCTGGCTGCCCGCCGCCCGGGCGACGCGGTCGGCGTCGGCGGGGTCGACGTCGGCCACGTCCACCGTGCCGTCGGCCAGGGCCGCGGCCCGCTTGTCGCGGGGCACCTCGTGCAGCACGATCCCGGAGAGCTTGGCGGGGTGGCCCCACCAGCGGGGGTTGCGGGCGAGGACGACGTCCTTGTCCTTGGTGTCGATCTTCTGCACGGCGAACGGCCCGGCGCTGACCTTGAGCTTCTTGCGCGCGCCGTCGTTGAAGGAGTTGGCGCTGCCGGTGACGTCCTTGGGGTACAGCGGGGAGAACAGCGACCTCCAGTCCGCGTAGGGGCGGGCGAAGGTGACGCGGACCTCCAGGTCGTTGGCGCCGCGCTCGACCTTCTCGATGCGGTCGTAGCCGGCGTTGCGCGCGGTCCAGTACGCGGAGTCCTTGCCGGACAGGGCGCGCCACTGGGCGGCGAAGTCGGCGGCGCCGATCTCGCGGCCGTCGCTCCAGACGGCCTGCTGGTTGAGCCGGTAGACGACGACCTGCTTGGGCTCGGTCTCCACCACGCGGGCGGAGTCGAGGTAGTCGGCGTCGCGCTGCGGCCGGCCGGCGGCGTCGATGCGGAACATGGCGGGCAGGACGGCCTGGGCGATCCGGGTGGTGCCCGCGTCGGCGTCCGCCTGGAAGGTGTTCAGCGTCTGCGGCATCGCGTCCACGGCCCAGCGCAGGGTGCCGCCGTCGCCGATGTCCGTCCGCTGGGCGGCGCCGATGTCCTGCCCGGCGAGCGGCTTGCTCCCCTCGTCGTCGGAGCCGCAGCCGGCCAGCAGGGGCACGGCGAGAGCGCCCGCGGCCAGGAAGGCGACCGAGCGCATGACCGCCCGTGGTCCGACACCGTCGTACGACATCCCTGCTACCTCCGAGGCCCGCTCCCCCGCCGGTGGACTTGGGTGGGGTCCGTTCACGATTGGCGGTATTTGGTGTTGATCAGATCTACGCGGATCTACGGCCCACTGAAGAGGAAAGGGTTCGCCTGGCGGGGACGACACGGCGGAGGGACCGCCGAAGGTCACTCGGGCGGAGCAGGGGGCGACCTGGGGGCGGGGAGCGGGAGGCGCGGGCGGCAAGGAGAGCCGTGGGCGCGGGCGCGGGGAGCGGGAGGCGTGGGCGGCGGGAGAGCCGTGGGCGCGGGCTCGGGGAGGCCCGTAGGTGAGGAGGTCCCGGAGGTCAGGCGGCGGGGTGGGTCGGGGACGGGTGATCGGGGGTGCCAGCGGGGGTGCGGCCGGGGCGGCGGGCCAGGGTCTGGACGCCCAGACTGCCCATGAAGAGGCACCAGCCGATGATCGGCCACGGGCCCAGTCTGCCGCGGAACGCGCCCAGGAACAGCCACAGGACGGCGCCGACCGCGCCCATCAGCTGGGCGTACCCCCACAGCTTCGGCCGCAGGACGCGCCGCCGGGCCGGCGGCGGCATCCAGCCGGTCGTGACGGCTGCGATGCCGGCCACCACCATCATGCCGACGGCCAGCACCGCGAGGATCGCGAGGATCGTGTGCATGACCATCAGCATGGCACCCGCGCTCCCGCCGGGAACCACCGGTGCACCCCTCGGCGCGGGACCTAGGGCCTCTCGTTTGGACCACGCCGGGCTCGCGGGGTCTGGCACCGCACCTCGCCGCGTTGTCGTCGGTTGCCATGGCTCCGCCATGACGCCCTCCTCCGCCTTGCGATGCACGGCACCAGACCCCGCTCCCTGATCCGGCCTGATCCAAACGAAAGACCCTAGCGGTGCACCCAGTCCTCGCGGTACGCGGTCCAGTCGGCCTCCGTGGCCGCGAAGTCGACGTACAGGGCGACCCCGAAGCGGGCGCGGCCGGCGTCGGTGCGGGACAGGCCGAGGCGGACGCCCCGGACGGCGGCCGGCACGGTCTCCGCGTGCGCCCAGTGGCCGAACCGGTTCTCGTGGTAGAAGGGCAGGCCCATCAGCAGCTGGGTGGCCGGCGGGGTGACCTCCAGGGCGAGCGAGGTCTGCTGCGCGACGTAGCCGCCGTACAGGCTCTGGAGCGGCTGCATGGTGTCGTACGACATCACGGCGATCTGGTCGACGCGACGGGCGACCTCGCCGAAGTACGCCTGCGACCACCACTTGGGGTGGTGGGTGAGGGTCTTCCACACCGAGTGGAAGGACGGCAGCGGGTCGATCTGGTGGGCGGCGACGGACAGCAGGGCGCCGTGCACGCGGGTGACGGCGCGCAGGTCGTCGAGGAGGGCGAGGTAGTCGCGGTCGCCGGAGGGCAGCGGCTCCAGGTCGAAGTGGGCGCCCTGGAAACCGGCGGCCAGGACCTCGCGGGTGGAGGCCACGACGGCGGTCCGCGTCCGTGCCCGCTCCAGCCGGAGCCCGTCCGGGGACTCGGTGGCCAGCACGTCGCCGAGCCAGGCCTGCACCCGCACGCCGGGCAGCTCCCGGTGCACGGCGGCTATGAACCAGCTCGCCTTCGGGTACACCGCCTTGGGCAGCGTTCCATCGTGCTCCAGCGGGCCCGTGTGCACGTACAGGTCGTGGATGCCGGTCGGGCGCAGCTGCTCGGCCAGGGCCGCCACGTCGGCGGCGGACTTGCGCCCGTCCACCCAGGCGTGCCCGAGCCAGATCGCGTCCTGCCCCCTGGTGTACGTCCCGTCGGCGGGGTCCCCCGTGTAGTTCACCCGCAGCGCGGCCTCGGCGACGAGCAACGGCACGACCAGCACCAGCACCAGCGCGAACACCCCCCGCCGCACCCACCGGCCCCACCGCCTACGCCCACCGGCCGCGCCCCCGGCCCTCTGCCGCCCGCCTCCGCCTGGCATCGCCTCCTGCCCTGGGCCGGCATCCGGGTCTCCGTCGGGGGCGGGGTCCGGGGCGCTGTCCGGGTCGGGGGCGGGGTCCGGGTCGGGGGCGGGGTCCGGGTCGGGGGCGGGGTCCGGGTCGGGGGCGGGGGTGGTGACCGGGCCGGCGGCCGAGTCGGAGGCGGCGTTCGGTTCGGGGACCGAGCCGGGGGGCGGGTCGGAGGCGGCGTCCGGGCCGGAGGCTGGAGCCGCGGCCGGGCCGGAGGCTGGAGCCGCGGCCGGGCCGGAGGCTGGAGCCGTGCCCGGCTCCGCAGCCGGGGCGCTGTCCGCGGCCGGGGCGCTGCCCGGGCCGGGGGCGGGGTCCGGGTCGGGGGCGGGGGTGGTGACCGGGCCTGCGGCCGAGTCGGAGGCGGGGGCCGAGTCGGGGGCGGCGTTCGGTTCGGGGACCGAGCCGGGGGGCGGGTCGGAGGCCGCGTCCGGGCCGGAGGCTGGAGCTGCGGCCGGGCCGGGGGGCGGAGTCGCGTTCGGCTTCTCGACGGGGTCGGCGGCCGGGACCGCGCCGTGTCGCTGCGGGGCGGGGTACGGGTCCGCGCCGGGTCCCGGACCCGTACCCGAGTCCGCGGCAGGGGCCGGGGCCGTGCGGCGCTCCGGCTCCGGGGCGGGGGGCGACGCCTCGGCCGGTTCCGGAGGCGGCGTCGTGGGCGGCGTCCGCGGGGGCGGGTCCGGTGTTCCGTTCGGTGGGGGTTTCATTCCCGTCGCCTTCCTCCCGTGTCGGCCTGGACCGTCCGCGCCGTCACCGGTCGCGGGGCCGCCCGGGCGGTCATACGCTCCCGAATGTGACGTCCTCCCCGCCCCCGGCGCCCCGGCAGCGGCGCACCGCTCCGCGCTGGCCGGCGCGGGTGACGTGCGCCGTGTTGCTGGTGGGGCCGACGCTTCCGGTGATGACGATCAACACCGGCACCGCGGTTGCAGCCGCCGCGGCGCCCCGGGCCGGCCCGCAGGACGAGACGTCGGACACCGCCCTGGTCCTGCCGCTCGTGGCGCTCGGCGCGGCGGGCGTCCTCGCCGGGTACGGCTGCCTGCGGCGCGCCCGCCGCGCCCGGGCCCGTACCGCCCCGGCCGGCGGCCCCGCCCCGCCGTCGTACGGACCGGCGCCGCGAGCCGGGCTCGACAGGCAGGCCCGGGACTGCCTCGTGGCGGCCGACGACTGCGTGCGGACCTCCCGCGAGGAACTCTCCTTCGCCGAGGCCGAGTTCGGCCCCGAGGCCGTCGAGCCGTACGCGCGCGCCGTACGGCAGGCCGAGACCGAACTCGCCGCCGCCTTCGCGCTGCGCCGCCGCTACGACCACGGCGTCCCCGCGGACCCGGCGGCCCGGCGGCAGGCACTGGCCGGCGTGGTCGGACGGTGCGAGGAGGCGGGCAGGCTGCTGGACGCCGCGGCCGACGGCTTCGACGAGCTGCGCGGCCTGGACCGCGGGGCGGACGCGCTGGGCGCGGCGCTGGAACCGGTGGAGGCGCGGTTCCGCGAACTGGCGGGCCGGACTCCGACGACGCAGGCGCGGCTGGCCGCGCTCGCCGCGCGCTACGCCCCCACCGCGACCGAGCACACCGCAGGCCACGTGGAACAGGCCAAGGACCGACTCGTGTTCGCCGCCCTCCGCCTCAACCAGGCCCGCCAGGCGAGCGATTCGGGCCGCGTCTCCGCCGCCGTCGCCCATCTGCGCGCCGCCGAGGGCGCGGTGGCGCAGGCGGCCGTGTTCCTGGACGGCGTCGACCGCCTCGCCGCCGTACTGGACGAGGCCGCCGCGCTCGTCCCCGCCGCGCTCACCGGAGCGGAGGCGGAACGGGCCGAGGCGGCCGACCGGCTCCCGGACGTGCCGCCCGGCGAGGTGCGCGCCCGCCTGCTGCACGCCGACGCGGTACTGGCCTCCGTACGAGGCGAGTTGGCCCCCGGACCGGGTGATGCGGCCACCGGGCGGCCGTACGACCCGGTGGACCTGCTGCGCCGGATCGTCCGGGCGGCCGCGCCGCTCGCCCTGGGCCGCACCGGTGTGCTGTCCGCCGCCGCCCTGCTCACCGCCCGCTGCGCCACCGACGCCGCGGCCGGCTTCGTCACCACCCACCGGGGCGCGGTGGGCGCCGCGCCCCGCACCCTGCTCGCCGAGGCGCGGCGCCTCCTCGCCTCCCCGGCCCCCGCCGACCACCTGCGCGCCGACGCGCTGGCCCGCGAGGCCCTGGCGGCGGCCGAGCAGGACGTCCGCGCGCACGGCAACCCGTACGCCGAGGCGGACACCCGGGTGAGCGGCACCGCCGGAGCGGTCCTCGGCGGCATCCTGCTCCCCGTCGGCCTGCCCACCGGCGTCCCCCCGGCCTTCGGCGGCCCCGCGACCCGGACCCGGCGCACCGCGTCCGCTGCCTGAGACCGACCGACGACGCGAGCGGGCGGCGACGCGGCCGGGCGGCAGCGCAGGCGGGCCGCAGCGCGGGCGGGCAGTGACACGGGGCGCGGGTCGCGACGCGTGCGGCCAGCAGCGCAAGCGGGTCGCGGCGCAGGCGCGCGGCAGCGCAAGCGGGTCGCGGCGCAGGCGTGCGGCAGCGCAAGCGGGTCGCGGCGCAGGTGGGCAGTAGCGTGGGGCGGGTGGGTCAGAACAGGCTCAGCAGGGCTTCCGCCGGGTCCATCAGGCCGTTCTCGCCGTCGGGCAGCGGGAGTTCGAACCACACCGTCTTGCCGCGCGGGGTGCGCCGTGAGCCCCAGGCGGCGCTGAGCAGGCCGACCAGCTGGAGGCCGCGGCCGCCCTCGTCGGTGTCGCGGGCGCGGCGGCGGCGCGGCTGCACCAGCCCGGAGTCCCACACCTCGCACACCAGTGTGCGGTCCAGCAGCAGCCGGAGCCTGATCTCGCCCTCGCCGTAGCGCAGGGCGTTGGTGACCAGTTCGCTGACCAGGAGTTCGGCGGTGTCGACCAGCGGTTCCAGGTCCCAGGCGAGCAGCTGGGAGCGGGCGTACTCGCGGGCGCGGCCGACGCTGCGGGGCTCGCGCGGCAGGGTCCAGTCGCCGACGGACTCGGCGGGCAGCCCCTGCACCCGGGCCATCAGCAGCGCGATGTCGTCCTCGCCGTGGTGGCTGCCGAGGGTGTTGAGGACGTGGTCGCAGACGTCCTCCAGTGGCCGGTTCTGGTCGGTGAGCGCCCCGACGAACGCCTGGAGGCCCTCGTCCAGCGGGTGGTCGCGGGACTCGACCAGGCCGTCGGTGTAGAGGGCGAGCAGCGCGCCCTCGGGGAGTTCGACCTCGACCTCCTCGAAGGGCTCGCCGCCGACGCCGAGCGGCAGCCCGGGCGGCACGTCCAGCATCAGCGCGCTCTCGCCGGGTTCGACCAGGACCGGCGGCAGGTGGCCGGCGTTGGCGAAGGTGCACCGGCGGGTGACGGAGTCGTAGACGGCGTAGACGCAGGTGGCGAGGTAGACCTCGGAGAGGTCGGCCTCGCGGGGGCGGCGGGCCGCCCGGGTGGCCTGCTGGATGCCCCCGGGCGCACCGAGACCGCGGGCGATCTCGTCCAACTGCGAGAGGACTTCGGCCGGTTCGAGGTCGAGCAGGGCGAGGGTGCGCACGGCGGTGCGCAGTTCGCCCATGGCGACGGCGGCGCGCAGGCCGCGGCCCATGACGTCGCCGACGACCAGCGCGGTGCGGTGGCCCGGCAGTTCGATGACGTCGAACCAGTCGCCGCCGACCTCGCTGGGCCGGCCGGTGGCCGCGTTGCCGGGCAGGTAGCGGCAGGCGATGTCGAGCCCGGACGCCTCCGGGTCGCCGGGCGGGAGCAGGGACCGCTGGAGGATCAGCGCCCGCTCGTGCTCGCGCCGGTAGAGGCGGGCGTTGTCGATGCAGACGGCGGCGCGGGCGGCGAGTTCCACGGCGAGGTCGCGGTCCCGGTCGCCGAACGGTTCGCTGCCCTTGGTCCGCGCGAACTGCGCCAGCCCGACGACGGTGTCGTGGGCGACCATCGGGACGGCGAGCGTGGACTGCACCAGGCCGCCCTCCTCGCCGGGCACGAGTTGCGGGCGGGCGGTGCGCAGGGCGTCGGCGCAGCGGGAGTTGAAGGCGAAGTGGTGGACGGCGCCGACCTCCACGTGTGCGCCAGAGCCGGGGAAGGGCGCCCCGGAGACGGCGCTGGCGAAGGCGACGCGGCGCAGTTCGGCGCTGCCGTCGGCGAGTCCGGGCGGCGCCTCGTCGCCGGCCAGCAGGCCCTGGTAGAGGTCGACGGTGGCCAGGTCGCAGAAGCCGGGGACCACGACGTCGAGCAGTTCGCGGGCGGTGGTCTCCAGGTCCAGGGAGTTGCCGATGCGGGCGCCGGCCTCGTTGAGCAGGGCGAGGTTGCGCCGGGCGGCGGCGGCCTCGCGGGCGGCGGCGCGGCGGGCGGTGATGTCGGTGCCGAGCCAGGCGATGCCGATGGGGCGGCCGGTGCCGCTGTGCACGCGGTAGAGGTTGATGGACCAGTGGCGCCGCTCGTCGGAGCCGGGCACGAACCCGGTGACGTGCATGTCGGTGATGGAGTCGCCGGTCTCCAGGACCCGGCGCAGGATGGCCGTGACCCGTTCGCCCTCGGCGCGCGGCAGGTAGTCGGGGACGCCCTTGCCGCGGTGGTCGTCGGGGCGGCCGCCGAAGATGGAGGCGAACCGCTGGTTGGCGCGGCGGATCCGGAGGTCGGGGTCCAGCAGCAGGAAACCGAACGGCGATTGGCCGAAAATCGCCTGCGAGGCGGCGAGGTCGGTCTCGATGCTGCGCAGGGTGCGGACGTCGACGACGATGCAGACGGCGGCCTTGTCGCCCTCCGCGGTGCGGGTCGGCATGACGTACACCTCGGCGAGCCCGCGCACCACGCGCGGCCCGGGGCCGCGGACGGGCCCGCCGCGGTCGTCGCCCGCCGCGCCTCCGCCGGGCACGCCGTCGCCGGGCGCGCGGCCGGCCGGGACCGGCAGGCGGAAGGGGACCACACCGGTCCACTCCCGTCCGTCGAGGATCTCGGCCATCTTGCGCTGGCCCTGTTCGCGCAGATCGGAGTCGATGAACGCGTCGATGGGGTCCATGCCGACGGCACGCTCGGCCGGGATCCCGAACAACTGCTCGGCGCGCAGGCTCCACTGGTCCACATGACCGTCGGGGCCGATGGAGAACGAGGCGACCTTGATGTAGTCGTAGATGGAGCCGGGCGGGTTGCTCTGCCACATCGCGTCCACGGGCGGCGCCCCTTCGTGGGAGCCCTCGCCCGTGGACCTCTTCATCGCGCCGTCCGACGGGTCCTCGGACTCCGTGGCCTTCGCTGGTATCTCGCTCACGCGAACCGTCCCCTCCAGCTCACCGCATCCGGCACCGGTCACCGGAGGCGGCTGCCCGCAGTATCCAGCACTACGGCGCCGCGCGACACGGTGTTCACGATCACAGGACCATCCCGATGCGTTTCGGTCCGGCCTGCGACAACACACCAGTCTTCTAACCAGGCGACAGCCCGTCGAACCCCGTGGCGGTCAATCGTCATCGCCGACCGTCACCGGCGGCGGTCCCGGGCGGCCCGTACGGGCGGGAATCGCCGCACTCCGGTCGGGGACGGCCGTCCGGCGGTCGGCGACGATCATCACGGTCCGTCACGTACGGCCCTCGTGCCCGTCGGGCACCGCCAGTTCGAACCAGACGGTCTTGCCGGCCTCGGCGGGGCGGGTGCCCCAGCGGCGGGAGGAGGACGCCACCAGCTGCAGGCCGCGTCCGCTCTCGTCGTCGGGGCGGGCGGCGCGTTCGCGGGGCGGGTCGGGCAGCGGGTCGGAGACCTCGACCAGCAGCACGTCCGGCAGTCCGGCCGGACGCACCAGGCGCAGGCCGATCGGTCCGGTGGCGTGCCGCAGGGAGTTGGTGACCAGTTCGCTCACCAGCAGGACGGCGGTGTCGCCGACGCTGTCCAGTTCCCAGGTGCGCAACTGGCCGCGGACGGCGGCGCGCGCCGTGCGCACCGCGCCGGGGTCCGCGGGGAACGTCCACTCGGCGCAGTCGCCTTCGGTGTCGATCACGCCGATCACTTCCCAGGACAGGGAGCCCATCACGTCCCATTTCATACGATTAACTGCCCCCTACCCGGTATCCCGCCCGCAGTACCGTCCGGCGCCGTCCCCTAACGCCTGCGGCGCCTCCCTGTGCTGCGAACGGCGCACAGGAGGGGCTGGACCGAGGGGACGCGGCGGCCCGGCGGATTCAGCCGGGCGCGGGGTCAGGCGTCCCCGGCCGCGGGCGGCGGGGCTGCCGGGAGACGGGCGAGGGCGGCGCGCACCGCGGGGACGTCCTGGTCGAGCCAGGGGACGGACCAGACCTCGGCCGGCGCCAGCCAGCGCAGTTCGTCGTGGTCCTGAAGGGCTTTCGGGGCGGCGGAGCCGGGGCGCAGGCGCGCGGTCCACACCCGCAGTTCGTAGGGCGGCCGCAGCGGCCAGCTGCCCGGGACCCGCTCGGCGACCTCGGCGTCGACGCCGAGTTCCTCGCGCAGTTCGCGGACGAGGGCGGCCTCGGGGCGCTCGCCGGGCTCGACCTTCCCGCCGGGCAGCTCCCACCGGCCGGCCAGCTCCGGCGGGGCGCTGCGGCGCGCGGCGAGCAGCCGCCCGCCGTCGACCAGGGCGGCCCCCACCACCACGATCCGTTCACTCATGCGCCGGAGCCTACGGGAGCACGCCCTGGCCCGGCGCCGCGGACAGCTCGGAGCGGCACCGCTCACCCGCCCGAAGGCGGCCCGTCGGGGTCAGCCGCCGCCGGCCGTCCCGCCGTCCTCCAGACACTCCACCCAATACAGCTGCTTGTGGCCGCGGCTGTCGAGGCTGTCGGCGATCTCCTCGGCCTCCGCGCGGGTGGCGTACCTGCCCACGCGGTAGCGATTGCCGTTGTCGTCCTGCCGGACGACGAGCCAGGGAAGAGTGATCGTGCTGTCGTTCATCCCGCCCCACTGCTCCTTCCCGCCCCTGTGCGCCTTCGCGCGCCGGAGCCCGCCCCCGCGTCGCGCGCCGCACGTCGAGGGAAACCGCAGTTCGCATATGCCCGAGCCTACGCCCTACCTTTACGCAGCGAACACGGCTTTTCACAAAGAGGTAGCCAACCGGCCAGTAACCCAGGGGCGCACACAGCTGAACGCGCCGCATCTGGCGTGGGTGTGTGATGTACGGGACGCACCGCACGGGACGGGGTCGACCTGGGAAAACGGCCGGAATACAGCGCCGGTCCGGCGCCCGGGAGCCGGGCGGGGCAGGCCGTGACCGCCCGAGGGGGCGCGCACCAGCGCACGCGCCGCCCCGGCGGTCCGACCCCGCGGCCGGGGCGCGGTTACTTGACGGGCAGGTGGTAGGCCACCCGGTAGCGATCGGCGGGGATCACCACGTCGGCCGTCTCCACGGCCCGGCCGGAGGCGTAGAAGGTGCGCTGGACGACCACGACGACATGGCCGGGGACGCCCCCGAGGGTGTGCAGTTCCTCGGCGAGGCCGGGCCGGGCGCCGACCTCCTCGGTGACGTTGTCCACGACGACGTCGATGGCGCGCATCCGCTCCACCACGCCCATGCCGCCCAGCGGCCCCTCCTCGGGCAGCATCACCGGCGTACGTCCGGTGAGGGCGAGCGGCTCCCAGGAGGTGGAGAGCATCATCGCCTCGCCCGCGTCCCGGTAGACGTACTTCGTGCGCATCACACGGTCGCCGGGCTTGATGCCGAGCCGCTCCGCGATGACGCCGCCGGCCTCGGTCTGCGCGCTCCGGGACTCCCAGGTGCCGCGCGCCTCGACCGCCGCCTGCTCCTGCCGGAACGGGGTCGCCCCGCCGGCCGGGCGGAATCCGGAGCGGGCCACCCGGCGCGGCACGGGCCGCTCGCGCACATAGGTCCCGGAGCCGGAGCGGCCCTCGACCAGGCCCTCCGCCATCAGCACCTTGCGCGCCTCCAGGGCGACGGTGTCCGAGACGCCGTACTCCTCCCGGATCCGCGCCTGGGAAGGCAGTCGGGTGTGCGGCGGCAGCTGACCGTCGACGATCTTTTTGCGGAGGTCACCCGCGACACGCAGATACGCCGGCTGCTCACCGAAAGTCACTGGCCACTCCCATCAGGTTCTACAGACAGCAACAGCCTGGCAACCGTAGGTTGTAACTTGCAAGCAAAGGCCAGAGAATCACTCGATGTGATGACGTCCGCCGACGGCGGGCCTTACCCAGGCGGTTCCTCCCCGCTATGACGCCCGTCACACCTCGGCCGCCTCGCACCGCCCCGGCCCCATCCCGGCTTCATCCCGGCTCCACCCCGGCTCTCTTCCGGCCACCCCCGCTCCGGACCCGGCCTTCCGCACCGCCGCACCACCCGGAACCGCGCGTCCGGTGACCGGGGACGCGCGGCCGTCCGGGGCTTAACCTGCGATCATGACACCTCTGCCGGACCGCTACTGCCCCACCGACGGCGTCCGCATCCCCGGCGCCTCGCTGGCCTGGTGCTGCCCCTCCTGCCACGGCCCCCTGGACCTCGACTTCGCGCCCACCCCGGCGCCCCTGAAGTCCCTCACCGGACGCGTCAACTCCCTGTGGCGGTACGCCGAGACGCTGCCGCTGGCCGCGCCCACGGTCTCGCTCGGCGAGGGCCGCACCCCGCTGGCGCCGCTGACGGACGGGATCTCGGCCAAGCTCGACTACCTGATGCCGACGCTGTCCTTCAAGGACCGGGGCGCGGTGCTGCTGGCCGAACTCGCGCTGCGCGCCGAGCCCCGCCGGGTGGTCGCCGACAGCAGCGGCAACGCGGGCACCTCGGTGGCGGCGTACTGCGCCCGCGGACGGCTGCCCTGCACGGTGTACGTACCACTGGGTACAGCCACGAAGAAGCTGGAGCAGATCGAGGCGCACGGGGCGCGGGTGGAGGTGGTGGACGGCGGCCGCGAGGCGGCGGCGGCCGCGGCCCGGCGGGCGGCGGACGCACCGGACACCTTCTACGCCTCGCACGTCTACAACCCCTACTTCCTGCACGGCACCAAGACCTACGTCCACGAGCTGTGGGAGGACCTCGGCGGGCGCCTGCCCGACGTCCTCGTGCTGCCGGTGGGCAACGGCACCCTGCTGCTCGGCGCGGCCCTGGCCATCGCCGAGCTGTACGGGGCCGGGCTGCTGGACCGGCGCCCGGCGCTGTGGGCGGTGCAGGCGGCGGCGGTCGCGCCGCTGGCCGAGGCGTTCGCCCAGGGCGCCGACGACCTCACCGGGACGACTGCCGTCTCACCCACCCTCGCCGAGGGCATCGCCATCCCGCGCCCGCCCCGCGCCCGCCAGATCCTGCGCGCGGTGCGCGACTCGGGCGGCACCTTCCTGACGGTGACCGAGGACCAGATCCGCCACGCCCAGCTGGACCTGGCCTCGCGCGGCCTGTTCGTGGAGTCGACCGGCGTGGCCTGCTGGGCCGCCGTACGGGAGGGCGCCCTGGCCGGGAAGTCGGCGGTGGTGCCGCTGTGCGGGGCCGGCCTGAAGTCGGGCCTCGCCCGCGCGTAGCACCTCCGCGGGGGCGCGTTCGGCTCGCGAGGGCGCGCGGCTCAGTCCTCGAACGCGGTGGCGCGGCCGCGCTTCTCCCAGGCGGCGACCTCGGCGCGCACCTGGTCGAGATGGCCGAGGACGGCGGTGACCGCGTCGTCGCCCAGCGGCAGCCGCAGCGGGGTGTCCGGCGCGTCCAGGGCGGCCAGGACGAGCGCCGCCGCCTTCGCGGGGTCGCCCGGCTGGCCGCCGTCGCCGCCCGCCACCGCGGCGCGGGTCGCGGCCACCTTGGCGTACACGCCGCTGTCCGCGCTGACCCCGGCCCGGCCCGTGCCGAACAGCGAGGTGCGGAAGGCCCCCGGCTCCACGATCAGCACCTTCACGCCGTACTCCTCGACCTCGTCCGCGAGCGCCTCCGACAGGCCCTCCAGGGCGAACTTCGTCGCGCTGTAGGCCGCGAAGCCCGCGAAGGACAGCTGCCCGCCCATGCTGCTCATCTGCACGATCGCCCCCGAGCGCCGCGCGCGCATGGACGGCAGCACCGCGCGGGTCAGCGCCGCCGGCCCGAACACGTGCACGTCGAACAGATCGCGCAGCTCCTGCTCGGTGGTCTCCTCGAACGCCCCCACATGGGTGCGGCCCGCGTTGTTGACCAGGACGTCGATCCGCCCGTACCGGGCCAGCACGTCCCGTACGGCGGTCTCGGCGGCCGCCGTGTCGGTCACGTCCAGGCGCAGCGCCTCCACCTGGTCGGGGCGGGCGGCCACCAGGTCGTCCAGGTCTTCGGTGCGCCGGACGGCGCCCACCACCACGTCACCGGCGGCGAGGGCGGCCTCGGTGATCGCCCGTCCGAAACCGCTGCTCGCGCCGGTGATCAGCCACACCTTGTTCATGACCCCTCCTGGAGGCTCTCGTGGTCGCGTCGTCGGGCTCAACTCTGCGGCCGGCGGGGGTGGTCCGTCCAAGACCCGGTGTGATAACCGATGGCTATGACGACGGACGTGCACCTACGGGAGCTGCGCTACTTCGCCACGGTGGCCGAGGAGCTGCACTTCACCCGCGCGGCGCAGCGGCTGTACGTGTCCCAGCCCGCGCTGAGCAAGCAGATCCGCGCGCTGGAGCGGCAGTTGGGCGTGGAACTGTTCCGGCGCACCCCGCGGGGCACGGCGCTCACCGAGGCGGGCGCGGCGCTGCTGCCGCACGCGCGCCGGGTGCTGGCCGACTGGGACGGCGGCGCGGCGGCGGTGGCCGAGGCCAGGGCGGCCCAGCGGGGCACGCTGGTGGTGGGGATGAGCACCAGCCCCGGACGCGGCGGGCTGCTGCCGGCGATCCGGTCCCGGTTCACGGCCGCCGAGCCTGAGGCGTCGGTGCGGTTGCGCCAGGCGAGCTGGGACGACCCGACGGCGGGCCTGGCGGACGGCACGGCGGACGTCGCCTTCGTGTGGCTGCCGCTGCCCGGCGCCGGGGACTACGACTGGACGGTGGTCGCCGAGGAACCGCGGCTGGTGGCGCTGGCGGACACGCATCCGCTGGCCGCCCGCGCGGAGATCGACTTCGCCGACCTGGCCGCCGAGCCGTTCCTCGCGCTGCCCCGGTCCGCCGGCGCGCTGCGCGACCACTGGCTCGCCCTGGACGCCCGCGGCGGCGCCGAGCCCGTGATCGGCGCCGAGGTGGCGAGCACCGAGGAGACGTACGAGGCGCTGGTGGCGGGGCTCGGCGTGGTCCTGGTCGCGGCCGGCAACGTCCCGCTGATCAGCCTCGGCGGGGTGAGCGCCCGGCCGGTGCGCGGTCTGGGACCGAGCCGGTACGCGCTGGCCTGGCGCCGCGAGCACGCCCGGCGGCCGCTGGTGCGGGCGTACGCGGAGGCCTGCCGGCTGGCCACGGACGGCAGATGACCGCTCCACCGGGCCCGGCACCCCCGGCCCGGAGGGCCTCGGTCCTGGTACCGCAGTCCTGGTACCGCATCAGGAAGGCCCCGCCGGACCGGCGGGGCCTTCCTGTCCGCCCCGCGCCGAGGACCGGCTGGGGGAGCCGGACCCTCGGGCGAGGGGAGGTCAGAACTCGTCGGCGCCGTTGCGCAGTTCTTCCGTCCAGTAGCCGGTCCTGGCGACCGCCTCGTCGACCGCGAGTCCGCCGGCCGGGGCCTTCACGTCGACGCTGCCCTCGGCCGGGCCGTCGGGGGCGAAGAGGTTGACGGTGAAGGAGGTGACGACCTTGTTGTCCTCGTGCGCGCCGCCGTTGGCGATCCGGACGTTGGCGTACGCCGGGGCGCCCGGCGCCAGGACGACCGGCGCCTCGGGCTTGCTCTTGGCGACCGCCGGGATGTCCTTGGCGGTCTGGATCGGGCCGAAGGCGATCAGCGGGTACTGGAGCAGGCGGCAGGAGTGGCCGGAGATGTTCTTCGCGGTCAGCACCACGTGTTCGGTGGGCGTCTCGTCGGCCTTCTGCACCGTGATCCGCACGTCGCCGTAGGCACAGGCGGGGGCGGACGCGGAGGACTTGCCGGAGCCGGCGGAGCCGCCCGCGGCGGTGCCGCTGCCGCCGGCCTTGCTCTTGACCGCGGTCTGCGCGGCGGTCCCGCCCTTGGCCGTGCCGGAGCCGTCGGAGGCGGCGCCGTCGCTCTTCGCGCCGCCGTCGCTCTTCGAGGCGGCGTCGGGCTTCGAGGCGGCGTCGGGCTTGACGGCGGTGGCGTTCCGCGACGACGCGGCGGCGCCCTCGTCCTTGGTGCCGGTCCCGTCGCCGCCGCACGCGGTCAGGCCCAGCGAGAGGGCGGCGACGGCCGCGGCGGCCAGGACGGTGTGCTTGCGGTGGTCGCGCGTGGTGGTTCGCATGGTGATGCGCATGGTGGTTCTCCCCCGTGGCGGTGGTGAAGCGGTCGTGGCCGGCACCGTTTCCTGATGCCGACCACCAGCTTCCGCACCGCCGCTGGCGTCCCGCTTACGTCCCGCTAACGCCCCGCTGCCAGCCGGGACAGCAGCTGCGCGGCCCGCTCCGAGCCCTCGGTGAAACCGGCCGCGTCGGCGGCCCGGGTGGCCGAGCGGAACTGGTCGGCGGCCTCCGCGACCCGGCCGAGCCCGGCCAGCGCCTCCCCGCGCAGGATCTGGAGTTCGGCCCGGCCGACCGCGGCGTGCGGCGAGACGAGTGGGGCGGCGCGCGCGGTGTGCGCGAGGGCCGCCGCGTACTGGCCGGAGGTCAGGCAGTGCCGGGCCAGGTGCTGGAGGGCCAGGACCTGGGTGGCGGGGTGGCCGGTGCGGTCGGCGAGGGCGACCGCCCGGGACATCAGCTCCCCGGCCCGCCCGGTCTGCCCCATGCCGCCCAGGACGGCGCCGAGGTTGAAGTGGGCGATCGCCTCGCTGATCGCGTCACCGGCGCCGGCCGCCAGCGCGGGCGCCCGCTCCAGGTGGACCAGGGCCTCGGTGTCGCGGCCCTCCTCGTGCAGGATCCAGCCGAGCAGCGCGCAGGTGCGCGACTGCGCGTCCAGGTCGCCCACGTGTTCGGCCGAGGCGAGGCCGGCCTCCAGCAGCGGGGTCCAGCCGTCGGTGATCCGCCACAGCATCAACGGCCACTGCACCAGCGCCAGCCGCCAGGCCCGGTCGTGCAGGCCCAGGGCCGCGGCCGCGGCGACCGCGCCCTCCAGCGCGGGGCGCTCCGCCTCGTACCAGGCGAACGCGGCGGACCGGTCCTCGAACTCCCGCGTGGAGGCCGGGCGATGGGCGTCGGCGGGCAGCGAGTAGCAGGGCTGGGAGCCGGGTTCGGCGGCCGCGTCGGCGGCCAGGCCCGTGTAGAGGTAGTGGTCCAGGAGGCGGCGCAGGCCCTCCGGGTCGGCCTGCGGGGCGAGGTGGCGCGCGTACAGCCGGACCAGGTCGTGGGGCGTCCAGCGGCCGGGCACGGACTCGGTGAGCAGATGGGCGGCGGCCAGCCGGTCCAGATCGGCGGAGGCCTGCGCGGGGGTGGTGCCGGCGAGCGCGCTCGCCGCGAACCGGTCCAGGTCGGAGCCGGTGTGCAGACCGAGCGCGCGGAACATCCGGGCGGCGGGCTCGGGCAGTTGCTGCACGGTCAGGCGCAGGGCCGCGGAGACGCCGGTGTCCTCGACGTTCAGCAGCGCCAGCCGCCCCTGCTCGTCGGCGAGTTCGTGCCCCATCGCGGCCAGGGTCCACTGCGGGCGGCCGGCCAGCCGGGCGGCGGTCACCCGCAGGGCGAGCGGCAGTCCGTCGCACAGCCCGGCCAGCCGCTCGGCCGCCGCGGGTTCGGCGGCGACGCGGTCCTCGCCCAGCACGCTGGCCAGCAGCGCCGCCGAGTCCGCCGCCGGGAGGTGTCCGAGCGGCACCGGGCGGGCCGCGTCGGAGGCGACCAGGCCGCCGAGCCGGTCCCGGCTGGTGACCAGCGTGGCGCAGTGGTCGCCGCCGGGCAGCAGCGGGCGGACCTGCTCGGAGGAGCGGGCGTTGTCGAGGACGACGAGCAGCCGGCGGCCCTCGGTCAGCGACCGGAACAGCGCCCCGCGCGCGGCGGCGGTCTCCGGGACGCGCGGCGCGGGCACGCCGAGGGCGAGCAGGAACTCCCGCAGCACGGTCCCGGCGTCGGGCGCCGGGGTGTCGCTGAAGCCGCGCAGATCGGCGAAGAGACGGCCGTCGGGGAAGTCGGCGCGCCGCTGGTAGGCCCAGTGCAGGGCGAACGCCGTCTTGCCGACCCCGGCCGGCCCGGTGACCAGGCAGACCGGCGCGTCGGCGCCGTCCACGGCCGCCGTGAGCGCGGCCAGTTCGGCCCGCCGCCCGGTGAAGCCGCGCGGCGGTCGGGGCAGCAGCTCGGGTACGGACGTCTCGGCGGGCGGCGGGGCCTGCGGGGCGGGCGCCGCGGCGGGTTCGGCGGGCTCGGCGGCCTTCAGCAGCGTGGCGTAGGCGTCGGTCAGGGCGTCGCCGGGGTCGACGCCGAGTTCCTCGCTGAGCAGCCGGCGGGTGCGGTGGTACCAGTTGAGGGCGTCCGACTGCCGCCCGGACCGGCCCAGCGCCAGCATCAGCGCGGCGGCCAGCGACTCGCGCAGCGGGTGCGCCACGGCCTCGGTGCGCAGGACGGCGGCGGCCCGGCCGTGCTCGCCGAGCTGCCCGTACGCCTGTGCCAGCGCCTCCACGGCGGACAGCCGCAGGTCCTCCAGACCGGCCGCCGCCGCCTCCAGCGGGCCGCTGCGCACGGTCCCGGTGAGCGCGGGCCCCTGCCAGCAGGCCAGCGCCTCGCGCAGCATCCGCACGGTGTCGGCGGGCCGGCGCTGCACCCGGGCGAGGCCGACCAGCTCCTCGAAGCGGTGCGCGTCCGCCAGCGACTCGGGCATCTGGAGTTCGTACGCCGCCCCGTGGGTGGCCAGCTCGACGCCGTACTCCCGCGCACCGTGCTCGGCGAGCAGGGCGCGCAGCCGGGAGACGTGGCCCTGGACCACCGTCTTGAAGTGGAGCGGCGGCTCGTGCTCCCACAGGGCCTCGGTGAGCCGGTCGACGCTCACCGGGGTGTTGGGCCGCAGCAGCAGCACGGCCAGCAGCGTCGCCCGCTTGACGGGACCGAGCGGCACGTCCCCGCTCTCCGTGACCACCGCCACGGACCCGAGCAACCGGAACTCCACGTCCTGCCTCCCCGATGAGCGCCCCAGTCCCGAGCTGAGGATACGCGGAGTAATCGCGGCCTGTGGCGGGGGTGCGGCGGGGCGGCGGCGGTGCGGCGGCGGGGGCGGGGCTCACTCGGTCCGCGTGAGGGTGGAAGGAGCGGGGCTCACTCCTTGGGCGTGAGTGCGGCGGGGGCGTCCGTCATGCCCAGGCGTTCCTGTTCCTCCTCGACGATGCGGCGGGCCAGTTCGAGGTCCGACACGTCGACCGCGTCCGGCGTGGCCTCGGCGACGGCGCTGCGGCGGGCGTAGGCGTCGAAGAGGCGGGTCTTGCGCTCCAGCATCCGCACCAGGCGCTCGTCCACGCCCCCGGTGGCGAGGAGGCGGTGCACGCGGACCGGCCGGACCTGGCCCATGCGGTGGGCGCGGGCGACCGCCTGGTGTTCGGCGGTCGGCTTGACCTGCGGCTCGCACAGGACGACGACGGAGGCGGCCTGGAGGTTGAGCCCGACCCCGGCCGCCTGGATCTGCGCCAGGAGCACCGCGGGGCCGCGGACGCCGGCGAAGTCGTCGACGATCCGCTGCCGGCGCGCGGCGGGCACGGCGCCGGTCAAGGGGCCGAACACGGGCACGGGGTCGCCGGGAGCCGGGGCGAGCGCCTCCCCCACCACGCCCAGCACGTCCTTGAAGTGGGAGAAGACCACCGTCTTCTGCCCGTTCTCACCGGCTTCCCGGACGATCTCGCGCAGCCGCTCCAGCTTGGCCGACTTCTCCGGCCGCGCGTACGCCGCTCGCCGCATCGCCATGAAGTTGCCGGCGCGCACGGCCGCCCGGTAGGCGTCCTCGTCCGAGGCGCTCGGCTCCTCCCACTCGTCGGTGTGCTGGAGGCTCGGGAGTTCGGTGAGCACGTCCTGCTGATTGCGCCGCAGGTACACCGGCGCGACGGCCGCGCGGAAGGCGACGGAACCCACGACCGCGTCCCCCTCGCCGAGCGCGTCCGCGAGCGCCGCGTCGAGCATCCGGACCAGGTTGCGGAACTCGGCGACCCGGTTCTCCATGGGGGTCCCGGTCAGGAACAGGCCGCGCTCGCACCGCTGTGCCCACAGGGCGACGGCCTGGGACCGCTTGGCGGCGGGGTTCTTCACGCAGTGCGCCTCGTCGACGACGAGCATGCCGACCTCCCCGTCCTCGGGCGCCGGGAATCCGCGCAGCGCGTCGAACGTGGTCACCGCGACCCCGCCGCGCTCCTTCCAGTCGGCGTACGCCTCGTGCCGGCCGGGCCCGTGCAGCGCTACGACGCGCAGGGCGCTGCGGGCCTCGACCTCGCGGGTCCAGTTGACGAGGACGCTCGCCGGGCAGACGACCAGGAAGCGGGTGTGCCCCTCGGCGGCCAGGTGCGCGAGCACGGCGATGGCCTGAACGGTCTTGCCGAGGCCCATCTCGTCGCCGAGGATCACCTTGCGCCGGGCGAGGACGAACCGCGCGCCGAAGGCCTGGTAGCCGCGCAGGGAGACCCGCCGGTGCGTGTCGTCCAGGCGCTGGTCCCGGACCCGTTCGGCGATCTCCTCGGGCAGGAAGCCTTCGGCGGCGGCGGTGTCGGGCGGTCGCCCGGCGATCTCGGCGAGCAGCCCGTAGTACTCGGCGGAGCGCAGTTCGAAGTCCACCCAGGCCGCGAGGTCGGACGGTACGGCGCGCAGCAGGTCCACCGAGGTCTGGGCGAACAGCTCGGGCAGTTGGGCCCGTTCCGCCTCCGCCACGAGCGAGCGGAGCGCGGCGACCGCCGCCAGGGCGCGCGCCTTCTTCTCCCGGCCGGCCAGCAGCAGCCGGAACCGTCCGGCGGCGGGCCCGGCGTCGGCCAGCAGCGGACCGAGCCGCTGCGTCAGGGCGGCGGCCGCGGCGACCGCGCGCTGCGCGTCGGGTCCGGCCTCCACGAGCACGTGCAGGGCCCTGACCAGGGCGGTGGTGCGCGGTTCCGGCCGGTCCGGGTCGATGTGGACGGCCGCGGTCTCGTGCACGGCCTCGGCGAGCCGCCGGGCGGCGGCGAGCAGCTGGTCGGCGGTGCGCTGCCCGACCCCGGGAATCTGCCGCAGCCGGTAGGGGCCGGCGTCGAGCACCTGCCCGACCGTGCGCAGCCCGCTCTTCTCCACGCTCCCGAGCCGCAGCCGCCCCTCGGTGACCTCACTCAGCCGCCCGACCGGCAGCGCGTCCAGCTCCCGCCGCACCACGGCGTCCCGCAACGGCTCCAGCGCGGCGCGCACCGCCCCGACGGCCCGCTCATGATCCCCGACCACCCCACCCGCACCCTCCCCAAGCCGCCCCGCCCGCCCCACCCACTCCCACCCGCCCCGCCCCACGGCCCCCACTCCCTCTCCCTCCCGCACGAGCACGACCCGCGCACGCCCGATCCGTCCCAATCCTTCAACATCCTGTCCGGCGCGGGAACACGACCTGGTGCGGAGGATGGGCCGCGCCGCCCCGAGGGGGTGGGAAGCGACCTCCGAAGAGGCAACAGGCAACCCCGCCGAACCCTGAATCTCGTGACACGCCCCGTGCCAGACTTGCCCTCGGATGCGAAGCGGGACGACTCCGTCACTCGGAGTATTCACTGTCGCCTTCCGTACCGCCGGTGAACGTCCAACGAAAGCTCCTGTGAGGGCGCACGGCTCTCCGGATCGCTGTTCAAGGGGGAGGCTGATGATGAGCACGACTGCACGTTTCGGCCCGGAACTTCGCCGCTTACGACAGGAAGCGGGGCTGACGCTGACCGACTTCTCCGTGGCGCTCAACTACGACAAGGGCCACCTCAGCAAGGTCGAGCGCGGGAAGCGTTCCGCGTCCCCGAACTGGCCCGGCGGTGCGACGCCTTCCTCGGCGCGGACGGCGAGCTGCAACGCCTGGTCGTCGGGCCCGAGACTCCTTCGGGCACCTCCGAAACCGCCGCCGCTCCGAGCCTCTGGGTCGTCGGACGCCGGGCGGTCCTCTCGGCGGGTACCGGGTCGCTGATCGACCTCGGCCTGAAACTCGGCGGTCAGGCGTCCTGCACCGCCGAACCTCTTCTTCCCTCCTTCCGCGCGCAGTTCGACCAGCTGCGCAAGCTCGGCCAGTCCACCGCGCCGAAGGCACTGCTTCCCCTGCTGGAGACGCAGACGCACACGGTCGCCGGGCTGGCCGCCGACGCCCCGCCCGCCACCCGCGCCCCCGCGCTCCTGCTCGCGTCGCGTTTCGCGGAGTTCACCGGCTGGATGGCCCAGGAGGCCGGGGACAGCGGCGCGGCGCTCGGCTGGACCGGTGCGGCCGCCGAACTGGCGCACGCCGGGGGCGGTCCTTACCTCGGCTCCTACGCACTCGTGCGACGCGCCCTGGTCACGCTCTACGCCGGGGACGCCGCGGGCACCGTCGTCCTGGCCCGTCGGGCCCAGGGCGGCGAACTCCCGCCGCGCATCAGGGGACTGGCGGCCCAGCGGGAGGCGCAGGGACACGCACTCGCCGGCGACGAACGCGACTGCCTCCACAGCCTCGACAGGGCGCGGGCACTGCTCGACAGCGACGACGCCCGCAGCGACGCCGAGCCCGTGATCGGCACCACTCACGTCAGTGATCCGGCGGCGATGACGACCGGCTGGTGCCTGTACGACCTCGGTCACCCCAAGGCCGCCGCCGAGGTTCTCGACCGCGAGTGCCGCCGCCTCCGGCCGCACGCGCTGCGCACCCGCGCCCGGTACGGCTTCCGCAGGTCCTTGGCCCACGCCGCCTCCGGAGAGGTCGAGCACGCGTGCGCGATCGCCGCGGAACTCCTCGGGGTGATGCCGGCCGTCCCCTCGGCGACGGTGAACTGCGACGTCCGGCATCTCGCGCGTGAACTCTCCCGGTTCCGGAGCAGCCGGGCCGTACGCGAGCTGCAACCTGCGCTGGCACAGGTGCTCGCCCCCGCGCAGGACTGAGACCGGTCCCAGGCCCCGCACCGGCTGGAGCCGCCCGGCTCGCCGGACCGCTCGGCCCCTCCCTCCGCCTCGCCCTCCCGGTCCCGCCGTCCCCGACGGGACCCTCTGATCCCCGCCCTTCGCGTCGCAGCCCGTCCCGGCCGCTTCGGCCTGCCCGGAACCCATGACGCGCAGGGCGGTGTACCCCCTCCGCACACCCTCCCGTGGACGCGCCATGCCGTCACACGGGCGGCGCCTCATGGGCCCGGGCGGACCGGAGCCACGAACCCCGGTTCACAGCTTCGCGGTCGTGCCCGTTCAGCTCCGCTCTCTTCTCACGAAAGGAATCTCCATGCCCGACGTCTTCGTCAACTACCGCACCGGCGATGAGGAATCCGTAGCGACCATGATCGCTCGGGAGCTCACCCGGCGGTTCGGCGACAAGCGGATCTTCTTCGCCAGCGACTCGATCGAGCCGGGACACCGCTTCCCGGTGGCGCTGGTCCGGGCGGTGGAGGAGTGCGAGGCGCTCCTCGCCGTGATCGGACCGCGCTGGACGGAGGTGCGAGGTGCCGACGGCCGTCCCGCCTTCGAAGCAGAGCAGGACTGGACCCGTCGCGAGATCCAGACCGCGCTCGACCGCGGCATCCTGGTGATTCCCGTGCTCGTCGGCAAGGCCACGCGGATCGATCCCGCCGTGCTCCCGGACGATCTGCGGGAGCTGGCGGACTGCCAGTACCGGCGATTCGACCACCGCAACGCCGAGTCGGACCTGAGAGCGCTCGGCGACGCCCTCGCCCGGCTGCTGCCCGATCTGGGCGCCGTGGACCGGGATGCCCGCGCGGCGCGGGAGCGGGCGGAGACGAAGTCCCGCAAGAAGTCGCCCCGGTCACCCCAGGACGCCGGGCAAGCCAGGATGCGTACGCGCGACGTCGAGCAACGCGTGCGCGGCGGTATCGGGAACCTCAACGGAGACCTGTCCGGCACCTTCGTCAACGAGCCGCAGGGGCCGGTGAACACCGGTCGGGGCCACCAGTACAACGCCCCCCACTTCCAGGGCGACAACACCGGAGTCCAGTTCACGGCGGGCGACAACAGCGGCACGGTCCACCAGCGCTTCGAGCGCGAGCGCCGGCGCTCGGACGACGAACGATGACCGAACAGGACCACGTCACCGTCAACGATCCACGGGGCCCGGTGAAGAACGGCGAGGGGCACCAGTACAACTTCTACGGCGGCGTGGACTGGATGCTCCGCAAAGGCGTCGCGTCCCTCCGGATCGTCCGCGAGGACCGAGTGCGCCTGGCCGACCGGTTCGTTCGGCCGGTGGGCTACCGCAGCGCCGCGGAACGTCTGGAGAAACCCGGATCGGTGGTGTCGCTGAAGGCTCTGCCGGGCAGCGGCCGCCGCGCCGCGGCGATCATGCTGCTGCACGGGCTCGGCCAGGACGGGGACGCCGACGAGGAGGGAGTCCGGTTCGAGGAGCTCCCCGCCACGGACAAGGACGAGGACGAGGGCTTTCTCGCCCCCGGCGAGGGGGACCGCTTCCTCCTCGACCTCTCCGGGATCGCCGACGAGGAGACATACGCCAGGGCCCAGCGCCGCCTGGCCGCGCACCGGCCACAGATCCAGGAGGCGGGGGCCCACATGGTCGTCGTCCTGCCATGGGGCATGGACCACGCTCATTCGCCGGACCTCGAACCGTACACAGTGGACTTGGAGCGTCCCCGGGGCGTCGCCGTTGTCACCCGGTACCTCCGCATGGACCGGATGCCCTTCCACTCCGTGGACCTCAACAGCGCCGGCCTCCAGCGCCTGTGCGACCGCTCCCCCATGCGGGAGCTGGCACGGTTCGCTGGGCTGGTGAGGACCGCCCGCGACAGCGGCCGGTTCGGCTCCGACTTCGCAGGATGGCTCGACCAGGCCGTCCACGCGGTGACCGACCGTGCCGGCGAGGTCGGCCGGCAGGTGACCTCGGTGCGCTCCGCGCCTGGGCGGGCCCTGCTGCTCACGGCGGCGGTGTTCGAGGAGGCCCGCGCCGACACCGTCTACGAGGCGTGGCACAGCCTGATGAGGACGGTGAAGCACGAGGAAGAGACGACGACCGAGCTCGCACGGACGGACTTCGGAGAGCGATTGGCCACGCTCGGGATCGAACGGGCCCCGGACGGCCGGCTCCGGTTCGAGCGGCTCGCCTACGCCGACGCGGTACGCACGTACTTCTGGGCGAACTTTCCCGGACTGCGTGACGACCTCAGAGACTGGATCTGCCATGCCACCGGGCTGCGCGGTCTGACCACGGACGACCGGACGAACATCGTCGTCCGCTTCGGGGAGGGGTCCCTGGCCGTCGGTCGGCCCGACCACCTCTTCGACCTCGTGGTGCGCTGGGCGGACCGCGCGACCGGGACGGCCTGCGACCCACGGGCCCTGACGGCGCTCCAACTCGGTCTGAGTCACGAGAGGTTCGGGGGGTGGTTCCGCAGGCGGATGTACAAGTGCGTGAGCTCCGGCCGCTTGTCGGACGGCCTCACCCGGGTGCTGACCGTCGCTTGCCTCCGGAGTCTCGGCGCGACGCACCCGGACCAGGCCCTGGTGCGACTTCACTACCTCGCCGTACGGAAGGGAGAGGCGGCGCACGAGGCCCGGGAGGCACTGTACGACCTCGCCGGCCGCGACCGTCGGCTCTACCGGCTGCTGATTGACCGCCTGCGGGACGGGACACGGCGGGAGCCGCGCATGACGGAGGCCCGTCTGCGGCTGCTCACGGAGCTGCTGAGGAGCGACCGGGCACCGGACCCGCCACCGTGGCCGCACCTGTTCCTGGGCTGGGAGGCGGTCTTCTCCCAACCGCCGACCGAGCTCTGGAACCCGCTGGTGAGCAGCTGGCTGGACGCCGCAGCGGGTGACAGCAGCCGAGAGATGGCACTGGGCGTGATCGTCGGCGCGACGCACGGCCGCCCGGCCGCGCTCCACCGTCTCTACGCCATCGCCTGCCAGTGGGCGGGGCCCGCGCGCCACCCGTCCCGGACTGCCGTCGCCGACCGCTTCTGGCAGCACATCGACCACGCGCAGTTCGCCCGCACGGAGAGTACGGAGCGTCCGGGCGCCTGACCACGGAAGAGGCACGATGAAACACCGCTTTCCCAACCTGCTGTTCGTCGCTCTCTGCGGCCTCGCGCCGGCTGTGCTCGGAATCGCCCTGCACTGGTCGGCATGGCTGTGGGGCTTCATGTGCATGGTCACCGTCTCGGGCTCCCTGCTGCTCATGATGACGTTCGTCACCACCGGCCGCGCGTCGGCCGACGCGTACGAGACCGGGGAACCCGAGCGGCCCGCCGTGCCGGCGGAGCCGCCGTGGCAGGAGACTCGGGTGATCGACGCGGCCCTGCCGAGCGCGACCGAGGGCTACGACTTCCTCTTCTCCGCCACCGTGTGGTGGAAGCCGGTCCTTGAGCACGCCGCCCGTTCCGACAGCGCCTTGCCCGCCCTCGCGGTGTCCTCGATCGTCAGTCGGGCCCTGGAGGTCGTGTGTCGGGAGAAGCCCGACCGGGCGAGCTTTGCGCGGTACCACCTGGAGGGCGAGCTGGGCGTCCCGCTCCCGAACCGGAGCGGTCGGGTACAGGCGCTTGCGGCCGATGTGACACTCGCCCTCGCCCCCGCCGACCGCGAGCGCCTGCGGAAGCTGAACGACCTCCGCAAGGACGAGGAGATCTGGGAGTACGAGCGCCAGCACGAGCGCAACAAGCGGCGCTACCTGGGGGACGACGTGCTCCAGAGTGCGGGCAGCGCGGTGGTGTGGTGGCTCGCCCGCCACGAGAACGAGATCGAGAAGGCGGTCGACATGATCGGCCCGCTGGCCCAGATCTCGGCGGCGGCCAGAGACGAGGAAGTACCCGAGCTCTTCCGCCACCTGCTCGTCCCGCCCGTGGGCGCGCAAAGCGAGGCGACCGTCGGAGCCCCGCTGTGGAGCGGGGGCGGCCAGGGAGGGGAGCCGTTCGACCGCGAGGAAGAGGTGGGGGTCTCGGACCGGCTGCTCCTGCTCCTGGAGGCGGTGGGCCTGAAGCCGGACATGGACGAGTACACGGTGCTCGTGCACCGTGTGGTGCGGAGCCTGGAGGTGGCCGGCTTGGACGAGGCCGCCGGGGAGATCAGGCGCACCCTCCTCCCGGCGTCCGACGAGGAGGAGGAACTGATAGGTGGGCCTTCGGTCGGCGATGACGCGCCGGGTCCCTGGTCGGCACCCGAGGCATCGCCCTTCACCGACACGGCCGCGGACCCGTATGCCGACACGGACACGGACGCGTTCACACCGGAGGCGCCGGAAAGCGGCGTGGGCGACCGGAACCGAGGCTGGTGGGAGACGAACGAGGACGACATGACCCCGCCGTACTTCCGGAACACCTCGCCCGGCCACGGTCCCACCACACCTCGCACACTGGACGAGGACGACGAGGAGGAGAGCTGACCAGGTAGGCGGACATCCCTTCGAGGCACCCTCCTACCGCACAACGCGGACGAGGAGGCCGACCGGCCGATGCTTCCCCGGGCTACCACGCTCCACCGTCTACGACACCTGATCACGACAAGCCCGGCGTCTGAACATCCGGAAGGGGCCGACCCCCGGCCTTGGGTTCTAGGAGTCGTTGCAACACCCCCAGTTCAAGGGGTGCGATGGACTTCGAGATCCGTAAGGACCGGACGAAGCCTCAGGGCAGGAAGAAGCTGACCAGGGAGCGGGAGGCATACTCCCGGCTCATGCAGCAGGGCGTGAGCAACCGGGAAGCGTGCCGGATCGTCGGGATCGACGAGCGGACCGGCCAGAAGTGGCGCAACGGGCGTCACGCGTACGGAGACCGGAAGGCGCTGCCACCGATCAACGCGGTGGCAGCGCCTTGCGGGCCGTCCCGGTACCTGCGCGAGGAAGACCGCATCCACATCGCAGACCGGCTGCGGGAGAAGGCGACCGTGCGGGCGATCGCCGCGGAGCTGGGTCGCAGCCCGTCCACGGTCAGCCGGGAGATTGGCCGCAACCGTCACCCGGTCAGCGGCCAGTACCGCCCGCACGCGGCCCAGGCCCGTGCCGATGCCCGCCGGCCCCGTCCGAAGCCCGGGAAGACCGGCCAGAACCCGCAGCTGCGGGACTTCATCCAGGACCACCTGGACATACGGTGGAGCCCGGAGCAGATCTGCCAGGCTCTGCGGACACAGTTCCCCCAGCGGCCGGAGATGCACGTGGTCCACGAGACGGTCTACCAGGCCCTCTACGTCCAGGGCCGGGGTGAGCTGCGCCGCGAGCCGGCCCGGGCCCTGCGCACCGGACGCGCCCGGCGCAGACCCCGCCGCCAGGCCCAACAGCGCCGGCCGCGCTACGCCACCCCCATGGTCATGATCAGCGAACGGCCCGCCGAGGCGGAGGACCGGGCCGTGCCCGGCCACTGGGAAGGCGACCTGATCATCGGCAAGGACGGGAAGTCGGCCATCGGCACCCTGGTCGAGCGCGCCACCCGCTACGTCATGCTCCTGCATCTGCCCAAAGACCACGGCGCCGAGAGTGTCCGGGACGCACTGGTCACCACGGTCCAGACGCTGCCGTCCCACCTCAGGCGGTCCCTGACCTGGGACCAGGGATCGGAGATGGCCGCCCACGGCTCCTTCACCGTCACCACCGACGTCCCGGTCTACTTCTGCGACCCGGCCAGCCCCTGGCAGCGCGGCTCCAACGAAAACACCAACGGCCTGCTCCGCCAGTACTTCCCCAAGGGCACCGACCTCACCGTCCACCCCCGCGAGCACCTCGACGCCGTCGCCGCAGAGCTGAACGGCCGCCCACGCAAAACGCTCGGCTGGGAAACCCCAGCCGAGCGCCTGCATAAACTGCTCGCGGCCTGATCAACACGACCACGTGTTGCAACGACCCCTAGAAACCGCCCGGCGGAGTCGGCCCCTTCCGAACCGCATGTTCGCGACACGGAATCTGCCCGCCGCCACCCGATCGGGCACCCTGCGGGAGACGCTGGTAGCCGGTGAGTGAGTCCCCCGGACCGTCTTCCGAGCGTAGGTACACCCCCAGCTGGCGGAGATCCCTCGCGATGCGGGAGTATCAGCTTCCTGCGAACAAAGGTCCGCCCTGCGGCGCCACTGGATGGGGTCAGAATCAACTTCGAGACCATCGACCGGACATACCCTTGCCGCCTCCGAGGTCAGTCGAGCTTCTCGAACGCCGGCCTTGGTGCGATGACGGGCGTGCGCTTTTCATTGATATTGAGCCATGTCGGAGCTTCCACCGACATGAGCTTGCGGTCGACAGTAATCAGATTCTGCTGCGCCGCTTCGTTTAAAATCCGAGGTTCAAAGTAGGTCATCGTCCCAGCACGCCGGACACTCACCGATCAGTAGTGATACCGGGCAGCGAGGATGACGATCTCCTTTTCCGTCACCAGATAGACGAGGCGGTGCTCTTCGTCGATTCGTCGCGACCAGGCCCCAGGCAGGTGATACTTCAGCGGCTCCGGCTTGCCGATGCCCACGAAGGGGTCACGCCTGACATCTTCGATGAGCTTGTTGATCCGGGCGAGCATCTTACGGTCGTTCTTGAGCCAGGACGTGTAGTCCTCCCAGCCCTGATCCTCGAAGACGAGCCTCACGCGGCACCCGCACCTGCGTCCGGTGACTCGGGATCGATCAGCTCACGCTCCGACACGTTGATGTGCGACAGGGCGTTCTCGTACGCCTTGAGCAACCGCCGGGCGTTCGCCGGCGAGCGCAGCAGGTAGGAGCCCTCGCGCAGCGCCATGTAGTCCTCGGCCGAGACAAGCACCGCGTTACCGTGCTTGGAGACGATCTCGATGGCCTCATGATTCTCGTTGACCTTTTTGATCAACGGAAACAGTTCCTTGCGCGCTTCACTCGCAGTGATGGACATGACCTCAACCCTCCCATCAAGTGGTACTCAATAACGTACCACTCTTCGTGTTATCTGAGAGAGGAACCGACTGATGGTGCCTCAGCTGATCCAGCACCCATCCAGCACGAGGAAAGGCCAAGGGCCCACCTCCGGAGAAGTGGACCCCATCTGACCTGCCTGTTTGCCACGTCAACGACGTGGTGTTATTTCATCCGCTCAGACGTTGAACCGAAACTCCACCACGTCCCCGTCCTGCATGACGTAGTCCTTGCCCTCCATGCGGGCCTTGCCCTTGGCTCGGGCCTCGGCCACTGAGCCGGTTGCCACGAGGTCGGCGAAGGAGATGACCTCGGCCTTGATGAAGCCCTTCTGGAAGTCGGTGTGGATCACACCGGCCGCCTCGGGGGCGGTGGCGCCCTTCTTGATGGTCCAGGCGCGGGATTCCTTGGGGCCGGCCGTCAGGTAGGTCTGCAGGCCCAGGGTGTCGAAGCCGACGCGGGCGAGGGTCGCCAGGCCGGGTTCCTCGGCGCCGACCGACTCCAGCAGCTCCATCGCGTCCTCCTCGTCCAGCTCGGCGAGGTCCGCCTCCAGCTTGGCGTTGAGGAAGATCGCCTCGGCGGGGGCGACCAAGGCGCGCTGCTCGTTCTTGAAGTCCTCGTCGGTCAGCTCGTCCTCGTCGACGTTGAAGACGTAGAGGAAGGGCTTGGTGGTGAGCAGGTGGAGGTCGTGCAGCAGCTCCGCGCGCTCGGTGCCCTGGAGGATGCCCTGGGAGAAGAGCGTGTCGCCCTTCTCCAGGATCGCCTGGGCCTCCTCGACCGCCTTGACCTTGGGAGCCACGTCCTTCTTGATCCGCGCCTCCTTCTGGAGCCGGGGCAGGACCTTCTCGATGGTCTGGAGGTCGGCGAGGATCAGCTCGGTGTTGATCGTCTCGATGTCGTCCTTGGGCGAGACCTTGCCGTCGACGTGCACGACGTTCTCGTCCTTGAAGGCGCGGATGACCTGGCAGATCGCGTCCGACTCGCGGATGTTCGCGAGGAACTTGTTGCCCAGGCCCTCGCCCTCGCTGGCACCGCGCACGATGCCGGCGATGTCGACGAAGTCGACCGTGGCCGGCAGGATCCGCTCCGACTTGAAGATCGAGGCGAGCTGGGCGAGGCGACCGTCCGGCACGCCCACGACACCGACGTTCGGCTCGATCGTGGCGAACGGGTAGTTGGCCGCGAGCACGTCGTTCTTGGTCAGGGCGTTGAACAGGGTCGACTTGCCGACGTTCGGCAGACCGACGATTCCGATCGTGAGCGACACGTTGCGACTTCCCGTACGTGAGGAGACTGGCGGCCAAGGCGGCCGATCCACCAGTCTACGGCGTGCGCCGCCCCGCCTCGGCGACGGTTCGAACGCATGGCCGCGCCACGCCGAGCGGCGTGTCAAACGGCCTATTCAGCACATAAACAGACCTAGGTTGGTCCAGTGGAGCAACACAGGACGCGACACCAGCAGCACGGACCGCGACGCGGCAGGCCGCCCGCGCCCGGCCAGGGCATACAGCAGCCGGCACGGCCGCCGGCGCGCCCCCGCCCCCGGCCGGCCGCGGGAGGAGCGCGCGGCCCCGGCGGGTCCTCGGTACGCCGTCCGGGCTCCGCCGCGCCCCCCACCTCCGCTCCGGCCGGTCTCGTACGGCGGCTGCGGCGGCTGCCCGACCCGCGGCTGACCGGGCTCGGCGGCGGGCTGTTCTGCGGCGCGCTGATGCTCGCGCTGGGCTGCCTCGACGCGCTGCTGCTGGACGGTTCGCCGACCGGGTACGGCGTGCTGTTCCTGCCGGTGTGCGCGCTGACCGCCCTGTGGGTGCGCGGGGGCGACGTGCTGGCCGCGCCCGTCGTCGTGCCGATCGGGTTCACCGTGGGGCTGCTGCCCGTGGCCGACGGCGCCGGCGGCGTCCTCGGCACCGTGACGGGCCTGGTGACCGCCCTCGCCACCCAGGCGCTGTGGCTGTACGCCGGCACGCTGGTCGCGGCCGCGGTGGCGCTGGTACGGCGCGCGGCCCTCGCGGTCGCGGTCACCCGGCCGGCGGTGCGCAGCCGCCGGCCGGAGTGAGACCCCAGCTGGGGTGAGGCCGCAGGCCCGGGGCGGGGCCACCGGCGGGAGTGAGACCACCGGCCGGGGGCGAGACCCCCAGCCGGGGCGAGGCCGCCGACCGGGGCGAGACCCCAGCCGGCGTTAGCCCGCCGGCCAAGGCAAGACCGCCGGCCAAGGCGAGCCCGCCGGCCGGGTGAGGGCGCTCTCACCGGCGCGCCCGACAAAGACGCCGCCGGTCAGGCGCTCTGTGCCGCCCGCATCGCCGCGCCCACGATGCCCGCGTTGTTCTGGAGCTGGGCGGGGACGATCTCCGCCCGCACCCCCTCGATGAGGGGCAGGAACTTGTGGGACTTGCGGCTGACGCCGCCGCCGATGACGAACAGCTCGGGCGAGAACAGCATCTCGACGTGGGCCAGGTACTTCTGGACCCGGCGCGCCCACTGCTCCCAGGACAGGTCGCGGTCGTCCTTGACCTTGCTGGAGGCGCGCTTCTCCGCCTCGTGGCCGTCCAGCTCCAGATGGCCCAGCTCGGTGTTGGGCACCAGCGCGCCGTCGATGAACACCGCGCTTCCGATGCCGGTGCCGAAGGTCAGCAGGATCACCGTGCCCTTGCGGCCCTTCCCGGCGCCGAACTGCATCTCGGCGACGCCCGCCGCGTCCGCGTCGTTGACCACCGTCACCGGCAGGCCGCCGAGCCGCTCGCCGAACAACGCGCGCGCGTCGGTGTCGATCCAGCTGCTGTCCACGTTGGCCGCCGTACGGATCGTGGCGCCGCCGGTGACCACGCCCGGGAACGTCAGCCCGACCGGTCCCGTCCAGCCGAAGTGGTCGACGACCTGCTTGACGCCGTCGGCCACCCCGTCGGGCGTCGCCGGGTGCGGGGTGAGCACTTTGCACCGCTCCTGGGCCAGGTCGCCCCGGTCCAGGTCCACCGGGGCGCCCTTGATCCCCGAACCGCCGATGTCCACACCGAAGATCTGCATGGCTCCACGTTACGGGGTGGCACTGACCGTCACGCCGTGGGCCGGGGCGACCGTTCTCCTCTTGAGGGGCTCAGGCTTCCGGCGTGCCCGATCCGCCGCGCTCGGCGGCCAGCGTGGACGCCTCCTCGCGCAGGTCGCGGCGGAGCTCCTTCGGCAGCGAGAAGATGATGGACTCCTCGGCCGCCTTGACGATCTCCACGTCCTCGAAGCCGCGCCCCGCGAGCCATTCGAGCACCTGCTCGACCAGCACCTCCGGCACCGACGCGCCCGAGGTCACGCCGACCGTGCCGACGCCCTCCAGCCAGGCCTCGTCGATCTCGTCGGCGAAGTCCACGAGGTAGGCCTGGGCCGCGCCCGCGAGCTTGGCGACCTCCACCAGCCGCTTGGAGTTCGAGGAGTTGCGGGAGCCGACCACGATGACCAGGTCGGCGTCGGCGCCCATCTGCTTGACGGCGAGCTGGCGGTTCTGCGTGGCGTAGCAGATGTCGTCGCTGGGCGGCGAGATCAGCTGTGGGAACTTCTCCTGCAGGGCGTCGACCGTCTCCATGGTCTCGTCCACCGAGAGCGTGGTCTGCGAGAGCCACACCACCCGCGACGGGTCGCGCACCTCGACCTTCGCCACGTCCCCGGGGCCGTCGACCAGCTGGATGTGCTCGGGGGCCTCGCCGGAGGTGCCGATGACCTCCTCGTGGCCCTCGTGCCCGATCAGGAGGATGTCGTAGTCCTCCTTGGCGAACCGGACGGCCTCCTTGTGCACCTTGGTGACCAGCGGGCAGGTGGCGTCGATGGTGGCGAGCCGGCCGCGTGCGGCCTCCTCGTGCACGACGGGCGCGACGCCGTGCGCCGAGAACATCACGATGTTGCCCGGCGGCACCTCCTCCGTCCGCTCGACGAAGACGGCGCCCTTCTTCTCCAGGGTCTGCACCACGTACTTGTTGTGCACGATCTCGTGCCGGACGTACACCGGAGCCCCGTACTGCTCCAGGGCTTTCTCCACGGCGATCACGGCGCGGTCCACACCCGCGCAGTAGCCCCGGGGAGCGGCGAGCAGGACACGGCGGCCAGACGTAGCGGTCATGGCCCCATCGTAAAGGTGCGCCGGGCGGCCCGGAGATCGCGCGGCCCCGTCCGGCGCCGCCGCCGTTGTCGGCGCCGGACGCTACCCTCGCGGGCATGGCCATCTCCACGTCCCCCGAAGCTCCCCTGCCCGTCGGCGAGGTCTCCCGGCTCATCGGCGGCTGGATCGACCGGCTCGGCGCGGTCTGGGTGGAGGGCCAGATCACGCAGCTGTCGCGGCGGCCCGGCGCGGGCGTGGTGTTCCTGACGCTGCGCGACCCGTCGTACAACATCTCGGTCGGCGTGACCTGCTACCGCGAGGTGTTCGACGCGGTCGCCGATGTCGTCGGCGAGGGCGCCCGCGTCCTGGTGCACGCCAAACCGGAGTGGTACGCCCCGCGCGGGCAGCTGTCCCTGCGCGCGGCCGAGATAAGGCCGGTGGGCGTCGGGGAGCTGCTGGCCCGTCTTGAGCAGCTGAAGAAGAACCTCGCCGCCGAGGGCCTGTTCGCGCCCGAGCGCAAGAAGGCGCTGCCCTTCCTGCCGCAGCTGATCGGCCTGGTGTGCGGACGCGCCTCCGCCGCGGAGCGCGACGTGCTGGAGAACGCCCGGCACCGCTGGCCCGCCGTCCGCTTCGAGGTGCGCAACGTCGCCGTGCAGGGCGTGCACGCCGTCACGCAGGTCGTGCAGGCGGTCAAGGAGCTGGACGAGAGCGCCGACGTGGACGTGATCGTGGTGGCGCGCGGCGGCGGCAGCGTGGAGGACCTGCTGCCGTTCTCCGACGAGCAGCTGGTCCGCGCGGTCGCCGCGTGCCGTACGCCCGTGGTCTCCGCGATCGGCCACGAGCCGGACACGCCGCTGCTGGACTACGTCGCCGACCTGCGCGCCTCCACCCCGACCGACGCCGCGAAGAAGGTCGTCCCGGACGTCGGCGAGGAGTACGAGCGGGTCCGGCAGCTGCGCGACCGCGCGCGGCGGTGCGCGCGGGCGCACGTGGAGCGGGAGGAGCGCGGGCTCGCCCACGCGCTGGCGCGGCCCTGCATGGAGGACCCGCACCGCATGATCGACGAGCGGGCGGACCATGTCGCCGCGCTGCTCGACCGGGGCCGGCGCACCGTGCGGCACCTGCTGGACCGCGCCGACTCCGAGCTGGCGCACACGCACGCGCGCGTGGTGGCCCTCTCCCCGGCGGCGACCCTGCGGCGCGGATACGCCGTCCTGCAGCGGGCGGACGGCCATGTGGTCCGCGATCCGGCCGAGGTGGCGGCGGACGAGGCGCTGCGGGCCCGGGTCGCCGAGGGCGAGTTCACGGTACGAGTCGACGTTTAGGGTGGGCGGATGACCAGCGAGGCAGTACCGGCACAGGAGACGCTCGGCTACGAGCAGGCGCGCGACGAACTGATCGAGGTCGTACGGCGCCTGGAGGCGGGCGGGACCAGCCTGGAGGAGTCCCTGGCGCTGTGGGAGCGGGGCGAGGAGCTGGCCAAGGTGTGCCGTCGGTGGCTGGAGGGCGCGCGCGCCCGCCTGGACGCGGCGCTGGCCGAGGAGGCCGCCCAGGACGAGGACGGCGAGGAGTGACCGGGCCGTAGGCCCTGGGAGACCCCGGTGCCCTGCCGGGGGCGCGTCCGGTGACGACGGTGCCCTGCCGGGGCCCGTCCGGTGACGCCGATGCCCTGCCTGGGGCGCGTCCGGTGATGCCGATGCCCGGTTGGGGGCGCACCGCGGCCGGTCTTCGGCGTCACGTCGTCAGGACGTCTTCTTCAGCTCCAGCGCCCGCGCCATCGTCGTGAGCCCGTCGAAGCCCGCGGTGCCCGCGACCACCGTCGTCGACCCCTTGCCGTCCTCGTGGACGAGGGCGTCGTAGCGGCCGCCGGTCCAGCGCGTCCAGGTGCGGCCGTCGATCCGCTGGGTCACCTTGGTGGCGTGGCCGCCCTGACTGGCGTCGTCGATGAAGGCCGCCCGCTTCTGCGTGGACTGCTCGACCGCCACGTACTGGCCGTCGGGGTCCTGGAAGCCCAGGTGCCAGAAGTCTCCCTGGTCGGCGCGGTAGCGCACCGAGGTGGCCTTCCAGCCCGCGGGGAGTCCTTCGGGCGCGGCCACCGGGTAGGACGCGGCGCGGCGTGCCGTGATCAGTTCCACGCTGTAGTCGACCGGACGGATGTCGGGGGCGTGATCGTCGTGCGGGACGAAGACGTAGATGACCGCCGCCGCCATCACCGTCACGCCCAGGGAGGCGATGGTGCCCCGGACTGTCTTCTGCTTGCGGTTCGAACCTGCCACGCCCCCTATCGTCGCAGGTGCCCGGTCCGCTCATCCGTGGGGTCCCCTGCTCATTTTGTCTGCCCGGCGATAGAGTCGGGTGTTGAACCCTCATCCGGCCGTCGTCGTATCAGAAAGGTGCGCTCCGATGACCGAGCATCATCACTTGCCGTCCGAGCTTGAAGTTCCCGAAGAGGCTCCCGACCGCAACATCGCCCTGGAACTCGTCCGGGTGACCGAGGCCGCGGCCATGGCCGCCGGCCGCTGGGTCGGGCGCGGTGACAAGAACGGCGCCGACGGCGCCGCCGTCCGTGCCATGCGGACCCTCGTCTCCACCGTCTCGATGAACGGCGTCGTCGTCATCGGCGAGGGCGAGAAGGACGAAGCCCCGATGCTCTTCAACGGGGAGCGCGTGGGCGACGGGACCGGGCCCGAGGTCGACATCGCCGTCGACCCGATCGACGGCACCACCCTGACCGCCAAGGGCATGCCGAACGCGATCGCGGTCCTGGCGGCCACCGAGCGCGGCGCGATGTTCGACCCGTCCGCCGTGTTCTACATGGACAAGCTGGTCACCGGGCCGGAGGCGGCGGACTTCGTCGACATCGACGCGCCGGTGTCCGTGAACATCCGGCGGGTGGCCAAGGCCAAGCGGGCCACGCCCGAGGACGTCACCGTCGTCATCCTGGACCGGCCCCGGCACGACGGCGTCATCAAGGAGATCCGGGAGACCGGCGCCCGGATCAAGCTGATCTCCGACGGTGACGTGGCCGGCTCGATCCTGGCGCTGCGCGACGGCACCGGCGTCGACATGCTGCTGGGCATCGGCGGCACCCCCGAGGGCATCATCTCGGCCTGCGCGGTGAAGTGCCTGGGCGGCACCATCCAGGGCAAGCTGTGGCCCAAGGACGACGAGGAGCGGCAGCGGGCGATCGACGCCGGGCACGACCTCGACCGCGTGCTGACCACGGACGACCTGGTCTCCGGCGAGAACGTCTTCTTCGTCGCCACCGGCATCACCGACGGCGAGCTGCTGCGCGGGGTGCGCTACCGCTCGGAGACGGCGATCACCGACTCGATCGTCATGCGCTCCAAGTCCGGCACGGTCCGCCGGATCGACTCCGAGCACCGGCTGAGCAAGCTGCGGGCGTACAGCGCGGTCGACTTCGACCGGGCGAAGTAGCCGGGCCGGCCCCGAGGGGCCGGCGGATCACGGTCGGGTACGGCGAGGGGGCGCGCCCCGGTGCGGAGGGGGCGCCCCAGTCGCCGACGACGGCCGGGACACGGGCGGCCCCCGCTAATGCTGCGACCGGAAAGGTTCACCGGCTCGTGCCGCCCCTGGCAGCCGGCTACCGGCCTGACAGCCGGACACCGACTCGGCAGCCGGACACCGACCTGGCTGCCCGGGCGACACCCCTGCGGCTCGGCGGCGCGCCGACCGCCCAGTGACGCACCGACCGCCCGGCGGCAACCCCGGCCGCCCGGTGGCGCGCCTGCCGCCCGGCGGCGCCCCGGCGGCCCGCCCCGCGCCGGGCCGCCGGCGGAGACCCGTCAGCCCGCCTGCGCTATCCGCCCCGTCGTCCGTGCCGTCTTCTTCAGTTCCATGTCGCGGCGCCGGCGGCGGGCCAGGACGACGCGGCGCTCGGCGGCGGTCAGGCCGCCCCAGACGCCGTACGGCTCGGGCTGGAGCAGCGCGTGCTCGCGGCACTCGACCATCACCGGACACTGCGCGCAGACCCGCTTGGCCGCCTCCTCCCGGGAGAGCCGGGCGGCGGTGGGCTCTTTCGAGGGTGCGAAGAACAGGCCGGCCTCGTCACGCCGGCACACCGCCTCGGTGTGCCATGGTGCGTCTTGGTCCCTGTCCCGCACTGGCACCCGCTGGGCCGGGACGGCAGCGACCTGCAGGGACGAATGCGGCGGTTGCAGCACGGTCTTCTCCTGACGACGGCTTCGCGAGCTCAAGGGTGGCCGTGAGTCCCACGGGACCCTCCGAGAGACGATGCAGCAAGGCCTACCCGCTGTACGCGCGCCTATGCACTGAGTCGTGAACCGCCCGGCCGCTCAGAGATGCTTGCGCAGCCGCTTGTCCACCTTGCGCTGCACCCGGTCCAGGATGTCCGCGACGAGTTTGCCGCGCTTGGGGCGCGCCTCCACGTTCCCGAGGACCGCCCAGCCGTCGACGTAGACCACGGGCGCCTGCGGGTCGGGCGAATCCAGCGCCTCCACCTCGAAGTTGCCGAGGACGCCGCCGCCGGTGCCGCGCAGCGACACGTTCTCCGGGACGCGGATCTGGACGTCGCCGAAGACGGAGACGGCCTTGATGACGACCTGCTGGTACTCGAATATCGCCTCGCTGAGGTCGATTTCCACGCTGCCGAAGACCGAGAAGGCGTGCAGTCGGCGCCCGGCGCGCCAGCGGCCCTTGCGGACGGCGGCGCTGAACACCGCCACCACGTTGTCGTCGGCCTGCGCGGGTATCTCGCCGCCGTCCGGCCGGTGCGGCGCGGCGGTGTACGCGGGGGCGGCGCGGTCCTGGTGGGCGGCGGGCAGGTCCTGGATGAAGACCTCCAGTTCGCCGACCGTCTTGGCGCTCAGCACCCCCTCCACGCGCTCGGCGTGCTCGTCGGCGGTCAGCCGGCCCTCGGCGAGGGCGTCGCGCAGGAGGTCGGCGATGCGGTCGCGGTCGGCGTCCGAGGCGCGCAGCCCGGCGGCCCGGGCGGCGCTGTCCGCCACGGTCGGCGCGGGCTGCCGGCGCGGTTCGGTCTGCTGCTTCTGAAGGTCCACGGCAGCAGCGTACCGAAACGCGATAGATCGCGACTACCCCCTGTCGCCACCCGGTGGAAAACCGTCGCCGCGCTCCCCCGCGGCGCCGGGCGCGCGGCAGTGAGCCCGACCTCACAAGTCCGCCGCCATGGGCAGGTCCTACGCTGGTCGGTGCCCGCCGACATCAGGCGGGCAGCCGTCTGCCGAGTGAGGAATGGGCGAAGATGCCTGAGTTCGCGTACACCGATCTGCTCCCCCAGGGTGAGGACACCACCCCGTACCGGCTGGTGACGTCCGAGGGCGTCGCCACCGTCGAGGGGCCCGACGGGCGTACGTTCCTCAAGGTCGAGCCCCAGGCGCTGCGCAGGCTCGCCGAGGAGGCGATCCACGACATCCAGCACTACCTGCGCCCGGCCCACCTCGCCCAGCTGCGCCGCATCATCGACGACCCGGAGGCCAGCTCCAACGACAAGTTCGTGGCCCTGGACCTGCTGAAGAACGCCAACATCGCCGCGGCCGGCGTGCTGCCCATGTGCCAGGACACCGGCACGGCGATCGTCATGGGCAAGCGCGGGCAGAACGTGCTGACCGAGGGCCAGGACGAGAAGGCCCTCTCGCACGGCATCTTCGACGCGTACACCAAGCTCAACCTGCGCTACTCCCAGATGGCCCCGCTGACCATGTGGGAGGAGAAGAACACCGGCTCCAACCTGCCGGCGCAGATCGAGCTGTACGCCGCCGACGGCGGCGCCTACAAGTTCCTGTTCATGGCCAAGGGCGGCGGCAGCGCCAACAAGTCGTTCCTGTACCAGGAGACCAAGGCCGTCCTGAACGAGTCCTCCATGATGAAGTTCCTGGAGGAGAAGATCCGTTCGCTGGGCACGGCCGCCTGCCCGCCGTACCACCTGGCGATCGTGGTCGGCGGCACCTCCGCCGAGTACGCGCTGAAGACCGCCAAGTACGCCTCCGCGCACTACCTGGACAACGCGCCCACCGAGGGCTCGCCGCTCGGCCACGGCTTCCGGGACGAGGAGCTGGAGGAGAAGGTCTTCGAGCTGACCCAGAGGATCGGCATCGGCGCCCAGTTCGGCGGCAAGTACTTCTGCCACGACGTCCGGGTGATCCGGCTGCCCCGGCACGGCGCGTCCTGCCCGGTCGCCATCGCCGTCTCCTGCTCGGCCGACCGCCAGGCGGTCGCCAAGATCACCGCGGAGGGCGTGTTCCTGGAGCAGCTGGAGACCGACCCGGCGCGCTTCCTGCCGGAGACGACCGACGCGCACCTGGACGAGTCCGGCGACGTCGTGAAGATCGACCTGAACCAGCCCATGGACGACGTCCTCGCCGAGCTGGCCAAGTACCCGGTCAAGACCCGGCTTTCGCTGACCGGCCCGCTGGTCGTGGCCCGCGACATCGCGCACGCCAAGATCAAGGAGCGGCTGGACGCGGGCGAGGGCATGCCCCAGTACCTCAAGGACCACCCGGTCTACTACGCCGGCCCGGCCAAGACCCCCGAGGGCTACGCCTCCGGTTCCTTCGGCCCGACCACGGCCGGCCGCATGGACTCCTACGTGGCGCAGTTCCAGGCGGCGGGCGGCTCCAAGGTGATGCTGGCCAAGGGCAACCGCAGCAAGCAGGTCACCGACGCCTGCCACGCGCACGGCGGCTTCTACCTCGGCTCCATCGGCGGCCCGGCGGCGCGCCTGGCCCAGGACTGCATCAAGAAGGTCGAGGTCCTGGAGTACGAGGAGCTGGGCATGGAGGCCGTCTGGAAGATCGAGGTGGAGGACTTCCCGGCCTTCATCGTGGTCGACGACAAGGGCAACGACTTCTTCCAGGACCCGGCCCCGCAGCCGACGTTCACCAGCATCCCGGTGCGCGGCCCCGGCCTGGCCTGACCCGCGCCCGCGCGCCCCGCGTGCCCCGCGCGTCCGCACGCCCACGGAGCCCCCGGACCACCGGGGGCTCCGCCCGTTCGGCCCAGCGCCGGAACATTCGGGTCCGCTCACACGCTGTACCGGTTATGACCGAATACCGTATCGAGCACGACTCCATGGGCGAGGTCGAGGTGCCCGCCGACGCCAAGTGGCGCGCGCAGACGCAGCGCGCCGTGGCGAACTTCCCCGTCTCCGGGCAGCGCATCGAGCGCGCCCACATCGAGGCGCTGGCCCGGATCAAGGGCGCCGCCGCGAAGGTCAACGCCGAACTCGGCGTACTGGACGAGGACGTCGCCGGGGCGATCCGGTCGGCCGCGGACGAGGTCGCCGAGGGCACGTGGGACGCGCACTTCCCCGTGGACGTGTTCCAGACCGGCTCGGGCACGTCGTCCAACATGAACGCCAACGAGGTCATCGCCACCCTCGCGAGCGAGCGGCTCGGGCGCGACGTGCACCCCAACGACCACGTCAACGCCTCCCAGTCCTCCAACGACGTCTTCCCGTCCTCGATCCACATCGCCGCCACCGCCGCCGTCACCCACGACCTGATCCCCGCCCTGGACCACCTGGCCGACGCCCTCGCCCGCAAGGCCGAGGAGTTCGCAGACGTGGTGAAGTCCGGGCGCACCCACCTGATGGACGCCACGCCCGTCACCCTGGGCCAGGAGTTCGGCGGGTACGCGGCGCAGGTGCGCTACGGCGTCGAGCGGCTCACCGCCTCCCTGCCGCGGCTGGCCGAACTGCCGCTGGGCGGCACCGCCGTGGGCACCGGCATCAACACGCCGCCCGGTTTCTCCGCCGCCGTCATCGAGGAGGTGGCCCGCACCACCGGGCTGCCGCTGACCGAGGCCCGCGACCACTTCGAGGCGCAGGGCGCCCGGGACGGCATCGTGGAGACCAGCGGGCAGCTGCGCACCATCGCCGTCGGGCTGACGAAGATCGCCAACGATCTGCGCTGGATGTCCTCGGGCCCGCGCACCGGGCTCGCCGAGATCTCCCTGCCCGACCTCCAGCCCGGCTCCTCGATCATGCCCGGCAAGGTCAACCCGGTGATCCCCGAGGCCGTGCTGATGGTCGCCGCGCAGGTCGTCGGCAACGACGCGACCGTGGCCACCGCGGGCGCCGCCGGCAACTTCGAGCTGAACGTGATGCTCCCGGTCATCGCCAAGAACGTCCTGGAGTCCATCCGGCTGCTCGCCAACGTCACCCGGCTGCTGGCCGACCGGACCGTCGACGGGATCGTCGCCCACCGCGAACGGGCCCGCGAGTACGCCGAGTCCTCCCCGTCCGTCGTCACCCCGCTGAACAAGTACATCGGGTACGAGCAGGCCGCGAAGGTCGCCAAGAAGGCGATCGCCGAGCAGAAGACGATCCGTCAGGTGGTCGAGGAGGAGGGCTACGTGGAGCGCGGCGACCTGACGGCCGAACAGCTCGACGAGGCCCTGGACGTCCTGCGGATGACGCGTCCGTGACCGATGTGTCCCGGACGTGAACCATGACGCTCACCGCAGCGTCGTATGGCCATGACACCTAATATCTGTCCATGGCAGACGACGGAGCGGTGAGACGCGTGACGGCGGGCGGTGCGACGACGGGCCACTGGGCCCCGGGGACCCCGATCCTGTGGCGGTACCGGGAGAACGGCGGCGCCGGCTTCCACATCGCCCGGCCGGTGACCGTCGTGCGCGACGACGCGGACCTGCTGGCGGTGTGGATGGCGCCCGGCACCGAGTGCGTCAGACCGGTGCTCGCCGACGGCACTCCGGTGCACCTGGAACCGCTCGCCTCCCGCTATACCAAGCCGCGCGCCGTGCGGCGCGACCGCTGGTTCGGCACCGGTGTGCTGAAGCTGGCCCGGCCGGGCCAGCCGTGGTCGGTGTGGCTGTTCTGGGAGCCGGGCTGGCGGTTCAAGAACTGGTACGTGAACCTGGAGGAGCCCCTCGTCCGCTGGGCGGGCGGGGTGGACTCCGTGGACCACTTCCTGGACATCACCGTGCAGGAGGACCGCGGCTGGGACTGGCGCGACGAGGACGAGTTCGCCCAGGCGCAGCGCGACGGCCTGGTGGACGCGGCCCTGGCCGAGCGGGTGCGGGCCGCCGGACGGGCCGCGGTGGAGGTGATCCGCGCGTGGGGGCCGCCGTTCTGCGAGGACTGGCAGCACTGGCGCCCGGACCCCGCCTGGACGGTACCGTCGCTGCCGGAGGACTGGGACCGTACCCCCGCGCACGTGTCCTCATGAGACCCTTGATGCGCCCCCGGGCGGCAACCGTAGGATCGTCCTCCGCAAGGGCGCAGGGAGGCGCAGGGAGGCGCGGGGGCCGGAGCAACTCCCGGCGCACGTGCCGGGTCTGACCGAACGTCACCGAGGGGCGGCAGGACGTGAGCGAGGGGTACCAGGGCATGACCCGTGCGGGCCGCGAAGGACCCGCCGGTGGCACAGGAACAGCCTCTGACCACGCCGGAAATCCGCATCCGGGACAGGTATTCCGGGTATCGGGTCTTCGGCGGGACCAACTGCGCGCCCGGCGCGCAGCCCCGGACGGATGGATTCGACACGCGTGACGGAACAGCCGACCTCCTTCGAACGCCCCCAGCCGGGCGTCGACCCCGCGGACGCCCGCGGGGCGCTCCCGCGTACCCCGCAGCCGCCGCAGGCGTTACCGCTGCAGCCCTGCCCGGACGGCGCGCCCCGGTCCGCGGCCCCGGGCGCGGCGGGCGAGCCGGCGCGCGGCGCGGGGGCGAACGCGCCCCGCGGGGGCGAGGCGGGCTCCTCCGCCGGGTACGAGCACGCGCAGCCGGCGGCCGCCGAACCCGGCGCGCACCGGCCGCGGCCCGCCCCCGACGGCATCCCGGCCCAGCCCGAACCGGGCGACCGGGGCGCCGGCGGCACGGGCGCCGCCCAGGGTTCCGGTCCGCTCGGGCCGACGGGCACGGCCGAGGCCGCCGAGCGGCGCGGCCCCGGCGGCCAGGAGCGGCGTACCGGGCAGGCGGCGCCGGCCGGCCGTCCGCTGCCGATGCGGCGCGACGGGGACCGGCTGCGGTTCGTGGGCGCGGCGACCCGGCGCATCGCGCGCGGCATGGACCTCGACGAGATCGTCATGGGGCTGTGCCGGGCGACCGTGCCGACGTTCTCCGACGCCATCCTCGTGTACCTGCGCGAGCCGCTGCCGGTGGGCGACGAGCGGCCGGTGGGCCCGCTGGTGCTGCGGCTGCGCCGCACCGACCGGATACCGACCGAGCGGGACACCGAGATCGGGTTCATGCCGGTCCCGGCGCCCGAGCAGCCGGCCGAGCTGTCCAACGTCACCAACGAGCTGTGCGAGGTGCGGCCCGGCAGCGCGCTCGGCGAGGTGCTGCGCGGCGTCCGGCCGGTCTTCACCGACGTGCCCTCCGCGCGCGCCGCGCTGACCGAGCTGCTCGGCGAGGACTCCGAGCTGGCGGTACCCGGCGGGCAGCGCGCCGTCCTCGCCCCGCTGCGCGGCAGGCGCCGGGTGATCGGCGCCGCGCTGTTCCTGCGCCGCCCCGAGCGGCCGGCGTTCGAGACCGACGACCTCCTGGTCGCCGCCCAGCTCGCCACGCACAGCGCGCTCGGCATCGACAAGGCGATGCTGTACGGCCGGGAGGCGTACATCGCCGACGAGCTCCAGCGCACCATGCTGCCCGAGACCCTGCCCCGCCCCACCGGGGTGCGGCTGGCCTCCCGCTATCTGCCGGCCGCGCAGACCGCGCGGGTGGGCGGCGACTGGTACGACGCGATCCCGCTGCCCGGCAGCCGGGTCGCCCTGGTCGTCGGCGACGTGATGGGCCACTCCATGACCTCGGCGGCGATCATGGGCCAGCTGCGCACCACCGCGCAGACCCTGGCCGGTCTCGACCTGCCTCCGCAGGAGGTGCTGCACCACCTGGACGAGCAGGCGCAGCGCCTGGGCACCGACCGCATGGCGACCTGTCTGTACGCCGTCTACGACCCGGTCTCGCACCGCATCACCATCGCCAACGCCGGGCATCCGCCGCCGGTGCTGCTGCACCTGGGCGGCCGGGCCGAGGTGCTGAAGGTGCCGCCGGGCGCGCCGATCGGCGTCGGCGGGGTGGACTTCGAGGCGGTGGAGCTGGACGCGCCGGCCGGCGGCACGCTGCTGCTCTACACCGACGGCCTGGTCGAGTCGCGGCTGCGCGACGTGTGGACCGGCATCGAGCAGCTGCGCGAGAAGCTGGCCGCCACCGCGCGGCTGACCGGGCCGGACCATCCGCCGCCGCTGGAGGCGCTGTGCGACGAGGTCCTGGACATGCTCGGGCCGGGCGACCGGGACGACGACATCGCGCTGCTGGCGGCCCGCTTCGACGGGATCGCGCCGAGCGACGTGGCGTACTGGGTCCTGGACCCGGAGGAGACCGCGCCCGGCCAGGCCCGCCGGCTGGCCCGGCGCGCGCTGGCGCGCTGGGGTCTGGAGGAGCTGACGGACTCCGTCGAGCTGCTGGTCAGCGAGGTCGTCACCAACGCGGTGCGCTACGCCTCCCGGCCGGTGACGCTGCGGCTGCTGCGCACGGACGTGCTGCGCTGCGAGGTCGGCGACGACGTGCCGCAGCTGCCGCGGCTGCGGCAGGCCCGCGCCACCGACGAGGGCGGCCGCGGCCTGTACCTGGTGAACCGGCTGGCCCGGCGCTGGGGCGCGACCCGGCTGAGCACGGGCAAGGTGGTCTGGTTCGAGCTGCACCGGGGCTGACCCGGCGGCGCACGCAGGCCCATGGGATGCGGCGAGGGGCACACACCGTACGGTGTGTGCCCCTCGCCCTGTTCCGAGGCCGCGCCCCCGCCCTGCCGGGAGGGGGCGCGCCGGTCACCGGGTGGTGTGCTCCCGGTCGGTGAGCTGCGGTCCGTCGCCGCCCGGGTCGAACGGGTCGCCGCCGCCGCCCTCGCCGCCGCCGGCGGCGCCGGGGCTGTTCGACGGGTCGGGCGGCGGGGCCGACGACGACTGGGTGGGCGGCGCCTGGGACGAGCTCTGGCTGGCCGGCGGGCTGCTCGGCGGACGGCTCGACGGCGACTCGCTCGGCGACTTCGACGGCGAGGGCGGCGGGCTGCTCGGCGACTCGGACGCCGAGTGGCTCGGCGACGGGCTGTTGGACGGGCTGGTGGACGGCTGGACGGCCGCGCCCTGCGTGGTGTCCAGGTCGAACTTGCTGGTGCCGTCCATCACGCCGAAGGTGTACGCGGCCCAGATCGCGGCCGGCGGGCCGCCGCCGTTGACGCGGCCGCCGCCCATCGCGCCGGTCAGCGGCACGTGGTCGCCCTTCTTGACCGTGCCGCCCTCGCAGCCCTTGCCGCCGGAGGCGCCCGCCTCGCCGAACAGGCCGACCGAGGTGACGAGCTGGGGCGTGTAGCCGGTGAACCAGGCCGAGCGGTTGCAGTCGGAGGTGCCCGTCTTGCCCGCGACCTGCTGGCCGTCGCGCAGCGGGTTGTCGGCCACCGACTTCTTGGCCGTGCCGTCGTCGACCACGCCGGTCAGCACCGAGGTGACCGTGTCGGCGGCCTGCCGGGTGACGACTTGGTCGCCGATCGCGTCGTCCATCCTGACCGTGCCCCGGCTCTGCTGTTCGGCCTTCTCGACGATGGTCGGGGTGACCTTCTTGCCGTGGTTGTCGAGGGTGGCGTAGATGCCGGCCATCTCCAGCGGGCTGGCGCCCATGGAGCCCAGGGTCTGCGCGGGGACCGCCTGCATGCCCTTGGTGTCCATGCCGAGCTTGTCGGCGACGCTCATCACCTTGGTCATGCCGACGTCGATGCCCATCTGGGCGAAGACGGAGTTCACGGACTGGTTCATCGCCGTCTGGACGGTGATCCGGCCGTAGTTCTGGTCGTCCTCGTTGGGCGGGCCGAAGCCGACCTTGGCGCCGTGGTCGACGGCCTGCCGGCCGCTGGTGCCGTCGTAGACGGTGGTCGCGGTGATCGGCTGGCCGTCCTGGGTCTCGGCCTCGCCGTCCAGGGCCGCGGCGAGGATCACCGGCTTGAAGGTGGAGGCGGGCTGGTAGTCCCGCCGGGTGGCGTTGTCGTAGTAGTGCTTGAAGTAGTCCTGGCCGCCGTACAGGGCGACGATCTTCCCCGTCTTGGGGTCGACGGAGACGGCGCCGGCCTGGACGTCGCCGTCGACCTTGCGCCGCTTGGGCTCCAGCTTGCTCGTCAGCTGGCTCTTGACCGCGCCCTCCAGCGCGGCCTGCCGCTTCTTGTCGATGTTCAGGGTGATGGTCCAGCCCTGGTCCTCGACCGCGCGCTCCGCCTCGGACTGGGTGAGGCCCTGGTCCTTCATCAGCTTCTGTTCGAGCTGGCTGTTGGCCAGCGCGATCAGGTAGCCCTTCTGGCCCTCCTGCCCGGGGGTGGGCCGGGGGTCCTTGGGGACCGGGAACGTCATGGTGCGCCGCTGGCCGGCGTCCAGCCAGTGCTGTTCGACCATCTTGTCCAGCACGTAGTTCCAGCGGGCCTTGGCCAGCCGCTTGCCGTTGTCACTGGCGGCCGCCCAGTCGTAGGTGCTGGGCGCCTGCATCAGGGCGGCGAGATACGCGCCCTGCTGGACCGTCAGCTTCTGCGCGTCGACGCGGTAGTAGGCCTGCGCGGCGGCCTGGATGCCGTAGGCGCCGCGGCCGTAGTAGCTGGTGTTGATGTAGCCGGCGAGGATCTCGTCCTTGGACTTCTTCTGGTCCACCTTCAGCGAGATGACCAGTTCCTTCAGCTTGCGCGTGACGGTCTGGTCCTGGTTGAGGTAGAAGTTCTTGACGTACTGCTGGGTGATCGTCGAGCCGCCCTGGGTGCCCTTGCCGGACACCGTGTTGAGCAGGCCGCGGGCCGTTCCCCTCAGGTCCACGCCGGAGTCGTGGTAGAAGGTCTTGTTCTCGGCGGCGACGAAGCAGTGCTGGACGGCGACGGGCACCTTGTCCAGGGACACGCTCTCCCGGTTGACCTCGCCGTCGCGGGCCAGGATCGAGCCGTCGCTGTACTTGTAGACGTTGCTCTGGCGCTGGGCGTCGGCGTTGCCCTCGGGTATGTCCACCATCATGTAGAGCACGACGAAGGCGCCGATGCCGAGCAGGCACACGCCGAGGAACGTGCCGAGGATCTTCTTCCAGGTGAACAGCGCGCGTATGCCGCTCTTCCCGGTCTTGCCCGCCCGGCCGGAGCGCGTCGCCGCCCGGCGCGCCGCCGCGCGGCCCCCGGTGGCCTGGCTCCCGGCCGCCGACCCGTCGCCGCCGGCCATCGGCGTGGCGGACGAGCTCCTGGGCGCTGCACGGCGGCCACCGCGCTGCCGCGCTCGTCTCTCTTCGGCTCGTCCCATGCGTCCGTCCGCTCCGCTTCCGTCTCAGCTGTCACTCACGTACGTGCAGGTCAGCTCAGAAAGCTAACACCGCTCTCTATGACAAAGGCCCCGCGATCCGCCCTTTTTCGGACGTGACAATGAGCACCCGCCCCAACGGAACCGACGCTCCAGAGGGGCCGGGGGTTGCCATGGAGCGGTAAAGTGATATCACTTAGATAGAGCGACGCACGGCGGCCGCCCGGGGCGACCGCCGTCGCGGACCGTGGCAGAACGTACGAGAACGGGGGATTCCCATGTCCGCACAGGACCCTGCGCCCACCACCGGCACACCCGGCCCCGCCGCCGCACCCGGCGGCACTGGCGGCACCGGAGCCGCCGACCTGCCCGACATGCCCGCCCCGCAGGTGCGCGAGTTCGCGGCGCACAGCATCAAGGGCGGCCTCGCGCTGCTGCTCGGACTGCTCGGCCTGGTGATCGCGGTGGTCCTGGTGGTGGCCGGCGCGGCGGTCACCGCCGTCGGCCCCAAGGTCGCGCTGATCGTCGTCGGCATCGCGGTCGGCATCGCCGCGCTGCTCGCCATGTGCGGGCTCAACATGGTCGCGCCCGGCGAGGCGCGGGTCGTCCAGCTGTTCGGCCGCTACCGGGGCACGATCCGCGAGGACGGCCTGCGCTGGGTCAACCCGCTGACCTCCCGCGAGAAGATCTCCACCCGGGTGCGCAACCACGAGACCGCCGTCCTGAAGGTGAACGACGCCTACGGCAACCCGATCGAGCTGGCCGCGGTCGTGGTGTGGAAGGTGCGGGACACCGCGCAGGCGTCCTTCGAGGTGGACAACTACCTGGAGTTCGTCTCCACCCAGACCGAGGCGGCCGTGCGGCACATCGCCATCGAGTACCCCTACGACGCCCACGACGAGGCCGGTCTGTCGCTGCGCGGCAACGCCGAGGAGATCACCGAGAAGCTCGCCCTCGAACTGCACGCGCGCGTGGAGGCGGCCGGGGTGCAGATCATCGAGTCGCGCTTCACCCACCTCGCCTACGCCCCCGAGATCGCCTCGGCGATGCTCCAGCGGCAGCAGGCGGGCGCGGTGGTCGCCGCCCGGCGCGAGATCGTGGACGGCGCCGTCGGCATGGTGGAGGCGGCGCTCGCCCGGATCGCCGAGCGGGACATCGTGGAGCTCGACGACGAACGGAAGGCGGCGATGGTGTCGAACCTGATGGTGGTGCTGTGCGGGGACCGGGCGCCGCAGCCGGTCCTCAACACCGGGACGCTCTACCAGTGACCGCACCCGAGGAGGGCACGCCCGCCCGGCGCCGGCCGCAGCAGCGCAAGCAGGTGCTGCTGCGGCTGGACCCGTCCGTCTACGACGCGCTGGCGCGCTGGGCGTCGGACGAACTGCGCTCGGCCAACGCCCAGATCGAGTACCTGCTGCGCCGCGCCCTGGCCGAGGCCGGCCGGCTGCCCGGCGAGACCGGCCCCCTCCCCCGCCGCGGCCGCCCGCCCCGCACCCCGCCCCCGCCGGCCCCCTAGCCCCGCCCCCGCCGGCCCCCTGGCCCCCGCCCCCGCCGACCCCGTAGCCCCCGCCCCCGCCGACCCCGTAGTCCCGCCCCCGCTGACCCCGCGCCCCGCCCGGTCCGGCTCCGGCCACCGCCGTAGCGGAACCGTGACAAACGGCGCTCACCTGCGCGGGAACACCCCTCGCCATCGGCTACACCCTCGGCGTATACACGGCACGTATACACGGTGTGTAGAGTGCTCTCCATGTCCATCGGTCACACCCTCCTGGGGCTCCTGGAGTCCGGACCGCGTCACGGTTACGACCTGAAGCGGGCCTTCGACGAGAAGTTCGGTCACGACCGGCCGCTGCACTACGGCCAGGTCTACTCGACGATGTCCCGGCTGCTGAAGAACGGCCTCGTCGAAGTCGACGGCATCGAGGCCGGCGGCGGCCCCGAGCGCAAGCGCTACGCCATCACCGACGCCGGCGTCACCGACGTCGAACGCTGGCTGGCCACGCCGGAGAAGCCCGAGCCCTACCTTCAGTCGACCCTCTACACCAAGGTCGTCCTCGCGCTGCTCACCCACCGCGACGCCGCCGACATCCTCGACACGCAGCGCTCCGAGCACCTGCGCAGCATGCGGATCCTGACCGACCGCAAGCGCAACGGCGACCTCGCCGACCAGCTCGTCTGCGACCACGCCCTGTTCCACCTGGAGGCCGACCTCAGGTGGCTGGAACTGACCGCCGCGCGCCTCGACAAGCTCCGGGCGGCGGTGACCCGATGACCCCTCCCCCCGGCTCCCTGCTGACCGCCGAGAACCTGCGCAAGGCCTACGGCCCGACCACCGCGCTGGACGGCGCCGAGTTCTCCATCCACCCCGGCGAGGTGGTCGCCGTGATGGGCCCCTCCGGCTCCGGCAAGTCCACCCTGCTGCACTGCCTGGCCGGGATCGTCACCCCGGACTCCGGCTCGATCACCTACGACGGCCGCGAGCTGTCCGCCATGTCCGACGCCCAGCGCAGCGCCCTGCGCCGCTCGGAGTTCGGCTTCGTCTTCCAGTTCGGCCAGCTGGTGCCCGAACTCACCTGCGTGGAGAACGTGGCCCTGCCGCTGCGCCTGAACGGCACCTCCCGCAAGGAGGCCGAGCGGGCCGCGCTCTCCTGGATGGCCCGGCTGGAGGTCGACGACCTGGCGAAGAAGCGGCCGGGCGAGGTCTCCGGCGGCCAGGGCCAGCGGGTGGCCGTCGCCCGGTCGCTGGTCTCCGGGCCCCGGGTGCTGTTCGCCGACGAGCCGACCGGCGCGCTCGACTCGCTCAACGGCGAGCGCGTGATGGAACTGTTCACCGAGGCCGCCCGGTCCGCCAACGCCGCCGTCGTCCTGGTCACCCACGAGGCGCGGGTCGCCGCCTACTCCGACCGCGAGATCGTCGTGCGCGACGGCAGGTCCCGGGACATGGAGCGGCTCGTATGAACCTCCGCCAATGGGCCGCCGACCTGCGGCTGGGCGCGAAGTTCGCGTTCACCGGCGGGCGCGAGGGGTGGACCCGGGTGCTGCTGACGGCGGTCGGCGTCGGGCTCGGCGTGGCGCTGCTGCTGCTGACCACCGCGATACCGAGCGCGCTGAACGTGCGCCACGACCGCGGCGAGGCCCGCTCCGACTACACCTACAGCCAGAAGGTCAAGCCGAAGGCCGACGACACCCTCGTCATCGCCGACGTCGACACCACCTACGGGAACAAGGACATCCGCGGGCGGCTGGTGGAGCCCGAGGGACCGCGCGCGCCGATCGCGCCGGGGCTCGCGAAGTACCCGGCGCCGGGCGACATGGTGGTCTCCCCCGCGCTGAAGAAGCTGCTCGACTCCGGCGACGGCCGGCTGCTGCGCGAGCGGCTGCCGTACCGGGTGACCGGGACCATCGCCGAGAGCGGGCTGATCGGCTCGCAGGAACTGGCCTACTACGCCGGCGCGACCGGCCTCGCCCCGCACATCAACGGCTGGCAGACGGCGCGGATCAGCGAGTACGGCACTCCCAACCCGGTGTCGGCCAAATCGGACCCGGTGCTGATCCTGCTGGTGCTGGTGGTCTTCGTGGTGCTGCTGATGCCGGTGGCGGTGTTCATCACGGCGGCGGTGCGTTTCGGCGGCGAGCAGCGCGACCGCCGGCTGGCCGCGCTGCGGCTGGTCGGCTCGGACAGCCGGATGACCCGCCGGATCGCGGCGGGCGAGGCGCTGGCGGGCTCGCTGCTCGGGCTGGTCCTCGGCACGGTGTTCTTCCTGCTCGGCCGTCAGCTGGCCGGTTCGCTGGAGGTCCTCGACGTCAGCGTGTTCCCGAGCTACCTCAACCCGGCGCCCGCCCTCGCGGTGCTGGTCGCCGTGGCCGTCCCGGCGGCCGCGGTGCTGGTCACCCTGCTCGCGCTGCGCGGGGTGGTCATCGAACCGCTCGGCGTGGTCCGCACGACCCGGCCGGCCCGGCGCCGGCTGTGGTGGCGGCTGCTGCTGCCGGTGATCGGCCTGGCGATGCTCTACCCGATGATCGGCAAGGGCCGCACGGAGGGCGACTTCAACCAGTACCTGGTCGCCGGCGGTGTGATCGCGCTGCTGGTCGGGGTGACGGCGCTGCTGCCGTGGATCGTGGAGGCGGTCGTCGCCCGACTCGGAAACGGCTCCGTGTCCTGGCAACTCGCGGTACGGCGGCTTCAGTTGAGCAGCGGCACGGCGGCCCGCATGGTGAACGGCATCGCGGTCGCGGTGGCCGGCGCGATCGCCCTGCAGATGCTCTTCGCGGGCGTGGAGGGCGACTACACCAAGGCGTCCAGGAACGACGTGAACCGGGCCCAGGTCGAGGTCCAGCTCTCGCGCGGGGTGGACGCCGACGAGGCGGTGGCGAAGTTCCGTTCGGTCCGGGGCGTGCGCAAGGTCGTCGCGCTGGCCGGCGGCAACCTCTCCGACGCCAGCGTCAAGTCGGCCGGCGGCCAGAACCGCAACTCGCCGGTGACCATCGGCGACTGCGCGGCGCTGCGCGAGGTGGCGGCCCTGCCCTCGTGCCGCGACGGCGACGCCTTCGTCGTCGCGGCCGCCGACTACGACACCGACACCCCCGTCCTGGCCAAGCCCGGCAAGAAGCTCTACCTGGACACCGACCAGGGCATGGACGCCGGCCGCGAGGCGCGCTGGACGGTGCCGCAAGGGATCAGGAAGGTCGCCCCCGGCACCGACCCGAGCGGCATGGAGCACGACGGCTTCCTGCTCACCCGGGGCGCGGTGCCGGCCGCCGCCGGACAGCCCGTGGCGCAGGCCTACGTCTCGCTCGACGACGCCGTGCCCGACGTGCGCGAGTACGTGCGCAACGCGGCCGCCGCCGTGGACCCGTTCGCCAACGTGATGGTCTGGACGCGCAACGAGGAGTCCAAGAAGTTCGCCTCCATCCGCACCGGGCTGCTGGTCGGCGCGACCTGTGTGCTGGCGCTGATCGGGGCGAGCCTGCTGGTGTCGCAGCTGGAGCAGCTGCGCGAACGCCGCAAGCTGCTGTCGGCGCTGGTCGCCTTCGGCACCCGGCGGCGCACGCTGAGCCTGTCGGTGCTGTGGCAGACGGCCGTACCGGTCGCGCTCGGCCTGCTGCTGGCCTCGGCCGTGGGTCTGACGCTGGGCACGGTGCTGCTGAAGATGACCGCCACGACCGTGTCCGTGGACTGGTCGAGCGTGCTGACGATGACCGGCATCGGCGCGGGGATCGTCCTGGTGGTGACCTTGCTGAGCCTGCCGCCGCTGCTGCGGCTGATGCGGCCGGAGGGGCTGCGCACGGAGTAGCCGGCCTGCCCTCGGAAAGCCGTGATGGTCCCCTCCCCGCCGGGGAGGGGACCATCACGCGTGGCGTGCGGGCTCGCGCGGTGTACGGCTCCGGGCCGTTCTCAGGCCGCCGGGTCCAGGACGCGTACCGGCAGGGCCCGCAGGCTGGTGCGCAGGGCGGCGGCCAGTTCGCGGTACTCGGCGGCGCGGGCCGTGCTGCCGCGCATGGCGAGGGCGATCCGGCGGGAGGGGGCCGGTTCGGCGAAGGAGCCGGTCAGCAGCTGGCTGCTGCGGGAGATCTCGACCTTCAGGGCGGTGCGCGGCAGCAGCGTGCAGCCGAGGCCCCCGGCGACGAGCTGGACCAGGGTGGACAGGCCGGCCGCGGTGGTGGTGACCGGGGCGTTCTCCCGGCCGGCCTCACGGCAGATGTCCAGGGCCTGGTCGCGCAGGCAGTGGCCCTCGTCGAGCAGCAGCAGGTTCAGTTCCCTCAGGGCCTCGCGCGGTATGCCCTCGCGGCCGCCGAGGCCGTGGTCCAGCGGGGTGACCAGGACGAAGTCCTCGTCGAACAGGGGCAGTTCCGCCACCCCGGGCATCCCGAGCGGCACCGCCAGGAGCAGCAGGTCCAGCCGGCCGCCGGCCAGTCCGTCCAGCAGGCTCGCGGTCTGCTCCTCGTGCACCTGGAGGTCGAGGTCCGGGTAGCGGCCGTGGACCAGGCGCAGGACGGTGGGCAGCAGATAGGGGGCGACGGTCGGGATGACGCCCAGGCGCAGGACGCCGGTGAAGGGCGCCCGGACCGCCTCGGCCTCCTCCAGCAGCGCGCCGACCTCCTCCAGCACCGCCCTGGCCCGGACGGCCAGGCGCTCCCCCGCGGGCGAGAGCAGCACCTTGCGCGTCGTACGCTCCACCAGGGTGACACCGAGTGTCTCCTCCAGGGTGGACACGGCGCTGGACAGGGCCGGCTGGCTCATGCCGATGTCGGCGGCGGCGTCCCGGAAGTGCAGGTGCTCGGCCACGGCGGCGAACGCGCGCAGCTGGGACAAACTGGGCAGATGCTTCCGTCTGCCGGTGTTACCGACGCTCACTGATAACTACCTCCGATCAACACGACCGAGTGTAGCTATTTCCGTAATCAATGCACCCTGTGCCAACATCAGGATGGTCCAACCCATGGGAAACACGGGCGAAACCGGTGTTTCTTCGCTGCAAGGAGAGCGTGTGCTCACTGTCGGTGACAAGTTCCCCGAGTTCGAACTGTCCGCCTGCGTCTCGCTGGAGAAGGGCAAGGAGTTCGAGCAGATCCACCACAAGTCCTACGAGGGCAAGTGGCTGGTGGTCTTCGCCTGGCCCAAGGACTTCACCTTCGTCTGCCCGACCGAGATCGCCGCGTTCGGCAAGCTGAACGAGGAGTTCGCCGACCGCGACGCCCAGATCCTCGGCTTCTCCGGCGACTCCGAGTTCGTGCACCACGCCTGGCGCAAGGACCACCCGGACCTGACCGACCTGCCGTTCCCGATGATGGCCGACTCCAAGCACGAGCTGATGCGCGCGCTGGGCATCGAGGGCGAGGACGGCTTCGCGCAGCGCGCCGTGTTCGTCGTGGACCCCAACCACGAGATCCAGTTCACGATGGTCACCGCGGGCTCCGTCGGCCGGAACCCGAAGGAGGTCCTGCGGGTCCTGGACGCCCTGCAGACCGACGAGCTGTGCCCGTGCAACTGGAGCAAGGGCGACGAGACCCTGGACCCGGTCGCGCTGCTGGCTGGTGAGTGAGGCATGTCCCTCGACTCCCTGAAGTCCGCCGTCCCGGACTACGCCAAGGACCTCAAGCTCAACCTGGGCTCGGTCATCGGCAACAGCGACCTGCCCGCGCAGCAGCTGTGGGGCACGGTGCTGGCGACGGCGATCGCCTCGCGTTCGCCGATCGTCCTGCGTGAGCTGGAGCCGGAGGCGAAGGCGAACCTGTCGCCCGAGGCGTACACCGCGGCGAAGTCCGCGGCGGCCGTCATGGCGATGAACAACGTCTTCTACCGCACCCGGCACCTGCTGTCGGACCACGAGTACGGCACCCTGCGCGCCGGTCTGCGGATGAACGTCATCGGCAACCCGGGCGTCGACAAGGTCGACTTCGAGCTGTGGTCCTTCGCGGTCTCGGCCATCAACGGCTGCGGCATGTGCCTGGACTCGCACGAGCAGGTCCTGCGCAAGGCGGGCCTGGAGCGTGACGTCATCCAGGAGGCGTTCAAGATCGCCTCGGTGATCCAGGCCGTCGGCGTCACCCTGGACGCGGAGGCGGTGCTGGCCGAGTAACCGGCCGGCCCCGCCCCTTCACGGGCCCCGCTCACCCCTCCGGTGGGCGGGGCTCCGTGCGTTCCCCGGTGTCTTCCGCGGGCGGCGGCTGCCGTCCCTCGGTCGCCGCCGGCAGGGCGACGTCGGCCGAGGCGGTGGCGCCGTGCGGCCGCGGCGACTGGCGCAGCGCCTGCTCGTGGGAGTACTTGCGCAGATAGCCCACCACCGTGTTGGTCACCGCCACCAGCGGCACCGCCACCACCGCGCCGCCGATGCCGGCGATCATGCCGCCGGCCGCGACGGACAGGACCACCGCCAGCGGGTGGACGCGCACCGCGCGCCCCAGGATGAAGGGCTGGAGCACATGCCCTTCGATCTGCTGCACCGCCAGCACCACCACGAGCACCATCACCGCCGTGAACACGCCCTGGGTGACCAGCGCGACCACCACCGCGAGCGCGCCCGACACGACCGCGCCCACCAGCGGGATGAACGCGAACAGGAAGATGAACACGGCCAGCGGGACCGCCATCGGCACGTTCAGGAAGTAGATGCCGAGGCCGATGAAGATGGCGTCGATGAGCGCCACGATCACCGTGCCGCGCACGTACGCCGTCAGCGTGCGCCAGGCGCGCGGACCGGCGCCGGCCACGCCCGGGCGGGCCGCGGCGGGCACCAGCTTCAGCGTCCACTCCCAGATGCGCCGGCCGTCGTAGAGGAGGAACAGCGTCGAGAACATCGTCAGCAGGATCCCGGTCAGCGCCTCCACCACCACCGTCACGCCTTCGAGGCCGGCGGACGTTATCTGGTCGGTGTTGGCGCCGATGGCCTCGCGCAGGCTCTTGGCGATCTGGTTGATCTGCTTGTCGGTGACGTGGAAGGGGCTGTTCAGCAGCCACTTGCGCAGCTCGTCGATGCCGTCCTGGATCTGGGTGGAGAGCGTGTCGATGTTCTCCATGACCTGCCAGGTCACGAACCACCCGATCAGGCCCATGATGACGAAGCCGGCGATCGCGGTGAGCGCGGTGGCCGGTCCGCGGGGCAGGCCGTAGCGGCGCAGCCGCGCCACGGTCGGCTGCATCAGGGCGGTGATGAGCAGCGCGGCGACGAAGGCGAGGACGACCAGCTGCACGGCGCTGATCACCCGCATCAGCACCCACACGGTGCCGGCCAGCACCAGCACCCGCCAGCCGGCCTCGGCGGCCACCCGCACCCCCCAGGGCACGGCCTGCGCCGGATCGGGACGGGCCGGTACGACGGTCACATGGTCGGGCAGCACCGTGGTGTCCGTGGCCGGTTCGGGTTCCGTACCGGTCTCTTCCTTCTCCACCTCGGCGCGGCGCTCGTCCAACCGCTCACCCATTTCGGTCAGCCCGGCGCCGAGCCGGCCGATCCACCGTGGCACTCGCGACATGATCCGTCCTCTTCCCCCGTCCGTCCCCACCACTCCTCCTGGGAGCAGTCCCGTCAGACGCTACATGGCGAAGGCCCCTCCCCCTAGGACGGGGAGGGGCCGCGCGAAGTTGAGCGCCACGGGCGAACCGGGCCGGCGACGTGCCGGGCGGGCTCAGTACCAGTGGTTGACCGACCAGAACGACCAGGCCTCACACGGGCTGCCGTAGCGGCCGTTCATGTAGTTGAGGCCCCACTTGATCTGGGTGGCCGGGTTGGTCTGCCAGTCGGCGCCGGCCGAGGAGTACTTGCCGGCCGGGAGCGCCTGGAAGAGGCCGTACGCGCCGGAGGAGGCGTTGACCGCGTGGTAGTTCCAGCTGGACTCGTGGTCCACGATGTTGCTGAAGCACTGGAACTGGCCGCTCGGCACCATCTGCCGCGCCATCGCCTGGATCTGGCCGATGGAGTACGAGCTCTGGACGGTGAAGGTGGAGGCGTCGCGGGCCGCGCTGCGGCTGGCCGCCTCCTTGAGCTCCGCCCGCTCCTTGGCCTCCTTGGCCGCCTTCTCGGCATCGGCCTTCTTGGCGATCGCGGTCTCGGCGGCGGCCTTGCGGGCCGCTTCCTCGGCAACCTTCTTGGCGCTCGCGTCGGCGGCGATGGCCTGCGCGTCGGCCTGCTGGGCGAGGGATGCGGTCTGCACCTGCGCCTGCTGACCGACGGGGATGTCCGACAGAAGCGTCGCGTCGGCTGCCGGCGCCGCTTCGGCGTCGTTGTTCTGGGCGACACTGCCCGAGGCAACGCCCACGACGCTACCGACAGCGGTGACCGCGGTGGCGGAGGCCACTGCGAATCCCCGGACCGAGATCCGGCTCACACGGTTTCCTTCCAGCATCGCCCGCTTCGGTGACCCTGGCGGACGCAATCGTGCCCCCTGGCACTGGCCTCCCAACTTCGGGTCACGGAGGCGCGGGCCCGATGGGCAACTCCCGTGACGGGAGCGCCGCGTGGTGCTCGGGCGGCATACGACGACGCTGTGGAGTTGGGGTGAATCGAGTGGTGCCGTACCGCTGGGGGTACACCTGTGTCGTATGCGGGGCCTGACAGGACTCAGACTCTGCCGTAACCCGACGCGGAGTGGCAATTCCGAGTTGCGTGTGAAAGCTCACATCTCGTTTGGCCTACGGGATTCCGTGAAACACCCGCACACGACAGCGCCGCCCGGCTAGGCTCTCGGCCTTTCCCGGACGGCGTGACGTTCCCTCATCCGCCCCAAGTGGAGCGGATGCGCTCAGATATGACCGTCCTCCAGCATTTCGGTCACAAGCGCGGCGATCTGGGACCTCTCGGACCGGTTCAGCGTGACGTGCGCGAAGAGCGGATGCCCCTTCAGCTTCTCCACCACGGCGACCACGCCGTCGTAGCGGCCGACCCTCAGGTTGTCCCGCTGCGCCACGTCATGGGTCAGCACGACCCGCGAGTTGGCGCCGATCCGGGACAGCACCGTCAGCAGGACGTTGCGTTCCAGGGACTGGGCCTCGTCCACGATGACGAACGCGTCGTGCAGCGACCGGCCCCGGATGTGGGTGAGCGGCAGCACCTCCAGCATGCCGCGCGCGGTGACCTCCTCGATGACCTCGCGGGAGGTCACCGCCGAGAGCGTGTCGAAGACGGCCTGCGCCCACGGGCTCATCTTCTCCGCCTCGGAGCCGGGCAGATAGCCCAGCTCCTGCCCGCCCACCGCGTACAGCGGCCGGAACACCATCACCTTCTGGTGCTGACGGCGCTCCAGCACCGCCTCCAGGCCCGCGCACAGCGCCAGCGCCGACTTGCCGGTGCCGGCCCGGCCGCCCATCGACACGATCCCGACGTCCGGGTCGAGCAGCAGGTCGAGCGCGATCCGCTGCTCGGCGCTCCTGCCCTTGATGCCGAACGCCTCCCGGTCGCCGCGCACCAGCCGGACGTCGCCCTCGGGCGTGACCCGGCCCAGGGCCCGGCCGCGCTCCGACTGGATCGTCAGGCCCGTGTGCACGGGCAGTCCGGCCGCCTCCGGGGCGTGGACGCGGCCCTCCTCGAAGAGGATGTCCACCTGTTCGCCCGGAAGGGTGAGCTCGGACATGCCGGTCCAGCCGGAGGAGTCGGTGATGGCGAGTTCGGCGCGGTACTCCTCGGCGAGGAGTCCCACGGACGACGCCTTGATCCGCAGCGGCAGGTCCTTGGAGACGACGGTGACGTCGTGCCCCTCGGCCTGGAGGTTGCGGGCGACCGCGAGGATGCGGGAGTCGTTGTCCCCCAGGCGGTAGCCGCTGGGCAGCACGCTGGGGTCCGAGTGGTTGAGCTCGACCCGCATCGTTCCGCCGAGGTCCCCGATCGGGATGGGGGCGTCGAGGCGGCCGTGCCGGACCCGGTAGTCGTCCAGCAGGCGCAGGGCCTGCCGGGCGAAGTAGCCGAGTTCGGGATGGTGCCGCTTGGCCTCCAGTTCCGTGACCACGACGACGGGGAGCACGACTTCGTGCTCGTCGAAACGGGTCAGGGCGTTCGGGTCCGCCAGCAGGACGCTGGTGTCGACAACGTAGGTGCGCCGGTCTGGCTTGGGGCGCTTTGTGCTGGTCACCACGGAAGGACGTACCCCCTCGGATGAGGTCGGGGAGCGACGAGGACGAGCTGGACCGGTCGACGGCCCCGTTGCACGGGCCGGGGACCGGCCCGCCGCGTCTTCGTCCGCGCTGTGACCGCACGGTCGCGCTGGTGCAACGGGCCTCCCGGGCGGACGGCCCCGAGCCGCCCGCTGAGATCCGACACCCGTGGTTCGGGTGTCGACCTGTCTGGCTTATTCCCTTCAAGATGCGCCGCCATGCAAGTGCGGGCGACGGCACGCGGATGAACTCCGCGTGAAGAGGGGGGCGGTGGGGGTGCCGTGGGGTGCCGTGGGTGCGGGGAGTGGCTGGGCCGGTGCGCCTGGGGGTGCGTGGTGGGTCGGGGCCGTGGTGGTACGTCCAGCCCGCCGCGCACGGACGTACGGCCCTGAGTCTGGTTCGCTGGGGTAGGGAGGGACCGCAGTATGCGGCGGGCATTGGACGTACCACCACGGCCCGCTCCCGTCGGATGGCGGCTGCGGGCCATGGGGGGCGGGGCGTGCGGGGGGCAGCTTCGGGAAGTGGGGCGCCGCGAGGGGGCTCGGGGTGGGGTCAGCCGCCGAAGCGGCGGTGGCGGGCCGCGTAGTCGCGCAGGGCGCGCAGGAAGTCGACCTTGCGGAAGGCCGGCCAGAAGACCTCGCAGAAGTAGTACTCCGAATGCGCGGTCTGCCAGAGCATGAAGCCGGACAGCCGCTGCTCACCGCTGGTGCGGATCACCAGGTCCGGGTCAGGCTGGGCCTTGGTGTAGAGGTGCCGGCCGATCATGTCGACGTCGACGGCCTCGGCGAGGTCCGCCATCGGCACGCCCCGGTCGTGGGCGTCGTGGAGCATGGAGCGCACGGCGTCGGCGATCTCCTGCCGGCCGCCGTAGCCGATGGCGACGTTGACCAGTATTCCCTCGACCTCGGCGGTGGCCGTCTCGGCCTCCTTCAGGGCGGCCTGCATGCCCGAGGGCAGCAGGTCCCTGGTGCCGACGTGGTGCACGCGCCAGCGGCCGTCGGCGGCCAGGGTGCGCACGACGTCCTCGATGATGCCGAGCAGCGGAACCAGCTCGTCGGCGGGACGGTCGAAGTTGTCCGTGGACAGCAGCCAGAGGGTGACGACCTCGACGTCCGTCTCGGAGCACCAGCCGAGGAACTCCTCGATCTTGTCCGCCCCGGCCCGGTGACCGTGCAGGGTGGAGGAGCCCGACGCCTTCGCCCAGCGCCGGTTGCCGTCCATGATCACGCCGATGTGCTTGGGCACCTGAGCGTGGTCCAGGTGGCCTTCCACCCGGCGCGCGTACAGCCCCACTAGCAGGCCACGCAGCTTGTCGCGCAGGTTCACGTGTTCGTCAGCCCCTCCGTGTGGGTCGGACAGGCGCGGCCGGGGGCAAGTCCCTGTCCGTGCGGCGGCCTCGTCCGTGGATCGGTCCCCGGGGGCGAAGCCTACCCCCGGCTCGCCCAGGCCCCCCAACGAGCGTACGGCTGTATCAGGCGGGCCCCCCGTGGCTCGTAAAAGAAACGGGCCGGTCCGTGGGGGGGAGACGGACCGGCCCGAGGGGGGGTTTCCACCATAACCCTTCGTAAGTGATGCCGCGTCCCCCGGCGCGCCACAACTACTCTCCGGAGTCGCCCGGCAACGCCGAAGGGGACGTGGAAGCCGTGATTCCATGCCCGATCATGGCCGGATCACAGCAGATTCACAGGAAAAGTGGGTGGGATGGGACGGGAACCATAGGCTTTGCGCCATCTGAGTGAGGTTTGGCGGCTTATCCTCGCGTCCCTCGTCCGGGCGACCCGCCAGCGAACGTCCGCTTGACGTCGGCGGCGGTCCGCCGGGGCCGTCCGGAGGGCGGAAAGCTCTCGTCGGCCGGGGGTGCGGCGTCGCGCAGCCCCCTCCACTGCGCGATGCCGCTCGCGCAGCTTTGCTCACGCGAATTCCATTGGTCTGAACTTACGTGAGCCGTGCGGGTGACGGGAGGGGCGGGCGGTAACAATGTGGAAACTGTGCGCGTCCGGCCCGTGCGCCGGGGCGCTCAGCGGGGCTTTCGGGCCTCGACGAGATGGCGGGTGCTGTGCGCCACGAACGGGCCCTCGGCGCCGATCCGTTCGTGCAGCGCCCGCAGCGCGGGCTCGTACGCCTCGACCGTGAAGCCGGGGACCATCCAGACCACCTTGCGCAGGAAGTGCACGACGGCGGCGATGTCGTGGAACTCCGTCCGCAGGCGCTCGGCGCGCAGGCCGACGACCTCCAGCCCGGCCGCCTCCGCGGCGGCCCGCTCCCGGTCGGGGTGCCGGGCGGTGCGGACCTCCTCGGGCTGCGGCCCGAGGAAGTACTCGACCAGTTCGAAGACGCTGGCCGGCCCGACGTGCTGGGCGAAGTAGGCGCCGCCGGGCCGCAGCACGCGGGCGATCTCGCTCCAGTGGGGGCGGACCGGGTGCCGGCTGCTCACGAGGTCGAACGCGCCGTCCGCGAACGGCAGCGGCGCGTCCTGCGGCACGGCGACGACCACCACTCCGCGCGGGCGCAGCAGTTCGGTGGCCTCGGCCACGTTGGGCGCCCAGGGTTCGGTGGCGGCCAGGAGGGCGGGGGCGCGCGCGGCCCGGCCGAGGGCGAAGTCCAGGACCTCGCCGCCGCCGGTGTCCAGGTCGAGCGCGGCGTCCGCACCGGCCAGCCGCCCCGCCAGCGACACGGCGTACCCCCAGGACGGCCGCGCCTCGGTGGCCCGTCCCGCGAACCACGAGAAGTCCCATCCTTCGGTGGGCACTGCGGCCCCCTCGGCGACGAGGGCTTCGAAGGAGGTCGGGGAGGGGGCGGGGCTGGGGGTGGGTGGCGCGGGGCGGGGGGCGGGGCCGGGTGCGGGTGGGTGGTGGGGCATGGGGAGATCGTCCCAGGGGGGTGGGGTGGTCCGCCTCTTTTTATCTACGGGGTGGGTGGGGGTGCGGCAGGTTGCCGTGGTGAGAGTCGTGGTCGTGGTCAGGGGAGGGTGGAGGCGGCCAGCAGGAGGGCGGTGAGCGTCCCGCCGAGCATGAACGGTCCCAACGGGATCGCGGACTTGCGGCCCGCCCGGCGCAGGGCGACGAGCCCGAATCCGTAGACGGAGCCGTAGAGCAGTCCGGCGAGGCCGCCCAGGATCACCGCCGGCCACCCGTACCAGCCCAGCGCCGCCCCCAGCGCCAACGCCAGTTTCACGTCGCCGAAGCCCATGCCGGACGGGTGGAGGAGGAAGAGCGCGAAGTAGGCGGCGCTCAGGGCGAGTCCGCCGAGCAGGGCGGTGCTCCAGGAGCCGCCGGCGGTGGGCAGCGGGGCGGCGAGGCCGAGCAGGACGGCGGTGGCGGCGGCCAGCGGCAGGGTCAGCACGTCCGGCAGCCGGTGCACGCGCAGGTCCACGAGGGCCAGCAGTACACCGGCCGGTGCGGCGAGCAGCCAGACCGCCGCTTCCGGGCGGGGTCCGGTGGCGGCGGCCAGCGCGGCGCAGACGAGGGCGGTGACGGTGGCGGTGCGGGGGGTGCTGGGGCCGTATGCGGTGCAGTCCGCGGCGGTGGTGCGGTCCGCTGCGGGGGTGCGGTCCGCTGGTGTGGTGCGGTCCGCTGGTTCGCTGGGGGCGTCGGCGGCGGCAGGGGGGTCGGTCGTGGGGGCGGTGCGGTCGCCGTCGGCTTCCGGTGAGGCGCCGGTGCACCTCGCTCGGCCGATCCAGCCGCCGAGCGATCCCGTGATCGGGTGTCCGGCGGGGCACTCCCCGCGCCAGGGCCGTTCGGGCTCGACCGACAGCCGGTGCGCGGCCCGGGGCACCAGCAGCCCTGCTCCCGCGCCCCACAGGGCGGCGACGACGATCAGTAGTACGCGCACGCGGGGACCCTAGTGCGGCCGGGCCGTACGGGGCATGGGCCCCTGGACCCATGTCAGCCCTACGGCGTTGTGGATACGGTCGGTCGGCTTCGGGATGCGGGGTCAGGACGGGGAGAGGCGGCTGAGGGATGGCGGGGCGCTGGCGGGACGGGCGGGGGCAGTTGATCGTGCACGGTGACGGCAGTGGTGGCGGTGACGGTAGTGGTGGGTCGGGGGGCTCCGCTCGGACTGTGGTTTCCCTCGAACTGGCGACTTCCTACCGTGCCCGCACGAAGGGTCTGCTGGGCCGGGACGCGGTCGACGGGGTGCTGCTCCTCTCCCCCGCGAACAGCATCCACACCTTCCGCATGCGTATCCCCATCGACGTCGCCTACCTCGACCGCCGTCTGCGCGTCCTCGCCGTGGTCACCATGGAGCCGGGCCGCCTGGGCCGTCCCCGCCTCCGCTCCCGCCACGTCCTGGAGGCGGCGGCGGGGGCGATGGCGGGGTGGGGGGTGCGGGCTGGGGTGCGGGTCGAGGTGGTCGAGGGGGTCGAGGGGGGCGAGGGGGTGGGATAGGGGGTCAGCTCGCCGTGCGGGGGAAGGTCACCTCCACGCGGCGGTTCTTCTTGCGGCCGTCCTCGGTGGAGTTGTCCGCGATGGGGTAGTCCTCGGCGTAGCCGCGTACGTCGAAGGTGACGTTCGGGTCGTTCAGTTCCTGGGAGAGGACGTCCTGGACCGCGTTGGCGCGCTGTTTGGACAGGACGACGCCGTGTTCGTGGCTGCCCAGGTTGTCGGTGAAGCCGAAGACGCGGACCTGGGAGGCGTGCTGCTTCTTGATCTCCTGCGCGATGGCGTCGATGCGGGACTTCGCCTGGTCGCTCAGTTTCGCGCTGTCCTTGGGGAACAGCACCTCGGCCTGGAGGGCGAAGGTCACGTCCGTGTTGGTGTCCTCGCGGCGTTCCTCGCCGCCCTGGTCCTCGACCACCGACTTGATGTCGAGCACCTTGGGCGCGGCGAGGGTGGCGCCCTCGGGCAGTTTCAGGTCGGGGTCGTTCGGGTCCACCTTCACGGGGGCGGCGGCGGATGCCTCGGTGCCGGGGGGGTCGCCGGGGCCGCCGTCCGCGTGGGCCGCCGTGGCGCCGTAGAGGTGGGCGACCAGCAGGGTGGTGGCGGCGGTGAGGGCGAGGGGGAGGCGGGAGTGGGGGCGGGGTCGGGTGCGCGTCATGGTGGCCGCCTCACCCGGAGATCTTGATGGTGCCGCTGGAGAAGGTGGGGAGTTGGAGGGTCACGTCGGTGACGTTTGTCGGAGGGGACGGGAATTGCATGAAGACGGGGATGGTCTGGCCGGCTTCGATCGTCGTGAGCCCCGTGGTCGTCAGTGGCCGCCCCTCCGTGTCACGAAGGACGTAGTAGCGCTTCTTCCCCTGTGAATCCACCAGGGTGGCGCCTCCCAGCGACGTGCCGTGCTTGAGGATCTCAGTCTCGTCGCCACGCAACTCCGAGGGAATCACCGCTGACTGGGAGCCGTCGTTCTTGAATTGACCATTCACTGTGACGAACCCGCCGGAGTCCCTCTGTGCGGAGGTGATCTGCAAGAGCAATCCGTTCGGCCCCCTGAGCTCGGCCAGAGGCGTCTCGGGCTGTCCCTCCTGGGCGCTCGGTTCGGAACCACTGCTCTTCGACGCGGACGCCTGAGTATCCGGCTTCTTGTCGTCTCCGCCACCGCCGCCACAGCCGGCCATACCAGCAGCCAGACCAGCCGCGACAGCGAACGCGACCGTCCCCCTGCGGATCTTCGCAGTGAACCGAATACTCATCACTCTGCTTCCTTCTTCGCTCGTCGTTCGCTTATCGGTCGGCCAAGTGGACGTCGAAGAGATCCTGGGGCTTCGGCAATTCCGTGAGGTTCTTGGGGTCCAGCTCCCATTGGCGGCTGTTCCTGCACGTGAGGATCGGCAGCACCTTGGGTGCCGCGTCCGCGGTCAGGGGCGGGAACGTACAGAGCGGCTTGATGACAGCAGTGGCAGAAGCCTTGGATCTTTTGCTTTCGGTGATGGGAACAACCGACTTTCCCATGCTCTTGTTCGTCTGGACGTCGACCGTGAACTCGAGGCCTTCGGGGTCGCAACGGAGCAGGTGAGCGTCGTTCTGTTCGGCGAGTTGGCCGGCTCTCGGGCACGAAGGCTCGAGCCCCTGTCCGTTGCCGGTGAAGATGTCCTCCCACTTGGCCGGGTCGAGCACCTCCCTCACCCATTCGTCCGCCAGCTGGTCCCGGGTGTCCTGGGCGGCCGCGAGTGCCGCAGCGTCGGCAGCCGTCTGGGCTCCGCCGCGGTTCACCGTCGCCTGGCCGACCGCGAAGTACGCGAGCGCAAGAAAGAGCAGGCCCCCCATCACCATGATGTAGATGGGAAAGGCCTGCCCTGCGTCGCCGTATTTACGGCGTCGGGTCAATTTCCGACCTTGCCGATCAACGCTGTGATCTTGTTGAGAATGGTCGACCCGATACTCGTCCCCGTGATGGCCAGCACGATGGCCACCACCACCGCGATGATGCCCAGGTACTCCACCGCCGTCTGGCCCTTGTCGGCGGTGTGGCGGTTGAGGGCTTTGACCGTGGTGTTCTTCCAGTGGTTGACGCGGATCCTGGTGGCAACCGCGGTCTTCAGCATCAGGTCGCTCATGGTGTTCCCCTCCGGGTCGGGTCTCGGTGCCGGCTGCGCCCCCGGGAACGTATGCCGGGAGGGGGTGTTCGCCGGAGGGTCCCAGGGCCCATTCCCGGGCCCAAAGGAGGCGGCGGCCGTGGCTCGTCCGTACCGTCGGCATCAGCGGTCACCTCCGTCCCTGGGTGGAGCCGGGAGCCGTGCCCAGCCACTTCGCGGCGGCCTCGGCGCGGCTGGTGCTGTGCAGCTTGGCGAAGATGCGGTTGATGTGGTTCTTGACCGTCTTCTCGCTGATGAAGCAGGCGGCGGCGATCTGGTGGTTGGTCATGCCGGACGCGATGAGGTCCATGATCTCCGCCTCCCTCGCGCTGAGTTGGTACCTCGACCTGTCGACGGCGGCCGGACGGCGGCCCGTCCACTCTGACGAAGACTGTCCCACATCTGATTGCAGTTGCGAAAGCGTTTCCGCAGAAATGGCTAGCCCGTTGGGGGGTGCGGGGGTGGACTCGTGTGCAGTTGCATCATTCGGGGACTCGGGCAGGGGGCCGCTCGGTGGTGTCGTGGGGCGGTCCTCGCGCAGTTGGGCCAGCAGGGCGCCTGCCGCCGTGTGGGTGAAGTGGGCCCTGCCCTCCTTGACGTCCCGTACCGCCGTCACCAACTGGTCGGCCGTGAACTCCCCGTGGACCAGGTAGCCGCCTGCGCCGCGACGCAGGGCCTCCTGGACGATCTCCGACTCGCGGCTGTAGGTGAGCATCACGACCGGGGCTATCTGTACCAGGTACGGCAGTGCCGCGAGGCCGTCCACGCCGGGCATCCGCACATCGAGGAGGACGACGTCCGGGCGGTGCTGCTGGGCGGCCTCCCAGGCCGCGCGGCCGTCCGCGGCCTCGGCCGCCACGGTGATGTCCGCGCGGCCGGAGAGCAGGGCCGTCAGGCCCGCGCGGACCACCGGGTTGTCGTCCGCCACGATCACTCGAAGGGGGGTGGCGGCGGTGGGGGGCGGGGGGTGCGGGAAGGGTTCGGGCCGGGTCGGGTCGGGCATCCGGGGCCTCCTCTCGTGGTGCGGTCAGGGGTGGGGGGTGGTCAGGGCGGCCAGGGGGAGTTCGATGCGGACTTCCGTTCCCCGGGGGCGGCAGCCCTGGCCGATGCGGATGCGGGCGCCCACCGAGGTCGCGCGCTCGACCATGCCGACCAGGCCGAAGTGGCCCGCTCCGCGCAGCTGTTCGAGGGTGGTGTCCGGGGGCAGGCCCGTGCCGTCGTCGTGGACGCTGATGCGGAGCAGGTCGCCGTGGACGCCCGCGTGCACGGCGACGCGGGTCGGGGAGGCGTGGCGGTGGGCGTTCTCCATGGCCTCGGCGGCGATGGTGAGCAGGTGGCGGGCCACGGCGGGAGGGGTCGGGGGCAGGGGGTGCTCGCCCGTTCGGCGGCAGGTCGCCGGCAGGCCGGTGCGGGCGGTGAAGTCGCGGGTCAGAGTCGTCAGTCCGGTGGCGAGGTCGGTGCTGTGGGCGGGGTCCGTCTCGCGGCGCAGATCGGTGAGGAGTGCGCGGGTCTCGGCCGCCCCCCTGCGGGCCGAGCGGGCCACCAGTTCCGCCTGCTGCCGCACCCGGGCCGGGTCCATGCGGTCGGTGCCCGCCGAGGCGGCCAGGGCGTCGGCGGCCAGGGCCACGCCGTGCAGCGTCTTCGCCACCGAGTCGTGCATCTCCCGGGCGAGGCGGGCGCGTTCGGCGGTCACCGCCTCCGTGACCGCCAGGCGGGCCTGGACCGCGGTCAGGGCGCGGGTGGCCTCGCCGAACCGCAGCAGCAGGTTGCGCAGAGTGACGCCGGCCGCGCCCGCGATCAGGCACAGGCCGGGGAACAGGGCGCCCTCGGCCAGGTCCGTGTGGAGTTCCCTGGTGCCGGCGTAGACGACGAGCAGGATCAGCGACTGGAGGGAGGCGAAGACGCCGGCGCCGCGCCAGCCGTAGACGAGGCCGGCCAGGAGGGGGGTGCAGACGCTGACGTAGGCCAGGGTGCTGTCGGTGCCCGCCGCGATGAGCAGGAGGGCGCCGAAGAGGGTGTCCAGGGCGAGGAGGGTGGGGTGGCGCAGGAGGAGAGGGCCGAAGCGTTCCCAGTCCCGGAACAGGACGTAGGAGCCCATGAAGGTGACGATGACCGCTGTGCTGACGAGGCGGGTGGCGAGGCCGGGGGCGGCGTTGAGGAGGGCGGAGGGGGCGGAGAGGGCGATCATCGCCAGGCGGAACGCGAAGACGTGGCGGCACATCGCTTGCAGGGCGCTGATCTGTAAGTTCTCCGGGGCGTAGCCCTGCGGGGCTCGCGGGGACGCGGCCTCGGCTTCGCCTTCGGCCGGTTCTCGGTTGCCGCCCGCATCAGCCGTGCGGCTTTCGTCGTCGGGTGCCGGTGGCCCCGGTGGGGGCCGATCGCCGTCGGCGGCCGGCCGGTCGTGGTCCCGCATCGAGAAACGCGAAGGCTCACCCGTCCGCGCCCGTTCCTCCGTCGTCGGCATGTGTGGGGCCACCCGCCTTCTACTTCCCCGTGACGGAGTTGAAGTCGACGCCGGAGCCGAGGAGCAGGCCCGTGCCGAGGAGGATCATCGTGGCCGGGACCATGAAGGTGGTGATCATCATGGTGGCCTTGGGGACCGCGCGGGCGGCCTTGCGGCGGGCGTTCTGCGCGTCGGTGCGGCGCATGTCCTTGGCCAGCGAGACGAGGGTGTCGACGATCGGCGCGCCCAGTTCCTCGCCCTGCTGGAGGGCGGTGACGAACATCGCGACCTGTTCGGAGTCGTTGCGGCGGCGCAGTTCGGCGAACGCCTCGCGGCGGCTCATGCCCAGGTCCATCTGGCGCAGGGTGATGCGCAGTTCGTCCGCCCAGGGGCCCTCGTAGCGGGCGGCCACCCGGTCCAGTGCCTGGCGGAAGCCGAGGCCGGCGCTGACCACGACGGCGAGGACGTCGAGGAAGTCGGGCAGGGTCCGTTCGATGACGTCCTTGCGGATCCGGATGGCCGACCAGATGCCGACCTCCGTCCACAGCGCGCCGAACGCGAACAGGATCAGCGCCACGACGTACTGGCCCCGCAGCACGAACACCAGGCCGCCGACGCCGCCCAGGAAGCCGTACACCGCCCGGCGGGCCGCGTAGCGGTCGATGGTGAGGCCGCCGGGGTTGCCGGCCAGGTCGATCCTGCGGCGGTACTTGGCGACGAGCGCCGGGCCCATCAGGCGCAGCACGGCGGGGGCGTAGCGCATGCCGAGCCGGTCGATGACGGAGTCCACGGCGCCGGTGCGGGTGGAGCCGACCTCCAGGGCGAGCGCGAGGTCGCTGGGCAGCTTGGCGTCCGCCCGGTACATGCGGACGCCGGCGAAGACGCCCCACACGCTCAGGGCCGCGACGAGTGCGAGCAGCAGTGCCATGGCGGGTCTCCTCCTTCCGTGGTGCGGGGCGGGTTCAGACGTCGATGCGGGACAGGCGGCGGATGAGGACGAATCCGACGACGTAGAGGGCGAAGGCGACGAGGACCGCGCCCTGGCCGATCGGGGAGCCCGTCATGCGTTCCAGGGCGCCGTCCTTGACGCCGTTCATCAGGAACAGGGCGCCGACGCCGAGTACGGGGACCGCGTAGGAGGTCATGTTGACCTGGGAGAGCTGGGTGCGGACCTCGCGGCGGGTCTCCTTGCGCTCCTCCAGGGTCTCGGTGAGGTTGCGCAGGGCGCTGACCACCTGGCCGCCCGCGCGGTGGGAGAGGACCAGGGTGGTGACCAGGACGACGAGTTCGCGGGAGGGGAGCCGGTCGGCGAGTTCGCCGAGGGCGTCGTCCATCGAGGCGCCCAGGGCCAGCTGGTGGGCGACCTTGCCCAGTTCCTCGCCGGCCGGGGCCTCCAGTTCCTCGGCGGCCATGCCCACGGCGGTGCGCAGGGCGAGGCCGGCCTGGGTGGCGTTGGCGAGGATGCGGGCCAGTTCGGGCAGCTGGTTGATGAACTTCTCGATGCGTTTCTGCCGCTGCCAGCTGAGGAACTGCAGGGCCGCCCAGATGCCGAGGAGGCCGGCGAGCGGGCCGAAGAAGGGGGCCAGGGCGGCCTGGCCGATCAGCCAGAGGGCGGCGACCGCGGCGAGCATGCAGACGAAGAACTCGCCCGGTGTGACGTCGAGTCCGGTGGCCGCGAGCCGCAGTTCGAGCCGGCGGCCGAGCTTGGTGCGGCGCAGCCGGCGGTCGAGGGTGCGGAAGCGGCGCCGGCGGCCGGAGGCCACCTGGCCGGTCCGGGTGAGGCGGTCGACCAGTGCGGCCCGCTGGGCCCTCCCCGTGCTGTAGGCGTGCAGACCGAGCACGGCCAGGACGCAGGTCAGCAGCGTCACGCCGGTGGTGAGGGGGACGAGGGTGCTCAGTTCCATGGGATCGGCTTCCTACCTGGCTTCTCGGGTGGCCAGTTGGTCCGCGGAGTGGGCGACGCCGAAGGCCTGGGGGATCGGCTGGCTCGCCATGTAGAGGCGGTCGGCGGCGCGGCGCGGCAGCGGGTGGTGGACGAAGGCGCCGTAGACGCGGCCGTCGGCGGCCATGGGCTGGGCGGCGAAGCGGGCCACGGTCGCCAGCCGGTACGGCTCGCTGCCGTGGCTGTCGAGCAGGGCGACCTCAGTGATCCGGCGGGCGCCGTCGGCGAACCGGGTGAGCTGGACGATCACGTCGACGGCGCTGTTGATCTGGTCGTGCAGCGCCGGGAAGGGGATCTCCACGTCGGACATGGAGGCCAGGGTCTGCAACCGCATCAGCGCGTCCTCGGCGCTGTTGGCGTGCACGGTGGCCAGTGAGCCGTCGTGGCCGGTGGACATCGCCTGGAGCATGTCCAGCGACTCGCCGCCGCGGACCTCGCCGACGACGATGCGGTCGGGGCGCATGCGCAGCGAGTTGCGCACCAGGTCGCGGATGCTGATCTGGCCGCGGCCCTCGACGTTGGGCGGGCGGGACTCCAGGCGGATGACGTGGGACTGCTGGAGCTGGAGTTCGGCGGAGTCCTCGATGGTGATGATGCGCTCGCCGCCGGGGATCAGGCCGGACAGGGCGTTGAGCAGGGTCGTCTTGCCGGTGCCGGTGGCGCCGGAGACGATGACGTTGAACTTCGCCTGCACCAGTCCGGCCAGCAGGTACAGCGTGGGCTCGTCGAGCGAGCCGAAGCCGATCAGCTCCTGGAGGGTGAAGGAGCGGGGGAAGCGGCGGATGGTGAGGACGGGGCCGGAGAGCGACAGCGGCGGGATGATCACGTTGACGCGTTCGCCGGACGGCAGCCGGGCGTCGACCATGGGGTTGGTCTCGTCCACGCGGCGGTTGACCGTGGAGACGATCCGCTCGATGGTCTGCATCAGCTGGTCGTGGGAGGCGAAGTGCAGCGGCAGCTGTTCGACCCGGCCGCCGCGTTCGACGAAGATCGCGTCGGGGCCGTTGACCATGATCTCGGTGATGGAGGCGTCCTCCAGGAGGGGTTCCAGGATGCCGAGGCCGAGCGCCTCGTCCACCACGCGGCGGATCAGCTGGGCGCGTTCGGCGGTGGACAGGACCGGGCCCTCGCGGCTGATGATGTGCCCGAGCACCCGTTCGAGCCGGACCCGGCGGTCGGCGGCGGCCAGCGAGCTCATCTCCGCGAGGTCGATCTCCTCTAGCAGCTTCGCCCGGTAGGAGGCGACGAGATGGACGACCTCGCCCCTGCTGCCCTGCTCCTCGGGGGAGTTGATGCGTGCGCGGAGACTCATGGGTTCATTCCTCGCCTCAGTGGTCGAGCGGCATGGTCGCGATCTTGCTGACGCTTCCCATGGGGTCCCACAGGGGGATGATGGACGGGATGTCGACGGTGGCGGTGACGGTGACCGTGTCGCCGCCCCGGCCCTCGGCGCAGCTCGTACGGCCGCTCAGCGCGGCGGACACGGCCGCCTGGCAGCCCTGCTGGGCGCTGCGGTCGAGCGAGGCGGCGCGCGCGCCCGCGCGCGCCGCGGTGCCGGCCTGCTGGGCGCTGAAGGCGATGAGGCCGAGCTGGATGCCGGCCAGGGCGATCAGCAGCAGGATCGGGACGAAGCCGAGGTACTCGACGGCGACCTGGCCGCGGTCACGGTTCCGCAGGCGGTGGTGCGGCGGCTCAGTCATCGGTCACCTCCTCGACGGCGCCGGCGTGGGCGTGCACGGTGAGGGGGAAGTCGATCAGTCCGGGGACGAGGACGGGCACGTGCAGGGCGACGGTGGCCGTGATGTAGCCGCTGCCCCGGCCGCCGCAGCTGATGTCGGCGCCGTCCTGCCACGCGCTCGGCAGGTCCTTCACGCCCTCGCGCCGGCAGGCCCCCTGGGGGTCCCCCGGCGCCGCCGTGCCCGCCCGTACCGCCTCGTCGGCGGCGTTGCCCGCCAGCGTGTACGTGTAGCCCAGCAGCACGCACTGCCACAGCAGCACCAGCGTGACGATGATGGTGGGCGCCATGCCGAGGAACTCGATGGCGACCTGTCCGCTGTCGTTCCGTAAGCGTGACGCCCCGCGTCCGGTCATCCCCCCGCCTCCTTGCGCCGCCGGAAGCTCACCGAGCCCCGGTCGCCGCCCCGGGGCCGGCCGCCGGACCTGCGGTCGGGCTCGGCCTGTTCGACCAGGCCGAGTTCGGCGGCGAGCCGCCACAGGGCCTGTTTGACGGTGCTCTTGTCGTCCAGTTCGTGCAGGCGGCCGGCGTCGATGACGCCCTGGAGCTCCTTGAAGGCGGCCGGGACGGCGGTGGCCGCGACGGGGGTGGCGGTGATCTTCCGGACCAGCGGCGGCTGGATCTCGGCGCCGCGGGTGTGGCGGTTGACGACGACGGTCGTCTCCTCGGCCTTGCGGATCTGGAGCCGGTCCCACATCCGCACCGTCCGCTTGGCGGCGCGCACCGCGACCACGTCCGGGGTGGTCAGCAGCAGCGCGGTGTCGGCCATCTCCACGGCGGCGGCGCTCGCTCCGGTCAGCTGGGCGCCGCAGTCGACCACGACGATCTCGTAGCGGGAGCGCAGGGCGCTGACGAGGTGGCGGGCGGCCCGGTCGGTGACCTCCTCGCCGCGTTCGCCCTCGGCGGGGGCGAGGAGGAGGGCGAGGCCGGTGTCGTGGCGGAAGACGGCGTCGGCCAGGACGCGCGGGGAGATGTCGGTGATGCCGGCCAGGTCGGCCACCGAGCGGCGGAACTGGACGTCGAGGTAGGAGGCGATGTCGCCGGCCTGGAGGTCCAGGTCGACCAGGGCGGCGCTGTGCCCGGACGCCTGCGCGGCCAGGGCGAGCTGGACGGCGCTGACGGTGGCGCCGACGCCTCCCTTGGCGCCGCTGACGGTGACCACGCGGCCGCCGACGCCGGTGAACACCTCGCCGCCGTGGCCCAGGTGGCGCCGTACGCCGGTCGACCACTGGGCCACCGCCTGGACGCGGCCGGCGAGTTCCTCGTAGCTCAGGGGCAGGGCGACCAGGCCGCGGGCGCCGGAGTCCATGGCGGCGGCGAACAGGCCGGGGCTCGCGTCGGAGGTGATGAGGACGACGCCGACGGCGGGGAAGCGCAGGGCCACCTCGCGGATCAGCTCCAGGGCCGGCACGGGGCCGATCCGCTCGTGCACGACGACCACCTCGGGCAGGTCGTCCACGGATTCGGCGGCCAGGCGGGCGAGGGTGTCGACGAGCTGGGTGGAGTCGCCGACGGGGGTCACCGGCTCGGCGTCGGGGAGCTGGCTGAGCAGGGTGGTGAGGGACCGGACGGCGTCCGCGTCGCCGGCTGCCGGGAGGATCCTGGTGGGCATGGCTGCGGGCCTCTCACTTGTCTTTCGCGAGTTCGTAGGTCCGGTCGCCGGCCGGGACGCCGGCGTCGTCGCCGGGCGCGACCAGCGCGAGCCGGACCCGCTGGGCGAAGGACTCGGCGTAGGTGATGCGCTGGGCGTCCAGGGCGGAGAGCGCGAAGGTGATGGGGACGACCTCGCTGGGCTGCTGGCTCCGGTTGTCGGCGTTCGGGTCGAGGGCGGTGATGCGGCCCACGTCGAGCACCTTCGCGCCGGTCACGATGATCTTGGACTGGGCCGGGTCGCCCTGCCGCTGGCCGGCGAAGGTGGCGTAGACGTTGACGGAGGAGCCCGGGGTGATCTTGCCGGCGACGCCGGTCGCCGCGTCGATCATGATGGCGACCTCCTGCTGCCCGGGGCGCAGGGCGGGCTGGTCGACGATCATGTCGCTCTGGAGCAGGGAGCCCTGGCGCAGGGTGGTGACGGCGATCTTGCCGCGGATCCGCGCGAGGTCGGTGACGGCGTTGGGCGACAGCCACCGCTTGGGCATCGAGATCTTCTCGAACTGGCTCTCGCTCAGCGTCGTGTACGGCTTCACGTCGGTCTTGAGCTGGTACGCGGTGACCTCGGGGCCGACCTTCGACTTGGCGTCGTCGATGACGGAGACCACGCCCGCGAACGCGCCGAGGGCGCACAGGACGGACAGGAGCAGGAGTATCACGCCGCGGCGCTGACGGGAGTTCATGAACGGTGCGACCTCGTTGGGATAGCGGTCGAGCGGGGCGGATGGCGGGGGGTACGGGCTCGTCCGGTCAACCCGTGGGGGTGGGGCTCTCGTGCAGCGGTGGCGCGGTGGCGGAGCAGAAGACGCAGCGGTCGCCGATGACGTCGATGCCGCACCAGTGGCACACGCCCTGGCGGACGGAGGTGACCAGTTGGTAGAGGACCGACAGGTCGGGCAGGTAGGTGCAGAACTCGACGAGCCGGGAGGTGCCCCACCAGGCGGCGGACTCGGCGGGCAGGGGCGCCTCGCGCAGGCCGAGCACCTGCCAGGCGGGGGCGAGGGAGGTCTGGACCCAGTCGGACGTGAGCTGGCCCTTGGCGACGAGCATCCAGGTGCCGAAGTCGGGTCCGGTCAGGGCGGCTTCGGGGCCGATGCGCACGAGTTGCGGCGCGGGGTGGGCGATCACCCCGAACTGGCTGCCCGGGACCCAGGACTTGGCGTGCGTCCGGAGGCCGACGGGGACGCGGTCGAGGCGGGTGACGGAGTTGAGCACGGCGCCGGCGTGGACGTAGTGGGTGAGCAGCCGGCCGGCCGAGGCGAGGACGCCGGGGCTGAGGTCGCAGGAGGCCAGCTGGCGTAACTGGCGGGCCAGGACGGCGATCCCGAGCGGCGGCAGGTCGGGGCGGAACAGGGCGATGCGGTCGCTCTCCAGCAGCGAGCGGACGGTGCGCAGCCGGCGCTCGATCCCGCCGGGGGCGGCCTGGGAGCACACCACGATCACGTGTCCGTGCTGGTCGAGCAGGGTCCGCATCGTGTCGAGCGTGTGCTCCAGCGGCTGCCGGTCCAGGCCGTCCAGGACCACGGCGGGCACGGTCCGGTCGTCCTGTCCGGGCAGCGCCATGTCGCCACTGGTCACAGCGATCGCAGTTGACACGCGAGCTCCCCGTTCGACCCCCGACGGCCCGCCGGCGTTCCCCTCCGGCGTACCGAGTTGACTTCACAGCGTGACTACCTGAGCACTGTAACTGCGCCTTCGGGGCCGGAGAACAGCGAATGTGAAGCCGGGTGACGACAGTGCGTGCGCAAGTCACGGCAAACCGGGACAGGTCGAGCGCACGGGCGGTGCGGGGCGGCCCCGAAAGCGTGGCGGGCGGCCGACGCGTTGACCGCGCGAGGGCGCCGGCGCGGGAGTCCAGGGAGGCGGCGCGCCGACCGGGCGGTGGCGCCGGGGCGGGGCCCGGGCGGGCGCGGCTGAGGCTTTTGCGAACTTCCGTTCCCTGTCGGGCGGTTCGGCGGGCGGGGCCCGCGACCTGGGCGACCGGTGGACCGGCGGCCCGATTTTGGTCTGGACCTCTTGACAAGGGAATTGGTCTGGACCAACTTGTACGACCAACGGTGGCCACCGTGCAGCACCCCCTGCTCTCCCGCTTCCCCTCCCCCACCTCCCTTCCCCGTTTCCCCTCCCCTCTCCCCCGGAGGCACCAGTGGACCGCGCAGCACGCACGCCAGGAACCGGACGGCTTCGGCCGCTGGGCATCTGGTCCGGAGCCGTCACCGCAGCCCTCGCCCTCTCCTGCGTGGGCGCCGGCCAGGCGGCGGCCGCCGACGTCAACAACGCCAGGAACGCCGGCTTCGAGTCGGGCCTGAGCAACTGGACGTGCAGCGCCGGCAGCGGCGCCGCCGTCTCCTCGCCGGTGCACGGCGGCAGCGCCGCGCTGAAGGCGACCCCGGCCGCGCAGGACAACGCCCAGTGCACCCAGTCGGTGGCGGTCAAGCCCAACTCGACGTACCAGCTGAGCGCCTGGGTGCAGGGCGGGTACGCCTACCTCGGCGCGACCGGGACGGGCACCACGGACGTCTCGACCTGGACCCCGGACAGCGGCTCCTGGAAGCAGTTGCAGACCACCTTCACCACCGGCTCCTCGACCACCTCGGTGACGGTGTACCTGCACGGCTGGTACGGACAGGCGGCCTACTACGCCGACGACGTGTCGGTCTCCGGTCCGGACGGGGGCGGCGGCGGCGATCCGGCGCCGACGGTCCCGGCCGCGCCGGCCGGTCTCGCGGTCTCCGCCACCACGTCCTCGTCGGTGTCCCTGTCCTGGAACACCGTCTCCAACGCCACCGGCTACAACGTCTACCGCGACGGCGCGAAGGTCGCCTCCGCGACCGGCACGTCGGCGACGGTGTCGGGCCTGACCGCCTCGACCGCGTACTCCTTCCAGGTGAGCGCGACCAACGCGGCCGGCGAGTCCGCCAGGTCGGCCGCGGTGACGGCCACCACGTCGTCGACCGGCGGCGGGGGCGGTGGCGGCGGCACCGGGCTGCCGAAGCACGCGGTGACCGGCTACTGGCAGAACTTCAACAACGGCGCGACCGTCCAGAAGATCTCCGACGTCCCGGCCGCCTACGACATCATCGCGGTGGCCTTCGCCGACGCGACGACCACACCCGGCGCGGTCACCTTCAACCTCGACTCGGCCGGCCTGAACGGCTACACCGTCGACCAGTTCAAGGCCGACATCAAGGCCAAGCAGGCGGCCGGCAAGAAGGTCATCGTCTCGGTGGGCGGCGAGAAGGGCACGGTGTCGGTCAGCGACCCGACGTCGGCGACGAACTTCGCCAACTCGGTGTACTCGCTGATGCAGACGTACGGCTTCGACGGCGTCGACATCGACCTGGAGAACGGCCTCAACCCGACCTACATGACGCAGGCGCTGCGCGCGCTGTCGGCGAAGGCGGGCGCGAACCTGATCATCACGATGGCCCCGCAGACCATCGACATGCAGTCCACGTCGGGCGGTTACTTCCAGACCGCGCTGAACATCAAGGACATCCTGACCGTCGTCAACACCCAGTTCTACAACAGCGGCGCGATGCTGGGCTGCGACGGCAAGGTGTACTCGCAGGGCTCGGTCGACTTCCTGACCGCGCTGGCCTGCATCCAGTTGCAGGGCGGCCTCGCTCCCTCGCAGGTCGGCCTCGGCCTGCCCGCCTCCCCGAGCGGCGCCGGCGGCGGCTACGTCTCCCCGACGGTCGTCAACAACGCCCTGGACTGCCTGACCAAGCTCACCAACTGCGGCGCCTTCAAGCCGTCCACGGCCTACCCCGGCCTGCGCGGCGCGATGACCTGGTCCACCAACTGGGACGCGGCGGCCGGCAACGCCTGGTCCAACTCGGTGGGCGCCCACGTCCACGCCCTGCCGTAACACCGGCGCGTACGGATCGACACCGCGCCTGTCGATGGTCGACAGTATCGACCATCGACAGGCGCGGTGTGCGCGGCAGGGGGATTCATGACCGGGAAGTACGGCTGGAGCCGACGGAGCGACCGGCTGCTGGAGGCGGCGCTCGGCCTGGCCGCCGCCCTCGCCGCGGTCTTCGGGATCCTGCTGCCGCTGCTGGGGGTGCTCGGGATCACCGACCCCATGGACACCCGCGAGGTCGGCACCGCGGCCGCGACCCGGGTGCCGGACGGCGTGATCCGGGCCACGGCGGGCCACGGCATGACCCTCACCGGCGGCCACCGGGCCGATCTGGCCCTCACCCACCCGGACACGGGACAGCGGCTGCTGCTCGCACTGCCGGAACTCGTCGGCAGCCTGCTGCTGCTCCTCGTCCTGTACCTGCTGCTCCGGATGGCCCGGACGCTGCGCGACGGCGACGTCTTCGTGCCCGACAACGCCCGCCGGCTGGGCGTCATCGCCGGCGCGGCGCTGGCACAGGCCGTCCTCGCGCCGGTGCTGCCCGCGCTCACCACCCAGCTGCTGGTGCGGGGCACGCCGCTGTCCGACGCGATCCCCTTCCAGGTCACCTTCACCGGCGCGTACCTCCTGCTCGCCCTCCTCGTCCTGGCCCTGGCCGAGGTCTTCCGGCGCGGCACCAGGCTGCGCGCGGACACCGAGGGACTGGTCTGATGCCGCCGCAGGAGCACCGGGTCCGGGTACACCTGGACCGGCTGCTGGCCGAGCGCGGCATGACGCTGTCGGAGCTGGCGGCCAGGGTCGGGGTGACCGTGGTCAACCTCTCCGTCCTGAAGAACGACCGCGCCAAGGCGATCCGCTTCTCCACTCTGACGGCGCTCTGCCGCGCGCTGGACTGCCAGCCCGGCGACCTGCTCAGCGTCGACCCGGACTGATCCGGCCGGGGGGGCCAAGCGGGCGCGGGCCGGCGGGGTCAGCCCAGGGCCAGCCACTTCGGGTCGGTGGCGATCTTCTCCAGCTGCTTCAAGGTGAGGGCCGGGGTCGCGCGCGTCGCCGGGGTGTTCTGGGCGCCCGAGTTGAAGGCGCTGATCACGACGCGGCGGCCGTCGGGCCGGATGGTGTCCACCGTCCACATCACGATGCCCGAGACGCCCTTCTCCCCTGGCGACTTGTGGGTGACGACCTTCGTGCCGTCGGGCAGGACCTTGGCGTCCGCGCCGAACAGCTGGCCCTCCACGTCGCGCATGTCGGGCTGGTCGTTGAGCTGCACCAGGCTCGCGCCCCTGCCGTCGTCCACGACGACGTACCCGAACCCCGGGTCGGCGCTGCCCTTGTCCGTGACCGCGACGCCCTTGGGCAGCAGCCCGGCGAGGGTCGCCGAGACCGAGCCGGCGGGGCCCTTCGGCTCGTTCGGGGCGGGCTTGGGCCACTGGCTCGCGGGGATCGCGTCGGCGGCCGTACGCCACTGGGGCGCGGTGACGAGCGTCTTCAGCCGCGCGGCCGACAGCGGGGGTTCGGCGCGCGTGACCGGCGCGTCCTTCTCCGCCGCGGCGTTCCACTCCATGACGCTGATGTACTGGCCGCTCGGCGTCACCAGGTCGGCCTGCCACAGCCTCGTGCCGCCGCGCTTGTTCGGGTACTCGTACCCCTTGAGGATCATCAGGGCGGAGCCGTCGGCCAGCTTCGTGGTGCCGCAGCTGTCGTAGGCGATGAACACCTTGTCGGGGCACGTGGTGTTCTGGCTCGCCTCCTGGGTGCCGGCCGGGACGCGGTTGACGGAGACGCTGATCGCCGCCTCGCCCTTCCCGTCGTCGTACACGCCCTGCGCATAGGGGTGGTCGTCGGTGCCGCGCGCCGCGGTCCGGCTCAGCCGGCCGGGAGGCAGCAGCTTCTCGAACGTGCGGGTGAGGCTCGCGGCGGACACCGCGGGCTTCGCGGCCTCGGTCTCGGCCGCGGTGGTGGGGGCCGGCTTCGGGCTGCCGCCGGCGGACTGCCGCCGGCCGTCGCCCTGCCCGCCGGGCAGGACCAGCGCCCCGCCCAGTCCGACCAGCGCGACGGCGGCGGCCCCGCCCGCGACGGCGGCCCGGCGCCGGGCGCGCAGCCGCCGGCCCCGCGCCGCGCCCTCCGCGGGCAGGTCGCGCCGGGCCGGGTCGAGGCGCGCACCGGTGTCCCGCAGGGCGTGGGCGAACCGTTCCTCGAAGGAGTCGTGATCTGCGTCAGGCATGACGAACCGCCATTTCTCGGACATGGAGGGTCAGGTGGAGGATCGAGCGGGTGAGCGATCGGAGCGCGGCCGGCGGCGCGGGGACGGGAACGGCCGCCGTTCCCGTACGGCTCAGGGTCTGGCGTACTCGCCGAGCGCGTCGCCGAGCAGCGCCCGCAGCCGGGCCAGGGCGCGGACGCACCGCGTCCGGACGGCGGCGGAGCTGGTGTTCATCGCGGCGGCCGTCTCCTCCACGCTGCGGTCCTCCCAGTAGCGCAGGACGACCACCGCCCTGTCCTTGGCGGGCAGCTGCCCGAGGGCCTGGAAGAGGGTCAGCCGCAGCGAGGCGTCACCGTCCGCCGCCCCCGGGACCTCGGGGAGTACATCGGTGGCGCGCTCCCTGCGGCTGCTGTGGCGGCGGCGGTGTGCCAGGAAGGTACGGGTGAGCACGGTCTGGACGTAACCGGCCGGATTGTCCGCACCGGAGATCCGCCCCCACTTCAGGTACACCCGGCCGAGGGTCTCCTGGACCAGGTCCTCGGCGAGATGGGTGTCCCCTCCGGTGAGCAGGCACGCCGACCGGTACAGGTGTCCGGCCCGGGCCGCCGCGAACTCCGGATAGCCGTCGTCGCGCCCTTGCCTCATGCACGCTCCCCCGCGGCTCCCGTGCCCTCCCTGGCACTCTCACCCCATTGATGCGGTGGACCCTCCGGGATGTTTCACAGGCCCGGAAAGTTTTTCGGAGGCGGGACGGCAGCGGGGAGCGGCGGGCGTCGGCATGCGGCGGCCGCCAGCGGCGGGCGGCGGGCGGTCACTTCTCCTTCGACGGTTCCTCGACGTCGGGCGCGTCGTCCGTGTCGGGCGCGTCGGCTGTGACGGTCGCGTCGGCTGTGACGGTCGCGTCGGTGGCCTCGGCCGTGTCGGTGGCCTCGGCCGCGCCCTCCTCGAAGTACGCGTCCAGCACCGCGTCCAGCCGCGTTTCCCACTCGGCGAACCGGGACCTGGCCGGCGCCTCGATCTCGATGGGGTACCAGCGGCGTTCGGGGGTGTGGATCGTCACCGTGAAGCGCTTGCCGAAGCGGGGGGTCTCCGTCTCCACCGCGCCGATCTCGTCCCAGCGGAACTCGCACTCCTGGTCGTCCAGGCTCAGGCGTACGCCCCGGTGGTCGGCGACGATCCGCGCCCGGCGGTCGGCGGCCTCGAACACCGGACCGTCCACGGCGGCCTCGGCGTCCGCGTCGGCCTCCGCTTCGGTGTTCCCCGCGTCGGCGGGCTCGGCGGCGGGCGCCTCGTCGGCCGGCTCCGGGACGGCGTCCCGCGGCCCCGGGGCCGCCCGCGGCGTCTCCTCCGGCTCCGTCCCCGGCCCCGCGTCCGCCGGCCGCCCGTCCTGGGCGGGTGGCGTGAGGCCGGGGATGAAGGCCGGGTCGAAGCCGGCCCCCTTCACGGGCTCGTTCTTCAGGGGCCGGCTGCTCGAACCTATGCGCTGCTCCACAGCGGGCAGTATGGTCGACAATCCTGTGCCCGGCACCGTCGGCCCCGACTTCGTTATCAGACGCGTACAACACGCCCCGCGCGCCTGACCGTTCGGTCGCACGCCCGTCCGCTCGCACGAACAGGCTCCGCTCACACGAACAGGCTCAGCACCGCCGCCACCGCGAAGCCCGCGAGCGACAGCACGCTCTCCAGCACCGTCCACGTCTTGAGCGTGTCGCGTTCGCTGATGCCGAAGTACTTCGCCACCATCCAGAAACCGCCGTCGTTGACGTGCGAGGCGAAGATCGAGCCGGCCGAGATCGCCATGATGACCAGGGCGACGAAGGGCTGCGAGTGGTGGCCCTCGGACAGCAGCGGGGCGACGATGCCCGCCGTCGTCACGATCGCCACCGTCGCCGAGCCCTGGGCGACCCGCAGCACCAGCGAGATCAGGTAGGACAGCACGATCACCGGCAGGCCCACGCCGTGGAAGGTGTCCGAGAGCGCCTGCGCGACCCCGCTCGCCTTCAGCACCGCGCCGAACACGCCGCCCGCGCCGACCACCAGCAGGATGTTGCCGACCGGCTTCAGCGAGGCCGTGGACACCGCCTCCAGCGACTTGCGCGACCAGCCGCGGCGGATGCCGAGCAGGTAGTAGGCGAGCAGCAGGGCGAGGGTGAGCGCCACGAACGGGTGACCGAAGAACTCGATCACCGAGCGGCCGGTGGAGGGGTCCAGCGCGACCGAGGAGAAGGTGGCGGCCAGGATCAGCGCCAGGGGCGTGCCGATGATCCCGAGGACGGTGCCGAGCGCCACCGGCGTCTCCTTGGGCTCCACGCCCGAGGCCCGCTGCTCGGCGAGCACCGCCCGCCGGGCCTCCTCGGCCGCCTCGGCCATGTCCTGCGGCACCTCCACGAAGACGCGCCGGCCGATCCAGGCGGCGTAGGCCCAGGCGGCCAGCACCGCGGGGACGCCGCAGACGACGCCCATGAGGATGATCCAGCCGAGCTGGACGTGCAGCAGACCGGCCGCGGCCACCGGGCCGGGGTGCGGCGGCAGGAAGGCGTGGGTCATGGACAGGCCGGCCAGCAGCGGCAGGCAGTACAGGACGATCGACTTGCCGCCCCGCTTGGCGGCGGCGTAGACGAGCGGCGCGAGGACGAAGATGCCGACGTCGAAGAAGACCGGGATGCCGAAGACGAGGCCGGTCAGGCCCATGGCGAGGGGGGCGCGCCGCTCGCCGAAGAGGCCGAGCAGCCGCGAGGCCAGTACCTCGGCGCCGCCGCTGACCTCCAGGATCGCGCCGAGCATGGTGCCCAGGCCGATGATGATCGCGACGTGGCCGAGGATGCCGCCCATGCCGGACTCGATGGTGGAGACGGCGTCCGAGCGCTGCACGGTGCCGAAGAGTTCGGTGACGGACAGGCCGGCCAGCAGGCCGACGGCTATGGAGACGGCGAGCAGCGCCACGAACGGCTGGAGCCGGGCCTTGATGATCAGGAAGAGCAGCAGGGCGATGCCGATGCCGGCCACCAGCAGCAGGCCGGGGGTGCCGTCGACGAGGAGGAGCAGACCGCCGGTGTGCGGGGGCGCGGCCGGGGCGGCGGCGAGCGAAGGGGACATGCGGGGGTCCTCTGCGGAAGGGGCGGAAGGGGCGTAACGGGCGTGAGGGACGTGCGTGCATGGGGCTTTCGGGCAGGGGGGATCGCGGCACGGCGCCCGGGGGTGGTGGGCGCCGTGCCGTGCGGCGGTGCGGGGGGGGGTGGGGCGCGGTGGCCGCGGCTCAGCGGGAGGTCACGGGAGGCGGTCCCGCGGTGGCGTCAGCCGAGGACGGCGAGCGCGTCGATCTCGACGAGGAGCCCCGCGGGCAGGCCGACGTAGACCGTGGTGCGCGCGGCGGGCGGCTGGGTGAGGCCCTGCTCCTCGAAGTAGGCGTTGTAGATCTCGTTCAGCTCGGCGAAGTGGTCCACGTCGGTGAGGTAGACGCGGATCATCATCACGTCGTCCCAGCTCGCGCCGCCCTCTTCCAGGATCGCCTTGACGTTGGCGAGGGTCTGGAGGGTCTGCTCGCGCAGGCCGGGGCCGACGGGTGTGGGAGCCTTGCCCTCCTCGGCGGGCAGGAATCCGACCTGGCCCGCGACCTGGAGGATGTCGCCCTTCCTGACCCCGTGGGAGAACTTCGCGGGCGGGACGGTGTGGGTCTTGGGGGTGAGGGCGGTCTTCTCGGTCATGCGCTGTCCCTGTCTGGGGTCGGTACGGGGGTTCTGCCGGAGTACTCGCCGCTGATGGCGTCCGCGGTACGGCGCACCAGCGGGAGCAGGGTGAGGAGTTCGTCGGCGGTGACGACGACGTTCGGCGCGGAGACCGACATCGCGGCGACCACCCGGCCGTCGGCGCCGCGGATGGGGGCGGCGACGCAGTTGATGGACTCCTCGTGGCCGCCGAGGTCGGTGGCCCAGCCCTGTTCGCGCACGGTCGCCAGCTCCGTCAGGAAGGCGGCGGGGCCGGGCGTCGAACGGGCCGTGTACAGGGGGTAGTCGAGCTTCTCGGCGACCGCGTGCCGTTCGGGCCCGGGCAGGTCGGCCAGGAGCAGTTTGGCCACGGCGGCGACGGTGATGGCGACCGGGCGGCCGATGCGCGAGTACATGCGCACCGGGTAGCGGCTGTCCACCTTGTCGATGTAGAGCACCTCGCCCTCCTCGTACACGGCGAGGTGCACGGTGTGGCCGCAGATCTCGTTGAGGCGGATCAGGTGCGGGTGGGCGATCTCGCGGACGTCGAGGTTCTCCATCGCCTCCTGGGCGAGGGCGAAGAGGCGGGCGCCGAGGCGGTAGCGCTGGTCGGACTGGCGGTAGACCAGGCCGTGTTCGTGCAGGGTGCGCAGCAGGCGCAGCGCGGTGGACTTGTGGACGCCGAGGCGGTCGGCGACCCGTCCGAGGTCGGCGGGTCCCTCGGCGAGCAGCGGCAGGATGCTCAGGGCGCGGTCGACGGTCTGGCTCATGGGGTGGCTCCCTCCTCGTCGGCCCGCCGGGCGGTGCGCGTCCAGCCGGGGCCGAGTCGAAGTCTCCCCCACGCGGCGTCGTCGAGGGCGGCCAGCCGGTCGGCGTGGCCGCGCTCGGGCGGCGGGGCGAGGTCGCCGGGGACGGTGAGGGCGGCGGCGGCCGCGAGGTGGCCGTGGCGCAGGCGGTCGCGGACGGGCAGGCGGCGCAGGGTGGCGGAGAGGAACCCGGCGGCGAAGGCGTCGCCGGCGCCGACGTGGGCGACGACGTCGACGGCGGGGGCCGTGACGTGTGTCGCGACGCCGTCGCCGAGGCAGTCGCGGTCGTCGCGGCCGTCCTCGGACGCGGCGGTGTCCCGGGTGAAGGCGGTCGCCCCGCCCGCGCCCTGTTTGACGACGACCGTGCCGGGCTCGGGCAGCGCGTCGCTGATGGCGCGGCCGCCGCGCAGGCCCCAGGCGGCGCGGGCCTCGTCGTCGCCGACGAAGACGAGGTCGGCGCGGCGGGCCAGCTCCAGCAGCACGCGCGGCCCGTCGGCGTCCCGCCACAGGGCGGGCCGGAAGTTGACGTCGAAGGAGATCAGCGGGCGGCCGGGCCCGGGGGCGGTCAGCTCGCGCAGGAGCCGGAGGCAGCCGGCGGAGAGGGCGGCCGTGATGCCGGACAGGTGCAGGACGCGGCAGGCGCGCAGCGCGGCCGTGTCGACGGTGTCCGGGGACATCGCGGAGGCGGCCGAGCCGGCCCGGTAGTACGCCACTTCGTGGGCGTCGGTGGCCCGGTCGCCGGCGGTGCGGAAGTAGACGCCGGTGGGGCGGTCGGGGTCGCGTCCCACGGCGCCGACGTCGACGCCCCAGGAGCCGATCGCCGCCACCAGGTGGTCGCCGAAGCCGTCGGCGCCGACCCGGCTCACCCAGCGCACCGAGTGTCCGGCGGCGGCGAGCACGCAGGCCGCGTTGGACTCGGCGCCGCCGATGCCGCGTTCGAAGGACGGCACGTCGGCGAGGCGGCCGGGGCGGGAGGGCCGGAAGGCGACCATGGACTCGCCGAGCGCCACGACGTCCACGGCGCCGGTGCCATTGCGGGGTCCGGTGGCGGTCACGATGCTCGTAGCTCCTCGGTGCCGGGGTGCGGGGACGTCCGTTGACCTCGCGTGGCCGAGATGTTAGACAGCAGTGAGCGACATGCGCAATGAGTGTTGCATTATATGCAACACCGCTGATCAGGGAGGTTCCGTGAACATCGAGGCACTCGCCGGTCTGGACGAGGAACGCGTCGACCACCGTTTCAAGGGCCTCCCGCCGGACGCGGACGGACTGACCGTGGGCGCCCTGGCCGCGCAGCGCCGCAACCTGTTCACCGGCGGTTTCACCACGCCCGTGCTCACGCTGTCCGCCGAGCGCCTCGCCCACAACCTGGAGCTGATGGAGACGTACACGGTCCGCCACGGCCTCGCCTTCGCGCCGCACGGCAAGACCTCCATGGCCCCGCGGCTGTTCCGGCGCCAGCTCGACCGCGGCGCCTGGGGCATCACCCTCGCGCTGCCGCACCAGGTGCGGGTGGCGCGGGAGTTCGGCGTGCGGCGGATCTTCCTGGCCAACGAGGTGGTCGACCCGGCCGCGCTGCGCTGGTTCGCCGCCGAACTCGCCGCCGACCCGTCCTTCCGCCTGGTCTGCTACGTCGACTCGGTGCGCGGGGTGGAGCTGATGGACGCGGCGCTGCGCGGCGCCGCCCGGCCGCTGGACGTGGTGGTCGAACTGGCGGCCGGGCCGGGCGCGAGGACCGGGGTGCGCACGGAGGCCGAGTGCGCGGCGGTGGCGGACGCGGTGGCCGCCGCGCCGACGCTGCGGCTGGTCGGCGTCGCCGGGTACGAGGGCGAGGTCCCCGAGGCGGACCCGGAGCGGGTACGGGCGTATCTGCGGCGCCTGGTCTCCCTGGCGGCCGGCTTCGACGGGGCCGGGCGGTTCCGGGGGGCGGAGGAGATCGTGGTGAGCGCGGGCGGCAGCGCCTGGTTCGACGCGGTGGCCGACGTGTTCGCCGAGATCCCCGAGCTCTCGCTCCCGGTGCTGAAGCTGCTGCGCTCGGGCGCGTACGTCTCGCACGACGACGGACGCTACCGGGAGGTCACACCGTTCAACCGGGTGCCCGGGGAGGGGACTCTGGAGCCCGCGTTCCGGCTGTGGGCGCAGGTGGTCTCCCGGCCGTCGGCCGAGCAGGCCTTCGCCAACGCGGGCAAGCGGGACGCGGCCTACGACCTGGACCTGCCCGTCGCTCAGGTGGTGCGCCGGGACGGCGTCGAGCGCCCGGCGACGGGCGTCACGGTCACCGGTCTGTCCGACCAGCACACCTGGCTGAGCACCGCGCCCGAGGCCGACCTGCGGGTCGGCGACTGGATCGGGCTGGGCCTGTCCCATCCGTGCACGTCCTTCGACAAGTGGCCCCTGATCCCGGTGACGGAGGCGGACGGGACGGTCGCCGAGTACGTGCGGACGTTCTTCTAGAGGGCGGCGCGGGCGGGACGGGCGCGCCCCTCCTCCGCGCCGTGCCGGTCGGCAACGTGAACCGGTCCCCGGGGCCGGTGGAAGGAGTCACCCATGGATCGGGTCGAGACGGCCGGCTTCGCCGATCTCGTCGTCCGGGACGCGGACGTCGTGGACGGCACCGGCACGCCCTCCTACCGCGCGGACGTGGCGGTGCGGGGCGGCAGGATCGTCTCGATCGTCAAGGAGGCCGCCGCGGCCGGCTGCCAGCGGCCGAGAGCGAGACGCGAGCTGGACGCGGAGGGCCTGGTCCTCTCCCCCGGCTTCATCGACATGCACGCCCACAGCGATCTCGCGCTGCTGCGCGACCCCGACCACAGCGCGAAGGCCGCCCAGGGCGTCACGCTGGAGGTCATCGGCCAGGACGGCCTGTCGTACGCGCCGGTGGACGACCGCACGCTCGCCGAGGTGCGCCGGGCGATCACCGGCTGGAACGGGCACGGCGACGACATCGACTTCTCCTGGCGGTCGGTGGGCGAGTACCTGGACCGCCTCGACCACGGCTTCGACGGCGAGGGCATCGCCGTCAACGCGGCCTATCTGATCCCGCAGGGCACCGTCCGCGCGCTCGCCGTCGGCTGGGAGGACCGCCCGGCGACCCCCGCGGAGCTGGACCGCATGCGGCGGCTGGTGGCCGAGGGCATGGCGCAGGGCGCGGTCGGCATGTCCTCCGGACTGACCTACACGCCCGGCATGTACGCCCCGGACTCCGAACTCACCGAACTGTGCCGGGTGGTGGCCCGCCACGGCGGCTACTACTGCCCGCACCACCGCAGTTACGGCGCGGGCGCCCTTGAGGCGTACGCGGAGATGGTGGCGCTCACCCGGGACGCGGACTGCCCGCTGCACCTCGCGCACGCCACCATGAACTTCGGCCCGAACAAGGGCCGGGCGCCCGAGCTGCTGGCGCTCCTGGACGACGCGCTGGCGGCCGGCGCCGACATCACCCTCGACACGTACCCGTACACCCCCGGCTGCACCACCCTGGTGGCCCTGCTACCGAGCTGGGCGAGCGAGGGCGGCCCGGAGCGGGTCCTCGGGCGGCTTGCCGACGGGGCCGCCACCGAGCGGATCCGCCACGACCTGGAGGCGACCGGCTCGGACGGCTGCCACGGGGTGCCGGTGGAGTGGGAGACGATCGAGATCTCCGGCGTCACGGCCCCCGCGCTCGCCGAGTACGTCGGCCGGTCGGTCGCCGAGTCGGCGGCGCGGCGCGGCGAGAGCCCGTGGACCGTGGCCCGCCGGCTGCTGGTCGAGGACCGGCTGGGCACGACGATCCTCCAGCACGTGGGCCACGAGGAGAACGTCCGGGCGATCATGCGCCACCCCGTCCACACCGGCGGCTCCGACGGCATCCTGCGCGGAACGAAGCCGCATCCGCGCGCCTACGGCACCTTCCCGCGCTATCTCGGGCACTACGTGCGGGAGTTGGGCGTGCTGTCGCTGGAGGAGTGCGTCGCGCACCTCACCGGCCGTCCGGCGGCCCGGCTGCGGCTGCCGGACCGGGGCGTGGTGCGCGAGGGGTACCGCGCCGACCTGGTGCTGTTCGACCCGGCGACGGTCGCGGCGGGCGCGACCTTCGAGCGGCCGCGCACGCCGCCGACCGGGATCCCGTACGTGCTCGTCGACGGGCGGTTGGTGATCGAGGACGGGCGCCGCACGGACGTACTGGCGGGACGGGCGGTCCGCCGCACCCCGGCATGACCGCCCGCCGCACCGCCGCGCGGTGCCTGAGGCCCTACAGCCCTACGGCCCTACGGCCTCACGGCTTGGGCAGGACGCAGCCGCTCGCGCTCAGGTTGAGCTTGTTGCCGGTGGTGAAGCAGGCGGGTATCTGGTACGTCTCCTCGGCGTAGTTGATGCCCTGGCGGACGGTCACGTTGCCGTTCGCGTCGACCTCGCACGGGTTGTTCTCCGTGCAGCGCTGGCCGTCCTCGTTGCCGGTGTTGTTGACGGCGACGACCTTGCCGGTGGCGGTGTCGACGACGGGCGAGCCCGAGGTGCCGCCGATGGTGTTGCAGGCGGAGGTGTAGCGGACGGAGTCCTTCCAGGTCCAGTCGCCCTCCTTGAGGCGGTAGACGAACCCGTCGACGTTGCAGCTGTAGATCCGCTTCCAGTACCCGGAGACCACCTTGATGGCGGTGCCGGCCACCGGGTGGGTGTCGCTCAGGGTCAGCGCGCTGATCCCGTACGAGCTCTTGATCTGGGCGTAGGTGCTGGTCAGGCGGTAGATCGTGACGTCCGTGTCGGTCATGGTCGAGTAGACGACCTGGTTGGCGCGGAGCGTGGCGACCTTGGTGCCGGCCGAGTTGAGCAGGCCGAAGGTACGGCTGGAGGACTGGCCGGTGATGACCTGGCCGGGGCTCGGGAAGCCGGTTTCCAGGCAGTGGCCGTTGGAGAGCACGAGCGCCGGGTCGGTGTCCGCGGAGGCGGGGAGGCGGACGACGGAGCCGGAGCAGTTGCTCAGCGAGACGGTGCCGGCGAAGTCGACGGCCTTGACGGCGGGGGCCGACCGCTTCGCGGGAGCGGTCGCCGCACCGCCGGTCTGCGCGGCGGCGGCCGCCGGCGCCATGCCCGCCCCGGTGATCACCAGGGTGGCGAGCGCGGCAAGGAGAGGCTTGTTCATGTGGGGTCCCCTCTTGAGACGCAGACGCCCGGAGATCTTCCGGACGCCCGTTTGTCATGCGCATTGTGATGGCGACGGGGTCGTGCCCACAAGAACGCGGAGGGGACTGCCGAGGACGGGGTCGCCGGCGCCGTACCGGTCAGCCGCCGTGCCAGTGGCCGCCTCCGCCGTGGTGGCCGCCGTGGCCCCAGCCGCCGTACGACGGGGAGGAGGACGGGAGGTCCGCGGTCGGGGACGGGGTGGCGGGCGCGGTGGACGGGGCGGGACCGGTCCGGTGGGGCGCCGGGGCGCCGTGCGAGACGGGAGCGCTCGGGGGCGGCGCGGCGGAGGTCATGGTGGTGGCGGAAGCGTGCGCCGTGGGCGCGGCGGGCGCGGTCACGGCGGGGGCCCGGTGCGTGGCCGCGGTCGCCGGGGCGGCGGGGGCGGGGCCGCCCGTCGTCGGGGCGGCGGTGTCCGCGGCGGGCGGCGCGTCCGCCGCGCCGGCCGTCGGCTCCGTACGGCCGCCGCCGCCCCGCGAGCCGTCCGCCGAGGAGTCCAGGGCCGTCAGGCCGGCGATCACGGCGGCCAGGGACACCACACCCGCCGCCCCCGCGGCGGCCACCGCGCGCCGCGACCGCCGGGCGGCCCGCCGCCGGCCCGCGCGCCGCGCGCCCCGGCCCGCGCCGGACCCGGCGTCCGCGCCGGACCCGGTGTCCGCGCCCTCCCCCGCATCCGCTCCCCCGGCGCCCGTTCCCTCCGCTCCCCGGGCCGCGAGGACGTCGGCCGTCAGCGCGGGCAGCTCGCGCGTCCGGTCGTACGCGTTCTGCCAGCCGTGGGCCGCGGCCGGGTCGGCGTACCCCTCGTACGCCGGGGCCGCGGGCGCCTGCGGGTGATACACGTTCGGCGGGCCCTGAGGCGCATCACCCGTACGGGGGACGGCGGGAAGGCCGGAAGACATGGACATGGCCGGAAAGCATAGGTACCGGGGCGCCCGGCGGCACCGGCGCGGGCCGTCAATCCGACGCCCCGCGATGTCCCACGTGGCGGAAAACACGGGCCGCCGGGCGATACCCGGCCGTAAGCTCCCAGACATGCAGGTGATCCAGTCGACCAAGCTCGCCAACGTCTGTTACGAGATCCGGGGCCCGGTGCTCGAGGAGGCGATGCGGCTGGAGGCGGCCGGCCACCGCATCCTCAAGCTGAACACCGGCAACCCGGCCGCGTTCGGCTTCGAGTGCCCACCGGAGATCCTGGAGGACATCCTCCGCAACGTCTCCACGGCACACGGCTACGGCGACGCCAAGGGCCTGCTGGCCGCGCGCCGCGCGGTCGTCATGCACAACCAGACCCTCGGCATCGAGACCGACGTCGAGCACGTCTTCATCGGCAACGGCGTCTCCGAGCTGATCGTGATGGCGATGCAGGGGCTGCTGGACGACGGCGACGAGGTGCTGGTGCCCGCGCCGGACTACCCGCTATGGACCGCCGCCGTCTCCCTGTCCGGCGGCACCGCCGTGCACTACCGCTGCGACGAGCAGTCCGACTGGATGCCGGACCTCGCCGACGTGGAGCGCAAGGTCACCGACCGCACCAAGGCGATCGTCGTCATCAACCCCAACAACCCGACCGGCGCGGTCTACGACCCGGCCGTGCTCAAGGGGCTGACCGACATCGCCCGCCGGCACAACCTGCTGGTCTGCTCCGACGAGATCTACGACAAGATCCTCTACGACGGTGCCACGCACACCCCGACGGCCTCGGTCGCGCCCGACCTGCTGACCCTCACCTTCAACGGCATGTCCAAGGCGTACCGGGTGGCCGGCTACCGGGTCGGCTGGATGTCGATCTCCGGCCCGCGCGCCCACGCCGACTCCTACATCGAGGGCCTGACCATCCTGGCGAACATGCGCCTGTGCGCGAACATGCCGGGACAGCACGGCGTGGTCGCCGCGCTCAGCGGCCGGCAGACCATCAACGACCTGGTCCTGCCCGGCGGCCGGCTCAAGGAGCAGATGGAGGTCGCCCACGAGCTGCTCACGCGGATCCCGGGCGTGACCTGCGTACGGCCCAAGGGGGCGCTGTACCTGTTCCCCCGGCTCGATCCCAAGGTCTTCAAGATCAAGGACGACCGGCGGATGGTCCTGGACCTGCTGCGCCGCGAGAAGATCATGGTCGTCCAGGGCACCGGCTTCAACTGGCCCGAGCCCGACCACTTCCGGGTCGTCACCCTGCCCTCGGTCGGCGACCTGCGCGACGCGGTGGGCCGCATCGGCCACTTCCTGGACGGCTACGGCCAGCCCTGACGCCCGGCGGCACCCCGGCCGGAGCACGCCGCGCGCTCACCCTCGGTGTGCGCGCGGACCGTTTCCGCGAACAGACTCAACTTTAGACGAGATCTAATGTAGGATGACTTCTGTCAGAGCACAGGAGGCCATCCCATGTACGAACCGATCCGCGCCAAGTCGGTCCACACGATGGCCGGCACCGCCGCCGACTTCCCCCACCGCTCGCGCGAGGAGGAGTTGGACATCCAGCTCGCCGGTCATCTCGCGGCGCTGCTCGCCGTCACCGACGAGCTGCGCGCGCTGACCGAGCCCTCGACCGACCTGGACACGGCGGCCGAACGGCTCGCCGTGCAGGTGGCCCGGCTGCGCGGCGGGCGCGCCCCGCTGCGGGCGGCCGCGTCCGCCGGCCGTACGGCCGACCAGGCGCCGGCCCTGCACCAGCGGGCGCACACGCTCGCCGGGCGCGCCCTCGTCGTGGCCGCGTCCCGCGCCGACACCAAGGCGGCGATCCTGGCCGCCGAACGGATGGACGCGCACGCCGCCGCCCAGGAGGACCCGCTCAGGCCGGTCGGCGCCGCGCATTAGGGCCTCTCGCCCCCCTCGACGGCCCCGGTCCGCGCGCACCCGCAGCGACGCGCGGACCGGGTGCCCTACACTGCGCGGGCCGTGTCCCCGAGGCGAGAGAACCGAGGCGAGACAGAAGCCGTGACCGCCCCCACCGCCACCGTCCGGGCCGCCCTGCGCGCCGACCTCGCCGAGGTCGCGGACATCTACGGGCACTACGCCCTGCACAGCGTCGCCACCTTCGACGAGGCGCCGCGGCCGCTCGCGGAGTGGGAGCTGAAGTTCGACGAGATCGCCGGGCGGGGGCTGCCGTTCCTGGTCGCCGAGGAGGCGGGCCGGATCGTGGGCTTCGCCTACGCGGCGCCGTGGCGGCCGAAGCCGGCGTACCGCGACACCGTCGAGGACACCGTCTACCTCGCCCCGGACTCAACCGGCCGCGGCCTCGGCGCCGCCCTGCTCACCGCGCTGCTGACCGCGTGCGGCGGGGCCGGGGTGCGGCAGGTCGTCGCGGTGATCACCGACCCCGGCAGCGAGGCGTCGGCGGCGCTGCACCGCCGGCTCGGCTTCACCGACGCCGGCCGGCTGACCGCGGTCGGCCGCAAACACGGCCGCCTGCTCGACACGGTGCTGCTCCAGCTGGCGCTGTGAGAGGCCGCGCCGTGGAGCGGCCGCGGCGAGCACCGTAACCGGTCGCCGCGCGGGCGACGCGAGGGCTGCCGCGGGGACGGGTGCTCAGCCGAAGATCACCACGATGATCACGAACACCACCAGGATCGCCAGGACCACGCCCCAGACGGGCCAGTTGCCGCGCCCGTGCGGCTCGTCGGGGCCGCCGCCGCGCGGACGGTCCTCGGCCAGACCCGGATCGTCCGGACGGTCGTGCTTGTAGAAGTCGCCGTCTCCAGCCATGCCCTCATCACGCTCCTTCACCGGGAGGCGACCCGAGTACCCCGGAGCGCGGGCCGCCATACGGAGCGGTGGGCCGGGCGGGTGACCGGGGCACGACGGCCGGGCTACGCGGCCCTGCCCGGATTGCACGGGAGAGGCCGGGCGCGCACGCCGTTGTGCGCGCCCGGCCTCCCTCCTCCGCGCCGCGGCCGGCCGGAGCGACGTCGCAGGTCAGGGCAAGTCGCGGCCGGCCGCGGAACTCGTGCGGCCGAGAGCGGGCCGTCTCAGCCGAGCCGCTCGACCAGCGCGCGGTACTGGTCCCACAGCTCCGAGGGGGTGTGGTCGCCGAAGGTGTTCAGGTGCTCGGGGACCAGGGCGGCCTCCTCGCGCCAGACGTCCTTGTCGACCGTGAGCAGGAACTCCAGGTCGGACTCGGACAGGTCCAGGCCGTCGGTGTCCAGGGCGGCGCGGGTCGGCAGGACGCCGATGGGGGTCTCGACGCCCTCGGCCCTGCCGTCCAGCCGCTCGACGATCCACTTCAGCACCCGGCTGTTCTCGCCGAAGCCGGGCCAGACGAACGCGCCCTCGTCGTTCTTGCGGAACCAGTTGACGTAGTAGATCTTGGGCAGCTTGGACTGGTCCTTGTCCTTGGCGACGTCGATCCAGTGGCCCATGTAGTCGCCCATGTTGTAGCCGCAGAACGGCAGCATGGCGAACGGGTCGCGGCGCAGCTCGCCGACCTTGCCCTCGGCGGCGGCGGTCTTCTCGGAGGCGACGTTCGCGCCGAGGAAGACGCCGTGGTTCCAGTCGAAGGACTCGGTCACCAGCGGTACGGCGCTGGCGCGGCGGCCGCCGAACAGGATCGCCGAGATCGGCACGCCCCGGGGGTCCTCCCACTCCGGCGCGATGATCGGGCACTGCGCGGCCGGGGTGGTGAAGCGGGCGTTGGGGTGGGCGGCCGGGGTGCCCGACTCGGGCGTCCAGTCGTTGCCCTTCCAGTCGGTCAGGTGGGCCGGGGTCTCCTGCGTCATGCCCTCCCACCACACGTCGCCGTCGTCGGTGAGGGCGACGTTGGTGAAGACCGAGTTGCCCCACAGCGTCTTCATCGCGTTGGCGTTGGTGTGCTCGCCGGTGCCGGGCGCGACGCCGAAGAAGCCGGCCTCGGGGTTGATCGCGTACAGCCGGCCGTCCTCGCCGAACCGCATCCACGCGATGTCGTCGCCGACCGTCTCGACGGACCAGCCGGAGACGGTGGGCTCCAGCATCGCGAGGTTGGTCTTGCCGCAGGCGCTCGGGAAGGCGGCCGCGACGTACTTGGCCTCGCCGGTGGGCGGGGTGAGCTTGAGGATCAGCATGTGCTCGGCCAGCCAGCCCTCGTCGCGCGCCATGACGGAGGCGATGCGCAGGGCGTAGCACTTCTTGCCGAGCAGCGCGTTGCCGCCGTAGCCGGAGCCGTAGGACCAGATCTCGCGGTCCTCGGGGAAGTGCGAGATGTACTTGGTGGTGTTGCACGGCCAGGGGACGTCCGCCTGGCCGTCGGCCAGCGGGGCGCCGAGGGTGTGCACGGCCTTGACGAAGAAGCCGTCCTCACCGAGTTCGTCGAGGACCGGCTGTCCCATGCGGGTCATGGTGCGCATGGACACGGCGACGTAGGCGGAGTCGGTGATCTCGACGCCGATCGCGGACAGCGGGGAGCCCAGCGGGCCCATGCAGAACGGGACGACGTACATCGTCCGGCCCTTCATCGAGCCGCGGAAGACACCGCCCTCGCCGTTCTCGCCCTGGAAGACCGCCCGCATCTCGGCGGGGGCCTTCCAGTGGTTGGTGGGGCCGGCGTCCTCCTCCTTCTCGGAGCAGATGAAGGTGCGGTCCTCGACGCGGGCGACGTCGGAGGGGTCGGAGGCCGCGTAGTAGGAGTGGGGGCGCTTGATCGGGTCGAGCTTGCGGAAGGTGCCCTTCTGGACGAGCTCCTCGCACAGTCGCTCGTACTCGGCCTCGGATCCGTCGCACCAGACCACGTTGTCCGGCTGCGTGAGTTCCGCGATCTCGTTGACCCACGAGACCAGGTCCTTGTGGTGGGTGGGAACGACGGGGGGAGCCGCGATGTCGCGCGCCACGATTGCTCCTAAATGAGGGATTTTTGTCTTGTCGCCCCGTGGGGGCCGCGACCCGGATGCTTCGTAGCCGCTCATCCGGTGCCGACCGCACTCATTTGATCATCCGACTCCCGCGCCCATCTGTCCAGAGGGCCGCACAGGTGAGCAGCGTGAGGAATCCCACGGTTTTCCGGCCTTTTTTGCGTCCGCGTTGGGTTCACCTGAAGGACTTTTTGCGTTTCCTCCCGTCGGCGAGATCACAGGCCATCGGGACCAGCCGCTCACCCCTCGCTTACGGGGTCGCCGGTACCATGCGGCCATGACTGCGTCCGCCTCCGACGCGCCCCTGGACCCGCCGGCCCGTGGCCGCGGTCCGGCCGCGCTGTCGCTGCCGCACCCGATCAAGCCGAAGCTGCGCGGCTGGCTGCACCTCGGCATGTTCCCGGCCGTCCTCATAGCGGGACTGGTGCTCACCGCGCTCGCCGACTCCACCCGCGGGCGCATCGCCTGCGGGATCTACGTCCTGAGCGCCTGCCTCCTGTTCGGCGTCAGCGCCCTCTACCACCGGGGGAACTGGGGCCCCCGGATGAGCGGGGTGCTGCGCCGCCTCGACCACGCCAACATCTTCCTGATCATCGCCGGCACCTACACGCCGCTGTCGCTGCTGCTCCTGCCCGGCGCCACCGGCCAGTGGCTGCTGTGGGGCATCTGGGCCGCCGCGCTGGCCGGCATCGCCTTCCGCGTCTTCTGGGTCGGCGCGCCACGCTGGCTCTACACCCCCTGCTACCTCGCCATGGGCTGGGCCGCCGTCTTCTACCTGCCCGACTTCATGCGCAGCGGCGGCATCGCGGTGATGGTCCTGGTGATCGTCGGCGGCCTGCTCTACAGCGCGGGCGGCGTCGTCTACGGCATCAAGCGGCCCAACCCCTCACCGCGCTGGTTCGGCTTCCACGAGGTCTTCCACTCCTTCACGCTGGCCGCGTTCGTCGTCCACTACGTGGGGATCTCCCTGGTCGCCTACCAGCACGCGTGAGCGCCCGCCCCGCACCGGTCTCCCCCTCGGCCACGGCTCCCCGAGCCGTGGCCGAGGCCGCTGCGGCTGCGGCCGCGGCTGCCGGTGCGGTGCCGATGCCGCTGCCGCTGCCGCTGCCGATGCCGATGCCGGACAATGACCGCATGACGGCCGCACGCACCGCGTCCCGCGCCGACGGCCTCCCGCCGGGCCTGCGCGAACGGAAGAAGATCAAGACCCGTGCGGCGATCCGCGCCGCGACGTACGCGCTGGTCGAGGAGCGGGGCTACGACGCCACGACGATCGAGCAGATAGCCGAGCGGGCCGAGGTGTCGCCGTCGACCGTCTCGCGGTACTTCCCCACCAAGGAGGACATCGTCCTCACCGACGAGTCCGACCCGGTCCTGCTGGAGGAGCTGCGCTCCCGCCCCGCCGGCGAACCGTGGCCGCAGTCCGTCCGCCGGGTGCTGCGCCGGGCCGTCGGCGCGAGCGTGGCCGACGACCCGGCGGCGGTCCGGCTGCGCACCCGCCTGATGGTCGAGGTGCCCGCGGTGCGCTCGCGGATGATGGAGAGCATGTCGGTCACCGGGCGCCTGCTGTGCACGGCCATCGCCGAACGCACCGGCCGCGACGCCCAGGACCTGGAGGTGCGCGTCTGCGCCATGTCCCTGGTCGGCGCGCTGATGGAGACCACCCTGTACTGGGCCGAGAACGACCACCGCGGCGACCTCGCCGACCTGGTCGACCGCACCCTCACCGTCCTCGAACACGGCCTGCCCCCGACGGACACCGCGACGAACACCTGAGACGCCCGCCGCCGCCCGCGGAAGGCGTCCGCGGCTCCCGCGGAAGACGGCCGGGCGGCTCCCGCGGAAGACGGCCGCGGCTCCCACGGAAGACGACCGCGCCGCCCGCGGCCCCCGCCGGAAAGCCCCCGCCGGCCACCCTGGAAATGAGCTGCGGCGCACGCGAGCGGCCGTGCCATCCTGGCCGGGTGAACGGTCCAGAGATCCACGTCGAGTTCGCCCCCGGCCTCGGCCTGTTCGTCCCGCACACCCGCCGCCGCGGCGCCACCCCGGTGGCCACCGACGGCGCCTCCACCCTCGGGCACGTCGTGGAGTCCCTCGGCGTGCCGCTGACCGAGGTCGGCGCGCTGGTCGTGGACGGCAGCCCGGTGCCCGTCTCGCACGTCCCGCGCGCGGCCGAGACCGTCGAGGTGCGCGCCGTCGAACGCCCCCAGCGGGTGCCCGGCGCCCCGCTGCGCTTCCTGCTCGACGTGCACCTGGGCACCCTCGCCCGCCGGCTGCGCCTGCTCGGCGTCGACGCGGCGTACGAGTCGACCGACATCGGCGACCCCGCCCTCGCCGCCCGCTCGGCGGCCGAGCGGCGGGTGCTGCTCAGCCGCGACCGGGGCCTGCTGCGCCGCCGCGAACTGTGGGCGGGCGCCTACGTCTACAGCACCCGCCCCGACGAGCAGCTGACCGACGTCCTGGACCGCTTCCGCCCCGAACTGCGCCCCTGGACCCGCTGCACCGCCTGCAACGGACTGCTGCGGCAGGCCACCAAGGACGAGGTGGCCGACCAGCTCGCCCACGGCACCCAGCGCACCTACGACGTCTTCGCCCAGTGCCGCGACTGCGGCCGCGCCTACTGGAAGGGCGCCCACCACGACCAGCTGGAGGCGATCGTGGAACGGGCCCTGACCATGCGCGCGCAGGGGAGTTGAGGCCCCGCGGAGTCCGGGCGGCCCCTCACCCGCCGAGCGCGGCCCGCAGCCGCTCCGGGTCGGTGGTGGGGGCGTCGCAGGTGAAGTCGCGGCAGACGTAGGCGGTGGGGGCGCCGTCGACCAGGGGGCGGCCGGCCAGGAGCGGGAACTCCTCGCCGCCCTCGGTGCCGTAGGCGACGACGGCGCCGGGCGCCGTGCCCAGCAGCGCCGTGCGATGCAGGGCCCTGGCCGCCTCGTCGGCGAGCGACGGCGCCACCACGGCGACCTCGCGCGGCCCGTCGAGGGCGGCCTCCGCGACGGCCAGTCCCCAGCCGATGAACCGCGGCGCGCGCGGACCGAGCGCCTTGACCACGCCCAACGCCCGCTCGGCGGCGGTGCGGTGGACCTCGGACCCGGTGTGGGCCGCGTAGCCGAGCAGCGCGCCGGCCGCCGCCGACCAGCCGGACGGCGTGGCGTTGTCGGTGGGGTCCTGGGGGCGGCGGATCAGCTTCTCCGCGTCGGCGGCCGTGTCGTACAGCGCGCCGGACTCCGGATCGGTGAAGCGGGCCAGGACGTGGCCGAGGAGCAGCCCGGCGAAGTCGAGCCAGACGCCCTCGCCGGTGACCGAGGCGAGCGCGAGGAAGCCCTCGGTGACGTCGGCGTAGTCCTCCAGCACACCGGCGTTCGCGCCGGCCTGTCCGTCCCTGCTGGTGCGCGCGAGCGCCGCGTGCTCGTCCAGGTGCAGCCGTACCAGCAGATCGGCGGCGCCGACGGCGGCCTCGACCAGGTCCGGGCGGTCGAAGTAGGCGCCGGTCTCGGCGAGGGCGGCGACGGCCAGGCCGTTCCAGGCGGCGACGACCTTGTCGTCCCGGCCGGGAGCGGGCCGCCCGGCCCGCCGCTCCAGCAGCCGGCGCCGTACGGACTCGATCCGCTCGGCGTCGAACACACCTTCCTGCTGCGGAAGCTGGAGCACGGAGGCGCCGTGCTCGAAGGTGCCGTCCTCGGTCACGCCGAAGTACTGGGCGGCCAGCTCCGCGTCCTGCTCACCGAGGGCGTCGCGCAACTGCTCCGGCGTCCACACGTAGTACGCGCCCTCGACGTGCCGTCCCGAGCCGTCGTCGCTGTCGGCGTCCAGCGCGGAGGCGAACCCGCCCTCTTCGGTGCGCAGTTCGCGGACCATGAAGTCGGCGGTCTCCAGGGCGACGCGGCGGGCGAGCGCGGAGCCGGTGGCGCGCCACAGGTGGGCGTAGACGCGGCACAGCAGCGCGTTGTCGTAGAGCATCTTCTCGAAGTGCGGCACCACCCAGTCGCGGTCGACGGAGTATCGGGCGAAGCCGCCGCCGAGCTGGTCGTAGATGCCGCCGCGGGCCATCCGCTCGCAGGTGTCCCGGGCCATCTGCAGGGCGCCCTCGGAACCGGTGCGGGCCTGGTGGCGCAGCAGGAACTCCAGCGCCATGGACGGCGGGAACTTCGGTGCCCCGCCGAATCCGCCGCGCTGCTGGTCGTACTCGCGGGTCAGCCCGAGCAGCGCCTGCGCCATCTCGTCCTCGCCGGGCGGCCGCGCGCCGCCGTAGCCGATCTCACGCTGCGCGAGGTCCCGCACGATCTTCCCGGCGACGTCGGTGACCTCCGCCCGCCGGGTCTGCCACGCCTGCCGGACGCCCTCCAGCACCTGCCGGAAGGACGGCATCCCGTGCCGGGGCGCGGGCGGGAAGTACGTGCCGAAGTAGAACGGCTCGGTGTCCGGCGTGAGGAACACCGTCATCGGCCACCCGCCCTGCCCGGTGGCCGCCTGCACCGCCTCCATGTAGACAGCGTCCACATCGGGCCGCTCCTCACGGTCCACCTTGACACTGACGAAGTGCTCGTTGAGGAAGTCGGCGGTGACCTGATCCTCGAAGGACTCGTGCGCCATGACGTGGCACCAGTGGCACGCCGAGTACCCGACCGACAGCAGAACGGGCACATCGCGCCGCCGCGCTTCCTCGAACGCCTCGGGCGACCAGGGCCACCAGTCGACCGGATTGTCAGCATGCTGAAGCAAATAAGGCGAGGTCACACCAGCCAGCCGGTTCATGTGGTTCAGCCTCTCACAGCACCTGGCGTGACCGAAGAAACCCTCGCGCTCCCCGCTCGGCCGAATTGCACTTGTGAGCGGCGTTCATCCGAGTCGGGCAGCCCGGCACCTCGAAACAGTAGGCTTGGCGCAGCACCGCCGGACCTGCCGAGGCCTCTCGAAGGGGGCACACCATGACCGCCGAGATGGTGGCGCCCGCGTGGATGCATTCGCAGATCAGCGCGGAGCAGTACGACTCCTGGTCCGAGGAGCAGTGCGCCGGCATCGAGGTCGTGGACGGGATGGTCGTCGTGAGCCCGAGCGCCTCCAAGCGCCACCACCGGCTGGCTCGACTCCTGGCCAACGCCCTGGACACAGCCGCGGGCCCGGACTGGAACGCGGACACGGACTTCGACGTCCGCCTGCAGGACGTTCCCCTCACCAACCGCCGTCCGGACGTCATCGTCTACCAGGCGGAAACCATCGACCTCACGCCTACCCGCCCGGAGCACGTCCTCCTGGTCGTCGAGGTGGTATCCCCCGGCTCGGACACGACGGACCGGATCGTGAAGGTCGACCAGTACGCCAAAGCCGGCATCCCCTTCTACTGGCGCATCGAACAGGCCGCCACCGGTGTCCCGATCGTCTACACGTACGTCCTCGACCCTGCCACCAAGGCTTACAGGGAGGGCGAAATGTTCACCGGCACAGTGAAGGCCACCGCACCTTTCCCAATCACAGTCGATCTTGGGATCTTGTAAGGAACCGAGAAGCCGCCCCGCTGTCGACGCTTTCCCGTCAGCGTCCGCATCCCTCCTTCGCGGACCAATCGGGGCGGCGCCTATAAGAACGCCCCGGGCTTGGGCCTCCAACCGACCGTGTACGTGGACGTCGCCGTCAGCGGCGAGACAGAAGGGCACCGGGAGGCAAGAGCGATGCCCACCGAGTCAGGCGTAGAAGCTCGTGTGGTGATCCTGATCGTGCGGGACAATGGAGAGGCATCCGCCCGGCCGTCTCGGTCAGGCAGGGGCTCACGTAGGTAGTGAGCCTCTTCCCACCTCAAGTTGATGCGTGGTGAAGGACAAGGACGGCCTTCACGACGTCGGTGACTCGGTTGGTGCTGCAGCGGAGTTTCCGCAGGAGGCGCCACCCCCCGAAGGTGGCCATGGCCTGCTCGTCCAGGCAGCGGTTCTTAGCGTGGGCGGTGTTGTGGCGGCGCTTCAATCTCTTGAGGCGGCGGCCCTGAAACGGCACCCGGACGGGTCCGCCGGCTCCTTAATACGCCTTATCCGCGCAGCATTTGAGTCCTGCATCGGCGAGGGCTTCCATGATTCCGTGGTGTCGCGCGGCGGTCAGGTCGTGAGTCGATCCGGGCAGAGCCGGCGAGGCCCAGAGAAACCGCCCGAACGGGTCGGTGAGCACCTGGACATTCATGCCATGGCATTTGTGTTTCCCGGAATAGTACGGGGTGTCGGCGGCGATGCGATCGATCAGCAGCAGGGTGCCGTCGAGGATGACGAACGCTCTTGACCGGATCGTCCTCATCGCCTCGGTCAGGGACGGGGCGATGGCGGACAGTGCCTCGACGGCTTCACGTATGTAGCGGTAGACAGTCGCGATACCGATGCCGAACCCGGCGGCCAGTTGAGCGTAGGTGTCACCGCACCTCAAGTGGGCCAGGGCGAGCAGGGCCTGTCGCGAGGCGGGAAGGCGTCGCCACCGAGTCCCGATCTTCCGCCGCTTGGCTGTCAGCTGTCCGGTCAGGAACCTCAAGGTGCGGCTGGACAGATCAATCGAGGACGGCTAGAGAAGCATGGGAAGCTCCCTGGTGGACAAGGGTGATCTTGGTCGAGAACCCGTCTACCAGGAGCTTCGTAGTTGCACAGGAGCCCAACTCGCGGTCAGAACCCCCAGCTTGGAAATAGCTCACCGACAGGGCGGCCGAAGGCCGAGTTGGTGCTGTCGGTGGAGAAGCTGGTGGCGCTTGAGAGGTGGGTGCGGCGCCCCTCGACGCCTCAGTCATGGGCGGTGTGGTGCCGGATCACCCTGGCCTGCGCGGAGGGGATGTCCAACAAGGACGTCGGTGTCCTGGTGGGCATGACGGGGCAGTCAGTAGGGCGCTGGCGGGCGCGTACCTCGAGCATCGGATCGCTGGTCTGGGTGACTTGCCCAGATCTGGCGATCCACGCTCGGTGAGCGACGAGCGGGCCGCCGCGGTGGTGCGGCGGACGTTGGAGTCGGCGCCGGAAAACGCGACGCACTGGTCGACGCGGGCGATGGCCAAAGAACTGGGCTTGTCCCAGTCGACCGTGCCGCGGATCTGGCGCGCTTTCGGCCTGCAGCCCCACCGCTCGCAGACCTTCGAGCTGTCCACGGATCCGTACTTTCGTGGACAAGGTGCACGACGTGGTGGGTCTGTATCTGGACCCGCCCGAGCGGGCACTGGTGTTATGCATGGACGAGAAGACGCAGATCCAGGCTCTGGACCGCTCTCAGCCGGTGCTGCCGATAATGCCCGGGGTTCCTCAGCGGGTCACTCACGACTACGTGCGCGCCGGCACCACCACCCTGTTCGCGGCGCTGGAGGTCGCCACCGGGAAGGTGATCGGTTCCCTGCACTGCCGACACCGGGCCGAGGAATTCAAGAAGTTCCTTCTCAAGCTGGACCAGGAGATCCCGGCAGACCTGCAGTTGCACCTGATCCTCGACAACTACGCCACCCCCAAGACCCCGGCCGTCAAGACCTGGCTGATCAACCACCCCCGCTTGCACCTGCACTTCACACCCACCGGCTCATCCTGGCTCAACCTCGTGGAGCGGGGGTTCACAGAGCTCACGAACAAGCAGATACGACGAGGCGTCCACAAGAGCGTCCAGGCCCTCGAAAAAGACATCCACACATGGATCGCCGCGTGGAACACAGACCCCAGCCCCTGCGTCTGGACCAAGACCGCGGACGAGATCCTCGGACGCCTCACCAGTTATTTACGCAGAATTCCTGACTCAGAAGACTAGTTGCCACTTAAACCCACGGGGGCATCGCCACGACGCTCTGCAGCGTCGGGCTTGGCTACCGAACGAGCCTCGCACATAGTCTGAGACGTGGTGTGGGCGACGGCGGGCTGGACGTGGAAATTACCGCCGTTTTTCCTCAAGAAGTTCATCGATTTTGCACAGCAGGGGGCCGTAGACGGCACTCAACCTCCGCACTTCGGTCGCCAGTGGGCCGCTCTCCCATGAGTGCACAAAGGCATGCAATGTCTTGAGGACTAGAGCCCCGTCCTCCCACTGGGATAGCTGCCACGCATTCCGTAGGGCCGGGTCATTCTTCTGCGGGTCGACCTGATTTAGAACTGCCACAATGCGGTCCTTCAATGACTCCTGATTCCTCTTCCAGCCCAACTGTTCTGCCGCGTCAGTAAGGGCAATGTCCACGACGACCCGAGCCATGATCGCCGCCAAGTTCGGAAATTCATCGATCTTCAGACGCTGGGCCTCTTCGAGGACCTCAGAGGTCCTGATACTTACATTCCTGAGGGAAACTCCCTGGAAGAGCTTCCTTTCATAGCCCTGCCACGTTCCACGTTGCTCCTTCTGTGAGACGTCGCCGCCGCCTGAACCAGCAGGTTCATCATTCGCCACCAGCTCGCTCGGGTCTTTGGAGTAGCGCTCCGGCACTTTGAGCTTGTCCGGCAATGAAGGCAAGACCGCATGAATTGCCTTCAGGTACTCCTCCCTCAGGCTCTTGGTCTTGATTTGATCAACGGATACATCGCCAGCCAAATCGGAGAAGAGTTTGACATAAGCAGAATGAATCTTAATCAAGGGGTAGTGACTAAGAAAATTGTCATCCTTGAACTCAATTCCCAAAGCATTCCGCACCACAGGATCCGCGATCATCCTGGCAAGATTTGTAATCCTGCCACCGCGTACCCGCCGTGCGTTAGCTAGCAGTTCCTGATCGTCAGGGAACCACTTCGCAATGGCGTCGATCAAGAGCCCGGCTCGATCGGTAGAGTTGGACCTACCGGTGAAGCGGCCGACCTCAACTGGATTCCATCGAAGGACCCCTACTCCACCGTTCTCTCCGGTGTGCCGGAGCTTAATCCAGTGGCTTGCCTGCAAACGATTTTCTACTACTATACAGGTGACCCTGCGCGGCAGTTCGACCCCGCGGGCAATCGCAACGAGTTGCCTTCGATGCTTCTCGTCAGATGCGAGGTTCGGGTTTCTAAGAAGTTTCACTGCCGCCAACCGCCGATTACCCTCAAGCACAATTGGCTTACCGCCTTCAATCACAACAATGGGTAGCTCCGTTGGATTGAGGCCATTTTTTGCGATGTCTCGAGCGAGCTTGATCAACTTATCGGGGGTATCGCGAAGCAAAGCGTCAATGGACTCTTGAAGGCTTGCGGTCTTGTTGGCATGCCGCGGGTTACTCTCGTCTAGCGTCAATGACCCCACCGAGAATGTCATCTGCTTCATGCCGCTCATGGTTACAGCCATCCCCCAGGATCGCACTCACATTGTGGCCGACCATGCTACGTGCCAGCTGGCCAGCGGATCAAGATAATCGCCTACGTTGGCGGGCCCGCCAGGGTAGTGAACGGGCTGGCCCGCCAATGCTACCCTGAGGCGGTTGCCCGCAGCTGTCTCATCGACTACCCCGGAACCCGGAGCGCTGAGGCTTAAAACGGCTCAGACTAATGCTCTCCTCGGGCATCCCCAGACTCTTCTGGGCGAGCAGCGTCAGGACACTGCGGCCTGTACCCAGTGGCAGGGATGAAGCCGAGTGCGCCAGGGCAACAGGGATGACGGCATTCGGATACAGCCTCGTCTGCAGCTGGTCCAGGGTTTCCAATGTCGCTCGAAGCGTCGGGTAAGACTCAAACTGTTCCGACAGCGTCGGGGTTGATGATCCATCCGGGAGAACCCAAGGCTTTTCGTACGGCGGGCCCCCGGGCACGCGTGGAACCGAGACAACGAGGATCTCGTCCGTAGTTGTCTTGTAGATGAAGCGTCGACCGTAGAACTCATCCTTGCCGTAATAATGATCGGCATCCTTGTTGAGGATGTATGTGTTCACATACGGCGTGTCGAGCATCATGACATGGCCAGCCGGGATATGCTCCTTGATGGCGTACGCGTGGTCGACGAACTGTCCGCTCTTCTCGATACCAACAAGGAGGGGCACCGGGATCTGCTGTCGTTCAAGCGAGTCACAGAGCTGACCCCAGTATTCCATGAAGCGGGACTTCATCGGCGCCGTTGGCCCGTACACCGCCAACGGGCCGTCCGTGATGAATAGCCCTTGAGCAAGCATTTGCGGCGCGAAGCGGAAAAATCCGTCAATATAGGAGACGAGTAGCAAACGCTCGGCAATGTTCATCGCCACCGTGAGAGGGCGGATGTTCTCCCCGTCCTCACTGAACTCCTCGTACGCCCTAAGGATATCTGTTGGGTAGAGCGCCCCGGAGCACATGGGTTCGGAGCACTTTCCTCCAGTCGCAGAGGTAACTTGCTCCGGCCTACCGGGTGATCCACAGCTCGGGCACTTGCTCAGGGTGAGGTTGGTGACCGGTGCGCCAGGACCACCATGGATGGTCATCAGCGCATCGGTCAGCGTGAACGGCTCTCCGAAGTCGGTGATGTTCGAGGTGACGAATGAGTGCGCGAGTTCGGCCCGCCAGGTCTCCTTTCCTTTAAGGCCCTTGAGGTGCACGTTCGACCCGGGAAGCACCGCATTCACTGTTTGGGTGATATGCGATTTCTCCAGTTCGCGGGCATTCACGAGCCCGGCACTGTTTGCGCCGAGAAACTGGGCGATATTGACATAGACGCCAGCAATTTGCATGTACCCGACACGCACAGACGGATACCCGGCTCGGGCCTCAACTTCCTGATTCGAACCGTCAAACGCGATCGCGTAGGTCGGCTCAGGTCGTTGATCCAGAACTAGGTCGGCGAGCGGAACTAGCCTGCTGGTGATATGGGTCGGTTCGCCCACTTCTAGCGATGGCGTCTGCCAGCGCTCCATTGCCTCTGCGATCGCAGGGCTCAGCACCGTGGGCACGTGCCCTATACGCGAAGCGCGTTCCTGTTCGTACGGCATCGACGTGCCTCACTCTGCATCGGGAGCCGGGAGTACCGACAAGCCGGCGGCCTCACGCGCCCGGTTGATCATGGCGTGGTCAAACTTGGCGATTTGGATAGGGATGATGTACTTACCGGAAAAGGTTTTCATCCGAGCGTAGCCGCGGTCCTCAACCTTCCGCAGGCCGGCAGCGAACACCGCGAAGTCGTAGTAGTGGGACAGTTCGCGCGTCTCGTTGTCGGAATTCAAGTGGGCGACGATCCAGTTGGAAGTGTTCGACAAGATTCGCTTGTCGACACTTGTGACCTCCTGGGTCGCGTAAACGAGGCCCATCTCGTACTTTGCCGCCTCCTTGGCAAGCTTCACCCAGGGATCGTCCTGCACTGTCGACTTGCCCGCCTTGTTTCGGTCGAACAGGTTGTGCGCCTCTTCAACGACGATCTGGATCGGTACGGCGGGTTCGTTGCTCCTGAACCGCCGGTTGGCCTTCTCGATCAGGCGAAGGACGAGTCGCTCGGACAGCATTTTGGTGACGACATCGGAGCCGATGGAGAGGTCGATGATAACCATTCGGCCTTCGACAAGGTCGTCCCATACCCGATCTGCGAGGTCTCCGCGGCTCACCGGGTCGTGGTAGTCGCCCAAAGTACGGATCCGGTTCAGAACCGCCGAGCCCACGGTTGCATCAAAAACAGGCAAGATCGACTTGAAGAACGGGTCACAGTTGATCCAGGAGTTCAGGTCCGCATTGCCACCGCCTTGGTTCGCCTGCGCGATCTTCTCTGCAAGCCAAGTCACCACCGACTTGGCGGCTGTCGGTGAGTCGACCGCGCACAACCCGTTCCTCTCGTTAACGAGCCGTACGGGCCCACGTCCATCCGCGGCGATGGCGTTGCGCAGGTTCTTGTTCATCTTGAAGAGAACCGAGAAGCCCGAATTCGGGGCGCGAAAATTGGCTTTGGCCAGGGTTGCATAAAAAGCGAGTTGGCCGCGTCGGGCGTCCTCAACCGCCTCCCAGTACTCGCCGTCTCCGGCGGATCCGGTGGGAAACTCCGTGCGCTCGGGAGCGAGCACCTTGGCCGTCTTGAAGGCCGTGGCATAGGAGGAGTTCTGTTCGGCCAAGGCGCTGGTGACAAGCTCCCAGACCATCGACAGCTCATCCGTGTCATAGAAGTTCACCGCCAGCGGGAACTCCTGCGTGTCCCCAGCCGTCGGGTTCATCTTGTAGATGCGAACGAAATCGGCACCCTGACCGAGGAGGCGCAAGCCCGTCTTATCCTGGTCATTAACGTTGGCGTACTCACCCTGGGGATCAAAGATTAGCTGCCCGATCTTCTTCCCAGTCCGGGCCGCATGCTCGAACACGGCAGTGCATAGGGTCTTGTTCGTGTTGGACTTACCGACGCGGGTCATGCCGAGCACAGCAGATTTACGAGCAATGAAGTCAGTGATCCGGACGTTGACGGGCACCTGATCCATCTTGGCGTCGGCGGCACGCCGCCGTGTCGAGGCGAAGCGCACCACTCCCATCTGGATCAGGTCGGGCTTCCGCTGCTGCGCGATCTCGTCTTCGGTACGGTCCGGATAAGAGGCGATGAAGGACAGCGCCTCTGCGGACGGCACGTACACGAAGTAGCGAGCTCCCGAGTAAACATTGTCGATATCAGCGCCCCACTGGATGAAGGGCTGCCGCGCTATGGTTTCGCCGTAGAAGGTCCCCAAGACCTCGCAGTCAAAGGCGGACATCTCGATCTGGCTCGACGTGAGGTTGTCGACAACGACCTCAGGCCGCTCCTGCCGAACATCAGCCGTGCGCATCGCCGCGAGTCGGGTCGCGATCAACTCCGACTCATTGGGCAAGGGTGCGGTGCCACGAACGCGAAGAAGGATCACCTCATCCTCATCCAGCGGAGCGTTCGTCTCCTTCGTCGGCACCGTGGCGGCCGCGAGCAGGAAGCCGTTGCGCGGTACACCGCCGGCTTCCCGCTTGATGAAGTCGTCAGTGATGACCACGGCACGGTCGTAGTCCAGATGGTAGATCCCCCCCAGACGTTTGGCCCCCTGGAGCAGGTTGACCAACGGGTTGCCCCCTGCGGCGGCTGCCCCCGCCATGCCCGACAGACTAACCACTTTCGCCCCTATCCGTGATCGACCTCACAGGGCAGGCGCACCATTGCCGCTGTGAGCGCAACGCAGACTGTGCCGTCGAGATACGCCTCGCTGCACGTGTGACATCCTGCCAAACCCCTCTGACAGTCGAAGGGGTCTTGGCCGATCAGGTGGGTCACCCCTTCGTCAGGCCCCGCTCACGTGTTCCTGCGGAAGGTGGGGAAGGTTGGTGATGATCAGCTCCGTGGCTCCGCGGCCCTTGTGACGATTGCAATAGAGGAGATCCGTCTTGTGCAAGCGAGGGCCACCCGCTGGCACCAGATCGCTGGCCTCATGACCTTCGTTCTGTGCCGACTCGCGGTACAGGTCGATGATCTCGTCATGGTAGTCGTAAGACAGCACCCAGGGAGCTTCGAGGCCGGTAAGGAGACTCGCCAGCTGCTCGTGCTCGCGACGACCGAACGCCTTGCGATAGAGGCGCTCGCCCTTCTCCCAGAACGGTGGGTCGAAGTAGTAGAGACGGCCCACCTCGTTGAACTGCTCTTCGACCCACTTCACCGTGGTCTGCACTCCGGTCCGTCGAACTGCCGCGATCCGGTTGTCGCTGGCAAGCTGACCGATCTGCCGAAGCCGGTAGATGATCTCATCCTTGTAAAAGCGGCAGTCGATCTTGTAAGCGCTCTGCTGCTTCTGGCCACCGATCGGTCCGGCTCGTCCCTGGAGGATGCCGGAGTAGCTCGTGCGGTTGAGGAACAAGCAAGCGTAGGCCTTCTCCCGAAGCGTACGGCCCGGGTTGGCCCGCAGACGGTGCCACTCTTCGAGGGTCACGTCGGCGGCTGCGATGTCATCGACCAGCTGCTCAGTCTGGTAGCACGCCTGGTGCCAGAAGGCGTAGACCAAAGGGTCAAGGTCGGCCAGCACGACCTGATCGACCAAGTCCGCAGCCAGCAGGTGAAGCGAGACTGCGGCTCCCCCCGTGAAGGGCTCGATGAAGAGTGGAAGCGGCGTCCGCCCATTCAGCTTGAGCAGGTCTACGAAGAAGGGGACTAGTTGCCGCTTGCCACCCGGATACCGCAGCGGGCTGTGGAGATCAGGGTTGCGGGTGGTCTTGCGCTCTCGTGGGGCAGGAGTCGGCAGCTCACCCAAGTTGATGGTGAGCTGGACCTCCGGGTCTGCTGGTCCCACCAGGTTCGTGGCCAGCCCCACGAGGCCTCCCTTGATCATGGTTGTGTACCGTGCGTCCGCCACTTTAGTGCGACAGGACCGACAGTGGCACACGGCATGGTCAGCAGAGAAGCCCGGTCGCGTTGGGTATGCAAACCGCCCCTTCAGCACGGCCCGCGCGGCATGAGGAGTCGCGCACCGACTGCTCGGTTGAGGCGAGCGGCCAGTGATTTGTCGAGCGACGAACTGCCACGGCCTCGCCTGCATGAGGGCCCACTTAGCTAGTTGACCCACTCGTCCAAAAACTGCTTGCGCCGACGCCTTGGCAGCTCAGTCGAGGCGCGGGTTCTCCGGGAAGGCATGGCCCTGGGGACATATGGAGCCAATGAGTACAAGTGCCGTCTCGACGTAGATGCCACGGATAGCTCGTGTGGCCACTCTATGGAGTATAGCTGTCGTCCAGATTCGACTCCTCCCAGTACAGGAAGGTGCTGGGAGGCCTCGTTCGCCCCCGCCACTGCCGAGGCAGGCTGGGCCGCGACGCGTGACCGTCAGGCATGCCGAGGTTCACCGCGTCGGAGGCGACGGTGTCATTGGGGTGCTGGACCTTGCAGTACGGAGAGGCACGAGAAGGAGCCGACGGTGGATACGGAGCCGCAGCCGGCATGCCTCCAGCCTCCGACGGGGCCGAGAGCCGCCAAATACCGACGACGAGCAGGACCAGCACGTCACTCATGACCACGGTCAGAACCTGCTGTCCTCCAGGCAGTGCACATCCCCGACGTGCGTGTGCCTCACGGACGCCATGCGTCCGCCGGCGCGCCCTTCTCCGGCCAGCGCTCCGTCCACCGCCTGGACCAACTGTTCCCTCCCCTGCGCCATCGCTCCCCCACCTGGCTCACCTGGACGCAACAGCGCCGCTTCGGGCTCCAGTCTTCCCTGCGGCAGTTGGCGGCTCACCAGACGGGCCGCCGTAGGATCAGCGCGCCAGCAGATCTGCGGAAGACCAGGAGCACTCTGTGCAGTTCATGGTGTTGGAGGGGCCCGGGCACGTCCCCGCGAGAGGTCCGCGCCCCTGGGTGCTCCTGAGCAAGGAGGCGTGGGACGACCACGGATTCCGCACCCTGTTCCGGGTGTCGATCGCGGACTCGGCAGGCACCTTGCACCAGATCGGCCAGGTCAAGATCGCCCACCTCGGCATGGACGATCACGAGGACGGCGTTCCGGATCTGCCGCAGCACTTCACCTCGCTCGATGAACGGTTCTTCTCCGTCGGACAGGACGATACGTACTACGAGCGACTGCGCCAGTTCGGTGACGAGATACGCCGGGGAGTCCTGATCGGTCTGCGGGACATGGCCTTCGACGACGGCATCTTCGAAACCGCCGGCCGCGAGGAGGTGACACGGACCTCGCTGTGGCGGTTCGTCAAGCCGTTCATGGTCGAGGAGCAGTTCCGGCGCATCGCCCGCGACGGCGACCGCATCACTCCCTTCCACGTCGTCTACCAGGGCCCCGGGCCGGCCGCTGCGGGCGCCGACGGCCTTGAGCTCTCCTTCCGCGTGACGCCCCACACCCGGCCCTCCAGCAACATCCACGTGCTGACCGGCCGGAACGGGGCGGGCAAGTCCGTTCTGCTCAATCGCCTGGCCAGAGCGGTCTCCGACCCGGAGGCCGATCCCGCGGAGGTCGGCCGCATCATCGAGGACAGCCGAGGCCGACGCCGTTCCTTCGGCAACCTCGTCAGTGTTTCCTTCAGCGCGTTCGACGACCTGCCCTTCCTCCCGCACGACGAGTCCTTCCCCACCACCCACGTCGGCCTGCGCATGCCATCGAATGGCTCACGTGCGCCGCGCTTCAAGTCCCAGTGGCAGCTGAGACGGGACTTCGCCGAGAGCGTCGAGGCGTGCCTGACCGGCGAGCAGGCGTACCGCTGGATCAGCGCCTTGCGGACGCTGACATACGCCGGCAGTGGACTGCTGGCCGAGGACTGGCTGGAGGACTTCCAGGCCACGCGCAGCCCCAACAGCCGCCGGGCGAAGGCCCGCAAGCTGTTCGCCTCCCTCAGCTCCGGCCACAAGGTCGTGCTGCTGACAGTGACCCGGCTGGTCGAGCATGTCGGCGAGCGCACCCTCGTCATCATCGACGAGCCGGAGACCCACCTGCATCCGCCTCTGCTGTCGGCCCTGGTCCGGGTGCTGTCCAGCCTCATATCCAATCGCAACGGGCTGGCGCTCATCGCGACCCACTCACCGGTGGTCCTGCAGGAAGTCCCCGCGGACTGCGTGTGGAAGCTGCGCCGTTACGGCGACCACGTGGTCGCCGACCGCCCGGAGACGGAGACATTCGGGGAGAACGTCGGCGTCCTCACCCGCGAAGTCTTCGGCCTGGAGGTCACCGCCTCCGGTTTCCACGCCGAACTGAAACGCCTCGTCGACGACGGGGAGTCCTTCGACGGCATCCTGGCCCGGTTCGGCGGCCGGCTCGGCGGCGAAGCGCGCATCATCGCCCGCTCCCTGATCGCGCTCCGCGACCTCGGCGACGACGCCTGGGCACCGGAGGGACTGTCCTGATGTGGCCGCTCCCACGCCCCGACCTCGACGTTCGCGACGTCTACTCGACCTGCATCTCGAACACCCGCCCAACGAAGGTCAAAGCCCGCCTGGAACAGCTGGAAGACGCCGTCGCCGACGCGGCCGACGAGTACGAGACGGCCGCCACCACCGCGTCGCTCCACACCCTGAGCCACCTGCGGGATCAGCCCGACGGCGCCGATACGGCCAAGGGTGACAACAAGAAGCTCACCGGCTGCTACACCAGCCGCATGGCGCGCAAAGGAAGCGCCGGCCGGGAGATCTACGACCAGCTGCTCAAACGCGCCCATCGTGGACTCTGCCCCCTGTGCGGACACGGGTTCGCCGACACCATCGACCACCAGCTCCCCAAGGTCGCCTACCCGCTGCTCGCGGTCACCCCGGCCAACCTCGTTCCCGCGTGCCTGCCCTGCAACAAGGCCAGAGGCGAAGCGGCACCGGCCACGGCCGAGGAGCAGACGCTCCATCCCTATTTCGACGATGTCACCGACCACGTGTGGCTGGCCGCCCGTCTGACCACACCACCGGAGCCAGGCGCCGTCTTCTTCGTTTCCCCGCACCCCGACTGGTCGGCGACCTTGACGGCGCGCGTCCAGCGACACTTCACCACCTGCAACCTCGCCAGGCTCTATGCCGCCCAGGTGGGCACCGAGCTGGCCGCGCTCAACGACTATCTGCGAGGCAAGCCGTACCGGGCCGTGCTCGACGAGATGCAGCACCGGGCCGCGAGCTACGGAACCCGCAACTCCTGGCAGGCGGCCCTCTACCGGGCCCTGGCAGCGAGTCCCTGGTACATCACATCCGGGTACCTCGATGAATGGGACGACTGACCGTCTTCCCTATGCCGTCCAGGAATCGCGCACGGCTCCAGAATGCGTCCCAGCAGACCCTGGGCGTGCCATGCCGGTGGCCTCGGTGACTGGCCGGCACGTGCTCTGGGGGACATGGGGATATCTCGTGGGCCAGTCGGTTCGGCATGTCCTCCACGTCCTGCCTCACCCGCCCCGACCAGGCACGGACCGTAACCGCCCAGCTTCCCGCGCGGCCTGCGGCCACGTCCCGGGCCGACCCGTGATCGTCGCACCCTCGCGCTCACGTGCGCCGCGAAGGACACTGTGACGCACAAGAGTTGCCGCCGGAGGGGGACGGGACATGCGGGACGGTCATCGGGCGGACGCCGAGCGGCTGCTGGGCACGGCCGTGGCGGAGGAGGTGCGGCGCTCGGGCGGCCGGGTGGACGGCGCGGTGCTGCTGTCCCGGGCGCGCGACGCGCTGGACGCCCTCGCCGGGCCGGCCGCCGAGGAGTACGCGGCCTACACCCGCGCCCTGGACGAGGCGGCGGCCGGGACGCAGACCTTCGCGCAGCGCTACGCGCGCGAGGGCGCGGGCACTCCGCTGCTGGTCGCGGGCGTCGCCGCCGTCGCCGCGGCCGTCGCCGACCTCGCGCTGGGCGCCGGCGCGGGCACCGCCGTCGGCGCGGGACTGGCCGCCGGCGCGGCCGGCGCCGCCGCCACCGTCGTCAAGGTGACCGCCGCGCATCTGCCCGCCGCCCACCACCGGGCGGGCGCGGCCGGCCAGCCCGGCGGCCCGGAGCAGCTGCGGTTGCAGTGGCTCACCGCGCTGGAGGTGCGCGGCATCCGCCCGTTCCTGGACCAGCAGCGCGTCCTCACCGCCGCCACCACGCCGAAGAAGGCCGCGCCCCGGCTGCGCGGCGCCGACAAGAGCGCGGCGGCCCGCAGGCGCAGCGTGCTGGAGCAGTCCTTCGGTCAACTGCCCGAACCGGCGGGCGCGTTCGCGGGCCGGCGGCGGGAAGTGGCGCAGATCCGGCAGTGGGTGCAGGCGGCCCGCGCCAGCAGCGAGACCCGCCCCACGGTCGTCGTGCTGCACGGTGCGCCCGGCGCCGGCCGCACCACCCTCGCCGTGCGCGCGGCGCACGACCTGAAGGACCAGTTCCGGGGCGCCGTCGTCGTCGACCTGCGCGGCGACAACCCGGAGGAGCCGCCGCTGCCCACCCGGGACGCCCTGCTGCACCTGCTCAACCGGCTCGGCGCGCCCCGCGAGCAGCTCCTCTTCCGCGACCGCTCCTCCCCCGACCAGCAGGTCAAGCGGCTCGGCGAACTGTACGAACAGCAGGTGACGGGAGTGCCGGTCACCATCGTCCTGGACGACGCCTCGGACGCCGGCCAGGTCCGCGCCCTGGTCCCCGAACGCTCCGACAGCCTCGTCCTGGTCACCGCCCGCAAGCCGCTCGACCTGCCCGCCGACCTGTCCGCCTGGGTGCACCAGCTGCCCGTCGAGCCGCTCGACGAGGCGGGCGCGGAGGAGTTGCTGGGCGCCGCCGCCGAGGACAGCTCGGGCCCGTACGACGCCGACTCCGCCGAGGTGATCCGCCGGCTGTGCGGCGGGCTGCCGCTGGCGCTGCGCGTCGCCGGCTCCGCCCTCGGCCCCCGCTCACCGCGCCGGCTCGCCGCCGACCTCGGGGCGTACGGCCCGGTGGAGCCGGTGGAGCGGGCGCTGTGGCTGCGCTACACCGACCAGCCGGAACCGGCCCGGCGGCTGCTGCGCCGGCTCGCCCTGGCCGGCCGCGCCTCGCTGGGCGCCGCCGCGGCGGCCGCGCTGGCGGGCACCGACGAGACGGAGGCCACCCGGCACCTGGCCGCCCTCGCCCGCGCGGGCCTGATCGACCACGTGCGCGGCAGCCGCTACCGGCTGCACGACCTGGTGCGCGCCTTCGCCCACGCCCGGCTGCTGGACGAGGAGGAACCCGCCGAGCGCACCGCCGCGCAGGAACGGCTGATCCGCAACTACGCCGAGCTGGCCGACTCGGTGCTGCGGCTGGTCGACGGCAACAACTCCACCCGCTCCGACCACTTCAGCCCGCACGGTTTCACGTCCCTGGACGAGGCGCTGCGCTGGCTGGACGACGAGTCCAGCTTCATCACGGCCGCGCTCCGGCACGCCGAGGGCGTCGACCAGGCGGCCGTGCTCGACCTGCTCGGCGCGCTGTGCGACTACTGCCTGCTGCGCGGCGACCTGTACCGGCTCGGTGAGATCAGCGAGCTGACCCAGGCCGTCGACCAGGGGCTGCTGGTCCGCTCGGTGCAGTGGCGCACCGGCATCGCGGCCCGGCAGCTCGGTGAGCTGGACCAGGCCCGCGCCACCCTGACCTCCGTCGTCGACCTGTACCGCGAGGCCCACCACGACGCGGGCGCGGCCCGTGCGCTGAACTCGCTCGGCATCACCCTGCACCACCAGGGCAACCTGACGGAGGCGGCGGCCCGGCTGCGCGAGGCGCTGGCGCTCCAGTCGGTGCCCGAACTGGCGATCGACCGGGCCTGGACGATGCACGCGCTGGCCGCGGTGGAACGCGACCGGGGCCACCTCGCCGAGGCGCTGGACCTGCTGACGCGTTCGCTGGTGCTGCACCGCGAGGGCGACTCGGTGCACGGGGAGGCGTGGGCGCACTTCCAGCTGGGCCAGCTGGCGCTGCGCCAGGGCGACGTGCCGCGCGCCCGGGACGACCTGCGCCAGGCTCTGGAGCGCTACGGCCGTACCCGCGACGCCCGGGGCGAGGCGTGGGCGCTCACCCAGCTGGCGCGGGCCCGGCTGGTGGCCGGCGACACCGCCGAGGCGGTGGCCGAGCTGCGCCGGGCGGCCGTCCGGCACCGCGACAACGAGGACGCGCGCGGCGAGGCGTACACGCTGTACTACCTGGGGCAGGCGCTGGAGGAGACCGGCGACCTGGACGAGGCGGTGCGGGAGCTGGAGCGGTCCCGCACGATGTTCTCCCGGATGCGCGACGTCTACGGGCTGGCCTGCGCCCGGCACCACTCGGCGCGGGTGACCCGCGACCAGCGGGCGGCCCGCACCGGCTCGCTGCGCAACTCCGGTTTCGCCCGGCAGCTGCTGGTGGACGCGCGCGCCGACTTCCAGCGCATCGGGGTCGCGCACGGTGAGGCGTGGACCTGTCTGGAGCTGGCCGTGGTCGACGCGGGCAACGCCCGCACCCCGCAGGCCCTGGCCCTGTGCGACGAGGCGCTGACCCTGTTCACCTCGTACGGCGACGCCCGCGGGGCGGACTGGGCGCGGTTCCTGCGCGGCACCCTGCTGCCGTTCGCGGCGCCGGGCGGGGTGGAGATCGGCACGGCGGTGGCCCAGGAGGAACTGTCGGCGCTGGCCCGGTCCGCCCATCCGCTGCGGGACGGAAAGCTGGACCCCTACGTGGACGCCTACCGGCTCCTCCTGGAGCGCGGCGTGGACCTGGACGCGGGCTGGCAGGCCTGGCGCCTGGGCATGGTCCCGGACCGGCACGCCCGCGAGGTGATGGGGGTGGAGGCCGGCGGGGTGGAGACCGGCGAGGCGGGGTGAGGCGGGCGCCCGGTGCCTTGGTTGAGGGCAGCACGACTGCGCCCACCGGCGGTGACGCGACACCGGGCCGGAGGCGCCAGGCCGGAGGTGACGGGCCAGGGGCACCGGGCCGGGAGGCGGTCGGCGGGCGGGCGCCCGGCCTCGCGGGGCCCCGGGCGGGCCGGGCTCAGCCCTTGGAGGGGTGGGGCCCGCCCGATCCGGAGGCGCCCTTGGGCGTGTTCCCCTCGGGGTCCGAGGCCTCCTTGAAGTCGACCTTGCCCATGTGGCGGTTCATGGACTTCATCAGGACCCACACCGCCAGGGCCATCGCCGCGAAGACGATGAAGCCGAGGACGCCGGGGGTGACCTTGTTCTTGTCGAACTCCGCCAGGGTGACCAGATGCGTCGTTGCCAGGCTCGCGCTTGCGCTCATGTCAGACATTGTCCCTCAGAGCTGCCGGACGCCCGCAAAGAGGTCGTCCTCGGGGAGCGAGGTGTCCACGAGGGACTTCGCCAGCTCGTACTCCTCCGTGGGCCAGACCTCCTTCTGGACCTCCATCGGCACCCGGAACCAGCCCCCGTCGGGGTCGATCTGCGTGGCGTGGGCGATCAGCGCCTTGTCGCGGATCTCGAAGAAGTCGGCGCACGGCACGTGCGTGGTGAGCGTGCGCTCCTTGTGACCGGACTTCTCCCAGCGCTCCAGCCACTCCCCGTAGGGGGACTCCATGCCGCGGGCCAGCAGCGCGTTGTGCAGCGCCTCGGTGCGCAGCCGGTTGAAGCCCTGGTTGTAGTACAGCTTCAGCGGCCGGTGCGCGGGCCCGTACTCGCTCTCCGGGTACTTCTCGGTGTCCGCCGCGCCCTCGAACGCCACCATCGAAATCTTGTGCGTCATGATGTGGTCGGGGTGCGGGTAGCCGCCGTTCTCGTCGTAGGTGGTGATCACCTGGGGACGGAAGGCGCGGATCCGGCGCACCAGCTCGCCGGCCGCCTTGTCGACGTCCTCCAGGGCGAAGCAGCCGTCCGGCAGCGGCGGCAGCGGGTCGCCCTCGGGCAGCCCGGAGTCGACGAAGCCGAGCCAGTCCTGCCCCACGCCGAGGATCTCCCGCGCCTCGTCCATCTCCTTGCGGCGCACCTCATGGATGTTCTCCTCGATGTACTTGTCGCCCTGGAGCTTGGGGTTGAGGATGGAGCCGCGCTCGCCGCCCGTGCAGGTCACGACCAGCACGTCCACCCCCTCGGACACGTACTTCGCCATGGTGGCCGCGCCCTTGCTCGACTCGTCGTCGGGGTGCGCGTGCACGGCCATCAGTCGCAGCTGGTCAGTCAAGGCTCAGTCCTCAAGGTCAAGTCGGTGCCCGCGCTCGGCGGGCGGTCAACGGGTGCCGCCCCGGGTGGTTCCTCGCTCCGGGGCGGCGGTCGCACGGCGGGCCGGGGCTTCTATAGTGACCGAATCAGGGGGCGAATAATTCCGGAGTACGGCTTCGGAGGCTCCTCGCGGGACGTCCGTCCCGCCCCTGCCGAGAGGACGATCATGAGTACGGCGAGCACCCGGCTGCCCGAGGGCCGCTACGGCCGTTCCTCGGACGAGCGTGCCGACCGCAAGCTCAGGATCGCGGCCGCCGTCCTGGGCGCGGTCGTGCTGGCCCTGATCGGCTACTTCGCCTATCACTACGTGGCCAAGAGCGAGATCAGCGCGCAGGTCGTCTCCTTCCAGACCTCGGAGGCCTCGGTGCAGGTCCACCTGGAGGTCCACAAGGACGCCGGCGCCCGCGGCTACTGCACGGTGCGCTCGCAGTCGGCCGACGGCGCCGAGGTCGGCCGGGCCGACTTCCGCTTCGACGAGCACGCCAAGCAGGTCGACAAGGTCGTCACGCTGCGGACGACGTCCCGGGGCACGACGGGCGAGCTGCTGGGCTGCCACGCCGACTGACGACGCCGCCGAGCTGGGGCGTCCTGCGGAATAGGTAGGCGCTGACCAGCGTTGACGTGACGTACATGGCTTATGTCCTCCCCCTTTGGCCGCTGAATTGTTAGGCTCGTGGTTTCGCCCATCCAAGAGGGAACATGCTTCGGGGTAGGGCGATGCTTTGTATCCCCAGTACCGACGAGGAGCACCTGTGACCCAGACCAGCGAGAACGTCACCTGGCTGACCCAGGAGGCGTACAACAAGCTCAAGGACGAGCTTGAGTACCTTACTGGTCCTGCGCGCACGGAGATCGCCGCCAAGATCGCGGCCGCGCGCGAGGAGGGCGACCTGCGCGAGAACGGCGGGTACCACGCGGCCAAGGAGGAGCAGGGCAAGCAGGAGCTCCGTGTGCGCCAGCTGACCCAGCTTCTGGAGAACGCCAAGGTCGGTGAGGCTCCGGTCTCCACGGACGGCGCGGTCGCACCGGGCATGGTCGTGACGATCGCCTTCGACGGTGACGAGGACGACACGCTCACCTTCCTGCTGGCCTCGCGCGAGTACGCCAGTTCCGACGTCGAGACCTACTCGCCCCAGTCGCCGCTGGGCTCCGGCGTGATCGGCCACAAGGTCGGCGAGGACGCCGAGTACGAGCTGCCGAACGGCAAGAAGGCCTCGGTGACGATCCTGAAGGCCGAGCCGTACAACGGCTGAGGCCCCGTACACATCCCTGAGGGAGCCCCCGGCGCTCGCGGTGAGCCGCCGGGGGCTTCGTCGTACCCGGGGCCGGGTCCCGCCCGTGGCGGGGCCCGGGCCGGGACGCCTTACGCCGTGGCGGAGCGGTACTTGCGTACGGCGAGCGTGCGGAAGACCAGGATGATCAGGACCGAGTAGATCAGTGAGGCCCAGACCGGGTGCTGCATGGGCCAGGCGGACGAGTGCGACTGGCCGGGGTTGCCGAACAGGACCCTGCACGCCTGGACGGTGGCGCTGAACGGGTTCCACTCGGCGATGTGCCGCAGCCACGGCGTCATGCGGCCGGAGTCCACGAACGCGTTCGATATGAACGTCACCGGGAACAGCCAGACCAGTCCCCCGGAGGTGGCCGCCTCGGGGGTGCGCACCGACAGCCCGATCAGGGCGCCGATCCAGGTGAAGGCGTAGCCGAGCAGGAGCAGCAGGGCGAACCCGGCGATCACCCGGCCGGCGCCGCTGTCCCCGTCCGAGCCGACCCGCCAGCCGACCAGCAGCGCGACTACGGCGAGGACGAGCAGGGTCAGCGCCGTCTGCACCAGGTCGGCGAAGGTGCGGCCGGTGAGCACCGCCCCGCGGGCCATGGGCAGCGAGCGGAAGCGGTCGATGAGGCCCTTGTGCATGTCGTCGGCGATGCCGGCGCCGGAGCCGGCGGTGGCGAACGTGACGGTCTGCGCGAAGATGCCGGCCATCAGGAAGTTCTTGTAGGTGTCGGGGTCGGTGGTGCCGCCGATCTGCATGGAGCCGCCGAACACGTAGGTGAACAGCACCACGAACATGATCGGCTGGATCAGCCCGAAGATCACCACCTCGGGGATCCGGGTCATGCGGATCAGGTTGCGCTGGGCGACGACGAGGGAGTCGCGGACGGACTGGATCAGCGCGTTGCCCGAGGGGCTGGTGCGCGCGGTGTCACCGGTGGCGCTCACTGGACGGTCTCCTTGCTGCGGCCGCGGTCCTCGGCGCCGGTGCCGGTGGCCGTGCCGGGTCCGCCGCCGCCCTCGCCCTTTCCCCCGCCCCCGCCCCCGCCCCCGTCCTCGGCCGTGTGGCCGGTCAGGGAGAGGAACACGTCGTCGAGGGTGGGGCGGCGCAGTCCGATGTCGTCGATCTCGATGCCGCGGGCGTCCAGCTCGCGGATGACCTCGGCCAGCAGTCTGGCGCCGCCGGTGACGGGCACGGTGAGTTTGCGGGTGTGCTCCTCGACGGTGATCTCGCCTGTGCCGAAGCCGCGCAGCACCTCCGACGCGGTGGCGATGTGCGGGCGCGCGTGGACCACGACCTCGACGCGCTCGCCGCCGGTGCGGGCCTTGAGCTGGTCGGAGGTGCCGCGCGCGATGACCCGGCCGTGGTCGACGACCGCTATCTCGTGTGCGAGGTGGTCGGCCTCCTCCAGGTACTGCGTGGTCAGCAGCAGGGTGGTGCCGTCGGAGACGAGCTGTTTGATGACCTCCCACAGCTGCTGGCGGTTGCGGGGGTCGAGTCCGGTCGTCGGCTCGTCCATGAACATCACCGGCGGGGCGACGACGAGCGCCGCGGCCAGGTCGAGCCGGCGGCGCATGCCTCCGGAGTAGGTCTTCGCGGTGCGGTCGGCGGCGTCGGCGAGGTGGAACTGCTCCAGCAGTTCCTGGGCCCGGACCTTCGCCGCCTTGGTCCGCATCTGGTAGAGGCGGCCGACCATCTGGAGGTTCTCGCGGCCGGTCAGATACTCGTCGACCGCGGCGAACTGGCCCGACAGGCCGATGGAGCGGCGCACTTCGTTGGGCCGCGCGAGCACGTCGATGCCCGCGACGACGGCCTTGCCGCTGTCGGGTCGCAGCAGAGTGGTCAGACAGCGGACGGCGGTGGTCTTGCCCGCGCCGTTCGGCCCGAGCAGTCCGAGCACCGTGCCCTCGGGGACGTCGAGGTCGACGCCGTCCAGAGCCCTTACGTCACCGAAGGTCTTCACGAGGCCCTCGGCGTAGATGGCGCCTGGCATGTGAGTCTCCACGTCGTCGGGGATTGTCGGAAAAGCCTAAGTTTCACGGCCCGATTCCGCCGGGATTCTCCGTCAATTGCTCTACGGTTCGACCGGCGGCTTGGCCACGCGTCACACCATAACGCGATGTATCGCGTCGGTCGACGGTTTTTCCCGAACGAGTGACAAGCACGCTTCCGACCTGCGAGTTTCCGACGGCCTGCGAGTTTCCGACGGCCCGGGGGTTCGGGGGTCCGGGGGCCCGGGGGTCCGGGGGGCCGGGGCCGCGTCAGTCGATGACGGTGTATCCGGCCTCGCGCAGCACCCGGCCGAGTTCGGCGCAGTGCGCCGGCCCCTTCGTCTCCAGGTGCAGTTCCACCTCCGCCTCGGCGAGCTCGAGCCGCGGATCGGTGCGGACATGGCTCACGTCCAGGACGTTGGCATCGGCCGCCGACAGCACCCCGAGCAGCGTGGCCAGCGCCCCCGGCCGGTCCGTCAGGCGCAGGCGGACGGCCAGATAGCGGCCCTGCGCGGCCATGCCGTACCGCAGCACGCGCTGGAGCAGCACCGGATCGACGTTGCCGCCGGACAGCACCGCCACCACCGGGCCCTCGATGTCGCCGGTCCCGCCCAGCAGCGCGGCGACCGGACTCGCCCCCGCCGGTTCGACGACCAGCTTCGCCCGCTCCAGGCACAGCAGCAGCGCCGCGGACAGCGCGTCCTCGCCGACCGTGCGCACCTCGTCCACCAGTTCGTCCACGAGCGCGAACGGCACGTCGCCCGGCCGGCCCACCCGGATGCCGTCGGCCATCGTCGCCGGGTGCTCCAGGGCCACCGGACGGCCGGCCGCCAGCGAGGGCGGGTACGCCGCCGACCCGGCCGCCTGCACGCCGATGATCCGCACGTCGGGCCGCAGCTCCTTCACCGCGACCGCGATACCGGCCGCGAGCCCGCCGCCGCCCATGCCGACGACGATCGTGCGCACCTGCGGGCACTGCTCCAGGATCTCCAGCCCGACCGTGCCCTGGCCCGCGATCACGTCGGGGTGGTCGAACGGGTGGATGAACACCGCGCCGGTCTCGGCCGCGTACTCCTGGGCGGCGGCCAGCGTCTCGTCGACCACCTGCCCGTGCAGCCGCACCTGAGCGCCGTAGTCCTCGGTGGCGCTGATCTTCGGCAGCGGGGCGCCCTGGGGCATGAACACCGTGGCGTGCACGCCGAGCAGCGACGACGCGAGCGCGACGCCCTGCGCGTGGTTGCCCGCGCTGGCCGCCACCACACCCGCGGCGCGCTCCTCGGGCAGCAGCCCGGCGATGCGGACGTAGGCGCCGCGCAGCTTGAACGAGCCCGTCCGCTGGAGGTTCTCGCACTTGAGGAGCACCGGCGCGCCCACCAGCTCGGACAGGTGCCTGCTGGTCTCCATCGCGGTCACCCGCGCCACCCCCGACAGCATCTTCCGGGCGCCGCGCACGTCGTCCAGGGTGACGGAGGGAAAGGAGCCGGCCGTGCGGTGGTTCATCCCTCAAGTGTCGCAGTCCACGGGCGTTCGCATCCGGTGTGACCAACCTCTGGGACCGGTTCGCGCAGCGCCGGTACGACGCGCCGCCGGGCCGCGTACCCTGTCCCCCAACCAGCAGCCCTTCAGAAGTGAGCGTCCGGCCATGCCCACAACACCTGAAATGTCGATGGACATGACGACCGTCGGTGACACCGGTCTCCTCGACGCGCTCCAGCACGAGGTGGCCCTGTTCGCCCGCCGCGCGGAACAGACCCGGCTCGGCGGTGTGGCGCAGGTGCGCAACTCCATGGACCGTGCCGCGTACCTGCTGCTCAACCGGCTCGACCAGGAGGGCCCGATGGGCGTCAAGGCGCTCGCCGCGAGCATGGGCATCGACTCCTCCACGGTCACCCGGCAGGTGGCTCCGCTCGTCGACACCGGGCTCGTCAAGCGCACCTCGCATCCCGAGGACGGGCGCGCCGTGGTGCTGCAGCTGTCCTCGCGCGGGCTGGCGCGGCTGGCCGAGGTGCGCTCCTCCAGGCGCCGGCTGATGGCCGAACTGACCCACGACTGGGCGCCGGAGGAGCGCGAGGTCTTCTGCTCGCTGCTGACCCGCTTCAACCACGCGCTCTCCACCCGCCAGACCTCCCCGGGCGCGGCCCCGGCGGAGGCGGCCCCGGCGGCGGAGCCCGGCCGGACGGCCTGACCCGCCTGCACCTCCGGACCACCCGCACCCCCGGACCACCCGCACGTCTGGACCACCCGCACATCTGGATCACCCGCACCTCCGGACCACCCGCACGTCTGGACCACCCCCACATCTGGTGCGCCCGCGCATCCGGACCGCCCGCGCCTCTTGACCGGCGGCCCGCCCCTGGCCTGATATGAGACCGGGCCCCGTCGGCCGCGCACGGCTCCGGCCGCGCGGGCGGACCGGGACCCGCTCCCTCAAGATCGCCCTTCGCGGGAGGCGCGGTGCGAGAATGGCAGGCATGGGCCGGAGCCGACCGGGCCCGGGACTTCGAGTCGTTCGTCGCGGGCGCCGGCGGCCGGCTGCTGCACACCGCGACCCTGCTGACCGCGGAGGCCCCGGACGACAACCCGCGCGCCCGGCGCCTGCTGACCCGGGCCCTCGCGCACACGTACGCCTCCTGGGGCCGGCTGCGCGACGACGACCCGTACGACCACGTCCGCCGCCGTATCGCCACCCGCTTCGCCCGCGAGACCTGGCGCGGACACACCCCGCCGCTGCCGCGCGCCCGCCCTCCGCTGCACGGCGCCCTGGCCGTCCTCCCGCCCCGGGAACGGCTGGTCGTCGTCCTGGCGCTGTACGAGGGGGTCGCCGAGGAACAGACGGCGGCCCTGCTCGGACTGCCCGCTCAGCGCGTCCACGTCCTGTACGACCGCGCGGTCGCCGCCCTCGTCCGGTGAGCGGAGGCCGGCGGTGAACAGGACGGCACGCGAGAGGGTCGTACGGCGCCTTCAGGAGCAGGCGCGGCCCGAGATGCCCGCCGGGCTGTGCGCCGACGCGGTGCGCCGGGGAAGCCGGACGCTGCGCCGCCGGGCGGCCGTCCGCCGCGTCCTGTGGCTGGCGCTGCTGGCCGCGGTGGTCGCGTTCTCGGTGTGGGCGTCGACGGCGGGACCCCGGGCGGAGCCGCCGTCGCGGACGACTCCACCCGTGCGCGACCGGTGAGCCCGGCGCCCGCCAGGCGGCGAGACCGGGGCCGTGGGCCGCGGCGGTCAGCCGCCGAGGGCCTGCTTCAGGTCCTCCAGCAGGTCGTCGACGTTCTCGATGCCGACGGACAGCCGCACGAGGTCGGCCGGCACCTCCAGGGCGGAGCCCGCGGTGGAGGCGTGCGTCATGCGGCCGGGGTGCTCGATCAGGGACTCGACGCCGCCCAGGGACTCGCCGAGCGTGAAGACCTTGGCACGGTCGCAGACCTCGACGGCCGCTTCCTCGCCGCCCTCGACCCGGAAGGAGATCATGCCGCCGAACGCCTTCATCTGCTTGGCGGCGACCTCGTGACCGGGGTGCTCGGGCAGGCCCGGGTACAGCACGCTCGTCACGCGCGCGTGCCGGGAGAGCATGTCGGCGATCTTCGTGGCGTTGTCGCTGTGCCGGTCCATGCGCACCGCGAGCGTCTTGGTGCCGCGCAGCACCAGCCAGGAGTCGAACGGTCCCGCGACCGCGCCCATGGCGTTCTGGTGGTACGCCAGCTCCTCGCCGAGGGCCGCGTCGCCGGTGATCAGCGCGCCGCCGACGACGTCGGAGTGGCCGCCCATGTACTTGGTCAGCGAGTGCACGACCACGTCCGCGCCGAGGGAGAGCGGCTGCTGGAGGTAGGGGGTGGCGAAGGTGTTGTCGACGACGAGGCGGGCGCCGGCGTCCCGGGCGACCTGGGCGACGGCGGCGATGTCGGTGATGCCGAGCAGCGGGTTGGAGGGGGTCTCCACCCACACCACCTTGGTCTTCGGCGTCAGCGCGGCCCGTACGGCGGCCGGGTCGCTGGTGTCGGCGACCGACCACTCCACACCCCAGCGGGAGACGACCTTGGCGAACAGGCGGAAGGTGCCGCCGTAGGCGTCGTTGGGGATGACGACGTGGTCGCCGGGGGCGAGCAGCGTACGCAACAGGCAGTCCTCGGCCGCCAGTCCGGACGCGAACGCGAGGCCGCGGCGGCCGCCCTCCAGGGCGGCGAGGTTCTCTTCCAGGGCGGTCCGGGTCGGGTTGGCGCTGCGGCTGTACTCGTAGCCGCCGCGCAGACCGCCCACGCCGTCCTGCTTGTAGGTCGAGACCTGGTAGATCGGCGGGACGACCGCGCCGGTCAGGGGGTCCGCGGTGTTGCCCGCGTGGATCGCGAGAGTCTCGAAGTGCTCACTGATGTGCCTGTCACTCATGCGCCCGAGCGTAGTGCGCCGGGACGACCGGTGCGGGTCGGCGGGCCGGACGGGGTCCGGCCGGGGGCCGGGCCGCCGGGCGCGCGGGCCGAGGGTCCGGCGTGCGGGGCGGGTCGGTTCGGGGTGCGAGGCGGGTCGGTCCGGTACGAGGCCGGGTCCGGTCAGGGGTACGAGGCGGGCTCGGCGGAGTTATCCACAGGTCCGGGCGCAGGTTGGCCAATTGTCGGCGCGGTCTGGTTCGCTGGGGGCATGGAGATTCTGTGGGTCCTGATGGCGCTGGTCATGCTGGGCGTCGTGCTGCTTCCGTTCATGCGGCGCAGGCGCGGCGCCATCGAGCAGGTGCCGCCCGGGCACCCGGACGCCGCGGACCCGGCTCACTACGGATTCGCGCCCGAGGAGGAGCTGGACGTCCGCATGCCCGGTCCCGACCAGGATCTGCTGGACGTGCTCGACCTGGTGCAGCGCACCCAGGACTACCGCGCGGCCGCGCAACTGCTGGCCGGCACCGAGAGCGAGGGAGAGCTGCGCTGGCAGCGCGTGCAGGCGTTCGCCGGCGCCGCGGCGCTGGAGTTGCAGCAGCGGCCGGGCGGGGTGCACGAGACGCCCGGCGGCCAGTGGCTGCGGGTGTGGCGGGCCGAGGCGCCCAAGGACGCGGGCGGCGCGGCCGTGCACGCCGAGTTCCTGGTGCAGCAGGCGTGGCGCACCTCGACGCCGGGCACGGACGAGTTCCGGATCATCATGGAGGAGGCCAGGGAGACCTGCGGGCAGGCCGCACTGCTGGCGCCCGGCGACCCGGTCCCGTACATCGTCGAGCTGGCGGTGGCCCGCGGCCTCGGGTACGCCCAGCCGGAGTTCGAGCAGTTGTGGCTGAAGATCGTCGACCGGTCGCCGGCCCACATGGGCGCGCATCTGGCGGCCCTGCACTACTGGTGCGAGAAGTGGCACGGCTCGCGCGAGCTGGCCACGGCCTTCGCGGAAGCGGCGGCGGGCCGCGCGCCCAGGGGCTCGCTGCTGGCGGCGCTGCCGCTGTTCGCGGTCTTCGAACACCTCCCGGAGGTGAACCTGGTCCGCGGCTTCTACCAGAGCGAGGTCGTCACCAAGGCGGTGCACGGCGCGCTGTTCGCGGTGGAGGCGGCGCGCCCCGGCGACCCGATGACGGCGCACGCACGCCACCTGCTGATCTTCTTCCTGGTCCGCTCCGAGCGCTGGGCGGAGGCCATGAGCCAGCTCATACACGTCGACGGCCATGTGGGCGCCCTGCCGTGGACGCTGTCCGCGGACCCGGCGGCGGAGTTCGCCGTCTACCGCGCCCTGGCGGTAGCCGGCTACGAGGCGAACGGCGGCAGCCCGGCGACCCTGCCGCACTGACCGGGGTCGGGGGCGGCCGGCCGGGGCGCGTCGGGGTCAGCCCTCCGTGCGGACGGGCAGCCGCCATCCTGGACGGGGGAAGTGGCAGGTGTAGCCGTTCGGGTAGCGCTGCAGGTAGTCCTGGTGCTCGGGCTCGGCCTCCCAGAAGGGGCCGACCGGCTCCACCTCGGTGACGACCTTGCCCGGCCACAGCCCGGAGGCGTCCACGTCCGCGATCGTGTCCTCGGCGATCCGCTTCTGCTCGTCGTCCACGTAGTAGATCGCCGAGCGGTAGCTGAGGCCGACGTCGTTGCCCTGGCGGTTCTCGGTGCTCGGGTCGTGGATCTGGAAGAAGAACTCCAGGATCGCGCGGTAGTCGGTCCTCTCGGGGTCGAAGAGGATCTCCACGGCCTCCGCGTGCGTGCCGTGGTTGCGGTACGTCGCGTTCGCCACGTCGCCCCCGGTGTAGCCGACCCGGGTCGCCGTCACGCCGGGCTGCTTGCGGATCAGCTCCTCCATCCCCCAGAAGCATCCGCCCGCCAGCACGGCCCTCTGCGTCTGCGCAGCCATCGCGACCCTCCAATGTCTCGGTCAGCTCGATCACTCGGGCCGCTCGGCGCACACCGCCGATACCTGCCCATTCTCCTTAACGCCCGACGGTTCGAGGCCATTCCGTGTCCGCTTCGGGACCGCGTGGGTTCGTGGGCAAGGAGACCTCAGGCTGCTTGACCAGGGCACCTCGTACGGCCGCCTGCGGACGGCCTTCTGGGAGTCGGACAGTGGGTACGGTCTAGCCCGTGTCCGGTGCACGCAGGGTTGGTCGCCCGTGGGGCGTGTGCTGGTTGACCGCGCGCGACTAGGGAGCTGGTACGGGCATGGCCGTTGGCGCTGCTCGGTCGGATGAGGGGTTCACGTCGGCGGGGGCCGCGCGGGTGATGAGTGCCGCGTGCAGGGCGGCCGGGCTGGACGACAGAGACGCTGAGCTGATCCGCCTCGGGGAGAATGCTCTGTTTCGGCTCGCCTCGACCCCGGTGGTCGTGCGGGTTGCTCGCGGTGAGGAGTACCTGCCCAAGGCGCGCACTGAGGTGGGCGTGTCGCGGTGGCTTGTCGCGGAAGGGTTCCCGGCTGCACGCATCGTTGATGACTTGGAGCAGCCCTTGGTGATCGAGGGGCACCCGGTGACCTTCTGGCACCTCATCGTGGAGGGCGATCGCAAGGCGACGTATGGAGAGTTGGGAAGCGTCCTGCGTGGCCTGCACTCCATGACACTGCCGGCCGGGCTGGCTTTGCCGCCATTCGATCCCTTCGGCAAGCAAGAGCTGCGGATCAGCCGGGCTGCAATCCCGGAGGACGACAGGGTTTTCCTGCGTAAGCGCTGGCGGGAGCTACGCGACCAGTTCGAGGAGCTGCGGTTCGAGACGCCCCAGGGGCCGGTGCACGGTGATGCTCACGTGCAGAACCTCATGGTGGACGATCAAGGGCAGGTCATCCTGATCGACTTCGAAGCCTTCTGCTTTGATCACCCCGAGTGGGACTTGATGGTCACGGCCACGGAGCATCACAGTCTTGGGTGGCAGACCGACGAGCAGTACGCCGACTTCGTCCGGGCCTACGGGCGGGATCTGTACGACTGGCACGGCTATGACACGCTCCGTCGGCTTCAGGAGTTCGGCATGACGACGTGGCTCATGCAGAACATCCAGGAAGACCACGAAACGGCTGACGAATACCGCCGGCGCATCGACGCGCTTCGCCACGATGACGCTCCTCGTGACTGGCGGCCGCGGTAGTCGTTACCCGTCTTCGTCGTCCAGGCGGGCGAGCGCTTCGTTGACCTGCTCGTTGAAGGCGACGACGACGGGGTGGGTCGCGTACGCGCTGACCTGTGCCTGGAAGTCGGTGACGTAGCGCTGGAAGCGGTTGGACTGGAGGGTGTCGCCGCCGTCCACGGCGAGGCCGGCTGGGGTGACGGCGTCCTCCAGGTCGCCGCTCAGTAGCTGGCTCTGGGCGAGCACCATGCGGCAGAAACCGAGGGTGCGGGCGTACTGGGGGTTGGTGCTGTCGACGGCGCGCTGCGCGTGGTCGACAGCTTCGCGGCGCATCTTCAGGTCGCGGAAGCAGTGGCAGAACTCGCCGAGGAGTTCGCCGTCGTCGAAGTAGCCGAGCCATGCGGGGTCGTCGGCGGTGTCGGCCTGGCCGAAGTGGCGTTCTGCTTGGTTCATGGCGTGGCCGGCCCCGGGTCGGTCGCCGGTATTGGACAAGGCGCGGGCTTCCATGGCCCAGTAGTTGGCCATGGCGCGCGGGGTGGCTCGCCCTTTGGCTCCCTCGATGGCGGCGCGGGCGAGTTGGGTGGCCTGTGTGTGGTTGCCGAGGTAGTTGGCCTGGTGGCTGAGGTTGCCGAGGATGCGGGCACCGAACATGCGGTCGTCGGTGACCTGGGTCAGGCGCAGGGTGGCGGTGAGGTAGCGGTGGGCGAGCCGGTGGTTGCCGACGTCGTACGCGGTCCATGCCAGCAGTTGTGAGACCTCGGCTGCGGCGCTGAAGAGTGCGTGGCCCACTCTGTCGCTGTAACCGGCGCTGAACAGCGGCAGTACTTCGTGGCGGAAGTAGTGACGTAATGCTCGGTGGCCGTGGCCTCCGCCGTATGTGAAGTCGAGTTGCATGAACGTGGCGGCCGCGTCTCTGATCGCGCGTACGTCGCGCATGCCGACTCGCTGCTGCGTGGACCGGTCGGCTCGGATGCCGTCGGGGCGCGCGATCATCCACGAGAGGACCGCTGCGGTGAGCTCGGCGTCCGCCACGGTCCAGCGGTGGGTGACGGCCGTTTCTGCACGTTCCTGAGCGAGTCCGTCCAGCACGGACAGCACGTCGGGCAGGGTGTTCGGATAGCCGACGGGGTCCGAGGCGGTCGGCGGCGTGTGGTCGAAGAATCCGAGATCGCCCGGCGTGACGCGGCGGCCCAGTTTCGCGCTGAGCACGTCTGCCATGATCGTTGCTGTCTGCGGTTGGATGCCCGCACCGTTCCGCCAGCGCTGCACTGAGACGTGCGTCGTCCCCAGACTGAAGCCCTGCTGGTCGGAAGCGTCTCTCATCCGCTTGGCGAGGCCCTTGTTCGAGACCTTCGCCTCGCACATCACTGCGATCAGGTGCTCGTTCGGCTTTCGGCTCATGCCCCCCGCCCAGCCAAGGATGACAGCGAGTGTTCATCGTGTCACAGTCCGGTCGGTGTCGGGGGGTTCACCGGTGAACCCCTTCGCTTCCGCCCGTGTTCATGTGAACCCCCTGGTGAACGCTCCTCGTCATGCCCGTCGGCCCGTGTACTGGCGTACGTGATGCAACCGACGCCGAACGAGCCGCCTCGGCTCTTGGAAGGGGACGTGATGGATGCGGGCAAGGCTGAGCGGTTGGCCGGCGAGCTGGACGCGTACACCCACTGGTTCGCCGCACCGCCGGCCCCGTCGGCCGATGGGCACTTCCTGACGCTCACGCTGTTCGCCGAGTTCAGGAACACGGCGCGTACGGCTCGTGAGATGACTGCGGTGTTCCTCCGGGGAGCGGGCGCTGACGCGGTCGTGGACGACGCTCGGCTGGTCGTCTCGGAGCTGGTCGGCAACGTGGTGAACCACGCGGTGCCGGATCGTCACCTGGCCGTGGTCGGCGGCTGCCGCCGTGTCGACGTGACGTTCAAGCTGTGGCCGAAGTGGCTTTTCATCGGTGTGACCGACGAGGACTCGACGCCCCCGCTGCTCCCGGCGGGAGAGGCCTTCTCGCCGGGACTGCTGGGAGAACTGTCGGAAGCGGTGCTGCCGGACGACGGTCGTGGCCTGCTCATCGTGCAGCGACTGGCAGCGGCTGTCTGGTGGTCGCCGGAGCAGCAGGGCGGCAAGACGGTCTGGTGCCGCTTCGACCTGGGCGCCGGGACAGGGAGCTGACCGTACTGATGATCTCCGGGTACCGCCCTCCCCTGATCGCGAAGGAACGATCGGTCCGCCGGGCGGTCGGTGACGGCCCGCAGGGGGTTCGTTGTTCCTGCGGGCCGGGCGGCGACGCCTTGCGTCCGTCGGGCTACGCCTGGGCGTTCTCCTTCACCGTGATGCGGCCCTTGCGGATCGTGGCCAGGCGGGGGGCCTTCTTGGCCAGGGCGGAGTCGTGGGTGACCATGACGAAGGTCAGGCCGTGCTCCTTCCACAGGCTTTCCAGGACGTCCATGATCTCGTCGCGGGTGGACTCGTCGAGGTTGCCGGTGGGCTCGTCGGCGAGGAGGACCTTGGGCTGCTTGACCAGGGCGCGGGCGATGGCCACGCGCTGCTGCTGGCCGCCGGACATCTCGCCGGGCAGGTGGCCGAGCCGTTCGCCGAGGCCGACCGATGTCAGCGCCTCGGCGGCCCGCTCGCGCCGCTCCTTCGCCTTGACGCCCAGCGGGACGAGAGCGGTCTCGACGTTCTCCTGCGCGGTGAGCGTCGGGATCAGGTTGAAGGACTGGAAGACGAAGCCGATGTTCTCGCTGCGCACCTTGGTGAGTCTGGCCTCGGACAGCTTCGCCATGTCGGTGCCGTCCAGGACGACCTCGCCGGAGGTCGGCCGGTCCAGGCCGCCGAGCATCTGCAACAGCGTGGACTTGCCGCCGCCGGTGGGGCCCTGGATGACCAGCCGGTCGCCGTCCCCGATGGTCAGGTCGATGCCGTCGAGGGCGAGGACGGCCTCCTTGCCCCGGGTGTAGCGCTTGGTGACGCCTCTGAGTTCGTACATGGGTGAAGCAGCTCCTGGAGGGATGCGAGAGGGGGAGGTCGGGGGCGGGCGCGCTACTCGACCCGGCGCAGCGCGTCGGCCGGGCGCAGGCGCGAGGCCCGCCAGCCGCCGAACCCGCCCGCGACCAGGCCGCCGGCCACCGCGAGGCCGACCGCGACGGCGATGGTGGTGAGGCTGACCGGTGCGGTGAGCGCCACTTCGAGGGTCTTGGCCGTCTGCCGGCCGGGGCCGCCGAAGCCGCCGCCCCCGCCACCGCCGAAGCCGCCCCCGGCGGAGCCGCCGAAGCCGCCCCCGGCGGAGCCGCCCGAGGAGCCGAGCTGCGCCTGGAGCGTCGGGCTGATCGCGCTCACCGCGTAGGCGCCGGCCAGCCCGAGCGCGATGCCGAGGACGCCGCCGACCAGGCCGTTGACGACGGCCTCGCCGACCACCTGCCGGGTCACCCGGCCCGACTTCCAGCCCAGCGCCTTCAGCGTGCCGAACTCGCGCACCCGCCGGGAGACCGCCGAGGAGGTCAGCAGTCCGGCGACCAGGAACGCGGCCACCAGGACCGCGATCGACAGCCACTTGCCCACGTTGGTGGCCAGGCTGGAGGCGGTGGACAGCGAGCCGGAGACGGTGTCGGCCAGGTCGGCGGAGGTGGTGACCGTGGTGCCGGAGACGTTCTTCTGGATGGCGCCCTTGACGGTGTCGATCTTCTGCGAGTCGGCCGCCTTGACGTAGATCGTGGTGACCTTGTCCTTGTTGCCGCTGAGCGTCTGCGCCTGCTGGAGCGGGATGTAGAGGTTGGCCGCCGCGTCGCCGCTGTCGGCGGTCGCGATGCCGATCACCTGGAACTTGACGTCCTTGATGGTGACCGTGCCGCCGGTCGTGAGCTTCTTCTCCTTGGCGTACGCGGAGTCGGCGACGACGACCTTCGCGTTCGTCTCGGTGGTCTTGAAGGTACGGCCGCTGGTGATCTTCGAGGAGGTCAGCGGGCCGAGGTCGGGGTGGGCCACGTCGGCGCCGTAGACGCTGTACTGGTTGACGTCGAAGTTGGCGCCGCCGCCCTGGACGCTGCCCTGCGGTGCGGACTGGCCGCCGCCGAACCGGCCGCTCTCGCCGCCGCTCCGCTGCTGCTGGAACTCGCCGCGGGTGAACTGGCCGCTGATCTTCACCACGTTCAGGCTGAGGCCGCCCACCGCCGAGGAGACGCCCTGCTGACCCGCGACCTTGGTGACCGTCGCGGCGGACAGCGTCGTGAAGCCCTGCACCTGGACCCGGTCGCTGCTCTGGGTCTTCTTGTCGTCGTTGCCCTTCGCGTCGAACTGGAAGCGGGGGCGCTGCGAGGCGCCGGAGGTCGGCGTCGCGGCCTTGGTGACGGTCATGTCGGTGCCCAGTCCGTACAGCGACTGGAGGACCTTGTCCTGGGCCTTGCTCATGCCGTTGGACACGGAGGTGACCACGATGACGAGCGCGATGCCGAGGGCGAGACCGGAGGCGACGACGAGGGCCGCTTTTCTACGGCGGCGCAGTTCGCGCCTCAGGTAGGTGAAGAACATGCGCCGAAAGCTAGGGACGCACCGTGATGAAGCGATAAGCCCGGCATAAGAGGAGGATGAGAAGGCTTCGGCCCGCCGTCACCGTGAGGCCCGTGGGGGCGTGCCCGGGGCCCGGAAAACGCCGATGCCGCCCTCAAGGGGCGGCATTGGCAAGCTGGTTGAGCGGGTGTCAGACGGCGGAGCCGGCCGTCCACTGGGACCAGCTCATGTTCCAGCCGTTGAGGCCGTTGTCCGGGGACACCGTCTTGTCGCCGGTGTTCTGCACGACCACGACGTCACCGATGAGCGAGTGCTGGTAGAACCACGCGGCCGGCGTGCCGGCGTCGTTCGCGCCCTTCTTGTCCTGGAGGCCCACACAGCCGTGGCTGGTGTTGGCGCTGCCGAAGACGGACGGCGCGCCCCAGTAGTTGCCGTGGATGAAGGTGCCGGACGTGGTCAGGCGCATGGCGTGCGGCACGTCCTTGATGTCGTACTCGCCCTTGCCGTCGGAGTCCTTGAAGCCGACCGAGGCGCCGTTCATCCGGGTCTGGGTGAACTTCTCGGAGATCACCATCTGCCCCTCGTACGTGGTGTGCTCGGGGGAGCCCGCGGAGATCGGGATGGTCTTGACGGTCCTGCCGTCCTGCGTGACCTTCATCTGCTTGGTCTTCGCGTCGACGTAGGAGACCTGGTTGCGGCCGACGCGGAAGGTGACCGTCTTCTGCTGGACGCCGTAGACGCCCTGCGCGCCCTGCACACCGTCGAGGTCGAGCTTCAGCGTGACGGTGGAGTTCTCCGTCCAGTACTTCTGCGGCCGGAAGTCCAGGCGGTTGGCGCCGAACCAGTGGCCCACCACCTGCTGGCCGGTGGAGGAGGTGACGGTGATGCCCTTCTGGACGGCCGCCTTGTCGGTGATCGCCTTGTCGAAGTTGATCGACACGGGCATGCCGACGCCGACCGTGGTGCCGTTGTCCGGCGTGAAGGAACCGATGAAGCTGTGCGCCGGGGCGACGGTGGTGAACGAGGCGTTCTCGTGGGCGGCGCGGCCCTTGGCGTCCGTGGCGGTCGCGGCGAGCTTGTACGTGGTGGCGCGGCTGAGCTGGGCGCTGGGCTTCCAGCTCGTCTTGTCGGCCGATATCTGACCCTGGACGGGCTTGCCGTCGGTCGTGGTCATCGTGACGTCCGTCAGGGTGCCCTTGGCGACGGTGACGGCGGCCGCGTTGTTGATCGAGGCGTTGTCGGAGCCGTCCGCCGGTGTGACCTTGATCTGTGCCTCGGACGTCTCCTGCGCCGCGGCCTGATCCGACTTGGCCTGCGAGGTGCTCTCGTCGCCGCCCCCGTCGGCCGCCTTGCTGCCGGAGCAGGCCGAAAGCACCAGTACACCGCCGAGCAGTGCGGACGAGGCCGCCAGGGCCCTGCGCCGCCTACTGTTCGTCATCACACGCTTCTCCATCGTCGCCGAATTCCCCAGGACCCCTTGCTTCCCCCGTCAACAACCCACAACGCTACGACCGTTTCGTCCCGTTCCCCAACGCGTGCGGATGTGGGACACACCACGTCCACCGGAGGCGGGCGCGGGTCTCACCGGTCTGAGCGTCGTGCCGCTCCCCCTCATTCTCGCCGAGACCTCCGGCCCGACCGGACGGGGTCGTGCCCGGTGTGCGCGGAGGACGGCGGAGCGGGCCGCCGGTCCCTCCCGGTGGGCCTTCCCGAGCGGCGCGAAGAGATGCGGCCGGGGGCCGCGAATTCACGCGGTGTCTCTTGTCACAGCGGGATCGGGGCGGGGCTGGTTTGGCGCAACTCCGTGCGAAACGCGGCATTTCGTCGCGTCTCGGGCAACTCGGCCGGGTGGCCGCGGAGTTCAGAGGCCGAGGCGCTCGCGGCGCACCGAGTACACCACGAACCCCGCGCCCAGGGCGAGGAAGGCCGTGCCGCCGACGACGTACGGGGTGGTGTCGAGGCTGCCCGTGTCAGCGAGCAGCGGACCGTCCTCGGCAGTGGTGGTGGCGGCGGCGGTGGTGTCCCGTTGCGTGCCCGCGTCGGTGCTGGTGCGGGTCCCGGTGTCGGTGCCGGTACGGGGCTCGGTGTCGGTGCCGGTACGGGGCTCGGTGTCGGTGCCGGTACGGGGCTCGGTGTCGGTGCCGGTACGGGGCTCGGTATCGGTGCCGGTGCGTGGCTCGGTATCGGTACGGGGCCCGGTGTCGGTGTGCGGGGTGGCGTTCTGCGGGGCGGACGCTGCCCGGAAGCCGGCTGCGGCGGCCGAGCCCTCTGCGGGCACGGTCAGGGTGCGTTCCCCGGCCTGTCCCCGCTCCGCGTCGCGCGCCGCCGAGGCCGGACCGGCCGCCGTTCTCGCCGGCGCGTCCCCGGTCGCGCTCGCGGAGGGGACGAACCACAGGGCGCCCAGCAGGGTGCCCGCGGCGGTGGCGGTCAGCAGCGTACGGCGAGCGGATGACACGGAATATCGATCCCCCTTGTGGCACTGGCGAATTGGCCGTGTGGAGGCGATGTTAGTGAACATCCCGGGTCACGGGAAAGTCACGGGGGGACCGGATCGGCCGGTGCCTTCCGGGCGGCGCTTCGCGCACGGGTCCCCGCCGCGAATCACCGCGGCGGGGACGGCCGTTCACCGCAACGGGCCGGTGACCGTCTCGGCCGCCGCGAGCAGTCCGCCGTCGTGCACGAAGGCGTCGGCGGCGGCCAGGTCGGGGGCGAGGAAGCGGTCCGGGCCGGGGCCGCCCACGCCCGCCGCCCGCGCGGCCTCGATGACCGCCCGGGTCGCGGGGGCCGGGGTCAGCCCCTCGCGCAGCTCCACGGCGCGGGCGGCGGCGTACAGCTCGATCGCGACGATCCGGGTCAGGTTGCCGACGGCCGTGCGCAGCTTGCGCGCCGCCGACCAGCCCATCGAGACGTGGTCCTCCTGCATCGCGGAGGACGGGATGGAGTCCGCGGAGGCCGGTACGGCCAGGCGCTTCATCTCGCTGACCAGCGCGGCCTGCGTGTACTGGGCGATCATCAGGCCCGAGTCGACACCGGCGTCGTCGGCGAGGAACGGCGGCAGGCCGTGGCTGCGGTTCTTGTCGAGCAGCCGGTCGGTGCGGCGCTCGGCGATGGAGCCGAGGTCGGCGGCGGCGATGGCGAGGAAGTCCAGGGCGTAGGCGACCGGGGCGCCGTGGAAGTTACCGTTGGACTCCACCCGTCCGTCGGGCAGCACGACCGGGTTGTCGACGGCGGCGGCGAGTTCGCGCTCCGCCACGAGCCGGGCGTGCGCGAGGGTGTCCCGGCCGGCGCCGGCCACCTGCGGGGCGCAGCGCACCGAGTACGCGTCCTGCACGCGCGGGGCGTCGTCCTGGTGGTGGCCGGTGAGTTCGGAGCCCTTGAGGACCGCCAGCATGTTGGCGGCGGAGGCGCTCTGGCCCGGGTGCGGGCGGATGGCGTGCAGCTCGGGGGCGAGGACCTTGTCCGAGCCGAGGAGCGCCTCCAGCGACAGGGCGGCGGTGACGTCGGCGGACTTGTAGAGGGTGTCCAGGTCGGCCAAGGCCATGATCAGCATGCCGAGCATGCCGTCCGTGCCGTTGAGGAGGGCCAGGCCCTCCTTCTCGCGCAGCTCGACGGGCTGGATGCCGTGCTCGGCGAGCAGTTCGCCGGCCGGGCGGACGGCGCCGTCGGGGCCCTCCGCCTCGCCTTCGCCCATGAGGGTGAGGGCGCAGTGGGAGAGGGGGGCGAGGTCGCCGGAGCAGCCGAGGGAGCCGTACTCGTGCACGACCGGGGTGATGCCGGCGTTCAGGATGTCGGCCATGGTCTGCGCGACCTCGGGGCGCACGCCGGTGTGGCCGGAGCAGACGGTCTTCAGGCGCAGGAACATCAGCGCCCGTACGACCTCGCGCTCCACCCGCGGGCCCATGCCGGCCGCGTGCGAGCGGACGATGTTGCGCTGTAGCTGGGCGCGGAGTTCCGGGCTGATGTGCCGGGTCGCCAAGGCGCCGAAGCCCGTGCTGACGCCGTAGACGGGTTCGGGCTTGGCCGCCAGGGCGTCCACGATCTCCCGGGCCGCGGCGAGGGCGGCCAGCGCGGTGTCGGAGAGTTCGACCCGGGCGCCGGCGCGGGCCACGGCGAGGACGTCGGACGCGGTGACGCCGGTCGTCCCCACCACCACAGTGTGCATATCCATATTCAGGAGCGTACGCATTGAATGCGGGGATGTCACTAGTGGGTGACGCGGGTGACCCTTACCCGGGGGTGGGCGCGTTCTGGGGTCTGCGGGTGGCCGGGTTTCGGGGCTTGGGGGGTGGTCGGGGTTCGGGGTCTGCGGCTGGGCGGGGTTCGGGGCGGGCGCCTCACCAGTGGCGGCCTCTGAAGCGGCGGCGTTCCGCCCGGAGTCGTGGGAGCGGGGACGACTCGTCCGCCAGGCGGACCACCGGGTCGTCGGGGCCCTCCCGGCCGGCCACCACCGGGCGGTCGGCGCGCAGCGCCTTCGCGCGGTACTGCGCCGCGTCCGCCAGCCGGAACAGCCGGCGGGCCGACGACACCGGGCCGATGTCGTCCTCCGTCGACGCCACTCCGCACGCCACCCCCTCCCCCAGCTCCAGTTCCGCCGCGCGCCCGCACAGCTCCTCGGCCGCCTTGACCACCTCGTCGGCCGACGAACCCACCGCGAGCAGGCAGAACTCGTCGCCGCCCAGGCGCGCCGCGAGCGCCCCCGGCACCATCGCCCCGCACAGCGACAGCACCGAGCCGAAGCGCTCCAGGAGCCGGTCGCCGACCGCGTGGCCGAGGGTGTCGTTGACCCGCTTGAGGCCGTTGAGGTCGCAGACGACGAGGCTGACGGGCACTCCCTCGGCGCGGTGCCGCTCGATGGCCTCGTCCAGGCGCAGGTCCACGGCGCGGCGGTTCGCGAGACCGGTGAGGGCGTCGGTGAAGGCCAGCCGGTGGGCCTCCTCCAGCCGCTCCGTCTGCGCCAGGCCGGCGGCCACCACCGCCGCCAGGACGGTGGCGAAGTCCGCGTCCGCGCGGTCCAGCAGGGGGGCGCCGGTCCTGCGGGCGACGTACAGCTCGCCCCAGGCCCGGCCGTGCTGCACGATCGGGGCGACCACGCAGCAGCCGCGGCCCCTGCGGCGCAGGGCGGCCACTCGCTGGTGGCAGTAGCCGGGCCGGCCGGCGGCTTGGCCCTCGGCGGTCTCCACCCAGGCGTCGGGCTCGCCGCCGGAGGCCCAGCGTTCGTGCAGGAACTCGGTGATCTCCGGGAACTGATGCACCGGGTACGTCTCGTCCTCCGGGAACTCCTCCTCCTCGGGGGCGCGGTCGCCCACGTTCACCAGGACGCGCAGGCGGCCTCGGTCGCGTTCCCACACCGAGAGTGCGGCGAAGCTGCCCTCCAGCGCGCGGCACGCTCCCAGCGCCGCCGCGCGCCACGACTCGCGCGGAGTGTGCGCCGCGGCCATGCCCTGCGCCAACGCCACTACGGCGGCCAGCCGTCTGTTCTCACCCATCACCCCAGGCTAGGGATGTTTTGCCCGAACGGGGACTCGGACAACGGTGAGTACGGGTGCGTGCGCCTCGGGGGGCGTCGTGGGTCGGGGCCGTGGTGGTGCGTCCAGCCCGCCGCACACGGACGTACGGCCCTGAGTCGTATGGGTTGAACTGGGATGTGACCGCAGTACGCGGCGGGCTCGGACGCACCACCACGGCCCGCTCCCGTCGTCGGGCGGGTGCGGGCCGTCGGGGGGCGCCCGCCGTCGGCCGCAGGGGCCACCGTCATACGGCGGCTGCGGGGCGGCTGCGGGGCGCTGAGGTGGGCAGGGGTTACTCGCCCGGCCAGGCCGGCTCGCGCTTCTCGTTGAAGGCCGCCACGCCCTCGGCTCGGTCCGCGGAGAAGGCCGTCGTGCGCCAGGCCGCGTCCTCCACGTCGAGGCCCGCCCGCAGGTCCAGGCCCTGACCCAGACGCAGGGCCCGCTTGGCGGCGCGTAGGCCGATCGGGGAGTTCGCCGCCATCCGCGCGGCCAGCGCCAGCGCCTCCGTACGGTCCTCGCCCTCGTCCACCAGCTGGTCCACCAGCCCGAGACCGTGGGCCTCGGCGGCCTCCAGGCGGCGGGCCGTGAAGATCAGCTCGGCCGCCCGGGCCGCGCCCACCCGCCGGGGCAGCAGCTGGGTGCCGCCGCCGCCCGGGATGACCCCTACGGACACCTCGGGCAGCCCCACCACCGCCGTCCGGTCGGCCACGATCACGTCGCAGGAGAGCGCCAGCTCGAAGCCGCCGCCCAGCGCGAAGCCGTGCACCGCGGCGATCGTCGGCATCGGCAGTTCGAGTACGCCGGTGTACGCCCCGCGCGCGACCGGTCGCTGCCGCATCAGGTCGGCGTCGCTGAAGGAGTTGCGCTCCTTGAGGTCCGCGCCGACGCAGAAGGCCCGCTCGTGCGAGGACGTCAGGACGACCACGCGCGCGTCCCGGTCCGCGGCGAGCGCCGCGCACGCCCCGGCGATGGCGCGGGCCATGTCGGTCGACACGGCGTTCATGGCCTTCGGCCGGTCCAGCACGAGCTCCGCGACGTAACCGTGCCGCCGCACCAGTACGAACTCGCCGAACCGTTCCTCGCTCATGACACCCTCCCGGTTAACGCGTGTTAACAAGACTGCTGGTCCGATCATCGCAGCCTTGCCTGTCCGGGGGAAGGGCGGTCGGCTCGGCGCGCTCCCCTTGTCGAGGTCCGGCAACCCGTTCGAGTGATATCTCGCCCGACTTCCGCATCATCCGCGTGCCGGCGCATAGCGTTCCACGGCGCACCTGGGGCGCGAGGGCATCGGGAGGACGGCGATGACGGACGGCAGTGCGGTGCGGGACGGTCGGGTTCCCCTGGGCGTCATCGGTGTGCGGGTCCGGGGGCGGCATCGGCGGTCCCGGGGGCGCAAGGCGCTGCTCGTCGTCTGCGGTCTCGCCCTGGTCGCCGGTGCGCTCGGTCTCGTACGGCTGACTCCCGAGTACGCGGGCAGTGGGCTCGGGAACGGGAACGCCGAGGCGGAGACCCATGCGCCGCGCGCCACTCCGCAGGGGGAGGGTGAGGAGGAGAAGGGGAAGGGTGCTCGTGCGGGGGGTGGGGAGCGTTCGGGTGGGAAGGGGGCCGTCGCGTTGCCCTCCGTGCGGGTTCCCATGGGGGGTGCGGGGGGTGCTGCTGTGACGGGGGGCGGGGGTGGTGTCGGTGCTTCGGTGGTGGCGGTGCCTTCCGGGGGGTCGTCCCCGGGGGGTGCGGCGGGTGTGAGGGGTTGGGGGCGCGTCGTTCCGCGCGTCTCGGGGGCGGCAGCGCCTTCGGTCACCGCGTCCGCGTCTCGGCCTCAGTCGTCCGCCAGTGCGCGTGTCAGTCCGGTTCCGGTGCCGTCGCCGGCTCCGGGTCGTGGTGCGCCGGCCGCGTCGGGGAGTCCCGCGCCGGGGCCGTCCTCCGGGAGCGGTGGGCTGTGTCTTCCGGTCATCGGGCTGTGCGTCGGCCTCCGCTGAGCCGGGCGGGGGTCACGGCGCCGCGCCCTCGCGCCGGGTGAGCAGCCAGGGTTCGATCACGCCCAGGCCGCGGACCGGGCGCTGCCACGTCGGTTGCAGGGCGAAGCGGTACACCGGGGGCTCCTCGCCCTCCTTCTCCGCCGCCGCGGCGGCCTCGGCCGCCTCCGCCTCGGACGCGGGGGCGTCACCGGTACGGATCAGTTCCTCGGCGAACGCGCTGTCGACGAGCACCGCGTCCCGCGGGGCTATGGAGGTGAGGCGGGAGGCCAGGTTCACGGTCGTGCCGAAGACATCGCCCATTCGGGTGGTGACCGTGCCGAACGCCATCCCGACCCGCAGCTCGGGCATCGTCTCGTCGTTGCCCAGCGTCTCCACCAGCCGCAGGGCGATGTCGGCCGCCGTCCCCGCGTCGTCCGCCGCGTACAGCACCTCGTCGCCGAGCGTCTTGATCAGGCGGCCGCCGCGCGCGGCCACCAGGTCGGCGGAGGTCGTCTCGAAGGCCTCCACCAGCTCGCCCAGCTCCTCCTCCTCCATCCGGCGGGTCAGCCGGGTGAAGCCGACCAGGTCGGCGAAGGCGACGGCGAGCCGCCGGTCGACCATCTCCTCGTCGTCCGCCGCCTGCACCACCCGCCCGGCGGAGGCGGCCAGCTGGCGGCGCCAGACGTAGACCAGGAACTCCTCCAGCTCGGGCAGCAGCAGCTCGACGATCGGGTACGTCACCTCGGTGCGCGTCATGCCCGGCTCGGGCGGCTCGGTCAGACCCTCCAGGAAGGAGTCGATCTGCCACTCGGCCAGCCGGGCGGTGGTCTGGCCGGTGGACCGGGCCACCTGTACGGCCATGGCCTCGCTGAGCAGCCCGGCCTCGACCAGACCGGCGAGGCGCCGCAGGGCCAGGACGTCGGCCTCGGTCAGCGCCTTGGCCTGGCCTATGTCGGCGAAGCCCATGGCCCGCCAGAAACGGGACGCCAGTTCCATGGAGACACCGGCGCTGCGGGCCGCCTGGAAAGGGGTGTAGCGCCGCTCGGCGCCCAGGATCAGCTGTTCCAGTCGCAGTGCGAGCGGATCCTCGCCGGAGTCGGCGGCCTCGGCCTCCGGGTCCACCCGGCCGTCCGCGTCGTCCGCGCCGGAGCCCGTGTCGTCGACGGTCACCTGCTGCCCTTCCCATCTGCCACGGTCAGGTCTCGACCGGCCTCAACTCTACGGCAGGTGTGCGCCAGCTCACTCCGTCAGGTTGGGCCGAGGGGGGACCTGACCGGCGTCTTCTCGGGCCCGGCCCCCTCTGCGGGCCGAGGGTCCTCCGTGGGGAGCAGGCCGGACCGGGCCCCGCCCGCCCGGCACGTACGCGGGAGAGGCCGGGTGTCACGCCGGGCGCAGATGGACGATGTCGCCCGCTCCCACCGGCTCCTGCACGCCCTCCCGCGTGGCGAGGACCAGCCGGCCGTCGCCGTCCACCGCCACCGCCTCGCCGATCAGCGACCGGTCGCCCGGCAGTTCGGCGCGCACCCGGCGGCCCAGGGTGGCGCAGCCCGCCGCGTACGCCTCCTGGAGGCCGCCGACGGCCGGGTCGCCCCCCGCGGCGCGCCAGCGGCCGTACCAGTCCTCCAGCGAGCGCAGCACCGCCCGTAGCAGCGTGTCGCGGTCGGTGCTCACCGCGTCGGCCAGGGCCAGCGAGCCGGCCTGCGGGACGGGCAGCTCGTCCGCACGGAGGGTGACGTTGATGCCCACGCCGATGACGACGCCGTCGTTCCCGGCCCGCTCGACCAGGATGCCGCCCGCCTTTCGCTCCTCGCCGCCGACGGTGACCAGCAGGTCGTTCGGCCACTTCAGCGCCGTGTCGACGCCGGCCGAGCGGGCCAGTCCGGTGGCCACCGCCACCCCGGTGAGCAGCGGCAGCCAGCCCCAGCGGGCCACCGGCACCTCGGCGGGCCGCAGCAGCACCGAGAAGAACAGTCCGGAGCGGGCCGGGGCGGTCCACCGCCGGTCCAGGCGGCCCCGCGCCGCGGTCTGCTCCTCCGCGATCAGTACGGCGCCCTCGGCCGCCCGGCCGGCCTCGGCGGCGGCCACCAGGTCCGCGTTGGTGGAGCCGGTGCGCTGCACCACGTCCAGCGCCGACCACAGGCCGTCCGGGCGGACCAGGCCGCGGCGCAGCGCCGTGGCGTTGAGGGGCGGGCGGTCCAGGTCGGACCAGCGGCTCGCGGCGGGGCCGTTGGAGGATCCGTCGTCTGCGTCACGAGGTGTCATGCGAGCCAGCCTAGGTGTGGCAAACGCCGCACTGCCGATCGGTGGGGCCGCCACTACGCTACGGCTGAGTAACCGTCCCCCCTTTTGAGCAGGCAGGGAGCCGCATCCCGATGTCCGAGCCGGAAGAGCGTCCAGAGATCAACGAGATCGACCTCCACACCACCGCGGGGAAACTCGCGGACCTTCAGCGGCGCATCCAGGAAGCGACGCACGCCGGCTCCGCACGCGCCGTCGAGAAGCAGCACGCCAAGGGCAAACTGACGGCCCGTGAACGCATCGAACTCCTCCTGGACGAGGACTCCTTCGTCGAACTCGACGAGTTCGCCCGGCACCGCTCCACCCACTTCGGCCTGGACGCCAACCGCCCCTACGGCGACGGCGTCGTCACCGGCTACGGCACCGTCGACGGCCGCCCCGTCGCCGTCTTCTCCCAGGACTTCACCGTCTTCGGCGGCGCCCTCGGCGAGGTCTACGGCCAGAAGATCGTCAAGATCATGGACTTCGCCCTCAAGACCGGCTGCCCCGTCATCGGCATCAACGACTCCGGCGGCGCCCGCATCCAGGAAGGCGTCGCCTCCCTCGGCGCCTACGGCGAGATCTTCCGCCGCAACACCCACGCCTCCGGCGTCATCCCCCAGATCTCCCTGGTCGTCGGCCCCTGCGCCGGCGGCGCCGTCTACTCCCCCGCCATCACCGACTTCACCATCATGGTCGACCAGACCAGCCACATGTTCATCACCGGCCCCGACGTCATCAAAACCGTCACCGGCGAAGACGTCGGCATGGAAGAACTCGGCGGCGCCCGCACCCACAACAGCGCCTCCGGCGTCGCCCACCACATGGCCGGCGACGAGAAAGACGCCATCGAGTACGTCAAACAGCTCCTGTCCTACCTGCCCTCCAACAACCTCTCCGAGCCCCCCGTCTTCCCCGACGAGGCCGACCTCACCACCACCGCCGAGGACCTGGAGCTGGACACCCTCGTCCCCGACTCCGCCAACCAGCCCTACGACATGCACACCGTCATCGAGCACCTCCTCGACGACACCGAGTTCTTCGAGACCCAGCCCCTCTACGCCCCCAACATCCTCACCGGCTTCGGCCGCGTCGAGGGCCACCCCGTCGGCGTCGTCGCCAACCAGCCCCTCCAGTACGCCGGCTGCCTCGACATCGCCGCCAGCGAGAAGGCCGCCCGCTTCGTCCGCACCTGCGACGCCTTCAACATCCCCGTGATCACCTTCGTCGACGTCCCCGGCTTCCTGCCCGGCGTCGACCAGGAACACGACGGCATCATCCGCCGCGGCGCCAAACTCATCTTCGCCTACGCCGAAGCCACCGTCCCCCTCATCACCGTCATCACCCGCAAAGCCTTCGGCGGCGCCTACGACGTCATGGGCTCCAAACACCTCGGCGCCGACCTCAACCTCGCCTGGCCCACCGCCCAGATCGCCGTCATGGGCGCACAGGGCGCCGTCAACATCCTCCACCGCCGCACCCTCGCCGCCACCGACGACACCGACACCGACACCGTCCGCGCCCGCCTCATCCGCGAATACGAGGACACCCTCCTCAACCCCTACACCGCCGCCGAACGCGGCTACATCGACGCCGTCATCACCCCCTCCGACACCCGCGCCCACATCGTCCGCGGCCTGCGTCAACTGCGCACCAAACGGGAAACCCTCCCCCCGAAGAAGCACGGCAACATCCCCCTCTGACCCCCAGGGAGCGGACATGACCATCAAGGTCGTACGCGGCAACCCCACCCCCGAGGAGCTGGCCGCCGCCCTGGCGGTGGTCCGGGCCCGCGCCGCGGCGGCGGCGGCCCAGCCGTCCGGCGCGCCGGAGCCGCAGGACTCCTGGGCCGACCCGTCCCGCATCGCCGCGCAGGGCGTCCCGCGCCCGGGCCCGGCGGCTTGGGCCCGCACCTACTGGCCTGCCTGAGCGAGCCGCCCGGGACCGGCTCCGGCCGACTTGAGTACGCGTACTCAGGCGCCGGGGCCGGTCCGCGCCGCACGATCGGGGCATGCTGTGGTCCGACCCCGAGAACGAGCCGCCGGAAGAGCTGCGCGACATGCAGGCGATGCTCCGGCGGCTGGGCGTTCTCATGGCGCTGGCCATGGTCCTGGCGATGTTCGTCATCGGACTTCGGTGAACGGTCCGTCATCGGACCGCGGTGCATGCGCGCGAGGCCGCCGGCCCGCCGCCGTTCAAGGCTGCCCGGCCGCGTCCGCCGTCCGGCCGAGGTGAGTCGCGGCGGCCCGCGCCGATACGCTGACCGCATGACCGATCAGCAGCGCCGCCGTCTCGTGCTCGCCTCCCAGTCCCCCGCCCGGCTCGGACTGCTCAGGCAGGCCGGACTGGACCCGGAGGTGATCGTCAGCGGGGTCGACGAGGACGCGGTCAGCGCGCCCACCCCCGCCGAGCTGGCGCTCGCGCTCGCCGAGGCGAAGGCCTCCGTGGTGGCGGCCCGCCCGGAGGTCCTGGGCGCCCTGGTGATCGGCTGCGACTCGGTGCTCGACCTGGACGGCCGGGCGCTCGGCAAGCCCGCCGACGCCGAGGAGGCCACCGCCCGCTGGCAGGCGATGCGCGGCCGGGCCGGCACCCTGCAGACCGGGCACTGCGTCTGGGACACGGTGAGCGGCCGGCACGTCTCGGCCACCGCCTCCACCGTGGTCCGCTTCGGCGAGCCCACGGACGAGGAGATCGCCGCCTACGTCGCCTCGGGCGAGCCCCTCCACGTGGCCGGCGCCTTCACCCTGGACGGCCGCTCCGCCCCGTTCATCAACGGCATCGACGGCGACCACGGCAACGTCATCGGCATCAGCCTCCCGCTGGTCCGCCGGCTCCTGGGCGACCTCGGCGTGGGCATCACCGACCTGTGGGCGCCCGCCCGCGGCTGAGCACGCTTCGGGAGACACCGGCCGGCGTCAGGCGCGTCGGCCGGCTGTCAGGCGCGTGGCCGGCCGTCAGGACGCGCCGGCCGGCGGGACGACCGGTCCGGCCGCCGGGCCGCCGCCCTGCGGCCTGCCGCCCTCCGGTCTGCCGTTCTCCGGCCTGCCGCCCTCCGCCGGGGTCCCGCCCGGACCGGCGTCCTGGGGTCCCGCGCCTCCGGGTCCGGCCCCCGCCGGCGCCTCCACCGGGTCGTACGTCATCAGCAGCAGCACGATCAGCGCCAGTACGACGATCAGGAACACGAACGCCTTCCAGCCCACCGGGCCCACCACGAGCGCGGCCAGCAGCCCGTGCACCACGGCGGCGCTGATCAGCAGGATGCGGCCGAAGCCGGCCGGGCGGCGGCCCCGTATCGCCACCAGCAGGGCGACCAGGCCGCACACGGCGAAGTAGAGGCCGAAGACGAGGGCGGCGACCTTCGACGAGGTCGACACCACGTCCGGGTCCGTGCCGGCCAGGGACATCCGCTGCCGGTGGACGACCTCCCCGAGGATCCAGTTCAGGGCCGCCACGCCCAACGCCTCGACGAAGAGTACGACCGCCACCACCCACGCCACCGGTCTGCGCACCACCGGTCCCACCCACTTCCGTGCCGCTCCGTCCGGAGCCCTGTTACCGCCAGTACCGTCACGCCATCGCGAACGCTACTAACGGGTAAACGGGGGGACAAGGGTCCGGCGATCGGCAAAGAATCATTGGGCCATTCGTAGGGACTCCACAAAGAAACGAAGTGGGGCGCAGCACGCTCGCACAGAGACCTTGACCACATAGGAAGGCTAGGGTTTCCCGCAGGAGTCCTGCGTACGGCGACGCGACAAGGGATTTCGCGGGTCGAGCGAGCCTCGAATCACGCTCCGTGTGGGCAAGCTCACCATTGGGGACGGGTCGATGCGCCGTGTCGGCAGTCCCTAAACTCGGCTTGTTTCAAGGAGGGAGCCTCAATCGTGCGCAAGGTGCTCATCGCCAACCGTGGCGAAATCGCTGTCCGCGTGGCCCGGGCCTGTCGGGATGCCGGGATCGCGAGCGTGGCCGTCTACGCCGACCCGGACCGGGACGCCCTGCACGTCCGCGCCGCGGATGAGGCGTTCGCCCTGGGCGGTGACACCCCCGCCACCAGCTACCTGGACATCGGCAAGGTGCTCAAGGCAGCCAGGGAATCCGGCGCGGACGCCGTCCACCCCGGCTACGGCTTCCTCTCGGAGAACGCCGAGTTCGCCCAGGCCGTACTCGACGCCGACCTCATCTGGATCGGCCCGCCCCCGCACGCGATCCGCGACCTCGGCGACAAGGTCGCCGCCCGCCACATCGCCCAACGCGCCGGCGCCCCCCTGGTCGCCGGCACCCCCGACCCCGTCTCCGGGGCCGACGAGGTCGTCGCCTTCGCCAAGGAACACGGCCTGCCCATCGCCATCAAGGCCGCCTTCGGCGGCGGCGGCCGCGGCCTCAAGGTCGCCCGCACCCTCGACGAGGTCCCCGAGCTCTACGACTCCGCCGTCCGCGAAGCCGTCGCCGCCTTCGGCCGCGGCGAATGCTTCGTCGAGCGCTACCTCGACCGCCCCCGCCACGTCGAGACCCAGTGCCTGGCCGACAAACACGGCAACGTCGTCGTCGTCTCCACCCGCGACTGCTCCCTCCAGCGCCGCCACCAGAAACTGGTCGAGGAAGCCCCCGCCCCGTTCCTGTCCGAAGAGCAGGTCGCCGAGCTCTACCGCGCCTCCAAGGCCATCCTGCGCGAGGCCCGCTACGAAGGCGCCGGCACCTGCGAATTCCTCGTCGGCCAGGACGGCACCATCTCCTTCCTCGAGGTCAACACCCGCCTCCAGGTCGAACACCCCGTCACCGAAGAAGTCGCCGGCATCGACCTCGTGCGCGAGATGTTCCGCATCGCCGACGGCGAACCCCTCGGCTACGACGACCCCGCCCTGCGCGGCCACTCCTTCGAGTTCCGCATCAACGGCGAGGACCCCGGCCGCGGCTTCCTGCCCGCCCCCGGCACCGTCACCCGCTTCGACGCCCCCACCGGCCCCGGCGTCCGCCTCGACGCCGGCGTCGAAGCCGGATCGGTCATCGGCCCCGCCTGGGACTCGCTGCTCGCCAAACTCATCGTCACCGGACGCACCCGCAAGGAAGCCCTCCAGCGCGCCGCCCGCGCCCTGGACGAATTCCACGTCGAGGGCATGGCCACCGCCATCCCCTTCCACCGCGCCGTCGTCCGCGACCCCGCCTTCGCCCCCGAGCTCACCGACTCCCCCGACCCCTTCACCGTCCACACCCGCTGGATCGAGACCGGGTTCACCAACGACATCACCCCCTTCACCGCCCCCGCCGACACCGACGAGGACACCGAGACCGGCCGCGAGACCGTCGTCGTCGAGGTCGGCGGCAAACGCCTGGAAGTCTCCCTGCCCACCTCGCTGGGCATGTCCCTGGCCCGCACCGGCCTGGCCGCCGGCGCCAAACCCAAACGCCGCGCCGCCAAGAAGTCCGGCCCCGTCGCCTCCGGCGACACCCTCGCCTCCCCCATGCAGGGCACCATCGTCAAGATCGCCGTCGAGGACGGCCAGGAAGTCAAGGAAGGCGACCTCGTCGTCGTCCTGGAAGCCATGAAGATGGAACAACCCCTCAACGCCCACAAGAGCGGCACCGTCAAGGGCCTCACCGCCACCGTCGGCGCCTCCCTCACCTCCGGCGCCCCCATCTGCGAGATCAAGGACTGACCCCCACCCCGGCATGACAGACGAGGCGCCCGGCCGACCCGCGACAGCGAACCGGCCGGGCGCCTCTCTTCTGCGGTCGTGCTCCTGCGGACGCGCCTCAGCGCCTCCGCAGGCGCCCCGGCGAGCGCGCTTCAGCGCCTGCGCAGGTCCGCCACCCTGGCCGCCCGCTCCGGCCCCTGCTGGTCGCCGGTGAGCGCGGTGGAGCGCAGGGGGGTGGCCCCGCCGCCCGGCGCCTGGCCGCGGCGCGGGCCGGGCAGCGGGACGTCGCGGCGGCGGTCGCCGCGGGTCGGGGGCTGTTCGCCCACCGGGTGTCCCGAGGGTCCGGCCACGGAGATCTGGACGCCCTGGTCGGCCAGGGCCTGGAGCTCGGTGCCGGCGCGGTCGTCGTGGGCCGGGGGCTCGTCGGTGACCAGGCGGGTGATGAGGTCGGTCGGCACGGTCTGGAACATCGTGTCCGCGCCGAGCTTGCCGTGGTCGGCGAGGACCACGACCTCCGCCGCGGCCTGGACCAGGGCCCGGTCCACCGAGGCCGACAGCATGTTGGACGTGGACAGGCCCCGCTCGGCGGTGAGGCCGCTCCCGGAGAGGAAGGCCTTCGACACCCGCAGCCCCTGGAGCGACTGCTCGGCCCCGGACCCGACGAGGGCGTAGTTGGAGCCGCGCAGCGTCCCGCCGGTCATCACGACCTCCACGCGGTTGGCGTGGGCCAGGGCCTGGGCGACCAGCAGGGAGTTGGTGACGACGGTCAGCCCGGGCACCCGGGCGAGCCGTCGGGCCAGTTCCTGGGTGGTCGTACCGGCCCCGACGACGATGGCCTCGCCCTCTTCGACGAGGCCCGCGGCGAGGTCGGCGATGGCCGTCTTCTCCGCGGTCGCGAGGTGCGACTTCTGCGGGAATCCGGACTCCCGCGTGAAGCCGCCGGGAAGTACCGCACCGCCGTGCCGGCGGTCGAGGAGTCCTTCGGCCTCCAGCGCGCGCACGTCCCGCCGTACGGTCACTTCGGAGGTCTGGACGACGCGGGCGAGTTCACGGAGCGACACGGCACCGTTCGCTCGCACCATTTCGAGGATCAATTGGCGACGTTCAGCAGCGAACACGAAACTGACAGTAACCCCAGCGACCGTCTGCTTTCAGCAGTTTGCGCCGAATAACAGAAGTTGTTCGCACAGGGGGGCACCAGGTGGTATAGGGCCTAGTCTCGCCGCCTATGCCGCTCGCATGGTCGAGGGCCGCACGGCGCGGGCGGCGCCGGCCGCCGGACGCCCGGAAGACCCGCCCGCGCACCGGACGACACACCACCTGACCAGGCAAGGCGCCCGGCCCGCAGCCCGCCGCCCGCTCCCCCGCGCGCCCCGGCGGCTACGCCTCGGCCGATGCCTTCCGCCCGTGCAGCTGGCGGGCCACCTCCGCGATCGACCCCGAAAGAGACGGGTACACAGTGAAGGCGTTCGCGATCTGTTCGACCGTCAGATTGTTGTCGACGGCGATCGAGATGGGGTGGATCAGTTCCGAGGCGCGCGGCGCCACGACCACACCGCCGACCACGATGCCGGTGCCCGGCCGGCAGAAGATCTTGACGAAGCCGTCCCGGATGCCCTGCATCTTGGCGCGCGGATTGCGCAGCAGCGGCAGCTTCACGCAGCGGGCGTCGATCTTGCCGGCGTCCACGTCGGCCTGGCTGTAGCCGACGGTGGCGATCTCCGGGTCGGTGAAGACGTTGGAGGAGACCGTCTTGAGGTTCAGCGGGGCCACCGCGTCGCCCAGGAAGTGGTACATGGCGATACGTCCCTGCATCGCCGCCACCGATGCCAGGGCGAAGACACCGGTCACGTCACCGGCCGCGTACACGCCCGGAGCGGTCGTCCGCGACACCTTGTCGGTCCAGATGTGACCGGACTCGCGCAGCTTGACGCCGGCCTCCTCCAGGCCGAGCCCGGCGCTGTTGGGGACGGCGCCGACGGCCATGAGGCAGTGCGAGCCGGTGATGACGCGCCCGTCGGCCAGCGTCACCTCGACGCGGTCGCCGACCCGCTTGGCCGCGGCGGCGCGCGAGCGCGCCATCACGTTCATGCCGCGGCGGCGGAAGACGTCCTCCAGGACGGCGGCGGCGTCGGGGTCCTCGCCGGGCAGCACGCGGTCCCGCGAGGACACCAGCGTGACCCGGGAGCCCAGCGCCTGGTAGGCGCCGGCGAACTCGGCGCCGGTGACGCCGGAGCCGACCACGATCAGTTCCTCGGGCAGCTCGGTGAGGTCGTAGACCTGGGTCCAGTTGAGGATGCGCTCGCCGTCGGGCTGGGCGTCGGGCAGCTCGCGCGGGTGGCCCCCGGTGGCGATGAGCACGGCGTCCGCGGTCAGCGTCTCCTCGCTGCCGTCGGCCGTGGAGACGACGACCTTGCGCGAGCCGTCGAGGGCCTGCATGCCCTCCAGCCGGCCGCGCCCGCGCATGACCCGCGCGCCGGCGCGCGTCACGGAGGCGGTGATGTCGTGCGACTGCGCCAGCGCGAGCCGCTTGACCCGGCGGTTGACCTTGCCGAGGTCGACGCCGACCACCCGGGCGGCCTGCTCCATGGGCGGGGTGTCGTCGGCGACGATGATCCCCAGCTCCTCGTACGAGGAGTCGAAGGTGGTCATCACCTCGGCCGTAGCGATAAGGGTCTTCGACGGCACGCAGTCGGTCAGCACCGACGCTCCGCCCAGACCGTCGCAGTCGACGACGGTCACCTCCGCGCCGATTTGAGCGGCGACCAGCGCCGCTTCGTATCCGCCGGGTCCGCCACCGATGATCACGATCCGAGTCACGTACTCCATTGTCCCGCACTCCTCAAGGTGCCACTGCCCCGGGGCGGCGCACGGCCCCCACCCGCCGGTACGCCGGTGGCGCGGCCCCGCCTGCCGTACGCTTCGCCCATGTCGCTCTACGCCGCGTACGCCGGCAATCTCGACGCGCGGCTGATGTCCCGCCGCGCCCCGCACTCGCCGCTGCGCGCCACGGGCTGGCTGAACGGCTGGCGGCTGACCTTCGGCGGCGAGCACATGGGCTGGGAGGGCGCGCTGGCGACCCTGGTGGAGGACCCGATCTCCCAGGTCTTCGTCGCGCTCTACGACATCGCCCCCATGGACGAGGACTCCCTGGACCGCTGGGAGGGCGTTGGCAACGAGGTCTACCGGCGCATGCGGGTACGCGTGCACACCCTGGACGGCGAGGAGCCGGCCTGGGTCTACGTCCTCAACGGCTACGAGGGCGGCCTGCCCTCCGCCCGCTACCTGGGCGAGATCGCGGACGCCGCGGAATCGGCGGGCGCCCCGCACGACTACGTGATGGAACTGCGCAAACGCCCCTGCTGACCCGCGAACACCACCCGCCGCACCCTCGTCGGAAACGACAAGACAACGATCGCATTCCCGTGAGCTCCGTCATCTACGCGCGTAGGCCGGAAGCGGCTACCCTCATCCGCGTGAACGCATCTCTTCTTCCGGACGACATCCAGGGCGATCCCTACGCCGCCGCCGACGCCGCCGCCGCGCGCCTGCGCGCACTGACCGGCGCGGAGACCCACGACGTCGCCCTCGTGATGGGCTCCGGCTGGGCGCCGGCCGTCGACGCCCTGGGTGCCCCCGACGCCGAACTCCAGGTCACCGAGCTGCCCGGATTCCCGCCGCCGGCGGTGGAGGGCCACGGTGGCAAGATCCGCTCGTACACCATCGGGAACAAGCGCGCCCTGGTCTTCCTCGGCCGCACCCACTACTACGAGGGCCGCGGCGTGGCCTCCGTGGCGCACGGTGTGCGGACCGCGGTGGCGGCCGGCTGCAAGACGGTCGTCCTGACCAACGGCTGCGGCGGCCTGCGCGAGGGCATGCGCCCCGGCCAGCCGGTCCTGATCAGCGACCACATCAACCTGACGGCGACCTCCCCCATTGTCGGCGCCAACTTCGTCGACCTGACCGACCTCTACTCCCCGCGCCTGCGCACCCTGTGCAAGGAGGTCGATCCCACCCTGGAGGAGGGCGTCTACGCCCAGTTCCCCGGCCCGCACTACGAGACGCCGGCCGAGATCCGCATGGCCCGCGTCATCGGCGCGGACCTGGTGGGCATGTCCACGGTCCTGGAGGCCATCGCCGCCCGCGAGGCCGGCGCCGAGGTGCTCGGCATCTCCCTGGTGACCAACCTCGCCGCGGGCATGACCGGCGAGCCCCTCAACCACGAGGAGGTCCTCCAGGCCGGCCGCGACAGCGCCACCCGCATGGGCAGCCTCCTGGCCCAGGTCCTGGACCGCCTGTAAGCCACCGCCCCCCGCGGACCGGCACCACCCGCCGCGGAAGGGCCGCCACGCTTCCCCGCCCCCACGCCGGAAGGCGACCGGCCCCCGCCCCCACCGGGCGGCAGCCGCACGACGAACGGGAGCGGGCCGTGGGGGTGCGTCCAAAGCCCGCCGCATACTGCGGTCCCTCCCTACCCGGACGAAGAAACTCAGGGCCGTACGTCCGTGCGCGGCGGGCTGGACGCACCCCCACGGCCCCGACCCACCGCCCAGCAGGCGCCCCACGGGACACCGCACCGCCAGGCACCGCCCCGCAGGGCACCCGCACCGCACCCGCCCCACCACACCGAGAGGCTGACGCAACCGTGCACGACGACCTCATCGCACAGGCCAAGGCATGGCTCGCCGAGGACCCCGACCCGGACACCCGCGCGGAACTCGCCGAGCTCATCGAGGCGAACGCCACCAAGGAGCTGGCCGCCCGCTTCGCCGGCACCCTCCAGTTCGGCACCGCCGGCCTGCGCGGCGAACTCGGCGCCGGCCCCCTGCGCATGAACCGCTCCGTCGTCATCCGCGCCGCCGCCGGCCTCGCCGCGTACCTGAAGAAGCAGGGCGTCCTGCACGGCGACGACACCGCCGGCCTCGTGGTCATCGGCTACGACGCCCGCCACAAGTCGGCGGACTTCGCCCGCGACACCGCCGCCGTCATGACCGGCGCCGGCCTGCGCGCCGCCGTCCTCCCGCGCCCGCTGCCCACCCCCGTCCTCGCCTTCGCCATCCGGCACCTGGGCGCGGTCGCGGGCGTGGAGGTCACCGCCAGCCACAACCCGCCCCGGGACAACGGCTACAAGGTGTACCTGGGCGACGGCTCCCAGATCGTCCCGCCCGCCGACGCGCAGATCGCGGCGGAGATCGACGCGATCACCACCCTCACCGCGGTCCCCCGCCCGGACTCCGGCTGGCAGACCCTCGGCGACGACGTCCTCGACGCCTACCTGGCCCGCACGGACGCCGTCCTCGCCGAGGACTCCCCGCGCACCGCCCGCACGGTCTACACGGCGATGCACGGCGTCGGCAAGGACCCCCTCCTGGCCGCCTTCGCCCGCGCGGGCTTCCCGGAGCCGATGCTCGTCGCCGAGCAGGCCGACCCGGACCCGGACTTCCCGACGGTCGCGTTCCCCAACCCGGAGGAGCCCGGCGCGATGGACCTGGCCTTCGCCAGGGCCCGCGAGACGGACCCCGACCTGGTGATCGCCAACGACCCGGACGCGGACCGCTGCGCGGTGGCCGTCAAGGACGGCGCGGACTGGCGCATGCTCCGCGGCGACGAGGTGGGCGCGCTGCTCGCCGCCCACTTGGTGGCCCGCGGCGCGCGCGGCACGTTCGCTGAGTCGATCGTGTCCTCCGCCCTCCTCGGCAGCATCGCCGCACGCGCGGGCCTGCCGCACGAGGAGACGCTGACCGGCTTCAAGTGGATCGCCCGCGTCGAGGGCCTGCGCTACGGCTACGAGGAGGCCCTCGGCTACTGCGTGGACCCGGACGGCGTCCGCGACAAGGACGGCATCACCGCGGCCCTGCTGATCACGGAACTGGCCTCGCAGCTCAAGGAGCAGGGCCGTACCCTGCTGGACCTTTTGGACGACCTCGCCGTGGAGCACGGCCTGCACGCCACCGACCAGCTCTCGGTCCGCGTCCAGGACCTGTCCCTGATCGCCGACGCGATGCGCCGCCTGCGCGAGCAGCCCCCGACCGGGCTGGCGGGCCTGCCCGTCACCCGGACCGAGGACCTGAACCAGGGCACCGAGACGCTGCCGCCGACGGACGGCCTGCGCTACACGCTCGACGGCGCCCGGGTGATCGTCCGCCCGTCCGGCACCGAACCGAAGCTGAAGTGCTACCTGGAGGTGGTGGTCCCGGTGACGACACGGTCGGACCTCGCGCCGGCACACGAGAAGGCGAAGGAACTGCTGACCGCGATCAAGAAGGACCTGGCGAGGGCGCTGGGCATCTGAAAAAGAGGCGGGCGCTCAGGCGCCCGCCTCTTCAGTGCGCCACCGCAGGCACCACAACGCGCCCCAACCACCACCAGGGCAGGCACCACAACGCGCCGCCACGCGCCTCAGCCCACCACCAGCAGAACGATCAGCACCAGCGCCCCGGCGACCGCGGGCCCGAGGATCTCGTAGGCCCACCGCACCGACACCTCGCCCTGCGCGCTCTCCTCGTTCTCCCGCGCCTCGTGGAGCTCCCGCAGCTCGGTCATGAACTGGTCGCCCTCGGCCCGGATCGGATCCCCGGCGGCGCCGCCCCCGCTCAGCCCGCGGGTGCTGCCCCCGCGCCCGAGCCCGCCGCGGCCGCCGACGCCGAGCCCCGCCCGGCCGCCCGCCGCGCCCTGCTCCCCGGCGGTGGCGGCCCGCGCCTCCTGCCGGGCGGCCCGCTTGCGCGCCCGCAGCGAGACCGGCACGGCCCACATCTGGTACTTGTCGCCGGCCTTGGTGAGGACCTCGTTCGAGTACCCGGAGCGCAGGACGGCGACCTGCCCCCAGGGCAGCACGATGACGCGGAACGGGTTGCGCACGCGCAGCCGGTCGGAGTTGACGTACACGGCGGGCCGGAGCGTGAAGGCGACGACGAACGGCACCACGAGGATCATCCCGGCGAGCGCCAGCCAGGGCGTGCGGCCGTCGCCGGTGAACATGGCGTCGAAACCGAGCCACAGGACGACGGCGAGCAGCACGACGCCGCCCGCGATGCCGCCGGTGGACCGGTTGACCCGGTCTTTGTACTCGGGGGCGGGGGGCTCGTGCGCGGGCGTCGTCATGGTCCCGATTCTGCACGCCCCGGCACCCACCACAAACCAGCACCCCCCACTGCCGCCACCCCCGCCCCACCGCCCCACCAGCCGCACCCGCCCCACCACGCACCGCGACCACCCGCCCCCGCTCCACCACACACCCACACCCACACGCGCACCCACCCCCGCACCCGCACTCACACCCGCACCCGCACCCGCACCCGCACCCGCGATCCACCCCCACCCGAACCAGCCCCCGCTCCCAAGGGCTGTACAGCCGCTACGCGCGTAGATATGCTCATCTGGTGACCATGCCCACCACTGCCCCCACCTCCTTGGCCCCAGCCGACGTCACGTCGTCCGACAGCTCACTGCGCCGCTTCCTGCACGGACTGCCCGGCGTGGACGCGGTCGGCCTGGAGGCGCGCGCCGCCGCCCTCGGCACCCGTTCCATCAAGACCACCGCGAAGGCGTACGCCATCGACCTCGCCATCTCGATGGTCGACCTGACGACGCTGGAAGGCGCGGACACCCCGGGCAAGGTCCGGGCGCTCGGCGCCAAGGCGGTGCACCCCGACCCCACGGACCGCACCACGCCCACCACGGCCGCCGTCTGCGTCTACCCCGACATGGTGGCCGCCGCCAAGGAGGCCGTCGCCGGCTCCGGCGTGAAGGTCGCCTCGGTCGCCACCGCCTTCCCGGCGGGCCGCGCGGCGCTGGACGTCAAGCTGGCCGACGTGCGCGACGCGGTCGCCGCCGGCGCGGACGAGATCGACATGGTCATCGACCGCGGCGCGTTCCTGTCCGGCAGGTACCTGAAGGTGTACGACGAGATCGTCGCCGTGAAGGAGGCCTGCGGCACGAGCGCCCGGCTGAAGGTCATCTTCGAGACCGGCGAGCTGTCGACGTACGACAACATCCGCCGCGCCTCCTGGCTCGGCATGCTCGCCGGCGCCGACTTCATCAAGACCTCCACCGGCAAGGTCGCCGTCAACGCGACCCCCGCCAACACCCTGCTGATGCTGGAGGCGGTGCGCGACTTCCGCGCGCAGACCGGCGTGCAGGTGGGCGTGAAGCCGGCCGGCGGCATCCGCACCACCAAGGACGCCGTCAAGTTCCTGGTGCTGGTCAACGAGACCGCGGGCGAGGACTGGCTGGACAACCACTGGTTCCGCTTCGGCGCCTCCTCGCTGCTGAACGACCTGCTGATGCAGCGGCAGAAGCTGGCCACCGGCCGCTACTCCGGTCCCGACTACGTGACGGTGGACTGATCCCCCATGGCTTTTGAGTACGCACCCGCCCCCGAGTCCCGCGCGGTCGTCGACATCGCGCCCTCGTACGGGCTGTTCATCGACGGCGAGTTCACCGAGGCGGCCGACGGCAAGGTCTTCAAGACGGTCTCCCCGAGCACCGAGGAGGTGCTGTCCGAGGTCGCCCAGGCGGGCGAGGCGGACGTGGACCGGGCCGTGCGGGCCGCCCGCACGGCGTTCGCGACATGGTCGGCGCTGCCCGGCTCGGAGCGCGCGAAGTACCTGTTCCGCATCGCCCGGATCATCCAGGAGCGCAGCCGCGAGCTGGCGGTGCTGGAGACGCTGGACAACGGCAAGCCGATCAAGGAGACCCGCGACGCGGACCTTCCCCTGGTCGCGGCCCACTTCTTCTACTACGCGGGCTGGGCGGACAAGCTCGGCCACGCCGGCTTCGGCGCGAGTCCGCGGCCGCTGGGCGTGGCCGGCCAGGTCATCCCGTGGAACTTCCCGCTGCTGATGCTGGCGTGGAAGATCGCCCCGGCGCTGGCGACGGGCAACACCGTCGTCCTCAAGCCGGCCGAGACGACCCCGCTGTCCGCCCTGTTCTTCGCGGACGTCTGCCGCCAGGCGGGCCTGCCGAAGGGCGTCGTCAACATCCTTCCGGGCTACGGCGACGCGGGCGCCGCGCTGGTGGCGCACCCGGACGTGAACAAGGTGGCGTTCACCGGTTCCACGGCCGTCGGCAAGGAGATCGCCCGCACGGTGGCGGGCACGAGCAAGAAGCTCACCCTCGAACTGGGCGGCAAGGGCGCGAACATCGTCTTCGACGACGCCCCGATCGACCAGGCCGTCGAGGGCATCGTCACCGGCATCTTCTTCAACCAGGGCCAGGTGTGCTGCGCGGGTTCGCGGCTGCTGGTCCAGGAGTCGATCCACGACGAGCTGCTGGACGCCCTCAAGCGCCGTCTGTCGACGCTGCGCCTGGGCGACCCGCTGGACAAGAACACTGACATCGGCGCGATCAACTCCGCCGAGCAGCTGGCCCGGATCACCGCGCTCGCCGAGCGGGGCGAGGCGGAGGGCGCCGAGCGCTGGTCGCCGGCCTGCGAACTGCCCACGTCCGGCTACTGGTTCGCCCCGACGCTGTTCACGCACGTCACCCAGGCGCACACCATCGCCCGCGACGAGATCTTCGGCCCGGTGCTCTCGGTGCTCACCTTCCGCACCCCGGACGAGGCGGTCGCCAAGGCCAACAACACCCAGTACGGCCTGAGCGCGGGCATCTGGACCGAGAAGGGGTCGCGGATCCTCGCCGTCGCGAACAAGCTGCGCGCGGGCGTGATCTGGTCCAACACGTTCAACAAGTTCGACCCGACCTCGCCGTTCGGCGGGTACAAGGAGTCGGGCTTCGGCCGCGAGGGCGGCCGCCACGGCCTGGAGGCGTACCTCGATGTCTGAGCGACTTTCTGTCTTCAAGACCTACAAGCTGTACGTCGGCGGGAAGTTCCCGCGTTCGGAGAGCGGCCGGGTGTACGAGGTGACGGACTCCAAGGGCAACTGGCTGGCCAACGCTCCGCAGTCCTCCCGCAAGGACGCCCGGGACGCGGTCGTGGCCGCCCGCAAGGCGTTCGGCGCGTGGTCCGGCGCGACGGCGTACAACCGGGGCCAGGTCCTCTACCGCGTCGCGGAGATGCTGGAGGGCCGCAAGGCGCAGTTCGTCCGCGAGGTCGCCGACGCGCAGGGCCTGTCGAAGTCCAAGGCCGCCGAGCAGGTGGACGCGACGATCGACCGCTGGGTCTGGTACGCGGGCTGGACGGACAAGATCGCCCAGGTGATCGGCGGCGCCAACCCGGTCGCGGGCCCGTACTTCAACCTCTCCTCGCCCGAGCCGACCGGCGTCGTGGCCGTACTGGCCCCGCAGGAGTCGTCGTTCCTCGGCCTGGTCTCCGTGGTGGCCCCGGTGATCGCGACCGGCAGCACGGCGGTGGTGATCGCGAGCGAGGAGTCCCCGCTCCCGGCCCTCTCGCTGGGCGAGGTGCTGGCCACCTCCGACCTGCCGGGCGGCGTCGTCAACGTCCTGTCCGGCCGTACGGCGGAGATCGCGGCGCCGCTCGCCGCGCACCAGGACGTCAACGCGATCGACCTCGCGGGCGCCGACGAGGCGCTGGCGAAGGAGCTGGAGATCGCCGCGGCCGACAACCTCAAGCGCGTGCTGCGTCCACAGCCTGTGGACGACTGGGCGGCGACGCCGGGCACCGACCGCATGACGGCGTTCCTGGAGACGAAGACGGTCTGGCACCCGACCGGCTCGCTCGGCGCCTCCGGCTCCGCGTACTGAGCCCCACCGCGGACCGCACCACAGACCGGAGAGCCGCGCCTCCCCTCCGTCCGGGGGCGGCGCGGCTCTCCGCCGTGTGTCCGGGTCCCGCGCGGGCGTCAGCGCAGCGTCTTGGCCGCCGGGCCGACGACGGGCACCGCGGCGACCGACGGGGCCTCGGCCACCGGGCCGGTGAGCTGGTGGGAGCTGACCGGCCGGAAGTCGGCGACCTGGGTGCCGACGCTGTTGTCGAGCGGGTCGACGCCGGTGCCGGCCAGCGGGTTGGGCTTGAGGCCGGCGACCGGTCCGGTGGCGTGACCGACCGCGCCGGTCACCGCCCCCGCGGCCGCCCGCGGGTCCAGCGCGCCGCCGGTGACCGGGCCGCGCGCGCCCTCGGCGGCCGGCGCCGTGGCGGCGGCCGACGCCGCACCCGCGCCGAGGGCGGCCCCGGCGGCCGCGACCGCGATCAGGACGCGCCGTGCGGTGGAGTGGGGGGTCGAGGCGTGTCGGGCCATGTCTGATGCCGCCTTCCGCTGCGCTGGGTAACGAGTTCAGCGCACAGGGTAGTTGAGACGCAGCCCACGCTCCAAAGCCGACCCGCGGGGTCGGCAGGCGCGCCACGATGCGTCAAACTGGTCTTCCGTGAGCCTTCATCTCCCGTCTCCCGCCCGCGTCGTGCTGCTGTGCGGCCCCTCGGGCTCGGGCAAGTCCCTGGTCGCCGCCCGTTCCGGGCTGCCCGTGCTGCGCCTCGACGACTTCTACAAGGAGGGCGACGACCCCACGCTGCCTCTGGTGGCGGGGAGTTCGGACATCGACTGGGACCACCCGGCCTCCTGGGACGCGGACGTCGCGGTCGCGGCGATCAGCAGCCTGTGCGCGACGGGCAGCACGGGCGTGCCCGTGTACGACATCGCGCGCAGCGCCCGCACCGGGGAGGACACGCTGCGCATCGGCCGTACGCCGCTGTTCATCGCGGAGGGCATCTTCGCCGCCGAGATCGTGGACCGCTGCCGTGAGCTGGGCCTGCTGGCCGACGCGCTGTGCCTGGCCCGCGGTCCGGTCACCACCTTCCGCCGGCGGTTCCTGCGCGATCTGCGGGAGGGCCGCAAGTCGGTGCCGTTCCTGGTGCGCCGGGGCTGGCGGCTGATGCGCGCCGAGCGGTCCATCGTCGCCCGCCAGGTGGCCCTGGGCGCGTACGCCTGCGACCGGGACGAGGCGCTGGGCCGCCTGGCCGCGGCGGCGGACCACCGCCCCGAGACCCGCACGGCCGCCTGAACCCGGAGCGGTCACCGCCCGACCGCCGCCGTCCCGGACGGCGGCCCGGCACACACGAAAGCGGGACCGGTCGGCCCCCCAGCCGTCCGGTCCCGCTTCCTCGGTGCTCCCCCACTTTCCCCCGTGGTCCCCCCACCGGTACCGCTCCCCACTCCCCCGTGGGCTCCCCCGGTACCGCTCCCCCGTTCCCCCCCGTCCCCCCGGGTTTCCCCCCGTACCTCCGGCTCGCTCAGGCGACGAGCTCGCCGAAGGACTCCTCCTGGTCACGGCCGAAGCTGAGGACCTCGTCCTCGCGCAGCCGGCGCAGCGAGCGCCAGATGCTGGACTTCACCGTGCCGACGCTGATGCCGAGGATGTCGGCGATCTCCGGGTCCGTGCGGCCCTCGTAGTAGCGCAGGACCAGCATGGTGCGCTGGAGTTCGGGCAGCCGGGCCAGCGCCTGCCACAGGACGGCGCGCAGCTCGGTGCCGCGCATGGCGTCCGTGTCGCCGGGCGTCTCCGGCAGTTCCTCGGTCGGGTACTCGTTGAGCTTGCGCCGCCGCCAGGCGCTGATGTGCAGGTTGGTCATGGTGCGGCGGAGGTATCCGCCGACGGCCGCCTTGTCGCTGATCCGGTCCCACGCCCGGTAGGTCGAGAACAGCGCGCTCTGGAGCAGGTCCTCGGCCTCGAAGCGGTCACCGGTGAGGTGGTAGGCGGTCGCGTACAGGGAGGCGCGGCGCTCCTGGACGTAGGCGGTGAACTCCGCCTCCGACCGGGTGCGGCGCTCCTCCGTGGCCTCCCCGTACGCGTTTCCCCCGTGCGCACTCCCCCCGGGCGTCTCCCCGGTGCGCGCGTCCACCACCGTCATGTAGGCGGCGGTGTGCTGACGCCCGGCGCCACGGGAGCACCCCCGCACTCCCAGTGCGGCGCCGGACTTCTCCGGACCCCGGGTCACGTCGTGCAGACGCGTGACCACCGCGCTGGTGCTGTTGCCGTGCAGCGTGTTCATCTCGCGCCCCCCGTCGTGGAGTTCCGGTGTCCGTCGTGCTTGTCTGCCTGTGCCGAGAATCCTTACGCCGCCACTTCATGGCCGTGTCCGCCGACTGTCACAGACCTGTCACAGGGCCCCGGGCGTCCCAGGTCGGAGAGGTGTGTCCGGGTGTGTGCGCGGGGGCGCTCGTGGGGGTGTCGAAACCCCGAGCCCGGATGGGCCAGAATGAGCCCTGTGCCTTCCCTGTTGCTGATCGAGGACGACGACGCCATCCGGACGGCCCTGGAGCTCTCGCTGACGCGCCAGGGACACCGGGTGGCCACCGCTGCCAGCGGCGAGGACGGTCTGAAGCTGCTGCGCGAGCAGCGGCCGGACCTCATCGTCCTGGACGTCATGCTGCCCGGCATCGACGGCTTCGAGGTGTGCCGGCGCATCCGGCGCACGGACCAGCTGCCGATCATCCTGCTGACCGCGCGCACCGACGACATCGACGTGGTGGTGGGCCTGGAGTCCGGTGCGGACGACTATGTCGTCAAGCCGGTGCAGGGGCGGGTGCTGGACGCGCGGATCCGGGCCGTGCTGCGGCGCGGCGAACGGGAGTCGACGGACTCGGCGACGTTCGGCGGCCTGGTCATCGACCGGTCGGCGATGACGGTGACGAAGAACGGCGAGGACCTCCAGCTGACCCCGACCGAGCTGCGGCTGCTGCTGGAGCTGAGCCGGCGGCCCGGTCAGGCGCTGTCCCGGCAGCAGTTGCTGCGGCTGGTGTGGGAGCACGACTACCTCGGTGACTCGCGGCTGGTGGACGCCTGTGTGCAGCGGCTGCGCGCCAAGGTCGAGGACGTTCCGTCGTCCCCGACGCTGATCCGTACCGTGCGCGGGGTCGGCTACCGCCTGGACGCGCCTCAGTGACGACGGCGCGAGGGGGGCTCCGCGGCTGGTTCGCGGGGCGGGGGAAGGCTCTGTCCGGGCTGCGGTTCACCAGTCTGCGGCTGCGGCTCGTCGTCGTCTTCGCGCTGGTGGCGCTGACCGCCGCGGTGTCGGCGTCGGGGATCGCCTACTGGCTCAACCGCGAGGCGGTGCTCACCCGCACCCAGGACGCGGTGCTGCGCGACTTCCAGCAGGAGATGCGCAACCGGGCGGGCACGCTGCCGGTGCACCCGACGCAGGACCAGTTGCAGCGCACGGCCGGGCAGATGGCCAACAGCAGCCAGCGGTTCAGCGTCCTGCTGGTGGCCGAGGACGCGAACGGCCGTGCGGTGTACGGGAATTCGGGCGGCCTGAGCGGTTTCGCGCTGGAGGACGTGCCCCCGTCGCTGCGCACCGCGGTGAACAAGGCGCAGCCGGTCGACTCGTCCAACAAGTCGCCGTACCACCTGTACTGGCAGCGGGTCACCGAGCACGGCACGCCGTATCTGGTGGCCGGCACCCGGATCATCGGCGGCGGGCCGACCGGTTACCTGCTCAAGTCGCTGGAGCCGGAGGCCAAGGACCTCAACTCGCTGGCCTGGTCGCTGGGGGTCGCCACCGCGCTCGCCCTGGTGGGGGCGGCGCTGCTGGCGCAGGCCGCCGCCACCACCGTGCTCAAGCCGGTGCACCGGCTCGGGATCGCCGCGCGCCGGCTCGGCGAGGGCCGGCTCGACACCCGGCTGCGGGTCTCCGGCACCGACGAACTGGCCGATCTGTCGCGGACGTTCAACAACGCGGCCGAGGCGCTGGAGAAACGGGTCGCCGACATGGCGGCCCGGGACGAGGCCTCCCGGCGGTTCGTCGCCGACATGAGCCATGAGATGCGGACGCCGCTGACCGCCATCACCGCCGTGACGGAGGTGCTGGAGGAGGAGCTGGAGTTCGAGGGCGGCGGCTTCGACCCGATGATCGAGCCCGCGGTGCGGCTGGTGGTCAGCGAGACCCGGCGGCTCAACGACCTGGTCGAGAACCTGATGGAGGTCACCCGCTTCGACGCGGGCACGGCCCGGCTGGTCCTGGACGACGTGGACATCGCCGACCAGATCACCGCCTGCATCGACGCCCGGGCCTGGCTGGACGCGGTGGAGCTGGACGCCGAGCGCGGCCTGCACGCCCGGATCGACCCGCGCCGCCTGGACGTCATCCTCGCCAACCTCATCGGCAACGCGCTCAAGCACGGCGGCTCCCCGGTAAGGGTCTCGGTGCGCGAGGAGGGCGGCGAGACGCCGGAGTCGGCGCAGATGGTCATCCGGGTGCGCGACCACGGCCCCGGCATCCCCGAGGACGTGCTGCCGCACGTGTTCGACCGGTTCTACAAGGCGAGCGCGTCCCGGCCGCGCTCGGAGGGCAGCGGTCTGGGCCTGTCCATCGCCCTGAACAACGCGCACATCCACGGCGGCGACATCACCGCCGCCAACTCGCCCGAGGGCGGCGCGGTGTTCACCCTGCGGCTGCCCCGGGACGCCTCCGCGCTCACCGAGGAACCGCCCGAGGCCGACGGCGACGGCGACGGCAGCGGCAGCGGTGGCAGGGCGCGGAACGGCGGCGCGGACGAGGGGTCGAAGGGGGGCGCCCGATGACGACGGCACGGGACGAGCGCGGGCGCGGGCAGGTGCGCGGGCGCGCGGAAGTGCGCGGACTCCTCGAGGCGCGCGGGCGCGCAGGCGGGCGTGTGACGGGGCGCGGACGCGGGCGTGGGCGGGGTGCGGTGGTGCGCGGGCGCGCTCTGCTGGCGCTGCCGGCGCTGGCGCTGCTGCTGGCCGGGTGCGGGATCCGCCCCACCGAGGTGCCCACCGACTTCGGCGGCGCGCCCTCGCGGGTGCCCTGCTCGCTGACCCAGCCCGACGGGGCCGTCCAGGTCTCGCGCGGGGTGCCCGTCCAGGTGTTCCTGCTGTGCGGTTCGTCGCTGGTGACCGTGGACCGCGTGGTGCGGGTGCCGGAGGGCACGGCGGACGCGCGGCGGCGGGTGATCGTGGCGCAGGGGCTGCTGGAGCAGCTGGCCGCGCCGCCCTCGGCGAGTGAGCGGGCGGCCGGGTACACGACGCACGTGCCGCACGCCCTGACCGTCGCCGGTCCGCACCCCAAGGACCCCGAGGACACGCTGCGGCTGGGCGCCGCCCCGGCCGCCCTGTCGGCGTACGCGCTCGCGCAGATCGTCTGCACGCTGTCGGACTCGGCGGCGGCCGAGGGCGACGGCTCGGTGGTCCTCGGCGGCCCCGGCGACAGCGCCCCGCGCCGCTACGAGTGCACGGACGACCTGCGCTCCCGCCCCGGCACCACGAAGCCCCCGTCGTCGGAGGCGACCGCCGAGTAGGCGCCGCAGCGGGGCGGGCGGCGCCCGGTGTGGCGCGCGCCTCACCGAGGGGGGCGGGCGGCGCCGGAACCGCGCGGGCGGGTGGGCGCGTCTTGGGTGGCGTGCAGCGTCAAGGCTCCGTCGGCGGCAGCGCCGCGATCCGCGTCCGCGTGACCGGGAGTGTCCTCCTCGTCGCCCATCTCGCGTTCGTCGCCTGGCTGATGCTGCGTCCGCTGGACGTGCCCTGGGTGCTGCCCGCCAATCTGCGACCGTTCGCCACCGTCCGCGCCGATCTGGCGCTGGGCGGGGCCGAGGCCGTCCGGCGGATCGGGGAGGGGCTGGGGCTGCTGGCGCCGCTGGGCGTGCTGCTGCCGCTGGCGCACGGCCGGCTGCACGTCTCCCCCCTCGGCTCGCTGGTGCGCACCGTCGCCGCGGGCGCCATGGTCTCGCTGGCCATCGCCCTGCTCCAGACCGGTGTGCCGGGGCGGGTCGTGGACGTCGACACGCTGTTCCTGAACACGCTGGGAGTCGCCGTCGTCCACCTCGCGGCCGTCCCCGCCGTCCGTTCCCGGCTCCGCCGCAGGGCCGGGCACCTGGACGGGCACCCGGACGGGTCCGCGGTGCGCCGGCAGGACGCGGCTCAGGGTCGGACCCCGACGATTCCCAGGGTCGGGATCGCTCCCTGGAGTGACGTTTTGCCCCCTTCGTCTCCGTAACGTGGAGGTCAGACGGGGCGCCGACGGGGAGGCCCCGCACCACAGCCACGGAGGCATCACGATGAACGCCCTTGCCCGCCCCACCCATGGCCGCGTGATCGGCGGAGTGTGCGCCGCGCTGGCTCGGCGCTTCGGCACCTCCGCGACGACGATGCGGGTGATCTTCCTGGTCTCGTGCCTGCTGCCGGGCCCGCAGTTCCTGGTCTACCTCGCCCTGTGGATCCTGCTGCCCGCCGAGGGCAAGGCCGCCCGCACGGCCTGGTAGCCGCCGTCCGTGTACGCCGCCGGGGCGCGCCCTGAGGTTCAAGGGCGCGCCCCGGCGGCGTGTCGGCGTCGCCGCGGGCTCGGGCGGCGACGCCGGGGGTCGGGCGAGGGTCAGGCAGGGGTCAGGCGGGGGTTCAGCCGATCGGGAAGCCGTTCACCTGCACGCCGTTGGTGGGCACGCTCTGCACCGGCATGCCGCCGAGCAGCTTGCCGACCGGCTCTACGGGGCCGTTCTGGAGGCCGCCGGCGGCGGGCTGGGCGGCGGAGAGCCCCGAGCCGAGCACGGGCTGGGTCTGGTCCAGGGCGCGGCCGGCTCCGGGCAGCTGGGCGACGTTCCCCGTCGGCAGCTCCTTGGCGACGGCGCCCAGCGCCTGGCCGGCGTCCGGCAGGGCCGGCGCGGCGTTCGCGGCGCCCGCGCCGACGGCGGCGAAAGCGGCGCCGAGAGCGGCGACACCGAGGGTCTTGGCGGCAGACTGCTTCATGAGAACGCGTCCTTGACTGGAAGACGGGGACTGAGCGGTTGTCGACCGTAGACACGGCCCGCCGCCGGCCGCAAACAACGGAATGCGGACGGAAGGTGAAGACGGCCGGCCGGCCCCCGTTTCGCGGTCATCCCCCGAATGGCGAGGAACCGCTGGTGGGCGCGGCCTGCTTAAACAGCCATTCGGATTTCAGCGCCGCGTACCCGGGCTTGATCACATCATTGATCATGGCCAGACGTTCATCGAAAGGAATGAACGCCGACTTCATTCCGTTGACGGTGAACCATTGCAGGTCGTCGAGCGTGTAGCCGAAGGCGTCGACAAGGTGCTCGAATTCCCGGCTCATGCTGGTGTGGGACATCAGACGATTGTCCGTGTTCACGGTGGCGCGGAAATGCAGTCGGCGCAGCAGTCCGATCGGGTGTTCGGCGTACGAGGCGGCCGCCCCGGTCTGGAGGTTGGAGCTGGGGCACAGCTCCAGCGGGACGCGCTTGTCGCGCACGTAGGAGGCGAGCCGCCCGAGTTCGACCGTGCCGTCCTCGTGGACGGTGATGTCGTCGATGATGCGCACTCCGTGCCCGAGCCGGTCGGCGCCGCACCATTGCAGCGCCTGCCAGATGGAGGGCAGTCCGAACGCCTCCCCGGCGTGGATGGTGAAGTGGTTGTTGGCCCGCTTCAGGAACTCGAAGGCGTCCAGGTGCCGGGTGGGCGGGTAGCCGGCCTCGGCGCCCGCGATGTCGAAGCCGACGACGCCCGAGTCCCGGTAGCGCTCGGCCAGTTCGGCGATCTCCAGCGAGCGGGCCGCGTGCCGCATCGCGGTGAGCAGGGCGCCGATCCGGACGCGCCGGCCGTCGGCGAGGGCGGCCCGCTCGCCCTCCCGGAAGCCCTCGTTGACGGCCTCGACGACCTCCTCCAGGCTCAGCCCGCCCTCCAGGTGCTGCTCGGGGGCGTAGCGCACCTCGGCGTAGACGACGCCGTCCGCGGCGAGGTCCTCGGCGCATTCGCGGGCGACCCGGACGAGCGCGTCGCGGGACTGCATCACGCCGACGGTGTGCGAGAAGGTCTCCAGATAGCGTTCCAGGGAACCGGAGTCGGCGGCCTCGCGGAACCACAGGCCGAGTTTGTCCGGGTCGGTGTCGGGAAGCGCGGAGTACCCGTTCGCCCGGGCGAGTTCCACGACGGTGGCCGGTCGGAGGCCGCCGTCCAGGTGGTCGTGCAGCAGCACCTTGGGCGCCCGGAGGATCTGGTCCGAGCTCGGTGTGTTTCCCGTGGGGGCAGTCTGGCTCGTCATGCGCGCACTCTAACTCCTACGCGCGTAGAAAGCGCCGTGCCGGAGCCGTGCGGAAAGCACTCCGTTCACACCCGCGTGTTCCGGCCGGCGGAATTGTCGATACGCAACGGTGACCGCACGGACGGGTGGCGTACACCGGTGCTTCTGACACTGTTCTGTCATGGCACAGCAAGCGACGCCGGTTCGCACGGCCCGGCTGGGGAGGACGCTCGGCCCGGGGCCGACGGCGGTGAACGGAGCGGTGCTGCTGCTCCCGGGCGGGCAGGAGGAGTCCGGCCGAAGACCGTCCCCGCTGCTGGCGGCCGCCTCGGTGCGCGCGCTGGGCCGCCGGCTGGTGCGGGCCGGCCGCGCCGAGCAGCTGGCCGTGCACGTGGTGCACTACCGCTACCGCGGCTGGAACGGCAGCGAGGAGCACCTCGCCCGCGACGCCGCCTGGGCGGTGGACGAGACCGTACGGCGCTACGGCGACGTCCCGGTGTGCCTGGCCGGTGTGGACATGGGCGGCCGGGCGGCGCTGCGCGCGGGCGGTCACGAGGCCGTCAACTCCGTGGTGGCGATCGCCCCCTGGCTGCCCGAGGACGACGTCGCCGCCTCCCCCGAACCGGTGAAGCAGCTCGCCGGGCGCCAGGTGCTCGTCGTGCACGGCACGAACGACGCCCGCACCGATCCCGAGCTGTCCTTCCGGTACGCGGCGCGGGCGAAGAAGGCCAACCGGGAGGTGTGCCGGTTCGAGGTGCACGCGGACGGGCACGGGCTGCGCCAGTACCGCGACGAAGTCGCCTCGCTCACCGCCGACTTCATGATGGGGACGCTGTTCGGGCGGGCGTTCTCCCGCCCGGTCCAGGACGCGCTGGCCGCGCCGCCCCCGCTGGGGCTGCGGATGCCGCTGGCGGCGGGCTTCGGGAAGTCGCTGAGCTGGTAGGGGTGTCGGGGTCGCCGACACCCGGCCCGGCCCCCGAAGGCGGGCGGTTCGAGGGGTCAGGGGAGCAGGCGGCCGCGGCGGGAGAGGAGGAACCGCTTGAAGGCGGCCACCGGGGGTGTGTCCGGGTGGCCCTCCAGCCAGGCCACGCCGATCTCGCGCACCGCGCGCGGCGCGGTGACCGTCAGCTCGGCGACGCCCGGGCGGGGCACGGCCGGCGGCGGCAGCAGGGCCACGCCGAGGCCCGCCGCGACCAGGCCGCGCAGCGTCTCGGCCTCCTCGCCCTCGAAGGCGATCCGCGGCGTGAAGCCGGCCGCGCGGCACAGGTCGTCGGTGATCCGGCGCAGCCCGTAGCCGGGTTCCAGGGTCACGAACGCCTCGTCGGCGGCCTCGGCCAGGCGGACGCGGCGGCGGGCGGCGAGGCGGTGGCCGGCCGGGACGACCAGGCGCAGCTTCTGCTCGTCCAGGCGGCGCGCCACCAGGTCGGGCGCGTCCGGGACCGGCGAGGTGAGGCAGAGGTCCAGCTCACCGGCGCGCAGCCGCTCCAGCATGGCCTCGCCGTAGTTCTGGACCAGGCTGAAGCGGACGCGGGGGTGGTCGGCGCGGAAGGCGTGGATGAGGCCGGGCACGGTCTCGGCGCCCATGGTGTGCAGGAAGCCGAAGGCGACCTTGCCGGTGGCCGGGTCGGCGTCCGCGCGCACCTCCTCGGCGGCGCGCTCGATCTCGGCGAGGGCGCGTTCGACGGAGGCGAGGAAGGTGCGGCCCGCGGGGGTGAGGGCGACGGTGCGGCCCCGGCGGGCGAAGAGGTCGACGCCGAGGTCCTGTTCGAGGCGGACCATGGCGCGCGACAGGGTGGACTGCGGGACGCGCATCTCCTGGGCGGCCCGGGTGACGTGCTCGGTGCGGGCGACGCCGGCGAAGTGCGCGAGGCGCGGCGCGAGCAGCTGGGCGACCTCCTCGCCGCGGTCCACGATGACTTCTGTGTCACCGGACGGTGACAGACGAACCCCTGACCTCTGCTGATGCACCATGGGAACGATTATGGCGAGTCCGTGCATTGGACGGATGACGGCCCGGCTTCCTACCGTCGTCGTATGTCTCCCGCCGATACCGGGGCGTCCGCTGTCGTGGGCGCCGCACCGCACGCTTCCGCCGCTTCCGACCCGACCGCGGGCGGGGCCGCCGACTCCCGGATGACGCCGGGCGGTCCCGGCTACCGCCGGATGAGCCTGGCCCTGTTCCTCGCCGGGGTCGCGACCTTCGCGCTGCTGTACTCCACCCAGGCGCTGCTGCCGCTGATCTCCGCCGAGTACGGGGTGGCGGCGAGCGAGGCGAGCTGGACGGTGGCGGCGGCGACCGGCGGTCTCGCGCTGTTCGTGCTGCCGATGAGCGCCCTGTCGGAACGTTTCGGCCGCCGTACGGTGATGACGGCCTCGCTGGCGGTCGCGGTGGCCGTCGGGCTGCTGGTGCCGTTCGCGCCGTCGCTGGGCGCGCTGGTGGTGCTGCGGGCGTTGCAGGGCGCCGCGCTGGCGGGGGTGCCGGCCTCGGCGCAGGCGTATCTGGCGGAGGAGGTCCGGCCCCGGGCCCTGGTTACGGCGATCGGCCTGTTCGTGGCCGGCAACAGCGTGGGCGGGATGAGCGGCCGGGTGATGACCGGCTGGGTGGCGCAGGAGTGGGGCTGGCGGGCCGCCGTCGGAGTGGTCGGCGCGGTCGCGGTGCTGTGCGCGGTGGCGTTCCGGATGCTGCTGCCGGCGCCGCGCCACTTCACGCCGGGGTCGCTGCGCCCGCGGGTGCTGGCCGGCACGGTCCGCGACCATCTGTCGAACCCGCTGCTGCGCCGCCTGTACGCGATCGGCGCGCTGTTCATGACGGTGTTCGGCGGCGTCTACACGGTGATCGGCTACCGGCTGACCGAGGCGCCCTTCTCGCTCCCGCAGGGCGTCATCGGCTCGATCTTCCTGGTGTACCTGGTGGGCACGGTGTCGGCGTCGACGGCGGGGCGGCTGGTGGGCCGGGTCGGCCGCCGGGGCGCCCTGTACCTGGCGGGCGCGACGACGGCGGCGGGGCTGCTGCTGTCGCTGCTGGACTCGGTCGTACCGGTGCTGCTGGGCCTGGTGCTGATCACGGCGGGCTTCTTCGCCGGTCACGCGGTCGCCTCCTCGGCGGTGAGCCGGACGGCGGCGCACGGCCGCGCGCAGGCCTCCGCCCTGTACCAGTCGGCGTACTACATCGGCTCCAGCGTGGGCAGCACGGTCGGCGCGACCGCCTTCCACGCCCAGGGCTGGTCGGGGACGGTCGGCGTGGGGCTGCTGGCGGTGCTGGGCGTGGTGGCGATCACGGTCCTCGGGTCCCGGGCGGCGCGCGTGGCGCAGCGGCGCACGCCGGTGTCCGCGTGACCGGCGCCCTGCCTGTGACCTGCTGATCCGTCCGCTGCGGGGGCCGTTGTCAGTGGCCTGCGCTAGCTTTTCGCAGTGCCGGGCGCGACGACGCGTCCGGGACGGGAACAGCCACGGGGCGGGTGGACGACGAATGGGCGACGGTACGGCGACGGCGACCGATCTCGGCATGGAGCTGGAGAAGTACCGGGTCGAGCTGACCGGCTACTGCTACCGCATGCTCGGTTCGTCGTTCGAGGCGGAGGACGCGGTCCAGGACACCCTGGTGCGTGCCTGGCGCAGCCACGACAAGTTCGAGGGCCGGTCCAGTCTGCGGTCCTGGCTGTACCGGATCGCGACCAACGTGTGCCTGGACCTGCTGTCGGCGGGCAGCAAGCGGGCGCGGCCGATGGACCTGACCGAGTCGACGCCGCTGGCCCGGGCCGCGCTGGCGCCCCGCCCGGACAGCACCTGGCTGGAGCCGATGCCGGACGGCCGGGTGCTGCCGTCGGTCGAGGACCCGGCGCAGGCGGCGCTCGCCAAGGAGTCGGTGCGGCTCGCCTTCATGGCCGCGCTCCAGCGGCTGCCGGCCAAGCAGCGGGCGGTGCTGATCCTGCGGGAGGTGCTGGCCTGGAAGGCGAGCGAGGTCGCCGAACTGCTCGGCACGACGGTCGCCTCGGTCAACAGCGCCCTCCAGCGGGCCCGGGCCACGCTCGCCGAGCGGGAGGAGCAGGGGGCCGGGGCGCAGGTGTCCGACCCGCTGGACGAGGCGCAGCAGCGGCTGCTGGAGCGCTATGTGCGGGCCTTCGAGGGGTACGACATGACGGCGCTGACCGCGCTGCTGCACGAGGACGCGGTCATGACGATGCCGCCGTTCGACCTGTGGCTGACCGGTTCGGCCGACATCACCGGTTTCATGTCGACCATGGGCGCCTCCTGCGCGAACTCCCGGCTGCTGCCGGTGCGGGCCAACGGCCTGCCGGGCTTCGCCCACTACAAGCCGGACCCGGAGCGGGGCGGCTTCACCCCGTGGGCGGTGCAGGTGCTGGAGATATCACGGGGGCGGATCACCGGGTTCCACTGCTTCCTGGACACGGCCCGGTGGTTCCCGCTGTTCGGGCTGCCCCTCCACCTGGAAGGGGAGGCCGGCCAGGTCGAGCAGGGTCAGTAGCGCCGGGTCGGGATCGCGCAGCCGTATCCCCGCCCCGGCCCGCCGGGCGGTGAGCAGCAGCCGCGCCAGCAGGTCCACGGCGCCGAGTCCAGGCGGTCCGAGCCCGCCGACTTCGCACACCACGGTCCGGGCGCCGGCCTCGGCCAGCAGTCGCCGCACGTCGTCGCACAGCCTCCTCACCCCCTCGCGGGTGACGGGGCCGGCGAGCACGAGCACGGGTGCGGCGGGTGTCTTGGCGTCCACGCTTTCTCAGACCGGGCGACGGGCCCCAACTCATCGGGCGGGGCGCCGGCGGGGCGCTGATCACCTCGGCGGGGATCACGTCGGCGGGGATCACGTCGGCGGGGATCACGTCGGCGGGGATCACGTCGGCGGGGATCACGTTGGCGGAGATCACGTTGACCTGCCGGTCGCGCCGACCGGAGGGTGAGCGCATGCCGCATGGATCAGCACCGCCCCGGACCGTCGACGGCCTTCTCCCGCCCGGTGAGGGGGCCGCGTGCGGGGAGTGCTGACCGGGTTCGCGGTCATCGCGGTGGTGATCGGCGTCGGCTGGGCGCTCGGGCGGCGCGGCTCGCTGGGCGAGCAGGGCGGCGAGGTGCTGACCCGGCTGGCGTTCGAGGTGGCGACGCCGGCGCTGCTGTTCACCACGCTGGCCCGCGCGGACCTGACGGTGGTGTTCTCCGGCCGGCTGCTGGTGACGGCGCTGAGCACGGCGGCGGCCGCGGGCGTCTTCGTGACGGTGGGCGTCGTACGGCGCTGGGGCGTGGGCCGCACGACGATCGGCGCCCTGTGCTCCAGCTACGTCAACTCCGGCAACCTCGGCATCCCGATCGCCGCGTACGTGCTGGGCGACGCCTCGCTGGTGGCGCCGGTGCTGCTGTTCCAGCAGATCGTGGTGACGCCCGTCGCGCTGACGGTGCTGGACCTGACGGGTGCGGGCGGGAAGGGGCCGCTGTGGCGGCGGCTGCTCACCCCACTGCGCAATCCGGTCGCGGTGGGGGCGCTCGGCGGGGTCCTGGTCTCGGCGTCCGGATGGACGGTGCCCGGCCCGGTCAGGGAGCCGCTGACCCTGATCGCCGGCATGTCCGTCCCGGCGGTGCTGCTGGCCTTCGGCATCGCCCTGCCCGGCAGCGCGGCGCCCGGCCGCGGCCGGGACCGCCATCCGGTGCTGCTGTCCGTCGCCCTGAAGTCGGTGGGCCAGCCGCTGGCCGCCTGGGCGCTGGCGTCCGGCGTCTTCGGCCTGCGCGGCGCCTCCCTGCTGGACGTGGTGGTCACCTCGGCCCTGCCCGCCGCCCAGAACCTGTTCACCTACGCCGGCCGCTACGGGACGGCCGAGACCCTGGCCCGCGAGTCCATCCTCCTGTCCACCCTGCTCTCGGTGCCGGTCCTGGTGGCGATCGCGGCGCTGCTGGGTTGAGGGACGGTCAGTCGAGCGGGAAGTCGTCGGTGTCGATGACCAGGTCGAACGGCGCCGGGAGCTTGATGGGCTCACCGAACTTGGCCGTGGCCAGGGGGCGGTACACGTCGCCCCTCGGCTCCCCGTAGAGCGTGGTGGTGGGGCCGTCGGGGGCCCAGCGGTCGACGAGGAGGTAGAACGGGATGCCTGCGGTGGCGTAGGCGGCGGGCTTGCTGATGCAGTCGTGGCGGGCGTTCGACTTGGACGTCACTTCTACGACGAGTTCGGCGACCACAGCAGAGACATGAGTGTCCGATTCCACACATTGCGACCGGGGGGCCACCACTAGATCCGGGACGAGCATGCCCAGTCGCGAGGGCACAGCCATGGCCAACGTCTGGTAGATCCCCCAGTCACCGGGGATCACGGAGTAGAGGCGACGCTGAATCAACTCCGCGATGACGTTGTGACGAGGTGCGGGAGCAGGTGACACGGTGATGATCCCCTCGATGATCTCCACCTTGCTGCCCTCGGGCCATTCCATCTCTTCCCAGAACCGGACGAGGTCGTCCCAGCTCTGGTCGGGGTCCTGGCTCACGGTGAGTGCGCTCAGTCGGGTAGCCGGAGGGCGTTGCCGCCCCCCGGCCCCCTCAGAACCGGACGTGCGGCTGTTCACCGCATCCGGCTCAAGCGGGCCCCTGGAGTCACGCGGGTCGGTCATCTTGCTTGGCCCTTCTGTGATCGCCGGCGTGGTGCTGGCGATGGCAGTCAGCGTGTACGAGGCGAAGGTTCGTCCGCTCGTCCGTGCCGCCGTCGCGCCGGTAGATGAAGTGGTGCTTGTGCAGCGGCTTCATCGATGCCGAGAACCACGCGGCCCACTCGCGGGGGTTGTCCGGTGTGTACTCGGCATCGGGGATCAGCGGCTGTTTGCATAGCGGGCAGATCCCCTTCTGGCGGGATGCGAGGGTGATGGTCCACCTGTCGGCGGTCCCGGGCATCCTCTTGCGACGGCGGCTCACCCAGTAGTCGGCCAGCGAGGGGTCGTCAGGAGAGTTGCTCTCCTTGACGATCACGTGCCGGACGATTCTGGTCCAGTTGAACTTGTAGAGATAGGTGCCGGTGTCCCGGTCACCGAATACCCACTGGTCCTTCCGGGTCGAGTTGAAAACGCCGTAGTGCTTGGCCAGGCACCAGCTCTTCGACTTGTTCGGGTGGGAGTGTTTGACCCACTTTTGGGTGAGCGTCCACACGTAGAAGTCCAGGGACTTGAAGGTCTCCTTGGACACCACCGTCCGGTAGTAGGTGGCCCAACCCTTGATGATCGGGTTGAGCTTCTTCACCACAGCCGCAGCGTTCGCCCCTCTCAGGCCGATCACTTCACTGCGGAGCCGCTCCCGGACCCTCCTTAAGGCCACCTTGCTCGGCTTGATCAGCAGGGTGCTGTTGTATCTCCTGATATTGAACCCGAGGAATTCGAAACCTTCTTCAAGGTGGATGACGGACGTCTTCTCCTCGTTGAAGGTGACCCCCCGCGGGACCATCCATTGAGACAACTGCTCCTTGACCCGGCGCGCCTCTTCTTCACTGTGGCAGAACACAGCGAAGTCGTCTGCGTACCGGACCAGCACCGGGGCATCTCTTCGGGACTTGTTGGAACGTCCCTCTGCGAGGTGCCCGGCTGCGGTTTCCATGCCGTGCAAGGCCACGTTGAGCAGCAGTGGGCTGATGACACCGCCCTGAGGAGTTCCCTCCTCAGTGGGCGAGATCCGTCCGCAGTCCATCACTCCCGCTTTGAGCCATCCTCGGATTGCATCCCGTGCAGGGAAGGACCCGATGAGGTTCATCAAGTGGTCGTGTGAGATGCGGTCGAACGCCGCCGTCAGGTCCGCATCGAGCACCCATAACCGCTTGGCCCGTTTCTGGCCTGCGACGATGTAGATGGCGCCGATCGCGTCATGACAACCCCGGCCGGGGCGGAAGCCGTAGCTTCGTTGTTCGAACCGGGCTTCCCACTCGGGTTCCAGTGCGTTCTTGACGCGGGCCTGGCGGACCCGGTCACGGATGACTGGAATACCCAAGGGTCGCTGTTTTCCGTTGGCCTTGGGAATGTACACGCGCCGGACGGGCATGGGTTTTCCAGGCGAGCGTTCCGCTGTGATCTCAGCAGCCAGCCGTCCTCGCGCGATCGGAGTGAGCGCGCGTTCCTGATCGATCCCGGCCGTCCGACGGCCTGTGCTCTGCTGCGTTACCCGCTTCACGCTCACGAGCGTGTTCGAGTGGGATCGCAGCATGAGCTTCTGCAAGTTGCGGACCTTCTTCAGGTCCCCTTCCTGCGCGGCTGTGAAGATGCGCTGCCTCAGTCGCCGTACCGACGTCTCCGCCTTGGCCCAGTCGATGCTGTGCCAGGTCTGGGCGTAGTCCTCCGGTCCGTTCGCCGTCGTAGGAGGCAGCGCCGCCGTAGCGGTCACTGCCACGCCTTCCTTCGGCATCCAACTTGCCCTTCGGTTCGGGGTTCTTCGCAGTTCTTCTTCACGGGCCTACCTGATCCGCGTGGGCTCCCTTTCGGGCCGGGGCATCGCGCCTCGTATCCGACGAGTTATGGGACACGGCTGGGTGGGGGGCACCGCGTCCTTTTCCTCTGGGCTTTCGCCCTGCCGGCTTTCGCTTTTCGGATCATCCTGTCCCGCTGGAGGCTTGTCCCTTCGTTACCTCCGGATTACCGGGATCAACTCCCGGACTCCAACGGGGTTTCCACGTTCCGCTCCCACAAGATGCGACCGGGGTGGGCTCCCTCTTAATCCCGGGCCCGACGGTGTCCTCCCCCTTCAGCCCCAATCTTCAGGGGTCGTCGTGCGCTCTTCCGCGCCAGGGCCTGTCTGCCGCCGACAGCTCACCATCGACGCGGCACAGGAGTTACGGGACTTCTTCAAGGGTTCATTTTCATTAGCCCGTCCGGTCTTCCCCTCGCTTGTTGCGACCCGATGGCCGGGCTGCTCTTGAGCTTTCCCTTCCGGCTTCACACCCCGCCGTTACCAGCGACGCATGCGGAAGTGGGGACGGACCTTGGACACTGGTCCGGGATGACCTGCTCATGATTTTCTTCCCCCTTGCAGGTCATCTACTTGGGTGGAGCGACTTCGTGTCGCACTGGCGGTTCTCCTATCGGTGCGTCACCGATAGCCAGCATGCCGAACGGGACCGGTGGCCGTCCACCGGTCCCGTTCACCCGAAGGGGTAAAGCACCTGGTCAGGCGATACGTTCCAGCACGACCGGGGAGGTGGTGAAGGCCGTGCCGGCCGGGGCGATGTCGTAGGAGCCCTCGGTGGCCTCAAGGGCGTACGCGAAGCGGTCCGGGGTGTCGGTGTGCAGGGTCATCAGGGGCTGGCCGGAGGTGACCGTGTCGCCGGGCTTGGCGTGCAGTTCGACGCCCGCCGCCGCCTGCACCGGGTCCTCCTTGCGGGCCCGGCCGGCGCCCAGGCGCCAGGCGGCGACACCGATGTCGTAGGCGTCCAGGCGGGTCAGGACGCCGGAGGCGGGGGCCGTGATCACGTGCTGGTCCCGGGAGGTGGGCAGGGCCGCGTCCGGGTCGCCGCCCTGGGCCGCGATCATGCGCCGCCAGACGTCCATCGCCGAGCCGTCGGCCAGCGCCTTGGCCGGGTCGGCGTCCTTCAGGCCGGCCGCGTCCAGCATCTCCCGGGCCAGGGCGAGGGTCAGTTCGACCACGTCGGCCGGGCCGCCGCCGGCCAGGACCTCGACCGACTCGCGGATCTCCAGCGCGTTGCCCGCGGTCAGGCCGAGCGGGGTGGACATGTCGGTGAGCAGCGCGACCGTCTTCACTCCGTGGTCGGTGCCGAGGCCGACCATGGTGGAGGCGAGTTCGCGGGCGTCCTCGACGGTCTTCATGAAGGCGCCGGAGCCGACCTTGACGTCCAGGACCAGGGAGCCGGTGCCCTCCGCGATCTTCTTGGACATGATGGAGGAGGCGATCAGCGGGATGGCCTCGACGGTGCCGGTGACGTCGCGCAGGGCGTAGAGCTTCTTGTCGGCGGGCGCCAGGCCGTCGCCGGCCGCGCAGATCACCGCGCCGCAGCCGTCGAGCACCGACAGCATCTCCTCGTTGGACAGCAGCGCGCGCCAGCCGGGGATCGACTCCAGCTTGTCCAGCGTGCCGCCGGTGTGGCCGAGGCCCCGCCCGGACAGCTGCGGGACGGCCGCGCCGCAGGCGGCGACCAGCGGGGCCAGCGGCAGGGTGATCTTGTCGCCGACGCCGCCGGTGGAGTGCTTGTCGGCGGTGGGGCGGGACAGGGCGGAGAAGTCCATGCGCTCGCCGGAGGCGATCATCGCGGCGGTCCAGCGGGCGATCTCCCGGCGGTCCATGCCGTTGAGCAGGATGGCCATGGCGAGCGCGGACATCTGCTCGTCGGCGACCTCCCCGCGGGTGTACGCGTCGATGACCCAGTCGATCTGCTCGTCGCTGAGCGCGCCGCGGTCCCGCTTGGTGCGGATGACGGAGATGACGTCCATGGCCATGGGGTTCGGTTCCTTCCGGTGGTGCGAAGGGGGCTGAGAGAGGGGGAGCCCCGGAAAAGGGTGCGGCCCCTCCGGGCCGGGACGGGCTCGGAGGGGCCGCACGGTCTCACTTGGCGAGGTGGTCCGGGCCGAAGGCCTGCGGCAGCATCGCGGACAGCGGCCAGATTCCCTCGGGGGTCTCCAGCAGCAGGTCCGGGCCGCCGAACTCGTACAGCAGCTGGCGGCAGCGCCCGCACGGCACCAGGATGTCGCCGCGGCCGTCCACGCAGGTGAAGTGGGTCAGCCGGCCGCCGCCGCTGTTCTGGAGCTGCGAGACGAGACCGCACTCGGCGCACAGGCCGATCCCGTAGGAGGCGTTCTCGACGTTGCAGCCGGTGACGGTGCGGCCGTCGTCGACGAGGGCGGCGACGCCGACCGGGTAGCCCGAGTAGGGGGCGTAGGCGCGGCACATCGCCGCGCGCGCCTCCTCGCGCAGCGAGTCCCAGTCGACCGTCGCCGGCTCCCGCGTCACTTGCCCTGTCCCTTCCGGTACGGCAGGCCGTCCGCCTTCGGCATCCGCAGGTGCTGCGCGGACAGCGACAGCACCAGCAGGGTGACGATGTACGGGGTCGCGGTGACGACCTGCTTGGGCACGTCGTCGGTGCCGGCGTACCAGACGAACATCAGCGCCGAGACGACGGCGGTGATGACGGCGGGCACCAGCTTCTTCTTCCACACCAGGTACGCGACCCCGAACACCAGCAGGATCGCCAGCAGCAGGATCAGCGCGTGGACGTTGGTGGTGCCGCCGCGCAGGTTCAGGCTGTCGGTGTAACCGAACAGGCCGGCGCCGAGGGCGAGGCCGCCCGGCATCCAGTTGCCGAAGATCATCGCGGCGAGGCCGATGTAGCCGCGTCCCGCGGTCTGCCCGTCGAGGTAGACGTTGGAGGCGACGATCGACAGGAAGGCGCCGCCGAGGCCGGCGAAGCCGCCGGAGATGATCACGGCGAGGTACTTGTACTTGTAGACGTTGACGCCGAGGGACTCGGCGGCCACCGGGTTCTCGCCGCAGGAGCGCAGCCGCAGGCCGAAGGCGGTGCGCCACAGCACCCACCAGGACAGCGGGACCAGGGCGACGGCGATGACGGTCAGCGGCGACAGGTCGGTGATCAGACCGCCGAGCAGGCCGGCGACGTCGGAGACCAGGAACCAGTGCTTGCCGTTGAGGGTGGCGAGCCAGTCCGAGAGGCCGGGGATGTCGAAGGTGCCCAGCGAGTCGATCGGCGGGGACTGCTTGGAGGAGCCCTGCGGGACGCCCTCGAAGGTGAACTTCGACAGGTAGCGGGTGGTGCCGAGGGCCAGGATGTTGATGGCCACACCGGAGACGATGTGGTTGACGTTGAACGTCACGGTGGCGACGGCGTGCAGCAGGGCGCCGAGCGCGCCGCCGACGATGCCGAACAGGACGCCGGTCCACGGGCCCCACTGGTAGCCGGCCCAGGCGCCGAACCAGGTGCCGAGGATCATCATGCCTTCGAGGCCGATGTTGACGACGCCGGCGCGTTCGGCCCACAGGCCGCCGAGGCCGGCCAGGCCGATCGGCACGGCCAGGCGCAGCGCGGTGGACATCTGGCCGATGGAGGTGATCTCGTCGGCGCCGGTGATCAGGCGGACGGCGGAGGTGAGCACCAGGACGCCCGCGATGATCAGCAGGAGTACCGGCAGGGAGAACCGGCGGCTGCCCTTGCCGGGCTGCTTCGCCTGCGGCTTGGCGATGGTCGCGGTGGTCATCGGGCCGCCACCTCCTGCTTCTTCTGGGAGTTGTTCCGGGCGGCGGCCGCGGCGAGTTCGGCGCCGACCTGCTTCTGCTGGCGGCGCAGGCCCCACTGGCGCACGGCCTCGTAGGAGATGACGACGGCGAAGACGATCAGGCCCTGCATGATCGTGGCGATCTCCTTCTCGTACGCGACCGGGGTGGCGTAGTCGAGGGCGGGAGAGGCCTTGTCGAGGAAGGCGATCAGCAGCGCGGCGAAGGCGATGCCGATCGGGTTGTTGCGGCCGAGCAGGGCGATGGTGATGCCGGTGAAGCCGAGGCCGGTCGGGAAGCTGAGGCTGTAGGTGTGCGCGTCGCCGAGCAGCAGCGGCAGGCCGGACAGGCCCGCGACCGCGCCGGAGATCAGCATGGCGGTGAGGACCATCTTCTTGGCGTCGACGCCGGAGGCCGCGGCGGCGGTCTCGGACTCGCCGGTGGCGCGCAGGTCGAAGCCGAAGCGGGTGCGGTTGAGGACGACCCAGTAGACGACGCCCATGGCGACGGCGAGGAAGACCAGGCCGTAGATCTCGCCGACGTCCGAGCCCAGGTCGATGCCCGGGATCCAGCCGGAGTCCTTCATGACGCCGGTCGTCATGTTGTTGCCGACCTGCACGCCCCACACGTCGGAGAGGGTGAGGTAGCCGATGAGGCTGGTGGCGATGGAGTTGAGCATGATCGTGGCGACGACCTCGCTCACGCCCCGGGTGACCTTCAGGACGCCCGCGATGCCGGCCCAGAAGGCGCCGGTGAGCATGCCCACGATGAGCAGCACGGGGATCTGGAGGAAGGACGGCAGCGCGAGGTGGGCGCCGACGACGGCGGTCATCATCGCGGCGAGCCGGTACTGGCCGTCGACGCCGATGTTGAACAGGTTCATGCGGAAGCCGACGGCGACCGCGAGGGCGGCCAGGTAGTACATCGACGCCTGGTTCAGGATCAGCACCTGGACGTCGGAGTAGCCGGCCTGCTGGAGCATCAGCGTGTACGGCTCGATCGGGCTCTTGCCCGAGGCGATCAGCACGACCGAGGTCAGCACGATCGCCGCGACGAGCGCGATGACCGGGCCGGCCACCGCGAGGAGCACTCGCTCCTTGTCGAACTTCTTCATCGGGCCTCGTCCTCCGGACCGGCGGCTTCGTCGGTGGTCTCTTCGTGTTCCAGGTGGCCGGAGGCGGCGCCCGTCATGGCCGAGCCCAGTTCCTCCGGGGTGATGGTGGCCGGGTCGGCGTCGGCGACGAGGCGGCCGTTGTAGATCACCCGCAGGGTGTCGGACAGGCCGATCAGCTCGTCGAGGTCGGCGGAGATCAGCAGCACGGCCAGGCCCTCGCGGCGGGCCTCGCGGATGTGGTCCCAGATCGCGGCCTGCGCGCCGACGTCCACACCACGGGTGGGGTGGGCGGCGATCAGGAACTTCGGGCTGTGGCTCATCTCGCGGCCGACGATCAGCTTCTGCTGGTTGCCGCCGGACAGGGAGGCGGCGGTGACGTCGATGCCGGGGGTGCGCACGTCGTAGGCCTCGACGATGCGGCGGGTGTCGTCCTGGGCGCCCTTGGGGTCGAGCCAGAAGCCCTTGGCGTTGGGGCGCTCGGTGACGTGGCCGAGGATGCGGTTCTCCCACAGCGGGGCTTCCAGCAGCAGGCCGTGGCGGTGGCGGTCCTCGGGGATGTAGCCGACGCCGGACTCGCGGCGCCTGCGGGTGGGCCAGGGGGTGATGTCCTCCTCGCCCAGGGCGATGGTGCCGGAGTCGGCGTGCTGGAGGCCGATGAGGGCCTCGATCAGCTCCGTCTGGCCGTTGCCCTCGACGCCCGCGAGGCCGAGGACCTCGCCGGCGTGGATGGTGAAGGTGATGTCGTCCAGGACGGCGCGGCCGCCCTCGGCCTCCAGGCGCAGCTTGTCGACGGTGAGGACCGGGCGGTCGGTGACGGTCGACTCGGCGGTCTCCGGGGTGGGCAGTTCGCTGCCGACCATCATCTCGGCGAGCTGGCGGGGGGTGGTCTCGGCGGGGACGGCGGTGCCGACCGTGGTGCCGCGCCGGATGACGGTGATGTCGTCGGCGACGGAGAGGACCTCGCCCAGCTTGTGGGAGATGAAGATGACGGACAGGCCCTCGGCCTTGAGCTCGCGCAGGTTGTCGAAGAGCGCGTCGACCTCCTGCGGGACGAGCACGGCGGTCGGCTCGTCCAGGATGAGGGTGGTGGCGCCGCGGTAGAGGACCTTGAGGATCTCCACGCGCTGGCGGTCGGCGACGCCGAGGTTCTCCACCAGGGCGTCGGGGCGCACGCCGAGGCCGTAGCGCTCGGAGATCTCGTTGATCTTCTTGCGGGCGTTGCCGCCGATGCCGTAGAGCTTCTCGCTGCCGAGGACGACGTTCTCGAGGACGGTCAGGTTGTCGGCCAGCATGAAGTGCTGGTGGACCATGCCGATGCCGCGGGCGATGGCGTCGGCGGGGCTGCCGAAGGCGATCTGCTCGCCGTCGATCGCGATGGTGCCCTCGTCCGGCTTCTGCATGCCGTAGAGGATCTTCATCAGGGTCGACTTGCCGGCGCCGTTCTCGCCGACGAGGGCGTGCACGGTGCCCTTGCGGACCGTCAGGTGGATGTCGTGGTTGGCGACAACTCCGGGGAACCGCTTGGTGATGCCCGCGAGCTCCACCGCGACGGTCGACCGAGCGGTGAGCGGAGGGCTGCTGGACGCGTCGATGGCGCACTCTCCTCAGGAAAGGGGCCTCTCTACGCGCGTAGCGCCCCTGCTTTAAATAGTGCCCGGACCCGATCGATGATCATTTTCTCTCGATCCGTTCCGAGCATTCTGCCGCGAACGGGGCGCGGGTCGGCGAGTCCGCCCGCACCCCGTTCCGTGGCCGTAACGCTGCCATTGGAGCGTTCTTTTGACCATGCCTACGACGGGTTCAGCACCGGTCGCGACGGGTCCGTGATCTGTCGGTCAGGAGGTCTTGACCTTGATGCTGCCGTTCTTGATGCCTTCCTCGGCCTTCTTCAGCGCGGCCTGGAGGGCGGCGTTGTTCTTGAAGACGGGGTTGGAGTCGGCCAGGCTGACGCCGCCGGTGGCCAGGCTGGCGCGCACCTCGCCGGTCTGCGGCTTGCCGTCCTTGACCGACTTGGCCAGGTTGAACACCGCGCCCTGGACGTCCTTCATGGCCGAGGTGAGGATCGAGTCCTTGTACTTGGCCAGCGCGTCCTGCTTGTACTGGTCCGAGTCGACGCCGATGGCCCAGATCTTGTGGGCGTTGGCGGCCTTGATCACGCCCTGGCCGGAGAGGCCCGCGGCGGCGTAGACGATGTCGGCGCCGGCGTCGATCTGGCCGTTGGCGGCGTTCTCGCCCTTGTCGGGGCTGGCGAAGCCGCCCTCGGCGGCCGTCTCGGTCAGGTACTGCGACTTGACCTTGACGCCCTTCTTGGTGTCCTCGACGCCCTGCTTGAAGCCGGCCTCGAACTTGTGGATCAGCGGGACGTCCACGCCGCCGATGAAGCCGACGGTGTTCGACTTGGTGGTCTTGGCGGCGGCGACGCCGGCCAGGTAGGAGGCCTGCTCCTCGTGGAAGACCAGGTCGGCGACGTTGTCGGCCTTGATGGTGTTGTCGTCGACGATGCCGAAGGTGGTCTTCGGGTACTTCGCCGCGACCTCCTTGACGGCCGGCGCGTAGGCGAAGCCGACGCCGATCACCGGGTTGTAGCCCTGCTTGGCCAGAGTCTCCAGGCGCTGCGCCTTGTCGGCGTCCGACTCGCCGTCCTGCGGCTCGACGGCCGCGCTCTTGTAGCCGTACTGCTGGTCGGCCTTCTCCATGCCGGCGGTGGCGGCGTCGTTGAAGGACTGGTCGCCCTTGCCGCCGACGTCGTAGGCCAGGGCGAGGCCCAGGTTCTTCTTGGCGCCATTGCCGGCCGACTCGCTGGACGAGCTGCTGCCGCAGGCGGAAACGGTGACGGCGAGAGCTGCGGTTGCAACGCCTGCAACCGCGATACGGGACACCCGGCGCATGGAACGTGACTCCTTTGTGCAAGCGCCCAAACCAGGCGCTGGTTCCGCCGCAGCGTAACGCGCGTAGACCAGACGGAAAACCCCTTCTGTCCGGTCCGTTATCGACCTGTGGCCGCACGCACGGGGCGTCCTCACGGACAGAGAGGGCGGCCTTGCGGAAGGCAAGGGGCGCGGCCTGCGGCGGGGCGCGGGGCGGCCTCCGGCCCGGTGGAGGCGGGGCGGGAGCGGCCTGGGGGGCGGGTGGGGAGCGTCCCTCGGGCGGGTGGGGACGCGCTTCGGGCAGGTGGGGGGCGTGCTCCGGACGGGTGGGGGCGGGCTCCGGACGGGTGCGGGGCGTGCTCCGGGCGGGTGCGGGGCGGACTCCGGACGGGTGGGGGGCGGACTCCGGACGGGTGGGCGTAGGGCGGGGGTGGCCTGGCGCCGGGGCCGGGAGCTGCCCGGCGGCGCCTCACCCGCCGCCAAGAGGCCGCGGCCCGGGAGGGGGCGCGGCCTCGGGGGCGGGGCGTCCGCAGGGGCCGCCCGCGTCCGCGCGACGGGCGCGGGCGGCAGGTGAGGACGCCCCCGGGGGCGCTACTTCGTGTCGACCGTCACCTTGCCCGCGATGATGTCCTGCTTGGCCTGGTTCACGGCGGCCACGACGTCCTTCATGGCCTGGTACTTCGGGTTGGAGTCGGCGAAGCCCACGCCGCCCGACTTCAGGTCGCCGCGCACCTCACCGGTCAGCGGCTTGCCGTCCACCACCGACTTGGACAGGTCGTACACCGCACCGCCCACGTTCTTCAGGGCCGAGCCGAGGATCCAGTCCTTGTACTTGGCGAGCGCCGCCTGCCGGTACTGGTCGGAGTCGACGCCGATCGCCCACACCTGGTGCGCCGCCGCGGACTGGATCACACCCTGCCCGGAGAGGCCGGCCGCGTGGTAAAGGACGTCCGCGCCCTTCTCGATCTGCGCGTTGGCCGCGTCCTTGCCCTTGTCGGGGCTGGCGAAGCCGCCCTCCTGCGCGGTCTGCGTCAGGTACTGCGACTCGATCTTGATCTTCGGGTTGACGGACCGGGCGCCCTGGTCGAACCCGGCCTCGAACTTGTGGATCAGCGGGATGTCCACGCCGCCGATGAAGCCGATGTGGTTCTTCTTGGTGGCCTTGGCCGCCGCCACACCCGCCAGGTACGAGGCCTGCTCCTCGTGGAAGACGAGGTCCACGACGTTGCCCGCCTGGACGGTGTTGTCGTCGATGATGCCGAAGGTGGTCTTCGGGTACTTCGCCGCGACCTCCTTGACGGCGGGCGCGTAGACGAAGCCGACGCCGATCACCGGGTTGTAGCCGCTCTTGGCGAGCTGCTCCAGGCGCTGCACCTTGTCGGCGTCCGACTCGCCGTCCTGCGGCTCGATGTCCCGGCCGCTGATCTTGAACTCCTTCTCGGCCTTCTCCAGACCGGCGAAGGCGGCGTCGTTGAAGGACTGGTCGCCCTTGCCGCCGACGTCGTAGGCGAGACCGATGCCCTTGCCCTGGTACGTGCCGGACGCGCTGGAGCCGCCGCCGTCGCCGCCGGAGTCGGTGCTGGACTTGCCGCAGCCGGCGGCCGCGAGCGCGAGGACCGCGACGGCCACCGCGGCCTGGGAGAACCTGGTCCTCCGGGAGTTCGTACGCACAGCAAGCACCCCTTCTTGCCCCACGGCGCCGTCGCCGGCCCGCTTCCCCTGTGCCGCCTCTGGTGGCGATCCGGCGCACAGTAACGCGCGTAGAAGGAGGGGGGAACGGACTTTCTCCGGGCCGTTACCGAACCGTGCCGCCGGGCCGTTACGGCCGCGTGTCCCCGGTGACGGGCGGGTGTCGCGGTCGGGTGAAGGGGGAGGAAACACCCTCCCCGGCCCCTCCCCCCGGCCCGGGTCCCGGCCCCGGCGGGCTCAGTGCGCGGGGTGCAGGAGAGCCGCGGCCGTGAAGAGCTCTACGCCCACCCGGATCGCGGACTCGTCCGCGTCGAAGTCGCCCTGGTGCAGGTCGCGCAGGGTCCGCTCGCCCGGGGTGCGCACCCCGAGGCGGGCCATCGCGCCGGGCACGTGTTCGAGATACCAGGAGAAGTCCTCGCCGCCGAGGCTCTGCTCGGTGCCCTCGACCGAGTCCGCGCCGCGCCGGGCCGTCATGGCGGCGCGGAGCAGTTCCGTCGCCTCCGCCTCGTTGACGACCGGCGGCACTCCGCGCACGTAGTTGATCTCCGACTTGGCCTTGTGCAGATTGGCCACCTCGTCGATCGCGGCGACCACGATGTCCGGCGCGTGCCGCCAGGCGTTGATGTCCAGGCAGCGCACGGTGCCGGCCAGCTCGGCGTGCTGCGGGATGACGTTCGGGGCGTGCCCGGACTCGATCCGGCCCCAGGTCACGGCGAGTCCGGCGCGGGTGTCGACGCGCCGGCCGACCAGGGCGGGCACGTCGGTGACGACCCGGGCGACGGCGGTGACCAGGTCGGTCGTCAGGTGCGGGCGGGCGCTGTGCCCGCCGGGGCCGTCGAGCGAGACCTCCAGCCGGTCGCAGGCGGAGGTGATGGCGCCCTGCCGCAGACCGATCATCCCGGCGTCCACCCGCGGGTCGCAGTGCACGGCGAGGATGCGGCCCACGCCGTTGAGCACGCCCGCCTTGATCGCCTCGGCGGCGCCGCCGGGCAGCACCTCCTCGGCCGGCTGGAACACCAGCCGCACCGGCCGGGGCAGCAGTCCGTCGCGGTGCAGGCCGGCCAGGACGAGCCCGGCGCCGAGGACGACGGTGGTGTGCACGTCGTGGCCGCAGGCGTGCGCCCGGTCGGGGACCGTGGAGCGGTACGGGCACTCGGTCTTGCTGTCCGGGATGGGCAGCGCGTCGATGTCGGCGCGCAGGGCGAGGACGCCGCCCTCGCCCCTGGCGTCGCCGAGCGCGCCGGCGTCGGCGGCGCCGCTGATGTCACCGATGTCGCAGACGACTCCCGTCCCGGAGGGGAGCACCCGCGGCGCGAGTCCCGCCTTCTCCAGGCGCGCCTTGATCGCGGCGGTGGTGCGGAACTCCTGGTTGCCGAGTTCCGGGTGCATGTGCAGGTCGCGGCGGAACGCGACGAGTTCGGCGAACAGCGCCTCCGGCAGCGTGCCGGGGAGACGGTTTTCCGCGGGGAGATCGGCCTCGGGCTCTGGGGACATCAGTTGCTTCACCCTCTGAAGGGTATGACGCCGGGGCGGTCAACTGACCCTCGATCAACAAAAGTTCAGCCCGTTAGGGGAAGAAAAACCGGCCGCGGACGCATGGCTGTCGACGGGGCTGGGTACACTCGCCGACCTTCGCCGGCCGAGCGGATCACGGGATCCCCGGGAGTGGCCTTCCGCCACGTCCTTGGCACCCGCCCCACTGTTCTTTCCTCCACGCATACCACGCTTCGCCGGGTGCACGCCCGAATTGTTCAGCTGCCGGACGCCCGCGGCGCGCCCGCCGACCTGCCCGGCGCCCTGGTACGACCTGCCCGGCCCACCCCGGAACGGGGCGGACACGCCGGTCAGCCGGGCTGGCCCGTCCGGGCGAGGCGGTGCACGTCACGGGCGGTGCCGGTGACTCCGGACAGGAAGCCCTGGGCGCGCGGCGAGGCGTGCGCGGTGAGCCAGCTCGGATCGATGTCGCAGACGGCGACGCGCACCGGGGTGCCGGCCAGGGCGCGGGGCAGCGTGTGCACGACCGTGGACGGAAAGCTGAGGACGGTACGGCCGATCGGGCCACGGCGGGCGATCAGCTCCAGCGGCAGGTCGGGGCGGACCACCTCCAGGCCCGTCTCCACGGCCAGCCGGTGCAGCTTGTCCACGCTCTCGCGGCGGTGGGCGAAGTAGCGGGTCGCGCCGTGCGCCTCGGCGAGGGCGCGGACGGCGTCGAGGTAGCGCTCGCCGTCCACCACGCCCGTCTCGACCAGCGACGTGCCGACCAGGTCGGCGCCGGAGGTGAGGCGGGGCGGGCCGAAGCGGGCGCGGGTCCAGGCGAAGTCGTTCACGCCGACGCCCACGCCGTCCGGCACGTCGTCGATCGGCATGGCGGAGAAGACCTCCACCCGGCGGCCCCGGCCGCCGGCCGCCGGGGTCAGCCGGCGGCGGGCGGTGGCGGAGACGGGGGCGAACAGCAGGTCGCGCGGGCTGGGCCGGCCGCCCTTGCGGTGCCAGCGCACCAGGCGTTCGCCGCGGGCGAGCTGGGCGACGAACTCCATGGTGGCCGTGCCGTCGTCGACGACCACCAGGTCACGCGCCTTGGTGATGGTCAGCAGCAGTTGCACGTAGCGCGAGAAGGGGTCGCCCATCACCACCCGCTCCGCGCGGCGCAGCAGGCGTCTGAGCCCGCCGACGGTCTTGAACGGCGCGGCGGCGCCGCCGCGCGCCTCCTCCCAGCGGACCTCGTGGCCCTCCTCCCGGGCCAGCTCGGCCATCCGCCGCAGCTGGCCGCGGGTCATCGGGTCGGTCGGGGACAGGACGACGAGGGTGAGGCGGGGGCGGGGTTCGGGGCCCGCTCCGGGGCCGGGGGCCGCGGTCGTCGGCATGGCCGGCCGTCGGCGCGACTGGGCCGGGATCAGCCGGCCGGGCCGCCTGCCGGGGGCGCCGGGCTCCGGGGCGGTCGTGGGTGCGGGTACGGGTGCCGGTACTGGTGCCGGTACTGGTGCTGACGCTGGTGTCGGTGCGGGTCCTGGTGTCGGTACTGGTGCTGGTACGGCCGTATCTGAGGTGTCGGCGTCAGTACCGGTACCGGTAATGACGGGGTCGGTGGGGGCGGTACCGGCGGAATCGGCACCGCCCCCACCGGCGTCCCTGCTCCCACCGGCGTCCCTGCTCCCGCCGGCTTCCCCGCCCCCCGCGGCGGACGCGTCGCCCTCTGAGAACGCGCCGTCCTGCGCGGACGCGCCGTCCCCCGGTGGCCGCGCCGCCGCTCCCCCGGCCTCCCGTATCCACGGATCCGCCGGGCTGCCCGGGCTCCAGGGGTCCCGTGGGGTCCCTGGGGCGCGGGAGAGGCCCTGGGCGTGGGCCCACTCCAGGACGTTGAGGAGCTGGACGGGGCTCTCGACGAAGGCGAGGGTGTGGGGGCTCATCGACGCACGACCGTTCCGTCGTAAGGGGCCATAAGGGGCGGGGGCGCGTGGGGGAACCGGGCGGACCGGTCTCAGACCGCGACCGGCTCGCCCGCCGCGGCGGCGATCTCCGCCTCGGCGACGACCCCGGTGACGCGGCGCAGCTTCTTCATCGGGCCGCGCTCGGAGTCGTAGACCTTCTTCACGCCGTCGCCGAGCGATGCCTCGATGGTGCGGATGTCGCGGACCAGGCGGGTGAGGCCCTGCGGCTCGACGGAGGCGGCCTGGTCGGAGCCCCACATCGCGCGGTCCAGGGTGATGTGCCGCTCGACGAAGACCGCGCCGAGGGCGACGGCGGCCAGCGTGGTCTGCAGGCCCGTCTCGTGGCCGGAGTAGCCGATCGGGACGTTCGGGTACTCCTTCTCCAGGGTGTTGATGACGCGCAGGTTCAGCTCCTCGGCCTTGGCCGGGTAGGTGGACGTGGCGTGGCAGAGCAGGATGTTGTCGCTGCCGAGCACCTCCACCGCGTGCCGGATCTGCTTCGGCGTCGACATGCCGGTGGAGAGGATGACCGTGCGGCCGGTGCCGCGCAGCGCGCGCAGCAGCTCGTCGTCGGTGAGGGAGGCGGAGGCCACCTTGTGGGCGGGCACGTCGAACTTCTCCAGGAAGGCGACGGCCTCGGTGTCCCACGGGGAGGCGAACCAGTCGATGCCCCTCTCCTTGCAGTGGGCGTCGATCAGGCGGTACTCGTCCTCGCCGAACTCCACCCGGTGGCGGTAGTCGATGTAGGTCATCCGGCCCCAGGGGGTGTCGCGCTCGATGTCCCACTGGTCGCGCGGGGTGCAGATCTCGGGCGTGCGCTTCTGGAACTTCACGGCGTCGCAGCCGGCCTCGGCGGCCACGTCGATCAGCTTGAGGGCGTTGTCGACGTCGCCGTTGTGGTTGATGCCGATCTCGCCGGTGACGTAGACGGGACGGCCGGGGCCGGCCTCGCGGGTGCCGAAGGTGCGGATGCGGGAGTCGGTGCTCATGACGGGGTCCTTACTTGCTGGTGAGGGGTTGGGGGGCGGGGAAGGCGGGGGTCAGCGAGGGGCCGAGGAGCCAGCCGGCGATCTCCCGGACGGCGCCGTCGCCGCCGGGGACGGTGGTGACGGCCCGGGCGGCGCCGCGTACGGCGTCGTGGGCGCTGGCCACGGCCACGGGCCAGCCGACGAGGCCGAAGCAGGGCAGGTCGTTGACGTCGTTGCCGACGTAGAGCACGCGTTCGGGCGCGATGCCCTGTTCCTCGCACCACTGCTTGAGGGCGAGGTCCTTGCGGTCGATGCCGTGCAGCACGGGCAGCCGCAGCTTGCGGGCGCGGGCGGCGACGACCGGGTTCTCCTCCGTGGAGAGGATCAGCAGGCGCAGGCCGCTCCTGCGCAGGGCGGCGATGCCGAGGCCGTCGCCGCGGTGGACGGAGACGAACTCGCGTCCGTCGGAGTCGATCAGCACCCGGTCGTCGGTCTGGGTGCCGTCGAAGTCGAGGACCACCGCGTCGACGTCGGCGAGCGTCGGCAGGGCGCCCAGGGCGGCGCCGCCTGCCGCGGGGTCGGGCGTGCGGGGGAGGTCGGCGTCGAGGAGCGGGGCGAGGGCGCGGGCGCGGGCCAGGTCGTGCGGGTCGTCGATCTCCAGGACCCGGGCCGGGTCGGTGCGCACGAGTTCGGTGCGGCCGAAGAAGCGGTGGCGGTGCTCGCGGAAGCCGGCGGCGGTCATCGCGTAGGCGGCGCCGGTCTCCAGCAGGTCCTGGGGGCGGTCCTGGCGGCGCGGGCGGACGGCCTTGTCGTGGTTGACGCCGTAGCCGCCGCCGGTCGCGGCCGCGGCCTCCGGGACGCCGCCGGCCGCCGCCTCGTCCTCGGCGTCGCGCCAGACGAAACCGTGGAAGGGGGCGACGGTCACGGCGGTGTCCGCGCCGTTCTCGACGATCGCGCGGGCCACTGAGTCGACGTCCTCGCGGGCGACGAAGGGGCTGGTGCACTGGACCAGGAGGACGACGTCCACGCGGCCGCCGTGCAGCGCCTCGTGGGCGTCCAGGGCGTGCAGCACGGCCGACTCGGAGGTGGCCGTGTCGCCGGCTATCGCGACCGGGCGCGAGACCACCTCGGCGCCGGCCTCGCGGGCCGCGGCGGCGATGGCGGCGTCGTCGGTGGAGACCACCACGTCCGTCACCAGCCGGGCGGCGCGGCACGCGCGCACCGCGCGGGCGACCAGCGGTACGCCGCCCACGGAGGCGAGGTTCTTGGCGGGCACGCCCTTGGACCCGCCGCGCGCGGGGATCACCGCGAGCACCCGCCGCACGGCGGCGCCCAGGTCCGCCCGCGGGCCGTACGGGCCGGCCGCCGGGGACGCCGCCCGCTCGCCCGCCGCCAGGCCGTTCGCCGCCAGGCCGTTCGCCGCCGGGCCGTTCGCTTCCGGGTGGGACATGGAGGCTGCTCCTTGAGGTCGGGCCGGGAGGCGGTTCACAGGTCGCCCATCCGCCGGATGACGGGCGCGACGCGCTGCACGCCGTGCCGGTAGGCGCCCCGCGCGGCCCGGCGCACGATCTGCCGGACCGGACCGGGCTCCCGGCCGGGAGCCGGCGCGCCGGACAGCGGGGCGCCGTCGGGGCCGAGGTGGTGGCGGGCGAGGATGCCGGGCAGGTAGCCGGGCGCGGTCGCGGCCGTGTAGTACGGGTCCAGGGGCGGCAGTCCGCCGGGCGCCGCCAGCAGCGTCGCGATGCGCTCGCGCGCCGTGTCGAAGGCGGTGGCGTAAGCGCCGCCCGCGGCGGGGCCGCCTCCGGCGGGGCTTCCCTGAGCGGGGTCTGCCCCAGTCGAGCATTCCCCCGCGGCGGAGCCGTCCTCGGCGAGGTGTCCCCCGGCGTGGCCGCCGGCGGCCACGCCCTGGCGGCCCAGCCACTCCTCGTCGGGCGCCGGTCGGTGCCCGGCGTCCAGCTGCTCCCAGGAGGCCAGGCAGCCGGAGCCGGTGAAGTGGTGGTTGCCGAGCACCTCGCGCACGCCCAGGTCGGTGAGGACGGCGGTGGGGATGCGGCGGTGCAGCGCCTCCAGAGCGGCCGTGGAGCTGACCGTGACCAGCAGGTCGGTGCGGTCCAGGACCTCGCCCATGTGCCCGTAGACGAGGCGGAGGTTGGGCGGCAGGCCGGTCTTCTGCGCCAGCTTCTGGTAGGGCAGTTCCTCGATGTGGGTGGTGTGCTCGCCGGGCCGGGAGCGCAGCTTGAGCAGCACCTCGCGCTCGGGGTGCGCGGCGGCGTGCCGGATCAGCCGGTCCAGCAGGTAGGCGCGCTCCGCGCGGCCGGCCGGCACGGAGGGCTGCGCGGCGAACACCACCGTGTACGGGTCGTTCGGCCCCTGGTAGGGCGTGCCGCCGAGGAACGGCAGCGCCACCTCGGTGACCGCCGAGGCGTCGGCGCCCACGCCCTCGTACACGGCCCGGAAACGGTCCGCGTCCTGGCGGGAGTTGGCGAGGACGAGATCGGCGCCGTGCCGCAGCAGCAGACCGTCGGCGAGCTTCTCGTAGACGACGCCCACGTAGCCGGTGACGACGACGGGACGGCGCGCGCGGCCCTGCCACACCCGCTTCAGCCCGTGCAGCATCGCCTGCACGCCGCCGCCCACGAGGGCGAGGACCACGACGTCGTACGGCTCCTCACCGTCGGCAACGGCGTCGGCGTCGGCGTCGGCGTCCATGGCGCGCAGGAACTCGACGGCGGTCACCTCGCGCAGCGAGTCGGCGTGGACGCCGACCTCCGTCAACTGGCGGGCGGTGGGGGTGGCTCGGCCTCGCAGGAGGTATCCGTCGAGGCGGAGGCCCGGTGCACCCGGTCCGCCGGGCTCGGCCGTGTCGCCTGAGCCCTGTGGCGGGGCGGAAACGATGCGGGACGCGGTGAGCGCCCCCCATTTCCACCGGGTGTCGGAATCCGCGAGAACGGCGACCCGCCGGGCCTTCTTCGTTCTTGCTGGCACGTCGAAGACCGTAGGAAGGCATTTCTAGGTCCGGCCCAACCGAGCGGCAACAAACGGTTAACAGCACACCGCCGGACGGCGAATCGAGCCCGGGCCGGCTTGCCGCGGGCCCTGGTTCACGGCATCGCCACGCGCCGTTCACCCCGGGTCAAACTGCGGGTAAAGACGCAGGCGGGAGCCACGCCCTAACGTCATTCGCGTGGTCAAGCTCTCCGTCATCGTGCCGTTCTACAACGTGCAGCAATACGCGCCCGACACCTTGAAGAGTCTGCGTGCGAACGCGCGCGACGACTTCGAATTCATTCTCGTCGACGACTGCTCGCGCGACGCGACCCCGGACATTCTCGCGCGTGCGCGGCGCGAACTGCCGGGCGCGGTGTGCGTCCGGCACGAGCGGAACGGAGGGCTGGCGACCGCGCGCAACACCGGGATCGACCGGGCGAGCGGCGAGTACCTGACGTTCCTGGACGGCGACGACTGGCTCGCGCCGGGCTACTACCAGCGGCTGCTGTCCGAGATCGAGACACTGGGCTGCGACTTCGTGCGCACCGACCACGTCCAGTGCACCGGGCGGGCGCGCACCGTCCACCGGGTGCCGCACGGCCGGCGTTCGGTGGTGCTCGACCCGCGCTCGGTGATCCTGCCGGCCGACCGCTCCACCTCCGTCGACTACCCCTACGCCTGGGCCGGGATCTACCACCGCCGCCTGGTCGACCGGGGCCTGCTGCACTTCACCGACGGGCTGCGCACGGCCGAGGACCGGCCGTGGATCTGGAAGCTGCACCGGGAGGCGGAGTCCTTCGCCGTGGTGGGGCTGCTCGGCGTGCACTACCGGCGCGGCGTCGCCTCCTCGCTGACGCAGATCGGCGACGTGCGCCAGCTCGACTTCATCCGCGCCTTCGACCAGGTCGTCGAGGAGACGGCCCGGGACCGGGAGGCGGACCGGCTGCTGCCCAAGGCGGTGCGCACCTACTGCGCGATCATCTCCCATCACCTGGGAACCATCCGGAGGTTCGAACCGGCGGTGGCACGGAAACTGAAGTCGCGCAGCGCGGCCGCGCTGCGGCGCATGCCGCAGGACGTCCTGGACGCGGCACTGGACTCGATGGACGTGCAGCGGGCGACCCGGCTGCGCCGGCTGCGCCGCCGCCCGGCCGCGACGGGGGCCGCCGCGTGAGGACGCAGATCTTCCTGGCGTCGACGCTGTACGGCGTCGCCACGCTCGCCGCCGCACTCGACTCCGACTGCTTCGGCGCCGCCGACCGGCGGATCCTGCTGGTGAGCAACAACGCGGCGACGCCCGAGACCGCGCCGCCGCTGGACCGGCTGCCCGGCTTCGAGCGGCTGCGCGACCGGTTCGACGACGTGGTGTCGTGGAACGAGACCATCGCCCCGCTGCACCCCGGCGACTGGGCGCCGCGCCCGGACGACGTTCCGCTGTGGGAGCGGCACCTGCGGCCGCTGTGGGGGCTGGGCGACGACGAGATCGAGCTGGCCGTCGAGTCGATCCAGGTCAACCCGGCGCTCGCGGTCTGCCAGATCTTCACCGGCGCGCCCGTCACCGTCTACGCCGACGGCCTGATGAGCTACGGCCCCACCCGCAACAAGCTCGACCCGCTGGTCGGCACCCGGATCGACCGCCTGCTGCACCTGGACCTGGTGCCGGGTCTGAAGCCGGTGCTGCTGACCGAGTTCGGCGTCGAGCCGGAACTCGTCCCCACCGACGCCTTCCTGAAGGTGCTGGGCGAACTCGGCGGCACGGCGTCCGAGTTGCCCGCGCTGCCGGAGGAACCCGCGCTGCTGCTCGGGCAGTACCTCTCCGCGCTCGGCATCCTCACCGCCGAGGAGGAGGAGCGGCTGCACCTGCGGATGCTGCGGGGCGCGGTCGCGCTCGGCCACACCCGGGTGGTGTTCAAACCGCACCCGTCGGCGCCGGCCGGCTGGTCGCGGGCGCTGCGCGAGGAGGCCGGGACGCTGGGCGCCGAGCTGACGGTGCTGGACACACCGGTCCTCGCCGAGGTGCTGTACGAGCACACCCGGCCGGCGCTGGTCGTCGGCTGCTTCTCCACCGCGCTGCTCACCGCGTCGGCGCTGTACGGGCTGCCGGTCGCCCGCACCGGCACCGGCACGCTGCTGGAGCGGCTGACCCCGTACGAGAACAGCAATCGCGTCCCGGTGACGATCGTGGACGCGCTGCTGCCCGGCCTGGACGACCGCGAGGCGGTGACGGGGCAGCGGCGGGGCATGACCGTGGAGGCGCTGAGCGAGCTGGTCGAGGCGGTGTCGTTCGCGATGCAGCCGCGCATCCGCCCGGATCTGCGCCCGGCCGCGGAACGGTATCTGGCCGCGCACCTCGACACCCACGCCCGCCGCTACTTCAAGCGCCGCCGGCTCACCTCGCTGGCGCTGCCCGGCGGCATCCCGGTGCAGCTGGGCTTCATACCGCGCAACGCGGCGGTACGGCGGATGGCGCGGCGCGCCCGCGCCCTGGGCCGCGCGATGGGCCGCTGACGCGGGCGGGGCGGGGCGGCGCCGCGCGTCACCCGTTACGCGTCACGTGCTGGCCAGTGACAGCTTGACCGCGAAGCCGAGGAACAGCGCGCCCGCCGCCGAGGTCGCCCACGCCGACAGGCGCTTGCGGCGGCGGAAGGCGGCGGCGAGCTTGGTGCCGCCGAAGATCAGGGCGCTGAGGTAGAGGAAGCTGGCGACCTGCGCGAAGGCGCCCAGGACGACGAAGGAGAGGGCCGGGTAGGCGTAGCCCGGGTCGACGAACTGAACGAAGAAGGCGACGAAGAACAAAATGGCCTTGGGGTTGAACAGGCTGACGACGAAGGCGCGGCGGTAGGGGCGCTCGTCGGTGGCCGCGGGCGTGGCGGCGGCCGTCTCCAGGGACCTCTCGCGCCGCGTCCGCCACATCGACCAGGCGGCCCGCATCATCCCGATCGCGAGCCAGGTCAGATAGCCGGCGCCGGCGTACTTCACGATCCCGAAGAGCACGTCGTTCGCCTGGAGCAGGGAGGCGACCCCGGCGGCCGACAGCGTCATCAGCACGGTGTCCCCGCACCAGACGCCGGCCGCGGCGGTGTATCCGGCCCGCACACCGCGCCGCGCGGCCACGGACAGCACGTAGAGCGAGTTGGGTCCGGGAAGCAGGACGATGAGGACGAGACCCGCCAGATAGGTGGGGAGATCGATGACGCCGAACATGCCAGGGAGTCTCGCACGCGGGTACGAGACTCCGGCAGGGGGTCCGCGGGACGAGACGCCGGGGTCAGCCGCTGCCGTCGAGGAGGGTGTCGACGGCGAGGTCGAGGGCCACGCCGACGGACGACGGCAGCGGCACGGACTGCCCGCGCTTGAAGCGCTCGGGCTCGGGATACTTCCCGTCGGCCGGGACGGTGTAGAGGAGGACCTCGTCATGTCTGCGGTCGGCGATCACATAGACGGGGATGCCGGCTCGCGCGTAGACGTCGACCTTGGTCGCCGTGCCATGGGTCCAGTTGGACGAGGTGACTTCCAGGACCAAGCGGAAGACGTGGGGCGCGTAGCAGTTCTTCTCCACGAGCGCGTCCTTGTAGTCGTCGTCGACCACGGACACGTCCGGCACCGCGTAGTCGTCCGGTCCGGTCGGCAGCCACAGGCCGATGCCGGGGACAGCCCGGATCTCGGCCTTCCGAGCGCCGGCTTCCCTGAACAGGTGAGCTATTTCGTAGCAACTCTCCTGATGCGAGCCGTCCGGCGGCGGTGTGACGACAATGCTCCCGTTGAGGCTCTCCACCCGGTGACCGGGCAGCTCCTCCCAGAGCCGGTCGGCGGCATCGGCGAGCGACGACGCGCGCAGCGTCACAGCCACGGCACCCTCCTTTAGGAAGCAGTCTTCATGAGAGTAACCGGCCGTGGGCGTTTTCCGCCCCCGATCACCCATTCGAGGGATCACCGCAGTTCAGAGGGTGTCTGTGGGGACGTGGGTGCCCCACACCTCCCGTAGCGCTCCGCACACCTCGCCCACCGTGGCGCGGGCGCGGAGGGCTCGCTTCATGGGGTACAGGACGTTGTCCCGGCCCCCGGCGGTGTCCTTCAGGGCGGCGAGGGCGGCGTCCACCGCCGGCTGGTCGCGGTCGGCGCGCAGCGCGGCCAGGCGCTCGGCCTGCCGGGCCTCGATCGCGGGGTCGACGCGCAGCGGCTCGTACGGCTCCTCCTCGTCCAGCCGGAACCGGTTGACGCCGACGACGACCCGTTCGCCGGAGTCGGTCTCCCGGGCGATCCGGTAGGCGTTGCGTTCGATCTCGCCCTTCTGGAAGCCGCGCTCGATGGCGGCGACCGCGCCGCCGAGATCCTCCACCCTCCGCATCAGCTCCAGAGCGGCGGCCTCCACGTCGTCGGTCAGCGACTCGACGGCGTAGGAGCCGGCGAACGGGTCGACGGTGGCGGTCACGTCCGTCTCGTGGGCGAGGACCTGCTGGGTGCGCAGGGCGAGCCGGGCGCTCTTGTCGGTCGGCAGGGCGAGCGCCTCGTCGAAGGAGTTGGTGTGCAGCGACTGGGTGCCGCCGAGCACCGCCGCCAGCGCCTGGACGGCGACCCGGACCAGGTTGACCTCGGGCTGCTGGGCGGTCAGCTGCACGCCCGCCGTCTGGGTGTGGAAGCGCAGCATCAGCGACCTGGGGTTCCGCGCGCCGAACTCCTCCCGCATGACGCGGGCCCAGATCCGGCGGGCGGCACGGAACTTGGCGACCTCCTCCAGCAGGGTGCTGCGGGCCACGAAGAAGAAGGACAGGCGCGGCGCGAAGTCGTCCACGTCCATGCCGGCGGCGATCGCCGTGCGGACGTACTCGATGCCGTCGGCGAGCGTGAACGCGATCTCCTGCACGGGCGAGGCGCCCGCCTCCGCCATGTGGTAGCCGGAGATGGAGATGGTGTTCCACTTCGGCATCCCGGCGCCGCAGTACCGGAAGACGTCCGCGGTCAGCCGCAGCGACGGCCGGGGCGGGAAGATGTACGTGCCGCGCGCGATGTACTCCTTGAGCACGTCGTTCTGGACGGTGCCGGTGAGCCGGTTAGCCGGGACGCCCTGCTCCTCGGCGACCAGCTGGTACAGCAGGAGCAGCAGCGCGGCGGGCGCGTTGATGGTCATGGACGTGGAGACCCGGTCCAGCGGGATCCCGTCGAACAGCGTCCGCATGTCGTCGATCGAGTCGACGGCCACGCCGACCCGGCCGACCTCGCCGTGCGCGATCGGGGCGTCGGAGTCGTGGCCCATCTGGGTGGGCAGGTCGAAGGCGACGGACAGGCCCGTGGTGCCGTGGGCGATGAGCCGCCGGTAGCGGGCGTTGGACTCGGCGGCCGTGCCGAAGCCGGCGTATTGGCGCATGGTCCAGGGGCGGCCGGTGTACATCGTCGGGTACACGCCGCGGGTGAACGGGTACGCGCCGGGCTCGCCCAGCTTCCCGGCCGGGTCCCAGTGCGCGAGGGCGTCGGGCCCGTAGACGGGCTCGATGGGCCGTGCGGACTCCGACTCGCGTGCCATGGTGTGCCTCCGCGTCCTGGGCCGCCCGCTCACCGACCGGTTTCCCGTCTCTCCTCGTTTCCCACCCTTCCCCGTGGTTCGCCGCCGGTCACGTGTGGGGAGGAATCCGGTGTACGGCCCAGGGGCCGTGCGAGCGGAGTGGCGAAGGGCGGTCGCGGCGGACGCCGGGCGGCCGACGGCGGGGAGACGGCGGGGGCGGTATGCGCATCGGGGGCATCGGGGGCGTGGGGAGGGCGGGCGCGGCGGCGGCCGCGGTGCTGGCGCTGCTGGCGGTGTCCGGCTGCGAGGTGCGGGACACGGGGGCGGGGGCCACGGGCACGGGTACGGGTACGGGTACGGCGCCGGCGGGTACCGGTGCGGGGACGGCGGATACGGGTGCCGGGCGGCACCGGGCGCCGACCGGCACCGACGACCGGCCGGGGAAGGGCGACGGGGCGCGAACAGGCGCGAGCGCGGGTACGGGCTCGGCCTCGGGGCGGACCGCCGCGCCGTCCGAGCCGCCCGCGCGGGTGCTGTGGTCGCGCGGCGACAGCGGTCGCGCCGTCCGCGCGCTCCAGGCCCGGCTGCGGCAGGTCGGCTGGCTGGCCGCCGTGCCGAACGGGACGTACGGCCCGCAGACGGAGCGGGCGGTGAAGGGTTTCCAGGGCAGGCGCGGCCTGCCCGCGACGGGCCGGGCGGACACGGTCACCTGGCGGCGGCTGGTGGCCATGACGCGCGAGCCGACCACCTGGGAGATGTACCCGATGGGCGGGCAGCCGGCCGGCCCGCCGGACGCGCACTGCCTGACCGGCCGGGTGCTGTGCGTCGACAAGACCAGCCGGACCCTGCGCTGGATGATCGACGGCCGGACGCTCTCGACGATGTCGGTGCGGTTCGGCACGCAGTACACGCCGACCCGGGAGGGCGAGTTCCAGGTCTACTGGAAGTCCCGCCACCATGTGTCGACGCTCTACCACACGGCGATGCCGTACGCGATGTTCTTCAGCGGCGGGCAGGCCGTGCACTACTCCGCCGACTTCGCGGCCCGGGGCTACGCGGGCGGCTCGCACGGCTGCGTCAACGTGCGGGACGAGGCGGCGATCGCGCGGTTGTTCGCGCAGGTGAAGGTGGGCGACAAGGTCGTCGTGTACCGGTGAGGCGCGGCGCGGGCCGGCGGTCCGGCGCGGTGGCGTCGATGGGGCGCGGGCGGGACCGGGGGAACGTGTCCCGCCCGCGCCGTGTGCACGAGCCGTAGGTACGGGGGGAACCCCGGCTCTGTGCGAGGGCCGATGACCAGTCGGCTCACTCCTTACTGCGCCGCGCCGTGCGAAAACGTCACACCTCGCGGGAGGAAATTTTCACGGCTCGGAAAACCGCAGGTCAGAGACGGTTAGATGCGGCAGATGGATCACGGGGAGCCGTCGGAGGGCGTTCCGCCGGAGGCGGTCGCGTCGTCCGGGGTTCCGTCGCCGGGAGTTCCGTCCGTGGGCGCGGGGGCCGGGTCCTCGGTGGCCGGGGTCGTGGCCGCCGTCGGCTTGGGGAGGAGCCGGAGCAGGGGCGGGGCGGTGGCGATGTCCGTCCGGGGGAGGTTCCTCCTGGGGCGACCGCCCGGGTCGTGTCCTTCGCCGTCACCGCCCTGTCCGTCGTCGCCGCCGTGACCGCCGCCGTGGCCGCCGCGTCCGTTGCCCCGGCCCTTCCCGGCGCCCTGTCCGGCGTGGTCGCCGCCCTCGTCCGCGCCCTGTCCGGTGCCGCGGCCCTGGGCGCGGCCCTCGATCGCCTTGAGGACGCCGACGCAGTACGCCCACACGCGCGACGGTCCGCCGGCCGCGCCGTCCAGGACGTGCCGGCGGACGGCGTCCAGGCCCTTGCCGTCGCGCAGGTCGCGGCAGGCCAGGGCCAGCGGGTCGCGGCGGCCGCCGGAGCCGTCGCCCCGGTCGCCGCCCGCTCCGGGGGTGGCGTCGGGTCCGGCGGTCCCGGCGCCGCCACGGGCCGTGTCCTCGTCGGGGGCGCCGGCGGACGACCCCGCCGTGGCGCCGCCGGCCGGCGACGCGTCGGGCGCGCCGCTCGGGGTGCCGTTCGAGAGCGTGGCGGCGGGGCGGCCGGGGGTGGGCGGGGCGGAGACGGAGGCCGCGGGCGCTGGGTCGTCGCCGCCGAACGGCGTCGGCAGCACCCCGGTCGTGGCCGCCGCGGCGACGCCGCCCACCGCGCCGGCGGCCAGCGCGGCGGACAGCACGAGATGCACGGGCCGCCCCCGACGGGACCGCCGGCCGGCCCGGTCCCGCCCGCGAGGCCGCGCCCGCCCGCCGATCCGCACGATCGGGTCCCCGATCGCCCCGTCGACCGGGCCCGCGCCGACCGGGCCCGCCGCGGGCGTCGGGTCGGGGGTGGGCCGGGGCTCGGGGCGGTAGGCGTCGTAGGGGGACGTGCGGGCGTCGGTCCGGTCCGCAGTCGCCTTGCGGAAGGCGGCCAGGGCGGCGGCTTCGCCGGGAAGTTCCGCGGCGGGCTGCGCGGCGTCGGCGTACGGGTCGGCGGCCAGGGCGGTCAGCGCCCGGGCGAGTCGTTCGGCCTGGTCGCGGACGGCCGCCTCGACGGTGTCCAGCGGCTCCCCGCGCAGCAGTCGCTCCGCCGTGTCGCGGTCCAGCCACCTGTACTGCTCGTCGGCCATCACATGTCCCTCTGCGTCCGGGCGCGCGTATGCGTCACACCGGCGGACGTCACCGCACGGCCCCTCGGTTGCCTCGGCGGCGGCATCGCGTCCAGCGCGTCGGCGGCTTCCGGATCGTCCCCCAGCAGTTCCGCGAGCCGTTTCAGACCCCGGTGCGCCGCCGTGCGGACGGCGCCCGGCCGCTTGCCCAGCGTCTCGGCGGCGGTCTTGGCGTCCAGCCCCACGACCACGCGCAACACGACGGCCTCGGCCTGGTCCTGGGGGAGCCGGGCGATCAGCGAGAGGGTGCGGCCGGTGGCGAGGGACTCGAACGCCTCGCCCGCCGTGTCGCTCTCGGCGGCCTTGCCGGTGAGTTCCGTTTCGTCGCCGCCGATGGCCGGACGGCGGCCCCGCATGCGTATGTGGTCGAGGGCGCGGTTGCGGGCTATCCGGGCGGCCCAGCCGCGGAACCGGTCGGCGTCCCCGCTGAAGCGCGGCAGGTCACGGGCTATCTGGAGCCACGCCTCGGACGCGACGTCCTCGGCGTCCGGCTCGCCGACCAACGTGCGGGTGTATCCGAGCAGCCGCGGGTGCACGGCGCGGTACACAGTCCGGAACGCGGTCTCGTCCCCGTCCTGTGCCGCGAGCACCGCGGCGGTCAGCTCCGCGTCGTCCCCCAGCACCCCGTGGTGCCCTTCCTCGCGCCTGGACCGGCGCCGCTCGCGCGGACCGGGTGTTCGCCGTCGTGGTTCCTCAATGGATGGTCGCGGTGTTCGAGGCCGCAGATGCCGCAGACGGTTGCGGGGGCACGCGCCCGCCGCCCCTCGGCGCGACACCGCACGGTACGACTTGCGACCGTCTTACGTCCATGACCGTACAACGTGCAACTAACCCTTTACGGGGTGAGGTGTGACGCAAAACGCACACCCGGCGCTGTAGGAAGTACGGGCCGCCGCGCGACCCGTGCCACGCGACGGCCGGGGCCTCTCCTGTGGGGGGTGGCGGCCCCGGCCGTCGCCTCGGTGGCTCACCCGCCCTCTTCCCGGCCCTCGCTCCCGGTCGCCGTCGCCTCGTCGGCGGCGAGTTGTTCGGCCAGGCGTCGCAGGCCCCGGTGGGCGGCGGTGCGGACGGCGCCCGGCCGCTTGGCCAGGACGCGGGCGGCGGACGGTCCGTCGAGGCCGACGACCACCCGCAGCAGCACCGCCTCGGCCTGGTCGCGGGGCAGCCGGCGGACCAGGGCGAGCGCGTGGGCGGTGCCGATGGACTCCATGGCCTGGTCGTGGGTGCTGTCCGGGCCCGGCAGGTCCAGCTCCTCCGGTTCCAGCGCGGCGCCGCGCGGCCGGGACCGCCGCCGGCGCAGGTGGTCCAGCGCCCGGTGCCGGGCGATGGTCGCCGTCCAGCCGCGGAACCCCGCCCCGTCGCCCCGGAAGCGCGCGAGGTCGCGCGCCGTCTCCAGCCAGGCGTCGGCGGCCACGTCCTCGGCCTCGTCGCCGACGAGCGTGCGCAGGTAGGCGAGCAGGCCGGGCTGTACGAGCCGGTAGGCCACCGCGAACGCGTCCTCGTCGCCGTCCTGGGCCCGCGCGACGGCCACGCCCAGCTCGGCGTCGTACGCCTGCGCGCGGCGGGCGCCCCCTCCTTGGCCCTGGCCCTGGCCCAAGAACCGTCCTCGTCCGTAGCGGGTCCTCGCGGGTGCGCGGCCCGGCGACCGGTGCGTACGCCCCCACGGCGATCAGCGCCGGGTCCGGCGGAAGTGTCACAGCCGCGGCGGCGGGGCGGCGGCCGCTCAGGCCCGGCCCCGGCCCGCCTCCAGCGCCTCCCGGCACAGCAGCCGCAGCGACCCGTGGCCGCCGTAGCAGCGCCGGGCCTCGTCCACCGGGTCCCAGAACCGCCCGTCCGCGGTGCGCACCCAGTGCTCGCCGCCGGTCGCCCACCACTCGGCGCCGCCCGCGCGGACGATCACCTCCCCGGCGTACGCGCCGAAGCCGCGCAGCGCGCTCTCCACCGCCGCGTACGGCGTGCCTTCGCGGCGTATCTCCTCGATCACCCGGTCCACCCGCCACAGGCTGCGCGCCGAGTAGTCCAGGCGCAGCCGGGCGCCCTCGCGCATCGCCGCCACGGTGTCCGCCGCCCAGCGCGCCGGGCGGGCGGCGGCGTGCGGCCTGGTCTGCTGCCGATTGGTCACTTGCTGCGCTGTCACATAGGGATTGAGCGCCGCGCGGGCCGGTTCCGTCACCGCCGATCCGGCCGGTTCCGGCAACCCGCCCAGGACCCGCGCAGCATGCCCGCAGGACGCTCACAGGATCACCGCCCCACCGGGGTGCGGGGCCGGTGTCACCCCCGGCCGCGACCCCGCCGCCGGGCCGGTGTCACACCCGGCCGCGGGCCCGGCGGGAGACCACCGCGCGCAGCACCCGGCGGCCCTCCGTGGAGACCGCCAGCGCCTGGCGCAGTCCGGCGGGGCCGGGGCCGGCGAGGAGTTCCAGGACCGTGATCTGGCGGCGCAGCTCCCCCGCGGCCAAGGGGGACATGCCGTCCGTACGGCCCTGCCGGCGGGCGTCGACCGGGGCGGCGTCCGCGGCCGGGTCCAGGAGCAGGTGGATGCGCAGGGCGGCGACCGAGCAGGCGTCGGCCCACTCCCGTACGCCGTCGGCGGCCGGGGCGGCCGGGGCCGTGCCGAGCATCCGGCGGGCCAGCAGCGCGGCCTCGTCCTCGGCGGAGTCCTCGGGGCCGGCCGCCGCGAGCGCGCGGCGCGCCCGCTCCAGGCGCTCGGACCAGCCGGCGCCGGAGCCGTCCGCCAGGGCGCCCCACAGCGGGCGCAGCACCTCGTCGTCGCCGCCGAGCAGCGGAACGCACCGATCCAAACAAGCCAGACCGCTGGCGGCCAGTCCTCGCTCGTCGGCCCGCGCGATCAGTTCCACCAGGCTCATGCTCGCCTCCCCGCCAGGACCCCGACCTTCCAGGAAGGCCGTGGTTACCGGTGCCGCACCCGCGGTCGCCCCGTAGTGTCACACGCCGATCACACCCAGTCGAGGGTGCGGCGGGAGAAAGATTCCGGCCAACCACGCGCCACACCCGGCGGGGCGTACGGCGGGCGGCGCAGTGCCCCGCACGCACGCACGGCGGGCGGGGCACGGCGCGACGCGTGGGCCGGTTGGCCCGCGCGTCGCGGTGGCGGTGGTGGCGGTGGCGGTGGTGGCGGTGAGTGGCCGCAGGGGGGCGGGGCGGTCAGCTCACGTGGTTCGCCAGCGTCTCGAAGTCCGGCCAGGACAGGGCCGGTTTCCGGGAGTCCCACAGTTTCTGGGCGGTAGCCCGCAGCGGCATGCGGATGCCGGCCGCCACCTGGTCCTGGGTCTGGGAGTGCGCCAGGTCGCACCAGACGGCGAAGGAGCCGCCGAGGATCTGCGCGTCGTAGCGGGCGGGGACCGCCTCCGTGCCGCGCAGCACCCGCGGGGTCCACTGCTCGTAGATCCGCCGGCCGGTCGGGTAGACGAAGGTCTGCGGCTCGCCGAGGACGTAGTACAGGAACTCGTCGTTGTAGTTGATCACCTTGCGGCCGGCGCTCAGATAGGCGTCCGGCTGCCGGGCCCCGAACTCCTTGCCGGTCCAGTAGGCGACCTCGATGTCCTCGCCCGGCCGCACGGAGGCGTCCCGGAAGAAGCCGTCGTTCCAGGCGCGCGGGGCGCGCTCGTGCGCGCGGACGGTGGCGGCGCGGTCGTTCAGCCAGCCGGTGGTGAGGTCGGCCACGGTGCCGCCGGAGCCGTACGCCGTGCGCGCGGCGGCGGCCAGTCGCGGGTAGGACGCCTCGGGGTCGCGCACGGTCAGCGCCTGGTACTCGTCGCCGCCCAGGTGCCAGTAGCCGCCGGGGAAGACGCCCGCGAACTCGTTCAGGAGGTCGTCGACGATCCGGGCCGAGGCGGGCTTGGAGATGTCGACGGCGCCCTTGGTGGCCACGCCCCGCGCGTCACGCAGCTGGAGGTCGGGGTGGGCGGCGATGACCGCGCCCAGGTGGCCGGGCGAGTCGATCTCCGGCACGACGGTGATGTGCCGGCTCGCCGCCAGGTCCACGATCCGCTTGACCTGCGCCTTGGTGAGGTGCTCTGCGGAGACGATCTCGGGATGCGTGTCGGACTGGACGCGGAAGCTCTGGTCGTCGGAGAAGTGCAGCCCGAGCTCGTTGTACTTCAGGTCGCCCAGTTCCCGTATGCGGTCCTCGATCCAGTCGGCCGTGAACGGCTTGCGGGCGATGTCGAGCAGGAAGCCGCGGCGCGGTTTGGCCGGCGCGTCGTCCACCACGCCCTCGGGCGCGGTCCCGCCGCCGCGCACCTCCTGCTTCAGGGTGCGGGTGCCGTAGAAGACGCCCGCGTCGGAGGGCCCGCTGACGGTGACGGCGCCGCCGCGCACGGTCAGGGTGTACGACTCGGGGCCGCCGCTCCCGGCGTCGGCCAGGGCGAGCCGTACGTCCCCGGCGCGGGCGTCGGTCCGCTCGCCCGCGTAGGTCAGGCCCAGCTCGCTCGCCGTCAGCCGGCCCTCGTCGGCCAGGGACGGGTCGGTCACCACCACCCGGTCGCCGCGGGCCGGGCGCCAGCCGGGGCCGCGGGCGGCGGTGTGCGCGCGGACGGCCGGGATGGTGCGCGGGGCCTTGGAGAGGGGGTAGGCGCGGGTCGGGCTCGCCGAGGCCGGAGACGAGGAGGCGGCGGACGCGGCGGACGCCTCGGGCGCGCCGCGCGCCGGTCCCGCCGGGGACCCGTCGCCGTCGAACGCGCCGACGCCGAGCGCGACGCCGAGGCCGGCCGTGACCGCTAACGCCCCGGCGGCCAGGACCCGCCCGCGCCGCGGCTTTCGCGCCGGAGGACGGCGCCGCCTGTGCTGACTCACTCCGTCAACCTACGGCCTCAGCGGAGGGGGCGCGTCCACCGGCCGTTCCCAAACTCGGCCGTCCGGGTGAAATCCGCGTATGCGACGGACAGGTCATGATCATTCCCTATAACGTGGCCGCACAGCTCACTTCGCCCCTCCCCCGATCGCCCCGTCACCCCCCGCTCACCCCCGTCGCCCCCGTCGCCCCCGTCGATCCCGTCGACCCCGTCCGAGGACCCACGCTGCCCGCGCAGACCCTGGAGCACTTCAACACCGCCCCGCCCGCCGAGGCCCGCCGCACCCTCCTGACCTGCCTGCACAGCACCCGCTGGGCCCACCGCCTCACCGCCCACCGCCCCTACCCCGACCTGCCGGCCCTGCTGGCGGCGGCGGACGAGGCGGCCTACGACCTGAGCCCGGCCGACCTGGCGGAGGCGCTGGCGACGGAGCCCGCGCCCGCTCTGCCCGCCGGCATCTACCTGGCGGCCTCCACGGCCCTGAGCGCCGCCCGCTCGGCCTACGAGGCCCGGTTCGGCCACCGGTTCGTCGTCTGCCTGGACGACATCGCCCCGGACGAGGCCGTGGACCGGGCCCTGGCGGCGATCCGGTCACGATTGACGAACGATCCGGAAGAAGAACGGATCACCACGGCGGACGAACTCCGCCGCCTGGCCAAGGGACGGCTCGGCATCGCCGTCGAGGGGCCCGGGGCCGCGCCCCTGAGCGGCATCGCCACGGGGCGCGACCGGCCCGCGTCCGCCCGCGTCCGGCAGCAGAACGCGCCCGCCCGCCCGGCGGCCGCCCCGACTCATCCGTCCGTGCAAGTTTGAGTGCCAGTTTGATCACACCGGCAGGCCCGCTGCAAAGCTCACGGCAGCGCATCGCTACGATGCTGGGGGCCGGTGGACCGTACCCGGCCGGGCCCGACCGACAGTGAAGCCGGCGCGGCCCTAGTCCCCGCTCCCGGAGGGTTCTTCCGTGCCGGCTGGAACGCTGTACCGCGGACGGGAAGGAATGTGGTCCTGGGTGGCTCACCGAGTCACCGGCGTCCTCATCTTCTTCTTCCTGTTCGTTCACGTGCTGGACACCGCGCTCGTCCGCGTGTCTCCCGAGGACTACGACAAGGTCGTGTCCACGTACAAGACCCCGATCGTCGCGTGCCTGGAGTACGGCCTCGTCGCCGCCATCCTCTTCCACGCGCTCAACGGCCTTCGGGTCATCGCCGTCGACTTCTGGGCCAAGGGCGCCCGCTACCAGAAACAGATGCTCTGGACCGTCGTCGGCGTCTGGGTCGTGCTCATGATCGGGGCGATCTACCCCGTCCTCGGCCACGCCGCTCGAGTCGTCTTCGGGAGCTGACGCGCATGTCCACCACCGAATCCCCCGCTTCCGGCATCGGCCCCGTCGAGGGCGCCTCCGTCTACACCGTGGACAACCCGGCGCCGTTCATCGAGGCCCCCCGCAAGCGCACCAAGAAGACCCCGAAGTCGACCCGGGGCAACTTCGAGATGTACGGCTGGCTGTTCATGCGGCTGTCCGGCATCGTGCTGGTCGTCCTCGTCATCGGGCACCTGCTGATCCAGCTCGTGCTGGACGGCGGCGTCTCCAAGGTCGGCTTCGCCTTCGTCGCCGGCCGCTGGGCCTCCCCCTGGTGGCAGGTCTGGGACCTGCTGATGCTGTGGCTGGCCATGCTGCACGGCTGCAACGGCCTGCGTACCGTCATCAACGACTACGCGGAGCGCGCCAACACGCGGCTGTGGCTGAAGGGCCTGCTCTACACCGCCACGGTGTGGACCATCCTGCTGGGCACGCTGGTGATCTTCACCTTCGACCCGAACATCCGATAGGCACGGGGCTGAGGCATCCACTGATGAAGATCCACAAGTACGACACCGTCATCGTCGGCGCGGGTGGCGCCGGTATGCGCGCCGCCATCGAGTCGACGAAGCGCAGCCGCACCGCCGTGCTGACCAAGCTCTACCCCACCCGCTCCCACACGGGCGCCGCGCAGGGCGGCATGGCCGCCGCGCTGGCGAACGTGGAGGAGGACAACTGGGAGTGGCACACCTTCGACACGGTCAAGGGCGGTGACTACCTGGTCGACCAGGACGCCGCCGAGATCCTGGCGAAGGAGGCCATCGACTCCGTCCTCGACCTGGAGAAGATGGGCCTGCCGTTCAACCGCACCCCGAACGGCACCATCGACCAGCGCCGCTTCGGCGGCCACTCGCGCAACCACGGCGAGGCCCCGGTCCGCCGCTCCTGCTACGCGGCCGACCGCACCGGTCACATGATCCTCCAGACGCTGTACCAGAACTGCGTCAAGGAGGGCGTGGAGTTCTTCAACGAGTTCTACGTCCTGGACCAGCTGATCACCGAGGTCGACGGCGTCAAGCGGTCCGCCGGCGTGGTGGCCTACGAGCTGGCGACCGGCGAGATCCACGTCTTCCAGGCGAAGTCCGTGATCTACGCCTCCGGCGGCACCGGCAAGTTCTTCCGGGTGACCTCCAACGCGCACACCCTGACCGGCGACGGCCAGGCCGCCGTGTACCGGCGCGGGCTGCCGCTGGAGGACATGGAGTTCTTCCAGTTCCACCCGACCGGCATCTGGCGCATGGGCATCCTGCTCACCGAGGGCGCCCGCGGTGAGGGCGGCATCCTGCGCAACAAGGACGGCGAGCGATTCATGGAGAAGTACGCTCCCGTCATGAAGGACCTGGCGTCCCGCGACGTCGTGTCCCGCTCGATCTACACGGAGATCCGCGAGGGCCGCGGCTGCGGTCCCGAGGGCGACCACGTGTACCTCGACCTGACGCACCTGCCGCCGGAGCAGCTGGACGCCAAGCTGCCCGACATCACCGAGTTCGCGCGGACCTACCTCGGCATCGAGCCCTACACGGACCCGATCCCGATCCAGCCCACCGCGCACTACGCCATGGGCGGCATCCCGACCAACGTCCAGGGCGAGGTCCTCGCGGACAACACCACCGTCGTCCCGGGTCTGTACGCGGCCGGCGAGGTCGCCTGCGTGTCGGTGCACGGCGCCAACCGCCTGGGCACCAACTCGCTGCTGGACATCAACGTCTTCGGCAAGCGGGCCGGCATCGCCGCCGCCGAGTACGCGCACACCGCGGACTTCGTCGAGCTGCCGGAGGACCCGGCCTCGCTCGTCGTCGGGCAGATCGAGCAGCTGCGGTCCTCCACGGGCACCGAGCGGGTGGCGGAGCTGCGCCGCGAGCTCCAGGACACCATGGACGCCAACGTCATGGTGTTCCGCACCGAGCAGACGATCAAGACGGCGGTCGAGAAGATCGCCGAGCTGCGCGAGCGCTACCGCAACGTGGCGATCCAGGACAAGGGCAAGCGGTTCAACACCGACCTGCTGGAGGCCATCGAGCTGGGCAACCTGCTGGACCTGGCCGAGGTCATGGCGGTCTCCGCGCTGGCCCGCAAGGAGTCCCGCGGCGGTCACTACCGCGAGGACTACCCGAACCGCGACGACGTCAACTTCATGCGCCACACCATGGCGTACCGCGAGGTCGGCGCCGACGGGTCCGAATCCATCCGTCTCGACTACAAGCCGGTCGTCCAGACCCGCTACCAGCCGATGGAGCGTAAGTACTGATGGCAACCCCTGTTCTGGACAAGGCGGATGCGGCCGGGCAGCCCGAGCCGGGATTCGCCGACTCCCCCTACATCACCGTCACCTTCCGCGTCCGCCGGTTCAACCCGGAGGTCTCCGCGGAGTCGGTCTGGGAAGACTTCCAGCTGGAGATCGACCCCAAGGAGCGCGTCCTCGACGCCCTGCACAAGATCAAGTGGGACCTGGACGGCACGCTGACGTTCCGCCGCTCCTGCGCGCACGGCATCTGCGGCTCGGACGCCATGCGGATCAACGGCAAGAACCGCCTCGCCTGCAAGACGCTGATCAAGGACATCAACCCCGAGAAGCCGATCACGGTCGAGGCCATAAAGGGCCTGACGGTCCTGAAGGACCTGGTCGTCGACATGGAGCCGTTCTTCCAGGCGTACCGGGACGTGATGCCCTTCCTGATCACGAAGGACACCAACGAGCCCACGCGTGAGCGGCTCCAGTCGGCCGAGGACCGGGCGCGGTTCGACGACACCACGAAGTGCATCCTGTGCGCGGCGTGCACCTCGTCCTGCCCGGTGTTCTGGAACGACGGCCAGTACTTCGGTCCGGCCGCCATCGTCAACGCCCACCGGTTCATCTTCGACAGCCGTGACGAGGCCGGTGAGCAGCGGCTGGAGATCCTGAACGACAAGGACGGCGTCTGGCGCTGCCGCACCACCTTCAACTGCACCGACGCCTGCCCGCGCGGCATCGAGGTGACGAAGGCGATCGCCGAGGTGAAGCGGGCGCTGATCACGCGCCGCTTCTGACCCCGGCCGCCCGCGGTCTGTGCGCGAAGGGCCCCGCTCCCACCGGAGCGGGGCCCTTCGGGCTGTCGCGGCGGCCGCCGCCCGGTGGGCCGGGCGGGTGACGCGGGGGCCGGTCGTGCGGGGTGTGCGCCGGGGCGCGGCCCGGGACCGTACCTAATCTGATCGCATGTCAGATGACGAGTCGTACGAGCTGCTCGGGTTCGACAACGTGCTGCTGCCCGTCGGGGATCTCGACGAGGCCGTCCGCTTCTACGCACGGGCCGGGTTCGAGGTGGCGTTCCGGCTGGACGAGGCCCGGATCGCGCTGCTGAAGGTGGGCGGCGAGACGCCGGGCGTCCTGCTGCGCGCGGAGGAGGCGCTGGGCCGCCGCACGCCGCCGTGGCCCTCGCCGCGGATCTGGCTGGAGGTGCCGGACGCCCGGGCGGCGGCGCGGGAACTGGCCCGGGCCGGGATCGCGCTGCTGGACGAGCCGTCGGCCGTGGCCACCGGCTGGACGGTGGAGATCGCCGACCCGTGGGGCAACGTCCTCGGCTTCACCGACTACACCAAGCGCCCGGAGCTGGGCCGCCGGCCGTGACGGCGTGCGGCCAGTGACTAGGCTCTCCCCGTGCCCGAGAAGAACAGCAGCAAGTCCGAGCAGACCCGTGCCCTGATCCTGGAGACGGCCATGCGGCTGTTCCAGGAGCGCGGCTACGACAAGACGACCATGCGGGCCATCGCCACGGAGGCCGGGGTCTCGGTCGGCAGCGCGTACTACTACTTCGAGGGCAAGGAACACCTGATCCAGGGCTTCTACGACCGGATCGCCGCCGAGCAGCGGGCGGCGGTGCGCGAGGTCCTGGACCGGGAGACCGACCTGGAGGCGCGGCTCGCCGGGGTGCTGAAGACCTGGCTGGACATCGCCACGCCGTACCACGAGTTCGCGGTGCAGTTCTTCAAGAACGCCGCCGACCCGGACAGTCCGCTCAGCCCCTTCTCCACCGAGTCCGAACACGCGCGCGAGGAGGCCATCAGCGTCCACAAGGAGGTGCTGTACGGGGCGCGGACGAAGGTGGCGCCCGAACTGCGCGAGGTGCTGCCCGAGTTGATGTGGCTGGCCCAGATGGGGCTGGTCCTGTACTGGGTGTTCGACCGCACCGAGGGCCGCCGGCGCAGCTACCGGCTGGCCGAGCGCGGCGCCCGCCTGACCGCGCGGGGCGTCTCGCTGGCCCGCTTCCGCGTGCTGCGGCCCCTGGTGCTGGAGGTCCACGAGCTGTTCACGGACTTCCTGCCCGGCATGACGAAGGCGCTGCCGGACCCGGCGGCCGAGAAACGGCCGGCCGGGTCCGCGGCCGACGGGTGACGGTCAGATCCAGGTGAGCTTCCACAGCCGGAAGACGCCCGTGCCGTCCGACAGGTACTGGCCGCCGCCGACGTCCTCGGTGGAGACGACGTACTCCTTCTGCTGCCACAGCGGGATCAGCGGGACGTCCTCGGCCACGTCCGCCTGGAGGTCGCGGAAGTCGGAGGAGACCCTGCCTCGGTCGGCGTAGCGGCGGCTGTCGGTGATCAGGCCGTCGACGGCCTTGCTGCTGTAGCCGGTGTTCATGCTGGAGCCGGTGCCGACGAGCGGGGCGCCGAAGGTGTCCGGGTCGGGGTAGTCGGCGACCCAGCCGACCGCCCAGGCGTCCAGCTTGCCGGCCGTGTACCGCTTCTGGAACGCGGTCCACTCGTAGCCCTTGACGTCGACCTTGAACAGGCCGCTCGCCTCCAGCTGCTTCTTGATCGCCGCGGCCTCCTCGGCGCCCGCGCCGCGGCCCACGCCGTAGCCGTAGGTGAAGCGCACCGGCAGGGAGACGCCGGCCTCGGTCAGCAGGGCGCGCGCCTTCTGGGCGCTCTGCGCGGGGTAGGCGTCGAAGAACGAGGTGGTGTGGCCGGTGAGTCCGGCCGGGATCAGCGAGTACAGCGGGTCGACGGTCCCGTCGTACACGTCGGAGGCCAGTTCCTCCCGGTTGAGCAGCCAGGCGACGGCGCGGCGGACGCGGGCGTCGTGCAGCGGCGAGGAGGCGTGGGTGTTGAGGTAGAGGTTGCGGGTCTCGGAGCTGTCGCTGACCGAGACGCGCTGGTCGGGGTCGCTGGGGTTGAGTCCGGCGAGCACCTTGGGCGTCAGGGTGCGGGTGGCGACGTCGACGGTCTTGTCCTGCCAGGCCGTGTCGAGCGCGTCGCCGTCGTCGAAGTAGCGCAGTTCGACCGGCTTGCCGGTGGCGGTGACCGCGCCCTCGTAGGAGCCGTTGGGCTCCATCGCGGCGGTGCGGCCCTTGACGTACCGCTTGAGGCGGTAGGGGCCGGTGCCGTCGACGTCGCCGCCGGTGCGCAGCGCGTCCTTCGGGTAGCGGGTGTGGTCGACGATGGAGCCGGCGCCGGTGGCCACCTTGAACGGGAAGGTGGCGTCCGGCGTGGTCAGGTGGAACGTCACGGTCGTGCCGTCGGCGTCCACCGAGCCGAGGGTGTCGAACAGGGACGCCGGGCCGACGTCGGACTTGATCTTCTTGACCCGGTCGAAGGAGTACTTCACGTCCTCGGCGGTCATCGCGCGTCCGCTCGGGAACTTCAGGCCCTCGCGCAGCCGGCAGCGGTAGGTGCGCAGTCCGGTGTCGGTGAAGGAGCAGCTCTTGGCGGCGTCCGGGACGGGGGTGGTCCCGTCGGACTCGAAGGTCAGCAGCGACTGGAAGAGGTTGCTGTACAGGGCCCAGGAGCCGGCGTCGTAGGCGCCGGCCGGGTCGAGCGAGGTGACGGCGTCCGTGGTGCCGACGGTGATCGTCTTGTCGGTCCCGCCCCGGGAGGGGAGCAGCCGCCAGGCGCCCACGCCCACGATCGCCACCACGAGCAGCGCCAACAGAATCCGTATGCGAACCGACCGCATCGGTGATGTCCCTCCCGGGCCCGCCCGGGCCGTCGTGCATGCGCCACACACCTGAGTGGCGCGGCAACCTAATCACACGTGTTTCGCCCGGGGGAAGAGGGTTTTGGAGAGGATGAGAAGACGTTATGAAGAACCGTATCCAGTTTGTTTCACAGCAAGTCCTCAGGAGTTCCCGGTGACTTGGTGAAATGGTATGAAATGTCGGTTCTGTTGGCCTTCTCGTCCCCTGACGCCCGCACACGCGGGAGAGTCGCGGGAAGGGCTGCGGCCCTGGGGGGCTATGACGTCCGGCGCAGTGCGCGCAGTCCGCGCAACCCGAGGACGCCGATGGCCGTCCCCCATAGGAAGGAGACGACGGCCAGCGCGAGATGCACCCAGAAGTACGCCGTCGGGTGCCCGTCGTCGAACGCGAGCCCGCTGCTGTCCGCGACGAGATTCTTGACGAAAGTGACCCAGATGATCCAACTCCACACCCCGAAGACGAGCAGGAACCAGGAGACCGGGCGGCTGAGCTTCATGCCTTCAGTATCGCTGTCGGGCGCCCGGGGCCGGGCCGGGGGTGGAAGCGGGGGCTCGGGTGCGGCCCCGGCGGGCGGTGCGGGTACGTTTCCGACCGTGCCCGCACCCCACAAGAGCGCCCAGCGCACCCTGCTGGTCGCCTCCGCAGCCCTGCTGTCCCTGTCGCTGACCGCGCCCGCCGCCCTCGCCGCACCGAGCCCCAAGTCCGGCAAGCCGGCCGCTCCCCCGGCGGGCATGTCCACCCTCGGCGGCGCCCGCCTCGGCCGGGCGGGCACCCAGGTGAACCTCTCGGCCGGCGTGCCGGTGCTGCCCAAGGACCTCACCGCGCGCTCCTGGATCGTCGCCGACGCCGAGTCCGGGCAGGTGCTCGCCGCGCACAATGCGCACTGGCGGCTGCCCCCGGCCAGCACCCTGAAGATGCTGTTCGCCGACACCGTCCTGCCGAAGTTCCCGGCGGCGCAGCGGCACAAGGTGATCACGAGCGACCTGGCCGGCATGGGCGAGGGCTCCAGCCTGGTCGGCATAAAGGAGAACGAGAGCTACTCCGTGCGCGATCTGTGGCTCGGCGTCTTCCTGCGCTCCGGCAACGACGCCGTGCACGTGCTGTCCGCGATGAACGGCGGCGTCGGGGCCACCGTCGCGGACATGAACGCGCACGCCCAGGACCTCCAGGCCCTGGACACCCACGTGGTCAGCCCGGACGGCTACGACGCGCCCGGGCAGGTCTCCTCCGCCTACGACCTCACCCTGTTCGCGCGCTCCGGGCTCCAGAAGAAGGACTTCCGCGCCTACTGCTCGACCGTGCGGGCCGAGTTCCCCGGCGAGACGAAGAAGGACAAGAAGGGGAAGACCACCCGGGGCTCCTTCGAGATCCAGAACACCGACCGGCTGCTCAGCGGCGACTACGACATGTCCGTCTACCCGGGCATCGCCGGGGTGAAGAACGGCAACACCACCAACGCCGGCGCCACCTTCACCGGCGTCGCCGAACGCGGCGGCCGGGTGCTGCTGGTCACGGTGATGAACCCGGAGAAGAAGGAGCACAACGAGGTCTACCGGGAGACGGCGAAGCTGTTCGACTGGGGCTTCCAGGCGGCCGGCAAGGCGCAGCCGGTGGGCGAACTGGTGGCGCCCAGGAGCGCGCGGGGCGCGACACCGGCGGCGCCCTCGGCCGGAGCGGCGGGCGGCGGACAGGCGGGCGGCGGACAGGGCGGTGCGCCGGCCGGGCCGGTGGCGAGCGCCGCGGTGAGCGGCGGCTCCCGTGGCATGGGCGTCGCCCTCGGCATCGCCGGCGGACTGGTGGTGCTGCTGGCGGCCGGCGCCTTCCTGGTCAACCGCCGCTGGCCGCTGCCGGACCTGGTGCGCCGCCGCTCCCGCTCCTGAGCGCCCCGGCCGGCTCCGGGTCCGCCTTGCTGCCGGTCGCCGTCCAGGCCGCGCAGTACAGCACCAGCTTGCAGGTGAAGTTGATCCACAGCAGCAGGGCGACCGGGACGCCGAACGCGCCGTACATGCTCTTCGCCGCCACGCCCTGGATGTAGCCGCTCAGCAGCAGCTTGAGCAGTTCGAAGCCGACCGCGCCGTTCAGCGCGGCCACCAGCAGCCGGCGGCGGGGCGGCTCCGCGCCGGGCAGCAGCGTCAGGACGTACAACAGCACCAGGAAGTCGGCGAGTACGGCCACGACGAACGCGATCACCCGCAACACCACGCTGCCCCAGCCGTGTTCGTCCAGACCCGCCTGGCGCGACACCCAGCCCACGGCGGCCGAGGCGACGGCGGAGGCGGCGAAGGTGACCAGCACCGCGCCGCCCAGGCCGACGAGGATCCCGGCGTCCTTCAGCCTGACCAGGACCGGGTTCTCGTCCGGGTCGGCCAGCTCCCACACCGCACGCAGGCAGTCGCGCACCTGCGCCACCCAGTTGACCCCGGTCAGCAGCAGCACCGCGCCCGCGATGACACTGACCGCGCCGGCGTTCTGCGCCAGGGAGGCGATGTCGAGTTCGTTGCCGAGACCCGGGAACTGCTGGGCGATCTTGCCCTCCAGGGTGCGCTGCTGGGCCCCGGTGAGGGTGGCGGCGCCGATCGCGGCGGCCACGGTCAGCAGCGGGAAGAGCGCGACGAAGCTGACGAACGTCATGGCGGCCGCCAGCCGCGTCCACTTCACCCGGTCCAGGCGCTCGTACGACCGCCACGCGTGGGTGAGCATCAGCCGCGCCAGCGGGGGCCCGACGACCGGGAGCTTCTTCAGCCAGTCCATGGTCGGACCGTTCCCCCTCAACGCGCGCGCCAACACAGCGTTTCTGCGACAAAGCGCGCATAACCGGACGATACAGTCGGCTGCCGTGAAGAACGCCTCCGGTCCCGCCCGTCTCCCCCGGTCCCTGCTCGTGCTCGGCGGCACGTCCCCGATCGCGCTGGCCACCGCCCGCCGGCTCGTCGCGCGCCGCACCCGCACCATCTGGCTGGCGGGCCGCCCCTCGCCCGAACTGGCCGGAGCCGCCGCGCACCTGCGCACCCTGGGCGCCGAGGTGCACACCGTCGACTTCGACGCGCTGGACACCGACGCCCACGAGTACGCGCTCGGCAAGGTGTTCGCCGAGGGCGGCGTCGACATGGTCCTGCTGGCCTTCGGCATCCACGGCGACCAGGCCTACGACGAGCGCGACCCGCCGGCCGCGGTGCACATCGCGCGGACCAACTACACCGGGGCCCTCTCCGCCGGTCTGACCGCCGCACGGCTGCTCCAGAACCAGGGCCGCGGCTCGCTCGTCGTGCTCTCCGCGGCCGCCGCCGCACGGGCCCGCCGCACCGACTTCCTCTACGGCTCCAGCAAGGCCGGCCTGGACGTCTTCGCCCAGGGCCTGGGCGACGCCCTGTACGGCACGGGCGTGCACGTCATGATCGTGCGCCCCGACGCCGTCCGCGCCCCGGCGCGCCCCGGCCACCGGGTGCCGCCGCTCGCCTGCACCCCGGAGGAGGTCGCCACGGCCGTCGAGCTGGGGCTGCGGCGGCGCTCGGAGAGCGTGTGGGTGCCGGGGGCGCTGCGCGTGGTGACGGCGGTGCTGCGGCACCTGCCGCGCGCGCTGTACCGGCGGCTGCCGCTGTAGGGCCCCGAGCGGCTCCGCGGGGCCCCGAGGGGAGGCGGGGCGGCGGGGGTGGTCAGCGGGTGGGGAGGGTGCCGTGGTCGTCGGCGGGGGACGCCTGGGGCGGCACCGTCCCGCGGCCGCCGAAGGTGAACTCGCGCAGCTTGTGCCACACCCCGGCGGAGTCCTGCCGGTGCAGGGCGAAGCCGGTGCACGGCCACTGGGCCCGGTAGTCGGCCAGCTCCTTCTGGGCGCGGTCCATCCCGGCCTCGTCGATGCCGTGCGCCACCGTGACGTGCGGGTGGTAGGGGAACTGGAGTTCACGGGGCACCGGCCCGGAGGCGGACCGCACCCGCTGCTGGAGCCGGGTGCACTCCTCGGCGCCCGCGACCACCCGGACGTACACCACCGGCGACAGCGGGCGGAAGGAGTCGGTGCCGGACAGCCGCATCGTGAAGGGGCGCCCGGCGGCGGCCACCTCGCTCAGATGGGCCTCGACGGCCGGCAGCTCGGCGGCCGCCACCTCGGTCGGCGGCAGCAGGGTGACGTGCGTGGGGATGCCATGAGCCGCGGCGTCACCGAAGCCCGCGCGCCGCTCCTGGAGCAGGCTGCCGTGAGGCTCCGGGACCGCGATCGACACGCCGATCGTTACGGTCCCCACGTCGTCTCCTGTCGTCGTGCCGATGGTCTGTCGTCGTCCCGGGCGCCGTCCCCCGCCGCGCACCCGGCCGTGTCGCCCCGACCACTCGGGCCCCGGCCGTCGCGTCGCGGCCGTCCGGCCTTCGACTGTACGGCCACGGGCGGTCCGGCGGCAGGCGCGGCGGCAGTGATGTGCAGCGCTCTGCCCGGTCCGCCGCGCGAGCCGTGGTGCGCCGCGGGGCCCGGCGGTCCGGCGCCCCGCGGCCGGGCGGCGCCGGGCGGGTCGGTGCCTGCCGGGCGGTCGGCGCCCGGCGGGCGGGTCAGTGCTTGGCGGGCAGGAAGCCCACCTTGCCGTACGCCTGGGCGAGGGTCTCCGCGGCGACCGCGCGGGCCTTCTCCGCACCCTTGGCCAGGATCGAGTCCAGCGTCTCCGGGTCGTCCAGGTACTGCTGGGTCTGCTCCCTGAACGGCGTCACGAACTCGACCATGATCTCGGCGAGGTCCGTCTTGAGCGCACCGTAGCCCTTGCCCGCGTACTTCTCCTCCAGTTCGCCGATACCCGCACCGGTGAGGGTGGAGTAGATGGTGAGGAGGTTGCTGACGCCGGCCTTGGTCTCCGGGTCGTAGCGGATGACGGTGTCGGTGTCGGTGACCGCGCTCCTGACCTTCTTCGCGGTGGCCTTCGGGTCGTCCAGCAGGTTGATGAGGCCCTTCGGCGTGGACGCCGACTTGCTCATCTTCGCGGTCGGCTCCTGGAGGTCGTAGATCTTCGCCGTCTCCTTGAGGATGTACGCCCTGGGGACGGTGAAGGTCTCGCCGTAGCGGCCGTTGAAGCGCTCGGCCAGGTCACGGGTCAGCTCGATGTGCTGGCGCTGGTCCTCGCCCACCGGCACCTCGTGCGCCTGGTAGAGCAGGATGTCGGCGACCTGGAGGATCGGGTACGTGAACAGGCCGACCGAGGTGCGGTCGGCGCCCTGCTTGGCGGACTTGTCCTTGAACTGGGTCATCCGGCCGGCCTCGCCGAAGCCGGTGAGGCAGTTCATCACCCAGGCGAGCTGGGCGTGCTCGGGCACATGGCTCTGGACGAAGAGCGTGCAGCGGTCCGGGTCGAGGCCGGCGGCCAGCAGCTGGGCGACGGCCACCCGGGTGTTGGCGCGCAGCTCGGCCGGGTCCTGCGTGACCGTGATCGCGTGCAGGTCGGCGAGCATGTAGAACGCGTCGTGGCTCTCCTGAAGGGCCACCCACTGGCGCACGGCGCCGAGGTAGTTGCCGAGGTGGAACGAGCCCGCGGTGGGCTGGATTCCGGAGAGCACGCGAGGTCGATCAGTGGCCATGCTCACCATTCTCTCATTGACCACCGCCCCCGACGGGCCGGGTTTGCGCGGCCGGAGAACACCGCGCGGCGGCCCGCCGGGGAGGCGGACCGCCGCGCGAAGGGGGCGTCGGGCGAGGGGCCCCGTCGATCACCGGGACGGGTCAGCCGAGGTCGATCTCCGGGTAGAGCGGGAAGCCGGCGACCAGGTCCGTGGCCCGCTGGGAGATCTCGTCCGAGACCTTCGGGTCGAGCACGTGCTGCGCCTTGGAGGGCGCGCCCTTGCTGGTGGTGCCGGGCTCGGCGGTGGTCAGGACGCGGTCGACGAGGCCGGCCACCTCGTCCATCTCGGCGGTGCCCAGGCCCCGGGTGGTCAGGGCCGGGGTGCCGACGCGGATGCCGGAGGTGTACCAGGCGCCGTTGGGGTCGGCCGGGATGGCGTTGCGGTTGGTGACGATGCCGGAGTCCAGCAGCGCGGCCTCGGCCTGGCGGCCGGTGAGGCCGTAGGAGGAGGCGACGTCGATCAGGTTGAGGTGGTTGTCCGTGCCGCCGGTGACCAGGGTGGCGCCGCGGCGCGTCAGGCCCTCGGCGAGCGCGCGGGCGTTGTCCACGATCCGCCGGGCGTAGTCCTGGAAGGCGGGCTGCCGGGCCTCGGCCAGGGCGACGGCCTTGGCGGCCATGACGTGCGGGAGCGGGCCGCCGAGGACCATCGGGCAGCCGCGGTCGACCTGGTCCTTGAGGGAGTCGTCGCACAGGACCATGCCGCCGCGCGGGCCGCGCAGCGACTTGTGCGTGGTGGTGGTGACGATCTGCGCGTGCGGCACCGGGTCGAAGTCGCCGGTGAGGACCTTGCCCGCGACCAGGCCGGCGAAGTGCGCCATGTCGACCATGAGGGTCGCGCCGACCTCGTCGGCGATCTCGCGCATGATCCGGAAGTTCACCAGGCGCGGGTAGGCCGAGTAGCCCGCGACCAGGATCAGCGGCTTGAAATCGCGGGCCTGGGCGCGCAGCGCCTCGTAGTCGATCAGGCCGGTGGCCGGGTCGGTGCCGTAGGAGCGCTGGTCGAACATCTTTCCTGAGATGTTCGGACGGAAGCCGTGGGTGAGGTGGCCGCCGGCGTCCAGGGACATGCCCAGCATGCGCTGGTTGCCGAAGGCGTGCCGCAGCTCGGCCCAGTCGGCCTCGGAGAGGTCGTTGATCTGGCGGACGCCGGTCTTCTGGAGGAAGGGGACCTCGACCCGGTCGGCGAGGACGGCCCAGAACGCGACCAGGTTGGCGTCGATGCCGGAGTGCGGCTGGACGTAGGCGTGGCGGGCGCCGAAGAGTTCCCTGGCGTGCTCGGCGGCCAGCGACTCGACGGTGTCGACGTTGCGGCAGCCGGCGTAGAAGCGGCGGCCGACGGTGCCCTCGGCGTACTTGTCGCTGAACCAGTTGCCCATCGCGAGCAGGGTGGCCGGGGAGGCGTAGTTCTCCGAGGCGATCAGCTTGAGCATCTCGCGCTGGTCGCCGACCTCCTGGCCGATGGCGTCGGCGACGCGCGGCTCGACGGCGCGGATCACGTCGAGTGCGGCGCGGAAGGCGGTGGACTCGGTGGAGAGGGGCGCGGACATGTCTAGGACCTCCGGACGTGGCGTTCGGCGTTCACGGTACGGCCCAGGCGCACGGCACAGTTCTTTCACCCGGGCCGCTTCCCGATGGTCGGTCCCATCCTCGGAGCCCCGCGTCGGGGGTCCAGCGCGCCAGTCACGGCCCGCCGTCAGCCTACCGGGCGCCGTGCGGCGCCCGGCCCGGCGTCCACCATGCGAGCGCGCTCAGCCCTCGTCGCCCCCGGTCAGGCGCCACCGGCCGACCTCCTGGTAGCCGGAGTCGTACACCGGCGAGCCGTCGCCGGGCTCCAGGGCGTAGTGGTGCAGGTTGCCGCCCCAGTAGCGCAGGATCCGGCCCAGTTCGGCCGCCTTCTCCCCGGCGGGAAGCGCGTCGTCCACCGTGACTTCGAGGAGGAACCTCATGTCTGCCGTCTCCCGTCCTGTCCGGACCGGACGCGCCGCGGGCGCGACGCGTCGCCGGACCGCCCAGACAATCACACGGCCGCCGGGCCGTGCCCGGAGAACGCCCGCCGGGCCGTGCCCGGAGAATGCCCGTCGGACCGCGCCTAGAGGATCACGTGCGGGACGAAGCGCGCGTACTCGTCGGTGACGAGGCCGGAGGACTCGCGGATGCCGAGACCCGCGGCCTCGTCCCCGACCACCCAGGCGCCGAGGACGACGTGGTTGCCGTCGAAGGCGGGCAGCGGGGCGAGGGCCTGGTAGCAGCAGGGCTCCTCGCGCACGGCGGCCTGCGTGCCCGGCGGGTGGACGGTCACTCCGGCGCCCTCGCGGCCCAGCAGCGGCTTGGCGACGTAGCCGGGCCCGGCGGCCAGGTCGCGCGGGCCGTCGAGGTGGGCGGGCAGGAGGTTGGGGTGGCCGGGGTAGAGCTCCCACAGGATCGCCAGCAGCGCCTTGTTGCTGAGCAGCATCTTCCAGGCGGGTTCGATCCACAGGGTGGAGCCGGTGCCGCCGCCGTTGTCGAGGGTGTCCAGGACATGGCCGGCGAAGCGGTCGGTGGTCAGCCACTCCCAGGGGTAGAGCTTGAAGATCGCGCGGATGAAGTGCAGGCCGTTGTCGACGAACCGGCCGGACAGCGGGTCCCAGCCGATCTCCTCCATGGAGATCCAGTCGGTGGCGAGCCCGGCCTGTTCCGCGGTCTCCTTGAGGTAGGCGACCGTCATCAGGTCCTCGCCGAGTTCGTCGTCGGCGGAGTGCGCGAAGTGCAGCGGGCTGCCCGGCGGCAGCAGGCGGGCCTGCTCGCGCCAGGCGGCCACCAGGCGTTCGTGCAGGGAGTTCCACTGGTCGGCGCCGGGGAAACGATCCTCCATCCAGAACCACTGGGGCGAGGCCGCCTCCACCAGGGAGGTGGGGGTGTCGGCGTTGTACTCCAGCAGCTTGGCCGGCCCGGCGCCGTCGTAGCGCAGGTCGAAGCGGCCGTAGACGGCGGGGAGTTCGGCGCGCCGGCGCCACGCCTCGGCGACGGCCCCGGCGACGCGCGGGTCGGTGATGCCGAGGTCGGCGAAGCGGTTGGTGGCGACGATGTGCTCGGCCGCGGCCAGGCACATGCGGTGCAGTTCCTCGACCGTCTCCTCCAGCGCCTCGACCTCGGGCAGCGAGAAGACGTAGTGGGCGCTCTCGTCCCAGTAGGGCCGCAGGCTGTCGTCGGGGTACCGGGTCAGGGGGTAGATGAGCCCCTGGGCCTCGACGGTCTGCTGCCAGCCGGGGCGGGGGGCGATCGTACGGCGTTCCATCGCGGGCGTCAGCCGCCGGACTTGCCGTGGCCGCTGCCGAAGCCGCCCCGGTCCACGCCGCCGTGGCCGCCGCTGGAGCCGCCGGAACCGCCGGAGCCCTTGCCGGGCTTGGTGAGGGAGCCGCCGGTGACCCAGCCGCTCTTCTTCTTGCCGCCGTAGTACCAGACGCCGTTGGCGGAGGTCTTGCCGGTGGACTTGCAGTTCTTGTCGGAGACGACCTTGTAGCCCTTGGCCGCGGTGTAGCTGCCGCGGTCGACGCAGCGCTTGTCGGGGGCGGAGGAGCAGGCGGTGAGTGCCGTCGCGAGCAGTCCCATGCCGCCCAGTACGACCGTCGCCGACCGCAGTTGTCGCCGTGCGTCCGCCATGTCCGTCTCTCCCCGTCGTGGTCGACCACCGGCCGCGTGCGCGGCCGCTCTCCGGCCGCCAGCCTAAAGACACCGCCATGCGCATGCCCAGGGGGGATCGGTTCAGGCGTGAGGTGGGAGGGGGTGGGGCGGGGGTGGAGGTGGGGGTGGGGGCTCAATGCGGGCCTCGGGGGCGGGGCTTGGTTACGGGCGGTGGGGGCGGGCGGTGAGGGCGGGTGGTGCGGGCAGGGCCTAGAGTCGCCGGGTGCTTCTCGGAATGGTGTGCGCGCTCGGCGCGGCGGTGTGTTTCGGTACGGCGACGGTGCTCCAGGCGGTCGCCGCCCGGGCGGCGGCCGACGCCGGCGGAGGTTCGGGCGGCGACGCGGCGCTGCTGCTGCGGGCGCTGCGGCAGTGGCGGTACCTGGCGGGCCTGGCCCTGGACGGACTCGGTTTCCTGCTCCAGATCGTGGCGCTGCGCTCGCTGCCGATCTACGCGGTCGGCGCCGCCCTGGCGTCCAGTCTCGCGGTGACGGCGGTGGCCGCGGCGCGGCTGCTGCGGGTGCGGCTGAGCGGCACCGAGTGGGCAGCGGTCGGGGTGGTCTGCGCGGGCCTCGCGATGCTGGGCCTGGCGTCGGGCGCCGAGGGGCACGAGGACGGCTCGGCGGCGCTGCGGTGGGTGATGCTGGGGGCCGCGCTCGCGGTGCTCGCGCTGGGCGCGGTCGCCGGACGCCTGCCGGAACGCGGCCGGGCGCTGCTGCTGGGTCTGGGCGCGGGCTGCGGGTTCGGCGTGGTCGAGGTGACGGTGCGGCTGGTGGACTCGGTCAGTCCGGCCCGGCTGTTCGCCAACCCGGCGGCGTACGCGCTGGTGCTGGGCGGCGGCGCGGCGTTCCTGCTGCTGACCTCGGCCCTCCAGCGCGGTTCGGTGACGACGGCGACGGCGGGCATGGTGCTCGGCGAGACGCTCGGCCCGGCGGCGGTCGGCGTGGTCTGGCTGGGCGACCGCACCCGCGACGGACTGGCCTGGCTGGCGGTGCTGGGCTTCGCGGTGGCGATCGCCGGGGCGCTGGCGCTGGCCCGGTTCGGGGAGGCGCCGGCCGAGGAGACGGCGGCGGCGAGGACCCCGGCCGACGACGCGCGCTGAGCCGTCGCCCCGGTGGTTCTCGAAGTGTCGTCGCGGGTCGTCGCTACGGCAGGACCCGGCACAGCGCGTCCAGGGCCGCTGTCCAGGCGTGGTCCGGTGGGGTGCCGTAGCCGACGACCAGGGCGTCGTCCGGGGCGGTGACGGCGGCCCGGTCGTGGCGGAAGCGGGCCAGGCCGTAGACGGCGAGGCCCTGCCAGGCCGCCGCCCGGACCACGGCCGGCTCGGTGCCGGGCGGCAGCCGCAGCACGGCGTGCAGACCGGCCGCGATCCCGGTGGCGCGCACGTCGGGAGCACGGGCCGCGAGCGCCTCGACCAGGGCGTCCCGGCGGCGCCGGTACCGCAGCCGCGCCGAGCGCACATGCCGGTCGTAGGCCCCGGAGGCCAGGAACTCCGCCAGCGTCAGCTGGTCCAGCACCCCGCAGGTCTCCATCGCGCCCTTGGCCGCCGTGGCCTCCTCGGCGAGCGACGGCGGCAGCGCCATCCAGCCCAGCCGCAGCCCGGGCGCCAGCGACTTGCTGGCCGTGCCCAGGTACACCACCCGGTCCGGGGCGAGGCCCTGGAGCGCGCCGATCGACTGGCGGTCGTAGCGGAACTCGCCGTCGTAGTCGTCCTCCAGGACCAGGCCGCCGGTGCGGCGGGCCCACTCGATGACGGCGGCGCGCCGGTCGGGCCGCAGCGGCACGCCCATCGGGAACTGGTGCGACGGCGTAAGCAGCACCGCCCCCGCGTCCGCGAGGCCGCCGGTGACGGTGCCCAGGTCGTCGAAGGGCAGCGGCCGGGTGCGCAGTCCGGCCGCCGCCAGCAGGTTCCAGTGCACGTCGAGGCCGTAGGAGTCGACGGCGACGGTCGAGGCGCCGCGGCGGCGCAGCACCTCGGCGAGGACGCGCAGCCCGTGCGCGAAGCCCGAGCAGATCAGCACGTGCTCCGGGTCGGTGCGCACGCCGCGGGCGCGGGCGAGGTAGCCGGCCAGGGCGGCGCGCAGTTCGGGCAGGCCGCGCGGGTCGCCGTAGCCGAGGACGTGGTGCGGGGCCGTGGAAAGGGCCCGTCGGGCGGCGCGCAGCCAGGCGGCGCGGGGGAAGGAGCCCAGGTCGGGACTGCCGCTGCGCAGGTCGTGGCGGGGGCGGGACGGGGGGCGGCGCGGGTGCGCCGGGCCGCCGGGCGGGGCCTGGGCGAACGGCGCGGCGGGCACTCCCGTGGCGACCCGGGTGCCCGAGCCCTGGCGGGCGGTGAGCCAGCCCTCGGCGACCAGGTCGGCGTAGGCGTCGGCGACCGTGTTGCGGGCGACGCCCAGATCGGGCGCGAGGGCGCGGGAGGAGGGCAGCCGGGTGCCGGGGGCCAGCCGGCCGGTGCGCACCGCCTCGCGCAGCGCGTCGGTCAGACCGCGGCGCACGCCGGGTCCGGTCGGCTCCAGGTGCAGGTCGACGCCCAAAGTGGCCCACGTTTCCGCCATGGGAATGGACCATACTCCTGGGACGCTTCGCGCCTAGGGTCGAAATGTGACCACGAAGAACGACACACCCGACACGACAGCGACCACGGCGACCACGGCACAGAGCGGAACGGCGACGGCGGCGACCACGGCGACCACGGCACCGAACGGAGCGGCAGCGGCGGCCACGGCCGGGTACGCGCCCGAGCAGGCGCCCCGGCTGGAGTGGGCCAAGCACGCCCCCGAGGTCTACAAGGCGATGATCCGACTGGACACCGCCGCGAAGCGGGGCCTGGACGCGCGGCTGTACGAGCTGGTGAAGATCCGCGCCTCGCAGCTCAACCACTGCGCGTTCTGCCTCGACATGCACACCAAGGACGCGCTCGCGGCCGGCGAGAGCGTGGAGCGGATCGTGCAGCTCAGCGCCTGGGAGGAGTCGCGGCACTTCTACACGGAGAAGGAGCTGGCGGCGATCGAGCTGACCGAGGCGATCACCGTCCTGACCGACGGCTTCGTCCCGGACGAGGTGTACGACCGGGCCGCGGGCCTGTTCGAGGAGCCTGAGCTGGCCCAGCTGATCGCCGCGATCACGGTGATCAACGCGTGGAACCGGTTCGGCGTGACCACCCGCATGACCCCGGGCCACTACCAGCCGGGGCGGCACGCGTGAGCCGTTCGCAGCTGCTGGACCAGAAGGTGTTCCAGGCGATGCGGGCGGTCGGCGCGGCCGCCAAGAAGGGGCTCGGCGATCCGGTCCTCGCCGAGCTGGTCATGATCCGTGCCTCGCAGCTCAACCACTGCGCGTTCTGCCTCGACATGCACCTGCGGGACGCCCGCGAGAACGGCGAGTCCGAGGACCGCGTCCAGCTGCTCAACGCCTGGGAGGAGGCCGAGGGCCGCTACACCGAGCGGGAGCGGGCCGCGCTCGCCCTGACCGAGGCGGTCACGGTGCTGACCGACGGCTTCGTGCCGGACGAGGTGTACGACCGGGCCGCCCAGCTGTTCGAGGAGGCCGAACTGGCCCATCTCGTCTCGCTGATCACCGTCATCAACGGCTGGAACCGGCTGATGGTCAGCCGCCGGGTCCCGCCGGGCGGGCGGCAGGCGTGAGCGGCGCGGCCACGTTCCGCGCCCTGCACCACGGGCGCGCGCCGGGTGATCCGCTGGTGCTGCCGGGGCCGTGGGACGCGGCGAGCGCCCGGGTGTTCGCCGAGGCCGGGTTCCCGGCGCTGGCGACGCCGAGCGCCGGGATCGCCGCGTCCCTCGGGTACGCGGACGGCCGGACGCCGGCGCCGGAGATGTTCGCGGCCGTGGCGCGGATCGCCCGGGCGGTGGACGTACCGGTGTCGGCGGACGTGGAGGACGGGTACGGGCTCGCGCCGAAGGAGCTGGTGGACCGGCTGCTGGGGGCCGGGGCGGTGGGCTGCAACCTGGAGGACTCGCACGGGGGTGTCCTTGAGGACCCGCGACGGCAGGCGGACTTCCTCGCCGAGGTCCGCGCGGCCGCCGGCGACCTGCTGTTCGTCAACGCCCGCCTCGACACGTTCGTCCACGGCGGCGACGACGGCGGGCAGGTGGCCGGACCGGCCGGCGGCCGTGCCGTCGGGCCTGCCGTCGGACGTGCCGTCGGACGTGCCGTCGAGGAGGCCGTCGAGCGGGCCGCGTTGTACGTGGCGGCGGGCGCGGACTGCGTGTACCCGATCCTCGCCCCCGTGGAGGCGCTGCCGGCCCTGCGGGCGGGAATCCGGGGCCCGATGAACGTGCTGGCACGGCCCGGCGAGGGCCCCTCGCCCGCCGCGCTCGGCGAACTCGGCGCGGACCGCGTCACCTTCGGCCCGGGCCTCCAGCGCCGCGCGACGACGGCCCTGCGGGAGATCGCGGAGGGCATCGGAAGGTAGGGCGCGGGGGGGGGACGCGGGGGTGCCGGCGCGGTGGGGCGGGTCCGGGACGGGCGGAACGGGGGTTCATCCGTCCAGGGAGCCGGACCACCGCGCCAGCACCTCCCGGAAACACTGCCGCAGCCAGGCGTGCGCCGGGTCGGCGTCGTGACGCGGGTGCCAGGCCAGCCCCATCCCGAGCACCGGCAGCTCCAGCGGCACGTCGAAGGTGACCAGGCCCAGCGCCGTGGCCAGCGGCAGCCCCCAGGAGGTGATCAGGCCCACCAGATCGCTGTCGCGCAGCACGAACAGCGCGGCCGGAAAGGTCCCGACGCCGCCCACCACCCGCCGGGTCAGGCCCCGTTCGGCGAGGGCCGCGTCCACGGGCCCGTGCAGCCGGCCGCGCCGCGACACCGACAGGTGCTCGGCCGCGGCGTACCGCTCCGGCGTCACCTCGCCGCCGAGCAGCGGATGTCCGGCCCGTACGACGCCGACCATCCGGTCCTCGTACAGGTGCTCGGTGCGCACCTCGGGAGAGGTGGTGTCGATCACCCCGACCTCCAGATCGGCGGTGCCCTGCCGCAGGAACGGCGCGTCCACGTGGCTCTCGCCCAGGAAGCGGACCCGGACGCCGGGCGCCTCCCGGGCGGCCCGCGCGAACAGGGCCGCGCCGCAGGAGGCGGGCACCGCGTCGTGGCACAGCACCGTGAACGTGCGGGTGACGGTGCGCAGATCGGCGTCCCGGCCCGGCGCGAACAGGGCGCGGGCGCGCTCCACCACCGCGCTCACCTCGGCGCGTACCGCCAGGGCGTGCGGGGTCGGCACCATGCGCCGGCCGGCGCGCACCAGCACCGGGTCACCCAGCGCCCTGCGGATCCGGCCCAGGGTGCGGCTCATCGCCGGTTCGGACAGGTGCAGCCGCCGGGCGGCGCCCTGCACGCTCTGCTCCTCCAGGAGGACATCGAGGGCGAGCAGCAGATTGAGGTCGATGCCGGTGGGCGCCGTGGGCCCGGCCACCTCTGCGGATTGCGTCACGCGCATCTTTCCCTTGTCAAGATTGCACTGGAATGCAGGTCACCTGCGAGCCTACGGTGACAGGGCATCCCCCACCACACCGGTCTCCCCGGAGGAGCCATGCCCTCACCTGCCCGAAACACCGCCTCCGTGTCCGCGTCCACGTCCACGTCCGCCTCCGCGTCCGCCCAGGCCGAGACCCCGGCTCCCGCTTCGGCCTCGGCTCCGGCTCCGGCCTCGGCTCCGGCTCCGGCCTCGGCTCCGGCTCCGGCTCCGACGAGCGCCCTGAAGCGCTCCACGCTGCTGGCCCTGTGCGCCTGCGTCCTGGTCGCGCAGAGCATGGTCGCCGCCATCAACCTGCTGATCCCGCAGCTGGCCGCGTCCTCCCTGCACCTCACGCGCGGCGACATCCTGTGGACGGTCGACGCCTACGTCATCGCCTTCGCCGGACTGCTCATCCCAGCCGGAGCGCTCGGCGACCGGCACGGCCGCAAGGGCGCGCTGCTCGCCGGTCTCGCCCTGTTCGCTGCGGGCGCCGCCACCAGCGCGCTCGCGACCGGCCCCGCGCTGCTCATCGCGGGCCGGGGCGTCTCCGGCGCGGGCGCCGCGCTGATCACCCCGGCCACGCTGTCGATCCTGGTGCACCTCTCCGCGCCCGAGCACCGCGCCCGCGCGCTGGCCTCCTGGACCCTGGCCATCGGACTCGGCGGCTTCGCGGGCAACCTCGGCGGCGGCCTGATCGGCCAGTTCCTGTCCTGGCGCGCCCTGTTCGCCGTCATGGTGCCGCTGGCCGCCGTACTCGCCGCGGCCGTCGCCCTCGCCGTCCCCCGCACCGCGCGGACGGCCCGCGGCAACCCCGATCCGCTGGGCACCGTCCTGCTCACCACGGGCCTGGTCGCGGTGCTCTTCGGCATCATCGAGGGGCCGGCGTACGGCTGGGGCTCGCCGCGCATCGTCGCCGCGTTCGCGGTCGGCGTGCTGCTCGTCGCCGTCTTCACCCGGCACGCCCTGCGCTCGCCCGCACCGCTGTTCGACCCGCGGGTCTTCGCCCGGCCCCGGCTGCGCGCCGCCACCCTCGGCACCGCCACCGGCTTCTTCGGCCTGTTCGCCCTCTTCTACGTCAACTCGCAGTATCTCCAGGACATCAAGGGCTACGGCGCCGCCCTCACCGGGGTGGCGATCGTGCCGCTCACCGTCGGCATGGCGCTGATGCCCAGGCTCGCGGCCCGCTGGTCCGACCGCCCGCGCCCGGTGATCGGCGGCGGCCTCGCGCTGATCGGCCTCGGGCTGCTCGGCGCGTCCACCGCCGACGCGGGCACGCCCTACCCGCTGTACGCCTGCTGGCTGCTGGTGATCTCGGCGGGCACCGGGCTCAGCATGCCCGCGCTCACCGTCGGCGTGGTCACCTCGCTCCCGCCGCACCAGGCGGGCCTCGGCTCCGGCCTCGGCACCTCGGCCCGCGAACTCGGCGCGGCCCTCGGCGTCGCCGTCACCGGCACGGTGCTCGCCGCCCACCAGGGCGCCCGCGGCCTCGCCGACGGCATGGCGCCCGCCCTGCGCATCGTCGCCCTGCTGGTCCTCCTGGCGACGGCGGCCGTGGTCGCCGGCTACGGCCGGGACGGCGGCCGCGGGCGGGACGCGACCTGAGCCGCCGCGCCCGCGGGCACCAGTGTTGCCAGCCGCTCCAACGGCACCAACGGCCACGGGCCCCGTTCCGGACGAATCCGGAACGGGGCCCGTGCGGGCTCGCGGCGAACGCGGGCCGTGACGTACCGCGCTGGCGAGGCGTCAGGCTCAGATGAGGCCGAGGCCGCGGACCGCCTCGCGCTCCTCCTCCAGCTCCTTGACGGAGGCGTCGATGCGGGCGCGGGAGAACTCGTTGATCTCCAGGCCCTGGACGATCTCGTACGCGCCGTCCTTGACGGTGACCGGGAAGGAGGAGATCAGGCCCTCCGGAACGCCGTAGGAGCCGTCCGACGGGATGCCCATGGAGGCCCAGTCGCCCTCGGCGGTGCCGTTGACCCAGGTGTACACGTGGTCGATGGCCGCGTTGGCGGCGGAGGCGGCCGAGGAGGCGCCGCGGGCCTCGATGATGGCCGCGCCGCGCTTGGCGACGGTCGGGATGAAGTCCTCGGCCAGCCACTTCTCGTCGTTGACGACCTCGGCGGCGTTCTTGCCGGCCACCGTGGCGTGGAAGATGTCCGGGTACTGGGTGGCGGAGTGGTTGCCCCAGATGGTCAGCCGCTTGATGTCGGCGACCGTGGTGCCCGTCTTCTTCGCGAGCTGGGTCAGCGCGCGGTTGTGGTCCAGACGGGTCATGGCGGTGAAGCGCTCGGCCGGTACGTCCGGGGCGGCGGCCTGGGCGATCAGCGCGTTGGTGTTCGCCGGGTTGCCGACGACCAGCACCTTGACGTCGTCCGCCGCGTGGTCGTTGATGGCCTTGCCCTGCGGCTTGAAGATGCCGCCGTTGGCCTCCAGGAGGTCACCGCGCTCCATGCCCTTGGTGCGCGGGCGGGCGCCGACGAGGAGGGCGACGTTGGCGCCGTCGAAGGCGACGTTCGGGTCGTCCGAGATCTCGATGCCCTGAAGGAGCGGGAACGCGCAGTCGTCCAGCTCCATGGCCGTGCCCTCGGCGGCCTTCAGCGCCGGCGTGATCTCCAGCAGGCGCAGCTTGACCGGCACGTCCGCGCCGAGCAGCTGGCCGGAGGCGATGCGGAAGAGCAGGGCGTAACCGATCTGGCCGGCCGCGCCGGTGACGGTGACGTTCACGGGAGTGCGGGTCATGGCGTTCTCCGTATGACAGCTGGCGGTGGGGCGTCCCTGCCCCGGGGAGCTGGACCGCTCGTCCGGTTCGTGACCGTGGGCGCCGCGATGATCGATCAAAGGTACGGATGATCGATCTCTTGGCGTCAAGAGAGATCCACCGGTCAGGCTATCGCGCATCCGGGATCACGCACCGCCCGGACCCTGTGGCCCGTCCCACAGAGTGATCGCGCGACGGCCGCCGACAACGGTGAGGGGCGGCGCCCCACGGGGTGGCGGCCGCCCGTCCAGGAGAGGTGGGACGAGGGCGACCGCCGCATGGGGGTCACCGAGGCGACCTGACTTCCCGTGGGGGGTGCCTGTCCGTCTGCCCCGTCGCGCGCACCTCATGCACGACAAAGGCCCTTTCTTTTCCCGCTGCCCCGGATCTCACTCGGTACACCCGGTGACAGTGCTGTTTCATCGCGTGCACGCCTGACGTCCCGACGCCGCCAGCGTCACGCACGCCGTCGCCCGGCCCGCGTCCGCCACGGCCACCATCGGCGTGTACGCGATGGTGTCCCCGGCGGTGTCGACGGCGTCGCTCTCCTCCCGCCCGCCGGCCTTGAACCGCACCCGGTCGCCCTGCGCGGCCTGGGTGATGCGCCCCCAGGCCGCGCCGCAGGTCTTGCTGTAGCGGACCTCGACGAGGGTGGTGCCCACGGTGACGCTCCGGCTGGTGCTCACCTGCGCGCGGCTGCACCCCATGGCTTCGGCGTCCTTGCCGGTGCAGCCCGCGCCGACGCACTTCACGCCCGGCGGCAGGCGCACGGCGGGACTGGCCGACGGAGACGGCGAACCGTCCGCGCGCCCGGCCTTCCCGCCCCCGATGCCACCGGTGACGTAGAAGACGACGCCCATCACGAGAAGGGCGGTGACCAGCCCGGCGAGGAACATGGTCACCTGCCGCCGCAGCGGGGTACCGCCGCGCGGAGGCTTCATCGCTTCGCTGCGCGGGACGGAGGGGTACGGGGCGTTCGGCCCCGTGCCGGGGGCGGGGGTGCCTGGAGTGCCCGGGGCGCCCGGAGCGCCTGGGGCGTGGGGGCCGTTCGGGGCGTGGGGGCCGTTCGGGGTGCCCGGGCCGTACGGGTTCGGGGTGCCGGTCGCGTACGGGGCGGGGCCCGCCGGGTACGGGGCCGAGGTGCCGTTGCCGGGTGTGCCGGCCGGGGCGCCGGGAGCCGGGGCGCCGGCCGCGCCGGGGCCCTGGGAGGCGCGCTTGCCGCCCATCGGCGCCGGTCCGCGATAACCGGCCACCCGCCAGGAGTTGCCCCCGGAGGAGGACGCGGCATCGGACCCGGACGGCTTGCCGGAGCCGGGAGCCTTGGTGAGGCCGGGAGCCTTGGTGGGGCCGGGAGTCTTGGCGGGGCCGGGAGTCTTGGCGGGGCCGGGAGTCTTGGTGAGGTCCGGGGTGGTGCGGGGACTCGATGCCGCCGTCGTGCCGGTGGGGCCGGTCCCGGCGTCGCCCCCGCCGTCACCGTCGCCCTTGCCCTTGCGCTGGGGGCCTTCCTCGGCGCCGCTCTTGGTCTCGTCCTCGGTCTCCGAGCCGATGGCCCACGAGGCCCGCGCTCGCGGCCGGGCGTCCCGCGGTTCCCCGGGCACCGCCCGTTCCCTCCCCGCAGCTCCCGTCGCTCCCGTCGCCCCCGCCGCTCCCGTACGCCCGTCCGCCTCGGACGCCGTGGGCTGCAACGGCACCGTGGGCGACACCCCCGCGGGCCCCGCGATCCCCGGCACCAGCCGACCGGCCGTCCCGCCGCCGTCCCGCGCACCTTTGTCCCGCGCACCGCCGTCCCCGGCGGCGTGCGCGTCCCGCGGCTCACCGGCCCCCGGCGTGTCGTCCTCGCGGGCCTTGTCCGCCGCCCCCGCCGACGCCCCGAACTCCCCCAGCGCGGCACGGGCCCGGGATATCCGGATGGCCTCCATCGTGCGGTCGTGCCGCAGCTCCGCACGGCTCCAGGCACGCTCGGCGAGTTCCCACATCGTGGTGAGGTGGACCGGATTGGCGCCGGTGACCTCGGCGAGGGCGACGACCGCTCCCTTGGGCGCGAGGAGCCGGCCGCCCAGGTACCGCTCCCAGGACGTCTTGCTGTAGCCCGTGCGGTCGGCGAGTGCGGCCACGTTCAGTCCGCTGCGGTCCACGAGCCGCCGCAAATGGCTCGCGAACTCCTTGATCTGCGGATCGAGTTCATCGGGCAAGGCCTTCCAACGAGGCATTGCTGCATCCCCCTCTTCCCCGATTGCGTGCCGGCTCTTCCCCCGCGCGGCTTCGCCGCGGAGCCCCATTTTGTCAACAGATCGACACAGCTGGGTACATCCGCACCGCGCGGGCCCGTAGGGAACCGTTCCTGTGGCCGAGCGCGGACACCGTAGCGGAACGGTCACTTCCGTGCCACAGCGAGCGGACAGCCGTTGAGCTGCGCGTTCCTGGTGCAGGAAGGTGGTTCCCGGCGGCGGCCCGTCCTTACTCGGGGGAGAGGACGGGCCGCCGTCACGGCGAGGGCTAGCTGTTGCGGACGGTGAAGTGCAGAGCGTCGTCCAGGAACGGTATCTCCAGCCACGGCTTGGGCTGCGCCATCAGCGCCAGCAGCACGATGGCGACGCCGAGGACGCCGTAGGTGACGATGTCCGTGAACCGGGAGCGGACGGCGAGCATGCCGACCCTCGGCAGCATCCAGCGCAGCACCGCGCCGCCCAGCAGCCCGGCGCCGATGAGCAGCAGCCCGACCCGGAACGCGTCGAGAGCGGTCACCAGCAGACCGAGCCCGACCGCGATCAGCACGGACAGCAGCGGCCACTGCCGGGCCGGCGCCGGGGCGTCGCCGGCGGCGGCCCGGCCACCGCCCTCGGGACGGGCCGTGTCCCTGGTGAACAGCGGGAAGCGCCGCGTGGCCCGCCGCGGCCGCCCCTCGGCGTCCGGCGCGCTGATCGGATCCAGCACCTCGATCTCCGGCTCCCCCGCCTCGCCTGAGGTCTCCCGCGGCTCACCGGAGGTTGCCTGCGGCTCGCCGGAAGCCTTCTCCGTCTTCTCGGAGACCTGCTCGGACTGCCCGGAGGCATCCTCGGACCACTCGGGCCGCACAGGGGTCTGCTCGGACTGCTCGGGCTGCGGGGAGATCTTCTCGGATTGCTCGGATTGCTCGGATTGCTCGGATTGCTCGGACCGCGACGAAGTCCGCTCAGGCTCCCCGGCGGCCCTCACCCGCCCCGGGCCCGCTGCCGTACCCGTGCCCGGGGCCTGGCCCTGGGCCGGGGCCGTCTCCTGCGGGGTCCGGTCCCGCCGGGGTCCGCCCGCCTCAGCCGACACTGCGCTCCGCCGCCTCGACCACGTTGACCAGCAGCTGGGCCCGGGTCATCGGGCCGACGCCGCCGGGGTTCGGGGAGATCCAGCCGGCCACCTCGGCGACGTCCGGGTGGACATCGCCGACGATCTTGCCCTCGGCGTTGCGGGAGACGCCGACGTCGAGGACGGCGGCGCCCGGCTTGACGTCCTCCGCGCGGATCAGGTGCGCGGAGCCGGCCGCGGCGACGATGATGTCGGCCCGCTTGAGGTGGGCGGACAGGTCACGGGTGCCGGTGTGGCACTGGGTGACCGTGGCGTTCTCGCTGCGCCGGGTCAGCAGCAGCGGCATCGGCCGTCCGATGGTCACACCGCGGCCGACGACCACGACCTCGGCGCCCTTGATCTCCACGCCGTAGCGGCGCAGCAGGGTCAGTACGCCGTTGGGGGTGCAGGGCAGCGGCGCCGGCTCGTTGAGGACCAGCCGGCCGAGGTTCATCGGGTGCAGGCCGTCGGCGTCCTTGTCGGGGTCCATCAGTTCGAGGATGCGGTTCTCGTCGATGCCCTTGGGCAACGGCAGTTGGACGATGTAACCGGTGCAGGACGGGTCCTCGTTCAGCTCGCGGACGACCGCCTCGATCTCCTCCTGGGAGGCGGTGGCCGGAAGCTCACGCTGGATGGAGGCGATGCCGACCTCGGCGCAGTCACGGTGCTTGCCCGCGACGTACTTGCGGCTGCCGGGGTCGTCACCGACCAGGATCGTGCCGAGGCCGGGCGTGACGCCCTTCTCCTTCAGCGCCGCCACGCGGGCGGTCAGATCGGACTTGATCGCGGCTGCGGTGGCCTTGCCATCGAGAATCTGGGCGGTCATGGTCCCATCCTCGCGGATGACCCGGCACCGGTACCAATCCGGGGTGCCGCTCGGGGATCCCGTCCCGTTCGTTCCCCTCCCGTTTCTTCTGCGGCCTCCGTGATCGGCGAGGTTGCACTTGCACAACGCATCACGACTCATACGAAATGCGGCTGGACAAGTAAGCACTCGGTCAAGAACGATGAACGCAACAGTGCCGCGGGCAGCTCATCGGGGGGTCGGGCCGCAAACTCTGTAGATCTCTCCTCCGTACGGTGCCGCGCGTCGTCCCCGCACTTGATCAACGGAGGAAACCCCGCCATGAGTTACGGCGACCCGAACAACCCCTACGGCCAGCCCCAGGGCCAGCCCGGCTACCCCTCGCAGGAGCAGGGCTACGGCGCGCCCCAGCAGGGCCAGCCCGGCTACGGCTACCCGCAGGCCCCGGCGGTCCAGCAGCCCTACGGCGCCGTGCCGCAGACGATGCCTGGGACCGTCAGCGGAGCCCGGGCCATGCTGTGGGTGATCGTCGGTCTCCAGGTGGTCGGCGCGGTGATCTTCGCCCTCGGGGCCGTCGGCCTGAACGCCGCGAAGAACGACGAGAGCCTCAAGGACGACTCCTCCTTCCAGCAACTCGTGGACTACTCCACCGGCAAGCTGTGGGCGCTCGTGGTGTTCGCGATCGCCTGGGGTGTGTTCGCGGCCGTGCTGGCCACGAAGTTCAACTCCGGCGGCAACGGCGTCCGCGTCACCCTCCTGGTCTTCGGCATCATCACCGCGGTGCTCGGCCTGTACCCGTTCACCCTCATAGGTATCGTCCACCTGGTTCTCGCCATCCTGATCGCCTGCTTCGTCGGCGGCTCCAAGGGCAAGGCGTGGTTCAACCGCCCGCGTTACTAGGGCCTGTCGACGGAAAGCGCCCGACGCGCTTTTCGCGCCGTTCACTTCCGGGGCCGTGACCCGCTTGTCCACAGGCGGGCCACGGCCCTTCCGCGTCCCCCTAATCTGGAATCCGTAGTTGTACAAGCACGGGGAGACGCACCTTGTACAGCATCATCGTGGTACCTCCGCCGACCACGGAGGACGAACGAAACGGCACCCAGATTCGGCTGGCGCCCGGCGACCACCTGGCCTTCGGACGTTCCGCCCCCGACAACAACCTGGTGATCCGGCACGACGGCGTGTCCCGCCGGGCCGGCCGCATCACCGCGCACGGCGCCTTCTGGATACTCAGCAACCTCTCCACCCGCCAGACCTACGTCGTGGAGAACCCGGAGGGCGCGGGCGAGCACATCAAGGTGGGGCCGGGGCGACTGGACGCCCCGATCCCGTTCGAGTTCTCCCGGATCGTGCTGCCGGCGGCCGGTGACCTGCTGCCGATCGAGGTGTGGGCGCCCCGGCACGACTATCTGGACGGCGCGGACGGCCCGGACGGCGAACCGACCGCCCCCGCCTTCTCCGTGGACCGCGCCAAGCGGTACTTCGCGGTGCTCACCGCACTGTGCGAACCACGGCTGCGCGGCGACCCGCACGCTCCGCTGCCCACCGTCGACCAGGTGGTCGAGCGACTGCGCCCCGTCTGGGCCGCCGCGTCCCGCACCTCGGTGCAGTGGAACATCGACTACCTGGCCGTGAAACTGCGGCTCAAGCCCGGCCCGGACACCGCCGACACAGGCCCGCGCCTCAACGGCAAGAAGGAGTCGCTGGTCTCCCTGGCCCTCCGCTTCGACCTGGTCCGCGAAACCGACCTCCCCCTCCTGACCCCCCGCCCACCAACACCACCCCCCACGCACCACCAGCCACGACCGACGCAAACACCCCAGGCAGAACCGACGACGCGCCCCGGTCGGCCGGCACAGGCGGAGCGGGCGGCTCAGCCGGAACCGGTGGAACTGGTGCCTCAGCCGGGACCGGGGGAACGATCGGCACCTGCTGAACCGGCCGAACCGGCGCGGCAGCAGCCTCGCTCAGGACGGGCGGCCCGGTGAAAGAGGCCTACGCCGTTCTGGTGCCGCGCGGGTACCGGATCGGCGACTGGGAGGTGCGGCGGCCCATCGCGACGGGCGCGTTCGGCAGCGTGTACGAGGCCCGCCGCACCGGCCCCCGCACCGGCCCCCGTACCGGTCCCCACGCCGGACCCCGCACCGGATCCCGCTGCGGCGCCCAGCCGGAGACGGCCGCGCTGAAGTTTCTGCCGACCGGCACCGGCACCCCGCGCCGCCTCGCCCACCTGCGCGAACTCGTCGACCGCGAGGTGACACTGCACCGCCGACTCAGCCGCCCACGGCTGATCCGGATGTACGAGACCCTCACCGTGGACGATCCGGCCCACCCCGAGCTGGACGGCGCCACCGTGCTCGTCCTGGAGAAGGCGGAAGGGTCACTGTCCACCCTGCTCACCGCCGGGCCCCGCCCCGCCGCCGGCCCCGAGTTGCTGGCCCAGATCTGCGAAGGCCTGGCCCAACTCCACCGCGCGGGCTGGGTGCACGGCGACTTGAAGCCGGCCAACGTCCTGCTGATGCGGGACGGCTCCGCACGCCTGGCCGACTTCAACACAGCCGCCGAACTGGAGGGCACGCACGCCTACTCCCCCGCTTTCTCCACCCCCGACTACACCCCGCCCGAACTGCTGTGGTCGGAGGTCGGCGTACGGGGCCGCCAGGTCCGCCCGTCCGCCGACGTCTGGGCCTTCGGCGTCCTCGCCCATCTCACCCTCACCGGCTCCTTCCCTCTTCCCGGCGGCACCCCTTCGGCCCGCCGTGACGCGGCGGCGGCCTACGCCCGCGGCAGCGATGAACTACGCCTTTCCTCCCAACTCCCGCCCCCTTGGTGGGACATCGTGTGCGCCTGCCTCACCCGGACCCACGCCGACCGGATCGGCACCGAGGCCCTGCTGCGGCGGGTGGCGGCCGCGACCGGTACGACCTGCCACTCCCCGCTGCCCCAGCGGTTGCGCCGTTACGCGACCACGCATGGGCGCCGCACCCGGCTGCTGCTGGGCGGCACGGCCGTCACGGCCGCCGTCGCAGCGCTCGGCTTCGGCATCGGCAGCTTCGCCCATGCTCCGCCGGGCGTCCGGGCCTCCACCGCCCTGCCCGCGGCCGTCGCCCCGGCCACCTACGGCGCCGCCGAACTCCGTACCGACCGTGGCGTACCTCCTTCCTACCGTCCGCTGATCGTCAACGCGGCGCACGACTGTCCCCAGCCGGAGGTCACTCCGGCACTGATCGCGGCCATGCTGAAGGCCGAGAGCGACTTCGACCCCGCGCTGTCCGACCCGGCCAAGGACGAGTACGGCATCGCCCGCTGGACCCCGCGGGTACTGCGCTACTGGATCCGCGCGGACGGCGAGCCCGCCGCCACGGCTCCCGTGCCTCCTTTCTCCGCCGCCGTGTCCATCCCGGCCATGGGCCGCTATCTCTGCTTCATCGCACCGAACCTCGAACCCTCCCTGCCCGGCGACCGGCGGATGCTGGTCGCCGCCGCCTACCGGACCTCGTTCCGCAAGGTGAACACCACGGGCGAAGTCCCTCCGGAGTACCGCGACTACTGCGCCCGTGTCGCGCGCTACCTCAAGGAGTACACGCCCGCCGGCCGCACGTGACCCTGAGATGTCCGAGGTACCGGCGGAGCGCGGCCGGCGGCACGGTGGTACCACTCCGCTTCGGCGGACCGACCACCTTCGTCACATGGGGGAACCTGTGAACGTCAAAAAGCCCGCCGCGCTGCTCGTCGCGGCCACCGCCCTGCTCGCCGGCACCACGGTCGCGGCATCCGCCGCCGACCCGGCCGGCACCCGGGTGACCAGCGTCCAGCAGCGGGCCGAGCAAGTGCTGGCCGGCCACCCGAAGGTCCTGCACGCCTCCGCCGACGCGGTGCGGTACGACGGTCTGACCGTCACCGCCGGGCCCACGGGCAAGGCGGCCCTGAAGGATCTGTCCTGCGCCTACGGACACCTGTGCATGCTCGTCAACGGCCAGAAGTTCGACTTCTACAAGTGCCAGACGTGGAACCTCAACAACTGGACCGGCAACGGCCCCTTCACCAACAACCAGACGCCCGGCACGGTCGCCAAGTTCTTCAACAAGGACGGCAGCGTCCGCTGGACCTCGACGGCCTACCAGGCCGGCACGGCCACATGGGACCCGATCTGGTCCCTGCGCCCCTGCTGAGCCGTACCCGTTGAGCGGCGGTGACTCCCGGCCCCTCCTGGGGGAGGGCCGGGGGTCATGGCCGTACGGTCACCGCTCCTGCCGGGCGCTCGGTCAGGCTCCACTCGGGCGCGCGGCAGGAGCCGCGGGGAAGACTACCCAGCACAACGGGTGTGTCAGGTGACCCGAAGTTCGGTGGCGGGCCGGCGTTCGTAGACCGTCACCCGACGGCCGCGAACCGTCTCGTCCGTGACGACGATGAAGTGCTCGCGCAGGACGGCCAGTTTCGCGCTGTCCCGCATCACCGGCACTGAACCGCCCGTCGCGACCGCGTCTGTCACCAGCAGGACCCGCCGCTCGGCCAGCGTCAACGTCCTTATGGTGGCCGGATCCGCCTCCTCGCCGCCCAGCGTTCCGGACTCGGCGGGGCTCCGCGTCAGCGCGATGTCCCGCAGGCCTGCGAAGGCGCCGGACGAGACCAGCGCGGTGTCCCGGCGGAACACCGGAACGAACAGCACCGCGTCCCCGTCCCGCCGCAGTTCGCGCACCCGATCGGCCACCGCGAGCACGTCGTCCACCCTGCTGGCCGGCGACCGCACGGCCAGCGACTGCGGCAGTAGCGCGGCCACCGCCGCGACGACCACGGTGGGAACCAGCCACGCGGACGCCCGCGGCAGCCGCGGAGCAGCCGCCCGCACCCCCGCGTCCAGGACGGCACCGATCAGCAGGGCCAGCCCGAGCTGGCTGAACACGACATACCGGTCCAGGAAAACCGGCTGGATGAAGGAGAGTCCGATCAGGCCGAGTTGCGGCACCGCCAGCAGAGGCAGCCCGACGGCCGCCACCGACAGCCGGCCGACCTTCGGACGGGTGAGCAAGGCCGCGAGGCCGCCCACCGCCAACAGCACGGCGGGACCGATCACCGAGTGCCAGGTCAGGGGCGGTATCCAGGCCACCTGCCCGGCCTGGTCCCGGCTGTAGAGGATCAGCGGCAGCACCCCGGCCACCGCGCCCGCCGACACCCCGGCCCAGCGTGCCCACGTCCCGCGTCCGGCCCGGCTCCACAGCAGGGTCACCGCGTGCGCGGGCAGAACCAGAAGGGAGAGCCAGTGCAGCAGCCCCGTCACGAGAACCACGCCGCCGTACGCGACCCACCGCCCCGCCCCGCCGCGCCCCTGGAGCAGCACGGCCAGCAGCAGCGTCGAGAGCCCGACGCCGGCCGCGACCAGCGCGTACGAGCGGCCGTCCTGAAGCTGGTACTGCACGGCGGGCAGCAGGGGCAGGGCCAGCCCGGCGGCCAGGCCCGTGCGGAAGCCGCCCAGCCGACCGCCGATGACCGCCACGCAGGCCGCCGCCCCGGCCATCGCCAGCACCGAAGGCAGCCGCAGGGTGAGGATGCCAGGCCCGAAGCAGCTGAAGAGGACGTGCATCCACAGGTAGTAGAGGCCGTGCACGGCGTCCATGTGCTGGAGCGTGTGCGCTATCTGGCCGGTGGAACGCTGGGCCACCAGCCAGGTCGCGGCCTCGTCCCGCCACACACTGCGCTGCCGACCGATCCCCCACAGGCCGAGGAGGACGGTCCACAGCACCGGGGCGGCCCAGACGGGCGGGCGAGAGGTCATGGAAACGGCCGGTCCTCACTGCGGTGATCATCCTGGTGAGCCGCACAGGCTACGTGCGGAGGCGACCCGGATGATCACCGAGCGTAAAGAACCGGCCAGAGGAGGTGCTCAGCGCTCGGGCTCGGTAAGCCCGAGGGCGTGCTCAGTGGAAGAAGTGACGCGTGCCGGTGAAGTACATCGTCACGCCCGCCTTCTTCGCGGCCTCCACCACCTGCTCGTCGCGGATCGAACCGCCCGGCTGGACGATCGCCTTCACACCGGCCGCGATGAGGATCTCGGGACCGTCGGGGAAGGGGAAGAACGCGTCGGAGGCGGCGTAGGAACCGCGCGCCCGCTCCTCACCCGCCCGCTCGACCGCGAGCTTGCAGGAGTCGACGCGGTTGACCTGGCCCATGCCGACGCCGACCGAGGCTCCGCCCTTGGCGAGCAGGATCGCGTTGGACTTCACCGCCCGGCAGGCCTTCCAGGCGAAGGAGAGTTCGGCCAGCTCGTCGGCGGACAGCGCCTCGCCGCTCGCCAGGGTCCAGTTCGCCGGGTCGTCGCCGTCGGCCTGGAGGCGGTCGGTGACCTGGAGCAGCGCGCCGCCGTCGATCGGCTTGACCTCGGCCGGGTGGGAGGGCCCGGACGGGGCCTTCAGGACCCGGATGTTCTTCTTCTTGGCGAGGGCTTCGAGCGCCCCCTCCTCGTAGTCCGGGGCGACGATGACCTCGGTGAAGATGTCGGCGACCTGCTCGGCCATCTCCTTGCTGACCGGCCGGTTCACGGCGATGACGCCGCCGTAGGCGGAGACCGGGTCGCAGGCGTGCGCCTTGCGGTGCGCCTCGGCGACGTCCGCGCCGACGGCGATGCCGCACGGGTTGGCGTGCTTGATGATCGCCACGCACGGCTCGTCGTGGTCGTACGCGGCACGGCGGGCGGCGTCCGTGTCCGTGTAGTTGTTGTACGACATCTCCTTGCCGTGCAGCTGCTCCGCCTCGGCGAGGCCGGCGCCGGTGCCGTCGACGTAGAGCGCGGCGGGCTGGTGCGGGTTCTCGCCGTAGCGCAGGGTGCTCTTGCGCTCCAGGGTGGCGCCCAGGAAGTCGGGGAAGGAGGAGTCGTCCACGGGTGCGTAGGAGGCGGCGAACCAGCCGGCCACCGCGATGTCGTACGACGCCGTGTGCTGGAACGCCTCGGCGGCCAGCCGCTTGCGGGTGGCCAGGTCGAAGCCGCCGTCCTGCACGGCGCCGAGGACGTCGGCGTACCGCTCGGGGCTGGTGACGACCGCGACCGAGGGGTGGTTCTTGGCGGCGGCGCGCACCATCGAGGGGCCGCCGATGTCGATCTGCTCGACGCACTCGTCGTCCGAGGCGCCGGAGGCGACCGTCTCGCGGAACGGGTAGAGGTTGACGACGACGAGGTCGAACGGCTCGACGCCCAGCTCGGCCAGCTGCTGCCGGTGGTCCTCCAGGCGCAGGTCGGCGAGGATGCCGGCGTGGACCTTGGGGTGCAGGGTCTTGACCCGGCCGTCCAGGCACTCCGGGAAGCCGGTCAGCTCCTCGACCTTGGTGACGGGCACCCCGGCCGCGGCGATCTTCGCGGCGGTGGAGCCGGTGGAGACGAGTTCGACGCCGGCCTCGTGCAGCCCGCGCGCCAGCTCCTCCAGACCGGTCTTGTCGTAGACGCTGACCAGCGCGCGCCGGATGGGCCGCTTGTTGCTCTCGGCGGTCACAGGATTACTACCTTTCGTCCCTCGATGCGATAGCCGTGGCGGGCGAGCCGGCTCACGACCTCGACGAGCAGCCTTCGCTCGACTTCCTTGATGCGCTCGTGCAGCGCGCTCTCGTCGTCCTCGTCCCGGATCTCGACCACGCCCTGGGCGATGATCGGTCCGGTGTCGACGCCGTCGTCGACGAAGTGGACGGTGCAGCCGGTGACCCTGGCACCGTACGCGAGCGCGTCGCGGACGCCGTGGGCCCCCGGAAAACTGGGCAGCAGCGCGGGGTGCGTGTTGACGAACCGTCCGCCGAACCGCGCGAGGAACTCCTTGCCCACGATCTTCATGAACCCGGCGGAGACGACGAGATCGGGGGCGTGCGCGGCGACGGCCTCGGCGAGCGCCGCGTCCCACTCCTCGCGCGTGCCGTAGTCCTTGACCTTCCGCACGAAGGTCGGCAGCCCGGCGCGCTCGGCGCGCGCCAGCCCCTCGACGCCCTCGCGGTCGGCGCCCACGGCGACGATCTCGGCGCCGTAGGCCTCGGCGCCGGTCTCGGTGATCGCGTCGAGGAGCGCCTGCAAGTTGGTGCCGGATCCGGAGACCAGCACGACGAGGCGCTTGGCCACGGGCTTGGCGGCCACGGTGGGGCCCTTTCTCGGGGAGCTGTTTGTACGGTCGTACGAATGCTTCGGGCCCCCGGATACGGGGAAGCCTACGAAGCGGCCGACCGTCAGCAACGATACCGGCACACCGGAAGGCCCCCATGGGACGGGGGCGGGGCCGGCAGGTAGCGTCTGGGGAGAGCTGGTACGGGACGTGCGGGGAACGCACTGGGTGCACCGTGCGTTCCTTGGATACCGGACCGGATACCGGACGCTCCGGACCGCCGGACCGCCGGACCAGTCGTGACTACCAAGGGGAAGACGCTCACTTGATGCCGGACCGCAGCCCGCGACTCCTCACGCTCCTTCCGCAGCCGACGCGGGGAGGGGAGCGCGGCGCCGTGCTGCTGAGGGAGCGTCCCGCCTCGCCGCCGGACGCGCCCTCCGGCGGTGGCGAGGGCGGCGGGCGGCAGGACGCCGCCGGGGACGACAACCCGTTCGCGCCGCCCGCCGAGGGCACGCCCGACCGCCCGTGGCAGCCCCGGCACCCGTCGGGCCAGGGGCAGGGGCAAGGGCAGGGGCAGGGTCCCGGTGACGGCTCCGGCGGTCCCGGTTCCGGTGACGGCCGCCCGCCCTGGGGCAGCCAGTGGAGCGACCGTCAGCCCGGCCGCTCCTCCGGCGGCTTCGGCGAGCGTCCGCAGCGGCCCGGCGGCGGCCCCGAGAAGCCCGACGGCGGGCCCGGTCCCGGTATGCGCTGGGACCCCACCGACCCGGCGCAGCGCCGTGCGCGGTTCGCCCTGCTGTGCGGCATGTGGGCCTTCTTCTTCGCCCTCTTCAGCTGGCCGTACGTCGCCCTGCTGCTCGGCGCGCTCGCGCTGTACTGGGGCATCAGTGCGCTGCGCGCCAAGCCGCGCCGGTCCGGTCCGGACGCCCCGGCGCCCGAGGGCCGCCCGCAGATCACGGCGGCGGTCACCGGCCTGGTCACCGCCTCCCTGGCGCTCGTCCTGGTCGCCACGGGCTTCGCCGCGCAGTTCGTTTACAGCGACTACTACTCGTGCATGAACGACGCGCTGACCAGCGAGGCCAAGCAGTCGTGCGACCAGCATCTGCCGCAGGAGCTGCGGGGGGTGCTGGGGGTCGACGGCTGAGGCCGGCGACCCCCCTCGCGGGCCCGGTGAGGGAGCGGTGGGGCCAGGTCGGAGTCACTCGGGAGGTGCTTCGGGGGCCGAGGGGCTGTCGGGCTGAGGACCGCTGGGCTCGGCAGTCGGCGTCTTCTCGGGCGTCCCGGCTGTTCCGGGTGCCTCGGGTGTCTCGGGTGTCTCGGGCTGCGGTGCTTTGCCGGGCTCCTCGGGCTCGCCGTGCGGCTTGCCGGGGTTTTCGCTGCGCCGCGGTTCCGTGTGCTTGGCCGTCGGGGCCGGGGGCGTGGGGTGCGTCGCCGGCCGGTCGGTGAGGGCGTCGGGCGCCGGCGGGTCCAGCGGGAGCACGTCGTACGGCTCCAGGGTCGCGTCGTAGTGGTGGTCGGGCAGGCGGCGGCGCCCGGCGTCGACCGCCTCGGCCGTCCGGGCCGCCCGTACCGCGTCGCCGGTGCGGGGCCTGGTGATCCGCCACGGCGTCTCCTCGTCCCCCCGCGCCCGCTGTCCCCAGCAGCGCCAGGCCCGTACCGTCACCGCCGTCGGGACGGCCGCCGGCGCGGTCCACAGCAGTACGGCTCCCGTGATCTGCCAGCCGGCCGGACCGAACCGGTCGAGGGCGGCGTTGCCCAGCGGGCCGCCCGCCAGTTCGGCGAGGACTCCGAGCACGAGTGCGCACACCACGCAGGCCAGGGCGGCCCCGCCCGCGGTCCGCCGCCACGACCAGACCCGCGGACCGCCCTTCGCCCCCGGTTCGCGCGCCTCCCGTACCGCCGCGCCCGCCACGAACCAGCCGATCGTCAGTCCGGCGGCGGCGGGCACCACCGTGGCCGCCCAGTTCAGCGCGGTGCCCGGCCCCGCGTCCGGGACCGCCGCCAGCAGCGGGAACGGCGGCAGCGACGGCAGTGGGGCGGAGGCGAGCGGGCCGACCTGGCCGGGACCGAGCGCGAAGCCGGGCCCGAGGGCGTAGGCCGCCGCCCACAGCACCGCGTTCGGCAGCAGCGCCAGGCACAGCAGCAGTACGGCGAACCGGCCCGACCAGCCCTCCGTCAGCTTCAGGAAGGCTCCCTGAGCCGCGCCGCCGTGCGCCACCAGCGACACTCCGAGCACCAGCGCGCCGCCGCCGACGAACACCACGACGCCCGCGCCGGCCGCCCGCGCGGAGGCGCCGAGACGGGCCCGCGGTCCCGGTCCGAGCAGCAGCCGCCGTACTCCCGGCGACAGCGAGAGCGCGTCCAGCGCCCGCTCCAGCGGGACGCGCGGACAGCCGTACGCCGCCCAGACGCCGCTGCCCGCCGCCGTCACCGCCACCAGCGGCAGCCACAGGACGGTCCACGGCCACGAGGGGTGCAGGGGGCCGCCGGCCGCGTACACCGAGGCAGCGCAGGCGACGGAGAGGTAGCCGAGGACGACGCCCGCCCAGGCGGTGCGCTGGGGCAGCAGCGGGCCGCCGTCGCTGCCGTCGGTGGCGTCCCGCGCCGCCCGGTGCAGGAGCAGCGCGGGCAGCGCGAGCAGCAGCAGCGGGGTCACCCCGATGGGCGTGGGCGCGCCGGTGAGGGTGCCGGCGCGCAGCAGTTCGGTTCCGTGGGCGAGGAGCCACAGGGCGGCGGCGACGTGCAGCGCGCCGCTGGGGCCGCTGTCGGGGTACGGCGAGCTGATCCACAGCACGATGACGAGCACGGCGGACGAGCCGAGCCCGAGGCCCGCCGCGACCACGCCACCGAGGAAGCCGGCGCCGAGACCGGGCGAGCGGTCCCGCACACGGATGCGCAGCTGGGCCAGGGGCGGGCGGTGACGGGTCGTCTGGATCACGTCCGCCATGCTGCCAACGTCACACGCGTTCCCGGCGCAACAGGCGAACCTCCGAAGTGTCGCTCAATATACGTTTATGTGCCTATTCACACGGAGGGACGCACTGTGACGAACCGTCATGCGAACCCGCGGCCGCAGCCCGTGGAGGGCCGTACGCCCTGGGCGGCAGCCACCCTGACACACACTCAGTCCTCCGGGACGACGAGCACGGAGACCCACGAGCGAGCACGAGAGAGGGAGAGCGGTGAGGCAGCGGGCAAGGCCGGGGAGGAGCTGACGGCCGTTCAGGCCTTCGACGCGCTCTACGCCTTCTGCGCCCCCGCCCTCGTCCGGCAGGCCTATCTTCTGAACGGCCGTCACGAGGGGGCCCGCGCCGCCGTGGAGGCCGCATTCCAGCAGGCTTGGCTGCGCTGGCCGGAGGTGGCCCACGACCGGGACCCGGCGGGCTGGGTGCGGGCGGCGGTGTACGAGCGCGCGCTGTCCCCCTGGGACCGCCTGCGCCGCCGCGACCGCCTTCCCGACCCGCCGCCCGACCCCGCCGACCGCGCCCTCCAGGAGGCGCTGCTGCGGCTCCCGCCCTCGTACCGCCGCACGCTGGTGCTCTACGACGGGGTCGGCCTCGATCTGCCGGAGACGGCGGCCGAGACGGAGGCGAGCACCCCGGCGACGGCCGGCCGTCTGATGCACGCCCGCGAGGCCGTCGCCGCCCGTCTGCCCGAACTGGCGGACCCGGCGCAACTCCACCGCCGCCTGGTCCGACTCGCCGCCACGGCGAGTCTGAACCCGGCGCGGACGACCGTCCCGGCGAAGGGCGCGGGCGGGGCCGGCGCACCGCCGCGCGGGAGCGGCGCGGCCGGGGGGATCGCGGGGGTGGCGGGCGTCGCCGGGACGGCGGTCGCGTCGGTGGCCGCCTCGGTCGCCGGACCGGCGGCGGTGCGGACCGCCGGAGAACGCAGCACCCGCTTCTGGACCCGGTCCGCGATCGCGTTCACCGTCACCATCATCGGCGCGACGACGCTCACGCTCCGGACGGCTCCCACGCACTATCTGGCACCGGTCTCCCCCGGTCACGCGATCCAGGGTCTGCCGGTGGAGGCGGCGGCGGGGCCCCTGTCGCAGGACGCGCTCAGGCTGCGCGCCCAGCTGAAGACCGAGGTGGCGGGCGGACCGGAGCGACTGGCGCCCGAGACGCGCTAGGCCGGCGGTGGGCGCGCCGATAAACACCGGCGCGCCCGTGCTTCGGCGCCAGGCAGGCGGTTCCGGCGCGCGCCCGGACCGGCGTTCGGCGGGCGGTCCCGGCGCGCGCCCGGGTCAGCGGGCTTGGCGCACCCTGGGTCGGCGGTTCCGGCGCGTGCCTGGGGCGGTGGACAGTCGGCGGGCCCAGTCCGCACATGACGGTGGGCCCGTCCCCGTGGCCGTTGACGGCCGGGGACGGGCCCACCGAAGTCGCGTCGGGCGGCTGGGCCGCCCGGCCGGTTCAGCCGGTTCGGCCGGTTCAGCCGGCGAGGACCTCGCGGGCCAGCTTGGCCGTCTCGGTCGGCGTCTTGCCGACCTTGACGCCCGCGGCCTCCAGGGCCTCCTTCTTGGCCTGGGCCGTGCCGGAGGAACCGGAGACGATCGCGCCGGCGTGGCCCATCGTCTTGCCCTCGGGCGCGGTGAAGCCAGCGACGTAGCCGACGACCGGCTTGGTCACGTTCTCCTTGATGAAGGCCGCGGCCCGCTCCTCGGCGTCGCCGCCGATCTCACCGATCATGACGATCAGGTCGGTGTCGGGGTCGGCCTGGAACGCGGCGAGCGCGTCGATGTGCGTGGTGCCGATGATCGGGTCGCCACCGATGCCGACGGCGGTCGAGAAGCCGATGTCACGCAGCTCGTACATCATCTGGTACGTCAGCGTGCCGGACTTCGAGACCAGGCCGATGCGGCCCGGCTTGGTGATGTCGCCCGGGATGATGCCGACGTTCGACTGACCCGGGGTGATGATGCCGGGGCAGTTGGGGCCGATGATGCGGGTCTTGTTGCCCTTCTTGCCGGCGTACGCCCAGAAGGCGGCCGTGTCGTGCACGGCGATGCCCTCGGTGATCACGACGGCCAGCGGGATCTCGGCGTCGATGGCCTCGACGACCGCGTCCTTGGTGAACTTCTCCGGCACGAAGATGACGGAGACGTCGGCGCCGGTCTTCTCGATGGCTTCCTTGACGGTGCCGAAGACGGGTACCTCGGTGCCGTCGAAGTCCACGGTCTGCCCCGCCTTGCGCGGGTTCACGCCGCCCACGACGTTGGTGCCGTCGCCGAGCATGAGCTTGGTGTGCTTCATGCCCGTCGCGCCGGTCATGCCCTGGACGATGACCTTGCTGTCCTTGTTGAGCCAGATAGCCATGGTGTGTTGGTGTCCTCGTCCTGAGTGCTTACTTGGCGGCGTGGGCCAGCTCGGCGGCCTTGTCGGCCGCGCCGTCCATGGTGTCGACGCGCTGGACCAGCGGGTGGTTGGCGTCGGTGAGGATCTTGCGGCCCAGCTCGGCGTTGTTGCCGTCGAGGCGGACAACGAGCGGCTTCTCGACCTTCTCGCCGCGGTCCTCGAGGAGCTTCAGCGCCTGGACGATGCCGTTGGCGACCTCGTCGCAGGCGGTGATGCCGCCGAAGACGTTGACGAAGACCGACTTGACGTCGGGGTCGCCGAGGATGATCTCCAGGCCGTTGGCCATCACCTGGGCGGAGGCGCCACCGCCGATGTCCAGGAAGTTGGCGGGCTTGACGTCGCCGTGCTTCTCACCGGCGTACGCGACGACGTCCAGGGTCGACATGACCAGACCGGCGCCGTTGCCGATGATGCCGACCTCGCCGTCGAGCTTGACGTAGTTGAGGTTCTTCTCCTTGGCTGCCGCCTCGAGCGGGTTGGCGGCGGCCTTGTCGTGGAGCTCCTCGAAGTCCGGGTGACGGAACTCGGCGTTGTCGTCCAGGGAGACCTTGCCGTCGAGGGCGATGACGTCACCGGAGGCGACCTTGGCCAGCGGGTTGACCTCGACCAGGAGGGCGTCCTCCTTGATGAAGGTGTCCCACAGCGTGACCAGGATGTCGGCGATCTTGTCCGCGACCTCGGCCGGGAACTTCGCCGCGGCGACGATCTCGCGGGCCTTCTCCGGCGTCACACCGTCGATGGCGTCGATCGGGGTCTGGGCGACGGCGTCGGGACGGGTGGCCGCGACCTCCTCGATCTCCATGCCGCCCTCGACGGAGGCGATGGAGAGGAAGGTGCGGTTCGCACGGTCGAGGAGGAAGGAGACGTAGTACTCCTCGACGATCTCCGGAGCCGTCTCGGCGATCATGACCTTGTGGACCGTGTGGCCCTTGATGTCCATGCCGAGGATGTCCGTCGAACGGGCGACGGCCTCGTCCGGGGTGGCGGCGAGCTTCACGCCACCGGCCTTGCCACGACCACCGACCTTCACCTGCGCCTTGACGACCGACTTGCCGCCCAGTCGCTCGGTGATCTCGCGCGCCGCCTCAGGCGTGTCGATGACTTCACCGGCCAGCACCGGTACACCGTGCTTGGCGAAGAGGTCCCTCGCCTGGTACTCGAACAGGTCCACGCGCTTCCGTCCCTATCAGTGATCTCGCGGTTCGTTGGATGCGTGGGCGTGCCGCGAAGGGCAACGTGACGTCCGCTGTGTCACAAGGGAGGCGCACACGGTGTCCGAGCGCGCGGCATGTCCATCTCGCAGGTTATCCCCGCTCACCGGAGCGCCCTAAATCCGGGGTCACAGACCAGCGGTGATACCTGTCACATGATGCCGCGCCACCTGGCACGGCGTGCCGTGCGCGCGGGGCCTCACCGGGCTGGGGTTGACCCGGTGAGACCCGTGAACGGCCCCGCGGGGCCCGGGCCCGCTGGTCCCCACCCCAATGGGGACCAGCGGGCCCTCGCGCAGGGTTCCGGGCAGACGTCCGGACAAACCGACGGCTTTCGGCCATCCGTGCGCACCGGTCCCGCACAGCCCCACAGACTCGCACGTCCCCCGCGGTCGCACACCGTGCGGAGCCCGCCCGGAGCCTCCGCCGTCTCCGCGCCCTCGCTCGCCTCTGTCCCCCCTCCGTCGGTCAGGCGGTGTCCGGCACCGGCAGCGGACGCTTCTCGATCGCCGCCGCCATCACCTCCGGGAACAGATCGGGGGTGCAGGCGAACGCGGGGGCGCCGAGCGCCGCGAGCGCGGCCGCGTGCTCCCGGTCGTAGGCGGGGGCGCCCTCGTCGGAGAGCGCGAGCAGCGTCACGAACTGCACCCCGGACGCCTTCATGGCCGCGACCCGCTTCAGCATCCCGTCGCGTATCCCTCCCTCGTACAGGTCACTGATCAGCACCACCACCGTGTCCGCCGGCCGGGTGATCCGCGACTGGCAGTACGCCAGCGCCCGGTTGATGTCCGTGCCGCCGCCGAGCTGGGTGCCGAAGAGCACGTCGACCGGGTCGTCCAGCTGGTCGGTGAGGTCGACGACCGCGGTGTCGAAGACGACCAGCCGGGTGCTGATCGACCGCATCGACGCCAGCACCGCCCCGAACACCGACGCGTACACCACCGACGCGGCCATCGAACCGGACTGGTCGACGCAGAGGACGACCTCCTTCCGCACCGACCGGGACGCCCGTCCGTAGCCGATCAGCCGTTCCGGCACGACCGTGCGGTACTCGGGCAGGTAGTGCTTCAGGTTGGCCGCGATCGTGCGGTTCCAGTCGATGTCGTGGTGGCGGGGCCGGCTGACGCGGGCGCCGCGGTCCAGGGCTCCGGTGAGGGTGGCCCGGGTGCGGGTGGCGAGCCGCTTCTCCAGGTCCTCGACCACCTTGCGCACCACCGCGCGCGCCGTCTCCCTCGTCGTCTCCGGCATCGCCTTGTCGAGCGAGAGCAGGGTGCCGACGAGGTGCACGTCCGCCTCCACCGCCTCCAGCATCTCCGGCTCCAGCAACAGCGTCGCCAGCCCGAGCCGGTCGATGGCGTCGCGCTGCATCACCTGGACGACGGACGAGGGGAAGTAGGTGCGGATGTCCCCGAGCCAGCGCGCCACCGACGGCGCCGACGCCCCGAGCCCCGCCGAACGGCTCCCTCCGGCCTGGGGCTGCTTGCCGCCCTTGCCGTAGAGCGCGGTGAGCGCCCCGTCCATGGCCGCGTCCCTGCCCGAGAGCGCGCAGCCGGTGCCGTCGGCGCCCTCACCGCCGCCGAGCACGAGCCGCCAGCGCCTGAGCCGCTCCCGGGCCGCGCCCGTCATCCCGTCCGGCTCCCCCGCCACACCGTCCCCCGCCCTCGCCATGCCCCGCCCCTCCGCCGCCGTCGTCATGCCGCCGCCCCCGTACGTCCGTCACGGGCCGCACCGTCTGCCGCCGCTCCCGTGCTGCCGAAGGACAGGGGCATCGGGGTGGCAGCCCCGGTGGCCGGTCGGGCAGCCGACGACGGCTTCGCACCAGCCACCTGGTCCTTTACCGCACCGTCCGCTGTCGCCGCCTCGTCCAGGCCCAGCAGCAGCCGCAGGACCGGCACCACCGCGTCGGCCCGCTCGCGGTCGAGACCGGGGCCGAAGCCGGGCGTTCCGGCCGCCAGGGCCCCGGCCGCGCCGCCGCCCTGCCCGGGTCCGCGCCGGACCAGCTCGCCGAGCGTTCTGCGCACCCCCGGCTCGTACGCCGAGAAGGTCCGCCGCAGCAACGGCAGCACGTCCGTGAACGCCTCCGCCGGCACCCCTGTCAGCCAGGCGTCGACGAGTCCGAGCAGCCGCTCGTCGTGCACGAGCAGCATTCCGCCGCCGCCCCCGCCCACGAAGCCCTCGATCCAGGCGGCCGCGTCCGGCGGCGGTGTCCCGGGCGACAGCGCGAGCCCCATCAGCCGCGCCGCCCGGTCCTGCTCGATCGCCCCGTCGTCCAGCAGCAGCCGTACCACGCGCCCTCTGATCACACCGGGCGCCGTGTCCCGCTCCGCGAGCACCCGCAGCACGGTGTGCCAGCGCGGGCGCAGGTCGTCGTGGCCGGCCGCGGGGGTGTCGCCGAGCAGGCCCACCGCCGTGTGCACCGCGTCCACGTGGCGGCGCATCGCCTCGGCCGCGTCCGCGTCCAGCGCGGCGCAGGCCGGCGGCAGGCCGACGAAGACCCGCTCGGCCAGGCCGGCGGCCACCCCGGCCAGCGCACCGGTGTCGGTGCCGCGCACGTCGCCGTAGCGCAGGGAGCGGACCAGCGCCGGGAGTGCCTGGGCGAGGTGGCCGACGTCCGCGTCGAGCGCCGCCCGGTCGGCGAGCACCCGCATCACCACGGGCAGGGCGTCGGAGAGACCGGCGAGCAGGCAGTGCTCGGCGAGCCCGGTGACCTCGGCGAGGGTCTGTGCGCCGACGGCGTCCGCCTCCGCCCTGGCGTTCGCGGCGGCGAGGACCGTCGTCCCCCATATGCCCGCCTCGGCGACCCGCACCGACAGTTCCGGTTCCCAGCGCAGCCGCCACGTCTCGCGGAACGTGCCCGTGCCGCCCCGTGAGGCGGCCGGCTCGCCCCAGTCGACGCCCAGCAGCCGCAGCCGGTGCAGCAGTCCGCTGCGCGCGGCGTCGGTCTCCCCCCGCAGGTCGAGTTCCAGCTCCCGCTCCAGCGCCTCCGGTTTGAGCCGGAGACGGCGCTGGAGGCGGGCGAGATCGCGCTGGAGCGGTACGGCGGGCGCCGTCTCGGGCACCTCGCCCAGGACGTCGCCGACCACCAGCCGGTCGTGCACCAGCGCCAGCGGCACGTCCGAGCCGTCGCCCAGCACCGCCCGTACGGCGTCCGTGGTCTCGCTCAGGCCGGGCAGCGGGCGGCCGCGCATCGCCGCGAGCGTCTCGGCCAGCCGCACCGCCTCGATGACGTGTGCGGGGGAGACGATCCGGTCCTCCTCGCGCATCAGTCCGGCCACCTTGGTCAGCCACCGCTCGACGGGCCGGTCCGGCGCGTCGAACAGGTGCGCGTACCAGCCCGGTGAGTCGATGCCCGCTCCGTAGCCTCCGGCCCGGGAGAGCCGGCGGTGCGTCCACGGCACCCATGTCAGGTCCGCCTTGACCTTGGGCAGGCCCTTCAGCAGGGCGCGGTCGGCGGCGACGGTGGCCTTGCGGCGCAGTGCGGGCACGTGCCAGGCGCCGCACACCACGGCGACGCCGTCGCCGAACTCGCGGTGCGCGGCGCGGATCTTCAGCCGCATGTGGGCCTCCCGCACGAGGTCCCGTTCGTGGCCCCCGCTGCCGTACGCCTCCCGCAGCGCGCCCATCGCCTCCTCCAGCGCCAGGAACGGGGCGAACGGGTCCGCCGCTCCCCTGCCCCGGTGCTCGACGACGTCCTCCCACCAGCGTTCGGGGTCGTCGTGACCGGCCGTGCCGGCGAGCACGGCGAGCGGATCGACCCGCACGTCGGCGCCGACGCCTTCGCCGGAGGGTCGTTCGTCGCCGGTCTCGGCTTCGCCCTCGACCGCGGGCGCGTTCTCGTCGTCCCGCTGCCAGGCCAGCGTGTGGACGGCCGGCAGGTCGATGAAGCGGGCCGGTACGTCGTGCTCCAGGGCCCAGCGGAGGGCGACCCATTCCGGGGAGAACGCGGCCAGCGGCCAGAACGCGGACCGGCCCGGCTCGTCCACGGCGTGGGCGAGGAGGGCGACCGGCGGCCGCATGCCCTTGTCCAGGGCGAGCGGGATCAGCGCGTCGGCCTCCGGCGGGCCCTCGATCAGCACCGCCCGCGGCCGCGCCGCCTCCAGCGCGGCCCGCACCGCCCGCGCCGAGCCCGGCCCGTGGTGCCGTACCCCGAGGAGCAGCGGCCCCGCGCCGGGCCCCCGGCTCCCCGTCACCTCGTCCCCTGCCACACCGTCCCCCTCACGCAGTCCGCCCGCATCGCGCAGACCGCCCGCATCGTGCGTACCGTCCGCGTCGTACGTGCCGTCCGCGTCGTCGTCCGACGTCGTCCGCCCCGCCCGCCCGTCCAGCTCGGCTCGTCCTCGTCCCGGGTCCGCACCGCACCGCCCGCACCGCCCGGCACCCGCTCCCGGACCCGCGCGATCCCCCCGGCCGTGCTGTGGTTCCTCACGCGCTCACCTCCCGGCAGGCCCGGTAGAAGTCCTTCCAGCCGTCGCGTTCGCGGATCACCGTCTCCAGGTACTCCTGCCAGACCACCCGGTCGGCCGCCGGGTCGCGGACGACGGCGCCGAGGATGCCCGCGGCGATGTCGCCGGCCCGCAGCACGCCGTCGCCGAAGTGGGCGGCCAGCGCCAGTCCGCCGGTGACCACCGAGATCGCCTCGGCGGTCGAGAGCGTGCCGCTGGGCGACTTCAGCTTCGTCCGGCCGTCGGCGGTCACGCCGCCGCGCAGTTCACGGAAGACGGTCACCACCCGGCGGATCTCGTCGATGCCGTCCGGCACGGCCGGCAGGTCGAGGGAGCGGCCGATCTGCTCCACGCGGCGCGAGACGATGTCGACCTCGGCCTCGGGGGACTCCGGCAGCGGCAGCACCACCGTGTTGAACCGCCGGCGCAGCGCGCTGGACAGGTCGTTCACCCCGCGGTCGCGGTCGTTGGCCGTGGCGATCAGGTTGAAGCCGCCGACCGCCTGCACCTCCTCGCCCAGTTCCGGTATCGGCAGGGTCTTCTCCGACAGGATCGTGATGAGCGTGTCCTGCACGTCGGCCGGGATGCGGGTCAGCTCCTCGACGCGGGCGGTCATGCCCTGTGCCATGGCCCGCATGACCGGGCTCGGCACGAGGGCGTCGCGGCTGGGGCCGTGCGCCAGCAGCCGCGCGTAGTTCCAGCCGTAGCGGATGGCCTCCTCCGGCGTGCCCGCCGTGCCCTGGACCAGCAGTGTCGAGTCGCCGCTGACCGCCGCGGCCAGGTGCTCGGACACCCAGGTCTTCGCCGTGCCGGGCACGCCCAGCAGGAGCAGGGCGCGGTCGGTGGCCAGGGTCGTGACGGCGACCTCGACGATGCGGCGCGGACCGACGTACTTGGGGGTGATCACCGTGCCGTCCGGCAGCGTTCCGCCGAGGAGGTAGGTGGCCACGGCCCAGGGGGACAGCTTCCAGCGGGCGGGGCGCGGGCGGTCGTCCTGCGCGGCCAGCGCGGTGAGTTCGGCGGCGAAGGCCTGTTCGGCGTGCGGTCGCAGCGCCTCCCTCGTCTCCGGGCCTGGCGCGCCCTCGCTGCTGCCCGCGGCGCTCGGGTGCGCGGGCGCGCAGTGGTGTCGGCTCGGTTCGGCGGGTGTCGGTTCGACGGACACTTCGACGGGCGCAGACATGGCTGAGGTCCCCTCCAGCTCGGCCGGTTCGGATCTGGTGTCCACCGTGCACCACGGCACTGACAACGCGTTGTGACCTGCGCGAACGCCCTCGCCGGGGCCGATTGTCAGTGGGGGGTCCTACCTTCGGATCCATGACACAGCAGGGGGTGCGCCGGACCGCAGACCAGGTGCTGGCACTGGCGCCTGACGACGCGTCACGCAGAGCGGGAAGCAGACTCGCCACGGCCGGGCCGTGGTCGGCGGCGGGGAGTTCGGACGAGGGGGCGGTGTGGGGGCTGTGCGAGGGCAGCGGCAAGAAGCCGTACCGGACGGTCGTGGACCTCGCGGACGGGGCGGCGCCCGCGTACACGTGCACGTGCCCCAGCCGTAAGTTCCCGTGCAAGCACGCGCTCGGGCTGCTGTTGCTGTGGGCGGGCGACGAGGCCGCGGTGCCGGCCGGGCAGGCGCCGGACTGGGCGGAGCCGTGGCTGTCGGGCAGGCGGCAGCGGGCGGCGCAGCCGTCCGGGACTGCGGGCGGGGCGCCCGGTCCGGCCGATCCGGAGGCGGCGCGCCGCCGGGCGGAGCGCCGGGCCGAGCGGATCTCGGCGGGGGCGACGGAGCTGGAGCAGCGCCTGGCCGACCTGGTGCGCGGCGGTCTGGCGGCGGCCGAGCAGGCGGGGTACGGGCTGTGGGAGGAGACGGCGGCCCGCATGGTCGACGCGCAGGCCCCGGGGCTCGCGGCCCGGGTGCGGGAGCTGGGGGCGATACCGTCCTCGGGGCCGGGCTGGCCGGTGCGGCTGCTGGAGGAGTGCGCGCTGCTGCACCTGCTGGTCCAGGGCTGGCTGCGCCGCGAGCGGCTGCCGGCGGCGCTGGCGGCGACGGTCCGCTCCCGGGTCGGCCTGCCCGGCGCCGCGGACGGCCCGCCGGTGCGCGATCGCTGGCTCGTCCTGGCCCAGTACGACACGGCGGACGCGAGGCTGACCACCCGCCGTATCTGGCTGTACGGCGCGGACTGCGGCCGCACGGCGCTGCTGCTCTCCTACGGTGCGGCCGGCCGCGCCCCCGATCTGGCGTTGCCGGTGGGCCTGGCCCTGGACGCGGAGGTCGCCGCGTATCCGGGCGCCGGACAGTCGCGGGCTGCCCTGGGCGAACGGTTCGCGTCGCCCGCGCCGACCGGCGTGCGTCCGCCCGGAGTGACGCCCGCGCGGGCGGTGGCCCGTTACGGCGAGGCGTTGCGGGACGATCCGTGGCTCGATGCGGTCCCGGTGACGCTGCGGGAGGTGATACCCGTCCCGGACGGCGACTCCTGGCAGCTGGCCGACGCCGGATCGGACTCCGCGCTGCCGCTCACACCACAGGCGCGTGCCCGTCCGGGCCTGTGGCGGCTGGTGGCGCTGTCGGGCGGCGCGCCCGTCACGGTGTTCGGCGAGTGCGGCCACCGCGGCTTCACTCCCCTGACCGCATGGCGGCACGAGGAGGAGGGCGTGGTCACTCTGTGCTGACAATCTGCGTACTCGCAGCGATCTTTTCGCTGGTGACGGGCCTCGCGTGTCCGGCATTGGGGTGACGTCGCGGGTGCGGCGGGACGGGCGCGGGGTGTGGCGGGAAAGCCTCACCCGAAAGGCGCACGCCGACCCGATCGCACCGCGCCCAACCGTCCCTCCTCGCTCGGTTCTCGCCCGTTTTCCCGCCCGCTTTCTCTCTTGTTTCACGCATTTGTTCCGTTCCACGGGAAACCCGGCGTGGGTGACCCTCCGACCACCCACAGGCACCCGGCAACCGAAAGGAAGCCCATGATCAGGACCTCCGCCCCGGTGGAAGCGCCCGCAGCGGGCGCCTGGGAGGAGTTGGTCACCACCGCCCTGCTCGGCACGGACCGGCGTACGCCCCCGGGCGGCGCCACGGGACGGCGGGCCCCGGCGGCGCTGCTGGAGCTTGCGGCCGTGCAGACCGTGCGGCGGCGGGCGGGGCTGCGCGCCGCACCGGCCGCCACGCGGCCCGAGCCGGCACCCGAGGACCCGCGTCCGGCGCTGCCCGCGGCGGCGGCCCGCAGGCTGACGATGCTGCTGGCCGACCGGCCCGGTACGGCGGGCGGTGGGCGCAGGGGCACCGCACCCGACCTGATGGAGCTGCTGCCCCAGTGGCTCGCCGCCGCCAACGCGCGCGGCTACGCGGCGCCCCCGCAGATCCTGCCCGCCCTGCTGGACGCCGCCCGCGGACGCACCGACCTGCGGCCGGCCGCACTGGCCTTCGCCGGACCCCGCGCCCTGTGGCTGGCCCGGCTGAACCCCGACTGGCGGTTCGCCCTGCGCGCGGCTCCGGGCGGCGCGGCCGCGCTGCCCGGCCCCGCGGAGGCGGACCGGATACGCCGGCTGTGGGAGGAGGGCCTGTTCGCGGAACGGGTCGCGCTCCTGGCGGCGATCCGCGAGCGCGAGCCCGCGGCCGCCCGTGACCTGCTCGCCGGCACCTGGGCGACCGAGCGGGCCGAGGACCGCCTGATGTTCCTCGACTCGCTGCGCGACGGCCTGGGGCCGGAGGACGAACCGTTCCTGGAACAGGCCCTCGCCGACCGCAGCCGCAACGTGCGGGCGACGGCCGCCGAGCTGCTGTCGGCGCTGCCCGGCTCGGCGCTGGCAGCACGGACGGCGGACCGGGCCTCGGCCTGCGTGGCCGTCGACCACACCCTCGACACCCCGACCCTCGCCATCGAGGCCCCGCACGAGTGCGACGCGGACATGGAGCGCGACGGCGTCGTGGCCAAGGCCCCGTCGGGGCGCGGTGAGCGGTCGTGGTGGCTGGGCCAGTTGCTGGAGGCGGCCCCGCTCGGCGCCTGGCCCGCACGGCTGGGCGGGCGTACCCCGCGGGAGATCGTGGCGCTGCCGGTCGCCGACGGCTGGCAGGGCGAACTGCACGCCGCCTGGTGCCGGGCCGCGGTGCGGCAGCGGGACGCCCGGTGGGCGCGGGCGCTGCTCGGGGCGCCCGCGGCGCCCGGGGCCGGCGGGCCGGGCGCGGTGTCGCTGGCCGAGCGCGCCCGGCTGCTCGGCACGCTGGGGGCCGGCGAACGGGCCGACTGGGTGGCCGGGTTCATCTCAGTGCACGGTCTGTCCGAAGCGTTTCAGCTGCTCGGGGTGTGTGCGGTGCCGTGGGCCGCGCCGCTCGGCCGGGCGGTGGTCGACGCGCTCAACATCGCGCGGGACGCAGGGAGTTACCCATGGAGTTTCAGTGGAGTGATGGGACTGGCCGAGCGGTGTCTGGACCCCGCGGAGGCGAGCCGGCTCGACGGACTGCTGGCGGTGCCGGACGAGGCACGGGACCCGTCGCCCGGAGCCGGCGGATACTGGGCGGAGGCGTTCCAGCGACTGGTGACGACGCTGCGGCTGCGCGCCGCGATGGCCGAGGAGCTCCGTCCTGCCGACGGTTGAGCGGTGCGCCGCAGGACGGCGGGTGTCCCCGGGGGCGGCGCCCCCGGATATCCCTCCGGGCCGAAGAGCCCGGGTCCGCGGCTCGGCGGCGCGCCGCCGCCCCTCGCCCGCGGGCGTCGGGCCGGCTGGCCGCGCCCGGCCCGTGCGGACCGGCGCGCGTCCCCGCCGCGCCGCCGCGCCGCCTACGCCTCGGCGGGCTGGCGGGCGTTCTCGCGGACCCAGTCCACGATCTCCTGGGTGGTCGCGCCCGGAGTGAAGAGCTCCGCGACGCCCTTCTCCTTCAGCGGCGCGATGTCCGCCTCGGGGATGATGCCGCCGCCGAAGACGACGATGTCCTCGGCCTCCCGCTCCCTGAGCAGGTCGATCACCGCGGCGAACAGGGTGTTGTGCGCGCCGGAGAGGATGGACAGACCGATGGCGTCGGCGTCCTCCTGGATCGCCGTGCCGACGATCTGCTCCGGGGTCTGGTGGAGTCCCGTGTAGATGACCTCCATGCCGGCGTCGCGCAGCGCCCGCGCGATCACCTTGGCCCCGCGATCGTGGCCGTCGAGCCCCGGCTTGGCCACCACCACGCGGATCGGACCGGCTGCCACACCCATCACTGCCTCCATGAAGCGACTACAACCGCCCGTCGCGGGACGGCCGCCCCGCACCACATCGTCCGGGGAAGTGAACGAACGTTATCTCCAGCATCCCGCAACCCGCGGTTTCGCGGTGTGCGGGGAGGGGCAAATCACACGGTGGGACACTCCCGCGGGTTCTCGGACCGCGGAGGGCTCCCACCCCGCGCACCGTCGCCCCTCGGCGCGGGCCACGGTCCGGACGACACCGTGGCACGCGAGCCGGTGCGGGAACAAGCGTCACGGGAGCCGCAAAGAGGTCGTCGCAGCACGGCGCAGCGCTTCGCGCGCCGTGCTGGTGCCGCACACCGACAAGGGCACCTGGGAGGCACGGGCCGCCCCGCGCACTCCGCTCACGCCCCGTCGGCCGTCACCGCCGCGACCGCCCACAAGGGCGCACGGGGGACAGAGCCGTCCTCCCGCGTGCCGACAGGAGGTCGGCCATGAAGGTCACCAGCGTCGCAGACCCCATCCTTCCGCTCTGCCAGCGCCTGTTCCCCACCAGGATCGCGGGACTCTCGCTGGGTCTGCTGAAGGCGACCGCCCTGGAACTGGCGATCCTCGCGGGCCACGTCCTCCTCTATCCGTCGGGGATCGTCCAGGAGCGCCGGGGCCCGGCGTGTCCGCTCCCCGCCGCTCCCGCCCCCGGCGCCGGGCCGGGCGAGCCGGGCGGGACTGCCCGGCTGCCGGTCGAGGCCAAGCCCCCGGTGGTGCTGCTGCACGGGTTCATCGACAACCGCTCGGTGTTCGTGCTGCTGCGCCGCAGTCTCGCCCAGCACGGCCGGCAGCGCGTGGAGTCCCTCAACTACTCGCCGCTGACCTGCGACATCCGCTGCGCGGCCGAGCTGCTCGGCCGGCACATCGAGGAGATCTGCGAGCGCACCGGCAGCGAGCGGGTCGACGTGGTCGGGCACAGCCTGGGCGGCCTGATCGCCCGGTACTACGTGCAGCGGCTCGGCGGTGACCTGCGGGTGCGCACCCTCGTCACGCTGGGCACCCCGCACGCCGGCACCCGGGTGGCGCCGCTGGCCAACGCGCATCCGATCGTGCGCCAGATGCGCCCCGGCTCGGAGCTGATCGAGGAGTTGTCGCGTCCCGCGCCGGGCTGCCGTACGCACTTCGTCAGCTTCTGGAGCGACCTCGACCATCTGATGGACCCGCTGGAGTCGGCCTGTGTCGACCACCCCGATCTGAAGACGGAGAACGTCCGGGTGAGCGGCATCGGCCATCTCGCCCTTCCCGTGCACCCGGCCGTCGCGAGCGGGATCCGGCAGGCGCTGGACACCGTCCGGCCCGGAGACCCGTCCGTGCGGCGGGCCGGGGGCCTGACCGTGGCCTGACGTTGGCCCATCGGGGTCGAACCTCGCCTCGAACACAACGCCAAGGCTCTCGCCGCGGTCCGCCGGAACACAGCCGATTGCCCGTTTCCGGCTTCGGGAAACCGGCCGTAGATTGTCGCGCCCGCGTACCGCCGGGTACAGTCGCCGCACTGCTCTGGCAGCCCCTGTCGTCGAGGCGAAAGAGAAGTTGGTGAACGACCGTCACCCGTCGGGGGCCGCTACCACCCCGGCACCGGCCTCCGAAGACGCCTCGGCGCCCTATGCGCCCTACGGCGGACAGGACGCCGCGTACGGCGACTTCACCACGTACGACGAGTACGGCGCCACCGGTTTTCACACCGGCGCGTACGCCGCCGCCGACTACCGCACCGACCCCGGTTACGGCATCCCGCCGGACGCGAACAGCCAGGTCACCGGCGCCTACGACACCACCCAGTGGTCCACGGGCAGCCACCCGAGCTCGCACGGTGACGCGTACGCGGCCCAGCACCACGCCGCCGCCTACGACACCGGCGCCTACGACACGACCGCCTGGGCCACCGGCTACCAGCAACCGGTGTTCGTGCCGCAGCAGTCCGCGCCCGCCGACGTCAGCGGCCAGTGGGACGCGAGCGCCTGGCTCCAGAACGACCCGCAGGACGCCGCCGAGGCAGCCCGGCAGTGGGACTGGAACGCCCAGCCCTTCGACACCCAGGCCCTCCAGAGCACTCAGACCTTCGACACCGGCGCCTACGACGCCACCCAGTGGAACACCGGCGGCGCGGCCGGCGACGAGACCACCGCGACCGGCCTGCTCCCCGAACCCCGCCCGTCGTACGACGACGTCGACACCGGCCCGCACGCCGACGACGGCGTCCCGGCAACGGACCAGGAGCAGGACGGCACCGGTGAACTGCCCGCCGTCGCCCTCCTGGAGGACCAGGAGGAGATCGTCCCGGTCCCCGTCCCGGCCCCGCGCGCGGCGGGCCGTTCCCGGCGCCGCCAGCCGGCCAAGCGCTCGGCGCTGCTGACCGTGGCCGTGCCCTCGGTGTGCGTGCTCGGGGTCGCCGGCGCGGCCGCCGCCTCCGTGGGCACCTTCACCGGCGAAGGCAAGGAGACCTCGGCGTCCGCCGCCGACGCCGCGCACCCCGTCCAGCCGGCCACCGCCAACAACAAGCTGGACACCCAGTTGCAGGGCCTGTCCGCGGGGGCGAACGACTTCGCCGACCGGGCCAGCCGTACCCAGGAGCGCATCGACCTCAAGGCGCAGCAGGTCGCCGAGCAGAAGAAGGCGGCGCAGGAGGCGGCCCGCAAGGAGCGGATGCGCCCCAAGTTCCTGCTGCCGGTCACGCAGCGCGGGCTCAGCGCCTACTTCGGCCAGGCCGGCGTGAACTGGATGTCCGTGCACACCGGCATCGACTTCCCCGTCTCCTACGGGACCACGGTCATGGCCGCGACCGACGGCACGGTCCGCACGCAGTGGAACAGCGCCTACGGCAACATGCTGATCCTGACCGCGAAGGACGGCACGGAGACCTGGTACTGCCACCTCTCTAGCTACCGGGTTCCCCCCGGTACGGCGGTCAAGGCAGGGGATCCCATCGCGTATTCGGGCAACTCCGGCAACTCCACCGGACCGCATCTGCACTTCGAGGTGCGGCCGGCCGGCGGGTCGCCGATAGACCCGCTGCCGTGGCTGCGCAGCCACGGCCTCGACCCGACGTAGTCCCGGTCCCGGACCGGCCCGAGCCCCCGCCGCGCGCGGGGGCTCACCGCTGTGCCGGACCTACAGCTTCTCCACCGGCGCGTACCGCAGCAGCAGCCGCTTGGGCTTGGTGTCGCCGAAGTCGATCGTCGCCTCGGCGTTGCCGCCGGTGCCCTTGACCGCGACCACCGTGCCGAGGCCGAACTGGTCGTGCGTGACCCGGTCGCCGACGGCGAGGGACACCACCGGCTTGTCCGCGGTGCGCCGGGTGGCGAAGCCGGAGGCGCCGGACGCCGACGAGCGGGAGCGGGACGACGACAGCGAGGCCGCCACCCCCGACGCCGGTCCGGAGGGCGCCGCCACCGAGCCGCCCGTGCGCTTCCAGTCGACGTGCGTCTGCGGTATCTCCTCCAGGAACCGGGAGGGCGGGTTGTACGACGGCTGTCCCCACGCGCTGCGCATCGACGAGCGGGTCAGGTACAGCCGCTCGCGCGCGCGCGTGATGCCGACGTAGGCGAGCCGGCGCTCCTCCTCCAGCTCCTTGTTCTGGCCGAGGGCCCGCATGTGCGGGAAGACGCCGTCCTCCATGCCGGTGAGGAAGACCACCGGGAACTCCAGGCCCTTGGCGGTGTGCAGGGTCATCAGGGTGATGACGCCGTCGCCGTCCTCCTCGTCGGGGATCTGGTCGGAGTCGGCGACCAGGGCGACCTGCTCCAGGAACTCCGACAGCGCGACCGGCTCGCCCTCCCCGCGCTCCTGCTCGAACTCCAGGGCGACGGCGGCGAGTTCCTGGAGGTTCTCGATGCGGGTCTCGTCCTGCGGGTCGGTGGAGGACTGCAACTCGGCGAGGTAGCCGGTGCGTTCGAGGACGGCTTCCAGGACGGTGGCCGGACCGGCGCCCGACTCGACGATCGTGCGCAGCTCCTCCATCAGCGTGTTGAACCGCTTGACGGCGTTGGTCGACCGCGCGGCCATGCCGTACGCCTCGTCGACGCGGCGCAGCGCCTGCGGGAAGCTGATCTTCTCGCGCTGGGCGAGGGCGTCGACCATCGCCTCGGCGCGCTCGCCGATGCCCCGCTTGGGCACGTTGAGGATGCGGCGCAGCGGTACGGAGTCCTCGGGGTTGGCCAGCACCCGCAGATAGGCGAGGACGTCCCGGACCTCCTTGCGCTCGTAGAAGCGGACTCCGCCGACGACCTTGTAGGGCAGGCCGACGCGGATGAAGATCTCCTCGAAGACGCGGGACTGGGCGTTGGTGCGGTAGAAGACGGCGACGTCGCCGGCCTTGGCCTCGCCCGCGTCGGTGAGCCGGTCTATCTCGTCGGCGACGAACTGCGCCTCGTCGTGCTCGGTGTCGGCGACGTACCCGGTGATGCGGGCGCCGGCGCCGGCGTTGGTCCACAGGTTCTTCGGGCGGCGCGACTCGTTGCGCTCGATGACCGCGTTGGCGGCGGACAGGATGGTCTGCGTGGAGCGGTAGTTCTGCTCCAGCAGGATCGTCGTCGCGTCCGGGTAGTCCTCCTCGAACTGGAGGATGTTGCGGATGGTCGCGCCGCGGAAGGCGTAGATCGACTGGTCGGCGTCACCCACCACGCACAGCTCGGCGGGCGGCACGTCGGCCTCGCCCGGCGGCACGTCCACGGGGTGCTCGGCGGTGCCGACGAGTTCCCGTACGAGGGCGTACTGCGCGTGGTTGGTGTCCTGGTACTCGTCGACCAGGACGTGCCGGAAGCGGCGGTGGTAGTGCTCGGCCACGTCCGGAAAGGCGCGCAGCAGGTTGACCGTCGTCATGATGAGGTCGTCGAAGTCGAGGGCGTTGGCCTCGCGCAGCCGCGACTGGTAGAGGGCGTAGGCCTGGGCGAGGGTCTTCTCGAAGCCGTCGGTGGCCTGGGCGGCGAAGTCCTCCTCGTCGATCAGCTCGTTCTTCAGGTTGCTGATCTTGGCGCTGAAGGACTTCGGCGGGTAGCGCTTGGGGTCCAGTTCCAGGTCGCGGCAGACCAGGGCCATCAGGCGCTTGGAGTCGGCGGCGTCGTAGATCGAGAAGGACGACGTGAAGCCGAGCCGCTTGCTCTCCCGGCGCAGGATGCGCACGCACGCGCTGTGGAAGGTCATCACCCACATGGCGCTCGCCCGCGGTCCGACCAGTTGTTCGACGCGCTCCTTCATCTCGCCGGCGGCCTTGTTGGTGAAGGTGATCGCCAGGATCTGGCCGGGGTGGACGCCCCGCTCGGCCAGCAGGTGGGCGATGCGGTGCGTCAGGACGCGGGTCTTGCCCGATCCGGCGCCGGCCACGATGAGCAGCGGCGTGTCCGCGTGGACGACGGCGGCGCGCTGGTTCTCGTTCAGCCCCTCCAGGAGGGCGGCCGGGTCGATGACCGGGCGGGGGGCGCCGTCGCGGTAGTAGGCGTCGCGTCCGTACCCGCCGGCGTCGTGGGCGTCGCGCGAGTCCGCGCGGTAGGCGCCCGGGTCCGGCGGCACGTCGAACTTCCCGCCGAACAGATCGTCCGGAACGGGCTCCGGAGCGTGATCGTCCTCGGGCGGCGGCGGAGGTTCTTCGCCCTGGCCCCGCGGGGCCTGGAGGTCCGCCAGGAAGCTGTCGTCAAAGAGGCTGCTCATCGCTCTCCGAGTCTAGGGGTCCGCACTGACAACCCGGGGCCGGATCGGCCGATCACGCCCTGGAACCGGTCGGCTACGGCGACGGCGCGGTTCAGCCAGGTCACGCATACGTATCGGGCATATCCCGCACCGACCTTCACATGAGCCTCACGGGTTGGTTACCGTTCCGTCGGACCGCACGACCCCACCGGCGAACGGCGCCGGGCCGCGCGGCCTCCGCCGAATCCGGCCGCACCGCCCCGCGCGCCGGAACGGGACTCGCGTCCCGGAGGGGAATCGGTCCGCCTCCTTCCACGAGTACGGGCTCCACGAGCCCTGTCCGCGAACGGAACGGCGCCCTTCCGGAACGCCGGCCGGCGGACGACGGAAGGAGCCGCCCCTCTTGGCATCGCACCGCAAGCCCGCTCCCACGGTCCCGCACGCCACCGCCCCGGCCGCCCCGGCCGCTCCGGTTCCGGCGCCGTCCGGCCCGGTCCCGGCCGCCTCCGTAGCCCTGCTCCCCCAAGGCGTCCGGGGCACGTCCTTGGACGCGCCGGGCGGGACGCCGAGCCCGGAAGAGGTCGAACGGAAGATCGACGAGCTGTACCGGCGGGCCGACGGCCACGGGGCGGCCGAGAACAGGAACGGCACCCTCAGGAACGGCACCCTGAGCGGCAGGCCCGGGGGCGGGGGCGAGGAGAGCGGGCACGGGGAGCGCAGGCCAGGGGGCGGCGCGGAGGACGAGCGCGGGGGCGGCGGGCGCGGCGAGGCGGAGACCGCGCGCGACGGCGCCGCCGGGACCGGCGAGCGGGGCGCGCGGCAGCGCGGCCGGGGCGCGGCACTCCGCGACGGCGCCGCCCAGCGCGCCGACATGCTCACCCGGGCGCGCGAGATGCTGAGCGCGTTCACGGCGGCGCCGTACCGCCCGGCGTTCTCCGACCCGGACGCCGCCGCGCTGCTGCTCGCGGACGCCCCGCGGGGCTACTTCGAGCAGGCCCAGCTGATGAGCCGGCTGACCGCCCGCCAGAAGGTCCGCGCCGGCGAGCGCGCCGCGCAGCGGCCCCCCGCGGCCGGGCAGAGCCCGTCGGGCGCCGTCCACGGCCAACGGGTGCGGTCCGGGCCGTCGGCCGCACCGCGGTACGACATCAGGGCGGCCAAGACCGCCGTCCAGCGCAAGCTGGCCACCGCCCGCGCGCTGGTGGAGGCGACGGGCACTCCCCCGGCCCCCCTGGCCGCCACCGCCGTACCGGTCGCCGCCACCGCGCTGGCGCCGACCGACGCGCCCGTCACCACCAGCGCCGCGGTACCGACCGCCGTGCAGGTCACCACCGCCGCCGCGGTGCCGACCGACGCGCCGATCACCTTCGTCGCCGGCGCGCCGGTCGCCGTCATGGCGCCGGACGCCGCCGTGGCCGTCGAGACTCCGGCGCGCCTGCCGGCCGCCGTGGGCGAGGGTGTCCGGCGGGACGGTGCCCCGTCCGGCGCCGAGGCGCACAAAGCGCTTGCCTTCGCCCGCGCGCAGATCGGCAAACCGTATGTGTGGGGCGCGGCGGGGCCCGGTTCCTACGACTGCTCCGGGCTGACCCAGGCCGCGTGGAAGGCCGCCGGGGTCGCCCTCCCGCGCTCCCTGCGCGACCAGTCCCGCGCCGGCACGACGGTCCCGGCGGCCGAGGCGCTCCCCGGCGACCTCGTCTTCTTCCACGACTCCCACGGCGAGGTCGGCCACGTCGGCGTCTACGCCGGCCACGGCATGATGATCCATGCCCCGGAGCCGGGCTCGTACGTCCGCGAGGACCCGGTCCGCCAGGGCGGTGCCCCGGCCGTCCACCACGTGGTGCGACCCGCCTGAGGGCCACGGACCCGGGAGGCGGCCTGAGGACGGCGGACCGGGAGGCGGCCTGAGGACGGCGGACCGGGGAGGGCGGCTGCCGGGATCGGTGCGGAACGGCGCGCCGGGTCGCGAGGGCGGCGCGCGCCCGGCGGGGGCCGCCTTGGCGCAATTCGGGTGCGCCCGCGCGCGCCCCGCCCGTACGGCGCACGCGGCTCCCTAGGATCGCGATCATGCCCGTCACCTCCCCTTCGCGCGCCTGGTTGGCGCAGCGTCCGCCCGCGGCCGGGGCCGCCGTGATGGCGAGCGGCATCGTGTCGGTCGGGCTGGAGATGACGGGCCACGACGTACTGTCCCTGGTGGTCCTCGCGGTGGCCTGCGTCGCCTATGTCGCGCTGGCCGCGGATTTCGCCGTACGGCTGCTGCGCGACCGGCCGCGGTGGCTGGCCGAGGCGGGGACACCGGGCGCGCTCACCGCCGTGGCCGCGACGACCGTGCTGGGCACGCGTTTCTCGCTGCTCGGGTGGCAGATCCTCGCCGAGGCACTGCTCGCACTGGCGTTCGTCCTGTGGCCATGGTTGCTCGTGCGGGTGGTGCGTGCGTCGCGGCGTCCCATGCCGGGGGCCGTCTTCCTGTGCTGTGTGGCCACGGAGGGGCTCGCCGTACTCGGCGCGTCCCTGGCCAAGGCGCAGACCGCGCCCTGGCTGGCGCACACGGCACTGGTCTTCTTCTGGCTCGGCCTCGCGCTCTACCTCCTCGCGCTGTCGCGGTTCGGACTGCGGGAGGTCCTCGAGGGGCACGGCGACCACTGGGTCGCGGGCGGCGCGCTGGCGATCTCCGCCCTGGCCGGCTCGAAACTGATCGCCGCGGGCGACGCGGGACCGTACCTGTGGAACAACGACGACAGCGGAGTCCTGCGCACCGTGACCCTGGGACTGCTCGTCCTCGACCTGTGCTGGTACGCCGTCCTGCTCGTCGGCGAGTTCGTCCGGCCCCGGCTCCACTACGACGTACGCCGCTGGTCGACCGTCTTCCCGCTGGGGATGACGGCGGCGGCCACGCTGTCCATCGCCGTCTCCCTGCGCCTCCCGGAGCTGGACCTGCCCGGCCGGGTCCTGCTGTGGATCGCGGTGGCGGCCTGGCTGGCGGTCGGCGTGGGGGCGGTCGCGGAGGCGCGTGCGGAACTCAGAGCCGCGCGCTGAGCCTCACGCGCCGGGCGCCGCGGTCACGTCCAGAGCACCGCGATGAAGATGTTCGTCATGGTGAGCAGGCCGACGACGCCGAACATGCTCTTGTCCACCTTCTCCTCGTCGCGCTTGACGTAGACGAGGCCCAGGATGACGATCAGCAGCGCCAGCTTCACCCCGATCTTGATGTTGTCGAGGGGGTAGTCCTGGGCCTGGTTGAGGCCGACCAGGACGACACCGGTGACCAGCATGGTGAGCGCGCCGTGCAGCATGCCCGGCACGAAACGGGCCGTGCCCTGGCCCATCGCCTTCATCTGGGTGAGGAATCCGCCGAGCAGCGCGGCGATCCCGATGATGTGCAGGCCGACGAAGAGATGGATGAGTACGTCCATGAGGCCGGAGCCTAATCTCAGGCCCTCGCACCTCGAACACCGGCCCGTCCGCTAGGCCGCCCCCGCCCGACCGGGCGCCCTACGGCACAACCTTGCACATACGCCCCATAGCACCCCGTTACCCCTTTTCGCTCCGGAACCTCCACATCGGTCATCACTCAGCGTGCGACAGCCGCACTTGAGGCCGCCTGGTGGTCACATACGGTCACCATCCGCTCCACTCGCGCCACTTCCGCACATGGAGTCACCCGGCGGACGCGCCCGGTTCTAGCGTCCTCACCCAGGTGCCCGGCCATCCCAGCGCCACCCCAGTCAGGGGCGGCGGCCGGCCACCTCCGCCAAATGGTCCGGCGGCGGCATGCTCCCCCTGTGCGGGCCGCCGCCGGACGACCCGCCGCACCCGCGGCCGGACGAAGGGAACGTGAAGCTCCTCGTGGCAGCGCACCGCAGGCCCCGACAGCGCTCGCTCAGCGGCGGCACCGCGCGTGCCGCCGTCACGCTCGCCCTCGCGGGCGCGGCGACGGCCACCTGCTTCGACGGTGTCGGACAGGCCGCGCCGCAGCCGACGCCGACGCAGGTCAGGGCCAGGGTGGACCAGCTGTACCGGGAGGCGGAGACCGCCACCCAGAAGTACGACGGCGCCAAGGAGAAGGCAGACGCGGCCGCACGGCGGCTGCGGACACTCGGCGACGAGGCGGCGCGCACCCAGGCCGATCTCAACTCGGCGCGGGACGCTCTCGGGTCGATCGCCGCCGCCCAGTACCGGGAGGGCGAAATCGATCCCGCGGTACGGCTGATGCTCTCCGACGATCCCCGGCACTACCTGGAGAGCGCCGAGTTCGCGCAACGGGCCGGCGCCCGGCAGTCGGCCGCCGTCGCCGGAGTACGCGGCCGGCTGCGGAAGATCGAGCAGCTGCGCGGCGCGGCCCGCGGTGAGCTGGCCTCGCTCACGTCGCGGCAGGCCGAACTGCGGCGGCACAAGAAGACGATCACCGCCAAGCTGGACGAGGCCCGTCGCCTGCTGTCCCGGCTCTCCCCGTCCCAGCGCGCCGAGGTGACCGGCCAGGACACGGGCGGCTCTCCCGTCCCCTCCCCCGCCGCCCACTCCACCGCCCCGACCGCCCGCGCGCTCGGCGGCCCGGGCTCGGTGACGGCGCCCACCTCGCGGGCGGCGGCCGCCGTCGCCTACGCCTACCAGAAGCTCGGCAGCCCTTACGTCTGGGGCGCGACCGGCCCCCATGCCTTCGACTGCTCGGGCCTGGCCCAGGCCGCCTACCGCGCCGCCGGCATCTCACTGCCCCGCACCACCTACGCGCAGATCAACTCCGGCCGCCGGGTCGCGCGCTCCGACCTGGTCCCCGGTGACCTGGTGTTCTTCTACTCCGGGATCAGTCACGTCGGCATCTACGTCGGCGACGGCCGCATGATCCACGCCCCGAACCCCTCGGCCCCCGTCCGCCTGGCCCCGATCGACCAGATGCCGTTCGCGGGGGCGACGCGGGTGGTGTGAGCGGGTGGGGTGAGCGGGCGGTGCCGAGCGGGCGGGCACGGCCGGCCGCCGGTGACCTGCGCGGCGGGCCCCCGGGTACCGATGGCGGCCCCGGCCGTGCGCGGTCCGCTCACTCCAGTCGGCGGGGGCCTGTCGGACTCGGACGCGGTCCGCTCACACCAGCCGGCGTGCCGTGGCCCAACGGGTCAGCTCGTGCCGGTTGGACAGCTGGAGCTTGCGCAGCACCGCCGAGACATGGGATTCCACCGTCTTCACCGAGATGAACAGCTGCTTGGCGATCTCCTTGTAGGCGTAGCCGCGGGCGATGAGCCGGAGGACCTCGCGCTCGCGCTGGGTGAGGCGGTCGAGGTCCTCGTCCACCGGCGGCGCGTCGGTCGAGGCGAAGGCATCGAGCACGAAGCCGGCCAGACGCGGCGAGAACACCGCGTCGCCCTCCTGGACGCGGAAGATGGAGTCGATGAGGTCGGACCCGGTGATGGTCTTCGTCACATACCCGCGCGCCCCGCCCCGGATGACGCCGATCACGTCCTCCGCCGCGTCCGAGACGGACAGGGCGAGGAAACGGACCGGCCGTTCGCTGTCGGCCATCAGCGCGGCGCAGCGGCGCAGCACCTCGACCCCGCCGCCACCGGGCAGGTGGACGTCGAGCAGGACCACCTCCGGCCGGGCCGTGGTGATGACGTCGACCGCCTGGTCGACGTCCGCGGCCTCGCCGACGACCTCCACCCCGGTCTCCTCGGTCCGGCCGATCTCGGCTTGGACGCCCGTGCGGAACATGCGGTGGTCGTCGACGAGGACCACGCGCACATGCCGTCCGCCCGCCCCGCCCGCCCCGCCGGCGCCCACCGCCGCCTCCGCTCCGGCCGTACCGTTCGTCTCGGTCGGGTCGCTCATCACGTGTTCTCCGCCCTCTCCATCTCCAACTCGACCTCCGTGCCGCCGTCCGGCACCGCGCGCAGCCGGGCGGTGCCCCCGTTGCGCTCCATGCGGCCGATGATCGATTCTCTGACGCCCATGCGGTCGGCGGGTATCGCGTCGAAGTCGAAGCCGGGTCCGCGGTCCCGGACGGACACGAAGACCGTCTTCCCCTCCACCTCCGCGTAGACCTGCACGGCGCCGCCCTCGCCACCGTACTTGGCGGCGTTCACCATGGCTTCCCGCGCGGCTTGCATCTGGGCGCCGATCCGTTCGTCGAGCGGGCAGTCGCCGACCACGACCACCTCTATCGGGACGCCGTGCTTGTCCTCGACCTCGGCGGCGTTGCGCTTGACCGCCTCGGCGAGGGTGGCCGGTTCGTCGTCCTCGTCCTTTCCGTTGCCCTCCGGTTTGTAGAGCCAGGCCCGCAGGTCGCGCTCCTGGGCGCGGGCCAGGCGGCGCACCTCCCCCGCGTTCTCCGCGTTGCGCTGGATCAGGGTGAGGGTGTGCAGCACCGAGTCATGGACGTGGGCCGCCACCTCGGCGCGCTCCTGGGCGCGGATACGCATCAGCCGCTCCTCGGAGAGGTCCTGCGTCATCCGCACGAGATAGGGGCCGGCGAGCAGCGTTATGCCGACGAGAACGGCGAGCGCCGCCTGAAGGACCGAACCGAGATGAGCGGCGGAGCCCTGGAGAACGAAGATGGCCGAGACACCGGCCGTGACCAGCAGGACACCCGCGCCCGCGCGCAGCAGTGTGAGCGTACGGCGGTGGCGGCCCACCTCGACCCAACGGGCCCGGCGGGCGTTGTCCGCCTGCCGCCAGACGAGGGCGACGCCCGCGGCGACGAGGACGGCCGGCACCAGATACGCCTTGGCACCGCCGCCCAGATTCACGCTGCCGACGAAGACCATGGCCACGATGACCATGAGGAGCAGCGCGAGTATCTGTCCCCGGTCCGGCTTGCGGGCGACGATTCTGCGGCGGCCGTCGGGCGAGGTCTCGGTGGTGACGAGCGAGGGCGGCCGCTGGCCGGCGACACCGCCGACGCCGAGAGGGACGAAGAACCAGAAGGCCGCGTACAGCAGCGCGCCGAGGCCGTCGGCCATGAACAGACCGGCGAAGACGAGCCGCACCCAGACCACCGGCAGCCCGAGGTGCCCGGCGAGGCCCCGCGCCACTCCGCCGAGCCAGCGTCCGTCGCTGCTGCGGTAGAGCTTGCGCGGCGGCCGCGGGTCGTCGAGGGGCAGTGCTGCGGCTTCCGGCATGCCATCGATGGTCACATGCCGCCGCGGCCGGGACATCAGGGTCCGTCCCCGAGACTCCCCTGATCTTCCCCCGCGAGCCGCGCACATCGCGGTGCCGGCCGTGCCCGGACGCCCGTCGAACGCATCCCGGGCCGGGCTCAGGGGCGAATCAGGGTTCGGCCAGGGTCGTCCCGACTCCCGCAGCGGCGGCCCGCCCGTCACCATGGACGCATGACGAATCACCAGCACGCCGCGACGGGTCGGGGACCCGGCTCCGGCCCCCGCCCGATCGTGGGCGCCGGGCCGCCGGCCACCGCGCCCGGCACGGGTGCGGGTGAGGAACCGCGCGCGTCCGGCCACACGGCCGCGCGTACGCGGGGAACAAGCGGACAGCGACAGCCGGGTGCGGGCGACCACCCGCACCGGAGCGGAGAGGCGAGTGTGACGGGGACGACGGGGGCTACCGGCGCGGGGCCCGACGCGGTCTCGGCGACGGCCGAAGGGCCCGAAGACGGACGGGAACCGTCGAGGCTCCGGCGGGACAAGCGGCACAAGCTGATCGCCGGTGTCTGCTCGGGGCTGGGACGCCAGTGCGACATGGACCCGGTGATCTTCCGGATCACGTTGGCCGTGCTCGCCGCGACAGGCGGAATCGGTCTCCTCTTCTACGGCTTCGCCTGGCTCCTCGTCCCGTTCGACGACGAGGACGAGAACGAGGTACGCAAGCTCCTCACCGGCCGGGTGGACGGCCAGGCGCTGGCCGGCGTGCTGTTCGCGCTGGTGGGTTGCGGGGTGTTCCTGTCGATGCTGAACAACGGCAGCGTGCTGACCTTCGGCATCGTCCTCTCCCTGCTCCTGGCGGGGGCGGGGTACTGGTCGCGGCACCGGGGCGCCCCCGACCCCGATCCGCTGGCCGCCCAGGCCGCCGCCGACGCACCTCCGGAGGCTCAGGCACCGCCGTTCCCCGCCTCCTACCCCTCCTGGTGGCGCGACCCGATCGTCAAGGACGGCACCCATGTCGGCGGCACCGGATATCTGTGGGGCCCCCAGGACTCCCGAGACCGGGACATCGCGGCCGCCGTCAACATCAGCCTGGGCACCCGCGCGCGCGCGGATATACGCACCCCGCGCACCGAGCCGCCGCGCCCCCGCGGACCACGCTGGATCGGCGGCTGGACCTTCCTGCTGGCCCTGGTCGCAGGCTGTCTGGGCACCCGGCTGACCTGGGACGACCACGCGCTCGGCATCAGCCTGCAGACCGGTCTGGGATGCGCGCTCGCCGTCTTCGGGCTGGGCATAGCGGTCAGCGCCTTCCTGGGGCGGACCGGCGGGGGTTCCATCCTGCTGGCGATCGTCACCGCGGCGCTGCTCACGGCATCGGCGGCGCTTCCCAGGGACATCAGCACGCACTGGACGCACACGACATGGCAGCCGGCCGCGACGGCGGACGTCCAGGGCACGTACGACCTGGGCACGGGTGAGGGCACGCTCGACCTGACCCGAATACACGTGGGCAAGGGCCAGACGGTGACGGCGCGGGCCGAGGTCGGGGTGGGACGGCTGCGGGTGGTCGTTCCCCGGGACGTGACCGTGCGGGCGGTCATCGATGTGGGTCTGGGCGACGTCCAGCTGCCGGGCGACGACTCCCAGGACGTGGATGTGACTCCGGGCAGGCACCAGCAGGTGACCCTGCCCCCGGCATCGGGCGGCAAGGGTGCCGGAACACTTGATCTCGACCTGCGGGTCGGTATGGGACAGGCGGAGGTGAGCCGTGGCACGTCATGAGTTCCAGCCGGGGAAGCTGGTGGCCGGCGTGTTCCTCATCGTGGCGGGCGTCGTCTACGCGGGCGCCGCGCACGGTCTCTGGCGGATTCCCTGGTTCACGGCCGTCCCGCTGGTCGTGGGCGGCCTGTTCCTGGCAGGCGTGACGGCACTGCTGAACCGGACGATACGCAGGCACCGGACCGGCCGCCGCGCTGCGGGACTGGCCGACGCCGGGCCGGGCTCGGTGGACTGAGCACCGGGACGGCAGCCACCGACTCGGACCGAGGTCAGCGGTAGGCAGGCCCGCCCTGGCGGCGGGAGCGCAGGGCCGCGTCCGCGGAGAACATGGGAGTGCCGGCGAGGACGAGCGGGAGCCAGGCCATCAGATAGGCGAGGTCGTTGCCGTAGTAGTAGGGGGTGGAGGACCAGCTGACCGTGAGCCACAGGCTGAGGGAGATCAGTGCGCCGCCGAGTGCGGCGAGGCGACCCAGCAGGCCGACGAGGACGCCGATGCCGACGGCCACTTCTCCGACGGCGATGGCGGCGCCGAAGCCGACCGGGGCCTTCAGGGACAGGTCCACCAGGGCCGGGATGGCGGAGGAGTCGCGCACCGCGCGCATCGTGTCGCCGATCGATCCCGGACCGGAGGCCTTCAGGAAGGCGCCGTCGGTGAGTTTGTCCAGGCCGGCGTAGATGAAGGTGACACCCAGGAAGACACGGAGAGGAAGGAGGGCATAGCGGGTGGCGGTGTCCCGCCAGTCACCGCGTCGGTCGCCGTACGAAGTGCGCGTGTCCATCCGAACGCCGTGGGTCATCGCTGCCAGCCGCCTCTCACCCCAATGCCGTTTACCTCTCAACAGACCATACGTATGTAAGAAAGGGCTCGCTCAATCACGTCGGACCGTTTTTCCGACTTACGTAGGATTTCGATCCCGCGCTCGGCCCCTCGCCCCCGCCGTCACTCCATCACTCCGGTACTCCATCACTCCGTCACATCGATGGCGTACCGGTTGGTCTCCACGCCCGCCGCGGTGACCAGCTGCACCTCGACACGGCCCGGTTCGACGTCGGCGGGGACGGGGACGGTCAGGGCCGCGTCCGTGGGGTTGCTGAAGCCTCCGGTGACCGGGACCAAGGGGACGTGGACGTTGACCGCGCCGATGCGGACCACCATCCGTGAGAGCCGGTCGGCCGCCTGCGCACCGGGCGGGACGAACCCGGCGCCCCGGATCTCGATGTCGTCGCCGGTGCGGATCGGGGCGTCGAGGTCACCGGCCTCCCGGGCGCGGACCACCGAGAGGATGACGGGCCGGCCGCCGTCGGCGTACTTGCCCGCCAGGTAGGTCAGGGCCGACACCAGCATCACCACCGCCAGCCCCCAGGGCAGGTCGGGCAGCTGATCGGGCCGCCGGGCCAGCCGTACCGCCGCGAACACGAGGGAGACAGCACTGATGACGACGTACTGGATGTCCGAGAAGGCGCCGCGGCCGGCGTCGTCGGTGAGGAGATCGGCGGCCCGGGGACGGTGCGCCCGGACCTTCTGCAGGCGCTGGCCCAGTACCCGCAGACCGACCACCCGCCGCACCAGGACGGCGATCCCGCACACCACGGCGAGCACGGTGACCACGCCGGCGCCCCGGGCCAGGTCCAGCCCGGAGAGCAGCGCGTCGCGTTCCGCGTGGCTGGAGGCAGCGGCCAGGCGGCCGGCCAGCACCAGCACCGCGTACCCGACGAACAGCACCCACGCGGTGGCGACGGCGCGCGAGGTGGACAGGCGGTTGTCCTCGCCGATGACCGGGGCGAGCGCACCGCCGCGCGCCCGGTGGAACCAGGAGGCGGCCGTCAGCGCACCGGCCACCACCACGGCCGACAGCAGACCCGCCGTGCGTGCGGTGCTCCAGCCGGCGCCGATCGCGGTCAGCGCCTGGGCGAGGAGCAGCGCCACCACCGCCGCCCACACCGTGGACACCGTCCAGCCCCACAGTCGCGCCAGCCACGCCTCGCCCTCGGCGCGGCCACGGGCGGCGACGAGTTCCGCGGACTGCGTCAGTTCCTCCGAGACCCACTGCCGGGAGGCGGACACCGAGTGGGCCACGGCGGCCGGGAGTCCCTGGCCGGCGGCGAACTCGTCCCGTTTGGAGAGGAACTCGGCAACGGCTCGCCGGTGCCCGGTACGCGCCCCGTGCGGACAGTCCCCGCACGTGCAGCCGCCCGCGTGGGCAGCCGCCCCCGCGCCGTCTCTCGCTTCCTGCACCGCCACGCCCGACGCCCGCCTTCCCCGGAACCCGCAGAGACCTGCGGCCAACACGCTTACGCCGTCTGCGAATTGTGCCCTACCTCGGGCGCCTCGGCTGCGCGATCTGATCAGTGCGGGTGAAGCTCGGGTTCGCGGGTTGACCCGTCCCCGGGGACGGCCCCGGGGACGGCCTCGGTCGGGGCCAGGCGGCTCAGCCGTCGAGGTCGGCCGGTGGGGTGGGGTTCTGGTCCAGCAGGTCGGGCTCGCTGCGGGTGATGTCCTGCCACAGCGGCTGGTAGTTGATCCAGGCCACCAGATCGCCGCCGAGCTGTTCGCGGGTCGCGACCGCCGCCCGGTGGTCGATGAGGACGGGCCGGCCCGCCGCGCGGGCGGTGAGCTGGACCTGGGCGGAGCGTTCCATCGACAGAAACCACCAGGCGGCGGCGTCCACCGAGTCGCCGACGGTGAGCAGGCCGTGGTTGCGCAGGACCAGCGCCTTGTGGGAGCCGAGCACGTCCGCGATACGGCGGCCCTCCTCGGCGTCGACGATGACGCCGGTATAGGTGTCGTAGAGGGCGTGGTCCTCGTAGAAGGCGCAGCTCTCCTGGGTGATGGGGTCCAGGAGTTCGCCCAGGGCGGCCAGCGCGCGGCCGTGCACCGAGTGGCAGTGGGCGACGGCGACGACGTCCGGGCGGGCGGCGTGGACCTGGGCGTGCACGGTGAACGCGGCCTGGTTGACGTGGTAGCGGCCCTCGATGACCTGCCCGTCCTGGTTGGCGAGCACGAGGTCGGCCACGGTGACGTGCTTGAACGGCATGCCGAAGGGGTTGACCCAGAAGCAGTCGCTGAACTCGGGGTCGCGGGCGGTGATGTGGCCCGAGACGCCGTCCTCGAAGCCGTGCCGTCCGAAGACGCGCAGGGCGGCGGCGAGGCGTTCCTTGCGGTGCCGGCGTTCGTCCTCGACCGAGTCGTGCATCGGCGGCATGGCGAACCGGAGCTTGTCGGTCGGCAGGGGCGGGGGCGGAGTGGGGCCGTGCATGGGTCCTCCGGCGCGGTTCGGCGTACGGGGCGGAAGCTACCTGCGAGTGACGGCGACATGACAGTGCCGGGGTGTGAGGATGCGGCACAGGGCGGGGCGGGACCCTTCGCCGCGGGGGGTGTACGCGAAAGAGGTGGAACGGTTGTTCCACCTCTTTCCTTCACGGGCCTGGGCAGGCCGTGGGATCTACTCCCACTCGATGGTGCCCGGCGGCTTGGAGGTGACGTCGAGGACGACGCGGTTGACGTCGCGCACCTCGTTGGTGATGCGGGTGGAGATCTTGCCGAGGACCTCGTACGGCAGGCGCGACCAGTCGGCGGTCATCGCGTCCTCGGAGGAGACCGGGCGCAGCACGATCGGGTGACCGTAGGTGCGGCCGTCGCCCTGGACGCCGACGGACCGGACGTCCGCGAGCAGCACGACCGGGCACTGCCAGATGTCGCGGTCGAGACCGGCCGCCGTCAGTTCCTCGCGGGCGATGGCGTCGGCCTCGCGCAGCAGGTCCAGGCGCTCCTTGGTGACCTCGCCGACGATGCGGATGCCGAGACCGGGGCCCGGGAAGGGCTGGCGCTGGACGATCTCCTCCGGCAGGCCCAGTTCCTGGCCGACCATGCGGACCTCGTCCTTGAACAGCTTGCGCAGCGGCTCGATCAGCTGGAACTCGAGGTCCTCGGGGAGGCCGCCGACGTTGTGGTGCGACTTGATGTTGGCGGTGCCGGTGCCGCCGCCGGACTCGACCACGTCCGGGTACAGCGTGCCCTGGACCAGGAACTCGACCGCCGGGCCCTCGTCCGCGATGATCTCGGCCTGGGCCTGCTCGAAGACCCGGATGAACTCGCGGCCGATGATCTTCCGCTTCTCCTCGGGGTCCGAGACGCCCTTGAGCGCGTCGAGGAAGCGCTTCTCGGCGTCGACGACCTTCAGCTGGACGCCGGTCGCGGCCACGAAGTCCTTCTCGACCTGCTCGGTCTCGCCCTTGCGCATCAGGCCGTGGTCGACGTAGACGCAGGTCAGCTGGGAGCCGATGGCCTTCTGGACGAGGGCGGCGGCGACCGCGGAGTCCACGCCGCCGGACAGCCCGCAGATGGCCCGCTTGTCGCCGACCAGTTCGCGGATGGCGGCGACCTGCTCGTCGATGACGTTGCCCGTGGTCCAGTCGGGCTTCAGGCCGGCGCCGCGGTACAGGAAGTGCTCCAGCACCTGCTGGCCGTGCGTGGAGTGCATGACCTCGGGGTGGTACTGGACGCCGTAGAGCTTCTTGTCGTCGTTCTCGAAGGCGGCGACCGGGACGACGTCCGTGGAGGCCGTGACGGTGAAGCCCTCGGGCGCGGCGGAGCAGGCGTCGCCGTGCGACATCCACACGGCCTGCTCGTCCGGGGTGCCCTCGAAGAGGGTGGAGGAGGGCCGGGAGACGGTGAGGTCGGTGCGGCCGTACTCGCGGGCGCCGGTGTTGTCCACGGTGCCGCCGAGGGTCTGCGCCATCAGCTGGAAGCCGTAGCACATGCCGAAGACGGGGACGCCGGCCTCGAAGAGCTCGCGGTCCAGGCGCGGGGCGCCCTCTTCGTAGACCGAGGAGGGGCCGCCGGAGAGGATGATCGCCGCCGGGTTCTTGGCGAGCATCTCCGCGACCGGCAGGGTGCCCGGCACGATCTCGCTGTAGACCCGGGCCTCACGGACGCGACGGGCGATGAGCTGGGCGTACTGCGCGCCGAAGTCGACGACCAGGACGGTGTCGGGGGCGGTGGCAGCGGGGGTCGCTGATGACACGGGGTGCCTTCCGGCGGTGGGGCGAGGGGCTGTGTACACCGATTCTAACGGGGTGGCCACGGGTGACGTCCCGAGCGGCGGCGGCCACGGGCCGAGGCCGCCGTCCCAGCATGCGAACCGGCTTGGAGACCGGCCGTCGCGGGGGCATACTGGCAGCATGCTCACGCATTCCACGACCTTCCTGTTTACCTATGGCACCCGGCCCGCCGGCTGCCATGGTCGTGTTGCTTGAGCTGCTGACAAGCGACTTCCCAGGCGCCCCGGGCCGACAAGGCCCGGGGCGTCTGGCGTTTCTCCCGGTCCTCGTCGATCCGGGGCACCCCACCCACCCCGTGAGGAGCCCCGCATGACCACCACAGCAACGGCGACCACCGCCATGACCACCGCTGCCGCCCCCACCGTCGCCCCCGCCCCCGCCTCCGCCGTCGCGACCGACGCCGGCACGGCGGACCGCACCGGTGCGCGCACCGATGAGGCCGCGCACGTGATCTCCGGCGCCCGTGAGCGCATCGACACACTCGACGATCGGATCATCGGACTGGTCCAGGAACGGATGGCCGTCTCGGCCGTCGTGCAGGAGGCCCGGATCGGTTCCGGCGGCCGGCGCCTGAACCTCTCCCGCGAGATGGAGATCCTCGGCCGCTACCGGGACGCGCTCGGCAAGCCCGGCACGAGCCTGGCGATGACCCTGCTGGAGCTGTGCCGCGGCAAGATCTGACACCCTTCCCAGATCTTCCCGGCTCTTCCCGGCTCTTTCCGCATCCTCACCCGTACGGCGCGTGACCGTCGTGCCGCGCGCCTCGTTGCTCCGGACGAGGCGCGTGAGCCACGCAGGGCTCCCCGCGGCGATGAGGCGCACGGATCGTGCCGTGCGCCGTGGGACCTCGCCGCGGGGACAGTGACCGGACGGCAGGGGACAGCAGCCCGGTCACCCAGGTCACGGCCGGCCCCGGGGACGCCCGAGGCCGACCGTGACCGTGAAGGACCGGACCGTGAAGGACCGGACCGTGAAGGCCCGGACCGTGAAGGCCCTCCGGGCACCGCTCCACTCCCCCTCACTCCACTCCCCTCACCACTTCTCCTCACCTGTGACGCATGCCACATGAGAATTCGGTGAGAGCGCGTGCAACCATTCCCACACGCCTCAGGTCACACCAGCTGAATCGAGAGCCACACCCGCGGCCCCAGCCGCGGAGGCCTCCACCAGCGCTCGTACCGCGCCCACGGCGCCGTACGCCAGACTCTTCGAGGTCTTCATGAAGCTTCGCCGCGCCATGGTCGCCACGGCCGCGACGGCTGTCATAGCTCCCCTGGCGCTCCTGTCCGCGCCGACCGCGTTCGCGAACGACGACCAGAGCACGTCCCCGAGCACCAGTGCCAGCGCGAGCGAGAGCGCCGGCGCGAGCGAGTCCGCATCCGAGTCCGCCTCCGCGAGCGCCTCGGCGTCCGCGTCCGAGTCGGCTTCCGCGTCCGCGTCCGCGTCGGCTTCCGAGAGCGCCTCGGCCAGCGCCTCCGCGTCGGAGAGCGCGAGCGCCTCCGTCTCGGCGTCCGCGTCCGACCCCGCGCCGAGCAGTTCCTCCCCGCAGGCCTCCGAGTCCGCGGAGCCCACCGCCGAGCCGACGCCCTGCACCGACGGCGACGTCGACCCCGACTCCCAGCTGACGATCTCGGTGTCCGGCCTGCCCGGCAAGATCGTCGCGGGCAGCGGCTGGCACGCCTTCAAGCTCACCGCCGCCAACCACGGCGACCGGTCCCTCGGCCAGGTGCAGTGGCTCGCGCTCGTCGACAACGACTCGATGAGCGACGACGAGTCGGACTGGCTGAGCGACTACGCCGAGCTGGAGTACTACAACCCCGAGACCAAGGCCTGGGAGTCCCTCGCGGACGAGATCGGCGACGGCATCTACTTCGGCGAGACCGAGCTGGGCCCGAAGCAGACGGTCGACATCCAGATGCGGGTCAACATCACCGCGAAGGCCCCCGCGGGCGACGGCTACACCGTGGGTCTGGGCGGCTACGTCGACCAGGACAAGAACTGCGTCCACAGCGCGTTCGACTACTACGAGTTCACCGTCCTCAAGCCCGGCAGCCCGAACGAGAACCCGGGCGACGCCAAGCCCAAGCCCGGCGACGGCGACAAGCCGGCCGGCGGCAAGCAGCCGCAGGGCGGTGCCAAGGAGATCCCGCCCACCGGCACCCTCGCCGAGACCGGCGCCAACTCCATGCTGCCCACCGTCGGCCTGGTCGGCGGCGTCGCGGTCGTCGTCGGCGCCGGCGCGCTGTTCGCCGTCCGCCGCCGCAAGGCCGCGACCGGCACGCAGGCGTAAGACCCGTAGGGCCCCCGGGTCCGGCGCCGCCGCGGAAGCGACGGCGCCGGATCCGCCGGGACGAGAAGGACCTGCACCAGGAGGGGGGCGCAGGTCCTTCTCGTCTTTCTCCGCCGTCGCTTCTTCTTTCTCCGCCGTCACTTCTTCGGCGGCACCGACGGCATGCCGAGGAACGGCAGCCGCAGCGCGCCGAACGCGTCCGCCGGGACCGCCGGCTGCCGCGGCTCCACCGGCTTCAGCCGCTCGTACGCCGCGCCCTGCGCCGGACGCGGGTCGGCCTCGCCCTTGTTGGGCCAGTACGACATCGCCCGCTCGGCCTGGGCGGTGATGGTCAGGGACGGGTTGACGCCCAGGTTCGCCGAGACCGCGGCGCCGTCCACCACCGAGATGCCCGGGTGGCCCCACAGCCGGTGGTACGGGTCGATGACACCGGTCTCGGGCGAGTCGCCGATCGGGCAGCCGCCGAGGAAGTGCGCGGTGAGCGGGGTGCCCATCAGCTCGCCCACGTTGGACCCGGCGAAGCCGTTGATCTCGGCGGCCAGCGCGGTGGCGCCGTCGGTGGCGGCCCTGATCTGCTTGGGGTTGGGCGAGCCGTGGCCCTGACGTGCGGTCAGCAGGCCCTTGCCGACGCCGTCCGGCTTCAGGTACGTCGTCAGGGAGTTGTCCAGGGACTGCATCACCAGGCCGATGATGGTGCGCTCCGACCACTTGCGGTTGGACAGCGAGCGCAGCACCAGCATCGGATGGCGCGCGGCGTTCGCCAGCCACGCCGCCGCCCTCGACCCGCCCTCGGTGAAGGGGACCTGGAGGATGGACAGGCCGCCCATCGAGTTGGAGCCCTTGCCGTAGCGGACCGGCTCGATGTGGGTGTTCTCGTCGGGGTGGATGGAGGAGGTGATGGCGACGCCGCGCGTGAAGTCGGCCTTCGCCTTCCCGGTGGCCCGGCGGTAGCGCCGGTCGTCGGTCTGCGCGCCCACCAGCGCCTCGGAGTTGGTGCGGGTCAGCTCGCCCAGCCGCGGGGAGAGCAGGGGCAGTTGCCGGTTCTCCTTCATGCGGTGCAGCAGCGTCTGGGTGCCGTAGGTGCCGGCGGCGATGACGACCCTGCGGGCGGTGAAGAGGCGGCCGGCGCCCTTCTTGCGGTGGTCGGTCGGCAGCGTGGCGACCGCGTAGCCGCCGCGCGAGTCGTCCGTGACGGAGACGACGGTGGTCATGGGGTGCACCACCGCGCCCGCCTTCTGGGCGAGGTGCAGATAGTTCTCGTTCAGCGTGTTCTTCGCGCCGTGCCGGCAGCCGGTCATGCACTCGCCGCACTCGATGCAGGCCCTGCGCTCCGGTCCGGCTCCGCCGAAGTAGGGGTCGGCGACCTTCTCGCCCGGCCGGGCCTTCGCCTTGCCGCCGGCTTCCTTGCCGCCGGCGTCCTCGCCGTCGCCGAAGAAGACGCCGACCGGGGCCATGTGGAAGGTGTCGCCGACGCCCATGCGCTGCGCCGCCGCCTTCAGGTGCACGTCGGAGGGCGTCATCGTCGGGTTGAGCCGCACCCCGAGCATCCGCTTGGCCTGGTCGTAGTACGGGGCCAGTTCGTCCTGCCAGTCGGTGATGTGCCGCCACTGCGGGTCCTCGAAGAACGCCTTGGGCGGTACGTAGAGGGTGTTGGCGTAGTTGAGGGAGCCGCCGCCGACGCCCGCGCCGGCCAGCACCATGACGTTGCCGAGCAGGTGGATGCGCTGGATGCCGTACAGGCCGAGCCTGGGGGCCCACAGGTAGTTCTTCAGGTCCCAGGAGTTCTTCGGCAGACTCGCGCGGGTGAAGCGGCGGCCGGCCTCCAGGACGCCGACCCGGTAGCCCTTCTCGGTCAGGCGGAGCGCGGTGACGGAGCCGCCGAACCCGGAGCCCACGACGATCACGTCGTAGTCGTACGCGTCCCCGGCGCCGGCTCCGCCCCCGGCCGCGGCTTCCGCCTCGACACCAGTCCCGGCACCGGCACCAGCACCAGCACCAGCACCAGCACCAGCACCAGTCTCCAGCTCGTCCCGGATCGCTCCGGCGTCCTGCTCGCCCGCGTTCTGGGCAGAGTTCTCCTGTGACACGTGCTCTCCTCGTTGAGAACCGCGGCGCTGCGGCCGGGATCTAGCGGAAGCGGAACGCCTTCATCGCCCGCAGGCTCCGGCTCATGAACGCCGCGTACTTCTCGTCGTCCATGCCGAGCGAGGGGGCCATGGGCAGCAGCCGCTGCTGGGCGATGGTCTGGGCCTCGGTGTACTTGAGGATGCCCTCGGAGCCGTGCCGGCGGCCGAGGCCGGAGTCCTTCATGCCGCCCATCGGCGACTGCACGCTGCCGTAGGCGGGCGCGTAGCCCTCGTTGACGTTGACGGTGCCGGTGCGCAGCCGGGCGGCGGTCTCGCGGCCCCGGCGGGCGTCGCGCGACCAGACGGACGAGTTCAGGCCGTACGGGGTGGAGTTGGCGTGCTCGACGGCCTCGTCGTCGCTGGTGAAGCGGTAGACCGAGACGACCGGGCCGAAGGTCTCCTCCGTGCACACGGCCATCGGGGCCTCGACGCCGTCGAGGATGGTCGGCTCGAAGAAGTACGGGCCGACGTCGGGACGGGCGACGCCGCCGGCCACCACCCTGGCGCCCTTGGCGACGGCCTCCTCGACGTGCCGGGTGACGGTCTCCAGCTGGCGTTCGCCGACCAGGGAGCCCATGTCGGCGCCGTAGGCGAGCGAGGTGCCGAGCCGCATCGCCCTGGTGCGGGCGGCGAAGCGTTCGAGGAAGGCGTCCGCGATCGACTCGTGGACGTACAGCCGCTCGATGGAGATGCACAGCTGGCCGGCCGAGGAGAAGCAGGCGCGGACGGCGCCCGCGGCCGCCTTGTCGAGGTCGGCGTCGTCGAGGACCAGCATGGCGTTCTTGCCGCCGAGTTCGAGGGAGACGCCGACGAGCCGGGCGGCGGCGCCCTGGGCGACCTCGCGGCCGGTGCGGGTGGAGCCGGTGAAGGAGACGTAGTCGGCGTGCTTGACGACCTCCGGGCCGACGACCGGGCCGTCGCCGATGACGACCTGGAAGACCTCGGCGGGCAGTCCGGCCTCGATGAGCAGGTCGCGGGCCCACAGCGCGGTCAGGCAGGTCTCGGTGTCGGGCTTCATCACCACGGCGTTGCCCGAGACGAAGGCGGGCAGCGCGTCGCCGACCGACAGTTCCAGCGGGTAGTTCCAGGGGGCGATCTGGCCGACGACGCCGCGCGGGTGGCGCAGTTCGGTGACCTTGGTGAGGGTGGGGATCGCGCCGGTGTGCCGCTTGGGCCGCAGGTAGGCGGGGGCCTTGCGGCCGTAGTGCCGGGCGGCGACGGCGACGGCCTGCACCTCCTCGTGGGCGTGCAGGCGGGCCTTGCCGGTCTCCAGCTGGATGAGGTCGAGGACCTCGGCCTGGCGGGCGAGGACCAGGTCGTGGAAGCGCAGCAGGACGGCGGCGCGCTGCCGTACCGGGGTGCGCTCCCAGGCGCCCTGCGCGGCGCGGGCCCGCTCGAAGGCGAGGGCGACGTCCTCGGGGGTGGACGCGGGCAGGTCGGCGAGCTTGTCACCGGTGAACGGCGTGTGGTTGGCGGTCCGGCCGGAGCCGATGACGCCCTTGGTGAGCTGGGCGACCAGCTCGGGGGTCACCACGTCGGCGGCGGTTCGGGCGCCCGCCGGGGCGGGGGCCAGGGGGTTCGTGCCGGTCTGGGCCGGGGCCTGCGCGTCCGTCATGAAGCGCAGGGTATGACGTACGCGAGGGTTTGTGTACCCGTCGGTAACGGTGATTCACGGACCGCTCACACGACGCCAGCGATCACTGGCAACAAACCCGCTGATCAGCGGTCCTTCGACCGGCCCGCCCCCGCGACGGTCCCGTCGCCCTCTTTTCCGCTCAGCGGCGTGTCGGCTTTTCCGATCAGCGGCGTGTCAGCGGCCCCGCCCCCGGCCGCCTCACACCTTGTCGACCTCCAGGCCGGCGATCGCCTTCTTCGCCACCGCGCGGCCGCGCGCGGTGAAGTCCCCGTCGCCGGGATAGCTGACGAAGAGCTTGTACATGTCACCGCCGGTCGACTTGTAGTACAGGATCTGGACCTCGCGCGGGCGGGGGTGCTGGGAGTCGTCGGTGGTGTAGACGACGGTGTTGCCGGCCGCCCTGCGCCCGTGGAAGGCCGCGTCGCCGTCGGGCCGGGTGCGGGCCTTGCCGCCCGAGGGCATGTCCAGCTCGTAGTCGCCGTTCTCCTTGTACGTGCCGTCGTCGTCGTACATCTCGGCCGCCGCCGAGTCGGCGATGCCGTGGGCGGTGTCCTCGGCCGCCCGGTCGACGGTGAGGGTGATCCGGACGGCGCCGCTGCGGTCGGTGTAGGCGACCCAGTGGCCCTTGTCGGACTTCCGGTCGGGCAGCGAGCGGTCGTACTTCGCGGGCACGGCGAGCGTCGCGGCGACGTCCGCCACGTGGTCGGTCCGCCAGGCGTCCGGCGGCGACCCGTCGAACGGGCGCGCGATCAGGACGTACGCCAGGGCCGCTGCCGCGACGGCGGCCGTGGCGTAGGCCGGCCACGTCCCGCGGCCCGGGCGCCGGGCGGGCGCGCCGTCCGCGGCCTGCCGGGTGACGGCCTGGGCGGGTGACGGGACGGGCGGCGCGGCGACCTCTTCGAGCAGCGCCCGCACCCGGTCGGCGTCCGGGCGGTGCGCGGGGTCCTTGTGCAGCAGCCCGGTGATGACCTCGGCCAGCGGTCCGGGCGCGGCGGTCGGCGGGGCGGGGACGGCGTTGAGGACCGACTGGAGGGTGGCCGGGGTGTTGCTGCGGCGGAACGGCGAGACGCCCTCCGTCGCCGCGTACAGGACGACGCCGAGGGACCACAGGTCGCTGGCCGGGCCGGGACGCCGGCCCAGCACCCGTTCCGGCGCGATGTACTCGGGCGAGCCGACGAAGCCGCCGGTGTCGGTCAGCCGGGTCTCGCCCTCGGTCTGGGCGATGCCGAAGTCGGTGAGGACGATCCGGTCGTGGCGGCCGAGCAGGATGTTGTCCGGCTTGACGTCCCGGTGCAGGACGCCCGCGGCGTGCGCGGCCCGGAGCGCGCCGAGCACCTCCAGGCCGATCCTGGCCGCCTCGCGGGCGTCCAGGGTGCCCTCCTCCAGGGCGGCGCCGAGCGAGCGGCCGCGCACCAGCTCCATCACGATCCACGGCTGCCCGTCGACCACGGCCACGTCGTGGACGCCGACGACCGCCGGGTGGTCGAGCCGGGCCGCGGCGCGGGCCTCGCGGCGCATCCGCTCGTAGGCGTTGGCGCGTTCCCGTTCGGGAAGGTGGTCGGGGACGCGGGGTTCCTTGACGGCGACCTCGCGGTCCACCGTCTCGTCCCTGGCCCGCCACACCGTCCCCATGCCGCCGTGGCCCAGCCTGGCCAGCAGCCGGTAGCGCCCGGCGATCAGCCGCCCGGCGCCGGGGTCGGCCGCACCCGGTCCGCCGCCGGCCGCGGAGGGCCGCGCGGCGGCGTCCTGCGGGGCCTGCGGCGGTGCGGGAGTAGGAGTGGGAGTGGGAGTGGCGTACGGGTTGTTCGGGTGGGGAGTGGCGTACGGGTTGTGCGGGTGGGGCACCCGCGCCTGCGGATTCGGCGGTCGCAGGACGAAACTCGTCGTCTCGTCGGCCTCGTGGCGGGGTCCCCCGGCGTCGTTCATGGTCCATCCATACCGCGACCACCGGCGTACGCTCCACCGTGCCGGCCAGGCGGTCACAGACCCGTGACGTACCGCGCCGTACGGGCCCGCGCCGCACCCGTCCGCGCCCCGCGCCTCACCCCGCGGTGAACGTGTCGACCGCGACGTCGAAGTACTCCTTCGCCTCCCGCACCTTGCCGACCGGCGCCGACACCCACACGTCGTACAGCCGGCCGCCCCGCTCCCAGCACAGGTCGTAGGTGTGGCGCGCCCCCTCCGTCGCGTTGTAGCCGTCCCAGGTGAACTCCCACAGGGCGGCCGGGTGGCCGGTGTGCGCCGTGGCGGTGACCTCGCCGTCGTGGTAGCCGGGGTTGGTGGACGGGCCCGCGGCGTCCGCGCGGCGCATCACCGCGAGCGGGCCGCCCGGCTCGGCCCCGGTGACCTTGACGCCGATGCGGAAGGTCCGGCCCGGCGACAGGTAGAAGACCCGCGCCCCCTGCGGCGAGCGGGTGAAGCCGTCCGGCACGGCCAGTGTGAAGCGCGCCGGGTCGCGCACCAGGTGGTACCCGGAGGGCGCGGGGGGCGCGGCCGGCACCGACCGGGTGGCGTCGGCGGCCGGACCGGCGGGCGCCACGGACGACGGCGACCGGGGCGAGGAGACCGGCGAGCGGGTGCGGGACTCGGTGCGCGCCGAGCCGCCCGACGGGCTCGCGGAGGCGCTCGTGGCGGGGTGCGGGGGCGTGCTCGTCGGGGCGTCGCCGCCCTTGCCGTCGCCGCTCATCAGCAGCGCCGCAGCGGACACCCCCGCCCCGGCCAGCGCGGCCGCGACCAGCGCGGTGACCAGCATCCGCCGGGTGAACCGGGCCGGTGGCGCGGCCCGCGCGCCGGTGCCGGGCACGGGCGCCGGCTCCGGGACGCCGGGTCCGGGCGGCGCCGCCGAGTGCGGCAGGACGCGCTGGGTCGGCGTGTAGAGCGCGAACGGCGGGTGGCGGGCGGGCGGCGGATGCTGCGGCGTACGGCCCGACTCCAGGTAGCCGCGGAGCATGCCCTCCGCCTCGGCCGCCGTCAGCCGCCGCTCCGGATCGCGCTCCAGCAGCCCGCGCACGACGGGCAGCAGCGGCCCGGCCTGCGCGGGCGGCCGGATCTCCGCCATGACCACCGCGTGCAGGATGCCGCCCAGCGAGTCCCGGCGGAACGGGGACTCGCCGCTCAGCGCCGTGCACAGCAGCGCGCCCAGCGACCACAGGTCGGACTGCGGGCCCGCACTGGAGCCGGACATCCGTTCGGGCGCGGTGTACTCCGGGGAGCCGACGAAGGAGCCGGTCTCGGTGAGAGTGGTCGCGCCGGACACCTGGGCGATGCCGAAGTCGGTGAGGACGGCCCGCTCGGTGCCGGCCTCCAGCAGCACGTTCGCCGGTTTGATGTCGCGGTGCAGCACCCCGGCCGCGTGCGCCGTGCTCAGCGCGCTCAGCAGCGCGACGCCGATCCGGGCGGCCTCGGCCGCCGCCATCGGGCCGTGCGCGGCGATCCGGTCGGCCAGCGAGCCGCCGTCGACCAACTCCATCACGATGAAGGGGCGTTCGTCCTGCTCCACTATGTCGTGGACGACGATGATGTGCGGGTGGTGCAACTGGGCGACCGCGCGGGCCTCCCGCAGGGTGCGGTCGCGCTGCTGCCGGGACTCCTCGGCGGACAGGGTGTCGTCGAACGGCAGTTCCTTCACGGCGACCTGACGGGCCAGCAGCTGGTCGGTGGCCCGCCACACGATGCCCATGCCCCCGCGACCGAGCCGGGCCTCCAGGCGGTAACGGCCCGCGATCACCCGGAAGTCGTCCCCCTCGGTCACCATGCGCCCCATCATGCCGCATCGGCCCGGCCCGGTCCGGGGCGGTGATCGGCCAAGGATGAACGGCGCGTTCCGGTCAGTCGGCGCCGGGCCGCCAGCTCTGCAGCACCGTCTTGAACTGCTTCTCCGTGCGCGGCCAGTCGGCCGCGGGCGAGGACATGTAGATCGCGTACTCGACGCCCTCGCGGGAGAAGTACGTCTCCTCGACGGCGTGCCGCGGCCCCGGGAAGGCGGTGTCCTTGGCCAGCGCGGTCCAGGTGTACTCCCACCGGGAGCCCGGCCGGTCGCGGAAGGTGTTCTCCGCCAGGTTCACCTGCCGGTAGTCGACCAGCCGGTGCAACTGGTCCGCCAGGTCCCGCTGGTGGTCGTGCGCGCTCGGGAAGTCCGGCGAGTCGTCGATGGCGATGCGGATGAAGTGCTCGCCGCCGTCGGGGGTGTAGTCGACCTGGCGGAGGGCGGGGTCGGACACCACCCGCTTCCAGTCGGCGCCGGGCAGGGCGACGCTGAAGCCGTACGGGTCCTTCTTGCGCACCCAGCCGGCCGGCAGGCCGCCCGGCGCGGTCTTCGCGGTGCGGGAGGGCGCGGGCGTGGTCGCGCCGGAGCGGTGGGCGGCCGACCCGTCGCCCTGCCCCCGGCGCGCGTCCCACTTCAGCAGCGCCAGCGCGGTGCCGCCGCCGACGAGGACGGCGAGGACCACCACGAGGGCCAGGTTGCGCAGCCGGCGGCGCCGGGTGGGCGCCGTGCCGCCCGGGACGGCGTGCGCGGGTCCGACGGCCGTCGGCACGGCCGTCGGGTGGTGTGGCGTCGTACTCTGGACGTGGGTGGCACCGGTGCCGCCGTGGCCCGGCCCGGCGGCGAGGCCGGTGGCCGTGCTCCCGCTCACCGCCTCCGGCCCCGGCAGGCCGTGGCCGCCGACCGTCCGCGTCGGCACGTACATCTGCGCGTCCCGGGGCGTGCGCCCCTCCGCGGCCTCCGCGAGCAGCTGCTCGGCCGCCGTGGCGTCCGGGCGGTGGGCGGGGTCCTTGCGCAGCAGCGCGGTGATCACCGGGGCGAGCGGACCCGCGTACTCCGTCTCGCGAGGCTCCTCGTCGACGACCGCCTGCATGGTGGTCAGCGGCGAGGTGCGGCGGAACGGCGAGAGCCCCTCCACCGCCGTGTAGAGCGTCGCGCCGAGCGCCCACAGGTCGGAGGCGGGGCCGGGGTCGTGGCCGCGCACCCGCTCGGGGGCCAGGTAGTCGACGGAGCCGACGACCTCGCCGGTGCGGGTGATGGTGGTGTCGCCCTCGATCTGGGCGATGCCGAAGTCGGTGAGCAGGACCCGGCCGTCCCGGCCGAGCAGGACGTTGCCTGGCTTGACGTCGCGGTGCAGCACCCCGGCGGTGTGCGCGGCGCGCAGCGCGCGCAGCACCCACAGGCCGATCCGGGCGGCCTCGGCCGGCTCCACCCGGCCCTCTTCCTTGACCTCGTCGGCCAGCGAGCGGCCCTCGACCAGCTCCATCACGATCCACGGACGGCCGTCGTGTTCGAGCACGTCGTGCACGGTGACGACGGCGGAGTGGTTGATCCGGGCGGCCGCGCGCGCCTCCGCCCTGGTGCGCGCGAGGAGGACGGACTGGTCGCTCTCGGAGACGTAGAGCGCGGCGGTCAGCTCCTTTATGGCGACCGTCCGGTTCAGCACCTCGTCGTGCGCGCGCCACACCCGCCCCATGCCGCCCCGGCCGATGGAGTCGGCGAGCCGGTAGCGGCCCGCGAGGAGCTGGCCCTGCATCTGATTCACGTTTCCCCGCAATGCTCTTGTCAGGGCCAGACTAAGGACCGGCTCCCCGGCAGGGAACCGGCGGGGTGGCACGGGAACAGCACTGTGACAGTTGTCGCTTCCGACAAGTCCCACAAGTCCCACAAGCGGCGGGATGCGGTGCGGTCGGCGCGGTTTCAGCCGGTGTACCGGTAACTGGCCGACGCCTGCTCGTACACCTGGTCGACCTTGTCGCGCTGCGCCGCGGGGCCGCGCACCTGGAGCACGTGGTAACGGCCGTTCAGGAGGATGGCGACGTTGCGCACGAACAGCTCGCGTCCGCCCGCGTCGTTCCAGGTGAACTGCCCCTCCGCCATGGTCCGTCCGCCCACCTGGATGGTGCGCAGCCCGGAGGAGGTGGCCCAGCTGGAGGAGCGGTAGGCCTGCAACTCCCCTTCGCGCTCACGCTGGTAGGCCATCGGATCGCTGCCGAACTCGGCGGCGCTGTCCCGGCCGGGAACCACGATCAGCTCGAAGTCGCCCTTGGCGTACGTCACTTGGCCCTGGGTGTTCTTCGGGGTGCGGGTCCAGCCGTCGGGGACGGCGAGCTGGAAGCCGGCGGCGTCCTTGCGCAGCGCGAAACCGTGGGCGGCGCCGGTGCCGGTGGTCTGCGGTGCGGCCGAACCGGGCGTCTCGCCACCGCCGTCGGTCGCGCTCGGCGCGGGCGCGTCACCGGCGTCGCCGCCCTCGGAGGGCGCCGGGCCCGACTGCCCGGCCGATCCCGTGCGGTCGCCGCCGGGCGTCGCGCCGCGGTCACTCTGCCCGGCCTTCGGCAGGAACAGCATCGCGTACGCCACCGTGCCGGCCAACAGGAGCAGCACCAGCAGGAGCAGCACGCGGCCGAGGCTGCGCGGCGAACCGGTCCGGCCACGGGAGCGCTTGTGCCGTCCGTGGTGGGCGGGCAGTCCGGCGCGGCGCCGGCGCACCAGTTCACCGCGGCGGCGTATGACGGGCAGCCGGGCGGGGTCGGCGGGCGGCGCGGCCACCACGTGTGCGCCGGCCTCCGGTTCGGGCGCGGAGCGCACCAGCGAGCGCAGCCAGCCGCCCAGCTCCTCGAAGTCGAGGCGCTCGGTGGGGTCCTGACGCAGCAGCGACTCCACCACCGGGCGCAGCGCCCCGCACTCCTCGGCGAAGGCGGGCGGCTCCGCGCACACCAGCTGCACCAGTTCGGCGGTCGAGTCCTCCGGGTAGGGCGCGTGCCCCTGTACGGCCCGGAACAGCAGCGCGCCCAGCGCCCACAGGTCGGTGGCGGGGCCGATCGGCGCGGCCAGCTGCCAGTTCTCGTGCACCGGCCCGGCCTGTTCGGGCGCCCACCGCTCGGTCACCGGCCCGACCACGGTCATCCGCGCCTGCCGCGCCCGCTCGGCCGCCAGCGCGGTCCCGGGGCCGCGCCGCGCGGACGCCGCCCCGGCGGGTTCGTCCCAGCGCGCGGGCGGCGGTACGGCGGCGGGCTCGTCGGCGGCGCCGCCGCCCGGCGAGGCGGGGACCGGGTGTTCGCCGGGGGCGGGGAGGCGGGCGGGGGGCAGCGCGCGGTCCGGCAGGGCGCCCTCGGACGCGGCGGGCGGGGCGGCCGTACGTCCCTGGTCCGGCGGGTCGTCGTCGGTGCCGGGCGGGGTCGCCGCGCCGGTGTTCCAGGGGGTGGGGCGGACGCCGTACGGGTCGGCTATCCGGCCCGGCGGGGTGCCGAGGTGCTCGTCCTCGGCGGGCGGCCGGGCGCCGGGCAGCGCGGCGCGCGCGCCCTGCTGCGCCTCCTGCACCCGCGCGGCCGCCCGCGCGCCCGCGCGGTACGCGGCGATCGCCCCGGCGCGCGCGGCGCGTACGTCCCCGCCGGTCGCCGGAGTACGCGGCACCAGCTCGCCCGGCGCCGCGGCGCCCTTCGCCGTGTCGCCCGCGGCCGGCGGCAGCGCGCCGGCGGCCCGCGCCTCGATCGCGGCACGGCGCGCGGCCTCGGGGTCCACGGCGGGACCGGCGGGACCGGCGGCGCCTGCGGCGTCACCGGGTCCTGCCGCGCCACCGGCGCCACGCGCGCCGCCCGCGCCCCCGGTGTCGCCCGCGCCTCCGGTGTCGCCCGGGGCGCCGCTCGCGCCGCCGCCGTGGCCCTCGGCCCCGTACGGTCCGGGGCCGGGGTATCCCTCGGGGCGCGGTGCACCGCCGGCCGGGTCCGGCGCGCTTCCGCGGCCCCCGCCGGGACGGCCCGCGCCGCCCGCGTCGCCGACGCCGGTGAACCCCGCGTCCGCCCCGTGCCCCGGTCCGCCGTGCCGCGCCGGCCCGCCGGAGCCGCCGTACGGCCCTTGCCCGCCGGGCCCACGGGAGCCGCCGCCTCCGTACGGTCCGGGCTCGCCGCGCCCACCGGCCCCGGGACCTCCGGAACCGCGTCCCGGCCCGGCTCCGTAGCCGGCCCCGGGTCCCCCGGAAGCACGCCCCGAGCCGTCCCCGTAGCCCACCCCGGATGCTCCGGAACCGCGCTCCGGCCCGTCCCCGTACCCGGCGCCGGACCGGGTGCCGTAGCCGTCCGGTCGCCTTCCGTGGCCCGGGCCCGGCCCGGCAGCCGGCAGCTCACCGGCCGCGCCCCTCCCGTCGGCCGTGCCGGCCCTGTCGCCCGTCTCGTCGTCCTGGGGCGGTACCGGGTCGTAGCCGCACAGGGCCTCCTCCGCCGCGCCGACGGCGAGGCCGGTCAGCATCACCCGGCCGTCGTCGCAGACGAGGACCGTGCGGGCGGTGATGTTGCGGTGCACCCAGCCGTGGCCGTGCAGCACGCGCAGCGCCATGAGTATGTCGGAGGCGACCTCGGCCGCCCGGTACGGCGTCAGCGGCTGCTCCGCCAGCAGGGCCGCCAGCGGCCGCGCGGCCACCAGCTCGCTGGCGATCCACAGCGAACCGCCCTCGGCGAACACGTCGAAGACCTGGTCGAGCCGGGGGTGGTCGGGGATGCGGGCCGCGGCCTGGGCCGCCTCCACCGCCCGCCGCACCGCCGGGTCGGCGGGCCGCCGGGTGGCGGAACCGGTCCCGCGCGCGGCGGCGGCCGGGCCCGTGCCGCGCGTCGGGTGGCCGGAGCGCCCCGGGGGCCGCCGGATCGCGCCGTCCCGGGGGGCGAAGCCGTCGGGCAGCCCGTCCGCGTCGAGCACCTCCGCCTCGACCACCTCGGGCAACGGCACCTGCCGCAGCAGGACTTCCTGACCGCTGTAGGTGTCGAAGGCCCGGGTCTCGGTGAGCTCGTACTCGTCGGACGGGGGCAGCGGCAGGCGGTAGCGGTCGGCGAGAACCCGGCCCGCATAGTCGTCCACGTTGCCTCCCCCGGCCGCACGGTCGGTCAATTCCGTTCGCTGTACGGCCCGTTCCCGCTGCTTACGGACCGCAACCACTCACGATACGTGCCGGAGGCAACTCGCAAAGAGAGGATGCCGGATCTCGTCGCCGTGAAAAGCGTGCGCCGGGGCCCGTGGGGAGGCGGCCCCGGTCGCCTCACTTGGCGGGCTGGAAGGTCTTCGTCAGCGTCTGCCAGGTGTCCCGGCGCAGGTCGTCGCCCCAGTCGTCGGCCTTGGCCGTGTACATCAGGGCGTAGCCGTGGTGGGGGTCGGTGACGAATCCGCGGTCCACCGTGCGGTACTTGGTGCCGCCGTCGGTGTAGGTGAACTCCCAGTCGGCCGCGTTCCAGCCGCGGTAGCCCACCTTCTCGATCCGGATGCGGTCGTAACCGGTGCGCTTCATGCCGGACTCCTGCCGCTTCCAGTCGGCCACCGGGTCGCTCTTGGGCGTGGAGGTCCAGGCGACCAGGAGCTTCTGCCCGTCCGGGCCGGTGAACCGGTCCCCCGCGTCGGCGACGTAGGCGAACTTCCAGCCCTCGGGCAGCCCGATGGAGTAGCCGCGCGGGCTCTTGTACGTCGTCACCGCGCCGTCGTCGCCAGCCGCGCCGGAGTCCTTGCCGGAGCCGGAGGCGGAGGCGTCGTCGTCCGTGTCGCTGTCGGCGCTGGGGTCCGTCGCGTCGGTCGCGCCGTTCGAACCGGCCGTCCCGGCCGTGCCCTTCCCGGAGTCGGTCTGCTTGCCGTCCGTGCTCTTGGCGCCGCCGGAGCCGCCCTTGGCGGTGCCGCTCGCGCTCGCCCCGGCCGAGGTGCCGGCCGCGCCGCTCTTGCCGTCCTTGGCGTCGCCGCCGTTGCTGAGGGCGATGCCGAGGACGACGCCGAGCACGGCGAGCGCCACCAAAACCGCGATGATCACCAGCGTCCGCCGGGGCACCACGTCGGTGAGCGGCGCCCTGGGCGCCGGCCGGGGCGTCAGGTCAAGGTCCGGCGGCGGCACCACGGGCCAGCCGGAGCCGCCGCGGCCGCTCCGCGCACCGCCGCCCTTGCCGTTCGGGGCGCCGTTCCCGCCGCTCGCGCCCGCGGCCGGCGCGCCGTCGGCGGGGGTCGCCGGGGCGGAGCCGGCCGCGCTCGCGGCGCCCGTCTCGCCGGACGTCTGCCCGGCACGGGCCGCCGCGCCGGCCGCGCCCGCCGTCCCGGCCGCCTTGCGCACCGAGCGCAGCGCTCCGCGCAGCCGGTCGGACGCCTCCTCGCCCCGCTTGCCGCCAGCAGCGGAGGCGGAGCCCGCCTCGGCGCCGGACGCGGAACTCCCGCCGCCCGCACCGCCCTTGCCCGACCGGCGGTCCGGCTGGGCGGGCAGCGGGACGACCTTCGTGGCGTCCGCGGGCGGCTCCGGTTCGGCCGCCCTGGCCTCGGGCGCGGCGATGACGGCCTTGAGCATCGCCCGGGCGCCCGCGTCGTCGAGACGCTCGGCCGGGTCCTTGTTGAGCAGGCCGTAGATGACGTCCCGCAGCGGGCCGGCGTTCTTCGGCTCCTCCAGCGGCTCGGTCATCACCGCGGTCAGCGTGGCGATCGCCGACCCCTTGTCGTAGGGCGGCGTGCCCTCGACGGCTGCGTAGATCAGGCCGCCGAGCGACCACAGGTCGGCCGCGGGGCCGGGCTTGTGGCCGCGGGCCCGCTCCGGGGAGATGTAGGAGGGCGCGCCGACGAGCATGCCGGTCGAGGTGATGGACGGGTCGCCCTCGACTTGGGCGATGCCGAAGTCGGTGAGCACGACCCGGCCGTCCTCGGCGATGAGCACGTTGGACGGCTTCACGTCCCGGTGCAGGATGCCCTGGCGGTGCGCCGAGCGCAGCACGTCCAGGACGGCGAGGCCGACCTCGGCGGCCCGCTTCGGCTCCAGCAGGCCGTCCTCGCGGATGACCTCGGCCAGGGACTTGCCCTCGACCAGTTCCATCACGATCCACGGCCGGTCGTCCTCGTCGACCACGTCGAAGACGGTCACCGCGCTGGTGTTGCGGATCCGCGCGATGGCCTTGGCCTCGCGCAGCGTGCGCGTGATCAGGCGCCGTTTCTCGTCCTCGTCGATGTTGGACGGGAACCGCAGTTCCTTGACCGCGACCGTCCGGCCCAGGGTCTCGTCCTCGGCCCGCCACACCGTGCCCATGCCGCCCCGGCCGAGCACGTCCCCCAGCCGGTACCGCCCGGCGAGAAGACGCTCGCTGTTGTCCTGACGAGTGTCCTGACGGGATGCCCCCGTCCGCTCCGCCTCCGACATGCGTCCCCTCATGCAACCCGCCCTGACAGAGGCTCCATTGTCCCTCACCCGACAAGTGCTCCACGCCCAGGGTGCCCCTCGCGGCGCCCGGTCCCGTCACCGAACGGCGCACCCGGCGCGGCGGGATGACGGGCCGTGACAACAGGTCAGCGCGGGGTGCCGACGGCGCCGGACACTTCCGCCCGTAAGGGTCCCACCTCCGTCCCGGCTCCCGGAACCCGACGCGCGCCGAACACTTCTGCGCCCCGCCCCGCCGGGCGCGCCCGACCGGCGGGACGGGCCGGAAGCGGCGGGTGCGGCGCGCCGCGGCCGATCACAGCGGCACGGTGTCCGGCGCGCCGCGGCCGGCTAGAGCGGCACGATGTCCGGCGCTCCCAGACGGGCCGCGTCGGCCGTCAGGTCGTCGGGCTGGCGCTGCGACTCGCGTTCGGCCTCCACCCGCTTCTCGTAGTGCTCGACCTCGCGTTCGATCTGGTCCGCGTCCCAGCCGAGCACCGGCGCCATCAGCTCCGCCGCCTCGCGGGCGCTGCGGGTGCCCCGGTCGAAGGTCTCGATGGATATGCGGGTCCGCCGGGTCAGCGCGTCGTCCAGGTGCCGGGCGCCCTCGTGCGAGGCGGCGTAGACGATCTCGGCGCGCAGGTAGTCGTCGGCGAACTGGAGCGGCGCGCCGAGGGACGGGTCCTCGGCGATCAGGGCGAGGACCTCCTGCGCGGCCGATCCGTACCGGTTGAGCAGGTGTTCCACGCGCACCACGTGGATGCCGGTGTCGGCGGCGATCCGCGCCCGCGCGTTGCACAGCGCGCGGTAGCCCTCCGCGCCGTACAGCGGGACGTCCTCGGTGACGCAGTCGGCGACCCGCATGTCCAGGCCGTGCACCGCCTCGTCGACGGCGTCCTTCGCCATCACCCGGTAGGTCGTGTACTTGCCGCCGGCCACCACCACCAGGCCCGGCGCGGGGTGGGCGACGGTGTGCTCGCGGGAGAGCTTGCTGGTGGCGTCGGACTCGCCGGCCAGCAGGGGCCGCAGGCCCGCGTACACGCCCTCGACGTCGTCGCGGCCGAGCGGCACCGCCAGCACCGAGTTCACGTGCTCCAGCAGGTAGTCGATGTCCGCGCTGGAGGCGGCCGGGTGGGCCTTGTCGAGGTCCCAGTCGGTGTCGGTGGTGCCGACGATCCAGTGCCGGCCCCAGGGGATGACGAACAGCACGGACTTCTCGGTGCGCAGGATCAGCCCGGTGGTGGAGTTGATGCGGTCCTTGGGCACGACGAGGTGGATGCCCTTGGAGGCGCGGACGTGGAACTGGCCGCGCTCCCCCACCATCGCCTGGGTGTCGTCGGTCCACACCCCGGTGGCGTTGACGACCTGCTTGGCCCGGATCTCGTACTCGCCGCCGCCCTCCACGTCCTGCACGCGCGCGCCGACCACCCGCTCGCCCTCGCGCAGGAAGCCGGTGACCCGGGCGCGGTTGGCGGCCTTCGCGCCGTAGGACACGGCGGTGCGCACCAGGGCGGCCACGAAGCGGGCGTCGTCCACCTGGGCGTCGTAGTACTGCAACGCGCCCACCAGGGCGTCCTTCTTGAGGCAGGGGGCGACGCGCAGGGCGTGACGGCGGCTCAGGTGGCGGTGCAGGGGCAGGCCCCGGCCGTGGCCGCGGGCCATCGACATGCCGTCGTAGAGCGCGACGCCCGAACCGGCGTACCAGCGCTCCCAGCCCTTGTGCTGGAGCGGGTACAGGAACGGCACCGGCCGCACCAGGTGCGGGGCGATGCGCTCCAGCAGCAGGCCGCGCTCCTTCAGGGCCTCGCGGACCAGGGCGAAGTCGAGCATCTCCAGATAGCGCAGGCCGCCGTGTATCAGTTTGCTGGAGCGGCTGGAGGTGCCGGACGCCCAGTCGCGGGCCTCGACGATGCCGGTGCTCAGGCCGCGTGTGACGGCGTCCAGGGCCGTGCCCGCTCCGACCACGCCACCGCCCACGACCAGGATGTCCAGCTCGCGCTCGGCCATTCCCGCCAGTGACTCGGCGCGCTGCGCCGGCCCCAGTGTCGCTGTCCTCACTGCTGCCTCCCGGTGTCCGTCACGCCGGCCGCACCCGTCGGGCGAAGCCCGTCCCAGCTCCCCCACGTGTTCCCACGTCTCTCTGCGTCTCTCTGCCTCTCTCTACGTATCTCCCTGCCCAGAATTCTGACCGCCTTGCCCGACTTCAGCCACCAGTCGCCCCCGGCCTGTGGACAACTCGGCCCGGCACTCCGAGAAACACGCTGGTCAATCCCGCAAAACGGTCATATTTACTCCTAGTCTGACATTGCACTCGCTCGTCCTGTCCACCGGACTTGCGGGCCCGCACCACGTCGGTTACTGGGAAGGACGGCCCACGCCATGCCCGCAGATCTCGCCGTCATCGGACTCGGTCCTCTCGGCCTGCCCCTGGCCCAGGCCGCCGTCGCCGCCGGCATCTCCACGCTCGGCTACCGGACCGGGGACGAGTCGGGCCCGCTCAGCGCGGCCGAGCTGCGCCGGATGCTCTCGGGGGGCTTCCGGCCGGCCACCGACCCGGCCGAACTGGGCCGGGTGCGCACCGCGGTGATCTGCGCGCCGACCCCGCGCGGCGCGGACGGCGGCCTCGACCTGACCCAGGTGGCGGCCGCCGCCCGCGCCCTGGCCGGGCAGCTGCGCCCGCACACCACCGTGATCCTGGAGTCGCCCGTGCTGCCGGGCGCCACCCAGGAGTTCCTGTGCCCGCTGCTGGAGGAGGGCTCGGGCCTGCGCGCGGGCCGCGACTTCCACCTCGCCTACTCGCCCAGCCGCGTCGACCCCGGCAACCGCGACGTCACCCCGGCCAACACGCCGAAGGTGATCGGCGGTCTCACCCCGGCCTGCACCGAGTCGGCCGCCGCCTTCTACGGCCGGCTCACCGACAAGGTGGTCCGCGCGCGCGGCCTGCGCGAGGCCGAGACCGTCCAGCTCCTGGAGACCAACTACCGGCACGTCAACATCGCCCTCGTCAACGAGATGGCCGTGCTCTGCCACGACCTGGGCGTGGACCTGTGGGACGTGCTGCGCTGCGCGGAGACCAAGCCGTACGGCTTCCACGCCTTCCGCCCCGGCCCCGGCGTCGGCGGCCACGGCCATCCGCAGGACCTCACCGGCCCCTCCGGGCGCGGCCTGCGCATGGTGGAACTCGCCCAGCGGGTCAACAGCCGCATGCCCCGTTACGTCGTCCAGCGCGCCGCCGCCCTGCTCAACGAGCACGGCAAGTCGGCCCGGGGCGCGCGGGTGCTGCTGCTGGGCGTCACCTACAAGCCGGACCTCGCCGACCTGGAGGGCACGCCCGCCGAGGAGATCGCCGTCCGCCTGACCGGCCTCGGCGCCTCGGTCAGCTACCACGACCCGCACGTGCCCGGATGGGACGTCGAGGGCCGTCCCGTGCCCCGCGCGGACGCCCTGTACGAAGCGGTGGCCGACGCCGACCTCACGATCCTCCTCCAGCAGCACCGCACCTACGACCTCCAGGGCCTGTCGGTCAAGGCGCAGCTCCTCCTGGACACCCGCGGCGCCGCACCCACGGGGGCGGCGCACCGGTTGTGAAGGGGGGCGCACGGGCGCGGCGGACCACCGCGGACAGTGGATGGGGGGCGCTCTCGCCGGTAGTGTGAGAGGTGGAGCCCACCGCAGCGGGTACTGCGGCGGGCTCCTAACCGCTAGGCGGAGTGTCCACCCCTAGTCCTTATAGGGGTGGCCGCTCAGCGGCCGTAGATCCACAAGATCATCCTCCTCCGGAATTTCACCAGCCGAAGCCAGCGCCGCTCCGCCCGAAGCCGGATGCGGTCCCGGCGAGTCGCCTTGCGGTGACGGCCCATGGGCGCGCCCCCTTCCACGATGCCGCCCATTGGCCCGGTAAGGCGGTCCGTCGGAATCGGGCCGGGCCCCGAGGGCGGGGTCCGGTCCAGGTCCTTGGAAGGGGGCGACCCAAAGAACGGGGTCGCCGGACACGGACATTACCGGCTCAACACACCGGTCCCCGGCGTATTCGGTCCGAAGGCAACCGTGCGCCCCCAGAACACGCAACGCGCCCCCCGACTCACTCCCATCAGCGCGTACGCCAAGAGACCCGGCCCCCGTGTCAGCGTGGGGGCCGGGTCTCTTGGTGTGTTTCGGAGTGCGGGTTACCGCTTGTGCTGGGAGTCCGCGACCGTCACCTCGACGCGCTGGAACTCCTTCAGCTCGCTGTAGCCGGTGGTGGCCATGGCCCGGCGCAGCGCGCCGAACAGGTTCATGGAGCCGTCGGGGGTGTGCGAGGGGCCGGTGAGGACCTCCTCGATGGTGCCGACCGTGCCGAGGTCGACCTTCTTGCCGCGCGGCAGCTCGTCGTTGACCGCCTCCATGCCCCAGTGGTGGCCCTTGCCGGGCGCGTCCGTGGCCCGGGCCAGCGGGGAGCCCATCATCACCGCGTCCGCGCCGCAGGCGATCGCCTTGGGCAGGTCGCCGGACCAGCCGACGCCGCCGTCCGCGATCACGTGCACGTACCGGCCGCCGGACTCGTCCATGTAGTCGCGGCGCGCGGCGGCCACGTCGGCGACGGCCGTCGCCATCGGGACCTGGATGCCCAGCACGTTGCGCGTGGTGTGCGCGGCGCCGCCGCCGAAGCCGACCAGGACGCCCGCCGCGCCGGTGCGCATCAGGTGCAGCGCCGCCGTGTACGTGGCACAGCCGCCGACGATCACCGGGACGTCCAGCTCGTAGATGAACTGCTTCAGGTTCAGCGGCTCCGCCGCGCCCGAGACGTGCTCGGCCGACACGGTGGTGCCGCGGATGACGAAGATGTCCACGCCCGCGTCCACGACGGCCTTGGAGAACTGGGCGGTGCGCTGCGGGGAGAGCGCGGCGGCGGTGACCACGCCGGAGTCGCGCACCTCCTTGATCCGCGCCCCGATCAGCTCCTCCTTGATGGGGGCGGAGTAGATCTCCTGGAGGCGGCGGGTGGCGGTCTCGGCGGGCAGCCCGGCGATCTCGTCCAGCAGCGGCTGCGGGTCCTCGTACCGGGTCCACAGCCCTTCGAGGTTGAGCACGCCCAGGCCGCCCAGCTCGCCGATGCGGATGGCGGTGGCCGGGGAGACGACCGAGTCCATGGGAGCGGCCAGGAAGGGCAGCTCGAAGCGGTAGGCGTCGATCTGCCAGGCGATCGAGACCTCCTTCGGGTCCCGCGTACGGCGGCTGGGGACGACGGCGATGTCGTCGAAGGCGTACGCCCGGCGGCCGCGCTTGCCGCGCCCGATCTCGATCTCAGTCACGTCTGTGGCCTTTCCCTGATGCGTTTCAGCGTCTTCCAGTATCGCCGACGCCCATGGCGAGGGCGGCCCCGGAGTGATCCGGGACCGCCCTGTGAGACCTGCCGGCGGCTGCCTGCCGCCGGAAACGCCTACTTGCTGCTGTAGTTCGGCGCCTCGACCGTCATCTGGATGTCGTGCGGGTGGCTCTCCTTGAGGCCCGCCGAGGTGATGCGCACGAAGCGGCCCTTGGACTCCATCTCCCCGACGGTGGCCGCGCCCACGTAGCCCATGGTCTGGCGCAGGCCGCCGACGAGCTGGTGCAGCACGTTGGCCAGCGGACCGCGGTAGGGCACCTGGCCCTCCACGCCCTCGGGCACGAGCTTGTCGTCGGAGGCGACCTCGGCCTGGAAGTAGCGGTCCTTCGAGTACGACTTCGCCTGGCCGCGCGACTGCATGGCGCCGAGCGAGCCCATGCCGCGGTACGACTTGAACTGCTTGCCGTTGATGAACAGCAGTTCGCCGGGCGACTCCTCGCAACCGGCCAGCAGCGAGCCCAGCATCACCGTGTCGGCGCCGGCGACGAGCGCCTTGCCGATGTCGCCGGAGTACTGGAGGCCGCCGTCGCCGATCACCGGGACACCGGCCGCGCGGGCGGCGAGGGACGCCTCGTAGATGGCGGTGACCTGCGGGACGCCGATGCCGGCGACCACGCGGGTGGTGCAGATCGAACCGGGTCCGACACCCACCTTGATGCCGTCGACGCCGGCGTCGATCAGCGCCTGCGCGCCGTCGCGGGTGGCGACGTTGCCGCCGATCACGTCGACGCCCACGCTGGACTTGATCTTCGCCATCCAGCTCAGCGCGTTGCTGTTGTGGCCGTGCGAGGTGTCGACGACCAGGAAGTCCGCGCCGGCCTCGGCGAGCGCCTGGGCGCGCTCCAGCGCCTCGGGGCTCGCGCCGACGGCGGCGCCGACCAGCAGGCGGCCCTCGGCGTCCTTCGCGGCGTTCGGGTACTGCTCGGCCTTGACGAAGTCCTTGACGGTGATCAGACCGCGCAGGATGCCCGCGTCGTCGACCAGCGGCAGCTTCTCGATCTTGTGCCGGCGCAGCAGCTCCATGGCGTCCGCGCGGGAGATGCCGACGGTGCCGGTGACCAGCGGCATCGGCGTCATGACCTCGCTGACGCGGCGCGAGCGGTCGGTCTCGAAGGCCATGTCGCGGTTGGTGACGATGCCGAGCAGCCTGCCGGCCGGGTCGGTGACCGGGGTGCCGCTGATGCGGAACTTGGCGCACAGCGCGTCGGCCTCGGCGAGCGTGGCCTCCGGGTGGATGGTGATGGGGTTGGCCACCATGCCGGACTCGGAGCGCTTGACCAGGTCGACCTGGTTGGCCTGGTCCTCGATGGACAGGTTGCGGTGCAGGACGCCGACGCCGCCGAGGCGGGCCATCGCGATCGCCATGCGGGACTCGGTCACCTTGTCCATCGCCGCGGACAGCAGCGGGATGTTGACCCGGACATTGCGGGAGATGCGGGACGAGGTGTCGACCGCGCCCGGCAGCACCTCGGATGCGCCCGGCAGCAGCAGCACGTCGTCGTAGGTCAGCCCGAGTGTCGCGAATTTCTCGGGCACTCCGTCGACGTTTGCAGTCATGACACCTTCCCCAAATGGCCTTGATCGGTGCGGATGTCCATGCTAACGGGAAGCGGAGCCGTCTCATTCCACGATTCCACGACGGACCAGGGCCCCGGTCCTCGTATCTTCATACGGATCTTCGTACGGAACCGGGGCGCCGCCGGTTCAACCGGCGTACGGCTACTGCTCGGCGAGGGCCCGCAGCCGGCTCAGCGCGCGGTGCTGGGCGACCCGGACCGCTCCCGGTGACATTCCCAACATCTGCCCGGTCTCCTCCGCGGTCAAGCCCACCGCGATCCGCAGCAGCAGCAGCTCGCGCTGGTTCTCGGGGAGGTTGGCCAGCAGCTGCTTGGCCCACTCCGCGTCACTGCTGAGCAGCGCCCGCTCCTCCGGGCCGAGGGAGTCGTCCGGGCGTTCGGGCATCTCGTCGGAGGGCACGGCGGTCGAGCCGGGGTGGCGCATCGCCGCGCGCTGGAGGTCGGCGACCTTGTGGGAGGCGATGGCGAACACGAACGCCTCGAAGGGTCGGCCGGTGTCGCGGTAGCGCGGCAGGGCGAGGAGGACGGCGACGCAGACCTCCTGGGCCAGGTCCTCCACGAAGTGGCGCGCGTCGCCGGGCAGCCGGGACAGCCGGGTGCGGCAGTAGCGCAGCGCGAGCGGATGGACGCGGGCGAGCAGGTCGTGCGTGGCACGCTCGTCGCCGTCGACGGCACGGTGCACGAGCGGGGCGATCGCCCCCTGGGCAACTGCTGCCTCGTCGTCGCGCATCGGTCCATGGTGCCTTGGCGCCGAACGCTCCGTCGCACCACCGTCCTGGTTGTGCACCGAAGCGTTATGAGCGGGTGCGCCGGAACCCATCCCCTGCGCCCTCCCATTCCGCTCGACCGACTCGTCCCCGAGGAACTCCACACCTCAAGGATGCGGCATCGGCGGCGAAACGAGCATCGGCCTGCCGACGGGCCGCGTCGCCGCAGGTGACCGGCGTACCGTACGACGCGCCGGCCACGGGCCGGCACCGCTCTCGCGCGGGCCCGCGACACCGGGTCGCTGCTCCCCGGACCATGCGACTCCTCCCCGACGGTCGGCGATGTGACGGCGCGGGCGCGCCCGCCGGGCGGTCCCGCCACCCGGCCGGCCGCCCCTCGGGGCCACCCGCACGGCGGTCGCCCGTCCGGGGGCGACGGCGACGCGGCGGCACGGTGCGCGATGCCGCGACCGCGACACGGCCGCGCCCGCCCGAAGACGGCCCGGCCGTGACCGGGCGCGTCAGGGACGGCGGCGAGGCCGACGGCCGCGCCGCGCACGCCGCGCCGCCGACGCCGCCGCCGACGCCGCACCACGCGCCCCCGCGGCGCGTCGTCGCGTTGCGGCGTCCGGCTACGGCGACGTCGGCCCCGTGCTCACGTACCGCCCCGGCCGGGTCGGCCGGGCCCGGTGGGACCGGCCTAGCGGACCAGGCCCCAGCGGAAGCCGAGCGCCACCGCGTGCGCGCGGTCGGAGGCGCCGAGCTTCTTGAACAGCCGGCGGGCGTGCGTCTTGACGGTGTCCTCGGAGAGGAACAGCTCACGGCCGATCTCCGCGTTGGAGCGGCCGTGGCTCATGCCCTCCAGCACCTGGATCTCCCGCGCGGTCAGCGTCGGCGCGGCGCCCATCTCGGCGGACCGCAGCCGGCGCGGGGCGAGCCGCCAGGTGGGGTCGGCGAGGGCCTGGGTCACCGTGGCGCGCAGCTCGGCGCGGGAGGCGTCCTTGTGCAGATAGCCGCGGGCGCCGGCGGCGACGGCGAGCGCCACGCCGTCGAGGTCCTCGGCGACCGTGAGCATGATGATGCGCGCCCCGGGGTCGGCGGAGAGCAGCCGCCGGACCGTCTCGACGCCGCCCAGTCCGGGCATGCGCACGTCCATCAGAATGAGGTCCGAGCGGTCGGCGCCCCAGCGGCGGAGGACTTCCTCGCCGTTGGCCGCCGTCGTCACGCGCTCGACGCCGGGCACGGTCGCGACCGCGCGGCGGAGCGCCTCTCGGGCAAGCGGGGAGTCGTCGCAGACGAGGACGGATGTCATGGCCGCCCTCCGCAGCTGATGCGCGTCACCTTGAGCCTCCAGGCTGGTACGAAATCGTCACCTGTGCGGTCGACCGTCTCGGACGCCTGCCCGAGCACTTGTGTTTTCAACCGCCTCCGCACTCTCAACGACGGTCACTCGAAAGAGTTACGGGGCTGTACGCCGTTTTCGGCACTCTACGTGAGGGAGCGGACACAGGGCAGACACAACGTCATCCCCTCAACTTTTCATCACAAGGTATGCCCCATTCAGCCCCTTTTCTTCCCGTTTCCAGGTGTCTAGGGCTAGATTCGCAATGAGTCATATTTTCATCTCCTTAGATCGGAGATGTACGGTCGTCGGCACCGTATCCGCACCGAACGGTTACAAGGGGTCACGCAATGGCAGATTTCTCCCGCCTTCCAGGACCGAATGCGGACCTGTGGGACTGGCAGCTGCTGGCTGCCTGCCGCGGGGTGGACAGCTCGCTCTTCTTCCATCCGGAGGGTGAGCGCGGGGCGGCTCGAAGCGCCCGCGAGAACTCGGCCAAGGAGGTCTGCATGAGGTGCCCGGTCCGGGCGGAGTGCGCGGCGCACGCCTTGGCGGTGCGCGAACCGTACGGAGTGTGGGGCGGGCTCACCGAGGACGAGCGCGAGGAGTTGATGGGGCGGGCGAGGAACCGCCTGGTGACGGCCTCGTCGCCGGGCGGCGACACCGCTTCGAACACCTGAAGGAACGTTTCTTCTCTGATCACGGTCACCCAGGGCACGCGCAGGCGTGCCCCAGTTGTGCCGCGGCGGTCCCGGCGGCGGTCCGTACGGCGGCCCCGCCCGACCACGCCCCGCCCTCAGCGCGCCCCGGCCCGCACCAGTTCGTCCAGCGTCGCGGCCACCGCCGGGACCTGGGACAGGTCGGGGAGGGTGAGGGCGACGATCTCGCGGCGCACCGCGGGTTCCAGGGGCACGGCGCGCACGCCCCGGGGCCGTACGGACTCGATCGCGAGCTCGGGCAGGACGGCGACGCCGAGGCCGGCGCCCACCAGTCCGGCCACCGCCGGGTAGTCGTCGGTGGCGAAGTCGATGCGGGGCGTGAAGCCCGCGCCGGCGCACACCTCCACCAGCTGGCCGCGGCAGCGCGGGCAGCCGGCGATCCACGGCTCGGCAGCGAGTTCCGCGATGTCGACCGGGCCGGAGCCGGCCCGGGCCAGCCGGTGCCGTTCGGGCACGAGCGCGACGAGCCGGTCGGTCAGCAGCGGGCGCACCACCAGGTCCGCCCACTCCTCCGCGGCTCCCGTGTCCCGGCCCATGGCGTCGGTGCCCGCCGCGCCCTCGTAGCGGAAGGCGAGGGCCACGTCGCAGTCGCCCTCGCGCAGCAGTTCGACGGAGCGGGGCGGTTCGGCCTCCTCCAGGGAGACCCGGGTGCCGGGGTGCGCGGCGCGCAGCGCGGCGAGCGCGGTGGGCACGAGGGTGGAGCTGCCGCTGGGGAAGGAGACCAGCCGGACCCGTCCGGCGCGCAGGCCCGCGATGGCGGCGACCTCCTCCTCGGCGGCGGTGAGCCCGGCGAGGATGCCGTTGGCGTGCCGGACGAGCGCCTGGCCGGCCTGGGTGAGCCGCATCTCGCGGCCGGCGCGCACCAGCAGCGGGGTGCCGACGGAGCTCTCCAGGGCCTTCATCTGCTGGCTGACGGCGGGCTGGGTGCAGCCCAGATCGCGGGCCGCCGCCGAGAAGGAGCCGCTGGTGGCCACGGCGCGCAGCACGCGGAGATGTCGAGCCTCGATCACCCTTCGAGCATAAGCCTCCCTTGGTCGGGTCACTTGATATCGCTTCGACACTTTGGCCCCCGTTCGCCTACCGTGCGGGCATGATGCAGCTTCTCTCCGTCAATCTCGGCCGGGCCCGGACGGTGCCGTACACCGACCATCCGCAGGGGGTGACCGGGATCGACAAGCGGCCGGCGGACGGGCCGGTGCGGGTGTCGGCGCCGGGGCCCAAGGGGGTCGGCGCGAGCGGGCTGGCCGGGGACGCGGTGTGCGACACGCGCCACCACGGCGGCGACGACCAGGCCGTGTACGCGATGGCGCGCGAGGACCTGGACCTCTGGGAGCGCGAGCTGGGCCGGACGCTGCCGAACGGCTCGTTCGGCGAGAACCTCACCACGGTGGGCCTGGACCTGAGCGGGGCGCGGATCGGCGAGCGCTGGCGGATCGGCCCGTCGGTGGTGCTGGAGGTCACCAGCGGGCGCATCCCGTGCCGCACCTTCCAGGGCCATCTGGGTGAGAAGGGGTGGGTGAAGCGGTTCACGCTGAACGGTGCGCCGGGCGCGTATCTGCGGGTGCTGGAGCCGGGTGAGGTCCGCGCGGGCGACCCGGTCGAGATCGTGCACCGGCCGGACCACGACGTGACGGTGGCGCTGCAGTTCCGGGCCAGCACGACGGAGCGCTCGCTGCTGCCGCGGCTGCTGGCGGCGGGGCCGGCGCTGCACCCGGAGTCGCTGGCGGCGGCGCGCAAGTACGCGGAGGCGTACGCGGGCTGACGCGCGTGCGCGACGGCGTGCGCACCCGTCCTCCACCGATCGGGAGAGCCTGTGCGCAGATCGGGACGGGGCCGCCGGGGCCACTAACCTTTCGCCATGACAACGGCTCTGATTACGGGATCGACCGCGGGCATCGGCGCCGCCTTCGCGCGGCGGCTGGCGGCGGACGGGCACGACCTCGTCCTGGTGGCGCGCGACACCAAGCGGCTGACCGAGCAGGCGACCGAGCTGCACGACAAGCACGGCATCGAGGCGGAGGTGCTGAGGGCCGACCTGGCGACGGACGCGGGCGTCGAGGCGGTCGCGGCCCGGCTGGGCGACCGCAGGAACCCGGTGGACCTGCTGGTCAACAACGCGGGGTTCGGCAACAAGGGCCGCTATCTGGACGTCCCGATGGACGACGAGCTGCGGATGCTCAAGGTGCACATCGAGGCGGTGCTGCGGCTGACGTCGGCGGCGACCGCGGCGATGCGCGAGCGCGGCCGGGGCGGGGTGGTGAACGTCGCCTCGGTGGCGGCGTTCGTGCCGCGCGGCACCTACGGCGCGTCGAAGGCGTGGGTCGTGCAGTTCACCCAGGGCGCGGCGCGCGACCTGGCCGGCAGCGGCGTGCGTCTGATGGCGCTGTGCCCGGGCTTCGTGCGCACCGAGTTCCACGAGCGGGCCGGGATGGGCACGGACAACATCCCGAACTGGATGTGGCTGGACGCGGACAAGCTGGTCGCCGCGGCCCTCGCCGATCTGGCCCGCGGCCGTACGCTGTCGATCCCGGACCCCCGCTACAAGGCGCTGATGGGTCTGGTGAAGCTGACACCGCGGGGCCTGCTGGGCGGGGTCACCTCGCGCACGGGCCGCAAGTACGGCCCGCGGTGACCGAGCAGGGCGAGTAGGAGGGGCGGCGCTCCGGCCGTAGGGCGCGTCGCACGCACCGGTGCCCGGCCCCCTGGGAAAGGGGGCCGGGCACCGGTGGTTCACTCAAGCCGCTGTCCGGCCCGGCGGGTCGCCTCAGTGGGCGTGGCCGTGGCCGTGGCCCGCGGCGGCCGGCTCTTCCTCTTCCTTCTTCTCGACGACCAGGGTCTCGGTCGTCAGGAGGAGGGAGGCGATGGAGGCGGCGTTCTCCAGGGCGGAGCGGGTGACCTTGACCGGGTCGATGACGCCGGCCTTGACCAGGTCGCCGTACTCGCCGGTGGCGGCGTTGTAGCCGCTGCCCTTCTCCAGCTCGGCCACCTTGGAGACGATGACGTAGCCCTCGAGGCCGGCGTTCTCGGCGATCCAGCGCAGCGGCTCGACGGCGGCGCGGCGGACGACCGAGACACCGGTGGCCTCGTCGCCGGTCTTGTCGAGGTTGCCCTCCAGGACCTTGACGGCGTGGACCAGCGCGGAGCCGCCACCGGAGACGATGCCCTCCTCGACCGCGGCGCGGGTCGCGGAGATGGCGTCCTCCAGACGGTGCTTCTTCTCCTTCAGCTCCACCTCGGTGGCGGCGCCGACCTTGATCACGCACACGCCGCCGGCCAGCTTCGCGAGGCGCTCCTGGAGCTTCTCGCGGTCCCAGTCGGAGTCGGTGTTGTCGATCTCGGCCTTGATCTGCGCGACGCGGCCGTGGACGTCCGACTTGTCGCCGGCACCGTCGACGATCGTGGTGTCGTCCTTGGTGACGGTGACGCGGCGGGCGGAGCCGAGCACGTCGAGACCGGCCTGGTCGAGCTTGAGGCCGACCTCCTCGGAGATGACCGTGGCGCCGGTGAGGACCGCCATGTCCTGGAGCATCGCCTTGCGGCGGTCGCCGAAGCCGGGGGCCTTGACGGCGGTGGCGTTGAAGGTGCCGCGGATCTTGTTGACGACCAGGGTCGACAGGGCCTCGCCCTCGACGTCCTCGGCGATGATCAGCAGCGGCTTCGAGGCGTTCGCCTGGATGATCTTCTCCAGCAGCGGAAGCAGGTCCGAGATGGAGGAGATCTTGCCCTGGTGGATCAGGATGTACGGGTCGTCGAGGACGGCCTCCATACGCTCCTGGTCGGTGACGAAGTACGGGGACAGGTAGCCCTTGTCGAAGGCCATGCCCTCGGTGAAGTCCAGCTCCAGACCGAAGGTGTTGGACTCCTCGACGGTGATGACGCCGTCCTTGCCGACCTTGTCCATCGCCTCGGCGATCAGCTCGCCGACCTGCTGGTCCTGGGCGGACAGCGCGGCCACGGCGGCGATGTCGGACTTCTCGTCGATCGGGCGGGCCGAGGCGAGCAGGTCGTCGGAGACGGCCTTGACCGCGGCGTCGATGCCCTTCTTCAGCAGCGCCGGGGAGGCGCCGGCGGCGACGTTCTTCAGGCCCTCGCGCACCAGCGCCTGGGCGAGCACGGTGGCGGTGGTGGTGCCGTCGCCCGCGATGTCGTTGGTCTTGGTCGCCACCTCCTTCACCAGCTGCGCGCCGAGGTTCTCGTACGGGTCCTCGATCTCCACCTCGCGGGCGATGGTGACGCCGTCGTTGGTGATGGTCGGGGCGCCGAACTTCTTGTCGATGACGACGTTGCGGCCCTTCGGACCGATCGTCACCTTCACCGTGTCGGCAAGCTTGTTGACGCCGCGCTCGAGGGCGCGACGGGCGTCCTCGTCGAACTTCAGGATCTTCGCCATGGCAGCGGGAGCCCTCTCGGAAATCTGGGGTGAAAAGGGCCGCGCCCCGGGCGCCCGGCTTCTTATCGGTCGCGGGGGCCAGGGGCGCAGCTCACAGCATGAACGCTGAGGTGACTTACTTCTCGATGATCGCGAGCACGTCGCGGGCCGAGAGAACGAGGTACTCCTCGTTGTTGTACTTCACCTCGGTGCCGCCGTACTTGCTGTAGAGCACGACGTCGCCGACCTGGACGTCGAGCGGAAGACGGTTGCCGTCCTCGAAGCGGCCCGGGCCCACGGCCAGGACGACGCCCTCCTGGGGCTTCTCCTTGGCGGTGTCCGGAATGACCAGGCCCGAAGCCGTGGTCTGCTCGGCGTCGAGCGGCTGGACCACGATGCGGTCCTCGAGCGGCTTGATGGCAACCTTGGAGCTGGCGGTCGTCACGATCCGACCTCCCCCTTCGGAGATCTCACGGGGTTAACTGTCTGAGGTGGCGACCAGGTCGATCCGTCGTCGCGGGTGCCGGACCTGCCCGTCGCTTTGTTGGCACTCTCCAGGGGGGAGTGCCAGACCTGAGACTATGACCGTCGTTAGCACTCGGTCAAGCGGAGTGCCAATTGCCTCGTGGCGCGTCGGGATCCGGGCACGGTTTGTCGTACGTGTGTGCGAGGTTGCCGGGGCTCGGGGTGGCCGTGGCGGTCGGCGGAGGACGCCCGTCCGTACTCACAGGGAAGCGAGCCGTCCGCCCCCTTCCCGTGTCGGCAGTTTTGTATGACCGTAGGGCCATGCGGTCATGTTCCACTGCTTCGGGCGCGGTCACCGGCGGGCTTCTGTTTCTGCTCGTGCTGGTGGCGGACGTGACGGGCGGGCTGCTGGTGGTCATCGTGCTCGCCGTGCGCGGGCTGGGGCAGGTGGAGGCTCCGGGCGGCGGGCCCGCCGGGGTGCCGCCGGGCGATCTGGCCCCGGCGCTGCTCTACGGCGGCTTCGCGCTGGCGGCCGGCACGGCCGGGGTGCTGCTGGTGCGCGGCGGGGCCCGGTTCACCGGCGCGGTGCAGCTGGTGCTCGCCGTGGCCGTCGCGAGCGCCGCGCTCGGCGCGTGGCGCGACACGCACGACCGCGACCGCTTCCCCGCCACTCCCCCCTCCTCCCGGCTGGTGGACGCCTCAGAGGTAGTCCTGCAACCGCCCCACCGTCAGACCCTCGCGCTCGATCGCGCGCAGCAGCCGGCTCGTGCGCTCGCGCAGGCCGGGCCCGTTCAGGTCGTCGTCGTCCGAGGTGACCCCGAGGATGTCGCCGGGGCGTAGCGCGGCCCGGCCGTGGGCGAAGCGCAGGCCGGTCCCGGTGAGCGCGGCGCGCCACAGGACGACGGCCGAGACCCCGCAGTGGGCGGCGGCGCGCAGGGTCGTGGTGTCGTACGCGCCGTAGGGCGGGCGCAGCAGGCGGGGGCGGACGCCGAAGCGGGCGTGCAGTTTGTCGCGCTGGCCGCAGATCTCGGCGCGCTGCCCGGCGTAGGGCAGGCCGCGCAGCGCGGGGTGGTCCAGGGTGTGGTTCTGGAGGTCCGCGCCGACCGAGAGCAGGCGCGCGAAGTGACCGTAGCCCGGTCCCAGGACGCTGTCGGTGAGGAACATGCTGACCGGCAGCCGCAGTTCGCGGACCATGTCGACGAACTTGGGGTCGCGTTCGGCCTCGTCGTCGTAGGTGAGGAAGACGACCCGGTCCGTCGTGTCGACGTGGTCCACGACCGCGGGGAGTTCGGGCGGCCCGGTGGCGAGGTTCAGGGGGCGGGCCGGCGGGCGCGGCGGGGCGGGCAGCGGGGCGGGCAGGCCCCAGCGGCGGTAGGGCCGCTGGGCGGCCGGGCTCGCCGGACGCACCCGCTGCGCCGCCTTGCGGCCCAGTCGCTCGATCGGGTCGACGGACTGCGCGCAGCCGGCCGCGAGCAGCGCCAGCACGGTCAGCAGCAGGACCGCGAGGGTGCGCCGCGGTCTCACAGGTAGTCCTCCAGCCGGGCCACCGCGAAGCCCTGGGCGGTCACGTAGTCGAGGAACCGGCGCATGTCGTCGGCCATGGTGCCGTTCCACTCGGCACGGCCCCGGAAGTGGGTGAGGACGATGTCGCCGCGGCGCATCCGCTGGTCGTCCTCGCGGAACTCCCAGTGGTCGACGTAGACCTCCTCGTTCCAGATCGGCGCGTACTTGATGCCGCAGGACTTGGCGGCGACCAGGGAGTCCTGGTTGTAGTTGCCGTAGGGGAAGCGCATGACGGTGGGGCGCCGGCCGAACTGCCTGGCCATGATGTCCTGCATGTCGCAGATCTCGTGGTGCTGGTCCTCGGAGGACAGCCCCGGCAGGTACGGGTGGTGCAGGGTGTGGTTGTCGAGGGTGACCCCGGCGTCGCGCATCTTCCGGAAGTAGCCGTAGTCGTCCTTGATCAGGTAGTCGCTGAGGAACGCCGTGTACGGGATCCTCAGTTCGCTCATCATGCGCAGGAACTCGGGGTCCTTGTCGGCGCCGTCGTCGATGGTGAGGAAGACGATCTTGTCCTTGGTGGGGACGGTGGTGAAGACCGGGGGCAGGTCCCAGTCCACCTGGTGGGCCACCTCGAAGCCCGCGCGGGCGGTGATCCTCGGCTTCACGGCGGGCGGCGCCGGCGGCGTGAGCGGCACCTGGCGCAGGCCCCAGCGCTTGGCGGCGGCCGCCCTGGCCGCGGCGGAGGCGCGCAGCCGGGTGGCGTAGGAGTCGAGGGCGCGGGCGGGGGGCGCCTGGAGGCGCTGCTGGCCCTGGGCGGGCCGGACCGGTTCGGCCGGGCGCGAGCAGCCCGCGGCGAGGGCGGCGACGGCGAGGGCGGCGAGCGCGGCGCGGGCGCCGACCCGTCGATACGTGGTCTTTTTATCAGTTTGTACTACTAGTCTCATGGCGCCGGATCCTCCCAGGCCGCTGCCGTGAACCCGGGCCGACACCGCGACGCGCGCCGCACCTTCCCCCGGCCGGCCCAACGGGCGGGCGGGGCGGGCGGGGTGGGCGGTCCGGCCGGTCCGGGGTCGGCCGCCCCTGACAGGCCCTCGCGCCCGCCTTCTCCCGGCCGGGTCCGGCACCGCCCGCCGCCCTCGCCGCTCCTCCGCTGCCGGACAATGACCCGGTGAACGACCCACAGGCCGACGCCCCGCTCCACGCCTTCGCCGCGCTCCGCACCGACCGGGGCCGCGCCCTCCTGGACGAGGTGCGCGACACCGACCCCGCCGACGAACTCGCCGTCGCCACCCGGCTGCGCCGCGAGCACCCCGCCGACCTGGTGTCGGCGGCGCTCGGCCAGGCCCGGCTGCGCCAGCGGGCCGCGGCGAAGTTCGGGGCGGCGGACGCGCGGCGGATGTTCTTCACACCCCACGGCGTCGAGCAGTCCACCCGGGCGAGCGTCGCCGCCCACCGGGCGGCGCGGCTGACGGAGTCGGGCGTGACCTCGCTGGCCGACCTGTGCTGCGGCATCGGCGGCGACGCGATCGCGCTGGCCCGCGCCGGGATCAGGGTCCTCGCGGTGGACCGCGACCCGCTCACGGCCGCCGTGGCGCGGGCGAACGCCGAGGCGCTCGGGCTCGCCGGCCTGATCGAGGTGCGCGAGGCGGACGTGACGGAGGTGGACACCGCGCCGTACGACGCGGTCTTCGTCGATCCGGCGCGCCGGGGCGGCCGCGGCCGGATCTTCGACCCGGAGGCGTACTCGCCGCCGCTGTCCTGGGCCGTCGCCGCCGCCCTGCGCGCGCCGCGCGCCGCGCTGAAGGTCGCCCCCGGCATCCCGCACGAGGCCGTGCCGCCCGGGGCCGAGGCCGAGTGGATCTCCGACGGCGGGGACGTGAAGGAGGCGGTGCTGTGGTTCGGGGCCGAGCCGGGCCTGATCCGGGCGACGCTGCTGCCCGGCCCGCACAGCCTGCGCGGCCGCGGCCTGCCCGACCCGCCGGTGCGGCCCGTGGGGCGCTACCTGTACGAGCCCGACGGCGCCGTCATCCGCGCCCACCTGGTCGCCGAGGTCGCCGAGGAACTCGACGGCGGCCTGATCGACGAGACGATCGCCTACGTCACCGCCGACGAGCTGCGGCCCACCGCGTACGCCACCGCCTACGAGATCACCGACCGGCTCCCGTTCCACGTGAAGAAGCTGAAGGCGCTGCTGCGCGAGCGGGAGGTGGGGGTGCTGACGGTGAAGAAGCGGGGTTCGGCGGTCGAGCCGGAGGAACTGCGCCGCAAGGTGCTGCCCAAGCCGCACGGCCGCGCCGCCGTGACCGTCTTCCTCACCCGGGTCGCCGGCGCCCCGACCATGCTCCTGGGTCACCCCGCCGGGTGACCCGCGGCGGCCCGCCCCGCCCGTACGCACCCCGTGCCCCTACCCGTACGCGCCCCACGCCCCGCCCACGCCCCGCCCCCACTCGGACGCGCCCCGCGTGCGCGTCGCGTCCGCCGCTTCCAGACTGGGCGTGTCGAGCGGAGGCGAGGAGAGTCATGCTGCGGGGCTTCAAGAACTTCCTGATGCGCGGCGATGTCATCGTCGTGGCCGTCGGCCTGATCGTGGCCCTGGCGTTCAGCACGCTGATCAAGGCGTTCACCGACTCCGTGATCAATCCGATCATCGCCCGCGCGCAAGGCAGCTCGTCGCCCGGACTGGGCTGGCAGCTGGGCAAGGCCGGCAACACCGCGACCTACCTGAACCTCGGCGCGTTCATCTCGGCGCTGATCTACTTCATCGTGTTCATGGCGGTCGTGTACTTCCTGATCGTCGTGCCGTACAAGCACGTCCAGGCGCGCCGAGGGGTGACGGTCTTCGAGGAGGACGGTCCCCTCAAGACCTGCCCGGCCTGCCTCTCCGCGGACCTGCCCGAGGTCGCCGCCAAGTGCCGCTACTGCGGCACCGTCCAGCCCGCCGCCGCGGTCTGACCCGACCGCCGTCTTCGAAAGTTTCGAAGGCGGCGCGAGCGGCGGCGGACGCCTGCGTCCGCTCAGTGCGGCGGCGCCGCCGTGCTGCTGCGCACCACCAGGCTCGTCGCCAGCTCCACCCGGGTGGCCGCCGGTGACTCGTCCTCGCGGCCCAGGTCCAGCACCAGCCTGGTCGCCGCCTCGGCCATCTCGGTCAGCGGCTGGCGCACGGTCGTCAGCGGCGGCCCCACCCAGCGGGCCACCGGCAGGTCGTCGAAGCCGACCACGCTCAGGTCCTCCGGGACGCGCAGCCCCAGTTCGCGCGCCGCCTCGTAGAGGCCGAGGGCCTGGAGGTCGTTGCCGGCGAAGACGGCCGTGGGGCGGTCCGCGCGGCGCAGCAGCTTCAGGCCCAGCCGGTAGCCGGCCTCGTGGTGGAAGTCGCCGGCCACGATCAGCGACGGGTCCACCGGCAGCCCGGCCGTCTCCAGCGCCGCGCGGTAGCCGTCGACGCGGGCGCGGCTGCACATCATCCGCGACGGCCCGCTGATCGCGCCGATGCGGGTGTGGCCCCGTTCGACCAGGTGCCGGGTGGCGGCCAGGCCGCCCTGCCAGTTGGTCGCGCCGATCGAGGGCACGTCGGCGCCCGGGTCGCCGGCCGGGTCCATCACCACGAACGGGATGGACCGGCTGGTCAGCAGCGCCCGCTGGGACTCGTCGAGACCGGACAGCACCAGGACCACGCCGTGCGGGCGGCGGGCGGCGACCTGGTCGGCCCAGCTGCGGCCGGGGACGAGCCGGCCGGCGCTCTCGGAGAGCACCACGCTCAGGCCCGCGTCCCGCGCCACGTTCTCCACGCCCCGGATGACCTCCATCGCCCAGGCGCTCTCCAGCTCGTGGAAGACGACGTCGATCAGCGGCGAGCGGGTCGCCTCGGCGCGGCGGCGCCGGTAGCCGTGGGCGCGCAGCAGCTCCTCGACCCGGCTGCGGGTTCCCGGCGCGACGTCGGCGCGCCCGTTCAGCACCTTCGAAACAGTCGGAGCCGACACCCCCGCCTCGCGGGCGATCTCAGCCAGGGTGGCGGTCCGCGTCGCCGCGGGCTTCGTCGGTTTCATGGGCGCGATCGTATCTCTGCGCGACCCCTTGACGAACCCCCGTGCCCGTCCTACGTTCCCGGAACATTCGACAGCGCAATCGAAACATTCGACCCCCGATCCCCCACGGCTCGTTTCGCTGCCCGGGCGACGAGTCCGCCCGGGCCCACCCACCTGAGAGGTGCCGTCACATGGAGTCCTACAGCAGGCGCCGGTTCCTCGGCGCCGGCGCCGCCCTCGTCTCGGCCGCCGGGCTCGCCGCCTGCGGATCGGGCAGCGGTTCCGGCGGCCCGGGCGGCGGCGCCCTCACGGCGATGGTGTACGGCGACGACGCGGTGAAGATCCAGGTCACGTCGGTCGACCGGTTCAACGCCTCGGCCGCGGCGAAGAAGACCGGGGCCGAGGTCAGGCTCCAGAAGATCCCCGGCTCGGAGTACCCGGCCAAGCTGCGCACCGCGATGGGATCGCCGAACGCGCCCGACGTGTTCTTCAACTGGGGCGGCGGCTCGATCAAGGCGTACCGGGACGCGCACCAGCTGGTCGACCTCACCGACACCATCGCCTCCGACCCGGTCCTCAAGGGCGGCTTCCTGCCCTCGGTGCTCGCCGCGGGCGCGCTCGGCGGCCGGAACTACGGCATCCCGATGCGCGGCATGCAGCCGGTGGTCCTCTTCTACAACAAGACCCTCTTCGCCGAGCAGGGCCTCAGGCCGCCCGCCACCTGGGACCAGTTGCTCGACAACAACGCCAGGCTGAAGAAGGCCGGCATCACCCCGTTCGCGCTCGGCGGCTCCGACATCTGGCCCGAACTGATGTGGCTGGAGTACCTGGTCGACCGCATCGGCGGCCCCGAGGTCTTCGACCGGATCAAGAACGGCGACTCCGCGGGCTGGGGCGACCCGGCCGTGCTGAAGGCGGCCGAGACGGTCCGCCGGCTCATCGACGACGGCGCCTTCGGCAAGGGCTACAGCTCGGTGGCGTACACCAACGGCGGCGCGCCCGCGCTGTTCGCCAAGGGCAGGGCGGCGATGCACCTGATGGGCTCGTGGGAGTACTCCACGCAGCTCGGCAAGTTCCCGGACTTCGCCCGGAAGGACCTGGGCTGGTGCGCCTTCCCGACGTACGACGGCGGCGCGGGCGACATCCGCAACGTGGTGGGCAATCCCACCAACTACTGGTCGGTGAACGCCCGTACGTCCCACAAGGACGCGGCGGTCGCCTTCCTGCGCGACTGCGCCTCCCCGGCGTACACCAAGGACCTGATCGCCAACGGCGACGTCCCGGCCACCGCCGGCGCGGCCACCCTGCTGGACGCCTCCCCCAACCCGGCCTTCGCCCGGTTCCAGTACCGGATGGTCCAGCAGGCCCCGGCGTTCACGCTGAGCTGGGACCAGGCGGTCGATCCGAGCGTCCAGACGCCGATGCTGACCGAGATCAACAAGCTGTTCGTGGGCAAGTCGTCGCCGGAGCGGTTCGTCTCGGCCCTCAAGGGGCTGAAGTGAGCCCGACGGTCACCGGCCGGACGACGGACGGCGACCGGACCGGCGTACGGCCCCAGGACGGCGGCCGGGCGACGGGCCGCGACCGGGCCGGCGTACGGACCGAGGGCGGCGGCCGGGCAGGGGCGCGGGCCGGGCGGCCGAGCACCGCCTGGGCGCTGCCCGCCGTGCTGTTCTTCGCCTTCTTCGCCGTCGCCCCGATGGTGCTGGCCTTCTGCCTCTCCTTCACCGAGTGGAACGGCCTCGGCGACCCCCGCCCGGCCGGACTCGCCAACTGGCGCAAGCTCCTGGACGACCCGCGCCTGACCCAGTCCCTGACGGTGACCGTGCTGCTGACCGCCGTCAGCTGGGCCTTCCAGAGCGCCGTCGCGCTGCTGCTCGGCGTGTGGGCGGCCGGCCGCCAGCGCAACCGGGCGATCCTCTCGGCGGTCTTCTTCGTGCCGTTCCTGCTCTCCTCGACGGCGATCTCGCTGCTCTTCTACGCCCTGCTCGACCCGAACTTCGGCATCGTGCGCGGCGACACCCTCGGCACCACCTCCGGCGCCTTCCTGGCGATCGTCTTCGTCGGCGGCTGGCAGTTCATCCCGTTCCACACCCTGATCTACCAGGGCGGCGCCCGGCAGATCCCCGACGTCCTGTACCAGGCCGCCGCGATGGACGGGGCCGGCCGCTGGCGCCGGTTCCGCTCCATCACCCTGCCCCAGCTGCGCAACACGGCGACCACGTCCAGCGTGCTGATGATCGTCGGCTCGCTGACGTACTTCGAGACCGTCCTGATCCTCACCCAGGGCGGCCCCGGCACCGACACCGCGATCCTGCCGTACCTGATGTACGAGGCGGGCTTCAAGAACTACGACTTCGGCTACGCGAGCGCCGTCGCCTCGTTCCTCGTCGTGGCCGCCACCGCGCTCTCGCTCCTGCTGGTCCGGCTGACCGGCTTCGGCGCGATGCGCAGCACCAGGGAAGGGATGTGACCCGGTGTCACACGTCACGCCGCTCCGGCCACGCCCGGTGAAGGGCGGCGGCCCCGCTCCGGCCGCCGGCCCCGCGCGCCGCCGCCGGCACTGGACCCGGCGCCCCGACCCCCTGGCCGGCCTCGGCTCGGTGCTGTGGCTGGCCGTGGTCCTCGTCCCCCTCTACGCGATGATCACCACCTCGCTCACCCGCCAGGACGAGGCGCTCGGCGGCAACGCCCTCAAGCCGCCCGCCCACCCCACGCTGGACAACTACGCCACCGTCCTGCACAACGGCTTCGGCCACTTCCTGCTCAACACGGTGATCGTGGCGGCGGCGGTCGTGGGCATCGTCCTCGTCCTGTGCGTCCCGCTGTCCTACGTCGCCGTCCGCACCCGCGGCTTCTGGTCGGGCGCGGCCTTCCGGCTGTTCCTGCTGGGCGTGGCGATCCCCGCCCAGGCGGTGGTGATCCCGCTGTACCTGATGATCGCCAAGCTGCACCTCTACGACAGCCTGCTCGCCGTCGTCCTGCCCACCGCCGCCTTCGCGATGCCGGTGTCGGTGCTGATCCTCACCGGCACCCTGCGCGACGTCTCCGAGGAGCTGTACGAGGCGATGGCGCTGGACGGCGCCTCGCCCGCCCGCATGCTGTTCCAGCTGGCCGTCCCGATGGCCAAGGGCGGCATCGGCACGGTCGTCGTCTACGCCGCCCTCCAGGCGTGGAACGGCTTCCTCTTCCCGCTGATCTTCACCCAGTCCGACGGACCGCGCGTGCTGACCCTCGGCCTGTTCACCTACGTCAGCCAGTTCGGGGTGGACATCCCGGCCCTGCTCGCCTCGGTCGTCCTCTCCGGCATCCCGATCTTCGCCGTCTACCTGGTGGCACGGCGCGCCCTCGTCGGCGGCCTGATGGGGGTGGGCGGCAAGTGAACCCGTCCCGCACCGACCCCCGCGACAGGAGCTCCATGACCCCCGCCGGTTCCATGCCCCCCGCCCCCTGGCAGGACCCCGACCGGCCCGCCGCCGCCCGCGTCGCCGACCTGCTGTCCCGGATGACCCTGGAGGAGAAGACCGCCCAGCTGTACGGGGTGTGGGTGGGCGCGTCGACGGACGGCGACGGCGTCGCCCCGCACCAGCAGCACATGAACACCGACCACGACTGGGACGAGCTGATCACCCGCGGCCTCGGCCAGCTCACCCGCTCCTTCGGCACCGCACCCGTCGATCCCGCGCTCGGCGCGCAGGCCCTGGCCCGCGCCCAGCGCCGGATCGCCGCGGCCGGCCGGTTCGGCATCCCGGCCGTCGCCCACGAGGAGTGCCTGGCCGGGTTCACCGCCTGGGGCGCGACCGCCTACCCGGTGCCGCTGGCCTGGGGCGCGTCCTTCGACCCGGCGCTGGTGGAGGCGATGGCCGCCCGCATCGGCCGCGACCTGCGCGCGGTGGGCGTGCACCAGGGCCTGGCGCCCGTCCTGGACGTGGTCCGCGATCCGCGCTGGGGCCGCGTCGAGGAGACCATCGGCGAGGACCCCTACCTGGTCGGCACCGTCGCCGCCGCCTACGTACGGGGCCTTCAGTCGGCCGGGATCGTCGCCACCCTCAAGCACTTCGCCGGGTACGCCTCCTCCGCCGGCGCCCGCAACCTGGCCCCGGTGCGGGCGGGGGCGCGCGAGTTCGCCGACGTCACGCTGGCGCCGTTCGAGATGGCGCTGCGCGAGGGCGGCGCGCGCTCGGTGATGGCCGCCTACAACGAGGTCGACGGCGTCCCGGCCGCCGCCGACCCGCAGCTGCTCACCGCACTCCTGCGCGAGCGGTGGGGGTTCACCGGCACGGTGGTCGCCGACTACTTCGGCGTCGACTTCCTCCACAGCCTGCACCGGGTCGCGGACGACCCCGCCGGAGCGGGCCGGCTGGCCCTCGCCGCCGGAGTCGACGTGGAGTTGCCGACCGTCAAGTGCTACGGCGACGACCTGGTGGCCGCCGTGCGCGCCGGGACGGTCCCGGAGTCCCTGGTGGACCGCGCGGCCCGCCGGGTGCTGCTCCAGAAGTGCGAACTCGGCCTGCTCGACGCCGACTGGGCGCCCGAACCGCCCGCCCACGGCTTCGACCTCGACCCGCCGGAGAACCGGGCCGTGGCCCGCCGGCTGGCCGAGGAGTCGGTGGTGCTGCTGACCGACCCGGACGGCGTCCTGCCGCTGGCCCCCGACCTCCGGATCGCGGTCGTCGGCCCCCGCGCCGCCGACCCGCTCGCCCTGCTCGGCTGCTACTCCTTCCCCGCCCACGTCGGCGCCCAGCACCCCGAAGCGCCCCTGGGCATCGAGATCCCCACCGTCCTGGACGCGCTGCGCGCCGAACTCCCGGACGCCAAGGTGACGTTCGCCGAGGGCTGCCGGGTGAGCGGGACGGACGTGTCCGGGTTCGCCGAGGCGGTGGCGCGCGCCGCGGAGGCCGATGTGGTGGTGGCGGTGCTCGGCGACCGCTCGGGCCTGTTCGGCCGGGGCACCTCGGGCGAGGGCTGCGACGTGGCGGACCTGACCCTGCCCGGTGTGCAGGGCGACCTGCTGGAGGCGCTGGCGGCGACCGGCGTCCCGGTGGTCCTGGTGCTGCTCACCGGCCGCCCCTACGCGCTCGGCCGCTGGGACGGCCGCCTGGGCGCGGCGGTGCAGGCGTTCTTCCCGGGCGAGGAGGGCGGCCCGGCGGTGGCCGGGGTGCTCTCGGGCCGGGTGAACCCCTCCGGCCGGCTCCCGGTGAGCGTGCCGCGCGGCCCCGGCGGCCAGCCCTGGACCTACCTCCAGCCGCCGCTGGGCCTGGCCGGCGAGGTCAGCAGCCTGGACCCGACGCCGCTGTACCCGTTCGGGCACGGCCGCTCCTACACGCGGTTCGTCTGGGAGTCCTTCGCGGGCGACGAGGTCACCGCGATCGGCACGGACGGCTCCTACGCCCTCTCGGTCACCGTCCGCAACACCGGCGAGCGGGCGGGCGCGGAGGTCGTCCAGCTCTATCTGCACGACCCGGTGGCCTCGGTGACCCGCCCCGACATGCGCCTGATCGGCTACCAGCGGGTGGAGCTGGCGGCCGGCGAGTCGGCGCGGGTGACGTTCGGCTTCCACGCCGACCTGTCGTCGTTCACCGACCGCCCGGGCCGCAGGGTGGTCGAGCCGGGCGTGCTGGAACTGCGCCTGGCCGCCAGCGCGGCGGACGTCCGCCACACCGCCCGGCTGACCCTGACCGGCCCGCTGCGGGAGGTGGGGCACGACCGGCGGCTGCGCTGTACGACCGAGGTGTCGGCGGCCGGCTGAGCCGCCCCCTGGTTCCGGGTCCCGGCCGGCCGTCCGCCGGGACCCGGACGCAAGTACGCGGGCTCGCGAGGCGGTGGTGCGGGAGGGCTCCGTACGACGAAAGACCCCGCCTCCGGAAGAACCGGAGGCGGGGTCTGATCGAGCGCCGGGCAGGCCTTGCACCTGCATTTCCCCGCAGGAAGCGGGGCGTCTTTCCTTGGACCACCAACGCACTGGCATTTGGGCTTCGTTGCTGTGTTGCCCGCTTGCTGTGTGATGATCATAGACCATGCGGAAGGCCCCGCGCCACTCAGCGCTCCGGGTCCTCCGGCACCGCCTCGAACCGCCAGCGATGCACCGCCCGGGTCACCAAGTCGGCGGCCGGCTCCGGAAGTTCCGGCAGCTCGGCGTCGTAGGGCGCGTCCCACCAGGTGATGACGAGGACCCGGTCCTGCGGCGCGCGCAGCACCTCGCGTCGCGAGGGCCGTTCGGCGAGCCGCTGTCGCCGCACCCAGGCCAGCAACTCCTCGCCCCGGCCGGCGACCGCGCGGGCCTCCCACATCAACGCCACGCTCACGAGTACAGGTTCTCCTCGCCGACCGCGTGCACATGGTCGTGGCCGTGCGCGTGGGCGTGGGCGTGGGTCTGCGCGGTGCCCGGCACGTGCGGGTCGGTGACCGGCAGCGACGAGTCCGCCGACAGGTCCCAGTCGGAGGCCGCGCGGTTGCGCCTGACCATCTCCGCGCCCAGGGCGGCCACCATCGCGCCGTTGTCCGTGCACAGCTTGGGGCGCGGGACGCGCAGCCGGATGCCGGCCGCCTCGCAGCGCTCCTGGGCCAGCGCCCGCAGCCGGGAGTTGGCGGCCACGCCGCCGCCGATCATCAGGTGGTCCACGCCCGCGTCCTTGCAGGCCCGCACCGCCTTGCGGGTGAGCACGTCCACCACCGCCTCCTGGAAGGAGGCCGCCACGTCGCGCACCGGCACCTCCTCGCCGGCCGCCCGCTTCGCCTCGATCCAGCGGGCCACGGACGTCTTCAGGCCGGAGAAGGAGAAGTCGTAGGCGGCGTCGCGCGGGCCGGTCAGACCGCGCGGGAAGGCGATCGCCGCCGGGTCGCCCTCGCGGGCGTAGCGGTCGATGACCGGGCCGCCGGGGAAGCCCAGGTTCAGCACGCGGGCGATCTTGTCGAACGCCTCGCCGGCCGCGTCGTCGATCGTGGCGCCCAGGGGCCGCACGTCGGAGGTGATGTCGGTGGACAGCAGCAGCGAGGAGTGGCCGCCGGAGACCAGCAGCGCCATGGTCGGCTCGGGCAGCGGGCCGTGCTCCAGCTGGTCCACGCAGATGTGGGAGGCGAGGTGGTTGACGCCGTACAGCGGCTTGCCGAGCGCGTAGGCGAACGCCTTGGCCGCCGAGACGCCGACCAGCAGGGCGCCGGCCAGGCCGGGCCCCGCGGTGACCGCGATGCCGTCCAGGTCCCTGGCGCTGACCCCGGCCTCCTTGAGCGCGCGCTCGATGGTCGGCGCCATGGCCTCCAGGTGGGCGCGCGAGGCGACCTCGGGGACGACGCCGCCGAAGCGGGCGTGCTCGTCGACGCTGGAGGCGACCGCGTCGGCCAGCAGGGTGGTGCCGCGCACGACGCCGACGCCGGTCTCGTCGCAGGAGGTCTCGATGCCGAGGACGAGCGGCTCGTCGCGGAGGTCAGCCATGGATCTCGGTTCCTTGTACGGAGGTGGAGGGGTCGGTCAGGCGCATCACCAGGGCGTCCACGTTCCCCGGCTGGTAGTAGCCGCGCCGGAAGCCGATGGGGGCGAAGCCGAAGCGCTCGTAGAGGCGCTGGGCGCGGACGTTGTCCACCCGGCACTCCAGCATCACCTCGGCGCACTCGAAGGCGGTCGCGGCCCGCAGCAGCTCGGTCAGCAGCAGGGAGCCGAGGCCGGTGCCCCACTGGTCGCGGGCGACGGCGATGGTCTGGACGTCGCCCTGGTCGCCGGTGGCGACGAGACCGGCGTAGCCGACGATCCGGCCGTCCTGCTCGGCCACGACGTAGCGCCGGGTGGCCTCGGGGCCGCGGGAGTGCGCCAGCTCGGACCAGAACATCCCCCGCGACCAGGCGTCCTCGGGGAAGAGGCCCTTCTCCAGCTCCAGCACCGGGTCGATGTCCCACCAGCGCATCTCGCGCAGCGCGGGCGCCGGGGCCGCGGTGGTCGTCTCGCCGGTCACTTGGGGGTGACCACCTTGTAGTTCTTGGGCACCTGCGCGTCCGGCCGGCGCAGGTACAGCGGCCGGGGCGCGGGCAGTTCCTCGCCCGCGGCCAGCTTCTCGGCGGCGAGCGCGGCCAGCGCGGCGGCCGACACGTGCTCGGGCTCGTGCGCCTGCGGGAAGGTCTCCGGGTACAGCAGCGCGCCGGCGCCGACCGCGGGCAGGCCCCGGACCTGGCCGGCGATGTCGGCGGGCCGGTCGACGGCCGGGTCGGTGAGGCGGGTGCGGGAGTCGGCGTAGCGCGCCCAGTAGACCTCCTTGCGGCGGGCGTCGGTCGCCACGACGAAGGGGCCGGGCACGTCGGCGGCGTAGGCGAGGCCGTCGAGCGTGCACACGCCGTGCACGGGGACGCCGAGCGCGAGGCCGAAGGTGTCGGCGGTCATCAGGCCGACGCGCAGCCCGGTGTAGGGGCCGGGGCCGGTGCCGGCCACGATGCCCGTGACGGCGTCCAGCGTCAGGCCGGCCTCGGTGAGGACCCGGTCGACGGCCGGCAGCAGCAGCTCTCCGTGCCGGCGCGCGTCCACCTGACTGGCTGAGGCGATGACGGCCGTTCCGTCGTGCAGGGCGACGGTGACGGCGGGGGTGGCGGTATCCAGAGCGAGCAAGAGCACGCAAACAGCCTACGGCTCCCGCGAGCCCCGCACGGCCGTCCGGGCCCCGCGCATTCCGGCTGCTACGGTCGCAAGCCGCACACCGACTGGCAGACCTATCCGAAGGCGGACGAACCGTGGCAAGGAGCAGCGCGGGTTGGGTGGCCGGGCTCACCGCGGCGGCGCTCGCCACGGTCGGCTTCCTCGCCTACCAGGCGCAGTCCTCCGTCCCGGAGGAACTGGTCGGCCGGCCCGGTCCGAGCGCGACGCCGGCGGCGAGCGCCGCCAAGGCACCCCGCGACCGCCGGCACCCCACGGCGCTGCCCGCGCACTCCGGCGCCGGTGAGCGGGTGGTGTACTCGGTGGACGACGACCGGGTGTGGCTGGTGAGCGCGGGCGGCACGGTGGAGAACACCTTCAAGGTCACCCCGGGCAGCGTGGACCCGGCGCCGGGGACCTACGCGGTCACCTCACGGTCGAAGGCGGTCACCGGGACCGACGGCGTCCCCGTGGAGCACGTGGTGCGCTTCGCGGACGTGCGGGGCGTGGTCGTCGGGTTCAGCGCGGCGGTCGACCAGTCCACGCCCGACGAGGACACGGACGGCGCGGACCCCGGGGTGAAGACGGGCGGCGTGCGGGAGTCGCGGGCGGACGGCGAGGCGATGTGGATGTTCGCGACGATCGGCCAGAAGGTCGTCGTCATCCGATGACCGGAAGGCCGTCGGCATCCGATGACCGGAAGGCCGTCGGCATCCGATGACCGGAAGGCCGTCGGCATCCGATGACCGGAAGGCCGTCGGCATCCGAGAGGGCGACAGGGCCACGCCATCCGAACGGGCTACGCCGCTTCGCGGTGCGTCTGCGCCGTACGGGCGGTGCGGGCGTCCCCACGGGCGGTGCGGGCGTCGCGGTGGGCGCCCGGGCGCGGCGTACGGGAGCGGGTCTCCGGGCCGGCGTCCGCGGGTTCCGGGGCCCGGGGCGGGCGGGAGACGGCCGCGGCGGCGGCGCAGGAGGCCAGCAGGTCGCTCATGCGCACACCGGAGGCCGGGTACGGCCGGGACGGGTTCTCGGCAGCCGACATGGACGCCTCCTGGAGGACGGGGGCGGGCGTGGTTAGGTAACCCTAACCACGAGCTGGATACCATGTGACCACGCCCGACAGGCCCCGCGCAAGGACCCGCCGGGCCCTCAGGCGCCCAGCACGGTCAGGTCCACGGCCGCCCACCGGCCGCCGATCCCGGTCACCGTCAGGTGCCGCACCTCGTCGGCGGTGTCGCCGACCGCCCGGTGGATGCGGACCTGGAGCCGTTCGTCGGTCAGCTCCTCGACCTTGCCCTCGCCCCACTCCACGACGACCACCGAGTCCGGCAGCGAGACGTCGAGGTCCAGGTCCTCCATCTCGTCGAGGCCGCCGCCGAGCCGGTAGGCGTCGACATGGACGAGCGGCGGGCCGTCACCGAGCGAGGGGTGCACCCGGGCGATCACGAAGGTCGGCGAGGTGACCGCGCCGCGCACCCCGAGTCCCTCGCCGAGCCCGCGGGTCAGCGTGGTCTTGCCCGCGCCCAGCTCCCCGCTGAGCATCACCAGGTCGCCGGCGCGCAGCAGCTTGGCGAGCCGGTGGCCCAGTTCGCGCATCTGCTCGGGCGCGTTGACGGTGAGCTCGACGGAGTGGGGGTCAGCCGGGTTGTGCGGTGCCGCTGGTGCTTCCATAAGTGCCCACGGTAGTGCCTGCCGGGACCGCGCCCACCCGGGTCAGCAGGTCGGCGAGACGGTCGGTGACCACCTCCGGGTGCTCCAGCATCACCAGGTGGCCGGCGTCCGGGACCAGGACGAGTTCCGCCTCGGGCAGCAGGCCGGCGATGGCCTCGCTGTGCTCGCTCGGCGTGACCAGGTCCTGCACCCCGGCCAGCACGAGCACCGGCAGACCCGCGAAGAGGGCGAGCGCCGCGGTCTTGTCGTGGTCGGTGAAGGCCGGGTAGAACTCGGCGACCACGTCGATCGGCGTGGACTCGATCATCCGTTCGGCGAACCGGGCGACGGCCGGGTCTATGTCGCGGCCGGCGAACGAGTAGCGCTTGATGACCCCGGCGAACAGGTCGGCGGTGGCCCGCCGGCCCCGCTCCACCAGTTCGGCGCGCTGCCCGAGCGCCTTCAGCACGCCGGGCAGCACCCGGCGCACCGCGTTGACGCCGGCCACCGGCAGCCCGAAGTTGACCTCGCCGAGCCGGCCGGAGGAGGTGCCGACGAAGGCGGTGGCCACCACCCGCTCCCGGATCAGCTCCGGGTACTGGGCGGCCAGGGCCATCACGGTCATGCCGCCCATGGAGTGCCCGACCAGCACGATCGGCCCCTCGGGCGCGGCCGCGTCCAGCACCGCCTTCAGATCGCGGCCGAGCTGGTCGATGGTCAGCGGCTCGTCGTCCTTGAGCTGCGCCACGCCCCGCCCGGACCGGCCGTGGCTGCGCTGGTCCCAGTACACGGTCCGCACCACGCCGCGCAGCGCCGCGCGCTGGAAGTGCCAGGAGTCCTGGCCGAGGCAGTAGCCGTGGCTGAAGACCACGGTGACCGGGGCCGGGGCCCTGCGGCCGAAGAGCCTGCGGCGGCGCGGACCGAGGGCCGCGGCGCCGGTCGCGTCGTCCGTGGCGTCGGCGCCGGCGGCCTCGTCCACCTCGTAGTACAGCTCGGTGCCGTCGTCGGCGTACGCGGTGCCCGGGGCGCCGCGCAGGGTGCCGTACGGGCCCGCCGCGTCCAGGGCGAGCCGGGCCTTCTTGCGCATGCCCCGGCCCACGGTCATCCGTTCGACGGCCACGGTGGCCGCCGCGCCCGCGGCCATCACGCCGATCGCCGCCCCCGCGATACCGGTCGCCCGGCGCCAGCCGCCCGCCCCTGCGGTGGAGGCCACGGCCGCCGCCGCACTGCTCTCGCTCACGTACCGCTCCTCGTCGTGCCGTCGCTGTGACGTCCTGGTGTTCAAGGCCGCGGCGGCGTCCGGGACCCGGCCGCGCCGCACGGACCACCGCGCTACGCCGTACGGCGCTCCCGGCCTTCTTCCCCGTCTGCCCCGGTCTCCCCCTGTTCCGGGCGTTCCGCGTCGGCCGGGTCCTCCTCGTCCACGAAGACGCGGGGGACGCGGGCGCCGATGCGGGTGACGATCTCGTACGCGATGGTGCCCGCCGCCTGCGCCCAGTCCTCGGCGGTGGGCTCGCCCTCGTCGCCCGGCCCGAACAGCACGGCGCGCGAGCCCGCCTCGGGTTCGTCGCCGCCGAGGTCCACCACGAACTGGTCCATCGCGATCCGGCCCGCGACGGTGCGCCACTTGCCGCCGACCAGGACGGGCCCGGTGCCGGAGGCATGGCGCGGCACGCCGTCGGCGTAGCCCACCGGGACCAGGCCGAGGGTGGTCTCGCCCGGGGTGACGTAGTGGTGGCCGTAGCTGACGCCGTGGCCGCCGGGCACGTGCTTGACCAGGGCGAGCGAGGCGGACAGCGTCATCACGGGCCGCAGCCCGAAGTCGGCCGGGACGCCCAGCTCGGGGGCGGGCGAGATGCCGTAGAGGGCGATGCCGGTGCGCACCAGGTCGAAGTGGCTGTCGGGCACGGTGAGCGCGGCGGGCGAGTTGGCGATGTGCCGCACCTCGGGCCGCACGCCGTGCTCCTCGGCGTGCGCGAGCATCTCGCGGAACCGGTCGAGCTGCGCGGCGATGGAGGGGTGGCCCGGCTCGTCGGCGCAGGCGAAGTGCGACCACAGACCGGTGATCCGGATCAGCCCCTCGGCCTGGGCGCGCAGCGCCTCGGCGACGAGTTCCGGCCAGTCGGCGGGCTGGCAGCCGTTGCGGCCGAGGCCGGTGTCGGCCTTCAGCTGCACCCGCGCGGGCCGCCCGGCGGCGCGCGCGGCCTCGCGCACCTCCGCCAGCGCCCACAGTCCGCTCACGGACACGTCCACGTCGGCCTCGATCGCCTCGCGCCACGGCCCGCCCGGCGTCCACAGCCAGCACAGGACGCGCACCTGCTCGGGCGCGAGCCCGGCGGCGCGCAGCGCCAGCGCCTCCTCGGGCGTGGCGGTGCCGAGCCAGGTGGCGCCGGCGGCGACGGCCGCGCGGGCGCACCGGACGGCGCCGTGTCCGTACGCGTCGGACTTGACGACGGCCATCAGGGCCGCGCCCGGCGTCCGTTCGCGCAGGGCCCGCACGTTGGCCCGCAGAGCGGCCAGATCGATCTCGGCGCGGGCGCGCAGCGGGGCCGTCCGCGGGTGTGCTGTCTCGTTCATCGCGCCCCCAGTGTCTCAGAGGGCGCGGGGGGCGTTATGGCGCGGCGGGCGTGTGGGGGGTGGTGCGGCACCACAGCTCAGCGCTTCGGGACGTGGGCGGCAGCTACAGCCGCTCGAACTCACCGTCCTTGACGCCTTGGACGAAGGCGCTGAACTCGGCGGTGGACAGCACCAGCGCCGGGCCGTCCGGGTTCTTGCTGTCACGCAGCGCCCGGCCATCGGTGGGGAGGACGGCGACTTCCACGCAGTTTCCGTTGTTGCCCGAGTACGAAGACTTCATCCACTCCAGTCCAGCAACCGAGGCACGCTGAATGTATGGCTTCACCGTCTTATTCCATTTCCTTTATGGCGTCCATGATGAGCGCCCGTGAATTGCTGACGTTCGCTGCGGCCATGTTCAAGCGCCGGAAGAGTGTGGTGTAGGTGTCGACGTCCGCCGGCTCCTCGTAGTACAGGGTACTGGTCGGCGATTCGGCGTAAATGATGTCCGTCTCGCTCGACACGGGAAAGCTCATGATGACGAACGGCCCGAAAAGGCAGGCGTTCATGGGATCTTCCCGAGGCAGCACCTGGAGCTGGACGTTCGATCGCCTGCTGTCTTCCACCAGCGCTTCGAGCTGGGCCTTCATGACCTCTTGCGAACCGACGCGGTGATGCAGGACGCTCTCCGCGATGATCACCCAGAGCTGCAACGGAGTGTCTCGCGTGAGTACCTTCCGTCGCTCACGGCGCACGTTGATCTGCGTTTCGACATGCTCACGGGTGGCGTCCGGCACCTGTAGCTCAATGAGCGCCCGGGTGTATTCCGGCGTCTGAAGAAGGCCGGGAACCAAGTTGGTTTCGACGTTGTACAGCTCTGCCGCGTCCCACTCCACGGCGACGTATGCGGCATACGCCGAGTCGACCGCGTTCGTGTAACGCGACCACCAACCTTTCCGCTTGGCCTCACGCGACAGCGATTCGATCTCGTTGCGCTCGGCGGGGTCGGTGACGTCGTAGGCGTCCATCAAGGCGCGAAGATCCGGAAGGCGGATGCCGGACTGAGCGTTCTCGATGCGGCCGATCTTTGATTCGGCCGATCCGAGCACCTTGGCGGCGTCGGCATGCGTCAACCCGACAGCCGTCCGCAGCTCTCGAAGTCGCCTGGCCAAACGGCGCTGACGGATCGTCGGGTTGCTGTTGGTGGGCACGGCAGCACCCCCTCCTCTGCTTCTTCGTGCAGGTCAAGTGTGCCGCCCGCGCACGGCGGCGGCAACAGTCCACGACCACTCCCCAAAGTAGGGACCTGACACTTTGATAGGCGCAAGGTGCAGAGTACTCACTGTGAAGAGTCGTGACTCTGAGGTTGCACGCTTCGGGCCACGAGACCACCGCTCGTATCCGATCGAAGGGGGCAAATTGACTGTCCAGAGGACGGAGCAGGCGCGGTACCGGCGGCAACGACCGGTTGTTCGGGCCGTGCGCGCTGACGCCAGGGCGTTAGCCGACAAGTGGCAACACCCCGAGCTGGCTGACGATTTGGCCCTGCTCGTCTCCGAACTGATCACGAACGCGGTGATCCACGGCACCACTGGACGCGGCAGTCAGGTGCATGTGACCTACCGCCTACTGGACGACCGGCTCCGCGTGGATGTTCGCGACGCGGCTACCGGCCGGCCTCGCACCGTGCGATCGACCTCGCTCGACGGCTCACCCCGTGAGTACGGACGCGGCCTGGTCGTCGTTGCCGCCATCGCCGACCGATGGGGTGTGAGCCCTCACGTCATCGGCAAAAGTGTGTGGTTCGAGTTGGCGCTGCCCTCCGTGGACGTCGGCACACCGGAAACGGACGCCTCGTGAACGCCGAAGGCGCCGCCGTGACCCGGCCCACCCAAGCCACTGACGCCGAAGTGGCTTCGCTGGACGTGCTGCTGGACGCGAGGTCGCGATGAGCACACTCGTTTCACACATTCGCCTTGCCGCGACAGCAACGGCCGTCAGTTGCTCGCGCCTCTTCGCTGCGCACACGCTACGACAGTGGAATGCTCCCCACCTCGTGGACAACGCCGAGTTGGTCGTCTCGGAGTTGGTGACCAACGCCGTCAAGGCCACAGGGGTGGCGTCGCCCGCGCCGGCCTGGGCACAGCTTGAAGATGTACAGCTGCTCCACATCACCCTCTACGGTCGTGCTCACTCGGTGACCATTCAGGTGTGGGACAGCTCCGAAGAACCGCCCGTCCAAGCGAAGACCGGTGTGGAGGAGTGGGCCGAAGGCGGAAGGGGGTTGTTCATCGTGGAGGCCTTGGCTCTGCACGTCGGGCACTTCTTCCCGAAGTCCGGGGGCAAGGTGGTCTGGGCCGAGCTGGCGCTGGATGCCCAGCTTCCAAGCCTGCCGCAGAGGGAGGCCAAAAAGCCGTTGAACGTCCTGCTCCCCGAAGCGGACCCGGAGCTTCTGATCAAGCTGCTCAAGGCACTCGAAAAGCTCTGACCCGACTGACGAGGAACACCTCGCGTCCATGACGGACGCGGGGTGTTCTTCGTCCTGGTGCAGGGAGTGAGTGGCTCAGAACCCCTTGCGGAATGCTCCAGGCGGTCTTGAGGGCGCACCCGGGGCGTTGGCGAACGTGGTTGCTACTGTCCGGACGTGACCCTGACTGACCTCAACAACGGCTTTCGTGATGATGAGCAGCGGCGGCTCGTACAGAAGATCATTCATGGTCGCCTCGCCGACGACCGTGACCCGCAGGAATGCCGCTTCCTCATGCGGTTCTGGTGGCAGCTGGTCATGCCGTACCGAGAGGTGTCGATGGATGAGCTCAGCCTGAACGTCTGCAAGCCGAAGCTGGACGTGATCGAGGCGCTGATCGGCGCCATCAGGTCGTCTCACGCCGACATCGACGACTGGATCACCACCACACAGCAGTTCTTCCCGGTGATCCACGATCGCGGTTTCAGCGCCGCGCGGGACGCCCACGGTTAACGCGGCCGGAGCCTTTTCAGCCGTCGCCAGCAGCTCATGCTGCAAGCGAGGCTGAGGAAGGCTTCGTGGATGTCATCGACGGGCCGCCGTTTCCCGACAGACTGGGCCTGCCCGTCGTACGCGTTGAAATCGGCGGCCTCAGTCGTGTACGTCGCGCCAGGCCGACGGGATCGTCTCGGCGATGTCGTGGGCGGCGATCGGGGCGCCGTGGGCGGCGAGGCGGCCGGCCAGGCCGTGCAGGTAGGCGGCGACGCCGCCCGCGTCGCGCGGGGCCAGGCCGGCGGCGAGCAGGGAGCCGGCGAGGCCGGACAGGACGTCGCCGCTGCCGGCCGTGGCGAGCCAGGGCGTGCCGGTCGCGTTGACCCGCACCGGGCCGCCGTCGGGGTCGGCGACGAGGGTGGTCGAGCCCTTCAGCAGGACCGTCGCGCCATAGCGCGCGGCCAGTTCCCGTGCGGCGGACAGCCGGGCCGCCTCCACCTCCTCGCGGGCCACGCCGAGCAGGGCGGCGGCCTCACCGGCGTGCGGGGTCATCAGCGTCGGCGCGCTGCGGGCGCGTACGGCGTCGCGGGCGGCCAGCCGCAGGCCGTCCGCGTCGAGCAGCACGGGCACGTCCGTCGCCAGCACCTCGGCGACGGTACCGGCGTCGTCCCCGGCGCCCGGCCCCACCACCCAGGCCTGCACCCGGCCCGCCTCGTGCGGCCCCCGGTCGGACACCAGCGTCTCGGGGAACCGGGCGAGGACCGCCTCCCCGGCCGGGCCGACGTACCGTACGGCCCCCGCGCCGCCGCGCAGCGCGCCGGAGACGGCGAGCACGGCCGCGCCGGGGTAGCGGGCCGAGCCGGCCGCGATGCCGACGACGCCCCGGCGGTACTTGTCGCTCTCGGCGGCCGGCGCCGGCAGCAGCGCGGCCACGTCCGCGTGCTGCAACGCCTCCAGCTCGGGGTCGGCGGGCAGTTCGGGGCGCAGGCCGATGTCGACCAGGCGGACCGTGCCGGCGTGCTCGCGGGCCGGGTCGATCAGCAGGGCCGGCTTGTGGGCGCCGAAGGTGACGGTGAGGTCGGCGCGGACGGCGTCGCCGCGCACCTCCCCGCTGTCCGCCTCGACCCCGCTGGGCAGGTCCACGGCGACGACGGCGGCGCCGGAGCGCGCGGCGCGCTCGGCCAGCGGCGCGGCGTCGGCGCGCAGGCCGCCCGTGCCGCCGATCCCGACGATGCCGTCCACGACGAGGTCGGCCCGGTCGACGGCCTCTCCTGCGGCATCCGGGTGAACGACGACGCCGCCGGCCCGGCGCAGCGCGGCGAGGCCGCCGCAGTGGACGCGGTCGCCGGCGAGCGGGACCGCCGTGACGCCCGCGCCGCGCCGGGCGAGGCGGGCCCCGGCGTACAGGGCGTCGCCGCCGTTGTCCCCGCTGCCCACCAGCAGCACCACCCGGCGGCCGTAGACGCGCCCGAGCAGATCCGCGCAGGCGGCGGCGAGCCCGGCGGCGGCGCGCTGCATGAGGGCGCCGTCGGGGAGCCGCGCCATCAGCGCGCGCTCTGCTGTCCTGATCGTTTCAACGCTGTACGCGGTACGCATGCGGTCGAGTCTGCCCCGCATCCGCCGGATGCCGCGCGGGAACCCGGCAGGCCCCGCACCATTTATGGAAGGGGAGATTCCACTTCCAGGTGCGGACCCGCCCCGCCGGGGAACCCGGCAGCCGCGGAGGGCGGCGACGACGGGAGGAAACCGGGGAAGCGGGACGGGACGAGAGAAGGGACCCGCACGGACATGAAGGACGAACCGGTCGGGACGGACGAGGTGCGCCCGGCCGAGGCGTCGGGCGCCGTCGGCGCGGGCCCCGGCGGGCAAGACGGCCGCTGGCTCCAGGCACTGGAGCTGCTGCTGACCGAGCAGCGCTTCCGCATCGGCCAGTACGTGGCCGCGCACGCCGTCCCCGTCTGCCCGGTGGAGTCCGCGGAGGAGGAGCGGCGCCGCAGATCGCGCGCCCCCGCCGCGCCCCTGAAGGTCCCCGAGCCCCCGGTCTGGCAGTTGCTGGACGCCCTGCCGCTCGCGGCGATGGTGATTCTCCCGGCCCTGGACGAGGCGGGGGGAATCGCCGACTTCTGCTACGTGGGCCACAACGTCACCGCGCGGCGGTACGCGGAGAGCCACTTCCCGCCCGGCGCCCTGCCGCCGCACACCGGGACCGTGCCGCTGTTCGAACGCTTCCCCAACCTGGCCGACACCCCCGTGCCCCGGATGCTCGCCGAGGCGCACCGCACCCGGCGGCCGCAGGGCCCCGAGTCCGCCGAGTGGTCGCTGTCCGGCCCGGACGGACGGGCGGTGCGGCTGAGCAGCGAGGTGCGCGTCGCGCCCTTCGGCGACCTGCTGCTGGTCACCTGGGAACGCGGGGAGAAGGCCCGCGCCCGGATGGCCGAGGCCGCGCAGAACCTGGCCCGGGTGTGCTGGGCCGAGTGGAACCTGGGCGACGGCACCGTGGAGGCCACCGGCCTGGACAAGGTCCTCGGGCTCGCCGCCTCGCAGCCCCTGCCGGACCTGCTCGAACTGGGCCGCATGCTGACCCCGGACAGCCGCGAACCGCTCTACCAGGCGGTGCACGACGTGGTGCTGCGCGAGCGGCAGGTCGTGGACCTGGAACTGCGCCTGGCCACCCCGCACCCGCGCGTCCTGCGGTTCATCGCCGAACCCGTGCGGCCCCAGCTCGGCCCGGTGTGGACGCTGCGCGCCGTGTGCCGGGACGTCACCTCCGACGTGCACAGCCGCACGCTGGCCGAACAGGCGATGCAGGAGGCGCGGGCGCAGCGGGAGCGGGCGGACGCGGTCGCCGACGTGGCCGAACGCCTGCGCGACGCCATCGTGCCCCGGTTCCCGGCCGAACTGGGCGGCCACGACGTGGAGGCGGCCGCCGTCTACCGCCCCGAGGGCCGCACCGCACGGGTGGGCGGCGACTGGTACAAGACCCGGATCCTGCCGACCGGCCAGGTGCTGATCGCGCTGGGCGACGCCCGCGGCCACGGTCTCGACGCGATCACCCTGATGGCGAAGCTGCGCTACGCGCTGGCCGGGCTGGCGTTCACCGGCGAGGCCGTGGAGGAGCTGACGGGCTGGCTGAACCTGGTCGCCTGCGACGACGGCGCGGAGTCCACGGCCACGGCGGTGGTCGCCCGCTACCACCCGGGCCGCGCGCTGCTGCGCTGGACCTGCGCGGGCCACCCGCTGCCGATCCTGATCCGCGACCGGACGGCCCGCCTGCTCGATCCGCCGCCGGGCGGGCCGGGCATGCCGCTGGGCGTCCTGCCGGACGAGACGTACACGGCGGCGGAGACCGCGCTGCGCCCCGGCGACGTGGTGCTGCTGTACTCGGACGGCCTGATCGAGCGCCGCGGCTCGGACCTGGACCGCGACGCGTCCCGCCTGGTGCGGGCCGCACAGGACGGCGCCCGAGACGGCATCCCGCCGGGCGACGAGGCACTGGACGCCTACGCCCGCCGTCTGGTCGACCGGCTCACCGACCACCGGATGCAGGACGACGCCACGGTGCTGGCGTTCCGCCTGGTGGGCGGCGAGCCGGCGGGCGGCTGATCCGGGCGGGGCCGCAGGGAGGCGCCGGGGGGCTCCGGCGGGTCAGCCCTCGGCGATGACGACGGCGGAGGCGACGCCCGCGTCGTGACTGAGCGAGAGGTGCCACGACCGCACCCCGAGTTCGGCGGCCCGCGCGGCGACGGACCCCTTCACCCGCAGCCGGGGCCGCCCGTTGTCCTCGACGTACACCTCGGCGTCGGTCCACAGCAGTCCGGGCGGCGCGCCGAGGGCCTTGGCGACGGCCTCCTTGGCGGCGAACCGCGCCGCCAGCGAGGCCATGCCCCGCCGCTCCCCGCTGGGCAGCAGCAGTTCCCGCTCCACGAACAGCCGGCGGACCAGATTGGGCGTCCGCTCCAGCGACGCGGCGAACCGATCGATCTCGGCCACATCGATCCCGACCCCGATGATGCTCATGCCGAGCACCTTACGGCCCGTCACCCGCCCGCCGCCGGGCCGACCCGAGCCGCCCCGCCCCACCCTCCGGTCGGTCTACTCGACCGTCACGGACTTGGCCAGGTTGCGGGGCTGGTCCACCTCGTTGCCGCGCGCCGTGGCCAGCTCGCAGGCGAACACCTGCAACGGCACCGTGGCCACCAGCGGCTGGAGCAGCGTGGGCGTCACCGGGATCCGGATCAGGTGGTCCGCGTACGCCTCCACCGCCTCGTCCCCCTCCTCCGCGATCACGATGGTCCGGGCGCCCCGGGCCCGGATCTCCTGGATGTTGGAGACGATCTTGTCGTGCAGCAGCGACCGCCCGCGCGGCGACGGCACCACCACCACGACCGGCAGGTCCTCCTCGATCAGCGCGATCGGCCCGTGCTTCAGCTCGCCCGCCGCGAACCCCTCGGCGTGCATGTAGGCGAGTTCCTTCAGCTTCAGCGCGCCCTCCAGCGCGACCGGATAGCCCACGTGCCGCCCCAGGAACAGCACCGTGTCCTTGCCGGCCAGCGACCGCGCCAGCGCGCGCACCGGCTCCATGGTCTCCAGCACCCGCTCCACCGCCCCGCCGATCCGCGACAGGTCGCGGATGACGGCCCGGATCTCGTCGCCCCACTTGGTGCCCCGCACCTGCCCCAGGTACAGCGCGACCAGATAGCAGGCCACCAGCTGGGTCAGGAACGCCTTGGTGGAGGCGACCGCCACCTCAGGACCGGCGTGCGTGTACAGCACCGCGTCCGACTCCCGGGGGATCGTCGAGCCGTTGGTGTTGCAGATGGCCAGCACCTTGGCGCCCTGCTCGCGGGCGTGCCGCAGCGCCATCAGCGTGTCCATGGTCTCGCCGGACTGGGAGATGGCGATGACCAGCGTCTGCGCGTCCAGGATCGGGTCCCGGTAGCGGAACTCGCTGGCGAGTTCGACCTCGCACGGGATGCGGGTCCAGTGCTCGATGGCGTACTTGGCGATCAGCCCCGAGTGGAAGGCCGTGCCGCAGGCGACGATGACGACCTTGTCCATCTCGCGCAACTCGGCCGCGGAGATGCGGACCTCGTCCAGCGTCAGGTTCCCGGCCGCGTCGATCCGGCCCAGCAGCGTGTCGGCGACCGCCTTGGGCTGCTCGGCGATCTCCTTCAGCATGAAGTAGTCGTAGCCGCCCTTCTCGGCGGCCTCCGCGTCCCAGTCGACGTTGTAGGGGCGGACCTCGGCCGGCTGCCCGTCGAACCCGGTGACCGTCACCCCGTCCCGGCGCAGCTCCACCACCTGGTCCTGGCCCAGTTCGATCGCGGAGCGGGTGTGGGCGATGAACGCGGCGACGTCCGAGGCGAGGAAGGCCTCGCCCTCGCCGACCCCCACCACCAGCGGGGAGTTGCGGCGCGCGCCCACGACCACGTCGGGCTCGTCGGAGTCCACCGCGACCAGCGTGAACGCGCCCTCCAGCCGGCGGCAGACCAGCCGCATCGCCTCGGCCAGGTCGGCGCAGCCGGAGAACTCCTCGGCGAGCAGGTGGGCGACGACCTCGGTGTCGGTGTCGGAGGACAGCTCGTGCCCGCGCTCGGCCAGCTCGGCGCGGAGCAGGGCGAAGTTCTCGATGATGCCGTTGTGGACGACGGCGACCCGGCCGGCGTTGTCCAGGTGCGGGTGGGCGTTGGCGTCGGTGGGGCCGCCGTGGGTGGCCCACCGGGTGTGCCCGATGCCGGTGGAGCCGGTCGGCAGCGGCCGGTCGACCAGTTCCTTCTCCAGGTTGACCAGCTTGCCGGCCCGTTTGGCCGCCGCCAGCCCGCCGTCGGCGAGGACGGCGACGCCGGCCGAGTCGTAGCCCCGGTATTCCAGCCGCTTCAGTCCGGCCATCACGACTTCGAGTGCCGACTGCGACCCCACGTATCCCACGATTCCGCACATGGCACCGCAGCCTACGGCCCGTCAGGCCGCGAAACCGGCCGCCGTGTGCCCGAAATCGGAAATTCCCACCGGGGTACGAACGCCCCGGCGGGAATTCCCGGCGACCGCCCCGTTCCGGACGGCCGCCGCGCGCCGAGCGACCGCGCTACGCCACGCGGCCGCCCCGCGCCGTCACTTCAGCTTGGCGAGCTGCGCGTCCACGATCTCGGTGGGGAAGGCCCAGTCCTTGCCGCTGGCGGCCGAGGCCATGTTCACGGCGGGGAAGTAGGCCAGGGTCGCGCCCTTGCGGACGACGACGCTCTTCGCCGGGAACTTGTCGCCCTCGGCGTCCACCGTCGAGGTCAGGGCCAGCGCCTCGTCGGCGCCCTGCGGGGCGGCGGTGACGGCGACCTTGGCGACCTTGGTCGTCTCGCCGTCCGCGGTGAAGGAGAAGCCGCCGGCGCAGTCCGCGGCCGCCTTCGTCAGATCCTTCATCGCCTGCTCGGCGCCGCCGTCCGCGTAGGAGGCCAGGGTGAGCACGACCTTCGCCCGGTCGAGGGCGGCGATCATGCTGTCCTCGGCGCTCGCGCCGGCCTCGGGCTTCTTCGCGTCGCCGGTCCAGGACCGCTTCACGCTCGCCGCGGGCTTGCCGGCGTAGGAGCCGACCTGGAGCAGGCCGAGCGGCGCGCAGGCCGCCTTGTCCGTCTTGACCTTGTCCTGGGCGATGTCGTCCGTGGCGGGCAGCTTGGTGACGACCTTGCCGCTCTTGACGTCCGTCTGGGCCAGCGCGGCCTTCTCCAGCTCGGCGGCGGACAGCGGCTTCGTGGTGGCCGGCGCGGCGGAGGCGGACTTGTCCGCCTGGGCGGTCCTGCCGTCGGCGCCCTTGTCGCCCTCGTCGGAGGAACCGCCGCAGGCGGTGGCGAACAGGGCGAGGGCGGCGGCGGACGCGGCGAGCGCCGTCCGGCGCACCACGGGGGATCTCACGAGTGGAAGCTCTTTCTCTACCGGCCGCGGACGGCCTCCGCGGTGCTTTGCACGCACTTTACGTGCGGCCGCCCAAAAGATGATCATCATGTCACCACCCGGTACCCGACCGTGACGCCCACGTGATCTTCACAGCCGACGCACAGTCCGTCCGCACGGCCCGCCCGCCCCGCGTGACGCACCCCACCTCCCGCCCCGTTCAAAGTCCGTTAACAATGGACTGTGATCTCACCGGTCCCCTCGACGCCCCGGAGCGCCCACCGGTCCAAGCCGGAGGCGACTCCCTACGTCGACCTCACCCGAGCCGAGTGGAGCGCGCTGCGCGACAAGACGCCGCTCCCGCTGACCGCCGAGGAGGTGGAACGGCTGCGCGGCCTGGGCGACGTCATCGACCTCGACGAGGTCCGCGACATCTACCTGCCGCTGTCCCGCCTGCTCAACCTCTACGTCGGCGCCACCGACGAACTGCGCGGCGCGCTGAACACCTTCCTCGGCGAACAGGGCTCCCAGTCGGGCACCCCGTTCGTGATAGGCGTCGCCGGGTCGGTCGCGGTGGGCAAGTCCACCGTCGCCCGGCTGCTCCAGGCGCTGCTGTCCCGCTGGCCCGAACACCCCCGGGTCGAACTGGTCACCACCGACGGGTTCCTGCTGCCCACCCGGGAACTGGAGACCCGCGGGCTGATGTCCCGCAAGGGCTTCCCGGAGTCGTACGACCGCCGGGCGCTGACCCGGTTCGTCGCCGACATCAAGGCCGGCAAGCGGGAGGTCACCGCCCCGGTCTACTCCCACCTGATCTACGACATCGTCCCCGGCGAGAAGCTCACCGTGCGCCGCCCGGACATCCTGATCGTGGAGGGGCTCAACGTCCTCCAGCCCGCCCTGCCCGGCACCGACGGCCGCACCCGGGTCGGCCTCGCCGACTACTTCGACTTCAGCGTGTACGTCGACGCGCGCACCGAGGACATCGAGCGCTGGTACCTGAACCGGTTCCGCAAGCTGCGCGACACCGCCTTCCAGGACCCGTCCTCCTACTTCCGCAAGTACACCCAGGTGTCCGAGGACGAGGCGCTCGACTACGCCCGCACCATGTGGCGGACCGTCAACAAGCCCAATCTGGTGGAGAACATCGCGCCCACCCGGGGCCGCGCCACGCTCGTGGTGCGCAAGGGCCCCGACCACAAGGTGCAGCGGCTCAGCCTGCGCAAGCTCTGACCGGGGACCGGCCGCGCGGGGGCGTCTACGCTGCCCTCCATGCTGCATCTGCGACTGATCACCCCCGCGGACCGGACCGACGACGTGGTCGCCGAGGTGCGCGAAACGGTCGGCACCGCCCATCTGGTGGTGCTGCCGGGCGCCGCCCGCGACCCGTCGGGGGACGTGGTCATGTGCGACATCGCCCGCGAGGCGGCCGACGAACTACTGGGCAAACTGCGGGCGTTGGGCATCGACCAGGCCGGTTCGATCGCCGTGGAGAGCATCGACCTGTCGCTGTCGAAGCGGGCCGAGGAGGCCGAGCGGGAGGCGCCGGGCGAGGCCGCGGACGCGGTGCTGTGGGAGGAGCTGACGGAGGCCACCCACGAGGAGTCGACGCTGTCGGTCACCTATCTGGCGTTCATCACGCTGGCCACCATGATCGCCGCCTGCGGCGTGGTGCTCGACAACGCCGTGCTGATCGTCGGGGCGATGGCGGTGGGACCGGAGTTCGGGCCGCTGGCCGGGATCAGCACGGCCCTGGTGCGCGGGGCGCCACGGCTGGCCCTGCGCTCCCTGGTCGCCCTGCTGGCCGGCTTCGCGCTGGCGATGGCGGTGACCGTCGGCTTCAGCCTCGTCATGGACGCGCTCGGCCTGTTCAGCAAGGCCAAGCTGGAGGGAGCGCGCCCCAACACCAACTTCGTCTACGCCCCCGACGCGTTCTCCTTCGTGGTGGCGGTCCTCGCCGGCGCCGCCGGAACGCTCTCCCTGACCTCGGCCAAGTCGGGCGCCCTGGTCGGCGTCGCCATCTCCGTGACCACCGTCCCGGCCGCCGCCAACGCGGCCGTGGCGCTCGCCTACGGCGACACCGCGCAGACCCGGGGCTCCACCACGCAGCTGCTGCTGAACCTGTTCGGCATCGTCCTGGCCGGCGCCCTCACCCTGCTCGTCCAGAAACTCCTCTGGTCCAGACAGCGCGACCGCGCCCCGGCGGGCGTCCGCCGGGGCGCGTCGTGAGAGGCGGCCGGGACGGCCGGGGCCGGTCCGGCGGCGGCCGCTAGCCCAGCGCCGACTTCACCGCGTCGGCCAGCCGGCCGGCCACCGTGCGGGCCTGCTCGATGTCGGCGGCCTCGACCATGACGCGGACCAGCGGCTCGGTGCCGGAGGGGCGCAGCAGCACCCGCCCGGTCTCCCCCAGCTCGCGCTCGGCCTCACTCACGGCGGCGGCCAGGTCGGCGGAGGTCTTCACCCGCGACTTGTCCACGTCCGGGACGTTGACGAGGACCTGCGGCAGGCGCTCCATCACGGACGCCAGGTCCCGCAGCGTACGGCCGCTCTGGGCGATCCGGGCGGCCAGCAGCAGACCGGTCAGCGTGCCGTCGCCGGTGGTGGCGTGGTCGAGGATGATGACGTGCCCGGACTGCTCGCCGCCGAGGGCGTAGTCCTTCTCCTTCATCTCCTCCAGGACGTAGCGGTCACCGACGGCGGTCTGCACAAGGTGGATGCCCTCGCGCTCCATGGCCAGCTTGAAGCCCAGGTTCGACATCACGGTCGCGACGACGGCGTCGGAGCGCAGCGCGGAACGCTCCCGCATCGCCAGCGCGAGCACGGCGAGGATCTGGTCGCCGTCGACCTCCTCGCCGGTGTGGTCCACGGCCAGGCAGCGGTCCGCGTCGCCGTCGTGCGCGATGCCGAGGTGGGCGCCGTGCTCGACGACGGCGGCCTTCAGCTTGCCCAGGTGGGTGGAGCCGCAGCCGTCGTTGATGTTGAGGCCGTCCGGCTCGGCGCCGATGGTGACGATCTCCGCGCCGGCCCGCTGGAACGCCTCCGGCGAGACCCGCGCGGCGGCGCCGTGCGCCTCGTCCAGCACGATCCTCAGCCCGTCGAGACGGTTCGGCAGGGCGGCCAGGAGGTGGGCGACGTACTGGTCGAAGCCCTCGTCGTAGTCGCGTACGCGGCCGACGCCCGAGCCGGTGGGACGGTCCCAGGGAGCGCCGGTGCGGTGCTCCTCGTAGACCTTCTCGATCCGGTCCTCCAGGTCGTCGGCGAGCTTGTGGCCGCCGCGGGCGAAGAACTTGACGCCGTTGTCGGGCATCGCGTTGTGGCTGGCCGACAGCATCACACCGAGGTCGGCGCCGAGCGCGCCGGTCAGGTACGCCACCGCGGGCGTCGGCAGCACGCCGACGCGCAGCACGTCCACGCCCGCGCTCGCCAGGCCGGCCACCACGGCCGCCTCCAGGAACTCACCGGAGGCGCGCGGGTCGCGGCCGACGACCGCCTTCGGACGGTGCCCCTCGAAGGTGCCCGCCTCGGCCAGTACGTGCGCCGCGGCGACGGAGAGGCCGAGCGCCATCTCGGCGGTCAGGTCCGCGTTGGCGACACCGCGCACGCCGTCCGTGCCGAAGAGTCGTCCCACTTGTCCTCCTGAGAAAGCGTCAGTTCGTGAAGCCGTGCCGGTGTGTCCGGCCTCCCGGCATCCCGGCGTCTCGGCGTCTCGGCATCCGATCACACCAGCGTTTGAGCACCTTGTGCCGTTATACGCCCAAGCCCTGTGATAAACGAACGCCCCGGTGGCACAGTGGCGTGCCGCCGGGGCGTTCGGAGTAGGCCTGTCCGCAGGCAGCCGCTGTTTAGCGCTTGCTGTACTGCGGAGCCTTGCGGGCCTTCTTCAGACCGGCCTTCTTGCGCTCGACCGCACGGTCGTCGCGCTTGAGGAAGCCGGCCTTCTTGAGCGCGCCGCGGTTGTTGTCGACGTCGGCCTCGTTCAGGGCGCGGGCGACACCGAGACGCAGGGCGCCGGCCTGACCGGAGACACCGCCACCGGAGATCCGGGCGATGACGTCGTAACGGCCTTCGAGCTCCAGCACCTTGAAGGGCTCGTTGACTTCCTGCTGGTGCACCTTGTTCGGGAAGTAGTCCTCGAGGGTGCGACCGTTGATCTTCCACTTGCCGGTGCCCGGGACGATCCGGACGCGGGCGATGGCGTTCTTCCGGCGGCCCAGGCCGGCGGCCGGCTGCGGCTCGCCGAAGCGGGAGGCCAGGGACTCCGAGGTGTACTCACCCTCGACGGGGACCTCGGACTCGGTGGTGTAGCTGTCGATGTCAAGCTCTTCGAGCGGCTGCTCGGCAGTGGTCTCGGCCACGATTCTCCTCAGATTCTCTTCAGGCTTAGGGGGTGGCCGGACTTACTGCGCGACCTGGGTGATCTCGAACGGCACCGGCTGCTGGGCGCCGTGCGGGTGCTGGTCACCCTTGTAGACCTTCAGCTTCGAGAGCATCTGACGGCCGAGGGAGTTCTTGGGCAGCATGCCCTTGACGGCCTTCTCGACGGCCTTCTCCGGGTTGTTCGCCAGGAGGTCGTCGTAGCGGACGGACCGCAGACCGCCCGGGTAGCCGGAGTGGCGGTACGCCATCTTCTGGGTCCGCTTGTTGCCGGAGAGGTGCACCTTGTCCGCGTTGATGATGATGACGAAGTCACCAGCGTCGACGTGCGGCGCGTAGATCGGCTTGTGCTTGCCCCGCAGAAGGGTGGCAGCGGTGGTCGCCAGACGGCCGAGGACGACGTCCTGGGCGTCGATGACGTGCCACTGGCGCGTGATGTCGCCGGGCTTGGGGCTGTACGTACGCACGGTTCGTAGCCTTCGCTTCTTCAGTGAATGGTCCTGACAAGGTCACCGAAGACGATCACGACAGCCGTGACCGCACAGCGGTGACGCAAACCGCGTGCTGGTCGCTGGTCATCGGCCCGGTGGACCGGTGTAAGGGCCGGGTCCGTGAGAAGAGCCAAGCCAATACACAACGAACATGCAGAGTACCTGCGCGGCCCTCCAGGGGTCAAAACGGGGTGGCCGGCGCGGTCCCCTGCGTGTTCCAGCCCCAGTGTACGGGGCACCGAGGCGCGAAGCCCCCACCCCATGCCCGCCGCATACCGGCCGCAATCGTGCGCAACGCCCCCGGCCCCCGTTTCCCGGGCCCGCACAGGGCGGGGCGCCCGCCCGACCGGCGTCTAAGATGCGCCCCATGAGTTTTGGGCAGGGGGGCTCGCAGTCCCAGTGGGATCCCTGGAAACCGCACTCGCAGCAGCCGTGGAACGGCGGGGGTGACGACGGGACTCCCGACTGGGCCGCGCTGGCCGAGGCGTCGGAGACCCGCAACAAGCGGCGCCGGCTGCTGTTCGTCGGCGGCGGCGTGCTGGCCACGGTCGCCGTCGGCGCGGCCGTCGCCGTGGCCGTGATGTCCGCCGACGGCGACGACGACGCCCACGGCGGCCCCGCCCAGCCGTCCGCCACCGCCACGCTGCCCAGCGGCTCGGCGGCCCCCTCCTTCGCGCCCACCACCGCGCCGCCCCCGCTGGACCCGAAGGACTTCATAGCCAGCGCCAAGAAGGACACCGCCCCGCTCAGCCCGGACACCCTCTTCCCCGGCGCCCGGCTGACCATGACCGGGAACGTGTACAAGAAGGGCCCCACGGCCGACACCAAGAACTGCGCCTCGGCCGCCCAGGGCACCCTCGCCAAGGTCCTCACCGCCAACGGCTGCACCCGGCTGATCCGCGCCACCTACACCAAGGACGGCGTCACGGCCACGGTCGGCGTCGCGGTCTTCGGCACCGAGGCGCAGGCCACCGCGGCCAAGGGCCAGGCCGACAAGAAGAGCATCGTCAGGCCGCTCACCGGCGGCGGCGTCAAGCCCTTCTGCTCCGGCGCGGTCTGCCGCTCCACCACCAACTCCTACGGCCGCTACGCCTACTTCACCATCAGCGGCTTCCCCGGCGACAAGAACGTGACCACCAAGGACACGAAGGTCTTCCGCACCGGCGACGACCTCGCCGCCTTCGCCTTCGGCCAGATCCGCCGCCGCGGCGAGACCCAGGCCTCGGCAGCCGCGAACCAGTAACCCACCCCGCGCCGCATCACCCCCGGCCGAGCACCGGTCGACACACCCCGGCCGAGCGCACCCGCCACCCCCGCCGCCCGGGCGATCCGGCCGGACTGCCCCGCCGCAAGTGGCCCCGCAGCCGGAGCGCGGCCGGCGGCACCGGCCGACGGGGCCGTGCGCCGCGACGCGATCCAGCGGCAGCCGCTCCCCGGCCCCGGCCCACGTGACCGGCCGGCCCCGGCCTACGCGTCCGCCGGGTCCGGAGGCGTCGTCGCGCCGTCCGCCCCGGGCGGGGGCTGCGCCGGACCGCCCAGGGCGCGGAACCACCAGCCGGCCGCCCGCCACCGCTCTCCGTCCAGCGCGCCCCGGCCGTCCACGATCCGCGGCCGCCGCACCAGGGCGGCCGCCCGCCACGGGTCCAGCTCCCGGAACTGCGGCCACTCGGTCAGGTGCAGCACCAGCTCCGCCCCGCGCAGCGCCTCCTCGGCCGACAGCGCGTAGCCGAGCAGCGGGAACGCCTTGCGCGCGTTGTCCATCGCCTCGGGGTCGTAGACCGTCACGTCCGCACCGTCCAGGTCCAGCCGCGCCGCCACGTTCAGCGCGGGCGAGTCGCGGATGTCGTCCGAGTCCGGCTTGAAGGCCGCGCCCAGCACCGCCACGCGCGCCCCGAGGACGCTCCCGCCGCACGCCTCGCGGGCCAGCGCGATCACCCGGTCCCGGCGGCGCATGTTGATCGCGTCGACCTCGCGCAGGAAGCCCAGGTCCACGCCCAGCTCGGCGGCGCGGTGCGCGAAGGCCCGGATGTCCTTGGGCAGACACCCGCCGCCGAACCCCACCCCGGCCCGCAGGAACGCCCGCCCGATCCGCTCGTCGTACCCCAGCGCCTCGGCCAGCCGCCGCACGTCGCCGCCGCTCGCCTCGCACACCTCGGCCATCGCGTTGATGAAGGAGATCTTGGTGGCGAGGAAGGAGTTCGCGGCCGTCTTGACCAGCTCGGCGGTGGCGAAGTCGGTGACGACCAGCGGCGTCCCGGCGGCCAGGACCGTGCCGTAGACCCGGCGCAGCAGCCGCTCGGCGCGCGCGGTGCGCACCCCGAGGACCAGCCGGTCCGGCGCGAGCGTGTCCGCGACGGCGAAGCCCTCCCGCAGGAACTCCGGGTTCCAGGCGATCTCCACCCGGTGCGCGTCGGCGAGCCGCGCCGCGGTGCCGACCGGCACCGTCGACTTGCCGACCAGCAGGGCGCCCTTGCGCGCGTGCCGGGCGATCGCGTCGAAGGCGCTCTCTACGCAGGCGAGGTCGGCGCCCTCCGCGTCCCGGCGCTGCGGGGTGCCCACGCACACGAAGTGCACCTGTCCGAAGGCGCCGGCCTCCTCGTAGGAGGCGGTGAACCGCAGCCGGCCGCTCGCCGTGTGCCGGGCGACCAGCTCGGCCAGCCGCGGCTCGTGGAACGGCGCCCGCCCCGCCCGCAGCGCCGCGAGCCGGCCGGCGTCGGTGTCCAGGCCGACCACCTCGTGTCCCAGCTCCGCCATGCAGGCGGCGTGCGTGGCGCCGAGATACCCGGTGCCGATGACGGTGAGCCGCATGGATCAGCCCCTCTCGCCGTACGTCCCCGCCGAGCCGTACGGCGCCGCGGGTGCACCGGCGAGTTCCCCGGCCGACCGCACCCGTACCGTCACCGGGTGTCAGCGGCGGCTCAGCAGCAGCCGGCGGACGGCAGGGACCGCTTGTTGCGGGCCTCGCGGCTGCGCGCGGCCAGCAGCTCGTCGGCCGGGTAGCCGACCTCCTCCAGGGTCAGCCCGTGCGGCCGCACCACGTGCACGGCCGAGTCCCGCACGCCCGCCGCCAGCACCTTCCCGGGCCAGTCGGGAGCGCGGTGGCCGTCGCCGACGAACAGCAGCGCGCCGATCAGCGAGCGCACCATGTTGTGGCAGAAGGCGTCCGCGCGCACGGTCGCCGTGACGATCCCGTCGGCGCCGCGCTCAAGGCTCAGCTCCTGGAGGGTGCGGATGGTAGTCGCGCCCTCGCGCTTCTTGCAGTACGCGGCGAAGTCGTGCTCGCCCAGCAGATGGCGGGCCGCCTCGTTCATGGCGGCCACGTCGAGCGGCCAGTCGTGCCACAGGACGTGCCCGCGCAGCAGCGGGTCGACGCCGCCAGGGTTGTCGGTGACGCGGTAGGCGTAGCGGCGCCAGACGGCCGAGAAACGGGCGTTGAAGCCGCTGGGGGCGGGCCGCAGGGCCCACACCCGCACATCGCGGGACAGCCGCCCGGCGAGCCGCTTGAGCAGCTTCTCGTGGTGCTCGCGCCACACCTGCTCGGGCAGGTCCACGTGCGCCACCTGGCCCCGCGCGTGCACCCCCGCGTCGGTCCGCCCGGCGACGGTCAGCTCGTACGTCTCCTGGGACCGCGTGACCGTGCGCAGCGCGTCCTCGATCTCCCCCTGCACGGTCCGCCTGCCGCCGGCCTGCTTGGCCCAGCCGTGGAAGCCGGAACCGTCGTAGGACAGGTCGAGCCGGATACGGACCTGCCCGGGCTGTACTTCGTCACTCACACGGGAATCCTCTCAGGTGCACGAAAAGCGGGCCCGTCCCTGAAAAGGAACGGGCCCGCCAACGCCCTCAAGGGGCGCGGGGAACTGCGCGACCGGCCACGGCGGGGCCGCAGCCGCAGGCCGGCAGTCCCCGGCAGAACGCTTACGCGTCCTTCGACTCTTCGGCAGCGGCCTCCTCGGCCGGAGCCTCGGTGGTCTCCGCGGCCTTGGCCTCGTCGGACTCCTTGACCGCGCGCTTGGTGGCGGCCTCGGCCTCACCCACGGCGTTCTGCTGCACCGTCAGCGCCTCGACCAGCTCGATGACGGCCATGGGCGCGTTGTCGCCACGGCGGTTGCCGATCTTGGTGATGCGGGTGTAGCCACCGGGACGGTTCTCGTACCGCGGGCCGATCTCGGTGAAGAGCGTGTGGACGATGCCCTTGTCCGAGATGACCTGGAGCACCTGGCGGCGGTTGTGAAGGTCGCCCTTCTTCGCCTTGGTGACCAGACGCTCGGCGTACGGGCGCAGGCGGCGGGCCTTCGCCTCGGTGGTGGTGATGCGGCCGTGCTCGAAGAGCGCCTTCGCGAGGTTCGCGAGGAGCAGCTTCTCGTGCGCGGCGCTGCCGCCCAGACGGGCACCCTTGGTGGGCTTCGGCATGGTGTTTCTCCTAGGTGTCTGCCCCGGCCGTGTCAGGTACCGGGGTCAGTATCCGAGCAGGCGGTCGCCTGTCGGAGATCCGGGGCTGTTCAGCCCCGGAGTCGGACCGTCGGTCCCGGGCTCAGTACTGCTCGGTCTCGACGAAGCCCGCGTCCGCGTCGTCGTCCGCGCCGAAGGCGTCGGCGGCGGCGGTCGGGTCGAACCCGGGGGGCGAGTCCTTCAGCGCGAGGCCCATACCGGCCAGCTTCGCCTTGACCTCGTCGATCGACTTCGCACCGAAGTTGCGGATGTCGAGCAGGTCGGCCTCGGAGCGGGCGACCAGCTCACCCACGGAGTGGATGCCCTCGCGCTTGAGGCAGTTGTACGACCGAACGGTGAGCTCCAGCTCCTCGATCGGCAGCGCCAGATCGGCGGCGAGCGCGGCGTCCGTCGGGGACGGACCCATGTCGATGCCCTCGGCGTCGATGTTCAGCTCGCGGGCGAGACCGAACAGCTCGACCAGCGTCTTGCCCGCGGAGGCCATGGCGTCACGCGGACGCATCGCCTGCTTGGTCTCGACGTCGACGATCAGCTTGTCGAAGTCGGTGCGCTGCTCGACTCGGGTGGCCTCGACCTTGTATGTGACCTTGAGCACCGGCGAGTAGATGGAGTCGACCGGGATACGGCCGATCTCCTGGCCCGCCTGCTTGTTCTGCACGGCGGAGACGTAGCCGCGACCGCGCTCGACGGTCAGCTCCATCTCCAGCTTGCCCTTGCCGTTGAGCGTGGCGAGGACGAGGTCGGGGTTGTGCACCTCGACACCGGCCGGGGGCGCGATGTCGGCGGCGGTGACCAGACCCGGGCCCTGCTTGCGCAGGTACATCACGACCGGCTCGTCGTGCTCCGAGGAGACGACCAGCTGCTTGATGTTGAGGATCAGGTCGGTGACGTCCTCCTTGACACCCGGCACGGTGGTGAACTCGTGCAGGACGCCGTCGATGCGGATGGACGTGACCGCCGCACCCGGGATCGAGGAGAGGAGCGTACGGCGCAGGGAGTTGCCGAGGGTGTAGCCGAAGCCCGGCTCCAGCGGCTCGATCACGAACCGGGAGCGGAACTCGTCGACGACCTCTTCGGTCAACGAGGGACGCTGAGCGATCAGCATGGAGTGAATCCTTCAGTCAGGGGCGCCCGCTATTTGACGCCCGACTTGTACTGCAAGGGTACGGGCGGCACGGCCCGAAGGAGCCGTACCGCCCGAGAAGCCTTGTGAAGCGAGGTCAGACGCGACGACGCTTCGGCGGGCGGCAGCCGTTGTGCGGGGTCGGGGTGACGTCCTGGATGGAGCCGACCTCGAGACCGGTGGCCTGAAGCGAACGGATCGCGGTCTCACGACCGGAACCCGGACCCTTCACGAACACGTCGACCTTGCGCATGCCGTGCTCCTGGGCGCGGCGGGCGGCCGACTCGGCGGCCATCTGCGCGGCGAACGGCGTGGACTTCCGGGAGCCCTTGAAGCCGACGTGGCCGGCGGAGGCCCAGGAGATCACGTTGCCGCTCGGGTCGGTGATCGAAACGATGGTGTTGTTGAACGTGCTCTTGATGTGCGCGTGGCCGTGAGCGACGTTCTTCTTTTCCTTGCGGCGCACCTTCTTGGCAGCGCCCTGACGTCCCTTGGGGGGCATGTCTTCTCCTACGGGAGGTGGTCGGTCCTACAGCGAAGACCGCTGGACGGCGAGTCCGCTGCGGACTACTTCTTGCCCGGCTTCTTCTTGCCGGCGATGGCGCGACGCGGGCCCTTGCGGGTACGGGCGTTCGTGCTGGTGCGCTGACCGCGGACGGGCAGACCGCGGCGGTGCCGCAGACCCTGGTAGCAGCCGATCTCGACCTTGCGGCGGATGTCGGCCTGGATCTCGCGACGGAGGTCACCCTCGGTCTTGATGTTGCTGTCCACGTACTCGCGGATCGCGACGAGCTGCTCCTCGGAGAGGTCGCGGACGCGGGTGTTGGGGTCGATGCCGGTGGCAGCCAGCGTCGCCTGGGACAGGGTCCGGCCGATGCCGAACACGTAGGTGAGGGCGACCTCCACGCGCTTTTCGCGCGGGATGTCGACACCGGAAACGCGTGCCATTCAATGGCTCCAGTTGATCTTCGGAGGTCTTCCACAGGACCGGTTCCCAGCCGCCGTACGAGGTACGAACTGGGTCCCCGGCCTCCGAACCGGGGGTGTCGAGCGGACAGTCACGCCGCTCGGGACCTGCGTATGAACATATTCAGCTCGCGTCGCGCGAAACTCTGCGATAGAGGTGCAGAGGGTGCGGTCGGTCGTGCGTCAGCCCTGGCGCTGCTTGTGGCGCGGGTTCTCGCAGATGACCATGACCCGGCCGTGACGGCGGATCACCCTGCACTTGTCGCAGATCTTCTTGACGCTCGGCTTGACCTTCATTGGGTGAGGTTCTCCGGGTCAGTTGCCGGCAGCCCCGTGTGGAACACGGAACCTGGGGCAAGATCTACTTGTACCGGTAGACGATCCGGCCACGCGTCAGGTCGTACGGAGACAGCTCCACCACGACCCGGTCGTCAGGGAGGATGCGGATGTAGTGCATACGCATCTTGCCGCTGATGTGTGCCAGGACCTGGTGGCCGTTCTGGAGCTCGACCTTGAACATGGCGTTCGGCAGAGACTCGACGACAGTGCCCTCGATCTCGATGGCACCTTGCTTCTTGGCCACGCTTCGCCCTTCGAATCGACTACCTTGATCGACTCTCCTGCTTCCCTTACGGGCGCATGCGGACATGCGGGTGCACGAGAGCCGACGAGTCAGTCTACGTCAGCGCACCCGGAAACACGAATCGGGGAAGCCTGCCCCACGCCGGAGATCGTTATGCCGGCGGATCGGGCGCGGCCGTGACGCCGGGCTCGGCGAACGCCGGCCAGGGGCAAGGCAGGGCGGTCGGTCAGGCGAGCGGGTCCGGCGCGGCCGTGACGCCGTACTCGGCCAGCTTGGCGCGGCCGCCGTCGGGGGCGGTCAGGACCAGGGGACCCTGCTCGGTCAGGGCGACGGAGTGCTCCCAGTGCGAGGACCAGGTGCCGTCGGTGGTGATGACCGTCCACTCGTCCTCCAGCACCCGCGTCTTCGGGGTGCCGAGGGAGACCATGGGCTCGATGGCCAGGCAGAAGCCGGGGACCAGCTTGGGGCCCTTGCCGCGCCGGCGCTCGACGTAGTTCAGCAGGTGCGGGTCCATGTGCATCTCGGTGCCGATGCCGTGGCCGCCGTAGTCCTCGATGATGCCGTAGCGGCCGCCGCCCGGCTTGGGCTGGCGGCGGATGTACGTCTCGATCGCGCGGGAGACGTCGACCAGGCGGTTGCCGAGCTTCATGGCCGCGATGCCGGCCCACATCGACTCCTCGGTCACCCGGGACAGCTCGATCAGCTCCGGGGCGTGGCCGGAGCCGACGAAGGCGGTGTACGCCGCGTCGCCGTGCCAGCCGTCCACGATGGCGCCGCAGTCGATGGAGATCACGTCGCCGTCCTTCAGGACGACGTCGTCGGAGGGGATGCCGTGCACCACGACCTCGTTCACCGAGGTGCAGATGGTCGCCGGGAAGCCGCCGTAGCCGAGGAAGTTCGGCTTGGCGCCGTGCTCGGCGAGCACCTTGCGGGCCACCTGGTCCAGGTCCTTGGTGGTCGCCCCGGGCACGGCCGCCTCCCGGGTGGCCGCGTGGATCGCGGCGACGACCAGGCCCGCCGCACGCATCGTGGCGATCTGCTCGGGGGTCTTGATCTGCACCATGGGGACGGGGGCCTTTCTGGACCGGAGACGGGCTCGGCTGCTACAGCGCTCGGCTACTACAACGATACGGGGGCGTCCGGCGCCCCGTGGGCGAGTACTCCCCGCCCACAGCTCAGCCGCGGCCCCCGAGCGGGAACCGCGGCTGCGCCCGACGCACTGCGGGCTACTGGGTGGCGTCCTCGCGCTTGAGCGCCTCCAGCGCGCGCCGCGTGATCTCGTCCACCGGGCCGAGCGCCGGGATCGTCACGACCAGGCCCTGCGCCTTGTAGTAGTCGATGATCGGCTCGGTCTGCGAGTGGTAGACCTCCAGCCGCTTGCGCACGGTGTCCTCGTGGTCGTCGTCGCGCTGGTACAGCTCGCCGCCGCAGACGTCGCAGACGCCCTCCCGCTTCGGCTTGCTGTACGTCACGTGGAAGACGTGGCTGGAGTCGTTGCGGCAGATGCGCCGGCCGGCGATCCGCTTGACGACCTCGTCCTCGGAGACCTCCAGGTCGAGCACCGCGTCCAGCGTGATGCTCTCGCCGGTCAGCAGCTCGTCCAGCGCCTCGGCCTGCGAGACGTTGCGCGGGAAGCCGTCCAGCAGGAAGCCGCCCTCGGCGTCCGGCTGCTCCATGCGGTCCTTCGCCATGGCGATCGTGACCTCGTCGGGTACGAGCTCGCCGGCGTCCATGTAGGACTTCGCGAGCTTGCCCAGTTCCGTCTGCCCGCTGATGTTGGCGCGGAACAGGTCACCCGTGGAGATGTGCGGGATCGACAGCTTCTCGGCAAGGCGTACGGCCTGCGTTCCCTTACCGGCGCCCGGCGGCCCGACGAGGACGATTCGCATCAGCGGAGGAACCCTTCGTAATTGCGCTGCTGGAGCTGGCTCTCGATCTGCTTCACCGTCTCCAGGCCGACACCCACGATGATCAGGATGCTCGTGCCGCCGAACGGGAAGTTCTGGCTTGCCCCGAAGCCAACCAACGCCATCGTCGGTACGAGAGCGATCAGACCCAGGTACAGCGAACCCGGCCAGGTGATCCGGTTGAGCACGTACGAGAGGTACTCAGCGGTCGGTCGGCCAGCCCGGATGCCCGGGATGAAGCCACCATACTTCTTCATGTTGTCCGCGACTTCCTCGGGGTTGAAGGAGATCGCCACGTAGAAGAACGCGAAGAACACGATGAGCAAGAAGTACAAAGTGATGTAAAGCGGGTGATCGCCCTTGGTCAGGTTCTGGGTGACCCACGTCTTCCAGCCCGCGTTGCCACCGGCGAACTGCGCGACGAGCGCCGGAATGTAGAGCAGCGACGAGGCGAAAATGACGGGAATCACACCCGCCTGGTTCACCTTGAGCGGGATGTACGTGGACGTACCGCCGTAGGACCGGCGGCCGATCATCCGCTTGGCGTACTGCACCGGGATACGGCGCTGGGCCTGCTCGACGAAGACGACCAGGCCGACCATGACCAGGCCGACCAGGATGACGGTGCCGAACTCGATCCAGCCGTCGGCCAGCTTGCCGGACTTCTTGATGGCCCACAGCGCGGACGGGAAGGTGGCGGCGATCGAGATGAACATCAGGATCGACATGCCGTTGCCGATGCCGCGGTCGGTGACCAGCTCACCGAGCCACATGACCACGCAGGTGCCCGCGGTCATGCAGATCACCATCGTGATGGTGGTGAAGATCGCGCGGTCCGGGACGATGTTGCCGGCGACCGAGCAGCCGTTGAACAGGGCGCCGCTGCGGGCGGTGGCCACCAGGCCGGTGCCCTGCAGGATCGCGAGCGCCACCGTCAGGTACCGGGTGTACTGGGTGATCTTCGCGGTGCCGGCCTGGCCCTCCTTCTTGAGGGCTTCGAGGCGCGGGATCACCACGGTCAGCAGCTGCAGGATAATGCTCGCCGTGATGTACGGCATGATCCCCAGCGCGAAGACGGTGATCTGCAGAAGCGCGCCGCCGCTGAACATGTTGACGAGACCGAAGAGACCCTGGTTGCCGGAGGCCTCGGTCACACACGTCTGGACGGCCTTGTAGTTGACGCCCGGGATCGGGATGTGGGTACCGACGCGGTACACCACGATGATGCCGAGCGTGAAGAGCAGCTTCTTGCGCAGGTCGGGCGTCCTGAACGCCCGGGCGAAGCCGGTGAGCACGGTGCCTCCTGCGACCCCCGCGCAAGTGCGTCAGGGTGACGGGTCTTGAGGTTCGACGAAAAAGAACAGTGCAGGCCACCTTACCGGCGACCATGCCCCCCATGGAACGACCAACCGGGGATACCTCATTGTGAGGCATCCCCGGTCGGGTTCGTCTACGTCATCGAGACGCCTGAGGGAATCAGACGAGCTCGGTGACAGTGCCGCCGGCGGCGGTGATCTTCTCCTTGGCGGAGCCGGAGACGGCGTCGACCGTCACCTGCAGCGCCACGGAGACCTCGCCCTGGCCCAGGACCTTGACCAGGCTGTTCTTGCGAACGGCGCCCTTGGCCACCAGGTCCTCGACCGTGACCTCGCCGCCCTCGGGGTAGAGCGCGGTGAGCTTGTCGAGGTTCACGACCTGGTACTCGGTCTTGAACGGGTTCTTGAAGCCCTTCAGCTTCGGGAGACGCATGTGGAGGGGCATCTGGCCACCCTCGAAGCGCTCCGGAACCTGGTAACGGGCCTTCGTGCCCTTGGTACCACGACCGGCCGTCTTACCCTTCGACGCCTCACCACGACCCACACGGGTCTTGGCGGTCTTGGCGCCCGGGGCGGGACGGAGGTTGTGGATCTTGAGCGGGTTCTGCTCCGCCATGATCAGTCGACCTCCTCGACCGTCACGAGGTGGCGGACGGTGTGCACCATGCCGCGGAACTCGGGACGATCCTCCTTGACGACCACGTCACCCAGGCGCTTGAGGCCCAGGGAACGCAGGGTGTCGCGGTGGTTCTGCTTGCTGCCGATGTAGGACTTCGTCTGCGTGATCTTGAGCTGCGCCATGATTACGCACCAGCCCCGGCACGCGCACGAAGGAGAGCCGCGGGGGCGACGTCCTCGAGCGGCAGACCGCGGCGGGCCGCGACCTCCTCGGGACGCTGAAGACCCTTGAGGGCCTCCACCGTGGCGTGCACGATGTTGATCGCGTTGTCGGAGCCCAGGGACTTCGACAGGATGTCGTGGATGCCGGCGCACTCGAGCACGGCGCGCACCGGACCACCGGCGATAACGCCGGTACCCGGGGACGCGGGCTTGAGCAGCACGACGCCGGCAGCCTTCTCACCCTGGATCGGGTGCGGGATGGTGCCCTGGATGCGGGGGACCTTGAAGAAGTGCTTCTTGGCCTCCTCAACACCCTTGGCGATGGCGGCCGGCACCTCCTTGGCCTTGCCGTATCCGACACCCACGGTGCCGTCACCGTCGCCCACCACGACCAGCGCGGTGAAGCTGAAGCGACGACCACCCTTCACAACCTTGGCGACGCGGTTGATCGCGACGACGCGCTCAACGTACGCGGTCTTCTCGGCGGCAGCTGCGCCGCCGTCACGGCCCTTCCGGTCCCGCCGCTCGCCGCCACCGGCACCGCCACCGCGGCGCTGGGGTCCAGCCATTGGAATTACCTCTCTCTGTTTCCGCTAGCTCGCAGCAACATCAGTCGCTGCCGCGACGGGCGACTCAGAACTTCAGACCGGCTTCGCGGGCGGAGTCAGCCAGAGCCGCGATCCGACCTGCGTACTGGTTGCCACCACGGTCGAACACGACGGCCTCGACACCGGCGGCCTTGGCGCGCTCGGCGACCAGGGCGCCGACCTGCTTGGCCTGCGAGGACTTGTCGCCCTCGCCGCCGCGGATCGACGTGTCCAGCGTGGACGCCGATGCCACGGTGTGGCCCTTGAGGTCGTCGATCACCTGCGCCACGATGTGGCGGTTCGAGCGGGTCACGACCAGACGGGGGCGCTCCGCCGTACCGGAGATCCGCTTGCGGATCCGGATGTGACGGCGCTTGATCGCGGCGCGCTTGTAGGCGTCGCCCTTGAGGATCTTCTGCCCGTATGCCATGGCTTACTTACCCGCCTTTCCGACCTTGCGGCGGATGACTTCGCCCTCGTACTTGACACCCTTGGCCTTGTACGGGTCGGGCTTGCGCAGCTTGCGGATGTTGGCCGCAACCTCGCCGACCTTCTGCTTGTCGATGCCCTCGACCGAGAAGCGGGTGGGGGCCTCCACCTTGAAGGTGATGCCCTCGGGCGCCTCGACGGTGATCGGGTGGCTGTAGCCCAGAGCGAACTCGAGGTTCGAACCCTTGGCCGTCACGCGGTAACCGACACCGCTGATCTCGAGCTTCTTCACGTAACCCTGGGTCACGCCGGTGATCATGTTCGCCACCAGCGTGCGGGACAGGCCGTGCAGGGCCTTGTTCTGACGCTCGTCGTTCGGGCGGGTGACGTTCAGAACGCCGTCCTCGTCCCGGACGATCTCGATCGGCGAGGCGACGGTGTGGGTCAGCTCGCCCTTGGGGCCCTTGACCTTGACCGTACGGCCGTCGATGGTGACGTCCACGCCGGCGGGAACCGTGATGGGGAGCTTGCCAATACGCGACATAGCTGTTTCCTCCGTTCCCTTCCGCTACCAGACGTAGGCGAGGACTTCCCCACCCACGCCCTTCTTGCCGGCCTGCTTGTCGGTCAGGAGACCGTGCGACGTGGAGATGATCGCCACGCCGAGGCCACCGAGCACCTTGGGCAGGTTGGTGGACTTCGCGTACACCCGGAGACCGGGCTTGGAGATCCGCTTGATGCCCGCGATGGAGCGCTCACGGTTCGGGCCGTACTTCAGCTCGAGGACGAGGTTCTTGCCGACCTCGGCGTCCTCGGTCTTCCAGCCGGTGATGAAGCCCTCCTGCTGGAGGATCTCCGCGATGTGCGACTTGATCTTCGATGCCGGCATCGTCACGGAGTCGTGGTATGCCGAGTTCGCGTTCCGCAGACGCGTAAGCATGTCTGCGATCGGATCAGTCATGGTCATGAATTGGCCTTCGGCCTCTCTCGCCGGGGTTTCCTGGTGCGCCATCCCTCTCCCCGATCCGAGACGGGACGGGTGCGGCGCGGTGGACCTACGGCGTAGTAAGTCGTTTAGGGCGCGGCGGGCGCCCAACCCCACAAGCCTAAGGCATGGGGGATGGGTCGCCTGCCGACCCCGGTTGCTTACCGAGAGTCCTGCTTCAACCCAAGTGGGCTGTTACCAGGAGCTCTTGGTCACGCCCGGCAGCTCGCCACGGTGAGCCATCTCACGAAGGCACACGCGGCACAGGCCGAACTTGCGGTAGACGGAGTGCGGACGGCCGCAGCGCTGGCAGCGCGTGTAGCCACGCACACCGAACTTGGGCTTGCGAGCAGCCTTAGCGATCAGAGCCTTCTTCGCCATCTCGCTCACGCCTCCTTGAACGGGAAGCCGAGGTGACGAAGGAGCGCGCGGCCCTCAGCGTCGTTGGTCGCCGTGGTGACCACGGTGATGTCCATACCCCGGACGCGGTCGATCTTGTCCTGGTCGATCTCGTGGAACATGACCTGCTCCGTGAGACCGAAGGTGTAGTTGCCACGGCCGTCGAACTGCTTGGGGGACAGGCCGCGGAAGTCGCGGATGCGCGGCAGCGCGAGCGACAGGGTGCGGTCCAGGAACTCCCACATGCGGTCGCCACGGAGCGTGACGTGGGCACCGATCGGCTGACCCTCACGCAGCTTGAACTGCGCGATGGACTTCCGGGCCTTGGTGACCGCCGGCTTCTGGCCGGTGATCGTGGTGAGGTCGCGGATGGCGCCCTCGATCAGCTTGGAGTCGCGGGCGGCGTCGCCCACACCCATGTTGACCACGATCTTGACGAGACCGGGGATCTGCATGACGTTCTCGTACTTGAACTCGTCACGCAGCTTGCCGGCGATCTCGTCGCGGTACTTCTGCTTCAGACGCGGGGCAGTGGTGGTAGCCATCAGATGTCCTCACCCGTCCGCTTGGCAACGCGGATCTTGTTGCCGTCCTCGTCGAAGCGGTAACCGACGCGCGTGACGACCTTGTCGCCGTCCTTCTCCACGACCAGCTGGACGTTGGAGACGTGGATCGGGGCCTCGGTGGTCACGATGCCGCCGGCCTGGGAACCGCTGGCGGTCGGGCCGGCCTTGGTGTGCTTCTTGACCCGGTTGACACCCTCGACCAGGACGCGGTCCTCGCGGGGGTAGGCCGCGATGACCTTGCCCTGCTTGCCCTTGTCCTTACCGGTGATGACCTGAACCAGGTCGCCCTTCTTGATCTTCATGCTCACAGCACCTCCGGCGCGAGGGAGATGATCTTCATGAACTTCTTCTCGCGCAGCTCACGGCCCACGGGGCCGAAGATACGGGTGCCGCGAGGGTCGCCGTCGTTCTTCAGAATGACGGCGGCGTTCTCGTCGAAGCGGATGTACGAGCCGTCCGGACGGCGGCGCTCCTTGACGGTGCGAACGATGACCGCCTTGACGACGTCACCCTTCTTCACGTTGCCACCGGGGATCGCGTCCTTGACGGTGGCGACGATGACGTCACCGATACCCGCGTAGCGGCGACCGGAGCCACCGAGCACACGGATGCAAAGGATCTCCTTCGCACCAGTGTTGTCGGCGACACGCAGCCGCGACTCCTGCTGGATCACGTCTATCTCCTGTTTGTCTGCCGGTTCCCCGGGGGCCGCTCACCGAGCGGCCCCCGGAGCCTGGCGGAACTGTCCCGCGGGGGATGCCCCGCAGGAATCCTGCTTGAGCCATCCCCTTGCGGGAATTGCTTACTTGGCCTTCTCGAGGATCTCGACGACACGCCAGTGCTTGCTGGACGACAGCTTCCGGGTCTCCATCAGGAGGACGCGGTCACCGACGCCGGCGGCGTTCTGCTCGTCGTGCGCCTTGAGCTTGTTGGTACGGCGGATGACCTTGCCGTACAGCGCGTGCTTGACGCGGTCCTCGACGGCGACGACGACGGTCTTGTCCATCTTGTCGCTGACGACGTAACCCTCGCGCGTCTTGCGGGCGTTGCGCTCAGTGCTCTGCTCAGTCACGTTGTTCTCGCTCATGCGTTCTCCACCGTCTCGATGCCCAGCTCACGCTCGCGCATCAGGGTGTAGATCCGCGCGATGTCCTTGCGGACCGCCTTCAGACGGCCATGGTTCTCGAGCTGGCCCGTCGCCGCCTGGAAACGGAGGTTGAACAGCTCTTCCTTGGCCTCGCGGAGCTTGCCAAGAAGCTCCTCGTTGCCCAGCTCGCGCAGCTCGGACGCCTTGGTACCGGCCGACATCACGCTTCACCTGCCTCGCGCTTGACGATCCGGCACTTCATCGGCAGCTTGTGGGCCGCACGGGTCAGCGCCTCACGGGCGATCTTCTCGTTCGGGTAGGACAGCTCGAACATCACCCGACCCGGGTGAACGTTCGCGATCCACCACTCCGGAGAACCCTTACCGGAACCCATGCGGGTCTCGGCAGGCTTCTTCGTGAGCGGGCGGTCCGGGTAGATGTTGATCCAGACCTTGCCACCACGCTTGATGTGGCGGGTCATCGCGATACGGGCCGCCTCGATCTGGCGGTTGGTCACGTACGCCGGCGTGAGGGCCTGAATGCCGTACTCGCCGAACGCGACCGTCGTACCGCCCTTGGCCTGACCACGGCGCTTCGGGTGGTGCTGCTTGCGGTGCTTGACCCTACGGGGGATCAGCATGTCGGTCAGGCCTCCGTTCCGGTGCTCTCAGCCGGAGCGGCAGCGGCCGGAGCCTCGGCCTTGGGGGCCTCGGCGGCGGGGGCCGACTGCTGCTGCGGCTTGCGACCGCGCCGCTCGCCACCGCGGCCACCACGGGCCGGGCGGTCGGCACCGCCACGGGCCGGGCGGTTACCCGCACGGGCCGCAGCGTTCTCGGCGCGGACCTCGGCGATGTTCTTGACGTCGCCCTTGTAGATCCAGACCTTCACACCGATGCGGCCGAAGGTCGTCTTGGCCTCGAAGAAGCCGTAGTCCACGTTCGCGCGGAGCGTGTGCAGGGGCACACGGCCCTCGCGGTAGAACTCCGAGCGGGACATCTCGGCGCCGCCGAGGCGGCCGCCGCACTGGATCTTGATGCCCTTGGCGCCCGCCTTCATCGTGCCCTGCATGCTCTTGCGCATGGCACGACGGAAGGAGACACGGGAGGACAGCTGCTCGGCGACGGCCTGGGCCACCAGCTGAGCGTCCGTCTCCGGGCTCTTGACCTCGAGGATGTTCAGCTGCACCTGCTTGCCGGTGAGCTTCTCGAGGTCACCGCGGATGCGGTCGGCCTCGGCGCCGCGGCGGCCGATCACGATGCCCGGACGAGCGGTGTGGATGTCCACCCGCACGCGGTCACGGGTGCGCTCGATCTCCACCTTGGAGATGCCGGCGCGCTCCATGCCGGACGTCATCATCCGACGGATGGCGACGTCTTCCTTGACGTAGTCCTTGTACAGCTTGTCGGCGTACCAACGCGACTTGAAGTCGGTGGTGATGCCGAGCCGGAACCCGTGCGGGTTTACCTTCTGGCCCATTACCGGGTTCCTTCCTTGCTGCTGACGACCACGGTGATGTGGCTGGTCCGCTTGCGGATCCGGTAGGCACGGCCCTGGGCGCGCGGACGGAACCGCTTCAGGGTCGGACCCTCGTCGACGTAGGCCTCGGAGATGAAGAGGCTGTCGGCGTCGGTGTGGTCGTAGTTGTGCGCGGCGTTGGCGATGGCGCTGTCCAGCACCTTGCCGACCGGCACGCTCGCGGCCTGCGGGGCGAAACGCAGGACCGCCTGAGCCTCCGTGGCGTCCATGCCACGGATGAGGTCCACCACGCGGCGGGCCTTCATGGGCGTGACGCGGATGTACCGCGCCTGGGCCCTGGCTTCCATGGTTGTCCCTTCAGTGTTTGTCATGATCATTCACACCCCGCTGACTAGCGGCGCTTCGACTTCCGGTCGTCCTTGACGTGACCCCGGAAGGTGCGCGTCGGCGAGAACTCGCCGAGCTTGTGGCCGACCATGGACTCGGTGACAAACACCGGGATGTGGGTCTTGCCGTTGTGCACCGCGATCGTGTGGCCCAGCATCGCCGGGACGATCATCGAGCGGCGGGACCAGGTCTTGATGACGTTCTTGGTGCCGGCTTCGTTCTGGACGTCCACCTTCTTGATGAGGTGGTCGTCGACGAAAGGCCCCTTCTTCAAGCTACGAGGCATCTCAACCCGTCCTTAGCGCTTCTTGTTCGTCTTGCGGCGGCGGACGATGTACTTGTTGCTCGCCTTCTTGGGAGCACGAGTACGACCTTCCTTCTGACCCCAGGGGCTGACCGGGTGGCGACCACCGGAGGTCTTGCCCTCACCACCACCGTGGGGGTGGTCAACCGGGTTCATCGCCACACCGCGAACGGTCGGGCGGACGCCAAGCCAGCGCTTGCGGCCGGCCTTGCCCCAGTTGATGTTGCTCTGCTCGGCGTTGCCGACCTCGCCGACCGTGGCGCGGCAGCGCTGGTCGACCAGGCGGATCTCACCGGACGGCATGCGGAGGTGGGCCATCGTGCCCTCCTTCGCGAGCAGCTGCACGGAGGCGCCGGCGGAGCGGGCGAACTTGGCACCGCCACCGGGACGGAGCTCGATCGCGTGGATCGTGGTACCGACCGGGATGTTGCGGATGGCCAGGTTGTTGCCCGGCTTGATGTCGGCCCCGGGACCGTTCTCCACGCGGTCGCCCTGCTGCAGGTTGCGCGGGGCGAGGATGTAGCGCTTCTCGCCGTCGGCGTAGTGCAGCAGCGCGATGCGCGCGGTGCGGTTGGGGTCGTACTCGATGTGCGCGACCTTCGCCGGCACGCCGTCCTTGTCGTGACGACGGAAGTCGATCACGCGGTAGGCGCGCTTGTGTCCGCCACCCTGGTGGCGAACGGTCACACGACCGGCGTTGTTACGGCCGCCCTTGCTGTGCAGGGGGCGGACCAGCGACTTCTCCGGCGTGGACCGCGTGACCTCGACGAAGTCGGCGACGCTGGAGCCACGACGGCCCGGAGTCGTCGGCTTGTACTTGCGGATACCCATTGTCTCTCAGTCCTCGGAAACTATTCCGAAATCTGGACGCTCCAGACCGCCGTCAGGCGGTCGGACCGCCGAAGATGTCGATACGGTCGCCCTCGGCGAGGGTCACGATCGCGCGCTTGGTGGCGGCGCGCTGGCCGAAGCCGCTCTTGGTGCGCTTGCGCTTGCCCTGGCGGTTGATCGTGTTGACCCCGGTGACCTTGACCTCGAAGACCGCCTGGACGGCCTGCTTGATCTGGGTCTTGTTGGCGTTCGGGTCGACGATGAACGTGTACTTGTTCTCGTCGAGGAGCGCGTAGCTCTTCTCCGAGACGACCGGCTTGAGCAGCACGTCACGGGGGTCCGTGTACGACTTGCTCAGCGGGGTCTCGACGGTGTTCTTGCCCTCGGCGGCGTGACGGCGCGCCTTGGCGACGCGCGCGGCCTTGGCGGCCTTGGCGGCCTTCGAGGCGATGGAGGGGTGACGCGTAGCCATCAGGCCTCGCTCCCTTCGGTGTCGTTGGCCTTGTTCGGGCCGGCGACGAAGGACTCGAAAGCGGCCTTGGTGAAGACCACGTCGTCCGAGACGAGAACGTCGTACGTGTTCAGCTGGCCCGGCTCCAGGATGTGGACCTGGGGCAGGTTGCGGGCGGACAGCCACGCGGCCTCGTCGGCGCGGTCGACGACCAGGAGCAGGTTCTTGCGCTCCGAGATCTTGCCGAACAGCGTCCGGGCGGCCTTCGTGGAGGCGGTCTCGCCCTCGACCACGCCGGAGACGACGTGGATGCGGTCGTGGCGGGCCCGGTCGGTGAGGGCGTGGCGCAGGGCCGCGGCCTTCATCTTCTTCGGGGTCCGCTGCGAGTAGTCGCGCGGCACGGGACCGTGCACGACGCCACCACCGGCGAACTGCGGCGCGCGGGTCGAGCCCTGACGGGCGCGGCCGGTGCCCTTCTGGCGGTACGGCTTCTTGCCACCGCCGCGGACCTCGCCACGGGTCTTGACCTTGTGCGTGCCCTGACGGGCGGCGGCCAGCTGCGCGACGACGACCTGGTGGATCAGCGGAATGCTGATCTTCTCAACGCCGAAGATCTCCGCGGGGAGCTCGACGGTACCGGTCTTCTCGCCCGCCGGCGAAAGGATGTCAACAGTGCTCATCGGTTACCTCAGGCCCCCTTGGCCGCGGTGCGGACCAGGACGAGGCCGCCGTTCGGACCGGGAACCGCGCCCTTGATGAGCAGCAGACCCTTCTCCGCGTCAACGGCGTGGACGGTCAGGTTCTGGGTGGTGACCCGCTCGTTGCCCATACGACCCGCCATGCGGAGGCCCTTGAACACGCGGCCCGGGGTGGCGCAGCCACCGATGGAACCGGGCGAGCGGTGCTTGCGCTGGGTGCCGTGTCCGGCGCCGAGGCCCTTGAAGTTGTGACGCTTCATGACACCGGCGAAGCCCTTGCCCTTGCTCTTGCCGGTCACGTCCACCTTGACGCCCGCCTCGAAGACCTCTGCGGAGATCTCCTGGCCCAGCGTGTACTCGGAGGCGTCCGCGGTGCGGATCTCGACGAGGTGGCGGCGGGGGGTGACGTCGGCCTTGGCGAAGTGGCCCTTGAGGGGCTTGTTCACCTTGCGCGGGTCGATCTCGCCGAACGCGATCTGGACGGACTCGTAGCCGTCGACGTCGTTCGTGCGGACCTGGGTGACGACGTTGGGGCCGGCCTTGACGACGGTGACCGGAACAACGCGGTTGTTCTCGTCCCACACCTGCGTCATGCCGAGCTTCTCGCCCAGGATGCCCTTGATCTGCTTAGCCATTCTCAGATCACCAGCCCTCAGAGCTTGATCTCGATGTCGACACCGGCCGGGAGGTCGAGTCGCATCAGAGAGTCAACGGTCTTGGGGGTCGGGTCGAGGATGTCGATCAGGCGCTTGTGCGTGCGCATCTCGAAGTGCTCGCGCGAGTCCTTGTACTTGTGCGGCGACTTGATGACGCAGTACACGTTCTTCTCAGTGGGCAGCGGCACCGGGCCCGCGACCGACGCACCAGTGCGGGTCACCGTCTCGACGATCTTCTTCGCCGAGGAGTCGATGACCTCGTGGTCGTAGGCCTTGAGCCGGATGCGGATCTTCTGTCCCGCCATGGCTACTTCGTAGTCCTGTCTCTTCTTACGCTCTGGAACCCGGTGCGCTTTCCGCGGTTTCCCTTGGTGCTCCGTGCTGCTCTCCGACCCACGCGGTCGGGTGTGTCGCGCTCCCGCCGACACAGATGCCCCTTGTTCGAACATCCCTGCGGGATTGCACACGGCCCTACCGGATCCGCGAGCCGGGGATCATCGAAGACCCACCGGGCGCCTGGCCGATGTCGCGCTCACACTTCCCGGAAGATTCCCGTACGTCCGCCCCAGCGCTGCCGTGAGGCAGTTAGGGCGACGAGTACTGTGGGACTCGCTTCCGGTCCCCCCGGCGGGAGGCGCGCAGCATCAACACTCGACCGAGCAACTCGGACAGTCTGCCATACGCCAGGGCGGCCTGGCCAATCGAGCGGAAGAGATTACCCCGAGGGTGACGTAGGTCAAACCGAAGGGCCCACATCGGCGGGGCCGCGCCGCGCCGGGCGGGGGCGGCGGACGCGGGCGTGTGCGACGGACGCGGGCGCGGCTAGTGACCGGGCGGGGGCGGCTGGTAACCGGGCGGGGGCGGCTGGTGACCGGCCGGGGGCGGCGTTCCCGGAGCGGGGTTGTACGGCGGCGGGCCGCCCCTCTGCGGCTGGCCGCCCCACGGCGGAGGACCGCCCCACTGCGGGGGCCCGGCCGGCGCGGCGGCGAGCCGGCGGCGGTGGCGGCCGCGCCGGACGGCGGTGACGACCACGATGGTCACCGTCGCGGCGAGCGCGGCGACGAAGCAGCCGACCCCCGCGGCGATGCCGCCGATGGTGGCCCCCACCTCGGGCGTGTCCCCTAGCGCGAACTCGGCGGGCCGCTGCGCGGTGCAGGTGAGCGCGTAGTCGCCGGTGCCGCCGGGGTTCACCTCGAAGACGCGTTCCCAGGTCCGGCCGCCCGCGGTGATGCGGAACGTGCTGTCCGGCCGGGTCATCGCCCCGGACCGCATGCCGGGGATCCGGCACTCCACGTGCCCCCGCCCGGTCTGGGAGACGTAGACCGCCTTGGTCTCCCCCTGGACGAACCGGTACGTCGCCGACTCGCCGCCGGCGAAGCTGTGGGCCGCGTCGACCGAGTCGATCGCGTCCTTCGCCGCCGTCACCAGGAGGACGCCGCCGACGCCGGCCAGGACGACTCCCAGCAGCGCGGCCACCACGTACCACAGGCGCCGGGGCCGCAGGTCCTTCGCCGGGATGCCCGGCGGCGGGGGCGGCGGAGCGCCGTAGGGCCCCCACGGGGGCGGGTTCTGTATCGCCACGGTGACGCATCGTACGGGAGACGGGGAGCGGGGTGGCGCCGGTCAGCCGCCGGTCAGCCGCCGTCGGCCAGGGTTCCGGCTCCGGCGGGGTCGCCGGGTGCGGGGTGGGCGCAGGGAGCGGTGTGCGGGAGGGCGGTGCGGCGGGTCTCCGTCTGGGCCAGGTGCAGGGTGAGGAGGGCCTCGGTCAGGGCGGCGGCGGAGGACTCGTCCAGGGGGGCGAGGAAGTCGCGCTCCACCCGTTCGCGGGCCTGCTCGGCCTCCTCCAGGCACGCCTGGCCCGCCGGGGTGAGCGTCACCACGTTGCGGCGCCGGTCGCGGTCGCTGCGGTGCCGCTCCACGTACCCCTTGTGCTCCAGCGAGTCGATGACGGCGACCATCGTCGTGCGGTCGACGCCGAGCCGGGCGGCGATCTCCAGCTGGGACGACTGCTCCGGCGAGGCGTCGATCAGCGCCATGACGCCCAGTTCGCGCGGCGACAGGCGGAAGGGCGCGAGCACCGCCTCCATCTCGGCCGCCATCGCCATGAAGGCGTGCTTCAGGAGATAGCCCAGCCGACCGGAAAGTACATCAGGGGGACCCTCATCCTTCATGCGAGCAGCGTACACTTCACTGACCATCAGCCATACTGACGATCGGCTCCAATGACCGATCATTGGTCCGTTCGGGTCACCCGAGAACGGGACACCCGGTAGCACCGAGGTCCGCGGAACCCCCGCGGACCGGCCGGCCCCCAGGGGCGGGCGCCCCACCGCTGCGGCGCCCCACCGGCGCGGCGCCCCACCGCCGCCCGCACCCCCGTACGCACACCGCGGACCACGCACGCCACCATCACGAGCAAGGAAGTGACGTTCTCGTCATGAACGACTCTCCCCCGGCCGAGGCCATATCCACGGCTCCGGCCTCCACCGCGCACGGCACCGCCGACGCCCCCGACCCCCGCCGCTGGTGGGGTCTGGTGATCATCGCGCTGGCGCAGTTGATGGTGGTCCTCGACGCGACCATCGTGAACATCGCGCTGCCGTCCGCGCAGAAGGCCCTCGGCATGTCCGACGGCAACCGCCAGTGGGTCATCACCGCCTACACCCTCGCCTTCGGCGGCCTGCTGTTGCTCGGCGGCCGCATCGCCGACCTGGTCGGCCGCAAGCGCACCTTCATCATCGGCCTCATCGGCTTCGCGGTCGCCTCCGCGATCGGCGGCGCGGCCGAGAGCCCCGCCATGCTCTTCGGCGCCCGCGCCCTGCAGGGCGTGTTCGGCGCCGTCCTCGCGCCCTCCGCGCTCTCCCTGATGACGACCACGTTCACCGACCCGCGCGAGCGCGGCAAGGCGTTCGGCATCTACGGCGCCATCGCCGGCGCCGGCGCGGCGATCGGCCTGCTGCTGGGCGGCATCCTGACCTCGTACGCGAACTGGCGCTGGTGCCTGTACGTGAACATCCCGATCGCGGCCGTCGCGGTGATCGGCGCCCTCATGCTGCTGCACGACCGCCCGGGCCACCGCGAGGCCAAGCTGGACATCCCCGGAGTGATCCTGGGCTGCGGCGGTCTGGTCGCCGTGGTCTACGGCTTCTCCGAGGCCGAGCCGCGCGGCTGGAGCGACAGCCTGGTCCTCACCCTGCTGATCGGGGGCGTGGTCCTGCTGGCGGCGTTCGTGTTCTGGCAGAGCAAGGCCAAGCACCCGCTGCTGCCGCTGCGCATCCTCGCCGACCGCAACCGCGCGGGCTGCTTCCTGACCATGGGGCTCGCCACGATCGGCATGTTCGGCCTGTTCCTGTTCATGACCTACTACTTCCAGGGCATCCTCGGATACACCCCGGTCAGGAGCGGTCTGGCGTTCCTGCCGATGTCCGCGATGATCATCCTGGGCTCCACCCAGATCTCCGCCCGGCTGCTGCCCCGCACGCCCCCGCGCCTGCTCATGGTGCCCGGCATGCTGCTCGCCGCCTCGGGCCTCGCGGTCCTCACCCAGCTCGGCGTGGACTCCGCGTACGCCACCCACGTGCTGCCCGCCGAGCTGCTGCTCGGCCTCGGCATGGGCCTGACCTTCATGCCGGTCTTCTCCACCGCGACCCACGGGGTGCGGCCGCAGGACGCCGGTGTGACCTCCGCGATGGTCAACACCTCGCAGCAGGTCGGCGGTTCGCTCGGCACGGCGCTGCTGAACACCATCGCCACCTCGGCGACGAGCACGTACGTCGGCCAGCACCTGACCAACCCCGCGCAGAAGGCGCAGGTGCTGCGCGAGGGCATCGTGCACGGCTACACGCAGGCCATCTGGTGGGGTGTGGCCGCGATGCTGCTCGCCGCGGTGGCCTCCGGCGTGCTGGTCATCGCCCGGCCGTCCGGCCGCGGCGCCCCGGCGGGAGCCGCGGCCGCGCACTGAGCCCGACCGCCCCTCGGCGCACGTGTCCGCGCCCCGCCCCGGTGACTCGCCGGGACGGGGCGCGGACGTGTGTACGGGGCTACGCGGGTGTGGGTGTGGGTGTGGGTGTGGGTGTGGGTGTGGGTGTGGGTGTCAGATGACGCCCTGGGCGAGCATCGCGTCGGCGACCCGTTCGAAGCCGGCGATGTTGGCGCCGGTCACGTAGTCGCCGGAGGCGCCGTAGCGCTCGGCGGTCTCGTGGCAGGTGGTGTGGATGTCGCCCATGATGTGGGCGAGTTCCTCCTCCACCCGGGCCGGCGACCACGCGGTGCGCGCGTGGTTCTGCGCCATCTCCAGCGCGCTCACCGCGACGCCGCCCGCGTTGGCCGCCTTGCCGGGGCCGAAGGCGACGCCCGCGCGCTGGAACAGGTGCACGGCCTCCGGCGTGGTGGGCATGTTCGCGCCCTCCGCCACCGCCTTCACGCCGTTGCGGACGAGGGTGGCCGCGTCGTTCTCGTCCAGCTCGTTCTGGGTGGCGGAGGGCAGCGCGACGTCGCCCGGCACGTCCCAGACCCGTCCGCCGGGCACGAACCGGGCCGAGGCCCCGCGCCGCTCGGCGTAGTCGCTGATCCGCCCGCGCTCGACCTCCTTGACCTGCTTGAGCAGGTCGACGTCGATGCCCTTGTCGTCGACGACGTACCCGCTGGAGTCGGAGCAGGTCAGCGGGTTGGCGCCGAGGGCGAGCAGCTTCTCGACGGTGTAGATGGCGACGTTGCCCGAGCCGGAGACGACCGCCGTCTGCCCCTCCAGGTCCTCGCCGCGCTCGCGCAGCATCGCCGCGGCGAACAGCACGCTGCCGTAGCCCGTCGCCTCCGGCCGGATCGCCGAGCCGCCCCAGCCGGCGCCCTTGCCGGTGAGGACGCCGGCCTCCCAGCGGTTGGTGATCCGCCGGTACTGCCCGAACAGGTAGCCGATCTCGCGCCCGCCGACGCCGATGTCACCGGCCGGCACGTCGGTGTGCTCGCCGATGTGCCGGTACAGCTCCGTCATGAACGACTGGCAGAACCGCATGATCTCCGCGTCGCTGCGCCCGTGCGGGTCGAAGTCGCTGCCGCCCTTGCCGCCGCCGATGCCGAGCCCGGTCAGCGCGTTCTTGAAGATCTGCTCGAAGCCGAGGAACTTGATGATCCCGAGGTTGACGGACGGGTGGAAGCGCAGGCCGCCCTTGTACGGGCCGAGCGCGCTGTTGAACTCCACCCGGAAGCCCCGGTTGACGTGCACGTGCCCCTTGTCGTCCTGCCACGGCACCCGGAAGATGACCTGCCGCTCCGGCTCGCACAGCCGCTCGATGAGCCCCGGCTCGGCGTACTCCGGACGCGCCGCGAGCACCGGCGCCAGCGTGTCCAGCACCTCGTGCACGGCCTGGTGGAACTCGGGCTGGGCGGGGTTGCGCCGCTCGATCTCGACGCGCAGGGCGTCGAGCCGGGTCTCGGTGGTCTTCGGGTCGTCTCGGGTCGTCACGGGGTCCCTTTCTGGCACGGCTGCTACCGGTACGTGACCGGTGGTGGGCGCTCGGCGCCGTTGCCGCGCGCAGGACGGAGCCGCTCCCGGGCCACTCGTCGGCGCGACGCGCTGAACCACCCGGGAAACGGCCGACCCCTCAGTGTTACCCCTGTGTAAACCCCGAGGCCAGCATGCAAGCACCGTTTGTCCGGACTCTGAGACTCCGGGGGCGGGGGCGGGGGCGGGGGGCTGGGGTGGGCTGGGGCGCTGCTGCGGAGCCGAGTGCTGGGAGTACCGGGAGTACCGGCCTCTCGGCCCGGTGGCCGGACCTGAGTAGGCGCACCGCCGACAATGAGTAGTTCGTCGCTGCCGGCGGCCACCGCCGGACGGCTTTGATCGACCTCATGCCCGCTACGACGACCTCCGCGCCCACGACCGCCGCCCCGGCGCCCCGCCGCCCCTTCCTGTACGGCTACCGCGCCATGACGCTGATCAGCGCGAGCCTCGTCGGACTCCTCGCCTGGGGCGCGGCGGCCTGCCAGTCGATGGAGGGCGGACCGGTCAGATCGGCCGCCGAGTACGCCGAGCGCGCCGCGGAGACCAGGCGCGCGGGCGACCAGACGCTGAACGGCCTCGCCCCGGCCCCGGTCCAGAAGGGCATCGCCGAGAAGCAGGCCAGCACGTCCTGCGTCGACGACTTCGGCTTCGACGACGCGGGAGTGACCCGTGACGAGGCGGCCTACGAGTGGCGCATGGACTTCGCGAGCGGGGGTGACTACCGCTCGGCCGTCGACCGCCTCCGCGCGACCTGGACCGACCGCGGCCTCAAGGTGACGGACGTGGCCGCTCAGCAGCCCACCGGTCATTCCGGCGCCGGCCTGCCCGGCATCACCACCACCGACGAACACGGCGTCGAACTGTCCCTGGTACCCGACTACTACTCGGGCGAGCCGGTGGTGCGGGCGGACGGAGGATGCGTACGGCACGAATACGACCCCGCGTACGAGGAGGAGGGCGGGTACTAGGACGACCGCGGCCACTTGGACGATCGTGACGAGCTCGGGGATGGGCTCGGGGCTCGTCCGCCGGCGTCCGCCGGTCAGAGCCTGAGCACTCCCCGCCAGGTCCAGCCCGCGCCGAGGACCGCTCGCTGCAAGGGGTCACGCATGTCCCGCGAGTCGAAGCGGAACTCCTCGACCCGTTGGCGGCGGCCGTCGGGCCCCTGCTCGTAGTGCCCCTTCCAGGAGACCATCCGCAGCTTCGGCCCGCGCCCCCACTCGCGGGCCACGATCCGCCCGGGCGGCCCCCCGGCCCGCGTGACCTCCTTCAGTTCGTCGCAGACCCGCACCTCACGGCGTGCCGGGTCCAGACGCATCCGGGTCTTGAGAGTCCGCTCGACCTGCCTACGGGCCGGGCCGGTTCCCCAGGCGGGCTCCAGAACGTGCCACTCCGCAACCACATCGGCCTTCTCCGCGGGCAAAGCGTTGCGCACGCGGTACGGCTTGTCCGATCCGTTGACCGCGAACAGCGCGGCCCGCAACTCCGCGAGGGACGACGGGGCCACCCCGCTGTCGGGGTACCTGGTACCGGTCAGCCAGTCGAACATCCCCACCGCGACGACCCCTTCCCGTCTTCTCAGCTTCTCAGCTGCTCTGCACCGAGGGCTGGACGCCGGCCGCACACATCTCCATGTACTGCGCGGTGGGGAGGTGGGCGGGCGGGAAGTGCGGCGTGGCGCCGGAGTGCGGTACGACGATGACGTAGGCGGAGGAGGCGTTCGTCGGGGTGGTGGTCTGCGGGTACGGGGCGAAGTCGAACTGGAACGTCCAGCCGTAGGCGTACGGGGTTCCCGTGGCGGGGAGGACGGTGACGGTGCCGGCGCGGTCGGGGTAGGCGACCGTGTTCAGATACCCCGTCGCCGCCGTCGCGGCCTGCTCCCTGCTCAGCCTGCCCGCGGAACGCTGCCGCCTGACCAGCACGAAAGCCACGGCCGCGCCGCCCAGGACCGCGACCGCTCCGGCGCCCAGGGCGGTCCAGAGCTTGCCGCTGCCGCCGTCACCGGTCTTGGCGGCGGCAGCGGGCTTGTTCTTGTCCGGCACGGAGCCGTTGCCGCCCTTGGGAGCGGTTGTCTTCGCGCTGGGCGACGGGGACGCGGCGGCCGCCAGGTCCGGGAGCGGATAGACGTCGGCCGGACCCGGGTCGCCCGGGTCCTTCAGCGCGATGCGCGGACGGACGATGCCGTAGCCGATGGAGTCGTTGCGCTTGGCGCCGTCGGTGGGAGCGCCGATGGTGTTGAGCATGACCCGCAGCACCTGGTTGTTGGTCCAGGTCGGATGCTTGGACCAGATCAGAGCGGCACTGGCGGAGGCCAGGGCGGTGGAGTCACTGGTGCCCTCCGTCCGGCAGAGGCCGGTCTTGCCACCACAGGCGTGGACCATGTCCTCGCCGGGGGCGGCCATGTCGACCTGCGGACCGTACTCGGAGAACGAAGACCGCCGGAGGTCCTTGCCGACTGCGGCGACACCGACCACACCGGGCGTATTGGCCGGGTAGAGATCCCAGTTTCCCTTTTCCGCCTCATTGCCCACGGCCGCGAAAATCAGCGAACCTCGTTCCACGGCGTATTTGACGGCGGCGGTGAGCTCTGCGCTGGTGACCGACGATCCCATCGATATGTTGATGACCTGGGCATGCTGGTCTGCCGCGTAACGGATGGCCTTACTGAAATAGGTGGGCCTGCCGAACCCCATCTGGTCCTCGTTCTCAGCAGGCACCCGGATGGGGAGGATCTTTGCGCCGGGGGCGAGTCCGAAAGCGCCCTTCCCCCCGCCGTAGGCACCGGTTCCGGCGATCAATCCGGACATGCCGGTGCCGTGGCCCTCGTAGTCCGTGTGTTCGTCTCCGGCGCGTTCCGCAGGCGCCAGATCCTTGCCGTCCAGGACCCGCCCTTTCAGATCGGGATTGTCCGGGTCGACTCCGGTGTCGATCACCGCGACCGTGATGCCCTTGCCGGTGCTCGTCCGCCACATCTCCTCGGCGTGCATGGCATCCAGGAACCACTGCTTCGAGCGAGTCGAGTCGGCATGAGCCTGGGTGGCCGCACCGCCCACGAGCAGCAGGCCGGCGGCCATCGAAGCCGTGGCCCGAAGCCCTCTGCGCCACGCTCTGCGTGCGGGCATGTGCATCGTTGTATCCCCTGGTCTCAGTCGGTGGTCGGCCGTTCGTCACGGCGCTCGTCGTCCCGCTTGTCCCGCCGCTTGCGAGCACCCGCCGTGGAGCCGCCCGCAGCGTTGCGCGGCTTGCCCCGGCTGTCGTGTCCGCTGGGCACCCCTCCGGAGATGCCGCCCCGAGTCGGCGCCGAGGGCAGGGGAGCACCGGGGCGCGCCGGGGTACGGCCCGGCCGCTGCTGGGTGCCGCCGACGATGCCGTCACGGGCCGACGGCATGGCACGTCCGCCGGTGGGTCCGGTGGTGCGAGCGGCCGTCCGGCCCGGTTGGCCCGGTTGGCCCGGTTGGCCCGTGATCGGCGTACGGGCGGTGGAACCGCGCCCTCCGGCCGGCTCCCCGCCGAGTGCACCGCCGGGGACACGTCCCGTCTGTCTGCCGGTGCCGCCCGTCGTGGACGGGCGGCCACCGGTGATCCCCGAACCGGAGGTGGCGGCCCGGCCGGACGTCGGCTGCTGAACCCCAGGGACGGGGCGTCCGGTCACTCCGCCGGCCGTGGGCAGGTTGCGTCCCGGAGTGGGGCCGGCTCCGGTGGTACCGCGGCCGGGAACGGAGCCGACGGGCCCGACCCCGGTCCGGCCGGACCCACGTCCTCCGTCGAACTGCTTACCCACCTGCCCCGAAGCCGAAGGCCGGCGCGCGGTGCCTCCCGCCATCGGCGGGAACGAGCCGGTCGTCGGCAGCACCGGTCCAGGGTCCGGGCGAGTGGTCACGGACGGAACGTGCGCCGGTCCCGTGGACGGCTCCGGGTGAACGCCCGGCGGCGTGCCCACCGAGTCGACACCGACGTGCGGGGAAGGCGCGGGTGTGGGCGGACGAGAATGCCGGGAATGATCGAGCGGTCCACTCTCCGGCACCGAGGGCCTACTTCTCGGTGGCTCCGCGTGGGGTTCGGAGGAGACAACCGCGTGGCGGTGCGTAGGACCCGTCGTACCCGAGCCACCACCCGAGCCTCCGCCTCCGGCCACCGAACCGGAGCCACCGCCGCCCTGCACACCCTTCGGCGTGGTCCCGGTGCCGTTCCCCGGGCGTGCGAGGTCCTCGGACGTGCCGTCGGACGGTGGCCTGATCGCTTTGGGCGGTGGTGGGAACTTGGGCCGGGCCAGGCCGTTCATCTGGGTGGTGGATACCTGGTAGGACTGGGCCAGTTTGCGCATCTGGTCCGCTGCCTCCTGGCGGACCTTCTCCCGGTCCGCCTTCAACGCGGCCAGCTCACTCGCGGACTTCGCACGGATCGCCGCCGAGTCCGGATCATTGTGCGCCGCCGTCGCCGCGTCCAGATTCGCCTGCGCACCCTTGGTATCCCGAGGAATCGACGCCTGCGCCGTGGCGATCGCATCCGACGCATGCCCCAACTGCACCCCCGCCGCCTTGCTGAAATCAGCCAGCCGAAGCGAGGAATTCGCCAGCTCATTGGCCCAGGAACGGAACGCGTCCGCACCCTCGCCCTTCCACTCCACCACCTGCGGACGCAACTTCAACTGCTCCGCGATCCTCTGGATCTCCGTCGCAGCCGTCGCCAGACGCCCCGCAGCCGCCTGCACCTCACCCGAACTCGCCTGATCCAGCCACGCCAACATCTGCTCGTGACTCATACCCTCGAAAGACGTACCCCCGCCACTCCCCTTGCCCGCCATCAAACCGCCCCCGTCGCCTCGAAAACCATCAACCGAAGTGGTGGCAGAAGAGCTGGTCCCGGCTGATCTGCCGGCAACCGGGCCAGCAGCGACAGCGGCGCAGCCGCATCAGCATCGCTCGACAACTCAACTCCCTCCCCCATGCATTCGTTGACGCAAGCCTGGACTACAACTCTAGCTACCCCGAGTGACAGTCCCGGATAAGAACAGTCACGGATGAAGTTGTGCGGCAGCCGGAGGACTGACCGATCCATCGGCAAGTCATCAACGCGCCGCAGACGGCGCCCCGTTTCCAGCCGCGCACATCTCCATGTACTGAGCGGTGGGGAGGTGGCCCGGTGGGAAGTGCGGCGTGGCTCCGGAGTGCGGTACGACGATGACGTAGGCGGAGGACGTGTTCGCCGGGACAGCGGCTTGCGCGGGTTGCGCGAAGTCGAACTGGAACGTCCAGCCGTAGGCGTACGGGGTTCCCGTGGCGGGGAGGGCGGTGACGGTGCCGGCGCGGTCGGGGTAGGCGACCGTGTTCAGATATCCCGTCGCTGCCGTCGCGGCCTGCTCCCTGCTCAGCCTGCCCGCGGAGCGCTGCCGCCTGACCAGTACGAAAGCCACGGCCGCGCCGCCCAGGACCACGACCGCTCCGGCGCCCAGGGCGGTCCAGAGCTTGCCGCTGCCGCCGTCACCGTCGTCCTTCGCGGCGGAGGGGGCGGGCGTGTTCTTGTCCGGTACCGAGCCGCTGCCACCCTTGGGGTCGGAACTCTTCGGGGAGGGAGACGGGGACGCGGCGGTCGCCAGGTCCGGGAGCGGATAGACGTCGGCCGGACCCGGGTCGCCCGGGTCCTTCAGCGCGATGCGCGGACGGACGATGCCGTAGCCGATGGAGTCGTTGCGCTTGGCGCCGTCGGTGGGGCCGCCGATGGTGTTGAGCATGACCCGCAGCACCTGGTTGTTGGTCCAGGTCGGATGCTTGGACCAGATCAGAGCGGCACTGGCGGAGGCCAGGGCGGTGGAGTCACTGGTGCCGTGCGAGTTGCAGAGGCCCGACCCGCCACCGCAGGCGTGGAGCATCTGATCACCGGGTGCGGCCATGTCCACCTGCGGGCCGTGTTCGGATTCGGCGGTACGGCGCAGGTCCTTGGCGACCGCGGCGACACCGACCACTCCGGGAGTGGCGGCGGGATACTCGACCTGGTTGGTGGTGTTCCCGCTGTTGCCGACCGATGCGAAGATCAACGATCCGTTCGTGAGGGCGTACCTGACCGCTGAGGTCAGTTCGGGAGAGCCCTCCGTGTCGCCCATCGAGATGTTGATGACCTGGGCTCCGGTCTTCACCGCGTAGCGGATCGCCTGAGGAACGGCCAGGTTGAACTCCTTGCTGGACTCCGCTTCGTTGGCCGCGGAGCCGGCCTTGGGGATCCGTACCGGGAGGATCTTGGCGCCGGGGGCGAGCCCGAAAGCGCCCTTCCCTCCGCCGTAGGCGCCGGTCCCGGCGATCAGTCCGGCCATACCGGTGCCGTGACCCTCGTAGTCCGTGTGCTCGTCCCCCGACTCGTCCGGTGCGAGATCCTTGCCCGGCAGCACTCGGCCTTTCAGGTCGGGGTTGTCCGGATCCACCCCCGAGTCGATCACGGCGACCGTGATGCCTTTGCCCGTGCTGGTCTGCCACATCTGCTCGGCCTTCATGGCGTCGAGGAACCACTGCTGCTGGCGGGTCGACTCCGCGCGCGCCGGTGACTCCACGAGCGCCACCGTCAGCAGGCTGAGCACTGCCGATGCCAGAGCGCCTCGCAGCACACGTCGGGTATGCCTGCTGACCATGGTTTCCTCTCGCCTGCTCTCAGGCCGTCAGTCGGTGGTCCGGGGTGTGCCGCGGCGGCGCCGCTGCGACTCGTCCTTGTCTTCGTCCTCGCGCCGACGCTCGGATCGCCTTTTCGCACCGTTCGCCCGGGATGACTGCGCCGTCCCGGCAGGGCGAGAGACGCGGCCCCCGCGTCCTTCTGCAGCTCCGGCTCCCGCTCCCGCGGCGACGGGTCTGCCACCCGCGACGCCTCCTCGCACCGGAGCTCCCGTCTGGGTGGGACCGCCCAAGGCGCCGGTCGGGGAGCGGCGGGCCGCGCCACTGCCCGCCTGCTGCGGATCGCGGCCCACGACGTTGCCGTATCCGGGCAGGGAACTGCGGCCGCCGCGAGGTTGCTGGCCCGGACCACCGGGTGTCTGCCTCATCGGGCCGCCGCCGCCCATGGCGCTCTGGCCGCGACCGCCGGCCGACGTCCCCTCGGCGCCCATGACGGTTCCACGGGGAAGTCCACCGGACGGGCGTCCGGTCGACGGTGTCGTAGGACGCCCACCAGTGACTCCTGCACCCGGGCGCGCCGTGGTGGGGCCGGGCTGCGCCGAGGTCGCCTGTCCCGGCAGAGGCGCCCGGCCGACAGGCGTCGACCGCCCCGGCCCGGTCTGGGTGACGCCTCTTCCCTCCGGGCCGCCGCCCGGACGCGACACCGTCCGGCTGGATCCAACCGGCATCGTCTCCACCGGAGCGGACCGTCCCTTCGCCACGGGGAACCGTCCGGTGTCACGCAAGAGCGGCGGCGCGGTTCCCTGCGGAGTCGGTGCGGTGGCGTCGGACCTCCCGCCGCCCGGCAGGCCAACGGTGGGATCGGCGTGCGGGCGGGCCGTGTCCGGCACGGTCCCCACGGAGTCGATCCCCACGTGGTCGTTTCGCTCCGGGATCGAGGAGGTACGCTCCGGCAGCCCGTGGCCGTGAGCTGGGGATCCGGCCTGCTGGACCTCCGCGAAGCTCTGGTGCGACGAGCCGCCGTGCGAAGTGACGCGGGGTCCGTGGGTCACGACCGCCGACGGAGCGGCCTGACCCCCGCTGCCACCGTCGCCGCCACTGCCACTGCCACTGCCACCAGGACGCGCGACGTACCCGCTGCTGTCCCGTCCGTGCTCGCTCGGCGGCGGTGCGATCGTCTTCGGCGGTGGTGGGAACTTGGGCCGGGCCAGGCCGTTCATCTGGGTGGTGGATACCTGGTAGGACTGGGCCAGTTTGCGCATCTGGTCCGCTGCCTCCTGGCGGACCTTCTCCCGGTCCGCCTTCAACGCGGCCAGCTCACTCGCGGACTTCGCACGGATCGCCGCCGAGTCCGGATCATTGTGCGCCGCCGTCGCCGCGTCCAGATTCGCCTGCGCACCCTTGGTATCCCGAGGAATCGACGCCTGAGCCGTGGCGATCGCATCCGACGCATGCCCCAACTGCACCCCCGCCGCCTTGCTGAAATCAGCCAGCCGAAGCGAGGAATTCGCCAGCTCATTGGCCCAGGAACGGAACGCGTCCGCCCCCTCGCCCTTCCACTCCACCACCTGCGGACGCAACTTCAACTGCTCCGCGATCCTCTGGATCTCCGTCGCAGCCGTCGCCAGACGCCCCGCAGCCGCCTGCACCTCACCCGAACTCGCCTGATCCAGCCACGCCAACATCTGCTCGTGACTCATACCCTCGAAAGACGTACCCCCGCCACTCCCCTTGCCCGCCATCAAACCGCCCCCGTCGCCTCGAAAACCATCAGATCGTGCCGCCCGTGTCGCCCGTCGTCGGCTGCGTGGGCTCCTCCGGCTTCGTCCCGCCGCCGTGGCCGTGCGCGTCGCCGCTCCTGTGCTGCCCGGGGTCGTAGGCGCCGCCGTAGTGTTTGGTGGTCTCCGCGCTGATCGCCGCCATCCGGTTGCGGACGTCCACGTCGATGTTCCGGTAGCCCTTGTGCGAGGCCAGGACGGCGATGCCCATGCCCTCCATGGAGTCGGACAGCAGCTTCGACAGCGTCTCCAGCTCGGTGATGACCGTCTCGTACGCCGAGTACAGGCCGGCCGCCTCGGACCACGCGCCGCCGCCACCGCCGAACTGGTGGCGGGTGAGCTGGTCCCGGCCGACCTTGCCCGGCCCCGCCTGCGACCCCTTCAGGTCGCGGATCAGGTCGTCCACTTTCTTCTGGAACTCCGTGAACGACGACAGCTCCGTGTACAGGTTCACCGCGGCCCCGCCGGCGGCGCCCGCCACACCCGGCAGGCCGGCCAGGCCGGTCAGCAACGGCGCCAGCGGCGACAGCGGCGCGTCGGCTCCAGCATCGCTCGTCAACTCAACACCCTCCCCCGTGTGTTCGTCGGCGCAAGCCTTGGTGACAACTGTAGCTATGGGCCGTCACGGTGTGTCCTCCGGCAGCCACCGGAGTCCTCCGCCTCGGTCGTCGGATGCCATTCAAGCGGGTGTGCCGTGGGCGCACATGAGTGTCTGTACTCATACGGCGTTCCCCCTCACCGTTCCTGGCCGGGGCGAGGAGAGGCAGGGGGCGCCGTCCGGCAGCCGAGGGTCTTGAGCGTGGCCGGAAAGTAGGCCCGCATGAACTTCTCGATGTCCCCGCGGTGGCTTCGGTCCGTGCGTGCGATGCGGGGCAACTGGAGGGTGAGGGTGAGGTGATCTGTCTTCTCCGCCTCGCAGACGCTGGTTGAAACCGCGCCGTTGTTGCCGACGGCTGTGCCGTGCCGCGCATCGACACTGCGCAGCTCGGCGATGTCGAGCAGCGAGCCGCCGCCGCTCACCAGTTGTGAGGCGTCCGGGGCGTCCCGAGTCCGGTAGAAATTGAACGCCAGTGCTGTGTCCCGGCCGGAAAGGAGCACACACGGAGCTGATTCCTCCTGCCTCGGCTCGACGCGGTTGTATTCGTGCAGGTCGCTGGTGGACACAAGGAGTGGGCGCACGATCTCGGGATCGATCGGCGCACCACAGATCTCGTGCGGGATTCCGGGCTCGGAAGACGCACTGCAGGCAGCAGCGGACGTGACCAGGAGAGCAGCGACCAGACCGGAAAGTGAGCGTGCTTTCACTCGCTCCGCTCCCCCGACATGCCGCGCGCGTGTGCTCTTCCCTCACCGGCGGACCGGTTGATCTGTGCCTGCACCTCGAATTCAGCTTCCTCACCTGCGTGACGCGCCTTGCTCCACTCGCGGGCGAGAGCCATCAGTTGCCCGTTCCTCCTCGAATAAGCCGCGACGTTCTCCTCCTCCGCCCTCTCGTCCAACCTCTCCTGCTCGTCCTCCAACCACTTCTCCGTGACGAAGTCGAAGCCGTCCTGGATCTCGTCGCCGGCCACCGGCAGGTAGCCGATCGCGCGGTCGAAGAGGGGCTTCGTCTCGAAGGTGGCCGTCCGGGGGTCGCCCTGGGACTGGATGCGGGCCTCCTCCAGGAAGCCGACCGTGCGGCCGGCCCGGATCAGAGGTTCCGTGGACTTCGCGTGGCCGTCGTGGAGCGAGGTCACCATCGCCTGGTTGAGGCCGCCGTTCAGGGTGCCGTAGGCGTCCTTGTCCTTGGAGATCTGCTTGGCCACCTCGAACAGCCGTTCCTGTTCCAGCGGGGAGTGCGCGAGGTCGACCTCGCTCATGGCGGCGTGGACCGTCGCTCCGTGGTTGACCAGGATCGCGGCCATCGGGGCGCGCAGGGACGGCGGGAAGTCGTCGCCGCGGTCGGACAGATGGCGCAGGGCCGACGCGAGCACCGCCTCGTTCCGCGCGGTGTGCGGGACGTAGTGCGCGTTCCGGTCGGCCGGGTCGACGCCCGTCGCCGCCGCCTGGAGGGCCGCGCCGAAGCCCGCGCGGTCGTCGGTGTCCGGGGCCGGCGTGTAGCCGGCCCACTTGTCGGTGCCCCGGTCGCGGAGCGTGACGTTCCAGTCCCGTTCCCCGACCAGGTACTTCATCCGGGCGTCGGAGCCCAGGTAGTGCGCCGCCGCAGCCGGGTCGTGGCTCATCAGGCCGAGCATGCCGTCCACGGGATCGTTGGCGAACCAGCCGTCGCCGCGCCCGGCGTACGGGCCCTTCTGGCGCCAGATGCCGGGCCGCTGCCGTTCCGCCGCGATCATGTCGTCGGTGAGGTCCTCCAGCATGCCGGGCGCGTAGCCGTGGCCCTCGCGCAGCAGGGTGACCAGCGACTGGTAGCCCACCGCCTTGTCGAGGCGGGCGCCCTGCGCGTCGGTCGCGTACCGTGCGACGCCCGCCTGCCGCATCCCGGCGCGCCACTCCCGGTACCAGGCCGACTTCGTGTCCCTGGTCGCCGTGGCGAGGGCGTCGGCCAGTCCCGTCTCCAGCGTCGCGTACGTGCCCGCGCGGGGTCCGCCCTGGACGTGGATCAGGTCGTTCAGTTCGTTCGTCAGGCGGAGGGCGCCCGCCGCGCCCAGGCCGTCCAGCAGGGTGCGGGTGAAGGGCTCGTCGTCGCCGTTGTCCCTGAACGAGCGCTCCAGCTCGACCAGTTCGGCGTCCGACAGGCGTCCTCCTCGGCTGAGCCGCTCCAGGAGGCGATCGGCCGCCTCCGCCTCGTACTTCTCGATGTCGCCCTGCGCCGTGCCGTTGAAGCCCCGCCCGCCGGACGCCGCGTCCGTGGCGAGCACCGCCGCCGAAAGCGCGGTGCGGACGCCCGTGTCGGCGTCCGTCACGTCCCGGACCGCCTTGTCGATACGGTCCTGCCAGGCGCCCACGGACGCTTCGGCGGCGTCCCGCCGCTGCCGTGCGTCGCCGCCGTCCGCCTCCGGGCACGCGTGCGGGTCGACGCTCACCTCGCCGCGGTCCGAGACCCGCATTCCGGCCGCCACCGCCTCCCGGTGCGCGGCCGTCAGCCGGCCCCGCAACTCGGTGAACTGCGCGTGCGCGTCCCGCAGCAGCGACGCGACCGCCTTCGCCTCCGTCGCCGCGTGCCGGAACTCCCGCAGCGTCGCGGCGAACCGGGCGTCCGCCGCGTGAGCGCTCAGGCCACGCCACGAGTCGCCCATCGTGATGCCGTGCACATGGCCCCGGTAGGCCCGCTCCTGGTTCCCGAACTCCCCCGCCATGCCGTCCCACCGGTCGGCCGCCGTGGTCAGCGCGGCGAGGTCGGTGGTCATGATCTCGTGGTACGTCGGCATCGTCGCTCCCTTCTCCTCCTGCTCGCCCGCCCGTGAACCCCGTGCCCCCTGCCGGTACGAGCCGGTACGGTCAGTACTCGTCCAGCGCGGACGCGGGTCGCGGCGCCGCCGGGACGGGCGGCACGGGTGGCACAGGTGGCACGGACGGCCCCGTCTGCCCACCCGACGCCGAAGCCGCCGCCGAAGCCGAAGCCGCCGCCGAAGCCGGCACCGACCCCGACCCCGACCGCCCCAGCGCCCCCGATTCCCGCAGCGCCGAGCCGACCGCCAGGTCCGCGCTGGTCAGCACCCGGTGACCGGCGCCCAGCGCGTCCTTCTCCGAGCCGAGGCGGTTCATCAGGTTCCGGACCTGGTCCGCCCAGGTGCGGTGGGCCCCGCGCAGGGCGGACGAGGTGAGCCAGCCGCCCCCGTCCCGGGCGCCGAAGGCCCGCACCGCCGCCCGGGTCTCCTCGTCCGCCCACCGGCCCGCGCTGACCGTGCCGGGCTCGATGTCCTTCGCGATGGCGTGCTCCGCGGCCCGCTTCTCGGCGGGCGAGGAGACCAGGTCCTCCGGTCCGGAGCCGACTGTCACCGTTCCACCGTCCCTCGCCGCGCTGGCCGCACCGACACTCTCCAGCACCTCAACCGAACGACGCCGTACTTCGTCACGGTTCCGGCCCCGGGGCCGGCCCGGCACCGCCCCGGCCCCGGCCCGCCGCCGCGCCAGAGACCGTCCGGAGCGCGCCGCCGTGCCTCCAGTGGTCCGGACCAACCCCTTGCCCCCCTGCCGTACGCGTCGCAAGCTCCCTGCATGGAGCTTGAGTTGCGGCACCTCAAGACGGTCCGGGCGATCGCCGAGGCGGGCAGTCTCACCCGGGCGGCGACGGCCCTGGGCCTCGCGCAACCCGCACTGAGCGCCCAGCTCAGACGCATCGAACGCACCCTGGGCGGCGAGTTGTTCGAACGCGGACGGCACGGAGTGCGCGCCACCGCGCTGGGCGAACTGGTACTGGAGCGGGCCCGGCTCGTCCTGCCCGCGGTGAGCGAACTCCAGCAGGAGGCCGCCCGGTTCGCCCGCGCCCGCGCCGGACGCAAGGCGCAGCGGCTGCGCCTGGGCAGCACGCACGGACCGCTGCTGGGCGCCCTGGTGGACCTGCTGGCCGCCGCCGCGCCCGACGCCCAGGTGACCACGCACGCCTCCTGGTCGGAACGCGAGCTCGCCGCGCTGCTCGCCGAGGGCCGCCTCGACTTCGCCGTCGCCGGAGCCTGCGGCAACGCCACGCCGCCGGACGCGGAACACCTGGTCTGGCAGGAGTTCGCCGTAGACCCGGTCTTCGTCATGCTCCCCGAGGCACACCCGCTCGTCCGCGCGCCCGAGGTGGAGCTGGCCGAGCTGGCGGACGAGGAGTGGGCGTGCGTGCCCGGCGACGGCTGCTTCGCCGACTGCTTCACCGCCGCGTGCGCCCGGGCCGGCTTCTCCCCCGGCCGGATGTACGAGACGGACATCGCCTCCTGCGCGCACCTGGTCCAGGTGGGCCGGGCGGTGGGGCTGTGCCGGGCCACCTTCCCCACCACGCCCGGCATCGCCACCCGGCCGCTGGCCGGCACCCCGCTGCGCTGGCGGCACCTGCTGGGCTGGCACCCGGCGACCCAGCGCGCGGAGACGGCGGCGACCGTCCTCGCCCAGGCGCGCAGCGCGCACACGGACGCGGCGGCCCGCAGCGAGAGCTACGCCGGCTGGCTCGCGGGCGGCGGCCACCACACGACCGGCCCGGGCCTCCCCCTTTGACCCCCTCTCCCTCCCCTCCGCCGCCCCACACGGCCGGCCCCGACGTGGCCCCTTGCCTCCTCTCCCGCCCCTCCACCGCCCCACACACCCGCCCCCTCCCATAACACCGGCCACGGGGGTCAACCGGAGGCTTACGTCGCCCGGTCGGGCCTTCCTACGGTTTCCGCACCTCCCCACCGAAACCGAGGAGACCCCCATGCTCCAGCTACCCACCGGAGCCGCCCTGGCCGCCGCCGCGGTGACCGGCGCCCTGGTCCTGACGGGGCTGAACGGCACGGCGAGCGCCGGAACGGTCCCCGGCGCCGCGCCCGCCGCGCAGCCGCGGGCGTCGGCGCCGACGGCCGCCGAGACCCTGCGCACCGCCGACACCTCCGCCGCCGTCCTGCACGCCATGCAGCGCGACCTGGGCATCGACCGGCGGCAGGCCGAGCGGCGGCTGTCGAACGAGGCGGCGGCCGGCGCCACCGCCGGACGGCTGCGGGCCGCCCTGGGCGCCGACTTCGCGGGCGCCTGGGTGCACGGCGCCGACTCGGGCACGCTGACCGTGGCGACCACCGACGCCGCCGACGCCGCGGCGATCCGCGCGCGGGGCGCCGAACCGGCGGTCGTACGGCACTCGCTGACCGCGCTGGACTCGGCGAAGGCCCGTCTGGACCGGGCGGCCGCGCACCGGGACACCGCCGACACCGCCGACACCCCGGCCTGGTACGTCGACGTGCGCACCAACACGCTGGTGGTCGAGGCGGTACGGCCGGCCGCCGCGCGTTCCCTGCTGGCGGCGGCCGGGGTGGACGCCTCCCTCGCCAGGGTCGTGACGTCGGCCGGGCGTCCCCGCCCGCTGTACGACCTGCGGGGCGGCGACGCGTACTACATCAACGGCAACACCCGCTGTTCGATCGGCTTCCCGATCACCCGCGGCACCCAGCAGGGTTTCGCCACGGCCGGCCACTGCGGCCGCGCCGGCTACCCCACCACCGGTGCCAACCAGGTCTCCCAGGGCACCTTCCAGGCCTCGGTCTTCCCCGGCAACGACATGGCCTGGGTGGCGGCCAACTCCAGCTGGACCGCGACCCCCTACGTCAACCAGAGCGGCCAGAACCTCCAGGTGACCGGGTCCACGGTGGCGACCGTGGGGGCGTCGGTGTGCCGTTCCGGCTCGACCACCGGGTGGCACTGCGGCACCGTCCAGCAGCTCAACACCAGCGTCACCTACCAGGAGGGCACCGTCTCCGGGGTGACCCGTACTTCGGTGTGCGCGGAGCCCGGCGACTCGGGCGGCTCCTTCATCTCCGGCAGCCAGGCGCAGGGCGTCACCTCGGGCGGCTCCGGCGACTGCACGAGCGGCGGGACGACGTACTTCCAGCCCGTCAACCCGATCCTGTCCGCCTACGGGCTGACCCTGAAGACCACCACGAGCGGCCCCGGCGACCCCGGCGACCCGGGCCCCGGCAACCCGGGCGGCACCTGGGCGGCCGGCACCGTCTACCAGGCGGGCGACACGGTCACCTACGGCGGCGCCGCCTACCGCTGCCTCCAGGCCCACCAGGCCCAGCCGGGCTGGGAGCCGCCGAACGTGCCCGCGCTGTGGCAGCGCGCCTGAAGCACCGACCGGAACACTGACCGGCTCACTGACCGGCCCCCTGGACGTGCCTCCGCGCGGACGGCCCCCGCTCAGGTGCGGGTGACCTCCCCGCACTCGTCCGGCTTCCGGTCCTCCAGGGCCCGGCTGCGGTCGTACGGGTCGACGGTGGGGCCGGTGGCCGGGGAGGCGGTCGGGCCGGCGCCGGGGAAGACGGGGTGCGCGTAACCGTCGTGGACACCGCACTCGTTGTTGTAGGTGTACGCGCTGTACCGCTCGATCGACAGCTTGCCCGGGGTGGCCTTCCACCGGGCCGGGTCGACCAGGTTCATGGTCAGTGCGCGGCGGACGACGGTACGGGCCACCGTGCCGTCGCCCGCGCCCGCCCGCACCAGCGGGTAGACAAAGGTGTAGTCGGCGCGCACCTTCACCTGGCCGGCCCGTCCGGCGCTGAAGGACAGGTGGCCGCGCACCTTCACCGTGTCGCCGGCCGGCCGTACCTCGGCCGGGTCGAACCGGGTGACGAGGTCGACCGGATCGTGCGCGCGGTCGGGGGCGCTCAGCGAGCGCCGCAGTCCGGACAGCGTTCCCGGCTGCCGCGGGTCCAGCAGCGCCATCGCCTTCGCCGGCTGCCCGCCGCGCAGGACGGCCGGGTCCAGGTTCGTGGCGATCAGGAATTCCTTGGTGCGGCGCAGCGCGAGCGCCACGTCGTCCTCGCCCAGTCCGGCCACGGCCTCGGCCCGCGGCAGTTCGATGGCGTCGGCGCCGTCGGCCCAGGCCTGTGCGGGCGAGCCGCGGAACGGGTGGGCGAGCGTGGGCGTACCGGGGCCGGCCGCGCCGGGGGCGCTGCTCGGCAGGGCCGTCTCGGCGGGCAGCGGCGACGGTGCGGCGTGGCCGGCGTCGGCCGCCGTCCGGTGTCCGGGAAGCCGGTCCAGGAGCAGTGCGGGCCGTACGGCGACCAGGGCGACAGCCACCGCGAGCACCACGCCGAGCACCGGCCACAGGCCGCGCCGGCGCCGTCCGCGTCCGTCGGCCGTCCGCCGGGCGGCCCCGGTGGGCGGGTCGGCCGGAGTCCAGGCGCGGGGGCCGCGCGGCTGGGGAGCCGCCGGACGGCGACGCCACCGGCTCCGGCGGCCGCCGCCGTCGTCGTCGCGCCGCGCCGCCTCGGCCTCCTCCTCGCGCAGCCGCCGGGCCACCATCCGCGCCCGGGCGGAGGGCTCCTTGGGCGGCGGAGCGCCGCCGCCCTCCACCGACTCGCGCAGGAACGCCTCCCACTGCTCGTCGGATATGGCCGGCTGGTCGCCGGACGGCTCGTCGGGCTGCTCGGACGGCGGAACGGTACTCACTGGCCCACTCTCTTCGGACGGCCCGGCCACTCCTCCGCGGTCCGCGCGGGCCGGACGGAACGGAAGGGCGCGGGAGACGTGATCCAACCGGTAGGGGTACATGATCACTCACGCACGGACGGCCTCGGCCGTTCCCACCGCGCACCGGGAAACCAGGCGGCGGCCGTCCCGGAGGACTCCCGGGCAGGCGAAAGGGCCCGTACGACCGAAGTCGTACGGGCCCTCCCCGGTGCTCAGCTCACGCTGCGGCTACCGGGCCGAGATCACTTGTTGATCTTGGTGACCTGGCCGGCGCCCACGGTGCGACCACCCTCGCGGATGGCGAACTTCAGGCCCTCTTCCATGGCGATGGGCTGGATGAGCTCCACCTTCATCTCGGTGTTGTCACCCGGCATGACCATCTCGGTGCCCTCGGGGAGGGTCACCACGCCGGTCACGTCCGTCGTACGGAAGTAGAACTGCGGGCGGTAGTTGTTGAAGAACGGCGTGTGGCGGCCGCCCTCGTCCTTGGACAGGATGTAGGCCTGCGCCTCGAACTCGGTGTGCGGGGTGACCGAGCCCGGCTTGATGATGACCTGGCCGCGCTCGACGTCCTCGCGCTTGATGCCGCGGAGCAGCAGACCGACGTTCTCACCGGCCTGGCCCTCGTCGAGCAGCTTGCGGAACATCTCGATGCCGGTGACCGTGGTGGTGGTCTTCTCGGTCTTGATGCCGATGATGTCGACGGTCTCGTTGACCTTGAGGACACCACGCTCGATACGGCCGGTGACGACCGTACCGCGACCGGTGATGGTGAAGACGTCCTCGATCGGCATGAGGAACGGCTTGTCGACGTCGCGCTCCGGCTCCGGGATCGCGCTGTCCACGGCGTCCATGAGCTCGAGGACCGACTGGCCCCACTTCTCGTCGCCCTCGAGGGCCTTGAGCGCGGAGACCTTGACGACCGGAACCTCGTCGCCCGGGAACTCGTACTCGGAGAGGAGCTCACGCACCTCGAGCTCGACGAGCTCCAGGATCTCCTCGTCGTCCACCATGTCGGCCTTGTTCAGGGCGACGACGATGTACGGAACGCCGACCTGGCGGGCCAGGAGCACGTGCTCCTTGGTCTGCGGCATCGGGCCGTCGGTGGCGGCGACCACGAGGATCGCGCCGTCCATCTGCGCGGCACCGGTGATCATGTTCTTGATGTAGTCCGCGTGACCCGGGCAGTCGACGTGGGCGTAGTGACGCGCCTCCGTCTGGTACTCGACGTGCGCGATGGAGATGGTGATACCGCGCTGACGCTCCTCAGGAGCCTTGTCGATCTGGTCGAAGGCCGAGGCCTCGTTCAGGTCCGGGTACTTGTCGTGCAGCACCTTGGTAATGGCGGCCGTGAGGGTCGTCTTACCGTGGTCGATGTGACCGATGGTGCCGATGTTGACGTGCGGCTTAGTCCGCTCGAACTTCGCCTTCGCCACTGGGGTCCTCCTGTGGAGTGGTTCTGTACGCCTTACTCATCGGCGCCAGGTGATCTTTGCTGGATGGCCCGGATCCCGGGGGCATTCCCGCCGCGTTTGCGGTGGAATGCCCCGCGAGGCTCCGGAGTCAAGCCTAAGGGCTGGAACTCGGCTGAGTTACTCGCCCTTGGCCTTCGCGATGATCTCCTCGGCGACGTTCCGGGGAACCTCGGCGTAGGAGTCGAACTGCATCGAGTAGCTGGCGCGACCCGACGTCTTGCTGCGGAGGTCTCCGACGTAGCCGAACATCTCCGAGAGGGGCACGAGGCCCTTCACGACACGGGCACCCGCCCGCTCCTCCATGGCCTGGATCTGGCCACGGCGGGAGTTGATGTCGCCGATGACGTCACCCATGTAGTCCTCGGGCGTGGTGACCTCGACGGCCATCATCGGCTCGAGCAACACGGGCGACGCCTTGCGCGCGGCCTCCTTGAAGGCCTGCGAACCGGCGATCTTGAAGGCGAGCTCGGAGGAGTCGACCTCGTGGTAGCCACCGTCGAGAAGCGTGACGCGGACGCCCGTCATCTCGTAGCCGGCGAGGATGCCGAACTGCATGGCCTCCTGCGCACCGGCGTCCACCGAAGGGATGTACTCCTTCGGGATGCGGCCACCGGTCACCTTGTTCACGAACTCGTACGAGGCGTCGCCGCCCTCGATGGGCTCGATCGCGATCTGCACCTTGGCGAACTGACCGGTACCACCGGTCTGCTTCTTGTGGGTGTAGTCCACGCGCTCGACGGCCTTGCGGATCGTCTCACGGTAGGCGACCTGCGGCTTGCCGACGTTGGCCTCGACCTTGAACTCACGGCGCATGCGGTCGACCAGCACCTCGAGGTGCAGTTCGCCCATGCCGCCGATGATGGTCTGGCCGGTCTCCTCGTTGGTGTGCACCTGGAAGGAGGGGTCCTCCTCCGCGAGACGCTGGATGGCGACACCCAGCTTCTCCTGGTCACCCTTGGACTTGGGCTCGATGGCGACCTGGATGACCGGCGCCGGGAAGTCCATGGACTCCAGGATGACCGGGTTCTTGTCGTCCGAGAGCGTCTCACCGGTGGTGGTCTGCTTCAGGCCCATGACGGCGACGATGTCGCCGGCGCCCACCGCGTCGATCTCCTCACGCTTGTTGGCGTGCATGCGGTAGATCTTGCCGATGCGCTCCTTCTTGCCCTTGACGGAGTTCAGCACGGCGGTGCCGGACTCCAGGCGGCCCGAGTAGACCCGGACGAAGGTGAGCTTGCCCAGGTGCGGGTCGCTCATGATCTTGAACGCGAGGGCGGAGAGCGGCTCGTCCTCCGACGGCTTACGCTTGATGACGACCTCGGGGTCCTTGACGTCGTGGCCCTCGATGGCCTCGACGTCGAGCGGGGTCGGCAGGTAGCGCACGACCGCGTCGAGCAGGGGCTGGACGCCCTTGTTCTTGAACGCGGTGCCGCAGAACACGGGGGTGACCGTCGTCTCGTTGGACTTGCCGGAGGCGATGGTGATGCGGCGGATGGCCGCGTACAGCTGCTCCTCGGTGGGCTCCTGGCCCTCCAGGAACAGCTCCATCATCTCCTCGTCGTTCTCGGCGACGGCCTCGACGAGCTTGCCGCGCCATTCCTCGGCGGCCTCGGTGTGCGTGGCCGGGATGTCGACGACGTCGTACATCTCGCCCTTCGCCGCCTCGGCGGACCACACGAGCGCCTTCATGCGGACCAGGTCCACGACGCCCTTGAAGTCGGCCTCGGCACCGATCGGCAGCTGCATGACCAGCGGCTGCGCGCCCAGGCGGTCCGAGATCATGTCCACACAGCGGTGGAACTCGGCACCGGTGCGGTCGAGCTTGTTGACGAAGCAGATGCGCGGGACGCCGTAGCGGTCCGCCTGACGCCACACCGTCTCGGACTGCGGCTCGACGCCGGCGACGCCGTCGAACACCGTCACGGCACCGTCGAGCACGCGCAGCGAACGCTCCACCTCGACGGTGAAGTCGACGTGGCCCGGCGTGTCGATGATGTTGATGGTGTGGTCGACGTCGTCCAGCGGCCAGTGACAGGTGGTGGCAGCAGAGGTGATCGTGATGCCACGCTCCTGCTCCTGCTCCATCCAGTCCATGGTGGCAGCGCCGTCGTGGACCTCACCGATCTTGTACGAGACGCCGGTGTAGAACAGGATCCGCTCGGTGGTGGTCGTCTTGCCCGCGTCGATGTGGGCCATGATCCCGATGTTGCGGACCTTGGCCAGGTCAAGTGAAGTGGTAGCCATAAGGCTTCAGTCTTCTCTCGGTCTCGATGTGGGTAGCGACTACCAGCGGTAGTGCGCGAAGGCCTTGTTGGACTCGGCCATCTTGTGCGTGTCCTCGCGCTTCTTCACAGCGGCGCCCAGGCCGTTGGAGGCGTCGAGGAGCTCGTTGAGCAGGCGCTCGGTCATGGTCTTCTCGCGACGGGCGCGGGAGTAACCGACCAGCCAGCGCAGCGCGAGGGTGTTGGCGCGACCGGGCTTGACCTCGATCGGCACCTGGTAGGTGGCGCCACCGACACGGCGGGACTTGACCTCGAGGGTCGGCTTGATGTTCTCCAGCGCGCGCTTCAGCGTGATGACCGGGTCGTTGCCCGTCTTCTCACGCAGACCCTCCATGGCGCCGTAGACGATGCGCTCGGCGGTGGAGCGCTTACCGTTCAGCAGCACCTTGTTGATGAGGGAGGTCACCAGAGGAGAACCGTAGACCGGGTCGATGATGACCGGGCGCTTCGGGGCGGGGCCCTTACGAGGCATTCTTACTTCTCCTTCTTGGCGCCGTAACGGCTGCGAGCCTGCTTGCGGTTCTTGACACCCTGGGTGTCGAGCGAGCCGCGGATGATCTTGTAGCGAACACCCGGCAGGTCCTTCACACGGCCGCCGCGCACGAGCACGATGGAGTGCTCCTGCAGGTTGTGTCCCTCACCCGGAATGTAAGCAGTGACCTCGATACCGCTGGTCAGACGCACACGCGCGACCTTACGCAGGGCCGAGTTCGGCTTCTTCGGGGTGGTCGTGAACACACGCGTGCAGACGCCACGACGCTGGGGCGAACCCTCGAGTGCGGGCGTCTTGTTCTTCTCGACCTTGTCCTGCCGGCCCTTACGGACCAGCTGCTGGATCGTAGGCACTACTTCTCCGGTTTCTGTGTGCCGATAGGTACAGCTAACCTGGAACATCGCCGACCCACGCGGTCGGGTGTGTCGAATCCCGCGGACTCCCGCCGCACGAGCAGAAAGAGGCGCAGATTGCGGTGGCCGATAGCGGCCCCCGACGCGGTCTGAAGGCACGCACGAGAGCCAGGGCACACCCCAGGCACAAGGTCTGAGCGTACCTACCTCACGGACTTCGGTCAAAACAAATGCGTCCCACCCCGACACGCCGGTCTGCCTCGGGTGAGGGAACTCACGCTTTCGGGTGCCCCAGGTGGTCGCGGATCAACTTGATGTCCTCTTGATCCTTTTGCCTGCCGAGTCTTCCCTTCCAGGCCAGGACGTCGGCGAGCGGCAGCGCCGCCGCGAGCGCCACGGCACCGAACCGCCCCGACGCGGCCGGCGGCTGCGGCCCCAGGGGCGGCATGACCGGGAAACCGGGGCTCCAAGCGTCGTGGGGCCGCGGCAGCGGGGTCACCCCGGCGATGGCCGGCAAGGCCACGCAGAGCGCCGACCAGGGCCTACGTGACCAGCTGCGGCCCGATCGCGCAGGCACCGTAGAGGACCGTCGCCGGCAGGGCCCTCCCACCGGCACCCTCACTCAACTCGACGCATCGTGAAATCTTTTGATGTCAGGGGCGGCCCACCGTCGTGGAGCGGACGCCGAAGGGCGGCCACCCCCTGGGAGTGGCCGCCCTTCAGTGCGTCAGGCAGGTGTCCTACTGGTTGTACGGACCGTAGTCGTAGTCCTCCAGGGGGACGGCCTGGCCGGAGCCGGAGCCGAACGGCGAGTAGTCGATGTCGTCGTAGCCGACGGCCGAGTACATCGCGGCCTTGGCCTCCTCGGTCGGCTCCACCCGGATGTTGCGGTAGCGGGACAGACCCGTACCGGCCGGGATGAGCTTACCGATGATGACGTTCTCCTTGAGGCCGATGAGGCTGTCGGACTTGGCGTTGATCGCCGCGTCCGTCAGGACTCGGGTCGTCTCCTGGAAGGAGGCGGCCGACAGCCAGGATTCCGTCGCCAGCGAGGCCTTGGTGATACCCATCAGCTGCGGACGACCGGAGGCCGGGTGACCGCCCTCCTGGACCACACGACGGTTCTCCTGCTCGAACTTCGAGCGCTCGACCAGCTCGCCGGGCAGCAGCTCGGCGTCGCCGGACTCGATGATCGTCACGCGGCGCAGCATCTGCCGGATGATGATCTCGATGTGCTTGTCGTGGATCGACACACCCTGCGAGTTGTACACCCGCTGGACCTCGCCGACCAGGTGGACCTGGACGGCGCGCTGGCCGAGGATGCGCAGCACGTCGTGCGGGTTGGTGGCGCCCACGGTGAGCTTCTGGCCCACCTCGACGTGGTCGCCCTCGCCGACCAGCAGACGGGCGCGCTTCGAGATCGGGTACGCCGTCTCGTCGCTGCCGTCGTCCGGCGTGATGACGATCTTCTTGGTCTTCTCGGTCTCCTCGATGCGGACGCGACCGGCCGCCTCGGAGATCGGGGCGACACCCTTCGGGGTACGGGCCTCGAAGAGCTCGACGACACGCGGCAGACCCTGGGTGATGTCGTCACCGGCCACACCACCGGTGTGGAAGGTACGCATCGTCAGCTGGGTGCCGGGCTCACCGATGGACTGGGCGGCGATGATGCCGACCGCCTCACCGATGTCGACCAGCTTGCCGGTGGCCAGCGAACGGCCGTAGCACATGGCGCAGGTGCCCACGGCGGACTCGCAGGTCAGGACCGAGCGGGTCTTGACCTCCTCGACGCCGCGGCCGACCAGCTCGTCCATGAGCACGTCACCGAGGTCCGTGCCGGCCGGGGCCAGCACCTGACCGTCGACGACGATGTCCTCGGCGAGGCAGCGCGCGTACACGGACGTCTCGACGTCCTCCGCCTTGCGCAGCACGCCGTCGGCGCCGCGCTCCGCGATCCGCAGCTTGAGGCCGCGCTCGGTGCCGCAGTCCTCCTCGCGGATGATGACGTCCTGCGAGACGTCCACCAGACGACGGGTGAGGTAACCCGAGTCGGCGGTGCGCAGGGCGGTGTCCGCCAGACCCTTACGGGCGCCGTGCGTGGAGATGAAGTACTCCAGCACGGACAGGCCCTCACGGAAGGACGCCTTGATCGGACGCGGGATGGTCTCGTTCTTCGCGTTCGACACCAGACCGCGCATACCCGCGATCTGCCGCATCTGCATCATGTTTCCTCGGGCGCCCGAGTCGACCATCATGAAGATGGGGTTGGTCTTGGGGAAGTTCTCGTTCATCGCCTCGGCGACCTCGTTGGTCGCCTTGGTCCAGATCGCGATGAGCTCCTGCGTGCGCTCTTCCTTGGTGATCAGACCGCGCTCGTACTGCTTCTGGACCTTCTCGTCCTGCGCCTCGTAGCCGCGGACGATCTCCTTCTTCGCCTCGGGAACGACGACGTCGGAGATGGCCACGGTGACACCGGAACGGGTCGCCCAGTAGAAGCCGGCCGCCTTCAGGTTGTCGAGCGTCGCCGCCACGATGACCTTGGGGTAGCGCTCGGCCAGGTCGTTGACGATCTCGGAGAGCTGCTTCTTGCCCACCGAGTAGTCGACGAACGGGTAGTCCTCGGGCAGCAGCTCGTTGAAGAGCGCGCGGCCCAGGGTGGTGCGCAGGCGGAACGGGTCACCCTGCTGCCACTCGCCCGCGGCGGAGCCGTTGTCGGACTCGGCGCCCTCCTCGCGCGCCGGCGGCTCCCAGCCACGCGGCGGGATGGTGCCCACCGGGAAGCGGATGTCGATCTGCGACTGGAGCGCCAGCTCGCCGGCGTCGAACGCCATGATCGCCTCGGCCGTGGAGCCGAACGCGCGGCCCTCGCCCTTGGTGTCCCGCAGCTCGCCGTCGGTGGTGAGGAAGAACAGACCGAGGACCATGTCCTGGGTCGGCATCGTCACCGGGCGGCCGTCGGCCGGCTTGAGGATGTTGTTCGAGGACAGCATCAGGATGCGGGCCTCGGCCTGCGCCTCCGCGGACAGCGGCAGGTGCACGGCCATCTGGTCACCGTCGAAGTCCGCGTTGAACGCGGTGCACACGAGCGGGTGGATCTGGATGGCCTTGCCCTCGACCAGCTGCGGCTCGAAGGCCTGGATGCCGAGGCGGTGCAGCGTGGGCGCGCGGTTCAGCAGAACCGGGTGCTCCGCGATGACCTCTTCCAGCACGTCGTACACGACCGTGCGGCCGCGCTCGACCATGCGCTTGGCGCTCTTGATGTTCTGCGCGTGGTTCAGGTCCACCAGGCGCTTCATCACGAACGGCTTGAACAGCTCCAGCGCCATCGCCTTGGGCAGACCGCACTGGTGCAGCTTGAGCTGCGGGCCGACGACGATGACGGAACGCGCCGAGTAGTCGACTCGCTTGCCGAGCAGGTTCTGACGGAAGCGGCCCTGCTTGCCCTTGAGCATGTCGGACAGCGACTTCAGCGGACGGTTGCCGGGGCCCGTGACCGGGCGTCCGCGGCGGCCGTTGTCGAAGAGCGCGTCGACGGCCTCCTGGAGCATGCGCTTCTCGTTGTTCACGATGATCTCGGGCGCGCCGAGGTCGAGAAGCCGCTTCAGGCGGTTGTTGCGGTTGATGACGCGGCGGTACAGGTCGTTCAGGTCGGAGGTCGCGAAGCGGCCACCGTCCAGCTGCACCATCGGACGCAGGTCCGGCGGGATGACCGGGACGCAGTCCAGGACCATGCCCTTGGGGCTGTTGGAGGTCTGCAGGAACGCGGAGACGACCTTCAGCCGCTTGAGGGCGCGGGTCTTCTTCTGGCCCTTGCCGGTGCGGATGATCTCGCGGAGGCGCTCCGCCTCCTCCTCCAGGTCGAAGGACTCCAGGCGCTTCTGCAGCGCCGCGGCGCCCATCGAACCGTCGAAGTACGTGCCGAAGCGGTCACGCAGCTCGCGGTAGAGCAGCTCGTCGCCCTCCAGGTCCTGGACCTTGAGGTTCTTGAACCGGGTCCAGACCTCGTCGAGGCGGTCGATCTCGCGCTGCGCGCGGTCGCGCAGCTGCTTCATCTCGCGCTCGGCGCCCTCGCGCACCTTGCGGCGCACGTCGGCCTTGGCGCCCTCGGCCTCCAGCTCGGCCAGGTCGGTCTCGAGCTTCTTGGCCCGGGCCTCCAGGTCGGCGTCGCGGCGCTGCTCGATCTGCTGGCGCTCGACGGAGACGTGCGCCTCCAGCGAGGGCAGGTCGCGGGTGCGGCGCTCCTCGTCGACGTACGTGATCATGTACGCCGCGAAGTAGATGACCTTCTCCAGGTCCTTCGGGGCGAGGTCCAGCAGGTAACCCAGCCGGCTCGGGACGCCCTTGAAGTACCAGATGTGCGTGACGGGGGCGGCAAGCTCGATGTGGCCCATCCGCTCACGGCGCACCTTGGCGCGCGTGACCTCGACGCCACAGCGCTCGCAGATGATGCCCTTGAAGCGGACGCGCTTGTACTTGCCGCAGTAGCACTCCCAGTCCCGGGTGGGGCCGAAGATCTTCTCGCAGAAGAGCCCGTCCTTTTCCGGCTTGAGGGTGCGGTAGTTGATCGTCTCGGGCTTCTTGACCTCGCCGTGGCTCCACTGACGGATGTCGTCAGCGGTGGCCAGGCCGATCCGGAGCTCGTCGAAGAAGTTGACGTCGAGCACTATGCGTCAATCCCTCTCAGGGTTGTAAGTCTGTGGTCTGAAACGGGGGCCTGGGGGTCGGCGGGGGCCTCACTCATCGGTGAGGCCCCTGCCGGACTCCCGTCAGACCTCTTCGACGCTGCTCGGCTCGCGCCGGGACAGGTCGATGCCGAGCTCCTCCGCAGCGCGGAAGACATCCTCGTCGGTGTCGCGCATCTCGATGGACATACCGTCGCTGGACAGCACCTCCACGTTCAGGCAGAGAGACTGCATCTCCTTGATGAGCACCTTGAAGGACTCGGGGATGCCGGGCTCGGGGATGTTCTCGCCCTTGACGATGGCCTCGTAGACCTTCACGCGGCCGGTGACGTCGTCGGACTTGATGGTCAGCAGCTCCTGGAGGGCGTAGGCGGCGCCGTACGCCTCAAGTGCCCACACCTCCATCTCGCCGAACCGCTGGCCGCCGAACTGCGCCTTACCACCCAGCGGCTGCTGGGTGATCATGGAGTACGGACCGGTCGACCGGGCGTGCAGCTTGTCGTCGACCAGGTGGTGCAGCTTCAGGATGTACATGTAGCCGACCGAGATCGGGTCCGGGAACGGCTCACCGCTGCGGCCGTCGAACAGCCGCGCCTTGCCGGTCGGGAGCACCATGCGCTCGCCGTCCCGGTTCGGGATGGTGTGCTGGAGCAGACCCGCCAGCTCGTCCTCGCGCGCACCGTCGAAGACCGGGGTGGCGACGTTGGTGCCGGGCTGGACGCTGTCGGCGCCGATGACCTGCAGGCGCTGGGCCCACTCCTCCGCGAGGCCGGAGACGTCCCAGCCGCGGCTGGCGAGCCAGCCGAGGTGGATCTCCAGGACCTGTCCCGGGTTCATTCGGGACGGGACGCCGAGCGGGTTCAGGATGATGTCGACCGGGGTGCCGTCCTCCAGGAACGGCATGTCCTCGATCGGCAGGATCTTGGAGATGACACCCTTGTTGCCGTGCCGGCCGGCGAGCTTGTCACCGTCGGTGATCTTGCGCTTCTGCGCGACGTAGACGCGCACCAGCTGGTTCACACCGGGGGGAAGCTCGTCGCCCTCTTCGCGGTCGAAGAGGCGCACGCCGATGACCTTGCCGATCTCGCCGTGCGGGACCTTCAGCGAGGTGTCACGGACCTCACGGGCCTTCTCGCCGAAGATCGCGCGCAGCAGGCGCTCCTCCGGGGTCAGCTCGGTCTCGCCCTTGGGCGTGACCTTGCCGACCAGGATGTCGCCGGCGACGACGTCGGCGCCGATGCGGATGATGCCGCGCTCGTCGAGGTCGGCGAGGACCTCCTCGGAGACGTTCGGGATGTCCCGGGTGATCTCCTCGGGGCCGAGCTTGGTGTCACGGGCGTCGACCTCGTGCTCCTCGATGTGGATCGAGGAGAGGACGTCGTCCTGCACGAGGCGCTGCGACAGGATGATCGCGTCCTCGTAGTTGTGACCCTCCCACGGCATGAACGCCACGAGCAGGTTCTTGCCGAGGGCCATCTCGCCGTTCTCGGTGGCGGGACCGTCGGCGAGGACCTGGCCGGCGATGACGTGGTCGCCCTCGTTGACGATGACCTTCTGGTTGACCGAGGTGCCCTGGTTGGAGCGGGCGAACTTGGCCAGCCGGTAGGTGATGTAGGTGCCGTCGTCGTTGGCGGTGGTGATGTAGTCCGCGGAGACCTCCTGGACCACACCGGCCTTCTCGGCCTTGACGACGTCGCCGGCGTCGACGGCGGAGCGGTACTCCATGCCGGTGCCGACGAGCGGGGCCTCGCTCTTGATGAGCGGGACGGCCTGGCGCATCATGTTCGCGCCCATGAGGGCGCGGTTGGCGTCGTCGTGCTCCAGGAACGGGATCATGGCGGTCGCGACCGACACCATCTGGCGCGGCGAGACGTCCATGTAGTCGACGTCGTCACCGGCGACGTAGTCGACCTCGCCGCCGCGGCGGCGCACCAGGACGCGGTTCTCGGAGAAGCGCATGTCGTCGTTGAGGCCGGCGTTGGCCTGCGCGATGACGAAGCGGTCCTCCTCGTCGGCGGTCAGGTAGTCGACCTCGTCGGTGACCTGGCCCTCGACGACCTTGCGGTACGGGGTCTCGACGAAACCGAACGCGTTGACCCGGCCGTAGGAGGCGAGCGAGCCGATCAGACCGATGTTCGGGCCTTCGGGCGTCTCGATCGGGCACATGCGGCCGTAGTGCGAGGGGTGCACGTCACGGACCTCGAAGCCGGCCCGCTCACGGGAGAGACCACCCGGGCCAAGGGCCGACAGGCGGCGCTTGTGGGTGAGACCCGACAGCGGGTTGTTCTGGTCCATGAACTGCGACAGCTGGCTGGTGCCGAAGAACTCCTTGATGGAGGCGACGACCGGCCGGATGTTGATCAGGGTCTGCGGCGTGATCGCCTCGACGTCCTGCGTGGTCATCCGCTCGCGGACGACGCGCTCCATACGGGCCAGGCCGGTGCGGACCTGGTTCTGGATGAGCTCGCCCACGCTGCGCAGACGGCGGTTGCCGAAGTGGTCGATGTCGTCGGTCTCGACGACGATCGTGCCGCCGTTGTCACCGGCGGTCTCGGTCTCGCCCGCGTGCAGCTTCACCAGGTACTTGATCGTCGAGATGATGTCCTCGACGGTCAGGATGCCGGCGTCCAGCGGCGCGTCCGCGCCCAGCTTCTTGTTGACCTTGTAGCGGCCGACCTTGGCGAGGTCGTAGCGCTTGGGGTTGAAGTACAGGTTGTCCAGCAGCGTCTGCGCGGCCTCACGCGTGGGGGGCTCGCCCGGACGCAGCTTGCGGTAGATGTCGAGCAGCGCGTCGTCCTGGCCCTGGGTGTGGTCCTTCTCCAGGGTGGCGCGCATCGACTCGTACTCGCCGAACTCCTCGAGGATCTGCTCGTTGGTCCAGCCGAGCGCCTTGAGGAGAACGGTGACGGACTGCTTGCGCTTGCGGTCGATGCGGACACCGACCATGTCGCGCTTGTCGATCTCCATCTCCAGCCAGGCGCCCCGGGACGGGATGATCTTGGCGGAGAAGATGTCCTTGTCGGACGTCTTGTCGATGGAGGAGTCGAAGTACACGCCCGGCGAACGGACCAGCTGCGACACGACGACACGCTCGGTGCCGTTGATGACGAAGGTGCCCTTGTTGGTCATGAGCGGGAAGTCGCCCATGAAGACCGTCTGGGACTTGATCTCGCCGGTCTCGTTGTTGGTGAACTCGGCCGTGACGAAGAGCGGGGCGGCGAACGTGAAGTCGCGCTCCTTGCACTCGTCGATGCTGTTCTTCGGCGGCTCGAAGCGGTGGTCGCGGAACGTCAGCGACATCGACCCGGAGAAGTCCTCGATCGGGGAGATCTCCTCGAAGATCTCCTCCAGACCGGACTTGGTGGGGACGTCCTGACCGGACTCCAGAGCCGCCTCGACGCGAGCCTTCCACGCGTCGTTGCCGAGCAGCCAGTCGAAGCTCTCGGTTTGCAGCGCGAGAAGGTTCGGAACCTCGAGGGGCTCCTTGATCTTTGCAAAGGAAATGCGCAGCGGGGCGGTGCTGGCGGCGTTGTTCGTATTCGCGGTCGAGGCGTTGCGCGAGGCGGCCAAGAGGGGGTCCTTCCGAGGGCTCGGACTCACTACGCGCGTACCGGCCCCTCTTCCGGCCATCGGGACAGACGGTGCCCGACGTGGCTGGGTGGGCCAGGTCAGGTGCGGTCCGGTCTTCGATGCTCGGGCGAGGGCATGCCCCTGGTGACGGGCAGGGGACAGCTAACAGGCAGCGCAAAGGGTCAGTGTAGCCACTTGGCCCACTGATGTCCAGTGCCGGTGTGCCGGTCTGCCATAACCCTCGTCGTCGTCACCGCCCTATGGCCTGCTGCCCTCAACGCCAGGTTGATACTGCCCTCTTCGCCGTCGATCCATGCCTCGGATTCGGATCCTCGTGACGACGCGTCCTGAGAATTGCGCGCTGCGTGCGGTTCGTCAAGGCCTCCCCGGCCCGAACCGGATGCCGCGATCGTCACGTGCGGCCCGCCGCCGGTGGTCTCCTGAGGCACGACGAAGATCACCTTACCCCTCCCGGTGTGGGGTGCAAGGCCGCCACAGCCACCCCCCGGGAACGCGAAAAGCGACCACCCGGATGGATGATCGCTCTTCGGTGCGTTCGCGTTACAGCCCGGTGCGGACCGTCCTGAGGAACGTTCCGCGGGCCGCCGGCGGCACGCAGGAGTCCGTGCGGACCCGGGGAGGTGTTACTTGACCTCGACGGAGGCGCCGGCGCCCTCGAGGGACTCCTTGGCCTTGTCCGCGGCCTCCTTGTTGACCTTCTCCAGGACGGGCTTCGGCGCACCGTCGACCAGGTCCTTGGCCTCCTTCAGGCCGAGGGAGGTCAGCTCGCGCACGACCTTGATGACCTGGATCTTCTTGTCGCCGGCGCCGGTGAGGACGACGTCGAACTCGTCCTTCTCCTCCTCGACCGGGGCGGCCGGGCCACCCTGGGCCGGGCCCGCAACGGCGACGGCCGCGGCGGCGGTGACGTCGAACTTCTCCTCGAAGGCCTTCACGAACTCGGAGAGCTCGATGAGGGTCATCTCCTCGAACTGGGCGAGGAGGTCTTCCTGGGTGAGCTTCGCCATGATGGGCGATCCTTCCACTGATCGGCAGGTGCCGGATGTACTGGGTGAGGCGGGCGTGTGCCTTACGGCATTGCTGCGTAGACGTCGGGCCCGCTGCGACCCGTGCCGCTCAGGCGGCCAGGGTCAGAAAGCGAGCCGAGTTACTCGGCACCGCCCTGCTCGTCGCGCTTGGCGCGAAGCGCGTCCACGGTGCGGACGAGCTTCGAGGGGAGCGCCTGGAAGAGCGAAGCAGCCTGGGACTGCTTGCCCTTGAAGGCACCCGCCAGCTTGGAGAGCAGAACCTCGCGGGACTCAAGGTCCGCAAGCTTCTTGATCTCGTCGGCGGACAGCGCCTTGCCGTCAAGGACACCGCCCTTGATGACGAGATTGGGGTTGTCCTTGGCGAAGTCACGGAGACCCTTCGCCGACTCCACCGGGTCACCGGTGATGAAGGCGACAGCCGTCGGACCATTGAACTGGTCGTCCAGCGTCGTGATCCCGGCCTCGTTGGCCGCAATCTTGGTCAGCGTGTTCTTCACCACGGCGTACTGGGCGTTCTCACCGAGCGAACGGCGCAGCGTCTTGAGCTGCGCCACGGTGAGACCGCGGTACTCGGTCAGCACGGCGGCGTTCGAGTTGCGGAACTTGTCCGTCAGCTCGGCCACCGCGGCAGCCTTGTCGGGCCTCGCCATAGAGCCTCGGCCTCCTTCCGGGTGATTCGGACCGCGCGGACCCGAAGGAGGACTGAGAAAACGAAACGCCCCGGCGCAGGGCACGGGGCGGACTCGACCGGTCGGACACACGCCATGAGCGTGCGGACTCCGGGAGTTCTTCCACAGTCACCTGCGCGGGTCGTCCGCATATACAGCGGATCCTTCGGCCACCGCACCCTCGTACGAGTGCACGGCAACGACCAGCGGTCTTTGGCTTCCTGAGGAGCGTACGCGAACGGGACGCCGCCAGGCAAATCCGCACGGCACGGGCCGCCGGGCGGGTGACGTCGGCCCGGCGGGCACCGGGCCGTACGGCTCGTGCGGCGGCGTCCCGTGCGGTCAGGAGCCAGCCGGGGCGGTGGCGCTGCCGGAGGCGGAGTCGGCCCCGGCGCCCTGCTGCTTGAGCAGCTCCGCGAAGTCCGCGGTGTCGCCCGCCGGCGGCGCGGTGACCGAGACCTTCACGCCGTAGTCGCGGTAGACCGCGGTGGTGGCCATGGCGCCGTTCGTGGTGTCGGCCTTCTCGGTCTTCTTCACCAGCAGGTTCTGGTCGTTGATCCAGATGTCCACGGTCTCGGTGCTGATGCCGGCCTGGCCGAGCTGCTTCTTCAGCGAGGCGAGCTGGCCGGCCGAGAGGTTGTGGTTGGTCTTGTCGGCGAAGTCGGCGACGTTCACCGTGCCCGCGTAGTGCGTGGCCCGCTGTCCGGCGACCTGGTCCTCACCGACCTTCTTCACGTCGCCGGAGGCCAGCAGGAGGCGCACGCCCTGGTTCGGCGTGCTGTTCTGCATCTGGTCCGTGAGGTACGCGCCGGAGCCGCCGGCCGCCTTGGCGAGGTCGGCGTAGGCGTATTTGAGCCAGTGCTTGCCGCCCAGCGCGCCGGCGTACTGGTCGCTCATCTTCGTGTAGTAGCCCTCGGGCAGGTAGCGCGCCTCGGTCTTCGTGTTGCCGAGCTTGCGCAGCGTCTCGGCCGCGGTGCCGCCGGTGTACGTGATCGTCATCGTGCCGGTGAGGCCGTGGCCCCAGGCGAGCGAGCCGTCCGCCTTCATGGACATCAGGGTGCCCATGCTGGTGGTCGACTCGACCCGGGCCGAGTCGGCCTTCGCGGTGGACGTCTCGGCCGCCCGCAGGGCCGCCACGGGGCTCATCGGGAGCGATCCCTTGCCGCCCTGGCCGCCGCCGGAACCGGATCCGGATCCGCAGGCCGCCACCCCCGTCAGCGCGGCCACCGCCGCGATCGAGAGCGTCGTCCGGCGTACGGTCCTGTTCGTCATTTCGCCCCACCCCTATGCGTTCGCTGTGTCCCGCACGCTAGCGCGGGCCACTGACAACCGTACGGAAGAGCCGTACAGACGTCTCACAGAAAGTCCCACCGGAATCCGAGGGGAATCCATTGGACTCCAGTGGACTCCAGTGGACTCCAGGAAAAGGGACGAGCCCCGCAACCGTTCGGTTGCGGGGCTCGTCGTCGACCGATGTGAGCCGGAGGCTCAGACCGCGGCCGGGTCCTCCTCGACGAGGAGGTTGCGGGTGCGGTTCGGGTCGATCTGGATGCCGGGGCCCATCGTGGTGCTGATGGCGGCCTTCTTGATGTAGCGACCCTTGGCGGCGGACGGCTTCAGACGGAGGATCTCCTCCAGCGCGGCGCCGTAGTTCTCCACCAGCTTGTCGTCGTCGAACGACGTCTTGCCGATGATGAAGTGCAGGTTCGAGTGCTTGTCGACGCGGAACTCGATCTTGCCGCCCTTGATGTCGGTGACGGCCTTGGCCACGTCGGGGGTGACGGTGCCGGTCTTCGGGTTCGGCATCAGACCACGCGGGCCGAGGACGCGGCCGAGGCGGCCGACCTTGCCCATGAGGTCCGGGGTGGCGACGACGGCGTCGAAGTCCAGACGGCCCTTCGCCACCTCGTCGATCAGTTCGTCGGAGCCGACGATGTCGGCGCCCGCGGCCTCCGCGGCCGCAGCACGGTCACCGGTCGCGAAGACCAGGACCCGGGCGGTCTTGCCGGTGCCGTGCGGAAGGTTCACGGTGCCACGGACCATCTGGTCGGCCTTGCGCGGGTCGACACCCAGGCGGAAGGCGACCTCGACGGTGCCGTCGAACTTGGTCGTGGAGGTCTCCTTGGCGAGACGGACGGCCTCGAGCGGGGCGTACTGCTTCTCCCGGTCGATCTTGGCGTCCGCAGCGCGGAGAGCCTTGCTGCGCTTGCTCACAACTGCTCCTGTGGTGTGGAAAGGAGTCGTGGTACGGGCCGAGCAGGCCCTGCCACGTGCGGCGTTTCACGGCCGCATGACTACGAAGGTGGGGTTCAGCCCTCGACCGTGATGCCCATGGAACGCGCGGTGCCGGCGATGATCTTCGCGGCGGCGTCCAGGTCATTGGCGTTGAGGTCGGGCAGCTTGGTCTGCGCGATCTCGCGGACCTGCGCGTCGGTGATCTTCGCGACCTTGGTCTTGTGGGGCTCGCCGGAGCCCTTCTCGACACCAGCGGCCTTGAGGATCATCTTCGCGGCCGGCGGGGTCTTGGTCACGAAGGTGAAGGAACGGTCCTCGTAGACCGTGATCTCCACCGGGATGACCCAGCCACGCTGCGACTCGGTCGCGGCGTTGTAGGCCTTGCAGAACTCCATGATGTTCACGCCGTGCTGGCCGAGCGCCGGACCGACCGGCGGCGCCGGGTTCGCCGCACCGGCGTTGATCTGGAGCTTGATGAGCCCCGTGACCTTCTTCTTCTTGGGAGGCATGGCTCTCCGGGTCCTTTCGATTCGGGTCCTGCCCGCCTCCGGGAAACCACCCGGACGCAGGCATACCGCACAACGATAACGGGTATAGCTGTGCGGCTGAAAACCGCGCAGGTCAGACCGGCTGCGAGCAGCCCGCCTGACCTGCGCGGAAGCGGTTCGTCCAGAAAGAACTAGTTCTTCTGGATCTGGTCGAAGCTCAGCTCGACCGGGGTCTCGCGGCCGAAGATCTCGACGAGGCCCTTGACCTTCTTCGAGTCGGCGTTGATCTCGTTGATGGTCGCCTGGAGCGTGGCGAACGGGCCGTCGGTGACGGTGACCGAGTCGCCGACCTCGAAGTCCAGCACCTGGACCTCGACCTTGCGCTGCGGCGCCGGCTTGCCCTCGGCCTCGGCGGCCTCGCGGGCGGCCTTCTCCTCCGCCTCCGGGGCGAGCATCTTCACGATCTCGTCCAGGGACAGCGGGTAGGGGTCGTAGGCGTTGCCGACGAAGCCGGTGACGCCCGGGGTGTTGCGGACGACGCCCCAGGACTCGTTCGTCAGATCCATGCGGACGAGGACGTAACCGGGCAGCTTGTTCTGCCGGACGGTCTTGCGCTCGCCGTTCTTGATCTGGACGATCTCTTCCTCGGGCACCTCGGCCTGGTAGATGAAGTCCTCGACGTTCAGCGAGACGGCGCGCTGCTCCAGGTTGGCCTTCACGCGCTTCTCGTAGCCGGCGTAGGTGTGGATCACGTACCACTCGCCGGGCAGCGTGCGCAGCTCCTCGCGGAGCTTGGTGACCGGGTCCACCTCGGGCTCGGGCTCCTGAGCGACGGCCTCTTCGCCGGCCTCGGCGTCGTCGGTCTCAGCGTCCTCCGCCTCGTCCTCGACGGCCTCTTCGTCGGCGGCCTCGTCCTCGACGTGCAGCGCGGCCTCCTCGGCCGGCTCGCCCGCGGCGGCCTCGACAGCCTCGGCCTCGTCGACCTCGTCGGCGCCTTCGACGATGTCGAGCTCGTCATCCACGGACTCGGTCGGCTCGACGGCGTCGTTCAGGTTCGGGTCAGACACGGTGGCTGCTTCTTCCTGGATACATAGGGGTGGAACATGCGAAAAGGGGCGCCGGTAACCACGGCGCCCTTCGCTCTTGGCTCAGCCGAAGACGTACTTGGCCGCGTGGTTGAGCCCATAGTCAATCACGGTCACCAGGGCGATCATGATGGCGACGAAGAAGATCACCACGGTGGTGTACGACGACAGCTGGCCACGCGTCGGCCAGACGACCTTGCGGAGCTCCGCGACGATCTGCCGGTAGAAGAGCGCAAGACGCTTCAGCGGGCCCTTCTTGGCGCGCTTGCCGCCCTTGCGGGGCTTCTTCTTGGACTCCGCCACCTCGTCCTGGGCATCAGGCGTGTCGATGGAGCCCACGGCGTCCGTCATGCGTCCTCACCTGATTCCGGGTCGTGGCCGTGCCGCGCCCGGTCGAGCCGCACGGCGGTGCATTTCTGTACGTACATGCGCGCACACATCCCTGGCGAAGGTGTGTGTAGCAGGGCCGGAGGGACTTGAACCCCCAACCGCTGGTTTTGGAGACCAGTGCTCTACCAATTGAGCTACGACCCTTTGTGTGTCCCCCAACGTACCGCATCCGACCGGATGCCCGGTGCGCACCGGGTGCGGCGGCTGCTGAAGGCCAACGAGGTGAGAGTGTACGTGGTCCGCGGCCCAGCGTCGAACAGAAAGTGTTCTTGGATGTCCCGCGCGCGACGCCCGGCGGCGGCCCGGGACGAAGATCGCCTGGCCGGAGCACGGATCCGGACGGGTGTTCACGTCGTAGACCGGTCCTGCCCAGTGGGTGAAACCCGTGTGCCCGCGGCGTTCGCGGTCTGGAACGATGGGCGGTATGAGCGCTGCAACCCCTCCCACCGAGCGCCGGGTCTCCGCCCGAGTCGGCGCGATCTCCGAGTCCGCCACCCTCGCCGTGGACGCCAAGGCCAAGGCCCTGAAGGCCGCCGGGCGTCCGGTGATCGGCTTCGGCGCGGGTGAGCCCGACTTCCCGACTCCGGACTACATCGTCGAGGCCGCGATCGAGGCCTGCAAGAACCCCAAGTTCCACCGCTACACGCCGGCCGGCGGTCTGCCCGAGCTGAAGGCCGCGATCGCCGCGAAGACGCTGCGCGACTCGGGCTGGGAGCCGGACGTCTCCCAGATCCTGGTCACCAACGGCGGCAAGCAGGCCATCTACGAGGCCTTCGCCGCGATCCTCGACCCGGGCGACGAGGTCATCGTGCCGGCGCCGTACTGGACGACGTACCCGGAGTCGATCCGCCTGGCCGGCGGCGTCCCGGTCGAGGTCGTCGCCGACGAGACCACCGGCTACCGGGTCTCGGTCGAGCAGCTGGAGGCCGCCCGCACCGAGAAGACCAAGGTCGTCCTCTTCGTCTCGCCCTCCAACCCGACCGGCGCGGTGTACTCCGAGGCCGAGACCGAGGCGATCGGCCGCTGGGCGCTGGAGCACGGCCTGTGGGTGCTGACCGACGAGATCTACGAGCACCTGGTGTACGGCGACGCGGTCTCCGTGTCCCTGCCGGCGCTCCTGCCCGAGCTGCGCGACAAGTGCGTCGTCGTCAACGGCGTGGCCAAGACGTACGCCATGACCGGCTGGCGGGTGGGCTGGGTCATCGGCCCCAAGGACGTGGTCAAGGCGGCGACCAACCTCCAGTCGCACGCCACCTCTAACGTCTCCAACGTCGCCCAGGCCGCCGCCCTCGCCGCCGTCTCCGGCGGCCTGGAGGCGGTCGCGACGATGCGCGAGGCCTTCGACCGCCGCCGTAGGACCATCGTGCGGATGCTCAACGAGATCGACGGCGTGCTCTGCCCGGAGCCCGAGGGCGCGTTCTACGCCTACCCGTCGGTGAAGGCGCTGCTCGGCAAGGAGATCCGCGGCAAGCGCCCGCAGGACTCCGTGGAGCTGGCCGCCCTGATCCTGGAGGAGGCCGAGGTCGCGGTCGTCCCGGGCGAGGCCTTCGGCACGCCGGGCTACCTGCGCCTGTCCTACGCCCTCGGTGACGAGGACCTGGTGGAGGGCGTGAGCCGGATCCAGAAGCTGCTGGCGGAGGCGCGGGACTGACGCGCCCGCCTGCTTCGCGGGGCGTTACGGGCCGGTTCAACCTACTCACGTGAGTCGGTTGGACCGGCCCCCTCGTTTGTGCGTGCGAGCAAGCTCACGAACGGGGAAACGGCTACCGGTGGGGCCCCGGCGTGCGGCAGGATCTGGGAATGGAGCGTGTACGTGATGTCTCTGACCTGCCGAAGGCCCATCTGCACCTGCACTTCACCGGGTCGATGCGGCCCACCACCCTGCTGGAACTGGCCGACAAGTACGGCGTGCGCCTGCCCGAGGCGCTGACGGACGCCCTGTTCAGCGGTGAGCCGCCCAGGCTGCGGGCGACCGACGAACGGGGCTGGTTCCGCTTCCAGCGGCTGTACGACGCGGCGCGTTCCTGCCTGCGCGAGCCCGAGGACATCCAGCGGCTGGTGCGCGAGGCCGCCGAGGAGGACATCAGGGACGGCTCGGGCTGGCTGGAGATCCAGGTCGACCCGACGTCGTACGCGCCCCGGCTCGGCGGGCTGATCCCGGCGCTGGAGGTCATCCTGGACGCGGTCGAGGCGGCGTCGCGTGACACCGGTCTCGGGATGCGGGTCCTGGTGGCGGCCAACCGGATGAAGCATCCGCTGGACGCCCGCACGCTGGCCCGGCTGGCCGTGCGCTACCGCGACCGCGGCGTGGTCGGTTTCGGGCTGTCCAACGACGAGCGCCGGGGCATGGCCCGTGACTTCGACCGGGCGTTCGCGATCGCCCGCGAGGGCGGCCTGTTCGCGGCCCCGCACGGCGGCGAGCTGACCGGCCCGGCCTCGGTCCGCGACTGCCTGGACGACCTGGAAGCGCGGCGGATCGGCCACGGGGTGCGCGCGGCGGAGGACCCGCGCCTGCTGAGCCGGCTCGCCGACCGGGGCGTGACCTGCGAGGTGTGCCCGGCCTCCAACGTGGCCCTCGGCGTCTACGAGAAGCCCGAGGACGTTCCGCTGCGCACGCTCTTCGAGGCGGGCGTGCCGATGGCGCTCGGCGCCGACGACCCGCTGCTGTTCGGCTCGCGCCTGGCGGCCCAGTACGACATCGCCCGCCGCCACCACTCCTTCACGGACGCCGAGCTGGCCGAGCTGGCCCGCCAGTCGATCCGCGCCTCGGCGGCCCCGGAGGACCTGCGCGAGAAACTGCTGTCGGGCGTGGACGACTGGCTGACGAGCTGAGGCCGATGGCGGGGTCGGATGACGGGGCCGGGCGGCGGACGCCGGGCGGCGGCTCGGTCAGTCCTCGGCCATCGTCCGGATCACCGTGGGCAGCATGCCCGCGTCGAAGAGGCCGCCCGCCAGCCAGTCGTCGACGATCCTGCCGTTGACCTTCATGGTGGGCGTGCCGGTCGCGCCCGAGGTGTCGAAGGCGCGTTCGGAGGCGGTCACGAAGCCGCGGTACTTCATGCCCTTGACCGCGGCGTCGAACTCCTTGCCGCGCAGGCCCTTCACCTGGCCGGCCAGCTTCAGCAGGTACGCGTCGGTGTAGCCGTCGACGCTCTCCTCGGGCTGGTGGGCGTAGAGCACGTCGTGGTACTCGGCGAACCTGCCCGCGTCCAGGGCGGCGCGCAGGGCGTTGGCGGCCCTCTCGGAGCCGTGGCCGCCGAGCCGGGCGTCCAGGAAGGAGGCGAGCGTGTACTCCACCCGCACCTCGCCGGAGCGGACCATCCCGCGCAGGGCGCCGGCCCCGCCCTGGGTCTCGAACTCCTCGCAGACCGGGCAGCGCAGGTCCTCGTAGACCGTGACGACGGTCTTCGCGGCCGGGGAGCCGACGCGGACGGTGGTGCCGTCGGGGGCGAGCGACTCGACGATCCGCACGGGGCCCTTGGGCGTCGGCGGTGCGGTCGGCGTCCCGCGGCCGGCGTCGTCGCCGCCCGGCGTGGCCGAGGGCCCGCAGCCCGTGGCGAGCGCACCGGCCAGCACGGCCGCCGCCACGACGGCACCCCCTCTTCGTCCGCCCCGCATGGTTGTTCCCCTCCCTGTCGAACGGGAACCGACCCTATGCGATGCCTGTGACAGCCCCTGACGCCGGCCCGGACGGCTCGGCCGCCTCCGCCGCCGCGACGGCTCAGACGCTGACGCCGACCGTCACCGGCTCGTTGACCAGGGTGACCCCGAAGGCGTCCCGGACGCCGGCCACGACCTCGCGGGCCAGGGCGAGCAGGTCCTCGGTGGTGGCGCCGCCGCGGTTGGTGAGGGCGAGCGTGTGCTTGGTGGAGATGCGGGCCGGTCCGCTGCCGTAGCCCTTGGTGAAGCCGGCCTTGTCGATCAGCCAGGCCGCCGAGGTCTTGGTACGGCCCTGGCCGGCCGGGTAGGCGGGCGGCTCGACGCCCTCGCCCAGCCGTTCGCGCACCTGGGCGCGGAAGGCGGCGAAGGCGGTGTCGGTGAGGATCGGGTTGGTGAAGAAGGACCCGGCCGACCAGGTGTCGTGGTCCTCGGGGTCGAGCACCATGCCTTTGCCGGCGCGCAGCTTGAGCACCGTGTCGCGGGCGGTGGTGAGGGCGACCCGGTCGCCCGCCTCGACGCCCAGCACGCGGGCCGTCTCGGCGTACTTGACGGGGGCGGACAGGCCGCCGGCGTCCTCCAGCCGGAAGCGGACGCGCAGGACGACGTACCGCTCGGGCTGGTCCTTGAAGCGGCTGTGCCGGTAGGAGAACGCGCACTCGGCGTTGGTCAGGGTCACCGTCTCGCCGGCCGTGCGGTCGTAGGCGACGACCTCGGTGATCGTGGCGGAGACCTCCTGGCCGTACGCCCCGACGTTCTGGATCGGGGTGGCGCCGGCGGAGCCGGGGATGCCGGAGAGGCATTCGACGCCGGCGAGTCCGGCCTCGACGGTGCGGGCGACGGCGTCGCTCCACACCTCGCCCGCGGCCAGCTCCAGCGTCGTGCCGCTGAGCGCGAAGCCGCGGGTGGCGATGCGCAGGGCGGTGCCGTCGAAGCCCTTGTCGCCGATGACCAGGTTGGAGCCGCCGCCGATGACGAGCAGCGGGGTGCCGGCGGCGTCGGCCTCGCGCACGGCGTCGATCACCTCGGCGTCGGTGGTCGCGGTGATCAGCCGGGTCGCGGGGCCTCCCAGCCGGAAGGTGGTCAGCGGGGCGAGGGGCGCGTCGTGGAGTACCTGCACGGGCCCAGACTACGAGATCACGGGCGGCCGCCCCGTGCGCGGGCCGGTCGCTGGGAGCCCGTCGTCCGGCGGCGCGCCGCCCGCGGGCCGGGTGGGCCGGGGGCGGCGTGCCGCAGGTGGGCGTCAGGGCGCTCCAGGCGCTCCAGGGGCCGTCAGGCCAGGCGGACGACCGCCCGGGACATGCCGAGGACCTTCTGGCCGGCGCTGGTGACGGTCAGGTCGATCCGCACCGTGTTGTCGTCGAGCTTGGCCCCGACCTTGCCGGCGACCTCGATCAGGGCGCCCTTGTCGTCGTCGGGGACGACGACCGGCTTGGTGAAGCGGACGCCGTACTCGACGACGGAGCCCGGGTCGCCGGTCCAGTCGGTGACGACGCGGATCGCCTCGGCCATGGTGAACATGCCGTGCGCGATCACGTCCGGCAGCCCGACCTCCTTGGCGAACCGCTCGTTCCAGTGGATCGGGTTGAAGTCCCCGGAGGCGCCCGCGTACTGGACGAGGGCGGCGCGGGTCACGGGGAAGGACTGGGCCGGCAGTTCGGTGCCGACCTCGACGTCGTCGTAGGCGATCTTCGCCGTCATCGCTTCCTCACGCCCCCTCGGCCGCGCGGGCCACCAGCTTGATCCAGGCGGTCACGACGTGCTCGCCGGACTCGTCGCGCACCTCGCCGCGGACGTCCAGGATGTCGTTCCCGGCCATGGACTTGATCGCCTCGATGGTGGTGGTGACGGTCAGCCGGTCACCGGCGCGCACGGGGCGGGCGTAGGCGAACTTCTGGTCGCCGTGCACCACACGGCTGTAGTCGAGGCCGAGCTGCGGGTCGTGGATGACCTGGCCCGCGGCCTTGAAGGTGATCGCGAAGACGAAGGTCGGCGGGGCGATCACATCCGGGTGGCCCAGCGCCTTGGCGGCCTCCGGGTCCGTGTACGCCGGATTGGCGTCCCCCACCGACTCCGCGAACTCCCGGATCTTCTCCCGGCCCACCTCGTAGGGGTCGGTGGGCGGGTAGGACCGCCCCACGAAGGACTGGTCGAGCGCCATGGCCCGGCACCTCCTGGTGTCAGCTGTGTGAAACACCATGAGGCCGCCCCCTGGTGTGGGGACGGCCTCATGGATGAGCCTGTTTTATCGCGTTTCGCGGTGCGCGGTGTGCGCATTGCAACGCGGGCAGTGCTTCTTCATCTCCAGACGATCCGGGTTGTTACGCCGGTTCTTCTTGGTGATGTAGTTCCGCTCCTTGCACTCCACGCAGGCCAGCGTGATCTTCGGGCGGACGTCGGTGGCAGCCACGTGAGTGCTCCTAAGACGAACGGATGGACTGTTTAACGCAGGAAAGAGTAGCCGATCGAAGGACCGACCCCGCAATCGGCTACTGTCAGTAGCGGTGACCGGACTTGAACCGGTGACACAGCGATTATGAGCCGCTTGCTCTACCGACTGAGCTACACCGCTTTGATGAGATCAGTTCCCGCCTTGCGACGGGAACCTCTCACACCAGAGCCCCAATACGGAATCGAACCGTAGACCTTCTCCTTACCATGGAGACGCTCTGCCGACTGAGCTATTGGGGCGAGCGATGAAGACATTACACGGTCCCCGGCCGTTCGCCCAAATCCGTTCCCGCGCCCCCGCCGCCGACGTCTCCGCACCCCGCTGACCTCGTGCCACACCGGTACGACTATTGCGCTCCTCCCCCGTCCGCGCGGGCGGCGACCCTAGGCTCGACTCACTCTGCGTGATCTTGCGCCGGCCTCTCCTGGCCGCCGTCCCGTGCCGTTCCCGTAGTAGTCCCTCGCCGTCCCCCGTAGCTGTCGTCCCCCGTAGCTGGAGTGCGATGCCCCCCGGTCAGCCGCAGCCGCCCCACCCGCCGTCCTCGCCGGAGCCGCCGGAGCCGCCGGAGCCGCCGGAGCCGTCGGGGTCGCCGGGTCCGGACGGTCTGCTGCTGTGCGGGGCCCGGCTGACCGACGGCCGGGCCGTGGACGTACGGCTGGCCGGCGGGCGCATCGAGGCGGTCGGCACGGCCGGCAGCCTGGACGCGACCCGCGGGCCCCGGGTGGACCTGACCGGCTACCTGCTGCTGCCGGCCCCCGCCGAACCGCACGCCCACGCCGACACGGCCCTGACCGCCGACGCCGGCGGACCGGTGTCGTACGACGCGGAGGACGTCCAGCGCCGGGCGACCGAGGCCGCGCTGCTGCAACTCGGCCACGGGGCGACCGCCCAGCGCGCGCACGTGCGCGTCGGCGACGTCCAGGGGCTGGGCGCCCTGACGGCGGTCCTGCGGGCGCGGCGTGCGCTGCACGGGCTCGCCGAGCTGACGGCGGTGGCGGTGCCGCGGGTGCTGACCGGGGCGGCCGGCGCGGACGGGCTGGCGATGCTGCGGGACGCGGTGAAGATGGGCGCGGGGGTGGTGGGCGGCTGTCCGGACGTGGACCCGGATCCCACCGGCTACGTGGAGGCCGTGCTGGAGGTCGCCTCCGAGCACGGCTGCGCGGTCGACCTGCACACCGACGGCGCCGATCCGGCCCGGCTGGCGCGGATCGCGGCGCTGGCGGGCGGCCTGCGGCCCGGGGTGACCCTGGGGCCGTGCGGCGGGCTGGCCCGGCTGCCCGCCGAGGCGGCCGCGCGCGCCGCCGACCAGCTGGCCGCGGCCGGGGTGACGGTGGTCTGCCTGCCGCAGGGCGGCTGCGCGGGCGCGGAGGAGCCCGGGACCGCCCCGGTACGGCTGCTGCGGGCGGCCGGGGTGCGGGTGGCCGCGGGCAGCGGCGCGCTGCGCGACCTGTCGAACCCGGTGGGGCGCGGGGACCCGCTGGAAGCCGCCTACCTGCTGGCCTCGCGCTACGGGCTGCGCCCCGAGGACGCCTACGACGCGGTGAGCGCGTCGGCCCGCTCGGTGCTCGGTCTGCCCGCGGTGCGCGTGGAGGCCGGTTTCCCGGCCGAACTCCTCGCGGTGCGCGGCGAGGGGCTCGCGTCGGCGCTGTCCCTCGCGTACAGCAGGATCGTGGTGCACCGGGGGCGCGTGGTGGCGCGGGTCAGCGCGGTACGGGAGTTCTGCGACTCCGCGGCGGCGGTGGAACTGGGGCTGCCGCGGCAGGGGCGGGGGGAGTTGTCCTGAGGGGGCGGGGGCAGCGCGAGGTGTACGGCGTGCGTGGGGTGCGGCGTGCGCGGGGGTGCGGCGTGAGGTGGTGTGCGCGCCCCAGCGCGTAGGAGCGCGGTGGGGCGTGTGCCTAGGGTGTGGCCGGGGTTGTGCGGCGGATGGGGCTGTCCGGGCGTACGGTCGGAAACATGCGCATTGTCATCGCTGGGGGTCATGGTCAGATCGCGCTGCGGCTGGAGCGGTTGCTCGCCGCGCGCGGGGACGAGGCGGCGGGGATCGTCCGCCGCGCCGAACAGTCCGACGATCTCCGCGCGGCCGGCGCCGAACCGATCGTGCTGGACCTGGAGTCGGCCTCGGTCGAGGAGGTCGCGGAACGGCTGCGGGGCGCGGACGCGGCGGTGTTCGCGGCGGGCGCCGGACCGGGCAGCGGCGCGGGCCGCAAGGACACGGTGGACAAGGGCGCGGCGGTGCTGTTCGCCGACGCGGCCGTCCGGGCGGGGGTGCGGCGCCATGTGGTGGTGTCGGCGATGGGCGCCGACGCGGGTCACGCGGGCGACGAGGTGTTCGACGTGTACCTGCGGGCCAAGGGCGAGGCGGACGACCACGTACGCGCCCAGGAGGCGCTGGACTGGACGATCCTGCGCCCCGGTTCGCTGACGGACGAGCCCGGCACGGGCCAGGTGCGGCTGGAGGCGAGCACGGGCCGGGGTTCGGTGACCCGCGACGACGTGGCCACGGTCCTCGCCGAGTTGGTGGACACGCCGGCGACGGCCGGGCTGACCCTGGAACTCGTGGCGGGCTCGACGCCGGTGTCGGTGGCGGTGAAGTCGGTGGCGGGCAACTGAACTTGGGGACCGGCCCGGGCGGCGGGCCGGCCGGAACGGCGGGCCGGCCGGAACGGCGAGTCGGCCCGAACCGCGAGTCCGGCCAGAGGCGCGGGCCGGCTAGAACAGCGTGAGCTGCCCGGGGAACTCGGGGACGACGTACCCGTCCAGCGACGGCTGCGCGGCCCCGAGTTGGGCGGTGCTGCGGGAGCCGGGACAGGACGTCAGCTCACCGCTCTCGCGTGCGCCGGGCGGATCGTGCCGCGCGTACCGGCCGGCGACGACGGCGATCTCACGACGGCACACGGGACAGACTCTGCGACGCGAGGACATGGGCCCAGTGTGCACCGGGGCACTGACACTCAGGCTCGGCTCCCCCGGAGGCGCCGCCCGTGGCCGACGCCCGCGCCGCTCGTGGCCGACGCCCTCACAGCTTGCCGAAGACCACGCCGCGCCAGGTCCAGCCGGAACGGAGGACGGTGTCGCGCAGCGGCTCGCGCAGCTGGGCGCTGTCGAAACGGAAGGTCTCCGTCGCCTCGATGTGCCCGTCGGTCCCGCGCCCGATGGTCCACCGGCGGCTGACGGTCCGGCTCGGCCCGCGCGTGTACTCCGAGGTGACCTGGAGCCCCGTCGGGCTGTCGGTCCGGCTCAGCTCCCACTGCTCCTCAAGGGCGCGGACCTCGTTCTCCCGGGGATCCAGCCGCATCCGGATCCGCACGGCGTGACTGATCTGGGACTGGACGAAGACGTGCCGCCAGGCCGGCTCTCGCAACCGCCACTCCGCCAGCAGATCGCACTGCTCACCGCCGCCGTAGCGAACGACGTAGGGAACCTCGGGCCGGCTGAGCCCGAGCAGCGCCTCGCGCAACGCCTCCCGCGCAACGGGCGACACCCCCTCTGGCGGGCGCTGAGTGCCGGTCAGCTTGTCGAAGAGTCCCATGGGGCGAACCTACGGAGGACACGGCCGACGACACAAGGCCGGCCGACCCGCCGACAACCGCTACGGCGTCGACACTCGCCCGGCCGGAGTGAGTCCCACCACGTCTACCGACAACGAACAAACCCCCTCCCGCTGCGTGTTCGCAGGAGGAGGGGATTTTCCCAGTGTGGCAGCGCCAGGATTCGAACCTGGGAAGGCTGAGCCGGCGGATTTACAGTCCGCGCGAGCAGCAACCCCTGACCAGCGCCTATGCCCCGGTAGGAACACCCCCGCCCCACACCCACCCCGCAGAAGACGGACTGGCCACGGCTGAGCCGTCTGGCTTCCTGCCCGGTGCCCGCGAGGGCGCTTATCCCCGTTACAGCAACCGCGGTATCCGCGTCGACACCAACATCTAGGAAGATGGGCGGTCCCCCTCCCCGGTGCAAGCGAGGAGGGGGACCCTCTGTGCCGTGGCGATGGCTACGCGGTGGCGGCCTGGTTGGGCAGCAGGCCGCGAACCTGCTGCCCAGCAGTGGAGATCGGGTTGCTGAGGGCTTCGTAAACCTTGTGTCCCGAGTCGCGGGCGCCGCCGGCCCAGGAAACGACGTTCTTGCTGTTGACCTTGGCGGCGATGCCGCCCCAGTAGGCGGCCTCACGATTCCACTGCACGTCCTTCAGCAGATCCTCGGTCGTTTGCTCGAAGGAGAGCGGCTCCTTGGTCCACGAGGTTTCCCGGTGCAGGAGAGCCCCGAGCCCGGCCAGGACCGCGGGCGCGGTGATGGCGGTCTTCGCTTCGAACAGGTAGGCGTTCTCGCGCAAGAAGTCGGCCAAGAGCTCGACCGTCTCTCGCTTCACCGTCTTGGGATCGGGCTCTCCCGGGATGTCCGAGGCCTCCACGTCGCCGGACGCCGCGTGGATACCCGTCTTGCCGAGGATGGTCGTGACGACCAGGGTCCGCAGACCGGAGAGGGTGAACCACTCGGGGGCGCTGGGGCTGACCTGGCGCTTGCCGGTGAGGATGAGCTTCGCAAGGGGGGTTTCCAGACCGTTGACAGCGACGGTAGTGGAATCGACGAGCATCTGGGTCACAGAGGTACCGAAGTCGCGCATGTCCATGGACATGGCCAGGGACTTGTCCACGGGAGCGCCCTTGAGGTTGCGGTCGTGGAAGATTTGTCGGGCCTCCAAGGGACTGATGCCGTGGTAGACCTCAAAGGCGATCATCGCGTTGTCGAAGTCGAAATCGCCGAGCTGGAACGCGCCGGGGGTCTTCTTGATGCGGTGCATGGCGGTGATCTGGGTCTCGCCGTCGATGGCGATCAGACCATCTCGGATCGGGAAGAAGGCGCTGCCGTCCTCCTGGATGTCCAGCGGTCGGGGGCACCAGAGGGTGATCGGCGGGACCGACCAGCCGTGACCGAGGTCGCCTTTGAGGCCGTCGGCGATGTAGTCGGCATAGCTGCCGATGTTCTTGGCTTTTGGGCTAGCGGCGGTGCCGATCATCCGCTGCACCATGGCTCGCAACTTGGCGTACTCATCGGGTTCATGGCCCGCCTTGGCGTCCTTGGCAGCGTCCCGCTCGACCTTCACCGGGTCGTTGACCATGTGGAGCAGGTTCTCGATGTCGAGGGTGCCGATGGCGAGCGTCTTGCGCACCACAGTGAGCTTGACAGGAAAACCCGTAGTGACGGGCTTGAGGGTGCTGGACACGAACGTCCTCCTTGTAAGGCGCTGGGTGCGTCGCAGTGAGCCGGGACACTATCCGACACCCACTCAGGTACACAACCGCGGTTGGCTGTCCAGAAGGATCCACTTCGCCGCACTTGGATTATTCATTGCTGCGGTGGCCATACTTGACCTCGCGGCGACCTGCGGACACCCGCAGCAGATTGACGTCCCTTTAGCCGCGGACGCGTACACACCGAGACGCAGCCGCTCGCGGATGCCGCTCCGAACATCTGCGGCGGCCCAGTGCCCGCCGGCCTCGCCCTCCCGATGACCGCGCCCACTTGTTCCTGACGTTCTGCGCTTGCCATCCACAGCAAACCGAAAGCGCCGTGCGCGTGAGGGCCTGTGACACCCCTGTAGACCAACTCCGCGAGCGCTCCGCCCAGCAGGCCGACGAAGCATGCCTCCGGTGCCACCGCGCCTCGTACGGGAGGCATCGTGAGTAACTGCGCAGGTCTGCCAACCAACCCTCGGACGCGAGCAGGCGGTAGCGCAGCAGCTTCATAGACCGCGCATAACACCCCGCTTGATCTGGGCTTCGTCACCGAGTGCGGCCACATGCCCCGCAGATGCCCCATAGGTCGACGGCAGGGAACTGCGCTAGGCCAGTGACACCTGGTCACCCACCGGGCAGGAACGAGCTGGGTTGTAGCAGCTGCCCGGTCTTCGGGGAGAGGTGGATCGGGGGGGCTGCAGTGGGACATACCGGGACGCAGGAAGCCCACGACAGCTCAGGAGTGGACGCAATGGACCGCGCGCGACGCGCCGGCCGCAGCATCGCGGTACTGCACAAGGTGTACGACAAGGTTTCGGACCAGACCCGCGAGCGGGCGAACAGCCGGATCGATGCGGCGCTGCGCGAGTGGAATGAGCCCGAGTGATCCCACCTCCCCCGGGGGGCGCCTGGGGGACGCGTCCTGATCAGAGGTGGGAATCAGGCGGTACCAAGGGAGACACCCCGCCCAGATCCTCCGCTGAATCGAACAGTGCTCAGGAATGAAGAAACCCCCTCCGACCTGCCGTTAAGGCTGGTCGGAGGGGGTTTTCCCCAGTGTGGCGGCGCCAGGATTCGAACCTGGGAAGGCTGAGCCGGCAGATTTACAGTCTGCTCCCTTTGGCCGCTCGGGCACACCGCCGGGGTTTGCTGCCGTTCGAACCGCCTTTCGGCGGTGCTCCCTGGCAACGACGTAAACAATACCCGATGCGCGGGGGTGCTTCGCCACCCGATTGATCAGCACCGGGTGGAGCGGGGATGGCTAGGCTGGGGCGGATGCGGACCGGGGCCGTCGGGTCCCGGCCCGGCGGTCTCCCCCACCCGCCGGCACGCACCGACACGCACCCCGACACACCCCGATACAAGGAGCCACAGGACATGGCCGACTCCAGTTTCGACATCGTCTCGAAGGTCGAGCGGCAGGAGGTCGACAACGCCCTCAACCAGGCCGCCAAGGAGATCTCGCAGCGCTACGACTTCAAGGGCGTGGGCGCCTCGATCTCGTGGTCCGGTGAGAAGATCCTCATGGAGGCGAACTCCGAGGACCGGGTGACCGCGGTTCTCGACGTCTTCCAGTCCAAGCTGATCAAGCGGGGCATCTCGCTGAAGGCGCTGGACGCGGGTGAGCCGCAGCTCTCCGGCAAGGAGTACAAGATCTTCGCGACGATCGAGGAGGGCATCTCCCAGGAGAACGCGAAGAAGGTGGCGAAGCTGATCCGCGACGAGGGCCCCAAGGGCATCAAGGCGCAGGTCCAGGGCGAGGAGCTGCGGGTCAGCTCCAAGAGCCGGGACGACCTCCAGACCGTGATCGCGCTGCTCAAGGGGCAGGACTTCGACTTCGCGCTGCAGTTCGTCAACTACCGGTAGGTCCGGGGGGCCTCGGGCCCGTCCCGGATCGTCCGGTACCGCCGAGGGCGGGCGCCCATGGGGGTGCCCGCCCTCGGCCGCTCGGTGGCGGGTCGCGCTCAGTCGCGTGAGTTGCCGAACAGGATCCGGTAGGCGATCAGCAGGACCAGTGAGCCGCCGATCGCCGCGGCCCAGGTGGCGCCGTCGTAGAAGTGCTTGGAGACCGGGTGGTCCAGCCAGCGGGCCGAGATCCAGCCGCCGATGAACGCGCCCGCGATGCCGATGAGCGTGGTGCCGATGAAGCCGCCCGGGTCGCGGCCCGGCAGCAGCAGCTTCGCGATGGCCCCGGCCAACAGTCCCAGGATGATCCAGCTGATGACGCCCATGCCCTGAACCTGCCCTTCTCGCCGACCGCTCCGGCCGTCGTGCGTGCCACACGCGTGTTCGTGCCGTGTCGATGAGGAGGACGCCGCGGCCGCGCCCCATGGTTGCGGCGGACCGCGTCCCGGGTGTCAGCGGGCCGCGAACGGCTGGTCCGTGCGGACGATCTCGCGGCCCAGCGGCAGCAGCGAGACCGGGATCAGCTTGAAGTTGGCGATGCCGAACGGGATGCCGATGATCGTGACGCACAGGAGGACGCCGGTGACGATGTGGCCGATCGCCAGCCACCAGCCGGCCAGGACCAGCCAGAGCACGTTGCCGACGCAGGAGGGCGCGCCCGCGTCGCGGCGTTCGACGGTGGTGTACCCGAAGGGCCACAGGGCGTAGACGCCGATCCGGAAGGCCGCTATGCCGAACGGGATGCCGATCACCGTGACGCACAGCAGCACGCCGGCCAGGAGGTAGGCCAGGAACAGCCAGAAGCCGCTGAGGACCACCCAGATGACGTTGAGGATTGTCTTCACTGCTGTCGACCTGCCATCTGTTCGAGGCGGGCGATGCGCTCCGCCATGGGTGGATGTGTCGAGAACATCTTCGACAGTCCTTGGCCCGGGCGGAAGGGATTCGCGATCATCATGTGGCTGGCGGTCTCGATGCGCGGCTCGGGGGGCAGCGGAAGCTGCTGGGTGCCCGCCTCCAGCTTGCGCAGGGCGCCGGCGAGGGCGAGCGGGTCGCCGGTGATGCGGGCCCCGGAGGCGTCCGCCTCGTACTCCCGGGAGCGGCTGATGGCCAGCTGGATGAGGGTGGCCGCGAGCGGGCCCAGGATCATGATCAGCAGCATGCCGAACAGGCCCGGTCCGTCGTCGTCGTCCGAGCGGCCCACCGGGATCAGCCAGGCGAAGTTGACCAGGAACATGATCACCGAGGCGAGGGCGCCGGCGACGGACGAGATCAGGATGTCGCGGTTGTAGACGTGGCTCAGCTCGTGGCCGATGACGCCGCGCAGCTCGCGCTCGTCCAGGATGCGCAGAATGCCCTCCGTGCAGCACACGGCGGCGTTGCGCGGGTTGCGGCCGGTGGCGAAGGCGTTCGGGGCCTCGGTCGGGGAGATGTACAGGCGGGGCATGGGCTGGCGGGCCTGGGTGGAGAGGTCGCGGACCATGCGGTACAGGGCGGGCGCCTCGAACTCGCTGACCGGGCGGGCGCGCATCGCGCGCAGGGCCAGCTTGTCGCTGTTCCAGTACGCGTACGCGTTGGTGCCGAGCGCGACGAGCACCGCCACGATCAGGCCGGTGCGGCCGAAGAGGCTGCCGATGACGATGATGAGTGCGGACAGTCCCCCGAGGAGTACTGCGGTCCTGAGCCCGTTGTGCCGGCGGTGCACGGTACGCCCTCCAAGTGGTGCGGCAGGGGAACCCTTCGCTTGCTGCTGTTCGGTGCCACCGGTGCCGAGACGTGTGCTGCTGTCCCGTCCAGTGGACCCTTCCGTACTGGTCAACGCCAGGCGGGGGCCCCGGGTTCCCCGGCGTGCACGGCGGCGCGCGGGCCGTCCGGGTGAGCCGGATGCCGGGCGGCACGCGCGCGTGGTGATCGGGTGCCCCGCGCGCGCGGGGCGACGCCCGGCCGCCCCTGGGACGGGCCCGTGAGCCCTCGGGGCGGGCCGGGGGGCGGGCGCGGGTCTCAGAACAGGTTCTGGGCCGCGAAGCGCAGCACCAGCTGGGGCGCGCCGGAGAGGGCGACGCCGAGGACGCCCGTCAGGGTGAGGGCGGCGGTGAGCGGGGCGGGGACGCGGTGCCCGGCGGCCTCGCCCTCGGGGGCGCGGAAGAGCAGGGCCGTCCACTGGAGGTAGTAGAACAGCGCGATGACGACGTTGACGGCCATGACGACGGCGAGCCAGCCGAGTCCCGCGTCGACGGCGGCCGAGAAGACGGTGACCTTCGCGAACAGGCCGATGACGCCCGGCGGCAGCCCGGCCAGGCAGAGCAGGAAGAAGGCCAGCAGGAGGGCGGCCGGCGCGTTGGCGGCGTACAGGCCGCGGTAGTCGGCGACCCGGTTGTGCCTGCGGGTACGGCCGACGAGCGCGGCCACGGTGAACGCGCCGAGGTTCACGGCGGCGTACATGAGGGCGTACGCGACCGTGGAGCCGATCGCCTTCTGGGGGTCCTTGGTGGAGCCGGCGGCGGCGATCGGCACCAGGAGGTAGCCGGCCTGGCCGACGGAGGACCAGGCGAGCAGCCGTACCGCGCTGTGCGCGCGCGTGGCCCGCTGGCGCAGCGCGCCGACGTTGCCGACGGTCATGGTCAGCGCGGCCAGCACGGCCAGCGCGGGGCCCCAGACGTCGCCGTAGGAGGGGAACGCGACGACGGTGACGAGGATCAGGCCGGTGAAGCCGACCGCCTTGCCGACGACGGACAGGTAGGCGGCGATCGGCAGGGGCGCGCCCACGTAGGTGTCGGGCACCCAGAAGTGGAAGGGGACGGCGGCCAGCTTGAAGGCGAAGCCGACGAGGGTGAGGACGACGCCGGTCTGGGCGAGCGTGTGCAGCTGCCCGTCGACGTGCTGGACGCGCTCGGCGATCCGGGTGAGGTAGAGGCTGCCGGTGGTGGCGTAGACGAAACTGACGCCGAGCAGGCTGACGGCGGTGGCGGTGACCGAGGACAGGAAGAACTTCAGGGCCGCGTCGGAGGACCTGCGGTCGCCGTGCCGGATGCCGACGAGGGCGAACGCGGGCAGGGAGGCGACCTCCAGGGCGACGACGAGGGTGGCCAGGTCGCGGGCGGCGGGCAGGAGGGCGGCGCCGGCGGCGGAGGACAGCAGCAGGAACCAGTACTCGCCCTCGGGCAGTCCGCCGCGCGCGTCCTTGAGCGCGGTGACCGACAGCAGGGCCGCCAGGAGGGCGCCGCCGAGGACCAGGAACTGGATAACGAGGGTGAAGTGGTCGGCGCGGTAGCTGCACACGGCCGGCTGCCCGGTCAGGCAGAAGGCGGCGCGGTCGCCGTGCAGCAGCGGCAGCAGGAGGAGTCCGGCGGCGGCGAGGCCCGCGACCGAGACCCAGCCGAGCAGGGGCTTGCGCGCCTGCGGCAGGAACAGGTCGGCGACCAGCGCCACGAGGGCGATCACGGCGGTGAGGGTGGGCGGCGCGATCGCGAGCCAGTCGACGGACTGCACCGCCGAGGCGGCGAGCGGCTGGGCCAGGGCGCTCATCGGGTGCCTCCTGCCAGGAGCTGCTGCACGGCCGGGTCGGTGAGCCCGAGCAGGGCCTTGGGCCACAGCCCGGCGAGGACGGTGAGGACGACGAGCGGGGTCCACGCCGCGAACTCGAAGCCGCGCACGTCGGGCAGGCTCGGCGCCTGCCGCGGTACGCCGCCCATGCAGACGCGGCGGACCACGACGAGCATGTAGGCGGCGGTGAGCAGGGTGCCGAACGCGCCGATCGCCGTGAAGGTGAGGAAGGCGGGCCGGCTCAGGCCGGCGGCGGGCTCGAACGCGCCGAACAGGGCGAGCATCTCGCCCCAGAACCCGGCGAGGCCGGGCAGGCCGAGCGAGGCGACCGCGCCGAAGGCGAGCAGGCCGCCGAGGCGGGGCGCCTTGCCGTACAGGGCCGCTCCCGTCTCCTTCGCCAGGGCGTCGAGGTCGGTGGTGCCGGTGCGGTCCTTGAGCGCGCCGACCAGGAAGAACAGCAGGCCGGTGATGAGGCCGTGGGCGATGTTGGCGAACAGGGCGCCGTTCACGCCGGTCGGGGTCATGGTGGCGATGCCGAGGAGCACGAAGCCCATGTGGCCGACGGAGGAGTAGGCGATGAGCCGTTTCAGGTCGCCCTTGGCTCCCTGTCTGGCCAGCGCGAGGCAGGCCAGGGAGCCGTAGACGATCCCGGCGACGGCGAGGGCGGCGAGGTAGGGCGCGAAGGTGTGGAAGCCGTGCGGCGCGATCGGCAGCAGGATCCGGACGAAGCCGTACGTGCCCATCTTCAGCAGGACGCCGGCCAGCAGGACGGAGCCGACGGTGGGGGCGGCGGTGTGGGCGTCCGGGAGCCAGCTGTGCAGCGGCCACATCGGGGTCTTCACCGCGAGCCCGAGCCCGATCGCGATCACCGCGATGACCTGCACGGACGCACTGAGTGACCGGCCGTTGTCAGTGGCGAGTGCCACCATGTCCGAAGTGCCCGTCTTGAGCCCGATCAGGAGCAGGCCGAGCAGCATGACCACCGAGCCGAGGAGGGTGTAGAGGATGAACCGCCAGGCGGCGGCCCGCCGGCCCTCGCCGCCCCAGCGGGCGATGAGGAAGTACATCGGGATGAGCACGGTCTCGAAGGCGAGGAAGAACAGCAGCAGATCGAGGACGGAGAAGGTGGCGAGGGTGCCGGACTCCAGCAGGAGCAGCAGGGCGACGAAGCCCTTCGGGCTCGGGCCCGCGGGCGGCTTGAAGTAGCTGTAGAGCGTGCAGAGGAAGGTCAGCAGCGCGCTCAGGACGACGAGGGGGAGGGAGATGCCGTCGATGCCGAGGTGGACGCGCACGTGGAGTGCGGGGATCCAGCTGATGTCGGTCGTGGCCTGCATCGTCGACGGGTGGTGGCGGTCGAAGCCGAGCGCGAGGACGATCGCGGCGGCGAGGACGGCGCCGGTGACGGTCACGCCGTGCCGGAGCACGGCCTGCTCGGGCGACTTCCCCTTCAGTCCGGGCGGCGCCGGCAGGAGGGCGGCGAGCGCGCCCAGGAGCGGGCCGACGACGACGAACGCCAGAAGGAACTGCATCACTGACTCGCTGATACCGATCACGCCTGCTCACGCTCCCGTGGCGACGAGGACGACGGCGACCGTCAGGACGACGGTGCCGGCGAGCAGCGCGCTCACATAGGTCTGCACATTGCCGGTCTGGGCGCGCCGTACGGCGGCCCCGAGCAGCCGGGGTACGCCTCCGGCGGCGCGTACGTAGGTCTCGACGACCTCGCGGTCGAGGAAGCGGACGAGGTCGGCCGCGGCCAGGACGGGGCGGACGAGGAGGGCCGCGTACACGGCGTCGAGGTGGAAGCCGGCGGCGGCGTGCCGGTGCAGCGGGCCGAGCAGCAGCCGTCCGGGGTCGGCGGGGTCGGGTGCGTAGGCGATGTCGCCGTAGGCGGGGCGATGGCTGGCGATGGCCTCGGCCTCGACCAGTCCGGCGTCGGCCTCGTGGTGGGCGGCGACCGCGCCCATCGGGGTGCGGGCGGTGAGGGCGGTGGTGTGCCGCCAGGCGCCGTAGGTGACGATGCCGCCGGCCAGGGCCAGGCCGGTGCCGAGCACGGAGGTGGTCAGGGCCGGGGCGAGGGAGCCGCCGCCGAACCAGTCGGGCAGCACGCGGTAGGCGAGGCCGCCGAAGGCGAGTGAGGGCACGGCGAGCACCCAGAGCACGGTGTTCATGGTCAGCGGCTGCCTGCCGTGGCTGGGCGCGTCGGCGCCGCGGCCGCGGAAGGCGAGCAGCCACAGGCGCGTCGCGTACGCGGCGGTGAGCACGGCGGTGAGCAGTCCGGCCACCAGGACGATCCAGCCGGCCGCGCCGGGCGCGTGGGCGGTGTGCCCGGTGGCGGTGTGCTCGGCCGCGCCGAGGACGGATTCCTTGGAGAAGAAGCCGCTGAAGGGAGGGATCGCGGCGAGGGCGAGGAGCGCGACGGTCATCGTCCAGTAGGCGTCCGGGACGCGGTCGCGCAGGTTGCCCATGCGGGACATGGCGGCCAGCGAGTTGGTGCCGGCGGCGTGGATGACCGTGCCGGCGGCGAGGAACAGCAGCGCCTTGAAGGCGCCGTGGGACAGGAGGTGGAAGACGGCGGCGCCGCGGTCGCCGACGGCGAGGGCGCCGGTCATGTAGCCGAGCTGGCCGATGGTCGAGTAGGCGAGGACGCGCTTGATGTCGTCCTGGGCGAGTGCGGCGAGCGCCGAGCCGGCCATGGTGACGGCGGCCATGACGGCGAGGACGGTCATGGCGGCCGAGGAGGCCTGGAAGACGGGGAGGAGCCGGGCGGTGAAGTAGACGCCGGCGGCGACCATGGTCGCGGCGTGGATCAGCGCGGAGACGGGGGTGGGGCCGGCCATCGCGTCGGGCAGCCAGGTGTGCAGCGGGAACTGCGCCGACTTGCCGGCCACGCCCGCCAGGAGCAGCAGGGCGATCAGGGTGGGGTGGTGCAGGTTGCCGCTCGCGACGGCGCCGAGGATCTCGGTGATCCGGAACGAGCCGGCGTCGGTGGCCAGGGCGAACAGGCCGATCAGGAAGGGGACGTCGCCGAGCTTGGTGACCAGGAATGCCTTGAGGGAGGCGGCGCGGGCCTCGGGGGTCTCCCAGTAGTGGCCGACCAGGAAGTAGGAGCAGATGCCCATGACCTCCCAGCCAACCAGCAGCACCATCAGGTCACCGGAGTAGACGACGAGCAGCATCGCGGAGGTGAACAGGGAGACGAGGGCGGCGTAGGAGGGGTAGCGCGGGTCGTCGCGCAGGTAGCCCGTCGAGTAGATCTGCACGCAGGTCGCGACGACGGCGACCAGGACGGCGACGAGCGCGGCGAAGCCGTCGATGTGCAGGGCGAGGTCGATGGGGACCGAGCCGGTGGGGGTGAGACGGGTGGCGGCGTCGATCGCCCGGCCGCCGCCCTGGTCGGCGGCGACCAGCACGGCCAGGACGAGGGAGGCGAGGGCCGGCAGGACGGCGAGCGGGCGGACGAAGCCGGGTGCGGTGCGGCCGAGCAGCAGTCCGGCGACGGCGGCGAGGAACGGCAGGAGGGGGACGAGGACGGCGAGGGTGGTCGTGGTCACGCGGTGGCCTCAGCCTTCTCGTCGGCCTGCGCGGCGCCCCGCGCGGTCGCGGCGGCGCCGCTGTCGTGGCCGGGGGCGTCGGAGTCGTCGGGATCGTCGTCGGGTCCCTCGGCGGCGGCGCGGAGCCGGTCGATGTCCGAGGTGCCGCGGTCGCGGTGGACGGCGAGGACGATCGCCAGGCCGATGCCGATCTCGGCGGCGGCGATGGCGATGGTGAACAGGGTCAGGGCCTGCCCGGAGTGCAGGGTCTCGACGGCGGCCTTGCTGAGCCAGACGTCGAAGGCGACGAGGTTGAGGTTGACGGCGTTGAGCATCAGCTCGACGGACATCAAGACCAGGATCGCGTTGCGGCGGGCGAGGACGCCGTACAGGCCGGTGCAGAAGAGGAGGGCGGAGAGTACGGCGGGATAGACGAGGTGCATCAGCGGGCGCCTTCCTCGGCGGACCGGTCGCCGCCGGGGGCGGGGGCCTGTGGGCTGCCGGGGGCGGGGGTCTGGGCGCCGCCGGGTGCCGGGGGGCGGGTGGTGCCGGGTGCCTGCGTGCGGGTGGCGCCGGGTGCCGGGGGGCGGGTGGCGGCCGCGGGTGGGGTGGCGGTGTCCGTCGTGGCGTCGGCGTCGGCCTTGGCCTTGCGGGACAGGACGATCGCTCCGACCAGGGCGGCCAGGAGGAGGACGGAGAGGGCCTCGAAGGGCAGGACCCAGTTCTGGAAGAGGCTCTCGCCGGTGACCCGGGTGGTGCCGGCGGCGGCGCCGTCCAGGTCGATCCAGGTGGTGCGGAAGGCGTCGGCGACCACCCAGACCAGGGCGGCCGCGGCGGCGACGGCCACGGCGAGGGCGGCCCAGCGGTTGGGCGAGTCGGCGTCTGGGGAGCGGCCGATGGGGGCCTTGGTGAGCATCAGCCCGAACAGCAGGAGGACGACGACGGAACCGACGTAGATGAGGACCTGCACCCAGGCGATGAACTCGGCGGTGAGCAGGAGGTACTCGACGGCGAGGCCGCCGAGGGTCACGACCAGCCACAGCGCGGCGTGCACCAGCTGCTTGGTGGTGACGGTGACCAGGGCGGCGCCGAAGGTGGCCAGGCCGACGAGGAGGAAGGCGATCTCGACGCCGGTCGGGGAGAGGAAGCCGTGGGTCTGCGCGGCGAGGTTCACTCCGCCCCCTCCCCTGTCTCCCCGGTCTTCTCGGTCTCTTCGGTGCCGGCCCGCGCGGCCTCGGCCTCCTGCTGGGCGGCCAGTTTCTCGGCGCTCCTGCGGGCGGCGGCCAGTTCCTTGGGCTCCTCGGCGCCGGGGTCGAGGGCGGGCGGGGCCGGCACGGTCCACATCCACTCGCGCAGCTTGTCGCGCTCGTGGGTGAGGTCGCGGATGTCGGTCTCGGCGTACTCGAACTCCGGCGACCAGAACAGCGCGTCGAAGGGACAGACCTCGATGCAGATGCCGCAGTACATGCACAGGGAGAAGTCGATGGCGAACCGGTCGAGGACGTTGCGGCTGCGTTCCCGGCCGCCGGGGGCGGCCGCGGGCACCGTCTCCTTGTGGGAGTCGATGTAGATGCACCAGTCGGGGCACTCGCGGGCGCACAGCATGCACACCGTGCAGTTCTCCTCGAACAGGCCGATGACGCCGCGGGTGCGGGGCGGCAGGTCGGGCTGGGTCTCGGGGTACTGCTCGGTGACGGTCTTCCGCGTCATCGTGCGCAGGGTGACGGCCAGCCCCTTGGCGAGGCCGGAGCCGGGGAGGCCAGGGAGGGGGGACATGGTTACCGGATCACCACCTTGACGACGCCGGTGAGGGCGATCTGGGCGAGGGCGAGGGGCACGAGGAGGGTCCAGGAGAGTTTCTGGAGCTGGTCCTCGCGCAGCCGCGGGTAGGTGACGCGCAGCCAGATGACGACGAAGGCGAGGACGGCGGTCTTCAGCAGCGTCCACACCCAGCCGAGGCCGTCGGCGCCCCAGGGGCCGTGCCAGCCGCCCAGGAAGAGCACGGTGGTCAGGCCGCACAGGACGACGATCCCGGCGTACTCGGCGAGCAGGAACAGGGCGAAGCGCAGGCCGGTGTACTCGGTGTACGCGCCGAAGATGATCTCCGAGTCGGCGACCGGCATGTCGAACGGCGGCCGTTGCAGTTCGGCAAGGCCGGCCACGAAGAAGACGACCGCGCCGACGATCTGCCAGGGCAGCCACCACCAGTGGAAGGCGTCGAGGATGCCGGGCAGCGAGACGGTGCCGGCCGCCATCGCCACGGAGGCGGCGGCGAGCAGCATCGGCAGTTCGTAGGCGAGCAGCTGTGCGGCGGTGCGCAGGCCGCCGAGCAGGGAGAACTTGTTGGCGGAGGCCCAGCCGGCCATCAGCGCGCCGAGCACGCCGACGCCCATCACGGCCAGTACGAAGAAGACGCCCGCGTCGATCACCTGGCCGACTGCGCCCTCGCCGGGGCCGATCGGGATCGCGAGCAGGACGAGCAGGTACGGCAGCAGGGCGACGGCGGGGGCGAGCTGGAAGACGCGGCGGTCCGCGCCCGCGGGGACCACGTCCTCCTTCTGCGCGAACTTCACGCCGTCCGCGACGAGCTGCGCCCAGCCGTGGAAGCCGCCCGCGTACATGGGGCCGAGTCGGCCCTGCATGTGCGCCATCACCTTGTGCTCGGTCTGGCCGACGATCAGCGGGAAGGTGAGGAAGACCACGAAGACGATCAGGAGTCGCAGGGCGACGTCGGCCACGTCGTTCACCGCGTGCCTCCCTCGGGGTCGTCGGGGTTGTGGGGGTTGTCAGGGCTGTTGGGGTCGTTGGGGTTGTTGCGGTTGTCGGGGGCGGCCTCGGGGTTCTCGGAGGCTGCCGGTTTTTCGTCGGCGGCCTTGGGGGGTCCGGGGGCCGGTACGGGCTCGGGTTCAGGTGCGGCTTCGGGTTCGGCTTCGGGTTCGGTTTCGTCGAAGGCCGGGCGGGCGTGGTGCCAGGGGGCGTCCGCGCTGCGCGGGGGCGCGGGCGGTTTGCGCTCCGGGGCGTTGTCCGGGGCGGTCCGCTGGGAGGCCGAGCCGCCGGACGCGCTGCGTGCGCGGCGGGGGCCGGTCGGCCGTGCGCCGCCGGTCGCCTCTCCGGGGGGCGGGGCGACCGGCGCCGCCGGGCTCTCCGTTCCCGTGTCCTCGGGGCGGGGGGCCGTCTGGCTCGCGGAACCCTGGCTCGCGCTCCGCGTGCGACGCGGCCGACTCGCGGGCGCGCCGGGTGTTCCGGGCGCGCCGGGCGTGCCGCTCGTGGCGGGCGCCTCGCCGGGTGCCGGGGCGCTCGGCGCGCCCGGTGTCCCGGCCGCGCCTCCCGGCCCCGCCGCGCCTTCCGGTCCGGCCGCGCCCTCCGTCGCCGCGGCGGCGCCGGCTGCCGGGGCCTGGCCCGCGGAGCCCTCGGCCGCCGTACGGGTGCGGCGTACCGGACGGTCGGCGGCGGCGCGGGCCGGACGGTCGGCGGCGGCGCGGGCCGGGCGGGCCGGGGCGGCCGGGATCCGGCCCTTCATGGGGCCCCACTCGTTGGGGTCGGGCACGCCCGGCGGCAGCATCTGGCGGCGCTTGGGCCCGCCGTGCTCGGACTCGCCCGGCTCCTTCGCGCCCGGCCACGCCTTGGCGACCCGGGCGGCCAGGACGAAGTCCTTGCGCAGGGGGTGGCCCTCGAAGTTCTCCGGGAGGAGCAGGTGGTCGAGCCCCGGGTGGTCGGTGAAGCCGACGCCGAACATCTCGTGGGTCTCGCGCTCGTGCCAGCCGGCGCCCGCGTACACCTCCACCGCGGTGGGCAGGACGGGCGCGTCGTGCGGGACCGTGGTGCGCACCAGCAGCCGCCGCACCGGGGCGAGGGCGACGACGTGGGCCGAGACGCGGAAGCCCGTGCCGGGCTCGTCGACCGCGCTCAGCCAGTCGAAGTAGGTGCAGCCCAGCTCGTCGCGGGCGGTCAGCAGCGCGGACAGCCACGCCTCCGGCGGTACGTCGACCGTCAGGACCTCGTAGGACTCCTCCGCCGTGGCCGCCGCGCCGAACAGTTCCTCGGTGGGCGCGGGCAGCCAGCCGACACCGGTCATCGCGCGTCCCCTTCGGCCCCGCCGCCGGGGGTCCCAGCGGCCGGCGGCTCGACCAGTCCGCTCTGCAGCGCCGCCGTGGAGGGACGCGTCGTGCCGGTCCCGTACCGCTCCCCCAGCGACTCGCGGGCGATCTTCTCCTGGAGCTTCAGGATGCCCTGGAGCAACGCCTCCGGGCGGGGCGGGCAGCCGGGGACGTAGACGTCCACCGGGATGATCTGGTCGACGCCCTTGGTGACGGAGTACGAGTCCCAGTAGGGGCCGCCGCAGTTGGAGCAGGCGCCGAAGGAGATGACGTACTTCGGCTCGGGCATCTGTTCGTACAGGCGTTTGACCGCCGGGGCCATCTTGTCCGTGACCGTGCCGGAGACCACCATCAGGTCGGCCTGGCGCGGGCCGGGCGCGAACGGGATTACGCCCAGGCGGATGAAGTCGTGGCGGGCCATCGACGCGGCGATGAACTCGATCGCGCAGCAGGCGAGGCCGAAGTTGAAGACCCAGAGCGAGTAGCGGCGGCCCCAGTTCAGGACGACCTTCATCGGCTCGGGGGCCAGCCGGGAGAGCACGCCCAGCCGCTTCGGCTCGGGCAGCGCGACGGGCTCCGTCCGGTTCGCGTCCATGGGGTTCGCGTCCGTGGGGTTCGCGTCCGTACGGTTCGCGTCCGCGGGGTTCACGTCCATGCCAGGACGCCCTTCTTGTATGCGTACAGCAGGCCCACGGTCAGAAAGCCCAGGAAGACGAACATCTCCACGAGCGTCGCCGCGCCGTAGCCGGGGTCGGCGAAGACCGTCGCCCAGGGGAACAGGAAGATCGAGTCGACGGCGAAGATCACGTACAGGAACGCGTAGACGTAGTAGCGGACCTGGGTGTGGGCCCAGCCCTCGCCCACCGGGTCGACGCCGCACTCGTAGGTCAGGAGCTTCTCGGGCGTGGGCACCACCGGCCGCAGCAGCCGCCCCGCGCCGAACGCCACGGCGACGAACAGCACACCGACGACGGCGAGCAGCCCGGCGACCGAGTAGGAGTGGAAGTAGTCCGCCGCGACGACGGTCGACCCCCGCACCGTCTCCGGCATCGTCTCAGGCACCGTCAGTCCCTCGCTCCCTGGCCTCGTGATGTCTGTGATGTCCGTGATGTGCATGTCGCGCGTTCCGTGATCCGTACGCACGGGAGTCTAGGCCCTGATAAAGAGCGGGTAAGCAGCCCGTCACAGGGTGGGACGCGGGGTGGGGTTATCCCCCGCCGGACCAGGGCGGCCGACCTCATGGCGCGCGGGCGCGCCGCGCGGCACGCTGGCCCGTATGACCGCACCTATCTCCTCCGCCGCCGGCCCGGCGGCGTCCGGCGCAGGGGCCCGGGGCCTGGGCCGGCCCGACCGGGACCAGGGCCAGGACCGGCTGCCGCCGGTCCGCTTCGCCTACGACCTGCCCACCTGGAAGGAGATCACGCATCTCCTGGCGAACCTGCCGGTGTCGCTGTTCGGCTTCCTGTACGTGATGTGCGTGCTGTTCACCGGCGGTCTGCTGACCGTGACCGTGATCGGTTTCCCGCTGCTGGCGACCGGGCTCGCGGGGGCGCGGCAGCTGGGCCGGATGGAGCGGGCGCGGGCGCGCAAGCTGCTCGGGCTGCGGATCGAGGAGCCGAGCCGGCTGCCGCCGGCCCGTACGCAGGGCCGGCTCAACCGGCTGTGGCTGATGCTGAAGGACCCGGTGGGCTGGCGCACGGTCCTGTACGACTTCATCCGGCTGCCCTGGGGCATCCTCACCTTCTGCGTCACCCTGACGTCCCTGTTCGTGCTGTGGCCGGTGCTGCCCTTCATCGCGCGCGGGCTGACGAACGTGGACCGGGCGATGGTGCGCGCCCTGCTGTCGCCCTCCGACGAGCTGGAGCGGCGGATCGCGGAGCTGGAGTCGGACCGCGGGGTGGTGGTGGACACGGCCGCCGCCGACCTGCGGCGCATCGAGCGGGACCTGCACGACGGCGCGCAGGCCCGGCTGGTCAATCTGGCCATGGGGCTGGGGCTGGCCAAGGAGAAGCTGCTGGAGGGGCAGTCCGACGAGCTGGTGGCCGCGATGGTCGCCGAGGCGCACGGCGAGGTGAAGCTGGCCCTCCAGGAGCTGCGCGACCTGGCCCGCGGGATCCACCCGGCGGTGCTGACCGACCGCGGTCTGGACGCCGCCCTGTCGTCGGTGGCCTCGCGCTGCACGGTGCCGGTGAAGGTGACGGCGGACCTGTCCGAACGCCCGGCCGAGGCCATCGAGGGCATCGCCTACTTCACGGTCTCCGAGCTGTTGCAGAACGTCAGCAAGCACAGCGGGGCGAAGTCGGCGTCGGTGGAGGTGTGGCGGTCGGGCGACCGGCTGCTGGTCCAGGTGCGGGACGACGGCCAGGGCGGTGCGCGGCTGGACGGCGGGTCGGGCATGCGGGGTCTCGCGGAGCGGCTGGGCGCGGTCGACGGGCTGTTCCTCGTCGACTCGCCCGAGGGCGGTCCGACCGCCGTCACGGCGGAGCTGCCGTGGCGGGACCGCTCGGCCGGCCCCGGCGCCGAGCCGGGCTCCGCCCGCAGGGGGTAGGGAAAACCCCCCGGCCAAGACGCCGACGCGCTCCATGGCCCCGCGACCTGCGGCCGAGGAGGCTGGAGGTAGAGCGGGACGACCACCGCCGCGACGCACCACGCACGCGGCACACCAGGCGCACGCAGCACACCAGGCGCACGCGGCACACCAGGCGCACGCGGCTCACACGACACATACGGCTCACGCGGCACACGCGGCTCATGAGGGGAACGGACGACGTCGATGGCCACCCAGTACGGAACGCAGTTCGGGCAGGGAGAGGGGCACGGACCCGGGTCCGGGTACGAGCCCTTCGGCGGGCCCGGCCTCCACGGCCGGGGCGACGACCGGGGCGACCAGCGGGGCGACGACCGGCGCCGGCATCTGCTGCCCGCGGGCCTGCGGGCGCCGGTCGAGGCGCGCAGCTGGCGGGAGCTGGGCTATGTGCTGCTGAGCCTGCCGATCGGCATCATGCTGTTCACCTACGCCGTCACCATGGTGTCGCTGGGCGCCGGCCTGCTGGTGACGTTCCTCGGCATCCCGGTCCTGGCGGCGGCGCTGGCCGGCTGCCGGCTCTTCGGCTCGCTGGAGCGGGCGCGGGCGCGCGGGCTGCTGGGCCTGGACGTGCGGGAGCCGGAGCCGCTGCGGACGACCGGCGGGGGCGTCCTGACCTGGACGGGGGCGGTGCTCAGGAGCGGCGCGTCCTGGCGGGCCGTGCTCTACGCGCTGGTGCAGTTCCCGTGGGCGGTGTTCTCCTTCGTGGTCGCCGTGGTCTTCTGGACGGTGGGGTGGTCGTTCCTGACGTACCCGCTGTGGTTCTGGGTCTTCCCGACGTGGGCCGGGCGCGGCGGCATCCAGCTCTACGGCGACGCCCACCACAGCGTCTACCTCGACAACCCGTTCGAGATCACGATGACCGCGCTGGTGGGGCTGCTGCTGACGCTGGCCACGCCGTGGATCGTGCGGGCGCTGACGACGGTGGACCGGGTGCTGGTGTACGGGCTGCTGGGGCCGTCGCGGCTGTCGGCGCGGGTGGTGGAGCTGGAGTCGGACCGGGGGGTCGTGGTGGACACGGCCGCGGCCGATCTGCGGCGCATCGAACGGGACCTGCACGACGGCGCGCAGGCGCGGCTGGTGGCGCTGGCGATGGATCTCGGGCTGGCGAAGGAGAAGCTGGCCGAGGACCCGCGGGCGGCGGCGCGGATGGTGGACGAGGCGCACGGCGAGGTGAAGACGGCGCTCCAGGAGCTGCGCGACCTGGCCCGCGGGATCCACCCGGCGGTGCTGACCGACCGCGGTCTGGACGCGGCGCTGTCGGCGGTGGCCTCGCGGTGCACGGTGCCGGTGCGGGTGGAGGTGGATCTCGCCCAGCGGCCGGCTCCGGCGATCGAGGGCATCGCGTACTTCACGGTCTCCGAGCTGTTGCAGAACATCAGCAAGCACAGCGGGGCCCGGTCCGCGACGGTGGACGTGTGGCGCTCCGAGGACCGGCTGATGCTCCAGGTCGCCGACGACGGGATCGGGGGCGCGGACGCCGCCGCCGGGTCGGGGCTCGCGGGGCTGGCCGAGCGGCTGGACGCGGTGGACGGGATCCTGCTGGTGGACTCGCCGGCCGGCGGCCCCACCCGGGTGACGGCGGAGCTGCCCTGGCGGCGCTGAACCCCTACGGGTTCCCGGAAGCGGTACGCGGCGCGGGCGGCGGGAGCGGTACGCGGCGCGGGCGGCGGGACGAAGACACGGGGCGCACCGGATCGGATCCGGTGCGCCCCTGAGGCGTGACCCTCTCAAGCCCCCGAGAGGTTGAGCCCCGCGTCCCGGACAAAGCCCTCGACTTCCCTGCTCCGGGCGTGCCGCGGCCCGGAGGCTGGAATGCTGGACCCTGTGCCGCCGTCCGTGCGGACGGCCGTGCGCCCGGGCTGTACGGGGCGGTACGGGCCGGTGCGGGCCGGTAAAGGGCTGGACGAGGTTGTACGAAGTTGTACGAGGCAGTACGAGGCTGTGGGGGGCCGAAGATCGTGGAGGACAGGGTGCGGGTGGTCATCGCCGAGGACTCGGTGCTGCTGAGGGAGGGGCTGACCCGGTTGCTGACCGACCGGGGGCATGATGTCGTGGCCGGTGTGGGTGACGCCGAGGCGCTGATCAAGACCGTCACCGAGCTGCACGACGCGGGCGAGCTGCCCGACGTCGTCGTCGCGGACGTGCGGATGCCGCCGACGCACACCGACGAGGGCGTGCGGGCGGCGGTGCGGCTGCGCAAGGCCCACCCGGAGCTGGGCGTGCTGGTGCTCTCGCAGTACGTCGAGGAGCGGTACGCCACCGAGCTGCTGGCCGGCTCCAGCCGCGGGGTGGGCTACCTGCTCAAGGACCGGGTCGCCGAGGTGCGGGAGTTCGTGGACGCGGTGGTCCGGGTGGCCCGCGGCGGCACCGCGCTGGACCCGGAGGTGGTCGCCCAGCTGCTCGGACGCAGCCGCAAGCAGGACGTGCTGGCCAATCTGACGCCGCGCGAGCGCGAGGTGCTCGGGCTGATGGCCGAGGGGCGGACCAACTCGGCGATCGCCCGGCAGCTGGTGGTGAGCGACGGCGCGGTGGAGAAGCACGTCAGCAACATCTTCCTGAAACTGGGCCTGTCGCCGAGTGACGGGGATCACCGGCGTGTTCTCGCCGTCCTCACCTATCTGAACTCGTGACCGGTTGACACTGTGTCAGTAACGGGTGGTGTCGAGCCGTGCGCGAGCGCGGCGGGAGGGCGGGCACGGAGCATGGTGAAGGAGGTCCGGCGGGCCGGCACGGAGTGACACGGCAGGGCATCGGGGCGGCCCCCGCGGGCGCGTCCAGCATGCGAACCGTGCCGGGAAGGCGCAACAGACGGTCGTAGGGTTGACACCGGGAACGGTCTTCGCGAAGGCCGCTTCCACAGCCGCCTCGAAGGAGGTCCAGTTCAGTGACCAGCCAGGTCAGCAGTCCAACGGAGCAGGCCGACGGAGCCGTCCTAGGAGAGCAGCGCGGGGCGGCCGGAGCGAAGGACGTCCGCCGACTGGAGCGGGTGATCATCCGCTTCGCGGGTGACTCGGGTGACGGCATGCAGCTCACGGGCGACCGGTTCACCTCGGAGACGGCGTCCTTCGGCAACGACCTGTCGACACTGCCGAACTTCCCGGCCGAGATCCGCGCCCCCGCCGGCACCCTGCCGGGCGTCTCCTCCTTCCAGCTGCACTTCGCCGACCACGACATCCTGACCCCCGGCGACGCGCCCAACGTGCTGGTCGCGATGAACCCGGCCGCCCTGAAGGCGAACATCGGCGACCTGCCGCGCGGTGCGGAGATCATCGTCAACACCGACGAGTTCACCAAGCGCGCCATGCAGAAGGTCGGCTACGCGGCGTCCCCGCTGGAGGACGGCTCGCTGGACGGCTACCAGCTGCACCCGGTGCCGCTGACCACGCTGACCGTCGAGGCGCTCAAGGAGTTCGACCTCTCCCGCAAGGAGGCCGAGCGCAGCAAGAACATGTTCGCCCTGGGGCTGCTGTCGTGGATGTACCACCGGCCGACCGAGGGCACCGAGAAGTTCCTGAGGAGCAAGTTCGCCAAGAAGCCGGAGATCGCGGCGGCGAACATCGCCGCGTTCCGGGCGGGCTGGAACTTCGGCGAGACGACCGAGGACTTCACCGTCTCCTACGAGGTGGCCCCGGCCGCGCAGGCCTTCCCGGTCGGCACCTACCGCAACATCTCCGGCAACCTCGCCCTGTCCTACGGCCTGGTGGCGGCCTCCCGGCAGGCGGACCTGCCGCTGTACCTGGGCTCGTACCCGATCACGCCGGCCTCGGACATCCTGCACGAGCTGTCCAAGCACAAGAACTTCGGCGTGCGCACCTTCCAGGCCGAGGACGAGATCGCCGGGATCGGCGCGGCGCTGGGGGCCGCCTTCGGCGGTTCGCTGGCGGTGACGACGACGAGCGGCCCGGGCGTGGCGCTGAAGTCGGAGACCATCGGCCTGGCCGTGTCGCTGGAACTGCCGCTGCTGATCGTCGACATCCAGCGCGGCGGCCCCTCCACCGGGCTGCCGACCAAGACCGAGCAGGCCGACCTGCTCCAGGCGATGTACGGCCGCAACGGCGAGGCGCCGGTGCCGGTGGTCGCGCCGCGCACCCCCGCCGACTGCTTCGACGCGGCCCTGGAGGCGGCCCGGATCGCGCTGACCTACCGCACGCCGGTCTTCCTGCTGTCCGACGGCTACCTGGCCAACGGCTCCGAGCCCTGGCGGATCCCGGAGCCGGCCGAACTGCCCGACCTGACCGTGCGGTTCGCGGCCGGCCCCAACCACATCCTCGCCGACGGCACCGAGGTGTTCTGGCCCTACAAGCGGGACGCCAGGACGCTGGCCCGCCCGTGGGCGGTGCCGGGCACGCCGGGCCTGGAGCACCGCATCGGCGGCATCGAGAAGCAGGACGGCACGGGCAACATCTCCTACGACCCGGCCAACCACGACTTCATGGTCCGCACCCGTCAGGCCAAGGTGGACGGCATCGAGGTCCCTGACGTCGAGGTGGACGACCCGGACGGCGCCCGCACGCTGGTGCTGGGCTGGGGATCGACGTACGGGCCGATCACGGCGGCGGTGCGCCGGCTGCGGGCGGGCGGCGAGGCGATCGCGCAGGCCCATCTGCGCCACCTCAACCCGTTCCCGAAGAACCTCGGCACGGTCCTCGAACGCTACGACAAGGTCGTCATCCCCGAGATGAACCTCGGGCAGCTCGCCACCCTGGTCCGGGCGAAGTACCTGGTGGACGCCCACTCCTACAACCAGGTCAACGGGATGCCGTTCAAGGCCGAACAGCTCGCCACGGCTCTCAAGGAGGCCATCGATGGCTGAGACATCCGCCCCGTCCGCCCCGTCCGCCCCGTCCATCCCGACCGCCCCGCCCGCCCCCGGCGCGGACACCGTCCAGGCGCTCTCCCTGGTGCCCAAGGCCGAGGCCCGGCAGTCCATGAAGGACTTCAAGTCCGACCAGGAAGTGCGCTGGTGTCCGGGCTGCGGCGACTACGCCATCCTCGCCGCCGTGCAGGGCTTCATGCCGGAGCTGGGGCGGGCCCGGGAGAACATCGTCTTCGTCTCCGGCATCGGCTGCTCCTCCCGCTTCCCGTACTACCTGAACACCTATGGGATGCACTCCATCCACGGCCGGGCGCCGGCCATCGCGACGGGCCTGGCGACCTCGCGGCGCGATCTGAGCGTGTGGGTGGTCACCGGTGACGGCGACGCGCTGTCGATCGGCGGCAACCACCTCATCCACGCGCTGCGCCGCAACGTCAACCTCAAGATCCTGCTGTTCAACAACCGGATCTACGGCCTGACCAAGGGGCAGTACTCCCCGACCTCCGAGCTGGGCAAGGTCACCAAGTCGACGCCGATGGGCTCGCTGGACGCGCCGTTCAACCCGGTCTCCCTCGCGCTGGGCGCGGAGGCGTCCTTCGTGGCGCGGACCATCGACTCCGACCGCAAGCACCTGACCGAGGTGCTGCGCCAGGCCGCCGCCCATCCCGGCACCGCGCTCATCGAGATCTACCAGAACTGCAACATCTTCAACGACGGCGCCTTCGACGCCCTGAAGGACAAGCAGCGCGCCGAGGAGGCGCTGATCCGCCTCGAACACGGGCAGCCGATCCGGTTCGGGCCCGACGGCAGCCGCGGTGTCGTGCGCGACGTGCGCACCGGCGACCTGGAGGTCGTCACCGTGACGCCCGAGAACGAGGCCGACCTCCTCGTCCACGACGCCCACGCCGCCTCCCCGACCACCGCGTTCGCGCTGTCCCGGCTGGCCGACCCGGACACCCTGCACCAGACCCCGATCGGCGTCCTGCGCTCCGTCGAACGCCCGGTCTACGACACGCTGATGGCCGACCAGCTCGACACCGCGGTCGAGCAGCGCGGCAAGGGCGACCTGGCCGCCCTGCTGGCCGGCGGCGACACCTGGACGGTCGTCGGCTGACGGGACGTACGGCTCACCGCTGTGGACGTACGGCGCACCGCTGCGGGCGGGCGGTGCGCTGACGTGCGCCGGGTCCGCCGTGCGCGGTTCGTCAGGCCCGGGCGCTGTGCGCGGCCCGGGCCTCGTCGTACGCCTGGCGGGCCTGTTCGACGTCCGCCATGCGGTGCTCGGTCCACCGGGCGAGGGTGCGCACCTGTTCGGCGGCCTCGCGGCCGAGGCCGGTGAGGGAGTAGTCGACGCGCGGCGGGATCACCGGCTTGGCGTCCCGGTGCACCAGACCGTCGCGTTCCAGGGTCTGCAGCGTCTGGGTCAGCATCTTCTCGCTGACCTGCCGGCCGCTCGTCCGCCCGATCGCGCGGCGCAGCTCGCTGAAGCGGTGCGGGCGGTCGAGCAGTTCGATCAGGACGAGCACGCCCCAGCGGCTGGTGACGTGCTCCAGGACCAGCCGGTACGGGCACAGCGCCGGGTCGGCGCTCTTTCGCGCGGCTCCCGCCGCCTCCTCTGTGCTTACTGCCATGCCCGTACCTTACTTCAAAGTGGGTACTTACCAACAGTTAGTGCACCTCCTAAGGTGAGTGTCAGAAGCCACCCCTCAAGGAGATTCAGCCATGAGCATCGTCGTCACCGGAGCCACCGGACACCTCGGCCGCCTCGTCGTGGAACAGCTGCTGGAGAAGGTTCCGGCCGACCAGGTCACCGCCGTGGTCCGCACCCCCGAGAAGGCCGCCGACCTCGCCGAGCGCGGTGTGCGCATCGCGGTCGCCGACTACAACGCGCCCGAGAGCTACGCCGGCCTGTTCGCGGCCGGCGACAAGGTGCTGCTGGTCTCGGGCAACGAGTTCGACAAGGGCCGCGTCCAGCAGCACAAGGTGGTCATCGACGCCGCCAAGGCCGCCGGCGTCGCGCTGCTCGCCTACACCAGCGCCCCCGGCAGCCTGACCGCCGCCCTCGCCGACGACCACCGCGGCACCGAGGAGGTGCTGCTCGCCTCGGGACTGCCGTACACGCTGCTGCGCAACGGCTGGTACCACGAGAACTACACCGAGAGCCTCGCCCCGGTGCTGGAGCACGGCGCCGTCGTGCACGCGGCGGGCGCGGGCCGGCTCTCCTCCGCCTCGCGCGCGGACTACGCCGCGGCGGCCGTCGCGGTGCTCACCGGCGAGGGGCACGAGAACCGGACGTACGAGCTGGGCGGGGACGAGGCGTGGGGCTTCGCCGAGTACGCCGCCGAGCTGAGCCGGCAGACCGGCCGGGAGATCGCCAACCGGCAGGTGAGCGTCGCGGAGTACCAGGGCGTGCTGACCGGCGCCGGGGTGCCCGAGCCGGTGGCCGCGATCATCGCGGCCGTGGACGCCTCCATCGAGAAGGGCGAGCTGGTGGTCGACAGCGGCGATCTGTCCCGGCTGACCGGCCGTCCCACCACTCCCCTCGCCGACGCGATCGCCGCCGGCCTCAAGGGCTGAGCCGCCCCGGCGCGGCGCACGGGTGCCGCGGCCCGGTCCGCGGCCCCGTCTGATGCGCGACCCCCGCCTGTCATGACCGTATGGCGATACGGGCATGACAGGCGGGGGCGTCCGGCGTTACCTTCTTGCTTGCCGCAGGGGCGCAGCCGGGCGAGAGGGCCGGGCGAGAAGGAGGGGCCGTGACCGAGAAGTCGCGCGGCGAGAAGCGCACAGGACTGGTGAACGGCTTCGCGGCCTACGGGATGTGGGGCCTGGTGCCCCTGTTCTGGCCGCTGCTGAAGCCCGCGGGGGCGGCGGAGATCCTCGCGCACCGGATGGTGTGGTCGCTCGCCTTCGTGATCGTGGCCCTGCTCGCCGTACGGCGCTGGGCGTGGGCCGGGGAACTGCTGCGCCAACCACGCAAGCTCGGGCTGATCGTGGTCGCCGCCGCGGTGATCACCGTCAACTGGGGCGTCTACATATGGGCCGTCAACAGCGGCCATGTGGTCGAGGCGTCCCTCGGCTACTTCATCAACCCGCTGGTCACCATCGCGATGGGCGTGCTCCTCCTGAAGGAGCGGCTGCGGCCCGTGCAGTGGGCGGCGGTCGCCACCGGCGCGGCCTCCGTGCTGGTGCTCGCCGTCGGCTACGGCCAGCCGCCGTGGATCTCGCTGTGCCTCGCCTTCTCCTTCGCCACGTACGGCCTGGTGAAGAAGAAGGTCAACCTGGGCGGTGTCGAGTCGCTGGCCGCCGAAACGGCCGTGCAGTTCCTGCCCGCGCTCGGCTATCTGCTGTGGCTGGGCGCGCACGGCGAGGCGACGTTCACGACCGAGGGCGCCGGGCACGCGGCGCTGCTCGCCTCCACCGGCGTGGTCACCGCGCTGCCGCTGGTCTGCTTCGGCGCCGCCGCGATCCGGGTGCCGCTGTCCACGCTGGGCCTGTTGCAGTACCTCGCCCCGGTCTTCCAGTTCGTGCTGGGCGTCGTCTACTTCCACGAGTCGATGCCGCCCGCGCGGTGGGCGGGCTTCGCCCTGGTCTGGCTGGCCCTGTCGCTGCTGACCTGGGACGGCCTGCGCACGGCCCACCGCTCGGCCCGGCTCAGGGCGGAGGCGACGGCGCGGGCGCGGAGCGCCGGGGCCGGAGTGGGCGGGGCGGTCGGGGCCGCCGGGCCCGCCGAGACGGCGGTGGAGGCGGCCGGGGCGGTGGGCGCTCCCCGGTCCGGCACCGATTCCGTGGAGGCGTAGGCGGCCGGTCCGGGGCCTATAAACGGGCCGGGCACTATAAAGGGGCACATGACACAGACGCCTGCGACGCCCGACGTCCCCGCGCCCGCACCGGTGCACTGGAAGCTCGTCATCGACGCCGCCGACCCGCACGCCCAGGCCGACTTCTGGGCCGCCGCGCTGCACTACGAGGTCGAGGACAACAGCGCGTTTATCGAGCGGCTGCTGGAACTCGGCACGCTGCCGGGCGCGGCCACCGTCGAGTTCCACGGCCGCCCGGCCTTCCGGGACCTGATCGGCGTACGGCATCCCGGGGACCCGTACGACCTGGAGCGGGGTACGGGACTCGGGCGGCGGCTGCTGTTCCAGCGGGTGCCGGAGCCGAAGTCCGGCAAGAACCGGCTCCACCTCGACCTGCATCCCGGCGAGGAGCGGCGGGCCGCGGAACTGGAGCGGCTGGAGGGGCTCGGGGCGAGCGTGCTGCGGCGCGTGACGGAGCCGGCCGGGGAGTGGGTGGTGCTGGCGGACCCGGAGGGCAACGAGTTCTGCCTCCACTGAGGCGGGCGGCCGGCCGGTGTCCGCCGGTCCGGGTCAGTCCGTCGGCTCGGTCGCCTGTTTGCGGGCCCGTTCGGTGAGGCGGTCCATGCGGGCGCGGGCGGACTCCAGTTCGTCCGGGTCCTCGGTGGCCGGGCCGCCCGCCGCGAGGAGTTCGCTCCACAGTCCGATCAGTTCGCGGCCCAGGGCGAGGCCCTGCTCCGGATCGCGGACCGCGCGCCAGGCCGTGGCCGCGCTGCGTACGTTGCCGTAGGCGCCCTCGTCGTCGCCGGTGCGGCGGTGGACGCCGGCCAGGTCGAGCGAGAGCCGGAAGGCGTGCAGCGGGTCGCCGGCCAGGTAGGCGATGTAGGCCGACAGTTCGCGCAGCCGCAGCACCTCGGGGTGGTCGGGGCCGAGCGTGCCGGAGGCTTCCGCGACGGCGTCGGCGGCGAGGGACGCCGCCTCCTCGATCCGGCCCGCCCGCACCGCCTCGTTGACCCGCTCCAGGGGTTCGGCGAGCAGGACGACGCCGCTCTCGCCCCCGGCGTCCCTCGGGTCCTCGCCGAGCACCGCCTCGGCCACGGCGTCGAAGCCGCGGGGCGGGGTGTACTTGGAGTCGGGGTCGAGGTCGAGGTAGGCCGCGGGGTCGACGAGGGCCTTGGCCGGGCGGGGTGAGCGCGCTTCAGGGAGGGCGGCCGGCTCGGGTGCGGCGGGAGCCTGCGGGGTTCCGGTCACGCCGGGGGCCTGCGGGGTTGCGGGGGCCTGCGGGGTTCCGGGGACACCGGGGGCCTCGGGTGAGGCGGGGGCCATCACCGGCGGCGGGCCGAACTGTCCCAGGGGAGCGGGCTCGGCGGTCGCGGGCGGCGGGAACGCCGGCTCGGGGCCCCGCGCCGGCTGCGGCACCTTCCGCAGCACGTGCGTGGCCCGGTCCTCGGGCGACTGCCCGTCCCGGGACGGCTTGCGCAGGCGGACGGCGCCGCTCGGGCGGGGCGCGGCCGGCAGCGCGGGGGCGGGGGCGGGTACGGGCGCGGGGGCCGTGCGCAGGGGCTCGGCGGTGAAGGCGCTGGATCCGTCGCCGCTGACCTGGAGGGGGACGACGTAGCCGATGCGTTCGTCGGTGACCGTGGCGAGGACGGGCCGGCCGGTGGCGAGGGCGATGCGGTGCAGGTGGTTCAGGACGGCCTGCTGGATCTCCTCGCCGGGGCCCGGCTGGATCCGTACGCCGTCGACCGAGGCCCAGGCCCGCGCGCCGGGCCCGGCCACCGGTCCGGAGCCGATCCCGTCCGCGGCCCCGGAGCCGGCTCCGTCCGCGGGCACGTGGACGGCGATCGGCGCCGCCACGGACACCGCCGCGCGTGCGGCGCGCTTGTCTTCCCGCTTCTTCTCGCGGCTCAGTCGAGACATCGTCTTCCTCACTCGGATGCGAGCCATCCGGCCCTGCGCGTACTGTCGAGTCTCTCCGCTCGCCTGCGCTTCCCAGGTCACCGCGACGTCACAGACTCGCACCAGGAACCGCGTCCCCGTGACCTGGGTAACGTTCCGAGCGCGACGATCATCGGGATGACGAGGGGGGAACGGGCATGCGAAGTGGCGTGCGGCAAGGACCGGAGATATGGATCCGCGGGCCGGTGGCCGACGCCCACGCCCACCCGGGCGCCCGTCCCGGCACCGGGAACGCGACCGGCGCCGTCGCCGACGCCGTCACCGGCGCACCGGAACGAGTGCCCGCTCACGCCGTCGGCATGCCCGCGGGCGTGCCGTCCGCGCTGGCCCGGCGCTACTCCTGGGTGGCCACGCACGGCGGCGCCGGCGTGACCACGCTCGCGGCGGTGTACGGGGGCCACGACTGCGGGCGGGACTGGCCCGGGGCGGCCGCGCCGCGCTCGGTGCTGCTGGTCGCGCGGACGCACGCGGCCGGACTCGACGCGGCGGTACGGGCCGTCGAAACGTTCCGCCGGGGCGGGGCGCCGGCCGGGCTGGACCTGGACGCCGTGGTGCTGGTGGCGGACGCGCCGGGGCGGCTGCCGCGGCAGCTCGCCCAGCGGGTGCGGCCGATCGAGGCCGTCATCGACGTCTACCGCGTCCCGTGGGTGCCCGACTGGCGTCTCGGCGACCTGAGCGGCCGCCCGCCGCGCGAGGCCGAACCGCTGGCCCGCCTCACCGGCGCGGCGGGCCGCCTCGGCTGACGCCCCGTCGGGTTCCCGGCGCCGCGCGGGGCTACGCCGTGATGTCCTTGGTCGTGAACCGGGCCCAGGCCGCCGAGCCGAACACCGCCGCGTACAGCGCCTGGAGTTCCAGGTTCTTCACCAGGCCGTCCCAGTAGACCGGCTCGCGCATGAGGTCGGCGAAGGACAGCCAGTAGTGCGGGAAGAGGTACGGCTGGATCGCGTGCAACTGCGGTACCTGTTCGAGGATCTGGGCGGTGATCAGCAGGCCCACGGTGGTCGCCATCGCCGCGACGCCGCTGTGGGTCAGCGTCGAGACGAACAGGCCGAGGGCGGCGAGGCCGGTCAGCGACGCGGCGACGACGAGGGCGATCAGCAGCGCCCGGCCCAGCCCCTCGGCGAAACCGATCCGCGTGCCGGAGATGGTGGTCAGGTCGCCGAGCGGGAAGAGCAGCACGCCCATGGCGAGCGCCGAGACGGCGACGACCAGCGTGGCGACAAGGCAGAAGGCCAGCACCGTCGCGTACTTGGTGAGCAGCAGGCGGGTCCGGCCGGCCGGGGCGACGAGCAGGTAGCGCAGGGTGCCCGCGCTCGCCTCGCCGGCGATCGCGTCGCCCGCGACCACCCCGACGGCCAGCGGCAGGAACACCGGCAGGGTCGCGGCCAGCGCGGTGAACACCAGGAACAGCCCGTTGTTGGTGATCTGCGCGAGAAACGCCGGGCCCTGGCCGCCGCCGTCCCCGCCGCCGTGCGCCGCCGCCCCGCCCGTCTCGATCCGGACGGCCACCCCGATCAGGACCGGTACGGCGGCCAGCACCGCGAGCAGCGCGAGGGTGCGCCAGCGGCGCAGGGTGGTGAGCAGTTCGTTGCGCAGCAGCCCGAGGCTCCACAGCGGCCGCACGGCCCGTACGGGCGCTGCTTCCCCTACGGCCCCTACTCCCCTTACGGGACCCTCGTCCCGAAGTTCCGCCGTCGTGTCAGCCCGCGACATCGAACCCCTCCCCCGTGAGCGCCACGAACGCGTCCTCCAGCGAGGCCCGTTCGATCCCCAGGCCCCGGACCCGGACGCCCGCCGTCACCAGCGCCGCGGTCACCTCGGCGAGGTCGCGCTCCGGCGGCTCGCCGCTCACCCGGTCGCCGTCGGCCGTGACGTCGCCGGCGCCCTGTTCCTTCAGCACCCGGGCGGCCTCCGCCGGGTCGGGCGTGGTCACCACCAGCCGGCCGCGCGCCCCGGCGGCCAGGTCGGCGACCGGGCCCTGGACGACGAGCCGGCCCCGCGCCATGACCGCCGCGTGCGTGCACACCTGCTCGATCTCGTCCAGCAGGTGGGAGGAGAGGAAGACGGTGGTGCCGTCGGAGGCCAGCTCGCGCACCAGGGTGCGGATCTCGCGCATGCCCTGCGGGTCGAGGCCGTTGGTCGGCTCGTCCAGGACCAGCAGTCGGCGCGGCTGGAGCAGGGCGGCGGCCAGGCCCAGGCGCTGCTTCATGCCCAGGGAGTAGGCCCTGGCCTTCTTGCCTGCGGCGGCCGCCAGGCCCACCCGGTCCAGCGCGGCGGCCACCCTGGCCCGCCGGGTGCGGGGGTCGGCGGTCGGGTCGGCGGCGTCCTGGCGCAGCAGGTTGTCGCGGCCGGACAGGAAGCCGTAGAGGGCCGGTCCCTCGATGAGCGCGCCGACGTGCGGGAGCACGGTGCGGGTGTGGCGGGGCATGGGCCGGCCGAGCACCCGCGCCGTGCCGGAGGTGGGCTCGATGAGCCCCATCAGCATGCGGATGGTGGTGGTCTTGCCGGAGCCGTTCGGGCCGAGGAAGCCGAAGACGCTGCCCGCCGGGACGGTCAGGTCGAGACCGTCCACGGCGAGCTGTCCGCCGCGGTAGCGCTTGGTGAGCGCGCGGGTGCGGATGGCGCCCTCCTCGCCCGCCTCCTGGGGAGACGAGGCGGGCGGGGGCGTTTCCGTGGCGGCGGCCGCCTCGTCCATCGGCTTCCTCGATTCGGTCGGGCGGCGTCGGCCGGGTCAGTGTGCGGCGTCGGCCGCCTTCACCAGCGCGTCCTTGGTGACCGCGCCGACGTAGACCTTGCCGTCGTCCGTGATCAGGGCGTTGATCAGGCGGGTGGAGAAGACCGTGCCCTTGCCGAACGTGCCGGACACCTTGTCGCCGAACGAGCCGAGGAAGCCGCCGAGGTCACCGCCCGCGGAGGACGACGGGATGCCGCCCTTCTGGCCGGTGTCGTAAGTGGCGATGGAGTTCCAGCCCTTGCCGAGGACCTTCGCGCCGTCCGCGCCGCCGCCCCCGAGCAGACCCGCGCCCGGGCCGAACCCCTGCGGCACGTCGCCGGAGTGCTCCCGCGCCTTGCCGTCCGCGCCCTTCGCGCCCCCGGCGTCCTTGCCCTCGGTGATCTTCGCGCCCTTGGGCGGGGTGAAGTCGAAGGTGCCCGCGGCCGGCTCGGCGAAGCTGATCCGGGTGAAGCCGACGTCCAGGACGGCGGCCCCGCCGCTCGCCGGGGTGAGCGTGAACTTCAGCGGGAGCCCCGTCTTGGCGTCCACCGCGACGCTGATCACGCCGACCGTGGTGCCGGAGGCGTGCTGGGGCTTGACGACCAGCTTGTAGGCGTCCCGCCCGGCCACCTGGGCGGTGCCGTCGACCGTGACCGACGTGGTGTCGTCGACCGCCTTCAGGGCCTGCTCGGCGAAGTCCTTGGGCGTGGCGGGCGCCTGGCCGAGGCCCTGCCGCCCGTGCCGGGCGCCGTCCTGGGCGGCGGTGCCAGCGGTCTCGGCGGTGTCGGCGGTCTCGTGGTAGACCGCGTCGGACTTGCTGTCGTAGCCCCAGACGTCCTCGCCGTTGTGGATCAGGCTGTACTCGGCGGCGCTCTCGATCACCGAGACCTTCTGCCGGTCCGGCCCGTCGGCGGCCACGCGCAGGGTGTGGGTGCCGGAGGCCAGTTCGGTCAGCTTGGCGGACGGGTCGGCGGACGATCCGGAGCCGTCCCCGGCCGCGCCGGAGGTGAGCCCGCTCTCCAGTCCGCCGAGGTCCGGCAGGCCCAGGTCGGTGTTGATCCGCACGGTGCCGGACAGTTGCTCGACGTCCGACTCGGCGATTTTCTGCACGAGTTGCTGTGCGGTGATCTTCGGCAGGTCGGGGTCGCCGGAGTCGGCGAGCGCCGGGACGAGCCCGATGGTCGCCGCCGCCACCCCCACCACCGCTGCCGGTACGGCGTAGCGGGCGGCCTTGCGCCGCCGCGAGTGCGGGACGTCGGTCTCCTCGACGTCCCTGCTGCCGTCGGATTCGTACGGTGCCATGTCTGCCCTACCTCCGTGGTCGGCGGCGGCTGCCCGTCGGTACTGTCCCCACCCTGAGCCGCCATTCTCACCCGAATCGGTGAGGAGTGGTGTGGTCCGTACTTCCATCCGACCAAATCGGCGGCGAAGATACGTCAGCCCGCGGAGGCAACCGCGCATACGACTGGGGTATGACATCCAGGGGCCTCGCCGCCCCGTCCCCTAGGGGACCGGACGACGAGCGCCGGGAAGCGGGGGGTGCGGGCGGCGTCAGCCGGCCCGGTGCACCACCGCGTCGCACAGCTGGAGCAGCGCCGCCTTGGCGTCGCACTCCCGCAGCGGGGCCAGCGCCGCGCGCGCCTCCTCGGCGTAGCGCACGGTGTCCCGGCGGGCCTGCTCCAGGGCCGGATGGGCGCGCAGCGCGGTCAGCGCCTCGGCGAGCCGGGCGTCGTCGGCGAGGTCGGAGGCGAGCAGTTCGCACAGGGCGACGTCCTCGGCCTGTCCCAGCCGCGCCGCGCGCTCGCGGAGCCGCAGCACGGGCAGGGTCGCGATGCCCTCGCGCAGGTCGGTGCCGGGCGTCTTGCCGGACTCGTGCGAGTCGGAGGCGATGTCCAGGACGTCGTCGGCGAGCTGGAAGGCGACGCCGAGCCGCTCGCCGTACTGCGTCAGCACGTCCACGACCGTCTCGTCGGCGCCCGACATCATCGCGCCGAACCGGCAGGAGACGGCGACCAGCGAGCCCGTCTTGCCGGCCAGGACGTCCAGGTAGTGGTCGACCGGGTCCCGGCCGTCCTGCGGTCCCGCGGTCTCCAGGATCTGGCCGGTGACCAGCCGCTCGAACGCCAGGGCCTGCACCCGGACCGCCTCGGGACCGAGGTCGGCGAGGATCTGGGAGGCGCGGGCGAACAGGAAGTCGCCGGTCAGCACCGCGACCGAGTTGGCCCAGCGGGTGTTCGCGCTGGCCACCCCGCGGCGCACCGCGGCCTCGTCCATGACGTCGTCGTGGTAGAGCGTCGCCAGGTGGGTCAGCTCCACGACCACGGCCGAGGGCACGATCCCGGGCGCGTACGGGTCGCCGAACTGCGCCGCGAGCATGACGAGCAGGGGCCGGAACCGCTTCCCGCCCGCCTTGACGAGGTGCTGCGCGGCCTCCGTGATGAAGGGGACCTCGCTCTTGGTGGCTTCGAGCAACCCTTCCTCGACAGCCGTCAACCCGGCCTGGACATCGGCTTCGACAGCCTGGTCCCGCACGCTCAGCCCGAATGGCCCGACGACGGTCACGAGGTGTCTCCTGTCTGCTGGTGTCTGCTGGCGATTACACGGTTTGTCGATAGGTCGCTGCCATCACTCAAGTCAGCGTATCCGGTCAGGTTTCGATCACCGCCAGTGCCCACCTCTACAGGCCAGGCGGTATCGGATCGCGCCCGATATACATCTCATCGCCAGGTATGAACAGATATATATCGACTCGCTCCTCCCGTACTGCGGTCGCCCTCCCTCGCACACATGCCCACAGGTACACACGTACGCCAGGGCCAGGACGTCACCAGAAGTGACGACCGTCACATACGTGAGCGCCATGGCCCGATTTAACCGTATTGGCATCCCAATTCCGCTTAGCCGTTATTGCCCTCCCGCCCGGCAAACCGTGACTTGAGTCACGCGGGGCCCCCTCACCCCGGCCCGTCGCGACACCCCGCTTTCCCGTTCCCGGCAAGCCAGTTGACTCTTGGCGAATGCAAAGGATCAAGCATCCCAAACGCCCCAGACCAAGGTCAATTAGGACGAGGTGTGGTTTCGGCACTTGTTCTGGACATGTGCTCTCGCATACGTTCCGGGCCAGTCGGGCGGAACGCCGAATCCTGCCGCCGCCCGAATCCAACGAACCGACACCCATGGCAGGAGCGGGGGACCCAGGTAAGTCGCCGGGCCGGAGCGCCGTACGTCGTCCTACGTCGTACGCCGTGCCGGAACGGCTCGGGGTGAAGCCGTGCCCTTCGGGGCGCGGCCGGGCACCTCCCCGCCCGAACCCGACAGCTCACCTCGCAGGCGACGGAGAGGAAGTCCCCCATGGCCGCAACCGGTCAGCGCCGTACCCGTACCGCCCGCATCCTGCGCACCCTCGCCGTCAGCGGCACCGGTGCCGCCGTCCTCGCCGTCCCGCTGATCGGCGCCACCAGCGCCTCCGCGGCCCCGGCCACCACCAAGGCCGTCAGCTCGGTCTCGTACCCGAACAACCTCGACGGCTGGATCCGCGAGTCCCTGGCGATCATGGCCGAGAAGGGCATCCCGGGCTCCTACAACGGCATCCACCGCAACATCATCCGCGAGTCCTCCGGCAACCCGCTGGCCATCAACCTCTGGGACTCCAACGCCGCCAAGGGCATCCCGTCCAAGGGTCTGCTCCAGGTGATCCAGCCGACGTTCAACACGTACCACGTGGCCGGCACGTCGTTCGACATCTACGACCCGGTCGCGAACATCACCGCCGCCTGCAACTACGCCGCGGCGCGCTACGGCTCGATCGACAACGTCTACAGCGCGTACTGACCGAGCCCGGCCGGGCCGCCCCCAGCGGCCCGGCCCGCCTCAGGCGAACAACCGGTCGAGGACGACGGCGATGCCGTCGTCCTCGTTCGACGTGGTGACCTCGTCGGCCACCGCCAGGAGTTCGGGGTGGGCGTTGGCCATGGCGACGCCCCGGGCAGCCCACCGGAACATCGGGATGTCGTTGGGCATGTCGCCGAAGGCGAGGGCGCTCTCCCGGCCGAGCCCGAGGTGCTCGGCGGCCAGCGCGAGACCGGTCGCCTTGGTGATGCCGCACGGCTGGAGCTCCACGGTCCCCGGCCCCGACATGGTGACCGTGGCCAGCGAGTCGACCACGCCCCGGGCCGCCGCCGCCAACTCGTCGTCGCTCAGGGCGGGATGGCGCAGCAGCACCTTGCTGATCGGCGCCCGCCACAGCTCGTCGCGCCGCTCGACCCGCCGGGCGGGCAGGGTCGGGTGCGGCATGCGGTACCCGGGCTCGATCAGGGTGAGCCCGTCCACGCCGTCCTGGTCGACCGCGGCGTACACCTCCCCCACCTCGGCCTCGATCTTGCCGAGCGCGGTCTCGGCCGTCTCCCGGTCCAGGGTGACCGACCACAGCAGCCGGTCCGCCACGGCGTCGTAGAGCTGGGCGCCCTGGCCGCACACCGCCAGCCCCGGCCCGCCGAGGGCCGCCAGCAGCGGCCGCACCCGCGGCGCGGGCCGTCCGGTCACCACGAGGTGCCGGGCGCCGGCCGCCGCCGCCCGGGCGAGCGCGGCGCGGGAGCGTTCGGACACGGTGTCGTCGCCGCGCAGCAGCGTTCCGTCCAGGTCGGTGGCGATGAGGGCGTACGCGGGGGGAGGGGGAGCGGCCATGATCAGAGAATACGGACCTCCGGCGCCCTCGGAACCACCGCGAGCACGCACCCCGGGCGCCCCCGGAACCACCGCGCGCACGCACCCCCGCGCACCGGCCAACCCCCGCGCGCACGCACCCCCGCGCACCGGCCAACCCCCGCGCGCACGGACCCCCTCGCACCGGCCAACCCCCGCTCGTCCCGGGCGAGATGACCGCATCCGCATAGGTCCGCTCAGGCGCCCGTGCCGGGCGGGCCGCCGCCGCGCCGACTGGTGCGCCACAGCTGGTACAGGTGCCGGGCCCCCGGCCGCACGAAGCGGGCGAGCATCGTGAGGAACGGCATCGGGTCGTCGCCCGCCAGCCAGGCCAGCTCGGTCCCGCTCGCCCGCGCCGGGGCGTGCGGGGTGGTGTAGCCGCTGCGCCGGTAGGCGAGCCAGGCGGGCAGGTCGATGTTCTCCACGACGTAGCGGTGGCCGGCCCGCTGCTCCCCCTCCGGGACGCGCCGCCCGGTCAGGTCGAGGTGCATGGCGCGCACCACGTCCACCCCCGCCTCGCTCTCGAACAGCCGGAACTGGGCGCCCACGCGCGGGTTGAAGTCCAGCAGCTTGTACCGCCCGTCGCGCCGGTCGAAGCGCAGGTCGAGGTCGGCGATCCCGGTGAAGCCGATCTGCTTGACGAACCGCGCGGCGAGGTCCGCGAGTTCGGGGTTGTCCACCACGTACGCGTTCGCCGTCATGCCCGCGTGCGGCGGCCAGGAGCGCACCTTGACGCCGGTGAACAGGGCGAGCGGGGTGGAGTCGCGGTCGAAGTAGGCGTGCACGATCCAGTCCTCGGCCTGCTCGCGCGGCAGGTACTCCTGAAGGATCACGCCGGGCCGCTCGCCCCAGTCGCGGGCGAGCGAGAGCAGTCCCGCGCGGGTGGCGACCCGGGTGGTGCCGTGCACGGCCGGCCGGCTGCGCCGCACGAACGCCTCGCGGTTCTTGACCACCACCGGGAAGCGGGCCGTCTCGGCGAACGCCGCGATCTCGTCGTACGACCCCGGGAAGGCGGCCGCCGGACTCGGCACGCCGTGCTCCACGCACAGTTCGTGCAGCCCCTGCTTGCTGGCCAGGCGGCGCGGCAGGCCGGGCTCGACGGGCGGGAAGAGGAAGGGGCCGGCGAGCGCGCCCCGGTGCTCGGCGATCAGGACGGCGGCCTCCTCGTCGGTGGGCACCAGGACGGCCGGGCGGCCGATCCGGCGGGCGATCCGCAGCAGGCCCTCCACCAGGCGGCCCGCGTCCTCCGTGCCGGTGGTCGGCCAGACGAACGCGCGTCGGAGGTACCGGGAGGCGGCCGCCGGGGTGTACGGGTCCTCGGTGACGGCGTACATGGGGACGCCCGCCCGGCCCAGGCTGCGGATCGCCCCCACCCCGCCGTGGTGCAGCGGGTAGTCGCCGAACTTGACGACGAGCCCCGGCACGTCCGGGTCGGCCTCGAACGGCACGCCGACGGTTCTCCTGGCCACGGGTCCCCCCACGTGTCCTGCGGAGCGGTTCAGCCCGTCCGCGCCCAAAGGACGCTAAGCCGGAATTGGGCGCTCCGACAAGGCCAATTGGGACATTGCAAACTCTTTAGACACTGCCGGAAACGGCCGGCGCCCCCGTAACGTGTGGCCCGACCGCACGAACGCGGTCCGGCCCGCACGGCACGCACGGCAGACGAAAGAGAGGCAGTACCGATGCCCCCCTTCGAGGTCCCCGAGGGCGACCCCTTCGGTCCGCACAACCTTCCCTACGGCGTCTTCTCCCGCGCCGGATCGCAGGAGAGGACCGTCGGCGTCCGGCTCGGCGACCACGTCCTGGACGCGGGCGCCGCGGCCCTGGCGCTCGGCTCGCCGTACGCCGCCCTGCTGGCCCGGCCGACCCTGAACCCGCTGCTGGCCGCCGGCCGCACCGCCTGGTCGGACGTGCGCCGCGCGCTGACCGCGTGGGTGACGGTGCCCGCGCACCAGGAGACCGTCGCGCCGTTCCTGCACCCGCTCGACTCGGTCACCCTGCACCTGCCCTTCGAGGTCGCCGACTACGTCGACTTCTACGCGTCCGAGAACCACGCCCGCAACGTCGGCCAGATCTTCCGCCCGGACGCCGCCGACTCCCTCACCCCCAACTGGAAGCACCTGCCGATCGGCTACCACGGCCGCTCGGGCACGGTGGTGGTCTCGGGCACGGACGTGGTGCGCCCGGCCGGCCAGCGCAAGGGCCCCGCCGACCCCGAGCCGGTGTTCGGACCTTCCGTGCGGCTGGACATCGAGGCCGAGGTCGGCTTCGTGGTGGGCGTGCCGTCGCGGACCGGGCGGCCGGTGTCGCTGGAGAGCTTCCGCGAGCACGTCTTCGGGCTCTGCCTGCTCAACGACTGGTCGGCGCGGGACGTCCAGGCCTGGGAGTACGTCCCGCTCGGCCCGTTCCTCGGCAAGTCGTTCGCCACGTCGGTGTCGGCGTGGATCACTCCGCTGGACGCGTTGGAGGACGCGCGGGTGGCCCCGCCGCGGCGCACGCATCCGCTGCTGCCCTACCTGGACGACGCCGCGGACGGGCCCGGCGGCTACGACCTGCGGATCTCCGTCGCGATCAACGGGCACACGGTGTCCGAGCCGCCGTTCTCCACCATGTACTGGACGGCCGCGCAGCAGCTCGCCCACATGACGGTCAACGGCGCCTCGCTGCGCACCGGCGACCTGTACGGCTCGGGCACGGTGAGCGGACCCGAGCCGGCGCAGCGCGGCTCGCTGCTGGAGCTGACCTGGAACGGCCGGGAGCCGCTCGAACTGCCGGACGGCAAGCGGACGTTCCTGGAGGACGGCGACGTGGTGACGCTGTCGGCCTGGGCGCCGGGCCCGGACGGCACGCGGGTGGGGCTCGGCGAGGTCACGGGCCGGATCGTCACGGCGTGAGCGTCGCGGCGTGAGCGTCGCGGCGTGAGCGTCACGGCGTGAGCGTCGCGGCTCGACCGTGACGGGGCCGGCGGTCCCGGGGGCGCGATTCGGCCGCCCTCGGGTCCTGACTCGCGGCGTCCGGCACCGTCATACTGACGGCAGGCCGCACGCGGGGCCGGCCCCGGGCCGGTCGCGGGGCCGGACGCTCCTCCGCGGCACCTCTCAGCACCGCTCAGCACCGCCTCACACAGCACCACCCGACATCCGCCCCCTCCGATCAGGACCGGAGTCCGTGGCATGACCGTCTGTCTGCTCCTGCTGTGCGCCGTCGCACTGACGACGGCCGTGCCGGTCCCCCGCGCGCTGACCCGGGCCGGCTGGCCCGAACGGGAGCCCGTGGTCGCGCTGTGGGTGTGGCAGTGCCTGGTCGCCACCGTGCTGCTGTGCGCGCTGGCCGCCCTGGTGCTCGGCGCGGCGGCCGTCTTCCACACCGTGCGCGACCAGGTGTTCGCGCCCGCGCCGCCCGCCGTGACCGCCGCCTACGACCTGTCGGCCGCCCCGGTGTGGGCCGCCGTCCTCACCCTGCTGCTGGCCTGCGGCGCGGCCTGGACCACGGCGATGCTCGGCCGGGAGGCCGCCGAGGTCCACCGGCGCCGCGGCCTGGCCCGCGCCCACCTGCGCGAACGCGCCCCCGACCTGCCCGCCGGGCTCCCCGCGGCCCGCGGCCCGATGCTGGTGCTGGAGGACGAGTACCCGGACGCCTGGTGGCTGCCGGGCCACCCGCCGCAGCTCGTCGTCACCACCGGCGCCCTGCACCGCCTCACCGGTCACCAGCTGGACGCCGTCCTCGCCCATGAACGCGGCCACGCCCGCGCCCATCACGACTGGCTGCTGCACCTGTCGACCGCGCTGGCGACCGGTTTCCCGCGCGTCCCGCTCTTCGCGCACTTCTGCGACCAGACCCACCGCCTGGTCGAGCTGGCCGCCGACGACACCGCCTCGCGCCGGCACGGCCACCTCACCACGGCCCTGGCCCTGATCGAGCTGAACCAGCACCGCGGGGTGCTGTCCTGCGCCTCCAGCCACCGGCTGCTCGGCGAGCGGGTGGACCGGCTGCTGGAGCCGCCGCCCCGGCTGGACCGCGGGCGCAGGGCCCTGACGACGACCGTCGCCGCGCTGGTGCCGCTGCTGCCCCTGCTGATCACCTTCGCACCCGGCCTGACCGCCCTGAGCTGACCGCACCGGACGGCTACGGCGGCTACGGCGGCTACGTCCAGTCCGGCTCCGGCTCCGGCTCCGGTTCGGGCTCCGTGTCGGGCCACAGGTCCGCCGGGTCCGCGTCCGAGGCGGACGACGCCGCCCCCTGGCCGGACGGCGCCGAGTTCGGGGCGTCCGGGGCGGACGGGGCGTTCAGGGAGTCCAGTACTCCGAGGACGCCCTCGCCGTAGGTGTTCAGCTTCTTCTCGCCGACGCCGCCCACCGTGCCCAGCTCGGCCACCGAGGCGGGCCAGAGCGTGACGATCTCGCGCAGCGTGGCGTCGTGGAAGATGACGTACGCCGGGACGCCCTGCTCGCGGGCCTGTTCGGCGCGCCAGGCGCGCAGCGCCTCGAAGGCGGGCAGCAGCGCCTCGGGCAGCTCGGCCACCGCGGCCTTGGCGCCCTTGGCCCGCCCCGAGCCGGACGACGTGCCCGACTTGGCGGCGGCCGGCCGCTTCGGCTCCTTGCGCAGCGGCACCTCCCGCTCCCGCCGCAGCACAGAGCCGCTCGCCTCGGTCAGCGTCAGCGTGCCGTACTCGCCCTCGACCGTGAGCAGGCCCTGCGCCAGCAGCTGCCGTACGACGCCCCGCCACTCGCCCTCGGTCAGGTCCTCGCCGATGCCGAAGACGGACAGCTGGTCGTGGTCGAACTGGATCACCTTGGCGGTGCGCTTGCCGAGCAGGATGTCGATGATCTGCACCGCGCCGAACTTCTGCCCGCGCTCGCGCTGCAACCGGACCACCGTCGAGAGCACCTTCTGGGCGGCGACCGTGCCGTCCCAGGTCTCGGGCGGGGTCAGACAGGTGTCGCAGTTGCCGCAGCCGGCCGCCCCCGGCTCCTGGCCGAAGTAGACGAGGAGCTGTCCGCGCCGGCACTGGGCGGTCTCGCACAGCGCGAGCATCGAGTCGAGGTGGGCGGCGGCCCGGCGGCGGAACGCCTCGTCACCCTCGCCGGACTGGATCAGCTTGCGCTGCTGGATGACGTCGTTGAGGCCGTAGGCCATCCAGGCCGTGGACGGCAGGCCGTCGCGTCCGGCGCGGCCGGTCTCCTGGTAGTAGCCCTCGACCGACTTGGGCAGGTCCAGATGGGCGACGAAGCGCACGTCCGGCTTGTCGATGCCCATGCCGAAGGCGATCGTGGCGACCACGACGAGACCGTCCTCGCGCAGGAACCGGGACTGGTGCGCGGCGCGCGTCCTGGCGTCCAGACCGGCGTGGTACGGCACCGCGTCGACGCCGTTGGCCGACAGGAACTCCGCCGTCTTCTCCACCGAGTTGCGCGACAGGCAGTACACGATGCCCGCGTCGCCCGGGTGCTCCGCGCGCAGGAAGGCCAGCAGCTGCTTCTTGGGGTCGGCCTTGGGCACGATCCGGTACTGGATGTTGGGCCGGTCGAAGCTGGCCACGAAGTGCCGGGCCTGCGGCATGCCCAGCCGCTGGGTGATCTCCTGGTGGGTGGCGTGGGTGGCGGTCGCGGTGAGGGCGATCCGCGGCACGTCCGGCCAGCGCTCGCCCAACAGCGACAGGGCGAGGTAGTCGGGGCGGAAGTCGTGGCCCCACTGGGAGACGCAGTGCGCCTCGTCGATGGCGAAGACGGAGATCTTGCCCCGGGAGAGCAGGTCGAGCGTGCCCTCCAGGCGCAGTCGCTCGGGCGCCAGGTAGAGCAGGTCCAGCTCGCCCGCGAGGAACTCGGCCTCCACCACGCGCCGCTCGTCGAAGTCCTGGGTGGAGTTGACGAAGCCGGCCCGCACGCCGAGCGCGCGCAGGGCGTCCACCTGGTCCTGCATCAGGGCGATCAGCGGTGAGACCACGATGCCCGTGCCGGGTCTGACCAGGGCCGGGATCTGGTAGCACAGCGACTTGCCGCCGCCGGTGGGCATGAGGACGACGGCGTCCCCGCCGGCCACCACATGCTCGATGACCGCTTCCTGTTCGCCCCGGAATGCCTCGTATCCGAAGACCCGGTGCAGCGTGGCCAGCGCCTCGCTGTCCGTCACTGGCATCTCTGTGCCACCACCCGTCCCGCTCATCGTCCCGTCCCCCGTGCGTCGTCCCTCGACCACTGCCTCCACGATAGGGGTCCGCACCGACAGCCCCCGGAGTTATCCACAGACCGCCGGTACGAGAATCGCCACACGCGGCGCACCCGGCCGGCCGCGCGGAACGGCTGGGAGGGCCAGAAGGGCCGGACGTACGACGGCCCGGCCCTCCCGCGGGGGAGGAACCGGGCCGTCGCGCGCGCCGAGGGACGGACTCAGCGCACGAACACTCCCGCCTGGTTCGCCAGGTCCAGGAAGTACTGCGGGGCCACGCCGAGCACCACCGTGACCGCCACGCCGACGCCGATCGCGGTCATGGTCAGCGGCGAGGGCACCGCCACCGTCGGGCCGTCCGGGCGCGGCTCGCTGAAGAACATCAGCACGATCACCCGGATGTAGAAGAAGGCGGCGATCGCCGAGGAGAGCACACCGATCACCACCAGCGGCGCGGCGCCGCCCTCCGCCGCCGCCTTGAACACGGCGAACTTCCCGGCGAAGCCGCTGGTCAGCGGGATGCCCGCGAAGGCCAGCAGGAACACCGCGAAGACGGCCGCGACCAGCGGCGAGCGCCGGCCGAGACCGGCCCACTTCGACAGGTGCGTCGCCTCGCCGCCCGCGTCGCGCACCAGCGTGACCACGGCGAACGCGCCGATCGTCACGAAGGAGTAGGCGGCCAGGTAGAAGAGGACGGAGGAGACGCCGTCCTTCGAGGTCGCGATGACGCCCGCGAGGATGAACCCGGCGTGCGCGACGGACGAGTACGCCAGCAGCCGCTTGATGTCGGTCTGGGTGATCGCGACGATCGCGCCGACCAGCATGGTGACGATCGCCACGCCCCACATCACCGGCCGCCAGTCCCAGCGCAGCCCCGGCAGCACGACGTACAGCAGCCGCAGCAGCGCGCCGAAGGCCGCCACCTTGGTCGCCGCCGCCATGAACCCGGTCACCGGAGTCGGCGCGCCCTGGTAGACGTCCGGCGTCCACATGTGGAACGGCACCGCGCCCACCTTGAACAGCAGGCCCATGACCACCATCGCGGCGCCGATCAGCAGCAGCGCGTCGTTGCCCATGGTGTCGGCGAGCGCCGGGTCGACGTTGGTGACGTTGCCCTCGACGACGCGGCCGATCGCGGCGTAGGACACCGAGCCCGCGTAGCCGTACAGCAGGGCGATGCCGAACAGGGTGAAGGCGGAGGCGAACGCGCCGAGCAGGAAGTACTTGACCGCGGCCTCCTGCGACATGAGCCGCTTGCGGCGGGCCAGCGCGCACAGCAGGTAGAGCGGCAGGGAGAAGATCTCCAGGGCCACGAACAGGGTCAGCAGGTCGTTCGCCGAGGGGAAGACCAGCATGCCGGCGACGGCGAACAGGAGCAGCGGGAAGACCTCGGTGGTGGTGAACCCGGCCCGCACCGCGGCCTTCTCGGCGTCGCTGCCGGGCACCGAGGATGCCTGCGCGGCGAAGGAGTCGACGCGGTTGCCGTGCGCCTCGGGGTCCAGGCGCCGTTCGGCGAAGGTGAACAGGCCGACCAGTCCGGCGAGCAGAATGGTGCCCTGGAGGAACAGCGACGGACCGTCGACGGCGATGGCGCCCATCGCCGCGATGTGCGCCTTGGTGGTGCCGTATCCGTCGGCGGCCAGCGCGACCACCGCGGCGAAGCCGGCGCAGAGCGCGACGGCGGAGACGAACACCTGTGCGTAGTAACGGGACTTGCGCGGGACGAACGCCTCGATGAGCACCCCGACGATCGCCGCGCCGACGACGATCAGGGTGGGCGAGAGCTGCCCGTACTCGATCTTCGGCGCCTCGATCTTCGAGATCGGGTCGGCCGCGGTTGTCCACAGGCTGTGGACGGCTGCTGCGCTCACTTGGCCGCCTCCACCTCGGGCTTGGGATCGGTCTGGTGTACGTCCGACATGGTCTGCTTGACCGCCGGGTTGACGATGTCCGTCACGGGCTTGGGATAGACGCCCAGGAAGATCAGCAGCACGATCAGCGGCGCCACCACCACCAGCTCCCGCACCTTGAGGTCCGGCATCGCCGAGACCTCCGGCTTGACCGGTCCGGTCATCGTGCGCTGGTAGAGCACGAGGGTGTACAGCGCGGCCAGCACGATGCCGAAGGTGGCGATGACGCCGATGGCCGGGTGCCGGGTGAACGTGCCGACCAGGACCAGGAACTCACTGACGAACGGCGCGAGGCCCGGCAGCGACAGCGTCGCCAGACCGCCGATCAGGAACGTGCCGGCCAGCACCGGCGCGACCTTCTGGACGCCGCCGTAGTCGGCGATGAGCCGGGAGCCGCGCCGCGAGATCAGGAAGCCGGCGACCAGCAGGAGCGCGGCCGTCGAGATGCCGTGGTTGACCATGTAGAGCGTCGCGCCGGACTGGCCCTGGCTGGTCATCGCGAAGATGCCCATGATGATGAAGCCGAAGTGCGAGATCGACGCGTAGGCGATCAGGCGCTTGATGTCCCGCTGGCCGACCGCCAGCAGCGCCCCGTAGATGATGCTGATCAGGGCGAGCACCAGGATCACGGGCGTGGCCCACTTGCTGGCCTCGGGGAAGAGCTGGAGGCAGAAGCGGAGCATCGCGAAGGTGCCCACCTTGTCCACGACCGCCGTGATCAGGACGGCGACCGGGGCGGTGGACTCGCCCATCGCGTTGGGCAGCCAGGTGTGCAGCGGCCACAGCGGGGCCTTGACCGCGAAGGCGAAGAAGAAGCCGAGGAACAGCCAGCGTTCGGTGTTGGTCGCCATGTGCAGCGAGCCGCTCGCGCGGGCCTGGGCGATCTCGGCGAGCGAGAAGTTCCCGGCGACCACGTACAGCCCGATCACCGCGGCCAGCATGATCAGACCGCCGGCCAGGTTGTAGAGCAGGAACTTCACCGCCGCGTAGGACCGCTGGGTGGCCGCCGTCTCCTCGCCGTGCTCGTGGGCGCGGTCGCCGAAGCCGCCGATGAGGAAGTACATCGGGATCAGCATGGCTTCGAAGAAGATGTAGAAGAGGAAGACGTCGGTGGCCTCGAAGGAGATGATCACCATCGCCTCGACGGCCAGGATCAGCGCGAAGAAGCCCTGGGTCGGCCGCCAGCGGCGGCTGCCGGTCTCCAGAGGGTCGGCGTCGTTCCAGCCGGCCAGGATCACGAACGGCATCAGCAGCGCCGTCAGCGCGACGAGCGCCACGCCGATGCCGTCCACGCCCAGTTCGTAGCGGACCCCGAAGGCCGCGATCCAGGAGTGCGACTCGGTGAGCTGGAAGCGGGCGCCGTCCGGGTCGAAGCGGACCAGGACGGTGACCGCCAGGGCGAGCGTGGCCAGCGAGACGAGCAGCGCGAGCCACTTGGCGGCGGTGCGCCGGGCGGCCGGTACGGCGGCCGTGGCGACGGCCCCGAGGGCCGGGAGCACCGCCGTCGCTGTCAGCAGGGGAAAGGACATCGGTATCAGACCGCCCTCATCAGCAGGGTCGCGGCGACCAGGAGTGCCGCGCCGCCGAACATCGAGACCGCGTAGGAGCGCGCGAAGCCGTTCTGGAGCCGGCGCATCCGCCCGGACAGGCCGCCCATGGAGGCCGCGGTGCCGTTGACGACGCCGTCGACCAGGGTGTGGTCGACGTAGACCAGCGACCGCGTCAGGTGCTCGCCGCCGCGGACCAGGACGACGTGGTTGAAGTCGTCCTGGAGCAGGTCGCGCCGGGCGGCCCGGGTGAGCAGCGAGCCGCGCGGGGCGACGGCCGGAACCGGCTTGCGGCCGTACTGGAACCAGGCGAGGGCGACGCCGATCACCAGGCAGACCATGGTGGCGCCGGTGACCGTCGCGGCGCTCAGCGGCGAGTCGCCCTCGCTGTGCCCGGTGACCGGCTCCAGCCAGTGCAGGAAGCGGTCGCCGATGCTGAAGAACGCGCCGCCGAAGACCGATCCGACGGCCAGCACGATCATCGGGACGGTCATGACCTTGGGCGACTCGTGCGGGTGCGGCTCACTGTGCGCGCCGCGCTCCTCGGCGGCCGGCTCCACGTCGGGCTCGGCCGGGGAGGCGGTGGGCCGGTCGCGCCAGCGCTCCTCGCCGAAGAACGTCATCAGCATCACGCGCGTCATGTAGAACGCCGTGATGGCCGCGCCCAGCAGGGCCGTGCCGCCGAGGATCCAGCCCTGGGTGCCGCCCTTGGCGAAGGCCGCCTCGATGATCTTGTCCTTGGAGAAGAAGCCGGACAGGCCCGGGAAGCCGATGATGGCGAGGTAGCCGAGGCCGAAGGTGATGAAGGTGACCGGCATGTACTTGCGCAGGCCGCCGTACTTGCGCATGTCGACCTCGTCGTTCATGCCGTGCATGACCGAGCCCGCGCCGAGGAACAGCCCGGCCTTGAAGAAGCCGTGCGTCACCAGGTGCATGATCGCGAAGACGTAGCCGATCGGGCCGAGTCCGGCGGCCAGCACCATGTAGCCGATCTGCGACATGGTCGAGCCGGCCAGCGCCTTCTTGATGTCGTCCTTGGCGCAACCGACGACGGCGCCGAACAGGAGGGTGACCGCGCCGACCACGGTGACGACGAGCTGCGCGTCGGGCGCCGCGTTGAAGATCGCCGCGGAGCGGACGATGAGGTAGACGCCCGCGGTGACCATGGTGGCGGCGTGGATGAGGGCGGAGACCGGGGTCGGGCCCTCCATCGCGTCGCCGAGCCAGGACTGGAGCGGCACCTGGGCGGACTTGCCGCAGGCGGCGAGCAGCAGCATCAGGGCGATGGCGGTGAGCTTGCCCTCGCCGGTGTCGCCGGTGTGGGCGAGGACCGGGCCGAAGGCGAAGGTGCCGAACGTCGTGAACATCAGCATGATCGCGATCGACAGGCCCATGTCGCCGACGCGGTTGACCAGGAAGGCCTTCTTCGCGGCGGTGGCGGCGCTGGGCTTGTGCTGCCAGAAGCCGATCAGCAGGTAGGAGGCGAGACCGACGCCCTCCCAGCCGACGTACAGCAGCAGGTAGTTGTCGGCTAGGACCAGCAGCAGCATCGCCGCGAGGAACAGGTTGAGGTAGCCGAAGAAGCGGCGGCGCCGCTCGTCGTGCGCCATGTACCCGATGGAGTACAGGTGGATCAGCGAGCCGACGCCGGTGATCAGCAGCACGAACGTCATCGAGAGCTGGTCGAGCCGGAAGGTGACGTCGGCCTGGAAGCCGGCCACCGGGATCCAGCTGAACAGGTGCTGGACGAGCGTGCGGTGTTCGGCGCCCTTGCCGAGCAGGTCGGCGAAGAGGACCAGGCCGATCCCGAAGGAGGCGGCCGCGAGCAGGGTGCCGAGCCAGTGGCCGACGGCGTCCAGGCGCCGGCCGCCGACCAGGAGGACGGCCGCTCCGAGCAGGGGCGCCGCGATCAGCAGCGCAATCAGGTTCTCCACGATGGATCCGACCCCTTACAGCTTCATCAGGCTGGCGTCGTCGACCGAGGCCGAGTGGCGGGAACGGAACAGCGACACGATGATCGCGAGTCCGACCACGACCTCCGCTGCGGCGACGACCATCGTGAAGAAGGCGATGATCTGCCCGTCGAGGTTGCCGTGCATGCGGGAGAAGACGACGAACGCGAGGTTGCAGGCGTTCAGCATCAGCTCGACGCACATGAACACCACGATGGCGTTGCGCCGGATCAGCACGCCGGTGGCGCCGATCGTGAACAGCAGGGCGGCGAGGTAGAGGTAGTTGACGGGGTTCACTTCGACGCCTCCTCGGTCCTCTTGAAGCGGGCCGGTTCGTTCCCGGTGCGCTCCAGGCGCTCTTCGGCGCGCTGCTCGATGGCCTTCAGGTCGCTCAGCGCCTCGGCCGAGACGTCCCGGATCTGGCCGCGCTCGCGCAGCGTCCTGCTGACGGTCAGCTCCGAGGGCGTGCCGTCGGGCAGCAGGCCGGCGACGTCCACGGCGTTGTGCCGGGCGTAGACGCCGGGGGCGGGCAGCGGCGGCAGGTGCTTGCCCTCGCGCACCCGCTGCTCGGCCAGCTCGCGCTGGGTCTTGGCACGCTCGGTGCGCTCGCGGTGGGTGAGCACCATCGCGCCGATGGTGGCCGTGATCAGCAGGGCGCCGGTGAGTTCGAACGCGTAGACGTAGCGGGTGAAGATGAGGGTCGCCAGGCCCTCCACGTTGCCGTTCGCGTTGGCCTTGCCGGCGCCGGCGAAGTCCTTCAGGGAGGCGTTGGCGATGCCCGCGAAGAGCAGGACGCCGAAGCCGAGACCGCACAGCAGGGCCAGCCAGCGCTGTCCCTTGATGGTCTCCTTCAGGGAGTCCGCCGCGGTCACGCCGACGAGCATCACCACGAACAGGAACAGCATCATGATCGCGCCGGTGTAGACGACGATCTGCACGATGCCGAGGAAGTAGGCGCCGTTGGCCAGGTAGAACACCGCGAGGACGATCATGGTGCCGGCCAGGCACAGGGCGCTGTGCACGGCCTTGCGCATCAGGACGGTGCCCAGGGCGCCGAGCACCGCCACGGTGCCCAGCACCCAGAACTGGAACGCCTCCCCGGTGGAGGTGGCGTAGGCGGCGAGCTGCGCGCTCATGCGTCCACCCCCTCGTCCGCGGGCGTCTCGCCCCTGGAGACGGCGGTCTGCCGCTCGGTGCCCGGCGCGGCCTCGGTCACCAGGCCCCGGTAGTAGTCCTGTTCGTCGGTGCCGGGGTAGAGGGCGTGCGGCGAGTCGACCATGCCCTCCTCCAGGCCGGCGAGCAGCTGCTCCTTGGTGTAGATGAGGTTGGCGCGGCTGGAGTCGGCCAGCTCGAAGTCGTTGGTCATCGTCAGCGCGCGCGTGGGACACGCCTCGATGCACAGGCCGCACAGGATGCAGCGGGCGTAGTTGATCTGGTAGACGCGGCCGTAGCGCTCGCCCGGCGAGTAGCGCTCCTCGTCGGTGTTGTCGGCGCCCTCGACGTAGATGGCGTCGGCGGGGCAGGCCCAGGCGCACAGCTCGCAGCCGACGCACTTCTCCAGGCCGTCCGGATGGCGGTTGAGCTGGTGCCGTCCGTGGAACCGCGGAGCGGTGGTCTTCTTCTGCTCCGGGTACTGCTCGGTCAGCCGCTTCTTGAACATGGCCTTGAAGGTCACGCCGAAGCCGGCCACCGGGTTCTGGAAACCGGGCTTGGTCTCCTGGGGTTCCTCAGCCATCGGACGCCTCCTTTCCCTCCAGAGTTCCGTCACTGACAGTGTCCGGCCCACCACTGACAATCAGCTCCCGCTCCCGGTGCGAGCGGCGCCGGGGCACCGGCGGCAGCTCCTGTCCGGGCAGCGGCGGCACGGGGAATCCGCCGGCCATCGGGTCGAATCCGGCGGCCCCGGCGGGCTCGGACACGTCCCGCTCGTCGGTCTTCGCCTTCTCGCGGAACATGTCGGCGACGAAGGACAGCACCAGCAGGGCCAGGACGCCGCCGCCGACGTAGAGGGCGATGTCGGCGAAGTCGTAGTGCTGGTTGCGCAGGGTCCGCACCGTGGCGACGAGCATCAGCCAGACCACGGAGACCGGGATGAGCACCTTCCAGCCGAGCTTCATCAGCTGGTCGTAGCGCACCCGCGGGAGCGTGCCGCGCAGCCAGATGAAGAAGAACAGCAGCAGCTGCACCTTGATCACGAACCAGAGCAGCGGCCACCAGCCGTGGTTGGCGCCCTCCCAGAAGGTGCTGATCGGCCAGGGCGCCCGCCAGCCGCCCAGGAAGAGCGTGGTGGACACGGCCGAGACGGTCACCATGTTGACGTACTCGGCGAGCATGAACATCGCGAACTTGATCGAGGAGTACTCGGTGTTGAAGCCGCCGACCAGGTCGCCCTCGGACTCCGGCATGTCGAAGGGGGCGCGGTTGGTCTCGCCGACCATGGTGACGATGTAGAGCACGAAGGAGACCGGCAGCAGCAGGATGTACCAGCGGTCGTGCTGCTGTTCGACGATCGTGGACGTCGACATGGAGCCCGAGTACAGGAACACCGAGGCGAACGCGGCGCCCATCGCGATCTCGTAGGAGATCATCTGCGCGCAGGAGCGCAGGCCGCCCAGGAGCGGGTAGGTGGAGCCGGAGCTCCAGCCGGCCAGGACGATGCCGTAGATGCCGACCGAGGCGACCGCGAGGATGTAGAGCATCGCGATCGGCAGGTCGGTCAGCTGCATCGCCGTGCGGTGCCCGAAGACGGAGACCTCGTTGTCCGCGGGCCCGAAGGGGATGACCGCGATCGCCATGAAGGCCGGGATGGCCGCGACGATCGGCGCGAGGACGTAGACGACCTTGTCCGCGCGCTTGACGACCAGGTCCTCCTTCAGCATCAGCTTGATGCCGTCGGCGAGCGACTGGAGCATGCCCCAGGGGCCGTGCCGGTTGGGGCCGACGCGCAGCTGCATCCAGGCGACGACCTTGCGCTCCCAGACGATGGAGAACAGCACCGTCACCATCAGGAAGGCGAAGCAGAACACCGCCTTGACGACGACCAGCCACCAGGGATCGGTGCCGAACATCGAGAGGTTCTCCGCGGCGAGGGACGACCTCATGCCTCCACCTCCTTGTGGACCCCGGCCGCGCGCGGCGCCGGGCCGATGCGGACGAGGGAGCCGGGCCGCGCCCCGGTGTCGGAGGCGACGCCGGAGCCGGCGGAGTTGAGCGGGAGCCACACCACCCGGTCGGGCATGTCGGTGATCTCCAGCGGGAGTTCGACCGCCCCGGCGGGGCCGGTCACGGCGAGCGGCTCGCCGTCGGCGACGCCCGCCTCGGCGGCGGTGGCGGCCGAGACGCGCGCGCGTGCGGCGTGCCGGGTGCCGGCCAGCGCCTCGTCGCCCTCCTGGAGGAGGCCGTGGTCCAGCAGCAGCCGGTGCCCGGCGAGTACGGCCTCCCCGGCGGCCGGGCGGGGCAGCGCGCCCGCGCTCTCGGCCGGGTCGTCGGCGCGCGGCCCGCGCCAGGCGCCCAGCCGGTCCAGTTCGGCGTGCGCGGTCCTGAGGTCCGGCAGCCCCAGGTGCACGTCCATGGTGTCGGCCAGCATCTGGAGCACCCTGAGGTCGCCGGGGGCCAGCCTGCGGGTCATCTGGTCGGGCTTGAGGGCGGCCTCGAAGAAGCGCACCCTGCCCTCCCAGTTGAGGAAGCTGCCGGCCTTCTCGGCGACGGCGGCCACCGGCAGGACCACGTCGGCGTGCTCGCTGACCTCGCTGGGCCGCAGCTCCAGGGAGACCAAGAAGCCCACCTCGGCCAGCGCGGCCCGCGCGCGGGCCGGGTCGGGCAGGTCGGCGACCTCCACGCCGGCCACCAGCAGCGCCTGGAGCTCGCCGTCGGCGGCGGCCTGGACGATCTGGCCGGTGTCGCGGCCGTAGCGGTGCGGGAGGTCGGCCACGCCCCAGACGGCGGCGACCTCCTCCCGCGCGCGCGGGTCGGTGGCCGGGCGGCCGCCCGGCAGCAGCGACGGCAGCGCGCCCGCCTCGATCGCGCCCCGCTCGCCCGCCCGGCGCGGGATCCACACCAGGTGCGCGCCGGTGGCGGCCGCGGTCCGCACGGCGGCGGTCAGGCCGCCCGCCACGGACGCGAGCCGTTCTCCGACGACGAGGACGGCGCCCTCGGTGCGCAGCGCCCGCGCGGCCTGGCTGCCGGCGTCCTCCAGGCCGGCGTCGTCGGCCAGCGCGTCCAGCCATTCGGTCTCGGTGCCGGGCGCGGCCGGCAGCAGCGTGCCGCCGGCCTTCTCCAGGCCCCGGGTGGCGTGCGTGGCCAGCGCGAACACCCGCTGTCCGTGCTTGCGCCACGCCTTGCGCAGCCTCAGGAAGACGCCGGGCGCCTCCTCCTCGGACTCGAATCCGACCAGCAGCACGGCGGGCGCCTGCTCCAGCGCCGTGTAGGTGACGCCCGTGCCGTCGACGTCCTTGCCGCGCCCGGCGACGCGGGCGGCCAGGAAGTCGGCCTCCTCGCCGCTGTGCACGCGCGCCCGGAAGTCGATGTCGTTGGTGTCGAGCGCCACCCGCGCGAACTTGCTGTACGCGTAGGCGTCCTCGACGGTGAGCCGGCCGCCGGTGAGGACGCCGGTGCGGCCGCGCGAGGCGAGCAGCCCCTGGGCGGCGATCTCCAGGGCCTCCGGCCAGGACGCCGGCACGAGTTCGCCCTCGGGGCTGCGCACCAGCGGGGTGGTCAGCCGGTCCTTGGTCTGCGCGTAGCGGAACGCGAAGCGTCCCTTGTCGCAGATCCACTCCTCGTTGACCTCGGGGTCGTTGGCGGCGAGCCGCCGCATGACCTTGCCGCGCCGGTGGTCGGTGCGGGTCGCGCAGCCGCCGGAGCAGTGCTCGCACACGGTCGGCGAGGAGACCAGGTCGAAGGGGCGGGAGCGGAACCGGTAGGCGGCCGAGGTGAGCGCGCCGACCGGGCAGATCTGGATGGTGTTGCCGGAGAAGTACGACTCGAAGGGGTCGCCCTCGCCGGTGCCGACCTGCTGGAGCGCGCCCCGTTCGATCAGTTCGATCATCGGGTCGCCGGCGACCTGGTTGGAGAAGCGGGTGCAGCGCGCGCACAGCACGCACCGCTCGCGGTCCAGCAGCACCTGCGTGGAGATCGGCACCGGCTTCTCGTACGTCCGCTTCCTGCCCTCGAAGCGGGACTCGGCGTTGCCGTGCGACATGGCCTGGTTCTGGAGCGGGCACTCGCCGCCCTTGTCGCAGACCGGGCAGTCCAGCGGGTGGTTGATGAGCAGCAGCTCCATCACGCCGTGCTGGGCCTTCTCGGCGGCCGGCGAGGTGAGGTGGGTCTTGACCACCATCCCGTCGGTGCAGGTGATGGTGCACGACGCCATCGGCTTGCGCTGGCCCTCGACCTCGACGATGCACTGGCGGCAGGCGCCGGCCGGGTCGAGCAGCGGGTGGTCGCAGAACCGGGGGATCTCGATGCCGAGCTGTTCGGCGGCCCGGATGACCAGGGTGCCCTTGGGCACGCTGATCTCCGCTCCGTCGATCGTCAGCGTGACGAGGTCTTCCGGCGGGGGGGCCGCCGCGCCGCCCGAGGAGGGGGCGTTGGTGGTCACGGTCATGCGCGCACCTCCGTGTGCTGGTCCGCCCAGGCCGTCGACCTGGCCGGGTCGAAGGGGCAGCCGCGGCCCGTGATGTGCTCCTCGTACTCCGCCCGGAAGTACTTGAGGGAGGAGAAGATCGGCGAGGCGGCGCCGTCGCCGAGGGCGCAGAAGGACTTGCCGTTGATGTTGTCGGCGATGTCGGCGAGCTTGTCGAGGTCGCTGGTGCGGCCCTTGCCGGCCTCGATGTCCCGCAGCAGCTGCACCAGCCAGTACGTGCCCTCACGGCACGGGGTGCACTTGCCGCACGACTCGTGGGCGTAGAACTCGGTCCACCGGGTCACGGCCCGCACCACGCAGGTGGTCTCGTCGAAGCACTGGAGGGCCTTGGTGCCGAGCATGGAGCCGGCCGCGCCGACGCCCTCGTAGTCGAGGGGCACGTCGAGGTGTTCCTCGGTGAACATCGGGGTGGAGGAGCCGCCCGGCGTCCAGAACTTCAGCCGGTGGCCGGGCCGCATGCCGCCGCTCATGTCGAGCAGCTGGCGCAGGGTGATGCCGAGCGGGGCCTCGTACTGGCCGGGGCCGGCGACGTGGCCGCTGAGCGAGTACAGCGTGAAGCCCGGGGACTTCTCGCTGCCCATGGACCTGAACCAGTCCTTGCCGTTTTTGAGGATCGCGGGAACCGACGCGATCGACTCGACGTTGTTCACCACAGTCGGGCACGCGTAGAGGCCCGCGACGGCGGGGAAGGGGGGACGCAGCCGCGGTTGTCCGCGGCGGCCTTCGAGCGAGTCCAGCAGCGCGGTCTCCTCGCCGCAGATGTACGCCCCGGCGCCGGCGTGCACGGTGATGTCGAGGTTCAGTCCGCTGCCCAGGACGTTCTCGCCGAGGTAGCCGGCCGCGTAGGCCTCGCGCACGGCCGAGTGCAGCCGCCGCAGCACGGGGACGACTTCGCCGCGCAGATAGATGAAGGCGTGCGACGACCTGATGGCGTAGCACGCGATCACGATGCCCTCGATGAGGCTGTGCGGGTTCGCGAGGAGGAGCGGGATGTCCTTGCAGGTGCCCGGCTCCGACTCGTCGGCGTTGACCACCAGATAGTGCGGTTTGCCGTCGCCCTGCGGGATGAACTGCCACTTCATGCCGGTCGGGAAGCCCGCGCCGCCGCGGCCGCGCAGTCCGGAGTCCTTCACGTACGCGATCAGGTCGTCCGGCGACATGGCGAGCGCCTTGCGCAGGCCCTCGTAGCCGTCGTGCGCGCGGTACACGTCGAGCGTCCAGGAGCGGTCCTCGTCCCAGAAGGCCGACAGCACGGGCGCCAGCAGTTTCTCGGGGCTCGATCCTCCCCCGGCCTCGGGCTGGGAGGCGCCCTCGTAGTTGGTGGACACCGTCATCACTCCCCCTCCTCGGCGGCGGGTCCGGCCGGGTGGGCCGGGTCGGAGGCCGATGTGTCCTGCGGCGCGTCGTGCGAGCTGAGGTGCTCGGCGGGCGACGGCCGGTGTCCGGCGGCGTCCCGCGGCGTGTCGTGTGGGCCGCCCTCGCGGGGGTGGACCACGCGCGCGGGGGCGGTCTCGCCGCGGGCCAGGCGCAGGCCGGCCAGGGAGGCGTGGCCCGCGCTGCCGCCGGCGTCGGCGGCGCCTTCGCGCTCGTCGGGGAAGCCGGCCAGGATGCGGGCGGTCTCCTTGAAGGTGCACAGCGGGGCGCCGCGGGTCGGCGTCACCGGGCGGCCGGCGCGCAGGTCGTCGACGAGGTGCTTGGCGCCGGCCGGGGTCTGGTTGTCGAAGAACTCCCAGTTGACCATCACGACCGGCGCGAAGTCGCAGGCCGCGTTGCACTCGATGTGCTCCAGGGTGACCTTGCCGTCGTCGGTGGTCTCACCGTTGCCGACGCCCAGGTGCTCCTGGAGGGCCTCGAAGATGGCGTCGCCGCCCATCACCGCGCACAGGGTGTTGGTGCACACCCCGACCTGGTAGTCGCCGGACGGCTTGCGCCGGTACATGGTGTAGAAGGTGGCGACCGCGGTGACCTCGGCCGTGGTCAGGCCGAGCACGTCGGCGCAGAACGCCATGCCGGTGCGCGTGACGTGTCCCTCCTCGGCCTGCACGAGGTGCAGCAGCGGCAGGAGGGCGGAGCGGGAGTCGGGGTAGCGGGCGATGATCTCGCGCGCGTCGCGCTCCAGCCGGTCGCGGACGTCGTCCGGGTAGCCGGGCGCGGGCAGTTCGGGCATGCCCAGGCTGACGCCCTGCCCGGCCCGCGGGGAAGAAGAGGTGGTCACCGGTCGACGCCTCCCATCACGGGGTCGATGGAGGCGACGGCGACGATGACGTCGGCGACCTGGCCGCCCTCGCACATCGCCGCCATGGCCTGAAGGTTGGTGAAGGACGGGTCGCGGAAGTGGACCCGGAAGGGGCGGGTGCCGCCGTCGGAGACGGCGTGCACGCCGAGTTCGCCCTTGGGCGACTCGACCGCCGTGTACGCCTGGCCGGGCGGGACGCGGAAGCCCTCGGTGACCAGCTTGAAGTGGTGGATCAGGGCCTCCATGGAGGTGCCCATGATCTTCTTGATGTGGTCGAGGGAGTTGCCGAGGCCGTCGGGGCCCAGGGCGAGCTGGGCGGGCCAGGCGATCTTCTTGTCGGCGACCATGACCGGGCCGGGCTGGAGCCGGTCCAGGCACTGCTCGACGATCCGCAGCGACTGGTGCATCTCCTCCAGCCGGATCAGGAAGCGGCCGTAGGCGTCGCAGGTGTCGGTGGTGGGGACGTCGAAGTCGTACGTCTCGTAGTCGCAGTACGGCTGTGTCTTGCGCAGGTCGTGCGGCAGGCCGGTGGAGCGCAGGATCGGGCCGGTGGCGCCGAGGGCCATGCAGCCGGCCAGGTCGAGGTAGCCGACGTCCCGCATGCGGGCCTTGAAGATGGGGTTCCCGGTGGCGAGCTTGTCGTACTCCGGGAGGTTCTTCCGCATCTTCTTCACGAACTCGCGGATCCGGTCCACCGCGCCGGGCGGCAGGTCCTGGGCGAGTCCGCCGGGCCGGATGTAGGCGTGGTTCATCCGCAGGCCGGTGACCAGCTCGTAGATGTCGAGGATCATCTCCCGGTCGCGGAAGCCGTAGATCATGATCGTGGTGGCGCCCAGCTCCATGCCGCCGGTGGCGATGCACACCAGGTGGGAGGAGAGCCGGTTCAGCTCCATCAGGAGCACCCGGATGATCTTGGCGCGCTCGGTGATCTGGTCCTCGACGCCGAGGAGTTTCTCGACGGCGAGGCAGTAGGCGGTCTCGTTGAAGAAGGACGTCAGGTAGTCCATGCGCGTCACGAACGTGGTGCCCTGCGTCCACGTGCGGAACTCGAGGTTCTTCTCGATGCCGGTGTGCAGGTAGCCGATGCCGCAGCGGGCCTCGGTGACGGTCTCGCCCTCGATCTCCAGGATGAGCCGCAGCACTCCGTGGGTGGAGGGGTGCTGGGGACCCATGTTGACGACGATGCGCTCGTCGTCGGCGCGGGCCGCGGACTGGACGACCTCGTCCCAGTCGCCGCCGGTGACCGTGTAGACGGTGCCTTCCGTGGTCTCCCTCGGGGAGGCGTGCGATGTGCTCACGAGTACGACCTCCGCTGGTCCGGAGCCGGGATCTGGGCGCCCTTGTACTCGACGGGGATGCCGCCGAGGGGGTAGTCCTTGCGCTGCGGGTGACCCTGCCAGTCGTCCGGCATCATGATCCGGGTCAGCGCCGGGTGGCCGTCGAAGACGATCCCGAAGAAGTCCCAGGTCTCGCGCTCGTGCCAGTCGTTGGTCGGGTAGACGGGGACCAGCGAGGGGATGTGCCGGTCGCCGTCGGGGGCGCTGACCTCCAGCCGGATCAGCCGGTTGTGGGTGATCGAGCGCAGGTGGTAGACGGCGTGCAGCTCGCGGCCCTTGTCGTGCGGGTAGTGGACGCCGCTGACGCCGGTGCACAGTTCGAACCGCAGGGCGGGGTCGTCGCGCAGGGTGCGGGCGACGCGCGGCAGGTGCTCGCGTTCGATGTGGAAGGTGAGTTCGCCGCGGTCGACGACCGTCTTCTCGATGGCGTTGCCGGGCAGCAGGCCCTGTTCCTCCAGGGCGCCTTCGAGTTCGTCGGCGACCTCGTCGAACCAGCCGCCGTAGGGCCGGGCGGCCGGTCCGGGCAGCCGGATCGAGCGGACCAGGCCGCCGTAGCCGGAGGTGTCGCCGCCGTTGTTCGCGCCGAACATGCCGCGCTGGACGCGGACCTCCTCGCCGCCCTGGCCGCGCCGGCCGGGCAGGTTGTCGGCGGACAGGTCCTTCTCGGGGTTGGCCCCGTTGGCGGAGCCGTTCACGCCGCCCGCACCCTGGGTGCCGTTCGCGTCGCTCACCGCAGCAGCCCCTTCATCTCGATCGTGGGCAGGGCCTTGAGCGCCGCCTCCTCCGCCTCGCGGGCCGCTTCCTCCGCGTTCACGCCGAGCTTGGTGGACTGGATCTTCTGGTGGAGCTTGAGGATCGCGTCCATCAGCATCTCCGGGCGCGGCGGGCAGCCGGGCAGGTAGATGTCGACGGGGACGATGTGGTCGACGCCCTGGACGATCGCGTAGTTGTTGAACATGCCGCCCGAGGAGGCGCAGACGCCCATGGAGATCACCCACTTGGGGTTGGGCATCTGGTCGTAGACCTGCCGCAGTACGGGCGCCATCTTCTGGCTGACCCGGCCGGCCACGATCATCAGGTCGGCCTGGCGGGGCGAGCCGCGGAAGACCTCCATGCCGAAGCGGGCCAGGTCGTAGCGGCCGGCGCCGGTGGTCATCATCTCGATCGCGCAGCAGGCCAGGCCGAAGGTGGCCGGGAAGACGGACGCCTTGCGCACCCAGCCCGCGGCCTGCTCGACGGTGGTGAGCAGGAATCCGCTCGGCAGCTTTTCTTCGAGTCCCATGTCTCTATGGCCCCTCAGTCCCATTCCAGGCCGCCGCGCCGCCATACGTACGCGTAGGCGACGAAGACGGTGAGCACGAAGAGCAGCATCTCCACGAGCCCGAAAACACCCAGGGCGTCGAAGGTGACGGCCCAGGGGTAGAGGAAGACGATCTCGATGTCGAAGACGATGAAGAGCATCGCCGTCAGGTAGTACTTGATGGGGAAGCGCCCGCCGCCGGCCGGCGTGGGGGTCGGCTCGATACCGCACTCGTAGGCTTCGAGTTTGGCGCGGTTGTACCGCTTCGGTCCGATCAGCGTGGCCATGACCACGGAGAAGATCGCAAAGCCTGCCCCGAGGGCTCCCAGTACGAGGATGGGCGCATAAGCGTTCACCGCTCCTCGCTCCTCTCAGTCGGCACTGACTGCTGGCGGTGTGGGCTCCCTGGCCGTCTCACGCGTCCACCGCCCCCGCCCGTCCCGGCGAAGATCGAGAACATGTGAAGCAGGTCACAAGCCCAACTGCAGGGCATCCTATGCCTGCGACTCTGTGATCTGCGACACGGGGTATTCCACAAGCTTTGTGATCTCCACCACCTGACGAAGGATCATGAAGTCGGATGAGCTTCGATCTTCACACTGGAAGCACACGAGCGATCACTAAAGGTGACATTTGACCTCGTCTTTGCAGGTCGGACGGGGTGTGCACTATCAGATGACCGGCGTCCGGCGCAAAGTGGCAGTCGGCGTCAAGACCTTGATATAGGGCCGCTTTTCACACCTCGGAGGGACTCCGGAACGGAAAGTGGACACGTTCGCGGCTTCACAAGCTCGTGCGACCGGTGTGGCGGGTGCGACGGAAGTGGCAAATGGGTTTTTAGTCATCCGATCGGACAAGTCGCCCGCAGCGGCCGTCAGTCGGCAGGAGCGCGCGCGACGCGCGGACGCAGGACGGTGCGGTGACCGTTCCGTGACCTCCGCCACATCCATGAGAGGACTCTGAGAACCGGGCTTGGCCAACGGTCTCAACCAATGGTAGGCGCGGGGCAATTCGGACGTAACAGCGAAAGACCATGATCACAGGCATGATCACGAGTGCCCCGTTTGTCCGTTACGGCGTCAATAAAGGGCGACACGCCCGGCGTTCGCACCCCTGATTGAGCAAATGTGGCGCAGCACACGTTTCTTGAAGATATGAAGGAGCCCCTGGTACCCGTTGTTCCCATGTCCCACACCGCTCACATACGCAGCCACCGGAAGCCCCGCCGTAGCGCGTCGAAAATCGCGATGCGGGCCGGAGTCGCCGGTGGCGTCCTGGGCACGCTGGCCGTGGCCGGTGCGTCGGCCTCCTCGGCCAACGCGGCCGAGCCGGTCACCCAGACCCTCGAACTGCCCACGCTGACGGCCGACCTGGCCGCTCAGGTCGCCCAGTCGGCGGACGCCACGCAGCAGGCCGCCGCGAACTACCAGCTCCAGGCGGAGCGTGACACCGCCTCCGCGAACGCCGCGAAGCAGGCCAAGTCGGACCTCGCCGAGGCGAAGAAGAAGGCGGAGGCCGCCAAGAAGAAGGCCGAGGCCGCCGCCCGCAAGGCCGCCGCCGAGCGCGCCTCGCGCGACACGCAGCGCATGACCCTCACCGCCTACTCGACCGGCGGCGGCAGCGACGACTCCGGCTCCGGCTCCGGCACGGGTTCCGACGCCGGCACGGGTACCAGCGGCGACACCGTCACCGGCGGCTCGTCGGCGACCGGTTCGGCCGCCGCGATCGTCTCGTTCGTGAAGTCGCAGATCGGCAAGGCGTACGTCTCCGGCGCCACCGGCCCGTCCGCGTACGACTGCTCCGGCCTGGTCCAGACCGCCTTCAAGCAGGTGGGCATCAGCCTGCCGCGCGTCTCCCAGGACCAGTCGACGGCCGGCACCCAGGTGGGGCTGTCCGACCTCCAGCCGGGCGACATCCTCTACTGGGGCGGCGCGGGCAGCGCGTACCACGTGGCGGTGTACGTCGGCGACGGTATGTTCGTCGGCGCGCAGAACCCCTCCAGCGGCGTCGTGGAGAAGCCGCTGTCGTACGACCCGCCGACCGGCGCGGTGCGGGTGCTCTGAGGGCGCCGCAGAGCCGTACGGGGTGAAGGGCCGCAGCCGCTCGGGGGCAGCGGCCCTTCCGGCGCCGCCGGTTCGGGCGGTACGGGCGGTACGCCCGGTTCGTCGGGTGCATGGCTGAGGCCGGCTCAGGGAAGAGCCGGCCTCGTCGTCGTGCCCGGGCGCGCTCCCGGGCGGGGTTCACGCCTTGGGGGCGACCTTGCTCAGGCCGTTGATGATGCGGTCCATCGCGTCGCCGCCGGTCGGGTCGGTGAGGTTGGCGAGGAGTTTGAGGGTGAACTTCATCAGCACCGGGTGGGTCAGACCGCGCTGGGCGGCCATCTGCATGACCTTCGGGTTGCCGATGAGCTTCACGAAGGCGCGGCCGAGCGTGTAGTAGCCGCCGTAGGTGTCCTTCAGGACGCGCGGGTAGCGCTGGAGGGCCAGTTCGCGCTGGGCGGGCGTGGCGCGCGAGTGGGCCTGGACGATGACCTCGGCGGCGATCTGGCCGGACTCCATGGCGTAGGCGATGCCCTCGCCGTTGAAGGGGTTGACCAGGCCGCCGGCGTCGCCGACCAGGAGCAGGCCGCGCGTGTAGTGGGGCTGGCGGTTGAAGGCCATCGGCAGCGCCGCGCCGCGGATCGGGCCGGTCATGTTGTCCGGGGTGTAGCCCCAGTCCTCCGGCATGGACGCGCACCAGGCCTTCAGGATCTCGCGCCAGTCCAGTTCCTTGAAGGCGGCCGAGGTGTTGAGGACGCCCAGGCCGACGTTCGAGGTGCCGTCGCCCATGCCGAAGATCCAGCCGTAGCCGGGCAGCAGCCGGTCCTGGGCGCCGCGCCGGTCCCACAGCTCCAGCCAGGATTCCAGGTAGTCGTCCTCGTGGCGCGGCGAGGTGAAGTACGTCCGCACGGCGACGCCCATCGGGCGGTCCTCGCGGCGGTGCAGGCCCATCGCCAGGGAGAGCCGGGTGGAGTTGCCGTCGGCGGCGACGACCAGCGGCGCGTGGAAGGTGACCTCGCGCTTCTCCTCGCCGAGCTTGGCCTTCACGCCGGTGATGCGGCCGGTGCGGTCGTCGACGATCGGCTCGCCCACGTTGCAGCGCTCGTAGAGCCGGGCGCCCGCCTTCTGGGCCTGCCGGGCGAGCTGGTCGTCGAAGTCGTCGCGCTTGCGGACGAGTCCGTAGTCGGGGAAGGAGGCGAGGTCCGGCCAGTCCAGCTGGAGCCGGGCGCCGCCGCCGATGATGCGCAGCCCCTTGTTGCGCAGCCAGCCCGCCTCTTCGGAGATGTCGATCCCCATCGCGACCAGCTGCTTGACGGCGCGCGGGGTGAGGCCGTCGCCGCAGACCTTCTCGCGCGGGAACGCGGTCTTCTCCAGCAGCAGCACGTCCAGGCCGGCCCGGGCGAGGTGGTACGCGGTGGTGGAGCCGGCCGGGCCCGCGCCGACCACGATCACGTCGGCGGTGTTTCCGGTGAGGGAGTCGGAGAGGGGCTCAGTCACGACGGTCACGGCGGGATCTCCCCAGGGTCGAAAAGTCTGCGTGCCGGCCGGCACTGGACACGGGCCAGTCTATTCAGCGGCCCCGCGCCTCCGGCTGACGGGCCGTCCCCCCGGCCCGCGACCGGAGTCCGGTCAGTCCTGCTTGAAGCCGCGGTGCAGCGTCACGATGCCGCCGCTGAGGTTGCGCCAGGCCACCTTCGACCAGCCCGCCCCGCGCAGCCGCTCGGCCAGCGCCGGCTGATCGGGCCAGGCGCGGATGGACTCGGCGAGGTAGACGTACGCGTCCGGGTTCGAGGAGACCGCCCGCGCCACGGACGGCAGGGCCCGCATCAGGTACTCGGTGTAGACCGTGCGGAACGGCGCCCAGGTGGGGTGCGAGAACTCGCAGATCACCACGCGTCCGCCCGGCCGGGTCACCCGGTACATCTCGCTCAGCGCGGTGTCGAAGTCCTGTACGTTGCGCAGCCCGAAGGAGATCGTGACGGCGTCGAACACGTCGTCCCTGAACGGCAGCCGCGTCGCGTCCCCCGCCGTGAACGGCAGCCACGCGTGCTGCCGCTTGCCGACCTGGAGCATCCCCAGCGAGAAGTCGCACGGGACGACGTAGGCCCCGGCGCGGGTGAAGGGGAGGGACGAGGTGGCGGTGCCGGCGGCGAGGTCCAAGACCTTCTGCGCCGGCCGCGCGTCGACCGCTCTGGCGACCTCCTTGCGCCAGCGGCGGTCCTGTCCGAGGGACAGGATGTCGTTGGTCAGGTCGTACCGTTCCGCCACGCCGTCGAACATCGAGGCGACTTCGTGCGGCTGCTTCTCCAGGGATGCGCGGGTCACCGGGTCATTCTTGCAGCAGCCCGCGCGGGGCCTACAGCGCGCCCCGCGCCGCCGCGCCGACGAACACCGCGAACGCCTCCGGCGCGATGGAGAAGTGGCCTCCGGCCGGGTTCTTGCTGTCGCGCAGGGCGACGTGCGCGGTGAGGTCGGCGTATTCGAGGCAGTCACCTCCGGTGTTGCCGCTGTACGACGACTTACGCCAAGCCGCGCCGTTCAGCGGGGCGCACTCGATGCAGTTGCCTCCGGTGTCGCCGCTGTAGGAGGACTTACGCCACTGCGAGTCCACCGGGGTCAGCCTGCTGCCCATAACGCTCCTCCATCACGCTGGCGATCAACTCCGCCGACTCCTTCACGGAGAGAGCGGCAGCCTGCATGAGATCGTAACGGAGCGAACCTTCCTTGACGGCCTCTGGATTGGCCGTCATATGACCCTGGACGAAGTCCTCGGTATAGACGATGTCCGGGTCGCTGTCGAAGCGCAGCATCGTGTACGAGCCCATCAGGCCCGTGTGAGCGCCAACCTCGAAGGGCAGGATCTGGACCCGCAGCCAATCACGGTCCTGCACCTCCAACAGATGAGCAAGTTGCCCGCGCATCACGTCGTGGCCACCGACCTCTTGATGCAGCACCGCCTCGGACAGCACCACCCACATCAGTGGCGCATCCTGTCTGTCGAGGATGCGCTGGCGATCCAGCCTCGCTTCGACCAGAGCTTCGAGGTCGTTGCCCTCCCGTACCCCCAGCACCGCGCGCGCGTAGTCAGGGGTCTGCAAGAGTCCGTACACCACCTGCGCCTCGAACGCAGAGATGTACGTCGCCTTGGCCTCCATCTCCGCGAACGGCTGGAACCACGTAGGCAACTGGCTCCGTAGAACCAGTCCCACCAGCCGCGAGAACATCCCGTCCGCGTTCAGCGCGGCGTCCACGCGGGCCGAGAAGTCTCGGGTCGGTACCTTCAGGGTCGTCTCGATCTGGCCGATCAACGAACCCGTGCAGAAGACGATGTCGCCCAGATCGGCGAGTCTCAGTCCCGCCGCCTCCCGCAGGCGGCGCAGCTCCGCGCCGTAGTAGTCCAACGGCGAAGCGCAGGGGTCGAGTTGTTTGGAGTTCACCATGCGGCAGCCGCTCCTCTCTCTCCGTAGCCGAGAGTAAGCGCACCGCACCTGTCCTGTGCGGCCAACCGCCAAAGTCGTACTTATGCCCGCCGATAGACGAGCCGTCCGCCCACCACCGTCGCCAGACAGCTCCCGTCAACGGCGAGAACGGTGAAGTCGGCGCGGGCCTCCGGGACGAGGACGGCGGGGGCCGGTCCGACCAGGACGCCCGAGCGCTGGACGGCGGTCCGCACCGGCGGCCGGGTGAACGGCCCGGCGACCGCCGTCACCCCGCGCCCCAGCATCCGCTGGAGCCCGCGCCGGGCGCTGCCGCCCCACCGGGTGTCCGTCATCGGGACGGAGGCGGCGGGCAGCGGCTCGGCGCCGAGCGCGTCGGCCTCGCGCGGGTCGGGCCAGTACAGGGTCTCCAGCAGGCGCACCGCGTCGGGCTCGTACCGGCCGGGCGCCACCGTGCCGTTCCACTCGCGGACGCGGGCTCGCTCGCCGTGGGCCGCGTACAGCTCGGCGTACGGCCCGACGGCCAGGATCCGGCCGCCGTCGACCAGCACCGAGCGGGCTTCGTCGGCGAGCGGCCGGTGCAGGGTCAGCACGGCGTCCGGCTCAGTTGGCGGAGAGCAGCTTCAGTTCCGGGTGGGCGGTGCCGCCCGCGATCGCGGTGGAGGAGATGTGCGACATCACGCGGTCGTCCACCGGGTCGTTCGCCGGGTCGTCGTGGACGACGAGGTGCTCGTACGTCGTGGCCCGCTGGGCGGGGACGCGGCCCGCGCTGCGGATCAGCTCGATGATCTCCATGCGGTTGGAGCGGTGCTTGGCGCCGGCCGAGGAGACGACGTTCTCCTCCAGCATGATCGAGCCGAGGTCGTCGGCGCCGTAGTGCAGGGTGAGCTGGCCGACGTCCTTGCCGGTGGTCAGCCAGGAGCCCTGGATGTGGCGGACGTTGTCGAGGAAGAGGCGGGCGACGGCGATCATCCGCAGGTACTCGAAGAGGGTCGCCTGCGTGCGGCCCTTCAGGTGGTTGTTCTCGGGCTGGTAGGTGTACGGGATGAAGGCGCGGAAGCCGCCCGTGCGGTCCTGGACGTCGCGGATCATCCGCAGGTGCTCGATGCGCTCGGCGTTGGTCTCGCCGGTGCCCATCAGCATGGTGGAGGTGGACTCCACGCCCAGCCGGTGCGCGGTCTCCATGATCTCCAGCCAGCGTTCGCCGGACTCCTTGAGCGGCGCGATGGCCTTGCGCGGGCGCTCGGGCAGGAGTTCGGCGCCCGCTCCGGCGAAGGAGTCGAGACCGGCCTGGTGGATGCGGGTGATGGCCTCCTCCACGGAGACCTTGGAGATGCGGGCCATGTGCTCGACCTCGGAGGCGCCGAGGGAGTGGATGACCAGCTGCGGGAAGGCGTCCTTGATGGCCTTGAAGTGCTTCTCGTAGTACTCGACGCCGTAGTCCGGGTGGTGGCCGCCCTGGAACATGATCTGGGTGCCGCCGAGTTCGACGGTCTCGGCGCAGCGGCGCAGGATGTCGTCGAGGTCGCGGGTCCAGCCCTTGGCGGTGTCCTTGGGCGCGGCGTAGAAGGCGCAGAACTTGCACGCGGTGACGCACACGTTCGTGTAGTTGATGTTGCGCTCGATGATGTACGTCGCGATGTGCTCGGTGCCCGCGTACAGCCGGCGGCGCACGGCGTCGGCGGCGGCGCCCAGCGCGTGCAGGGGCGCGTCGCGGTAGAGGACGAGCGCTTCCCCGGGGGTGATGCGCCCGCCGGCGGCGGCCCGTTCGAGGACGGCTGTGACATCAACAGACGTGAGGTCGGCCTTCTCGGTCACCGGCGTCCCCTTCGCAAGGTTCGTAAAGGTCGTGAACGGACGGAACCCAGGCTACGCCAGGGGTGCGGAGCGCCCGACTCAGGGCCGTGTCGGCGCCGGTCGGTCCGCCTTCTCCAGCAGGGCCCTCGGGTTGCCGGCCTTGGGGTCGTCCGAGGTGAAGTGCAGGCCGCCGCCGGCGGCCGGGCGGAGGTGGACCACGTGGACGTCGGGCACGCAGTGGCCGGGGTTGTCCGCGCTGCCCCGGCCGGTCGCCGTCAGCTCCTTGCCGGTGACGGACTTCAGGGTGAGGACGTCGACGCAGGAGCCGCCGAGCGCGTCGGTCTGGGTGACCGAGCCGACGACGCCGCCGGGCGCGGCCTGGCGGACGACGATCTCGAACGTGCCGTCGGGGAGGTCCACACCGGCCGCGGTGGCCGTGCCGTCGCCGCGCCAGGCGCCGAGGTAGCGCGCGGGCACCGTGCCGTGGGTGCTCGCCGCCGAGGGGCCGGCGCCGCTCGCGTCGTCGCCGTGCGAGCCGCGGTCGAACGGCTTCAGCAGCACCACGCTCAGCGTCGTCGCCACCGCCAGCGCGCCCGCGACCGCGAGCACCACGCTGCAACTCATCCGGCGGCCCCGGCCGTCCGCGCCCGGCGCGGCGCCGGCCGCCACGGTGACGGAGAACCGGCCGGGGGCGGAGTCGGGTGCGGGCTCGCCGGGCTCGCCGGGCGGGGCGGTGCGCTGGCCGGGGAGGTGCGGGGGCGCGGTGGGCATCGCGGGCGCGGTGGGCATCGCGGGCGGGACCGGCGGGACCGGCATGACCGGCGGGGGGCCGAACCGGCCCTGCGACGGCGGGTCCTCGGACGGCGGGGCGGGCCGCGCGTCCGCCGCCGTGACCGAGGGGGCGGTGAAGGCGAGCGGGCCCGAGGGCGGGTCGCCCGGCTCGGTCGCGTCCAGGTTCAGCAGGCCCACCGCGCCGCGGCTGACCTGTTCGACCAGGCGGCCGGGGAGCCAGCCGGCGGCGACCAGGCGGGCCGTGCCCCCGGGGGCGAGGCGGCGGGCGACCTCGCCGGGCGCGGGACGGGCCGCGGGGTCCTTGGCCAGGCACTCCCGGGCCAGCTCCCGCAGGTCGCCGTCGCGCAGCGCGTCCAGCTCCGGTTCCTCGTGGACGACCTTGTAGAGCAGGGCCGCCGAGGAGTCGCCCGGGAACGGGGCCCGGCCGGTCGCGCCGTACGCCAGCACCGCGCCGAGCGAGAAGACGTCGGCCGCTCCGGTGACGCCGTGGCCGAGGATCTGCTCGGGGGCCATGTAGCCGGGCGAGCCGACCGAGGCGCCGGTGGAGGTCAGGGAGGCGGTGCCGTCGGTGGCGCGGGCGATGCCGAAGTCGATCAGCAGCGGGCCGTCCAGGGTGAGCAGCACGTTGGACGGCTTCACGTCCCGGTGCACCAGGCCCAGTTCGTGGACGGCGGCGAGCGCCTCGGCGAGGCCGGCGGCCAGTACCCGTACCGAGTGCGCGGGCAGCGCCCCGGCGTCCGCGACCGCCGCGGCGAGGGAGGGTCCGGCGGCGTAGGCGGTGGCCACCCAGGGGACCGGGGCGTCCGGGTCGGCGTCCAGCACCGGCGCGGTCCAGGCGCCGCCGACCCGGCGCGCGGCGGCCACCTCGCGGCGGAACCGGGCGCGGAACTCCTCGTCCAGCGCGAAGTGCGGGTGCACGATCTTCACGGCGACCGTGCGGCCGCCGGTGGTGCGGCCCAGGTACACCCGGCCCATGCCGCCGGAGCCGAGCCGGCCGAGCAGCCGGTAGGGCCCCACGGCGGTGGGCTCGTCGTGCGCGAGCGGCTGCATGGCGTCCGCCTCTCCCCCGTGACCCGGTAACGCCGTACTTCCCAGCAGGGTAGTGCCGAGGGGTCGGCGGGGGTGCTACGGGCGCAGCAGGTCGACCTTCACGTCCGCCGGGAAGCCGGTGGTGGGGCCGACGCGGCGGGCGAACTCGGTGACCGCCGCGAGCTGCGGGGCGCCGAAGCTGAAGTCGAGCGTGGTGAAGTACTTCTCCAGGACCTGTTCGTCGAAGGACTCCCAGCGGGCGGCCTGCTCGGCGACCTTGGCGACCTCCTCCAGGGACAGGTCGCGGGAGGCGAGGAACGCCTCGTGCACCCGGCGGGTGATGCGCGGCTCGCGCTCCGCGTAGTCGCGGCGCGCCGCCCAGACCGCGAAGACGAACGGCAGGCCCGTCCACTCCTTCCAGAGCAGGCCGAGGTCGTGGACTTCGAGGCCGTAGCGCGGGCCGTCGTGCAGGTTGGCGCGCAGGGCGGCGTCGCCGATCAGGACCGCCGCGTCCGCCTCCTGCATCATCAGGCTCAGGTCGGGCGGGCAGGTGTAGTAGTCCGGGGTGACGCCGTAGCGCTCGGCCAGCAGCAGCTGGGCGAGGCGGACGGAGGTGCGGGAGGTCGAGCCGAGGGCGACCCGGGCGCCGTCGAGCCGGTCCAGCGGGACCTGGGAGACGATCACGCAGGACATCACCGGGCCGTCGCAGCCCACGGCGATGTCGGGGAAGGCGATCAGGTCGTCGGCGTTCTTGAGGAACTCGACCAGGGTGACCGGGCCGATGTCGAGGTCGCCCCGGACGAGCTGCTCGCTGAGCTTTTCCGGGGTGTCCTTGGTCAGTTCGAGATTGAGGAGCGTGCCGGTTCTCGCGAGCCCCCAGTACAGGGGCAGGCAGTTGAGGAACTGGATGTGGCCGACGCGCGGCCGGGTGCGAGAATTGTCCACATCGCGAGACTAGACCCCGGTCCGGCGGGGGTGGCCGCCGACCCCTGCGGCCCCTGCGCTCGCACCTCTGTACTACCTCTTGCTCACTCGTTCGGCCGCCGGGTCCCCCAGCTCTCCTGATTGCGCTGCGTGATGCTCACCGCAGAGCCTTCAAACATCCGGGTGACGTGATCTTGACCTCTATTGCACTCCGGGGGCTGCATGCTAGGGTCATCAGCAAGTTGCAGTTTTGGTTTCCCTTGCAGTACAGAGCCTGCGGAGCATGTAACCGCGGGCTCTGGTCGTTTTCAGACGGTGCAGTTGTGCGGCGATCTCGTTTTCACATTTGCAGGTTCTGGAGCAGGGCGACCCTTTGGGCCCAAGGAGGGCTTATGGCTACCGGAACCGTGAAGTGGTTCAACGCCGAAAAGGGCTTTGGCTTCATTGCCCAAGAAGGCGGCGGCCCCGACGTCTTCGTTCACTACTCCGCGATCAACGCCAGCGGTTTCCGCTCTCTCGAAGAGAACCAGCAGGTGTCCTTCGACGTGACCCAGGGCCCGAAGGGCCCGCAGGCGGAGAACGTCACCCCGGTCTGAGCGTCCCGCGCGCAGTAACCGTTCTGATTGCAGTACCCAAGGAGCCCCGTGCCGTCAGGCAACCGGGGCTCCTGCCCTTTTGTCCCTTACTTCTCGTACAGCTACTTCCTGTACAGCGCCTCCACCTCGGCCGTGAAGTCCCGCAGGACCGCCGCCCGGCGCAGCTTCATCGACGGGGTCAGATGGCCCGCCCGCTCGGTGAACTCGACCGGCAGGACGGCGAAGCGGCGGATCGACTCGGGGCGGGAGACCAGCTTGTTGGCCTCGTCCACCGCCCGTTGCAGCACCGCCCTCAGCTCGGCGTCGTCGGTGAGCAGTTCGGCCGGCACCGGGTGCTTGCCGTTCATCCGCCGCCAGTGCGTGATGCCGTCCAGGTCCAGGGTGATCAGGGCCGAGACGTAGGGGCGGCCGTCGCCCAGCACCAGGCACTGGGAGATCAGCGGGTGCTGGCGCAGCCAGTTCTCCAGCGGGGCCGGGGCCACGTTCTTGCCGCCCGCGGTGATCAGGATCTCCTTCTTGCGGCCGGTGATCGTCAGATAGCCCTCGTCGTCCAGGCGGCCGATGTCCCCGGTCGGGAACCAGCCCTCGTGGGTCGCCGGCACCACCCCGCCCGCGTGCGGGTCCCAGTAGCCGCGGAACACCTGCCCGCCGCTCAGCAGCACCTCGCCGTCCGCGGCGATCCGCACCCGCGTGCCCGGCAGCGGCCAGCCGACCGTGCCCAGGCGCGGCCGGTGCGGCGGCGTCACGGTCGCCGCGCCGGTGGACTCGGTCAGGCCGTAGCCCTCGTAGACCTCGATGCCGGCGCCGGCGTAGAAGGCGGCCAGGCGGCGGCCCAGCGGGGAGCCGCCGCAGATGACGTGGCGCAGCCGGCCGCCCAGGGCGGCGCGGATCCGGCGGTAGACCAGCGGGTCGTACAGGGCGCGCGCCGCCTTCAGGCCCGCGCCGGGGCCGGGGCCCTCGCCGTGCTGGCGGGCCTCGACCGCCTCGCCGTAGCGGCGGGCGGTGTCGGCGGCGCGGTCGAAGGAGGCCGCCCGGCCGCCGCGCTCGGCCGTCGCCCGCGCGTTGTTGTAGATCTTCTCCAGCATGTACGGGATGGCCAGCAGGAACGTCGGGCGGAAGCTCGCCATGTCCGCGAGCAGGTCCTCCGCGGCCAGACTCGGCGCGTGGCCGAGGCGCACCCCGGCGCGGACGCAGGCGATCGCCACCATGCGGCCGAAGACGTGGGAGAGGGGCAGGAAGAGGAGGGTGGCGGGCTCCGCGCCGCCGTCGCCCTTGAAGACCGGGGCGAGGAGTTCGACGGCGTTGTCCACCTCGGCCAGGAAGTTGCCGTGGGTGAGCGCGCAGCCCTTGGGGCGGCCGGTGGTGCCCGAGGTGTAGACCAGGGTGGCCAGGGTGTCGGGGCCCAGCACGCCCCGGCGCACCTCCACCTCCGCGTCCGTGACCGCCGCGCAGCGCTCCGCCAGCCGGTCCAGGTGGCCGCCGTCCAGCACCCACAGGTGGCGCAGGTCCGGCAGGCGGTCGCGCTCCGGGCCGACGGAGGCGGCCTGCCCGGCGGTCTCGGTGACCAGGGCGACCGCGCCGGAGTCCTGGAGGATCCAGCGGATCTGGAAGAGGGAGGAGGTGGGGTAGACCGGGACCGTGACCAGGCCGGCCGCCCAGGCGGCGAAGTCGAGCAGCGTCCACTCGTAGGTCGTGCGCGCCATCACCGCGATCCGGTCGCCCGGCAGCAGCCCCTCCGCGATCAGGCCCTTGGCCAGGGCGAGCACCTGCGCGGCGAACTGCTCGGCGGTCACGTCCGTCCACCGGCCGCGGGGGGCGCGGCGGCTCAGGACGCGGCGGCCGGGGTCGGCGGCCGCGTTCTCGAACGGCAGGTCGGCCAGCGAACCGTGGGTCACACGGGCCACCAGCGGCGGCACGTACGCCTCCCGGACCTCGCCGGCCAGCCGCCGGGTCCGCGGCGCGGCCGGGCCGCCGCCCGCGGCGGACTCGTACGCCTGCTCCGGATCGGACGGCGGCGGCACGGCGGGGGTGGCGGACGAGTACGAGATGGGCATGGCAGCTCCTGAGGCCTGCGGCGGGACAGCGGCGCGCCGCCCTGCCGCTTCGGGTACGCGCGGGGCGTACCGAGTGGTTCACCGGAGGTGGCGTGCGGCTGTGCGGGGCCTGGTGTTACCGCCGGTTGCAACCGGGATGGTACGGCTCGCGCGTGGGGGGTTCGTGCTGGACCGGGGCGGGTGGGGAGGTGGTCCGGGGCCGGGTGTGTGCAGCCTGGAGCGTGAGGGTGGTCCGGGGCCGGGGTGCGGCCCGGGGAGCGTGGGGGTGGTCCGGGGCCGGGGGTGCGGCCACGGGAGCCTCGGTGGTGGTCGGTGGTGGTCGGTGGTGGTCGGTGGTGGTCGGTGGTGGTCGGTGGTGGTCGGTGGTGTCGGCGGGTGGCCGTGTGCTGCTGGTGCCTCAGGGGCGTTCGAGGATGGCGGTCACGCCCTGGCCGCCGGCCGCGCAGACGGAGATCAGGCCGCGGCCGGGGGCGGCGCGTTCGGCGAGGAGTGCGGCCAGGGTGGCCACGACCCGGGCGCCGGTCGCCGCGAAGGGGTGGCCGGTGGCGAGCGAGGAGCCCGCCACGTTGAGCCGGTCGCGGTCGACCGGCGCCAGGCCCCGCTTCTCCCAGGCGGCCAGGGTCGCCAGCACCTGGGAGGCGAACGCCTCGTGGATCTCGACCAGGTCGAAGTCCCCGACGCCGAGCCCGGCGCGCTCCAGCATCCGCGGCACCGCGTACGCGGGCGCCATCAGCAGCCCGTCCTCGCCGTCCGCCACGTCGCCGTGCACGAAGTCCACGGCCGCCGTCTCGTACGCCGTCAGATACGCCAGCGGTTCCAGGCCCCTGGCCTCGGCCCACTCCTCGGAGGCCAGCAGCACGGTGGCCGCGCCGTCCGTCAGGGGCGTGGAGTTGCCCGCCGTCATGGTCGGTTCGGGCCCGTCCAGGCCGAACACCGGCTTCAGCCGGGCGAGTTTCTCCGGCGTCGAGTCGGGGCGGAGGTTCTGGTCGCGGGTCAGGCCTCGGAAGGGGACGACCAGGTCGTCGAAGAAGCCGCGGTCGTAGGCCGCCGCGAGCCGCCGGTGGCTGGCGGCGGCGAGTTCGTCCTGCGCCGCGCGCGGGACGCCCCAGGCGCGGGCGGTCACGGCGGCGTGCTCGCCCATCGACAGGCCGGTGCGCGGCTCGGCGTTGCGCGGGATGTCGGGGACGAGATGGGCGGGGCGCGCCTTGGCCAGCGCCTTGAGCCTGGCGGCGGGCGACTTGGCGCGGCGGGCCGCCAGCAGGATGCGGCGCAGCGTGTCGTTGACGCCGAGCGGCGCGTCGCTCGCGGTGTCCGCGCCGCCCGCGACCGCCGACTCGGTCTGTCCGAGCGCGATCTTGTTGGCGGCGGCGATCACCGCCTGGAGCCCGGTGCCGCACGCCTGCTGGACGTCGTAGGCGGGGGTGCGCGGGTCCAGCGCCGAGCCGAGCACGGTCTCGCGGGCGAGGTTGAAGTCACGGCTGTGCTTGAGGACGGCGCCGGCGACGAACTCGCCCACCGCGCCGGGCGCGCCCAGGTCGTAGCGCGCGGCCAGGCCGTCGAGGGCGGCGGTGAGCATGTCCTGGTTGGACGCGGTGGCGTAGGGGCCGTCGGAGCGGGCGAACGGGATGCGCGTGCCGCCGACGATCGCCACCCGGCGGGCCCGCCGCGGCGCAAGGGACCTCATCTCGACCTGCTCCTCACCCGTGACGTAAACTTACCGCCGGTAACATTACTTCAGAGTCAGCAGATGTGAACCTGTGGGAGACAGCACATGGCCGACCGCTATCTGAGCTTCACCGGCACCGCGCCCGGCCGCTTCCTGTCCCGCCGCCTCGGACTCCCCCAACCGGCGGTGCTGCGCCGCTGGTCGCCGGAGCGTCCCGCGCTCGACGGCCCGCTGCTGCACCTCACGGCCGGCGCCTCCGACCTCGACCTGGCGCCGGTCCTGGCCCGTACGGGACTGAAGCCGGCCGAGGCGGGAGCGGCCGCCGCCGTGGTGCTCGACGCCACGGGAGTGCGGGACGTGGAGGCGCTCGGCGAGGTGCACGCCGCCCTCCACCCGGCGGTGCGGTCGGTCGCCGCGAGCGGACGCGTCCTCGTGCTGGGCGCCCCGCCGGCCGCCGACGACCACCACCAGGCCGCCGCCCAGCAGGCGCTGGAGGGGTTCACGCGCTCGCTCGGCAAGGAGATCGGCCGGGGCAGGACGGTGAACCTGGTACGGCTCACCGACGCGCACGCCGCCGAGTCCACCCTGCGCTTCCTGCTCTCCCCCAAGTCCGCCTACGTCAGCGGCCAGGTCATCCACGTCGGCGCCGACGCCCCCACCGCGCCCGACGACTGGGAACGCCCCCTGGCGGGGCGCACCGCGCTGGTCACCGGCGGCGCGCGCGGCATCGGCGAGGCGGTCGCCGAGACGCTGGCCCGGGACGGCGCCCGGGTCGTCGTGCTGGACGTGCCGGCGGCCGAGGCGGACGCGCGCCGGGTCGCCGAACGCCTCGGCGGCACCGCCCTCGCCCTGGACGTCACGGCCGCCGACGCGGGCGAGCGGATCGCCGCCGCGCTGCCCGACGGGCTGGACGCGCTGATCCACAACGCGGGGATCACCCGGGACCGGCGGCTGGTCAACATGCCCGCCGACCGCTGGGGCGCGGTGCTGGAGGTGAACCTCGCGAGCGTGCTGCGGACCACCGACGCGCTGCTGGCCGCCGGTGCGCTGCGGCCCGGCGGCCGGATCGTGGCCACCGCCTCCATCGCGGGCCTGGCGGGCAACGCCGGGCAGACCAACTACGGCGCGAGCAAGGCGGGCGTGGCCGGACTCGTGCGCGCGCTCGCGCCCCGCGCTCTGGCCGAGCACGGGGTGACGGTGAACGCGGTCGCGCCCGGGTTCATCGAGACGAAGATGACGGCCGCGGTGCCGCTGTTCATCCGTGAGGCGGGCCGCCGGATGAACTCCCTGGCGCAGGGCGGGCTGCCCGTCGACGTCGCCGAGACCACCGCCTGGCTCGCCCACCCGGCCTCGGGCGCGGTCAACGGCCAGGTGGTCCGGGTGTGCGGCCAGAGCCTGCTGGGGGCGTGAGCGATGACCGACACCGCGTCCTCCGCCGCGCCCTCCGTAGTGCTGTCGCGCTCGCCCGCGCTCGCGCCGCTGCTGGCCCTCGGCGCGCTGCGCTCGCCCTTCAAGCGGCCCCGCCCGCAGGCCCCGTATCCGCGCACCCGGCTCACGCTGCCGTCCGTCCGCGCCGATCCGGCCCGGCTGGCCGCCTACGCCCGTGTCTGCGGATTCGCCCCCGGCGCGGACACGCTGCCCGTCACCTATCCGCACGTCCTCGGCTTTCCGCTGGCCATGCGGCTGATGAGCGGCGCCGACTTCCCGCTGCCGCTGCTCGGTCTGGTGCACACCTCGATCGACGTCACCCGGCACACCGCGACGCCCGCCGCCGGGACGTACGAACTCACCGTGCACGTCGTTGGGTTGGCGGCGCACCGGCGGGGCACCGAGGCGGTCGTCGGCACCGAGCTGCGCGCGGGCGGCGAGGTGGTGTGGGCGTCCACGAGCACCTACCTGGCCCGGCACCGCACCGACGGCGCCTCCACTGCCGCCGCGCCCGCTTCCGCCCCCGCCTCCGCCTCCGCCTCCGCCTCCGCCTCCGAGGGGCTGGGTGAGCCGTTGCCCGAGGTGGACCGGTGGGTGCTGCCCGGGGATCTGGGGCGGCGCTACGGCGCCGCGTCCGGGGACCGCAACCCGATCCATCTGCACCCGCTGAGCGCCCGCCTGTTCGGGTTCCCGCGGGCGATCGCGCACGGCATGTGGACGGTGGCCCGCTGTCTGGCCGCCCACGACGTCCCGGATGCGGCCCTGGTCAAGGCCAGGTTCCTGGCCCCGGTGCTGCTGCCGGGCGAGGTCGTCCACGCCGCCGACGGCGCCGGCCGCTTCGCGCTGCGCACTCCCGACGGCCGCCGCACCCATCTGACGGGCGAGGTGCTGCCGCCGCCCGCCTGAACGGCTCCGCGGGTCAGCCGTCCTCGGTCGCGGGCGGGGTCCAGGGCCGGCCGGCCATCAGGTCGCCCAGGCCCGCCCAGGCGAAGTTCATCAAGGTGGCCGCCGCCTGCCGGGCCGTGACGCCCTCGGTGGCGTTGGCCCAGTCGGCCAGCGACTCGGCGGCGCCGACCAGGGCCTCGGCGAGCCCGGCGACCTCCCGCTCGGGCAGGTCCGGATCGCGGTGCGCCTCCCTGGCGGCCTCGGCGATCAGCAGCGTCACGAACGCGACCAGCTCCTCGCGCAGCGCGGCGATCTCGGTCGCGAACGGCTCGCCGTGCGTACGGGCCTGGAGGTGCAGCACCGCCCAGCCGTCGGGGTGGCGCGCGGTGTGCGTGAAGAACGCGGTCAGGCCCTCCCACAGCTGGCGGTCGGCCGGCAGTCCGGGGCGCACCCCGGCGCGCACCGCCTGCGTCAGCGCCGCCGCCTCCCGGCGGATGCAGGCGCTGAAGAGGTCTTCCTTGGAGTTCAGGTACAGATAGACCAACGGCTTGGAGACGCCCGCCAGTTCGGCGATCTCGTCCATCGACGCGGCCATGTAGCCGCGCCGGCCGAAGATCTGCACGGCGGCGTCGAGCATCTGCTGTTCGCGCACCGCCCGCGGCATCCGCCTGGTCTTCACCGCACCCATGCGCGCAAGCCTACGGTTCGCGGCACCGGCCGCGCGGTCACCGACCGGCCGTTTACGGCCGCCGTGGCCGGATCACGAGGTCGGCCGTCCGGTGGCCGCCGGGTCAGGAGGTCTGGGACTCCGCGCGCGCCCGGTCGTCGGCCACGTCCTCGACGCCCGCGTTGGCCTCCATGTTCGCCTTCATCCGCTCCACCCGCCGGGAGACCTGGATCGAGGCGCGGTCGCGCTCCTTGCGCAGCACGACGAAGCTGATCGGGGCGGAGATCACCAGGGCGAGCAGCGGGATCCACAGGCTGTTGGAACCGTTGCGTCCGCTCGGCACGATCCCGGAGTAGACCAGGCCCCAGACGACCACCAGGCAGCCCACGAAGATCCCGAAGCGCATCAGCGTGTAGCGGAACATCTCAATCCACTCTTCCGTTCCGAGGGAGGCCAAAGGGGTACCGTCCAGTGAAGCACGACCGCCGGGTGATCCCGCACGGGGGTGCCAAGGCGGGACAAATGCCCTGGTCGGCGGCGAGCGCGGGGCCGGTTCAGATCAGCGGCAGGAGCATGACCACGTCGTCGCGGTCGTCGCCGGGCGCCACGCGGATCGCGCCGGGCACCCGGCCGACCTCCTTGTAGCCGCAGGACGCGTAGAACCGCTCCAGGCCGAGGCCGCCGCGGCAGGTGAGCCGGACCGCCTCGATGCCGTCGAAGCCGCGCGCCGCGTCGGCGGCCGCCGTGAGCAGGTCGCGCCCGTAGCCCTTGCCCTGGTGGCGCGGGTGCACCATCACCGTGTACAGCCACAGCCAGTGGGTCATCAGCCGGTGGGTGTTGAAGGTCAGGAACGCGGTCGCCGCGACCCGGCCGTCCTCGTCGTGGCCGACCAGCAGCCGGACCCGGCCCTCGGCCATCGCCACGAAGTGCTTCACCAGTTCGGCGCGGACCGCCTCGCGCTCGGCGGGCGCCACGAAGCCGACCGCTCCGCCGGCGTCGGTGACCTCCGTCCACAGGTCGAGGATGCCGTCGCGCAGGGCGCGGTCGACCGAGGGGTCAAGGGTGAAGGTAAGTGGCATGCAGCCATCGTAACCATTACCGCATCGGTGTGCGGGCAGCGAGTGGCTGCCCGCACCCCGCGCAGGACCGGGAGAACCCGGAGAACCGGGAGAACCGGGGGGACCCGGAGACCTCACACCCGCATCGGCTGCGGCGACTCGCGGCGCTCGGGGTCCGGGCCGTCGAACTCGCGGATGATCTCGTAGCGCGTGTTGCGCTCCACCGGGCGGAAGCCCGCGTCCCGGATCAGCTCCAGCAGGTCGTCGCGGGTCAGCTTGTTCGGGGTGCCGTAGTTGTCCGCGTCGTGCGTGATCTTGTACTCGACCACCGACCCGTCCATGTCGTCGGCGCCGTGCTGGAGCGCGAGCTGCGCCGTCTGCACGCCGTGCATCACCCAGAACACCTTGACGTGCGGCACGTTGTCGAACAGCAGCCGGGAGACCGCGAACGTCTTCAGCGCCTCCGCGCCGGTCGCCATCGTCGTACGGGCCTGGAGGCGGTTGCGGACCTTGCCGTCCTTCAGGTCCACGAAGTCGTGCTGGTAGCGCAGCGGGATGAAGACCTGGAAGCCGCCCGTCTCGTCCTGGAGCTCACGCAGCCTGAGCACGTGGTCCACCCGGTGCCGGGGCTCCTCGATGTGGCCGTACAGCATGGTGCTCGGGGTCTTCAGACCCTTCTCGTGCGCCAGCCGGTGGATCCGCGACCAGTCCTCCCAGTGGGTGCGGTGGTCCACGATGTGCTGCCGGACCTCCCAGTCGAAGATCTCCGCGCCGCCGCCGGTCAGCGACTCCAGGCCCGCGTCGATCAGCTCGTCCAGGATCTCGCTCGCGCTCAGCCCGGAGATCGTCTCGAAGTGGTGGATCTCCGTCGCCGTGAACGCCTTCAGCGACACGTGCGGCAGCGCGGCCTTCAGCTCCCGCAGCGAGCGCGGGTAGTAGCGCCACGGCAGGTTCGGGTGCAGGCCGTTGACGATGTGCAGTTCGGTCAGGTTCTCCGACTCCATCGCCTTGGCCAGCTTCACGGCCTCCTCGATGCGCATCGTGTACGCGTCCTTCTCCCCCGGCTTGCGCTGGAAGGAGCAGTACGCGCAGGACGCGGTGCACACGTTCGTCATGTTGAGATGACGGTTGACGTTGAAGTGCACCACGTCGCCGTTCTTGCGGACGCGCACCTCGTGCGCGAGGCCGCCGAGCCAGGCCAGGTCGTCCGACTCGTACAGCGCGATGCCGTCCTCGCGGGACAGCCGCTCACCGGAGCGGACCTTCTCCTCCAGCTCGCGCTTGAGCCCGACGTCCATGCCCTACCTCTTTCCTGCCGTTTCCCGCCGCTTCTGGAAGTCCCCGCCCACGGTACGCCTGGATCACTGCACCTCTTCGGGCAGCTCACCCACCCGGTTCTCCCACTTGGTGGAGAGCACGATCGTGGTACGGGTCCGGGAGACGCCCTTGGTGCCCGACAGCCGCCGGATGATCCGCTCCAGGCCGTCGACGTCCGTGGCCCGCACCTTGAGCATGAAGGAGTCGTCGCCGGCGATGAACCAGCAGTCCTCGATCTCGGGCAGGTCCTTCAGCCGCTGCGCCACGTCCTCGTGGTCGGCGGCGTCGGAGAGCGAGATGCCGATCAGGGCGATGACGCCCAGACCGAGCGAGGCGGCGTCCACCGTGGCCCGGTAACCGGTGATGACGCCGGCCGCCTCCAGCCGGTTGATACGGTCGGTGACACTCGGTCCCGACAGGCCGACGAGGCGCCCCAGCTCCGCGTAGGAGGCCCGGCCGTTCTCCCTGAGGGCCTGGATGAGCTGCCTGTCCACCGCGTCCATGCGATCGAGCCTTCCCCTGACGAGACCCCTGCGGGGATCTGCGAAGTTGCCGAAGTGTTCTGAGGTGGTGCCGGTACCGCTCAGGCGGGGCGCGAGCCGCCCAGTTCGCCCTCCCAGCGGCGGTAGAGGCGGTGGGGCACCCCCACCGCGTCGAGGGCGCGGCCGGCGACGAAGTCCACCAGGTGCTGGATGTGCGTCGCGCCGGCGTAGAAGGCGGGCGAGGCGGGCAGGACGGTGGCGCCCGCGTCGTCCAGTGCGACCAGCTGCCGCAGCGTCGGCCCGTTCAGCGGGGTCTCCCGAACGGCCACGACCAGCGGGCGGCGCTCCTTGAGCGTCACGCTCGCCGTCCGCTGCAACAGGTCCTTCGACAGGCCGAGCGCGACACCGGCCACGCACGCCGTCGAGGCCGGCACGATCAGCATGCCCTTGGCCGGGTACGACCCCGAGGACGGCCCGGCCGCCAGGTCGCCGGCGCTCCAGTGCCGTACGTCCGAGACGTCCGCGTCGAAGGTGCCGGGCTTGCCGTCGGCGCCGAGGGACAGCCACGCGCGCAGGTCGTCGCGCCAGTGGGCGTCCCGGAAGGAGATGCCGGTCTCGTCGAGCAGGGTGAGCCGCGAGGCCCGGCTGACCACCAGATCGACGCTCTCCCCCGCGTCCAGCAACGCGCGCAGCACCGCGGCCGCGTACGGCGTTCCGGACGCTCCGGACACCCCCACGATCCAAGGCGTGCGCTGCGTTTCTCCTGGCTTCATGATGTCGAGCCTATCCGGCGGCGTTCATGATCCGAACCGGGAGGGAACGTGATCCGAACATCCGGGGATCAGACCGTCAGCCCCCGTACCAGCAGGTCCAGCAGCGCGCACACGAACAGGGCGATGCCGATGAACCCGTTCACGCTGAAGAACGCCCGGTTCAGGCGGGTCAGGTCGTGCGGGCGCACGATCGTGTGCTCGTAGCCGAAGGCGGCCGCGACGACGACCAGGCCCAGCCAGAAGAAGGCGCCGGCGCCGGTGGCCAGGGCGTACCAGACGAACAGGGCGGTGGTGACCGCGTGGCAGCCGCGCGCGCCCCAGATCGCGGCCGGGATGCCGAAGCGGGCCGGGACCGAGCGGACGCCGATCCGGCGGTCGGTCTCCACGTCCTGGCAGGCGTAGATCAGGTCGAAGCCGCCGATCCAGACGCCCACGGCGAGCCCCAGGATCACCGCCTTCCACGACCATGCGCCGCTGATCGCCAGCCAGCCGCCGATCGGGCCCATCGCCTGGGCGATGCCCAGGATGGCCTGCGGGAAGTTCGTGAACCGCTTGCCGTAGGGGTAGACCACCATCGGGATCACCGCGACCGGGGCCAGGGCCAGGCAGAGCGGGTTGAGCAGGGCGGCGGCGCCCAGGAAGACGACGAGGGCGACCAGCGCGCCGGTCCAGGCGTGCCGCACCGACATCGCGCCGGTGACCAGCTCGCGGTGGGCGGTGCGGGGGTTGCGGGCGTCGATCTCCCGGTCGATGATCCGGTTGACCGCCATGGCGAAGGTGCGCAGCCCCACCATGCAGACGGTGACCAGGAGCAGCCTGCCCCAGTGGATCGACCTGTCCCACTCGTACATCGCGGTGAGCGAGGCGATGTAGGCGAAGGGCAGCGCGAACACCGAGTGCTCGATCATCACCAGGCGCAGGAACGCTCTGGTGCGTCCCGGCTGCGGGATCGCTGCGGAGGCGCTGCTCACAGTCCGTATTCCTTCCAGCGTCGCGTCACGCGGTCTGCGGTCTCCGGGTCGGAGACCACCATCTCCGGCCAGCCGCCGTCGCGGGTGTAGCCCTCCTCGGGCCACTTGCGGGTCGCGTCGATGCCCGCCTTGCCGCCCCAGAACTGCTGGTAGGAGGCGTGGTCGAGGTGGTCGACGGGGCCTTCGACGACGGTCAGGTCGCGGGCGTAGTCGGTGTTGCCGAGGGCCCGCCAGGCGACCTCGTGCAGATCGTGCACGTCGCAGTCGGCGTCCACGACCACGATCAGCTTGGTCAGGGACATCATGTGCGCGCCCCACACGGCGTGCATGACCTTCTGGGCGTGCTTGGGGTACTTCTTGTCGATGGAGACGATCGCGCAGTTGTGGAAGCCGCCCGCCTCGGGCAGGTGGTAGTCCACGATGTCCGGCACGATGATCTTCAGCAGCGGCAGGAAGAAGCGCTCGGTGGCGCGGCCGAGCGGGCCGTCCTCCGTGGGCGGCCGGCCGACCACGATCGACTGGAGCAGCGGCCGCCTGCGCATCGTCACGCAGTCGATGGTCAGCGCCGGGAACGGCTCCTGCGGGGTGTAGAACCCGGTGTGGTCGCCGAACGGCCCCTCCGGCAGCGTCTCACCGGGCTCCAGCCAGCCCTCCAGGACCACTTCGGCGTGGGCCGGGACCTGGAGCGGGACGGTCTCGCAGTCCACCATCTCGATCCGCTTGCCGGCGAGGAACCCGGCGAACAGGTACTCGTCGATGTCGCCGGGCAGCGGCGCGGTGGAGGCGTACGTCACGGCGGGCGGGCAGCCGAAGGCGATCGCGACGGGCAGCCGCTCGCCGCGCCGGGCCGCCACCTGGTAGTGGTTGCGGCTGTCCTTGTGGATCTGCCAGTGCATGCCGATGGTGCGCCGGTCGTGCCGCTGGAGCCGGTACAGGCCGAGGTTGCGGACGCCGGTCTCGGGGTCCTTGGTGTGGGTGAGGCCGAGGTTGAAGAAGGAGCCGCCGTCCCGCGGCCAGGTGAACAGCGCGGGCAGCGCGTCCAGGTCGACATCCTCGCCGCGCAGCACGACCTCCCGCACCGGCGCGTCCTTCACCTTGCGCGGCGGCACGTGCGCCATCGCGCCGAGCTTGCCGAACGCCTCGCGCACGCCCACGAAGCCGTGCGGCAGCTCGGGCCGCAGCAGCCCGCCGATCTTCTCGCCGATGTCGCCGTACGACTTCAGGCCGAGCGCCTTCAGCAGCCGCCGGTCGGTGCCGAAGACGTTCATGGCCAGCGGCATCGCCGAGCCCTTCACGTTCTCGAAGAGCAGCGCGGGACCGCCGGACTTCTGCACCCGGTCGACGATCTCCCCGACTTCCAGGTACGGGTCCACCTCGGCCTTGATGCGCTTGAGGTCGCCCTCGCGCTCCAGCGCCCTGAGCAGGGAGCGAAGATCGTCGTAAGCCATGTGTCCCAGTATCTTCCACGGGCCCGCCCGCCCCCGTCACCGGGGCCGCGCCGGGCGGTCCGGCGCCCGGTGGCATTCCCGGTACGGCCGTCAAATCCCCACATGCGCACCCCACTTGACGTGGAGATACGAGTTGCACCGGAGGCGCGCACCGTAGTTAATGAGTGTCACTCAGTGGTGAGCGTCACTCACGTCTCAGGGGGACCCATGGACCGAACCGAGCCGCCGGGGCACTACGACATACCGCCGCCGCCCGCCGCCCCGCCGCCGGGAGCGCGCTCGGTCGACATGCGGGTCAGCAAGCGGCTGCTGTGGGTGGGCGGCGCGGCCTATCCGCTGGAGAACATCACCCGGGTGCACACCTTCGTGCTGACGCCCCGGCGGTGGGAGGCGGTCCGGCTCTTCCTGAAGCGGCTGGCGATCATCCTGTCGGTCGCCTTCGCCCTCACGATCCTCGGCGGCATCACGACCCTCGCCAGCCAGGACACCGGCGGCACGCTCGTCACCCTGGTGTGGCTGGGGGCGCTGGCGTCGATCGGCCTGAGCATCGCCGAGCTGGTGATCGTGGTCGGGGCGCAGCCGCAGTACGTGCTGGGCGTCGAGACGTCCGGGCCGTCCATGGCCGTGGTGACCTGCCCGCAGCCGCACTACCTCGACCAGCTCGTGGGCACCCTCGTGCACGCGATCGAGAACCCCGGGGCGGAGTTCCAGGTCCGGGTCGAACGGCTGCTGGTCAACCCGAAGAACTACCACTTCGGCGACAACGTGAACATGTACGGCGGCACCGGCAACGTGGGGATGGCGAAGGCATGAGCGGCGACACCTACCACTTCGGCGACAGCGTCACCGTCAACGGCGGGCGCGGCAACATCGGCATGATCAAGAACCAGACGGCGCCCGCTCCCGCCGAGGCGGCCTCGCCCGAGCTGGAGGCGGCGGTGCGGGAGCTGGTGGCGCTCGTGGGCCGGCTGCGGACGAGCGTGCCGCCGGCCAGCGCGCGGGCCATCGACGACACGCTGCCGGACCTCAGCGCGGACCCGGCCGCGCCGCCGCAGGAACGGCACCGGGCGCTGATGGCCGTCGCGGGCATCGCGGCGACGGTGGGCGCGGTGGGACAGCCGGTGATCGAGGCGGTCAACCGCGTCCTGGAGCTGCTGGGCTGACCGGTGTCCGGGCCCGGCCCGCCGCGGCCGGCGCCCTCACCGCCGGTCGCCCATGCGCGCGATCAAGCGTTCGAAACGGGTGCGCCAGCCCGCCTCCGACTCGCCCTCCGCCTCGCCGTCGCCCAGGAAATCGCGGGTGAAGCGGAGCACGGAGCCGTCCGCGCCGTCGCGTTCCAGGTGGAAGCGGACCCGGCCGCCGCCCTCGCCCACCGTGTACTCGGCCACCCGGTCGACGTCCCAGGCCGTGATCCGCCCGCTGCCCAGGTCGCGCAGGCCGACCGCGCCGCCGAGCCGCGGTTCCAGCTCGTCGACGGCGGTGCACCAGGCGGCCAGTCCGTCCGGGGTGGTCAGCGCCGGCCAGACCTTCTCCATGGGGTGGGGCAGCCGCACCAGGAAGTGCAGCAGATGGGTGTTGCCGTGGGTCTGGCTGGTGCCCTGTTCGATGGAACCGGTCATGACACCAGCGTGCCGCCATCCGGGTGAGCGCGCAGCATGGCGGAGGCCGGTTCCGGTGCCCCTTCCGGGCATCGGAACCGGCCTCGGCCGGGAAACGCTCACCGTCCGGGCGGCGGACTCACACCCCGGCGTAGGAGTGCTTGCCGCTGACGAAGATGTTCACGCCGTAGTAGTTGAACAGCCAGCAGGCGAAGGCGATCAGCGCGATGTACGCGGCCTTGCGGCCCTTCCAGCCCGCGGTGGAGCGGGCGTGCAGGTAGCAGGCGTAGGCGACCCAGGTGATGAAGGCCCAGGTCTCCTTGGGGTCCCAGCCCCAGTAGCGGCCCCAGGCCGACTCGGCCCAGATGGAGCCCGCGATGATCGTGAACGTCCACAGCGGGAAAACGGCCGCGTTGATGCGGTAGGCGAACTTGTCCAGGCTCGCCGAGGCGGGCAGCCGCTCCAGCACCGAGGTCGCGAAGCGGCCGGGCTTGCCGCCGCCGACCAGCTTGTTCTCGTAGGAGTCCTTGAACAGGTACAGCAGGGTGCCGACCGCGCCGACGTAGAAGACCGCGCCGCACAGGATCGCGGTGGAGACGTGGATGTACAGCCAGTACGAGTGCAGGGCCGGGACCAGCTGGTCGCTCGCCGTGTACAGGACGGTGACCGCGAGGCCGAGGTCCAGCAGGACCGTGGTCGTCAGGAACAGGCCGATCCAGCGCACGTTCTTCTTCAGGGCGAGCAGCGTGAGGTAGACGCCGACCGCGACGGTGGAGAAGGTGATGTTGAACTCGTACATGTTGCCCCACGGCGCCCGCTCCACGGAGGCCGCGCGGGCGACGACGCCGCTCAGCTCCACCAGGAAGGCGAGCGCGGTGAGGGAGACGGCGATCCGCCCGTACAGGTCGCCCTGCACGTCGCCGCCGTGCGCGCCGGGGCCGTCGGGCACGTCGCGGGAGCCGGCGGCCGAGCGCACGACGACCTGCGGCCGCTCCAGTACGGCGGTGCCGCCGGCGGACTTCACCGCGACCGCCGGGCCCTGTGCCTTGGCCGCGCCGTCCGGCTTCGCGGTCAGCGCGGCGGCGGTGCGGGCCACCTTGCTGCGGCTGCCGAACAGCCATTCGGCGATGTAGGCGAAGAAGGCCAGGGTGTAGACGGCCATCGATGAGTAGATCAGCGTGTTGCTGATGTGCGCGAGATGCTCGTTGGTCGCCGTGGCGAGCTCGGTTGCGGCGGCGAGAGTCACTGGGTCTCAGCCCCTTCGGCGGGTACGGGGGTGTCGGCGTCCGGCCGGTCGGCATCGGCGTCGGTGTGCGTGGGTGCCTTGTCGTGGACGAGGGCGGCCAGGGCGCCGACCTCCTCGGGGAGCTTCGCGGACTCGCTGCGGCCCAGGCCGGCCACCTCGACGACCGTCACGCCGTCGGCGCCCCGCACGGCCCGCACCCACACGCGGCGGCGCTGGATGAACAGGGAGCCGGCCAGGCCGGCGATCGCGGCGAGGGCGCCGGTCAGCGCCCAGCCGGTGGCGGGCTGCTGGACGATCTGGAAGCCGGCCCACTCCTGGATGTCCTTCTCGAAGGTGATCGAGCCGGCGCCGTTCGGCAGGGTCATCGTCTCGCCCGGCAGCAGGCGGGACTTCAGGATGTTGCCCTTGGCGTCCTTGAACGGCTTCAGGTTCGGGTTCTTGGTGTCGAGCTGGTAGACGTTCTGCGGGGTGCCCGCGTCCACGCCGAGGTCGCCGTGGTAGCCGCCCAGCGCGAGGACGGGGAAGTCCAGCGCCGGGAACTGGGAGAACATCGTGCCCTTGCCGGCGCCCGCGAAGGTCGGCACGAAGAACGCCGAGAAACCGAGCTGCTCCTTCTTGCCCTGCGCGTCGCGGTAGCCGTCGAAGACCTTGATGGCGCCCTGCGAGGTCTCGTTGGCGTCCAGCGGCAGCAGCGGCACGGCCTGGCGCAGCACCACGTTCCCCTTGCCGTCGCGGACGGTGACGGTGGGCGCGTAGCCGTGGCTGACCAGGTAGACCTTGGCGTCGCCGATCTCCAGCGGCTCGTTGACCTTGACGGTCCGGTGCCGGACCTCGCCGTCGGCGCCCTCGCTGTAGTCGAGGGCCGCCTCGAAGGTGCGCGGGGTGCCCTTGTTGGGGCCGTTGCGCTCGTAGGTGGCGGTGAACTTCTTCAGGTCGAAGCTGAACGGCACCAGGTCGTCGTCGTCGAAGAGGTTGCCCGACTTGAAGTCGTCGTACTGGGTGAGGGTGTTGGAGAAGCCGTCGCCCTCGACGATCAGCTTGTCGCCCTCGGTCTTGTAGAGCTGGCCCCAGCCGAAGGCGATCAGCATCACGATCAGCGCGATGTGGAAGAGCAGGTTGCCGGCCTCGCGCAGATAGCCCTTCTCCGCGGCGACCGCGTCACCGGCGGTGTGGGCGCGGAAGCGGCGCTGCTTGAGCGCCTGGAGCGCGGCCTCGCGGACCTCCTCGGGCGCGGCGTCGGTGCGCCAGACGGCGTACGCCGGGAGCCGGGTGAGGCGCTTGGGCGCGCCCGGCGGACGGCTGCGCAGCTGGCCGGTGAACTGCCAGGTGCGCGGGACGATGCAGCCGATGAGGGAGACGAACAGCAGGATGTAGATCGCGGAGAACCACGGCGAGCTGTAGACGTGGAAGAGGCCGAGCTTGTCGTAGAGCGGCGCGAGCGTGGTGTGGGCCTGCCGGAAGGCGTCGACCTTCATGGCGTCGGTGCCGGTCTGCGGGATCAGCGAGCCGGGGATGGCGCCGAGCGAGAGCAGGAACAGCAGCAGCAGCGCGACCCGCATGGAGGTCAGCTGCCGCCAGAACCAGCGCACCCAGCCGAACATCTCCCGGCCGGTCCAGGCGAGCCGGCCGGCGAGGCCGGGGGCGCGGTTGCCGCCGAAGGAGCCGGGGACGGACGTCTCGGTGGGGGCGGTGGACAGCTGGGAGCCGGCCGCGCCGAGGTCGTCGTCGGCGGGCGTCTCTGCGGTCGGGGCTGCCTCGCCGGAGGGCGTCGTGGCCGGGGCGGGCTCGCCGGGGGGCCCGGCGGGCGGGGTGTCCTCGGCGCTCGTGCCGGTTGTCGTCTTGCTCATGGATCAGATCCCCACAGTGAAGCCGTTGGACCAGGTCTGCATCTCCTGCACCAGCCGGTCCCAGGCGCCGGTGAGCAGCAGCACACCGGTCACGATCATCATGGTGCCGCCGATGCGCATCACCCAGACATAGTGGCGCTTGACCCAGCCGAAGGCGCCGAGGGCCTTGCGGAAGGCGACGGCGGTGAGCACGAACGGTATGCCGAGTCCCGCGCAGTAGGCGACGGTCAGCAGGGCGCCGCGGCCGGCGCTGGCCTGCTGGAAGGAGAGCGTCTGGACGGCGGAGAGCGTCGGGCCGATGCACGGCGTCCAGCCGATGCCGAACAGGGCGCCGAGCAGGGGCGCGCCGAGCAGACCGGCGGTGGGCCGCTTGTGGAAGCGGAACTCGCGCTGGGTCAGCCAGGGCATCAGGCCCATGAAGAACACGCCCATGAGGATCATGAGCACGCCCAGCACCTTGGTGAGCGGGCCCTTCTGGTCCTGGAGGTTCTGCCCGAAGTAGCCGAACAGGGCGCCGCCGGAGACGAACACGGCGGTGAAGCCGAGCACGAACAGCGCGGCGCCCGCGGCCATCCGCCCGCGCCGGGCCTCGGCCAGGTCGGTGCCGGTGACGCCGGTCACGTAGGAGAGGTAGCCGGGGACGAGCGGCAGGACGCACGGGGAGAAGAAGGAGACGAGTCCGCCGAGCACGGCGACGGGCAGCGCGAGCAGCAGAGCTCCGCTGAAGACCGTCTGGTTGGGGTCAGAGGCTGCGGCCAGTAGCACGACGGCTCACTTCTCCGCGACGACCGGGTCGAGCATCTTGCGCAGCTTCTCCTCGCTGAGCCCCTGCAGGGCGCGCGCCGCGATGTTCCCGTCCCGGTCCACGATGATCGTGGTCGGGATGAGCTGCGGGTTGAGGGTGCCCTTCTTGAAGCGGAGCATCAGCTTGCCGGTCGGGTCGTACAGGCTCGGGTAGGGCACCCCGAAGCTCTTCTCGAACTGGACGGCCGGCTGGGTGGTGCTGTCGCGGGTGTTGATGCCGACGAACTGCACGCCCTTGGCGGCGTTGGCCTTGGCGACCGTGACCAGGTTGGGCGCCTCGGCCCGGCAGGGCGCGCACCAGGAGCCCCAGACGTTGAGCACGACGACCTTGCCCTTGTAGGAGGCGAGGTCGAGCTGCTTGCCGTCGATGGTCTTGCCGGACAGGTCGGGGGCGGGCTTGCGCTCGCCCTTCTTGACCGTCGCGATGCCGTCGGAGCCGGTGATGAAGTGCGTGTCGCCCGAGCCGCCGGAGGTGCCTCCGGAGCCGCACGCGGCCAGCGTGAGCGACGCGACGGCGCTCACGGCGGCGAGCAGGACGGCGCGCGGGCGGACGCGGGTCGTGCGCGTGCGGTGCGGACGGGACGTACGGTTCGCCCGGTTCGAGCACTGGGGGGCGCGGCTGACGACACTCATGTGAAAAGTTTCGCATGCCTGTTCCGGGGCTCTCGCCCGCCCCCCTCACGGGCGGAAAACCGCATATCAGGCGCTGCACCACGCCCCGGAGCGGTGCCGCTCCACGCCCCGGAGGCGGTGCCGCTCTACGCCCCGGAGGCGGTGCCGTTCGGGGTGCCGGCGCCGGTGCCGGCGCCCGAGGCGGCGGGCTGGAGGAAGGTCTTCCAGCCGCCCGTCGGCTGCTGGCCGACGCCGAGCGTGCGCAGCTTGGCGAGGATCTCCGGCTTCTGCACGTCCAGCCAGTCGACGAACTGCCGGAAGGAGACCAGGCGCACGTCCGCGCCCTTGTCCCGCTCGTTCGCGATGTGCTTGAAGGCCTCTTCGACGGAGTCCATGTAGATCCCGCCGTTCCACTGCTCGAAGTGGTTGCCGATGAAGAAGGGCGCGCGGTTCGTCCGGTAGGCCCGCTCGAAGCCCTGGATGTAGGACTGGGCGGACTGCTTGCGCCAGCCCGGGTAGTTGGCGGGCGGCGCCTTGGTGGAGTTCACCGACTGGTTGGCGAGCATGTTGTAGTCCATCGACAGGACCTGGAACGAGTGTCCGGGGAAAGGTATCTGCTGGAGCGGCAGGTCCCATATGCCCTTTTTCTTCACCGGCCACGTCTGGAGGCCGCCGGAGGAGGAGGCGTCGTAGCGCCAGCCCAGCTCGTGGGCGGTGGGCAGCAGGTTGTCCTGGCCGAGCAGACAGGGCGTGCGGCCGCCGACCAGTTCCTTGTCGTAGTCGAACGGCAGGGCGGGCAGGTCGTGCCAGCCGGTGTTGGTCTTCCACTCCTTGACGAACGCCTTGGCCTGGTCGATCTCGCTGCGCCACTGCTTGGGCGTCCACCACTTGACCGAGGTGTGCGCCTCGCCGCAGAAGTGGCCGTTGAAGTGGGTGCCGATCTCGTGGCCTTCGAGCCAGGCGCGGTGGACGTTGGTGAGGGTGGCCTTGATGTGGTCGTCGGTGAGGTAGCCGATGTCGGAGGCGCCGCGCCGGTTGTTCGGCGGGTTGTACAGCCGCTTCTTCGACTCCGGCAGCAGGTAGAGGCCGGAGAGGAAGAAGGTCATGCCCGCCTGGTGCTGCTTGGCGAGGTCGAGGAAGCGCGGGAAGAGTCCGTTGCCGACCTCGCCGGCGCCGTCCCAGGAGAAGATGACGAACTGCGGCGGGGTCTGGCCCGGCTCCAGCGGCACCGGCTTGGCGGGCTGGTGCGGCTGCTTGCCGGTGAACGAGGTCGAGCCGTCGCCGATGAGGCGGGCGGGAGCCTTCGTGCCGTCGCCGCCCTGCGCACCCTTGTCCGAGCCGGAGCCCGCCGGGTGGCCCGAGCCGCCCGAAGAATCCTGGCCGCCGCAGCCGGCGAGCGACACGGCCGCCGCCGCGCCCGCGCCGAGGCCGAGCATTCCCCTCCGGGAGAAGGTGCGCATGAGAACCCCGATCCGTCCGTCACGTCCTTTGATGTGGTCACCCACTCAGAGGCCGTGACGGAGGGCAAGGTTGCTCGGATTGATATGAAATTCACAACATTTGCATGGAAACTGTCGGTTTATGACCGAGGGCTGACAGCGCCCTTACGCTCCGTGTGTCAGGCGCCGAACGCCTTGCTCTGCCCCTTGACCGGCTTGGCGCCCGCGAGGAGGTGGGCCGGCACCAGATCGCGGGCCGGTTCGCTGTAGCCGACGGACACGATCCGGTCGCCCCGGTAGGTGAACGTGGTCAGCGAGGCGAGCGTGCACTGCCGCTTGCGCGGATCATGCCACAGCCGCCTCCGCTCGACGTAGGAGCGCACGATCCAGATCGGCAACTGGTGGCTCACCAGCACCGCTTCGTGCCCGCGCGCCTTGTCCTTCGCCGCGTTCAGCGCGCCCATCATGCGCACCACCTGGTCGACGTACGGCTCGCCCCAGGACGGCCGGAACGGGTTGACCACGTGCTTCCAGTTCTCGGGCCGGCGCAGCGCGCCGTCGCCGATGCCGAAGGTCTTGCCCTGGAAGACGTTCTCCGCCTCGATCAGCCGCTCGTCGGTGTCGAGGTCGAGCCCGTGCGCCTTGGCGATCGGCGTCGCCGTCTCCTGCGCCCGCTCCAGCGGGGAGGCGACGGCGTAGGTGATGTCGCGGGGCGCGAGGTGCTCGGCCACCCGCTCGGCCATCCGCCGGCCCAGCTCGGAGAGGTGGTAGCCGGGCAGCCGCCCGTAGAGCACGCCGGTCGGGTTCTCCACCTCGCCGTGGCGCATGAGGTGGACGACGGTGACGTCGTCGGCCTCGCTCGCGTTGTTCGCCGTGCCGTCGTTCATGCCGTCGCTCATGCCGTCGCCTCCGCAGCCGCCCGGGCCGCCGCCGGAAGGGCGTCGGCGATCCGCTGGAGGGCCTGCTCGTCGTGGGCGGTGGAGACGAACCAGGACTCGAAGGACGACGGCGGCAGGTAGACGCCGTTCGCCAGCATCGCGTGGAAGAAGGCGGTGTAGCGGTACGACTCCTGCGCCCTGGCGTCGTCGTAGTCGCGCACCGGCCGGTCGGTGAAGAACACCGAGAACATGTTGGAGGCGTTCTGCAGGGTGTGCGCGACGCCTTCCTTGGTCAGGGCCCCGGAGACGAGGGCCTGGATCCGCTGGGAGACGGCGTTCACCGTGGCGTAGGCGGCGTCGTCGAGCAGGCGCAGCTGGGCGAGGCCGGCGGCGGTGGCGACCGGGTTCCCGGAGAGCGTGCCCGCCTGGTAGACCGGGCCGGCCGGGGCGAGGTGCGCCATGACGTCGGCGCGGCCGCCGAACGCCGCGGCCGGGAAGCCGCCGCCCATCACCTTGCCGAAGGTCATCAGGTCCGGCTCGACCCCGTCGACGCCGAACCAGCCGGCGCGGCTGGTGCGGAAGCCGGTCATCACCTCGTCGGAGACGTACAGCGCGCCGTTGTCCCGGCAGATGTCCTTGAGCCCTTGGTTGAAGCCGGGCAGCGGCGGGACGACGCCCATGTTGCCGGGCGACGCCTCGGTGATCACGCAGGCGATCTCGTCCGGGTGCGCGGCGAAGGCGGCGCGCACGGCGTCGAGGTCGTTGTACGGCAGCACGATCGTGTCGCCGGCCTGGGCGCCGGTGACGCCGGGCGTGTCGGGCAGCGCGAAGGTGGCGACGCCGGAGCCGGCCGAGGCGAGCAGCGAGTCGACGTGCCCGTGGTAGCAGCCGGCGAACTTGACCACCTTGGTGCGCCGGGTGAACCCGCGGGCCAGGCGGATGGCGGACATGGTGGCCTCGGTGCCGCTGGAGACGAGGCGGACCTGCTCCAGCGGCGCGACGCGCGCCACCATCTCCTCGGCGAGGACGACCTCGCCCTCACCGGGCGTGCCGAAGGAGGTGCCGCGCGCGACGGCCTCCTGCACGGCGGCGATCACCTCGGGGCGGCCGTGGCCGAGGATCATCGGTCCCCAGGAGCACACCAGGTCGACGTACTCGCGCCCGTCGGCGTCCGTCAGGTACGGGCCGCTGCCGGACACCATGAACCGGGGCGAGCCGCCCACGGCGCGGAAGGCACGCACCGGCGAGTTCACGCCGCCGGGCGTGACGACCGCCGCACGGTCGAACAGCGCCTGCGAGACGGGGGCTTCGTATGGATAGGGCAGTTCGCTCATGACCTGCGACTTCTCCGACTTCTCGGCGGCTTCTCATACATCCGGTGGGCAGTGACCTGTTCAGGGTAGGCCAGGGGGCGCGCGAGGCCGGGGGCGGCGGACGCTTCCCGGCGGGGACGGAGGGGGAACCCGGTCGCCGGGGGCCCAGGGGATCCCGGCCGGGGACGGAGGCGGAACCCGGAGGTCCGAAGAAGCGGATTCGTCGCCGCCCATCTGAGAAACTGGTCCTCACGTACGTATGGACAGGGCGAAGGGTCGTGTCAGGGTCGTGTCAGGGCCGTGTCGGAGGCGTTTCGCCCGCGGGGCGCGAAGATCCCGTGGGCAGATGTTTCGGCGTACGTTTCGGCGTGCGGCCGTGGGGGAGGTCACTGACACGATGATCGGGTTGCGCGGCGGGGACCACGCGTCCTAGAAAAGCAGTCGGGTGGAGATATGCATCGCGGTGGCGGACTGGGCGAGGGGACCGATGACCTGGGTCCTCGACGTGCCCGGCGGGGAAGGCACCGACGCGAGGCGGAGGAAGCGGCCGAGACACGTCAGGAACAGGGCGTACCGAATGAGTCCGAGCGGCTCGACCGGCGCGTCGATCGCCGGATCGACCGCAGGGCCGACCGCCTCCGGGCCGGAAGCAGGAATGGTGGTCGGGTGGGGGTGACGTACAAGTACTTCGGCGCGCCCGACGGCGCGACCGCGGCCCGCGTCCCGATCTCGATGCGCCCCGAGGAACTCGGCGGCGACGAGCTGGGCATGAACGGCATGTTCACCAAGATCAAGCCCGAGACGATGGCCGCGATGGTGCTGACCGGCATCGAGGGCGTGCCCCTGCACAAGGTCCCGCCGCTGGAGCTGGTCGTCCTGCACCCCGACTACGCGGTCGTCAAACTCCCGATGACCGTCGTGGACCCGCTGCGCGACATCGGCGAGGAAGCGGTGGGCGCGGCCGCCTTCATCTGGTCCACGGTCCCGGACCGCGGCGGCCCGAGAGACGCCTTCAACGTCTACCAACTGCTGCACGAGTGGCAGGACTTCAGCCACCGGCTGCACGAGGCGGGGCATCAGCCGTACTGCCTGGTGTGGCCCTGAGGCAGAGCCTCCAGGATTTTACCTTCCTTTTTCCCCATGAATTCCCCGACAGTGATATAAGGGCGGCCGCGTCGGAGCTGTGGGTCCGGTATATGCCGGGCGAGCGTGCGCCCGGGACTTGTCCGCCATGGCAGGCATTGTGCGGATGTCGTTCCCAATGTTTGGCAAAGGATCATGATCACATCGCGGTGACGGAAGTTCATGCAGTTCCATGAGAGAGGCGGCGAGTTCAGCCTGTCTTGTTCCGCAGGTGCCGACGGGGGACGTCGACAGCGGCCAGGATCATCCGTTCGCCTCACTCGGTTCTCGACAGGCTGCTCGGAAGACGAGCATCGACCCGGAGAGGCGGATACGGTCGCATTGGAACGCAACGGGACTCCAGACAACGTGGCAGCCGTCAAGTCACTGGAGAAGCAGTTAGCGGAAAGCCCGGTCACCTCGCTTGACATCACCGAGCTGAATCTTGAAAACTCTCCCCGGACTCAACTCATCGACGCGGCGCACCTGGAATCGTTGGTCGAGGCGGCCGACAATCTTCCGCCCATCGTGGTGCACCGCCCCACCCTGCGCGTGATCGACGGAGTCCACCGAGTTCACGCGATGCGCCTCGTCGGCGCGACGACCATCAGGGCCCATCTCTTCGACGGAAACGAAGCCGACGTCTTTCTGCTGGCGGTGCGCCTGAATATCGCGCACGGCCTGCCCCTGTCGCTCGCCGAGCGCCGGCGCGCGGCCGAACGGCTGCTCCGCTCCCGCCCGGCGTGGTCCGACCGGGCCGTGGCGAAGGTGGTGGGACTCAGCCCGAAGACGGTGGGCGCGCTGCGCAAGGCGTGTTCAACCGAGGAAATTCCGCACTCGAACACCCGGATGGGCCGGGACGGCAGGGCGCGGCCCGTCGACGCCTCCCTCGGCCGCCAGCGAGCCGTCCGCCTCCTGGCCGACCGGCCCGACGCCTCCGTACGGCAGATCGCGCGGGAGGCGGGCATCTCCATCGGGACCGCGCACGACGTGCGCTCGGCGCAGGCGGCCGGCGCCGCCCGGGCCCTGCCGGCCGCGGCGCGGAGACCGATGCTCACCGCCGTCTCCACCCGGCAGCAGGCCAAGTACCTCCAGATGTTCCGGGACCCCGGGCTGCGCTACAGCGACCACGGGCGACGGCTCCTGCAGTGGCTCACGGCGCACCGGCTGGACGCGGAGGACCAGCGGCGGCTGCTGTCCGCGGTGCCGCCGCACTGGGCGGACGCGGTGGCCGAGTTCGCCCAGCACAACGCCGCCCAGTGGGCCGAACTCGCGCGGGACGTGCGGCTGCAGCAGGGGGCGGACGGCGCCGCGAACACCTCGGCGCCCGGCGCCTGATCCCAGGAGGCCGGCGGCGGTCGTCCGCGCTCGTCCTCGGTTGTCCGGAGCTCTTCCGCAGGGCGTGGCGGGTTTATTCTCAGCGGCTATTCAGACGGTTTCCGTGGTCGCCGCCCGCTGCCCTTCTCGCCCCGTTCATCCGATGCTCCGATGGTTGACATACGGACCGGAAAAGACGTCCAATTACCGGCGCATGGCCCACTCGGGCCGCCGTTCCGAAGTAATAAGGAGGGGTAATGGAGAGCACCAAGCAGACGGTCGTCAAGACCGTCGCCACGGGCGCGCCGGCTCTGTTCGTCGAGCCGTCGTTCGGTCCGCTCGACGCTTTCGACTACGGGGTCCTGGGGGAGCGCGCTCCTTTCGCGACCACCAGCGGTGTCGAGAACCTCAGCTGCGCTCACTCGGTGATCGCCACCGGCTGATCCGCACGTTGAACGCCGCCGGGGGAGCACTCTCCCCCGGCGGTCTCCTCTGCGTTCCCTGTGCGTTCTCGACGAAAAACCCGGAAAGTTTTACAGCGAAAAGGGTGGTCAAAATTTACGTGCACCTGGAGACCAATCACGGGCTTTACCGCCTTGAGGGACGGCCGGACGACGACATCAAGTCGGTGCTCGACCGGTTCTCCATACCGATGTCGTCCGTGTGGACCTTCGTCCTGGAGGACCACACCGATGTCGCGAAGGCCGCCTCCGCGCGGCGGGTCACCTTCGTTCCGGCGACCACCCGCCTGTCGACCGTCGCGGCGCAGGGCCGGGAGATCCACGCCCGGGTCACCCGCAACATCAACCTCCCCGGACTGCTCGGGCTGGACGCCCAGTTCGTGCGGGAGATCGAGCGCCCCAGCACGGAGTGGACCTTCCCGAGCGGCGAGGACGGCGCCTTCAAGCGCGTACAGACGCAGATGTCGGCGGAGGAGTGCTTCGACTTCGTCGTGCGCAGCGTCGACGACGTGCTGTCGAAGTGGCCGGCGGAGGGGCCCGTCGAGCTGGTGCTCGGGACGTCGGGAGGCGGCGACTCCAACGTCCTGCTGTCCGCCCTCATGCAGGCCGAGCGCATCCGCGAGGGCGGCCGCGTCGTCCCCACCATGATGCTGGGCATCCCCGACTGGGACACCCAGGTCGACAACGCCCGGCAGATCTGCACCTCCCTCGGCCTCGAACTCCAGATCATCGAAGGGGAGCGCGCCGCCGAACTGGCCGGCGTGAGCTCCCTCGAAGACCTCAAGACCGACTTCCACGAGACCTACCCGGACGCCGACCTGGAGTTCCTGGGGACGTGGCTGCTGCGCAAGGTGCTCGGCGGGCACGCGCACAGCCAGGGCATGAAGTTCGTCGCCACCGGCGCCAACCGCGAGGACATCATCGCCGAGGGCCTGTCCCGCATCGCCCGCGGCCTCGCGCCGCTGCCCTCCCCGTACCGGCCCATCGGCGACGTGACCTTCGCCTACCCCATGTACAAGGTCCCCAAGAAGATCGGCGACGGCGCCTACCCGACGTTCTCGCTGGAGAACTACGAGGCCCGCAACCCGAGTTACAGCCCGGGCCGCTCGGTGTTCTACTACCTGTCCTACTACCTCGCCGACCTGGCGCCCGGCTTCGACGTCGACCTGCTGAACGGGCTCTCCACGCTGGCCGACCTCGTGCCGCAGCCGTTCGAGTTCGACAGCGAGCTCCAGGACCACGTGGTGAAGGGGTCCTACACCCCCGAGCAGCACCGGTCCTGGCAGGACTTCCTGGCCCGGCACCGTTCGAAGTCCGGGGCGGCCCAGTGAGCGGTGAGGGAGCGCGGGCTCCCGTCGTGGTGCAGCCACGGGAGCCGCACTTCGACGAGACCGTCGCCCTCGCCGTCGAGCACGGCTACGAACTCGAACTGATCCACCTGGCCGACCCCGCGGTCCTGGACGGGTTCGACGCCGGCGAGGCCAAGACGCTCAGCCGCCGACTGGCCTCGTACCAGGGCCGGTTGTGGCAGCACGGCCCCTTCCTCGACCTGTACGTGAACAGCCCGGACGAGAGCATTCGCCGGGCCTCGGAACAACGCATCGAGCAGAGTCTGCGCATCGCCGAGGCGATCGGCGCCGAGCGGGTCGTCTTCCACACCAACCACCTGCCGTGCACGACCCGCGCCGCCTACACGCTGCGCTGGCAGGAGACGAGCGCGGCGTTCTGGTCGCGGATGTGCGCCGCCTTCGACGGGCGGATCGTGCTGGAGAACATGTGGGACGACGGGCCCGGTCTGATGCGGCCCGTCCTCGACCAGGTCCCCCGGCTGCTGGCCTGCCTCGACACCGGCCACGCCAACGTCTTCTCGGCCGCGCCGCTCGCCGACTGGGTGAGCGGCCTGGCCGACCGGCTCGCCTACATCCACCTCAGCGACAACCTCGGCGACGCCGACGACGCGCTGCCCCCCGGCGACGGCGTGATCGACTGGCCGGCCTTCACCGCGGCGGTGCGACAGCACGCCCCGCGGGCCGCGGTGATGATCGGAATGGACACCGGCGGGCTGCCGGCGGTGCGGGAGGCGCTCGCGCGCATGGAACGCACCGGCATCCACCCCTTCGCCGCAGCCGCGGGCAAGGAGAGTGAGTGATGGACGAGTACGCCGCGGACACCTACGGCGAACGGTTCGCCGCCTCGTACGACGAGATCTTCGCCGACTTCACACCGCGGCCGGCGCAGATCGAACTGCTGCGCCGGCTGGCCGGCCCGCACGCGGCGGTCGAGCTGGGCGTGGGCACCGGACGGGTGGCGATCCCGCTGGCGCGTTCCGGCGTGCCGGTGGTGGGGGTGGACACGTCCGCCGCCATGCTCGACCAGCTCGCCCGCAAGGCGGCCGGGCTGCCCGTGCAGCCGGTCCTCGGCGACGCCACCGCCCCGGAACTCGCCCCGGAGCTGAAGGCCGGGGTCGCCTACACGGTCTTCAACACCTTCTTCATGCTGCCGGGCCGTGCCGCGCAGGCCGCGTGCCTGAAGAACGTCCGCGCCCTCCTCCAGCCCGGCGGGGCGTTCGTGGTGGAGGTCTTCGTACCGAGGCCCGAGCTGATCGCGCCGGTGCGGATCAAGTCGTTCACGGCCACCGAAGTGGTGCTCCAGGTGTCGCAGCACGTGGCCGGGGAGCAGCGGATGGACTCCCAGGACGTGGTGCTCCGGCACGGCGCCCCGGTGCAGCTCATGCCGACCCAGGTGCACTACCTGACCCCGCACCAGCTCGACCTCCTCGCCGAGGAGAGCGGGCTGGCGCTGGAGTCGCGGCACGCCGACTGGGACGGCGCGGAGTTCACCCCGGACAGCGCCAAGCACGTCTCCGTCTACCGGCGACTGCCGTAGGTCCGGAACAGGTGGGCGTAGGCGCGCGCCGCGCTGTGCAGGGCGGTGACGGCGACGCGCTCGCCGGGGCGGTGGGCGACCGCCGGATCGCCGGGACCGCACAGCACGGTGGGGATGCCGAGCGCCCGGTAGTAGCGGGCGTCCGACGGGCCGGGGCTGCCGACGAGGCGCGCCTCCCCGTCGGGCAGGCACCGTGCCACCTCCTGACCCCAGGCGTGGTCGGCCCCGCCGCCGGTGGCCGGGACCAGCTTCAGCACCTCCAGGCGGCAGTCGTTCTCGGGCGCCGCCCGCCGCGCCAGGGCGTGGACGCGCTCCAGCACCGCCGAGGGGTCGTCGACGGTGGTCAGGCGTACGTCGATCTGCACCTCGGCCTCGGTGGGAGCCGCGTTGGGGCGGTCGCCGGCCCGGACCACGCCCACCGAGCAGGGCTCGGCGTCCAGCCGGGGGGAACCCGTGGTGACGCTCGCGCCGTGCAGCTCGGTGGCGATCCGGGACGCCGCGAGCACGGCCGAGGAGGGGCTGAACGGCCGTCCGCCGCCGGTCTGTTCGCCCCGCACCCGCAGTCGCGCCCACAGCACACCGCGCTCGGCGACGCTCACGGCCAGGCCGGTGGGCTCGGGGATGAGGCAGGCGTCGGCCGCCAGCAGTCCGGCGTCGGCGAGCTGGGCGGCGCCCCACACGCTCCCCCGCTCCTCGTCGGCCACCAGGTGCAGGGCGATGCGACAGGCGGGGCCGCCCTCGGCGTAGACGGTGTGCAGGGCGGCGACGACGGAGGCCAGCCCGCCCTTCATGTCGGAGGCTCCCCGGCCGATGAGCCAGTCGCCCTCCACCCGGCAGTCCGCGCGGCCCGCCGGCCACTGGTGGTCGGCGGTGGCGGCCGTGTCCAGGTGGGCGTTGACCGCGAGCAGCGGTCCGGCTTCCGGGCCGGGGAGGACGAGCACCGCGGAGACGCGGTCCGGGCTCGGCTCCAGCACGGTGACCGAGGTCGGGTCCAGCGGGCGGACCGCCGCCAACACCGTTTCCAGCACCGCCCGTTCGGCGCCGGGCGGATTCTGGCTGTCCGCCTCGATGAACGCTCGCCCCAGCGCGACCACGTCCGCGACCATTCCCACCCTGTGTCCTGCCCTTCTCTGTGAGGTCATGTTGTTCCTGCACCGCCTTCTGCCGGCCGGCCGCCGGCCGCACCCCGTCGGTCTGGTCTTCCTGCTGGACTGGACCGGCACCGGACTGCTGCTGACCGTGGCGCCGGTGTACTTCACCAGCGCGCACATCGTGTCGGCGACCCAGTACGCGCTCGCCCAGACGGTGGCGAGCCTGCTCGGCCTGCTGGTGTCCGTGCCCGTCAGCGGTCTCACCAAGCGCTGGCCGCTGCGCCGCATCCTGGTCGGGCTGTACCTGTGGCGGGCCGTGGCCGTCCTCCTCCTTCTGGTCGCGCACAGCCTTCCCGTGCTGATGACCGGGCTGTGCCTGCTCACCCTGGCCGACCGGCCGTGCGGCCCGCTGCTCCAGTCGCTGGTCGCCGAGAGCCAGGCGCCGGACGCCCGGGTGCGGCTCATGGCCGTGGCGCGGACCATGGCGAACATAGGCATCACGGTCGGGGCGCTCGTCGGCGGCGGCCTGCTCGCGCTCGACGGGCGCCCTCCGCTGATCGGCGCCGTGGCGGGGGACAGCCTCTCCTTCGTCGTCGCGGCCGCGATCCTGATCGGCGTGACCGGGGTGGCGCAGGCCCGCCGGGTGCAGCCGGTCAAGGAGGCCGCGGCGGTACGCGACCGGTCCATCCTGAGCGACCGGCGGTTCCTCGGCCTCACCGCGCTCAACGGCGTCCTCGGCATGCACAAGCCCATGCTGATGACGGCCCTGCCGCTGTGGATCGCCGTGCACAGCGACATCCCGCACTACTGGACCGGCCTGCTGATGGCCGTGAACACCGTGATGGTGGTGGGCCTGCAGATCCCCCTGTCCCGGGCCGCCGCCGAACTGGCCGGGTCGGCGCGGGCGATGGCGATCACGGGCGTGGTGCTGGCCGGGGCCGCGCTCGGCTTCGCGGCCGCCGCGGGCCGGGGAGCCACCGCGGCCATCGTCATCCTGGTCGCGGTGACCGTGCTGATCACCATCGCGGAGATCTACCAGTCGGCCGGCAGCTGGGGCGTCTCCTTCGCCTACGCGCCCGAGGAGGACCGGGCCCGCTACCTCGCGGTGTTCAACCTGGGCAACGGCGCGCGGGACATCGTCGGACCGCTGCTGCTGACCGCCGTGATCTTCCCGCTGGGGCTGCCCGGCTGGGCCGTCCTGGCCGGGGTGCTGTCCGCGTCCGGCTGGCAGCTGCACCGCTCCGTCATGCGCTCGCCGGCGCCGCCGAACCCGGCCGAACCGGCTGACGCCGCGTCCACCAGCACTCCGTGAGGTAGGGGAGCCCGACGCTGTCGCGGCCCCGGGTGGCGGGATCGGCGGCCAGCACGGCCCGCACCTCCTCGCGCACCTCCTGCCGCTGGTCCTCGGAGAGCGCGCCCATCACGCTGGACGACAGCATGAGGTCCTCCAGGCCGGCGGGCGACATGGGGCGGACGCTGGTGTGCCGGTGCACCTGTAGCGGGAGCCAGCCCTCGCGGTCCTCGAAGGCCCCGCGCCAGGCGCCGGAGCGGTGGTCCGGGGTGTCCGCCGACGCGCGGGCGTACCTGATCCCGTAGTACTTCTCCACCCACGGGACCGCCACGTCGTACGCGTTCCAGATCAGGCCGAGCGCGCCGTCCGCCGTCAGCACCCGCTCCAGTTCGGTCAGGACGGCGGGGCCGTCGAGCCAGTGCCAGGCCTGGGCGGCCACGGCGGCGTCGAAGGTCCCGGCGGCGAACGGCAGCGACTCGGCGGCGGCCAGGTGCGCGTCCGCCTCGGGCACCGTCTCCCGCAGCCGCTCGATCATGGCCTCGACGGGCTCCACGGCGCTCACCGAGGCGCCCAGCTCGACGAGCTGGCGGGTGAACTTCCCGGTCCCGGCGCCGAGGTCGAGGACGCGGCGGCCGGGGCGGACGCCCACCTCGGCCGCGAACGTCCCCACGGCCTCGGCGGGGTAGCCGGGGCGCGCGGCGGCGTACATGTCCGCGTTGGACCGGTAGCCCTCGGCGGAGTGATGGATCGTCAACGTGGTCTCCTCCACGGCACGTCGGTGCCGGAACGGGTGGGTCAGGCGGGGTCGGTGAGTCGGGACACATGGGCGGTGAAGGCGGCGGCGAGCCGGCCGGCGCTCCAGCCCGGCAGGCCCCCGTCACGGCACAGTACGACGCCCGACGCGGCGCCGGCGGTGTGCGTGAGCTCCAGGGCGGCGTCGCGGCGCAGGGTGGTGTCGACGGGCACGTCCAGGGGGACCGTGCTCACCCCGGTCGCGTCCCACGGACCGTCGCCGCCGCCCTCGTGGTAGCCGAACCGGAAGCGGTAGCGGAAGTCGGAGCCGAGCGCCTCCAGCACCGTCTGGTACGGGACCGCACGGTGCCGCCAGCTGGTCCAGAAGGCGGAGTCCACCCGGCGCAGCACGGCCTTCACGTCGTCCGGCCCGCCCGGCACGGCCCGTACCAGCACCTGGTTGACGTAGGGCCCCACCGCGTCGCCGAGCGCCTCGTCGTCGCGGAGCGCCACGGGCATGGCCACGGCGACGTCGGCGCTGCCGACGGCGTCGGACAGGGTCCGCAGCCAGGCCGTGAGGCAGACGGTGCTGGGCCGCACCCGGTTCCTGGCCGCGGCCAGGACGATCTGGTGGAAGTCCGGCTTCTCCAGCGCGACCCGGGCCTCGGACGCGGTCAGGTCGCCGACGGGCGGCTGCCGGTTGGCCTCCGGCAGGTCCCGGAGCACCGTGCTCCAGTGGCCGGCCGCCCGCGCCAGCTCGGCCGACCCCGCCAGACGTGCTTCGGCGGCCGCCGCCGTCCCGAAGTCGTCCGGCTCCCAGGGGCTCGGCCGGCGCCCGGCGCACGCGGCCGCGTAGGCGACGGCGATTTCCTGGTCGACCACCGCCTGCGACCAGCCGTCGAACGCGGGGTGGTAGGCCTCCAGGAGCAGGCGCGCCTCCGTGCCGGACTCCACCAGCAGGGTCGCCCGCAGGTGCGGCGGCGTCCGCGGGTTGAGCGGGGCGATGGTGCGCAGGGCGCGCCGCCACGCCTCCTCCCGGGCGTCCGGCGGAAGGCGGCGCACGTCGGTGACGGTCAGGGGGGAGGGCACACGGGCGTGGACCTCGGCCCGGTAGCCGGCGCCGTCGGCGGGCAGGAAGGCGGAGCGCAGCACGGTGTGCCGCTGGACGACGTCCGCCAGGGCGGTGCGCAGCGCGGCCGGGTCGAGCGGCCCGAGGAGCCGGTGCGCCCACCGGATGACCAGCATGTCGCTGCCGTCTCCGGGTCCGTGGGCGAAGTCCAGCATGTCCCGCTGGAGCCGGGAGACCGGTGCGTGGAATGCGTCGCTCACGCGGCGGGCACCAGGCGGGCGGCCACCGCCACGAGCGCGCGGGCGGTCTCCTCCGGGTCGACCAGGGGGTGGAAATGGCCTTGGTCCAGCCGGATGATGGGCCATCCGCGGCGCTCCGCCTCGGCCGCCGGGAATTCGTATCCGGCGCACAGCCGGAGGAATCCGCGGCCTATTTCGGGAACGGAGTCGGGAATGGGCAGGGGTTCGAGGTAGAAGTCCTCGCCGCGTTGCCGTACGCCGGCCAGGACCGTCTTGCGGTCGAGCGGGTCCGGCAACAGTTCGGTCAATTCCTCGTCGGACCAGTCCGGGTAGCGGCGGCCGTTCGCCAGTTCCGCCCTGAAGTTCTCGAAGTCCGCGCCTTGGTGGCGCATGAGGTCCACCCGGCTGGCGCCGGCGCGCGGGAGGTTCGCGTCGCAGTACAGCTCGCCCACGACGGCGACCCGGCCGTGCAGCGCGGCGGTCACGGCGGGCAGGACCGGACCCGCCCCACTGTGTCCCACCAGCACCACAGGCCCGGTCCCGACGCTGCCGGCGATCCGGTCCGCGGCGCACCGCGCGTAGCCGAGACCGTACGGCGGGCGGAGGTCGTCGTCCACCTCCACGGCGACGCAGCGCGGCCCCAGCGCCTCGACGCACTCCGCGGTTCTGCCCCAGCTCGACATGCTCACCAGGGGACTGTGGAGCAACACCAGCGTGGTGGCCGACAACTCTCCGGGTTCGCGATTCAATTCGCGCACCTGCTTTCCGGATCGGTTTCCTGTTGCGCGTGCCGGTAAGACCCGCCGCGACGCCGCAGGTTGGCACGGAGCAATGCGCCGGGGCAAGGGTTGACCGGGTGCGGGCGAGTTGTTAATTTCCCCGGCAAGTGATCGCGGTGAAACGGCAGTTGGGTGGGGGAATGAGCCTGATTCCCTGGCATTGCGTCCAGGACGACCCGGAGGCCGTCGCGGCCTCGGTACGGGACCTCGACGATCTCCTCAACGGACCGGCCCCCGAGGCCGGCTTCCAGGAGCTGAACGAGCACGTCGAGGAGCTGCGCACCCTGCTGGAGCTGCTCCGGTCCCGCTCCGCCACGACGGCCTACGCGCACGTCTGCCTCGCCGTGTGGCACTTCTGGCTCTACAACGGGCACATCGCGGAGGCGGCCCGGTGGTTCGCCGAGGTCACCCGCGACGGCAGCGCGGGCGAGGCTCTCCCGGACACGACCACCACGCGGCTGCGGCACGCGGCCGGGATGCTCGCCTACCACCTCGGCGACCTGGCCGGGGCCCGCGAGCTGCTGGAACGGGGACTGCGGTCCGCGGCCGGCTCCCCCGCCGCCGTACGGGCCGACCTGCACCTGGGCGTCGCCCGCATCGCCATGGCCGACGGGGACCTGGCCGGGATGCGCGGCCACGGGGAACGGGCGCTGGCGGTGATCGACGCCGCCGACGACGACGGACGCTGCACCGCGTTGCACATCCTCGCCGAGGCCGCCCTCCTCGACGGACGGCTCACGGATGCCGAGACGCTGGGCCGCCAGGCCCTGGAACTGGCCGTGCGGATGCGCAAAGTACGCGCCCAGGCGGCCGAGTTGTGCAACCTCGCCAACGTCAGGCGCCGGCTCGGCGACCACGCCGCCGCCGCGGAGATGGCGACCCGCGCCCTGCACTTGCTCTGCGCCGACGGCAACCGCAAACTGCTGGCCTACCCCGTGCTGAGGCTCGGCCAGGTCGCCGCGGACCGGGCGGCGGTCGAACAGGCGGCCCTGCTGCTCGGGCTCGCCGACGAACTGGTGGCCCGCACCGGGGCGCCCATCGACGCGTCGGAGGCGGCCGAGCGGGACGAACTGGCGGCCACGGTCGGCCAGGCGTTCGACGCCGCGCGGGCGGCGGAGCTGCGGACGGCGGGCGCGACGTGGGCGGACCGGCTGCCCCTGCTGCCGGACGGCACCGGTCCGGCCGTCCCGGCCGGCGCCGAGACGAGGAGGTGACGCACCATGCCGGAGCTGAAGCCCCGTACCGCCGCCGGCCGCGCTCTGGGCGACCTGCTGGCGGGCGTCCTCCCGCAGCTGCGCGAGGAGGCCGCGGAACACGACCGGGACGCCTCGTTCCCCACCGCCGCGTTCACGGACATGGGCGCCAAGGGGATCCTGGGCGCCACCGTCCCCGCCGAACTCGGCGGACTCCAGGTGACGAGCCCGCACGACGTGGCCGTCGCCCTCGCCCAGGTCGCGGCCGCCGACCCCGGTGCGGCCCTGGCCCTGCACATGCAGTTCAGCCGCGGCCTCACCCTCGGCCACGACTGGCGGGAGACGGGGGACGACGCGCTGCGCGCCCTCCTCGTCGCCATGGCCGACGGCCGCGCCCTGGTCAGCGGCGCGGTCTCGGAGCCGGGCAGCGACTACCACCGGGTGAGCACCCGGGTGGCTCGACGGGACGACGGGGCGTGGGAACTGACCGGGCGCAAGACGTTCGTGACCCTGGCGTCGGCGGCCACCCACTTCGTCGTACGGGCCGCGACCGCGGACGCCGATCCCGGTGACCGCCGGTTCGCCGCCGTCCTGCTGGCCCGGGAGACCCCCGGGCTGCACGTCGCGGAGCGTTGGGCCGCCCTGGGCATGCGGTCGTCCGGCAGCCCGGACGTCACTTTCGACAGCTGTCCGGTGCCCGCGGCCCACGTGTGGGTGCGCGGCCCGTGGGGGCAGTCCACCCCGGCCGAACTGCCCGGCCGGGCCGTGAGCACCGTCGCCATGCTCGGCATCTACCTGGGCATCGCGGAACGCGCGGCCGAGCTGGCGGCGAAGGCGGCTGCCCGGCACCGCGCGCGGAACGCGGTCACCGCCGGCGCCGGAGCGCTGCTGGCCGACGTGCACACCCGTCTGCACAGCGTGCGCGCCGTCGTGGCGCACACCACCGAGGCGGTGGAGCACGGGGTCACGGGCGATCCGGTGGCGCTCATGCGGGACTTCCAGGCCGGGAAGCAGTTCGTCAACGAACAGGCGTGCCTCGTCGTCGACCGCTGCCTCTCGCTCGTGGGCGGCGGCGCCTACATGGCCGGGCACGAACTGGCCCGCCTGTACCGGGACGTGCGCGCCGGAGGGTTCATGCAGCCCTACAGCCCGCCGGACGCCATCTCCTTCCTCGCGGAGACGAGTGTGCCGGGGGTGTGAGGGGCGCGGCGGTCGGTGCGGGGTGTTCTGAGGGGGCGGGTTCGGGTTCGGGGTCAGGTGCGGGCTCGGGGCAGTGGGGGTCCGGGGTCAGCAGGGTCCGGGGTCAGCAGGGTCCGGGGTCAGCAGGGTCCGGGGTCAGTGCGGGGCGGTGGTGGGGGGCTTCGGTGCGTGGACGCCGAGGTCGTGCGGTGTCGTGGTCCGGGCGTCGAGGGTCCGTCCGGACACCTCGCTCTGCACGACGTCCGCGAGGAACTCCCCGGCCGCCTCCGGCCGGGCCAGCGCGCCGCCGGCGTCCAGCTCCGTGAAGACCGCCCGGGTGGCGGCGTCCAGGCCGTTGCCCGGCGCCCGCATCCCGGCCTGCATGGAGGTGTCCACCACACCCGGCCGCACGGTGTTCACCAGCACCCCCGTGCCCGCCACCTCCGCGGCGAGGTTGCGGGTGAAGTGCTCCAGTCCCGCCTTGCTGACGGAGTAGGCGTTCGCTCCGGTCAGCCCGGAGCCGGCGGCGGCGCCGGAGGTCACGTTCACGATGCGCCCCCAGCCCCGGGCGAGCATGCCGGGCAGGAGCCGTCTGCCGAGCCGCACCGGCGCCGTGAGGTTGAGCGCCAGCGTCCTTTCCCACTCGGCCGGGTCGATCCGCGCGGTGGGGCCCAGCGGTCCCGACCGGCCGGCGTTGTTGACCAGGATGTCGACGGCCGGGAAGCGCGCGTGTGCCCGCCCGAGCAGCGCGTCGGCCGCCCCGGGTTCCGCCAGGTCGCAGGCGACGGTGAGCACGGCCCGTCCCGTCGGCGCGAGGACCGCGCCGACCTCGGCGAGGGCCGCGTCGGACCGCGCCGTCAGGACGAGGTCGGCGCCGCGACGGGCCAGGGCGAGCGCGCAGGCCCGGCCGATCCCCCGCCCGGCCCCCGTGACCAGCGCCACGCGTCCGGCCAGCGTTCCGACGGGGCGCGGCTCCGGAGCCGGGGAGATGTCCATGGGGCCTTCTTCGCGGGTGCGGACGACAGGTGGAGTGCGGTGCGGTGGGCGGGCGTGGGTGGCGCGTGCGGTCCGGCGGAGGCGACCGCCGGGTGTGGTCGGGGGTGTGGTCCGAAGGTGTGGTCGGGAGGCGCGGTCGGCTAGTCGATCCGGTGCAGCCAGTGGGACACGTCGGGCAGGCGGCCGTGCTGGGCGTCGAGCAGCGCGGTGCGCAGCGCGGCCGTCACCGGACCCTCGTTCCCGGTGCCGACGGTGAAGTCGCCGTCGCCGTCCCGGACGCGGCCGATCGGGGTGACCGTCGCGGCGGTACCGCAGGCGAAGGTCTCGGTGATGGCGCCGCTGCGGCATCCCTCCCGCCAGTCGTCGACCGAGACGGGCCGTTCCCGCACCTCGTAGCCGGCCCGGGCGGCCAGGGCGAGCAGGGTGTCGCGGGTGATGCCGGGCAGGAAGTTGCCGGTGAGACGGGGGGTGACGAGCGCGCCGTCCACCACGAAGAACAGGTTCATGGCGCCCAGTTCCTCCACCCAGCGCCGCTCGTCCGGGTCGAGCCAGACCACCTGCTGGCAGCCGGCCTCCCGCGCGCGGCGCTGGGTGAGCAGGGTCGGGGCGTAGTTCGCGGCGCACTTCACGTCACCGGTGCCGCCGGGCAGGGCCCGGGCGTGGTCGCGGGCGATCATCACCGTCACCGGGCCGGCCCCGTCGCCGAAGTATCCGGCGGCCACGAACGCCATGAGCACGAACGTGAACTCCGTGGCCTCCCGCATGAGCAGGTTGACCTCGCTGGCGAACATCAGCGGCCGCACATACAGCGCGTGCTGCGGGTTGTCGGTGAGCCACGGCGCGTCAGCCCGTACCAGGAGGTCGAGGGCCGTCATGAACAGCTCGTCGGGCAGGACCGGCATGGCCAGCCGGGCCGCCGAGCGGGCGAAGCGGGCCGCGTTGTCCCGCGGGCGGAAGACGGCGACGCCGCCGTCCTGCTGGACGAAGGCCTTGAGCCCCTCGAACACCGCCTGCCCGTAGTGCAGGGCACTGGTGCCGGGATGCAGGGACAGCTCTCGCAGGGGGCCGAGGGCGAGGTCCTGCCAGCCGGTGTCGGCGGACCAGCGCGCCGTCACCAGGTGGTCGGTGAAGGCGGTGCCGTGGCCCGGATCGGCCAGATACCTGCTGGATGGTTCGGCGGTGGTCGACACGGTCATGGGGTGCTCCCAGCATGCGTGGTGAGGTGGCAGCGGTGCTGACGGCGGCCGGAGAGGGCCGTCGGAGTTGTCGTCCCTCGGCCCGGGCCGATCGGACGGACGACAGCGCCAGGGCGGTGGCCCAGGACGGTGGCCCGGGGCGTTGGCCAAGGCGGTGGACCAAGGCGGTGCGCCAGGGCCGCGGACCAGGGCGGCGGAGGCCGGTCGCCGGCCCCGGTACCTCGGCATGATGCGGGAACCGCGCAGCACTGTCACCTCTTGTGTCCCTCCCCGCAACGTCCATAGCATCGCTGCGCGTTGAGCCTCGCCCGGTGCGGGGACCGCGCGCCGGGCGAGGGCTCCGCGAGATGCGCGGCTGCCGCGCTTCGGCCCGTCGGCATCCCGTCGAAGAGGCCGTCGGGGACACCCGGGACACCGACACCTCGGACGCCTCGGACGCCGAGGAACCCGACGACACCGACGACACCGACGACACCGACGACACCGACGACACCGACGAAAAGAGGAGCGATCGGATGCGGCGAACGGCCTGGTTCCCGTTCCCCGGGCGCTCCGCCGGGGGCGTCGAGCTGCTGTGCCTGCCGCACGCCGGTGCGGGCGCTTCCGCCTACCGCGCGTGGGCCACGGGCCTGGAGCACTCCGGCGTGACGGCGTGCCCGGTGCAGCCGCCCGGCCGTGAGCGACGGCGCGACGAGCCGCCGTTCACCGACGTACGGCCGCTGGCCCGCGCCCTCGCCGACGAGATCGCCGAGGTGATCACGGGGCCGTTCGCCCTCTTCGGCCACAGCACGGGCGCGCTCTGCGCCTTCGAGACGGCGCGGCAGCTCCGTCGCATCGGCGGTCCGCGGCCGGCGCACCTCTTCGTGTCGGGCAGACCCGCGCCGCACCTGCCGCTGGACCGGCACGACCTGGCGGGCATGAGCCTGCCGGAACTGACCGAGACGCTGCGCCGACTCGGCGGCACCCCCGAGAGCGTCCTGTCCCAGCAGGGCCTGCTGGCCGCCCTCCAGCCGGTGCTGGCGGCGGACTTCTCGGTCAACGAGGTCTACGACCACCGGACGGAGCCCGCCCTCGACATCCCGATCACCGCCTTCGCCGGCGAGCAGGACGGCGGGGCGGGGCCCCGGGACACGGCGGCCTGGGCCGAGCACACCACGCGACCGTTCCGGCTCCACGTTCTGGAGGGCGGCCACTTCGCCGTGTTCGCCCACGCGGAGCGGGTGCACGCCCTGGTGGCCGAGGCGCTCGCGGACCGCGTCTCGCCGGCCCGCGGATCGGCCGGCCACGTCGACACACAACAAGAGGAGTTGAGCCGGTGAACGGTATCCGGGAAGAGGTCGTGGACTCCGCGTTCGAGGCTCCGGCCGACGGTCTGGAGCAGGTCGTCGCCGCGATCGTCGCCGACGTGCTGTCCTTCGACCGGGTGGGCCGGTCCGACAGCTTCTACGACCTCGGCGGCACGTCCCTCCAGGCGATACGGATCTGCGCCCGGATCGAGCAGCGGACGGGCCGCACGGCGTATCCCGAATGGCTCTTCACCCACGATGTCCTGTCGGAGTTCGTGGCCCACCTGGAGTCCGAGGGCGAGGACGGCCGGTGAGCGAGGACACGCCGCTCATCCACACGGCGTTCCGCGCGCACGCACGGAGCCGGCCGGAGGCGACGGCCCTGCGCCACCGCGACGTCGTCCTCACCTACGCCGCCCTCGACCGGATCTCGGACGCCCTGGCGGCGCGGCTGTCCGAGCGGGGGGTGGGGCCCGGCCGGATCGTGCCCCTGCTGCTGTCCCGGGCGCCGCACCAGGTGGCGGTGGAACTCGCGGTGCTCAAGTGCGGCGCCGCCTACGCCAACATCGATCCGGCCTGGCCGGCCGGACGTGTCGGCGCCGTACTGGAGCAGGTCTCGGCCCGCCTGGTGGTGACCGAGGGCGGCCGCGAGGTGGGCCCGTACCCGGTCTTCGAGGTCGCGGACGTGGCCCACGTGGCCGCCGACGCGCCGGAGTTCGCCTCGGCGCCGCAGTCGGGCGACGACCCCGCGATGATCTTCTTCACCTCCGGCACCACCGGCACGCCGAAGGGCGTGGTCGTGCCGCACCGCGCGGTGACCCGGATGTTCCGGCCGGGCGGCCTGCCCGGCTTCGGCCCCGGGCACGTCTCGCCGCAGGCGGCCGCGCCCATGTGGGACATGCACGCCTACGACGTGTGGGGGCAGCTCACCAGCGGCGGCGCCGTCGCGATGTTCCCACGCACACCGGTGCTCCCCGGCATGCTGCGCGAGCAGGTCCGCACCGCGGGCGTGGACACCATGTTCCTCACGTCCTCGCTGTTCAACCTCTTCGTCGACGAGGATCTGGAGTGCTTCGACGGCGTCCGGCAGCTGATCGTGGGCGGCGAGAAGCTGTCGCCCCACCACATCCGCGCCGTGCTGGAGCGCTTCCCCGAGACCGACCTGCGCAACGGCTACGGCCCCGCCGAGAACTGCATGCTGACCACCACCCATGTGATCACCCCCGCCGACTGCGCCGCCCCGGAGGGCATCCCCGTCGGCCGGCCGGTGCCCGGCACCGAGGTGTACGTCCTGGACGAGGACGGCCGTCCGTGCCGGACGGGGCAGCTCGGCGAGGTCGTCGCCGCCGGGAACGGTCTGGCGGTCGGCTACCTCGGGCACGACGGACTGACCGCCGAGAAGTTCCCGACCGTCACCGTCGAGGACCGGCCGGTCCGCGTCTACCGCACGGGCGACCTCGGCTTCTTCGACGCGAGCGGGACCCTGCACTTCCGCGGCCGCCTCGACCGGCAGGTCAAGGTGGGCGGCGTCCGGATCGAGCCGGCCGAGATCGAGTTCGCCGCCCGGGAGCTGGCGGGCGTGCGGGACTGCGTCGTGCTGCCGCTGACCGAGCCCGGCGAGCAGGTGGCCGGCCTCGCCCTGTGCTACGCCGCCTCGGCGGACGGGCCGGACGAGCGCGCGATGCGGGCGGAGCTGCTGCGCCGGCTCCCGGCGAACATGGTGCCGCACGTGCTGCGCCGGCTGGAGCACTTCCCGCTCACCCAGAACGGCAAGGTGGACCAGGCCGAGCTGCGCCGCGTCGTCGCCTCGCCCCGGCCCCGTACCCGGCCTCCCGGCCGCGCCGGAGAGGAGGGCGGTGTCCGTGACCGTGCGCACGTATCCCATGACGTACGAGCAGGAGACGATCTGGCTGGATGAGATGGTGCGCGGCGGCGCCTCCCCGTACCTGGAGTCCTGGGTCCTGGAACTGCGCGGAGACGTCGACCGGGACGCCGTCCGCCGGGCCTTCGCGACGCTGGTGGCCCGCCACGACGCGCTGCGCAGCCGGTTCGTCCTGGCCGGCGAGGAGCCCGCGCAGATCGTGGAGCCGGCCGCCGGGGACCCCGAGATCCCCTCCCCGGCCTGCTCGCCGGGGACGGTGGACCGGGCGTTGCGGGACTTCGTGAGCCGTCCGATGGACCTCTCCGCCGGGGCCTGGCGCGCCGCGCTGTTCGAGCCGGAGGCGGAGACCGTCCTGCTCGCGGTGCAGGTGCACCACGTCGTCGTCGACGACTGGGCCCTGCACACCCTGGAGCGGGAGTTCGTCGAGCTGTACGGCGCCGCCGTCGAGGGGCGCCGCCCCGATCTGGGACCGGTGCTCCTTCAGCCCGGTCCGTTCGCGCGGCAGCAGCGGGCGGCGGCGCGCGACGACGCGGCCTGGGCCTACTGGCAGCAGGCCCTGGGGAGCCTGCCCGACACGGTGGCGACGGCCGTGCCCGGCGACGCGGCATCCGACGCCGGCCGCGCTCCGCTGGGCAGACGCGTCGCGTTTCCCGAGGAGCACGGTTCGGGCCGGCGCCTGCGCGCGCTGTGCCGGACGCTGCGGGCCACCCCGTTCGCGGTGCTGACGGCGACCGCCGCGGCGCAGCTGCACCGCGCCACCGGGGCGCCCGAACTCGTGGTGGGCGTGCCGGTGAGCGGGCGCGGGGACGGGGCGAGCGACGGGATGGTCGCCCCGCTGCTGAAGGTGCTGCCGCTGCGGCTGCGGGTCGACGCCGGTCAGCCCTTCGCCGCACTCGTACGCCAGGTGAGGACACGGACCCTGGAGGCGGTGCGGCACCGCGCGATCGTTCCCGCGGACCTCGCCCGGCTCAGCCGCCGTCGCGGAACGCCGGGGTCGCTGCGCCTCGCCCGCACGCTGGTCGTGGTCGACGAGGCTACCGACCAGCGGCACGCGCTGCCCGGGGCCACCGCGCGCCGGCGCTACGTGGAGAGCGGCACGAGCAAGGCGGACCTCTGCTACACCTTCCTGATCGGGGACGAGGTCCGCGGCATGCTGGACTGCGCGGCCGGCCGGTACTCCGGCGGGGCGGGGCGGGACCTGGTCGACTCGTTCCGGGAACTCCTGGCGTCGTTCGCCGAGGACGGGCAGCGGCCCGTCTCCCCGCGCTGAAGCGGCCCGCCGCCGCCTGCCCGTGCTCGGCGGTGTCCACGGGTGCTCGGCGGTGTCCACCGGTGCTCAGTGATGGACGTGCGGCCAGCCCTCCAGGCCGCTGCCCCGGGGGGCGTTCCGGGTCGCTTCCGCGGGGGTGCGGTAGAAGGTGTAGACCGTGCGCAGGCCGCCGATCGAGAAGACCCGCAGGATGCGGGGGTCCGCGCAGGTCAGCAGCAGGGAGCCGCCGTGCGGGCGGAGGCGCTTGGTGAGCGCGACGATCGTGCCGAGGCCCATCGAGTCCAGGAACGTCACCCCGCACAGGTCGAGGACGAAGTGCCGGTGTCCCTCGTCCATGAGGCGGACGACGGCCGCGCGGATGCCGGGGGCGGAACACACGTCCACCTCTCCGGTGACGCTGACGACCGTCCAGCCGTTCGCCGTACGGTGTCCGAGGGTGTCGTTCTCCGGGTTGAACCGTGTGGGGGTCCGCACTCTTCGCCCTCTGCCTCTCTCGCCGCCCGCCCCTGGTGTCTGGTTTGTCCAGTGAACGGTTTTCCGGGCGCACGCCGCAAGGGCGCGGGTTTCAGATAGTGAGCGACAGGCCCCTGGTCACCCGGTTCGCCGCCGCCAGCAGCCGTACCGAGGCGTCCGAGATCTTCGAGGCGCGGCCCGCCCGGAGCGAGACGCCCAGCGAGCCCAGGGTCTCCCCCCGGTACACGGGCACCGCTACGCAGACCACGCCGAGGGAGTACTCCTCCAGGTCGGTGACGGCCGGGGCGTCGGACGCCGCCGCCAGCCGGCTCAGCAGCTCGTCGCGGCGGGTGACCGTACGGGGCGTGAGGTCCGCCAGGGTGTGCCGGGACAGGTACTCCTCGCGCCCCTCCTCGTCCAGCTCGCGCAGCACGCACTTGCCCAGCGCGGTCGCGTGGCCCGCGTCCTCGAACCCCACCCACAGCTCCGCGCGCGGCGCCCGCGGTCCGTCCACGATCTCCGCCACCCGTATCTCGCCGTCCTCGTAGAAGGTGAGGTACGCCGCCGCGGACAGGTCGTCGCGCAGCGCGCCCAGCATCGGGCGGACCCTGCTGATCAGCGCCTGTTCCCTGCTGACGTGGTGCAGCGAGCCCAGCTTCTCGCCGAGCACGAACGAGCCGTCCTCCAGCTTTCGCACGTAGCCGTCGTGCGCCAGGGTCCGCAGCAGGTGGTACGCCGTCGCCGGGGCCAGCCCCGTCTCCCGCGCCAGCTGCTTGGCCGGTGCGCCGCCCTCATGGGCCCCGACCGCCTCCATCAGCCGGAACGCCCGCTGCACGGACGTGATGAGGGTGGGGCCCTCACGCGCGCTCATATCTCCACGGTGCGCGCCCCCGCCCGGCACGGCAAGCCCCCGCCGCCGCCGCGCCGCCGCCGCTCCGCCGCCTCACGCGCCGGACGGTGCGCGCCGCCCGCGCAGGAAGACCGCGGCGATCAGGACGCCCACCAGGACCAGGGCGGCGTTGACCGCGACGGCCACCGTGACGCCGTGCAGGACGGCGCCCGCGGTCGCCGCTCCGGCCGTGGCGGTGACGACCGCCGACATGACCGGGGTGCCCAGGGTGATGCCGATCTGCTGGGACATGGTGGCCAGGCCGGTCGCCAGGCCCTGTTCGCGGTCCGGCAGGCCGGAGGTGGCGGTGACCATGAAGCCGACGATGACCAGCATGTTGCCCACGCCGCCGAAGAACGTGGCCGGCAGCAGCAGCCACATCCAGCCCGCGCCCGTGCCGAGCAGCAGCAGTACGGCCGTGAACACCGTCTGGACCAGACCGCCGGCGACCAGCGCGGTGAGCGTGGAGCGGCGGGCGATCACCCGGGGGGCGAGCAGACCGCCCGCCACGGTGCCCAGGCCCAGCACGCCGAAGGAGACGCCCGCGGTCAGCGCGGAGAAGCCGAGGGTCTTCTGCATGTAGAGGGTGAGCAGGTACACGAGCGAGGTTTCGGTGACGAAGGCCAGCACCCCGAGGACGTTGCCCCACGCCACGCTCGGCCGGCGCAGCACGTGCGGCGGAACCAGCGGCTGGGCGACCCGGCGCTCCACGAACCCGAACACGGCCAGCAGTACGGCGCCGGCGAGCAGGCCGGTCAGGGCGAGGGCGTCGGTCCAGCCGTGCTCACCGGCGCGGGTGAGGCCGTAGACGATGCCGAGCAGTCCCAGGGTGACGCTCAGCGCGCCGGGCAGGTCGAGACGCGGGCGGTGCGCGGGCCGCGACTCCTTGATCACGGCGGGGGCGACGAGCAGGACGGCGAGGGCGACCGGGACGTTGACGAAGAAGGACCAGCGCCAGGAGAGCAGGTCGGTCAGGACGCCGCCCAGGACCGCGCCGGTGGTGAACCCGGCCGACATCAGCGCGCCGTTCAGCCCGAGCGCCTTCTCACGCAGCGGCCCCTCGGGGAAGGAGGTGGTGAGCAGGGACAGGCCCGCCGGAGTGACGGCGGCGGTGGCCAGGCCCTGGGCGATCCGGGCGGCGATCAGCACGGTGGGCGAGGTGGCGAGGCCGCCGGCGAGGGACGCCGCCCCGAGGACGGCGAGGCCGGCGAGGAAGATCCGCTTACGGCCGATCAGGTCGCCGATCCGGCCGAAGAAGAGCGTGAAGCCGGCCGCGCACAGCGCGAAGGAGGTGGCGATCCACTGGAGTCCGCCCAGGGAGAAGCCGAGTCCGTCGCCGATCTCGGGCAGGGCGACGTTCAGGATCGAGAAGTCGACGGCCAGCATGAACTGCGCGACCAGGAGAACGGCGAGGATCAGCCGCAGCCGGCCGGTGAGCCGCTGGTCGGGGACGGTGGCGGGGGTGGGGGTGGGTGTCGGGGAGGTGGCGGGGGCAGGGGCGGAGGCGGTGGCGGCCGGGGTGGCCGGGTCGGCCGGGGTGGCGCCCGTGGGCGTCGGGGTTGCCGTTGACATGACAGATGTGCCTTTCGGAGGCGCAAACGGGTCTATGGTTCCGTTACAGTGAAGACCGTAGCACCGGAAGCGCAGTAATGGAACGGGAGTACCGATTAGATGCCCGACACAGTGCCCGACGCCCCCGTACCCGACCCCTCCGCCCCGACCGACCCCTCCTCCTCCGCGCCCGGCACCGTGCGCCCCGGCGGCCGTACCGCGCGGGTGCGCGAGGCCGTGCTCGGCGCGGCCGGGGACGTGCTGGCCGAAGCCGGCTTCGAAGGGCTCGACCTCGCCGACATCGCCCGCCGCGCCGGAGTCGGCAAGACCACCGTCTACCGCCGCTGGGGCACCCCCGCCGCGCTCGCCGCCGACCTGCTGGAGGACATGGCCGAGCAGTCCCTGCCGCGCGCCCGCACCGGCAGCCTGGAGGAGGATCTGCGCGCCAACGCCCGCCTCGTCGCCGGCACCCTCACCGACCCCCGGCAGGGCAGGCTGTTCCGCGCGCTGATCGCGGCCTCGCTGTGCGACCCGCAGACCGCCGAGGCGCTGCACCGCTTCTACGCCGTACGGGTCGAGGAGTGGTCCGGGTGCGTCACCGACGCCGTCGCCCGCGGCGAACTGCCCGCGGGGACCGACGCCGGCGCGGTGGTGAGCGCGGTCTCGGCGCCGCTCTACTACGGCCTGCTCACCACCGGCGCGCCGCTCGACGAGGCCGCCGCCGACCGCGCCGCCTCGGCCGCCCTCGCCGCCGCCCGGGCGGGCGTGTACTGACCGCTCGGCAGGACTTCAGCGGCGCCGCGACCCGCCCGTCCGGCGGTGGCCGGTTTCGTTCGTGAGCACGGCACTACGTACTGTAGGGAACCGCTGGCATCCACACGGTCGACGGGGGAAGCATGCAGGAAGCGCATTGTCCGGGGCCCGCTGCCGGGAGCGGCGGCGCGAGGTCCGGCGGCGGCCACGAGGAAGGGGCCGAGGGTCCGCTCGGCCCGACGGTCGCCGTGCTCGTGGTGAGCCTGACGATCGCGGCCGTCGGCGCGTACCAGCTGTGCGGGTTCGGGCTGCACATCCTCAATCCGCGGCCGCGGCTGTTCAACAACGGCTTCGCCACCGCCGGGGTCATCGTCGCCACGATGGCGGCGGGCGCGGCGGTCGGGAACCTGGTGTGGCTGCTGACGGCGTCCCGCAGACACCCGGCCCGCACGGCGCCCGCCCGGCAGACCCCGCCCTCCGGCCCTCCCACGCCGCCCCGCGCGGCGGTCGGCACAGCCGAGGACCCGGCCACCGCGGGTACGGCCACCGCAGGTACGGCCACCGCGGGTACGGCCACCGCCGAGCCGCCGGCCGATACGTCGGCAGCCGACGCACCGGCAGCCGCCGCCCCCGCTCCCGGCAGCCCCACCGCCCCCACCGACCCCGCACACCCCTCCGGTCCCGCCCCGGCCGGGTAAACCGCCCCGCCCCCGTTCCTTACCTTCGCCCGCGAGAGTGGGAGCGGTGGTCCGGCCGGGCGTACGGCGGACCACGCGTCCGGCACCGCTCGCCGCACGCACCCTCATCCCATCGGACCCGCCGGTTTCACCGGCCCGCTTCGAGGTGACGTGTCACCCATGCCCGCACAACAGTCGCTCTCCGTCCCCCCGCAGCGCGACACCCGCGCCGCCACCCGTCCCTCCCCCGGCCCCCGGCTGCGGGCGCGGGCCGCCTCGGCCACCGTCTGGTACCTGCGGCTGCTCGCGGTGCTGAACATCGTCGCCGTGCTCTCCCTGCCGTTCCGCGAGGAGGTGCACGAGCACAACGCGGGTGAGTTCTTCACCCCGTACCTGGCCACCGCCGGCCTGGTCTCGGCGGCGCTCGCGCTGTTCCTGGCCACGGTGATGCGCCGCCGCAAACGCGCCGCCTGGGTCTTCAACCTCATCCTGGCCGGCCCCCTGTTCCTCCTCTACGTCGCCGCGCTGACCCAGGACCGGTTCGCCGACCACCCCTTCAACTGGGTCTCCGCCGCGCTGACCGGCCTGTTCGTCGCCGCGCTGCTCGTCGGCCGGCGCGAGTTCAACGCCATCGGCGACCGCTCCAACCCCCGGCTGGCCCTCGTCGTCGGCGCGATCGGCGTCCTCGTCAGCTGCGGCCTGGGCACCTGGCTGGTCGGCGCCACGAACAAGGAGCCCGGCGCCGCCGCCCTCTCCGACAAGATCGCCTACACCCTGCTGCGCGGCATCAGCGTCGGCCCGCTCGCCGACCACGTCCCCGCCGTGCACGCCCCGCGCTGGGTGGACATCACCATCAACGTCCTGATGGCGGCCACCTTCCTCCTCGTCCTGTACGCCTGCTTCCGCGCGCCGCGCGGCCGCGCCCTGCTCACCGCCGAGGACGAGAAGCGGCTGCGCGAACTGCTCGACAAGCACGGCGAGCGCGACTCCCTCGGCTACTTCGCCCTGCGCCGCGACAAGGCCGCCCTCTTCTCCCCCACCGGCAAGGCCGCCGTCACCTACCGCGTCGTGGGCGGCGTCAGCCTCGCCTCCGGCGACCCCATCGGCGACCTGGAGGCCTGGCCCGGCGCGATCGACGCCTGGCTGGACGAGGCCCGCCGGCACGCCTGGACGCCCGCCGTCATGGGCGCGAGCGAGGAGGCCGGCACCGTCTACGCCCGGCATGGCCTCGACGCCCTCGAACTGGGGGACGAAGCCATCGTCGAGGTCGCCGACTTCAGCCTCGACGGCCGCGCCATGCGCGTCGTACGGCAGGCCCACAACCGGGTCCGCCGGGCCGGCTACACCGTCACCGTCCGCCGCCACGAGGACATCCCCGACGAGGAGATGGCCCGGCTGGTCGACCGCGCCGACCACTGGCGCGACGGCGCCACCGAACGCGGCTTCTCCATGGCGCTGGGCCGCCTCGGCGACCCGGCCGACGGCCGCTGCGTGATGCTGGAGTGCCGGGACGCCGACGGGGTGCCGCGCGCGCTGCTCAGCTTCGTGCCGTGGGGCGAGCAGGGGCTCTCGCTGGACCTGATGCGCCGGGACCGCGACTCCGAGAACGGCCTGATGGAGTTCATGGTGGTGGAACTGCTGCTGCGTGCCGGGGAGATCGGCGTACGGCGGGTTTCGCTCAACTTCGCGATGTTCCGCTCGGTCTTCGAGCGCGGCGCGCGGCTCGGCGCCGGGCCGGTGCTGCGGCTGTGGCGCTCGGTGCTCACCTTCTTCTCCCGCTGGTGGCAGATCGAGTCCCTGTACCGCGCCAACGCCAAGTACCGGCCGGTGTGGGAGCCTCGGTTCCTGCTGTTCGCCAAGAGCGCCGACATCCCGCGCATCGGCCTCGCCAGCGCCCGCGCCGAGGGCTTCCTCACCCCGCCCGCGCTGCCGTCGTTCAGCCGCCGCAAGGACCAGTCGGCGCCGGCCGCCGACGGCCCGGCGACCGGTTCCGGGCACTGAGGGACGACCTCTGACGGAGGGGGCGGTGCGGGGCGGCCGGCCCCCACCGCCCCGCTCCCCTTCAGCTCCCCCCGCGCCCCTCATGCGGGCCGCCCCGCTCGTGCCCACGCTCGTGGCCGTGCCCACGCTCGTGCCCGTAGCCATGCCCGAGCCCGTGCCCACGCTCCCGTTCGCGCTCCACCCCCACCGTGAAGCCGATCACCGCCCCGCCGCCCGGGCGGCGGGCGGCGAACGGCGCGCCCTCGTGCGCCGTCGCCACCTCCCGCACGATGGACAGGCCGAGGCCCGAGCCGGGCAGCGAGCGCGCGTCGGCGGCGCGGTAGAAGCGGTCGAAGACGCGGAGCAGGTCGCCCTCGGCGATGCCGGGCCCGCGGTCGAGGACCTCCACACGCACGGTGCCGGGCCGGGCCGGGCCGGAGACGGCGATCTCGATCGGCGCCGTGCCGCCCCGGTCGAACTTCGCGGCGTTCTCGACCAGGTTGGACAGGGCCCGCTGGAGCATGCCCGGCCGGCCGTCGACGGTCGTGTCGCCGCTCGCGCGCACCACGATGTCCCGTCCGGTGCGGCGGCGGGCGAGTCCCGCCACGTCCTCGGCGACGTCGGCGACGTCGACCCGCTGCGGGGGCTCGGAGTCGGACTGGCCGGCCGCGAGGTCGACCAACTCGTTGACCAGGTCGGTGAGTTCGCGCGCCTCCTGGGTGAGGTCGGCGACCAGTTCCTCACGGGAGGCGGGCGGCAGTTCGTCGATGCGGCGCAGCAGCGAGATGTTGGTGCGCAGCGAGGTGAGCGGGGTGCGCAGTTCGTGGCCCGCGTCCTGGACCAGGCGGCGCTGGTCCTCCTCGGACTGGGCGAGCCGGCCCAGCATCCGGTCGAAGGAGCGGCCGAGGCGGCCCACCTCGTCGTAGCCGGTGACGGGGACGTCGACGCCGAGCCGCCGGGTGCGGGCGACGTCCTCGGCGGCGGCGGTCAGGATGCGCAGCCGCCGGGTGATGCGGCGGGCCAGCCACCAGCCGCACAGTCCGGCCGCGGTGACGACGGCGCCCATCAGGATCAGCGTCCGCTGCTGGAGTGCGCGCAGCAGGTCCTCGGTGTCGCTGAACTCCTGGGCGACCTGCACGGCGCCGCGGCCGTCGCCGAGCGCGACGGTGGCGACGCGGTAGACGTCGTCGGCGACCGCCACGTCCTGGTACTCGACGGTCCGGCCGGCCGTGGCGGCGGCCGCCACGGTCCGGTCGTCCTCGGTGACGGGCAGCGGGGGGCTGCCGTGGTCCACGATCTGGCCCTGGTCGCCGAGCACCTGCACATCGGTGCGGCTGGGCCGGACGACCTCGTGTCCGGGGCGGGAGGAGGAGAAGTCCTGCGGGGTGCGGTCGTAGCGCCGTACCTCGTCCTGGACGTCCTGGACGACCTGGGTGAACACGGACTGCTGGTCCACCCGCACCAGCCGGGCGGCGGAGTTGTACGACAGGATGCCGACGAGGACGGTGACGGCGGCGGTCACCAGGGCGAACGTCACCGCGAACGTGGTCCGCAGCGAGGAGAGACCCGGCCGCGGCCGGTCCAGCAGCCGCGCGAGGCGGCCCACTCAGTCCTCCCGCAGCACGTAACCCACGCCGCGGACGGTGTGGATCAGCTGCGGCGCGCCCGGCTCGTCGAGCTTGCGGCGCAGGTAGCCGACGTAGACCGCGAGGTTCTTGGAGCCGGGGCCGAAGTCGTAGCCCCAGATGCGGTCGTAGATGGTGGAGTGGTCGAGGACTATGCCGGCGTTGCGGACCAGCAGTTCGAGGAGTTCGAACTCGGTGCGGGTCAGTTCCAGCTCGCGGCCGCCGCGCCAGACCCGGCGGGCCTGGAGGTCCATGCGGATGCCGGCCGCCTCGACGGTCTGCCGCTCGGGCAGCTGCGGCTCCCTGGCCGGTACGTCCTCGGCGGCGCCGGTGGCGGCGGGGCTGGTGCGGCGCAGCAGGGCGCGCAGCCGGGCGAAGACCTCCTCGACGTCGAACGGCTTGACGACGTAGTCGTCGGCGCCGGCGTCCAGCCCGGCGATCCGGTCGGCGGTCTCCACCAGGGCGGTGAGCATGAGGATCGGGGTGCGGTCGCCCTCGGCGCGCAGCACCCGGCAGACCTGGAGCCCGTCGATCCCGGGCATCATCACGTCCAGGACGAGGATGTCCGGCGGGTTGCGGTGGGCCTGGGCGAGTGCCTCGACGCCGTCGGCGACCGCCGTCACCTCGTAGCCCTCCAGGGTCAGCGCCCGTTCCAGGGCGTGGCGGATGGCGCGGTCGTCTTCGGCGAGCAGCACAGTCTGGGGCACCGGTCCAGTCTGCCAAGGCCAGGGCGGCGCGAGACGGGGCGGGCGGCCCGGGGGCCGCCCTTTTTACCCGGCTCTCACCGTGTCGGCGGCACCCCCGGCCAGGCAACCGCCTCGCTGCGGCGCCGCGGCCGTCAGCGGACGTACGCACCGCACGGCTGCCGGCGGGCGTAGCCGCCGCACGGCCGTCAGCGGCGCACCGGAAACACGGCGGCCGACGGCGCACCGGAAACACGGCGGCCGGCGGCACGCGCCGCGCGGCCGGCGGCGCCGTCCCGGGCACGGCGGCCGTCAGTCGCGCAGTGCGGCCAGTTGCTCCGCGAACGGCACCACCGTGAAGCCGCCGGCCTCCGGGCGGGCCGCCGGGACCCGGCCGGACAGCCCCGCCGTCAGCGCCGCCAGTTCCCCGGCGGCCCGCTCGACGCGCTCGGGCAGCCCCTCCGCGCCCCAGTCCTCGGAGGCGGCGTAGACGCCGGTGGGCGCGACCACGGCCCGCAGGTAGGCGAACAGCGGCCGCAGGGCGTGGTCGAGCACCAGCGAGTGGCGCGCGGTGCCGCCGGTCGCGGCGATCAGCACCGGCGTGCCGGCCAGCGCGTCCTTGTCCCACGCTCCGAGCACGTCGAAGAACGACTTGAACAGTCCGCTGTACGACGCGGAGAACACCGGAGTGACGACGATGAGTCCGGCCGCCCCGGTCACCGCGTCCAGCGCGTCGGCCAGGGCCGGGCCGGGGAAACCGCTGGTGAGGTGGTGCGCGATCTCGACGGCGAGGTCGCGCAGCTCGATCACCCGGACCTCCGCGCCGGTGTGCGCGGCGGTCGCGGCGGCCAGCCGGTCGCCCAGCAGCCGGGTGGAGGACGGGACGCTCAGCCCCGCCGACACGACGACGAGCTCGTTCATACGGTGCTCACCTCCGCCTTCTCGTCACTCTTCTTCTCGTCACCCTTCGCCCGCGCGGCCAGCAGGGACGCGTGGGTGGGGGCGTCCGGCACGTTCGCCGGGCGGTTCTTCGCGAACTCCTCGCGCAGCACCGGCACGACCTGCTCGCCGAGGAGGTCGAGCTGTTCGAGGACGGTCTTCAGCGGCAGTCCCGCGTGGTCCATCAGGAACAGCTGGCGCTGGTAGTCGCCGGCGTACTCGCGGAAGGACAGCGTCTTGTCGATGACCTGCTGCGGGGAGCCGACGGTCAGCGGCGTCTGGGCGGTGAAGTCCTCCAGGGAGGGTCCGTGGCCGTAGACCGGGGCGTTGTCGAAGTAGGGGCGGAACTCGCGCACCGCGTCCTGGCTGTTCTTCCGCATGAACACCTGGCCGCCCAGGCCCACGATCGCCTGCTCGGGGGCGCCGTGCCCGTAGTGGGCCCAGCGGTTCCGGTACAGCTCGATCATGCGCTTGGTGTGGTCGGCGGGCCAGAAGATGTTGTTGTGGAAGAAGCCGTCGCCGTAGTACGCGGCCTGCTCGGCGATCTCCGGGGACCGGATGGAGCCGTGCCAGACGAACGGCGGTACGCCGTCCAGCGGGCGCGGCGTGGACGTGAAGCCCTGGAGCGGGGTGCGGAACTTGCCCTCCCAGTCCACGACGTCCTCGCGCCACAGCCGGTGCAGCAGGGCGTAGTTCTCGATGGCGAGGTTGATGCCCTGGCGGATGTCCTTGCCGAACCAGGGGTAGACCGGCCCGGTGTTGCCGCGGCCCGTCATCAGGTCCACCCGGCCGTCCGCGAGCTGCTGGAGCATCGCGAAGTCCTCGGCGATCTTCACCGGGTCGTTGGTGGTGATGAGGGTGGTCGAGGTGGACAGGACCAGCCGCTCGGTGCGGGCGGCTATGTAGCCGAGCAGGGTGGTCGGCGAGGACGGCACGAACGGCGGGTTGTGGTGCTCGCCGGTGGCGAAGACGTCGAGCCCGACCTCCTCGGCCTTCAGCGCGATGGCGACCATGGCCTTGACGCGCTCGCGCTCGGTCGGGGTCCGGCCGGTGGTGGGGTCCGGCGTGACGTCGCCGACGCTGAAGATCCCGAACTGCATGGTCGCTCACCTTCCAGGTGGTTGACTGTTCAACTACACCCTCTGGAACCACGCACCCCCCGCAGGTATTCCACCCCTCCCCGAGCCCCGGCCCACGGCGCCCGAGCCCCGGCCCGGGGCGCCCGAGCGCCGACGCCCGCCTCCCCTCGCAGCGCCGCGTGCGAAGCTGCCCCCATGCCGTTCGTCCTGCGCTCCGCCGCCCTCTTCGTCGTCGCCGCCCTGTTCGAGATCGGCGGGGCCTGGCTGGTCTGGCAGGGGGTGCGCGAGCACCGCGGCTGGCTGTGGGCGGCCGGCGGCGTCCTCGCCCTCGGCGCGTACGGCTTCGTCGCCACCTTCCAGCCCGACGCGCACTTCGGCCGCATCCTCGCGGCCTACGGCGGCATCTTCGTCGCCGGTTCGATCCTGTGGGGCGCGGTCGCCGACGGCTACCGCCCCGACCGGTGGGACGTGAGCGGCGCGCTGGTGTGCCTGGCCGGCATGGCGCTCATCATGTGGGCGCCGAGGAACGGCGGCTGAGGTTCCCCTAGGCTGGTCGCAGCCAAGCGTTCGAACATCCACGAGCAGGAGCAGCCCATGGCCACCGCCGCACCGTCCGCCGCCTCCCGCATCGCCGTCGTCACCGGTGCGAGCAGCGGCATCGGCGCCGCCACGGCACGGCAGCTCGCCGCCGCCGGTTACCGGGTGGTGCTGACCGCGCGCCGCAAGGACCGCATCGAGGCGCTCGCCGAGGAGATCACCGCGGCCGGCCACTCCGCCACGGCCTACCCGCTGGACGTCACCGACCGCACGGCCGTCGACGAGTTCGCCTCCGCCTTCGAGACCGTCGGCGTCCTGGTCAACAACGCGGGCGGGGCGCTGGGCGCCGACCCCGTCGCCACCGGCGACCCGGCCGACTGGCGCACGATGTACGAGACGAACGTCATCGGCACCCTGAACCTCACCCAGGCCCTGCTGCCCAAGCTGACCGCGAGCGGCGACGGCACGGTGGTCGTCGTCTCCTCCACCGCCGCCCACAGCACCTACGAGGGCGGCGCGGGCTACGTCGCCGCCAAGCACGGCGCCCACGTGCTCGCCGAGACGCTGCGCCTGGAGATCGTCGGGCAGCCGGTCCGGGTCGTCGAGATCGCGCCCGGCATGGTAAAGACCGAGGAGTTCGCGCTGACCCGCTTCGGCGGCGACCAGGACCGGGCGGCGAAGGTCTACGAGGGCGTCGCCGAGCCGCTGACCGCCGACGACGTCGCCGACACGATCGCCTGGGCCGTCACCCGCCCCAGCCACGTCAACATCGACCTCCTCGTCGTCCGCCCGCGCGCCCAGGCGTCCAACACGAAGCTGCACCGGGAACAGTGACGCCGCCGCCGGCGCAGGACCCCGAGAACCGGGACCCGGCGGTCCCGGCGGCTCCGTCCCCGGAACCCCCGGACCGCACCGCGGAACGCGAACGCCTCGCCCTGGAGAAGAAGCGCGAGCGCTACGTCTGGGTACTACCTCGGCTACTTCCTCTTCGGCATCCACATCGTGGCGTTCGTGATGATCTACGCGGTCCGCCACGCGAAGTAACCGGACACCGGGCAACCGGGCGCCGGGCCCCCACCCGCCCCGGGCGGCCGGGCGCCGCACCCACGCGGCGCCCCGGCTTCACCCCTTCACGCACACCACCTGCTTCAGCTTCGCCACCACCTCGACGAGGTCCCGCTGCTGGTCGATGACCTGCTCGATCGGCTTGTAGGCGCCCGGGATCTCGTCGACCACGCCGGAGTCCTTGCGGCACTCCACGCCCTTGGTCTGCTCCTCCAGGTCCTTGGTGGAGAAGCGCCGCTTGGCGGCGTTGCGGCTCATGCGGCGGCCGGCGCCGTGCGAGGCGGAGTTGAAGGACTTCTCGTTGCCGAGGCCCTTGACGATGTACGAGCCGGTGCCCATGGAGCCGGGGATGATGCCGTGGTCGCCGGAGCCCGCGCGGATCGCGCCCTTGCGGGTGACCAGCAGGTCCACGCCGTCGTACCGCTCCTCGGCCACGTAGTTGTGGTGGCAGGAGATCTCCTGCTCGAAGACGGGTCTGGCCTTCTTGAACTCCTTGCGGACCACGTCCTTCAGGAGCGCCATCATCAGCGTGCGGTTGTACTTGGCGTACTCCTGCGCCCAGAACAGGTCGTTGCGGTAGGCGGCCATCTGCGGGGTGTCGGCGACGAAGACGGCGAGGTCGCGGTCGATCAGGTCCTGGTTGTGCGGGAGCTTCTGGGCGACGCCGATGTGGTGCTCGGCGAGTTCCTTGCCGATGTTGCGGGAACCGGAGTGCAGCATCAGCCACACGGCGCCGCTCTCGTCCAGGCAGACCTCGATGAAGTGATTCCCCCCGCCCAGCGTCCCCATCTGCTTGACGGCCCGGTCGTGACGGAACCTCACCGCCTCGGCGACCCCGTCGAACCGCCCCCAGAAGCCGTCCCACCCGGAGGTGGGCAGGCCGTGCAGCCGGCCGGGCTCGACCGGTTCGTCGTGCATCCCGCGGCCCACCGGGATGGCCTGCTCGATCTTCGAGCGCAGCCGGGACAGGTCGCCGGGCAGGTCGTTCGCAGTCAGCGAGGTCCTGACCGCCGACATCCCGCAGCCGATGTCCACGCCCACCGCCGCCGGGCACACCGCGCCCCGCATCGCGATGACCGAGCCGACCGTGGCGCCCTTGCCGTAGTGCACGTCGGGCATGACGGCGAGGCCCTCGATCCAGGGCAGCGTGGCGACGTTGCGCAGCTGCTGCAACGCCACGTCCTCGACCGACGCCGGGTCGGTCCACATCCGTATGGGGACCTTGGCCCCCGGCATCTCCACGTACGACATGACGTCCCCATTCCCCCGGAAAAAGTACAGAAGCCTCAGAAGGCGCGAATCGCAATGCCGGTGCCAGGGTCGACGAAACAGGACATCGGACCGGCGTCCACGGCAGTGCGTGCGATACACATTGTCTCCAGGAGACGCCCCCGCCCGGCAAGCGATTAACCAGCGGGGACCCAAGGAGACCGAGAGGAGCCTGCCCGTGCTGCGGAAGGCGTACGTAACCGGCGCGGCCGCGGCCCTCACGGCGCTGCTGCTGGCCGGCTGCACCAGCGGCGGATCGGACGGCGGCCGGGCGGACGACGCCAACCCCGACGGCTCCGGCACCGCCCAGGCCGCCGCCCAGCCGGGCAAGTACCGCACCCTCCCGGAGGCCTGCGGCGCGGTCGGCCAGAGTTCCCTGGACGCGCTGCTGCCCGGCATCAAGCAGCTCACGGACGTGGACCAGCGCGACAAGGCGTACGAGGGCGAGGCGACGCTCACCTACGACACCGACCGCAAGGTCGGCTGCCGCTGGAAGGTGGACGCCCCGGCCGCCACCGACCGCCTGCACGTCGACTTCGAGCGGGTCGTCTCCTACGACAACGCGGTCAGCGACGACAGCCAGGCCGAGTCGGTGTTCGCCGCCAAGCGGACCGCAGCGAACCTGCCCGCGCCCGCCCCCACCACGAACCCCACCCGGTCCGGCGCCGCCTCCGGCGCCCCCGGCGGCGCGCCCTCCTCCGGCGGGCCCACCCCCTCCGCCACCGGCTCCGCGTCCTCCTCGGCCTCCTCCTCCTCGTCGGACGCGCCGGCCGACACCTCCGCCGACGCCTCCACCGACCCCGCCGACCTCCAGCCGCGCCTGCTGGACGACCTCGGCGACGAGGCGTTCCTCGACGACACGCTCAGCAGCTCCGGTTCGACGGCCAAGCAGCGCACCGTGACTGTGGCGTTCCGCACGTCCAACGTGATCGTGACCATCGAGTACGAGGAGCAGCCGGCCTCGGTCGGAGTGCTCCCGGACAGCAAGGAAATGCAGGACAAGGCCCGGAATCTGGCGGCCCGTCTGGCCGACTCGCTGGGCGGTTGACGTCTGCCGCACGGCACTTGGCGCGGCCGGGCCAAGCGGGGGAAGCCGAACCACACAGCTGTTCCACCGCGTACCGTGGCCCCTCGGACCCGATCCCCGACCGCAGGAACCACGAGCCACCAGCGTCATGAGTGAAGGAACCATGCAGCGAGCAGCACAGCGAGCCCCGCACAGTCCGCGAGCGAAGCGCCTGAACCGTGTCCTTGTCGGCGCGGCGGCCGTCCCGGTGCTGTTCCTGGCCGCGGCCTGTTCCTCGGACTCCGACTCCGACTCCGGCTCGGGCGCGAAGGCGAGCGCGTCGGCCGACGCCTCCGCCTCGGCGAGCCCGAGCGCGTCGCCGACGGTGCCGGCGGCGAAGTACGCCGAGCTGCCCGAGGCGTGCAAGGTGCTGTCCGGCAAGACGGTGGACGACCTGGTGCCGGGCGGCGCGAAGTCCGCCAAGAAGGGCGCCTCCAGCGACGCGTCCGCGCGGGCCACCTGCTCGTGGAACGGTCTGGACAACAACGGCGTCAAGGGTTCGCAGTACCGCTGGCTGAACGTGTCGCTGCTGCGCTTTGCGTCCGACACCTCGCGCGGCACGGGCGAGGAGCAGGCGCGGACGTACTTCCGCCAGCAGGTGCAGGACGCGCAGGCGGAGACCGGCGCGAAGGGCACGAAGACGCAGCCGGTGTCCGGGACGGGCGACGAGGCGACGCTGGTGCGCTACGAGCTGAAGAAGAAGGAAGGCGTCTTCAAGCAGCAGACGGTCGTGGCGCGGACGGCGAACGTGGTGGTCACCCTCGATTACAACGGCGCCGGTCTGGCCGGCGACAAGTCCCCGGACGCGGACGACCTGGTGAAGTCCGCCGAGAAGGCGGCCAAGGACGTGGTGGCCGCGGTGGCCAAGGCCAACGGGGAGGGCGGCGGCTCCTCGACGGGCTCCGCCTCGCCCTCGGCGTCGAAGTCGTCCGGCGCCTCGTCGTCCCCGTCCTCGTCGGCCGCCAGGGCGGGCGCCTCCAAGGGCGCGGACGACGCCTCGCCGTCGGCCGCGAAGTCGGCCTCGGCCTCCGCGTCGAAGTCCGCCGCCGACAGCTGACCGCCGCGCGCCGGGCGCTGCCCGGCGGCGCGTCCGCGCGGCCGTACGGCGGCGCGGCACGGTGGCACATCCGGAACCGGACACGCGTTCCCCGGACGGATGTGCCACTCTGTTGCGCGCAACAACACGCAAGGGGAGGGGAGTACGAGTGGCCGCGCCACTGCAGCTGACTCGGATGCACCGGGTACTCATCGGCGTGGTCGTGACCGGCGCCGTGATCATCGCCGGAATCGGCTTCGCCGGTTCCTACGCGGCCGTGCGCGAGCTGGCCCTGAAGAAGGGCTTCGGGAACTTCGCCTACGTCTTCCCGGTCGGCATCGACGCGGGCATCTGCGTCCTGCTCGCCCTGGACCTGCTGCTGACCTGGATCCGCATCCCGTTCCCGCTGCTGCGCCAGACGGCGTGGGTGCTGACGGCGGCGACGATCGCGTTCAACGGCGCCGCCGCCTGGCCGGACCCGCTGGGCGTCGGCATGCACGCGGTGATCCCGGTGCTGTTCGTCGTCGCGGTCGAGGCCGCCCGGCACGCGGTGGGCCGGATCGCCGACATCACGGCCGACAAGCACATGGAGGGTGTCCGCATCACCCGCTGGCTGCTGTCGCCGCTGCCCACCTTCCTGCTGTGGCGCCGGATGAAGCTGTGGGAGCTGCGCTCCTACGACCAGGTCATCAAGCTGGAGCAGGAACGTCTCGTCTACCAGGCGCGGCTGCGCTCCCGGTTCGGCCGGGCCTGGCGGCGCAAGGCCCCGGTGGAGTCGCTGATGCCGCTGCGGCTGGCCCGCTACGGCGTGCCGCTGGCCGAGACCGCCCCGGCCGGCCTGGCGGCGGCGGGCATCGAGCCCGCGCTGCTGCCGCCGGCCCCGCAGGCCGAGGTGACCGCGCCCGCCCGCGCGGCCGTGCCCGGCCCGCGCCGGCCGGAGGCGTCCGCCGCGGGCCGGCGCCCCGAACTGGCCGGCCGCCCGGACCCGGCCCGCCCGGCCCCCGCCGCCCAGCCGGAACCGGAACAGGACCCCGAGCCCGACGAGAGCCCCTGGTTCAACACCCCGCGCCGCACCGAGTACCACGGCGGCTACGACCCCACCTACGACCCGGCCGAGCAGTACGCCTCCTGGTACGAGGAGCAGCGGCAGGCCGAGCAGTACCGGGACCAGTACGAGGAGGAGCCGCCGACGCAGGAGCCCTCCCCGGAGGAGACCGGCAGCTTCCCCATCCCGGTGGTGCCGGGCGGCCGTACCCGCGAACTGGGCGACGGCGGCGGCACGCCGGACGCGCGGCCGCCAGCGCGACCGGACGCACAGCCGGACACCCAGCTGGACGCGCAGCCGGACGAGGACGACTACTACCAGATCTTCCGCAAGTCGATCGACGGCAGCTACCCGACGCCCGCGCAGTTCACGGACGCGGTCGAGGCCACGTGGGGCATCGCGCTGACCCCGCACGAGGCCAAGCACATGACCGACCTGTTCACCGACCGCTTTAACAAGGAGCTGGAGGCGGACCACATCGCGTAGGCACGCGGTCCGCGTAGCGCGTAGGCACGCGGTCCATGTGTCGCGTAGGCACCCCGCACGGGTACGGCGAGGGGGCGCCCGGTGATCACCGGGCGCCCCCTCGCCGTAGTACCGCCGTAGTACCGCAGCCGTACCGCCGCCGCCTACTGGCCGAGCAGGGTGCGGACCCGGTCCTGACCGACCGCGAGCAGCAGCGTGGGCAGGCGCGGGCCGGTGTCGCGGCCGACGAGCAGGTGGTAGAGCAGCGCGAAGAAGGTCCGCTGGGCGGTCTTGATCTCCGGCGGCAGCTCCTTGGGCGTGGCGTCGGCGGAGAACCCGGCCTGGACCTTGGGCACGCCGTAGACGAGGTGGGTCAGGCCGTCCAGCGACCAGTGCTCGGCGAGTCCGTCGAGCAGCAGCGCCAGCGACTGCCGGGAGGCGTCGTCCAGCGACTTCAGCAGCTCGGTGTCGGGCTCCGCGCGCACGATGGTGCGCTGGTCGGCGGGGACGTGGGTGTTGATCCACGCCTCGGCCTTGTCGTACCGGGGCCGGGCCTCGTCCAGCGCGCCCAGCGGGTCGGCCGGGTCCAGCTCGGACAGGATGCGCAGCGCCTGGTCCTGGTGGCCGGCGGTGATGTCGGCGACCGAGGCGAGGGTGCGGTACGGCAGCGGGCGCGCGGTGCGGGGCAGCTCGCCGGCGGCGGTGCCCACGGCGCGCGTGTAGGCGGCGACGTCACCGGGCAGCGCCGACCCGTCGGCGACCTTCGCGGCGAGCTTGTCCCACTCGTCGTACAGCCGCTGGATCTCCTGGTCGAAGGCGATCTTGAAGGACTGGTTGGGCCGGCGGCGGGCGTACAGCCAGCGCAGGATCTGCGGCTCCATGATCCTCAGCGCGTCGGCGGGCGTGGGGACGCCGCCGCGCGAGGAGGACATCTTGGCCATGCCGGAGATGCCGACGAAGGCGTACATCGGCCCGATGGGCTGCTGCCCGCCGAAGATGCCGACGATCTGGCCGCCGACCTGGAAGCTGGAGCCGGGCGAGGAGTGATCGACGCCGGACGGCTCGAAGACCACGCCCTCGTACGCCCAGCGCATCGGCCAGTCGACCTTCCAGACCAGCTTGCCGCGGTTGAACTCCTCCAGGCGCACCGTCTCCGAGAAGGCGCACACCGTGCAGGTGTAGGTCAGCTCGGTGGAGTCGTCGTCGTAGGCGGTGACGGTGGTGAGGTCCTTCTCGCAGTTGCCGCAGTACGGCTTGTACGGGAAGTAGCCGGCGGAGCCGGAGCTGCCGTCGTCCTCGGCGGCGGCGCCGGAGCCCTCGGCGGCCTCCAGCTCGGCCTCGTCCACCGCCTTCTGCTGCTGCTTCTTGGCCGGGGCCTTCTTGGTGCGGTACTGGTCGAGGATCGCGTCGATGTCGCCGCGGTGCCGCATCGCGTGCAGGATCTGCTCGCGGTAGACGCCCGAGGTGTACTGCTCGGTCTGGCTGATGCCGTCGAACTCCACGCCCAGCTCGGCCAGCGACTCGACCATGGCGGCCTTGAAGTGCTCGGCCCAGTTCGGGTACGCGGAGCCCTTGGGGGCGGGGACGGAGGTCAGCGGCTTGCCGATGTGCTCGGCCCACGACTCGTCCACGCCGCTGATCCCGGCCGGGACCTTGCGGTAGCGGTCGTAGTCGTCCCAGGAGATCAGGTGCCGGACCTGGTGGCCGCGGCGGCGGATCTCGTCGGCGACCAGGTGCGGGGTCATGACCTCGCGCAGGTTGCCGAGGTGGATGGGGCCGGACGGCGACAGGCCGGACGCGACGACGACCACCGGGGCGGTGGCGTCCGAGGTCGCTTTGCCCGAGGCGCGGCGCTCCGATTCCTCGATGACCTCATCCGCGAAACGGGAGACCCAGTCGGTGGTCTCGGTGCTTTGAGCCACGGTCGGCACGTCCTCTTTCCTTAGTTCCTTGGTCAGTACTGCGTGCGCGGGCGGTGCGCGCGGGCGGGCGCGCGCATGGCCTGACCGCTCCATTGTCCCAGGCCGGGCGGCATCCACGAAAACGCCTTTTCACCGCGTTGGACGGCCGCGAGGGCCGCGCGGTTGGCCCGCCGGCCGGAAAATTCGCTGGACCCCGCGTGGGATACTGGCCGGGACTATCCATCCCCACGAGGAGAACGGCACCCCTTCCTATGGCCTCGGTCCAGTCCCTCACGTCCGCCGTCCACCAGCGCCTCGCGAACGCCCTCTCGGCAGCCCTGCCGGAGAGCGCCGACGCGGACCCGCTGCTGCGACGAAGCGACCGGGCGGACTTCCAGGCCAACGGGATCCTCGCGCTGGCGAAGAAGGCCAAGGCCAACCCGAGGGAGCTGGCGACCCAGGTCGTCGCCCAGGTCACCGCCGGCGACCTGATCAAGGACATCGAGGTGTCCGGCCCGGGCTTCCTCAACATCACAGTCAGCGACCGGGCCATCGTGGAGAACCTCGCCGCGCGCGCCACCGACCCGGCCGGCCGGCTCGGCGTGCCGCAGGCCGACGCGCCGGGCACCACGGTGATCGACTACGCCCAGCCGAACGTGGCCAAGGAGATGCACGTCGGCCACCTGCGTTCGGCGGTGATCGGCGACGCGGTGGTCCAGCTGCTGGAGTTCACCGGGGAGACCGTGGTGCGCCGGCACCACATCGGCGACTGGGGCACCCAGTTCGGCATGCTCATCCAGTATCTGGAGGAGCACCCGCACGAGCTGGACCACAAGGCGTCCGAGGTGAGCGGCGAGGAGGCGATGTCGAACCTGGACCGCCTCTACAAGGCGGCGCGGGGGCTGTTCGACTCCGACGAGGAGTTCAAGACGCGGGCCCGGCGGCGGGTGGTCGACCTCCAGGCCGGCGACGCGAAGACGCTCGCCATGTGGCAGAAGTTCGTGGACGAGTCGAAGATCTACTTCTTCTCCGTCTTCGAGAAGCTGGACATGGAGATCCGCGACCCGGACATCGTCGGCGAGTCGGGCTACAACGACATGCTCGCCGAGACCTGCCGCCTGCTGGAGGAGTCCGGCGTCGCGGTCCGCTCCGAGGGCGCGCTGTGCGTCTTCTTCGACGACGTCAAGGGCCCGGACGGCAACCCGGTCCCGCTGATCGTGCAGAAGTCCGACGGCGGCTACGGCTACGCGGCCACCGACCTGTCCGCGATCCGCGACCGCGTCTTCAACCTGAAGGCGAACACCCTGCTGTACGTGGTGGACGCCCGGCAGTCGCTGCACTTCAAGATGGTCTTCGAGACGGCGCGCCGGGCGGGCTGGCTGGGCGAGGACGTGACCGCGCACCAGCTGGCGTTCGGCACGGTGCTGGGCAAGGACGGCAAGCCGTTCAAGACCCGCGCGGGCGAGACGGTCAAGCTCCAGGATCTGCTGGACGAGGCGGTCGAGCGCGCCACGGCCGTCGTCCGCGACAAGGCCGAGAAGGTGGGCCTGTCGGAGGAGGAGATCACCGAGAACGGCCGCTACGTCGGCATCGGCGCGGTGAAGTACGCCGACCTGTCGACCTCCGCCGTGCGGGACTACAAGTTCGACCTGGACCAGATGGTCTCGCTCAACGGCGACACCTCGGTCTACCTCCAGTACGCCTACGCCCGCGTCCAGTCCATCCTGCGCAAGGCCGGCGAGGCCCGCCCGGCGGCCCACCCGGAGCTGGAGCTGGCCCCCGCGGAGCGGGAGCTGGGCCTCCAGCTGGACCGCTTCGGCGAGACGGTCCTGGAGGTCGCCGCCTCCTACGAGCCGCACAAGCTGGCGGCGTACCTGTACCAGCTGGCCTCACTGCTGACGACGTTCTACGACCAGTGCCAGGTGCTGTCCGCGGACAACCCGGCGGAGGTCGTCGAGAACCGCCTCTTCCTGGTCGACCTCACCGCCCGCACCCTCCACCAGGGCATGACCCTCCTCGGCATCCGCACCCCGGACCGCCTCTGACCCACGACGCCCGAGGCCCGGAGGACGCACCCCGTCCTCCGGGCCTCGCCGCAGCTCCCGAGGAGCCCGACGCACCAGTGATCCCCGGCGACCTGATCGAGGCCTACGGCCTGGAGAACGTGGTCTACTTCCCGCGATGTCCGGTGGCCGACCCCGCCGACGTCGACGCGCGCGCACTGACGCTGCTCAGCACGGTCGGACTCCCCCACTCGGAGGTTTTCACCTCCAAAGAGGGCCCGGAAGACCCCTACGAACCGGGGTTCGACCCGATCACCCTGGGCAGTCGCTTCGACCATTACGGAATCCCCTGCCCACCGGAGAGCCGGCAGTGGTGGCTCCTGGGCTATCTCTTCACGTCACTCATCGCCCTGGACCCGGCATCCGGGAAGATCTACGCCTTTCCCGAGGGCGAGACACGGCACATCCTCCTGCACCGAGACGTCGAGTCCCTGCTCCGCGCCCTCATCGAGTTCCGGAAACTGGAAACAGCCCACGACAACGGCGCCGACCCACAGGAACTCGCCGAACATTTCAGACAGACGGTCAGCGCCTCCGACCCGACCCCGTTCGCCGACGAGGAATCCCAGTGGAACCTGGCACTGGAAGAACTGGAGCACGGACTCTGGTGAGACCGACATCGCCGCAAGCCCAGACGCCTTCCGGCTCCTTGGGAGGTGTGCCGGAAGACTCACCTGCGGCGCGGGCGCTGCTTTCGACCGGCGTCCCGACGGGGGTGTTCCAACCGCAGAAGCGCATGGAGTCGGGACGGTTCCCCCTCGTGGCCGACAGGATCGACCTCACCGAGTACGACGGTCCGCCCGGATGTGAAGCGTGGGTGGTGTTCGGCTGGATTCCGCAGACGCACCTCGCCCTCGACCTGAGGACGGGCAGGGTGCACGGCTTCTCGGAGAACGGCGGCCGCGTCCAGGACCTGCATACGGACCTCTCCTCCCTGGCCCATCTGGCGTTCGCGTTGCACCGCCTCCTGAAGGAATTCCGCTGGAGCGACGACGAAGCGGACGAGGAGGACGACTTCGAACGACTCGCGGAAGCCTTGGCGGACATTCGCACCTCGGTGGAGGAACGCGACCCGCTGCCCTTCAGCGGAGACAGCGTCTGGCCGGCCGTACTGGACGACATGGCGGCCGGCATGTGGTCGTGAACCGCCGGCCGGCGCGTGCTGTCACAGTCGTGCCATAGAGCCTTGATACCTCCTTGCGCTCCAACCAGTAGCCCTGGTTAGGGTTTTCACACTCATACGGTGATCGTGCGAGTGAGGGGGGCGTGACGGGGGATGGGCTATACACTGCCCGGCTGGCTCGACGAAGTGCTGGACTTCATCGGCATCAACTTTCCGAACGTCGACGAGGACGACTACCGCGACATGGCCGACGCCATGCGGGACTTCGCCGACAAGTTCGAGGGGCACGGCGCGGACGCGCACAAGGCGGTGGAGCGCATCCTGTCCTCCTCGCGGGGGTGGGCCGTCGGCGCGATGGAGAAGCACTGGGGCCAGGTGAAGGCCGGCCATCTGGACAAGATCCCCGAACTGGCCAGACTGTTCGCCGATGCCTGCGACGTCGTCGCGGACGTCATCTTCGGCATGAAGACCAAGGCCGAGGCAGAACTCGCCTTCATGGCCGGTTCGGTGGGGCTGTCCGTCGGCCTGTCCTTCGTCACCGGCGGCCTGTCGGCCGTGCTCGGCGCGGCGGAGACGGCGGCGATGCGCCGGCTGGTGAAACGAATCATCGACGAGGCGGTCGACCGGATCGTCGACGAGTTGATCGCCCGGGTGACCGAGCCGGTCAACGCCAAGCTGGAGGCGATGGTCGAGGACGCGGTACTGAACCTCGCCGAGGGGGCGTTCTCGCTGCCTCCCGACCCGGGCGGCGGCAGTGGCCCGCAGGGGCACGGACACAGTGGCATGCAGTTGGCGTCGGCGGGCGGTGGTTTCGTACTCGCCTCCGCGGGTGGCGGAGACGGTGGCAGTGCGGACTTGTTCATCGACCACGTCGAATTCGAGAGCGGAGCCGGCAAGGTCTCCTCGCACGGCAGCGAACTGCACCTGGCCAGCTCCGCCCCGCTCGGCCGCGCCAAGGGCGCTTTCGGTCGCACCAAGGGCAAGGACCCCTTCACCCAGGCCTTCGACTCGGTCCTCGAAGGCGCGCTGCACGGCTCCGAGAAGGCCCTGGGCAAAATAGCCAAACACGTCACCGAAACAGTCCCTGACCGGGTGAAGGCGGCCTCGCGCCTCCACAAGGGCAAGGACACCGAGGTCGGGGAGCACGCCAAGGACGTCAGGGTGTACCTCCTCAACGCGGATGGAAGGGTGGAGCGTCTCCACCCTGACGGCAGCAGCCCCACCCGAGTCCGTGGTGACGAGGCAGACCTTCCGGACCTCGTGGGCAACGACGGCAGGGTGTGGCGGCACCGCTCCACGGACAAGGGAGACAACCCTTTCCCTCTGTCACCCTCACCCACCAATGCAAGGGTCACATCCAGGCGCCTCGATCCGGACGAGACCAGCGACCTGGCTTATGCCACTCAACTGGCGCGGTACTCCAAGAAGGACTACGGCGGCGGCAACTACGCTGCCGCGCACTACATCGACTCCAATGGGGAATCGTTCATCCTGGTCGGCCACAGCAAGGGGGTTCACTCGGAGCGGACCATCGGGTACCCGGTGCTCAAGGATGGCAATCCGCACGGCATCCAATCCCTGTATACCGAACGGGAACCCTGCCAGGAGTCCAGTTCCTGGTGTGACCAGTGGCTCGCCAAGCACTTCGGCGAGGATCAGCAGGTCACGCACTCACTCAGTTACGACCAGTCCCCCGTGGACGGGAAGCGGCCGAGCTCTTACAGCATCGACGCTGAACACCGGGCATACAGACGCAACCTGGAGGCCTGGCACAATGAGCACGGCCTGGGGGCCGGGATGATGACGGAATCGGACGGTGCGGCCGTGGAAGCCGCTCGGAAAGGCAAGCGGGGCTGACGGATGCTCTTCGATGTGGACCGCGATGCTCTGGTGGACGTGGTCGGTGACGACGGCGTGGTCCGTCTGCCCGAGGCGACGGCCGTCCGGTACGGGTTCACCGGCCAGACTCTCGACTTCCTCGTCCGCACAGGGATTCCCACGGCCGAGGATTTCGAGTTCTCGTTCGGTCTGCCCGCGGAATTCGATGCCGGGTTCCTGTGGGACTGTGCAGAGCGGGCGCAACGCGGCTGGACCTTCCCCGAAGGAGTCGAGAAAGTCGTCAAGATCGGCAACTTTCCCATCAACGCTGTCGTCGTCGATCCGGAGACGGGCGTGGTGTACCAGTACACCGACGCCTCTCGCGAGGCGATCGCGGTCCACGGCGACGTTTCCTCGCTCGCGAAGACCCTGATCTCCTTCCTGGGCTACATCGACTCCTACCGACGCGACGAGGCCGATGAGGCCGACGAGGACAGGGAGTACGCGAGGCGCAAGCGCGAGGTCGACGCCCTGATGGCCGGCATCCGCCTCGTGGACCCGCTGCCCTTCGCCCACGAGTACAGCGAGTGGGTCGAACTCTTCGACAACCTCGAAGGCGGAGTCTTCACCTGACCGCTCGCAGACAGAGCGGAGGAGCCCCCGGGCCCGGTGTTCGTCGGGGCCGGGGGCTCCTCGTCTTTGGGGTGGGTCGTCAGGCGTAGTAGTGGATCGTGCCGTGCAGGGCCGCGGTCGCGCCCTCGCAGTGCTGGACGAACGTCGCCGCCAGCGCCTGGACCGCGCCGTCCGCGCCGCGCACCAGCTTGGTCACGGTGAACTGCCCCGCCACCTGGTTGCAGCCGCGCCCGTCGCCGTACACGTCCAGCCCGGCGACGCCGTCCCCACTGGACCGCTCGGCCTGGTACGTCCGGCCCACCTCAAGCTGCTCACCGGTCGGCGGCGTCAGATCCGCCGTCCACTCCTCCCGGTTGCCCGAGACGCTGTACGCCACCCCGTCGCCCCACGGTCGCACCGAGAAGGTGCTGGTGGCGCCGGTGAAGCTCTTGGCCGCGCCCTGGCCTATGTAGTCCCCGGCGTCGCTGGTGTAGCCGTACGACAGCGGGTAGGCCCGGTACTTCACCACACCCTTGAGCGCCGGCGCGGCAGCGCTCTCGCAGTGCTGGGTGTACGACGCGTCGAGCACGGTGATCGCACCCGAGGCGTCGGTCTCGATCTGGTTGACCGAGAACTGCCCGTACACCTCGTTGCAGCCGCGCCCGTCGCCCGAGACGTCCAGGCCGGGCGAGCGGCCGGTGCGGAAGGCGGCGCGCTCCGCGTTGCGATACACGCCCGGGTGGAGCTTCTCGCCCTGCGGCGCGGCCAGTTCGACGTCCCACCACGTGCTGCCCGTGTCCACGTGGAACCGTACGTACTCCGCGGTGCCGCCCGCGGTGATCTTCGCCGTGGCCGACGTGTACGACGCGGTCGTGCCCTGGCCGATGTAGTCACCGGCCTGGCTGGTGTGGGTGTACTTGGTGACGGCCACCGGACCCGCGCCGGCCGCGGCGGCGGGCTCGCTCAGCGCCGCGGTCACCCCCAGCGTCGTCGTCAGTGCGGCCAGTGCGCCGATCAGAGTGCGGCGCCATCCTGTGCGTGTGCGCACGGATTCTTCCCCTCCGTGAAAGGGGCGCCCCCCGTGGAGCGCCCGCGTCACAGTTGTAACACCCGCCCCCGACAATGGAGTTGGAATTTCACCGCCCGAACTCCGCCCACACCACCTTCCCGGGGGAGCGCTCCCCCACGCCCCACTTGTCGCTCAGCGCCGACACCAGCAGCAGCCCCCGGCCGCCCTCGTCGGGCTCGTCCTCCGGGACCCTCGGCACCCCGGACCCGCTGTCGTGCACCTCCACGCGGACCGTCTCCCCGTCGTACCGGATGCGCAGCAGGAAGCCGCGTCCCGGCGGAACGCCGTGCACCAAGGCGTTCGTCGCCAACTCGCTGACGCACAGCGACACGTCGTCGGCCCGGCGCCACGCGCCGAGCCCCCAGTAGTGCAGCGACCAGGCCGCGAACCGCCTGGCGGCGGGCACGGAACGGCGATCACAGCCGTAGAACTGGTCTCGCTGGTAGGGAAGTTCGTTTTCCTGCTTCACGGGGCGAATGTCGCGCAGCGTCACTAAGGTGGATCAGTACGTGAACCCGTACAGGGTTTTTGTACGGGTGGGTGGTGGTCACCACGAACGGGGCGTGGGGAGTTGGACCTGCATGAAGAAGAAGAACTTCTCGACGATGAAGATGCTGGGCGCGCAGGTGCAGGCGGCGCGCAAGGCCGCCGGGCACACCCAGCAGCGGTTGGCCGACCTGCTGAAGGTCGACGTGGAGACGATCGCGTCCATCGAGCAGGGCCGCCGCCCGCTCCTGCCCGACTTCGCCGCCTTGCTGGACGGAATCCTCGACACGAAGGGGATGTTGGCCGCCGGAGTGGACAAGCTGCCGGAGATCGACCAGTTCCCGATGTACGCCGAGCAGTACATGGTGCATGAGCGGGAGGCCCTTTCGCTCTCCTGGTACGACACACTGGTCGTGCCGGGCATCCTCCAGACTGAGGACTACGCACACGCGGTCTTCAGCTGCCGAGTCCCGGCGTTCAGTGAAGAAAAGATCGCCAGCATGACCGCAACACGAATCGAGCGGCAGGAGATCATCCATCGTAAGGACCCCCCAACGCTCAGTTTCGTGATCTGGGAGCCAGCGGTCCGGTTCCCCGTGGGAGGCAGGACGGTGTACCGCGATCAGCTCCGCCACCTGCGAGACTGCGCCGCATTGCCAAGCATCTCCCTACAGTTTCTGAAGCTGAGCCGCTCCGCTCACGCTGGAATTGCTGGCTCGTTCACCTTGGTGGAGACACCCGACCACCAACACCTGGCCTACACGGAATCGCACCACGGCAGCCAGTTGGTCGCTGATCCTGAGTGGGTGTCCATCCTCACCCGCAAGTATGCGATGCTGCGCTCACAGGCCTTGACTCCTGAGAACTCCATTGAGCTGCTGAACGACCTACTAGGAGAGCGATGACCACGGCGCTCCGTTGGTTCAAGTCCACCTACAGCGACGACGAGGGCGGTCAATGCCTCGAAGCCGCCTACACGTGGACGAAGTCGAGCTACAGCAGTGACCAGGGCGGCGCCTGCCTCGAAGTCGCCGCCACCCCCCACGCCATCCACATCCGCGACTCCAAGAACCCCGAGGCCGCCCCCACCCTCCGTCTCTCTCCTGCCACTTGGGACGAGTTCACCAGCTCCCTCAAGTGACCCATTGTCAGTGGCTGCGCCTACAGTCACCGGCATGGCGACTCTTCCCAACCCGCTGCCCAAACTGGCGGCCGATCCGAGCGGGCGTTCCCTCGGCTTGCAGCTGCCGCCCGGCGTTCTGCTCGATGCCACGGAGGACGGGCCGTGGCACGAGCCGCTGCTCTGGTACTCCGGGCGGGCGGCGTCCCCCGGCAACTGGGCGGCCCTCGGCGCACCCGCCGCCCGGGTCGGCCTCCTGCCCGTGCTCATGGACCTGGGCGGCGACCGGAGCGGGCCGGAGGACTGGGAGCTGATGCCCGGCGAGGTGTCGTACCCCGGCGACCACGACGCCGAGGACGTCCTGGCCGACTACTGGGAGGACTACGCCGACGAGGACGCGGCCCACGACGAGTGGCCCGGCCTGGCCGCACCCCTGACCCGCACCGCCGCCCCGGACACCCGCGCCGCCGAGGTCGCCGACTCGCTCGCCGAGGGCCGGTCCTGGCTGAAGGACCCGCACCTGGGGCTGGTGCCCGCCCGCCGCAGCGCCGACATACCCGCCGCGATCGGCTGGAGCGGCCCCCTCAACCACGACAACGACGTGGCGCGCCTGTGCGCCGTCCTCCGCTCCTGGGAGGACCGCTTCGGCATACGCGTCGTGGCGCTCGGCTTCGACCACCTCACCGTGTCCGTGGCGGCCCCGCCCACCACGCGCGCCGAGGCGGAGGCGATCGCCGTCGAGCACCTGGCCTTCTGCCCGGACAACGGCGACGTGGACCGCCTGGCGACCTACGCGGAGGGGCTGATCGGCGAGCACGCCTGGCACTTCTGGTGGGACTGAGCGCGCCGCCCGGTCGCACGGCTTGACGCGCCTCAGCCGTAGTTCGCCAGCTCCCAGCCGTTGCCGTTCAGCGGCGAGACCCAGTACGGCGCGCCGGAGCCGCTGGTGCGGAACGGCTTGCCGTGGTCGTCGACCCGCACCGTGCCGTGCCGGTCGCCGCTCGACCACTCCAGCTCCAGGTACCAGCGCACGTCATGGCCACTGGTGTGCCCGTTGACGTAGAAGACCTCCGGGTCGGACTCGCTCACCTTGTACGGGAAGTTCCGCTGGCCGGCGATCGGCTGGGCCAGCGGATTGCCGAGGTCCAGGGAGACGTCGAAGGACTTGGTGTTCACGCCGCCGCCGCAGCCGTCGCCCATCGCGTACTTGTTCCAGCTCAGCTTGGCGCCGCTGCTCACCACCCGGACGTGCAGGCCCTGGAGCACCACCGTCTCCGGGCCGGTGCCCTGCACCGTGAGGACGACCATCTGGCTGTCGGCGGCGACCGCGCCCAGCGCCGAGGCGTAGCCGACCGCGTTCTGCTGCGGGGGCGGCGGCGGCACGTTCTTCGGGCTCCGGTCGATCAGGAAGTACTGCTCGCAGGGCAGGTCCCAGTAGTACGGGGTGACGCCGACCGTGAACGGCGCCGCGTCGGACGCGCCGCCGGGCCGTGCGGCGCCGGACGGGGACGACGGCGCGGCGGCGGACGGCGGCGCGAGCCGGGAGGACGGCGACGCGGACCCGGACGCGGTCCGGGACGGGGACGGCGACGCGGAGGACGTACCGCCGGTCGGGCTCGCGGACCGTCCGCCGCGCTCGGCGGACGACCGGCCGGCGGACACGGCGGCCCCGGCCGCCTGTTCGCCGTCGGGCCGCTGCCCGTCGCCGGGCACCAGGTTCACCACGAGCGCGGTGGCCGCGGCGACCGCGACGACCGCCGCACCGGCGAACAGCGCGGTCCGCCGCTTCGGACGGACGGAGCCGGCCCCGTGCGTCGTCCGCCCGGCCGCCCGGGCGTCCGCGGACGCTTCCGTGACGGACCCCGGCCGCTGCTCCGGCCGCGGTTCCGACTCCCGCCCAGGCTCCGGCTCCGACTCCGGCTTCGACTCCGGCTTCGGCTTCGGTTCCGGCCCAGGAACCGGCGCCGGAGCCGGGTCCGGGTCGTGCACCGATTCCCGCCCCGGCTCCCGCCCCGGCTCCGCCTCCCGTGCCTCGGCCGAGCCGCCCGACTTCACGCCGCGCAGCGCGTCCGCGCGGAGCCAGCGGCGGTGCAGTTCGAGCAGTTCCTCGGGGGTCGCCCGGCAGACGCGGGCGAACCGTTCGACGGGGGCGTAGTCCGTGGGGACGACATCGCCGCTGACGTACCGGTGCACGGTCGACGCGCTCATGTGCAGACGCTTGCCGAGCGCCCCGTAACTGAGCCCGGACCGTCTCTTCAGCTCCCCCAGCAGCTCGGCGAACTCGCCTTCCGCCACCGTTCCCTCCCCCTCCAACGTCCCACGACGGCGTCCCAGGACGCTACCGTTCCCGCAGGTCAGACCCCGTTTCAGCGTTCCTGCGTACCGGGTGTGCCGGCGGCGCTGGCCGCTGGGACGCATCGTCCCACAAGCTGTGGATCAGCCGAACACGGCGCTCCCGGCCACCGGTCGGGCGACCGCCTCCCGGCGCTCATCGATCCACCTCTCGCACCCAGGGGGAACCCATGTCCGCACGTACGCTCCGCACCCGCCTGTTCGCGGCCTCCGCGCTCTCGCTCGCCGCCCTGTCGCTCACGGCCTGCGGAGGCGGGGGCGACACGGACGGCGCCGGATCGTCCTCTCCGGTGGCCGCCGCGCAGAGCGACGGCTCCGCCGCCTCGGCCGCCTCCGCCCACACCTCGGGCACGACCGGTTCGACCGGCACGACGGGCTCGACGGGCACCACCGGAAGCACCGGCACCGGAGGCAGCACCGGAACCACTGGCACCGCGGGCTCCACGGGCGGCGGCGCGGGCAAGGCCAAGACCCCCGGCAGCGGCGGCGGCGCCGACAAGGCCAAGACCCCCGGTACCGGTACCAACGGCGCCGGCAAGGACTCCACCACCTTCACCCGCTGCGGCGCCGCCCAGGTCCGCGTCACCGCGATCTCGGTGCCCCGCCCGATCAACCACCTGCTGCTGAAGGCCACCAACACCGGCTCCAAGCGGTGCCTGCTGTCGCCCTACCCGGCGGCCCGCTTCGGCGAGGCGCAGTCGGTGCCGCCGGTGGCCGAGGAGACCAAGCCGCAGGCGCTGGTGAGCCTGGAGCCGGGCGAGTCGGGCTACGCGGGCGTGCGGCTGTCGGGCGAGGGCGATCACGGCCACACCGTGACCACCCTGACGCTCCCGTTCCAGGACGGCTCGATCGCGACGGTGAAGCTGCCCGCCAAGAGCGTCTACGTGGACGACAGCCTGACGGTGACGTACTGGCAGAGCACCATGGACTACGTCGTGGACTTCTGAGCGGCGGGGCGGGAGTTCCTCATCATGTCCACCCGGACCACCACCACCGCCCGTGCCCGTCGGCTCGCCGCGGCGGTACTGGTACTGACCGCGTCGGCCGCCCTGACGGGCTGCAACGACGGCGAGGGCGTACGCGACGAGGGCCCGTCCTCGGTGTCGTCCCAGTCCCTGCGGGAACCGACCTGCGCCTCCGCACCGCGCCCGGCGGACACCCCCGCTCAGCGCAGCTTCTGCGCGGCCTCCACGGCCCAGTAGGTGAGGATGTTGCGGGCGCCGGCGCGCTTGATGCCGGTCAGGGTCTCCAGGATGGCGCGGTCCCGGTCGATCCAGCCCTTCTCGGCGGCGGCCTCGATCATCGAGTACTCGCCGGAGATCTGGTAGGCGACCACGGGCACGTCGACGGCGTCGGCGACGCGGGCGAGGATGTCGAGGTAGGGACCGGCCGGCTTGACCATCACCAGGTCGGCGCCCTCCTCCAGGTCCAGCTCCAGCTCGCGCAGCGACTCGCGCGTGTTCGCCGGGTCCTGCTGGTAGGTCTTGCGGTCGCCCTGGAGCGAGGAGCCGACGGCCTCCCGGAAGGGGCCGTAGAAGGCGGAGGAGTACTTGGCCGTGTAGGCCAGGATCGCCACGTCCTCGCGGCCGATCTGGTCCAGCGCGTCGCGCACGACGCCGATCTGGCCGTCCATCATCCCGCTGGGGCCCACGATGTGCGCGCCCGCGTCGGCCTGGACCTGGGCCATCTCGGCGTACCGCTCCAGGGTGGCGTCGTTGTCGACCCGGCCCTCGGCGTCCAGGACACCGCAGTGGCCGTGGTCGGTGAACTCGTCCAGGCACAGGTCGGACATGACCAGCAGGTCGTCGCCGACCTCGGCGCGCACGTCGCGCAGCGCGACCTGGAGGATGCCGTCCGGGTCGGTCCCGGCGGTGCCGAGGCCGTCCTTCTTGGCCTCCTCGGGCACGCCGAAGAGCATGATCCCGGAGACCCCGGCGGCCACGGCCTCCGCGGCGGCCTTCTTCAGGCTGTCGCGGGTGTGCTGGACGACGCCGGGCATCGCCGCGATCGGCACCGGCTCGCTCACGTCCTCGCGGACGAACGCGGGGAGGATGAAGTCCGCGGGGTGCAGCCGGGTCTCGGCGACCATACGGCGCATGGCGGGGGTGGTGCGCAGCCGACGAGGACGCGTGCCGGGGAAGGATCCGTACTTCGTCATGCCGTCTACGCTACGCCCGCCCGTCCGGTGCCTTTGCCGACGCCGAGTCGGACGCCCCGTCCTCGTCCAGGGCGGCCATGACCTCGGCGGTACGGCGCCGCAGGGCCTGCCGTACGGAGTCGGGGGCGAGGACCCGCAGGGGTGTGGCGAGGCTGAGCAGGTAGCGGGCGAGGCCGTCCGGGTCGGGGCCGCCGACGTCCACGACGGTGGCGTCCGGGCCGTCGGGGCGGTGCGCGCCGACGGTGGCGGGGATCAGCCGCAGCGCCCGGTCGGGGCCGACGGGGAGGCGGACGGTGGCGTACATCGGGTAGGGCCCGGTCGCGATGTTGCGGGAGACGAGGAGCGCCGGGTCCGGCGGATCGGCCGGTTCCACCGGCTGCCCGGTGCCCTGGAGCCACTCCACCCGGTCGGCGCGGAAGGTGCGCCACTGGCCGCGCGTCACGTCCCGGGCCACGAAGTACCAGCGGCGTCCGGTGTGCACGAGGCGGTACGGGTCCACGTCGCGGCAGGTGGCCCGGCCGTCGCCGTCGCGGTAGGACAGGCGGGCCCGTTCGCCGGCCCGGCAGGCGGCGGCCAGCTCCAGCAGCAGCCCGGCGGTGATCTGCGGTTCGTCGGGGCGGGGCGTGTGCACGAAGGCGGCGTCCACTTCGGCCAGCCGGTCGGCGACGCGGCGCGGCAGCACCTGGCGCAGCTTCAGCAGGGCCGACAGCGCGGCCTGGTCGCCGCCGACGGCGCCGCTGAGCGCGGCCTCGCGCAGCCCCACGGCCACCGCGAGCGCTTCTTCGTCGTCCAGGATCAGCGGCGGCACCCGGGCGCCGGCCCGCAGCCGGTAGCCGCCCCACGGCCCCGGCTCGGAGTCGACGACGTAGCCGAGTTCCCGCAGCCGCGCCACGTCCCGCCGCACGGTCCGCTCGGTGACGGCGGTCCGCTCGGCCAGCTCGGCGGCGGTCCAGGACGGTCGGGTGGCGAGCACGGCGAGCAGCCGCAACAGCCGGGCGGACGCGGCGATCACACCGCGGAAGTCTTCCACACCTCCGCACGACCAGGACCGGAACTGTCCGGGTCACCCCCTACCGTCCCTTCCCATGAGCACCGAGAACCCCGACACCACCGCCGTCCCCGCGTTCCGCTACGCCGCGGTCACCTTCGACTGCCCCGACCCGGCCGAACTGGCCCGCTTCTACAGCGACATGCTCGACCTGCCGGTCGCCTACGAGAGCGACGACTTCGTCTTCCTGGCCCGCGAGGGCGCCCCCGGCCTGGGCTTCAGCCGCGTCGCCGACCACCGCCCGCCCACCTGGCCGGACCCGGCGGTGGAGAAGCGCGCCCACCTGGAGATCGGCGTCGCCGACCTGGACGAGGCCGAGGCCCACCTCCTCACCCGAGGCGCCACCCACCCCACCCACCAGCCCTCCCCCGACCGCTGGCGCGTCCTCCTGGACCCCTCGGGCCAGCCGTTCTGCCTCACGACCCTGGTCTGAGCACGGCGGCCGCCCGTCTTCGGGGGAGACGCGAAACGGCGGGGCGCACCGCGTTCTCACGCGGTGCGCCCCGCCGTTCGCTCGGCGCACGCCCCTCAGGTCGTGGACCGGCGCCTGCGGGCTCCCGGGCGGCGTTCGCTCGGGCGGGTGACCGGGTCGCCGGCCTCCAGGGCGGCGGCGCGGCGGCGCAGGCCGAAGTCGGCCAGGGCCTCGGCGAGCTTGTGGACGGACGGCTCGGGAGCCATCACATCCACCCGCAGACCGTGCTCCTCGGCCGTCTTCGCGGTGGCCGGGCCGATGCAGGCGATCACCGTCACGTTGTGCGGCTTGCCCGCGATGCCGACCAGGTTGCGGACCGTGGAGGACGAGGTGAACAGGACCGCGTCGAAGCCGCCGCCCTTGATCGCCTCGCGGGTGTCCGCCGGCGGCGGCGAGGCGCGCACGGTGCGGTACGCCGTGACGTCGTCCACCTCCCAGCCCAGCTCGATCAGCCCGGCGACCAGCGTCTCCGTGGCGATGTCGGCACGCGGCAGGAAGACGCGGTCGATCGGGTCGAAGACCGGGTCGTAGGGCGGCCAGTCCTCCAGCAGCCCGGCGGCGGACTGCTCGCCGCTGGGCACCAGGTCCGGCTTCACGCCGAAGGCGATCAGCGCCTTGGCGGTCTGCTCGCCCACCGCCGCGACCTTGATGCCCGCGAAGGCGCGCGCGTCCAGGCCGTACTCCTCGAACTTCTCGCGGACCGCCTTGACGGCGTTGACGCTGGTGAACGCGATCCACTCGTAGCGGCCGGTGACCAGGCCCTTGACCGCGCGCTCCATCTGCTGGGGCGTGCGCGGCGGCTCCACGGCGATCGTCGGCACCTCGTGCGGCACCGCGCCGTAGGAGCGCAGCTGGTCGGAGAGCGAGGCGGCCTGCTCCTTGGTGCGCGGCACCAGGACCTTCCAGCCGAACAGCGCCTTGGACTCGAACCACGACAGCCGGTCGCGCTGCGCGGCCGCGCTGCGCTCGCCGACCACGGCTATCACCGGCCGGCCGCCGTCCGGGGACGGCAGCACCTTGGCCTGCTTCAGCGTCTGGGCGACCGTCCCGAGGGTGGCCGTCCAGGTGCGCTGACGAGTGGTCGTGCCGCCGACGGTGACCGTCATCGGGGTGTCCGGCTTGCGGCCGGCCGACACCAGCTCACCGGCCGCGGCGGCCACCGCGTCCAGCGTCGTGGAGACCACGACGGTGCCGTCGGAGGCGCCGACCTCGGTCCAGCAGCGGCCCGAGGCGGTGCGGGCGTCGACGAACCGTACGTCGGTGCCCTCCGCGTCGCGCAGCGGCACACCGGCGTACGCGGGCACGCCGACGGCGCTCGCGATGCCGGGGACCACCTCGAAGGGGACGCCGGCGGCGGCGCAGGCGAGCATCTCGGCGGCGGCGTCCGTGTCGAGCCCGGGGTCTCCGGTCACCGCACGGACGACCCGCCTGCCGCCGCGCGCGGCCTCCATGACAAGATGTGCGGCATCCCGGATCGCCGGGACCCCAACGGTTGCTGACGTGCCGTCAACGACTGTCAGCTGAGGTGCGCCCGTGCCCGGAACGGGGTTCGTCGACGGATCCGGATCCGTGTGCACGACGGTGACGCCCGCTCGGGCGTGCGTGCGCACGACGTCGAGCACCTCGTGCTCGGCGACGAGGACGTCCGCGTTCGCCAGCGCCTCCACGGCGCGCAGTGTCAGCAGTCCCGGATCTCCGGGTCCGGCACCCAGGAAGGTGACGTGCCCGTGTTCCGGACCGGCGGGAAGGGTGGTGGGGCTCAAAGTGCTCGCTCCCCCATCAGACCGGCCGCGCCCCGGGCGAGCATCTCGGTGGCGAGTTCGCGACCGAGCGCCATCGCATCGTGGTGCGTCCGGGGTACGGGACCGGTGGTGGACAACTGCACCAGCGTCGAGCCGTCGGTGGTGCCGACGACGCCGCGCAGGCGCATTTCCTTGACAATCTGCCCGTCGGCCTGGGCCCCCCGCTCGGGCCGAGCCGAGGTCGGGGGAGCGTCGGCCAACGCGCCCACGGGCGCGCTGCAACCGGCCTCCAGGGCGGCGAGCAGCGAACGCTCGGCCGTCACGGCGGCCCGGGTGTACGGGTCGTCGAGCTGGGCGAGCGCGGCGACGAGGTCCGCGTCGGCCGCGGTGCACTCGATCGCCAGGGCCCCCTGGCCGGGGGCGGGCAAAACGGTGTCGACCGACAGGAAGTCGGTCACTTCGTCGCCGCGGCCGAGCCGGTTGAGACCGGCGGCGGCCAGGACGACCGCGTCGAGTTCGCCGCTGTGCACGAACCCGATGCGGGTGTCGACGTTGCCCCGGATCGGGACCGTCTCGACGTCCAGGCCGTGGGCGCGGGCGTACGCGTTCAGCTGCGCCATGCGGCGCGGCGAGCCGGTGCCCACCCGCGCGCCGCGCGGCAGGTCGGCGAACTTCAGCGCGTCCCGGGCGACCAGGACGTCCCGCGGGTCCTCGCGCTCGGGTATGGCGGCCAGGACCAGGTCCGCGGGCTGCGCCGTGGGGAGGTCCTTGAGCGAGTGAACCGCGAAGTCCACCTCGCCCCGCGCCAGCGCCTCGCGCAGCGCCGCGACGAACACGCCGGTGCCGCCGATCTGTGCCAGGTGTTCGCGGGAGGTGTCGCCGTAGGTGGTGATCTCGACGAGCTCGACGGGCCGTCCGGTCACCTGGCTCACGGCGTCGGCCACCTGCCCGGACTGGGCCATGGCGAGCTTGCTCCGCCTGGTCCCCAGCCTCAGTGCCTTCTCACTCATGCTGGCCCTCGGTTCTTGCCGTTCTGGTCGAAGTCGTCGGTGTGCTCGGCGCCGGCGGCGCCGCCGTGGAGCCGGGAGACGGAGGCCACCGTCTCGGGGTCCAGGTCGAACAGGGTGCGCAGCGCGTCCGCGTACCCGGCGCCGCCGGGCTCGGCCGCGAGCTGCTTGACCCGCACGGTCGGCGCGTGCAGCAGCTTGTCCACCACCCGGCGCACGGTCTGGGTGATCTCCGCCCGGTGCTTGCCGTCCAGGCCGGGCAGCCGCCCTTCCAGGCGGGCGATCTCGCTGCTGACGACGTCGGCGGCCATGGTGCGCAGGGCGACCACGGTGGGCGTGATGTGCGCCGCGCGCTGCGCCGCCCCGAAGGCGGCGACCTCGTCGGAGACGATCCGGCGGACCTGGTCGACGTCGGCGGCCATCGGCGCGTCCGCGGACGCCCCGGCCAGCGACTCGATGTCCACCAGGCGCGCCCCGGCCAGCCGGTGCACCGCCGCGTCCACGTCGCGCGGCATCGCCAGGTCCAGCACGTACAGGACCGGTTCGGGGCGCGGCGCCAGGGGCGCCGGCTCCGGCTTGCGGCGCTCGGGGACGCGGCCGGCGGTGGCGGCGGTCGCGGCGAGCGCGGTGATCAGCTCCGCGTCGGCCTCGACACCGCCCTCGGCCGCCTCCCGGCGGTCCACGGTGCCGTTGTCCACCCAGGTGCCGTGCTGCTCCAGCGCGGCCGCGTCGATGCCGGCGACCGCGGACTCGCCCAGCAGCGAGAAGCCGGCCTCCACGGTGGCGAGGTCCAGCGGGCAGCCGTCCTCGCCGACGGTGGCGGGCGGCAGCGGCGTCTCGCGCACGTCGCCGCGCGCGGCCTTCACCGGCGTACGGCCGTCCCCGGCCGCCTCGCCGGACGCCTCACCGGCCGGCTCGGCGACGGCGGCGGGCGCGCCGGTGCGGCCCTCCAGGGCGGCGGCGATCGTCTCGGCGGTCAGCACCAGGCCGGTGGCCCCGGTGCAGGAGACGGCGATGTCTGCACGTGTCAGCTCGGCCGGCACCGCGTCCATCGGTACCGCGCGGGCCGACACGTGCGTGTCGTCGCCCTCGGAGAGGATCCGGGCCAGCCGCTCGGCGCGCTCCGCGGTGCGGTTGGCGATCACGATCTCGCCGACCCCGGCCCGCGCCAGCGTGGCCGCGGCCAGCGACGACATCGAACCGGCGCCGATGACCAGGGCCCTCTTGCCGTGCGCCCAGACCTCGACGTCGGCGCCGTGGGACAGCTGCTCCAGGCCGAAGGTGACCAGGGACTGCCCGGCGCGGTCGATGCCGGTCTCGGAGTGGGCGCGCTTGCCGACCCGCAGGCCCTGCTGGAACAGGTCGTTGAGCAGCCGGCCGGCGGTGTGCAGTTCCTGGGCGCGGGCCAGGGAGTCCTTTATCTGGCCGAGGATCTGCCCCTCGCCGACGACCATCGAGTCCAGGCCGCAGGCCACCGAGAACAGGTGGTGGACGGCGCGGTCCTCGTAGTGCACGTACAGATAGGGAGTCAGCTCGTCCAGGCCGACCCCGCTGTGCTGGGCGAGCAGCGTGGACAGCTCGGCGACGCCGGCGTGGAACTTGTCCACGTCCGCGTACAGCTCGATGCGGTTGCAGGTGGCCAGGACGGCGGCCTCGGCGGCGGGCTCCGCGGCCACGGTGTCCTGGAGCAGCTTGATCCGGTCGTCCTCGTTCAGCGAGGCGCGTTCCAGGACGCTGACCGGGGCGCTGCGGTGGCTCAGGCCGACGACGAGCAGGCTCATGCCGGCATCACGGCGGGCGCGGCCCCGTCGGGTCCCTGGTCGGCCTGGGCGGCCTTGCGGGCGGCGGCGCCCGCGGGGGGCAGCGCGCCGTCGGCGGCGGCCTCCTCGCCGGCCTTGCGCTGCTCGTGGAAGGCGAGGATCTGCAGCTCGATGGAGAGGTCGACCTTGCGCACGTCGACGCCCTCGGGGACGTTCAGCACGGTCGGCGCGAAGTTCAGGATGGAGGTCACCCCGGCGGCGACGAGCCGGTCGCAGACCGGCTGGGCGGCGCCCGCGGGGGTGGCGATCACGCCGATCGACACGCCGTTGTCCTGGATGATCCGCTCCAGGTCGTCGGTGTGCTGGACGGGGATGCCGGCGACGGGCTTGCCGGCCATCGCGGGGTCGGCGTCGATCAGGGCGGCGACGCGGAAGCCGCGGGAGGCGAAACCGCCGTAGTTGGCGAGGGCCGCGCCGAGGTTTCCGATACCGACGATCACAACCGGCCAGTCCTGGGTCAGGCCCAGCTCGCGGGAGATCTGGTAGACGAGATACTCGACGTCGTAGCCGACGCCCCGGGTCCCGTAGGAACCGAGGTAGGAGAAGTCCTTGCGCAGTTTGGCGGAGTTGACGCCCGCCGCGGCCGCGAGCTCCTCGGAGGAGACCGTGGGCACCGAGCGCTCCGACAGCGCGGTCAGGGCTCGGAGGTACAGCGGAAGGCGGGCGACGGTGGCCTCGGGAATTCCTCGGCTACGGGTCGCCGGTCGGTGAGTTCGGCCAGTTGCCACGGTGCTCCTGCGGGTAGAGCGGGGCTTCGGGCGGTCATACGTCCCCGGACCGCCCCGTCGGAAGCAGGCTATGTCTTTGTGAACGCGTGCACAAAGATGGTGTCCGATTTGCCCGGCCAACGTGACCGGGGTCACGCGCCCCCGGCGCTCCAGCGTGGAACCGGCGCACTCACGGCCGCGTTCCTTCTTTGTTGGGGGCAAAATCGCACACTCTCCTCTACGATCCCCGCCCCCGAGACCAAGTCGCCGTCGATCCTAAGCGAATTTCGGTCAGTTTGTACTCACCGGTCAGTCTTGATCACCCGTCACCGGTGCGTCCGTGATCCGGCCCACGGCCACCCGGCCGCCGCTCAGCCGCCACCCGGCCACCGCTCAGCCGCCACCCGGCCGTCGCCCGGCCGCCCGCACACCGGCCTCAGCCGGTGAGCGCCTTGCGCAGCCGCTCCTCGTTCACCCGCCAGAACGTGTGCTGCTCGCCGTCGATCAGCACCACCGGGATCTGCTCCCAGTACCGGTCGTGCAGCTCCCGGTCCTCGGTGATGTCCTTCGGCTCCCAGCGCGCCCCGACCTCGGCGCACACCTTCTCCACGACGGCCTGCGCGTCGTCGCACAGATGGCAGCCGGGCTTGCGGACGAGGGTGACGACCCGGTCGGCGGACGCGGCCGGCTTACGACGAAACAACGGACTCATACGGGCCATTCTCGCCCTCCCCGTCACCACGCCCCGCCGCCCGGCGGGCGACTCGTCGTCCAGAGTTCACGGCCTTCGCACCTCGCGGCTCCGGAAGCACCGAACAGACTGGCTATGCTCACGCCATGGCCGCTCTCGGATGGCTCACCCCCCGTAGGCGCTCCGCCACGGCGCGGAGCGTGTTGGCAGGCGAGGCTTCGGCGGAGGCCGCGCGCAAGTCCTCGCAGGAGACCGCGCCGCCGCCACCGCGGGAGGCCGAGTTCCCGGTGCACGGCGACGAGCGCGCCGCCGCCTTCTTCGACCTCGACAACACCGTCATGCAGGGCGCCGCCCTCTTCCACTTCGGCCGGGGCCTGTACAAGCGGAAGTTCTTCGAGACCCGCGACCTCGCCCGGTTCGCCTGGCAGCAGGCGTGGTTCCGGCTGGCCGGGGTCGAGGACCCCGAGCACATGCAGGACGTCCGCGACTCGGCGCTCTCCATCGTCAAGGGCCACCGCGTCTCCGAGCTGAAGTCGATCGGCGAGGAGATCTACGACGAGTACATGGCCGAGCGCATCTGGCCGGGCACCCGGGCGCTGGCCCAGGCCCACCTGGACGCCGGGCAGAAGGTGTGGCTGGTCACCGCCGCGCCCGTGGAGATCGCCCAGGTGATCTCCCGCCGCCTCGGCCTGACCGGCGCGCTCGGCACGGTCGCCGAGTCCGTCGCCGGCGTCTACACCGGCCGCCTCGTCGGCGAACCGCTGCACGGCCCCGCCAAGGCGGAGGCGGTGCGCGCGCTGGCCTCGGCCGAGGGCCTGCACCTGTCCCGGTGCGCCGCCTACAGCGACTCGCACAACGACATCCCCATGCTGTCGCTGGTCGGCCACCCCTACGCCATCAACCCCGACGCCAAACTGCGCCGGCACGCCCGCGAGATGGACTGGCGGCTGCGCGACTACCGCACCGGCCGCAAGGCGGCGAAGGTCGGCATCCCGGCGGCGGCCGGCGTCGGCGCGGTCGCCGGCGGCACCGCGGCGGCCATCGCCCTGCACCGCCGCCGCCGCTGACGCGCCGCCACCGGCCCGGTGTCGCCGCCCCGGCGACGCGGCACGCGACCGCCACCTCCCGTGACCGCCGTTTCCTGTGACTGCCACCTCCCGTGACCGCCGTCACCCGTGACCGCTCGTGCGCCGTACCGGTCACCGCCGCGCCGCCACACCGGATTCCGGTCGAACGGGCGAACGCACCCGCTCACCGCCCTGGCCATACCCCTTGGCGGTACACCGCCACAACCCGTCCGCGACTTATCCCGAACCCGAACCGAATCGATCAGCGAATGGTCGCTCTCAGGCACCTGATCGGGCGTCAAACGGTAACGGAAACGACGTAATCGATGATTTGAGCAACTCGGTGTAGCAGCCCCTGCACGAAGCGTTATTCTCCTCAGACGCAAACCGATATCCCTCCGTCGCTACGACGGGTGAACGGTTCCGCACTGCACGTGATGGAAGCTCTGCCTCTGGGAGTCCCGTGTACCCACACGTCGGGGTTGACGCCTCGGGCCTGGCTACGCTCCGCGCCACGGTCCTGGAGCTGCTGCGCGGTCTTGTCCCCACCGCGTACGCCGGCCCCGCCTTCGCCACCGCCGCACCCGTAGGACCGTGCTACGCGCTGGCCGACGGCCTGGAGCAGGGACCCGCGCGCAGCGCCGTGGTCGAGGGGCGGCGGACCGCCGACGGCCGGGCGGGCGGACGCCGCGGGCGGCCGCCCGCGGCCGGCGGCGCCGTCCGGCGGCCGGCCGCGGACAGCGACAGCGCCCGCATGATGGAGCTGGTCGAGCGCGCCCAGGCCGGCGAGGCCGAGGCCTTCGGCCGCCTCTACGACCAGTACAGCGACACGGTCTACCGGTACGTCTACTACCGGGTCGGCGGCAAGGCGACCGCCGAGGACCTGACGAGCGAGACCTTCCTGCGCGCCCTGCGCCGCATCGGCACGTTCACCTGGCAGGGCCGCGACTTCGGCGCCTGGCTGGTCACCATCGCGCGCAACCTCGTCGCCGACCACTTCAAGTCCAGCCGCTTCCGGCTGGAGGTCACCACCGGCGAGATGCTCGACGCCAACGAGGTGGAGCGCTCCCCGGAGGACTCCGTCCTGGAGTCCCTGTCCAACGCCGCCCTGCTCGACGCCGTGCGCCGGCTCAACCCGCAGCAGCAGGAGTGCGTCACGCTCCGCTTCCTCCAGGGCCTCTCGGTCGCCGAGACCGCCCGGGTGATGGGCAAGAACGAGGGCGCGATCAAGACCCTGCAGTACCGCGCCGTGCGCACCCTGGCCCGGCTGCTGCCGGAGGACGCCCGCTGACCGTCCCGGCCGGACGACCGCCAACTCGCCGATTGACGACGCGGGTTGACGTTCCCGATCCGATCCCCGGACATCCGTAACCGAAGTGCCGAGCCGCTCGTTGTGCGGGATACAGGCTCCCTGCGGTCACGCCTTGGCCCACGCTGATCACTCGTCCGGGTGGCGGCGGTCGCCGGTGTGCAACCCTCAGGTCCCCTGGGGAGTCGACCGTCATGACGAGAGGAGGTGCCGCCAGTGATCGCGAACGTATCGGCGCACCGGCGGGCGAACGCCTTCGCCCAGGCCCTGGAGGAGTCGTCCGACCGGGGCGCGGCGGCCGAGCAGTCCGAAGGACCCGCTCCGTGGCCGGCGGCGGCGGACCGGACCGAGCAGGGCCCGCTGCTGGCCCTCGCCACCGGTCTCGGCGCGCTGCCCCGGCCCGAGCTGGATCCCGAGGTCAAGGTCGCGCAGCGGGCGCAACTGGTGGCCGCGATGGAGGCCATGCTCCAGGAGGGCACCGCCGCGGGCGAGGCGAGGGAGCTTTCCGCACTGCCCGGGCAGCGTTCCCATCGGGCCCACGGCGCCCACCGGGCGAGCGGACTGGGCAAACTGCGGCCGCGCGGCCGGCTGGCGAAGGGCCTGGCCGCGGGCGGGCTCAGCGTCGGAGTGGCCGCGGGAGCGTTCGGCGGAGTGGCCGCCGCCAGCTCCGACGCCCTCCCCGGTGACTCGCTCTACGGCCTCAAGCGCGGCATAGAGGACTTCAAGCTCACCTATCTGACCGACGGCGCCGACGAGCAGGGCCAGGCCTATCTGGACCTGGCCGGCACCCGGCTCAGCGAGGCCCGCCGGCTGATGGAGCGCGACCGCGCCGGACACCTCGACCACGAGGACGTCGCCGAGATCCGCCGCACCCTGTCCGGGATGCGGCACGACGCGGCCGAGGGCCACCGCCTGCTGCACGAGGCGTACGAGCGCGACCCCGACTCCCTGGGTCCCATCCGGGCCCTGTCCGCCTTCTCCCGGTCCCATCGCGAGGCGTGGGGCGCCCTGCGGGAGCGGCTGCCCGTGCAGCTCGGCGACGTCGGCGACGAGGTGTCGTCGGTCTTCGCCGCCATAGACGAAGAGGTCGCCCCGCTCCAGTCGCTGCTGCCCGAGCCCACGGCCACGCCCGGCGACGGCAAGCGGCACGGCGCCGGCCCCAGCGCCTCCGCGCACACCCGCCACCCTGGCAGGACCGCCTCGCCCAGCGCCGGCGGCGGCACGCCGTCCAGCGGGCGCCAGTCGGCCGGCGGCAGCCCCAGCGCCTCGGCCGGGTCCGGCGGCGAGAGCGACGAGGGCCTGATCGGCGGCGCGGCCGGCGGTCTGCTCGACCCGCCCAAGCCCAGCGGCAGCACCTCGCCGTCCGCCGGCCGGTCCCCCGCCACCGGTCCCGACGTGACGATCCCGCCGCTCCTGCCGGGCCTGCTCCCGGGCCTCGGCATCGACGACGAGGAAGCGAAGTAGGGCCACGCGAAGTACGGGTCACGGCTACGGCGCCGGGGCGCCCTCCTCCACCGAGGGCGTCCCGGTGCCGTACGCGTGCCCGGTGCCGTACGGCGCGCTCGGCGCTTCCGGCGCGGGTCTCAGAAGAAGACCGACCTGCGCTGCACCAGCAGCTTGTACAGCGTGTGCTGGATCTGCTCGCGGACCTGGTCGGTGAGGTTGAACATCAGCATCGGGTCCTCCGCCGCCTCCGGCGGATAGCCGTCCGTCGGGATCGGCTCGCCGAACTGGATCGTCCACTTCGTCGGCAGCGGAACCAGCCCCAGCGGCCCCAGCCACGGGAAGGTCGGCGTCAGCGGGAAGTACGGGAACCCGAGCAGCCGCGCCAGGGTCTTGGCGTTGCCGATCATCGGGTAGATCTCCTCCGCGCCGACGATCGAGCACGGCACGATCGGCACCCCCTGGCGCAGTGCCGTGGAGACGAAACCGCCCCTGCCGAAACGTTGCAGCTTGTAGCGTTCGCCGAACGGCTTGCCGATACCCTTGAACCCCTCCGGCATCACCCCGACCAGCTCGCCCTGCTCCAGCAGCCGTTCCGCGTCCTCCGCGCAGGCGAGGGTGTGACCGAGCTTGCGGGCCAGCTCGTTGACGACCGGCAGCACGAACACCAGGTCCGCCGCGAGCAGCCGCAGATGACGCCCGGCCGGATGGTGGTCGTGCACGGCGACCTGCATCATCAGGCCGTCCAGCGGCAGCGTCCCCGAGTGGTTGGCGACGATCAGCGCGCCGCCCTCCTTCGGGATGTTCTCGACGCCCTTCACCTCCACCCGGAAGTACTTCTCGTACACCGGGCGCAGCAGCGACATCAGGACCTGGTCGGTCAGCTCGGCGTCGTAGCCGAAGTCGTCCACGTCGTACTCGCCGGTGACGCGGCGGCGCAGGAACGACAGTCCGCTCGCGATCCGCCGCTCCAGGGCGCTCGCCGGGCCGTCCGCGGTGCCGGCGCCGCCGCCCGCGCCCGGGCTCCCGGGCCGGTCCTCGGCGCTGTCCGCGGTGCTCACCGCCTCCTCCTCCCGCGCCGCGGCCAGGGCCTGGAGCGGCTGCACGTCGCCGACCGCCGCGACGTCGCCGGCGGAGCCCGCGGGGCCGCCGGTGCGCCGGCCGGACGGGCCGCGGCGGCGGGCCGGCCGCTGGCCCGCGCCCGCACGGGACCGGTCGTCGTCGAACGGAATGACCTTGGCGTCCGCCATCGTTGCCGCTCTCCTCAGTTGGCGCTCTGCGTCGAAAGGTGGCCCCCGGCCCGGTGGGACAGGGCGGCGATCCGGTCGACGGCCCCTGCCAGGGCCGCGGGCGGCAGCAGTCCGGGACCGCGGCCGCGGGCGAAGTCGGCGAAGGTCTCCGCGGTGGTGTACCGGGGCTGGAAGCCGAGCGTGCCGCGCATCTCGTGCGTGGCGACGACCCGGCCGTGGGTGAGCAGTCGGATCTGCTCCGGTGAGAAGTCCGTCATCCCCAGCGTACGCACCAGCGAGCCCGCCCAGGTGACCGCGGGCAGCAACAGCGGCACGGTGGGCCGGCCGAGCCGCCGGGCGCACTGGGAGAGCAGCAGCACCCCGTCCCCGGCGATGTTGAACGTGCCGCTGTTGAGCGTGCCGCGCCGGGCCTCGTGCGCGGCGAGCCGCAGCACCTCGATCACGTCGTCCTCGTGGGTGAACTGGAGGCGCGGGTCGTAGCCGAGCACCGTCGGCAGGACCGGCAGCGCGAAGTAGGCGGCGAGCGGGGTCTCCGCCGTGGGGCCGAGGATGTTGGCGAACCTCAGCACGCACACGGCCACGTCCGGCCGCCGCCGCGCGAAGCCGCGCACATAGCCCTCGACCTCGACCGCGTCCTTGGCGAAGCCGCCGCTGGGCAGGGACTTGGCGGGAGTGGTCTCGGTGAACACCGCCGGGTCGCGGGGCGCGGAGCCGTAGACGTTGGTGGAGGACTTCACCACCAGGCGGCGCACGTTCGGGGACTTCTGGCAGGCGCCGAGCAGTTGCATGGTGCCGATGACGTTGGTCTCCTTGACCGTGGCCCGGCCGCCGCCGCCCAGCGCCATGCCCGTCACGTCCAGGTGGACCACCGTGTCGGCGCCCGTCTCGGCCAGCACCCGCGCCATGGTGGGCTGGCGGATGTCCGCCTGCACGAAGTCCGCGCCGCCCAGATGGTGCTCGGGCGGGACCACGTCCACGGCGACGACCCGGTCCACCTGCGGATCGCGCTGGACGCGCCGGACGAACCGGCCGGCCAGCGGGCGGGCCGCTCCGGTCACGAGCACGACCTGTCCCAAGATCAGCGCCTTTCTTCCAGCGGCTGGTTCCGGCACCGGTACCGGTACCCGGATTCCGGTACCGCTCCCGGCACCCGGTCCGCGGCACCCGGTCCGCGGCACCAGGATGTCGGCGTCCGGTCACTGCCGCGTTCCCCGACTGCCGCCAACCTACCGGTTCCATGTTGCGCTGCGATGGCCGCCGACTGCGGGAGGTGACGGTCGTGGCCCGGACGGAAAAAGACGCGGCCGGAAAAGGCGCAGCCCCCCACCGGATCCGGTGAGGGGCTGCGGACACGCTCTCGCGTTGTCGCGCACTAAAGCGTGGCGACCGGCGTCACTACTTCTTGTTGCGACGCTGGACGCGGGTGCGCTTCAGCAGCTTGCGGTGCTTCTTCTTGGCCATCCGCTTGCGCCGCTTCTTGATAACAGAGCCCACGACTACCCTCGCTCACTTCTCATCACTCGGTGTTTGGGCGCCATGGGCCCACACGACCTACGAGGGGCTAGCCTACCCGCCCGAGTGCTGAGGCCGTTAATCGAGGCGATCGTCAGGCGGTTTCCACCCCCACATAGCTCTCGCGAAGGTACTCGTGAACCGCTTGCTCCGGGACGCGGAAGGACCTCCCGACCCGGATCGCGGGCAGATGACCGCTGTGCACCAGGCGGTACACGGTCATCTTCGACACTCGCATCACCGAGGCGACTTCCGCCACGGTGAGGAACTGAACCTCGGTGAGAGGCCTCTCGCCAGCTGCAGCCATGACACACCTGCACCTTCCGCACTCGACGGCCACCGGCTTCCCCTTCCGGTGACTCTTCGTCGCTGCGTGCTCACTCCCCAATGTAGGGGCGGGTGATGCGAGTGGGGAAGAGGTGCACCCATCGGCGGCCTACGGTGACAGACACGCTCGATTGAGTACGTAGCGGGTGAGCGGGCGGTAGTAGGCGGTCCGTACGGCGTCGTCGAGCGGGACCACGACGGACACGCGCCCCTCCGCCTGTCCGACGAACAGGGCGGGGTCGTCCACATCGGCCGGACCCATCGCCTCGAACCCCAGCTGACCTGCTCCGCAGACCCAGCCGTGGTCCCCGATCACCAGCTCCGGCAGGGGTCCGCCGGCGTCGGCCGCCGCGTCGAGGGCGAGCCGGACCGGCAGCGGGGAATGGGTGTGCGCGCCCGGCTCACCACCGGTGCGTTCGGCGCCCCAGGGCCGCATGAAGCCGACGCCCCCTACGTACTCCAGGCGGTGCGTGCGTAGACCGAACCGGGTCAATATGTCGACACAGAGACCCTGCGCCGGACGCAGGACGACACATCCCGCCGCCGACAGGGCGGCGGCCAACCCGGCGTAGAAACCCAGCAGTCGATGCGGGTGCCCGGTGCCCAGCAGGACGGGCGCGGCGCGCCGGGCGACCTCGCGCAGCCGGTCGGCGAAGGCGTCCAGGGCCGCCAAGGTCAGTTCCGGGTCAATCACATCATGGCCGAAGGTGTGCTCCGGGTCGGCCGAAACGCCGCACTTCTCAGCCATCAGTTCGATCAGATCCGACTGCCGCCAGTCCCACACGGGATCGATCCCGATCAACGCGCGGGGGTCCCGGGCCGCGAACAGCCGGTAGCTGCGCAGGCTCGTCTCCCGGGTGGTGGCCACGGGCCCGGCCAGCCGGGTCGCCAGCAGATGACCGCGCAGGCGGTCGCGCGGTGCGGTACGGGTGCTCGACACGGGTGCGATGCTGACGGACGCCCCGCACCGCCGGGACGGGAACGGGAAAACACCGCACGGTCGGCGTACGGACGGGGTGGCAGCGCGCGGCGGGGCGCCCCGGTCCGCCGAGGGACCGAGAAGGTGTCCCGGTCCACCGCGGCCGCTACGGCAGCAGGCCGCGCAGCGGGAACGCGGCCCGCCGGGTCGCCAGGATCGCCTGGTCCAGGCGGTCGGCCGGGTCGTACCCCGCCTCCCACTCGGCGAAGGACACCGGCCACCGCCCGTCCGTCATCCGCATCGGCCCCAACTGCCGGGTCCGCGCGTACACTTCCTGCCGCCAGCTCTCCGGGATCACCGTCTCCGGCGCCACCGGCCGCCCCGCCGCGATGCCCACCAGATGCGTCCACGAGCGCGGGACGACCTCCACCACCGCGTAGCCGCCCCCGCCCAGCGCCACCCAGCGCCCGTCGGCGTGCTCGTGCGCCAGCTCGTGGCAGGCGACCTGCACCGTCCGCTGCGCGTCCAGCGACACCGCCAGGTGCGCCAGCGGGTCCTCGAAGTGCGTGTCGGCGCCGTGCTGCGTCACCAGCACCTGGGGCCGGAAGTCCGCGAGCAGCTCGGGCACCACCGCGTGGAACGCCCGCAGCCATCCCGCGTCCCCGGTCCCGGCGGGCAGCGCGATGTTCACCGCGGAGCCCTCGGCGGAGTCGGCGCCGGTCTCGGCCGGCCAGCCGGTCTGCGGGAACAGCGTCTGCGGGTGCTCGTGCAGGGAGACGGTCAGCACCCGCGGGTCCTCCCAGAACGCCGCCTGCACGCCGTCCCCGTGGTGCACGTCGACGTCGACGTACGCGACCCGCTCGGCGCCGAGTTCGAGGAGCCGGGCGACGGCCAGCGCCGCGTCGTTGTAGACGCAGAACCCGGAGGCGGAGCCGGGCATCGCGTGGTGCAGGCCGCCGGTGAAGTTCACCGCGTGCAGCGCGTCCCCGCGCCACACCGCCTCGGCGGCCCCCACCGACTGGCCCGCGATCAGCGCGGAGACCTGGTGCATCCCGGCGAACGCCGGATCGTCCAGCGTGCCGAGCCCGTACGTGCCGTCCGCCGCCGCCGGGTCGGCCGAGGCGGCCTTGACCGCGTCGATGTAGTCCTGGCGGTGGACCAGCCGCAGCGTCGACTCCCCGGCCGGCCTGGCCGCCACCAGCGGCACCTCGCGGTCGAGCCCCAGGGCGCCGACCAGTTTGCGGGTCAGGGCGAGACGGACCGGGTCCATCGGGTGGTCCGGCCCGAAGTCATACCCCGTTACCGCCTCGTCCCACATCAGCTGTGCGCGGCCGCTCATGCCCGCCACCGTATCGGTCCTCGCCGGGCGCGAACGACCCGGCGTACACCAGCGTCACCAGCACCAGCGCCATCGGCACCAGCATCGCCCCGCGGTAGCTCCACGCGTCGCCGAGCGCCCCGACGAGCGGCGAGCCGACCAGGAAACCGACGTAGTTGAAGATGTTCAGCCGGGCGATCGCCGCGTCGGAGGAGCCGGGGAACAGCCGGCCGGCCGCCGCGAAGGTCTGCGGCACCAGTACGCAGAGCCCGAGGCCCAGCAGGGTGAAGCCGAGCATGCCCGCCCAGGCCCCCGGCGCCCCGGCCACCACCGCGAACCCGAGCGCCGCCACCAGCGAGCCCAGCCGGACCACCGCCGCCGCCCCGAACCGCCGCACCCCCACGTCCCCGATCGCCCGCCCCAGCAGCGTGGTGACCATGTAGACGTTGTACGGCACGGTCGCCAGCTGCTCGGAGCTGCCCAGGGTGTCCTGGAGGTACTTGGCGCTCCAGTTGGAGACGGTCGAGTCGCCGATGTAGGCGAAGGTCATCACCAGGCAGAGCGGCAGCAGCGCCTTGAAGACGACGGAACCGGCCGCCCCGGCGCCGCCCGCGCCCGCCTGGCCCGCCGGCTCCGCGTCGGCCGCGTCGACGTACCACCGGCTGCCGGTCAGCACCGCCGGCAGCAGCACCGCCACCACCGGCAGGTACGACACCCACAGCGCCAGGTGCCAGTGCGCCCCCGCCCAGGCCAGCGAGGCCCCCATGATGCCGCCGAGGCTGTAGGCGGCGTGGAAGCTGAGCATGATGCTGCGGCCGTAGGAGCGCTGGAGGCTCACGCCGAGCATGTTCATCGACGCGTCCAGCGCGCCCACCGCGAGTCCGAACACCCCGAGCGCGACCGCGAGGGCGGCTATCCCGTTCCCGGCGCCCACCGCGAGCAGGGCCAGCAGGGCGACCGGCTGGGACCAGCGCAGCACCCGGCTCGGCGGTATCCGCCGCACCAGGTGCTCGGTCGTCACGCTGCCGACGCCGGCCAGGATCGGCACGGCGGCCAGGAACACCGGCAGCAGGCTGTCGGACATGCCGTAGCGGTCCTGGATGGCCGGGATACGCGTCACGAGCAGTGCGAAGGCGGCGCCCTGGGCGAAGAAAGAGAACGCCAGAGAGGCCCTACCGCGCCGCAGCACTTCTGTCATGGCGGCGAGCGTAGGGCCCTGGGCTACCTGTGGGTAGATCCACAGAAGATGAATTTCCTTCAGCTTCAGGCGGCGAGCGACGCGGTGGGCCGCTCGGCGGGCTGCCGCACCCCGGCCGCACCGGCCGTCTCGGCCGTCTCGGCGGCGTCCGAGGCGTCCCAGGTGTCCGGGGTCGCCTCGACCTCCGCGGCCAGCATGCGCTCCATCGGTACGACGGCCAGCCCGCCGCCGAACCAGAAGGCGACCGCCATCGCGCCGACCATGATGACCGTGCCGAGCCAGACCATCGTGTCCACCGGGACCGTGTACGCCCCGACGACCCGCGCCACGCACTCGGCCAGCAGCGCCAGCCCCCAGACGAGGGAGAAGACGCGCTCCTTGCTCCGGAACGCCGCCGACCGGACCGACCCGCCCGCCACGAGCCGCTGCCAGGCGGCCTCCTTGGCCGCGTCGCCCTTCACCAGGAAGGGCTTCATCCCGGCGGTCATCATCGGCTTGCCGAGCGCCACGGAGACCAGGATGCCGAGGGCGACGGTGCTGCTGATGCCGCTGTCCTTGGCCAGCATCAGCCGCGGGTCGCCGGTGACGAAGCTCAGCAGCAGCGAGACGGCGTTGACGACCAGGATCAGGCCCGCCAGGGCGTTGGTGCGGCGCTCCCTGACCAGGCTCCACACGGTCCGCGCCGCGGGCACCGCGCTGCTCCAGGCCAGGGCGGCGAAGGTGCTCATGCCGAGCCCGTCCCGGAAGAGGTAGTACGAGCCGAGCGGCACCGCCACGTCCAGGATGAGCGGCCTGAAGTTGTCGAGCACGCTCGGCTGCTGGTTGTCGCTGCTCTGGTTCCCCGTGTTCTTCGTCATGCCCTCAGCTTCGCCGCCGGGCGGGGTGCGCCGGTAGGAACGATCGTCCGGAGGTCCGCGTGACAAATGTCAGTGCCTCGCGGGTGGCCGGGGTCATGCCGGCGCTCATCCCAGCAGGTCGGCCAACCGCCCCATGTCGGCGAAGAGTTCGGTGGCCCCGGCGAGCCGGTCGGCCGGTGTCATCGCGGTGAACCCGTACACGTCCATCCCGGCCGCCCGGGCGGCCCGCACGCCCAGCGGGGAGTCCTCGACCACGAGGCACCTCTCGGGCGCGACGCCCATGCGCTCGGCGGCGTGCAGGAACAGGTCGGGCGCCGGCTTGCCCCGGCCGACGTCCTGGGAGCTGAAGAGGCGGTCGTCCTCGAACCACCGGTCGAGCCCGGTCGTACGGTGCCCGACCCTGATCCGCTGATGGCTCCCGGACGAAGCGACGCAGTACGGCCGCCCCTCGGCGGCCAGCTTCTCCAGTACCTCGGCGGCGCCGGGCACCGGCTTCAACTCCCGTTCGAACGCGGCGAAGACGCGGGCGTGGAACACATCGTCGAAGTCGTCGGGGAGCCGCCGGCCGGTGCGCTCCAGGACCAGGTCGTGGATCCGGTGCATCGCCGCCCCCATGTAGTCGCGGAGGGAGTCCTCGTACGAGGTGGGGTGTCCCAGCTCGGTGAGGTACTCGGCCAGCAGCCGGTTGGAGATCGGCTCGCTGTCGACGAGGACGCCGTCGTTGTCGAAAAGGATGAGGTCGTGACGCATATCAGGATCCTAAACGCAGAAAACCCCGCACCATACGGTGCGGGGTTTTCCCTAAAATTTGTTCGGCGGTGTCCTACTCTCCCACAGGGTCCCCCCTGCAGTACCATCGGCGCTGTAAGGCTTAGCTTCCGGGTTCGGAATGTAACCGGGCGTTTCCCTCACGCTATGACCACCGAAACACTATGAAACTGTCAACCGCACCATGCCGTGACCTGGCATGGGGTTGTTCGTGGTTTCAGAACCAACACAGTGGACGCGAGCAACTGAGGACAAGCCCTCGGCCTATTAGTACCGGTCACCTCCACACGTTACCGTGCTTCCAGATCCGGCCTATCAACCCAGTCGTCTACTGGGAGCCTTACCCCATCAAGTGGGTGGGAGTCCTCATCTCGAAGCAGGCTTCCCGCTTAGATGCTTTCAGCGGTTATCCCTCCCGAACGTAGCCAACCAGCCATGCCCTTGGCAGGACAACTGGCACACCAGAGGTTCGTCCGTCCCGGTCCTCTCGTACTAGGGACAGCCCTTCTCAAGACTCCTACGCGCACAGCGGATAGGGACCGAACTGTCTCACGACGTTCTAAACCCAGCTCGCGTACCGCTTTAATGGGCGAACAGCCCAACCCTTGGGACCGACTCCAGCCCCAGGATGCGACGAGCCGACATCGAGGTGCCAAACCATCCCGTCGATATGGACTCTTGGGGAAGATCAGCCTGTTATCCCCGGGGTACCTTTTATCCGTTGAGCGACGGCGCTTCCACAAGCCACCGCCGGATCACTAGTCCCGACTTTCGTCCCTGCTCGACCCGTCGGTCTCACAGTCAAGCTCCCTTGTGCACTTACACTCAACACCTGATTGCCAACCAGGCTGAGGGAACCTTTGGGCGCCTCCGTTACTCTTTAGGAGGCAACCGCCCCAGTTAAACTACCCATCAGACACTGTCCCTGATCCGGATCACGGACCCAGGTTAGACATCCAGCACGACCAGACTGGTATTTCAACGACGACTCCACAAACACTGGCGTGCCTGCTTCACAGTCTCCCAGCTATCCTACACAAGCCGAACCGAACACCAATATCAAACTGTAGTAAAGGTCCCGGGGTCTTTCCGTCCTGCTGCGCGAAACGAGCATCTTTACTCGTAGTGCAATTTCACCGGGCCTATGGTTGAGACAGTCGAGAAGTCGTTACGCCATTCGTGCAGGTCGGAACTTACCCGACAAGGAATTTCGCTACCTTAGGATGGTTATAGTTACCACCGCCGTTTACTGGCGCTT